>NZ_LMFG01000001.1:0-2622242 GCF_001426725.1 Cellulomonas sp. Root137 | reverse complement strand
CCGCCGCCCTGGACAACCGCCGAGCCGTCGACCTGTACCGCTGGTCCCTGAACCCCGCCCTGGCCGAGGACGCCGTCACCATCCTGAACCGCAGCACCACCGCGGCCGATGGATGGGCCGACGCCCTGGACGCGTCGATCCACTCCGACCCCCGCACCCGCGACTCCATCTGGCTCGGCGTCCGCCAATCCCTGGCCGCCCTGGCCGACCCCGACGTCCTGGCCGCCGTCGAGCCCAAGGCCGGTCATTCCTTCGACCCCGCCGCGTTCCTGCGTGAGTCCGGMACSCTCTACCTGCTGGCCTCCGCCGTCGCCGCCGGGTCATGTGCGCCCCTGGTCGCAGCGTTCGTCGAAGACATCACCGAGACCGCCCGCGCCCTGGCCGCCCGCGCCCCCGGCGCYCGCCTCGACCCGCCCCTGCTGCTCGCCCTGGACGAGATCGCCAACCTCACCCCCCTGCCATCCCTGCCCTCCTTGATGGCCGAAGGTGGCGGCTCCGGGATCACCACGTTGGCCGTCCTGCAATCGTTGGCCCAAGCTCGCGCCCGCTGGGGCGAGCACGCCGCCGACGCCATCTGGGACGCNCCTTGATGGCCGAAGGTGGCGGCTCCGGGATCACCACGTTGGCCGTCCTGCAATCGTTGGCCCAAGCTCGCGCCCGCTGGGGCGAGCACGCCGCCGACGCCATCTGGGACGCAGCCACCGTCAAGATCGTGCTCGGCGGCCTGGCCAAGTACCGGGACCTGGACGACGTCGCCCGCCTCGTCGGCGAGGTCGACGAACTCACCGAAACCCACTCCCGGGGCCGCGCCGGGGACCGCTCTTCGTCCACCTCGGTGCGCACCGTCCCGGTCATGCCCGCCTCCGTACTGCGCACGCTGCCGTTCGGCACCGCAGTCCTGCTGTTACGCCAGACCAAACCCACCATCATCGACCTGGCCGCCTGGACCGCCCGACGCGACGCAGCAGCACTGCAGGCGGACCAGAAGTCCGTCGAGCACGCCACGGCGACCGGCACGGCGGTGCCGACATGATCAAGCTCGCGCTCGGAACTCTTGGGTTCCTGTCCGTGCCGGCCATCGCGATCGTCACCGCCGTCGCCGTCGGCGGCACAGCGAGCGCCTGCATCGCCACCTCCGCCCGCGGACCGCTCGCCGACGACGCCCCCATCCCCGCGATCGCCCGGACCTGGATCGCCGGGACGAAGGCGTCCTGCCCCGACCTGCCGGAGACGTGGATCGCCGCCGTCATGGCCCAAGAGTCCGGCTTTCGACCCGACGCGCACGCCGACGACTCCAACGGCGGCACCTGGGGACTGCTGCAGATGAACGCCTCCATCTGGCGGGCGCACTACGGCCACCCACCGAACACCGACCTCAATCACAACGGCGTCCCGGACATCGAGGACCCCGACATCCACGCCCGCGTCGGCGGCACGTACCTGTGCACCCGCCTGGCCGGCGTGCGACAGATCCGCACCGACCACCCCGACTGGGCCTCCTCGAGCATCCCGATCCTGGACGCCCTGGTCATCGCGCACAACGCCGGCGAATCCCGCCTGCGCACCTACCCGACCTTCCCGGCCATCACCGCCCAATTCATCGCCAATGTGAACGACCGCATGGCCGCGTGGGCTGCGGACGTTGTCTCGGGCGCGGTCCCGGAGGTCGCGAACCCAGCCGACCCCGTTGCAGCCCCACCTCGCGCGGGGTCGGCGGGCGGGTGCACACCTCAACTGGGTGGAGGCGAGGTCGTCGTCCCGGCCGACACCCCGGCCGACGTCGCGACGGCCGCGCGCAACGGGCTGGCCTACGTCGGGGTCACCTCCGGGTGGCGCCAGCTGTGCGACCGGCTCGCCTGCCGCGCCTACGGGTACGTCGGGTCCGGATACACCTCCGCCAAGGCCCACTGGACCGAGATGCTCACCACCGGGCACGCCCACCCCGGCGACGCCTGCCCACCCCTTGGCGCCTTCACGTTCTGGAACACTGGACGACCCTTCGGCCACGCCTCCCTCGTCGTGCAAGCAGACCCCGGCTGCGATCCGACCAAGATCCTGCTCACCGCCAACGAGGTCTTCGACTCCGCCACCGGCAACCACGGCGGGGTCTACCTGATCAGCCTCGGCCGCCTGTCCGCGATGTACCTGCACGGCAACGGATACCTCGGGTGGTCAGACCCGATCTGCAAGGGAGCCTTGCTGCCTGCCGGAACCACCCACCCGGCCCCCTCCGGGCGGGAGCCATGACAGGTCGCACATCGCCGTCCAGCGAGGAACGTCTCGCTGCTCTGCACGAGAAGCTGCTGGCCGCAGTCACCGACCTGGTTCAGTCCGACCGTTGGCGGCAGATGCTCACCACCGCAGCCCGATTCCCGACCTACTCCCCCTCCAACGTGCTGCTCATCGCCGCCCAACGACCCGACGCCACGCGAGTTGCAGGAATCCGCACCTGGAACGACCTGGGTCGCCGCGTGGTCAAGGGCGAGCGCGGCATTGCGATCCTCGCCCCTTGCACCTACCGGCCCACACGGACCGATCCTGAGGTGGCAAGCCGCAACGCAGAGCCAGGTCCGCCGCGCTCCGCAGACGAAGATCCGGTCTCCAGGCGCGAGCTTCGCGGATTCCGTGTCGTTCACGTCTTCGACGTGAACCAGACCGAGGGCCAAGCGCTTCCCGACGTCGAGCCGCAGCTATTGACCGGCGACGCACCGCTGCACCTCTGGGAGCATCTCGCCGCGGTCGTCGACGAGGACGGCTACGTCGTGGAGCGCGGCCCATGCCCACCGGGAGCCAACGGCTATACCGCCTTCCGATTGAGGACCGTGCGCATCCGTGACGACGTCGAGCCGGCGCAGGCGACGAAGACGCTCGCGCACGAGCTCGGGCACATCCGGGCGGACCACGAGCGCAGATTCCCCGACTACGCCGCCAGTGCGCAGTGTCGCGGTCGCGCCGAGGTGGAAGCCGAATCGGTCGCCTTCCTCGTGTCCACTAGCGCCGGGCTCGACACCGCGAGTTACTCGCTGCCGTACATCGCAGGCTGGAGTGAGGGGCAGCCTGGCCTGCTCCGGGAGTCAGCCACGCAGGTGCTGCTGACGGCACGCTCGATCGGTGCCCCCGACAATCGTGGAAACGAACAGGGGTCTCGAACAGCGGATCTGGCTCTCGGCGGCTCATGGGACCTCGCTCCGGCGCTGGCCCGCGGACTCGATCATTCGTAGCCCCCGCCACTTGTCGGGCGCCGCGGCGCGTGTGGGCCAGCCTGCGCGGTTCGCGAAGCCGCGAAAGTCTGCGGCCCGCTCCGCCTGCCCGACTTGCTCAGGTGCGCGGTGCGTACATGATGACGGCGACGCCGAGCAGGCAGACGGCCGCGCCGATGATGTCCCACCGGTCGGGTTGGAACTTGTCGACGGCCATGCCCCAGGCCAGCGAGCCCGCCACGAAGATCCCGCCGTACGCGGCCAGGATCCGGCCGAAGTTCGCGTCGGGCTGCAGCGTCGCGACAAACCCGTAGGCGCCCAGGGCGAGCACACCGGCGCCGATCCAGAGCACGCCGCGGTGCTCGCGCACGCCCTGCCAGATCAGCCACGCACCACCGATCTCGGCGAGGGCCGCGACGGCGAACAGGAGCAGGGAGCGCAGGAGGGTCATGGGAGCAGTCTCCCGCGAGTCAGCTCGCGGCCGCGGTGCGCTCCATCGGCAGGCCGGCCGCGTACCAGTCGGCCTTCCCATCGACGTAGACGCGCACGTCGGTGTAGCCGGCGCGGCTCAGGGCCGCTGCGGTGACCTTGGAGCGGCCGCACCCGGGACCGGAGCAGTAGACGACCACGGGGCGGTGCAGGTCGGGGGCGATGCGGGCTGCGTCCTGGGCGGTGACCTCCCCTGGAACGTTGATCGCCCCCGGCAGATGCTCCGCGGCGTAGTGCGCAGCGGGTAGCGCCTCGATGAGGGTGATGGTGTCCTCGCTCATCGCGCGCACCAGCTCCTCGCGGGTGATGACGGTCGTCATGATCGGCTCCTCGGCTGGTGTCGGCGGTCAGCAGCCGCCGCCGCACCCGCAGCCGGTGCTGCACGCGGTCGCCGCGGCGGCCCGACGTCGCCGGCGCATCCACAGCCCCGTCCCGACCAGCACGCCGACGAGCGCGACCACTCCGAGGGCGATGGCCTCCCCGCCGGCAAGGAACGCACCCACCCCCGCGGCAAGCCCGCCAGCGGCGATCAGAGGCAGCGAGCACGCCAGCGCACAGGCCGCGGCGATCCCGATTCCGGCCAGGACGCCCCTCTTCTTGTTGCTGGTCGTGGGCGTGGTGGTCGCGTGCTCGTGGGTGGTCGGGGTGCTCACAGGGTCTCCTCGTTGGGTTCGGGCAGAGCGGATCGCGGCCGGAACCGTGCGGGTGCCGGTCGAGTCGAGCGTGGGGATCTAGGCAGCGGTGCCGAACATCGCGGCGACGACGTCGGCGGCTTCCGCGGGTGCTTGGACCTCGAGGCGGACCTGGCCGGTGGTCATCGTCAACGTGAAGGTGAAGAAGGTGCAGCAGTCCTGCTCGGCGGCGGCAAGCCGGGCGACCTCCGCGACCAGCTCGGGCGAAGCCACGAACTGCAGGGCCACACCGTCGGTGATCGGCTCACGGCTCACTGCCCGGGCGACGAGCGCCTGCCAGTCGGAGATCCGGTCCGGCACCGAACCAGCGTCCAAGGAGCACGCGATCACGGGGACATCCGGCGCGGCGATGACCGGGCCGCGGGTCAGCGGGACGAAGGTCCGCCGGTCGGCCAGCGGCGCGGGCGCCGCGGTCGCGCACGGGCACCCATCCCCGCAGGCACCCGAGGTGGGTGCGTCAGACAGTCGGGCGGAGACGGTCTGCAGCTGGGCGGCCAGCGCGACGAGCTCCCCGATGCGGGTCTGGGTCTCCGCCAGGCGCACGGCGACCATCTCCACCACGTTGTGGGCGACGGTCGAGCAGTCCTCGACGTCGTACGCCTTCACCAGCTCTGCGACGTCAGTCAGCGGGATGCCGAGGTTCTTGGTCGCGGTGATGAACCGCAGCCGCGCCAGGTCGGCGTCGTTGTAGGACCGGTACCCGTTGCCCCCGCGGGCTGGCTGCTCGACCAGGCCGATGTCCTCGTAGTAGCGCAGCGTCGTGGCAGGGACCCCGACCAGGTCTGCGACTTCAGCGATGCGGTAGCTCATGCAGCGACCGTAAACCTTCGATTCGAGTCGAAGGTCAAGCCCTCTCCTGGATTCAGGGATCTTCGCCCGCATCGCGCTCAGCGTTGATCGACTCCCGGGTGCCGCGGCGGTCGGGGCTGTCGCAGCCGTGGTGGTCATTGCACGTGAAACGCCAAACTCCCTACGGGGCGCCGGAATCGCCGAGCTGGCAGGCGCCCGAATCGCAGGCGGTCAGTGCATCGCGGATGAGTCGGCGGGTTCGCGGCGGCGGTCAGCAGCACAGCGCACGCGATCCAGAGCCCGAGGATGTTGCGCAGCGACCGTCCCTGGGCCCGCATCGAGGCGCTGCTCACCAACGACTCGGGGAAGCTGGACACGAAGATCGCCGGCAGCAACGCCAGGCCCACAGTGCCCTCACCCAGCGAGATGCCCAGAGCCAGGTTTTCCGGCACACCGTCCAACGTCACCGCCGCGAGGAGCGCCAGCCCCCGCGCGTGGACGCGGGGGACGGTGCGTGCTCCTACGCAGCGGCGTTGACGTCGAGCTTCTCGCTGCCCTCCTCAAGCACACCGACCGGTGTCCCGGCACGCGCAACCGCGTCGAGCCGGGCACTGAGCACGGTGAAGACCACCGCACCGGCCGCGAGTCCGGCCGCCGCGCGCCAGATGCCGTCGCGCTCGATGTACGGAGCGGTCCTGCCCGGCAGTGGAGGGTCTTGACCGCCGCCGGTGAGACGATGGCCGGATGGACGTGCTGCTTCGCTACTTCGACGGATGCCCGAACTGGCGGCTGGCAGAGCAACGACTGCGGACGGCGCTGGACGGCACCGGACACGGGGACGTCGCGATCGTCCTCGAGCGTGTGGAGACATCGAGCGACGCAGGGCGTGTCGGCTTCACCGGGTCTCCGACGATCCTTCTCGACGGCGTCGACCCCTTCGGGCACCCGGGCGCGCCGGCCGGGCTCAGCTGCCGGCTCTATCCGACGGCGGACGGGCTGGCAGGGTCGCCCTCCGTGGACCAGTTGGTCGAGGCGCTGTCGTGACTGCACAGCCCGAGTCGCAGCTCGAGACGCTCGACGATCTGTGCTGGTGCTGCGGCGGCACCTTTGCACAGGACGCGCTGTCCCACCTTGGAGCACACCCGGAGGTCGCGGTCTGTGCGGGTTGCGCGAGGTACCTAGACCGGCGAGCGACCGAGGCGGCCGACCGCAGTCGACCGTCGATTCTTGGTCGCGGGCGCGCCGTGGTTCGGCGCGCCCGCGCGTTCGTGGTGGAGGGTGGTTGGCACGAGCGCCGTGTGATCGGACCGGTTCTCAGCTGGATCGACCGATTCCTGCCCTGACGCGCACGCAGGAGGGCTACCGAGCGTCTAGGGGCGCCCGGTAACCCCGAGCCGCATGTCGGCCGGCCACCACGCCGTCCTGTAGTACGTCCGCCAACCGCGTCGGAGCGGCATTCAAATACTTGGCCCTGGTGTAGCATCGTCACATGACGATATTGACGCGATCCGACGATGTTGCTTCAGGACCTGAACAGCGTGCGTTGGCGGCGGCTGCATGCTTGTTCCACGGGTTCAGCGACCCGTCTCGGTTGGTGATCCTGCAGCACCTCTCGCTCGGAGAGCACCGTGTCGTGGACCTGACCGAGCATCTCGGGTTGGCGCAGTCGACGGTCTCGAAGCACCTGGCGTGCTTGCGGGACTGCGGCCTGATCACCTCGCGGGCTGAGGGCCGGGCCTCGATGTTCCGGCTGACCCACCCTGAGGCGCTGATGGACCTCTTCGCCGCCGCGGAGCGGTTGCTCGAGCTGACCGGGGACGCGGTGACCCTGTGCCCGACGTTCGGCACGTCGGGCACCGCCACCCTGGCCGCGCAGGCTCCGGCATGAGCCAGGCCGGTCAGCTCGACACCGTCGAGGTCGAGCGGCTCACCCGTCGTGGGCTGAGGCTCGCTCAGTTCACCGTGGCGTACAACGTGGTCGAGGGCGTTGTGGCGGTCACGTTGGGTCTGATGGCGGGTCTGGTCTCGGTGGTCGGTTTCGGAATCGACTCGGGCATCGAGTCGATCGCGGCGGTCCTGGTCGGCATCCGGCTTGCCAGCCGCCTGCGGCACGGAGCGGCGGACGAACGTAAGGAGCGGCTCACTCTCAAGGCGGTCGCGGCGACGTTCTTCCTGCTGGCTGCCTATGTGACCTTCGAGGGTGTGCGCAGCCTGGTCAGCGGGGAGACGCCGGAGACGTCGACTCCGGTGATCGTGTTGCTGGTCGCCTCACTGGTGGTGATGCCGCTGCTGGCGGCGTTGAAGCGGCAGGTCGGTCTGCGCCTGGACGACAACCTGATCTTGGCTGATGCGGCCGAGACCCGGATCTGCGTCCTGCTGAGCATCTCGACCCTGGCCGGTGTGGTGCTGTTCCAGGTCACCGGCGCCGCGTGGCTCGACCCGGTCGCGGCGTTCATCATCGCCGCGTTCGCGATCCACGAAGGCAAGGAAGCCTGGGAGGGCGAGCTGGTCGAGGGGGACGACGATGACGACTGAGACCGCCGCCACCCTCGGCCTCGCCCTGTACCTGCTGGGTGTGGCGTCGACCTTCGGGCTGCGGACCTGGCTGCATCGGCGCCGCACCGGTCACAGCGGATACCGCGGAATCTCCGGAGCTCCTGGCTCGGCGCAGTGGTGGGGCGGCATCCTGTTCGTCGCCGCGCTGGTCCTGGCCGCAGCGGGCCCGGCCCTCGCTGTGGCAGGTCTGGTGACGGCACCGCCTGACGTGCCAGGCGCTCTTGGCTGGTTCGGGGCGATCGTCATGATCGTGGGGTTCCTCGCTGTGCTGGCCGCCCAGTCGGGGATGGGTACCTCCTGGCGGATCGGCGTGGACCAGAGCGAGGTCACCGGCTTGGTGACGACCGGGATGTTCGCCGTCGTGCGCAATCCCATCTTCACGGCCATGGCCACGACGCTGGTTGGTCTGACGCTCCTGGTTCCCACCGCGATCACGGCTTCGGCCTTGATCTGTCTCGTCCTGGCGGTCGAGCTGCAGGTCCGCGTCGTCGAGGAGCCGTACCTCGCCCGGACGCACGGCGCGGCCTACGCCACCTACGCCCGACGGGTCGGCCGCTTCCTTCCCGGCATGGGTCGGCTGCAACCCGACCGAGACGCCGCGGCCAACCCCATCACGCTTGCCACCAGTCAGACGCAACAGCCGGAGGACGAGCACTGATGGGTCACGACCACGACCACGCCCCCGCTGGCGCCGAGGACCACCGCAAGCGTCTAGCGATCGCCTTCGCCATCACGGCCTCGATCCTGGTCGCCGAGGCGATCGGCGCAATCCTCACAGGCAGCCTCGCGCTGCTCGTCGACACCGCGCACATGCTCACCGACGCCGGCGGACTGCTGCTCGCCCTGTTCGCCGCCACGCTGACCCTGCGCCCAGCCTCACCCCAGCGCACCTGGGGCTACCGGCGCGCGGAGGTCCTCGCCGCCCTCGCCCAGTCGGCCGTGCTCCTCGCGGTGGGCATCTACGTACTGGTCGAGGGCGTGCAGCGCCTGTTCGACCCGCCGGACATCCCCACCACCGAGCTGGTAATTTTCGGTGTCATCGGGCTGGTCGGCAACATCGCGTCCCTGCTCGTACTGTCCTCGAAGCGCTCAGCGAACTTCAACCTGCGAGCAGCGTTCCTCGAGGTGCTCAACGACGCGCTCGGCTCCGTCGCTGTGATCGTGGCGGCCATCGTGATCGCCACGACCGGCTGGCAGCAGGCCGACGCCGTGGCCGGTCTGCTCATCGGGGCGCTGATCGTGCCCCGGGCCCTCAAGCTGCTGCGCGAGACCATCACCGTGCTACTCGAGGCCACCCCACCGGGCCTGGACCTCGACAAGGTCCGCTCGCACCTGCTCGGGGTCGAGCACGTGCGGGAGGTCCACGACCTGCACGCCTCACTGATAGCGACCGGTCTGCCGATCCTCAGCGCGCACGTCGTCGTTGACGAGGGCTGCTTCAACGACGGTCACGCGGGACGGATCCTGGACCAGCTGCAGGAATGCGTCGCCACCCACTTCGACGTACCCGTGGAGCACTCCACGTTCCAGGTCGAACCGGCAGACCACCGCGACCACGAGCACCCGAGCCATGTCTGACCCGCGCGTGCCGCGGCCGAGCGGGCCATTCACAGGAACCGGCCGCGTGTCCAGAGCGATCCATCCAGCGCGCCATGCATAACCTGCCGCTGGCCGCGCCGTCTGCCCTGTCTCCAACCCCGGCCGCTTCGGATATGTCACTGCTGCGCCGCGTTGCTCCTCACGGCCCGAGCCCTGCACCCTCCGGCCGCACCCTCACTGGCCCCGGCCGGCGCCGGACCATCGCTGCGGTGTTCTCCGCCCTGGTCATCCTGGCCGGCTCCGGCGGGGCCAGCTACGCCGACCCGATCGATGATCGCCGGGCCGAGGCCGAGCGCCGCAGCAGCGCGGCGGATCGGCGCGCGGAGGAGCTGCGTGCCTCGATCGAGGGACTGAGCGTCGAGCTGAGCCAGGCCGTGCTCGACCTGCAGGCCACCCAGTCCCGGCTGCCCGCCGCGCAGGCCGAGCTCGACGATGCACGCGCGACTCTCGAGGCGGCGCAGCGGGAGGCGATCATCGTCGCGAACCGGTTGCAGGACGCGACCGAGCAGCGCAGCACCCTGACCGCAACCATCGCAGCAGACCGCGCCAACGCGGGTGAGCTGCAGGCCACCATGGGAGCCATGGCGCGAGAGGCCTACCGCGGCGGCCCCGGCATCTCGGCCCTGGACGTGGTGCTCGACGCGCAGGACGCCACCGAGTTCGTCGACAACGCGCGGCTCGTCGATGCCGCGCTGCGCAGCCAAGCCCGCGTCCTCGACGAGCTTCGTCGAGTCGAAGCCTCCAACCGAAACAGCGAAGCCCGGCTCAGCGCTGTGGCAGATCGCGTCGCTGAGCTGAAGCAGGAGGCGGAAGCCAAGGTCGCCGCCGCCGACGAGGCGCGTCGCGTCGCGCAGGCGCGCGAGGACGAGATCGTGCGGCTGATCTCTGACCAGACCGCACGACAGAACACGATCACGGCCCTGAAGGCCCAGGCGGAGGCCGAACAGGCTGAGATCGACGCCCAGCGTGCGGCGATCGAACGTGAGCTCGCCGCGATCATCGCCGAGCAACGCGCCGCCCGTGAGGCTGCGGAGGCAGCTGCACGCGCCGCCGCGGAGGCAGCTGGGCAGAAACCGCCACCGGTCCAGGTTCCGTCCGGGACGGTGGGCGGCGCGCTGTTCGGCAACCCCACGTCGATCAATCCGATGTACGTGACCTCGGAGTACGGGATGCGGTTGCACCCGATCCTGGGCTACGTGCGCCTGCACGCCGGGATCGACCCGCGCACCGGGTGCAACACCCCCCTGTACGCGCCACGCGACGCCACCGTGGTCTGGTCGCAGTGGCGCAACGGACTCGGCAACCAGGTCATGCTCGATTACGGCACCGCCGACGGAAACTCTTTGATGAGCAGCTCCAACCACCTGACCCGCTCGGTCGTCAGGGCCGGCCAGGGCGTGGCCAAGGGCCAGCTCATCGGCTACTCCGGCAACACCGGCTTGTCCGGTGCCTGCCACCTGCACTTCGAGGTCTACGTGAACGGATCGACCGTGAACCCGCGACCTCTGCTCGGCCGCTGAGCGGCACCCGCGACCCCGGAACAGGATCACGATGACCACCCATCCCGACCGCGCCCTAGCCGCGATCAGAGGACCTCGCGCCACCACCCGCACCGCCGCCGTGGCGGCCCTCTTCGTCGCCCTCGTGAGCGGATGCGCCGCCGAGACCACCAAGTACAGCGGCCAACCGGCCGACGTCACCGACCAGGGCTACGTGTCTGGCGACGGCACGACCCAGACGTGGCCGGTCAACGACCGCGGCGAGGCCGTGACCCTGACCGGCACGGACTACGAAGGTGGGGCCATCGACACGTCCGCCTGGCTCGGGGACGTCATCGTGCTGAACACCTGGTACGCGGCATGCCCCCCGTGCCGGAAGGAAGCCCCAGACCTGGTCGCCCTGGCGAACGACTACGCGGACAAGGGCGTGCGAGTCCTGGGGATCAACCGCACCGACGCCACGGGCACGGCCCAGGCGTTCCAACGTGAGTTCTCCGTGCCCTACCCCTCGATCGAAGACACCGATGGCGCCGCGATCGCCGAGCTGGCCGCCGTTGTTCCGGTCCAAGCCGTGCCGACGACCGTGGTGCTCGACCAGCAGGGCCGCGTCGCGGCACGCATCGTGGGCCTGGCAGAGGCCTCGACGCTGCGCACGATCGTCGACGACGTCCTTGCTGACCCCGAGGCCACACCGACGCCCACAAACTCCTAAGGCACAATGCACACCCACCCGATCCACCCCCGGACGCGAGGAGCGACGTGAGCAGTCGGAAGCAGGCCGAACAGGAACGCGCCGCGAAACTCGCCCTCGTGCGAGCCGAGCAGGCACGCAAGGAACGCCGCCGCAGCATGCTGATCGTCGGCACGGTCACGGTCGTGATCCTGGGCCTGATCGGCACGACCGCAGTCATGCTGGAACGGGAAAGTGCCCGCAAGGAGGCGCTCGAGGCCACGGCGAGTCAGCCGCTCGACGGGGTCGAAGAGTTCGCCGACCTTGGGCGCGACCACGTCGCCGAGCCCGTCGACTATGAGCAGTCCCCCCCGGTCGGCGGCAACCACGCGGGCGTCTGGACGAACTGCGGCGTCTACGAGGACGTTTTGGTCAACGAGGAGTCCGTGCACTCGCTCGAACACGGCGCGGTCTGGATCACGTACACCGATTCCACACCGCAGGACCAGGTCGAGGCCCTGAGGACGCTGGCGCAGCGCAACCCCTACATGCTGCTCAGCCCGTTCGACGGACAGACTGCCCCGATCGTTGCCAGCGCCTGGGGTGTGCAGCTGTCCCTCGACCATGCGGCAGACCCGCGACTCGAGCAGTTCCTCGCCAAGTACCAGCAGGGCGAGCAGACGCCCGAGCCCGGAGCGCCGTGCACCGGGGGCACCGGAACCCCCGCGTGACCGAGGTGGACGACGCCGGTCGGCGGGTCCGGCCGGGCCCGCTGGTCGCGATGTTCTTCCTCATCCTCGTCGCATCGGCCGGCCTCGCATTGTGGATCGGGCTGAGTCTTGGTGGCGTGGGCGTCGCGGCGCCGACGGAGGACTCCGTGGACGCCGGCTTCTCCCGGGACATGCAGGCCCACCATGGCCAGGCAGTTCAGATGTCCACGTCAGTTCTCGAGACGTCAGACGATCCCGATGTTCGGACGCTCGCGCGAGACATCATGCTCACCCAGCAGCAACAAGCCGGGCAGATGCACGGGTGGCTGAAGCAATGGGATCTGCCGCAGACCTCGTCAAGCCCGCCGATGGCCTGGACGTCCACCGACGGTGACGGGATGGACGGCATGGATCACGCCCCAACGCCGTCCGCGAGTGACGATGCCCAGATGCCAGGCATGGCCAGCGCGCAGGAACTAGCCCGCCTGAGCGCGGCAACCGGCACGGAAGCCGATCGGCTCTATCTGCAGATGATGATTCCGCACCACCAGGGCGGCGTTCAGATGGCGGCCGCTGCTGTCGCGACCGCAGCCGATGACGACGTCCGGCGTCTCGCACAAGCGATCGTCGACTCCCAGAGCGCGGAGCTGTCTGTGCTGCGCGCCATGCTCGCTGAGCGTGGAGGCCCGCTACCTAGTTCTTGAGCCGAGGACAGGTGGGGATCTCCTTGGACTCGGTGCCGACGGAAATCCCGAGGGATCAGTCCGCAGGAGGCGCCGGCGGGCTGCGCCGCCAAAGAAGTAGCGCGATGACGACCCCGACGAGCAACAGCCCTCCAGCAATCGCGAGCAGCAAGCCGGCGCTGATCGCACCGCCAGTGCCCTGCTCGTCCGACGCGGCCAAATCGCTGGATGTAGCCGGGACCGGCGAGGGCGGTGCAACGCTGGTCTCCGAGGTGCTCGGTGCCGGCTCCGCGACCGAGGGTGTCTCGGCGCCAGAGGCCGGTGTCGCCGCCGCCACGGCGGTGAACGTGAAGGTGCCTTCGATGGGGTGAGCGTCCTCGGAGGTCACTCGCCACTGCACGGTGTAGAGCCCGGCAGGAAGATCGCCGCTCAGCGGCTGCGTCACACTCACGTCGACCAGCTGGGCGGGCTCGGTGCTCACGACGGCACCGGCCGGATTGGTGATCACGAGCTCGGTACCGAGCGCCATCGCGGCAGCGTCAAAGGTCAACGTGACCTGACTTGGAACGACCGCAACCGTCGAGCCGTCGACCGGATCGGTCGATCGAAGGACGTTGTGCGCGTGCGCCGCCGAGGCGCCGAGCAGGCCAAGCAGACCGCAGAGGACAAAAGTGGCTGTGGCACGCGCACGTCGAGTGGCGAGGCAAGACCTTGGCATGGGGCCAAGGATCCCGTACGTCCACCGCCGATCCTTCATCGAGGAGCGTGATGATCGCCACCAGCCTCTTCGGGGTGATCAGAACGAATACCGCACCCGAACTGGACCTACTACTCCACCGTGACGGAGATGGAGTGCTGGCCGGTTGCTCCGTCGGGCACGGTGTCGACCCGTTCCGCCGTCTGGACCTCTCCGGTGGCGTCCGTCGCGCGGACCGTCAGCTGGTGCAGGCCCGGCGTCGCATCCCAGACGAAGGACCACTGCCGCCAGGTGTCGACGGAGGCCTCCGTCGCGAGTGTCGCCGTAGCCCAGTCACCGTCGTCCACCTGCACCTCGACGGCGGTGATGCCGCGCTGCTGGGCCCACGCGGTGGCCCCGATCGCGACCTGACCGGCGGGGACCCGGGCGAACGGGCCGGGAACTTCGATTCGCGACGCCGTCTTGATCGGTCCCTTCTCCGACCAGCCCCTGTCGGTCCAGTACGCGCGGGCGTCGGCGTACCGGGTCACCTCGAGGTCGACGACCCACTTGGTGGCGGAGACGAACCCGTACAGCCCGGGAACGACCATGCGGACCGGATAGCCGTGGACGGCGGGGAGGGGCTCGTCGTTCATCCCGATCGCCAGCAGAGCGTCGCGATCGTCGGTGAGGGCTGTGAGCGGGGTGGAGGCGGTGAAACCGTCGATGCTCGTGGACAGGACCATGTCGGCATCGGTGGTTGGCCGTGCCCGAGCCAAGAGCTCTCGGATCGGTAGCCCGAGCCACTTGGCATTGCCGGCCAGGTCGCCGCCGACGACGTTGGACACGCACGTGAGCGTCACCCACGACTCAACCAGGTCCGACTCGAGGAGGTCCTGGAAGGAGATCTCGACCTCCTCCTCGACGAGTCCGTGCACCCGCAGCCGCCACGAGTCGGCGTCGACCTGAGGGATCGCCAGTGCCGTGTCGATCCCGTAGAAGCCGTCGTTGGGCGTCACGAATGGCTCGGAGCCCTCGACGGCGGACTCAACACCCGCAGGCAGGGGCTTCGCCGTGCGGAACGGTGCCGGGAGTCGCAGCGCGCGGCGGGCCGCTTCAACGGTCTGCGTGGCGGCGCCGAGCAGCTGGGCACCCACGCCGGCTGCGGCGGCGACCGCCGCGGTGACCAGGGCCGCCGCGAGGAAGGAGCGCCGCCCGAGGCCGGACGCGGGAGCGTCACCCTGCGAGGAGGACGGCGCGCGTCCTCCGGGTATCCGGGAAAGGAGCATCCGCAGGACGAGCAGACCGACGGCGCCGCCGACGAGGCTCGGGACGACGGCAAAAGGGCTGGCGCTCGGTCGCACAGCCGCGGCCACCGCGCCCACCACCGCCAGGACAGCGACGACGCTGGCCCCGAGCGCCCATCTCCGGCGCGCAAGCACCCCGGCGACTGCGGCGACCACGGCGATCACCCCGGACATGCTGACCAGGAGGGCGAGCTTGTCGTTGGTGCCGAAGGTGGCGATCGCGAAGTCCTTCAGCGCTGGCGGCGTGGCGTCGATGAAGGCCCCGCCGACGGCGATGAGCGGTGCTGCCTGCGGCGAGACGACGACCGCGACGAGCTGCGCGACCGCGAGGGTGGTCGCAGCAGCCAGAATCCCCGACAGGGCAGCCAACAGCCCCGAGCCCACACAGGTTCGTCTCACCGCGCTCATCCGCGGCACCCGGGGGCGACGTGATGGCTGGTGGACCGGACGGTGAGCCCGTCAGATGCGACAGGGTCGAACTCGTGATCCGTGCCCAAGAGGACTCCGTTCCGGGCCGGCCGAGCAGGCGCCTCGTGTCGGATTGCTGCTGACACCGTGAGTTCGGAACGCAGGTTCGCCCGGATGGGTCCCGAGGGAGCGGTTCCTCGACCTCGCGCGGTGCGCGGGCGGCATACCCCTCGCCCAGCGACCGTGGCGCCTAGAGAGAACGGTGGGCGTCAGGTCTGCAGCCGGACCTGGAGACCCAGTCACTGATGCGTAGGCGGGCGACGGCGAAGCGTTCGTGCCAGTTCAGCGGCGCGTCAGGAACGGCGCTTATCGAGAACGCGCCCTGCCACGCGAGCTGTAAGGCGGATAGCTCCTCGATCAGTTCTGGATGCTGGGTCCAGCATCCCGGAACCACGCGGTGGTCCAGCCGGTAACGCTCGGCCAGCCAGGTCACCCAGACGTCGAGGTCTTCGAGCAGCAGTTCTTGCTCGGCCGCGGTGAACGCGGACCAGACGATCGGTGTGGGCGGACCTATCGGCGCCAGGAAGGTGCGCTGAGGGAAGAAGTCCTGCTGGGCTGTCGCGGCCTTTCTCCTGATGCGCGTCATCGGACCGACACTCCCCGGGTCGCGACGCTCTCAGGAGAGCCACTTGGCGCCTGGGCCGGCCTGCGCAGCTGCGGTCGTTGTTCGTCCAGATGCGCGACCGTGGCGGTGACCTCCGCGAGCCAGGCGGCTCGTGCACGATGGTCGCGCGGTTCGGGGCCGAGTCGCTCGAGCCAGGCCGGCTGCTCGTCGAGCACGGCGTCGGTTAGCGCGGCGGCCCGTTGGGCGATGAGGTGGTCGATGGTTGCGATCATCGCGAGGCCGTCGTGATCAAGCCCCACACTGCTGCTCGAGCCAAGAACTTCCCGGGGGTTCTCCGCGTGTGCGCGCAGCCATCCGTTCGCCTCGCTGGTCAGTGCCTCGACCGAGGCGTCAACGGTCGCTGCATTGACCAGTTCGGCAACGATGGCGGCCGGATCGGGGACGAGGGTGGCGACCTGATCGAGCCTCGTGAACAGCGTTCCTGCCTCGGGGGCCGTCTGCAGGTCGCGGATGGTCTCAGCGCGAAGCCCTGCTCGGTCCAGCTCCTGGGTCCACCGGTTGCGGGAGGCTTCGGCCAGCAGCGTCCGTCGGATGGGCTGCAGTCGGTGCATCGAGCCGGTGGCGTCCTGCTCGGCGGTGATCTGCGCCGTGGCGGACTGCTCGGCACTGGGCGAACCGATGATCGCGGCGAGCACGTCGTGGCCCGCGCTGCTGGTCGGGGCATCGGGCAGGTCGTCGCATTCAGGGTCAACGGCATCCAGTGCGACGTAGACGTAGTTGGCGTGGCGTCCGCGTGTCATCGCGACGTACAGGTTCTCGCGAGCCATGCCGGGATGGGCCAGCACGTGCGTGTGGTCGACGGTGATGCCCTGCGCTCGGTGGGTGGTGCTGGCGTACCCGAGCTCGACGTCCTGCGCGACGTAGTCGGCAGGGAGCAGCACGGATGCCGCCCCCACGCCGGTGGAGGATCGGGTCCGCGAGGCGGTCAGTGATCCGTCGGGGTTGGTGTGCGTGACGGTCCAGAGGTCCCCGTTGCGCACGTAGGAGTGGGGGCCGGCGCCCGCCGGGTGGAGGGTGCGCTCGTTGCGGCGGGTGACGATCCGGTCCCCCACGCCGATCCGTTCCCCGGATGCCGAGGCAACGCCGTCGCCCGTCACCAGCCCGTCGGCGACCCGGTCGCGGTGGGCTCGGGCGTTCAGCGCGGCGACGGTCCGGGCGTCGGGTGCGATCAGGATCGCGTCGACGCCGTCCTCGACGTCGGTTGCCCACGCCGTGTAGGCGTCCTCGAGCATCGCCTCGGCGGCTCCGGCGTGCACCCGGTCGTGCTCGACGTACTCCTCGACCACCCTGGGATCCCCATCGCGCAGGCCGAGACTGGCCGCGGCTTCCCACGGGTGGCTGAACCGCCACAAGGACGTGAGCCGTGCGGGGCGGGCGCGGTCGGCCAGCAACGCGAAGGCTCCACCGGCGTCGACCGCGGACAGTTGTCCGTGGTCCCCGACCAGCAGCACCTTCGCCCCGGTTGTCCCCGCTTGGGTGACGATGGTGTCCAAGGTGAGCGTCCCAGCCAGGGAGGCTTCGTCGACGATCACGAGCTGGCCCGCCCGCAGGGACCATCGGGCGGCCTCACGAACCTGCGCGACCAATGCCGTGTCGATCGTCCGCAACGCACGCACGTCCCCGTTACGCGCGGCACCATTTCGGGCACCGGTGAGCCGGGTGATCAGGGCGGTGCGCCGTTCGGCGCCCTGGCCGGTGGACTCGAAGGTCCACTTGGCAGTGTTCTCGCACGCGATCCCCAGCGCTCGGGCCAGCTCCGCGGCGGCCGATGACGAGGATGCTAGGCCGATGACCGCGCCGCGCCCGTAGGTGTGTTCCCACGCTCGGCGGACGCCGCGCAGCGTGGTGGTCTTGCCCGAGCCGGCCGGGCCTACCAGCACATCGAGGCGCCGCCCCGAGGTCGCCACCTGCCTCACGACGTCCACCTGATCCGGCGCGAGCCGAGTCTGGCCGTAGAAGGCGGCCACGACCAGCGCGGCCGTCGAGGTTGCGGGGCCGTCATCGGCTGTGGCCGCCGTGAGTAGGCGGGCTTCGGCGTCCAGGATTCGCCGGTCGGTGAACCGCTCCTCGTCCGGTCGGTCGAAGACCGATGTCCCGTCCGGACGCTGATACCGAGGGCCGGACACGAACAGGGGAGGTGCTGCGGTCGAGATTCCGTCGCGCAAAGCCGCGCTGGTCACGGTGTCGAGAAGCTGGAGTCGATCGGTGACGCTGGCCATGGCGAAGCCGCGAGTCACGCGGGCCGCCTCCGCGAGCACGTTCCACCGCGTCCACGTCGAGCGGCGCTCCATCACCCCGGCCAGAACCACCTGCGCCACCCGCTCGACGACCTCCGCCGGCACCGCCGCGGCATCCAGTGGAACGCTCCGCCCTCGCCCAAGGACGGCGTCCGTGAGCTGCGCCGGGGTCCGCCCGGACAATTTGGCCGCGCGCGTGCGCCACGTGGCCAGCAGTTCGCCGAGAGGGCGCACATGCTTGGTCGGTCGCGTGGCGCGGGTGACCTGTTGGCGAAGCCGGGTGATCTCGATCCTGTTCGGCGTGCGCCCGTGAGTGGCGGCGAATCGGGCGACCTCGTCCGTCATCGCCTCATCGATGCGGTTGGAGCGTGTCGAGAACTCCCCCATCAGCGCATCGGCAACACCCTCGACCTCGAGCCGTGGGCTGCGCCGCGCACCGCGCTGTCTCCAACCCCACCCCACAGGCAACCGCCGCGCCAGCTCGTCGGCCATCAGTGCGTCGTACACCTCCGAGATCGCGACCGTCGCGTGATGCAGCGCCCGCGAGTCCAGCGACCGCCAAGCCCCGTCCGGACCCTGCACCTTGTTCGCGACCACCAGGTGGGTGTGCAAGTTCGGGTCCCCCGCACGGGAGTCCCAATGATCGAACGCGACCGCGACCGCGCCGCGCGTCGGCTCCTGCCGACACCCCGCATGCCCGGTCCGCGTGTAGATCGCCCGGTCCTCCAGGAACTTCAGCGCCTGGTCGACCGCCGCGCGGTGCGCCGCCAGTACCGTGGACTGCGTGCGGTCGTCGGCGACCGCCCACAGCGTGGAGACCGACTTCGGTGGCGTGAAGGTCAGATCGAACCCAGCCACGGCCTTCGGTGCACCGCGCGCGAGCTCGACCCGGGTGATTGCGTCGATCGCTCTCCGCCGCGCCCCGGCATCCAGCCCTTCGGGCAGCGCCTTCACCTGTGCCCCGACCCTCTTGGCCACCGGGTCGCCGGTCACATAGGCGCGGCCTAGCGGCACGCCCGTCGCAGGGTCGCACCCCTGACCGAACAGCCGCGCCATGGGTTGCTCGCCCACCACCTCGCCACGCTCGATCCCGATGGCATCCGCTCCCCCAATGCCCTGCAGACCCGACCCGAGCCAGCGGCCGGCCGGGTTCCCGGACTGCATGTAGTAGGCCGTCAAGGACGTCGCACCGGAACGGTCGCAATCCCCGGACGCGGTGTGCCGCAACAGGTACTGGTAGCCGGCCCCGGCCGTCAGCCGGTGCAGCGTCATCACCATGACGGCGCACCGATCGACATCGCAGTCGTGATCTCCATGCCGTGTAGTGCGCCCGATCACGCGTAACCCCCGAGCCCGAGCGCATGTGATCGACCTTTGGTGCCAGAAGTGTCATGGCCCACTTCCTTCCTCGCGCCCTCTTGTCGAGCGCGCCGCTGGTTGACCTCGCGCCTTACGCAGCCGCTGGCGCACCTACTGGTGTGGTCCGGCGTCAGCCACACATCCGGTCGATCGATCACATCGGCTCCGGGCGCGGATCACGGTGGACGAATCGACAAGTGACGGGGGGCGACGGGGATGAGCGCACCATGGGAAGCGCCGGCGCGGGTGCTGATCGAGCACGCCGCTGCCGGTTGGGAAGGGCTCTGGTCACTGCTCTACGCGGCCAGCCACGCGACGCTTAAGCTCAGCCTCGGCGTCCCTCTGGCCACCGGGGTGGACTTGACGTTCGCGGCGATGGACATCCGCGAAGCGCGCGACGAACTCGAGTGGCGCGACGACGGACTTATCGAACGCGGCGCCGCCGTCGATCTGGGTGCGCTTCGGCCGACCGACGACGTCGACAAAGCTCGCCTTGTCATTGATCAGCTCCTCAAAGCAGCGCTGGACCGAGCCGGCCGCCTAGCAGTCGGAGCGGCCGAGGTCGAAGAGTTCGCGTGCCTGACCCGCGTCTCGAACAAGCTCTTCAACGCTCGGACCGCGATCCTCGGGCGCATTCCGTGACCACGTATGGCGAGCTCGTCACGAAGGCCGCGCAGTGCATCCACGAGGGCAGCGCTCGAACCCAGTACCAGCGCTTCGACACGATCGACGATGCGTACCAGGCCCTCATCGGCTTCCACGCGGTCCTCGACGCGGTCGAGCGCCACGTGCGTTCCCTTGCTGACTGGAACCGCATCGGGACGCTCTACGGCGTGCCGCCTGGACTCCGCACCGGCGACCCGGTCGAGTACGCCGCCGTCCAGATGGTCGACACAATCCCGTGGCTAGAGGATAAGGATCGCCGACTTCCCTACGTAGCGGCGACGAACGACCACCCATGGGCACGTGCCGCACAGCTCTTGCGAGCCGGTGCCGAACTCTTGTCTACCCACATCAGCACCGATGGCCTCCCCCGTACACCTGACGCAGCCACGGTGACCGACTTCGCCGCCCGCCGCATCGCGCTGGGTCGAATCGCCGACCTAGCGGACGCACTCCTAGCAGGCGAAATGAGCTTGGCGCTGCGCGCCGGACAAGCCGGCGTCACATGGTGGCGTTTGCGCCGCTGGCTCCCGGATTTAGGCGAAGCGAGAGCCTGGGCTGCGCGAGCGGTCTCAGCTTCGAACCAGCGGAGCGGCAGCGGTCCGCTGGACCGGATCGGGTTGGCTCACGCGCCGATCCGCGATGACGACCCTGTAGCCGAGTTGTCGGGGCTTGTGGGCAGGTTGCGGAACGAGGCCTGGTCGAACATGCGCCACCCTGACCGGTCTGTTGCAACCCTTCGAGACTTCGCCCTCATCGGCCTAGCAGCAAACGCAGCACACGCCAGACTCCATGCTCTCGACGGACACCCGATACCCGAGAACGTGGCGCGCTGGCAGACGCTGGTAGTCGATTTGCGTCACCTGCTCGCTCCCGGGCCGGGGAACCCCGTGGTCCACGCGGCGGTTCCGGCCGCACGCCTCCTTACCGGCCGCGTGTTGACGGTCGTTGAGGCACAAGGTCGTGACGCGGTCGCCGTTCGCTCGACTGGTGCGACACTGCGACAGGCCGCCGATGCCACTGCCGAGATCGCTGCCTGGAACGCGGAGACCTTTCGAGTACTGGCAGTGTCCGGTCAGCTTCACATACGCGGAGGCGAGCTCACGGGCGACCAGGTCACCGACAGCCCCGACCTCGTCCGCGCCAAACTACAAGGCGCTAGCGTGCCGCTTCCGGAAGCTATCCGCGACAAGGTTCTGGATGACTATCGCGCCCTGCGCCGCGAGAACGCGACCCAGACGAGTCTCACTGCGGGCCAGCTTCTGTCTTCCGCCCGGCAGGGCGGCACGCACCAGCTCAAGTCGCGCCGCATCTCAGGCTCGTCCCGTGGAGTCTTCGGTATGTAGACAGACCCGCGACCCCCGGAAGATCGCCACACGGGAACGGTGGCGCGGACGCGACGCCGCCGGATGACCCTCGTCGACGAGCCTGGATTGAGTCGACAGTGCTGGGCTTGGCGCATCTGCCGGCGCCGCGCTTTTCCATCGACGGACCGGATCCCCGCTAGCATCCATGGAGCATCGACAACGACAGCTAGACGGGAGCCCCTCGAGTTGGCTAACGCACGCGAAGAGGATCTTGTTGTCCAGGCTAGCGACATGGCGCTGTTCAACGTCGCCTCTCTCTATTCTGCTGGCTCGCTGGATCTGAGTCCCCGATATCAGCGTCGGAACCGTTGGGACCGCGAGCGACAGAGTCAACTAATTGAATCCTTCCTCCTGAATGTCCCGGTCCCTCCCGTATACCTGGCCGAGGAATCTCGAGGCGTTTATGCCGTGATCGACGGAAAGCAGCGGCTGACGGCCATAGTCCAGTTCATCAATGACGAATTTCCACTGGCAAAACTGCAACTGCGTCGCGACCTTGAAGGTCTGCGCTACCGCGATCTCGGGTCTGAAGACTCTTCCACGTTCGGGATGCGCCCTCTTCGTGCCGTCATAATCCTTCGGCAGACGCCCGATTGGGTGAAGCACGAAGTCTTCGTGAGGCTCAATCGCGGAGGTCAGCCGCTCAACGCCCAGGAAATTCGCAACGTTGCGTACGCCGGACCCCTCAACGATCGAATCATCGAGCTCGCGACCAACAACTTCCTGCATAGTCAACTTAAGATTACCTCCGAGAACTCTGCCGCATACGCCGACATGTCAGATGTCGAGACGGTTGTGCGGTTCTTCGCGCTCGCCCAATATTGGCGGAGTTTTGGAGGTTCTTTGCGAGACGCGCTGGACAGATTCATGCTGGAGAATCATGACGCGGGCCCCAGCAGAATTGCCGAATTAGCCGCGAGATTCACTCGCGCACTCGAATGGTGCGAACGTATTTGGGGTCCGCACGCATTCCAACGCCACGATGGAACCCAATGGCGTGACCAAATGATCGGCGGCGTCTACGACGCACAGATGGTGGCGGTAGACGCGTTGGGCGATTCCCAGCTCCAATCTCTCGATCCCGGAGAGACACGCGAGCGGACACGGCACCTCTTCCGTGACCTCGAGTTCGATACCGCGGTGCGCCTAAGCACAAACACGTCGGCCCGCGTGAGCTATCGAATCGAAAAGACCATTGCACTGCTAGAGAACTAAGATGTCTGCAGTCGATAGGCTCCTAGGGAGACTCGCCCGGCTCGACGAAGTCGTCGACTTCAACGCCGTCGGCAGAGCGCATGTACCACCCGTCGTTATCGATAATGCGCTTCGATCCGTCGCGGTCCAGGGCCTGTCTTCGTTCGAACAGTTTCTACGGGAGCGCGGCGCCGAATGGGCAGATCACCTAACGCGAGCGCGAATCCCGGCCTCGCGCCTGGCGGGAGGTACGGGCCCATACTCGGAACGGATCGTTCACACTCTTCCAAGACGCTTCCGCGATGCATCGGTTGCCATGCGCCCCGGTCTTGTGAACGACCTCGCCGAAACACTTACGTCGTTCTCGTCGGGCAGTCTAGTGGGGCACGATTTGTTCTTTGCGTGGGCGGGCAGCAACGTGCAGACCAGCGACGTTGAGGCAATTGTGCATCTCGTTGGGCTACCCAGAGGCTGGGGGGAACTAACCGGTGTCTGGAAGGTCGTTGATCCCAGATTCCCGGGCAATGTGTCGACAGAGTCTCTAATGAGAAACTTTGCAGATCTCCGGCATACGGCGGCACATTCGGCAGATGCGGTGATTGACGCCGTGGCAATCGGTTCCGTAACGCGAAATGTGAAGATGGTTGCCATGCTGCTGGACATCACCGTCTCGAGTGCCGTTGACGCTGTGTGCCGCGGTGCGGCGGTCTCGGACGGCATCGGTCGTACTTTGCAGGTGCGCCAAGTGAAGCGCGATGGGTCTCGGTGGCCGGAGTTCGGACCTGGTTCGTCGCGCGCGTACAGAAGGCATCCAGACCTCCGGACAGCAGTTGATCAGGCTGGCGCGCGCGCACACGCCAACGGCGAGGTCCTCATCGTCTTGGATCAGACGGAGATTCGGGACTGGCGGACCCCGCTCTAGAAGAGCGGTTGAGCGGTCCGTCCGCGACGGGCCGCGTGGATGGCTGGCTGAGGCGTTGTACCGCAGGCCCTCGGGTTCGCGGGCACCCCCGTCATCCGGGCGCTGCGCGCGACGCACGCACACTGCATGCGCAACCGATCGGCGGCATTGCACATGCGATAGGCACGGTGTCACACTCACCACATGACGTTGACCGCCCTAGAACTCAACATCGTCCGGATGCTGCGGCGATCTGCTCAACCGCTGAGCGGTCGACAGGTGGCCGACATCGCGGGCGTGGCGCCTAACACCGCCAACCGGACGCTGAAGATCCTGCAGGAAAGAGGTCTGGTTCTCTCGGCGAAGGAGGGGCGAGCGACGCGGTGGACCACTACTGCGGATGTCGCCGAGCTCCGGGAGCTCTCGGGGTCGCCGCAAGCCCGCGTCGCACTGGTTGTAACCGCGGTGGAACTAGAGCACACCGAAGTGCGCAACCGGCTTCTCAACACCGAGCGAGCTCGGACGGGGGGCATCTGGCTGGTGCGGGGAGAAGTGCCAGGGGATCACATCAACTGGACGGTCTTCCTGGCTCGTGCGGGGATGGGAAACGCGACGTCCGCGGCACTCGTCGGGCTCGCGGCACGCGAGCTGAATGCGAATGTCGTCGCGTTCGTCGGCACGGCCGCCGGTCTCAAACTCGCTGACCACCGCCATGGGGACGTCGTGGTGGCGAGCAGGATCCACAACCCTTACGCAGGCAAGCAGGTGCCGGCTGAGACCGGATCGCAGTTGCTCGGAAGAGCCAACTCCTACTCCGTGCCCGCACCGCTGCTAGCTGTGGTGAACGCCTGCATAGCCGAAAGCGCGTGGACGTCGTCCTCGCGCAGCCAGCACTACGATGCCAACCACGCGCATGGGTACGTCGCGCCAATCGTGTCAGTCGAGGCCGTCCAGGCGGATCCAGACGGGCCAGTCATGCGCGCGATCCATGAGCGGTATCAGGACGCGGCCGCACTCGATATGGAATCGTTTGGCCTCGCCGCCGGGTCCGACATTCACGACCTGCCGGTACTCGCCGTTCGCGGTCTGTCCGACTTCGTCGGTGACAAGTCCCAACCCGGGAACGACGACCTCCAGCCACTCGCGGCCGGGAACGCGGCGGCCATGCTGCGCGACATCCTGGTATTTGCTCACCCTGACGACTTCAGGCGCAGTGCTCTGCCGGCTGTGGCTCCCGACGACCCACCCGGCGCGAACGCGGACACTCCGGAGCTTCCGCTGCCGGGAGCCATCGAGATGTGGATGACTCGACTTGAACGCCGCTCCCCCGGCCGGGCGGCCGATGCGAAGAACGCGCTAGCCGAAATGCGACGTGCTGGCATCACGGCGGCGACGTGGCTGAGCCGTGCTCTCCACCGTCCGCCGGCATGGCTGCGCGAGGATGACACCGGAGACGGCTGGGCCTTGGTGGGATCTCTGGCGACGCTCGCTGGCTCGAAGATTGCTTGGCGTGCTTTCGAGCAGGCGGCAAACGCCGCCGGGCTCACCGGCGATGTTGACGCCAGCGCGTACTTCATGCTGGCCGCTCGGCTCGAGCGCATCGGGAAGGACCCCGATGATGACGACGAGAGCACCCCCGAATCCAAGGTCCTGGACGGTCTCGATCCCGAGGTAGTCGAGCGGTACGGCACGGTCATTGAGTTCTACCGTGCAGTCCTGGACCAGGACCTCGCCGAATCCAAGGCCCGCGCGGAACTTGCGCTCGCGACGCTAGGCCTGACCGACGAGTCCGGCACACTGCGCCAGCCTTCGGTCCCTTTCAAGATCGTCGCGATCGAGCCAGAGCTAAGGGACCTCATCGCTGCCACCGTGTTGCGGCAACTTGCGCAGATGATGCTTGCGCCGGGCGCGGCCGACCAGCTGGGTATCCGGTCCGGCCTTGCAGCGCGCACCTTGCGCGGAAACCCGGTTACGCGCGATCTGGCCGATGACGGGTTGCGGCTCGCTCAGTGGGCGATGAGCTTGCGGCCAGATGCCGAAGGGACGCGGCTAACGCTTGCTCAGACGATGCTAGGGGTACTGGTCTCGACGGCGGGGCGGACTTCAATTGAAGTTGATGATGCAGTCTCCCGGCGGGCAATGGAAGTGGAGGCCGATGCCCTGCGTGTGCGTGACGTGCTCGCCGACTGGGGCGGCTCGACCGGGAGAGCGCTCGCCGTCGCCGCCCGTGCGCGGGCGATTCAGGGCGACATTCTTGGCTCGTTGCGTCTCCTGTTGCCGACGCCCGATGGAGTCGCTTCGCAGCGCGAGGCTCGCGATCCGGAGGTCATGCGCCTGGCGGCCTACATTGCGCGGATCTCCGGAAGAGATGAGCTTGCCCTCGAGCTCGCAGCGAAGAACCCCGACCGCGTCGAGGGAGAACTAATGCGGGCAGCGGTTCTCGGGAGCCGCCCGCAGATGGCCGCCGAGGCAAAAGAGGCCCTCTTCTCGGCTCTGAAGCAGTCTCGTGGAGAGCATCACAGCGACTTCCAGGCGCTTATGGCCCTCTGTCGCCGGTTCAACTCACTCAGCGACACAGAGCAGGCTGAGGTGACGTCGCACATCGAGAGCCTCGGCCAACTCGACTCCGACCTTGCCGACGTGATGCGCGCCCGGGCTGCCCTCAGCCAGGGCGACCCGGAGAGCGCTTTGCGACTGGTCCGTGGTATCGATCGCAATGAGCTCGCCCTTGAGGTGCACGCCGATGCTCTTGTCGCCAGCGGCCGAGCCGAGGAAGCCGCCCGTCTCGTGTTCAACGAGGGCCTTTCCCGCGGAGACGTCCCACTTGCCACCGAGGCACTCGAGATCGCGACGGACAACGGCCTATCCGAGACCGCTCGCGAGATCGGACTCACTCTTCTGGGCCGTGACGACGTCAAACCAGTTCGCCTTAAGGTGCTCCGGGCCCTACAGAGCGTTGCTCGAAGCAAGAGCAACTGGCAGGAACTAGCGACCCGGACTAGGCAGGTCATCCAAGAGTGGTCCGATAAGCACCTCCCCGTTCCGGAGGTGGAGTACTGGCGCCTCGCCGAGGCGTCGTATTTTCTGGAAAGGTTCGACAAGGCACTGAGCGCGCTACTCGAAGCCCCGGCTCTGAGTTTCAATGAGCGAGGAAAAGCACTTCTCTTCCTTTCCGTTCTTAGCCGCGCCCTCGACGAGCAGCGCGCGCTCGGCGCAATGCGAACTCGCCCGCCTGGCCCTGACCTAGGCGACCCTAGACTGTACGCGATGTTCATGCGCGCGGCGGCCGATTGGGCAGACGACGAGCAGATCGCCGCGGCATCAATGTCGGTCGTGCTGATGGCGCCGGATAAGAACTTCACCGACTCGCAGATCGCTGATTTTCGTGCGTACGCGGAGGGTTATTTCGAGCGGCACGGTGAGAATGCGTCCATCACACAGATTCAGATCGAAGACGACAACCTCGAACCGCTGGTTGAGTTCCTGCGCAGCGGCGACGCTCAACAGCAGGCACTCGAAGAACTCGCAATCGAGGTTCGCGCTGGCAGATTCCCACTCGCCGTACTGACTGAGGCCGCCGGCCGGACATGCACGGAGAGCGTCATCCGACAGGACCTCGGCTACGTCATGGCTGTGGACGACGATGGAGGAGTCGGCGAGGCATCGGCGCGCGCCGCAATTGGTCGCAGGGTCGTCGTGGACACGACTGCGCTCGTCGTCGCCTCGTGGACCGGCCATCGATTCAGAAAGCTCGCCGCGCACTTCGACTCGGTCATGGTTCCGGCCCCTATGCGAGAAGACGTCGCGCGCGCTCGAACCAGCTTGGCCATGAAGTCGACGGCAACACTCGGATGGGACATCCGCCGGCAGCTACCCGTGGTGATCCACACCTCACTCGAGGAAGCGCAAGCGCATGCAGACGCGGTCGAACTGGTCTGGTCTGAAGTCAACGATCTCCGAGTCGCACCCGTCGCGGACGCTACGGAGCGCGACCGATGGCTCAGCCCCATCACCGTCGCGCAGGAACTTGGCCTGCCACTCTGGGCAGACGACAGCGTCATGCGACAGTTCGCGCGCTCGATGGGGGTCCCGGCTTTCGGGTCGCTGGACCTAGTCCGAGTACTCGAGGACGAAGCCGGCGTTGCTGCCGCCGTCGCTTCGCTGCGGCAGCATCGGGTAGTTGATCTGCCGATCGTCGAACCGTGGGACGTTCTGGCGAGCGAGGCAGAGTGGAAGGCCGAGAGTCCATTCGCAATCGCCATCTCGCGACCCGCCGCGTGGAGCAACATCCCGCAGGCCTTCACCGAGTTCAAGTCGATCATCCTGCACCGCCCCCAGGCCATGAGCCCTGAGACGATCGCGTTGTGGGCGTACCTCGCCGCGAACGGCTTGGCGATGGCAACGGTCCCCGCGGCGCGGCCGAGGGTCGTCTCAGCGCTGCTGGCCTGGGTGATCTTCTTCGCCGATCCATTCTTCACGGCCGCCCGCGAGGGAGCAGGCTCCGTGGACGATGCCGACCTTCCCAATGACGCAGGACGTGTTACGGAACTCGTCATCGCTGCTGCGGAAGACCTCCGTGAGCGGCACTACAAGGAGGCGGAATCGCTAGGACCTCTCGTCGACATCTTGTCCCAGGGTCTCCTCGATTCAATGGGACCGGAGGCAACGAGCCGAGTCGTTGCTGCTCTCGTGGACCTTCTTGGCGACGAGATCGGCGGGCGCGTGTTCGCGGCTTACATTCAGTCGGTCGGAAAGTAGGTCACGTTGCGGCCCGCACGTGGCGACCCTTCCCAGAACCCCTACCGCCTGGAGGGGAGCCTGGCTGGCAAGGCCAGCAGCGGCGGCGGCCCGAGTGCCTCGAGGTCCCCTAGAAGTCCACCGGCCAGCGGTCGTTCGCCGGGTCGGTCAGGCAGCCGATCCAGTCGGCGCCCTCGTGCGCGCGCAGCTCCGCACAGTGCTCCGCCAACTGGTCCTCGTCCCAGGCCATGATGCGGTCGTTCGCGACGTAGCTGGCGAGGAGGAGGGCGAGCACGGTGACGAGCACCCACGGAAGCTTCATGGCTCGGGAGCATGACATTTCTAGCCACCGCATGGGCTCGACTCACCCGATCGCGCGCTAGTGATTTGTCGTGCGCGGCGTGCGCCGGCCTAGGAGTGGCTGTCGGGGTGGCGCGTCGAGCGCTTGACGAGGCTCCGTTCGCCGAAGTCTGGACCGTTGGTCCGGAGGCCGACAGGCTCGCCTCATGGCCTTCTTCTCGCGGCGCTCGAAGGCTCCAGAGCCTTAGCCCACACCGATGCTCACGCCCGTGCGGATGGCCGGCCGCATGAGCCGGCTGGCCCAGGGCGTCGCGACGGGGCGGAAGGGAGATGAGGGCTGTGCTCCGGGGGGTCGCTAGCCGTGGTCTGTACCTGGTGGTGCCCGGCACAGTCGAGCGGATGCAGGGCGAGGTGGTCCTGAGGATCTCCGCCCCCTGGCCGACCGAGGTCGCCGGCTGGCTCGCCGCCGGGGCGCGGATCGTGGACGGGGTCGCCGCCACCCCGGGACTTCCCTGAACCCTCGACCGACTCGGCCTCTCGACGAGGAGGGCCGACGTTCGACACTGCTGAACCGAAGCGTGTCGGCGGCGCCAGCAGAGCGGTGGCACATGCCTTCAGCCCGTGGCAGATGCGGCGACTTGGCAAGATACGGCGACGGCGATCGGGACTATCGGGGCAACACTGGCGGCGGTGGGACTGGGCGCCACAGCAGAGCTCCGGACGAACCGCGACCGTAGTGAGCGGCGGACCACAAACGAGCAGCAGCAGGCCCAGCGTGTCGCCGCGTGGATGGAGTTTCGCAAGGGCACGACATTCGTGGTCATCCAGAACGCGAGTGAAGAGCCAATTTGGGACGTCAAGTTCAGCGTCGAGGACGGCGAACCTAGCGCCGACATTGAGTCCCTTCGCGTCGTCGCACCTGGCCGCGCAGAACATGGCCTAATGCAGAAACCTGCCCTCGATGATGCCCCGATACGGCTCTCTTTTCGGGACAACGCAGGTCGAGAGTGGGTTCGCGACGAGCAAGGAATCCTTAAGAGGTGGGGAATTCGGGGGCCGAAGCACTGACGACGCGCGGCGCCGAACTGCCGGCGGCTGACGGTGCACTGTGGCCATGCATCTTCATGCAGTCGACCGTGCCGTCCCAGTGTCGCCGTGGTACCTCGGGCCATGTAGCAACCCGTTTCCGTTCGTTCGTGTCCGCAGACGGTCGCGGACAGTCGCTCGTGCGTCTGGCCAGCGAAGATGGTCATCGGCGATCATCCGCGAACGGCGTTCTCCTGCCTGACACGAAAGTCGTCATGGCATGCAGGCCACTCGCAATCTCGTCGCAGCTGCAGGTCCGCCGCGCGGTGCCCACAGAGTCACGGCCCACTTTCGTCCTCAAGCCCTCCTCGAGCGCGCCGCTGCTCCTGCTCTCGTCGTCCGGAACCTCCTGTGCACGTTCTCGCGTGATCCGGCACACAATCGGCTGCTCTACGCCGCCAGCGACGCCACGCAGAGGCTGAGTCTCGGCGTTCCGCTTGCGATCGGTATCGACCTGACGTTCGAGGCGATGGATGCCGCGGAGCTCGCGGCGAGCTCGAGCGGCCCGACGGCGGACTCGTCGACCGTGGCACCGCGGTCGGCCTCGCCGAGCTTGGGCCAATCGACGGCAGCGAGGCCACACGCATAGTCGTCGATCGACTCCTTGAGGCGGCGCTCGAGCGAACCCGGCATCTCGCGGACGAGCCGACGGAGGTCGAGGAGTTCGCCGGGTTGCGATCGACGAGCGAAGACGCTATCGACGTCCTCGGAACCACGCGGCCAGGACTAGCCCACCCCCGAGGGCACCGGCGACCGCGATGACAAGCACCTCGCGCCCCGGATCCGGGAGTGTCTTCACTTGCCGCCCCGCAGCGACTTCCTTCACCTGCTCGGCATAACGGAGTTCGGCGAGTTCCAGGACCTCACCCTGGCCGACGGTGGCAGGCGGCCAATCTGCGAGGGCGGGCGCGGCCGTTGACGCTCCGAAGCTGACGAACGGCAGGGCGAGGTACGCCAAGCCGACTGCAAGCGCCACGACGCTCGCGCGCAACGCGTAGGCCTTGCTGCGCGCCGCCTCTGTGACGAGCTCCACGAGTACACGAGCGCGATCGACGATGTTGGCAGTGACGTCCTCACCCGGGGGTCCGACCGGGACCTGTGCGTTACCTTCCGGACGTTCGATCTTGGCCCAGGCCAGGTAGTAGGTGGAAAGGACAACTGCTAGACCAAGGAACAGTGGCGTAAGGAGCCCGCGCGCTGGCAACGGGTTGTCTGACACCGAGAACGCCAAGGCCAAGATGCCTGTGTAAAGCGTCGCAACGGCCGTGGCCGCAGTTTGCACAGTGCGGGCTCCGGCCTGACGTCGCTCGAGGATGCCCACGCCTACGGTGCTGTAGTCCTTGGCGAACTGCTGCAGGTTGTCGAGGTCAGCTTCGAAGCGGGCCTTCTGCTCTTGTGAGGCCGCTGCCAGTCGGTCGGCGTCCCGCGCTACACGCATCTCGGCTTTCGCCTTGACGACGGCCTCCTTCTCACCGGCCGTCGTGGCGTCCGGCCACCCGAGTTCGTCGGGGTTGAAGCCCCCCGGCGGAGTCAACGGCCCTCTCCTCGAGCACCTTCGGGTCCACGCTCATACGCATCCGTGGCATGCCCGGCATCCGACGCGTCCCCTGAGGCCCCGCCGTCGCCGGACGCGACGACGACATCTGCATCCAGGCTCGGAAGGACGGGCTCAGGAGGCGGAACTGTTCGCGGCTCTCCGTCCGGCAACTCCACGTACTCGCCGTCGGCGCGCTTCCTGACTCTCTGCGCGTCCGTCGTGTGATCCAAGCTGTGTACTAACCGGGTGCTCGAACTAGTGCCGTCGGGCGACCATACGCGCGCCCACTCGAACTGATCATCCGGGAAGTAGCTCCGCTCAACAATGCAGTACATCGCGCCCCCCGCGTCTACACAATCGAGAATCCCAAGATGCTCGCGTTGTTAGCGACGTGTCTAGGGGCGTGTGCGACCGATCGTCGGTGGCACGTGTGTCGGCGCGCTCGTCCTCTTCGCAGCGGCTGTGCTGGTCAGTGACGGCGATGCGGGACCGCGACGTCTGCGCCGGTCCGTGCCGAGCGCTCAGCCGGCGACGCTTGCGTCGCGAGTGGACAGCACCGTGAGGGTGCGTTCGAGCTTGCGGCGCGGCAGCGGGCCGGCGGAGAAGTAGACATCGTCGACGAGGACGAGTGGTGCGAGCGGTGGACGGTGCCGAGCGACGAGGTATCGCCCGACTTCGGACTGCGCGTCCAGGACATTGACTTCGATCGGGTGGTCCATGGCAAGTTCGGCCAGGACCGCGTTCGCCTGGTCACAGAGTTGGCACGCCGCCTTCTTGACGACTGTGATCCGCACCGGCGGACGAAGTAGAACGGACACGGGCGCTCCCTGGCGTCTGGCTGAGAGGTCAGTGTCACCCACGGTCCTCGAACGGCTGCGTTCCGTTCGATCAAGGTTCGATGAAACTCTTCACGGGTTGGCCGGCGATCGGGATGACCGGCGACATGCTCGCGCCAGCAGGTCTTCAGGGAAGGATCACCCGATTGCTTGGAAGGGCACCCGTCGGCAGGTTGTCGTTCTGTCCGACGGCGACTTCGAGCTAAAGGCCGAGAAGCGGTCGCGGGTTCACGGTCGAGCCGTTGACGTAGACCTCGAAGTGCAGGTGGCAGGCGCCGGACAACCCGGTGTTCCCGGAGTAGCCGACGAGCTGGCCCTTGGCGACGCTCTGTCCGGCTTTGACGACCGAGAGGGTGAGGTGGTTGGAGCTGCTCATCACCGCGTTCCCCTGGACGGTCCCGTAGTCGAGCATCACCTGGTTGCCGAAGCCGTTGCGCCACTGCGACCAGAGCACGGTCCCGGCGCGCGGCGCGTACAGAGCGGTGTTGCACCCGGTCCGCAGGTCAATGCCGGCGTGTAGGCGCACGTACCCAAGAATCGGGTGCAGCCGCATCCCGTACTCCGACGTGACGTACATCGGGTTGATCGCGGTCGGGTTGCCGAACAGAGCTCCAGAGACGGACCCCGACGGCGGTTGCACCGGCGTCGGCGGAGGTGGGAGTGGTGGCTCTCGGCCGGCCGCTTCTGCGGCGGCTCTCGCGGCAGCCTCGGCGGCGGCTCGTGCCGCGGCCTCGGCAGCCTCGCGGGCGGCCCGTTGCTCGGCGATGATCGCGACGAGGTCGCGCTCGATGGCCGCCTGCTGGGCGTCGATCTCCGCCTGCTCGGTCTCGGCCTGGGACTTGAGCGCCGCGATCACGTCCCGCTTGGCGCTCTGGTCCGCGATGAGCTGGGTGATCTCGTCCTCGTGCGCCTGCGCGACGCTCCGTGCCTCGTCGGCGGCGACAACCTTGGCCTCGGCCTGCTGCTTGAGCTCCGCCACGCGGTCGGTGACGGCACTCAGGCGGGCCTCGCTGTTGCGGTTGGTGGCGTCCACCTCGCGCAGCTCGTTCAGGATCCGCGACTGACTAGCCAGGGCCGCGTCGACGAGGCGGGCGTTGTCGAGGAAGTCGGTGGCGTTCTCGGCGTCGAGCATGACGTCCAGGGCGGAGAGACCGGGTCCGCCTCGGTAGGCCTCGCGCGCCATCGCACCCAGGGCGTCACGAAGCTCGGCCTCGTCGGCACGGTCAGCAGCGATGGTGGCCGTCAGGCTGCCTCGAAGGTCGGTCGCGTCCTGCAGTCGGCTGGCGACCATGGCTGCCTCACGCTGGGTGGCCTCCAGGGCGGCGCGGGCAGCTTCCAGTTCAGCCTGTGCCTCGGGAAGGCGTGCTTCGGTGGCCTGGAGGTCGAGGGCCGCCTGACTCAGCTCGCTGCTGAGTCCCTCGATGGACGCCTCCAGCTCCTCGGCGCGTCGCTCGGCGGCGGCACTGCGGCGCTCCGCTTCTGCGCGGCGGTCGTCGATGCCGTCGGCGTAGCTCGCCCCTCCGGTACCCATCAGGGCGATCACGGCGGCGAGGAGAACCGCACCCACCCGCCGCCTGAGGCGACGGGTGGATACGGCGGAAGGGGGCGGCGGCGTACCGCGAAAGCGCGTCGACATGTGCGGGGTGGCCGGGATCGGGAGCAGGGTGTCAGGCGCGGCCGCCCGCAGGCTACGTGCGCGACGTCGCGCCCCGAGGGCGTGACACGCGACAGCGACCTCTGGTTCACCCCGGTCGGCATCCGATCGCTCCCGATCAGGCGGGAGTTGGGTGCTCCTGATCTCGGTCCTGGCCTCTCGCACCTCGGGCGTGGCACGCGCCTCGCCCTTCGTGGCTCTACCCACCGACGCCCTCGCACGAGGCGCCGGGCTCGGGGGCTTGCTCTCCCTGGAGGTAGCGGGTGAGGAACGGCTCCAGTCGCGCGTCGTCGACAGAAGGGAGCTCCAGTCGGACGCCCCAGGCCGTGGCGACCAGCGGTGCCGCCAGTCCATCGTAGGGGCTGACCAGCAGGTAGGGGTTCTCGTCAGCCAGTACGCGCAGTCTCTCCGCTCCGGCGTCGCCGAGGCCTGGCCGGTAGGCGATCCACACCGCGCCGTGCTCGAGGGAGTGCACGGCGTTCTCGTCGCGGATGGGCTCGCTGTAGAACCCGCAAGTCTGCGGGAGCGGATCGTGGTCCCCGCCGACGGGGGGCAGCAGCGTGCCCTGCTCGGCCGGGTCCTCGAGTGCGGGCGTGGGCTCGGCGGTCGGCTGGGTGACGTCCGCGTACTGCACGTCTCCGTCGACGTGCGTGGCCGCCGACACCGGGAGTTCCTGCTCACCCTGGATGGGGGCGCTCGCCGCGGCCTCGACGGCATCATTGCGCCGCTGCTCGTTGGTGAGGATGACGACCGTGGGGATGATCAGTGCGAGCAGCGTTGCGGCCACGATCCCGACGATGAGCACCGTCCGACGGCGCTCGGCGCGCCTCTGGGCGGCTTGGAGCTGCAGCAGGCGTTCCTTGCGGGCTGCTCGGTCGTTCGAACGCTTGCCGTCTGGGCTCACGTGGGCTCCTAGGTGTTGTGCTTCGGGGCCCGCGCCACACGCGTTCGGGTCTCACCGAAACGGCACCCGCGGTCGGGCATGCCCACGATGGGCCATCGGCAAGGCGTTTTCGCTTGCCGAACGACGAAGATTTGCTGAAGACGCGCGTCCCGACGGAACCCCTGCTCGCGCAGGACTGCACGGAGTTGGCGTGCGGCATTCAGGGCGAGCCGAGCGCTCGGGATCCGGGCCGCGCCGGCAACCCGCGTCAAGGGCTCCGGCCGGCGGCGGACGCCTGCCACGCTCAGGAACCGTCGGCCAGTGCCTCGACACCAGGTACGAACTCCCAGTGCCAGGGCTCGTATGGGCCGTCTCCGCCCCGGTGCGCCCAGTCGGGGTTCGCCCACCCGTAGACGGGCCCGACGTCATGTAGCCACTTCCCCCGCTCCGCGGCGTACGCCTCCGGGCACAGGTCGACCGCGAGGCCCCACCCGTGGTTGCTCTGTCCGGCAGGTGCCGCCAGGCCACCCTTCTGGGAACGAAGAGCTGCCTGTTCCTCGATGGTGCGGTACCCGGACGACAGGCAGATCGGCTCCCCGAACCGGGCGGTGTAAGCGGAGTTCAGGTCGGTGATGGTCGCGACCGCGTCTGCACGGTCCCTGTACGGCTTCTGCCACAGGTCGCACAGGTCGGACTTGGCCAGGCGCCCGTTGCTCCCCCGGCCGCTGAAGATCCCGGAGCAGCCCGACAGCTCGGTGCGGTCGGCCATCCGCGACGCGGCGACGCCGCCTTCGCGAGGGTTCTCAGAGCTCAGCAAGGACGCCGGCGGAGTCAGAGCGTCTGGAGCGCTCAGCGCCTGCACGGTCGTGGGTCCCGTGACCACCGGAGCGGACGCTTGGGCAGGACCCGGATCCCCCCACGGTTGCAGTGCAACGAACACAGCCACCATCGTCGCGAGCAATCCGGCCCTCACCAGCGACGCAGGGTTTCGGTTCCGAGCGACCCGCGTGCGAACAGATCTACGGTCTTCGTGGCGCAGAGAGCGCCGCGTGGGGAGCGGCCCTTCCTTGAGCGACGAGCTCACGCGGCCGTCCGTCGGGCCGAAGCGGTGACGTCATCGATCTCCGGCCAGCGCTGCGTGGTCGTCATGGCCCGCCTGTCTCTTCACAGGGATCGGCCGTAGCGGCCGTGCGCGACGGTCGCGCCTCTTCGATCATCGGCGTGGATGACGAACTCCTGCCTGCGACGCCGTCAAGGTTCCATGAAGATGCCCCATCGGAGCCGCTTCTGGGGGTCGGCGAAGCGCTCCCGCGACGGCCTCCGCCTGACGTGTTTCTCGCGGCGCTGGGAAGCGGCCGAGGAGAATCACCAACTGATGCTGGCGGGACGACTAGGGCGACACCTGGCCCGCATGCTCCTTCGACCTGTCGATGACGAGCGGCTCGAGGCTGGCGGGCATGGGCGCGCGTCCAGGTCCGCCCTGGTCGAGCCAGTTCGCCAGCGCGCCGGTCAGCTCATCGCCAGCGACCCGCTCCAGCCACACAGGGCGGCCCGATCGGCGCCGCCCAGATCGCGCAGAACGGGCGACGATGACGTCGCCTCGATTGCACTCGTCGAGGCACTCGGCCAACGTCAGACGCGCGATGCCGAGCGAGTCGAGCTCGCGGAGGCGAGCGAGCTGGCCTCCTGCACGCTCGTCAGAGTCGCCCAGAGTCTCGCCCACGCACAGGGAGCACGCTGTCAGGCCGGGTTTGGACGGCCGAGGCGCAGTGCCACTTCCACTGGGAGGTACAGGCCGCAGTGAAGTGTCAGGATTGCCGGGCAACGGACCGTCAGCCCACTCGGATGAAGATCGGGCTGGACTGCCAGATCTCCCTGATCTGGATCGTCTTGCCGGGGCGGGGGGCGTCGACCTGGAGGCCGTCACCCGCGTAGATCGCGATGTGGCCCGGGGACCAGATCAGATCGCCGGGCTGCGCGTCGGCGCGCGAGACGACGGTGCCGACGTTGCGCTGCGCGGAGGAGGTGCGCGGCAGCGAGATGCCGACCTGCGCGAAGACGTAGGACGTGAAGCCGGAGCAGTCGAAGCCGTCGGGGGTCGAGCCGCCGTAGACGTAGGGCACCCCGACGTAGCGGGCGGCGATCTCGACGATCGCGTTGCCGTTGGCGCTCGCCGGCACGGCGACCGTGGGCTCGGCGGTCACCGTTGCGGCTGGTGCAGCCGTGCGCTCCCGGGATCGAGACGCCACCGCCACCGGCACGGACTCCGGCTCCGGCGCGGGGGCCGGCGCAACGGCGGTCACGGCAGGCGCCTCGAAGGTCCATTCGACGTTCGACGGGGCAACCACCTGCTGCTCGAGAACCGCGCGGGCGTCCTGCGTCAGTCGCGCGGTGTCCACCGAGCCGCTGAGCGCGCCGGCTTCCGAGGTGCGCGCCGCGAAGGCGGGGGTGCCGGACATCGACATGACGAGGCCGGAGGTGATGACGGCGGCCGCTGAGCGTCTCCCGGCTGTCGCCATGCCGTCGGCAGATGCCGCGGCGAGGTCGTCGAGAGCAGTCAGCGGGCGGCGAGCGGCGCGGTGGCGTGCGGGCATGGATGTCCTCTCGGACGCCTGCGAGGTGAGCTGTCGGGTTCGGGAGAGAGTCGCCCGGCCAGTGGTGCTGGCTTCACCCCAAGGACGCTGCTTGAGCGTCCACGATCTTGGTTCCCCCGTCCCTGCCATCGATGATCTGCGGAGCCTTCGGGCGGTGGCAGGGCTCGGCGCCCACCAGAAGACCGTGCCAGGGGTGTCCCGGCTCCGACGATCGTAGGCATCGATCCGGTCCGGTCTGGCCGTAACCTGCCCGACTTCATGAAACCTTCATCCGAAACGGACGAACGGACAGGCGCGAGCGTCACAGGTCATCGGGGGTGAATCTGGTTCCCGCTCGGCGGTTCTCTTCCGCCGGCGCCTGGCGACATGGCCCCATGGCGCTCACCCCTCTGGCGCGTTCGGGGCGACAGCGGTCAGCTCGGCTTGCGAGCGTCAGTCGGCGAATGTAAATCCGTTGTCGACGGATCGTAGGAGGGCGCCCTCGATGACGACGAGAATCTCGAGCTGGCCGTTGCGCTGGGCACGGGCGGCAAGAGCCTGGGGTGCTTGTTCGACGGTCCCGCGCTGGTCCCAGGTCGCTCCGGCGTCGGTGCTGAGGAAGACAATGCCGTCAGGTGCGACCCCGACCACCGTCTGGTCGTCGGAGAAGTACGCGAGCTGCAGTAGCGGCGCTTCCGGGACGACGTCCCATGTGTCGCCGCCGTCGGTGGAACGTGCGGGCCCGGACTGGCTTGTGACGAGCAGGGTCGTGCCGTCCGGCGAGGCCGCGAGGGCGAAGGTGGCAACGGGAGGTTCCAGTGTTGTCCAGGCCTGCCCGTCGGGCGTACTTAGCACTGCGGCTCCGTCGAAGCCGGCGACGCCAACCTCGGACGCGGTGAGGCTGTGAAAGTCGGTCTGACCTTCGCGCGAGAGGGTCGACCAGGTCTCGCCGGCGTCGGTGGACTCGATCAGCCCGACCGGGTTGGCCATGTCCACGCCGGCCCCGGGGTGGCCCGAGGAGTAGAAGTGGTCGGGGCCTGCGGCGGTGAAGCCCATCAGGTCGATCACGGGGCCAACCCGGGCGGGACCGGTGTCGTCATAGCGGAACAGGCCATCGTGGGTGGCCAGGTAGACCTTGTCGTCGGCGGGGTTGAACGCAATACCGTGCACATGGTCGCTGGGTAGACCCCGCCCTCTCGGGACTTGTGCCGTGCCCTCCGTCTGCTCGGTCGCGGGCACCGAGCAACTGGCCAGAACCAGCACGATGGCAGCCGTTGAGAGGGCGCGTCGGCGGGCTTGGTGAGTCGTCCAGGGGGTGGGCATGGCAGTGGTGTCCGTTTCGTTCGGCGGTGATACGGGCCGGGGTTCGGGTCAGATGACTGTGACGAAGCCCCCGATGAGTCCTTGGAGACTCTGGGTCCATGTGGTCCACAGCCCGGTCATCAATGCGAGGCCGATCAGGACCAGCATCGCCCCACCGATCCGCATGATCGCGACGCGGTGCTGGCGTAGGAAAGCCACCGTCGCCGTGGAGCGGTGCGCGCCCATGGCGATAAGGAGGAACGGGATACCGAGGCCCGCGGCGTAGGCCGCGGCCAGCATGGCTCCTCGTAGTGCGCTCGCCTCGTTGAGCGACAAGGACAGGACGGTCGCCAGTGTGGGTCCGATGCAGGGCGCCCACCCGAGGCCGAAGACGATGCCGAGGAGGGGGGCACCGAGCAGTCCTTGGCGGGGGACGAAGTGCATGCGCCTTTCACCTTGCAGGCCGGGGATCCATCCGAGGAAGGACAAGCCCATGAGCACGACCACGGCGCCCATCACGGGCATGATGACAGCGAGCCACGGGCGCACCGCGACGCCCAGGGAGCCGAGGGCGACCCCGAGCAGGACGAACACCACGGAGAAGCCCAGCACGAACAGCCCGACGCCGGTCAGCAGGACCGCCTTGGACCGTTGCCCTGTAGAGGCACCGCTCATCCCGGTGACGAAGGCGAAGTACCCGGGCAACAGCGGTACGACGCAGGGTGACGCGAAGGAGACTATTCCGGCGAGGATCGCGACGGGTACCGCCAGGAGCATTGGCCCGGAGAACGCGGTCTCCTGGAACGCGCTCACCAGGTCCTGCCAGAACCCAGTGCTCATGGAGTCTCCGCGAGGGCGGTGTCGATCGGCTCGCGCAGAGCGGTCGAGTTCGGCCGGCCCATGGTGCGTCCCTTCACCCGCCCCTGCCGGTCCAGCACCACAGTGGCAGGGACGGCAGCTCCTCGCCCCTCAAGGCGACGTCGGCGGTCTGAAACGCGATGGGCGCCCATCGCGCCCATCGCGAACGTCTTCGACTCGGCGGCACGAAGCGGCGGCTCGGCTGTGGTCTTCGCCGCCTCGGGTTCGCTCCGTCATTGATCCCGTGGCTGCCGCGTCCCCGGGCCATGCAGCGCGGCTCGCCGGCTGGTGAACTCGGCCTCGTCGATCTCACCGCGAGCGAACCGGTCCGCAAGCACGCTGTCGGGACTCGGGAGCGTTCGATCAGAGCCCCCCGGAACCTGCTGGGTGCCGGAGGCGCTGCGCACGATCCAGACGACGAGCGCCGCGACCAAGCCCCAGAAGACCAGCATCATCAGCGCCATCGTCACCCAACCACCAGCGCCCCATCCGCCGTGTCCCCACCACATCATGACGAACCACCTCTCGGTCGTGAGGCCAGGCGCGAGCACCGACCTCCTCGTTCCACGCTGCGCCGGCCCGACCTGTCCACGTAGGGGCGAACGTCCCGAGCTCCGTCAGAGACCGGCCAGCAGGTTCTGCATCTCCGTGATCTCCGCTGTCTGGGCGTCGATGATGGTGCCGGCGAGGGCCATCGCGTCGGGGTTCGAGCCCTCGGCCTTCTCCTGCTCGGACATCTCGATGGCGCCGCGGTGGTGCGCCACCATGCGCTCGAGGAATGCTCGGTCAAACTCGGCACCCTCGAGTGCGTCGAGCTCCTCCATGACCTCGGACTGGCTCATGCCATCCATGTCCATCCCGCCCATGTCCATGCCACCCATGTCCGTGTCGTGCCCGGTCTCTTCGCCCCAGCTGGTGAGCCAGCCGGTCATCAGGTCGATCTCGGGGCCCTGTGCGGCCTGGATCCGCTCGGCAAGAGCCTTCACCTCGGGGGTCGAGGCTCGTTCGACGGCGAGGCCAGCCATCTCGATGGCGCCCTGGTGGTGGACGATCATCAGCTGCGCAAACTGGGTGTCGGCGTCGTTGTGGGTCGCCGCCGCGCTCTGCGAGCTCTCTCCCGTGGTCGGGGCGTCGCCCGAGTCCGTGCTGCTGGAGCACGCCGCCAGGGTGATGGCTAGGGCGACGGCTGTGGCGGCGGCGGTCATTCGACGGCGCATCGGGTTCATCGGTCTGGTCTCCCTCGAGCGGTTGCGAAGCGTGTAGGCCATCTACCTTCGCTCGTGACACTGTCGCTAGCGTCGTCGTTGCATCAAGGTTTGATGAAGGTCGACGATCGAGGTGTGCGCTCCGTAACAATGGGCCTGGTGATCAGCCCAGCACCGAGCGTGGCACTACGTCGCGCCGTCGTCGTCGACGACGAAGAGCCGCTCGCCAACGTCATCGCCGGCTACCTGGAGCGCGACGGCTTTGAGGTGCAACAGGTGCACGACGGCGCCGAGGCTGTCCCACTGCTGCGCGAGATCGACCCGGACCTGGTCGTCCTCGACCTCGGTCTCCCGGGCCTGGACGGGGTGGAGGTGTGCCAGCAGCTGCGGACGTTCTCGGACTGCTACGTCATCATGCTGACCGCGCGCGCCAAGGAGGTCGACACGCTGCGAGGGCTCAGGGTCGGGGCGGACGACTACATGACCAAACCGTTCAGCCCCCGCGAGCTCGTGGCGCGAGCGAACACTCTCCTGCGACGGCCACGACGCGCTCCGGCGCCCGTCATCGAGGCGTCCCCAGTCATCGTGATCGGATCGCTCACGGTCGATCCGGAGAGCCGCGAGGTTCGCGTCGGCACTGAGCAGATCCTGTTGACGCGCACGGAGTTCGACGTGCTCGCGGCCCTCGCGCGCCGCCCGAAGACCGTGCTGAGCAGGAGGTCGCTGATCGACGAGGTCTGGGGCCCCGGGTGGGTGGGCGACGAGCACCTGGTCGACGTGCATGTGCTCCACGTCCGCAAGAAGCTGGGCGGCCAGGCGGAGCGACAACGGTTCATCCGCACGGTCCGCGGCGTTGGTTACCGCATCGGTGCGGGCACATGAATCGCGAGGTCCCGCGCCGGGCGGCCCGGTGGAGCCTGGCCACTCGCCTCCAGGTCGGAAGCGTGCTGGTCCTCACGGTCGGTGCGCTCACGGCGGCCACGGTCGTCGCCCTCGTCGGCCCTCCTCTGTTCCACGAGCACCTGATGCACGCCGACCTGCGGGACCAGGACGAAGCGATCCTGCACGCGGAGGAGGCGTTTCGATACGCCAGCGCGATCGCACTCGCCGTCGCCATCGCAGCGGCCGCTCTCGCATCGATCGCGGTCAGTCTGGTCTTCACGCGCCGGATCGGCCGGTCTCTGTCGTCGCTGTCGGACGCGGCGGCACGCGTCGGCTCTGGTCGGTACGACGCCCGAGTCGCACCACCGGAGATGGGGCCGGAGCTCGACGAGGTCGCCGTCTCGTTCAACCACATGGCCGAGCGGCTCCAGGACAGCGATCGACTGCGCGAGCGCCTGTTGGCTGATGTGGCGCACGAGGTACGCACCCCGGTCGCCACGATCACGGCCTACCTCGAGGCGGTGGAGGACGGCGTTCGCCCTCTCGATGCCACGACTATCGAGCTGCTTCGGGAGCAGGCCATGCGTCTGACTCGGATCTCCGAAGACCTGGCCGCGGTCACCCAGGCCGAGAGCGGTGACCTGCATCTCGAGCTCTGCGCCACCGCGCCGGTCGACCTGGTGAGCTCCGCCGTCGGCGCGGGCCGGGAGAGGGCCACCGAGAGCGCGGTCCACCTCGACGGGGACGTCCAGCAGAACCTGCCCGACCTGGAGGTCGACCCGCTGCGCATGGGTCAGGTCCTCGACAATCTTGTCAGCAACGCGATCCGTCACACGCCCGCGGGCGGGCGTGTGACGGTCGCGGCGGGGCGTACGTCGGACGGCGGGGTTCGCTTCACCGTGACCGATACCGGTGACGGGATCGCCGCCGAGCATCTCCCGCATGTCTTCGAGCGCTTCTACCGGGTCGACACGGCCCGCGATCGCGGGCACGGCGGTTCGGGCATCGGGCTGGCCATCTCCCTGGCCCTGACCCATGCCCACGGCGGCACGATCACCGCCGCGAGCCCCGGCCCCGGCAGGGGGAGCGCCTTCACCGTCCTGCTGCCTCGCTGAGGGCTTCCGTCACGATCGTGGGCGTGAGCTCGCGGGTTCCCGGTGCCGCGGGGAGCGGCAGCCGCTTGAGCAGGAGGGCGTTGACGGCCACGATCACCGAGGATCCGGACATCGTGAGAGCGGCGATCTCGGGGCTCAGCGACACGCCGAGCGACGGGTAGAGCACGCCTGCGGCGATGGGGAGCGCGAGGGCGTTGTAGCCGATCGCCCAGCCCAGGTTCTGCCGCATCTTGCGCAACGTGCCCCTCCCGATCCGCAGCGCGATCGCCACGTCGAGCGGGTCGGATCGCATCAGGACGACATCCGCCGTCTCGATCGCGACATCCGTGCCGGCGCCGATCGCGATGCCGAGGTCGGCCTTGGCCAGGGCGGGGGCGTCGTTGACGCCGTCACCCACCATGGCGACCGTGCGTCCATCGGCCTGCAGACGGGCGACCTGGTCGGCCTTGTCGCCCGGCAGCACCTCCGCCACGACGGTGTCGATGCCGAGCTGCCCGGCGATGCGGCGGGCGGTCGCCTCGTTGTCCCCGGTGAGCATGACGACCTCGAGACCGGCCTCGTGCAACGCGGCCACGGCAGCGGCCGCGGTCTCCCGGGCGGCATCGGCCAGTGCGACGACGCCGACCAGCCGGCCGTCGACCGCGACGAGCACGGCCGTCCTGCCCGACTGCGCCAGCTCGTCGCGCCGGGCGGACAGCTCCCCGAGCGCGACGCCCTCGGCGGACATCAGCCGCTGGTTGCCGACCAGGACTCGGTGACCGTCCACCGTGGCGCCGGCACCATGGCCAGGAACGTTGCGGAAGTCCACGGCGACGAGCACGGCAGCGCCGAGCGTGGTGGCGTGCGCGACGACGGCACGCGCCAGCGGGTGCTCGGACTCGCGTTCCACGGCGGCCGCCAGCGCGAGGACCTCCAGCTCGGGCAGGTGATCGACGACCACATCCGTCACCTCCGGCTCGCCCCTGGTGAGGGTGCCGGTCTTGTCCATCACCACGGTGTCGATGCGTGCGGACGTCTCCAGCGCCGTGGCGTTCTTGAACAGGACGCCGCGGCGGGCGCCGAGCCCGGTGCCGACCATGATGGCGGTCGGTGTGGCGAGACCCAGGGCGTCGGGGCAGGTGATCACGACGACGGTGATGGCGAACAGCATCGCGGTGGGCACGCTGGCCCCGGCGAGGGTCCAGGCGAGGAACGTGACGGTCCCCCCGACCAGCGCGACCAGCACGAGCCAGAACGCTGCGCGGTCGGCCAGCCGTTGGCCGGGCGCCTTGGAGTTCTGCGCCTCCTGCACCAGGGCGACGATCTGAGCCAGGGCGGTGTCCGAGCCGACCTTGGCGGCCCGCACCCGCAGCGTCCCGGTGGTGTTGATCGACGCACCGATGACCTGCGACCCGGGAGCCTTCGGCACCGGCAGGCTCTCTCCGGTGACCATCGACTCGTCGACCTCGGACTCCCCCGCCTCGACGACCGCGTCCACCGGGACCTTCGCGCCGGGCCGCACAAGAAGCAGGTCGCCGACGAGGACCTCACCCGTCGGGACCTCGACCTCGACCCCGTCCCGCAGGAGGACCGCCGTGTCGGGAGCGAGCTCGAGCAGCGTCCGGACGGCGTCGTTCGCGCCGCCCCGAGCCCGCATCTCGACCCAGTGCCCCAGCAGGACGAACGTTGTCAGGACCGTGGCGGCCTCGTAGAAGACCTCACCGCCGCCGGTCAGGGTGATCCACAGGCTGTAGAGCCACCCGGTGCCGACGCCGACCGCGACCAGGACCATCATGTCGAGCGTCCGCGCTCGCAGCGCCCGGTAGGCGCCGTCGAAGAAGATCCACGCCGAGTAGAAGATGACCGGCAGCGAGAGCAGCAGGCTGAACACGTCGTCGCGCAGGCCGAGCGGGGTGCCGGCCGAGAACCCGAGAAGCTCGCGACCGATCGGCGACCACAGCAGGATCGGGATCGACAGCAGCAGCGCGACCAGGAAGCGGTTGCGCATGTCGCGGACCATGTCCGCCATCGAGCCGCCACCGTGGTGACCGCCGTGGCCCATCGCGTCCTGAGCCGACATCGGCGCGGGCGCACCGTGGCCTCCGGGGTGCTCGTGCCCGGACCCGGCGTCGTGGGACGGCGTCGCGTGATCAGCGTTGGACGCGGGCGTCCTACTGGCCGGGTCGTCCATCGGCTCGCAGATGTGCTGCGGGACCGAGCGCCCCTCGCAGTGGTAGCCGCACTCGGTCACCCAGCCGACGAGCTGGGCCAGGGAGGTCTCGTCGGCGTCGTAGGTGACGTTCGCTGTCTGGGCCAGCGCGTTGGCCTCCACATTCAGGACGCCGGGGCGCCGGGCTAACGCGCGCTCAACGATCGGCTCGGAGGTCGCCCAGTGCAGGCCCCCCACTTCCAGGACTGTCGTCTCGACCTTCATGACCGCTCCCACATCTCTCGTCGGCTCGCCTGCTTTTGCATACCCCCATGGGGTATCTGCTACCAGTCATAACGCGGGCGCCTGCAGGAATCGTCCCAGCGGACCGTAAAGATCTGATGAAGTCGGCGTCGGTCAGGCGACAGGTTCGTGCTCACCGCCAACCTGTTCCGCAGACGGCGGCTCCGGTCACCCTGCCAACTCGTACCGGCCCAACCCTGACGGCTTGATCTGGCCACATCTGCCCGCGTCCAGCCACGGGCTCGCGAATGCCGTGAAGATCTAGGAGACGGCGCAGCACAGATTGGGACTGCGGCGAATCGCTCGGCGGGCGCCGTCACTCCGTGCTGGTCGGTACTTGCTACTCACGTTCACGCGCAGCAGCTCGTCGGCATGTCACTGCGGAACAGCCCGGCGCAGATCCGCACCGCCTCGCTCATCGTCAGGTACGGGGCCCAGGTATCGGCGAGGTCGTCGACGGTCAGGCCGTACTTGATCGCGTAGGTCGCGGCGAGCATGACATCGCCAGCGCCGTCGAGCGCGGCGTGGACCCCGAGGACTTTGCGGGTGGTGGCGTCGATGACGAGCTTCAGGGCGCCGCGGGTGTCGCGGTTGGCCAGTGCCCTGGGGATGTCCTTGGCGTCGAGGACGCGCACGTCGCAGACGTGCCCGGCGGTCAGTGCCTGCTGCTCTGTGAGTCCCGCGGACGCGAGCTGCGGGGTTGTGAACGTGACCGCGGGCAGGCCGAGGTGGTTCACGACGGTGGGCTGGCCGAGGGCTCCGGCGGCGGCCGCGTGCCCGGTCTGGGCAGCGACGTAGACGTACTGGGGGGCACCGGTGACGTCGCCGGCGGCGAAGATTCGCGGGTTGCTCGTGCGCTGGTGCTCGTCGACGGTGACGAAACCGCGGTCGTCGGTCTGGACCCCGGCCGCGTCAAGCCCGAGGCTGGCGGTGTTCGGGCACCGGCCGGTCGCCACGAGCAGCCGCTGACCGGTCACCTCCGCGCCTCGCTCGGTCCGGACCACCACGGCGCCGCTGGCGGTCGATTCGACCTCGACCGCGCGTTCCTCCACGACGGTGATGCCGTCGTCCGCGAAGACGGCCCGCAGCACATCGGCGACCTCGGGCTCTGCATATGGGGCGAGCCGGCCGACCAGGGTGACCGCGACACCGAGGTGCGACCAGAGCTGGGCCTGCTCCAGCCCGACGTACCCGCCGCCGAGGATCACCATCGAGGATGGCAAGTCCTGCAGCTCCATCGCGGTAGTGCTCGTCAGCGGGTCGACCGCGCCCATGCCCGGCAGGTCCGGGACGCGCACCGCCGAGCCCGTCGCCACGACGTACGCCCAGGCGAAGACCCGCTCACCGTCGACCTCCAGGGTCTGCGTGTCGACGAATCGAGCGTGTCCGTAGCGGACCGGGAAGCCGTGCGCGTCGGCCACGTCGGCGTACTTCGCCTGACGGAGCCGGTCGATCAACTCCTGCTTCTGGGTCATCAATGCTGCGAGGTCCACACCCCCGGCGTCGGTCGGGACGCTCGGGAAAGGGTTCGCCAGCGCCCGGTGCCGGTGTCCGGCGGCCGCGAGCAGGTTCTTGCTCGGGACACATCCCACGTTCAGGCACGTACCGCCCAGCGCTGCGTGCTCGACCAGCAGGACCGACTTCCCACGCGACCTGGCCTCGATCCCAGCTGCCATCGCCGCGCCCCCGCTGCCGATGACGACCAGGTCCCACGTCTCGTCGATGCTCATCGACGGACCGTAGACGTTCCACCGCACGGCAATGTCAAGCCGTAGCCTTGGCGCATGCGGATCGGGGAGCTGGCGGGGCAGGCAGGTATGACGACGAAGACCCTGAGGTTCTACGAGCAAGCGCAGGTACTGCCGCGGCCGGCCCGGACGGCATCGGGATACCGCGACTACGACGAGACCGCGCTCGTCCGGCTTCGCTTCGTCCGCGCCGCGCAGGCAGCCGGGCTGAGCCTGGCCGAGATCCGGACCGTCATCACTGTCCGCGAAAGTCAAGGACCACCGTGCGGGCACGTCACCGCACTGCTCGACCGGCACGCTGCCGCACTCGACGAGCGCATCACGGAACTCCAGGCCACCCGCGCCGAGGTCCGCCGGCTCCGCGACCGCGCCGCCACGCTGAACCCCGCAACCTGCCGTGAAGACGGCGTCTGCGACGTCATCACGACCGACTGACTGTCAGCGGAGGGACGCCCGCCGCCACGCCCACAGCGCACACCGCCGGCAGATGAACACCCCCGGCGCCGACCCCAGCTCGGCCAGACGGCGCCTCTGCTGCCCGCAACATCCACAGATCGGAAGGGGTCGGGACTCGTCCCGGGTGGTCGTCACGCGCACGTCGTCGCGCCTCCTCGCTTGGCTCTGCCCACAACAGCCCGCAGTCCGTTCAGGTTGCCACGGTTCATCGTCGCGGACATCACCGTGCTAGGCGGCGTGAGCTGCCGGCAATGGCCGGCCCGGCCTTGACTGGCAACGACGCCCTGGCGACTTGGCAGGTGAAGCAAGATCAATCCGTCACCGTGGGGCCCGATCCCCTGGCCTAGCCACACCGTGCACTCTCACAGTTGCTCGGCCACCTCCAGCTGGTGATCGCCGGCGCACGTGTGGGCCTCCGGTGCGGGTGCCGTGGCGTGGTCGCGCTCCGCGGACTCAGTGCGACAGCACTGGTCGGCCGTGCCGTTCTCCTTGCAGCAACCGGTCATCGTCACTTCTCCGTTGTCTCATGGGTGGGGTCTGGCCTGGGCTGGTGGGCTGCCTAGAGCCGGCTGGTTGCCTCGTCGAGGAGCTCCTTGGGCTCGAGCCACATGGAGGGGTAGTTCCCGTACCACTGCTGGACACCGTCGGCGTCGACGAGGACGAACCCGTGGCCCGGAAGCCCTTCGTGCATGCCGGTGCCGAGGGTTCCGTAGGCCTTCGAGATCTTGCCGTCGTCCAGTAGGAACGGGGTGGCCACGCCAAGCCGGTCGCGGTCGGCGTTGATCTGCTCGGCGGTGTTCATGACGATCGGCAGCACGGTGATCCCGGCCGCAGCGAAGCCTGGCTCCTTCTCGATCTCGGCCATCTGCTGCAGGCACGCATCGCACCCCGCACCCTCGTTGAAGTAGAGGATCACGGGCTCGCCGAGGAACGACGAGAGCGAGACCGTCTGCCCGTCCGAGGTCGGGAGGGTGAACCCAGGAGCTTGGCGCGTCTCCGCCGAGACGACCGGGCGGGAGCTGAGCAACGCCACAGTGACCAGCGCCGCGACGACCAGGAAGCCTGCGGCCCACGCGGCCAGGCCGAAGCGTCGCCGGCGGCGCTTGGTTCGGGTCTCGTTCTGCCTGAGCTCCTCGAGCCTGTGCTGGTGCTCGGCCTGGCGACGGCTGGCGGTTCCGGAGGTCATCGCGCTGTTCCTTGCTGTGTAGGCGTGGTGATGGGCGTGGAGTGACAGGACGGGACTCCGGCGTCGTTCGCCGCATCGCCCAGCGACGGGTGCCCGTCGACGGGCTCAGGTGGCACCTGGGACGTGGCGCCGTCGGGCGCTCGGCCGGCTCGGCGGCGACGTTCGGAGAGCATCGCCACGACGAACAGGCCGACGAGGGCCAACAGCCCGGCCCCCAGGATGGGTTCCGGGACCGGGCTCACGAACCGCTGCACCGCCAGGAAGACGTCGGTGAGCGTGCTCGCGGCCGTGTCCTGGGCCTGCGTGCCGCCGGTCATGTTCGCGTCGCCGGCCAGGGCGATGATGAACACGCCCATCACGACGAAGCCGACGGCCACCGCGATGTTGAGCGTGTTGGTCACGATGACGCGGCCGGCGATGGGGATGCGCACCAGCCTGGCGCGCAGGAGCTTGCGCTCCCCCAGCCTCGCCTTGTCCCAGATCAGCGCCATCACGAAGAGCGGGAAGACCATGCCGAAGACGTAGGCCAGTCCCAGCGTCAGCCCGCCGATGGCGGAGCCGGACAGCGCGGACAGGGTCATGACACCGGCGAGGACGGGAGCGCAGCAGCTGGAGGCCACGCCGGAGAAGACACCGAGCGCGAAGAAGCTGGCCGAGTCGCCGCGGCTGGTGTCCGGGGCGCGCAGGAAGCTCGGCAGCGACCACATCTTCCCCGACAGCGCGAGCACGGCCAGGGCGATCATGAGCAGCCCACCGGCCCAGTACAGCGGCCCGTGGTATCTCGCGATCGCACCGGAGAGCAGGCTCATCCCGAGCGTGATCGGCACCAGCACCAGGGCCAGGCCCGCGGCGAAGATGAAGGTCAGCGGCAGCAGGCGCCACCGGCGGTTCTTGATCGCACCGGCCAGGTAGCTGGGTGCCAGGAACACGATGCAGCACGGCGCGAACAGAGCCACCCCGCCGGCGAAGAACGCGGCCAGGATGCTCCCCGTGGTCAAGAGCTCGGCGCCCACCTCATGCCCCCACGGATGAGTTGTGCTGGGAGGAACGCCGCTCGAGCACCTTGACCAGCTTCTTGCGCGGCAGCCGCCCGGCGCTGAAGTACGCGCCGTCGACCAGCACGAGCGGGTTCATCGCGGGACGGTGGACAGCCACCAGCGACGCCCCCTCCGCGGACTCCAGCTCGACGACCCGCACCTCGAGGGGCAGCGTCCGGGACAGCTCGGTGAGCGCCTCGACGGCGTCGTCACAGAGGTGGCACGCCTCGGCGTGGACGACGACTACCGGTACCGGTGGCGTCGATGTCTGGTCGTTCACGGAGTCTCCAACGGGTGATGGGCTGCGGTGCTGGCTCCACGGTCTCTGACTCGTGCTGTGCTGCCGTCGCGGTTTCATGAGCGTTTGATGAAGACGTCGAGCCGGGCTCGGTGGTCCCGCGAGACGGCCGACGGCTCCGTCCACAATGGGCTCCATGGCCCAGCAGATGCCGTCCCCCCGACGCGCCCTAGTGATTGACGACGAGAGGGCCCTGGCCGCGCTCGTCGCCGGCTACCTCGAACGGGACGGCTTCGAGGTGCACCTCGCCCACGACGGCCCCGAGGGCCTCACCGCTGCCCGCTCGGTCGATCCGGACGTCGTGGTGCTCGACCTGGGACTTCCCGGGATGGACGGCGTGGAGGTCTGCCGCCAGCTGCGCACGTTCTCCGACTGCTACGTGGTGATGCTCACCGCACGCAGCGAGGAGATCGACACCTTGATCGGGCTGTCGGTCGGCGCCGATGACTACATGACCAAGCCGTTCAGCCCGCGCGAGCTACAGGCACGCATCGCCGCTCTGCTCCGCAGACCGCGACGCGCCGCCGACGGCCCCACAGCAGCGAGCGAGCCGCTGCGCGTCGGCGCCCTCTCGATCGACCTGCCCGGCCGCGAGGTCCTCCTGGACGGCGACCCCGTGCCGCTCACTCGGACAGAGTTCAACGTGCTGGCCGCGCTTGCCGGCAGCCCGCACATCGTCTTCAGCCGCCGCGTCCTGATCGAGGCCGTGTGGGGCGACAACTGGGTCGGTGACGAGCACCTGGTCGACGTCCACGTGCTGCACGTGCGGCAGAAGCTCGGCGACACGGCCGACGCGCAGCGCTACGTCCGCACCGTCCGGGGTGTCGGCTACCGCATCGGAACCGGCGGATGAGGTCGCCTAGATGGGGGCTCGCCGGCAGGCTCCTGGCGGCCATGACCCTCGTCGTCCTGGCCGGTGGCGTCACCGCGTGGATCGTCGCTGGCGCGGTCGGACCCGTGGTCTTCCACCGGCATATGGTCGAGGCGGGCGTCGAGGCAGAACCCATGGCCGTGCTGCACGCCGAAGAGGCCTTCCAGTCAGCCAGCGCACTGGCCCTGGCCATCGCCCTCGCAGCATCCGTGGTCGCATCGCTCGCCGTGAGCGTGTTCCTGACCCGGCGCATCGCGGCCTCCCTCGGCACCCTGTCCGCGGCAGCGACCCGTATCGCGGCGGGACATCTCGACTCCCGCGTTGCCCGCCCGTCGCTCGGTGTCGAGTTCGACCAGCTCGCCGACGCCTTCAACGACATGGCGCGCCAGCTCGAGGACAGCGACGCCCTCCGGAAACGGCTGCTCGCCGACGTCGCACACGAGGTCCGCACCCCCGTCGCGGTCATCGGCGCCTACCTGGAGGGGATCGAGGACGGAGTGGCCACGATGACGCCGCAGACCGTGAGGGTGCTGCGCGACCAGGGCGCTCGACTGGCGCGCCTCGCCGCCGACCTCGCGGCAGTGACGAAGGCGGAGCAGGGGGCACGCAACCTTGTTCTCGCACCAACCTCCGCGGGCGCACTCCTGACCACGGCGTTCGACGCCGCGAGAAGCCGATACGCCACCGCCGGCGTCGAACTCACCCTTGATGTCCAGCCCGGGCTGCCTCCTCTCGCGGTCGACGCCGACCGGATGAGCCAGGTGCTGGGCAACCTGCTAGACAACGCCCTACGACACACACCCCGCGGCGGATCCGTGTGCCTCGGCGCGCACCTGACCGAGACGGGTCTCGTCCGGCTTACGGTCGCCGACACCGGGGAGGGCATCGACCCCAGTCAGCTCAGCCTCGTGTTCGAACGCTTCTACCGGGTGGACACGGCACGCGACCGGGATCGCGGCGGTTCGGGGATCGGCCTCGCGATCGTTCGCGCGATCGTGGTCGCGCACGGCGGAACGGTCGCGGCTCACAGCGCGGGCCTGGGTCACGGATCGTCATTCGACATCGACCTGCCGCCGGCAGCTTCCTGATTGCTGCCTGACGACATCCGGGTAGGCGCAGCCCGACACGCCGAACCCGATCTGGTGTCAGCCGCGCAGACGCCCGTGCGGGTACCGCGGGCCGAAGGTCTTGTGCTCCGGTGTCGTGTTCTCGTGTGCGCCGCTCTCCCGATCCTCAGGGCCATGCTGGCGTTCGTCCGCACGCATCGTGAAGAGCATCACGATCAACATCACCGGGCAGACCAGCACGAACGCCCAGAGGAGCGCCTCCGTCACGCTCACACCGAACAGGAGGAGTCCCACCAGGGCCGCGGCCCCAGCGATGACCATGTACCTCGTGTGACCCTTCATCAGAACCCCTCTTTTCCTGCCAGCGCTGCCACGTCGAGCTCGCCGCTGAGGGATCTGTAGGTCTCCGGCGAGATCTCCCCCGACGCAAGTCGGCTCTCAAGGATCGCCCGAGGATCGCTGGCGACCTGTGCGGGGAACAGGCGGCTCACCGACCACACCGCGAGCCCGACGACGACCAACCAGAACGCGACCATCGACACCCATCCAGCCGCACCCATCTGCGCGCACCACGGAACCATGGCGATCTCCTGCCGTTCGATCGGGCGCCGCTCGGCGCCTAGTGCCCACTCTCGCCAGCCGACATCAAGAACCGAGCGGCAATCGATGAAGAGGTGCTGAAGATCGCAGGCCAAGGCCGTCGCGACATCTCCCCCGACATGTTCCGGTGCCCGGGAGTGCGCGCACCTGCCGCCGCTGTCCGGTCGTCAGTGCTCGAGTGGCTTTCATCGAACGTTGATCGCACGACAGCCGGACCCGAGGACATCAGGGCCCAGCGTGGTCGTCGGGCGCCTCGTCGCGCCATCGGCCGACGGCACGGCCGCCGGGTCCAGAAGAGGGAGACACACGTGCTACCGGTGCTGTTCTCGATCGGCAGTTTCCAAGTGCAGAGCTACGGCGTCAGCAAGGCCGTCGCCGCGATCGTCGCGATCTGGCTTCTCGGCCGGGCATTCGCCCGCCTCGGACTCCCCAAGGATTCCGCCACCTCGCTGGTGCTGTGGGCCACCATCTGGGGATTCGTCGGCGCCAAGGCTTACTACGTCTTGGAGCACCTGTCCGACTTCAGCCTGCACCACCTGGGCGGCATGGGCTTCACCTGGTACGGCGGTCTGATCGGCGGTGTCATCGCGGCACTCGTGGTCATCCGGCGCCACGGGCTACCCACGGCCGAGGTGGCGGGCGCCGCGGCAGCGCCGCTCGCCCTCGCCTACGGCATCGGTCGGATCGGCTGCTTCCTGTCCGGAGACGGCACCTACGGCACACCCACCACGCTGCCGTGGGGCGTCGCCTTCCCGGACGGCGTCGTTCCATCGACCGTTCCAGTGCACCCGACGCAGCTGTACGAGACGCTCGCCGCCGTGCTGATCGCCGTGATCCTCTGGCGCCTCGAGCGCCGCCTGGCACCGATCGGAGTATTCGGGGCCTACCTCGTGCTCTCCGGTATCTCCCGGTTCCTGGTGGAGTTCCTGCGCATCAACTCCCCGGTGCTCGGTGGGCTGACGCAGCCCCAACTCTGGGCGCTAATCGGCATAGCAATCGGGTCTGTCGCAATAGTGCGAGCCGGCCGACGAGCAGAGCAGCACCGGCCCGGAGCGATCGCGCCCGCCGATGCGCTGCACTCGGTAGCCACCTCTTCTTCTCTCTGACCACCGATGGCGCACTCAGAGAAGTTGACCAGAGCGGCTTCTTCAGCGGTTCTTGACGCGGCCTCAGCCGTACATGCGTGCCTCTCGACGCACGCTTTCAGGCAGCGGGTTCTCCCGCAGGCAGCCGGGCTCCATGCGGGACCGACGGCAGACAGCGGACCGGTGTATCGAAGGGTTGGATGACGATGAACCACGGCGGGCTCGCGCATGTGAAGTGGATGGCGCTAATCGCGGCGGGATTGTTTGGTGTCCTGCTGCTCTTCGGGAACTCGGCCGGGGAAGCCCTGCGGTACGCAGTCCTCCTCTCGTGCCCGCTCATGATGGTCGCCATGATGTTGGGCGGTCATTCCGGGCACTCCGGGCACGGCAGCAAGGGCAGCGACGAGGCGTCCGACGCCCCCTACGGCGATAGGGACGAGCCCGTCGGCCACCACCACACCTCCTAGCACCCCCCTTCCCCGCTCGGTGCGGGTCATCCGCGCGGCTCACGATCGACGACAACTGCCGATACCCCCAGGGGGTATCATTGATCCTCGTCAGCACACACCCACTCAGAGGAGAACGCCATGAGCACCACCAACTACGAGGTCGCCGGAATGACCTGCGGACACTGCGTCTCGTCGGTCACAACCGAGATCACCAAGCTCCCCGGCGTGCAGAGCGTCGACATCGCCCTGGTGCACGACGGCACATCCCGCGTCGTCGTCAGCAGCGACGCAGAGCTCTCTCTGGACGATGTCCGCGCTGCCGTGGACGAGGCGGGATACGAGCTCGTCGGCGAATCGGCGTGAACGATGCGGGACGGCTTGCAGGATTCGGGCTCGTTCTGGCGGCGGCCCTCGGCGTCGGACTCGGCGTCGGGGCTGCCATCGGGCCGATCGACATCAACCCGTCACCGTCCTCGGTAGACCAGCCCGCTGACATGCCGGCCGACCACGAGTGACCACCAGAACGGAGGCCCGGTGACCCAGGCCATTGAGCTCGAGATCGGCGGGATGACCTGCTCGTCCTGCGCCGCACGGATCGAGAAGCGGCTCAACCGCATGCCTGGCGTCGAGGCGAGCGTCAACTACGCGACCGAGAAGGCCACGCTCACGCTGCCTGAAGGCACCACGATCGACGAGGCCGTCGCTGTCGTCGAGGCGACGGGCTACAGCGCCCGCCCTCGTGAGACCAGCCGATCCGAGCCGGCTACTGGTCCGGACGCCGAGGTCGAAGACGAGACGGCGGCCCTACGGCACCGGCTCACGCTCTCGGCCGTCCTCACCGCGCCCGTCCTGATTCTCTCGATGGTCGAGCCGCTGCAGTTCGACAACTGGCAGTGGCTGTCGCTGACCCTCGCCGCACCCGTCGTCGTCTGGGGAGCGTGGCCGTTCCACCGCGCCGCCTGGGCGAACGCCCGGCACGCGGCGGCGACCATGGACACCCTCATCAGTGTCGGGGTCCTGGCAGCCTTCGGGTGGTCCCTGTACGCGCTGTTCCTCGGGGCAGCCGGCAGGCCGGGAATGCGCATGGCGTTCGACATCGTGCCGGACCGCGGTGGCGGAGGCCACGAGATCTACCTCGAGGTCGCGGCAGCCGTCACGGTCTTCATCCTCCTCGGGCGCTACTTCGAGGCAGGCGCCAAGAAGCGCTCGGGCGCGGCACTTCGCGCGCTCATGGAGCTCGGAGCCAAAGACGTCGGAGTCGTGCGCGGCGGGACCGAGGTGCGGATAGCCGTGGCTGATCTGGTCGTCGGTGACATCTTCATCGTTCGGCCCGGGGAGAAGGTCGCGACCGACGGCATGGTCGTCGAGGGTGCGTCGGCCGTCGACGCGTCGATGCTCACCGGCGAGCCGGTGCCGGTGGAGGTCGGACCGGGTGACACCGTCGTGGGAGCCACAGTGAACGCCGGTGGCAGGCTCCTCGTCCGCGCAACTCGGGTCGGAGCCGACACCCAGCTCGCCCAGATGGCTCGCCTGGTGGAGGAGGCGCAGACCGGAAAGGCGCCGGTGCAACGTCTCGCGGACAGGATCTCTGCGGTGTTCGTGCCGATCGTGATCGCCCTCGCGGTCGCCACGCTCGGGTTCTGGCTCGGGGCAGGCGCTGGGGCGGAGGCTGCGTTCACCGCCGCCGTGGCCGTGCTCATCATCGCCTGCCCCTGCGCACTCGGCCTGGCCACGCCCACCGCTCTCATGGTGGGTACCGGCCGGGGCGCCCAGCTGGGCATCCTGATCAAGGGACCCGAGGTGCTGGAGTCCACCCGCCAGGTCGACACGATCGTCCTGGACAAGACGGGAACCGTGACGAGCGGGCAGATGCAGCTCGTCGAGGTACGACCCGCCGGCACCTCCACGCGCGACGAGGTGCTGCGCATCGCCGGAGCGCTCGAGGACGCTTCCGAGCACCCGATCGCGCGGGCCATCACAGCAGGGGCGCGAAGCGAAATGAGCATCCTGCCTACCGTGGAACAGTTCGCGAACACCCAAGGTCTGGGCGTCTCCGGGGTCGTCGACGGGCATGCTGTCGCTGCAGGGCGGGTGTCGTGGATGGCGAAGCAGTGGGGCCTCCACCTCGACTCCGAGCTGGGACCGATTCTCGAGGCTGCTGAGTCGGCCGGGCGCACCGTTGTGGCCGTCGGATGGGACGGCGCACTTCGCGGTCTGCTCATCGTGTCGGACACGCTCAAGCCGACGTCCCGTCAGGCGGTCGCCGAGCTCAAGGCGCTCGGCCTGCGACCGGTTCTGCTGACCGGTGACAACTACCGGGCGGCCAGGGCTATCGGCGCCGAGGTCGGGATCGACGAGGTCGTCGCCGAAGTTCTGCCGGAGGACAAGGTCCGCGTAGTGCGCGAGATGCAGGACAGCGGACGGGTCGTCGCGATGGTGGGCGACGGGGTAAATGACGCCGCAGCCCTCGCTCAGTCGGACCTGGGTATCGCGATGGGCACCGGAACGGACGTCGCGATCGAGGCGAGCGACCTGACGCTCGTTCGGGGTGATCTTCGGGCTGCGGTCGACGCCGTGCGTCTGTCGCGCAGGACGCTGTCCACGATCAAGGGCAACCTCTTCTGGGCGTTCGCGTACAACGTGGCCGCGATCCCCCTCGCCATCTCCGGGTTGCTCAACCCGCTGATCGCGGGGGCGGCCATGGCGTTCTCGTCGGTCTTCGTGGTCACCAACAGCTTGCGCCTGCGGAACTTCCAGGCTGTCTCGCTCGAGGAGAACCCCCGGGCCACCAGCATCGTGCCCCAGCGGGTCGCGGCAGTCCCGGTGCGCTGACGGTCACGCTCCCGCCGGCTCTGGGACGTCGCGCGCCGGCATGCGCCTATCCGACGGGAGCATGGCCCGGCGCACCCGACTGATGCCCCTGTCTGAGACTCAGTTGTCCGAGGGCGACTCGTGGTGGCCCGCGTGCTCCGTTGGCGAGACGTCCTGTGGGGGCGAATCGACGCCGCTCAGGCGAGGGCCGACGACGAACGTCGACAGTGCGAACATCCCTGCGAACAGCGCGAGCGCCAGGGCGGGCGCCCACCAGCTCGAGAATCGCCTGTGGAGCCGGATCAGGAATGGCACGGACAACGCCAGCCCCAGCACGCCGAAAACGAGCGTGCCCCCCGCTCCTGCCACCAGCGCTGTGCCCACCAGCGGACCGACGTGGTGCAGGATGTGCGGCGCCACGCCAGAGACGGCACCGAGGGCGCCGTTGAGCGCTGTCCACAGAGTGCGCACACCGGAGGGGTGACCTGTCGCTGAAGCGCTCGGTACGACGAGCGGCTGTTCCTTCACGGAGTCCATAGCCTCAGCATTCGCGAGGCGAGCAGGTGTCTCGTGGAGGAACGATCAACGCTCCATGAAGGTTGTCGGGCGGCGGCACGTGCACACCCAAGGTCAGCCCAGCCGACGGGGATCTCATCTCGGTGATCCCCGGTCGACGGATCCGACGAATCTGCGGTGCCGCGGATCGCACCGGACCTTGACGAGATCTTCATCGCCCCGGCCGCATCCGCTCGCTCGTCCGAGTGCTAGCGTGACTCGCATACCCCCAGGGGGTATGGAAGGAGTCACGGTCATGGACGCTTCGTCGCAGTTGACCGGATCCGGAGGTGTCGTTCTCGCCGCGCACGGCATCGACAAGGCGTACAGGCGCGGCTCGTGGCCCGCGCGGCGAGTCGTCCCCGTCCTCGCGGGCGTCAACTTCTCCATGCACAAGGGAGAAGTCGTGGGTCTCGTCGGTGAGAACGGATCGGGCAAGTCCACGCTGATGAAGATCCTCGTGGGCGCCCTCGCTCCTGACGCCGGCGAGGTCGAGCGCGCGACGCGGCTCGGCTACTGCCCGCAGGTTCCTCAGCTCTACGAGCGGCTGACGTGCGACGAGCACTTTGAGCTCTTCGGCCATGCCTACGGGATCGCCGGCCGGGTGGAACGTGAGTCACGAGCCTCGATCTACGCGGCGCTCGGCTTTGAGCGATACGCACGAGCGCGCGTGAGTCAGCTCTCTGGAGGCACGACCGCCAAGCTCAACCTGGGTCTCGCGCTGCTCGCCGACCCCGAGGTCCTCCTGCTCGACGAGCCTTACGCCGGCTTCGACTGGGATACGTACCTACGCTTCTGGGACCTCGTCGCAGATCGCAGGATCGCCGGGCGAAGCGTCCTCATCATCAGTCACTTCGTCGCCGACGAGGAGCGTTTCGACCGCATCCTGGACCTGAGAGATGGACGGGCGGTGCCACGATGATCCCTGCACTCGTCCGCGGGTTCCTTGCCGACTACGCACGCAACAGGACGAACCTGCTGGTGCTCGTCCTCGTGCCTGTGGCCTTCGTCGTCGCCGCTGCTCCTGCGCTCGCCGACGCGGCTCGCCTCTTGGGTGGGCAGGGGGGCGCGCCCGCCATCGAGACGGTGACCGCGGGATGGGCCTCGGCCTTCATCTCCGCACTCGCCATGTACTTCCAGGTCTCGGCCGGCCGGGACACCGACCGTCGCCTCGTGCTCGCCGGGCTGCCCGGTCGCCGGCTCGCACAGGCACGCGTCCTGTGCGGCCTGATCATCGCGTCGCTCGCGTCCGCGGCCGCACTGCTGGCACTCGTCGCAACGTCAGGCCTGGAGGACCCGGGCCGCGTGGTCGCGGGGACCGTGATGTTCTCAGTGATCTATCTCGGCATCGGCGCGGCGGTCGGGTCCCGGGTGCGCAACCCGGTGAACGGCACGGTGCTGATCCTGTTCATCTGGATCCTGGACGTCTTCTTCGGTCCGACGCTGAGCGGGTCGACGCAACCGATCTCCCGCGCGCTACCGACGCACTTCGTGTCCTTGTGGATGGTCGGCGTCCCGTCCGGGCACGAGGGCCGACTAGGGGATCTCGGGTGGGCACTCGCGTGGACCGCCGCATCCGCGACGGTCGCGCTCGTGGTTCTTCGGCCATCGGGCCAGGCGGCCGCGCGGCGAACGCTCGCCGCCGGCTCCCGGCCGGACCAGCTGCGCGCAGCGCTCGGCACCGGCCTGCGGGAGTGGCGTCGCAACCCGGTGCTGTGGGTGCTTCTCGCGGTCGTGCCGGCGGTGTTCGTCCTGCTCGCCGACGCGATCACACCCTCCGGCTCGACGCCCGTCGTCCTCAACGAGGGCGGCACGCTCGTGACCCGGGCGATGGACCCCGCGCACATGCACGCCGGCACGATGGCACCGATCGCCGTGGCGTCCCTGGCCACTCTGGCGGGACTGTTCCTCGCACTCGACGCCCGCTCCGGCGATCAACGGCTGACCCTTGCCGGCATGCGTTCCAGCACTTTGGCGAGTGCTCGGCTCACGGTGGTCTCGATGGCGGCGACCCTGGCCACGGTGGCCTCGCTCGCCGTGACGGCGCTGGTCTTCGATGCGCACCAGTGGGTGCTCTACGGCTTGGCGAACCTCCTGGTGGCGTTGACCTACGCCTTCCTCGGAGTGATCATCGGGCCCGTTCTGGGCCGCGTGAGCGGTGTCTTCGTCGCGTTCCTGCTGCCTTTCATGGACCTGGGCATTGCTCAGAGCCCGATGCTCCGAGGTGCGCCCCCGGGGTGGGCGGAGGTCCTGCCTGGCTACGGCGGGATCCGAGTCCTGACCGACGCCGCGCTCACGTCGACATTCGACGAGGCCGGATACCTCGTGCTGGGTCTTGGCTGGCTCGCCGTACTGGCGGCGGGAGCCTGGACCGCGCTACGGCGCAGCTCGGCCGTGGTGAAACCACGGACCCGGCGCGCAGCCCGCGACTCAGCCCCCACCGCCCAAGCTCACGCTCACGGCTGACGGCGGCTGACAGCAACCATTTCCTCTCGGGGAACGACCTTGATGCGCTCGCGGCCTTGCGCCGCTCCGAGCGACTGCTCGTAGGCGTCGAGAAGCTGCCAGCCGGACCACTCGATGGGGTCGATGCCGCGTTCGATGAGCAGTGCCGTGACTGCCCGGGGGTCAGGATTCTCGGGTCGCTGCAGGCGGTCGACGTCCGAGACGAGGTGCTTGATGGTCTCGGACGCATCGGACTTCGTGTGCCCGATGAGACCGACCGGTCCGCGCTTGATCCAGCCCGTGGCATAGACGCCCGGGAGATGCTGACCGTCAGCGTCAACGACGCGGCCCTCGAGGTTGGGGATCACGCCGGCGACGTCGTCGAAGGGGATGTCCGCCAGCGGCGAGCCGAAGTACCCGACCGCGCGGTAGACGGCCTGGACGGGCCAATCGTGCAGCTCGCCGGTGCCGGACACGTTGCCGTCCCCGTTCAGGGCGGTGCGCTCGGTGCGCAGCGCGATGACCTTGCCGTCTTCGCCGAGGACCTCGACCGGCTTGTGCAAGAAGTGCAAGTGGATGCGCCGGCTCGCGGTGTTCTCCTCCGGCTCCTTCAGGGTCCAGTCCGTGAGGGTCTTGACCACCTGCTTGGTCTGGTTCGAGGAGTGGATGGCGGCCATCGAGCCCTCGTCGAAGTCGAAGTCCTCGGGGTAGACGATGACGTCGACGTCCGGGACGTGGCCGAGCTCGCGGAGCTCCAGGGGCGAGAACTTCACCTGCGCGGGGCCACGCCGAGCGAACACGTGCACGTCCGTGACGGGCGAAGCCTTCAGCTGGTCGTAGACGTTCGCGGGAATCTCTGTGGGCAGCAGGTCGTCGGCGTGCTTGGCCAGGATGCGGGCCACGTCGAGTGCGACGTTGCCCGCGCCGAGGACGGCGACGTGCTGGGCGTTCAGCGGCCAGGTGCGCGGAACGTCGGGGTGCCCGTCGTACCAGGACACGAAGTCGGCGGCGCCGTAGGCGCCCTCGAGGTCGATGCCCGGGACCGGCAGGGCGGCGTCGCGGATCGAGCCCGTGGAGAAGATGACCGCGTCGTAGAACCGGCGCAGGTCGTCCAAATTCACGTCCGTGCCGTAGTCGACGTTCGCAAGCAGGCGGATGTCGCCGCGGTCGAGGATCTTGTGCAGGGCGACGATGATCTGCTTGATGCGCGGGTGGTCCGGGGCGACGCCGTAGCGGACGAGGCCGAACGGCGCGGGCAGGCGCTCGAAGAGGTCGATGCTGACGTCGAGGCCAGCCTTGGACAGGATGTCGGCGGCATAGATGCCGGCCGGGCCGGCGCCGACGATGGCGACTCGGAGCGCTGTGGGTGTGGATGGGTCCGTGGTCGTCTCGTGTGCCGTCGAGCGGGGCGCGGGCATGGGTCTGCCTCCTGGGGTCGCGGTGGGAGGGTGATGGTCGGGAAGGCGGCGCCCACTGCTCACATGCGATGGGCCATGGGCAGGAGGAACATCCACACGTTGATCGCGCCGAGCAGCGCGATGATCACGACGTAGGGCGTCAGCGTGGAGCGTCGGCGGGCAACGGTGCGGTACCGGCGGTAGGCGATGCGCTTCGCGGTGTAGATGGAGCCGGCGATCCCGAGGGCCAGGAGCGCGAACTGCAGCACCTGGATGGTGCCCGTGCTCATCAGTGCCGGGTCACCGCTGACGCCGGCACCGAACAGGTTGGCGACCGTGTAGTAGACCGAGCCGCCCTCGGCGAGCAGGTGGAACAGGTTGTGCGCGAGGTGCGCGGCCACGTCCAGGGGGATGAGCGCGTACCCGAAGCGAGCGAAGTTCATCTTGGTGTCTTCGAGGTTGCGGCCGGCTGCGATGCGAGATGCGAGGGCAAGCAGGCCGACGGGCACCGACACAGCGACGGCGAACGCCACGGTGAAGATCACGGCGTAGCTGGTGATCCCCGTGAGCGCCTCGATCTGGGCAAGGACGCTGTTCCAGACCTCGAGCATGGTGATGTTCTGGATCAGGACGATCCCCATGATCGCCATGGCGAGCATCGACTGCTCGATCTTGGGCTTGGTGATGAACCACAGCTCGCTGGTGGGCTTGCGCAGCCGGACCTGGATCGCGTCGTTGGGGCAGGACTTGATGCAGTTCGCACAGAGGTTGCAGTTAGCGGAGTCCTCCATCGTGCGGGGGAACGTGAACAGCGGGCAGCCGGCCACCTTGTCGTTGCCGTTGTAGCAGACGGCTTTGGCCTTGCAGGTCTTGCAGATGTCGGAGTCGGCGCGCAGCTCGACCATGCCGGTGCGGGCGTAGTTGCCGGACAGCCCGCCGAGGAAGCACAGGTACCGGCAGAACGTGCGTCGCTGGAACAGGGCGCCGGAGGCGATGACGGCGGTGGTCAGCAGCAGCAGAAGCACGCCGGATCCCCACGGCGACTCGACGACGCCCCAGACGTGGTCGGCCCACGTGATGGCAAGGAACGACGCGTCGATGATCCAGATGCCGTAGTTCTTCAAGAAGTTGGGAACCGGCCGGTTGACGCCGACCCACTTCTGCGCGAAGTCGGAGATCGCCCCGAAGGGGCACACGGCGCACCAGAAGCGGCCGAGCAGCACGAACACGATCGGGATGACCGGCCACCACAGCACCCACATCAGGGCAGTGCCGGCGTTCTCGTGGGCCACGTCGGGGCCGACGAGCAGCTGGTAGGCGACCAGTCCGAAGACGGCCGCCACGGGGATCTGGAAGATCTTCGGGTACCAGCCGGAGCGCAGCGAGCGTGCGATCCACGGGATCGTCATGAGGTTGCGGCCCACCGGCGGCGGGGTCAGGTCCGGGCCGAGCGTGACGTCCTCGTCGACGACGTCAACCTCGGGCGGCGGTGTGAGCGTGGTCATCGTGGTGTCCTTCGCGAGGGTTAGGCAGCGGTCGGGGTGGCGGCCGGGCGGGGCCGGTGGCGTGGCCGGTCGCGGTCACGTCGCCGCAGTACCGCTGCGGCACCCAGCACAACCGCGTTCACGCCGGCGAAGGCCGACAGCACGGCCACGCGCGGGCGGGACGTCGGTGGGGCCGCGTCTGCGTGGCCACCGCCGTCCCCAGTGCTCGGGTTGTGCTCGCTGTGCTCGCCGGCCGGCTCGTCGCCGGTCTCCACGGCGGCGCCGCCGTGGTCCATCCCCTCCATGTCCGGCATGCCCTCCATGTCGTCCACGCCGTCCGCACCCTCCATCTCTTCCATGTCGTGGGTGGAGGACCCTGTCGCAGACTCCTGGGGTTCTGCACCCGCGTCGGAGCCCGAACTGTTGCCCTGCTGCACCGCGTCGGGCGGCGTCGCGAACGCAGCTGCGGGAACGACGGTGAGCGACGCAGCAAGCGCCACGACGGCGGGCAGACGGACAAGGGTGGGGTGCATGTGAGCTCCTCGAAGACGGTTCCGTCAGAACTGTCGACGTCCGCAGGCCCGCACACCTGGGACCTGTAGGTCCTGGGGAGCAACCTCCATCGAAACTTCATCGACGATGTAGCCCAATCGCACCCCGCAAGACGCCGTCGTCCTGGGCGTCCCTCGTGTGCCGCGACTACTCCCTGGCGACCCTCCAACGACTTCCCGAGCGTCGGGTCGGCTGTCCACGCCCACTGCGCTGTCCTCGGCATCGACGACGCGGCGCGGAGAGTCCGGAGATCGCAGACGTCCTGCAGACCGTCTGCGGTCGCGGCACCTCCTCGGGCAGATAGCGCCTCTGGTCTGTTCCCAGAGCAGCATGCGCTCCGCGCCGGAGCTCCAGCGGCGGCCACTGGCGAGGTCTACACCTGTGCCCCGCCCGGGTCGGGGGCCTCAGGCGGGGCACAGGAAGACGAGCGCGGTAGGCACGCCCGCAGGCCTAGGGTCGCCCTACCGCCAGCTGTCCCCCGTTGTCATCGCATCAAGGTTCGTTGAAATCGCCGCTGCGATGCTGCCCGCGTGGCTCCTGTCGACGAAGGGGGCCAGACGCATCCTGGGTCGCAATGGCACGACGGGCAGCCCAGCATCGGTGATCTCGCCTGGCGCCCGGACTGTTGGGGGTCAACGCGTGAGCGGTCCCACCGTCGCCTCACGATGGGACGATGACGCCATGGACGTGGAGCTGCTCTATTTCGACCAGTGCCCGCACTGGCAACTCGCCGGCGAGCGGTTGCAGGCCGCGCTGGCTGCGGTCGGACGTGCAGATCAGCCGATCTCCTACGTGCAGGTGGACACGGCCGAGGGCGCCGCGGTGTCCGGGTTCGCAGGGTCACCGACGATCCTGGCGAACGGTCGCGATCCGTTCCGAGCACCGGGCGCGACGCTCGGCGGTCTGTCGTGCCGCCTCTTCAGCACGCCGGATGGGCTTGCGGGATCGCCCACCGTGGAGCAGCTGTCGTCTGTGCTGCGATGACCCGGCCCGACCTGGCCGGAGCAGACGAGCCCCGCTGTTGGTGCTGCGGCTCCGCGTTTCCCGACGACGAGCTCGTCAGGCTCGGCGACCACCGCGAGGTGACCGTCTGCGGTGCCTGTGCCCGCGATCTGCACCGACGCGCGAGAGACCAGCACCATCGCACGCACCCCACAGCCGCGACACGTGGGCGATCGATCCTGCGACGGGCACGGGAGTTCGCGATCGCAGGCGGGTGGCACGAGCGCCCCGTCGTCGGCCCGGCACTGCGCTGGATCGACCGCTTCCTCCCTTAGCGCGGGGCGTGCCGCGTCGGGGCGTCGGACCGTCGTGCGAGCGCCGTCGGCAGGGCCGGCCTCCCGCACCCGATCACGGTGCGCTCTGCGTCGTGGGCGAGCTGAGTGGATCAGAACCCACCCCGGTGCCGTTGTGCCACGCCTGCGGCGCCGTAGGGGTAGTCGTCGACCCTGGGGGCGCTGACCTCGGTCAGCCGCTTGAGCTCGTCGTCGGTGAGCAGCAGATCGGCGGCGACCAGGTTGTCGCCAAGCTGCTCGCTGGTGCGGGCTCCGATGATGACCGAGGTGACCGCCGGGCGGCCCGCGAGCCATGCCAAGGCGACCTGGGACATGGTCACCTCGCGGGCGTCGGCGACCTCCCGGACGGCGTCGATGACACGCCACGTCCTGTCGTCGGCGTTGCGTGCCTCCCACGCTTCCATGCCTCGGGCGGGATCCTCGCCCAGCCGGGTCGCGCCCTGCGGGCGGACATCCCGCGCGTACTTCCCGGAGAGCCAGCCGCCGGCCAACGGCGACCACGGCAACAGCCCGAGCCCGGCGTCGAGCGCTGCGGGAACGACCTCGTGCTCGATGTCGCGTACCAGCAGGTTGTACTGCGGCTGCAGCGTGACCGGCGCGGACCAGTGGTGCGAACGCGCGATGTGGACAGCCTTCGTGAGCTGCCATCCGAGGTAGTTGGAGAATCCGTAGTACGAGATCTTGCCCGCGACGACGGCCTCGTCGAGGAACCCGAGCGTCTCCTCCACAGGGGTGAGCGCGTCCCAGGCGTGCATCTGGTAGAGGTCGATGTGCTCGACACCGAGACGACGCAGTGACGCGTCGAGCGCCTGGCGAAGATGGCGACGAGACAGGCCGAGGTCGTTGGGCCCGTCTCCCATCGCGAACCGCCCTTTGGTCGCCACGACGAGCTGCTGTGCGTCCGTGGGGTGGGAGGCGAGCCAGCGTCCGAGGATCTCCTCAGAGCCGCCGCGCGAGTACACATCGGCGGTGTCGACGAACGTCCCGCCGCGCTCGACGAAAGTCGTCAAGATCTCGCCGGACGTCCGCTCGTCCGCCTCGGCGCCGAACGTCATGGTGCCAAGGCACTGCGCCGAGACGATCGTTCCGCTGTTGCCGAGCGTGCGGTACTGCATGGTGACACCCTCCTGGCTGCTGACTGCATCGAGGACATCACGAGTGCGCTGTGCCCGCCACCGCGCACTCGCGCACCCCCAGCCATTTCCTGGAAGAGCGATTCGCACTCTGAACGTCAGGTGCCCCGCTGCATCGCGTAAACGTCAGCGAGTCTGGTGATCTCTCCGATGAGGCAATGGGCATTGCCAGCGCGTGACGGCGTTGTTCTGCCGAATCCGCACCTCCGAGACGGCGGCACGACACATGGCCGCCCCGACTTGAGCCGTACGCCAACTGCGTACGCCAACCAGCACGCGTTCGGGGGTGTCCGGCGGCGTCCACCGACTGCACCGTAACGCTCTGACCTGCACGGATGGACGTCAGCGGATGCTCCCGGACCCCCTCCCGATCTCTGACACGGAAGAGGTCACTGGTTCGATCCCAGTATCGCCCACCAGCATTGCCGCAGGTCAGAGGCCGTTTCGGAGAAATCCGGGGCGGTCTTTCTCCTTGCTCTGGAGCGCGATGGAGCAACGGCCTCGTCCCCCGTCGCAGACCGCTGAAGCGCTCCGGCGAGGGGCCCAAAGGCCCACGTCCGACCACGCTTTCTACCCCAGTGTGGGAGTCCGGGTGCTCGGCAGTCGGGCCCTCGCACGGTGGCCGGCATGGATGAGCGCATGACGTGGTCCTCCCGGGCGAAGGCCCCGAGCCAGGGCTGCGTTGGGCGCTCCTTCGCCGCGCTGACCCGTCGACGAGCGCGCGCATCACAGCGAGGCCGGCACGCGCATCCCCGCAGCACGACGAACGCACACGCCTCGTCGACGACGCATTCCGGACGGCACGAGCCGCCGTGATCGACAGGAGACCCCATGACCACGACCACCGCCACCGCCATCGACCCCGCTGCGTTCGCCCAGTACGTCGACCACACGCTGCTCAAGCCCGAGGCCACGGCCGCGGACGTCGCCGCCCTGGTGGCTGAAGGCGCGCGGCTGGGCGTCTACTCCGTGTGTGTCTCTCCGTCGTTCCTGCCGCTGGACCTCACCGAGGCGCCGAACCTGCGGCTCGCTGTGGTGTGCGGCTTCCCCTCCGGCAAGCACCACAGCACGGTCAAGGCTGCCGAGGCGGCTCTGTCGATGCAGCAGGGGGCTGACGAGGTGGACATGGTGATCGACATCGGCGCAGCCAAGGCCGGGGACTTCGCCGCGGTCGAGGCTGACATCGCCGCCGTCCGGGCCGCAGTTCCGGCCCCCGGGGTGCTGAAGGTCATCATCGAGTCCGCGGCGCTCGACGACGCGCAGATCGTCGGCGTCTGTCGAGCGGCTGTGGCCGCGGGTGCCGACTTCGTCAAGACGTCCACGGGGTTCCACCCGGCCGGCGGCGCCACCGTGCACGCCGTCGAGCTGATGCGCGCGACTGTGGGTCCCGCGTTGGGCGTCAAGGCGTCCGGTGGCATCCGCACGGCCGCAGACGCAGTCGCTCTCATCAACGCGGGCGCAACACGCTTGGGCCTGTCCGCGACGGGCCACGTCGTCGCCGGCCTGGACTGCGGCGACGGCTACTGACCGGCGTCTGCGACTCCGACACCCGAGCGCGTCCACACCTGGGGCGCCCGGGCACCCGTGCTCTGCTGCGTGCCCCCAAGATCTCAGACGAACGCTGCAGCAGCTGCCTCTGTCCCCCCGAGTGCATGAAGAGCGTCGACTCCCACCGGCTCGGCTGCCAGGAGCGGGACGATCGCGCACCGGGCTGAACCTTCGACGTGCACGCGGGCGATCTGGTCCGTCTCGGCGGCGGCGCGCCGAAGGAGGAGCGGATCGGCGGTCTGCGCTGCCGCGACCGAGCTGTTGATCACCCAGGCCCAGGGGTGGATGCCCGCGCGGCGGAGGTCCTCGGTGAGCTCTTCGGCCTCGAGGACTGGTGTGGCCTCCGGCAGGGTGACGATGAGGACCTTGGTGTAGTCGGGGTCCTGAAGTCGCATCATCGGGGTGGTGAACGTCGCGGCGGTCGGACCCATCTGCCGCACGATGTCCCGGTGGTAGGACCCGGTGGCGTCGAGCAGCAGGAGGGTGTGTCCGGTGGGTGCGGTGTCGATCACGACGAATCGGCGCCTGCCGTCGTTGACGACCTTGGAGAAGGCCTGGAACACGGCGATCTCCTCGGTGCACGGAGACCGCAGGTCTTCCTCGAGGCTGGCGCGTCCCGCGTCGTCCAGGGAGGCGCCTCGGCGGGTCAGGACCGACTGGCGGTAGCGCTCGGTCTCGACGGCAGGGTCGATCCGTGAGACCTCGAGGTTCGGCACCGAGCCGCCGAGGGTCTGTCCGAGGTGGGCCGCGGGGTCGGTGGTGGTCAGGTGGACGGGCATCCCGCGTTCGGCGAGTGCCACGGCGATGGCGGCGGCGATGGTGGTCTTGCCGACGCCACCCTTGCCCATCGTCATGATCAGGCCGTGCTCCTGGGTGGCGAGCTCGTCAACCAGGGCCGCCAACGACCCGACACCCGCCGTGAAGTGTTCCCGGGCCTCGGGGACGTGGAGGTCGGAGGGGTCGCCCGGCGCGAAGAGGTGCACGAGGGCGTCGAGGCCCACCAGATTCTCGCCCTTGAGGGACAGCACGTCGCGGGGCAGCGCGGCGAGGTCGGGGGGCAGCGCCGCGAGGACGGCCTGCTCGCGCTCGTGGACGGCGGTGGCCAGCGCGTCGCCGGACAGTGGGACGGGCATGACCGCATTGATCACCAGGTACTGGTGGTCCAGTCCGAGTGCGGCCAGTTCGTCGTGTGTGCGCTGGACCTCCGCGACCGCGCCCTGGTGAGCCCGGGTCACCAGGACGAGACGGGTGCGACGCGAGTCGGCGAGCGTGGCGACGGCGGCGGCGTAGACCGTGCGTTGCCGGTCGAGCCCGGCCAGCGGTCCGAGGCAGGAGGCGTCGCCCTTGCCCTCGTCGAGAAAGTCGGTCCAGGATGCCGGCAGCTGCAGGAGCCGGATGGTGTGCCCCGTCGGCGCGGTGTCGAAGATGACGTGATCGAACTCGCCGGCCGCGTCCTCGGTGAGCAGCGCCGTGAACTCGTTGAACGAGGCGATCTCGGTGGTGCACGCGCCCGCCAGCTGCTCCTCGATGAGCGCGACGTCGGCGGCGGGCAGGATGCCACGGACCGGGGCGACGATGCGTTCCCGGTAGGCGGCCGTGGCCTGCTCCGGGTTGATCTCCAGAGCCCAGAGTCCGAGGACCGCAGGCACGGGCGTGATCGTGTTGCCGATGCTCAGCCCGAACACCTGCCCCACGTTGGATGCGGGGTCGGTGCTGACCAGCAGGACGGACCTACCCGTGCGGGCCAGCGCGATCGCGGCGGCGCAGGCGATCGAGGTCTTGCCCACCCCGCCCTTGCCGGTCAGGAACAGGAACCGCGGCGCGCCGACCAGGAAGCGCGGCAGGCTCGGGTCGGTCAGCACGACCCACCGCCGCCGCAGCACCCACCCTCGGAACCCGCCATCGGAAGGGCGGCGCGGGCGGGCACGGCGGCCTTCGGGGCGGCCCAGCGCGCCAGCTCGCCGCGACTGGGGTAGCGCCCTGCCATGGCGATGGTCCCGTCGACCAGAATCAGCGGAAGGCCCTCCGAGCCGGAGACCTGCAGGAAGTCCAGCACGGCAGGCGTGCCGGCGAACTCCCCCGGTTCGCTGGCCAGGTTGAAGCGCGAGACCGCAACACCCTGATCCCGCAGCCAGTCGAGATCAGCCGAGAACGTCACCAGCTCCTGCGGGACATCCGGCCCGCACACGCCGGTGCTGCAGCACAGTGCTGGTTCGAAGACTGCGATGGTGCTCATCCGTCAGGACCTCCCGATTGCATCGACGGGCATCGATATCGACAAGTGTCGATGCCTGCGCGGACCTGGGTAAGGGACCTACGTCCCGTGCGGGCGACGGGCAGGTCTACACGCGTGGCCGTCATCCGGCGGCCACCATCGCTGCGGTGGTCAGCGCGGCTGCCGTGGCCTCGTCCGGGCAGTCCGGGACCCACGGGCGAGGCGACGACGCCGGGACGACAAGGTTGCGCCAAGACCACCCGATTCACCGTCAAGAAGCCATCAAGACCGCCGCTGACGTGCTGACGAAGGCGTAGACCAACGGGTGCGGCCCCGGTGTGGGCCGTCGGGAGACCTCCGCGAGTGGTCCTCCGTCCGTCGTCGAAGGTGCAGTGAGACCCATGGCCGATGTGGCCTTCCTCGCGCTGACCGTGGTGTTCTTCGCCGCCGTCGCGTTGCTCGCACGCCGCGCGGACCGCTCATGAGCGGGTTCGACGTCGCCGGCCTCGTCGTGGCCGGCGCCCTCCTGGTGTACCTGGTCGTCCAGCTGTTGCGTTCGGACAAGGTCCGATGAGCGCGACGTGGATCGCGGTCGGTCAGATCGGGATCGTCGTCCTGGTCCTGGCCGCCGCGCACAGGCCGCTCGGCGACCACATGTTCCGGGTGATGACCTCGACGAGGCACCTCGCCGTCGAACGCGTCGGCTACCGGGTCATGCGGGTGGACCCCGACGCCGAGCAGAAGTGGAGCACGTACCTGCTCTCCCTGCTCGGGTTCTCCCTCGCGTCCGTCCTGCTCCTGTTCGGGCTGGGCCGCCTGCAGGACCGGCTTCCCCTCGACATCGGCATGGCGCCGCTGGACCCGGCCGGCGCCTGGAACACGGCCGTCTCGTTCGTCACGAACACGAACTGGCAGTGGTACTCCGGCGAGGCCGCGATCGGGCACCTCATGCAGATGGCTGGGCTCGCCGTGCAGAACTTCCTGTCAGCAGCGGTCGGCCTCGCCGTCGTCGCAGCACTGGCCCGAGGGTTCGCACGGTCCGGAACCGACGGCCGCGTCGGGAACTTCTGGGCCGACCTGGTGCGGGGAACCGTCCGCATCCTGCTCCCGCTGGCGTTCGTCGCGGCCCTGGTGCTGGTGGCCGGCGGCGTGATCCAGAACCTGCACGCCCCCACCGAGATCACGACGCTCGCGGGCAGCACCCAGGCGGTGCTCGGGGGACCCGTCGCCTCGCAGGAGGCGATCAAGCAGCTGGGCACCAACGGTGGCGGGTTCTTCAACGCCAACTCCGCCCACCCGTTCGAGAACCCCACGCCGTGGACCAACGCGTTCGCCGTCGTCCTCATGCTGCTCATCCCGTTCACGCTGCCGCGCATGTTCGGCCGCATGGTCGGCGACCGCAGGCAGGGCTGGGCGATCCTCGCTGCGATGTCGACCCTGTGGGTCGCCGCCGTCGGCCTGCTCACCTGGGCCGAGATGGCCGGCCCCGGCCTGGCCCCCGCGGCCGCCGGTGGCGCGATGGAAGGCAAGGAGGTCCGCTTCGGCGAGGCGGCCTCTGCCCTGTTCGCCGCGTCGACCACGATGACCTCGACCGGCGCGGTCAACTCGACGCACGACTCCCTGACCGCCCAGGGCGGCGGTGTCGCGCTGCTCGGGATGCTGCTCGGCGAGGTCTCCCCCGGCGGGGTCGGCAGCGGGCTGGTCGGGATGGTCGTGCTGATCATCGTCGCCGTGTTCCTTGCCGGGCTCATGGTGGGGCGCACCCCGGAGTACCTGGGCAAGAAGATCGGCCGCCAGGAGATCACCCTGGTCGCGCTGTACGTGCTGACGATGCCCGCGGTCGTCCTGCTCGGCTCCGCCCTCGCGATCTCGACGCCGGCCGGGCTGGCCGGGCAGCTGCAGGTCGGTCCGCACGGGCTCTCGGAGGTCGTCTATGCGTTCGCCTCCGCCGGGAACAACAACGGGTCCGCGTTCGGTGGTCTGACCAGCGGCACGCCGTTCTACAACACCCTGCTCGGCCTGGCGATGCTCATCGGCCGGTTCGTGCCCATCGCGCTCGTCCTGGCCCTCGCCGGACGGTTCGCGCACCAGAGGACGACCCCGGAAGGCGCCGGCACCCTGCCGACGCACACCCCGCTGTTCGTCGGCCTCCTGGTGACCGTGACGCTCGTGGTGGTCGGTCTCACCTTCGTCCCTGTCCTGTCCCTCGGTCCCGTCGTGGAGTCCCTGTCATGAGCACCACCGTTGTCGAGAAGCCGGCGACCACGCCGCACGTCGTGCCGGCCGCCGCGTCGACGCTGTCCGCGCGGCAGCTCGCCGCCGCGTTGCCGGGTGCCCTCCGGGGGCTGGACCCTCGCCGCCTGTGGGACTCCCCCGTCATGTTCGTCGTCGAGGTCGGCGCCGCGTTCACCACCGTGCTCGCCCTCGCCGAGCCGAGCCCGTTCGCGTGGTCCATCGCGGTCTGGCTCTGGCTCACGGTCGTCTTCGCCACGCTCGCGGAGTCCGTGGCCGAGGGCCGCGGGAAGGCTCAAGCCGCCAGCCTGCGCGCGACACAGCGCGAGACGACGGCCCGCAAGGTCGTCCCCGGCGACGAGACGGTCCAGGTCGCCTCGTCCACGCTCAAGGTCGGAGACGTCGTCATCGTCGTCGCCGGCGAGACGATCCCCGGCGACGGCGACGTCATCGAGGGCGTGGCGAGCGTCGACGAGTCCGCGATCACCGGCGAGTCCGCCCCCGTCATCCGCGAGTCCGGCGGGGACCGGTCCGCGGTCACGGGTGGCACGGTCGTCCTGTCCGACCGGATCGTCGTGCGCATCACCGCGCCCGCGGGTCAGACGTTCGTGGACCGGATGATCGCGCTGGTGGAGGGCTCGGAGCGGCAGAAGACCCCGAACGAGGTGGCCCTGAACGTCCTGCTCACCACCCTGACGATCATCTTCCTGCTCGCCGTGGTCACCCTGCAGCCGTTCGCCGTCTACTCGGGCGCCCGGCAGCCACTCATCGTGCTGGTCGCACTCCTGGTCTGTCTGATCCCGACGACCATCGGGGCGCTGCTGTCCGCGATCGGCATCGCGGGCATGGACCGCCTCGTGCGGCGCAACGTGCTCGCGATGTCCGGTCGCGCGGTCGAGGCCGCCGGCGACGTCGATGTCCTGCTGCTGGACAAGACCGGCACCATCACGCTCGGCAACCGCCAGGCAGCCGATCTTCTGCCCGCCGCCGGCATCGACCCCGCGCTGCTCGCCGACGCGGCGCAGCTGTCCTCGATGGCCGACGAGACCCCCGAGGGGCGCTCGGTCCTGGTCCTGGTCAAGGAGCGCTTCGGGCTGCGCGAGCGACCCGAGGGCGACCTGGTCGGCGCCGAGCTGGTGCCGTTCCAGGCGCGGACCCGGATGAGCGGCGTGGACCTCCCCGCGACCGGGGACCGCCCCGCGCGCCTCGTGCGCAAGGGAGCCGCCGCCGCGGTCGCCCACTGGGTCCGGTCCACGGGTGGGCACGCCGGCGACGACGTCGCTGCCACGGTGGACGCGATCTCCGCCTCGGGCGGTACTCCGCTGGTCGTCGCCGAACAGCTCGGCGACCGTCCGGCACGCGTGCTCGGGGTGATCCACCTCAAGGACGTCGTGAAGGAGGGCATGCGCGAGCGGTTCGACGCCCTGCGTGCCATGGGCATCCGCACCGTCATGGTCACCGGCGACAACCCGCTCACCGCGAGGGCCATCGGTGCCGAGGCCGGCGTCGACGACGTGCTGGCCGAGGCGACGCCCGAGGACAAGCTCGCTCTGATCCGCCGGGAGCAGGAGGGCGGGCGACTGGTCGCGATGGCCGGGGACGGCACCAACGACGCACCCGCGCTCGCCCAGGCCGACGTCGGGGTCGCCATGAACACGGGGACGACCGCGGCCAAGGAGGCCGGGAACATGGTCGACCTCGACTCGAACCCGACCAAGCTGCTCGAGATCGTGGAGATCGGCAAGCAGCTGCTCATCACCCGCGGCGCCCTCACGACGTTCTCGGTGGCCAACGACGTCGCGAAGTACTTCGCGATCCTGCCCGCGATGTTCGTCGTGGCGTTCCCGCAGCTCGGCGTGCTGAACGTCATGCACCTGAGCAGTCCGCAGTCAGCGATCCTGTCGGCCGTCGTCTTCAACGCGCTGATCATCGTGGCGCTGCTGCCGCTGGCGCTGCGCGGGGTCCGATACCGACCTTCGTCGGCGTCCGCGCTGCTGCGCCGCAACCTCCTGGTCTACGGCCTCGGCGGCGTCATCGCCCCGTTCGCCGGGATCAAGCTCATCGACCTGCTCGTCACTGCCCTGGGGATGTCCTGATGACCACCGTCCTGCGCCCGCACCACTCGACGGGCTCCGACACCGTCTCCTTCGCCCGGCAGACCTGGGCCGGGCTGCGGGTGCTGCTCGTGCTCACCGTGGTCCTCGGCCTGGTCTACCCGCTGGCCGTCACCGGGGTCTCCCAGCTGCTGTTCCGCTGGCAGGCCGACGGGTCGTTGGTGTCCGCCTCGGGTGAGCATGCGACCAGCGCGGACGACTCGGTCGGCTCGTTGCTGATCGGCCAGTCGTTCGACGGGCCGCAGTGGTTCCACTCCCGCCCGTCCGCCGCCGGCGACGGGTACGACACCCTGGCCTCGGCCGGGTCCAACCTCGGACCGCTCAACCCGGACCTCGTCGCCACCATCGTCGAACGCCGCGCCGCGGTCGCCACCGAGGAGGGTGTCGACCCGGAGGACGTCCCCGCGGACGCGCTGACCGCATCCGCGTCGGGGCTCGACCCCGACATCTCCCCCGCCTACGCCGACCTGCAGGTGGCCCGGATCGCGCGGGAGCGAGCGATCTCCGACGAGGACCTGCGCACCCTGGTCGCCTCAGCGACGGTGGGTCGCGATCTCGGCGTCCTCGGCGAGCCGCGGGTCAATGTCCTGCGCCTCAACCTCGCCCTGGAGACACTGGGCTCATGATCAGGCCCGACGACGACGGCTCGGGTGCGGACCGCCCGCGTCGGGGTCGGTTGACCGTCTATCTCGGCGCCGCTCCCGGTGTCGGCAAGACGTACGCGATGCTCGACGAGGCCCACCGCCGCCTGTCCCGCGGGACCGACGTGGTGGTGGGCCTCGTCGAGGCGCACGGCAGGCTCGCGACCGCCGCGCTGCTGGAGGGTCTCGAGGTGCTGCCGCGGCGCGTGCTGACGCATCGCGGCAGCGAGTTCACCGAGCTCGACGTCGAGGCTCTCCTCGCACGGGCGCCGCAGGTCGCGATGATCGACGAGCTCGCGCACACCAACGTCCCGGGCAGCCTGCACCTGAAGCGCTGGCAGGACGTGCACGACATCCTCGACGCCGGCATCGACGTGGTCACGACGGTCAACGTGCAGCACCTGGAGTCGCTGAACGATGACGTCGAGGCCATCACCGGCGTGAAGCAGCGCGAGACCGTGCCCGACCACGTCGTGCGGGACGCCGACCAGATCCAGCTCGTCGACCTGCCTCCGGAAGCACTGCGCCGCAGGCTCGCGCACGGCAACGTCTACCGGGCCGAGCAGATCGATGCCTCGCTCACCCAGTACTTCCGGGTGGGCAACCTCACCGCCCTGCGCGAGCTCGCGCTGCTGTGGCTCGCGGACCGCGTCGACGACGCGCTGACCACCTACCGGCGCGAGCACAGGATCGAGTCGCCGTGGCCGGCGCGCGAACGGGTCGTCGTCGCCGTCACCGGCGGCCCCGAGGGCGACACCCTGCTGCGCCGCGGCGCCCGGATCGCCCAACGTGCCGCCGGCTCCGAGCTGCTCGCCGTCCACGTCCTGGCCACCGACGGCCTGCCCAGCGCCCCGCCGGCGCGCATCGCAGAGCAGCGCCGTCTGGTCGAGTCCCTCGGTGGCACGTTCCACACGGTCGTCGGCGAGGACGTGCCCACGGCCGTGGTCGACTTCGCACGCGGGGTCAACGCCACGATGATCGTCGTCGGAGTCTCTCGACGAAGCCGCTGGCGTGAGGCGGTACGGGAGAGCAACGGCACCGAGATCGCTCGCCTCGCCGGGATGATCGACGTCCACCTGGTCACCCACGAGCGCGCCCGCTCCGGCCGCCGCCACCTCGGTCGAACGTCCCCCCTGTCGCGTCCCCGCCGGGTCGGTGGCTGGGTTCTCGCTCTCGTCGGACCCGTGCTGCTCACCATCGCGCTCAGCGCCCTGCAGGACATGGTCAGCCTCCCCACCGACCTGATGCTCTTCCTCGCGCTCACCGTCCTGGTCGCGCTGGTCGGCGGACTGTGGCCGGCCATCGTCAGCGCCGTGGTCGGCTTCGTCCTGCTCAACTGGTTCTTCACGCTGCCGACCGGCCGGCTGACGATCGCCGAACCGGAGAACGCACTCGCCCTCGGCGTGTTCGTGCTGGTGGCAGCGGGGGTCGCCTCAGTCGTGGACATCGCCGCCCGGCGCACGACCGAAGCGTTCCGCGCAAGGGCCGAAGCGTCCGCGCTCGCCGCCGTCTCCCGGTCGGTGCTCTCCGGCGAGGACACCGCGGCCGCCCTGGTGGCGCGCCTGCGGGAGACGTTCACGCTCGAAGCCGTCGCGCTCCTGGCGAAGAACGGATCCCGCTGGGACGTCCTGGCGACCGACGGCACCGATCCCCCTCTCGACCCCGAGACCGCGACAGCCGTCCTGGTCGTCGACGAGGAGCGCGTGCTCACCCTGAGCGGTCGCATCCTGCCCGCGAGCGACCGCCGCGTGCTCGAGGCCTTCGCCTCGCAGGTCGGCATCGTGCTCGAGCAGGAACGGCTGCGTGCCCGGGCCGAGCAGGCACGGATCCTCGGTGAGGCGGACGCCACCCGCACTGCCCTGCTGGCCGCGGTCTCGCACGACCTGCGCACCCCCCTGGCGACCATCCGCGCGTCGGTGGACGGCCTCACCTCGACGGACCTGCACCTCGACGAGGCCGACCGGACCGCCCTCGTCGGCACGCTCGAAGAGTCCACCGCGCGGCTGGAACGACTGATCGACAACCTGCTCGACCTGTCCCGCCTCCAGACCGGCAGCGTCCGTCCCGTGCTGCGGGCCACGAGCCTCGACGAGATCGTGCCGTTCGCGGTCGAGGGCTACTCTCCCGGCGCAGTCGTCCTCGACCTGCCCGACGATCTCCCCCTGGTGCACACCGACCCAGGACTCCTGGAGCGGGTCGTCGCGAACCTCGTCTCGAACGCCGTGCGCCACGCACCTGCCGACAGCGCTGTCGTCGTCAGCGCCTCGACCGTCGGGCGTGGGATCGTCGTGCGTGTCGTCGACAAGGGTCCCGGCATCCCGGACGAGCTCAAGGACCACATGTTCGACGCCTTCCAGCGACTCGGCGACACCACCGGCAACGGACTCGGCCTCGGTCTGGCGGTCGCCGACGGCCTCGCGACCGCCGTCGGCGCCGAGCTGAGCGTCGAGAACACCCCCGGAGGCGGCCTGACCATGCTGGTGACCGTCCCCCTCGACGAGGCAGGTGCGTGATGGCCGGCAACAAGATCCTGGTGGTCGACGACGAACCCGGACTTGCCCACGCCCTGTCGATCACGCTGCGCGCGTCCGGCTGGGACGTGACGACCGCCGGCGACGGGGCGTCAGCCATCTCGAGCGCCGCGTCGCACGCCCCTGACGTGGTGCTCCTCGACCTCGGCCTGCCGGACATGAGCGGGCTGGACGTCATCACCGCCATCCGCGGCTGGAGCCGCGTCCCGATCGTCGTCCTGTCCGCGCGGCAGCACGGCGAGGACAAGGTCGACGCCCTCGACGCCGGCGCCGACGACTACGTCACCAAACCGTTCGCCATGAACGAGCTGCTCGCTCGCCTGCGTGCAGCCGTCCGCCGATCGACGGTACCCGCCGACTCCGACGATGCGGTCGTGGTCGCCGGCGCGCTGACCGTCGACCTCGCCCGCAAGCGCGTCCTGCGCGACGGCGTCGAGGTGCGGCTCAGCCCGACGGAGTGGTCGATGCTCGAGGTCCTGGTCCGCAACCGCGGCCGCCTCGTCGGGCGCCGCCAGCTCCTCCAGGACGTCTGGGGACCCGGATACTCCGATGAGACCAACTACCTGCGCGTCTACTCGGCACTGCTCCGACGCAAGCTCGAGCAGGACCCGGCGCACCCGCGGCACATCATCACGCAGCCAGGGATGGGCTACATCTTCGAGGAGTGACGGCCCTCGCTGTCAGGGCCATGTGGATGGGTGCGTCGATCCCGGTGTCGCCCGTCAGGAGAGGGTCAGCTGCGCGAGCGCTCCCCGCGATGTCACACCGGTCTTCGCGAAGCAGTTGCGCAGGTGGAAGGCGACGGTCCTGGGCGACACCCAGCACTGGGCGGCGACCTCCTTGTTGGACAGTCCCTGACTGACCAGCTGCGCGACCTGCCGCTCCATGGGCGTGAGCGTGACCAGGGTGGAGACGTCACGCTTGCGCGCCGTCTCCCCCGAGGCCCGCAGCTCGTTCGCTGCCCGGGTGCCCAGGGGTCCAGCGCGCAGGTCCTCGAACATCTCCAGCGCCCGACGCAGGTGGGTGCGCGCATCGATGCGCTGCTGGGCGCGTCGCAGGTGCTCCCCGTACGCGAGGTGCGTGCGCGCCAGGTCGAAGGGCCGCCGGGCGTGGGCGTAGTGCCCGATCGAGCGCTCGAAGAGACCCGCTGCGTCGGCATCCTTCGCCACCAGTGCCCTGCCGTGGTCCACGGCCCCGAGCGCCCAGGGCCAACGGGTCGACTGGGCGAACGGGACCAGCTCGTCGACCCAGGCGCGGGCATGATCGATCTCGCCCGCGCGCACCGCAGCGTCGATCCGGTCGATCGCGGCCATCCGAGCGAGCGCGGGGATCTGTATCTGGCTGAGGTGATGGTGGGCGGCGTGGTGCGCGCCGGACTGCGCGGCGCGCGCTCCGTCCGCCCATCGCCGAAGGTCGCTCGTCGGGCCGGCCAGGATCCCGAGAGGGTGGCGATCCACGATGTCGTCCAGCTCGGCGAGCTGGTCGGGATCGACCGCCTCACCGCGCAGCGCGGCCAGGAGCGCGAGCCATGCCAGGGGCGTCGCCGCCAGAGCGGTGTGTCCGGTGCTGCGGCTCAGCGCGTGCGCCTCGTCGGCGAGCCGCAGCACCGTCGACCACTGCCCGAGGAGGAACTGCGGGAACGCGAGCCGGGGCAGCGCGTACAGCACGGTCATCCCGGCACCGTGCTCGCGCGCCCCGTCGAGCATCGCGGCGAAGCAGCGCGCGGCAGCGACGTCGTCGCCGAGGTGGACGGCAGCCTGTCCGAGGTGGGCCAGGACGTCCGGGTCTCCACTGGTGACGCCCTCGTCCAGCGCGGCTCGGAACTCGTTCACGGCGTCGGCCCAGCGCCCCTGCGATGCCGACGTCATGGCGCGCAACAGCGTGTGGAGGGTCCGGTCGCGCGCGCTGACCCCTCCGAGCGGTCGGTCGGCGATCACGTCGGGATCCACGGTGAGACCGCTGTCGCCTCCGTAGGCAGCGAGCCCGGCAGCGGCAACGGCCAGATCGAGTGCGCGACCCGGTGCACGGGTGGCAGCGGCCAGCGCCGCCGTGGCATAGATGCGGTGGGCGGCGGAGCCTGAACCCATGGTGACCTCGATCCGCCCTCGGAGGCGGTCGATGTCGGCGAGGAGGGCCGGGTCCCCCGTCTCACCGCGCGCGGCGGACGCGAGCAGCCGGGTCCGAGACACCTGACCGGCGGCCCAGGCGTTGCGGGCGGCAGCGAACCGCCGCGACGCTCGCAGCTCGGTGTCGGGCGTCAGCTCGGCCGAGCGTTCCCAGAAGTCCGCGGCGGCGACGTACCCGCCCCGCTGTTCGGCGCCGGCGCCGGCGGCGTGCAGCGAAGCGGCGAGCATCGCGTCAGGGCCCTCGGCGGCCGCCCCGGCGTGCCACGCCTGACGGTCGGGCTCGCCGTGGCCCTCGAGTGCTGCAGCGAGTGCGCGGTGCACGGAACGCCGTTCGCTCCCGGTGGCCGCCTGGTGGATCGCCGAACGCACCAGCGGATGGCGGACGCGCAGGGTGTCGCCGTCCGTGTCCACCAGCCCGGAGCTCTCGGCCTGCTCCAGCGCGTCCTCGCCGAGCCCGAGGATCACCGCCGCCCGACGGACCGTGGCGATCCGCCCTGAGTCGTCCGCGGCCACGATCAGGAGGACGCCCTGAGCCGGATCCGGCAGGCGTCGTGCGCGCTCGAGGAAGGCCCGCTCCATGTCCGCGGTGAGGAGCAGACGATCGGGCACGGGTGCGTCGCCGGTGAGCTGCGCAGACGTCAGCGTGCCCGCCAGCTCGCCGAGCGCCAACGGGTTGCCGTCGCTCTGGACCACCAGCAGGTCGAGGACGTCGTGGGCGGCCGGGAGACCCGCCTTCTCGGCGATCAGAGCCCCGGCCGACTCCCTGTCGAGCCGACCGACCACCAGGGACGGGACGCCCTCGTGGCGGAACGAGGTGGCGGCCCCGTCCCGCACCGAGAAGAGCATCACCACGCGGTCGGCCTGCAGCCGGCGCGCGGTGAACAGCAGCGCATCGGCGGAGGCTGCGTCGAGCCAGTGTGCGTCGTCGACGACGACGAGCACCGGCTGGAGCTCCGCGGCCTCGGTCAGCACCGACAGGGTCGCGACCGCCACGAGGAACGGGTCGACCCGGCCCACGTCGCGCCGGCCGAGTGCGGCGCCGAGCGCATCGGCCTGCGGGGCGGGGATCCGCTCGATCAGCGAGAGCACGGGCCGCAGGAGACGGTGGAGGGCGGCGAAGGCGAGAGGGGACTCGGACTCCAGTCCCCCGGTCCGCAGGACCAGCACCCCGCTCGCGGCAGCGGCCACGTCATCGAGCAGCGCGGTCTTGCCGATACCGGGATCACCATGGAGCACCAGGGCACCGGCCCGGCCCGCACACGCCTCGTGGACGAGCGCGAGCAGCGTGGCCCGTTCGACGTCCCGCCCGTGCAGCACGGGTCGACGCTACTCGCGGGTGGCGGCCCGAACCCGGCACTTTGACCGGGGTGAGCGCGGTGCGACGCGACGACGCTGGCGAGGTCGACAGGACCCGTGCCGACCGGTGACTGCCCGCAGCAGCGCGAGGAGCGACACATCATGACCACCACGACCCTTCCCGAGGCTCACCACCAGGCGCCACAGGCAACGAGCTCCGCACCCGGGCGGCTCGGCCGGCTCACGGCACTGTCCTTCGCGATCGGCGCCTCGAGCGCGCTGCTGCTGACGCTCGTGGCTGCGTTCCGCGGGGCTCCCGAGCCGGTGCTCACAGGCTCCGGGCTGATCGGGTTCGCCCTCGGCTGGGCCCTGCTGGCCGTCCTGTCGAGTCGACGCACCGACGAGCCCCAGCGGTGGGCTGCCGTCCCCGCCGCGGTGATGGGCGTGACGGGGATCGTCCTGGCCGCCACCGCACCGGACGACGCCGCACTGACGACGGCCGGCTGGGTGTGGGCGCCTGCGATGCTCGCACTGGCCGCGTGGACCGCAGTCCGAGCCACCCGCTCGCTCCACTCGAAGGCACGCGCGTGGCTGGTGCTGCCCGCCCTCGTGTTGCTCGCACTGGTCTCCCTGGGCGGCCTCGTCGAGACCGTGCGCGTGACGTCAGACTCGGCGTCGATGCCGATGCCGGGCCGCTCCGTGGACATCGGCGGGCGCACCCTGCACCTCCACTGCTCGGGGACCGGGGCGCCGACCGTCGTCCTCGAAGGCGGCCTCGGCGAGATGTCGAGCTCCTGGAGCGGGATCGCCGACGACGTCAGCGTGACGTCCCGTGTCTGCGCGTACGACCGCGCCGGCCAGGGCTGGAGCGACGACACCGACGCCTCGCGCGACGCGCTGGGGATCGCGGCCGACCTCCACGCCCTGCTCGAGAAGTCGGGCGAGCCGGGACCGTACGTCCTCGTGGGGCACTCGTCCGGCGGCCTCTACGCCATGACCTATGCCGCGGAGCACCCCGACGACGTCGCCGGGATGGTCCTGCTCGACGCCACGAACCCGTACCTGCTCGAGGCGAGCCTGGCGGGCAAGGCCGGCGGAGGCAGCGGACCCCTGGCTCTCCTGCCCTCGCTCGCTCGCATGGGGCTGGCGCAGCTCATGCCCTCGTCGGCCGGCACCAACCTCGACGCGCGCGCGGCGGCTGCCTTCCAGGCCTTCGAGTCCACCGCACGGGCCGCGACGAACACCGTCGACGAGGTCTCGGAGTACGCGCGGGTCTTCCCGCAGGCCCGCACCCTGACCACGCTGGGGTCGCGCCCGCTCGTCGTGGTCACCCTCGCCGACAAGGAAGCGACCGACGCGGCCGGCTACGCAGCCCAGCAGCGGTTCAGCCAGCTGTCCACGAACAGCGCGTTGCGGACTGCCGACACCACCCACTCCGGGCTGGTGGACGACCGTCACGGTGCCACGTTCTCCGTGCGGGCGATCGCCGACGTCGTGGAGGCGGTCCGGGCCGGAACCGTGCTGGCCCAGCCGTGAGCACCACCACTCCGGCGCTCCGGGCGGATGATGGAGCCATGGGCGTGCCGAAGGAGACCTCCGCGAGCATCGAGATACCCGTGAACCCGGACCTCGCGTGGCGCGCCCTGACGACCGCCGCCGGTGCGCCGACCGAACCTCCGGTCTGGCACCTGGAACACGCGGCCGTCACGCTCGACACCTTCTCCCCCGCGGAGGCCGCGGGCGGGTACGGGGCGTGGAACGGGGTCGAGTACCGGGTGTCCGCGCACCTGGTTCCCCGCGGTGCCCGCCAGACCTTGGTCGTGCTGACGGCCGAGTCCGACCTTGAGCCGCACGGCATCGCCGGCGCCGCACGGGCAGCGAGATCGCGCCGTCAGGTGCGGCGCGATCTCGAGGCCCTCGCCGCCGCCGTCGGCGAGCAGGTCGCCCGCTGGAGCACGACCGCCGGCTGACGGACGCGGTGCGGCGGGGAGGACGTCCTCCCCGCCGCACCCATCTGCATGGGCCGTGGGGCCGGTCAGGAGCGTTGTGGCCGGTCGACCTGGTGCAGCACGACGTCGACGAGGGCACCGGCTCGGATCTCCGCCGTCATGAACGTCGCGAACGGCTGACGCCGGCGGTCCGTCGGCGATCCGGGGTTCAGCAGGCGCAGCCCCGCCGGGGTGATCGAGTCCCACGGGATGTGGCTGTGTCCGAAGACCAGCACGTCGAGGCGCGGGTACGCGGCGTCGCACCGGCGCTCGCGGCCCGTCGCCGGTCCCGTCTCGTGCACGACGCCGAGCCGGAGGCCGTCCAGGTCGACGCGCGCGACCCTCGGCAGCAGTCGGTGCAGAGTGGGACCGTCGTTGTTGCCGTGGCAGCCGACCAGCCGGCGGGACCGCCGGGCGAGCACGTCGCAGAACTCGTCGGACACCCAGTCGCCGGCGTGCACCACGACGTCCGCCTCGTCCACGGCCTCCCAGGCGACACCGGGGAGGTCACGCGCCCTCCGGGGGACGTGGGTGTCGGCGAGCAGCACCAGGCGCATGCTCCGATCTTGCCGTCCGCCAGCCGCTCAGCGGCCCAGCAGAGGTCGCGGGTTCACGGTCGAGCCGTTCACGTAGACCTCGAAGTGCAGGTGGCACGCACCGGAGAGGCCCGTGTTCCCGGAGTAGCCGATCAGCTCTCCCTTGGAGACGCCCTGTCCTGCCCGGACGATCGAGCGGGTCAGGTGGTTCGAGCTGCTCATGACCGAGTTCCCCCCGACCGTCCCGTAGTCGAGCATGACCTGGTTGCCGAAGCCGTTGCGCCACTGCGACCAGAGCACCGTCGCGTCGCGCGGCGCGTACAAGGGCGTGTTGCACCCGGTGCGCAGGTCGATGCCGGCGTGCAGGCGCACGTAGCCCAGGATCGGGTGCAACCGCATGCCGTACTCCGAGGTCACGTACATGGGGTTGATCGAGGTCGGGTTGGCGAACAGCGCTCCGGACACCGATCCCGACGGGGGCGGCACCGGCGCCGGCGGAGGTGCCGGGGGCGGCGGCTCGCGCCCGGCGGCTTCCGCGGCGGCACGTGCAGCGGCCTCGGCGGCCGCACGGGCAGCAGCCTCGGCGGCTCGTGCCGCGGCCTCGGCAGCCTCGCGGGCGGCCCGTTGCTCGGCGATGATCGCGACGAGCTCGCGCTCGATGGTGGCCCGCTCGGCGTCGATCTCCGCCTGCTCGGCCTCGGCCTGCGCCTTGAGCGAGGCGATCGCGTCCTGCCTGGCGCTCTGGTCGGCGATGAGCTGGTTGATCTCGTCCTCGCGCGTCTGCGCGACCTGTCGGGCTTCGTCGGCGGCGACGACGTTGGCCTCGGCCTGCTCCTTCAGCTCGGCGACGCGATCGCTCACGGCGCCCAGCCGGGCCTCGCTGTTGCGGTTGTTCGCATCGACCTGGCGCAGCTCGTCCAGGACACGCGCCTGGCTGCGCAGCGCCGCATCGACCAGCCGCGCGTTGTCGAGGAAGTCGGTGGCGTCCTTGGCATCGAGCATCACGTCCATCGCGGAGACCCCGGGTGCGCCCCGGTACGCCTCCCGCGCCATCGCTCCCACGGCCGCGCGAAGCTCCTTCTCGTCGGCCCGGTCGGCAGCGATGGTCGCGGTGAGGCTGCCTCGCAGGTCCGTCGCGTCCTGGAGCCGGCTGGCGAGGATGGCTGCCTCGCGCTGGGTCGCCTCCAGGGCCGCGCGAGCGTCCTCGAGCTCGGCCTGTGCCGCGGGCAGGCGCGCCTGGGTGGCCTGCAGGTCGAGCGCGGCTTGGCTCAGCTCGCTGCTGAGACCCTCGATGGACGCTTCCAGCTCCTCGGCGCGCCGGTCGGCTTCGCTGCTGCGCCGTTCGGCCTCGGCACGGCGGTCGTCGATGCCGTCGGCGTAGCTGGCCCCTCCGGTCCCCGTCAGGGCGATCACCGCCGCGAGAAGGACGGCACCCGTCCGACGCCGCAGCCGACGGCTCGGCACGGCAGACGACGCCGTCGGCCGGACCGGTGTCTCGCAAAAGGGCATCGACATGTGTGGGACGGCCGGTGTCGGGGACAGGGAGCTGGCGCGGCCGTGGGCAGGTTAAGCGCGCGTCGTCGCGCGATGTCGTCCTGACACGCGACCTGCGGCTCCTGGATCTCGAGACTCACGCGAAATGTCCGAGATCGAACGCATATCTGCGGACGGCGGGTCCGCGTGCCCGCGCTCTCAGTCGCCGAACAGGGCCTCGACATCGGGGAGGCGCTCGAAGCGCGTGAACGTCCCCTGCTCCGCGATCTCCCTGGCGGCCGCCAGAACTCCGTCCCACGCGGTCCGCGCGAGCGTGCCCCCCACGCTGATACGGCGGACCCCGAGCCGCGCGGCCTCGGCAACCGTGGTGAACGGAGAGTTGATCAGGAGGTTCACCGGCTTCGGTGACACCGCGGCCACGATGGCGGACACGTGCTCCAGGTTGTCGATCCGCGGAGCGTAGAGGCAGTCCGCGCCGGCGTCCGCGTACGCACGGAGCCTTCGGATCGTCTCGTCGATGTCGGGACGGCCGCAGACGAACCCCTCGGAGCGGCCCGTCAGCACGATCCCCGTGCCGCTCTCGTCGATCGCTCGGCGCGCGGCGGCCACCCGCGCCACGGCCAGCTCGAAGTCGAACAGCGGATGGGCCTCATCCCCTGACGAGTCCTCGATCGAGAGTCCGGCGATCCCCGTCGCCGCGGCCAGCTTCACGTTCGCCGCGACTCCGGCGGGGTCCACCGCGTACCCGTCCTTGAAGTCCGCGTTGACCGGCACCGACACGGCCCCGGCGATCTGACGGAGATGCTCGAGCGTCTGATCGCGGGTGACTCGGGCATCCGGGAGGCCGAGCGACCAGGCCAAGCCGGCACTCGTCGTGGCCAACGCCGTGAACCCCAGCGCTTCCAGGAGCCGTGCGCTCCCGACGTCCCACGGGTTCGGCATCACGAAGCACCCCGCACCGTGCAACCGACGGAACTCGGCGACCCGATCCTCGTCCATGTCCGCACCACACCCCGTCAGCGAGCCAGGTCTTCGCACCCTAGCCCGATCCGGTCGACCCGTGGGCAGTCGGTGCCCGCTGAGCCACGACGCGCGCCTCCGGTGACCTTCGGCCCTGTCCCCCGCTGCGAGTGTGGCGAGAGCCTCGAGGTGAGGTCCCCGCACCGGAGGGAGCATCCCGTGAGCACAGTCGGCGAAGCTGCAACGTCCTCGCGCCCACGCCCGCCCCGGTCCGCACGACGGGTCGGCTACCTCATCGGCGCGCTGGTCGACGGCGCGATCCTGTGGCTCGTCAACATCAGCCCGGGCTGGCAGGTCGTACCGTTCCTGACACCCGAGCTCGGCAGCGTGCTGCCGCTGGTCAACCTCTCGATCGCCGTCGGGCTCGTGGCGAACCTGGTCTACGTCCTCGTCGACCCGCCGTGGCTGCGGGCGGCCGGCGACGCCATCGTCCCGGCCGTCGGACTCCTCCCGCTGATCGCGTTGTGGCGGGTGTTCCCGTTCGCCTTCGAGGACCAGTCGTTCGACTGGGAGCTCGTCGTGCGGATCCTGCTCGGCCTCGGGATCGTCGGCAGCCTGATCGGGATCGTCGTGGCGCTGGCCACCCTGCTGCGCCGCCCCTGGAGGCGCAGGGCCGTCGAACCGGGCGTGCAGGGTACCCACGAGCGGGCGGCGTCGGAGGGCTGATGGCCGCGCGGGTACGCGGAAGGCCCGCGGTGGGGTCGACGGTCCGGGAGGGGACGCTGGCCGGAGGCCTGCCGTACCTCGCGATCGGGTCGGGACCCCCGGTCGTCGTGCTGGCCGGACTCGACGGCACGGGCGGCACGACGAACCCGGCCGGTCCCGCGCGGACGTTCGAGCTGCGCCCCTACCGTCGCCTCGCCGCGCACCGGACCGTGCTCGTCGTGCGACGCTCCCCCGGCATCGCGACCGGCTGCACGATGGCACAGCTGGCGTCGCAGCACGCGCAGGCCCTCGCCGGCGAGCTCGCTCTGCCTGTCGACGTCATCGGTGTCTCCACGGGTGCGTCCATCGGGCTGCAGCTGGCGCTCGACCATCCCGGCTGCGTGCGTCGCCTCGTGCTCCTCGCGGGGGCGTGCCGACTGTCGGACCAGGGACGCGCCGTCCAGCGCACGCAAGCAGCGCTCGTGCGCGAGGGCCGCTATCGGCGCGCCATGGCGGCGACCGTCCCGGCTGTCTTCTCGTCCGCCGCGTCGCGCCTGGCGATGCGCACGCTCGTCCCCCTGACGGCCCGACCCCTCACCCGTCAGCAGGCCGACGACCTCGTGCGGACGATCGAGGCCGAGGACGCCTTCGACCTGACCGGATCTCTGGACCGCATCGGTGCACCGACGCTGGTGATCGGAGGGACCGCCGACGGCTACTACGGGCCCGACCTGTTCAGACGCACGGCCTCGGACCTGCCCCGCGGGGCACTCCGTCTGCTGCCGGGCAACAGCCACGCGGCCACGGTCTCCAGCGCGCGCGCCGCCCGCGAGATCCTGGAGTTCCTGCAGGCGCCCGAACCGGCGACGCTCGGATAGGCGCCTCCGCGGAGAGACGATCGGACCATGGCGGAGCGGACGCACGGTCGTCGGGCCCTGCCGCGGGTCGCCGCGGTCGTCGCGGTCGTGCTCCTCGTCGGCATCGGACTGGTTCTCGCGTTCCAGCGCTCGCTCGTCTTCGTCCCGGACCGGAGCTCTCCTCCCGCGGTGGACGACGCGCTGCCGGGAGCCAGGGAGGTCTCCCTGCGGACCACCGACGGGCTGACGCTCACGGCGTGGCACCTGCCGGCACCGGAGGGCTGCACGTCGACGGTTCTCGTGATGCCGGGCAACGGTGGCCATCGCGGTTCCCGCGCTCCGCTCGCTGCGGCGCTCGCCTCCGCGGGCTTCGGGGTCCTCCTGCTGGAGTACCGGGGCTACGGGGGGAACCCGGGATCGCCGTCCGAGGCGGGTCTGACCCGCGACGCCCGGGCCGCCCGCGCGTACCTGCTCGACGCAGGCGTTCCCGAGACGTCTCTGATCTACCTCGGAGAGAGCCTCGGTGCCGCGGTCGCCGCCGGGCTGGCCGCCGAGCACCCGCCCGCCGCGCTCGTCCTGCGGTCCCCGTTCACGACGCTCGCCGACGCCGCGCGGGCCGCCTACCGCGTGCCGGTGGGGGCCCTGCTGCTCGACCGGTTCGACGTCGTCGCCGCCGTGCGCCGCACGACCATGCCCGTCGCAGTCGTGCTCGGGGGCGCGGACACCACCGTCCCGCCCGGTCTGAGCCGGTCCGTCGCGGACGCCGCCCGGGAGGCGCGGCGGGAGGTCGTCGAGGTCGTGGTGCCCGCAGCGGACCACAACGACGCACCGCTGGTCTCCGGTCCGGACTTGGTGGACGCGGTGGTGGACGTCGCGATCCTCGGGTCGGCGCCGCCGTGCCTCCCAGCCCGGTGAAACCGGGTCTGTGGTCCCGGGATCCGCGCGGTCCGGCCCGGCTCCATGGGCCGCATTGTCCTTCCGACCTACAGGGGCCCCCTCGCGGCCAACCGCGGGTGGGCGGACGTCGTCGCGTCGGGTTCTACCTGCTCGGCTCGTGCCGCTCTTCGGGATGCGCCTGCTCGAGACGCGGGTCGGTACCGTCAGGCATGAGCATCGTCGATCACCTCACCCCGCTGTTCGGCACCTGGCAGGGCACGAACCGCCTGCGCCTGATGCCGACCGACGACTACCAGGCCTCCGCGGCGACCGCGACCGTCGGCGTGACGGCGGCGCGCTTCGTGTCGATCGCTCACACCTGGTCCGACGGCGACGCCGCGCAGGACGGCCTCCTGCTGGTCGGTGGAGACGCGTCGGCTGACGGTGCGCAGGCCGTCTGGGTCGACTCCTGGCACACCGGTGGGACGTGGATGACCTTCAGCGGCGGCGTCGACGACACCGGCGGGGTGCGACTGGAGGGTTCCTACCCCGCGGAGTCCGGACCGGACTGGGGCTGGCACATCCACGTCCGGCCGCAGGACGCGACGATCACCATGCACAACGTCGTGCCTGGGCACGAGCCGTACCAGGTGGTCGAGCTCACCCTGCAGCGCGTCGAGCAGTCGTGACGCGATCCTCGTCCGGTCACCGCGGGTGACCGGACGAGGATCGACGCCTCTCAGCTGATCTTGCGCCGGTAGGTGCGCATCGCGAACACGTAGGCGACGACGAGGATCCCGACGCACCACGCCAGGGCGATCCAGATGTCGTTCCCGACCGGCTGCCCGGAGAACAGGTCCTGGATCGTGTTGACGATCGAGGTCACCGGCTGGTTCTCCGCGAACCACCGCACGGGACCCGACATCGTCTCCGTGGGGACGAAGGCCGAGCTGATGAACGGCAGGAAGATCAGCGGGTAGGAGAACCCGGCGGCTCCGTCCACGGACTTCGCCGAGAGGCCGGCGATGACGGCGACCCACGTGAGCGCCAGCGTGAACAGGGTCAGGATCCCGGCGACCGCCAGCCACGCGCCGATCCCCGCCGACGTGCGGAACCCCATGAGCAGGCCCACCAGCACGATGATCACGATCGTGATCCCGTTGGACGCCAGCGAGGTCAGCACGTGCGCCCAGAGCACCGACGGCCGGGAGATGGGCATCGAGTGGAACCGCTCGAAGATCCCGCTCTGCAGGTCGGTGAACAGGCGGACGGCCGTGTAGGCGATCCCGGACGCGATCGCGATCAGGAGGATGCCGGGCAGCAGGTAGTTGACGTAGTTGTCGGTGCCGGACCGGATCGCCCCGCCGAACACGTAGACGAACAGGAGCATGAGCGCGATCGGCGTGACCGCCGTCGTGATGATCGTGTCCACGCTGCGGGTGATGTGCCGCAGGGAGCGGCCGGTCAGGTCCGCGGTGTCTCCGATGAAGTGGGTGGTGGTCATGACACGTCCTTCCCGACGAGGGCCAGGAAGATCTCCTCCAGGCTCGGCTGCTTCTCGACGTACTCGACGGTCGCGGGCGGCAGGAGCTGCTTGAGCTCCCCGAGGGTGCCGTTCGCGATGATGCGGCCCTCGTGGAGGATCGCGATGCGGTCGGCCAGCTGCTCGGCCTCGTCGAGGTACTGGGTGGTGAGCAGGACGGTGGTCCCCCGCGCGGCCAGCTCCTTGATGACCTGCCACACCTCGATGCGCGCCTCGGGGTCCAGCCCCGTGGTCGGCTCGTCGAGGAAGAGCACCTCGGGCCGTCCGACCAGGCTCATGGCGATGTCGAGGCGGCGACGCATGCCTCCGGAGTACATCGCCACCCTGCGGGATCCGGCCTCCGTGAGGCTGAAACGCGCGAGGAGGTCGTCGGCGATCCGGTCGGGCGCCGGAAGGTGTCGCAGCTTGGCCACCAGCACGAGGTTCTCCTTGCCGGAGAGGATCTCGTCGACCGCGGCGAACTGGCCGGTCAGGCTGATGGACTCACGGACCCGCAGCGGGTCCGTCGTGACGTCGAAGCCGTTGACCGTGGCGGTCCCGGCGTCCGGCTTCAGCAGCGTGGACAGGATCCGCACGATCGTCGTCTTGCCGGCTCCGTTGGACCCGAGCAGCGCGAAGATGCTGCCGGGCGCCACGTCGAAGTCGACGCCCCGCAGGACGTGCAGATCGCCGTAGGACTTCTCCAGGCTCTGGAGGCGGATCGCGGGTGCGCGATCCTGGGTGCTGGTCATGGGTGTCGTTCCCTTCTTCTGGTGGTGGTCGGTGCTCAGCGGGCGCGCTGGACGGTGATGTTCCCGGACCGGGTGCGGGCCCGGATCGCGACGGACTGCTCGGACTCCGCGGGTGCGCGGTCGGCCTCGAGGTGGTTGCGCACGTGCCCGTCCTTCGAGGACAGGTCGAGCCAGGCGGGGACGCCCTCGCGGACGCCCACGGTGACCTGCCCGTAGCCGCTCTCGAGCTGGATGGCTCCGGCGGAGACCTCGTCCAGCACGATGGCGCCGTACGCGGTCTTCGCTGTGACCGAGGCGAGCGCGTTCGTGATCTCCAGGTCGCCGTAGGAGAGCTTGGCGTCGAGCTCGCCACCGGACTCCCCGACGCGGACGGAGCCGTGCGACGCCTTGAGGATCGCGTCCCCGGTGACCGTGCCGAGCCGGATCTGACCGTGGTCGGCCGTGATCTCCAGCCCGCCCTGCACGGTGCCCACCGTGACGCCGCCGTGCCCGGCGCGCAGCCACAGGTCACCGGTGGTCTCGACGTCCGCTCCGCCGGACGACGCCTTGATCCGGGTGGCGCCGAGGCGGCCGGTCGTGCGCACGTCGCCGACCGAGATCTCGGCGGTGAGCCGCGACCCGGCCGGCAGCTCGACCACGACGTCGACCGAGTCGAAGGGCCCCGGGCCGATCCAGCTGAGCCGGGGCTTCGGACCGGTGATCGTGAGCCGCTGGCCGTCGAAGTCGACCTTGGTGTCCTCGACGCCCCGGCGGTCGACCGACTTGGCCGGGTTGGTGGCCTTCACGGTGACGACGGTGTCGGTGCGGTCGCCGGCGACGACGACGATCTCGCCGACCGACAGCTTGATGGCGAGGTCGATCGGGGTCGGTGTGCTGAACGTGGGCATGCTGGCGCCTCCCTGGATCTGGGTGTGTTCGTCCGGCCCCGCGGGTCCGCGTGGCTGGTGTATCGGGGGCTGGGCGGGTTAGCGCGCCCAGCCGGCGAAGCTGTCGCCGGTGCGCAGGGTCCGCTGCGCGTTCCGTCGCTGCTTGGGTTGGAGGGCCGCCGCGATCGCGCGGACCAGCCACGTGTTGACGGACAGGCCGTCAGCGATCGCCGCCTCGTCCACCCGGGCCTTGAGGGCGTCGGGCAGGCGCAGCGTCGTGCGCGAGGTGCTCACGTCGTCGAGGTCGACGGGTGCGGCCGGACCGTCGTCGGCCTCGGGCTCGGAGGCGGTGTGGGTCACGACGAACTCGATGTCGCGCCCCCGGAGCCGCAGGTCGACCGAGCCGGGTGCGAGGTCGCGCGTGATCTCGCCGGCAGCCGCCGACAGGACGTCGAGCAGCACGAGCCGAGCGGCGGCATCGAGCCCGGCGACCAGTCGCTCGGCGACGGCACGGGTCTCGTCCGTGCCGTTCTCCGCGGCTTCCACCAGCTGGCGCTGCAGGTCGGTGACGTACTGTCCGAGGTCCATAGCACCATCGTGACACCACCGTGGTGTCACGTCAAGCCCCAGTGGTGTCAGGTGGTGTCAGGGTTGCTCGTCGCCGAGCGTGAAGGCCGGTCGCGGGCGGGTGTCGACGGTGAGCCGGAAGACGTCGGGCCGGTTGTAGTGTCCGGCGGGGTCGAACATCCGGCGCGCGGCGCGGACGTGCGCGAGGTCGATGTCCGCGGTGAGGATCGTCTCCTCGTGGCGGACCGGACCGGCGAGCAGCTCGCCGTTCGGCCCGACGATCACGCTGTTGCCGGGCTCCACCCAGCCGCCGTCCCCGTCCTTGACCGTCCAGACCTGGTCGCGGTGCGGAAAGTCGGCGGGGATCTGGTCGATGTGCGTGCAGGGGTTCGCGCCGATGACGTAGCAGCGACCCTCGCGAGCGATGTGGCGCATGGTCGCGACCCAACCGTCGCCCTGGGCCAGCGTGGGCGCCGTCCAGATGTCGATGCCCTGGGCGTAGAGGTAGAAGCGCGCGAGAGGCATGTAGTTCTCCCAGCACGTCAGCCCGCTGACCCTGCCGTAGGGAGTGTCGACGACGGGCAGCGTCGAGCCGTCGCCCATCCCCCAGACCGTGCGCTCGGAACCCGTGGGCACGAGCTTGCGGTGCTTGGCGACGATGCTGCCGTCGGGGCCGATGTGCAGCGTGGTGTTGTAGATGGTGCTGCCGTGCGGCTCGCGCTCCTCGACGTTGATCACCACGTAGACACCCGCGGTCCGGGCCGCGTCGCCGAGCGTCTCGGTCACCGGGCCGGGCACGACCACGGCCTGGTCGACGAGCATGGCGAACCACTCCTCGTCCCCGTCCCAGATGGGCCTCGAATCCATCCAGATCGGGGTGCCCGGGATGAACGCCTCCGGGAAGACCACCACGCGGGCGCCCGTCGCGGCGGCCTGCTCGATCAGGAGCACCGCCTTGTCGAGGCACGCCTGCCGATCCATGAGCACGGGAGCTGCCTGGATCGCGGCGACCCGGGTGGAAGCCATCCTCCACCGTAGCGATCCCGGTCGACGGTCGACAGGGGGTGCGCGGCCGCCTTGACGGCCTCTCCCGAGGCGCGGACCGTCGAGCTCAGCCGCACCCACGCGGCGCGTCCGGAGTCAGGAGTCGTCATGCGCACAGCACTCACCACCGCCGTCGTCGCCGGTCTCGGCGTCCTCGTCCTCACCGCCGGGTCCGCCGGACCCGCTCCGGCCGACCGGTCGCGGGGCCACGACCGGGTGATCACCTTCGACGTGCAGTTCACCGGGTTCTTCCTTCTCGACTTCAGCGCCACGGGCGTCCGCGAGGTCACCGCCATCGACGACCCCGCGCTCAGCCCCAGCCGTGGCGACCAGATCGTCTTCGAGGACACGCTGCTGCAGGCCGGGGACACCGTCGGGGCCGGCGGTGGGACGTGCACCGTGACGTCGGTCGTGCCGGCCGATCCCCCGATCAACCTCAGCTGCCAGGTGTCCTACCAGCTGCTCGACGGCCAGGTCGTCGCGCAGGGACGGGCCTCCAACGCACCCGTGAAGACCCTCGCCATCGTCGGCGGGACGGGCCGGTACGTGGGCGCGAGCGGCGAGCTGGAGCTGACGGAGCTCGGCAACGCGGAGAACACCGGGACGCTCGTGCTCCGGCTCGACCGGAGGTAGCACCGACCGGCGACGCGCTTGACGTGCGGCACGTCCCCGTGTGCCATATATCGCATGCCGATCCCCCAGCACGTGCCCGCCGTCGACCGGACGCTGCTGCGCGACGACGTCTACCGGCGGCTGCGTGACTCCATCGTCGACGGCACGTTCGCGCCGGGCGAGCAGCTGAAGGACCTGGAGCTGGCCACGTGGCTCGGGGTCAGCCGCACCCCGGTGCGCGAGGCGCTCATGCGGCTCGCGCACGCCGGGCTGGTGGTGGCGTCCCCCGGGCGGTCGACGACCGTGACCCCGCTGGACATGCGCGCGGTGTGGGACGCGCGCGACGTGGTCGCCGCGATGCACGAGCTCGCGGTCCGGGAGGCGGTGCCGAGCCTGACCGAGGCGGACCTGGCACAGATGCGGGACGCGAACCGCCGGTTCGCCCAGGCGATCGACGACGGCGACGCCGACGCGGCCCTGCGCGCCGACGACGCGCTGCACGCCGTGCCGGTGTCCGTCAGCGGCAACCGCTCGCTCGCCTCGGTCCTCGACCAGTTCACGCCGGTCCTGCGCCGTGCCGAGCGGCTCAGGTTCGCCTCACCGGGCGGACACGACTCCGTCGAGCGGCACGAGGAGCTCATCCGCCTCTGCGCGGCGTCCGACGCGGAGGGCGCCGCGGCGGTCGCCTTCGACCTCTACCACAGCCTGTCGGCCGGCCCGGAGGGGGACGTCACGCCCTGAGCAGGTCCGGCGCGGGCCGCACCGCCTCGCGCACCAGCTCCTCCGGATCGAGCGTGCAGTCGAGCTCGATCCCCCGCTCGTCGGGTCCGAGCGGCTCGAGCGTGGCCAGCTGGGTGTCCAGCAGGGACGCCGGCATGAAGTGCCCCTCGCGGGACCGCATGCGCGCCGACAGCTGCGCGTGGGTGCCGGCGAGGTGCACGAAGCGGACGTCCGGCGCGGCCTCGCGGAGCACGTCCCGGTAGGCCCGGCGCAGCGCCGAGCAGGCCACGACCGTGCCGTCGGGGGCCGCCGCCAGCGCCGACCCGACGAGCCGGAGCCAGGGCCACCGGTCGGCGTCGTCGAGCGGCGTGCCACCGGCCATCTTCGCGAGGTTGGCGGGTGGGTGCAGGCTGTCGGCGTCGAGGAACGGGACGCCGAGCCGGTCCGCGAGCAGCGACCCGACCGTGGACTTCCCGCAGCCGGACACCCCCATGACGACGACATGGCTCACCAGTCGTGGACCGTTCCGTCGGCCAGCCGGTTGTACGGCAGGTAGGCGGTCTCGTACGGGTACTTGCCGGCCTCGTCGACGTCGAGCTCGACCCCGAGCCCGGGGTTGTCGCCCGGGTGCAGGTAGCCGTCGGTGAAGGTGAACGACTGCTGGAACACCGCGTTGGTCTTGGCCCCGTGCTGCATGTACTCCTGGATGCCGAAGTTGTGGATGGCCAGCCCCACGTGCATCTGGGCGGCCAGGCCGACCGGCGAGATGTCCGTCGGCCCGTGGAACCCGGACTTCACCTGGTACTGCGCGGCGTAGTCCATCACCTTCTTCAGCGGGCTGATGCCGCCGAAGTGGGTGGAGGCGGCCCGCACGTAGTCGATGAGCTGCTCCTTGATGAGCGCCTGGAAGTCCCACACCGTGTTGAAGATCTCGCCGATGGCCAGCGGGGTCGTGGTGTGCTGGCGGACCAGCCGCAGGGCCTCCTGGTTCTCCGCCGGCGTGCAGTCCTCCAGCCAGAACAGGTCGTACGGCTCCAGGGACTTGCCCAGCTTCGCGGCCTGGATCGGGGTCATCCGGTGGTGCCCGTCGTGCAGCAGCGGCAGGTCCGGTCCGAACTCGTGGCGCACGGCCTCGAACACGGTCGGCAGGTGCCGCAGGTACGCGCGGGTGTCCCAGTCCTCCTCGGCGGGGTACGCGCCACGCTGGGCGGGCTCGTGGTCGTACCGCTCCTCCCCCGTGGACTGGGCGGCGATGCCGTAGATGGCCTTCAGCCCGGGGACCCCGGTCTGCACGCGGATCGAGCGGTAGCCCTGCTCCTGGTGCTCGCGGATCGAGTCGAAGAGCGACGGCAGGTCGATGCCCGACGCGTGCCCGTAGGCCATCAGGCCGTTCCGGCTGGCGCCTCCGAGCAGCTGGTAGACCGGCATGCCGGCGGCCTTGCCCTTGATGTCCCACAGGGCCATGTCCACCGCGGCGATCGCGGCCATGGTCACCGGGCCGCGGCGCCAGTACCCGCTGCGGTACAGGAACTGCCAGGTGTCCTCGATCCGGCCCGCGTCACGGCCGATCAGCAGCGGGACGACGTGGTCCCGCAGGTAGCTGACGACGGCGAGCTCGCGTCCGTTCAGGGTGGCGTCGCCCAGACCGGTCAGCCCGTCGTCGGTGGTGATCTTCAGGGTGACGAAGTTGCGGTTCGGGCTGGTGACGATGACGTCGGCGGTGACGATCTTCATGGTCGGGCTCCTGCGAGGGTGGGATGGGCGGGACGGTGGACGGCGAGCTGCTCGGACACGTGCCGGGCGAAGACGTCCTTGCGGGCGAGCCGGGGAGCGAGGAGCTCGAGGGCCAGCACAGCGCGGGCCGAGCTGCCCTGGTCACGCAGCCGGGCGGCGAGGTCGGCGGCGCCGGGGTCCGACGAGGACGCGTCGACGGTCTCGAGGTGGTGGATCCACGCGGCGACGACCCCCGCCTCCGCGCGTCCGACGGGGAGGCCCGCGACGGCCCGCTCCTGCGCGACGGCCATGACCCGGACGGGGAGCTTCACCGACCCGTCCTTCGCGATCTGCGCGAGGCGGTGCTCGATGCGGGCGTTGGCGAACCGGGTCCGCAGCGCCGCCGTGGCGTCGTCGACCGGCAGGCTCAGCACGTCGGCCGCCTCGGACCACAGCTGCTCGAGGTCGGCACGGCAGCGGTCGTCGGCGAACGCGTCCGCGACGGTGGCGAGTCCGCGCGCGAGGCCCTCGTAGGCGAGCAGGGAGTGGCCGGCGTTGAGCAGCCAGAGCTTGCGGCGCTCGTACGGCTCGAGGTCGTCGACCAGCTGCGCGCCGGCGAGCTCCCACCGCGGGCGACCCGCCGGGAACTCGCCGTCGAGGACCCACTCGCTGAACGGCTCGGTGACGACCGGGGACCGGTCCTCCCGGCCGGTGAGCTTCCGCACGATCGCGCGGTCGGCGCCGGTGGTGGCGGGCGTGATCCGGTCGACCATCGTGGAGACGAACGCCACCTGCTCCTCGATCCAGCGGGCGAGGGACTCGTCCACCGCGGCGGCCAGGTCCAGCGTGACCCGGCGAGCCACGCGGCCGTTGTCGGGGAGGTTGTCGCAGCTCACGACGGCGATCGGACCGCTGCCCGCCGCGCGGCGGGCCCGCAGGCCGTCGACGAGCCGGCCCGGCGCGGTCACGGCCGGCGACCCGGCGCGGAGCCGCTCGATGTCGGACGCGACGTCGGGATCGTGGCGGTCGAGCTCGCCCGTGGACGTGCGTCGGTAGCCGGCCTCGGTCACGGTCAGGGTGACGACACCGACCTCACGTCGACGGAAGTACTCGCGCCAGGCGTCGGCGTCGGCACCGTCGTGGACCGCCACCAGGGCGTCGATCGTCGTCGGTGCGTCGCCCTCGGATGAGCGGACGAGCAGGGTGTACCGGCCGTCCTGCCGTGCGAGCGCCTCGGCCGCGGCGGCGGACCTGCCAGTGAAGGCGGCGACACCCCACTGCTCGGCACCGCTCAGCTCGTTGGCCCCCTGGGTGTACCAGAGGAGATGTGCGCGGGCGAAGGCTCCGAGCCCGAGGTGCACGATCCGCACCGGTGCGGGGGGCTCGGTGCGCTCCCAGCCTGTTCCGTCGTGCACGGCTCACCTCCTGGTCGTCGGACCCTCGTCGGTCCTCCACCATTGAGCGCCACCGGTCCCGGCGATGGCAATCGGTTGCCATGACTTGTCCTGCCGGGCTGGTCAGGACCGCCGTCGGCGCGCCCGCCGCGCCGTCGAGTCCCGGACCACGAGCTCGGCCGGCAGCAGCGCGGGACGGACCTGGGGCGGCGTGCGGGACGACATCCCGGCCAGCAGCGTCTGCACCGCGTACTTGCCGAGGGCCGCCAGCGGCGCAGCCACGGTGGTCAGGGCGGGCGAGCAGATCTCGGCACCGAAGATGTTGTCGAAGCCCACCACGCTGACATCCCGCGGCACGCGCACGTCGAGTGCCGCGAGCCCGCGCATCAGCCCGATCGCGACGAGGTCGTTGTACGCCACCACCGCGGTGACGTTCGAGGCGGCGATGACCGGCGCAGCCTCCCCGCCCCCCGTGAGCGTCGGCGCGAACGGGCCGAACCTCTGGACCCGGAGGTCCAGCATCTCCGCCGCCTCGCGCATCGCCCGCCAGCGCATGCCGTCCGCCCAGGACGCCTCCGGCCCGGCGAGGTACCCGATGTTCCGGTGCTCGAGCGACGCGAGGTGCTCCACCGCGCGCCGCGCACCCCGGGCGTTGTCGGTGATGACGCTCGGGATCCCGGTGAGCACCCGGTTGAGGACGACGGTCGGGCGCTGCTGGGCCATCACGCGGATCGCCGAGTCCGACATGCGGGAGGTCCCGAGCACGACACCCTCGACCAGCGGCAGCGCGCGCTCGAGCGCCTTGCGCTCGGCGGTCGCCGACTCGTGCACGTCCGCGACCAGGAGCGTGTAGTCCGCCTCGGTCGCGGCCTGCTCCGCGCCGCGGATGATCTCGAAGTAGAACGGGTTGGTCACGTCGGAGACCACGAGCGCCAGCAGCGACGTCTTGCCGGTGGGCAGCGCCCGCGCCAGCGGGTTAGCCCGGTAGCCCATCTCCTCGGCCACCTGTCGGATCCGCGCCGCGGTCTCCGCATTGACCCTCCCGGGCCGGGAGAACGCCCGGGAGACGGTGGACGGTGCGACGCCACACGCCGCGGCCACGTCGTAGATCGTCGGCACCTTGCGCTCGTCCACCCGGTGAACGCTAGGCACCGCGACAAGTCATGGCAACCGCTTGTCGTCCCGTGATCACGGGTCCTCAATGAGAACACCGGCCGACGCGCAGATGCATCGCCGGCGATGAGAGGAGAGCACCGATGCTTCGTCCCCAGGACACCGCGAGCCGCGAGCGCAAGTCCCTGAACGGCTTGTGGGACTTCCGCCTCGACGCCACGGGCGCCGGCCGTCAGCAGAGCTGGCACCAGGGTCCGCTGGCCGAGGCCCGGTCCATGCCCGTCCCGGCGAGCTACAACGACGTGCTCGTCGGGACGACCGGGCGCGACCACGTGGGCGACGCCTGGTACCAGACCACCGTGCGGGTCCCCCGCGGCTGGACGGGTCAGCGCGTCGCGCTCCGGTTCGACTCGGCGACGCACGCCGCGGTCGTCTGGGTCGGCGACACCGAGGTGGCCCGTCACGAGGGCGGCTACACGCCGTTCGAGGCGGACATCACCGCGCTGGTCTCCCCCGGCGACGAGGTCCGCGTGACGATCGTCGTGAACAACGAGCTGACCTTCCAGACGATCCCCCCGGGCATCGTGCACGACACCCCGCAGGGCCGCCGCCAGCAGTACTTCCACGACTTCTTCAACTACGCCGGCCTGCACCGCTCGGTATGGCTGTACGCGACGCCGACCACCTACGTCGACGACGTCGTGGTCACCACCGACCGCCGCGACACCACCGGTGTCGTCTCCTACGCGGTGACCGTGGCCGGCGACGCCGACGTGCGGGTGACGCTGCGGGACGCGGACGGGGTGACCGTCGCGACCGCCGAGGGTTCGCGCGGTGAGCTCGAGGTCCCCGACGCCCACCTGTGGGCCCCCGGCGACGGCTACCTGTACGACGCCGAGGTCGAGCTGGTTGACGCGTCGGGCGACTCGCTCGACAGCTACCACCAGAGCGTCGGGATCCGCACCGTCGAGGTGCGCGGGACGCAGTTCCTCATCAACGGCGAACCGTTCTACTTCCAGGGCTTCGGCAAGCACGAGGACTCCGCCGTGCGCGGCAAGGGGCACGACGACGCGTTCCTGGTGCACGACTTCGAGCTGCTCGACTGGATCGGGGCCAACTCGTTCCGCACGGCGCACTACCCGTACGCCGAGGAGGTCTACGACTACGCGGACCGCACGGGCATCGTCGTCATCGACGAGGTCGCCGCGGTCGGGCAGAACATGGGCCTGGCGGGCGGGATCTTCGGCGGCCAGAACTACACGACCTTCTCCCCCGAGACCGTCAACGACGTGAGCCAGGAGGCGCACAAGCAGGCGATCCGGGAGCTGATCACGCGGGACAAGAACCACCCGAGCGTCGTGCTCTGGTCGATCGCGAACGAGCCCGAGTCGGACACCGACGCCGCCCGCGCGTACTTCGAGCCGCTCTTCGCCCTGACCCGTGAGCTGGACACCAGCCGCCCGGTCGGCTTCGTCAACGTGATGCTCGCGCCGCACGGCACGTGCCAGGTGTCCGAGCTGGGCGACGTGCTCATGCTCAACCGCTACTACGGCTGGTACGTCAACACCGGCGACCTCGTCGCCGCGGAGGCCGCATGGCTGTCCGAGCTCCAGCAGTGGGCCACCGAGGGCAAGCCGATCATCATCACCGAGTACGGCGCCGACACCGTCGCCGGCGTGCACTCCCTGACCCCGCAGCCGTGGTCCGAGGAGTACCAGGTCGAGTACCTGGACATGAACCACCGCGTGTTCGACGCGGTCGACGCCGTCGTCGGCGAGCAGGTGTGGAACTTCGCCGACTTCGCCACGTCCTCCACCTCCGTGTTCCGGGTGGACGGCAACAAGAAGGGCGTGTTCACCCGTGACCGCCGCCCGAAGGCCGCCGCGCACGTGCTGCGCCGCCGCTGGACCACGAAGCCATGACCAGCCCCATCCCCCACCCCAGCACGCCCGCCGCCCCGCGGCCCGACCGAGGAGTCGACATGACCAGCACCGTCGCTGTCTCCGACCCGATCACCACCCCCAGCACCACCGCGCCGACCAAGCTCCGGTTCCGCACGTACCTCGGCTACGCCGCCGGCGACGCGGGCAACAACCTGGCGTACTCCATGACGTCGATGTTCCTGCTGCTCTACTACACCGACGTGGTCGGCATCTCGGCCGCCGCCGCGGGGACGCTGTTCCTCGTCGTGCGGGTGTGGGACGCGTTCGCCGACATCTGGGCCGGCCGCCAGGTCGACAAGACCATGACCCGGTGGGGCAAGTTCCGGCCGTTCTTCCTGTTCGGCTCGCTGCCCCTGCTGCTGCTCTCCGTGGCGACGTTCACGGTCCCCGGCGGGCTGGGCGGCACGGGCAAGCTCATCTACGCCTACGCCACCTACGCGCTGCTCGGCCTCGCCTACAGCCTGGTGAACATCCCCTACGGCTCGCTGGCCTCCGCCATGACGCAGGAGCCTGTGGAGCGCGCCCGGCTGGCCAGCTTCCGCTCGATGGGCACCGCCGCGACGATCATCGCGCTCGCGTTCATCGTCGCCCCGCAGATCAAGAACTCCGACAACCTCCAGCAGTCCCTGACCCTGACCACCCTGCTGTTCGTCGTCATCGGGTTCGGCCTCTACATGCTGCTGTTCTCCACCTCGAAGGAGCGTGTCGCCCGCGACGTCGCCCACGTGACCCTCAAGCAGAGCCTGGGCACCCTCAAGGGCAACCGGCCGCTGCTCATGCTCTGCCTGAGCGCGCTGTCGTTCCTGGTCGGCATGTTCACGCTCCAGACGGTCCAGGCCTACTACGCCCGCGACGTGCTGGGTGACGCCAACTACTTCATCATCCTCACCGTCGTGAGCACCGGCGTGATGTTCGTCGTCGCCGGCTTCATCCCCCGGATCGTGCGCGCCGTCGGCAAGAAGCCGGCGTACATCTCCGCCAGCATCATCGCGATCGTCGCGGCGCTCGGCATCGCCCTCACCCCGTCCGACCACCCCGGCCTGGCGATCGCGTTCTTCGGCCTGTACGGAGTCGGCATGGCCGCCGTGAACACCCTGATGTGGGCGCTGGAGGCCGACACCGTCGAGTACGGCGAGTGGCGGACCGGCGTGCGGACCGAGGGCACCACCTACGCGGTCTTCTCGTTCACCCGCAAGGTCGGCCAGGCGGTCGGTGGCGCAGCTGCCGCGTACGGCCTGGGCTTCGTCGGGTACATCGCGCAGCAGGAGGTGCAGAGCCAGGCGACCCAGGACGGCATCCGCTTCATCGCGGGCTTCGTCCCCGCCGCGTTCATCCTGGTCGGCGTCCTGATCATGGTCTTCTACCCGCTGACCGAGACGCGCTTCAAGTCGATGGTCGCCGAGGTCGCCGCCCGTCGCGCCGCGCGGGAGGACTGACCGTGTCGATCGCCACCGCCGAGGCCCTGCGCCTCCACCCCGACCGGCTGCTGCCGACCGCCCCCGAGGTCCGCTCCATCGCGCGACGCCTCTACGACGAGGTGCGCGACCTGCCGATCCTCTCCCCGCACGGGCACGTCGAGGCCCGGCTGCTCCTGGAGAACCAGCCGTTCACGGACCCGACGTCGTTGCTGGTCACCCCCGACCACTACGTCACCCGGCTGCTGCACGCGTCGGGCGTCCCGCTCGACGCGCTCGGGGTCGGGCAGGGTCCCCTGTCGCCCGACGCGGCTCGCGAGGCCTGGCGCCTGCTCTGCCAGAACTGGACCGTGTACCGCGGGACCCCCGTCAAGTACTGGCTGGAGGCCGCGCTGGTCGACGTGTTCGGCCTGGACGTGCGGCCGAGCGCCGAGACCGCCGACGAGCTCTACGACGGGATCGCCGGCCAGCTCGCGCAGCCGACGTTCCGTCCGCGGGCGCTGTTCGACCGGTTCCGTATCGAGGTGCTGGCCACCACCGACGACCCGGTGGACGACCTCGCCGCGCACGCCGCACTGCGGGACGACCCGTCCTTCACCGGCCGGGTGGTGCCGACGTTCCGGCCCGACAAGTACCTCGAGGCCGGCCGCCCCGAGTGGGCTCGGGACGTGCTCCACCTCGGCGCGGTCGCCGGGGTGGACACCGGGTCCTACGCGGGGTGGGTCGCCGCGATGGAGGACCGGCGCGAGCACTTCCGGCGCCACGGCGGCGTGTCCACCGACCACAGCCACGAGGACGTCGGCACCGAGCCGCTCGACGCGGCGGAGGCCGAGCGGATCTACCGCGCGGCGCTGGCCGGCCAGGCGCCGGAGCTCCAGACGATCGCCCTGCGCCGGCACATGCTGCTGGAGATGGCCCGGATGGCGACGGAGGACGGTCTGACCATGACCCTCCACCCGGGTGTACGCCGAGGTCACCACCGGCCGACAGGTGCACGGTTCGGTCCCGACACCGGCCACGACCTGCCCCTGCCGGGCGCGTTCACGGACGCCCTGCGCCCGCTCCTGGACCGGTACGGCACCCACCCGAACCTCACGCTGGTGCTCTTCACGCTCGACGAGTCGGTGTTCTCCCGCGAGCTCGCGCCGCTGGCCGGCTTCTACCCGTCGGTGTACGTGGGGGCGCCCTGGTGGTTCCTCGACGCGCCCGACGCGATCCGGCGCTGGCGGTCCGCGGTCTCCGAGACCGCCGGGCTGTCCCGGACCAGCGGGTTCATCGACGACACGAGGGCCATCTGCTCGATCCCCGCCCGGCACGACATGGCGCGCCGCCTCGACGCCGGCTACCTCGCCGGCCTCGTCGCGGACCACCGGCTCGACGAGGACGAGGCAGCCGACGCCGTCGTGGACCTGGTCCGCGGCCGGCCCACGGAGGTCTTCGGGCTCTAGGCGCCCTCGGTGACCGGGGCGCCCAGGCGCTGGGTCGCGAGCCAGTCGAGGGCGACGTCCGCGACGTCCCGCCACCCGGCGTCGATGGTCAGGGAGTGCCCGCGCCCGTCGAACTCGTGGTACTCGGTGACCGAGTCGGGGCTGTCCTGGTACATCTTCAGCACCTCGAGGGTCACCGACTTCGGCACCGTGTGGTCCTCGCTGCCGGACGTGAGGAGCAGCGGACCGCGGACGGCGCGGTGGGTGTCGACCTTCGCGGGCGAGCTCCGGGAGAAGTTGGCGGTGGCGTCCTCGAACAGCGGACGGCCCGGGCCGGGGATCGTCCAGGCCTCGAACAGGGCGTCGGACTCCTCCTGGGTCAGGGTGTTGCCGAAGCTGTACCGGAACTGCTTGGCCGTGAGCGAGACGGTCCGCTTCTTGTTCGCGGGGTTGCCGAGCACCGGGAACCCGGAGCGCAGCTGCGCGAACGGCACGGTCTTGACCCCCTTGATGGGCGCCGGGTCGATGGCCACGGCGGCGACGGCGAGGTCGTTGGCCAGGAGCTCCTGCGCGATGAGACCGCCGAACGAGTGCCCGATGACGATCGGCTTCGCGCCGAGCGTGTCGATGTGGTCGGCGTAGTGGTGGCAGATCTGCTCGATCCCGACGTCGTCCAGCGCAGCGGCGGCAGCCCGGGTCTCGGCGACCGTGTCCGCGTCACCGGGCCAGCCCGGGGCGCTGGGGTCGTAGCCGCGCGAGGCGAAGAGCTCCAGCCACGGCGCCCAGGCCGACGAGTGGATCCAGAGACCGTGGATGAAGACGACCGGGGTTCTCGACATGGTGCTCCTTCGGGGTGTGGTCAGAGCTGCTTGGCAAAGCCGCCGTCGATGAGCACATCGGATCCCGTGATGTTGCCGGCGCGGTCGCTGGCCAGCAGCAGGACGAGGTCGGCGACCTCCTCCGGCTCGGTGAAGCGGCCGGTCGAGAAGCCGCCCGCGCTGTCGATGATCCGCGTCCGGGCCTCCTCGAACGAGATGCCCATGCTCGCCGCCACCGTGGCCGCGACACCGGTCTCACCGAGCCAGAGGGGCGTCGACACGGGTCCCGGCGAGACGGTGTTGAAGCGCAGGCCGCGCGGCCCGAACTCCTTGGACAGCGACTTGGAGAGGTTCCAGACCGCCGCCTTGGTCGCCGAGTAGTCGATCACCCCAGGGTCGGGCAGGTAGGCGTTCACGGAGCAGATCGTCACCACGGTGCCCGCGCCCCGCTCGAGCAGCAGCGGGATGGCGGCACGCGTCGTCCGGACGGCGGCCATGAGGGTGAGGTTGAGCGTGCTGTGCCAGTCGTCGTCGCTGACGTCGAGGAACCCGGTGGTGCGCGGAGTGACCGCGCCGACGTTGTTCACCAGGATGTCCAGCCCGCCGAAGTGGGCCGACCGGGCGACGAGCTCGGCCGGGGTGTCGGCGTCGGCGAGGTCGACGGCGACGGCGAGGACCTGCCCCGTGTCGGACAGTGCGACGAGCTCGTCCGTGATCGTGCGGGCGCCCGCGACCACGTTGACACCCTCGGCGACCAGCGCGCGCGTGACGGCGAGCCCGATGCCCTTGCTCGCACCCGTGACGACTGCGACCTTTCGCGCCAGATGCAGGTCCATACCGGGGCACGCTAGACCTCCGGAATGTCCGGTTCCTGGCCCTGCTGGTCCCACCCAGCGCCCGCCAGCCGCTGCATCGCTGCGGCGCTGGGCGAGCCGGGCTCCGCGAAGTAGAGGAACAGCGACTGCCCGGCGGTGCCGACGACGGACAGCCGGAGATAGCTCAGGACGAGCGTCCCCACCAGCGGATGCCGGAGGGCGTGCACACCGTCGCCGGCACGATGGACGTCCTGTCGGTCCCACAGCTCCCGGAACTCCGCGCTGCCGGCGGCGCCGTCGGCGACGAGGGCCTCCAGCCGGGCGTCCCGCGCCCCGGTCTGCGCAGCGCTCCGCAGCAGGGCGACCGAACGTGCCGCCAGACCGTCCCAGTCTGCGTGGAACACCCGCTCCGACGGGTCCGTGAACAACGAGAGGACGCTGTTGACGCCGACGCGGAAGTTCGGGTTCAGCCGCCGCGCCAGGGCGTTCGACGCCAGCACGTCGACGTGCCGACTGTGCACGACCGCGGCGGTGAGCGGCCACGAGTCGATCAGCCACCGCGTCGCGTCCCGGACGACGTCATCTCCGACGGCTGCGTCGGGGCGCTCCGCCGGTCGCGCGAGCGCGTGCAGGTAGTCGGTGGCGACCGTGTCCAGGCACAGCGCCCGCGCCAGGGCGTCCAGCACCTGGGTGGACGGGTTGGCGTCGCGCCCCTGTTCGAGGCGGAGGTAGTAGTCCGTGCTGACGCCGGCCAGGATGGCGACCTCTTCGCGCCTGAGCCCGGGTACCCGGCGCAGCCCGGCGCCGACGGCCAGGCCGACGTCCTGCGGCTGCAACCGTTCGCGCCGCGCTCGGAGGAACTCACCCAGCCGGCCCGCCTCGGTCATACGCGCACGCTAGCGGCTACGCCGACACCGGCACCGTCGTCTCGTTCGCGACGCGGTCCGCCAGGTGGTCGGCGACGAAGGCCGCGTCCGCGCCGACACCGTGGATCATCGACGACGCCAGGGCGTACTGGAACACCAGCCCGAGGAAGTAGAGCCCCGGCTCCGAGGTGACCCCCCGGTCGTGCGTCAGGGCGCCCGCGTCGTCGCGCACGGGCAGGTCGATCCAGCTGTGGTCGGGGTCGAAGCCGGTGCACCACACGATCGTCGAGACGTCCAGGGTCCGGCCGTCGTCGAGCATGGGCAGTCCGTCACTGACGCCGGTGGTCCGGGGCACGCGCTGGACGCCCGCGGCGGCGAGATCCCGGGACTTGACCCTGATCAGGGGACCGCTGTGGGCGAGCACGTCGGCGCGGGCTCGTCGACCGATCGGGGTGCCCGTCGTCAGCACGTGGCGGAAGGCCCAGAACGCGAGCCGGTTCAGTGGCCGCGCCAGGGGCTGCTCGATCCGCCACGGGATCTGGCCGGGGTGACGACCGGACAGGAAGGTGCGGTGCGTCGCCGCCAGCTCGAGGGCGATGTCCGCGCCGGAGTTGCCGGCCCCGACCACCAGGACGTCGCCCGGCCCCGCCTGATCCGGTGCCCGGTAGCTGCCCGCGTCGAGCTGCACGACGTCCGGTCGCACGTCGGCCGCGAAGGCTGGGACCCGAGGCACGCGGTCGAACCCGGTGGCGACCACGACGTTCTGGGCGTGCCACGCACCCTCGTCGGCCTCGACGAGGAAGCCGTCGCCCGACCGGGTCACGCCGCGCACACGGACGCCCCTCCGCACCGGCACCGCCAGGTCGGCGGCGTAGGACTCGAGGTAGTCGGCGAGCTGGTCCTTGGTGGGCAGGGACCACGGGTCGCCCGGGAACGGACGGCCGGGGAGCCCGTCGTAACGGGCCGGGGTGAACAGCCGCAGGGAGTCCCACCGGTGACGCCAGGAGTCGCCGACCCGCGCCCCTCCCTCGAGGACCACGTGGGGCAGGCCGCGCGCCGACAGCTCGTGGCTGGCCGCCAGACCGGCCTGGCCGCCACCGATGACCACGGTCTGCACGTTCTCGACGTTCATGCCGCTCCCTCTGCCACCCTGATAGCCTTCGTCCGAACTACCTTCGGACGAATTCTTGGAGGGTATGGCGGATGCCTCGCGACGTCAACGCTCGGCCCTACCGCTCGCCCAAGCGGGCGGAGCAGGCCGCGGCCACCCGCTCGGCCGTCCTGCGCTCGGCACGCGACCTGTTCCTGAGCGAGGGGTACGCGGCCACGACCGTCGGCGCCGTCGCCGCCCGTGCGCAGGTCGCGGTCGACACCGTCTACGCGACCGTCGGTCGCAAGCCGGAGCTCCTGCGCGAGGTCGTGGAGGCGTCCCTGTCCGGCACGGACCACGCGGTGCCCGCCCAGCAGCGCGAGTACGTGCGCCGCGTCCGCGAGGCCCCCACGGCGCGGGAGAAGGTCGCGATCTACGCCCACGCCGTGGCGCAGATCCAGGACCGGCTCGGGCCGGTCTACCTTGCCCTGCGCGAGGCCGCTGTGACGGATGCAGACTGCCGCGCGCTCTGGCAGACCATCTCCTCGCGGCGCGCCGCGAACATGCGGGACTTCGTCGCGGACCTGCGCGAGACGGGCGAGCTGCGCACCGACCTGGCCGACGACGAGATGGCGGACCTGGTCTGGAGCATGAACGGTCCGGAGTACTGGGCGCTGCTGGTGCACGAGCGCGGGTGGTCGGCCGAGCGCTTCGGGGACCGGCTGGCGGACACGTGGACGCGCGCCCTCCTCGCCGGGGATCCCCGAGACGTCACCGCGTGACGGCCCGGTACGCCCGGACGGGACCTGGCTGCGCCTCGAGCGCGCGCGCCGCCGAGTGCAGCACCTGAGCGCCCGCCCCCGACAAGGACAGCAGGCGTTCGAGGGCGGAGCGGATCTCCGCCACCGAGGCCGTGTTCGGGTCGAGCACCTCGCCGATCCCGGCACGCTCGACGGCCGCCGCACCGGCGAACTGGTCGGTCGAGAACGGCAGGACGAGCAGCGGCGTCGCCGTGGCGACCGCCTCGGTGACCGAGTTGTTGCCGCCGTGCGTCACGGTGGCGGCCGCGGCGCGGAGCAACCGCACCTGCGGCAGGTACTCGCGCACCAGCCATCCCGCGGGCACCTCGCCCAGCTGCGCGACCGGCGTGGACCCGCTGGCGATCGCGGCGCGCACTCCCGCACCCCGCAGCGCCGCGGCCACCCGCGCCAGCACGTCCCCGCGGACCGACAAGAAGCTCCCGAAGCTCACGTACACGAAGGGCTCGTCCGAGCTCAGCCAGGCGTCGACCTCGGCGTCCGCGGGCTCGGCGCGCAGCGAGCCGCCGAGGTACTCGTGGGGTGGGAGCGCAGCTGCCCGGTCGGGGTCCGCGAGCTCCTCGGGGTAGTGGTACAGGACCAGCGGACCGTGCTGAGCGAAGGCGTCCGGCACGGCGGGAAGACCCCGGTCCAGTGCTCCGGCCGCGCTGTTCCACTCGACCGTGAACCCCGCAGCGACCCGGCGGCACAGCAGCTCGAGCTCGGTCATCTCGCCGGGGTCGGGCGCGAACGCACGCGGCCAGGCGCGCGGGAGCCCGTACACCTCGTCCCCCACGGGCAAGGCGGTCGGGTGGCCGAGCACCACGTCGGCGTGGGGCACGTCCGCCGCCCAGAGTGCCAGGCGCGCGCTGTACGCGAGGTGGTCGACCAGGATGGCGTCGGGACGCACCGCCTCGACCACGCCGAGCGTCGCCCGGGCCTTCTCGACGGGCTGCCACATGAGGTCGACCAGGCGTTCGCGCGCCTGGTAGGTCAGTGTCGGCACCATCCCCTGCCGGGTGGCGTCGAAGAAGCCACGGAGCGAGTCCGCCTCGTCGTCGGGCTGCTTCTCGGCGCGGATCACCCCGGGGTTGGAGCCGCGACCGAGCTGCAGGGGGACGCGCTCGTAGCCGAAGGCCTGGACGGTGCCGGCCGTGGCCGGTCCGGACGCCACGACCACCCGCTCCCCCGCGTCCCGCCAGGGCGCGGCCAGCGCGGCGAGCGGGAGGAGGTGGGAGGCGTAGTCCGGGCTGATGACGAGCAGGGTCATCCGGCGCCGACCAGTGACGAGCGGGCGGCACGCTCGTCGGCCACGACCCACGCGTAGACGTCGTCGAGCATCCCGGCCATGCGCTGGATGGTGAAGCTCGTCTCGACGGTGGCGCGCGACCGCTCGGCGCGCCCGGCGTCGGTCTCGGCCACGGCGGCGTCGAGCGCCGCGGCGATCGACTCCGCGAGCCGCTCGGCGTGCCAGGTGGCGGCGAGGAACCCCGTGTCGCCCTCGACGACATAGGTCGCGGGGCCGCCGCCGTCCGGCGCGACGACGAGCAGTCCCGACGCCATCGCCTCGAGCAGGGCGATCCCGAACTCCTCCTTGAGGCTGGCGCAGACGTAGACACCCCGCGGTGCGCTCAGCCCGGGCAGACCGGTGCGCGCGGCCGCCACCCAGCGCGCGACGACGTCGTTCGGTCGGTGGCCGGGCAGCAGGAGGCCGGCGGCAGCCCGCCTACCTGCCGGGACGACCGCGTCGATGAGGTCCAGCTGCTCGCGCTCGTCCGCCGACGGGTGGTCGAGGTCCCCCCCGATGACCAGCAGGTTCGCGCGGTCCCGGAGCGCGCCGCCGGCCCACGCCTGGACCAGCGTGGCCATCCCCTTCACGCGGTGCAGCCGGCCGACGCTCACGATCAGCGGGAGACCGCGACGAGCGACGGGCAGCGACTCGACGATGCCGCGCAGCTCCACCAGCGCGTCCGACGGCGTGCCGCCCTCGACGTGGGCCTGCGCCTCGTCGACCGCCCGGTCGATCACCTGCAGGTCGACGCCCTCCGGCACCACGGTGTGCCGTTCGGGGTGCGCGGTGAGGTCGATGCCGACGAGCTCGCGCATGTCCCGCTCGAGCGTCGGTCGCGGGAACAGCACGGTGTGCGACGCGTTGGCCGCCAGACGCTGCACGAGGCGGACCCGGAACCAGAAGTGCTCGGCCTCGTCCACCAGCCCGAAGTTCTCCCGGGTGAGACGCCCGGCCAGGTCCAGCGACCGGATGACGGCGTGCGGGTCGGGCGCGACCGTGAAGACGACCGGGATGTCGAGCTCGCGGGCGACGTCGGCCGCCGCGAGGCTGCCGACGTCGGCCATGCGCAGGTGGAGCAGGTCGACGCCACCCGCGGCGCGCAGGAGCCGGCGGATGCCGCGGCGGGCGGAGACCCGCAACGACCAGGCAGTCGCCGAGGGCGACGCGTCCTGCTGGAGCGGCACCCGCCCGTACAGGTGGCCGGAGTCGTGGAGCGCGCCGAGGTCCGCCGCCGCCTGGGTCACCGACCCGCGCGACATGGTCAGGACGCGCGTCACCGGCGTCGGCCCGTCGGTCCCCGGCGCGACGAGGGCGTCCCCGAGGCGCACCAGCAGGGTGGCGATGCCTCCGTTGTCCCCCATGCCGGCCGCGCTGAGCCCGGCGTCGATGTCGGCGTGCAGGAACAGCTGGGCCACCGTGAGACCGTCACGAACGTCCCGGTGGTCCGGTGCGGCCTGGGCGGCGATGTCGACGAGCGCGAGGCGCGCCACGTCGGCGAGGTGTCCCGTCCCAGCGGCGAGGTCGTCGAGCAGGCCGAGCACGTCGTGGTCCCCCGGGCGTCGACCCAGCGCGGCCACGGCGGCGGCGCGCACCTGCTCGTCCTGTCCGCCGTCGCCCGCCAGCGCGAGCAGCGGCCGGACCGCGATCACGTGCTGGACCAGACCGAGCGTCTCGACCACGCGGGCGCGTGCGGCGGGCTCGGGAACACCGAGCAGCGCCGTCTCGAGGCCGACCGCGACGGGCTCGGGCGCTCCGGTGGACCACTGCTCGAGCGTCCGCTGCGCGAGCATCCCGCCGAATCCCCCGTCGGCGGTCATCCCGATCAGCCGGGCGATCGCCTCGGACCGGGGCAGTCCGGAGCCGAGCACCCAGGCTGCGTGCTCCCGGACGAAGAGGCGCTCGCTGGAGAGCTGTCGGACCAGCGCGCGGGAGGCCTCGTCGTCCGCGATCGTGCCCAGGGCGTGCACCGCGGCGATCGCGACGAGCTGGTCGGCGTCGTCGAGGGCGCCCGTGAGCACGCGGATGGTGCGCACACCGGGGTCCCTGCTGCTCTCGAACGCGAGCTCGTCGGCGAGCCGCATCGCGTCGACGATCTGGTCGGCCGCGCGGAGCGCGTCGAGCGAGGTCTGGATGCCCACGGAGTCCTCCACATTCCTGGCGCCAGGGGGACGACGAGGCCGATGGCGGCACGGCCGATGCTAGGTCGGCTCGCGCCGACCAGCCCGTCGAGAGGGGGTGACATGCCTGGACGCCGGTCCCCGACTCTCCTTCCCCCCACGCAGCAGGACGGATGCACGCGGGACCGAGACTTAGGTCACATTCGGCGGCGAAACGCGGCCCTAGCCTGCAAGAAAAGGCCGCAGCTCGTCACGAACGGGGATCCCGTGCTCACCATGACCGCCCTCTGGACGTCTCTCTCGTCAACGGCGGAACCGCCGGGTGCCGGGGGTGAGGCGAGCCTCGTGCTCCCCGACCTGAGCACCGTCACCGTGATGGGCGGCGTGTCGGGCCGCCTGCTGCTCGGTCTCGGCCTGATCGTGTGCGTGCTCGGCCTCGGCTTCGGCACGCTGGCGTTCGTCCAGCTGCGCCGGCTGCCCGTGCACGCGTCGATGCTCGAGATCTCCGAGCTCATCTACTCGACGTGCAAGGCGTACCTGGTCAAGCAGGGCAAGTTCCTGCTCATGCTCTGGGTGTTCATCGCGGCGGTCATCGTCGTGTACTACCGCTTCCTCATCGACTTCCCGTGGGGCAAGGTCGCGATCGTCATCGGGTTCAGCCTGCTCGGGATGGCCGGCTCGTACGCCGTCGCCTGGTTCGGCATCCGCGTGAACACGTTCGCCAACTCACGCACCTCGTTCGCCGCCCTGCGCGGTACGCCGCTGCAGGTGCACCGGATCCCGCTGAAGTCGGGCATGTCGATCGGCATGGTGCTCATCAGCCTCGAGCTGCTGATGATGCTGGTGATCCTGCTGTTCCTCCCCCGCGAGATCGCCGGCGCCTGCTTCATCGGGTTCGCGATCGGCGAGTCGCTCGGTGCGGCAGCGCTGCGCATCGCCGGTGGCATCTTCACCAAGATCGCGGACATCGGCGCCGACCTCATGAAGATCGCGTTCAAGATCAAGGAGGACGACGCCCGCAACCCGGGTGTCATCGCCGACTGCACGGGCGACAACGCGGGCGACTCCGTCGGGCCGAGCGCGGACGGGTTCGAGACCTACGGCGTCACCGGCGTCGCGCTGATCACCTTCGTGCTGCTGGGCGTCCACGACCCGGCGGTCCAGGCCACGCTCCTGGTGTGGATGTTCGTCGTGCGCGCCGTGATGATCATCGCGTCGGCGCTCTCCTACCTGGTGAACGACGCCTGGGTCCGGCACCAGTACCGGGACGCGAAGCGGATGAACTTCGAGACCCCGCTCTCCTCCCTCGTCTGGGTGACGTCGGGCATCTGCGTCGCCGCCACCTACGTGACGACCTACCTGGTCCTCGGGCAGGGCAAGACTGCGTCGCTGTGGTGGGTGTTCGCGACCATCGTGGCCGTCGGCACGCTCGCCGGCGCCGTGATCCCCGAGCTGGTCAAGGCGTTCACGTCGACCGGCAGCCGCCACGTCCGCGAGATCGTCATGAGCTCGCGCGAGGGTGGCCCGTCGCTGAACATCCTGTCCGGCCTCGTCGCCGGCAACTTCTCCGCCTACTGGCTCGGCACCACGATCGTCGGCCTCATGGGCGGCGCCTTCCTGCTCTCGCAGCTGGGCCTGGACACGCTGATGCTGGCGCCCGCCGTGTTCGCGTTCGGGCTGCTCGCCTTCGGGTTCCTGGGCATGGGGCCGGTCACCATCGCGGTCGACTCCTACGGCCCTGTCACGGACAACGCCCAGAGCGTCTACGAGCTCTCGATGATCGAGGAGATCGACGACATCGAGGCCGAGCTGGTCCGGGACCACGGGTTTGAGCCGCAGTGGGAGACCGCCAAGACCATGCTCGAGGAGAACGACGGCGCCGGGAACACGTTCAAGGCGACCGCCAAGCCGGTGCTGATCGGGACGGCCGTCGTCGGCGCCACGACGATGATCTTCTCGATCATCATGGGCCTGACCGAGGGTCTGACCACGGGCCTCGAGAACCTCTCGCTGCTGCACCCGCCGTTCCTGCTCGGCCTGGTCATGGGTGGCGCCGTGATCTTCTGGTTCACGGGCGCGTCCATCCAGGCGGTGACCACGGGCGCCTACCGGGCGGTCGAGTTCATCCGGACCACGATCCGCCTCGACGGCGCGACGAGGGCGAGCGAGGCCGACTCCCGTCGCGTCGTGGAGATCTGCACGCAGTACGCGCAGCAGGGGATGCTCACGATGTTCCTCGGGGTGTTCTTCTCGACCCTGGCCTTCGCGTTCGTCGAGCCGTTCTTCTTCATCGGCTACCTGATCTCCATCGCCGTGTTCGGCCTCTACCAGGCGTTCTTCATGGCCAACGCCGGCGGCGCGTGGGACAACGCGAAGAAGATCGTCGAGATCGACCTGCACGCCAAGGGCACCGCGCTGCACGAGGCCACGATCATCGGTGACACGGTCGGCGACCCCTACAAGGACACGTCGTCGGTGGCGCTCAACCCGGTCATCAAGTTCACGACGCTGTTCGGGCTGCTGGCTGTCGAGCTCTCGGTCAGCCTCACGGCGGACGGCCTGCACACCCTGGTGCTCGGGCTCGCGGCGGTGTTCTTCCTCGCCTCCGCCTTCTTCGTGTACCGCTCGTTCTACGGCATGCGGATCCGGTCGACGCTCTCCGACGAGGCCCCGCCCGTCGGCCACGGGGACGGCGGGGACGCGACGTCCGGCTCCGCCCCGGAGACCTCCGGCACCGACCGTGCCCTGGTCGACGCGAAGGCGGGCGACCGATGAGGATCGCGGTCCGCAACCCCGACGTCCTCGTCGACACGGACGGGCACGTCGCCGGCCACGACGCCGGCGCCACCCTGGTGCGACGCCTGCTTCGCATCTTCCCCGGGTCGATCCTGGTCGGACCCGGCCCCCGGCGCGGGGCCGACTTCGACCTGCTGCCGCTCGAGTTCGTCGACCCCGACGACACGATCGTCATCAACATGGCCCCGGCCGACTCGGTCGCGGTCTGGCGCACCCTTGCGGCTTCCGGCGGCGAGCCGCACGTCATGAACTTCGTGTGGCTGGGCACGTCCCGGTTCCACCACCCGGTCGAACGGGCGGCGGTCGCCCTCTCGTGCGCCCTGTTCCCGACGTTCGCCAACTCGGAGCGCACGGCGGGCGAGGTCCGCGAGATGGTCGAGCGGTGGACGATCCCGTCGCTGGCGGAGAAGGCCGAGGTCGCCTGGGTGAACCTCGGCATCCGGCTCGACCACGTGCTCCCCCGGCGCGACCCGGAGGTGCCCGTCGTCCTCTACCCCGCGATCTACCTGTCGGACCGCAAGCAGCCGCAGCTGTTCCTGGACATCGTCGAGCGGGTGGCCAAGCGCACGCCCCTGCGGGTGGAGGCACGGCTGCACGAGTCGCACCTGGCCACGGAGCAGGCGATGCGGCTCTCGCTGCACGACTGGGCGTGGGTGGGCCCGCTGACGGCCACGCGCGAGGGTTACTGGTCGGCGCTGGCGCGCACGACCGCGTTCCTCGCCACGGCGACCGACGAGTCGTACGGGCTGGAGTACATCGAGGCGCTGGTCGCCGGCGCGGTCGGCGTGCTGCCCGACCGTCCCTGGGCGCGGGCGATCCTGCCGGCCGACTACCCGTTCCTGTACCGCACGCCCGCCGAGGCCGAGCAGATGCTGCTGCGGGCGGTCACGGACACCGACGCGTGCCGCAAGGAAGCCGACGCCTCGGCCGGAGGCAGCTTCGCGGAGTGGCTGCGCGCCAAGCACGACGACGACCGGTTCGATGCCGCGATCGTCCAGCAGGTGGGTCGCTGGTTCGGTCAGTGACGTGAGGTGACGTCGGAGGGGTGGCCGGGTTCGCCGGGCCACCCCTCCGGCGTCACGCCAGGTCGTCGGCCGTGATCGGGGCGAGTGCCGCGAGGGCGGTCGGCAGGTTCGCGGCCGTGTCCCGGTCGTGGCGGCGCTGGAACGCGGCCACGTCGTTCATGTCCTTCATCGGACGGGTGTTGCCGAGGACGCCCGCGAGGTGCCGCGCACGGTCCGTCTCGGCGGGCAGCGCCGCGACGAGCTTGTTGGTGTCCGGCACGGCCAGGCACCGCAGGGTCTGCTCCGGGTACCGCCCGAACAGCGACCACGTCCACCCCAGGTCGGCGTAGCGGCCGTCGCGCAGGGCGTGCGACCACACGCGGGCACGCTCCTGCCACTCCTGCGCGCCCAACCGCGGGCTGTCGACCGCGACGTAGGCGTACTCGTCGATGCCGTCGATCGCGAGGACGGCATCGCGGAGCTCGCACCGCTCGGCGTGGACGATCCCGAGCAGGGCGTCGTCCCGGTCGGGGTGGCCCAGGATCGTGACCGTCACCGCGAGGTCCGCCTGCCCGTACCGGGCGCGGTCGTCGCGGATGGCAGCCACGGTCTCGACGGCGACCTGCCGGGAGAGCGCACCCAGCGCCGACGCGGGCGCGGTGGCCTCGACCAGGCCGGGGAGGCCGAGACGGACGCGGTCGATGTGGTGGGCGACCCGGGCGGCGAGGGCCTCGTGGAACAGGCGGTCGGCGACGTCAAGGAGGACGGGCTTCAGTGCGGCCGGCAGGGCGAGCGGGTCGGCGGCCCGGCCCGTCAGCAGCAGACCACCGGGGACGTGGAGGCTCATGCCACCATCGTGCCGGGAGCCCGGCGCCACACCCTGGGACTACCGACCCACACCGACGCGCGCGGCTAGGGTTGGCGCAGATCTGCCGAGGGTCGTGAGGGAGGGTCCGTGCCGCGGTTGACGAGTGCCGACGTGGCGCGGGAGAGCGGCGTGTCCCGCACCACGGTCAGCTACGTGCTGAACGGCAAGAACGACGTCGCCATCCCCGAGGCCACCCGCCAGCGCGTCCGGGACGCCGCCGCGCGCCTCGGCTACACCCCCTCGGCAGCGGCCCGGACGCTGCGTTCCGGCCGGAGCGACCTCGTGCTCTGCGTCCTGCCCAACTGGACCATCGGACCGGTCATCGACACCCTGATGGACCACCTCACCACGGAGCTGGCGGCCCGGGGGCTGTCCGTCCTCGTGCACCACGACCGCGGTCCCCGCCCGCTCGCCGAGCTGTGGCGGGCGGTGACGCCGCGGGCGGTGCTCGGGCTCGCCCCGTTCGCCGAGGAGGACGAGCGCGCGATGCGCCAGGCGGGCATCCAGGTGGTTGGCAGCGCCCTCGACGAGGACGACCACCCGGGCACCTTCTCGGTCCCGCAGACCCGGATCGGGCGGCTGCAGGTCGAGCACCTCGCCGGTCGGGGTCACCGCGTGGTGGCCTACGCCGCACCGAGCGACGACCGTCTGGCCGCGTTCGCGGACCGCCGGCTGGCCGGGGTGGTGCAGGAGTGCGAGCAGCTCGGCCTGCCCGCGCCGAGGGTCCAGGTCGTCGACCTCGACGTGGCATCCGCCGCCGCGGCCGTCCGGAGCTGGCGCGCGGGTCCGGACCCCGTCACGGCGGTCGCCGCCTACAACGACGAGGTCGCGCTCGCCGTGCTCGCCGGGCTGCGGGCCGAGGGACTGCGCACACCGCAGGACGTGGCCGTCATCGGGGTCGACGACATCCCCGCGGCGCGGCTCGCCGCCCCCGCCCTGACGACCGTCTGGCAGGCCATCGACGCGCAGGCGACATACCTGGCCGCCGCGGTGATCGCCGCGCTCGACGACGCCGTCGACCCCCCTGCGCAGCCGAGCGACGTCTTCCACGTCATCGCCCGCGACTCCACCTGACACGCCGACGGCCCGGCGACGCGTGAGCGCCTCCGGGCCGTCGACGACCACGCGCTAGCTGAACGTGAACCAGTTGACGTTGACGAAGTCGGCCGGCTGCCCGGAGTCGAACGTCAGGTAGACGGTGTGGGTGCCCGTCGTGCCCTGGATGTTCGCCGGGACCGTCTGCCAGACCTGCCAGCCGCCCGTGCTCCCGATCGCGAAGCTGCCGATCGACGGACCCGTGAGGCTGTCGAGCCGCACGTTGACCAGCCCGCTGACGCCACCGGCGGCGCCCGACGCGACCCTCGCCCGGAACGTCGACCTCGGCGTGCTGCCGAAGTTGACGTTGTCGAACCGGACGTGGTCGCCGTTGCCGATCCAGGCGATGTTCTCGCCGCCGTCGGTGTCCTGCGTCGCCTCCTTGGCGACGCCCGCCATGCCGTTGTACGCCTCGGCCTGGATGCGCGACGTGGCGTCGATCCCTGTCGAGGTGCCCGTGGTCGTGACGGACACGGACGTGCTCACGCCGGACCGGTTGCCCGCCGCGTCGTACGCCCGCACGGTGAACGCGTACCCGGTCGAGGGCGACAGTCCCGTGACCGTGTAGCTCCGGTTCGCCGTCGAGGCGATGACGGAGCCGTTGCGCAGCACGTCGTAGCCGGTGACCCCGACGTTGTCGGTGGACGCCGACCACGCGAGCGTCGTCGCCGACGAGGTGGTGCCGGACGCCGTCAGCCCGGTGGGTGTCGACGGTGCGACGGTGTCGGACCCGCCGGACGTGGTGACGCTCACCGTGCTGCTGCTCGCCGACCGGTTGCCTGCGCCGTCGAGCGCGCGGACGGTGAACTGGTAGACCGTCGAGGCCGCGAGGCCCGTCGCGGTGAAGGTGGTCCCCGTCGCGGTGCCGACGACGGTCCCGTTGCGGAGCACCTCGTAGCCCGAGACCCCGCTTCCGCCGGCGTTGTCGGTCGACGCCGACCACGACAGGTTCGTCGAGGACGACGTCGTGCCGGAGGCGGAGAGCCCGGCCGGGACGGAGGGCGCGGTCGTGTCCGTCGGGACGCTCACGTTCGAGCTGGCGACGGACCGGGCCGGCACGGCGAGCGTGACGCCGTTGGAGAAGGTGACGGTGATCGCCGACCCGCTCATGTTCGCCGCCTGGTACGTCCGGACGCCGTTCTTGACGAAGACCGCGTGCAGCGGGGTGTTCGCCGTGACCGACCGGTCGACGGTGCCGAGCCCGGACAGGCTCTTCAGCCAGTAGAACGTGTGCGCCCGCGACTCCCCCTCCTCGATGGCGTAGCTGTTCGCCTCGGCGCGGAACTGCGAGAGCGCCGTGGGGGCGTCCGCCAGCGCCTGGAACTCCCAGATGATGTCCTTCCACACCGTCGCCGGCCCGCCGTTGTTGCGTTCGAGCTCGGCGATGTTGCGGGTGACGTACGACGGGTTGTACCCGAGGTACAGGTGCCCGGCGGTGCTGGGCAGCAGGTTGATGCCCTGGATCATCTCCGGCTCGGCGCTGAACCACGTCGAGTACGAGCCGCCGTCGCCCCAGACCATGCCGACCGTGGAGTGCCCGAACGCTGCCGGGAACGCCTCGTCGTCGGTGTCGAACCAGTAGTTCTCGATGGCCGACGCCTGCGTCGTGTACAGGTAGATGCCCAGGTCACGGACGGTGGTGTTGCCGGTCGCCTGGCCCCACTGGATCAGGCCGCTGGCGAAGTTCATGCCCTCGGACGACGACTCCTGGTTGTTGCCGGCCCCGAACGCGCCGTGCCCGGCGGCCCAGTCGTGGCCCGCGTAGATGTCGAAGTCGCGCAGGAACGGGAAGCGGGTGTCCGTGCGGTCCCAGTTCGCCGCGTCCTTGATGACCGTGTTGACCATGCCGCCGTATGCGGAGGTCGCGGCCCAGGCCGGGTCGAACTGCGCCACGGTGGCCGCTCCGACCACGTAGTAGCCGTAGTGGAAGTGGTGGTCGTTGAGGTCGGTGTCCGAGCCGTAGGAGGCCGGGTAGCCGATCAGCGTGCCCCAGGACGGGTTGTACCAGAACGAGCGGGTGGTCTCCCCGGGTGAGGCCGTCATCCAGTCGGTCAGCCGTGTCCTCATGGAGCTGACGAGGCTGTCGCGGGCGGCGGTGTTGCCGGTGAGGTTGGCCATGTGGGCGACCTGCGAGATCCGCCCGAACGCCTTGCCCGTCCAGTAGGTGTCGTCGCCGAACCCGGCGAACGGGTCGCCGGACGCGACCTGCGAGATGTAGCCGTTGAGCTGGCTCGCGTCGGCGGACCCCGCGGCGAACCCGGTGTTGGCCAGCTGCGGGAGCACGCCGTTGAACGTCGAGACCGTCTGGAACTGCGAGCTGCCGATCACGACCCGCATGGGGCCGCGCGGGGAGATGTACGAGTACGGGCTGAGCGTCGCGCCCGTGAGGTTGTCGCGCTGGTGCGGGTAGAGCGCGTAGACCGTGCCGGTGCCGGAGCCCTGACGCGCGGTCGTGGTGAACGCGTAGGTCGCGGTCATCCGGGACGTCGACTCGTTGTAGGACCACGACACCTTGGTCCCGGTCACGTGGTTGTGCGCGTAGGGCGCGTAGGCGTTCAGGGCCGCGACGCGGTCGGCGTTGCTGCTGCTCGGCTGCGTGGGCAGGACGGCGACCGAGAAGAACGTGCCGCCGTTCAGCGACGAGCTGATCGTGTTCCCGGAGACGGTCCACGTGGAGCCGGTCGGTCCGAAGGCGGCGTAGTCGTGGCCGTTGATGGTGTACCCGATCGCACCGTTCCCGGTGGTCCACACCGTCGGGGCCGCGGTGCCGGCCAGCGAGGCGTTGCCGCCGGTCTTGGTGGCGTACACGAACGGCAGGCCGTGCCCGAACGTGGTCCGCAGGCTGCTGCTGCCGTTGGTCCACAGCTCGCTCACGGTCCAGTCGGAGTAGCCGTCGACCTTGCCGTCGGCGTCGAGGCCGGCGATCCCGAGCCGGAAGTCCTCGGCGTAGTTGTAGTGGTACTCCCCCACGCCCGTCGCGGTGCCGGAGATGCTCGCCGTGGTGGGGTAGCTCACCCCGAGCCCGTTGGTGTACGCGTGGAACGACAGCGGGTGCGCCATGAGGTTCTCGGAGATCGAGGCGCAGTTGAACTTGCGCCACAGCAGCGAGGTCCACCAGTCGTTGGTCGGGATGGCGCCGGCGGGGAAGTTCGCCGTGACGTGCGCCCGCGGGTTGGTGACCGGCGTGCCGTTGCACTCGGTGGGCACGGCACCGCCGGTCGGGGTGCCCTCGGCGTAGCTGCCCGAGCCGACGGTCACCGCCTCCGCGCGCGAGACCGGCAGGACGATCGCCTGCACCAGGTACGCCAGCATGGCGCCGACGGCCACCATGGCCACGAGCCGGCGGCGGTCCAGGGTGCGATGGGAGGGGGTCGGTCGTGCGTGAGCTGACATCCTGCGGTCTCCGATCAGGTGCGGCACGCCCGCCGACGAGGGTCGGCACAGCGGGCCCGGGGGGCGCGGTGACGCAGCCGTCCGGCGACAGCCGCGGTGAGCGAGCGGGCCGGCAGGACGAGCGCAACGCTGCGCTCGGCCGGGTCGGCCCCGGCTGACTCTCGCCAGCCTGTTCGGTGCGTGATCCGAGTGCGGGAAACGGGGTCCGCCGCCGGATGCATCGGCACGAGACCCTCGCGGAGGGACGTCCTCGCCGGTGAGGTTCCTCCTGAGTGACTCGTGTCACTACTGTGTGACCCCAGAGTCGGACCCCGCGGCAACAAAGTCAAGCGCTCGTTCGACTGACACCTGTCACTCTCCCGACGGAACGGGCACGGACACGGCACGACGCCCGCCCCCGTGAACGGGAACGGGCGTCGTGGGAGGTGGCCGTCAGCCTCCGGAGCCGGCCTGCGCGGACGCGATGAACGCCAGCATGGCTGATCGCGAGCTCCCGTCGTCGACCCCCACGTCCGGCAGGCTCACCGCCTCCTGCCAGGCCGCCGCCGCGTCGTCCGCGCCGGCGAGCGCCCGGTACATCAGCAGGTAGCCGCCGAACTGCACGCCGTACCCGCCCGGTGTCGCCTCCTCGACCGAGGCCCGGATCTGCTCCGGTGTCACCCCCTCGGCCATGCCGGACTGCACCGGGCCCATCGGGATGAGCTGGATGCCGAGGATGGCGCTGGGCTCAGGGCTGAACCACGTCGCGTAGTCCCGCTTGCCGCCCCAGTTCAGGGACACCATCGTGTGCTCGAAGCCCTCGAACTGCTCGAGGTCCGGCGCCGTCCAGTACGTCCGGGCGGTCAGCGCCTCGGTCGACGCCAGCCAGGTGGCCTCCGTGGCGAGCTCCGGCTGGTCCGACGCCTGCGCCCACAGGCCCAGGCCGTTCCACGCGGTGACCGCCTCGGACGACGACTCCTGGTTGTTCCCGTCGGCGAACGGGGAGGTGCCCGACGCCCACGAGTGGCCGGCGTACGGGTCGAACGACCGCAGCTGCGGCAGCTCGTCCGACGGGAGTGCCGCCGCGATGTCCTGCGCGAGCAGGTTCATCACCGGCGCCAGCCGGGCCGCCAGTGCCGGGTCGTCCTGCGCGAGCAGACCCGCCGCCGCGAGGATGTAGCCGTAGTGGAAGTGGTGGTCGTTGAGCTCGTCCGACCCGAAGGACGGGGTGAGCCCGATCGCCGAGCGCGCGGTCTCGTCGTACACGACGCACCGAGCGTCACGGCGGGTGCACCCGTCCGGCTCGGCCCACTCCGTCAGCGCGTCGACCGTCGTGGACCTCAGCTCCGCCACGACGTCGGGCACCCCCAGCTGCTCCCCGAGCACGACGAGCGACGCCGCACGGTTGAGCGCCTTGCCGCCGAAGTACGTGTCCGACGGGAAGGCCGGGGTGCCCGCGACGTCCGTCGCCAGCGCGTCGACGATCGCCGCGCGCTGGTCGTCGGAGATGCCGTCCAGGTCGAGCTCGCGCGCCGCGGGAACGGCCGGCGCGAACGACGACAGCTGCGACCCGGCGCACAGCTCCAGGTCCCCGTAGACGCTCGGGTAGGCGCCGAGCCCGCAGTCCGTGCGCTCCGGCTGGTCGCCGACGCGGTGGTGGGGCATGAGCACGTACGCGGTCGGCGATCCCCCGGCGGTGCGGTAGGTGAGGGTGGTCCGGGCGACGGTGTCGTCCACGCCGTAGGTCACGTCGACGCCCGTGACCGGGTCGGCCGCGGCGGTCCGCAGCGCGGTGGCGGCCTCCGGAGTGGCGTCCGGCGGCAGCGCGTACCAGGACGCGCTCTCTCCGGCGCCCAGGGTGGTCGACCCGCCGTCGGTCGTGCCGCCGACCAGCCCCCACTGCGACGTGCCCGCGTCCGCGGTAGCGGCGCCGTCGTCACCGGGCGCGAACGTGCCGCCGGCCACCGTGGAGCCCAGTGTCACGTCCTGCGCCGCGGTGAAGCTGACGAACGGCGAGCCCGCCGCCAGCACGACCTTGCCGAGCACCGCGCCCGACGCGTCCAGCAGGTCGATCGTCACGCTCACCGGGTCCGCAGCGCTGACCTGCGCGGAGGTAGCCCCGGCGTCCACGGTCACGGCCGGGACGTGCGGCGCGATGATCACCTTCGCGTCCACCGTCGGTGCGGGCAGACCGAGCGTGAAGCCCGAGTCGGTGAGCCCGAACGACAGCGGCTCGGCGAACACCGGCTGCGGCTGGTCGCCGAACACCAGGCCGCTGTACCAGCGGTTGCTGGGCGGCACCACGCCGGGGGCGAGTCGCACGGGATCGATCTTGGCCACCGCCTCGGCGGGGACCGCGGCGACGAGCGCTGCGGAGTCCACCTCGGGCGGGGTCGCGTCCGGCGGGCCGCTCACGTCGGAGACCGGGGCCGACCCGGGTCCGGCAGCACCGTCACCGTCCGCGGTCTCGTCGTCGTCCGCCCAGGGCGCGACCACGACGAGCACCGCGGCCAACGTGACCACGACGGCTGCGGCCACGCCGATCACCCACCACCGCCGGCGCGACGTGGGCGGGGGGCGTACCTCGGTCAGGGGTCCTGTCGTTCGAGTCGTCATCCGAAGAGTCCTCCCACGTAGGTCTTCACGGCGGCCGCGGTCCGCGTCACCAGCCCGTCGTTCTCCAGGTGCAGCTCGGCGGTGACCGGCGTGCCCGCGGACACGAGCCCGTTCTGGGCCCCGTCCTCGAGGGAGTCGCCGGACAGGATCAGCACCGCCTGGGCGGCGCCCGCGACGGTCTCGACCTTGACCTCCGAGACGTGCACCGTGATGGCGCTCTGGTTGGGCAGCACGACCGAGACGGTGGCGTCGTCCGCCACCCGTGCGTACTCCTTCGGGGTGAGGGTGTACTCGGCCTGCACGTACAGCGTGTCCGCTCTCTGCACGGTGGCCAGCTGGGTGGCCGACTGGACGAAGGTGCCGCGCTCGGAGGCGATCTCCGTGACGACCCCGTCGCCCGTGGCCAGGACCACGAGGCGTCCGTCGGCGTCGATCTGCGTCGCCTCGGTCGACGTGCGCGCGAAGCCGTTCTTCACGTCGTACTGCAGCGTGGCCGAGTCGATCACGAAGAGCGGGTCGCCGGTGCTCACGGCGTCACCGACGTCGACGAGCTGGTCGACGACGAGTCCCGCGTACGGCGTCCCGACGCCGTAGGACTTGGCGAGGATCTGTGCGGAGTCGCTGACGGCGACCCCGCGCGTCTGGTTCAGCTGGTAGGTGGCGAGGGCGCAGAGGACGAGCACGAGGATCATCCCCGCGAACAGTCGGATGCGGCTGGTCCAGGTCATGCGGCACCTCCGGGGAGTGCGGTGGCGAGGACGGGTGCGTCGGCGTGGCGCGGCGTGCGCTGCGCCCTGACGGCCGCGCGAGCGTGGTGCCCTTCCCTCCAGGCGGTGACGACGAAGCCTCCGAGGATCAGGGTGTTGGTGGCGTTCCACGCGACGGCGAGGCTCGGGTACCCGTTGCCGAGGTCCTTCCACACCCCGACCACCGTGGTGATCAGCAGGAACTGGAAGAACAGGACCTGCGGCACCATGAACGCGAACGGCGACCGGTAGGCGCCCTTCTGGCCGGTCACGTGCCACTTCTGGTCCCTGCGCAGCACCGCGTTGACGAGCGCGCGGGTGTAGATCGGGAACGACACGGCGGCGAGCAGGAGCACCTGCCACCGGAACGACCCGAGCGTGTAGAACGCCACGAGGATCTGCATCACGTAGAAGCCCGCGTAGTAGAGCAGCCACGTGAGCGGCGTGATGGTCAGGTTCATCGGCGTCAGGTTGAAGTAGATCTGCAGCGGCGGCACGAGGATCAGCAGCAGCGGCGCGATGCCCGTGAGGTAGTGGGTCGACGTCACCAGGTACTGCAGCCGCTGGTCCATGGTCAGGTTCCGCTTCGGGGACAGCGGGTTGTGGGTGAGCATGATCTCGAAGCCGCCCGTCGCCCAGCGCAGCTGCTGCTTGGTGTACGCCTCGACGGTCTCCGGGGTGTCCCCCACGGCCAGCTCGGTCGGGATGTAGACCGTCCGCCAGCCGTTCTCGTGGAGCATGAGCGACGTCCAGACGTCCTCCGACTTGGAGTCGGAGTAGATGCCACCGATCGAGTCCGCGGCCGCGCGCCGGTAGATGACGTTGGTCCCCACGGAGAACGCGGCGTTGAACCGGTTCCGGCCCGGCTGGATGAACTTGTAGAACACCGACTGCATGTAGCCGGCGCCCTTCGAGATGACGGTGTCGAGGTTGCCGTACACCTGTGGCGTCTGCACGAAGGCGACGTCGTCGGTGGCGAAGAACGGCACGGTCTCGTGCAGGAACTGCGGCAGCGGCACGAAGTCGGCGTCGAAGATGACGAAGAAGTCACCCTTGGCGATCGACAGGGCGTGGTTGATGTTCCCCGCCTTGGCGCCGTTGCTCGACAGCCGTCGGACGTAGCGCGCCCCGAGCTGGGCCGCGAGGTCGCGGACCGCGTCGGACCGGCCGTCGTCCAGGATCCAGGTGTCGTGCCGGCCCTGCATCGCCACCGCGGCGGAGACCGTCCGTCGGATGGTGGCGAGATCCTCGCCGTACGTCGTGATGAAGACGTCGACGCTGATCGGCCACTCCTGCAGGTACATCCGCCATGCCTGCGGCTGCTTCTCCGTGCCGTCGCGGATGATCTCCGCCAGGTCGTAGAGGCGATCCTGGGCGTGGTGGAAGGCGAAGCCGCGGGGGTTGTGGCCGCTGGACAGCACGGTCCACATCGCCAGCAGGGCGTGCGCCACGAGCACGGACTCGGCCACCATCACCAGCGTGTACGGCAGCCAGTCGCCCCGGTTGGCCGGGTTGAGCAGGAAGACCGCGTAGATGATCACGCCGGCGCAGGCGAGCAGGACGAGCAGCATGAGGGACGGGCTCTGGGCCGACTCGTTCTCGGCGGTCCGGGTGGGTTTGATCGTCAGCTGCTCGGTGCGTCGAGGTTCCAGCAGGAGCTTGTCGAACGTCGTTGCCATGGGGTCGCACCCTTCGGTCGTCCGGTCGGACGGCCGGGTGGACTCACGGGTCCACCTGACCGGTGTGACGGCGACGCTGGCGCCAGGAGCACGGAAGGCGACGGCCGTCGGGACTCCGGTGTGACCGGATCTCGACTGGCGCCGCCGCCTCTGTGTTGTGCAGGACGCTACGTACTGTGCGTAGGTCTGTCCACAAATGGCACCGTGCAGGATGTCACAGGGTGAGATCTGGTCCCACGAGATGACATGGACGCCTGTCCTGTGCGACAGGCGCGGGGGTCCTCAGCTGCGGTCGCGGCCCAGGTGGCGGGCGGCGCGCAGACCGAACACCGTGGCCGGTCCGATGGTCGACCCAGGGCCCGGGTAGGTCCGACCCATGACCGAGGCGGAGTTGTTGCCGGCCGAGTACAGCCCCTCGATGACCGAGCCGTCCTCGCGCAGCACGCGGGCGTCCGCGTCGGTGACCACGCCGCCCTTGGTCCCCAGGTCGCCCACGACCACCTGGAACGCCGTGAACGGCCCCTTCTCCAGCGGGCCCAGGCACGGGTTCGGGTGCACGGTCGGGTCGCCGTAGTAGCGGTCGTACGCCGAGTTGCCGCGGCCGAAGTCGGCGTCGACGCCGGACCGGGCGAAGCCGTTGAACCGCTCGAACGTCGCCCGCAGCCGCTCGGCGTCGATCCCCATCTTCCTGGCCAGCTCTCCCGGGGTCGCCGCCTTGACCATCGTCCCCGCCTCCGCCATGGCCTTGGTGGCGCGCGGGTCCATCGCATAGCTGCGCAGGTACCGGCGGGCGTGGCGCGTGTCGGCGACGATCCAGTAGGTGCCGTCCCTGTCGTGCTCGAGCATGTGGTGGCCGAGGTCGACGTACGACTCGGACTCGTTGGCGAACCGGTCCCCCTCGGAGTCCACCAGGATCGAGTAGGGCATCGAACGCTCACCGACGAGGAACCCCGGGCTCTCACCCGGCGCGGGGGCCACCGAGGCGCCCCACCACGCGTCGTCCATGAGCTCGACCGCGGCACCGAGCTCCTGGGCGAGGTCGAGCGTCGCCCCGAGGTTGCCCGGGTTGCCGGACGGGTGGCCGTCGATCCCCTGGTACTTCTGCCGCAGGACGGTGTTGTGGTCGAACCCGCCCGCGGCGAGGACCACGCCGCGGTTCGCACGGATCGACACGGTCTTGCCGCCCTGCGTGGTGCGGACGCCGACCACGCGTCCGTCCTCGACGACGAGTTCCTCGAGCGGGGCGTTCAGCCAGAGAGGCGTGCGCTGCTTCTGCACCACGATGTCGAGGAACGAGCACGCCAGCGCCGCGCCCGTGCCGACGAGCTTCTTGCCGCGCACCGCACCGCCGAGGGTGCGGAAGACGAACTGGGCACCGCGCACGAACCCCGAGGGTGTGGACCAGGAGCGGCCGAGGAGCCAGACGTCGTCCGTCTTGAGCGGCAGCGGCATCATCGCCCGGGTGGTCCGCCACCACGCGCCGATCTTCCGGGCGTCGAACGGCTCGACCTCGACGGCTCGGCCGATCTTCCCGCCGGGCAGCTCGGGGTAGTAGTCCGGGTAGTCGGCGGCGCGGGCGAAGCGCATGCCGTACTTCTCGGCGGTGGTGACGAAGTCCGCGACGCCGTCGACGAACGCCTCCTTGCGCTCCCGCGAGGTGGCCAGGTAGTCGTCGCCGACGGTCGCCTCCAGGTAGGTCAGCGCCTCCTCGCGCGAGTCGCCCGCGCCGGCGCGCTGCATGACCGGGCTGTTCGGCAACCACAGGCCACCGCCCGACATCGCGGTGCTCCCGCCCCACTTGTCGGTGGACTCGATCATGAGCACGCTCAGCCCCTCGTCGGCAGCGCCCATGGCTGCGGCGAACCCCGCGCCGCCGGAGCCCACGACGACGACGTCGTAGGTGTGGTCGAAGAGATCCGGCATCGAGTGCTCCTTCGGGTAACCGGACAGCATTGTCCGGATGTCTAGGATGCCATCATGCCCACGCCGCCGCGCACAAGCAACCGAGGTCCGGCCGCCGCGCCGGAGAACCGGCGCGCCATCCTGGACGCCGCCCGCCGGGTGTTCGCCGACCGCGGCTACCACGCCCCGTTGAGCGCCATCGCGCAGAGCGCCGGGGTCGGCCAGGGCGTGCTGTACCGGCACTTCCCGACCCGGCTCGACCTGGCGTTCGCGGTGTTCGAGGAGCACCTGGCCGAGCTCGAGGCGATCGCCGCGCTCCCCGACGACGACGCGTTCGTGCGCCTGTGGTCACGGCTCGTGGAGCTCACCGTCGAGGAGTCCGCCTTCGTGGAGATGTTCCTGGACGCCCGCCGCAACCTGCCGGAGACCGACATCGGCGAACGCCTGCCGGCCTTCGTCGCCGCGACACTGCCGCGTGCGCAGGCCGCGGGGCTGGTCAGTCCCCGGCTGAGCGTGGCGGACGTCCTCCTCGCGCAGCGCATGGTCTACGGGGTGGTGGCGACGTCCCTGGGGGCCGCGCAGGCGAAGGAGTCGGTGGACCAGGCGCTCGTCCTGCTGCGACCCCTGCTGCTGCCCGGATAGACACAGCCACGTCCCAGGCGACGGTCCTACGGTGGAGTGCACAGTCGCGTCGCACGGGAGGAATCATGACCACCGAGCCGAGTCCCAGCGCCACCCCCGACCCGCTCGCAGGCGGCCCGGCCACCAGACCGATCCCGGCCCCCGCTCCCCCGCCCCCTCCCGCGCAGTACGTCCCCGGGCCGCCCGCCCCTCCCCAGCGCCCGGAGCCGTCCGCACCCGTCGGGTGGGTGATCGCGGGCATGATCCTGTTCTGGCCGACGGGCATCCCCGCCCTCCTGGCCTCGCACCGCGCCGCCCGCGCGTTCGGCGCCGCCGACACCGAGGTCGCCCAGCGGGAGTCGGCCAACGCCCGCAGGTGGGGGATCATCAGCGTCTGCGTCGGAGCGGCCCTGATCGCCGCGTCAGTGCTCCTCTCGATCCTCTGGGCGGTGGTGGCCGCGGTGGCCATCCGCGAGGCGGTCGACGACGGTGGGTGGCAGCGCGGCCCCGACTGGACGTTCGAGATGCCCGACGACTCGACCCACCCGGGGATGCCCGAGCGCGGTGGCCCCGACCGGTAGCACCCCTCCCGCGTCGGGCACGGGCGGAGGACGATGGCGAGCGTTCCTCCCACCAGCCCAGGAGACGCCATGACCCGACAGAGCGTGCACACCGACGCAGCGCCCGCAGCACTCGGTCCCTACAGCCAGGCGATCGTCGCGGGCGGGTTCGTCTTCTGCTCGGGCACGGCCGGGATCGACCCGGTCACCGGCGAGATCCCCGACGGCATCGAGGCGCAGACCGACCTCGCCCTGCGCAACCTCGCGGCGACGCTCGAGGCTGCAGGCTCGTCGATGGACGACCTGGTCAAGACCACGATCTTCTACGCCGACGTGGCCGACTTCGGCGCCCTCAACGCGGTGTACGCGCGGCACATGCCCACCCCGCCGCCGGCGCGGTCGGCGCCCGCCAACGTGATCCTGCCGCGCGGCCTGCTCGTCTCCATCGAGGCGGTCGCCACGGTGTCAGGCGCGTAGACCTCAGCCCGCGAGGATCTGCGTGAGCAGCTGCGGCACGTCCACCAGTGCGACCCGGATGGCCGCGTCGCTGCAGCCGTACGGCAGGACGAGCGTGTCCCCGTGCAGCAGCGCCCCGCACGTGTAGACGACGTTCGGCACGTACCCGTCGCGCTCGTCCGCCGTCGGCGTCAGCAGCGGCGACCGGAGGCTGCCCCGCACGCGTCGGGGGTCGTCGAGGTCGAGGAGCATCGCGCCGATCCCGTACTGGCGCATCGGGCCGACGCCGTGCGTGAGCACGAGCCAGCCCTCGGGCGTCTCGATCGGTGACCCGCAGTTCCCGACCTGGATGATCTCCCAGGCCCACACCGGCGCACTGAGGGTGCCCAGGTCCTCCCAGTGCAGCAGATCGGTGGACGCCGCCAGCGAGTTGCTCTCGCGGTCCCATCGCGACAGGGCGAGGTACTGCCCTCCGACGCGGCGCGGGAAGAGGGCCATGCCCTTGTTCTTCGCGCCGGGCCCGGACAGCCGGCGCATCCGGAACGTGGTGAAGTCGTCGGTGGCGACCAGGTGCGGCGCCACCGACTCGCCGTCGAACGCGGTGTAGGTGCCCAGGTAGCCGCGCTGGCCCTCGGTGTGCTCCACCTCGACCAGCCGGAGGTCCTCGATGCCGTTGCGCTCGGCCGGGCTGCCCGGCAGGAGCACCCGGGAGTCGACCGAGCTCGCGGTCTCGAAGGTCGCGTCGTACGAGCAGGACGCGAGCCACGCGAGGCGCGGGCTGCCCTCGACCGCGGCCGCCGTGAACGACGCCGGCAGGGCGCGGAGCCGGGCGGCGGCGTCGGCAGGATCCCCGGCGAGCTCCTCGTTCTGCCGCAGCAGCTCGTCCCGGGCGTGCTCGATGCCGTGGCGGACCGCCACCGACGTCGTGGGCCCGGGGGCGTCGAACGTGACCACGTCCGCGGCGTCGACCACACCGGTGCGCAGCTCCACGCAGGAGACGTGCCCCTCGCCCACGCCGCGCACGCTCATGACGAACCGCGTCGAGCCCGCCGGCAGACCGCTCTGGTCGGGGTGCGCCACCATCGACGGGTTGAACAGGGCGGCCGACTCGATCGCGTACTCCTGGCTCATGCAGGCACCGATGAGCCGGCGCCGCTCGAGCGAGAGGCCGTCCGCGCCCTCGACGTGCCCGGCCACCAGCGCGAACCGCTCGTCCAGGAGCTCGACCAGGTCGTCGTGACGGGCGCTGAACGAGGTCAAGACGTCGATCAGCGCGGCGTCCACCTCGTCGTCGGGGAGCGCCAGGAGGCGCGCCAGGACGACCGCGCGACGCGACAGGCCGGCGCCGTGGATCTCCTCGCCCGGGAGGAAGGGGGTGCTCACCACGCGCGAGGGGTCGGGGCGCAGCACGTGCGGCGTCCGCTGCAGGAGGGGACGCGCGTCGACGAGCGTCATGCGACCGCCTGCACGAGGGAGAGCCGGCCGAGCTGGAGGGTGGACAGGGCGGCGAGGGTCGACTCCGCCCCCTGGTTCTGGTTCACGCCGTCCGCGTGGAGCCCGTCGAACCCGCCGCCCGACAGCGCGTCGTAGAGCGTCGCGCCACTGTCGTTCTCGCCCAGGAACCACCCCACGCAGCGGCCCAGGTACGCCAGCCAGACCTCCTGGCGCGTCGCCCGGAACGCCCGCCAGCACGCCTCCGCCAACGCAGCGACCTCGATGGGCTGCTGGTCGAAGCCGGGACGCTCGTCACCGTCCTGCCAGCCGCCCGCAGGCGTGAGGGACAGGTGGTCGTCGTGCGTCTCCTGCGCGACGAGCCAGTGCAGGAGGTCGAGCCCGCGCTGGAGGGTGGCGTCGTCGTCCAGCGCCGCGCCGAGGGCGATCAGGGCCTCGGGGAGCACGGCGTTGGCGTAGCTGAGCCGCTCGTCCGGCCACGGCCACGCCGGGTCGGTGGCGGGTCGGGCGAGCATGGTCCGCGCATCGGCCAGCAGCACGCGGGCGGCTGGCTCCCCCGGCGCGACCGCGAGCACCTCGGCGGCGCCGAGCGCCGCGTAGGCCATGGCGTGCCACCAGGGCGAACGCTGGCGCATGCCGACCACGGCTGCGTCGAGCGCGGCCCGCCGCACGCGGGGGTCGCGCGTCGCGCCGGCCGCCGTGCCCAGCGCCCACAGGGCACGCCCCCAGTGGTCCTCGACGGTCGCGGCGTCGGTCCAGCGCCCGGACAGGTCCCGGCGGTTGTGGAACCGCCCCAGGCCGTCCTGGGCGAACAGGGTGAACCGCAGGTAGGTCGCCGCGAGCTGGTCCACCTGGGGCGACGGACGCAGCTGGCGGGAGGTCACCACGAGACCCCGGGCGACGTCGTCGAGGCAGTAGCCGTGCTCCGGGCGCGGCTCCGTGAGCAGGGCGTGCTCGAACAGGCCGATCGGCGTGCTGAGGTGGGCCAGGTGATCGAACACCGGTGCCGGGTACATCAGGCGGCCGACCGGGTGCGCGCGTGCAGCAGCTCGGCACCGAGCCCGAGGTACTGGCCTGCGACCGCGGTCCACGACAGACCGGGCGCCAGACCCCGGGAGGCGGCCGACATCGAGCCGGCCAGCCCGGGCTCGGTCAGCACGCGGCGGAGCCCGGCCCCGATCGCGGCCGGGTCCCGACGAGGGACGAGGATGCCCGCGCCGCCGGACAGCAGCTCGACCGCGTGGGGGAACGCCGTCGACACCACTGGCTTGCCGGCGACGACCGCCTCGGTCAGGACGCCGGAGGTGACCTGGTCGGGCGAGTCGTAGGGCAGCAGCACGACGTCGGCAGCCGCCACGATCCGCTGCAGGGTCGGGACGTCCAGGTAGCGGTCGTCGAACTGCACCACGGCGCCGAGGCCGAGCCGGTCGACCAGCCGCTCCAGGCGGTGGCGGTAGGCCTCACCGCTGCGCTCGAGCACCTTGGGGTGGGTCTGGCCGACGATCCGGTAGGTGGGACGCGGTCGCAGGTCGGACAGGCCCGCCAGCGCCTCGAGCGCCCACTCGATCCCCTTGCCCTCGCCGAGCAGCCCCCACGTCAGCACCGTGGGAGCCGTCCGCGGCGCGGTGACGGACTCGTCCTGGACACGGTTGTCCCGGGCGCCGTGGGCGATGACCGTCACGGACTCGGGGTCGACGCCCCAGCCGGCGATGAGCCGCTGGCGGCCCGCCTCGGTCATCGTCACGGTGACGGACGACGCGGCGACCACCCGCGCCAGCACCTCGTGCTGGTGCGCGGTCGGGTCGGCCAGCACGGTGTGCAGCACCGTGATCACCGGCACGCGGACACGCGCGAGCACGTCGAGCACGTCCGCGCCGTCCGGTCCCCCGAAGATCCCGTACTCGTGCTGGACGAGGGCCACGTCGCAGGCGTTGAGCGCCGCAGCCGCGTCCCGTGCCTCGTCGGGCTTCCCGGTCACCAGCTGGTGCGAGACGAGCGGCACCGGCGGCTGCAGGGAGTCGACCACGCGCACCACCGACACGTCGGCACCGGCCCCGACCAGGTGGGTGGCGAGCGCGGACGAGAAGGTGGCGAGGCCGCACTGCGTGGGAGGGAAGGTGGACAGGACGCCGAACCTGATGGCCATGGAGGCCCTTCGCACTGATGGTGCAATGCAGCGGAGTGCGCTACCGACCTCGGGCGGGGCCTGATCGACATCCCCGGGCGTCCTGGCCGGCCGGTCGTGCTCACAGCCGGGCCTGGCACCGCCTCGCTAGGATACCAGCCGTGGTCAGGCGGCCCCCGTGACCTCCGACCTCCCCAGCCGTGGAGGCACCCCGTCAAGATCGCCGTGCTCGCCTCGATCGCGCACCGCACGCCACCCCGCTCCTACGGGCCGTGGGAGCAGGTGGCCTCGACCCTCGCCGAGGGGTTGGTGGCCCGCGGTCACGACGTCACCCTGTTCGCCACCGCCGACTCGCTCACCCGTGCCCGGCTGCATGCCGAGGCGCCGGCCGGGTACGAGGAGGACCCGTCCATCGACGTCAAGGTGTGCGAGGCGCTGCACATCGCCGCGGTGTTCGAGCGGGGTGCCGAGTTCGACGTCATCTCGAACCAGTTCGACTTCCTGCCGCTCAGCTACAGCCGACTCGTCGACACCCCGGTGGTGACCACCATCCACGGCTTCTCGTCGGACCGGATCCTGCCGGTCTACCGCGCCTACGACGACATCGCGCACTACGTCTCCATCAGCGACGCGAACCGGCACCCGGACCTCACCTACGACGCGACGATCCACCACGGCGTGGACCTCGCACAGTTCACGCCCGGTCCCGGCGACGGCGGCTACCTGCTGTTCCTCGGTCGCATCCATCCCGACAAGGGCACCCACGTCGCGGTCGAGGTCGCCCGCCGGTCCGGCATGCCGCTCGTCATCGCCGGCGTGGTGCACGACGAGACCTACTTCCGGACCTTCGTCGAACCGTTCGTCGACGGGTCCCGGGTGCGCTTCGTGGGATCCGTCGGGCCTGCGGAGCGGGACCGCCTGCTCGGCGGTGCCGCCGCCCTCCTGCACCTGATCGACTTCGAGGAGCCGTTCGGTCTGTCCGTGGTCGAGGCCCTCGCGGCCGGCACACCGGTCGTCGCGACACCGCGGGGGTCGCTGCCGGAGCTGGTCCGCGACGGAGTGACCGGCTTCCTCGTCGTCGACGCCGACCAGGCGGTCGCTGCGGTGGGCCGCCTGCCCTCGATCGATCGGCACCGGTGCCGACGCGAGGCCGAGAGCCGGTTCAGCGCGGCGCGCATGGTCGACGACTACGAGCGGCTGTTCCGGGCCGTCGCGGGCTGAGGGCGCGACACCCGTCGGACCGCAGCATGATGGCGGGAGGACGGGAGGCCGACCGTGGACGTGCACCACCTCACCGACGACGGCGTACGCGAGTGCTCGGTCGACGAGCTGCCGGCACTGCTCGCGGGACGCGTCGGGCTGGTCTGGGTCGACATCCCCACCTGGGACGCGGAGGCGGAGGACGTGCTGACCCGGGTGTTCGGGCTGCACCCCCTCGCCGTGCACGACTGCGAGGTCCGCAACCGGCTGCCCAAGGTGCACGCCTACCCCGACTCGCTGTTCTTCGTGCTGCACGCACCCGAGCGCGGCGAGGGCGGGCACGTGCACCACGTCGAGCTCGACCGCCTGATCGGCCCGCGCTACCTGGTCACGGTGCACGGTCCGGTCAACCCGGCCGTCCCGCTGGACGTCGCCCTGCGGGACACCCGCGAGGTCCTGGACCGGATCCGTGCCGGACGGCTGCGGCCCCGGACGTCGTTCGACATCTCGCACGCGATCGTCTCGACGCTCACCCGGCGGATGGAGAAGTTCGTCGAGGAGCTCACCGCCGACGTGTGGGAGCTCGAGCGGCGGGTGACGGCCGGTGCCTACGACGACCCGGAGAAGTTCCTCGACGAGATGTTCCGCACCCGCCACGGTCTGCTGGCCGTCCGCACGATCGCCGCGCAGACCGCCGAGATCTACCGACGGGTGGCCGGCCTGCAGCGCGCGGTGCCGGAGGAGAGTCGCCACCTCGTCGGGGACCTCGTCGACCAGTTCGACCGGATCGCGGGTCTCGCCGTCGAGGAGAAGGACTACCTGCAGGGGGTCATCGAGTTCTACCGCGCCCGCACCGAGACGAAGATGACGATCGCCGCCGAGCGGCTCGCCGTCATCGCCGTGGTCACCCTGCCGATCACGGCCCTGGCCTCGGTGCTCGGGATGAACCTCATCGTCAACCAGCACACGACGGTCGTGCCGCTCGTCGGCGCTCTCGCCGTGATGATCGCGATGTCGGGCAGTCTGCTGTGGTGGGCCAAGCGGCAGGGCTGGTGGTAGCGCCTCAGCCTGATCCGAAGCACACGAAGCCGGTCACGTCCGCGGCCCCCGCGGCGGCCAGTGCGGCCGCCGGGCGAGCTCCCGCGAGCAGGCGGGCGTGCAGGTCGACCATGAGGGGCAGCGCCGCGTCGTCGGTCTCGCGCGTCACGCTGGCGATCACCGTGCGCGAGCCGGAGGCGAGCAGGGCGCTCGCGGTGCCGAGCGACTCGTCGCCCGGACGTGTGTCGTGCAGGCCCAGGTCGCAGCACGAGAGCACGACCAGCTCCGGCGGGTGCGGCAGCCGGAGCAGGTCGTAGCCCATCAGCGGACCGTCGGCCAGCTCCAGGCTCGAGAAGAGCGGGTTGTCCGCCTCGTGGCGGCCGTGCGCGGCGGCGTGCACCACCCCCGCGCCGGGGAGCGCGGCCCGGGTCGCGTCCACCGTCGCCCGCTCGCCGACGAGCCGGCTCGTCGGTCGCCGCGCCGCACTGAACAGGTCCGAGATCGCCACCACCTCGGCCTCGCCGCGGGACGTTCCGGGCCCGGAGACCAGCACGCTCGGTCGATCGGGCGACCGTGCGGCGGAACGGTCGAGCCAGCTGCTCGCCGAGACGGCGACGGTCACGGGTCGCCCGTGCGTCGCCGGCAGGGCCGACCACGGGACGGTGAGCAGCCCACCCGTCGGGACGACGACGAGGTCACGGTCCCCCACCAGCGCGAGGAGCGGGTCGAGGACCCGTCCGCTGAGCGCGGCGGCGTCCCCCGTACCGGCCGCCCGCACGCCGGAGCGCAGGTCCGCGGGCAGCCCGCCGGCCAGGACGTCGAGGTCCGCCCGCAGCCGCGCGGTCGCCTCCTGCGCCTCGGCCAGCGGCCCGAGCGTCACGAGGCGCGCCCGGGACCGGGTGGCGACCAGGGCCCTGAGCACCCCTGCGCTCTCCACGTAGACGACCAACGCCGCACCGTCCAGGGCCGCCTGCACGCGCGACAGGGACGCGACGCGCTGCGCCACGCCCGTGCCCGGGGCCGCCCACGTCCGGCGGCGGAGCTCGCCGCCGAGGCGCGCCCGGCGCTGCCGGAGCTCGGCCGTGGGGCGACCGTCGAGCTCCGCGCGGGCCAGGGCGACGCCGAGGGCACGCAGGTCGCGCCACGCACCCTCGTCCTCGTCGCCGAGGACCGCCGGCCGGGTGAGCATCGCCTGCGCGCGCGCCAGCTCCGCCCAGCCGAAGACCTCGGCCGGTCTCCCCGTCGCGAGAGCATCCGCGAGCCCCGCTCCCGCCAGCTCCCTGCCGAGCAGCGCCGCCCCGCCCTGCAGGTCCAGCGCACCCAGCCGGGAGCGCCAGCGGTGCAGGGTGGCCAGACCGCGGCGGCGCTCGCGTGCGGCCACGCGCGGCAGTCCCTCGGCGGCTGCCGCGTCAGCACGCGCCGCACGCTGGAGGAGCCGCGCCTCGAGACCGGCTCCCCGGATGCTCGTGGCAGCGAGCAGCCGTCGCGACTCGTCCGGACGCCCTGCCGCGGCGTGCACTCGAGCCGCCACCAGCGCGGCAGCCCGCGCGTCCTCGCGCATCCCGAGCGCCGCCAGGGTCTGGTGCAGCTGCTCGGCCCGGTCGGCCGTGCCGTGCCGACGACGCTCCTCCGCTGCCGCGCCCCGCAGGTCCATGAGCTCGGCCCGCGCGGCCCACCGCACGTTCCCGCGACGCAGGAACACCGTGCGCGCACCCCTCGCGAGGCGGCGGGCGTCCCCCGGCCGTCCGCCGAGCAGTGCCGCCGCGGCGCGCGCGAGCTCACCCTCCGCAGCGTCCTGGAGCGATCCCTGCGCGCGCAGGGACTCGACCGCGGTCGCGAGCTCGCGCTCGGCCTCGGTGACCAGGCCGGCGGCGACCAGCACCCGGCCGCGGTCGAGTCCGAGCATCGCCAGGATCCCGGGCAGGAGTCCCTCGTACAGCCGCTCCGCCTCCACGTAGTGGTGCAGCGCGGACGGCAGGTCGCCAGAGAGATAGTCGAGGAAGCCGAGGTCGTGCACGGCCTTCGCGACGAGCACCTCCGCGCCCTCCCGCCGGGCCAGCGCCAGGCACTGGTCGAGATCCGCTCGCGCCGGTCCGAGCCGCGCGGCGCCCATGTGCACCACCGCGCGGTTGACCAGCACCTTCGCGACGAGCACGGGCTGGGCCTGTACGTCGAGGCTGGCCAGTGCGACGCCGTACTCGGCGAGGGACTCGTCGTCGCGCCCGGCCCGGCGCAGCAGGATGGCCCGCTGCGCGTGCGCGATCGCGCGCTCCTGCGGAGGCAGCAGGCCGGTCGCCGCGGCCAGGAGCTCCAGGCCGGCCCCGAGATGCCCGGCCTCGGCCTCCGCCATCGCCAGGCTCACGCTGACCCGGCCGCGCAGGTTCTGCTCGCCGTCGCGGTCCTGCGCGGGGTCGCCGAGGGCGCGCAGCGCGGCCCGCAGCAGCCGAGCGCCCGCAGCCGGGCGCATGTCCTCGTTGGCGGCGACGCCCGCCGCGTACAGGTCGGCGGCGCGGCTCACAGCTCGACGGCGGACGTCACCACGACCCCGTCCGGTGTTCGCACCACCAGCCGCACGGCGCCTGCCGGGACCTCCTCGAGCACGAACCGACCGGAGGCGTCGGCACCCACCACCAAGGCCCCTTCCGGCAGCTGCAGCTCGACCTCGGCCGCCCGGCCGGGCAGCAGCCAGCCGTCGACCCGGCGCGCTCCGCTCGGTCCCTCCGCCACGCTCAGCAGGACGGTGAGCGCCTCGGCCTCGAACCGGAGGGTGCGGACGCGGCTCGACGCCCGGGCGCCCGGCGCCACCGTCGCGTCCTCGACCAACCGGGCCACCTCGGCGTCCAGCTGCGAGGCACCGAGCGCGAGGACCACGAGCTGGTCGAGCACGGGCGGCGGCGGGTCTGTCTCGTCGAACCCGGCGCGCAGACCGGCGAGGATCCGCTCGTCCAGGACGTCCGGCCACTCGTTCATAGCGCCTCCCACAGCGGGTCGGCCAGGAGGAGCTCGCGCAGCTTGGTCAGGCACCGCCCCCGCGTGGGGCCGATGCTGCCGTGCGGCATGCCCATGGCCTCCGAGATCGCGGTGTAGTCCGGACGGTCCACCTGGGCCACGACCCGCAGAAGCTGCTGGCACCGCTCGGAGAGCTGAGCGAAGGACCGCCAGAGGCTCCGCGCCCGCTCGTGGGCCACGAGGTCGTCGACGACGTCGGGACCGGGGTCGTCCGGGAGCTCGACCGTGTCCGTCGGGATCAGCTGGCGGGACCGTCGGTGCACCTTCATCGCCTCGTTGCGCGCGACCGTCGTCAGCCATCCGGCGAGCGCCTCGGGCACACGGATCTCGTGGAGGCGGCGGACGAGCTCCAGCCACGTCGTCTGCACCACGTCCGCGGCGGTCGACGCGTCGAGCCCCTGCGACCGGGCGACGTGCCACAGGAGCGGGTTCAGGTCGTGCACCATCTCCTCGATGGCGGCGGAGTCGCCCGCTCGCGCCCGGACGAGACAGGCGGCGAGCCTCTCCCGGCGGCTCGCGCGGGCGTCGACGGGGGCAGCCGGTGGTTGCAGGTCCTGTGTCATCGCGTCCCCAGCACGGTCTCCCGGGCGCGGGCCACCCGGGCGAGCACCGCGTCCCGGTGCACCGAGGCGCTGTCCGCGTCCTGCGCGACGGCCTGCGCGAACCTGCCCGCGACGATCGCCGCCGCGAAGGAGGTGCCACCCCAGCGCGCCGTGCCGGTGGCCATGTCGTCCGGGTCGAACGCCCAGGGCTGCCCGGTCGCGCCGGAGAGCTGCTCCGCACCGAGCACCCGTCCGAACGACGCCGGCATCGCACTCACGACCGCGGACCCCCGCTCGTAGTGCTGGACCCACGGCCCATAGCTGCTGAACGCCGCGAGCGAGCCGTCCGGGTTGGTGGCACCCACGCTGACGAGTGGCACCGCGGGCAACGACTCCGGCGTCGCCAGGGCGGTGAGTGCGGCGGGGAAGACCGGCACGCGGTCGGACCTGTTCCCCGCCGCGGCGACCACCTGCACGCCCAGCTCGCCCAGCTCGCCGAGCAACCGACGGACCTGCACGGGGTGCTGGTCTTCGGGATCGTCGTCCTGGTAGCCCCAGGCCAGGCACACCACGTCGACGAACGCGGCCGGCTCCTCGGTCGCCCGCCGCACCCGGTCGAGCAGCCACGTGAGCGCGGACACCGACCGGCCCGGCGGGAAGAACCCGTCCGCGTCCATCGCCTGCAGCGAGAGGAGCCGCGCCGACGGGCCGTACTGCCGCACGAGCCCGGCGACGAACGTGCCGTGCCCGGCCGCGTCGTCCAGAGCGCCGTCCTGGTCCACGTTGCCCACCCGCGGCCCGGGCAGCTCCTCGGCCGGGGACCAGCCGAGGTCGAGCGCGTCGGTGACGAGCGGACCGTCCGGCCCCGTGAACCAGGCATGCGCGGCGATCCCCCCGTCCACGACCGCCACCACCGGCGGGCGTGCCGGCCGGACGGTGTCGGGCGGCGGCACGAGCGGGCCCACGTCGACGGCCTCGCGGACGGCGCCGGCGAACGGGCTGCGCACCGCGAACGGGCTCCGGACCGCCAACGGCCGGCGGGAGTCGACGAGGCTCCGCAGCGCGAAAGGGCTCCGGACCGCGAACGGGCTGCGCACCGCGAAGGGGCTCCGGACGGCGAAGGGACTCCGCACGGCCGCGAAGGGACTCCGCACCGCGGTGGCTTCCTCGAGCAGCCCGGTGCGGTCGTCACGCTCGGTGACGGGCCGCAGCGACGCCAGGGCGCGGGCGAGCGCGCTGTCGATGCCCGCCGGGTCGTCGCCGTACGCCGGCAGGTGCGCCTGCAGCGCCACGCCCGCCTCGGCGGCCGGCATGCCGGAGACCCGGAGGGTCCGACGTCCCGCCACGACGGTCTCCGCGGCGAGCGAGGCGGCGAACGGCAGCAGGAGCTCGTTGAGCCGGGCGAGGACCTCGTCCGTGAGCGCGGCGGCCTCGGCGGTGAGCAGCGCCTCGCTCGGCCGGACCCCGTCGCCGACTGGTCCGGGATCGGCGTGGGTCACCCCCGCCGCAGGCTCGGCCGGTCGGTACCACCGCGTGTCGTCGTTCCCGGTCATGAGTCGGCCTCCGTCGGACGATCCACCCTCGTCTCAGGTTAGGGTCGCGCCCCAGCGCCGGGATACCCCCGCGGGCGGCCCGACGTCGCCGCCCCCGCAGCGCGCCCGACGTGTCCCCCGTCACCCGGACGGGCTACGGTGCCCGAGGCACCGCAACCCGGTGCAGAACCGACAGCACGGGAGGACTCCGGCATGGGAATCACCATCCTGCAACGGGCCAGCGTGAGGGCGGGTGCGGTGGCGACAGCCGCGGTCCTCGCCGTGGGCCTCGCCACACCGGCCGCGGCCGGCAACGGGCACGGCGGCGGCGGCGGTAGCGGCTCGACGGACTACCAGCTCACCGTCATGGGCACCACGGACCTGCACGGCAACGCACTGAACTGGGACTACTTCAAGAACGCGGAGTACGACGACAGCGCCCACAACGACGTGGGCCTGGCCAAGGTCTCGGCCCTGGTCAACCAGGTGCGCGCGGACCGGGGAGACCGCAACACCCTGCTCATCGACGCGGGCGACACCATCCAGGGCACCTCGCTGGCGTACTACTACGCCAAGATCCAGCCGATCTCGAGGACCGTCGAGCACCCGATGGCCACCGCCATGAACGCGATCGGCTACGACGCCGCGGCGCTCGGCAACCACGAGTTCAACTACGGCATCCCGTACCTGCGCACGTTCGAGAAGCAGGTCGACTTCCCGCTCCTCGCCGCGAACGCCACCTTCGACAAGAACGGCAGGGCCGCCTTCACGCCCTACGTCATCAAGACCGTCCGGCCGCCGCACGGCAAGCCGATCAAGGTCGGCATCCTCGGCCTGACCAACCCGGGCATCGCGATCTGGGACAAGGCGAACGTCGAGGGCCAGATGAGCTTCGGCGGGCTCGTCGAGCAGGCGACCAAGTACGTGCCGGAGATGAAGCGCAAGGGTGCCGACGTCGTCGTCGTCGCGGCGCACTCCGGGGCGGACACGTCGTCCTCCTACGGCGACGCCCTGCCGTTCCCGGAGAACGCGGCGACGCTCGTGGCCGAGCAGGTGCCCGGCATCGACGCGATCCTCGTCGGTCACGCCCACCAGGAGATCGCCGAGCGCGTCGTCACCAACACCGCGACCGGCAAGCCCGTCGTCCTCTCGGAGCCGCTCAAGTGGGGTGAGCGCCTGTCGGTCTTCGACATCGACCTCTCGTTCAGCCGTGGCCGCTGGAGCGTGCAGTCGGTGGACGCCTCCGTGCTCAACTCGAACACCGTCCCCGAGGACCCTGCGATCGTCAGCCTGCTCCAGGCGAACCACCAGACGGTCGTCGACTACGTCAACGGCGTGATCGGCACCTCGACCGAGGCCATGTCCGCGGCGACCGCACGGTACGAGGACACCGCGGCGCTGGACTTCATCAACTACGTCCAGGCCGGGGCGGTCAAGGCGGAGCTCACGGGGGCGGACGCCGCCCTGCCGGTGCTCTCGATCGCGGCGCCCTTCAACAAGGACGCGGCGATCCCCCAGGGCGACGTGTCCGTGCGGGACATCGCCGGCCTGTACATCTACGACAACACGCTCCTGGGCATCAAGCTCACGGGCGCGCAGGTCAAGGCGTACCTGGAGAAGTCCGCGGAGTACTTCAAGGCCGCGCCCGCTCCCGGCACGTACCCGGCCGCCAGCCTCACCAACGCGGTGACGCCGACGGCTCCGAACGGCACCCCGGACTACAACTACGACGTCATGGGCGGGCTCGACCAGCCGCTCACCTACGACATCGACCTGGCGCAGCCCGTCGGCAGCCGCATCACCGGGCTGGCCTACGGCGGCGTGCCCGTGACCGACACGCAGGAGTTCGTCGTCGCGATCAACAACTACCGGCAGTCCGGCGGGGGCAACTTCCCGGGCGTGACGACGGCGCCCGTCGTCTACAACCGGCAGGTGGAGATCCGGCAGCTGCTCATCGACTGGGTGATAGCCAACGAGGTGGTGGACCCGAGCGTCTTCTCGGCCACCAACCCCGACTGGCAGCTGACGTCCGGCGGCACGCCGCTGACCGTCACGCCGTAGCACTGACGCGGGCGCCGGCACCACCCCGGCGCCCGCGTCATGCCAGCGCGGCCCGCATCACGAGCGCGAGCGCGGGACGCGGGTCCGTCTCGTCGCCCCGCGCGATGCGGTGCAGGATCAGGCCCTCGGCGCACGCCATCACGGCGGCCGCGCCCGTCACGGGGTCCGACGACCCCAGGCGAGCGAGCGCCGCCACTGCGTCGGCCTCGAGCGCGTGCCTGCGCGCCGACAGGGACTCACGCAGCGTCGGGTCGTGGCTCGCCTCCATGAACAGGACGAGGCGGGCTGTGGTCAGGGTGCGCTGGACCGTGGTCGTGTACGCGACCAGCGCGCTGAGCGCCTCGATCAGCGCCTCCGCCGAGGCCGGCGCAAGAGACTCCCCGACCTGCGGGGTCTCGCGCTCGGAGATCCGCTCCACCACGCCGCCGAGCAGGGCTGCGCGGGTGCGGAAGTAGTTCGACGTCGACCCCCGGGGGATCCCCGCCCGGTCGTCGACGCGGACGTGGGTGAGAGCCCGCAGGCCCTCGGTGCCGAGCAGGTCGATGGCGGCGTCGAGCGCACGGCTCCGCGGTGACGTCATGCTCGCACTATAGATGTAGTAGACGGCGCACTACGTCCGTAGTACCGTCGACGGATGGACGCCCTCCCGGCTCTCGACGGGGTCACCCACCGGTTCGTGGACCTTCCCGGCCTGCGCATGCACGTCGCCGACGCAGGCAGCGGCCCACCGGTGCTGCTGCTGCACGGCTTCCCGCAGCACTGGTGGGAGTGGCGCACGGTCCTCCCGGAGCTCGCCCGGGACCACCGCGTGATCTGCCCCGACCTGCGCGGCGCCGGCTGGACCGACGCTCCCCCCGGCGGCTACGTCCGCGAGCAGCTCCTGGCGGACGTCGTCGGGCTCCTGGACGCGCTCGGGCTGGAGAAGGTCGACCTCGTCGCGCACGACTACGGCGCGATCCTCGGGTACGGCCTCTGCCTCAAGCACCCCGACCGCGTCGGCGCCTTCCTCACGTTCGGCAGCGGGCACCCGTTCGTCCGGATGCACCCGCGGATGCTCACCGTGGTGTGGCGGCTGTGGTTCCAGTGGGTCATCGCGACGCCCGGTCTCGGACCGTGGGCGCTGCGGTCCGGACGGCAACGGCTGGTGCGGTACCTGCTGCGCGACTTCCGGACCGGGCCGGACGCGTTGCCCGAGAGCGACGTCGAGCTGTTCGCCGCACCCCTGCGAGACCCTGCCCGGGCCCGCGCGGGCTCAGCGCTCTACCGGAACGCCATCCTCGGAGAGATCGGCCGGATCGCCCGCGGTGCCTACCGGGACGCGCGGCTGACCACGCCCACCGTCGTGCTGTACGGGGCCGACGACCCGGCGGGCCTGCCGCTGGAGCTGCTGGGCGGGTACGAGGAGCACGCGGACGACCTCTCGCAGGAGCTCGTCGACCGCGCCGGTCACTTCATCGCGGACGAACGCCCGGACGCGCTCGTGGAGCACGCCCGGGCGCTGTTCCGACGCACTGCTCAGGCGGCGCCTCCCCGTGCCACGGCCGCCCTGCCGGCCTCGAGCCGGGCGATCGGTACCCGGAACGGCGAGCAGGACACGTAGTCCAGCCCCACCTCGTGGAAGAAGTGGATCGACTCCGGGTCTCCCCCGTGCTCGCCGCAGACGCCGATGTGCAGGCCCGGCTTCGTCGCCCGACCGCCCTCGACGCCGGACCGCACCAGCGACCCCACACCGTCGGCGTCGAGCGTCTCGAACGGGGAGATCGTCAGCACGCCGTTCTGCAGGTAGTCGGCGAAGAACGCGCGCTCCACGTCGTCGCGCGAGAAGCCCCACGTGGTCTGCGTGAGGTCGTTGGTGCCGAACGAGAAGAAGTCGGCCTCCTCGGCGATCCGGTGCGCGGTCAGGGCCGCGCGGGGCAGCTCGATCATGCAGCCGATCGGCACGTCGAGCGGAACACCGGACGACGCACTGACCTCCGCCAGGACGCGCTCGGCCTCCTCGCGCACCAGCTGCAGCTCCCGCACCGATCCCACCAGCGGGACCATGATCTCCGGCCGCGGGTCGAGGCCCGCCTGCCGCAGCTGCACGGTCGCCTCGGCGATCGCGCGCACCTGCAGGGCGAACAGGCCCGGCAGCGTCAGGCCGAGCCGCACGCCGCGCAGCCCCAGCATCGGGTTCTGCTCGTGCATCCGCTCGACCGCCGCCAGGAGCGCGACGTCCGTCGGGTCCGGCTCCTCGGCCACCGCGACCTTGACCGCCAGCTCCGTGAGGTCCGGAAGGAACTCGTGCAGCGGGGGGTCGATGAGCCGGATGGTCGTCGGGAGCCCGTCCATGGCCTCCAGCAGGCCGGCGAAGTCCTCGCGCTGGAGCGGGAGGAGCGCGTCGAGGGCGACCTTGCGGTCCTCGTCGTTGTCGGCCAGGACGAGACGCTCGATGTGCTGGCGCCGCTCCCCCAGGAACTGGTGCTCGGTCCGGCAGAGCCCCACGCCCTCCGCCCCCCGCGCTCGGGCACGGTGCGCGTCCTCGGCGGTGTCCGCGTTGGTGCGTACCTGCATCCGGCGGACGAAGTCGGCGTGCCGCAGCACGCGGTCGACCGCCGAGACCAGCGCGCGGGCCTCGTCGTCGCCGGCCGCGGCCAGACCGGCGTCCAGCCCCTCGGCCACGTAGACCATGACGGGCGAGTCGACCACCGGCACCGAGCCGCGGAACACCTCCCCCGTGGACCCGTCGATGGCGATGATGTCTCCCGCGTGGAGCACCTGGTCGCGCACACGCACCTCGCCGCGGGCGGCGTCGACCTCGACCTCCTCGGCGCCGACCACCGCGCAGGTGCCCATGCCCCGGGCCACGACGGCGGCGTGCGACGTCTTTCCACCGCGCGCGGTCAGGATGCCGTCGGCAACGATCATCCCCTGCAGGTCGTCCGGGTTGGTCTCGCGCCGGACGAGGATCACGTGCGCCCCGGCCTCCGTGCGCTCGAGCGCCTGGGCGTTGTCGAGGACGATCTCACCGACCGCGGCCCCCGGAGACGCAGCCATCGCCCGGGTGAGCAGCTGGCGCTTCGCACTCGCGTCGAACTGCGGGAACAGCAGCTGGTTGAGCCGGTCGCCCGGGCAGCGCGTGATCGCCTCGTCCATCGTGATGAGGCTCTCGTCCACCAGCTCCGTCGCGATCCGGAACGCGGCCGCCGCCGTGCGCTTGCCCACCCGGGTCTGCAGCAGCCAGAGCTTGCCGCGCTCGATGGTGAACTCGATGTCGCACAGGTCGCGGTAGTGGGTCTCGAGGCGTCGCATCGCGTGCCGCAGCGCGTCGTAGGAGACGGGGTCGAGCAGCTCGAGCTCGGAGAGCGGCAGCGTGTTGCGGATCCCCGCCACCACGTCCTCGCCCTGCGCGTTCGGCAGGTAGTCGCCGTAGACCCCGGTCTCCCCCGTGGACGGGTCGCGCGTGAAGCACACCCCGGTGCCGGACGTCTCGCCCAGGTTGCCGAACACCATGCTCACCACGTTGACGGCGGTCCCCAGGTCGTTCGGGATGCGCTCGCGGCGTCGGTAGAGCCGGGCGCGGTCCGTGTTCCACGAGTCGAGGACGGCCTCGATGGCCATGTCGAGCTGCTCGCGCGGGTGCTGCGGGAACTCCCGGCCCGTCTGCTCGACGACGATCTCCTTGAACTCGTGCACGAGCACGTGCAGGTCCTGCGCGGACAGGTCCACGTCGGTGGCGGCGCCGACGGCGGTCTTGCGCTCGTCCAGGGCCGCCGCGAACAGCTCCCCGTCGATCCCCAGCACCGTCTTGCCGAACATCTGGATGAGCCGGCGGTAGGAGTCCCAGGCGAACCGCTCGTCCCCGGAGAACTCGGTGAGCCCCTTCACGGACGCGTCGTTGAGCCCGATGTTCAGGACCGTCTCCATCATCCCCGGCATCGAGAACTTCGCCCCGGAGCGCACGGACACCAGCAGCGGCTCGTGGAAGTCACCCAGGCGCCGGCCGATCGTGTCCTCGATCTCGCGCACCGCCAGGGTCACCTCGACCCGCAGCTCGGGCGGGACGTGCCCGTCGCGCATGTACGCCCGGCACGCCTCGGTGGTGATCGTGAAACCCGGTGGCACGGGCAGGTCCAGCTTGGTCATCTCTGCCAGGTTGGCTCCCTTGCCGCCCAGCAGGTCCTTCTTGTCCTTGTCGCCATCGACGAACCGGGAGACGTACCTGGTCATGAAAGGCTCCTGTCCACAGGCCTGGACGAGGGGAATACTCGCCGGCTTCGAGCGTCCAGGCTGCTCGGGCACGGCTTCAATGGACTCACACCGTCAAGAACAGCGCTTCTTGCTCTAGCGTCAACGACATGTCGACGGACTCAGCCCGGCCGGTCATCGACCTCCCCACCGAACCCCGCGGGTCGACGACGCCGGGTTCGCAGCTGCTCATGCTCGGACGGCGCATCCGGCACGCACGGACCGAGCGCGGGCTCACGCTCGACGAGCTCGGACGCCTCGCCGGCAGCACTGCCAGCCAGCTGTCCCTCGTCGAGAACGGTCGGCGCGAGCCCCGGCTCAGCCTCCTGCAGGCCCTGGCGACGGCGCTGGGCACCACGACGACGGACCTGCTCGACGCCGCGCCCCCGTCCCGGCGGGCGGCCCTCGAGATCGAGCTGGACCGCGCCCAGGGCACCGTGGCGTACGCCGCACTCGGTCTGCCGAGCGTGCGCCCCGCCCGGAACCTGTCCACCGAGGCGCTCGAGGCGCTGGTCGGCCTGCACCACGAGCTGGCCAGGCGTGACGACGCCGCGATCGCGACACCCGAGGAGGCGCGCCGCGCCACGACCGCCCTGCGCCTGTGGATGACGGAGCGCAACAACCACCTGCCCGAGATCGAGGAGGTCGCCGAGGACCTCGTGCGGCGCGCGGGCTACACGACCGGCGCCCTGACCCACAGTGCCGTCGCCCAGATGGCCGCCGACCTCGGCTTCGCCCTCCTGCACGTGGACGACCTGCCCCACTCGACGCGCACCGTCACCGACCTGGCCAACGGCCGCATCTACCTGCCACCCGCGTCGATCCCCGGCGGGCACGGCCTGCGCTCGCTGGCGCTCCAGGCGATCGCGCACCGCGTGCTCGGGCACTCGACCCCCCGCAGCTACGCCGACTTCCTGCGACAGCGCGTCGAGATCACCTACTTCGCGGCCGCCTGCCTGATGCCGCGCACGGCCGCCGTGGCGCACCTGAGCGCGGCCAAGCGCCGCAAGGAGCTGGCGGTCGAGGACTTCCGCGACGCCTTCGGGGTCACCCACGAGGCCGCCGCCCAGCGGCTGACCAACCTGCTCACCGAGCACCTCGACATCCGGCTGCACTTCCTGCGGGTGGGCGACGACGGCACCCTGTTCAAGGGGTACAGCAACGACGCCGTCCGCTTCCCCGCCGACGGGACCGGAGCCATCGAGGGCCAGGTCGTGTGCCGGCAGTGGGCCGCCCGGTCGGCGTTCACGCGGCGGAACCGCGCCACGGAGTACTTCCAGTACACCGACACCCCCGAGGGCACGTTCTGGTGCAGCACCCAGACAGGCTCGACGTCCGCCGGCGGGTTCTCGATCACCGTGGGGGTCCCGTTCGGCGCCGCCAAGTGGTTCCGCGGACGGGACACCTCGACACGCCGTGAGTCCCGCTGCCCGGACCCGTCGTGCTGCCGGCAGCCCGACCCCGGCCTCGCAACCCGCTGGGCGCGCCACGCGTGGCCCAGCGCCGCCGTGCACGCCCACGTGCTCTCGCCGCTGCCGACCGGGTCGTTCCCGGGCGTCGAGGTGGCCGAGGTGTACGCGTTCCTCGATCGACACGCAGGCGGCCACGGGGAGGCCTGAATGGTGCACAGTGGCGTCATGGCCCAGATCCGGGTGTTCGTGCTCGACGACCACGAGGTGGTCCGCCAGGGTCTCCTGCGCCTCATCGAGGCCGACCCGGAGATGACGGTGGTCGGCGAGGCCGCGACCGCAGCGGAGGCGCTCGTGCGCGTCCCTCGCGTGGACGCGGACGTCGCGCTCCTCGACGTGCGGCTCCCCGACGGCAGCGGCGTCGAGGTCTGCCGGGAGCTCGCCACGCTGGCCCCCGGCGTCCGGTGTCTCATGCTCACGTCGTACGAGGACGACGAGGCGCTGCTGGCCTCGATCACGGCCGGTGCCGCCGGGTACGTGCTCAAGGAGATCCGCGGACCCCAGCTGCTCGACTCGATCCGGCTCGTCGCCGGCGGCCGGTCCCTGCTCGACCCGGCGACCACCGGTCGGGTGCTCGACCGCCTCCGGGAGTCGCAGCGGCACGACGCCCGGCTGGACCTGCTGACCGCCCAGGAGAGCGCCGTGCTGGACCTCATCGGCGAAGGGTTGACCAACCGGCAGATCGCCGACCGGATGTTCCTCGCGGAGAAGACCGTGAAGAACTACATCTCCAGCCTGCTGGCCAAGATCGAGGTGCGAGGACGGACGCAGGCCGCTCTGTTCATCGCGGAACAGCATCGTCTGCACCCTGACCCGACCGGGGTCACCGGGCCGGAGTCCCGAGGCCCAGCAGCAGGCCGGTGAGGCCGACGCCCCACGCGCGTGCCCGTTCCAGCTCGCCGTCGCGCAGCGGTCCCTTGATCCCCATCACCCAGAAGCTCTCGGCCTCGGCCGCCACCTGGAACCCGGCACGACGCAGCACGCGCCACGCGCCGACCGCGGCCGACCCGGGGACGTGCGGGCTGTGGATCCGGGTGTCGAACGTGGCCGCGTGGACGGTGCGCTCCGGCGGGTCGAGCTCGCGGAGCCACTCGCGCACCCCGACGGACACACCGTCCGGCTCGGTGCCCGCCTGCTTCTCCGCGTCCGCGCGCGTCGCCGGCCGGCTCATGCCGAACGCCTGGGTCGGCGCACCGACCACCAGGAGCTCGAGGTCAGGCGGGAGCCTGCGCGGGGCCGACGTGACATCCAGGAGAGCGACGTCCTGCATCCGGCTGAACATGCCCTCCCAGACCGCCTTCGCGATCTGGCCAGTGTTCCCGAACGACGACTCGTACACCACCAGTGCCCGCATCGCCCTCACCTCCTCGTGTGTCGACCTGGGTCCAGGATTCGCCGGTCGACCCCGCCACCCCAGGGCCTAAGGGCCCTGTTCGTCTCGGCGGCGACCCGCCACACCTATGCTCCGAGCATGCGAGGCGACGAGGCCGGGACGGAACGCGACGAACGGCTCGAGGCGCTGATGGGCGCGGTCGTGTCCATGTCGGCCGAGCTCGACATCGCGACCGTCCTGGAGCGGCTGGTCTCCGCCGGGTGCACGCTCACGGGAGCGCGCTACGGCGCCCTCGGGGTGCTGGGCGACCACGGCGGGCTCCAGGAGTTCGTGTACCGGGGCATCGACGACGAGACCGCCCGCAGGATCGGTCACCTCCCCGAGGGCAAGGGAGTGCTGGGCCACCTGGTGTCGAGCCCCCACCCGCTGCGGTTGCACGACCTCGCCGACCACCCCTCGTCGGTGGGTTTCCCGCAGAACCATCCGCCGATGCACACGTTCCTCGGCGTCCCCGTCCTCGCGCGCGGTGCCGTCTTCGGCAACCTCTACCTCACGGACAAGGAGGGGCATGCCGACTTCACCGCGCGGGACGAGCAGGTCGCCGTCGCGCTCGCCGCGGCCGCGGGGGTCGCGCTCGGCCACGCACGGGCCTACCGGCAGGCCCGCCAGCACGAGCTCTGGCTCGAGACCGCCGCGGCGTGCTCGTCGACCCTGACCAGCGGCCTGCCGCGCGACGACGCCGTGACGTCGGTGCTCGCCCGGGTCAGGCAGAGCTCCGGCGCGCACACCTCGCGGCTGTACGGCCTCACCGACGACCTCCCGCCGGAGATCGAGCCTGATCTCGCGGGCCGGTGGCCGGTGCTGCGCAAGGTCGCGGACGGCGCGGACGTCGGCGAGGACGGCACCGCCTGGGTGCTGGCGGTCCCGCTGCGCAGCGCCGAGCGCTGGATCGGCGCGCTCGCGCTGGCCTGGCCGGCGGGCGACACCACCACGGCGCCCGAGCCGGACCTGCCGAGCATCGCGGGCTTCGCCGAGCAGCTCGCCCTCGCGTTCGACGTGGCGGACGCACAGTCCGACCGGGCACGCCTCGCGGTGCTCGAAGAGCGCGAGAGGATCGCGCGCGACCTGCACGACATGGTCATCCAGCGTCTGTTCGCCATCGGGCTCGACGTGCAGGGAGCCGCGCAGGAGGTGGTGCACCCCGACGTGGCACGCCGGCTCGAGGGCGCGGTCGACGACCTGGACGAGACCATCAAGGACGTGCGCACGACGATCTTCCGGCTCAGCGCCCGTGGCGGGGCGACGGGGTCCGGGCTGCGGAACCGCATCGACGCCGAGGTGGTGAACGCGCGGCACGGCCTCGGGTTCATGCCCCGGCTGCGTACCGACGGCGTCACGGCCACCGTGCCGGAGGACATCGCCGAGGACGCGGTCGCGGTGGTGCGGGAGGCGCTGTCCAACATCGCGCGGCACGCCCACGCGCACGAGGTGGTGGTCCGGGTCGTCGTCGGGCTCGACCTGCTGATCGAGGTCCAGGACGACGGGATCGGGGTCCCGGCCGAGGTGGCCATGCGCAGCGGGCTGGCCAACCTGGAGTACCGGGCGGTCCGCCGTGGAGGCGCCCTCGTCGTGACGGCCCTGCCCGAGGGCGGCACCCACCTGCAGTGGTCGGTCCCCCTGCCCTGACGGGACCATCGACCCTGCCCAGCCTGCGCGCGGCGGATCCACGCTGGAGGTGCGCGGGCGACCGTGCCCGACGCGGTCGAGGTGAGGAGTCACCATGAAGGCGCTCGTGTTCCACGGTCCAGGGACCATCACGTGGGAAGAGGTCCGGGACGCTGCCTTGGTCGAACCGACCGACGCGGTCGTCCGGATGGACACCACCACGATCTGCGGCACCGATCTCCACATCCTGCACGGTGACGTGCCGACCGTCGCGGACGGTCGCATCCTCGGTCACGAGGGCGTCGGCACCGTGGTCGAGGTGGGCGACGGCGTCCGCAACCACGCACCCGGCGACCGGGTGATCATCGCGTGCATCAGCGGCTGCGGCGTGTGCACGTACTGCCGCGCGCAGTTCCCGTCGCACTGCCTGGCGCCCGAGGGCACCTCCGGCATCGGCTGGGTGCTGGGGCACCTCATCGACGGCACGCAGGCCGAGCTGGTGCGCATCCCGTTCGCGGACAGCTCGCTGCACCGTCTGCCGGCCACCGTCCCCGACGAGCTGGCCGTGCTGCTCTCCGACATCCTGCCCACGGGCTTCGAGATCGGGGTGCGGTACGGGCAGGTGCAGCCGGGCGACACCGTCGCGGTCGTCGGTGCCGGACCTGTCGGGCTGGCTGCCATCGCGACCGCCGGCCTGTACGGCGCCGCGCAGATCATCGCGATCGACCGGGACGGCCACCGGCTCGACGTGGCCAAGCGCCTGGGCGCCACGCTCACCGTCGACTCCTCGGTCCCCGAGTGGAAGGCCCAGGTCATGGCGGCGACGGGCGACGCCGGGGTGGACGTGGCCATCGAGGCCGTCGGCATCCCCGAGACGTTCACGATGTGCACCGAGATGGTGCGCCCGGGGGGTCACGTGGCGAACGTCGGCGTGCACGGCCGGCCCGTCGAGCTGGCGCTGCAGGACCTGTGGATCCAGAACGTCACGATCACGACGGGTCTGGTGAACACGACGACGCTGCCGATGCTGCTGCGCCTGGTCGAGGCCGGGAAGCTGCCGGTCGAGGCGTTCGTCACGCACCGGTTCGCCATGGCGGACATCCTCGACGCCTACCGGACGTTCGGGAACGCCGCACAGACGCAGGCGCTCAAGGTCGTGATGACCCGGTGAGCGCAGGCGCGCAGAAGGGCCCGGCTCCCCTCGGAGCCGGGCCCTTCTGCAGCGGACCGCGCGTCAGCTGTCGTGCACCACGAGCACGGGGCAGGTGGCCTCGCGCACCACGGCGCTGCTCACCGAGCCGAGCAGCATGCCGCGGAAGCCGCCGAGGCCTCGCGAGCCGACGACCAGCAGGGCCGCTCCCCGCGACAACCCCGCGAGCGCGTCCGTCGGGTCGTCGTCCACGAGCGCGAGGTCGACCACGAGGCCGGCGTTCTCCGCGCGCAGAGACTCGGCCACCACCCGGGCCGCCTTGTGCGTCGGGTCGTCCTCGTCGTCGGTGGCCAGCGGCGGCACGCTCCCGCGGCCGAACGGGTCGGGGATCGTCGGGCGCGCGTGCACGACGGTCAGCGGCCGTCCGCGCATCCACGCCTCGTGCGCAGCGACGTGCGCCGCGGACAGCGACGAGGCCGAGCCGTCCACGCCGACCACGACCTGCGCCTCGGGCGTCGTCGGGTGGGCGGGGTCCGTGCGGACCACCGCGACGGGGCAGCGGGCGTGCGCGGCGACGTGCGCGCCGGTCGACCCCGTCCGCGCCCGACCGCTGCGGGGCCGCGCACCGACCACCAGGAGCTGGGCGTCGCCGCTCAGCTCGCGCAGGCACGGCACGACCTGCCCGTGCAGCACGCGGAACTTCACGACCACCCCGGGGTGGCGCTCCAGCAGCCGCGTCTGCAGGTCGGCCAGGTACTGCACGGCCTCGGCGTCGACGTCGCTGCCGCCGACGATCGGGTACCAGCTCCAGGCGGTGACCTGCCACGCGTCGTCGACCGTACGGACCAGCAGGACCTCGGCCTGCCGCCGTACCGCCTCCGCCACGCCCCACTCGAGGGTGTGCGCGCTGTTCGATGTGCCGTCGAGTGCGACGACGACGGGTCCGTCGGTACGCATGAGGTGCCTCCTCGCTCCTCGCGCGTGGCCCACTCCGGCCGTCCGCCGGCCTCAGCCGCGCTACCTCCAGGCTCCCCTCGCACCTGCCCCGGCGTCCCGGGACCTGAGTCCCTGTTCAGCCGGTACTACGCGGGACCTTCGGCCCTGGGGCGTCGAGACCCGCGGAGACCACCGTGGACATATCGGAGATCCACACCCCGGTCCCGAACGCGGGACCCAGCACGGAGGGAAATCGCCATGGCCACCATCCATCCCGAGGCGCGGACCTCGACCCACCCCGCAGTCCTGGTCGAGGACGACGTCGTCACGTCCGCGACGGGCCGTCGTTGGCTCGCCGTCACCCGGCTCGCCACGGGGTTCATCTTCCTCTGGGCGTTCCTCGACAAGACGTTCGGGCTGCACTACAGCACGGCCGCCGCGGTGGCCGAGGGCGACCCGAGCCTCTCGTGGCTCGACGGCGGGACGCCGAGCCAGGGGTTCATGCAGTTCGCCACCATCGGCCCGTTCAAGGACGCCTTCGCCTCGATGGCGAGCCCCGTGACGGACTGGCTGTTCATGCTCTGCCTGCTCGGTGTCGGCGTCGCCGTGATGCTCGGCATCGGTCTACGGATCTCGGCCGTCGCCGGTTCGCTGCTCATGGTCCTCATGTGGGCGGCCGAGTGGCCGTTCATCCAGGGCTCGAACAACCCGCTGGTCGACTACCACATCATCTACGCGCTCGTCCTGATCGTGTGCGCGACGCTCCTCGCCGGAGACACCTGGGGCCTCGGCCGCCGGTGGGCGCGGATCCCGCTCGTGCAGCGGTTCAGCTGGCTGCGGTGACAGCACTCACCCAGCTGGCGCAACGGCACCCCGATCTCGGGGTGCCGTTGGTGTGTGCGCTCTGACACGATCGGGCTGTGAGCGTCGACGACGGCGGATGGACAGAGAGCACCCTCGAGGTGCACGGGCACCAGGTGTTCTACCGCATCAGCGCGGACGTCCCCGGTGCGCTACCGATCGTGCACGTGCACGGCTTCGCGATCTCGGGCACCTACCTGATGCCCACCGCCCGGCTGCTGGCGGCCCGTGCGACGAACGTGGTACCCGACCTGCCGGGCTACGGCCGGAGCGAGGACTGGGACTACACGCTCGGCATCCCCGCGCTCGCGGTCGCCGTCCTCGACATCCTCGACGCCTTCGGCTTCGAGAAGGTCGTCCTCGTCGGCAACTCCATGGGCTGCCCGGTCAGCCTCGAGGTGGCGCACGCGGCGCCCGAGCGCGTCGACCGCATCGTGCTCGTCTCCCCCGCCGGCGGGGTGCACAACCAGGGGCTCGGCCGGGCCGTCCGGCAGCTGGCGATCGACGGCGCGCGCGAGAACCGGCGGATGGCGCGGGTGGCGGTGCCGGACTACCTGCGGTTCGGTCCGGTCAACACGTTCCACCTCTTCAGCGAGCTCACCCGGTTCCCGTCGCTCGAGCGGCTGCTCAAGGTTCAGGTGCCGACGCTGGCGGTGATCGGCAGCAGGGACCCTCTGATGGCTCCGCCGGCCCGGGTGCGCGAGGTCGGACGGCTCGCGGGCGACCACACCACCGTGGCCCTCATCGAGGGGGCCGCGCACGCGGTGAACTTCAGCCACCCGGGCGAGCTCGCGCACGTGATCTCGTCGTGGCTGGACGGCGTCGAGATCGTCGACGACCCCGACCAGCCGGGGTTCACGCGGGTGCTGCAGCTGCCCCGGGAGTGAGCAGCCGCTCCAGCAGCAGCGCGTGCAGACGGGGGTCGGCCAGCGGCCGGAAATGACCCGGGGTGTCCAGCACGATCTCGTGCGCTCCCTCGAGCGCGCTGCCCCCCGGGATGTGCGGATCCCAGTGGCTGTAGACGGACGTGATCCGGGCGTTCACGTCGCGCTCGGCCGCGAGCGCCACGATCGTCGCGTCGGTCGGCCGGAACGCGCGCACGGACGGGGCGAGGAACCACCGGGCGAGGACGGACCCCGCGAACGGGGTGTTGACCGCGATCATGGAGTCGACCCGGCCGTCGGGGTCCTCGCGCAGCATCGCGAGCTTGCCGATCAGCCCGCCCTTGCTGTGGGCCACGAGCACGACGTCGCGCAGGTCACGGTCTGTCAGGTAGCGCCCGAGGACGCTCGCACCGAACGGGACGGGCCGGCGGTTGTTGCCCAGGTCGGGCAGCACGTGCACCCGGACGCCGTGCTCGTGCAGGAGCGTGGCCAGCGGGAGCAGGAAGTGCCACGACTCGTAGACGCCAGGGACCAGGACGACCGGCGGCCCCACCGGGTGCTCCGGCCGGCGCAGGTCGTCGGGGTCGGTGCGGGACACGATCCCGGCCGCCTGCCAGCCGAGCACGGCGGCGTAGTCGCGCACGCGCCACCACGTCTGGCGGGCGATCGTGGACGGCGGCATGGGCCCATCGTCGCGCACGCGCCCGGACCTACCGGCGCACGCCGCGCACCGGGGCGGCGGCCAGCGGGTCGTCCGGCCACGCATGCTTCGGGTACCTGCCCCGCAGCTCGGCCCGGACCTGCGGGTAGCCCGTGCGCCAGAACGACTCCAGGTCCGCGGTCACGGCGGCCGGACGGCCGGCGGGCGACAGGAGGTGCAGGAGCACGGGGACGCGTCCGTCGGCCAGCCGCGGGGTCGCGCGCCACCCGAACGTCTCCTGCAGGCGGACCGGGAGGACCGGCTGGTCGCCGGTGTAGTCGACGCGCACCTGCGACCCGCTGGGCACGGCCAGCCGCTCCGGGGCGAGCGCGTCGAGCCGGCTCGCGTCGGGCCACGGCAGCAGCCGCCGGAGCGCCTGCAGGACGTCGACGCGGCCCAGGTCCCGAGCGCCCCGGACTCGGGCGAGATCGGGACCGAGCCACTCCTCCAGGTGCGCGAGCAGCGCGGCGTCCGACACGTCCGGCCACGGGGCGCCCAGGGCGCGGTGCAGGAACGCCATCCGGTGCCGCAGGGTCGTCGCCGCCTCCGACCAGCGCAGCAGGGCGAGACCGTCGCGGGACAGGCCGTCGCGCAGCGCATCGACGACGAGGGCCGGCGACGGGCTCGGCAAGGGGACGGACGTCAGCTCGATCGCGCCGAGCCGCCGCACGCGCCGGGCGACGACGGTGCCGTTCGACCAGGACACGTCGTCCTCCTCCCGCAGCAGGGCCGGGGCCGCCTCCAGCGCGAGGCCCTGGTCGATCGGGGCCGCGGACCGGATCGTCGCGTCCCGGCGTGCGGCCCCGCGGTCGGCGTCCGCGATCGCGAGCCACGGCTGGCCCACCAGAGCGGACCCCGGCGGGAGCGACGCACCCGTCCCCGAGGTCATCAGGTACGTCGACCCACCGGGTCGGAGGCGGGCGAGGCGGTCCGGGTGGGCGAGAGCGACGAGCAGCCCCACCGCGAGGTCGTCCGTGAGGTGCTCGGTGCGCGCGGTCCCCGGGACCGAAGCCTGCAGGCGACCCACCTGGGTGCGCCACGCCCCCGACTGCGGGCCTCCTCGGCGCAGCGCGCGCAGGGCCGCCGCGAGGTCACCACCGGGCGCACGCACGTCGTCGGCGAGCAGGGCGACGACCTCCGCGGCGCGTCGGGCGCCGACGAGCGCTGCTCCGTCGAGGAGCGCCCGGCCGAGCCGCGGGTCGACCGGGATCGCCGAGACCGCCCTCCCGCGCGCGGTGGGGTGCCCGTCTGCGTCGACGACGCCGAGCCCGACGAGGGTCGTGTGCGCCACCGTCATCGCCGCGGCCGGTGGCGGGTCGAGCAGGGCGAGGCCGTCGCCGTACGGGCTCCCCCAGCACGCCAGCTCCAGTGCGAACGCGGTGAGGTCCGCCGTGAGGATCTCGGGCTGCGGGTGCGCGACCAGCCGGGCGTGGTCGTGGGCGGACCAGCACCGGTACACGGCCCCGGGACCTTCGCGCCCTGCGCGGCCGGCGCGCTGCTCGGCGGACGCGCGGCTGACTGACACGGTGACCAGTCCGGCGAGCCCGCGCGCGTGGTCGGTGCGCGGCTCGCGCGACAGGCCGGCGTCGACCACCAGCCGGACGCCCGGCACGGTGAGCGAGGACTCGGCGACGGCGGTCGACACCACGACCCGTCGACGGGTACCCGGCGTGAGTGCTCGATCCTGCTCGGCGGCCGGCAGGCGACCGTGCAGCGGGCGCACGTCGGCGTCGAGACCGCCGAGCCGCCGTGCGACGCCGTCGACCTCACCCGCGCCGGGCACGAAGACCAGGACGTCCCCGGTGCGCTCGTCCAGGGCGCGTCGCACCGTCGAGGCGACATGGTCGAGGAACGCGGGCGTCACCCCGCGGTCGTCCGTCCGGGCGGTGCGCGCGGGTGCCGGGCACCAGAGGGTCTCGACCGGGAACAGCACCCTGGGGACGGCCACCACCGGCGCCGGCTCGGCACCACCGAGGAGGGCGGCCGTCCGCTCGGCCTCGACCGTGGCCGACATGGCGACCACCACGAGGTCCTCGCGCAGGTTCGCCCGCACGTCGACCAGCAGCGCCAGCGCGAGGTCGTCGACCAGGTGCCGCTCGTGCACCTCGTCGAGGACGACCGCGGCGACGCCGGGCAGCTCCGGGTCCCGCTGGAGACGGCGCAGCAGCACCCCGGTGGTGACCACCTCGACGCGGGTCGCCGCGCTGCTCCGGCTCTCCCCCCGGACGGAGAAGCCGACGGTCCGCCCGAGCGGTTCGCCCAGCAGCTGCGCGAGGCGGCGCGCGGCCGCGCGGGCGGCGATCCGGCGTGGCTGGGTCACGACGACGCGGCCCCGCACCGCCGCGGCGACCGCGGGCGGGACGAGCGTGGTCTTGCCCGTCCCCGGCGGCGCCTGCACCACGACGACGCCGCGGGCACGGATCGCGGCGACCACGTCGGCCAGCCCGTGGCGCACGGGCAGGTCGGGCGGGTCGGCCAGCAGCCGGCCGATCGGGTCGTCGTCCACGGATGGAGTCTGAGGGGTCAGGACGGCGAACGCTCCCTCGCCGACTCCACGGGCAGCAGGACGGCGCCGATCAGGAAGCACACCGCGCCGAGGAGCGTGCCGAGGTTGACCAGCGGGAGGTTGGCCAGCTCGCCGGTGGAGCGCAGGTACCGGGCGGCGACGGCAGCCACCCCGAACGCGACCGACCCGGCGAGGTTGAGCGCCGCGATGCTCCACCCCACCGACCGGTCGGACCGCGGCAGGATCCCGCGGTTGACCTCGGCGTACGCGAGCCAGCTGGCCACGAGGAAGCAGATCGAGCCGCCGACGTCCGGCGCCCAGACGAGGTGCCGCTCCTGCGCGAGCGTCAGGTCCGACCGCGTCGCGGCGAACGTGCTGAGGTTGAAGAACACCGTCCCCACGAGCTGGACCAGCACCGCCCAGAAGTCGATCCGTCGCGGCTGCCAGCCCACCAGCGACGCCAGCCGGCCGGGACGGGGTGAGTCGGCGAGCACTCCTGCGGGCGCCCGCAGGGTCTCGTGGAGCTGGAGGTAGGCGGCCGACGTGAAGAAGATCGACCCGACGAAGAACGTCCAGCCCACGACGGCCGGGTCGACCTGGTCGAAGAACAGCGGCAGCGACCCGAGCGCGAAGCAGAGCGACCCGATCGCGAACAGACCGCCGATCCACCAGCTCAGGGCGCTCGCCGCACCACCGTGAGGAGCGTCTCCCCGCAGGCCGAGGCCCTTGCGGTGCCGCCGCGAGCTCCACTCCACCTCGCTGCCGTCCGGCCGCGCCAGCACGGCGTGCGTGACGAATCCGAGCGGCCCGCGCCGACGAACCACCCGCCAACCCGCCGGGAGGTCAGGGAACGCAGAGGTCACTTCGCGAGACCGGTGCGCGCCTTGCTCCGGGCGGCCGCGTGCGCCGGGGACGTCCACAGGTCCGGCTTGGCGCTCGGGCGCTGGACCGGCTGCTCGGCGGCGAGGTCGTCCCACGCCTTCATCAGGTCGCGCAGCAGCTGCTCGACCATGAGGCGGCTCAGGTCGAGCCGGACCACCACGCGCAGCAGGTGCACGGCGTCGGCGTCCGGCGGCAGGCTGTACGCCGGGACGATCCAGCCGTCCTCCCGCAGCCGCGCCGACAGGTGGTAGACGTCGAACCCCGGGTCGCCCTTGAGGGTGAACGTGACGACCGGTTCCGCCAGCCCCGGGTTGAGGATCTCGAACCGCCCGCTGGCCTCGAGGCTCTCGTTGAGGAACCGCGCGTTGGCCAGCATCGTCTCCACGATCGAGGTGTAGCCGCTGCGACCCAGCCGCAGGAAGTTGTAGAGCTGCGCCTGGATCATGGCCGAGCCGCGGGAGAAGTTGAACGTGTACGTCGGCTGCGCACCGCCCAGGTAGTTGACGCTGAACACCAGGTCCTCCGGCAGCCGCGTCGCGTCGCGGAAGATCAGCCAACCGACCCCCGGGTAGACCAGGCCGTACTTGTGGCCGGACGCGTTGATCGACGCCACCTGCTTGAGCCGGAAGTCCCAGCGCAGGTCGGGCTCGGCGAACGGGGCGATGAACGCACCGCTGGCCCCGTCCACGTGCAGCGGGACGTCCCAGCCCTTCTCCGCCTTGATCCGCACCAGCAGGTCGTTGATCTCCTCGATCGGGTCCGCCTCGCCGATGTGCGTGGTGCCCAGCACCGCGCCGACCGCGATCGTGTTCTCGTCGACGTGCGCCTCCACGTCGTCGGCGCTGAGCACGAACCGGTCCGGCTGCATCGGGATCTTGCGCATCTCCACGTCGAAGTAGTTGGCGAACTTGTCCCAGACCACGTGGGTCTCCGCGCCGAACACCACGTTGGGCCGGTCCGTCGGCAGGCCCGCGGCCCTGCGGCGGTCCCGCCACGCGCGCTTGTGGGCGAGCAGGCCGAGCATGATCGCCTCGGAGGACCCGATCGTCGCCACGCCGACCACCGTGGACGGGTCGGGGGCGTGGAAGAGGTCGCCGAGCATGTGCACGCAGGCCTCCTCGATCAGCGACGCCGCCGGGTACTCCTCGTGGTCGATGTGATTCTTGCGCAGCGCGTCGTGGATCAGCTTCTCGGCCTGCGGCTCCATCCACGTGGTGACGAAGGACGCCAGGTTGAGGGTCTCCCGGCCGTCGAGCATCAGGCCCGTGTGCAGGAGCTCGTAGGCCTCGTCCGGATCGAGCCCACCTGCGGGGAACGTGCTGCGGTCGACGTGCTCCCGGAAGCTGGGTCGACCGTGGATCGGGCCATGGGGATCGGACGTCTCGCTCACCTGTGCTCCTCCAGTTCCTGCCGGAGCTCAGGCTGGACTGCCGTCCCCCGGCGCGCACCCACGAGTCCGAACGTAGACCCGCGGCAGCCGTTCTGTCCCGGTTCGTCCGGCGTCCCGGGGGCGCCACGGGCCGCCGGGTAGAATCGACCGATCCCCGCCTGCCCGGCTCTCGTGCTCCCCTGCCCGTCGGCCACCCCCTGTCGACCAGCTAGGAACCGCACGATGACTGCCGTGAGCACAGCCCCCGAGACCGTGGACGGCGTCGACGCCGCCGAGCTCGACGTCTTCCTGCGCGTCGCGGACCAGATCAGCAGGCTGCCGTCCGACCACCCGCACCTCGCTCTGGCGCGGCGGGCGACCTCCGCCCTGTTCAAGGCCGCCAAGAAGCAGCGCCGCGCCGAGAAGCGAGACGCCATCAGCGCGGCCGACCGCGCGGTCGTCCACGCGACGGCCACCGGCAGCCCGGGCCGCATCGACGATGAGACCCAGGGCATCCCGCTCGTCTCCAGCGTGCAGGGCGCCACCGCCGGCACGCTGCTCAAGGCGCGGCCCTGCTACATCTGCAAGGAGCCGTACGTCGAGGTCGACGCGTTCTACCACCAGCTGTGCCCCGCGTGCGCGCGGCTCAACCACGCCAAGCGCGACGCCCGGACCGACCTGACCGGCAAGCGCGCGCTGCTCACGGGCGGCCGCGCCAAGATCGGCATGTACATCGCGCTGCGGCTCCTGCGGGACGGCGCGACGACGACCATCACCACCCGGTTCCCCCGCGACGCCGCGCGCCGGTTCGCCGCGATGCCCGACAGCGCGGACTGGCTGGACCGCCTGAGCATCGTCGGCATCGACCTGCGCGACCCGGCCCAGGTGGTCGCGCTCGCAGACTCCGTGGCCGCGCAGGGGCCGCTCGACATCCTCATCAACAACGCCGCGCAGACCGTCCGCCGCTCCCCCGGCGCGTACACGCACCTGGCCGACGCGGAGCTGGAGCCGCTGCCCGACCGCCCGCTGCCGCAGATCACGACGTTCGGCCGCACCAGCAGCGCCCACCCCGTGGCGCTCGCCGGGTCCGTCACCGAGCTCACGAGCATCTCGGCCGGTGCCGTCGCGACGTTGGCACTGACCGCCGAGCACGCCTCGCTCGAGCGGCTCGTGGCCGGCACCGCGATCGACGCGGGTGGCCTGGTGCCCGACACGGCGGAGACCAACAGCTGGGTCCACACGGTGGACCAGGTGGACCCGATGGAGCTGCTCGAGGTCCAGCTGTGCAACCAGACGGCGCCGTTCATCCTGGTCAGCCGCCTGCGCAGCGCGATGCGTGTGCCGGGACGCGCCTACGTGGTCAACGTGTCCGCCATGGAGGGCGTCTTCTCCCGCGGCTACAAGGGCCCCGGACACCCGCACACCAACATGGCCAAGGCCGCGCTCAACATGCTGACCCGCACCAGCGCCACCGAGCTGGCCACCGACGGCATCCTCATGACCAGCGTCGACACCGGCTGGATCACCGACGAGCGCCCGCACCCGACCAAGGTCCGGCTGGCCGAGGAGGGTTTCCACGCCCCCCTCGACCTCGTCGACGGAGCCGCTCGCGTGTACGACCCGATCGTGCGCGGCGAGGCCGGCGAGGACCTGTTCGGCTGCTTCCTCAAGGACTACGTGCGCTCCGCCTGGTAGCCACCGGGAGGCGGGCGGCGCCCGGGTGCACCACCATGAGCGCGTGCATCGCGACATGAGCGCCCACCTGTCCCTCGACGTCACCTCCCCCGCCACCCTCGCGTTCGAGCTGGCCGTGTCCACCCAGGTCGCCGCCCGCGAGTCGCTGAGGATCACCCTCGACGGGACACCGATCGAGGCGAAAGAGGTCCCCGACCACCACGGGACGCGGCTGCACGTCGTCCGGGCGGAGGTCGGCCGGCTCGTCCTGGACTACTCCGCGTCGATCGACGGCCGCGCCGTACCGGTCACCTCCGACGAGGCGGACCTGCTGCGGTACCTGCGCCCGAGCCGGTACTGCGAGTCCGACACGCTCGGACCGACCGCCTACGCCGAGTTCGCCGGCCTGCACGGGTTCGACCTGCTCGCCGCGGTGAGCTCCTGGGTGGGCTCGCGCCTCTCGTACGTGCCGGGATCGAGCCTGCCGACCGACGGCGCCGTGCAGACGCTCCTGGCGCGCAAGGGCGTGTGCCGCGACTACGCGCACCTCGTGATCACCCTCCTGCGCGCGCTGGACGTCCCCGCGCGGCTCGTGTCGGTGTACGCCCCGGGACTGTCCCCCATGGACTTCCACGCCGTCGCCGAGGCGAACCTGGACGGCCAGTGGTACGTCGTCGACGCGACCACGCTGGCCCCCCGCTCGACCCTGGTCCGCATCGCGACGGGCCGCGACGCCTCCGACACCGCCTTCCTCAACGTGCACCACGGCTACGCCAACCTCACGGAGCTCGAGGTGACCGCGGTCGCGGACGTGCTGCCGAACGACGACGTGCGGGATCTCGTGACGATCGGCTGACCCGACCGCTAGCCTCCGGAAGGTGACAGGACCGGACGAACCCGGCACGGCGCCACCTCCCCGGCGCCGGTCCTTCCTCGCCCGTCGGACCGGGACGGACGACTTCGGCATCGTCCTGAGCCTCCTGGTCACCGCGTACGTCGCCTTCGCGCTGAGCTCGGACCAGTGGGTCGAGATCCTCGTCCTCGTCCTCTACCTGTTCACGCTCGGCCTCGCGGTCCGGACGTCCCAGCCGATGCCGCACCAGCGGCGGTTCGTGCGCATCGTTCTCGTCGTCTCCGCGCTCGTCGCGCTCGTCGCGCTCACCGTCCTCCCGCAGCCGACCGCGGACGGGGTCCTCGACGGCGTGGTCTGCGTGATCCTCATGACCGCGCTGGTGGTCATCCTCGACCGGATCCTGCGCCGGACCGCCGTGACCGTGCAGTCGCTGGCGGGCGCCCTGAGCGCGTACCTCATCATCGGGATGTTCTTCGCGAGCCTCTTCGGCGTGATCGACGTGCTGACGCCCGGCCCGTTCTTCGCGTCCGGAGAGGCGGCGAACGCGCGCTCGTTCCAGTACTTCTCCTACACGACCCTGACCACGCTGGGGTACGGCGACTACACGGCCGCCCTGTTCCCGGGGCGCAGCATCGCCACGTTCGAGGCGCTCGTCGGTCAGGTGTTCCTGGCCGTCCTGGTCGCGCGCCTGGTCGCCGCGTTCCACGGCCGCGCGGAAGCCGTCCTGCCCGAGCACACCGAGTGACGTGGACGCCGCCACCGCGCAGGCCTGGGGCGCCCTGGGCGGACCTCCCGACCTCGCCGGGAACGTGGAGCTGGTCGGTACCCCCGGCCTGAGGTCCGCACTGCCGGTGAGCGAGCTCGCGCGTGCCACCGTGGCCGTCTGCTCGCTCGCCGCGGCCGAGCTCCACCGGCTGCGCACCGGCGGCGACCTCCCGGCGGTGCGGGTCGACGAGGGGGCGGTGGCGGTCGCGTTCACCAGCGAGCGCCACCTGCGGGTCGACGGCCGGCCGATCCCCCTGTTCGCGCCGCTGTCCGGGTTCTGGCGGTCCGCCGACGGATGGGTCCGCACGCACGCCAACTACCCGCACCACCGCGCGCGCCTGCTGGCCTCGCTGGGGATCCCCGACGCCGGCGACGACGCCGACCTCGTCCGTCGACTCACGTCCGTGCTTGCGGAGCGTCCGGCGCTCGACGTGCAGGAGGACGTCTACGCGGCCGGCGGCCTGGCCGTGGCGGTCGCCCCGCCGCGGACGAGCGACGAACCCCTCCTCGAGACGCGCACCGCGGGCACCACCGACCCACGCCCGCTGCGACCCAGCACGCTGCCCGCCGCCGGTCTCCGGGTCCTCGACCTGACGCGTGTGCTCGCCGGCCCGGTGGCCACCCGCACGCTCGGGCTGCTCGGTGCAGACGTCCTGCGCGTCGACGCCCCGTGGCTGCGCGAGGACGACGGCACCCACATCGACACCGGGTTCGGCAAGCGCTCCACGCGGCTCGCGCTCGAGGACCCCGCCGACCGCGCGACGTTCGAGGAGCTCCTCAGGGCCGCGGACGTGCTCGTCCTCGGCTACCGTCCGGGCGCGCTGGACCGGTACGGCCTCGACGACGACGCGCTGCGGGAACGACGGCCCGGCCTGGTCGTCGCCCGGCTCTGCGCCTGGGGGTGGCAGGGTCCGTGGGCCGGCCGGCGGGGGTTCGACAGCCTGGTGCAGGCCGGCACCGGCATCGCGGTGGCCGAGCAGGACGCCGACGGCCGACCGGGGACCCTGCCCGCCCAGGCGCTGGACCACGGGACGGGCTACCTGATCGCCGCGGCCGTCCTGCGGGCGCTCACCGAGCGTGCGACGACGGGGGCGACGCACCACGTCCGGCTGTCGCTGGCGGGCACCGCGGCCTGGCTGCTCGGCGGGGTGGTGTCCCAGCCCCGGACCTCGGCGGCACCGGACCCGCCCGATCGCTGGCTGGCCGAGACGCCGTCGCCGTACGGGGACCTCCGGCACGCGCGCTCGCCCGTCGCGGTCGCCGGTGTGCCCGACGACTGGGACCGTCCCCCGAGCCGCTGGGGCACCGACAGCCCTCGGTGGACCGGCGGCTGAGCCTGCCCGCCCACCGGGCCGTCGTATCTGTTCGGCTGTCCAGCACTCTTCTCCTCAGGGACGACGTCCCTCTCGTCGGTGGATCGGTGGGCACGCACGGTGCCCCCAGCTGGAGGCAGCCATGGCGCTCGATCAGGGGTCCGCCGGCCTGGTGCCGGGACCGGTCGCACTCGACGGGCTGACCGAGATCCGGGTGCACGGCGTCGGCGGCACCAGCCCGGAGTCGCTGCTCGGCGACCTGGAGCCGACCCGCGTCGCCGGTGACCGCGTGGCGGGGTTCTTCCGCACCCGGGACGCGCGCGGGCGCCACCGCGAGGCGTACTCCTGGGGCGGCCTCACCTCCCGGAGCCGCACGCGCGCCCTCTGGGCCCTGCTGCTGCCGTCGATGTTCGCGAACATGGCGGGCTGGATGGCACGCCGCTGGGTCATGTCCGGCGACCAGGAGGACGACGAGCCCGCCACGATCTGGGTGTTCCGCTGGTTCGCGCGCCTGGCCGCCCTCGCGCTCACGCTGAGCACCGCGGTGATGGTCACCATGCTGTTCACCGACATCGTCGCGTACCAGTGCGGCGGGATGGAGAGCTGCCGGCGCGAGAGCTGGTGGACCGACACCGCCGACCGCTGGCTGCCCGTCGACGATCCCGGGCAGCGGATCGCCGTCGGCGCGGCCGCGGCCACTCTGGTCGCCCTCGTGTTCGCCCTGCTCGCCCGGCACACCCGTTCCGCGTACGAGCGCGTCGAGCCGCCGACCCCGATCAGCGGCGACCAGGGCGCGCTCGGCTCGCCCGTGCTCGACTTCGACCCGCAGCCGTCCCGCCGGTGCGCGGCCGCCCAGGAGGGCGGGCTGCGGCACCCCGAGTTCTGGTCGGGCCTGCGCTGGCACATCTTCCTGTCGCGCCTGCACCTGTCCGCCTGCCTCGGCGTCGTCGCCCTGCTGCTCGGGTCGTCGGTGTCCGCGCTGGGCGACGGCTCGACCGCCCGGATCGGCACGGTCGCTGCGGTCGCGGCCGGCGCCGGGCTCGTCGCCGTCATGGGGCTCCTGGCGTTCGACGACGCCCAGCCCGCTCTCGCCACCGCGGTCCTGGTGCTCACGCTCGGCGCCCTCGTCCTGGCCGTCGGCGGCGCCCTGTCGCTCCCGGCCGTCGCCGGACCGGAGGGCATGCTGCCCGGGTCGCGCTGGGCAGTGAACGTCGTCTGGGGTGCCAGCCTCGCTCTCCTGCTGCCGCTGGCCGGCCAGCAGGTCGGCGCCTGGGTCTTCCGGATGGTCAAGGCCCGGCAGCTCCGCGCGCAGGAGCTGACGATCCCGCGGATCAGCCTGTTCCCGTGGGCGGCCCCGTTCGTCATGAACGCCGTCGCCCTGATCGTCGCGAACACCGTCCTGCTGTCCGCGATCGTGTACGTCGGTCGCGTCCTGGGCACGGTCATCTGGGGGTTCGGACCGGAACCGGGCCAGGAACCCGTCCGGGGTGCCATCTACATCCCCGAGGCGGTCGGGTCGCTGGCGTCGATGCTGTCGCTGGGCCTGATCACGCTCTTCGTCGTCTTCGGGATCGGCTTCTGGGTCGCGATGAACCGGACGCGCACCCGGACGGCCCCGGCGGTGGAGGAGCGGCTGCGGCAGCAGTACGCCGATGCGGGGATCCCCCCGCAGGCGCCGGACGCATCCGTCCGCACCGAGGCGGGCTGGTGGCGGTCGGCGTTCGACCCGCCCCTGTTCGGCAAGGGCGGCTCCGAGCCCGGTGGCCGGCCCACCCGCTGGGTCCGCAAGGTCGCGCTCATGCGGTTCGTCGGCGACCACTCCCGCGCCGTCGCCATCCCGCTGGTGATCGCGACGGCGGGCGGGGTGCTCGGCCTGATCTTCTTCCTCACGTGCGTGTGGGTGCTGCGCAGCGGGACGCCCATGTTCCTCGTCGACGTCGGGACGACCGTCGCGGTGGCCTTCCCGCCGCTCTACGTGCTGATCCTGGCGAGCGCCTGGCGCAACGAGCGGTGGCGTCGCGTGCTGGGCACGCTCTTCGACGTCGGCAGCTTCTTCCCCCGCGCGTTCCACCCGTTCGCGCCGCCCGCGTACGCCGAGCGCGCGGTCCCCGAGCTGACCCGCCGGATCTGGCGCCTGCACGACAGCGGCGGCCGTGTCGTCCTCACCGCCCACTCCCAGGGGAGCGTCATCGCCGCCGCCGTGGTCGGACGCCGGTCGCCGGAGCGCGGGGCGGACGAGCCGACCATCGGCGTGGTCACCCTGGGCTCACCGCTCGGCAAGCTCTACCGCTGGGCGTTCCCGGCCCTGTTCAGCGACGGGTTCCTCGCGGGCATCGCGGACGGCCGTGCCGGGATCGGGCCGGTCCTCTGGACGAACGTGTTCTACGCGACCGACTACATCGGCGGCGCGGTGCGCACCGGCGACTCCACGCTGCCGGACACGGTCGACCTCGAGCTGGTCGACCCCCCGACGCACCGGTACATCGCCGACCAGCCGCTGCCGCGCGTCCTCAGCCACACCGGTTACTGGCACGACCCGGCGTTCTGGGGCCAGGTCGACGCGATGTGCGACCGGACGACGGCCGCCGGCCCACCGCGCGTCACCGGCAACGGCTCCGCGCACCAGGACACGATCGCCCCGGACCCCCGCACCCCGGTGAACTACCTCTGAGCAGCCCCGCTCAGGCGGTGATCCCGCTGGTGGAGGCCACGACGTCGCCGATCTTGCGGGACAGCGCCTCGTAGAACATCGACAGCGGGAACTCGTCGTCCAGCACCGCGTCGGTGAACCCCTTCGGCGGACCGTCCAGCGGCAGGTCGCCGCGCGCCCACACCGAGGCCGGGTGCGGGGTCACCGTGCCGGACACCAGCGCGTACGCGGCGAGCCAGTGCGCGGTCTTGGGCCGGTCGATCGAGCGCCAGTACAGCTGCTCGATCTGCTCGGCCAACGCGATCACGGCGTCGGGCACCTGCGGCCAGTCGATGGTGAGGCGCGAGTCGGTCCAGTGCAGGACGTGGTGCTGGTGCAGCCAGGCGAACAGCAGCTGACCGCCCAGCCCGTCGTAGTTGCGCACCCGGGACCCGGTCACGGGGAACCGGAACAGGCGGTCGAACAGGATCGCGTACTGCACGTACCGCGCGTGCGGGACGCCCTCGCCCTCGAGCCGCACCGCCGCCCGGAAGGCGGTCAGGTCGCACCGCAGCTCCTCCAGCGAGTAGAGGAAGTACGGCATCCGCTGCTTGATCATGAAGGGGTCGAACGGCAGGTCACCGCGCATGTGGGTGCGGTCGTGCACCAGGTCCCACAGGACGAACGTCTCCTCGGCGAGCCGCTGGTCGTCCAGCAGGCGGGCGGCGTCGGGCGGGAGCGCGAGGCGCGTCGTCTCCGCGGCGGCGCGGACCACCCGGCGGAACCGTGCGGCCTCCCGGTCCGCGAAGATCGCACCCCACGTGAACGTCGGCACCTCGCGGACCGCCACGGTCTCGGGGAACAGCACCGCCGAGTTGGTGTCGTACCCCGGCGTGAAGTCGAGGAACGTGACGGGGACGAAGAGCGCGTTGCTGAACTGCTCGGCCTCGAGACGCGCCACCAGCTCCGGCCAGCGGACCTGGAGCAGCACGGCCTCGACGCGCCGGTCGGTGCTGCCGTTCTGCGTGTACATGGGGAAGAGCACCAGGTGGGGCAGCCCGTCGACGCGCTGCCGCTGTGGCTGGAAGGCCAGGAGCGAGTCGAGGAAGTCCGGGACGGCGAACCCGGCGTCCGCCCATCGCGTGAGGTCCTTGCCCACCGCGGTCAGGTAGTCCTCGTCGTGCGGCAGCTCGGCCGCGAGGTCGCGCACGGACGCGCTGACCGTGTGCACGAGCTCCCGTGCGCGCGCATGGTGCGCCGCGTCGGGGATCGAGCCGTCCTTCACCTGCAGGGTCTGCAGCTCGGTGACGTCCTGCTTCAGGCGCGTCCAGGAGGGGTGCGCCGCGAGGTCCGACCGTCGCGTCGTGTCCGCCTCGAGGGCCGACGGTCGGGCGGCCCACACCAGCGCGTTGAGCAGGACCTCGGGCGACGGGTCGACACCCAGCACCAGGAACGCGCCGTCCGCGTCGCGGTTCCCCGCGGCGACGACGCTGCCCAGAGCCTGGCTCCCGGTCGCCGACCGCAGCACGGGCTGGGCGGACCCGCCGAGGTCGAGGGTCGCCCGCACCGGCAGCTCGACGTCGGTGGTCCAGGCCAGGAGGTCGTCCGCGGTGAGGTCCGCGGGGACGAGCCCGGTCGGCTGCGTGGCAGCCGCGGCGCGCACCACGACGCCGCGGGACGCCAGCACCTCGGTGACCTCCGGCGCCTCGGCACCGGTGGCCAGCGCGACGAGGTTCGCTCCACCGGACGCGCCGGCCGTCGAGGTCCCCGGCAGCAGGAGGACCACGTCAGGATCGTCGTCGGCCCCCACGAACGTCAGCCCGTGGCGCTCGAGGTGGGCTCGGTGCGGGGTCGGGAGGTCACCGGTCGCGTGGACGGTCGGGAACAGCCTCATGCGTCATCTCACCATTCGGACGGCAGCGTTACTGCACGGTACGTTCCGCGCGTCACGCGGTCAACGGTCGAGCAGGCGCGCCACCGCTGTCTCCCCCACACTGATCCGGTGCGAACCCTGGGCGTCGAGGAGGAGTTCCTGCTGGTCACGCCCGAGGGCAGACCGCAGCCGGTCGCCGCGGCAGTCCTGCGCCACGCGTCGTCCGCGGACCACCCGTCCTCGGACGAGCCCGGCGGCGACCTCGAGAAGGAGTTCAAGCTCGAGCAGATCGAGACCTCGACGCCCCCGCGGGCCCTCCTGACCGAGCTGGCGGCCGAGATCCGCGCCGGCCGGGCGCGGACGGACGAGATGGCCCGGCGCGCCGGAGCGCGGATCGCGGCCCTCGCCGCGGCCCCGCAGGTGGTGGAGTCGACGGTCCTTCCCGACCGGCGCGCGTTCGCCATCCGCGCCGAGTTCGGCCAGACCGCGCGGGACCAGCTCACGTGCGGGTGCCACGTCCACGTCTCGATCGACGACGACGAGGAGGGCGTCCGCATCCTCGACCACCTGCGGCCGTGGAACGCGGTGCTGCTCGCGCTGTCCGGCAACAGCCCGTCCTGGCAGGGCAGCGCCACGGGGTACGCGTCGTACCGCTCGCAGGTGTGGGGCCGGTGGCCGACGGCCGGCCCGACCGCGCCGTTCGGCGACGCAGCCGGGTACCGCGCCGTCATCGAGGACCTCCTGCGGACGGGGGCGATCCTCGACGAGGGGATGGTCTACTTCGACGCCCGCCTGTCGTCGCGCTACCCGACGGTCGAGGTGCGCGTCGCGGACGTGTGCCTCGACGCCGACGACGCGGCCCTGCAGGCGGCGCTCGTCCGCGGGCTCGCGGAGGCGGCCATGGGCGACCCGATGCCTCAACCGCGCACCGAGCTGCTGCGGGCCGCGACGTGGCGGGCCGCCCGCTCGGGGCTCACGGGCGACCTCGTGAGCCCGCTGACGGGCGAGCCGATGCCGGCCGCCGAGGTCGTCGGCCAGCTCGTCGAGCACGTCCGCCCCGCGCTCGCCGCCGCCGGGGACCTCGACTGGGTGGAACGCCACGTCTCCACCGTGCTGCGTCGCGGCAACGGCGCGATCCAGCAGCTCGGCTGGCGCGCCGAGGGCGCCGACGACGACGAGGTGGTCCGCCGCGCCGTCGACCGGACGCTGACCAGCTAGACCAGGTCGGCGAGCGGCACGTCCGGGTCCGCGAGGCGGTCGTGGTCGACCACCGCGCGGGACCGGATCAGCGCCTGCACGTCGTCGACCACGTCCCACACGTTGACGTTCATCCCGGCGAGCACCCGGCCGTCGCGCCGCCAGAACGCCACCAGCTCCCGGTTCTGCAGGTCACCGCGGACGACCACCTCGTCGTACCCGTGCGAGCCCACGTACCCGACGTACTCCATGCCCAGGTCGAACTGGTCGGTGAAGAAGTACGGCAGCCGGTCGTAGGGCTCGTCGGCGCCCACGACCGTCGCCGCGGCCGTGGACGGCTGGTTCAGCGCGTTCGCCCAGTGCTCGACGCGCACGTGCGTGCCCAGGAACGGGTGCTGCGCGCGGGCGATGTCCCCGACCGCGAGGACGTGCGGGTGCGACGAGCGCAGGTGGGCGTCGACGACCACGCCGTCCTCCACGTGCAGCCCCACGGACCTGGCCAGGTCGACCCGGGGTGCGGCGCCGATGCCGACGACCACCAGGTCGGCGTCGATCAGGGTGCCGTCCGCCAGCTCGACCGCACCGACACGCGTCCCGTCGCCGGCCGCGACGATCTCGGAGACCTCCGTCCGGGTCCGCAGGTCGACTCCGTTCTCGCGGTGGAGGTCCGCGAACATGGCCGCCAGCTCCGGGCCCAGCGCGCGCAGCAGCGGCTGGGGGTCGCGGACGAGCACGCTGACCGTGCACCCGGCGGCGCGCGCCGCTGCGGCGACCTCGAGACCGATCCACCCCCCGCCGATCACGACCACGCGTGGCGACGCGCTCAGCTGGGCGCGCAACCGGTCGCTGTCGTCGAGGGTGCGCAGGTGCACCACCCCCGTGAGCCCCGCACCGGGCACGTCCAGGCGCCGCGGCTCCGAGCCGGTCGCGAGCACGAGGTGGTCCCAGCCCGTCCGGGTGCGCGATCCGTCGAGGACGTCGTGGGCGGCGAGGTCGATCGCGGTGACCGTCGCGCCCAGTCGCAGGTCGACGTCGTGGTCCGCGTACCACCCGGCGGCGTGCACGAACGCGCTGTCGCGCTCGTCGCCGCCCTGCAGGTACCCCTTCGACAGCGGCGGCCGCTCGTACGGGCGCTCGGTCTCCGCACCGAACAGGACGACCCGCCCGTCGTACCCGCGCTCCCGCAGCCCCTCGACCGTCTTGGCGCCCGCCAGCCCGCCTCCCACGACCACGACCTGACCGTTCACGGCTGTCTCCGCTCTCGTCGGCCCACCCCGGATCGCCAGCGCACCAGGTCGTCGGCCGGAGCGCAACGCCTGGCGGTGTGTCGAACTCCACGCCCGATCGTCCTCGCCCCCCGCGCCAGATGGACGCCCGCCTGGCACCCTGGGCCCATGCTGATGTGGCCGGGACGCCCCTACCCCCTGGGCGCCACCTACGACGGGAGCGGGACGAACTTCGCCCTGTTCTCGGAGGTGGCCGAACGAGTCGAGCTCTGCCTGATCGCCGAGGACGGCACCGAGACCCGGTTGAACCTGACCGAGATCGACGCGTTCGTGTGGCACGGGTACCTGCCGGCGATCACCCCCGGGCAGCGCTACGGCTACCGCGTGCACGGTCCGAACGACCCGGCGCAGGGAGACCGTTGCAACCCGAACAAGCTGCTGCTCGACCCCTACGCCAAGGCGATCGACGGCCAGATCGACGGTGACCCGTCGCTGTACTCGTACCAGTTCGACGCACCCGAGACGCGCAACGACGACGACTCCGCCGCCCACACGATGACCTCCGTCGTCATCAACCCCTACTTCGACTGGGGCCACGACCGCCCGCCGCAGCACGAGTACCACGAGTCGGTCGTCTACGAGACGCACGTGCGCGGCCTCACCATGCAGCACCCCGCCGTGCCCGAGGAGCTGCGCGGCACCTACGCCGGACTGGCGCACCCCGCGGTCATCGAGCACCTCACGTCGCTCGGTGTGACAGCGGTCGAGCTGATGCCCGTGCACCAGTTCGTCAACGACCCGTCGCTCGTCGAGAAGGGGCTCTCGAACTACTGGGGCTACAACACCATCGGGTTCTTCGCGCCGCACAACGGCTACGCCGCGTTCCAGAACGCCGGCCAGCAGGTGCAGGAGTTCAAGGCGATGGTCAAGGAGCTGCACGCCGCGGACATCGAGGTCATCCTCGACGTGGTCTACAACCACACCGCCGAGGGCAACCACATGGGCCCGACGCTGAGCTTCCGCGGCATCGACAACGCCAACTACTACCGGCTCGTCGACGACGACCAGGCGCACTACTTCGACACCACGGGCACGGGCAACTCGCTGCTCATGCGCTCGCCGCACGTCCTCCAGCTGATCATGGACTCGCTGCGCTACTGGGTCACCGAGATGCACGTCGACGGCTTCCGGTTCGACCTGGCCGCCACGCTGGCCCGCCAGTTCCACGAGGTCGACCGCCTGTCGGCGTTCTTCGACCTGGTGCACCAGGACCCGATCGTCTCGCAGGTCAAGCTCATCGCCGAGCCCTGGGACGTCGGCGACGGCGGCTACCAGGTGGGTGGCTTCCCCCCGCTGTGGTCGGAGTGGAACGGCAAGTACCGCGACACGGTCCGCGACTTCTGGCGCGGCGAGCCGTCGACGCTCGGGGAGTTCGCCAGCAGGCTGACCGGCTCGTCCGACCTGTACGAGCACACCGGCCGGCGCCCGATCGCGAGCGTCAACTTCTTCACCGCCCACGACGGCTTCACGCTCAACGACCTCGTCTCGTACAACGAGAAGCACAACGAGGCGAACGGCGAGGGCAACAACGACGGCGAGAGCCACAACAGGTCCTGGAACTGCGGCGCCGAGGGCCCGACGGACGACACCTCGATCAACGCGCTGCGCGCGCGTCAGCGCCGGAACTTCCTCACCACCCTGCTGCTCTCGCAGGGCGTCCCGATGATCGCGCACGGCGACGAGCTGGGCCGGACCCAGCAGGGGAACAACAACGTCTACTGCCAGGACAGCCCGATCTCCTGGGTCGACTGGGACCTCGACCAGGAGAAGACCGACCTGCTCGAGTTCACGCGTCGGCTCGTGCGCCTGCGCCAGGACCACCCCGTGTTCCGGCGGCGCCGCTTCTTCGCCGGCGAGCCCGACCTGTCGGACGAGTCCGACCTGCTCGACCTGGCCTGGCTCGCGCCGGACGGTCACCACATGCGGGAAGAGGCCTGGGCCGCCGACCACGCGCGCGCCGTCATGGTGTTCCTCAACGGCGACGCGATCGCGGAGCCCGACCTGCGCGGGCAGGAGATCGTGGACGACAGCTTCCTCGTCCTGTTCAACGGGCAGCCCGACGCCGCCAGGTTCACGCTCCCGCAGAGCCGGTTCGGGGACGTGTGGACCGCGGTCGTGGACACCGACTCGCAGATCGAGGCCGGGACCAGGGTCGCGGCGGGCACCAGTCTCGAGCTTCGCGAGAAGTCGATCATCGTGTTCACCCGCCCCTCGATCGCTCCGTCGCCGACGTCGTCGGGCATCGGTGCGGTCGCGACGGCGGCGAGCGAGGCGGCCAAGCAGACCAGGGGCCGTCGCAAGCACGCGGAGCCCGCGGACGAGAAGCCGAAGCGCCGGACCACCCGCCCGCGCCCCAGCGCATGAGCGAACCCCGCCCGACGCCCACCCGCCGGCTGCCGACGGCGGGCAGGCCCGTGCCGGTCTCGACCTACCGGGTGCAGCTGGGCACGGACCTGACGCTCGACGACGTCGCGGCGCGGGTGCCGTACCTGGCCACGCTCGGGGTCACGCACGTCTACCTGTCGCCGATCCTGCGCGCCGCGCCGGGCTCGACGCACGGGTACGACGTCGTCGACCACGACGAGATCGCCCCCGAGCTCGGCGGCCTGCCGGCCCTGCGCCGGCTGGCCACGACCGCGCACGACGCCGGGCTGGGCCTCGTGCTCGACATCGTGCCCAACCACATGGCGGTCCCCACGCCGGTGTGGCACAACCGGGCGCTGTGGTCCGTGCTCGCCGAGGGTCCGGACTCCCCCTACGCCGACTGGTTCGACGTCGACTGGTCCGCGGGCGACGGTGCGGTGCTCATGCCCGTGCTCGGCGACCGCATCGGAGCCGTCCTCGGACGCGACGAGCTGGCGCTGGACGAGGTCGAGATCCCCGGCGAGGGGACGCGCACCGTCCTGCGCTACTACGACCACGTCTTCCCGGTCCGGCCCGGCACGGAGTCGCTGTCGCTCGCGGAGCTGGTCGAGCGCCAGCACTACCGCCTGGCGTACTGGCGGGTGGCCGACGAGGAGCTCAACTACCGGCGGTTCTTCGACGTCGGGACCCTCCTGGCGGTCCGCGTCGAGGACCCGGCGGTGTTCGACGCCACCCACGCGCTCGTCCTGTCACTGCTCGAGGACGGAACGATCGACGGCCTGCGCATCGACCACCCGGACGGTTTGGCCGACCCGGCCGGCTACCTGGCACGGCTGCGCGAGGCGAGCGGTGGCGCCTGGGTGGTCGTCGAGAAGATCCTCGAGGGCGCCGAGACGCTCCCACCCGACTGGGAGACCGCCGGCAGCACCGGCTACGAGGCGCTCTGGCGCATCCAGGAGACGTTCGTCGACCCCGGTGGTGCGGCGGTCCTCGGCGCCGTCATGCACCGCCTCACCGACGACACGTCCGACGCCTTCCCGGCGATCGCCGAGCAGGCCAAGCGCGAGATCGTCGACGGTCCCCTGTACGCCGAGGTGCACCGGCTGACCTCGCTGGCCGCGGACATCTGCCGCGACGACCTGCGCCTGCGCGACCACACGTGGCGCGCCCTCGAGGACTGCCTGATCGAGCTGCTCGTCGCGTTCGACCGGTACCGCGCGTACGTCGTCCCGGGCGAGCCGGTGCACCCGGAGTCGCTCGAGGTCATGCTCGCGGCGGCCGCGCACGCGCGGGGCCGGCTGTCCCCGGAACGCAGCGAGACCATGGACGTCGTCGTCGACCTCCTGCTCGGCCGCGAGGTCGGCAGCGCGGGGCGGACACGCGGCGCCCGGCGCGACGAGCTCATCGTGCGGTTCCAGCAGACGTGCGGCGCCGTGATGGCCAAGGGCGTCGAGGACACGGCGTTCTACCGCTGGACCCACCTGACCGGCCTGTGCGAGGTCGGCGGCGCACCGGAGCAGTTCGCCCTCACCCCCACCGACCTGTCCGCGTGGGCCGCCGAGCAGCAGGTCTCCGCACCCCTCGGCATGACGACGCTGTCCACCCACGACACCAAGCGCGGCGAGGACACCCGGTCGCGGCTCGGGGTCCTCAGCGAGCTGCCGCGCGAGTGGTCCGTGCTCGTCGACGGACTGCGCGCCGCCTCCGCGCCCTACCGGAGCGCCCTGCTCGACGGTCGCGCGGAGTACCTGCTCTGGCAGACGCTCGCGGGCACGTGGACCGACGACGGCCCGATCACCGAGGACCGGCTGGTCGAGTACCTGACCAAGGCGATCCGCGAGGCGAAGAGCCGGACCACGTGGACCGCGCCCGACGAGGCGTACGAGCGCGCGGTGCTCGACGCCGCACGGCAGGCCCTGCTCGACCCGACGGTCGCCGAGCTGCTCGGCGGCTGGGAGGTCCGGACCCGCCCGGCCGTCCGCGCGGCGACCCTGGGCACGAAGCTGGTCCAGCTGACCCTGCCGGGCATCGCCGACGTCTACCAGGGCACCGAGGTGCCGAACCCGGTGCTCGTGGACCCGGACAACCGCCGGTTCGTCGAGGTCGGTCCCCTCGCCGCCCGCCTCGCGCGCCTCGACGACGGCGCCGGTCCCCGGGACCTCGCCGACGAGAAGCTGCTGGTCACGTCCCGCGCGCTGCGTGTGCGCCGCTCGCTGCCCGAGGCGTTCGTCGGCCCGGACAGCGGGTTCCTGCCCCTGGCCCACTCGTCCGGGCACACGCTCACGTACGCCCGGACCGTGGCGGGCGACGCTCGCGTCGCGGTCGTCGCCACCCGGCTCGCGGCCGCGGTGGACCGCCTCGGCGGCTGGTCCGACCACACGGTCGCCCTGCCCGACGGCGACTGGCACGACGTGCTCACCGACCGACCCGTCGCCGGCGGCGTGGTGGACGTCGGCCCGGTGCTCGACCGCCTGCCCGTCGCCCTGCTCGTGCGGGCGGAGAGGTGACCCCGGTGCGGGCACGGGTCTGGGCACCCTCGGCCGAGCGCGTCGACCTCGTCGTGGGATCGTCGCGCACGTCGCTCTCCGCCGAGGACGGCTGGTGGTCCGACGACCGCGACCTGCCGCACGGCACCGACTACGCGTTCTCGGTCGACGGGAGCGATCCCCGTCCCGATCCGCGCAGCGCCTGGCAGCCGTCCGGGGTGCACGGCCCCAGCCGCGTGTTCGACGCGTCCGCCTTCCGGTGGAGCGACGACGGGTGGGCCGGCGTCGACGCCCGCGGGCACGTGACGTACGAGCTGCACGTCGGCACGTTCACCGCCGAGGGCACGTTGACCTCCGCGGTCGACCATCTCGACGAGCTCGTCTCCTTGGGGGTCGACCTGGTCGAGCTGCTGCCGGTCGCCCCGTTCAGCGGGGTCCACGGGTGGGGCTACGACGGCGTCGGCACGTTCGCGGTGCACGAGCCGTACGGCGGCCCGGCAGCGCTCCAGGCCTTCGTCGACGCCGCGCACGCTCGTGGCCTGGGCGTCTGCCTGGACGTCGTGCACAACCACATGGGCCCGTCCGGCAACTACCTGGGCGAGTTCGGTCCGTACTTCACCGACGCGCACCAGACCCCGTGGGGATCGGCGATCAACCTGGACGGGCCGGGGTCCGACGAGGTGCGCCGCTGGGTGTGCGACAGCGCGCTGCGCTGGTTCCGCGACTTCCATGTGGACGCCCTGCGACTGGACGCCGTGCACGCGCTCATCGACTTCTCGGACCGGCACCTGCTGTCCCAGCTGGCCGACGAGGTCGCCGCCCTCTCCGCCGACCTGGGCCGCCCCCTCTCCCTGATCGCCGAGTCCGACCTCAACGACCCGGTCTCGGTCACGCCGACCGCCGAGGGCGGCTGGGGCATGACGGCGCAGTGGGACGACGACGTGCACCACGCGATCCACGCGCTGGTCACCGGCGAACGGCACGGCTACTACGGCGACTTCGGCACCCCCGAGGTGCTGCACAAGGTCATGACCAGCGTGTTCCTGCACGACGGCGGCCTGTCCACGTTCCGCGGCCGCGACTGGGGCCGTCCTGTCCCGCCCGGCACCGACGGGCACCGGTTCGTCGTCGCGGCGTCGACCCACGACCAGGTGGGCAACCGTGCCCTCGGCGACCGCCCGTCGGCGCGCCTCGACCCCGGCCGCCTCGCGGTGGAGGCCGCCCTGGTCCTGCTGTCCCCGTTCAGCCCGATGCTGTTCATGGGCGAGGAGTGGGGCACCCGCACCCCGTGGCAGTTCTTCACCGACCACCCCGAGCCGGAGCTCGCCGCCGCCGTGCGGGACGGCCGCCGGCGCGAGTTCGGCGGCCACGGCTGGGACGTCCTGTACGGCGGCGACATCGAGGTGCCGGACCCGCAGGCGCCCTCCCCGTTCCGCGGCAGCATCCTCACGCGTGACGAGCTCGACGACCCGGCGCACCCCGAGCACCGCCGCCTGCTCGACTGGTACCGGACGCTGATCTCCGTGCGCCGGACCGTCCCGGACATCGCGGCCGGTGACCTCGCGGCGACCGACCTGGTCTGGGGCGGTGCGACCGAGGGCGGGCCGCAGGACGTGCCGTGGGACGGCTGGATGGTGCTGCACCGCGGCTCGGCGCGCGTCGTGATCAACCTGTCGGGCGAGGAGGTCGCGATCCCCGTGCACACGGACGGCCCGGTCGACGTGGTGGCAGCCTGGGACCCGGCGACGGTGGAACCGACTCCCGGCGGCGCGCTCGTTCTCGCCTGCCCGCGGTCCGTCGTCGTCCTCGCCTAACCGACGAGCGCCGCGCCGTCGGCGGCGAGCGAGCCCAGGCGCGACAGCGCGCGGTAGTACTTCTTGCGGTAGCCGCCGGCGAGCATCTCGGGCGAGAACAGGTCCTTCTCTCCCGCCCCGCCCAGCAGCACGGGCACGTCGCGGTCGTACAGCCGGTCCACGAGCACCACCAGCCGCAGCGCGACGTCCTGCGTGGGCACCGCGTGGACGCCCGTGAGCGCCACGAGCCCGACCCCGTCGAGCAGCGCGCCGTACCGGCTCGGGTGCACGGTCGCCAGGTGCTCGAGCAGGTCGCCGAAGTCGTCCAGGGTCGCGTCGTCCCGGCCGTCCGCGGCAGCCCGTACCGCGTCGTCGGAGAGCCCCTCGGCGTCCGTGACGACCGCGCGGTGCCGGTAGTCGTCTCCGTCGATGCGCAGGACCTCGAACCGGTCGGAGAGCGCCTGGATCTCCCGCAGGAAGTCGTCGGCGGCGAACCGGCCCTCCCCGAGCGAGCCGGGGAGGGTGTTCGACGTGGCGGCGAGGGCGACCCCGCGGTCGGCGAGCTCGCGCAGGAGGCGGGACATCAGGACGGTGTCGCCGGGGTCGTCGAGCTCGAACTCGTCGATGCAGACGAGGCGACGGGTGGCCAGCGCCTCCACGGTCGGCAGGAAGCCGAGGGCGCCGACGAGGTTGGTGTACTCGACGAACGTGCCGTAGGCGGCGTCCGCGACCCCCACGGCGTGCGCGAGCGACGCGAGCAGGTGGGTCTTGCCCACCCCGAACCCGCCGTCGAGGTAGATCGCGACCGGTGCGGACTTCGCGCGCTTCAGCCACGAGCGCGACGGTCCCCGCCGGATCTCCTCGGCGGCGGCCGAGAGCCGCTGCACGGCGGCGCGCTGCGAGGGGTGCGCGGGGTCCGGTCGGTAGGTGGCGAAGGACTCGTCGGCGAAGTGGCGCGGCGGGACGAGCTCGGCCAGCAGGCGGTCCGGCGGGACGACGGGCCGGCGCTCGGTCAGGCTGGGGGCGCCGCTCGGGGCGTCCGGGGAGGTCACGATCGAGCAGCCTACGTCGCGGTCGCGACGACCCCGAATCGCTACTGGATCGGTCTACTTATCGCTTTCTGGACGCGCGTCCCACATTTCGGCCGCACAATCTCATGATCCGGACGCCCTCTCCCGCGTTCCCCGTGCGCGTGACAACCTCGTCGGGTGATCGCCCCCGGGTTCCGCCTCTCGTGTCGGTGCATGTGCACCGTCGCCGCGGACCTGTGCGTGTGCTGCTGTCCGCGGAGCAACTGACCCCGCCCCTCGTCCCCCTCGGGCGCGCGGTCTGCGTCCGGAGTACCGCTTCCCCTGAGCGGTGGGTGCAGGCGCACGTCCACGTTCTCCCGGAGATAACGCCCCTATGGCGCACACCAGGATCGCCCCGCCCGCTGCTCGTGCCGAGGGCCAGTGGGCCTTCGACCAGCGCGAACCCCTCAACGGGAACGAGCAGTTCAAGCAGGACGACGACGGCCTGAACGTCCGCCACCGCATCGAGACGGTCTACTCGCGCGAGGGTTTCGCGAGCATCGCGCCGGAGGACCTGCGCGGGCGGATGCGCTGGTGGGGCCTCTACACCCAGCGCAAGCCCGGCATCGACGGCGGCAAGACCGCCACCCTCGAGCCGCACGAGCTCGACGACGAGTACTTCATGCTCCGCGTCCGCTGCGACGGCGGCGCCCTGAGCCTCGAGCAGCTGCGCGTCATCTCCGAGGTCTCGGTGGAGTTCGGTCGCGGCACCGCGGACATCACCGACCGGCAGAACATCCAGCTGCACTGGATCCGCGTCGAGGACGTCCCGGAGATCTGGCGTCGGCTCGAGGCCACCGGCCTGAGCACGCAGGAGGCGTGCGGCGACACGCCCCGCGTCATCCTCGGCTCCCCCGTCGCCGGGGTCGCGGCCGACGAGATCATCGACGGCACGCCCGCAATCCGCGAGATCGCGGAGCGCTACATCGGCGACCCGGCGTTCTCCAACCTGCCGCGCAAGTTCAAGACCGCGATCAGCGGATCGCCGCACCACGACGTCGCGCACGAGATCAACGACGTCGCGTTCGTCGGCGTGGTGCACCCGGAGCTCGGACCCGGCTTCGACGTCTGGGTGGGCGGCGCGCTGTCGACCAACCCCAAGCTCGGCGTCCGGCTGGGCGCGTTCGTCACCCTCGAGCAGATCCCCGAGGTCTGGACCGGCGTGGTGGGGATCTTCCGCGACTACGGCTACCGCCGGCTGCGCACCCGCGCACGCCTGAAGTTCCTCGTGGCCGACTGGGGTGCCGAGCTGTTCCGGCAGGTGCTCGAGGCCGAGTACCTGGGCTGGACCCTGACGGACGGCCCCGCGCCTCCCCCGCCGCCCACCGGCCGCCGCGACCACGTCGGCGTGCACCCGCAGAAGGACGGCAACTTCTACGTCGGCGTCGCCCCGACCGTCGGACGCATCTCCGGGGAGCTGCTCGGGCAGGTCGCCGACCTGGTCGAGGCGGCCGGCTCCGCCCGGATCCGGCTGACCGTCGAGCAGAAGCTCGTCATCCTCGACGTCGCGCCGGACAAGGTCGACGCCCTGGTCGACGGGCTCGAGGCCGCCGGGCTGCACGTCCGGACGGCGAGCACGTTCCGCCGCGGCACCATGGCGTGCACCGGCATCGAGTTCTGCAAGCTGGCCATCGTCGAGACCAAGGCACGCGCGACGCACCTGATCGGCGAGCTGGAGAACCGGCTGCCCACGTTCGACCAGCCGATCACCATCAACCTCAACGGCTGCCCCAACTCGTGCGCCCGGATCCAGACCGCCGACATCGGCCTCAAGGGCGCGCTGGCGAACGGCGAGGACGGCTACCAGGTGCACCTCGGCGGCGGGCTCGGGCTGACCAGCGGGCTGGGCAAGACGCTGCGCGGCCTGCGCGTGCCGGCCGAGGAGCTGCCCGACTACATCGAGCGCGTCACGCGCAAGTTCGACGAGCAGCGCACCGAGGGCGAGCTGTTCGCGCACTGGGCGCACCGGGCGGACGAGGAGGACCTGCGATGAGCACCAGCGGCTCCGAGCGAGCGGTCCCCTACTACTGCCCCTTCTGCGCCAGCGAGGACCTGTGGCCGGCCGGCGAGAAGCACGGGGAGTGGGAGTGCCGCGCGTGCACCCGCGCGTTCGGGCTGCGGTTCGTCGGGCTGGTGACGCGCTCATGATCACCGCCGACCTCCAGCAGCTCGCCGAGCAGGCGGGCCGTGACCTCGAGGGCGCGCACCCCTCGGACATCCTGCGGTGGGCCGCGCAGACGTTCGGCACCGACCTGGTGCTGGCGTCCTCGATGGGCGACGAGGTGCTCGTGCACCTCGCCGCCGCGGCGGTGCCCGGCATCGACGTGATCTTCCTCGACACCGGCTACCACTTCGCCGAGACCCTCGGCACGCGCGACTACTACGCCGACTTCACGAACATCCAGCTCCGCACGATCCTGCCGCTGCGCACGGTCGCCGAGCAGGACGCGGAGCACGGCGAGAAGCTGCACGACCGCGACCCGAACCTGTGCTGCGCCCTGCGCAAGGTCGAGCCGCTGGAGCGCGGCCTGGAGCCGTACACCGCGTGGATCACCGGCATGCGCCGCGAGGACGCCCCGACCCGCACCGACATCACGGTCGTCGGCTGGGACGCCAAGCGCGGCAAGGTCAAGCTCAACCCCCTGGCCGCGTGGACGCAGGACGACGTGGACGCCTACGTCGAGGAGCACCACGTGGTGCTGAACCCGCTGCGCCAGGCCGGCTACGCGTCCATCGGCTGCGCCCCCTGCACGCGCGCCGTCGCCCCCGGCGAGGACCCGCGAGCGGGTCGCTGGTCCGGTACCTCCAAGATCGAATGCGGGTTGCACACATGAGCGTCGTCACCCTCACCCAGCTGGACGCCTTGGAGTCCGAGGGCATCCACGTCATGCGCGAGGTGGCCGGCGAGTTCGAGCGTCCGGTCCTGCTGTTCAGCGGCGGCAAGGACTCCATCGTCATGCTGCACCTGGCGCGCAAGGCGTTCTGGCCGGCCCCCGTGCCGTTCGCGCTCATGCACGTGGACACCGGGCACAACTTCCCCGAGGTCATCGAGTACCGCGACCGCGTGGTGGCCGAGCACGGGCTGCGGCTCGTCGTCGCGAGCGTGCAGGACGCCATCGACGACGGCCGCGTGAGCGAGCGGGCCGACGGCTCGCGCAACGCGCTGCAGACGGTCCCCCTGCTCGACGGCATCACGGCGCACAAGTTCGACGCGGTGTTCGGCGGCGGGCGTCGCGACGAGGAGAAGGCCCGCGCCAAGGAGCGGGTGTTCTCGCTGCGGGACGAGTTCGGCCAGTGGGACCCGCGCCGGCAGCGACCCGAGCTGTGGGACCTGTACAACGGCCGCCACAGGCTCGGGGAGCACGTCCGCGTCTTCCCCCTGTCCAACTGGACCGAGCTCGACGTGTGGCGCTACATCGAGCGTGAGCAGATCGAGCTCCCAGCCATCTACTACTCGCACCAGCGTGAGGTCTTCCTGCGCGACGGCATGTGGCTGGCACCCGGCGGGTGGGGCGGCCCGCGCACCGGCGAGACGCTCGAGGTGCGCACCGTCCGGTACCGCACGGTCGGGGACATGAGCTGCACCGGCGCCGTGGAGTCGACCGCGTCGACGGTCCCCGAGGTCATCGTCGAGGTGGGTGCCAGTCGCCTCACCGAGCGGGGCGCCACCCGCGCCGACGACCGCGCCTCGGAGGCCGCGATGGAGGACCGCAAGCGCGAGGGGTACTTCTGATGGGCGCCCCCACCGTCCAGCTGGAACCGACCGAGGAGACGCAGCACGTGACCGAGCACGCGACGCGGGACCTCCTGCGCCTGGCCACGGCCGGATCCGTCGACGACGGCAAGAGCACCCTGATCGGGAGACTGCTGTACGACACCAAGTCGGTCCTGGCCGACCAGCTGAGCGCGGTCGAGGCGGCGACGCTGGCCCGCGGCGGCGGCGACGTCGACCTGGCCCTGCTGACCGACGGCCTGCGCGCCGAGCGCGAGCAGGGCATCACGATCGACGTGGCGTACCGGTACTTCTCGACGGCCACCCGCGCGTTCGTGCTCGCCGACACCCCGGGGCACGTGCAGTACACGCGCAACATGGTCACCGGCGCGTCCACGGCCGAGCTGGCGATCGTGCTGGTGGACGCCCGCAAGGGCGTGCTGGAGCAGACCCGCCGGCACGCGACGATCACGGCCCTCCTGCGGGTGCCGCACGTGGTGCTCGCCGTGAACAAGATGGACCTGGTCGACTTCGACGAGGCCACCTTCCGCGCCATCGCGGACGAGTTCACCGCCTACGCCGTCAGCCTCGGCATCCCGGACGTGACCGCCGTCCCGCTCTCGGCGCTCGCCGGCGACAACGTCGTGGACCGCTCGACGCGGACGCCCTGGTACGACGGACCGACGCTGCTGGAGCACCTCGAGTCCGTCGAGGTGGGCCGCGACGCCCTGTCCGAGCCGTTCCGGTTCCCCGTGCAGGTGGTCATCCGGCCGCGCACCGCGGAGCACCCCGACTACCGCGGCTACGCGGGCCGGGTGGCGTCCGGCGTCGTGACCGTGGGTGACGAGGTGACCGTCCTCCCCTCGGGCAAGCGGAGCACGGTCGTCGGCATCGACACGTTCGACGGACCGCTCACCGAGGCGCACGCGCCGCAGTCGGTCACGCTCCGGCTGGCCGACGACGTCGACGTGGCCCGCGGCGACGTCCTCGTGCCCACGGCCGCGACGGTCACCGTCGGGTCCGACCTGGAGGGCACCGTCTGCTGGCTGGCCGAGAAGCGCAGCGTCCTGGGCGCCCGCCTCCTGGTCCGCGTCGGCACCCGCACGGTCCGGGCGCTGCTGCGCGAGGTGAACGCGCGCCTGGACGTGGACACGCTCACCGTCGAGGCCTGGGACGGCGTGGACACCCTGCACGCGGTCGACGCCACCGACACCTCCTCGGACATCCCGCCGCGCGCCCTGACGCTCAACGCGATCGGGCGGGTCAAGATCCGGCTGGCGGAGCCGATCGTGCTCGACGAGTACGCCACACACCGGCGCACCGGCGGGTTCCTGCTGGTCGACCCCGCGGACGGCACCACGCTCGCCGCCGGCATGATCGGCGCCACGCTGCTGGACCGGCTCGCACCGACCTCGGCCGCGCAGGACGACGACGACTGGTTCGCGGGGGCCGGCATATGAGCACCCCCCAGCACCCGCTGCTGCTCGACGTCCACGGTCGGCGCGTCGTCGTCGTGGGCGGCGGCCCCGTCGCCGCCCGCCGCGCGGCACGGCTGGTCGACGACGGCGCGGACGTCGTCGTCGTCGCACCGGCGCTGTGCGAGGACCTCGCGGAGCTGGCGTCCGCCGGACGCGTGACCTGGCGAGCACGCGACTACCTCGCCACCGACCTCGACGCCGCCTGGCTCGTGCACACCGCGACGGGCGACCGCGCGGTCGACGACGCGGTCGCGGCCGACGCCGAGGCCTCCCGCCTGTGGTGCGTCCGCGCGGACGACGCGAGCGCGTCCAGCGCCTGGACGCCGGCGGTCGCGCGGTCCGGCGACGTGACCGTCGCCATCGGCACCGGCGGCGACCCACGTCGGGCGGTCGCGCTGCGCAACGCGATCGCGCTCCTGCTGGACACCGGCGGGCTCCCCCTGCGCCACCACCGCCCGACGACCGGCCGCGTGACCCTCGTCGGTGGCGGCCCCGGCGACCCCGGCCTCATCACCACCCGGGGACGACGCGCGCTGGCCGAGGCCGACGTCGTGGTCGTCGACCGCCTGGCGCCGCGCGCACTGCTGGCGGAGCTGGACCCGGCGGTCGAGGTCATCGAGGCCGGCAAGTCCCCGCACGCGCACACCCTGACGCAGACCGAGATCAACGCGGTCCTCGTGGAGCGCGCCCGGGCCGGCCACCGCGTGGTGCGCCTCAAGGGCGGCGACTCGTTCGTGCTCGGCCGCGGCGGCGAGGAGGTGCTGGCGTGCCTCACCGCGGGCGTCCCCGTCGAGGTCGTCCCGGGCGTGACGAGCGCGCTCGCCGTGCCGGCGGCCGCGGGGATCCCCGTGACGCACCGCGGGATGGCCCGCCAGGTGACCATCCTGTCCGCGCACGACACCGCCCCCGACTGGGCCACCCTGGCGCGCCTGGACGGCACGCTCGTCCTGCTCATGGGCGTCGCACAGCTGCCCTCGCACACGCGTGCCCTCCTGGCGCACGGCAAGGACCCCGGCACCCCGGTCGCCATCATCGAGAACGGCACCCTGCCCGCACAGCGGACGACGGTCGGGACGCTGGCCGACATCGCGGACCGGGCCCGGGAGCGTGGCGTCGGCAACCCGGCCGTCGTCGTGATCGGGGACGTGGCGGCGCTGGCGGACGTCCTGGCCTAGGTTGGCGAGCGTGCCCGACCTTCCTGCGCTCGACGTGCTGCTGCCGCTCGACGCCCCCGTGCGGCACCTCGCACCCCGCGGTGACGAGGCCGAGCTGGTCGCCATGTTCGCGGACGGGCCGGGCACCGGTGCGCACGTGCGCGCCAACATGGTGAGCACCGTCGACGGCGCCGCGACCGGCGCCAACCGCGTGAGCGGGTCGATCAACGGCCCCGCCGACCTCCGGGTGTTCCGCGTGCTGCGTGCCCTGGCGGACGTCGTCCTGGTGGGTGCCGGCACCGCCCGCGCGGAGCGCTACCCGCCGCTGGACGTGCCCCCGGAGCTGAGAGCCGCCCGGAGGACGCTCGGCCGGCCGGACGCCCTGGAGCTCGCGATCGTCACGGCCGGCGGCGAGCTCCCCGACTCGCTGCTCGACACCGACCGCCCCCCGCTCGTGCTCACCACCGGCTCTGCCCCGTCGCTGGGGGGCCTGCGCGCGCGGATCGGGGCCGATCGGGTGATCGTCGCGGACGGCGGGGTGCCCGGCGCCGTCGATCCCCGCGCCGTCGTCGCCGCCCTCGCCGAGCGCGGACTGACGCACATCCTGGCCGAGGGCGGCCCGACGCTCCTGGCCCAGCTGGTGGACGCGGACCTGGTCGACGAGCTCTGCCTCACGTGGAGCCCGCAGCTGGTCGGCGGCCCCGCCGGGCGCGTGACGCACCTGCCCACGTGGCTCGAGCCGGCACGCGCGCTCACCCTCCGGCACCTGCTGCACGCGGACGGCGTGCTGCTGGGTCGCTGGCAGGTGGCTAGGCTCGGCGCGTGACCGACACGATCATCGTCCTCACGGAGGACACCCTGGCCAGCGCCGACGTGGCGAACCTGCTCGCCCTGCACGAGGGCGAGACGTACGCGTACCGCGTGCTCGTCCCGGCGGACACCGACCGCCCTCTCGTCTCGACGATCATCGACAACCTCAGCCTCGGCGAGCTCAAGGAAGCCTGGCACCGCGCGATCGGCAAGGAGCCGTCCCATCACGAGGCCAAGGCCACGGCGGACGAGCAGCTGGCCGGGAGCATCGCGGCGTTCGCCGCGGCCGGCCGGGAGGCCACCGGCACGGTGGTCGACGACGACCCGCTGCCCGCCCTCAAGGCCGCGGTCGCGGACGGTGACGTCGCCGAGGTCGCCGTGGTGACCTACCCGCACGCCGTCGAGGACACGTTCCACCGCGACTGGGCGTCCCGCGCCCGCGAGGAGCTCCAGGTCCCGGTGCTGCACCTGTACGCGGGCACCAGCGAGCTCGGCTGAGCCAGGACGCACCAGAGGCCGGCACCCCGCTGGGTGCCGGCCTCTCGCGCGTCCTCAGAACCCGGTCGACGTGACCGCCGGGTAGTACCGGCGGAACTTGCGGACCTGGTTGACCAGCGCCATCCAGACGTACAGGCGTCGACGCGGCGACAGGTCCCCGCGGTACGCCAACGGGTGCGCGACCGCGTTCGCCTTGATCAGCCGGCGGACCCGCGCGGCCAGCTCAGGATCGCGCACGTAGCGCAGCAGCAGCCGGTGCGGGACGACCGAGTAGAGGATCTCCTTGTCGACCACGACCGGCGGCACCGAGCGACCCTCGACGGCGTCCTCGACCACGAACCGCATCGGGTTGGCCCCCGCCGCGGTCACGTAGTAGTTGTTCCGGCCGATCCGCGGGTTGACCTCGAAGAACCGGAACACACCGGTGCGCGGATCCACCTTGACGTCGAAGTTGGCGAACCCCCGGTACCCCGTCGACGCGAGGAACGTCCGCGCCTGCTCGAGCATCGCATCGTCCCGGCTGGTGATCATCGCGGCCGGGTTGCCCAGGCCGGACGGCGTGTGCTCCTCCAGGAGCACGTGCGCCGAGCACAGCAGCGTGATCTCGCCGTGCGTGTCCACGTACGCAGTGATGGACCGCATCTGCGTGTCGTCGCCGGGCACCAGCTCCTGCACGACGAACCGGCCGCGGAAGCCCGCACCGCGCAGCGCGCCCCAGAGCCACGCGAGCTCGTCGGCGGTGGCGATCTCGAAGACCTTCTTCTTGCCCTCGAACTCGACGTCCTGGTAGTCCGCGCTGCTGGCCGCCTTCGCGATCAGCGGGTACTCCAGGTCGACGGGTGCGGCTTCCCACGGCTCCGAGCCGAACTCCTGCACGATCGTCCGCGGCACGGAGATCCCGAGGTCGTCGCAGATCTCCGCGAAGGTGGCCTTGTCGGAGATCCGGTCGAGCAGGTGCTCCGACAGGAACGGCACCACGTAGTACTGCTCGAGCAGCGCGCGGTGCTGCACGACCACGCGGACCAGCCAGTCCGAGTTGGCCATGAGCAGCAGCCGGCTGTCGGGGTTGGCCTTCGCGACCTCGACCAGACGGTCCACCAGCTGGCGGGGGTCGTGACCGTCCGCGACGATCTCGTGCCGGACGATGCGCGAGTGCGCGACCGGACCGAGCGCCGCGCCGGCCACGACCACGGAGGTGACGCCGTAGGCCTCGTGGAACGAGCGGGCCAGGGCGTACACGCCGATGTCGGCGCCGAGGATGACGGGCTGCAGCGTGGTCCCGCTCACGCGGTCTGCTCGGTGCGGTCGCCCGACCACTCGGTGTGGAACGTGCCGTCCTTGTCGGTGCGGCGGTAGGTGTGCGCGCCGAAGAAGTCGCGCTGCGCCTGGATCAGCGCGGCCGGCAGCCGCTCGGCACGCACGCCGTCGTAGTAGCTCAGCGAGGACGCGAACGCCGGGGTCGGCACCCCGTGCAGCGCGGCGCCGGCCACGATGCGGCGCCAGGCAGCCACGCCGTTGCCGACCGCGCCGGTGAAGTACTCGTCGGCGAGGAGCAGCGGCAGGTTCGCGTCGCGCTCGTACGCCTCGGTGATCCGGTTGAGGAACCGGGCGCGGATGATGCAGCCGCCGCGCCAGATGCGGGCCATGGCGCCGCGGTCGATGTCCCAGCCGAACTCGGCGCTCGCCGCGGCGATCTGGTCGAAGCCCTGCGAGTACGCGACGACCTTGGACGCGTACAGGGCGAGGCGCACGTCCTCGATGAACGCGTCCCGGTCGGTGACGTCCCACTCGGTGGTGTGCGCCTGCAGGACGCCGACCGCTGCGGACCGCTGCGGCACGGAGCCGGACAGCGCACGGGCGAAGGTGGCCTCCGCGATCCCGGTGATCGGCACGCCCAGGTCCAGACCGTTCTGGACGGTCCAGCGCCCGGTGCCCTTCTGCTCCGCCTGGTCGAGCACGATGTCGACGAACGCCGACCCCGTCTCGGCGTCCACGTGCTGCAGGACGTCCGCGGTGATCTCGATGAGGAACGACTCCAGGTCGCCTGTGTTCCACTCGGCGAAGATCTGCCCGATCTCCGCGGCCGAGGCACCCAGCCCCTGGCGCAGCAGGTCGTAGGCCTCGGCGATGAGCTGCATGTCGGCGTACTCGATGCCGTTGTGCACCATCTTCACGAAGTGCCCGGCGCCGTCGGGGCCGACGTAGGTGCAGCACGGCACGCCGTCGACCTTGGCGGAGATCTTCTCCAGGATCGGACCGAGCGACTCGTAGGACTCCTTGGTGCCCCCGGGCATGATCGACGGGCCGAGCAGCGCGCCCTCCTCGCCGCCGGACACGCCGGAGCCGACGAAGTGGAGCCCCTTCTCCCGCAGGGCGGCCTCGCGGCGGATCGTGTCCGGGAAGTGCGCGTTGCCGGCGTCGACGACGATGTCGCCCTCCTCCAGGAACGGCACCAGCTCGTCGATGACCGCGTCCGTGGGGCCGCCGGCCTTGACCATCACGACGACCTTGCGCGGCCGGGCCAGCGACGCGACGAAGTCCTCGACCGACTCCGACGGCACGAACGCGCCCTCGTCGCCGTGGTCCGCCACGAGCGAGGCGGTCTTGGCGTACGAGCGGTTGTGGATCGCCACCGTGTAGCCGTTGCGCGCGAAGTTCCGGGCCAGGTTGCGGCCCATCACCGCCAACCCGGTGACGCCGATCTGCGCGGTTCCGGTGGCGGTTCCTGAGGCGACCATGCGGGGCGTGCTCCTTCGATCGACGGCCGGCACGGGCCGCGTCCGCGAGGGCGGCGAGCAGGTGCTGGGCACGTGCAGGCGCAGGTCGGGTGCGGCGACGTCCGAGGGTGCTGGGTGCGCGAGCCAGCCTAGTCCGGCATGCCCGGGTCGGGATCGGCGTGCCGGACAACGAGACGACCGCCCGGCGGCGGCGGCGTGCCGGACACCCGTTCGGGTCACGTCGCCCGTACGCTCCACCACGTGACACCCGCTGGTCCGGAGGACGTCCCCGTCGAGTTCGTCAGCGCGCTGCGTTCGTTGCGCCGGGTGACCGTCCGCCCCGAGGTGATCCTCGACGAGGTGCCCGGCCCGGCACGCATCGCGCCCTTCTCCGCCGCGCTCACCGCCGAGGTGCGCACCGCCCGCCGGTCCGTCGCCGCCTCCGAGCTGGCGTCCGGGCGGTTCGTCGTCCTCTACGACCCGGCCGGCCAGGAGGCCTGGGACGGGCACTTCCGCCTGGTCACGCTCGTCCGGGCGACGCTCGAGGCCGAGGTCGGCGCCGACCCGATGCTCGCCGAGGTGGCCTGGACCTGGTTCACGGACGCGCTCGAGGAGTCCGGCCTCGACGCGCACGCCGCCGGGGGAACCGTCACGCGGGTGCTGTCACAGAGCTTCGGCGCGCTGGAGCGCCGGTCCGAGCAGACCGAGCTGGAGATCCGCGCCTCGTGGACCGCCGCCGACGAGGATCTCGGCCCGCACCTGCAGGCCTGGGGCACCCTCCTGTGCACCGCAGCCGGACTCGAACCCCTGCCCGACGGCGTCGTCGCCTTCGGGCCGAGGCGCTGAACACGAGCCCGGGGGGGCACGCGCAACGCAACCGACTCAAGTCGTCAGGTCATGGTGCCGATGACTCGCCTGTGACCATCGAGCCTCTGCGACGAGACCTGGCCCCGGCGCGACGTCCGGAGCTGCGGCCCGGCGTGCCCGGCTCCCGCACCGTGCCACCCGCCTCCACGCAGCAGATGTGCGTGGTCGTCACCGAGGTGGCCGACGGCGACGGGGCGCCCCTCGTCCGCAACCTCCGCCGCCGGGGAGCTCCGCGGGTCGTGGTGCTCACCCGCCGCGCCAGCCGTCCCGAGCTGGGCATCCTGCTGCAGGGCGGCCTGCGCGGGGTCGTCGCCGGCACCACCACGCCGAGCCTGCCGCGCGCAGCCGCCGTGACCGCTCCGCCGCCGCCGCTGCCCGACCTGACCGCACGCGAGGTCAGCGTGCTCAAGCTCGTCGCGGACGGTCGCACCAACCGCCTCATCGGCGAGGACCTCGGCCTCTCGGCTCTCACCGTGAAGAGCCACCTGGCCCGCATCTCCCGCAAGCTGGGCACGGGCGACCGTGCCGAGCTGGTGGCGATCTCCATCCGCGGCGGCGTGCTGTCCTGACCCCCGCGTGTACGGATGCCGCACCCGCGGTCGTACGCGCCGCCCGCGCGGCCTGCGCAGATGCGTCCCCGTCGTCGCTTACCGTTGACCTCATGCGACCTGAGGCGATCCCCGGCGCCCCTGCTGGGGCATCCGAGCCTCCGGAGAACCCCGACGACTCCTCCGCGGTCGACCCCGGTCCCGAGATCGTCATGCTGACCGAGCCCGCCGAGGGCATCCCGCCCGTCGTCGAGACGCCCGAGGCCCTGGCTGCCGTCGTCGCCGCGTTCGAGGCCGGCACCGGGCCGGTGGCCGTGGACGCGGAACGCGCGTCGGGGTACCGCTACGGCCAGCGCACCTACCTGGTCCAGCTGCGGCGCGAGGGCGCCGGCACCGCCCTGATCGACCCGATCGCGGTGCCCGACCTGTCCTCGCTCTCGGACGCCCTGGTGGGCGTCGAGTGGGTGCTGCACGCCGCCTCGCAGGACCTCCCTGGTCTCGCCGAGCAGGGCCTGCGACCGAGCCGGGTGTTCGACACCGAGCTCGGTGCCCGCCTGCTCGGTCTCGACCGGGTGGGGCTGGCCGCCGTCGTGGCGGACGCCCTCGGTCTGGGCCTCGCCAAGGAGCACTCGGCGGTCGACTGGTCCACCCGGCCGCTGCCGGCCGAGTGGCTGCGCTATGCCGCGCTCGACGTCGAGGTGCTCGTGGAGCTCCGCGAGGTGCTGGCCGAGCGCCTGGCGGTCGCGGGCAAGGCCGAGTGGGCGGCGCAGGAGTTCGAGGCCGTCCGCACCGCGCCTCTGCCGCCGCCCCGCGTCGAGCCGTGGCGCCGCGTGTCCGGCCTGCACGCGATCCGCGACGCCCGCCGGCTCGCCGTCGTCCGGGAGCTGTGGCAGACGCGCGACCAGAACGCGCGCACCCGCGACATCTCACCGGGCCGGGTCCTGCCCGACCACGCGATCGTCGCCGCGGCGCAGGCGCTGCCCGGTTCCGTCGCCGCGCTCACCGCCCTCCCGGCGTTCGCCGGAAAGGGAACCCGCCGGCGCGCGGTCCTGTGGCAGCAGGCCATCGACCGCGGCCTCGCGACGCCCGAGGCCGAGCTCCCGTCGGTCCGCGGCCCGAAGAGCGACGCACCGCCGCCGCCCCGGGCATGGGCCGAGAAGGACCCGCAGGCGGCCGCACGCCTCGTCGCCGCGCGCGAGGTGGTCGCCACGCTCTCGACCGCCCACGAGGTGCCGGCCGAGAACCTGCTGCAGCCCGACCTGCTCCGCCGGCTGTGCTGGACGCCGCCCGCGCGCCTCGATGCCGACTCGATCGCCGCGTTCCTGCAGGCGGGCGGTGCGCGGCCGTGGCAGATCGGCCTCGTCGCGGACCGGCTGGCCGAGGCGTTCGCGACCCTCCCCCAGGACTAACGTCCCTGTTACTCTTGAGTAACTTATGGCTGGCAACGCCCGGGCCGCCCGGGTAGCGTCGGCCGTCACGGGCCCGCTCTCGCGTGCTCGTCGGACACCGCCGTCCCGCCCTGGAGGCTCGATGCCCACCACATCTCCGCGACCCGCAGCCCTCGTCCGCCGCGTCGTGTTCGTCGACGGGGTCCGCACCCCGTTCGGCCGCGCGCGCAAGGACGGGCTGTACGCCCACACCCGCGCCGACGACCTCTCGGTCAAGACCGTCCGCGAGCTGCTGCGCCGCCACCCCCAGCTCCCGCCGGAGCGCATCGACGAGGTCGCCATCGCCGCCACCACGCAGCAGGGCGACCAGGGCCTGACCCTGGGCCGCACGGTCGGCGTCCTCGCCGGGCTCCCCCGGTCCGTCCCCGGCTACGCGATCGACCGCATGTGCGCCGGCGCGATGACCGCGGTGACCAACACGGCCGCCGCCATCGGGTTCGGGGCGCAGGACGTCGCGCTGGCGGGAGGTGTCGAGCACATGGGGAACCACCCGATGGGCTTCGACGCCGACCCCAACCCGCGCTTCCTGTCCGAGCGCCTCGTGGCCAACGACGCCCTCAACATGGGCGTGACCGCGGAGAACCTGCACGACAAGTTCCCCGCCCTGACGCGTGAGCGGGCCGACGCGTACGGCGCCGCCAGCCAGGCCAAGTACGCCGCGGCGCTGGCCGCCGGGAAGATCGACCCCGACCTCGTCCCGGTCGCGCTGCGCGACCCGGAGAACGGCTGGGGCCTGGCCACCGCCGACGAGCCGCCGCGCCCCGGCACCACGGTCGAGGCGATCCTGAAGCTGCCCACCCCGTTCCGTGCGGGTGGCCGGGTCACCGCCGGGACCGCCGCGCCCCTCACCGACGGCGCCGCGTCCTGCCTGCTCGCCGCCGAGGAGACCGCCGCCGAGCTGGGACTGCCCACGCGCATGCGGATGGTGTCCTTCGCGTACGCCGGGGTCGAGCCCGAGATCATGGGCATCGGCCCGGTGCCGGCCACCGTCAAGGCGCTCGACCGGGCAGGCCTGTCCATCGAGGACATCGGCCTGTTCGAGATCAACGAGGCGTTCGCCGTCCAGGTGCTCTCCTTCCTCGACGCGTTCGGCATCGCCGACGACGACCCGCGCGTCAACCAGTACGGCGGCGCGATCGCCGTCGGCCACCCGCTGGCCTCGTCGGGCGTGCGCCTGATGACCCAGCTGGCCCGCCAGTTCGAGGAGAACCCGGACGTCCGCTACGGCCTGACCACGATGTGCGTCGGCCTGGGCCAGGGCGGCACCGTCATCTGGGAGAACCCGCACCACGCCGACTACGACGCACTCGAGGGGGCCACCAAGTGAGCACCGAGACCACCGCGCGCCCCGAGCGCGTCTCCCACGCGCTCGCCCGCGACGTCGCGCTGCCCGGCGGCGCCGGCACGCTGGCGCTCGTCACCATCGACAACGGCCTCGACCACACCAAGCCGACGACGCTCGGCCCGCTCGGCATGGCCGAGCTGACCGCGACCCTGACGGCTCAGCAGGCGCGTGCCGCGGCGGGCGAGATCGTGGCTGTCGCCGTCACCGGCAAGCCGTACTACCTGGCCGCCGGAGCCGACCTCACCCAGATCGGCTCCGTGCCCGGCCGCGAGGGCGCCCTGCAGCTCGGCCAGAACGGGCACCGCGCGTACGAGCTGCTGCACACCATGGGCGTGCCGACCTTCGCGTTCGTCAACGGCGTCGCGCTCGGCGGCGGCATGGAGCTGGCGCTCAACTGCGACTACCGCACGGTGGCCTCCGACGTCCGCGCCCTCGCGCTCCCGGAGACCGGCCTGGGCCTGGTACCCGGCTGGGGCGGCGCCTACATCGTCCCGCGCCTGGTCGGGGTGGAGAAGGCGCTCGACGTCATCCTCACGCGTCCTGCGGCCAACAAGCCGTTCGCGGCGGTCGAGGCCACCACGCTCGGCCTCATGGACGTCGTGCTCGACCCGGCCGACTTCCTCGAGGAGTCGATCCGGTGGGCCGCCCGCGTGGTGTCCGGCGAGGTCGTCGTCGAGCGCCGCGAGCTGGACTCCGCCGAGGTGTGGGACGGCGTCGTCGCGGCCGCCCGCCAGCGCCTCGACGCGGTCATCAACCGCTCGCGTCCGGCCCCGTACCGCGCGCTCGACCTGGTGGCAGCTGCTCGCACCGCCTCACGCGAGGAGGCGTTCGCGGCCGAGGACGAGGCGCTCGCCGACCTCATCATGAGCGACGAGATGCGCGCGTCGGTGTACGCGTTCGGGCTCGTGTCCGGTGGCAAGAAGCCGGTCGGCGCCCCCGACCGCTCGCTCGCGCAGCCGGTCACCCGTGTCGGCATCGTCGGCGCCGGGCTCATGGCCGCGCAGATCGCGATGCTGTTCGCTCAGCGCCTCGGCGTCCCGGTCGTCATGCGCGACCTGGACCAGGAGCGGGTCGACAAGGGCCTCGCCGCGGTGCGGTCCTCCGTGGACCGGCTCACGTCGACCGGTCGGATGAGCGAGTCGGCCGCCAGCCGCCTGCTCGGCTCGATCCAGGGCACGACCGACCTCGCCGAGTTCGCGACCTGCGACCTCGTCATCGAGGCCGTCACCGAGATCCTCGACCTGAAGAAGCGGGTCTTCGCCGAGCTGGAGACCGTCATCTCCCCGACGGCCATCCTGGCGACCAACACCTCGGCGCTGTCGGTCTCCGCGATGGCAGCCGACCTGCAGCACCCCGAGCGCGTCGTCGGGCTGCACTTCTTCAACCCCGTGGCCGCGATGCCGCTGGTGGAGGTGGTCCAGGCCGAGCACACGTCGCTCGAGGCGCTCGCCACGGGGTTCGCCGTGGCCGCCAAGCTGCGCAAGACGGCCGTCCTGGTGGCGGACCGTCCCGGCTTCGTCGTCAACCGGCTGCTGGTCCTGCTCCTCGGCGTGATCGTCGACGCCGTCGAGAAGGGCACGCCGGTCGAGGTCGCGGACCGCGCCCTACGGCCCCTCGGCCTGCCGATGCCCCCGTTCGAGCTGTTCGACCTGGTCGGACCGGCCGTCGGCCTCCACGTGCTGACCTCGCTGCGCGAGGAGCTCGGCGACCGATTCCCCCGGTCCCCCGGCCTCGAGAAGCTCGTCGCGGAGGGTACGACCGTCGTGCTCCCGGCGAGGGCCAAGGGGCTGCCGAAGCCGGTCGACCCCGCCATCCAGGCGGTCTTCGACAGCTCGCGCGAGACGACCGGCACCCCGCTCGACGAGGCGGGCGTGCTGGACAGCGTGCTCACCGCGCTCACCGTCGAGGTCGGGCACATGCTCGAGGAGGGCGTCGTCGCCACCCCGCAGCAGATCGACCTCTGCATGATCCTCGGCGCCGGCTGGGGCTTCCACCTCGGTGGGCTCACGCCGTACCTGGACCGCACGGGCTACTCCGAGCGCGTCCTGGGCAGGCGGATCCTGCCGGACGGCGTCGCGAACGTGCCCGCCGCCGGCTGACGGATCAGTAGACCGAGAGCCCTCGGTCCCGGAACGTCGCGCGCACGCGCTCGACGAGCTCCGGGGCCGGGGGCTGCGTCTCGGCCAGCTCGTACCGCATCCCCAGCTCGTCCCACTTGTCGCGGCCCATCTGGTGGAAGGGCAGCACCTCGACCCGCTCGACGACGGGCCCGAGCTTGACGACGTGGTCGGCGACCGCCTCGACGTTCTCCGGGGCGTCGGTCAGCCCGGGGACGAGCACGAACCGCACCCAGGTGCGCTTGCCCGCGTCCCGCAGCCGCGCACCGAAGTCCAGCGTGGGCTGCAGCGCACGCCCGGTCGCCTTGCGGTACGTGTCCGGCAGACCGGACTTGATGTCGAGGAGCACCAGGTCGATGTCCTCGAGCATCGCGTCCGTGCACTGGCTGCCCAGGAACCCGGACGTGTCGACCGTGGTGTGCACGTCCATCGCCTTGGCGCCGCGCAGGAGCCTGGCCAGGAACGCCGGCTGCATCAGGGGCTCACCGCCCGAGATCGTCAGGCCGCCGCCCGTCGCCTTGAACACCGGGCGGTAGCGGGCGACCCGCGCAAGGATCTCGTCGGCCGTCACGTCCGTGCCGCGACGCATCTGCATGGTGTCGGGGTTGTGGCAGTACAGGCACTGCAGCGGGCAGCCGGCCAGGAACACGGTCAGGCGCGTGCCCGGCCCGTCCACGGCCGTGACCAGCTCCCACGAGTGGACCGAGCCGACCGACCCGGACCGCACCGCCGCCATCTTGGCCGCGTGGTCCAGCTCGATCGAGGAGAGCCCCGCCGTCCCGGACCGCGCCCGGGGCAGCCCCAGGTGCACGGCCGGCCACGGCGCCGCTTCGTGCACCTGGGTGGTCTGCGCCATCGTCGGAGCCGTCAGACCGAACCGTGGAACGTGCGGGACAGCACGTCGAGCTGCTGCTCGCGGGTGAGCCGCACGAAGTTCACGGCGTAGCCCGACACCCGGATGGTCAGCTGCGGGTACTCCTCGGGGTGCTCCATGGCATCCAGCAGGGTCTCGCGGTTGAGCACGTTGATGTTCAGGTGGAAGCCCGACGACATCATGAACGCGTCCAGCAGACCGACCAGGTTGGTGACCTGCTCGTCGCGGGTGCGCCCCAGACCGGTCGGGATGACCGACGAGGTCAACGAGATGCCGTCCTGCGCCTCGCCGTAGGGGATCTTCGCGACGGACAGTGCCGAGGCGAGCATCCCGTGCGCGTCCCGCCCGTTCATCGGGTTGGCGCCCGGTGCGAAGGGCTGGCCGGCGCGGCGTCCGTCGGGCGTGGAGCCCGTGGACTTCCCGTAGACCACGTTCGACGTGATGGTCAGGACCGACTGCGTGTGCAGCGCCTTGCGGTACGTCGGCGTCTTGCGCAGCTTGGTCATGAACAGCTCGACCAGCCACACCGCGATGTCGTCGGCACGGTCGTCGTCGTTGCCGTAGGTCGGGAAGTCGCCCTCGACCTGGTACTCGGTGATGAGGCCGTCGACCGTCCGCACCGGGTGCACGGCCGCGTACTTGATGGCCGACAGGGAGTCGGCGACCACGGAGAGCCCGGCGATGCCGCAGGCCATGGTGCGCAGGATCGCGCGGTCGTGCAGGGCCATCTCGAGGCGCTCGTACGCGTACTTGTCGTGCATGAAGTGCACGCAGTTGAGCGCGTCGACGTAGGTCTCGGCGAGCCAGTCGAGCATCCCGTCGAGCTTGGCCACGACGTCGTCGTAGTCGAGCACGTCACCGGTCACGGCCGGCGCCGAGGGGGCCACCTGCTTGCCGGTCATCTCGTCGCGACCACCGTTGATCGCGTAGAGCAGCGCCTTGGCCAGGTTGATCCGCGCGCCGAAGAACTGCATCTGCTTGCCGACCCGCATGGGCGAGACGCAGCACGCGATCGCGGCGTCGTCACCCCAGGAGTCGCGGATCAGGTCGTCGGACTCGTACTGCAGCGCGGAGGTGTCGATCGACACCTGCGTGCAGAAGCGCTTGAAGCCCTCGGGCAGGCGGTCGCTCCACAGCACCGTCAGGTTGGGCTCGGGCGCCGGGCCCAGGTTGTAGAGCGTCTGCAGGAACCGGAAGGACGTCTTGGTGACCAGGGTGCGTCCGTCCTCGCCGATCCCGCCGATCGACTCGGTGACCCAGGTGGGGTCGCCCGAGAACAGCTCGTCGTACTCCGGGGTGCGCAGGAACCGCACGATGCGCAGCTTGATGACCAGGTCGTCGACGAGCTCCTGGACGTCCTGCTCGGTCAGCCGGCCCGCAGCGAGGTCACGCTGCATGAAGACGTCGAGGAAGGTCGACGTGCGGCCCAGGGACATGGCCGCGCCGTTCTGCTCCTTCACCGCACCGAGGTACGCGAAGTAGAGCCACTGCACGGCTTCCTTGGCGGTGGTCGCCGGACCGGAGATGTCGTAGCCGTACGTGGCGGCCATCGTCTTGAGCTCCTGCAGGGCGCGGATCTGCTCCGCGTTCTCCTCGCGGTCGCGGATGACGTCCTCCGACGAGCGCTCCTTGTCGAGGTCCGCGCGGTCCTCGCGCTTGGCCGCGATCAGGGCGTCGACGCCGTACAGGGCCACGCGACGGTAGTCGCCGATGATCCGGCCGCGGCCGTAGGCGTCCGGCAGGCCGGTGATCAGGTGCGAGGAACGGGCAGCGCGCACGGAGGGCGGGTAGACGTCGAACACGCCGTCGTTGTGGGTCTTGCGGTACTTGGTGAAGATCTCGCCGACGATCGGGTCCGGCGCGAAGCCGTAGGTCTCGAGCGCCTTCTCGACCATCCGGTAGCCGCCGTTGGGCATGATCGCGCGCTTCAGGGGCGCGTCCGTCTGCAGGCCGACGATGATCTCGTGGTGGCGGTCGATGTAGCCCGGCTCGTGCGAGGTGATCGTCGAGGGCGTGTGCTGGTCGATGTCGTAGACGCCGCGGGCGCGCTCCGCCGGGAACATCTCGGTCAGCTTGGCCCAGATGCCGGTCGTCCGAGCGGTCGGTCCCGCCAGGAAGGAGGCGTCGTCGACGTAGGGCGTGTAGTTGCGCTGGATGAAGTCACGGACGTCGATCCGGTCCACCCAGGGCCCGGTGACGAAACCTTCCCAGGCCGGCCTCACGGCGGGCTCGATCCGAGAGTTCGCGGACACGGTGCTCGTGGACATTTGCGCTCCTCCGACGTTGCTGATACCTCGACGTTACGGAGGCGACGAGGATTCGTCCCAGGACCTAAGGCCCCGTGTGATGCGGGTCATCACGAGGACAGCCCCAGCGCGGCGAGAGTGTCGCGCGCGATGTCCGCAGGATGCAGGCGCAGCTCGGTCACCAGCTGCTCGCGGGTGGCGTGGTCGAGGAACTCCCGCGGGATGCCGAACGCCTGCACGGGGGTGCCGATCCCGGCCTCGCGCGCACGCTGCGCGACCACCGATCCGAGGCCCCCGTCGACCACCCCGTCCTCGATGGTGACCACGTGGTCGTGGTCCCCCACGAGCTTGGTGAGCGCGCCGGCGACCGGCAGGACCCACCGGGGGTCGACGACCGTCACGCGCAGCCCGTGCGCGGCGAGCACCTCGGCCGTCTCGAGCGCGGTCTGCGCCATGGCTCCGTACCCCACGACGAGCACGTGCGCCGCGTCCACGGGGCCGTCGTGCCGGGCGAGGACGTCGATGCCGTCCAGGTGGTCGATCGCGGGAACCGGGTCCACGAGGGCGCCCTTGGGGTACCGGACGACCGTGGGGGCGTCGTCGACGTCGACCGCGGTGCGCAGGGCGTCGCGCAGCGTCTCCTCGTCGCGCGGAGCCGCCAGCCGGAGCCCCGGGACGACCCCCAGCATCGCCAGGTCCCACATGCCGTTGTGGCTCGCGCCGTCCGAGCCCGTGAGGCCCGCACGGTCGAGCACGAACGTCACGCCGGCCTTGTGCAGGGCGACGTCCATGAGGATCTGGTCGAACGCGCGGTTGAGGAACGTGGCGTACACGGCGACGACGGGGTGCAGGCCGCCGAACGCCATCCCCGCCGCGGACGTCGCGGCGTGCTGCTCGGCGATGCCGACGTCGAACACGCGCGTGGGGAACTCCGCCGCGAACGGCGCGAGCCCGACCGGCTGGAGCATCGCCGCGGTGATGGCGACGACGTCGGGACGCCGGCGGCCGATCCGCACCAGCTCGTCGGCGAACACGCTGGTCCACTCGAACCGCGAGGGCGCCACGGGCAGCCCGGTCTCGGGGTGGATCTTGCCGACCGCGTGGAACCGGTCCGCGACGTCCTGCTCGGCCGGCACGTAGCCCCGGCCCTTCTCCGTGATGACGTGCACGATGACCGGGCCGCCGAACGCCTTGGCGTTGCGCAGCGCCCGCTCGACCGCGCTCACGTCGTGCCCGTCCACCGGGCCGACGTACTTGATGCCGAGGTCCTCGAACATGCCCTGCGGCACCAGGACGTCCTTGATGCCCTTCTTCATGCCGTGCAGCGCGTCGTAGGTGGCGCGGCCGGGAGGCCCGGAGCGGCGCAGCGTGCGCTTGCCCCACGACAGGACGTTCTCGTAGCCGCGCGTGGTGCGCAGCGTGTCGAGGTGGTGGGCGAGGCCACCGATCGTCGGGGCGTAGGACCGGCCGTTGTCGTTGACGACGATCACGAGCCGGCGGTCCTGGCCCGCCGCGATGTTGTTCAGCGCCTCCCAGGCCATGCCGCCGGTCAGCGCGCCGTCCCCGATCACCGCGACCACGTGCCGGTCGCCGCGGCCGGTGAGCTCGTTGGCCTTGGCGATGCCGTCGGCCCAGCTCAGCGCGGTCGAGGCGTGCGAGTTCTCGACGACGTCGTGCACGGACTCCCTGCGGCTGGGGTACCCGGACAGGCCGCCCTTGCTGCGCAGCTGCGAGAAGTCGCGGCGGCCGGTGAGCAGCTTGTGCACGTACGCCTGGTGGCCGGTGTCGAACACCATGGTGTCCAGCGGCGACTCGAACACGCGGTGCATGGCGATGGTCAGCTCGACGACGCCGAGGTTGGGACCGAGGTGGCCGCCCGTGCGGGACACCCGGTCGACCAGGAACGTGCGGATCTCGGCGGCGAGGTCGTCCGCCTGACGCGCGGTGAGCCGGCGCACGTCGTCCGGGGAGCTGATGCGGTCGAGCTGACCCATGGTGGTGCCTCCTCCTCCGGTGTGCGGCGACGATGCCGCACACTGCGGACGCCGAAAGCTGTGTCCCACACTGTAGAGGGACCGGAGCCGGACGACGCGCCGAGGCTGGTCAGGTGCCTGTGGAGGCCCCGTGAAGAGGGACGTCCGACCGACTATCATGGATCGGAAAGGGGAACACCCATGCGCTTCCTGCCCGGCCACGCGGCCACCTCCGACCTCACCTACGGCGACGTCTTCCTCGTCCCGTCGCGTTCCGAGGTCACCTCCCGCTTCGACGTCGACCTCACCGCCGTCGACGGCACCGGCACCACCGTCCCGATCGTCGTCGCCAACATGACGGCCGTCGCGGGACGTCGGATGGCCGAGACCGTCGCCCGCCGCGGAGGAATCACCGTCCTCCCCCAGGACGTCCCGACGAACGTCGTGGCCGAGGTCGTCGCCTCGGTCAAGGCGCGGCACACCGTCGTGGAGACCGCCGTGGTGGTCAGCCGCCACGACACGGTGCACACCGCCCTCACCCTCATCGGCAAGCGCGCGCACGGTGCCGCGGTGGTGGTCGACGACGGCAAGCCCGTCGGGGTCGTCACCGAGGCCGACTGCCAGGGGGTCGACCGCTTCACGCAGGTCGAGGAGGTCATGACCGCCCACCCGACCACGGTGGACCTCGCGATCATCGAGCAGGGCGGCCTGCGCGGGCTGGAGGCGGCGTTCGAGAAGCTGCACGGCTCGCGCCGCAAGTTCTCCCCCGTCGTGCGCGACGGCGAGCTGGTCGGCGTGCTCACCCGGATCGGCGCGCTGCGCTCCTCCATCTACCAGCCCGCCGTCGACGACCAGGGGCACCTGCGCGTGGCGGCGGCCGTGGGCATCAACGGTGACGTCAAGCAGAAGGCCCTCGAGCTGCTCGAGGCCGGGGTCGACGTCCTCGTCGTCGACACCGCGCACGGCCACCAGCGCAAGATGCTCGACGCGCTGGGCGCCGTCCGGTCCCTCGACCCGCAGGTGCCGGTGGTCGCGGGGAACGTGGTCACCGCCGAGGGCACGCGCGACCTCATCGCCGCCGGTGCGGACATCGTCAAGGTGGGGGTCGGGCCCGGTGCCATGTGCACCACGCGCATGATGACCGCCGTCGGGCGCCCCCAGTTCTCGGCGGTGCTCGAGTGCGCGGCCGAGGCACGGCGCCTGGGCAAGCACGTGTGGGCCGACGGCGGCGTGCGGCACCCCCGCGACGTCGCGCTCGCGCTGGCCGCCGGGGCCTCGCAGGTCATGGTCGGGTCCTGGTTCGCCGGCACGCACGAGTCGCCGGGCGACCTGCACGAGGACGGCAACGGGCGGCTGTACAAGGAGAGCTTCGGGATGGCGTCGGCACGGGCCGTCGCCGCCCGCACCAAGGGCGGCTCCGCGTTCGACCGGGCCCGCAAGGCGCTGTACGAGGAGGGCATCTCCTCCTCGCGCATGTTCCTGGACCCCCGCCGCCCGGGCGTCGAGGACCTCATCGACACGATCACCGCCGGCGTGCGCTCGGCCGCGACCTACGTCGGCGCCACGACGATCGACGAGCTGCACGAGCGCGCCGTCGTCGGGATCCAGTCGGCTGCGGGCTACGAGGAGGGGCGCCCGCTGCCCGACGGGTGGTGACCGGGATGCGTCCCGTGCTGGTGATCACGCACGCCCCGCACGAGGGCCCCGGGCTCATCGCGCGCGGGCTCGACGCTCCCCTGCGCGTGCGCACGGTCCTCGACCTGGAGGACGCGCGGCTGCCGACTCTCGACGAGGTCTCCGGCGTGATCGTCATGGGTGGTCCCATGGACGCCGACGACGACCGGGGCCACCCGGGCCTCGCGGCCGAGCGGGCGCTCCTCGCGGCGGCCGTCGACGCCGACGTCCCCGTGCTCGGCGTGTGCCTCGGCATGCAGCTGCTCGCGCTGGCGCTCGGCTCGCACCTGCACCTGCGGGCCGCCACCGAGATCGGGTTCGCGCCCGTGGACATCGACGTCGAGGACCCGGTCCTCGGCGCGCTCGGCACCCGGCCGACCGTGCTGCACTGGCACTCGGACACCGTCGACCTGCCCGCGGGCGCGACGCTCCTGGCCTCGACCGAGGCGACCCCGGTGCAGGCGTTCCGGGCGGGCAGCGCGCTCGGCCTGCAGTTCCACCCCGAGCTCGACGCCGGGATGCTCGAGCTCTGGCTCTCCACGCCGGACATGGTCGGCGAGCTCTCGGAGGACGACATCGACGAGATCCGCGCGGCCGGCGCTCGGCACCTGCCCGGGTTGGTCCCGGCCGCGGAGAAGATGTTCGCCGGCTTCGGGGAGCTCGTCCGGGCGCGCGGATGACGCACCCGACGCCGGACGTCGGTGGGGCGCGCGCCGAGCTCGTCGACCTGTGCGCCCGGGGCGTCGACTGGCGGGTGGACCCGGCACGCGTGCTCGAGGACGTCTCGACCGCGCGGCCCGCCGCGGTGCTGGTGCTCTTCGGCGCCCTCGACGACGCCCCCGCTCGCACCGGGTCGCCCGCGGTCGCCCGGGACCTCGACGTGCTGCTCCAGCGGCGCTCCCGGACGCTCGGGCACCACGCCGGGCAGATCGCGTTCCCCGGGGGGCGGCTCGAGCCGTCCGACGCCGGACCGCAGGAGGCCGCGCTGCGTGAGGCGGTCGAGGAGGTCGGGCTCGACGCCTCCGGGGTCGAGGTGCTCGGCACCCTGCCGCCTCTCCCCGTGCCCGTGAGCAACCACCTGGTCACACCGGTGCCGGCGTGGTGGACGCACCCGTCCGAGGTCGCGGCCGTCGACCACGCCGAGACCGTGGACGTGTTCCGGGTGCCCGTCGCCGACCTCCTCGACCCTGACAACCGCGCGAGCGTCGAGCACACGCGGTGGGGCCGGACCGTCCGCACGCCTGCCTTCACGGTGGACGGCCGGCTCGTGTGGGGCTTCACCGGGATCGTCCTGTCGAGGATGTTCGACGCGCTCGGCTGGGCCGTGCCGTACGACGCCCACCGGATCGTCCAGGCACGCTGACGTGGTCCATCCCCTCCTCGAGATCGAGGTCACCGAGGACCTCGCCCGCTCCCTCCTGCGCGAGCAGCACCCCGACCTCGCCGACCTGCCGCTGACCTGGGCGGGCACGGGCTGGGACAACGCGCTCTGGCGGATCGGCGAGCACGTCGCCGCCCGGTTCCCCGTGCGGGAGATCTCGGCGCCCCTCGTCGTCCACGAGCAGCGCTGGTTGCCCGTCCTGGCGCCCCGGCTGCCGGTCGACGTGCCGGTGCCGGTCCGCGTAGGGATGCCGTCGGCCACCTACCCGTGGGCGTGGAGCGTCGTGCCCTGGTTCGACGCCGTGGCGGCGCACCGCACACCGGTGCCCGGTCGGTCGGCATGGGCGCCGCGGCTGGCAGCGGTGTTCGCCGCGCTGCACCGGCCCGCCGCCGACGACGCACCGGTGAACCCCTTCCGCGGCGTCCCGATCGGCCCGCGCGAGCAACCGCTGCGTGAGCGGCTCGAGCAGCTCGCGCTCGCCGACGCGGACCGGATCCTCGAGCGGTGGCGCGACCTGGCCGCCGCGCCCGTCTGGGACGGACCGGCGCTGTGGCTGCACGGCGACCCGCACCCGGCCAACCTGCTCGTGCGCGACGGCCGGCTGCGGGCGGTCATCGACTTCGGGGACATCACCTCAGGCGACCCCGCGTCCGACCTGTCGACCGCGTGGCTCACGTTCGACGCGGAGGGCCGCGCGGCGTTCCGGGCGCGCCTGGCCTACGACGACGCGACCTGGCGGCGGGCCCAGGCATGGGCGCTGCACATGGCGGTCGTCCTGCAGATGCACCCCGTGGACCACCCGCACCTCGCGGAGATCGGGCGGCACGGGATCACGCAGGCGCTCATCGCCTGACGCGGTTGGATACTGGCGCGATGGCGAACACACCGAACAAGACCACCCCGACCGACGCCGACGTCGACGCGTTCGTCGCGGCCGTGGAGCACCCCGTCCGCCGTCGGGACGCGGAGCGCCTGATCGCCCTGATGAGCCGCATCACGGGCGAGCCACCGCGGATGTGGGGGCCGACGCTCGTCGGCTTCGGGTCGTACCACTACCGGTACGCGAGCGGACGCGAGGGTGACGCGGGCGCCGCCGGCTTCTCCCCGCGCAAGGCAGCCACCACGGTCTACCTCCCGGACGGGGTCGATGCGCACTCCGACCTGCTCGCAACGCTCGGGCCGCACACCGTGGGCGTGAGCTGCGTCTACATCAAGGACCTGGACACCGTGGACCTGGGTGTCCTCGAGGAGGTGGTCCGGCGCTCGTACGCGACGGTGTCCGCGGAGACGTTCGGCGACGGCTGATCGTCAGGATGCCGGTCCCTCCCGCACCATGCGCCGCACCGGGTCGAGGCGCAGCGTCGCGGGGTCGACGTCGGTGAGGACCCACGTCGCGCCTGCGGCGACCCAGGGAGCGGGATCGGTCCCGGGGGTGAGGTCGATCGCGACGTCGTAGGGCAGCTCCGGGTCGGCCCGCAGAGCACCCACCCGCGCCACCGCCTCTGCCAGCTGGTCCGGGGACGTGAGGTTGACCGGGAAGACGCCGTCGTGCCGGGCCGCGCGCCGCAGCGGGCGCAGGTTCCCGGGGAACGCGGCGACCCAGACCGGGATGTGACCGCGCACCGGCGTGGGCGCGAAGGTCATGCCGTCGACGAGGTGGTGCTTCCCGTGGTGGCGCACGACCCCACCGCTCCACGCCGAGCGCAGGATCTCGAGCGACTCGTCGAGCATCTCCGCGCGGGTCCGGTCCTCCACGGGCTCGCCGGTGCGCGAGTACTCGCGGGCGAAGGAGTCGCTGCCGACCCCGACGCCGAGGACGAGGCGCCCGTCGCTGAGCCGGTCGAGCGACACGGTCTCGCGCGCGACCTTGGTGGGCCGACGCCGCGCCAGGGGGCTCACCATGGGGCCGAGCGCGAGGCGGTTCGTCACCGCGGCCGCGGCGGCGAGGCAGACCCACGGGTCGGCCACCGCCGTCACCGGCGCCCGCCAGTCGAGCTGGTCCCACACGAAGAACCCGTCCCACCCCGCGGCCTCGGCCTCGACGGCGAGATCGGCGACGACCCGCGGGTCGGCCAGCTCGTCGAACAGCGGTAGCCACACCGCGGACCTCATCGCGGTGTCCCGGGTGCCGTGTGCTCCAGCAGCGCCGCCGTGAACTCGTCCCACCGGGCCGGTGGCAGCTCGTGACCGGCACCCTCGAGCACGACCAGCCTCGCCCCCGGAATCGCCTCCGTCAGCGCGTATGCGTGGGGCAGCGGGAAGACCGGGTCCAGCTCGCCGTGGACGACGAGCGCGGGCACACCGACGTCCCCGAACCCGCCGTTCACCGGACCCGGCGTGTCGATCGCGAAGTGGTTGTTCGCGGCGCTCGGGTCCGTGGAGCGCGCCAGCTCCAGCTCGACGAGCCGGCGCAGGTGCGCCTCGTCGACCAGGATCGACTCCCCGTGGTACGCCCGGATCACCGCGACGGTATGGTCGACCCACGCGTCGTGGTCGTCGAGCGGGGGGGCGGGCGCCGCGACGGCGTCCCGGAAGGCGGAGGTCGGGCCGGGCAGGCCGGCATCACCTGTCGTCGTGGACATGAACGTCACGCTCGCGACGCGGTCGGGATGGTCGACGGCCAGGATGAGTGCCGTCCCGCCCGACATCGAGCGACCCACCACGTGGACGGTGTCGAGGCCGAGCGCGTCGACGATCCCGAGGGCGTCGTCGGCCAGGTCCCTCATGTCGTACGCCGGGTGCCCACCGCGGGAGACCGTCGACCGTCCGGTGTCGCGCTGGTCGTAACGGACGACGAACCGGCCGCCGGCGGCGAGCCGTTCGCACAGCTCCTCCTCCCACCCGACCATCGACGCGGCTGCACCGTGGATGAGGAGGATCGCGGGGTCGCCGCGGTCGCCGGCGGTCTGGACGCAGAGCTCCACGTCGCCGAGCTGGATCATCGTCTCGGGGTTCATGAGAGCGACGCTAGGACGACCTCGCCAGCGCGAAAAGCGATTGTTCCTGATGATGATGATCGCAGAGGGCGATACTGGGGCCATGCTGGAGCTCCGCCTTCTCGCCGCCCTCAACGCCGTGGCCCGCACGGGCACGTTCGGGGCTGCCGCCGCCGAGCTGGGCTACACGCAGTCGACGCTGAGCCAGCAGGTCGCGGCACTGGAACGACGGGTCGGTGGCGCCGTCTTCGACCGTCCGGGAGGAGCCCGTCGACCGCGGATCACCCCGCTCGGCCGCCTGGTCCTCACCCAGGCGAGGACCCTGCTCGCGGCCGACGTGGCCGCCCGGGACGCGATCGACCGTTTCCACGCCGGTGCCGGCCGGGTCGACGTCGGCACCTTCCAGACGGTCACCAACGTGCTGCTCCCGATGGTGGTGGACCGGCTCCGGGTCGAGCACCCGGACGCGGACATCCGGCTGTTCGAGGACGAGACCGACGAGCCGCCGATCGACCTGCTCGACCTCGCGTTCCTCGACGTCCCCGGCCCGGACGACGCCGACCACGTCGAGGTGTTCCGGGACGAGCACGTCGTGGTGGCCCGACGCGGCGCCTTCCCGCCCGGACCCGTCCCCCTGGCCGACCTCCACGGCCGCGCGATGGTGGCACTGCCGCCCATCTGCGACCAGGCGGTGGTCGAGGCGGCCCTCGCCCGGGCAGCGGTCGCGCCCGACATCGTCTTCCGGACCGTGGACAACCAGGGCATCACCTCGATGGTCCGGGCGGGTCTCGGCGCGGCCGTCATGCCGGTGCTCTCGGTCTGGGGGCAGCGCCACGACGACGCGCTGTCGTTCCACCGACTCGAGCCCGCGGTCCCGGACCGGGTGGTGCAGGTGGTGTCGCGGGGCACCCTGTCGCCCCTCGCGATCCGGCTCCGGGAGCTGTCCGTCGAGGCCGGGCAGCACCTGGTGCGCGACCTGGCGGCTGCGGACGGGTCGGGGGACATCGCTGGACGTGAAGGCGCCCACCCGCCCGGCACGTCATGATGTCCGGCGTGACCGACGCGCCGACCCCTGCCCCCGCACCGCGTGCCGGACTGCGTGCGTGGCTGAGCGACCTCGGTGCGGTCGTGGCGCAGGGCGTCCGGCTGTGGGCGCGCACGTGGCCGCTGCTGCTCGTGATCGCACTGCTCGCCGTCGCCGGGCGGCACGCCGCCGGCTGGGCCGCCGTGAACGCGGCGACCGTGAACAACACGCTCGGCTGGGCGGTGCTCGTGCTCGCACCGCTGAGCATGGTCGCGGGCATCGTCGCGATGCTGCACGTCCTGCGCCGCGACCTGCCCACGCTCGCCGCCATCGGCCGTACCCGCGCGCCCGACGACCCTGCGTCCGGGCACGAGCGCGGCCTGGTCGACGTGCTGGCGTCGGTGTTCGTGCCGTTCCTCGCGCTGTACGCGTCCTACGGGCTGCTCGCCGAGGACCGCGCCCGGTTCCTCAACACGGCCGCGTACCGGGAGTTCATGGAGAGCGTCTCGTTCACCGGCGGGGACGGCCCCGACGGGTCGTTCGTCGACCTCGCGACCGGGTGGGGGCTCGTCGCCGTGGTGGTCGTGGCCGTCGTGCTGCGCTGGTTGCTCGGCCGGTGGGAGGGGCGCAGCCACCGGCGCGCGCTCGCGTTCGCGGGCGCCTACATCGAGGCGTTCTGGCTGCTCGCGGTCGCGGCGTTCGCCACCCAGCTGCTCGACGACCTGTGGACGTGGATCGAGTCCCGGCGCGCCGTGGCGATCGTGCTCGAGTGGTGGCTCACGGTCCTCGACGCGCTCGGCCCGGTGGCCGGACCGGTCGACGCAGCCGTGAACGCGGTCGCCGGCGTGCTGGGCAACCTCGACGACCTCGTGGTCATCCCGCTGGCGTGGCTCACCGTCGGCGCGGTCGTCTACGGGCACAAGCTCGCGGCGCCGCCCAAGCCCGAGCCGCGCGTGCGGCTGGCCGCGTGGCAGCGGGTGCCGGCGCCGGTGCGTCGCTGGACCACCGAGGCCGCAGCGCCCGTCGTCGGCGACGTGCGTGGGCGGTTCACCGCGCTCGTCGACGGGCTGCGACGGCTCGCGATCGCGGGGCTGGGCCCGATGCTCGTGTTCGCGCTGGCGTTCCTGGTCGCGACGCGGATCGAGGAGGGCATCCTGCTGCTCTTCCGGGCGATCAGCGGCCCGCAGGACGTCGACACCTGGCTCGCGTTCGCTCCGATGGTGTCGTCGGTCGCGACGGCCGTCGGCCTGACGGTGACGATGGCGCTCCTCGCGGCAGGCGTGGACCGGATCCTCGCGGGCCAGGCGGCGGTCTCGGCGCGGGCACCCGATCCGGTCGAGGCGTCGGAGGTCTAGCTCGGGACCTCGAGGAGCACGTAGTGAGGCATCTGCCACCAGAGGGCGACGTCGGCGATCTCCACGCCGTCAGGGACGACGACCACCGGCGACACCGACCAGGTGGCAGGTCGCGGCAGGTCGTCCGGGTCGCTCAGAGCGTCCTCCAGGTCGCCCAGCGGCGGCCACGGGCCCGGCGCGTCCTCCGGGACGCACGGCGTCGCGGACTGCAGCGCACCCCAGCCGCTCGCCACGTAGCCGTACCGTGTCCCGGCCGCGTCCCGCACGGCGAGCGAGCAGCCGGTGAGCACGACGTCGGGGTCGGCGCTCAGGGTCAGGTCGACCTGGACCGCGCGAGTGCCGGCGGGCAGCTCCATGTCCTCGGGCAGGGTCGTCGCCTCGCCCACGCCGTCGAGTCGTACCTCGACATCGACGGGCAGGGTGCCGCCGGCGCCGTCGTAGACCCGTTGGTGGAACTGAGCGGTCTCGCCCGCCTCGACGGTGGTCGGGCGGCGCAGGTCCTGCTCCCACCACAGGGTGCGGACCCGGTCGCCCGCCGCGACGAGCGCGAGCGCCAGCGCGACGGGCAGCGCGACCAGGGCCCAGCGGTTGCGTCGCCACCAGGACCGGGAGGTCGGCGGGGAGTCGGTCGTCGTGCTCACGGCTGCTCCGGGGGCTCGTCGGACCACGCGCCGGCGACGACGGGCGTGTCGTCCGACGCCCACGCGTCCGCGTCGGCCTGCGTGAGGCCCAGGTCGATGTCGGCGACGTCGTCGCGGCGCTGGTCCTTCTGCTCCGACCCGATGCGCAGGTGCGCCCCCGCCACGGCCTCGGGCGGGAGCTCGACGCGCACCGTCGCGTAGCGAGGGACCCCCGGCTGTGCGGTGCCGGGAAGGAACCACGAACGTCCGCCCGTGAACACCGTGTACGTGCGACCGTCGCCGCCGAGCAGCTCCGCGAAGCTCAGCGCGCGCGGCCGGCCGACGACCTCGATCGTCAGGGGCACGGTGAGCCACACGCCGGGCGTCGCGAGCAGCGTCCCGTCGTCGTTGTCGAGGACCGTCGAGCCCGCGGGCTCGCCCGCCGTCAGGCGTGCATACCGGAGCTCGACGGGCTCACCGACGACCGCGGGCCGGACGAACGACGCCTGCACGCGCTCGTCGACCGGGAAGGCGGTGACGACGACGTGTCCCACGGCGAGGGCGGCGAGGACGGCCGCACCGGCGCCGAGCGTCTGCCCCCGGGGACGACGTGCGGCCGGTTCGGGCACGGTCACTCGTCGACCTCCTCGTCCGCGTCGGACACGGCCTCGCGCACGTCGAGCTCGCCGCGCAGGGTCGTCGTCGGGTCCCACCAGGCCGCCGTCGGATCGAGGCTGCTGCTGCGCCAGGTGTGCCGCTGCACCAGGACGGTCGCGCTGGTGGGGGGTGCGACGGAGCCGTCCTGCTCGAAGAGGAACGCGGCCTCGTACGTCAGGCCGGGCTGCACGGGGCTCAGTGACGAGCCGTCCTCGAGCAGCGCGATCGACGTGGACGTCACCCCCGGGACGATCGGGTTGTGCTCCTTCACCAGGCCGTCGACGTCGGTGAGCGTGAGCGCATCCCGCAGCGTGCCGCCCAGCAAGCCCGCGTCGCTCGTGTTGCGGACCGTCGCGACGACGCCGATCCAGCGGTTGCCGTCCTCGGACAGGTACTGCCCCGGCAGGTCGGTGGTCCACACGACGCGGTGCACCGTCAGCTCGAACGGCGCGACCTCCACGGGGGCGTCGACCGTGAGCGCCTCGGGGCCGTCCTGCGTCTGCTCCTGCAGGCCCCCGAACGCCGCCGTGGCCGCGAGGAGCACGATCGCGCCACCGAGGCCGATGCGCCGCAACGGCTGGTCGAGGACGCGACGCGCGACCGTGCTGCCGCTCTGCCGCGCTCGGGCGCGCAGGTCGGGAGGGGCGGCGGGTCCGGGCACGCGCCCGAGTGTAGGGGCGCGGTGAGTGCGGGGCCGCCGGTGACCGGCGTCAGTCCGGGACGCGCGCCAGGGCGATCCCGAACCCGGGGAGCAGGTCGTACCAGCGCACGTCGACGAACCCGGCGCCCTCGAGGAGCACGCGGAACTGCTCGGGCGTGTGGAAGCCGATCCACCCCGGGTCGCCGGCCAGGGAGAGCGCCGACGCCAGGCGGACGAACCACTCCGGGCCGGGGTCGATGATCGCGTAGTGGCCACCCGGCCGCAGGCACCGCCGGATCCCCGCCGCCGCGGCCGCCGGGTCCGGGTAGTGGTGGTGCGCGAGGCAGTTGTAGACGAGGTCGAACGCACCGTCGAGGTCCCGCGGCAGGTCACCGACGTCGGACTGCACGAACGCCGTGTTGTCGAGGCCCGCGGCCCAGGCCGCCCGGTGCGCACCGACGACCATCCCGGCAGCCAGGTCGACCCCCACGACCTCGCCGTCCGGGACCCGGCGCGCGACCGCCCGCAGCTCCCGTCCGGGCCCGCACCCCGCGTCGAGCACCCGGGCGTCACGCGTGAGCAGGGGCGCGAGCATGTCGAGGGCCTCGGAGAAGAGCGGGACCGAGAAGGGGCGCACGTAGAAGTCGTACGCCTCGGCCAGCCGGTCGAACTCCTCGACCAGCCCGTCGTTCTTGGTCGGCGCGTCCAGGAGCCGAGGCCCTCGCTGCGTCCTGCTGAGCAGCGGTCCCCCGCCCGGGGTCGGCGGTGCGGCGTCCACGACCAGCGCCTCGCCGCGTGCGCGGGCCGCCTGACGGGTCGCGCGGACCGGGTCGGAGACGAGCGCGGCCCACGACCACATCGACGCCGCGAGCACCCCGCTGGCGGTCTCGCTCATGCGTCGGTGCGCCGCAGCACGACGGCGATCGTGCCGGCGGGGATCCCCTCCACGCGCACGGTGCTGCGATGGTCGACGCCGGCCACGACGGTGTCCGGCACGGTGGCGCGCAACGAGACGACGACGGACTCCTTGGCGGCCAGGTCGAGGGTCGAGGGCGTGACCGTCACCTCGACGTCGACCGGTTGGCCGGACGGGTCGCGGAACGGGTCGACGACGACGACGCCCGCCGCCCCGGCGTCCAGCACGTTCTCGACCTCGAACGCCCCGGCTGCCTGCGCGCCCGCCGGCCCCTCCAGCACCAGCAGCGCGGCCGCGGGCGCCGGCGCGTCCTCGGCGTGGTGCTGGTGCGGGGCGGGCGCGTCGGCATGGCTGTGGGTCGCCGGGCGGCCGGGGGTCTGGAGGGACACCACGCGGGGCGCCTCCTTGGCCACCGCGGAGACCTCGGCGAGCCAGTCGGTGACCAGGCTCCCCCAGGCCTTGTAGTACGCCACGTTCGCGTCGACGATCCGGCGGACCAGGTCGTCCGCGCCGGCGGTGGGGGGCGGCTCAGCCATGGACGACCGGGACCCGGCCCTGCCGCGGCTGCGGGCGGCAGCAGGGCTCCTTATAGAAGTGGTCGTACCAGTGGTGCACCGTGTCGGGCTCGTCCAGGACCGCGACCTCGTGGACGCAGGCGCAGCCACCGTCGGACGACGACACCTCCCACCGCACGACGTGGTCGCGGCAGCCGCGCACCCAGAGCAGGGCCGAGAGCGACTCGGAGCCGTCGTCGGGGAGGTGCACGGTGGCGGTGAACGTCGAGGTCTCGTACGGCCCGATCTGCTGCTGCACGGGGGTGACCGTCACGGCGCCGGCATCGGGACCGGTCACCCGGACGGCGACGAACCGGCTGGCAGGCCACTCGTTGGTCACGACGAGCCGCAGCGTCATCGTGGCGCCCGGGCAGCCGTGCGCGGTGACGGTGGGGAGCTTCTCGGGCAGGAAGCACGCGTCCGGGATCGCGCAGCCGCAGGGCTGCGTGCCCAGCGACACCTGCGGCAGGCGCAGGCCGCTCGTGTCGACCTTGCCCGCCGCCGCGACGACGTCCGACACGGGGGTGGACGACCGCATCGCGTCCAGCATCGACCGGCCGAGCTTCAGGCCCGCCCCGACCACCGCGTCGAGGGCGGCCGTCGTCTGGTCGGTCATGGTCTGCTGAGTGCTCACGACGGCTCCTTCGCTCGGGTGCTGCGCTTCCGCGGGGTGGGCACCGGGGCGGTGACCTGGACCTCGACCCGTACGCGTACCCCGGCCACCACCCAGGTCCCCGCGTGCTCGGCGGGCGGGAGGCCGGCCGGGACGTGCACCTCGGCCGCCACGAGCGTGTCGGCGCCCGGCGCGAGGATCCCTGCGCCGTCCGTGACGACCACCCGGGCGGCCTCGGACTGACGGGCGGCCACCGTGTCGGCGACCACCGCCCACCGGTCCAGACCCCGGGCCTTCCCGCTCAGCCCGGCCGCGATCGCGTGCTCGAGCGTCTCGCGCTCCTCGAACGCCAGCACCGCGACCTTGCTGATCTCGACCGGGACGTTCCCCCGGTTCACCGCGTGCACCGACACGGGCACGATCGCGCCCGCCGACCCGGAGACCGGGACGACGAGCGGCCGGACCTCGGCCGCCTGGATCCCGAGCACCTCGATCCGCACGTCGATCGCCCCGCCGTCCCAGAGCAGCTGCGCCGCCCGCTCCCCCGCGGGAGCGTCGTCGGCCAGCAGCAGCCGGACCTCGGTCCGGGCCGGACCGGCGGGGGCCGTGAGCACGCGCGCGGTCGACAGGACCTCGTCCGGCTTCTTCGACTCCGGCGGCACCAGCACGATCGAGGTGCGCTGGTCCGGGGGCACGTCGACCACCCCGACCACCGCGCCGGGCGGACCGACCAGCCGCGCGACCCGGACGTCGCCCGCGGGTGCGCGGGTGGCACGGGCCACGGTGTCAGCCGTCCTTCGGGTCGAGGTCGTCGTCGCGGTCGGTGTACCCGCAGCGCTCGCAGGGTCCGGCCTTGTACGCCTCGGAGATCATCTGCGCCTCGCCGCAGAGCCGGATGCTCAGCAGGTCCATCCCGAGCAGGCTCAGTCCGACCGTGAAGTCGGCGGGCAGGTGGGCGCGCGTCTCGGGGAGCTCGGTCACGGCGAGGTTGAGGTTCACCGGGTTGAGCGTGACGGGGTTGAGGGTGATGGTCGCGTTCAGGGGGTTGAGCGTGACCGGGTCGATGCCCATCTGGATCTTGGGGATCGGCTCGTGGATCGTGATGCCGAACTCGTTCGGGATGCCGGCGACGGTGACGGGACCGATGGCGCCGATGTGGTCGACGACGACGGGGTTCATCGAGACGGGTCCGATCGAGCCGAGATGCCCGTCGAGGTGGACGTCCGAGCCCATGGCTACCCCCAGGTTGCCGTGCGGGATGTCGTCACCAAGCAGGATCGACCCGGACAAAGTCGGGCGTCAACCAGCAACGCCGCCCAGTTCGTCGGCCAGCAGGTCCAGCTCGCCCAGCAGCACGATCTCGTCGGGACCGGTCTCGGCCGGGTACCAGGCCACCCGCGTGGCCGTCGGCGGCGCCATCGGGGCGCCCGCGAGGAGCTCGTCCGCGAGCGCCTGCAGCGTCGGCAGCCGCACGGAGGACGCGATCAGCACCTCGACCAGCGCGAAGATCGCCGCCACCTCGTCCACGGTGCCGACGACCTCGATCCGGCCGCTCAGCACGGCGTCCCGCACCTCGAGCCGCGCCTCGAGCAGGTCGACCACGGTCCCCCGGTCCGTGCGACCCCAGCAGGCCGGTCCGGGGCCGGCGGCCGACGTCACGCGCAGGAGGCCCGCGTCGTCGAACCTCACGTCCACCGCCTCGTCGTCCAGCCCGATCCGCGCCTCGCGCGCACCGGCGAGCCGCCGCACCCGCGCGCCCGCGCCGGGCTCCCCGGCATCCAGCCCCGCCACGAGTGCCGCCACGAAGGCCGCGAGCCCCCTATCCGGCACGCTCGACCACCCCCAGCCCCACGGAGTCCACGCGTGTCCCGGCGATCAGCCCGACGCAACGGAACTCCCCGACGAGCTCGTGCAGGAAGGCGAAGCCGGGCTGCGCGGGCTCCGCCATCACCAGCTGCGCCACGTCCCGCACCTCGAACTCGAGGTCCAGCCCGTCGAAGCCGTTGTTCGCGTGCACCGCGACGCGCGCCGGCAGCCGCTCGGCCGCACGGTCGGTGTGCAGCGCGGCGAGCGCGCCGGGCAGGCGTCGCGACGGCCACCTCCGCCCGTGCGTCTCCACCAGCACCTGGTCGTCGACGAACCGGACCACCCGACCGCCGACCTCCACGGTGAGCAGCACCTGCCCGGAGCGCGTGTGCGCGCGGTTCGTCATGCGCGAGAACACCACCAGCAGCCCGTCGGGGGCGTGCCAGCAGGCCCAGTCCCAGCCCGCGTCGTCGCCCCACCACCACCGACCCCAGTTGTGGTCCGCGTAGCCGCCGGCGCCGTCCAGCGTGACCGTGCGACCGGGCAGGTCGAGGGTGCCGTCGACGCGCATCCTGGGGTAGACGGCCCAGCCGAGGTACCCGGAGCCGAACGGCATCGTGGACTCGACGCTGAGCTCAGGGCCGACCGGCACCCCCTCGAGCGTGAGGTCGACCCCGTCCCGTGGCAGGCGCGCACGCGCGGCCACCCGGGTGCCCGACGGATCGACCGCGACCGCGACGCCCGCGGTCGCCAGGGCGAGCACCCCCGCCTCGACCGCGCCGGCCGACACCACCTCCGCGTTCCCCGCCCAACCGACCCCGGGCTCGTGCACCAGCGCCGCGCCCACCGCGCGGGACGCCGGCGCGGTGGGGTCGCCGTGCACCGAGACGTTGACCAGCGCGATCACCCCGGTCGCGTGGTCGAACGCGTTGACGTGCAGCCACTCCTTGTACGCGCCTCGCGCAGGGTCGTCCGCCGGCGGCCGCCGCAGGTGGTCGCGCACGGTCAGCGCAGGACGCCGCCGTCGACCCGCGCGGGTGCGGGGCGACCGGGCACCACGGTGGCCGTCGGCGGGCCGGAGCTGTCCGCGAGCGCCTGCACGAGGTCGACCGTGTCCGTGGCCAGCACCCACATCCCCACCATCAGGTCCAGCGGGTCGATGCGTGCGGGGTCGGCCGGCCGGTCCGCCCCCGTGGGCTCCGCGACCAGCGGCGGCAGCTCGAACGTCTCGGCGAGATCGTCCACCAGGAGCAGGGCGGCGTCGTTGCGCAGCTGGTCGAGGACCCGGCTGGGCGGCATGGTGGACAGCCACCGCTCGATGCCGAGCTGCTTCCAGAGCAGCGCCGCGTTCGTCGCCGGGCGGCCGTGCGCCAGCCCGTCCCGGAGCCTGCGGCCCTCGGTCGTCTCCGCCGCCTGCCGCCCGAGCGCCGCCACCCCGGCCGCCAGCGCTCCGACGACGTCGGCCCCGGAGACCAGCGAGAGCGCCGCCAGCCGGCCGGAGAGCGAGGCGACGAGCGCCGCCGTCGTCCGGCCCGCCCGGTCGGGCTCGTCGACCAGCCGGACCTGGGCGCGCGCCGTCATGCGACGACCTCCGTCACGGTGACCTCGAGGGGGACTCCCGCCGGGTGCAGTCCCCGCAGCGTCACCAGTCCGCGGTAGAGCCCGGGTGGCACGTCCCCCGGGACCCGGAGGCGGACCGTGACACGCGCCTGCTCGGCCGGGGCGAGGAGCCGGAAGGCCGGTCGCGCGTCGGCGTCGACGAACCACGTCGTGCCGTCGTCGCCGACGAGCGGGGTGAGCACCGCCGCGAGGGCCGTGTGCACCCGCTGCCGGTTCTCGACGTCCAGCGCGACCGAGGCACGGCCGCCCAGCGGCACCGTCACCGCCAGCGCGTCGGGGGCGTCCGGCCGCAGCACCGTGCCGGGGCTGTGCGGCTCGAACATCCCCTGCACCCGCCGCAGATACCGGAGCGTCTCGTCGACCATCCGACCCTGGAACTCGGTCTGCAGGCGCAGGATCTCGCTCAGTGCGTCGCCGGCTCCGTGCGGTGGCTCCGTCATCGACTCCCCCAGCTACAGCGTCCGGTCGATCACGTAGTGCAGCATCTCGCGCAGAAAGTGACGATAGTCCGCCGAGTCGTCGTCGCGGGAGGGGCCGAGCACGCGGGACTCGAGCTCGAGTGCCTTGCGCGAGTACCGCTGCGCGAGGGCACGCCCGTGGTCGATCGACCCGTCGCGCTCCATCGCGGCCGCGAGCCACGCCACCTCGTCGGCGTCCTTGTCCGGCCGTGGGACGGTCAGCAGGCGCAGCGCGCGCTCGCGGTCCGGGGTGGGGGCCGTCCGCAGGAAGTGCAGGAGCATGACCGTCCGCTTGCCCTCCCAGAGGTCGCCCGCGGACTCCTTGCCGTAGGCGCCCTCGTCGGCCACGAGGTTGAGCACGTCGTCCGTGATCTGGAACGCGACCCCGGCGTGGAACCCGAGGGCGACGAGCGCCAGGAGCTCCTCCTCGGTGGGCCGGCCCTCCCCCGGCGGGCTGCCGCAGATGACCCCGATGCGCAGCGGCGCGATCACCGTGTACCAGCAGGTCTTCTTGTAGACCATGCGCACGTAGTCGCGGTCCTGCAGGTCGAACGTGCCGGCCGCGATCCAGTCGAGCTCGATCGCCTGACCCTCCACCGACTCGCGGGCCATCCGCTCGAACTCCCGCAGCACCAGCAGCGCCTTGCGGACACCGACGGTCGACACGTTCTCCAGCAGCACGCCGACCGACAGGATGTTCGTCGCATCGCCCACGTTGATCGCCACGGGGACTCCCCGGTCCGCGAAGAGGGTCGCGCGGCCGCGGCGGAACGTGGAGGCGTCCTCGATGTCGTCGTGCACCAGGAACCCGTTGTGCAGGAGCTCCAGCGCCGTCGCCGAGCCCAGCGCCTGCTCGGTGCGGCCCCCCGCGGCGATGGCCGCGCTCAGGCAGATGGCGGGACGCAGGCCCTTGCCCTCCCGGAGCGGGTAGTCCGCGACGAGGTCGTACAGCGGCCCGTAACCGGTCGCCCGACGACGCGCGACCAGCTCGGCGATCTCCCCGCGCACGAGGTCACGCGCGTCGGCGAGGACGCGCGCGACCAGTCGTTCGTCGTGAGCCATGGGCCCGTCCTACCGCACGACGACGGCCCCCGACCACCGTGCGGTGGTCGGGGGCCGTCGGCCGGGCAGGTCAGGCCTTCACGAGCGAGCGCAGGACGTACTGCAGGATGCCGCCGTTGCGGTAGTAGTCCGCCTCGCCGGGGGTGTCGATCCGCAGCACCGCGTCGAACGCGACGACCGTGCCGTCGGTCTTGGTCGCGGTCACGGCGAGGGTGCGCGGTGTCGTGCCCTCGTTCAGCGCGGTGACACCCGTGATGTCGAACGTCTCCGTGCCGTCCAGGCCGAGCGAGTCGGCCGACTCGCCCTCCGGGAACTGCAGCGGCAGCACGCCCATCCCGATGAGGTTGGAGCGGTGGATCCGCTCGAAGCTCTCGGTGATGACCGCCTTGACGCCCAGCAGGCTGGTGCCCTTCGCGGCCCAGTCGCGCGACGAGCCGGAGCCGTACTCCTTGCCGCCGAGCACGACCAGCGGGATGCCCGCCGCCTGGTAGGCCTGCGCGGCGTCGTAGATCGACGACTGCTCACCGGTGAGCAGGTTCTGCGTGAACCCGCCCTCGACGCCCGGGACCAGCTGGTTGCGCAGCCGGATGTTGGCGAAGGTGCCGCGGATCATGACCTCGTGGTTCCCGCGGCGCGAGCCGTAGGAGTTGAAGTCGCGACGACCCACGCCGTGCTCGGCCAGGTACAGGCCCGCAGGGCTGTCGGCCTTGATCGAGCCGGCCGGGCTGATGTGGTCGGTGGTCACCGAGTCGCCCAGCTTTGCGAGCACGCGGGCACCGTGGAAGTCCACGACCGGCGCCGGGGCCGCCTGCATGCCGTCGAAGTACGGGGGCTTGCGCACGTAGGTGGACTCCTGGTCCCACTCGAACGTGTCGCCCTCGGGGGTCGGCAGCGAGCGCCACCGCTCGTCGCCGGTGAACACGTCGGCGTAGTCCTTGGTGAACATCGCGCGGTCGATCGAGGCGTCGATCGTGGACTGCACCTCGTCGGGCGTCGGCCAGATGTCCTTGAGGAAGATCGGCTGACCGGCCTCGTCGCGGCCCAGCGGGTCCGACTCGAAGTCGAAGTCCATGGTCCCGGCCAGCGCGTACGCGATGACCAGCGGCGGGGACGCCAGGTAGTTCATCTTGATGTCGGGGTTGATGCGCCCCTCGAAGTTCCGGTTGCCGGACAGCACGGCGGCCACCGCGAGGTCGTGCTCCTGCACCGTCTCCGAGACCTTCTCGTCGAGCGGGCCGGAGTTGCCGATGCACGTGGCGCAGCCGTAGCCGACCAGGTGGAAGCCCAGCTTCTCGAGGTAGGGCCACAGACCGGCCTTCTCGTAGTAGTTGGTCACCACCTGCGAGCCCGGCGCCATGGACGTCTTGACCCAGGGCTTGGCGACGAGGCCCTTCTCGACGGCCTTCTTGGCGACGAGGGCAGCCGCGATCATCACCGACGGGTTCGACGTGTTGGTGCAGCTGGTGATGGACGCGATCGCGACCGCACCGTGGAACAGGTCGAACGAGCGGCCCTGCGTGTCGGTGGTCGGGTACACGCGCATCGCCGACGACGTGATCGCGGGCGAGTCGGACGCGGGGAACGACTCGCGCTCGGCCTCGTCGACCCCGTTGGTGACCTCGGGTGCATACGTGGGCAGGTCGCGCTGGAACTGCTCCTTGGCCCGCGACAGCTCGATGCGGTCCTGCGGGCGCTTCGGGCCGGCGATCGACGGGACCACCGTGGACAGGTCGAGCTCGAGGTACTCGGAGAACACGGGCTGGACGTACCCGTCCGACGTCGGGTCCAGCCACATGCCCTGCTCCTTGGCGTACGCCTCGACGAGCGCGAGCTGCTCCTCGGAGCGCCCGGTCAGGCGCAGGTACTCGATCGTCACGGAGTCGATCGGGAAGATCGCCGCGGTCGAGCCGAACTCGGGGCTCATGTTGCCGATGGTGGCGCGGTTGGCCAGCGGCACGGCCGCGACGCCCTCGCCGTAGAACTCGACGAACTTGCCGACGACGCCGTGCTGGCGCAGCTTCTGCGTGATCGTGAGGACGATGTCGGTGGCGGTGACGCCCAGCGGGATCGTGCCCGTGAGCTTGAAGCCGACGACGCGCGGGATGAGCATCGACACGGGCTGCCCGAGCATGGCCGCCTCGGCCTCGATGCCGCCGACGCCCCAGCCGAGCACGCCCAGGCCGTTGACCATCGTGGTGTGCGAGTCGGTGCCGACGCAGGTGTCGGGGTAGGCCTTGCCGTCCCGCACCATCACGACGCGCGCCAGGTACTCGATGTTGACCTGGTGCACGATGCCGGTGCCGGGCGGGACGACCTTGAAGTCGTCGAACGCGGTCTGGCCCCAGCGCAGGAACTGGTAGCGCTCACGGTTGCGCTCGTACTCGAGCTCCACGTTGCGCTCGAACGCGTCGGCGCGGCCGGCCACGTCGATCTGCACGGAGTGGTCGATGACCAGCTCGGCGGGGGCCAGCGGGTTGATGCGGCTGGCGTCGCCGCCGAGCTCGACGACGGCCTCGCGCATGGTGGCCAGGTCGACGACGCAGGGCACGCCGGTGAAGTCCTGCATGATCACGCGGGCGGGCGTGAACTGGATCTCGGTGTCCGGCTGGGCGTCCGGGTCCCACTCGGCGAGCGCGCGCACGTGGTCGGCGGTGATGTTGGCGCCGTCCTCGGTGCGCAGGAGGTTCTCCGCGAGCACCTTGAGGCTGAACGGCAGGCGCTCCACCCCCGGCACGGCCGAGAGACGGAACACCTCGTACGAGGCGTCACCGACCTCGAGTGTTCCCTTCGAACCGAAGCTGTCGACGCTGCTCACGGGGGCTCCTTCGCTGGCGAGTCTGCCGGTGTTCCTGCCGGGGATGAAAGTCACCCGGACCGCTGGGCGGTGCGACCTCCCAGCCTAGGTGCGGCGGGGGTCGCGATTTATCTCGACATCAAGATACATGCTCGCGGGCCCCCGTGCACACGCGTCCACTGCGGCGTGGCGCGCGTGCACGGGGGCCCGGGTGGCGTGTGCCTCAGTGCTGCTGCGCGGCCCGCTCCGCGTCCACGGCGTCCTGCGCCTTGCGCTCCGCCTCGATCGCCCGCTCGTGCGAGCGCGGGTCGTACTCCGGCGTGCCCTGCTTGTGCAGCTCCTGCGTGACCAGCCGCTTCGCCTCCGCCAGCCGGCTGACCGCGTCCTTGTCGCTCACCGTGCCGCTCCCCTCTGCCGGGCCGCTCCGGTCCGGCTACGCGTTCCACGCTAGTCCGGAGGTCACTGACGTGCACCCAGTCAGCGCGTCAGGACGGCGACGGCCTCGAGGTGGTGCGTCATCGGGAACAGGTCGTACGCCTGCAGGTCCGCCAGCGCGTACCCGGCGTCGGCGAACAGGGCGATGTCCCGGGCCAGCGCGGCCGGGTCGCACGCGACGTAGACCACGCGCTCCGGGCGCAGCTCGGTGATCCCGGCGACGACCTTGCGGCCGGCCCCCGTCCGGGGCGGGTCCAGCACGACGGCGTCCGCGTGCACGACGTCGGAGTCCGAGTCCACCCGGCCGGTGAGCACCTGGGCGACGTCACCGGCGTGCAGCTCGACGTTCGAGCGGGCGTGCAGGTTGCGTCGCGCGTCCTTGACCGCACGGGCGTCGCCCTCGATCGAGATGACCTCGCCCGTCTCGCCGACCGCGTCCGACAGGGGTGCCGTGAACAGGCCGGACCCGGAGTAGAGGTCCAGGACCGCGGCGCCGTCGACGTCGCCGAGCCCAGCGAGCACGGCGCTGACCAGCAGGTCGGGTGCCTCGCGGTGGACCTGCCAGAAGCCCGCACCCGCCACGCGGAACTCGTACCCGACCTCGCCGTGCTGGACGTGCTCCTTGACGGCGGTGCGTGCGTTGGGGCGTCCGTCCATGCGTCCGCGGCCGAGGTCGAAGGGCGCGCCGTCGACGAGGACCAGCGGGGCGTCCCCGCTGGACGGGGCGATCGCCTCCACCCGCGCGCCACCGGTCCAGCGCCGGCCGAACAGGTCGAGGGCCGCGATCGCCTCGTTGGCCAGGGGCATCGAGTCGAGCAGGTGCACGTCGTGGGAGCGGAAGCCGTGCATGCCCGCCCGGCCCTCGGCGTCCGTCACCAGGTCGATCCGGGTGCGCCAGCCGAGGCCCCCGCGCTCCTCGTCGCCCGGCGCAGCCTGCACGGGGACGTCGAGGTCCAGCTTGGCCAGGCGGCGCAGCTGCTCGGCGAGGACCGCCGTCTTCCAGGCCCGCTGAGCCGGCAGGGAGACGTGGGCGAGCTCTCCCCCGCCCACCCCACCGGGACCGGCGGCCGGCCAGGCCGACTCGACGCGGTCAGGGGATGCCTCCAGCACCTCGACGGCGTCGGCGCGCCAGAACTTGGCGGTCTCCCCCGCGTCGGTCAGTCGTGCGCGGACCCGCTCGCCGGGCAGCGTGTGCCGGACGAAGATGACGCGCCCCTCGTGGCGGGCGACGCAGTGGCCGCCGTGCGCCACCGGGCCGATCTCGAGCTCGACGAGCCCGTCGATGCGGTCGGGTGCAGAGTCAGTAGCCACGCGGAACGGTACCCCGGACCGGCTCCTCGAGCCCCGTCTGCCCCTCGGTGGACGCCAGCTGCCACGGCACGGAGGCCACCACGACGCCCGGCGTGAACAACAGCCGGCCCTTCAGCCGCAGAGCGCTCTGGTTGTGCAAGAGGTGCTCCCACCAGTGCCCGACGACGTACTCGGGGATGTACACGACCACCAGGTCGCGCGGGCTGTCGCGTCGGATCGAGCGCACGTAGGTGAGGACCGGCCGGGTGATCTCACGGAACGGGGAGTCCAGCACGCGCAGCGGGACGGGGATGTTCATCGCCTCCCACTCCGCACGCAACATCTCGACGTCGTCCGCGTCGACGCCGACGGTCAACGCCTCGAGCACCTGGGGCCGCGAGGCGCGGGCATAGGCCAGCGCGCGCATCGTCGGGCGGTGCAGGTGCGAGACCAGCACGATCGCGTGCACCCGGCTGGGCAGCGCGCGAGACGCTTCGGCGTCGGTGCCGAGCGCCAGCTCCTTGCGCACCAGGGCGTAGTGCCGGTGGATCGACTGCATGAGCACGTAGACGACCGCCATCGCCAGGATCGCGATCCACGCGCCGTGCGTGAACTTGGTGATCAGCACGACGACGAGCACCGTCGCGGTCATCGCCAGGCCCACCGAGTTGATGATCCGCGAGCGCTTCATGCGCGTGCGGGCGGCGGGGTCGGGCTCCGTGCGCAGGTGCCGCGTCCAGTGCCGGACCATGCCCAGCTGGCTCACCGTGAACGACACGAAGACGCCGACGATGTACAGCTGGATCAGGCGGGTGACCTGCGCGTCGAAGGCCCAGATCAGCACGATCGCCGCCAGCGCCAGGGTGACGATGCCGTTGGAGAACGCCAGCCGGTCGCCCCGGGTGTGCAGCTGGCGGGGCAGGTAGCCGTCACGCGCCAGGATCGAGCCCAGCACCGGGAACCCGTTGAACGCGGTGTTCGCCGCGAAGAACAGGATCAGCCCGGTGACCACCGCGATGAGGACCGCCACGACCGGCACGCTCTGGAACACCGCGGCCGACAGCTGGCTGATCACGGGGTGCTGGTCGTAGCCCTCGCCCACGGGCACGCCATCGCGCAGCAGCTGGGTCGCGGGGTCGTCGGCGAAGATCACGCCGGTGGCACGGGAGAGCAGCAGGATCGACATGATCATGACGATCGAGAGGCTGCCCAGCAGCGCCAGGGTGGTCGCGGCGTTCTTGGACTTCGGCTTCTTGAACGCGGGGACGCCGTTGCTGATGGCCTCCACGCCCGTGAGGGCGGCGCAGCCGGAGGAGAAGGCGCGCAGGATGAGGAAGAAGCCGGCGAGGCCGGTGAGCCCCTGGTCGAACGCCGCGTCGGGCGCGAGCTCGAACCCGGAGCTCTCCGCCATCGCCAGGTTGCCGGTGAGCAGCTGGACCGATCCCACGACCGCCAGAGCGCCGATCGCGAGCATGAACATGTAGACCGGGATGGCGAACAGGCTCCCGGACTCCTTGACGCCGCGCAGGTTGGCCACCGTCAGCAGCACGACGAGCCCGACCGCGAACGCCGCCTCGTGCCCCCGCAGCGCGGGGAGGGCGGTCGCCGCGTACTGCGCGGCCGACGAGATGGACACCGCGACGGTCAGCACGTAGTCGACGAGCAGCGCGCTCGCGACGGTGACGCCGGCGTTCTTGCCCAGGTTGGTCGTCGCGACCTCGTAGTCACCGCCCCCGGACGGGTAGGCGTGCACGTTCTGCCGGTAGGAGGCGACGACGACGATCATCACCGCGACGACCGCCAGACCGACCCATGGCGAGACCACGAGCGCGGTCATCCCCGCGAGCGAGAGCGTCAGCAGGATCTCGTCGGGCGCGTAGGCCACCGACGAGAGCGCGTCCGACGCGAAGACCGGCAGCGCGATGCGCTTCGGCAGGAGCGTGTGGCCGAGCCTGTCGCTGCGGACGGGACGTCCGAGCAACAGGCGTTTGGCGGCATCCGAGAGGTCCGACACGATCCGCAATGCTAGGCCCGCGCGGGCCGACCCACACCACCCGCACGCCGCGCACGGTATAGCGTGCCCCACTGTGCACTTCGTGATCATGGGATGCGGCCGGGTGGGCGCGACGCTCGCCAAGAGCCTCGAGGACAACGGCCACTCGGTGTCCGTCATCGACCAGAACCCCGAGGCCTTCCGGCGCCTCGACCCGGAGTTCGGCGGCAACAAGGTCACCGGGCTCGGTTTCGACCGGGACACGCTGACGCAGGCGGGGATCGAGGACGCCTTCGCGTTCGCCGCCGTGTCCGACGGGGACAACTCGAACATCCTCGCCGCGCGCGTGGTGCGCGAGACGTTCGGCGTCGAGAACGTCGTCGCCCGCATCTACGACCCGCACCGCGCCGAGATCTACCAGCGGCTCGGCATCCCGACCGTCGCGACCGTGCGCTGGACCGCCCACCAGGTGCTCCGACGGCTGCTGCCCATGGGCGCCACGGACGAGTTCCGCGACTCCTCGGGCCAGATCCAGCTCTCGCAGGTGGACGTCCACGCGGGCTGGGTGGGCAAGCCTCTGCGCGTGCTGGAGGAGGCCACCGGGGCCCGGATCGCGTACGTCACGCGTTACGGCGACGGCCTGCTGCCGACGCCGACCACCGTCCTGCAGGAGAACGACACCGTGCACGTGCTCATGCGGGCGGACGCCTCCGCCCTCGTCGAACGCATCCTCACCAGCGCCCCGGCGGTGACCGCGTGAGGGTCGTCATCGCGGGTGCCGGCTCCGTCGGCCGCTCCATCGCGCGCGAGCTCCTCGGCCACGGGCACGAGGTCACCCTCGTCGACCGTCAGCCGTCCGCCATGCGCGTCTCGCAGGTCGCGGACGCCGAGTGGCTGCTCGCCGACGCGTGCGAGCTCCCGACCCTGCGGCAGGTCAAGGCCGACGAGTGCGACGTGGTCGTGGCCGCGACCGGCGACGACAAGGCGAACCTCGTCATCTCGCTGCTGGCCAAGACCGAGTTCGGGGTCCCGCGCACGGTCGCCCGCGTGAACAACCCCAAGAACGAGTGGATGTTCGACGAGGCCTGGGGCGTCGACGTGGCCGTGTCCACGCCGCGGATCATGACCGCGATGGTGGAGGAGGCCGTCACGGTCGGCGACCTGGTGCGCATCTTCACGTTCCACCAGTCGCGCGCGGACATCCTCGAGCTCACGCTCCCGGACGACTCCCCGCTGGCCGGCGTGCGCGTGGGTCAGATCCAGTGGCCGGCCGACACGGTGCTCGCGTGCATCGTGCGGGACGCGCGACCGATCGCCCCGAGCCCCGACGACACGCTCGAGGGCCGGGACGAGCTGCTGTTCGTCACCGCTCGGGAAGCGGACGAGGCTGAGCTGGAAGCGCTGCTGACCCACGGACCAGCGACCAGCTGAGCCAGAGGGTCAGCGCGGTCAGGGGCAGCCCCATGGCCAGCTTGGCGGTGCCGAGCCACGCGACCTGGTCCGCCAGGTACAGGGGCACCTGGACCGCGAGCCGGACGGCGAACATCGCGACCCACGGCCACGTGGCGAGCGCGTAGCGGCGACGCAGCACCGGATCGGCACGCCACGCCACCGCGGCACCCCACGAGCCGTTGCTCGACAGCGGCCCCTCGGCCCGGAACAGACCCATGACGAGACCGACCAGCGGCCAGCCGGCGAGGATCGAGACCAGCGTCGCGACGAGGTACGCGACGTTGACCCAGAGCCCGTAGGCGAAGTAGTCCGAGGCGTCGCCGGAGCGCCACGCCCAGATCACGCCGATGCCGACGCCGACGAGCCCGGAGAAGGCCTGCGTGACGGGCGTGCGCTGCACCAGCCGCACCACCACCGCGACGACGGCCGCGCCCGCCGCGGCGATCAGCGCCGGCGTGAGCCGCTGGCCCGACGCGAGGTACACCACGACGAAGAGCAGCCCGGGGGCCACGGACTCGACGACCCCGCGCACTCCCCCGACCGCGTCGGCGGCCGAGAACTGCTCGGCCGTGAGCGCGCGCATCCCGCGCAGGCCACCCTCCTCGGGCGGCACGACGTCGTCGATCGCGTCCATCCCCTTCAGGGGATCGGCCGCCTGGTGGTCACTCACCGGGACGCGGCCGCAGCTCGTAGCGCGGGTTGAACACGGTGCGACGACCGTCGATCAGGCACACGAGCCCCTCGATCTTCAGCCGCCGGCCGGGCGTGACACCCGAGATCTCGCGGCGGCCGAGCCAGACGAGGTCGAGGGACCCGCTCCCGTCGTACAGCTCCGCCTCCAGGGCGGGGACTCCCTCGCGCGGCCGCAGCGTGACGGACCGGATGACGCCCGAGACGCTCGCGCGCGACCTGTCGCGCAGCTGCTCGACGGGCGTGCACCCGACCGAGCGGTGGGCGTCGGCGCGCTCCTCGTCGGCCTCGATCTCGGCCTGGGACGCGACCGCCTTCTTCAGGCGCTCCTTGAGGCTCATCGGATCTCCGTGATCTCGGGACCTCGGGTCATCGGGTCGAAGTCGGGCGCCGCCGGCTGGTCCTGGTCCGTGACCGGCTCGGCGGACTGCAGGTTCGGCGTGCCCGGACCGGGCAGCCGCAGGGTCAGCAGGTCGCGCGGCGGCCGGGCGTCCTGGCCGCGGACCACGACGATCCCGGCGAAGAGCTGCTCCAGGGCGGTGGCTGCGGCCGGGTCCACCGCGGCACGACCGGTGATCACGCCGCGCACGAACCAGCGCGGACCGTCGGCGCCGACGAAGCGAGCAGGCCGGTGCCCCGTGCGGCCCTCCGGCGTCCGGATGGGCAGCCGGGCCAGCAGCTCGCGGCCGAACGGACCCGGCAGGTCGTCGGCCGAGCCGCCCTGCTGCGTCACGGACTCGGCGATCTCGGCGCGGATCTCGTCCCAGATGCCCTCGGTGCGCGGCGCGGCGAACGCCTGCACCTGCAGCGACGACCCGTCGAGGAGGATCGACGCCGCGGAGACGACGTCCGTCGCCTTGTCGATCTCCATGCGCAGCTCCATGCCCTGGACGCCGGGCAGGAGGATCGCGCCGAGGTCGACGCGCGGGAGGTCGTCGTCCACCTGCGAGGCGTCCCAGGGGCCGCCGGTGCGCTGGACGGGGGCGGACACCGTCGGGACGGCGTCGTCGTCGGGCTCGTCGTCCACGACGGGCGACTCCTCGACCTCGGTCTCGACCGCGTCGTCTGGGGCGGAATCCTTGCCACCACGCCGGAACAGCGCCACGTGCTCACTCCTCTTCGACGCGCTCGCGCGCATCAGTTGCTGACAGATCGACAGTAGTCCCGACCTAGGCGGTCGGCGCAGCCTTCCAGCCGCCGCTGGACCCGAAGCCGCCGTCCCCGCGGTGCGAGCCGGGCAGCCGCTCGGCCTCCACGAAGCGCACCCGCTCGACCCGCTGCACGACCAGCTGCGCGATCCGGTCACCCCGGTGCAGCTCCAGCGGGTGCTCGACGTCCGTGTTCAGCAGGGTGACCGCGATCTCGCCGCGGTAGCCCGCGTCGACGGTCCCGGGAGCGTTGACGATGGTGAGCCCGTGGCGCATGGCCAGGCCGGACCGCGGGTGCACGAACGCCGCGAAGCCGTCCGGCAGCGCGATGGCCACACCCGTCGGCACCGTCACGCGTCCCTGCGGCGGGATGACCACGTCGATCCGGGAGACCAGGTCCGCGCCGGCGTCGCCGGGGTGCGCGTAGGCGGGTGCGGGGAGGTCGGGGTCGAGGCGCAGGAGGAGCACCTCGGTGCTGGGGTCGGCCGTCACGGGGCCCGACCCTACCCGCCGGATGGGATGCTGGGTGCATGTCCGACGCGCCCCGTGGCACCCCGCTGTCCTCGTCCCGGGCGGCTGCGCCCACGTACGTCGAGAGGCTCTGGCTCGGTCCGCTCGGGTGGGTCCTCCTCGTGGCGTTCGCCGCCATGGTGTTCGTGGCGTTCGTCCCCGTCGACCTGCGCGTCGCCGGAGCCGTGGGCGTCGCGGTCCTGGCGGCGGGTGCAGCCGTGCTCGCCGGCGCGGCGCCGCGGGTCGAGGTGCGGGACGGGACGTTCCGCGCGGGCGGCGCGCACATCCCGGTGGCGGTGCTCGGTCCGGCTGTCCCGCTGGACGCCGCCGCGGCGAGGTCCGAGCTGGGCCCCCGCCTGGATGCTCGCGCGCACCTGTGCCTGCGCGGGTGGATCCACACCGCGGTGCGGGTCGAGGTGCGCGACCCGCAGGACCCGACCCCGTACTGGATCGTCTCCACCCGCCGTCCGGCGGAGCTGGCCGCCGCGCTGAACGACTGAGGGCCGGTCGCCCGGAGCTCCGGGCGACCGGCCCTCAGGTCGGTCGAAAGACGTGGGCGGAGGCGATCAGGCCGCGCACTCCGAGCAGACGGGTCGTCCGTCGCGCTCGTAGGCGAGCTGGCTGCGGTGGTGCACCAGGAAGCAGCTCGAGCACGTGAACTCGTCCGCCTGCCGGGGCAGCACGCGTACCGAGAGCTCTTCGCCGGAGAGGTCCGCGCCCGGGAGCTCGAACCCTTCGGCCGCTTCGGTCTCGTCCTCGTCCACCACGCCCGAGTTCTTGTCGGAGCGCCGGGCCTGGAGCTCCTGGAGCGAGTCCTCGCTCAGGTCCTCCTCGGTCTTGCGCGGGGCGTCGTAGTCGGTAGCCATGTGTGGCGTCACACTCCGTGTCTGGATGGAATCTCGTACGCGGGATCAATGCACGCGACGTGCTTTTTGTTCCCGCGCGCGGTGGGATTCTGCACCACTTTCGAGCGATGAGCGAACCGGACGCGTGACCGATTTCGTGGCGCGCCCCGTGGGAGCGTTTTCAGATGTCCGAGTCGGCTCCGAGCTCCTCGAGGAACGCCCGCAGCTCCTCGAAGGCCCCCGGTACGCCCGCGACCGTCATCGCCTCCTGCGCCTGCCCACCCCGCAGACCTGTGACCTGCGCACCTGCCTCCTGGGCGATCAAGGCGCCCGCGGCGACATCCCACGGCTGCAGCCCTCGCTCGTAGTACAGGTCGAGGCCGCCGGCGGCCAGGGCGCACAGATCCAACGATGCACAACCCGCGCGACGAATATCACGTACCCGCGGCAACAGTTCTGCCACGATTCGGCCCTGCGAGCGTCGCCTCGAGGCGACGTATCCGAAGCCGGTGCCCACCAACGAGTCGATCAGCGGGCGCGGCGGGTTCACCCGCAGCGCGTGGCCGTCGAGGGTCGCTCCGAGGCCCAGGCCGGCCGTGTACGACCGTCCGTCCTCCGGGGAGAACACGCAGCCGGCGAGGGCGGTCCACGTGGCGGGTTCGGGCGCGACCGTCGGGTCCGGTCCGCGCACCGCCGCGACCGAGACCGCGTAGGGCGAGTGCCCGTAGAGATAGTTGACGGTGCCGTCGATCGGGTCCACCACCCAGGTGATGCCTGACGTGCCGGGGTGGAAGGCCTCCTCCTCACCGAGGACCGCGTCGTGCGGACGCAGCTCGGCGAGCCGGCGGCGCAGCAACGCCTCCGACGCCAGGTCCATCGCCGTCACCACGTCCTGGGCGCTGGACTTCGTGGCGGACACGGTGACGTCCCGGCGACCGTCCCGGACCAGGGCACCGGCCTCCCGGGCGATCACCTCGGCGACGTCGACGAGCTCACGGACCTGGTCAGGGGTGTCGGGGTTCACCCGGCCATCCTCTCAGCGCACGGTCCCCCGCCACGGCCCGGGCGCCTTCAGCTGGAACCGCAGTGCACCCACCCGCAGCGCGAACACCGCGATCACGACCGTCACGCTGGTCGCGGTGGTGACGGCCTCCTGCCACCACAGCACAGCGGTCGCGGTGGACCCGAGCAGAGCGGGGATCGCGTAGAGCTGGCGGTGGTGCAGCACGACCGGGACCTCGCCCGACAGGAGGTCGCGCAGCACCCCGCCGCCGACGCCGGTCATGACGCCGACCACCACGGCCGCCGTGAGCGTCGTGCCGTACTCGAGCCCCTTGATCGTCCCGACGACGCTGAACAGGGCGAGCGCCCCTGCGTCGAGCACCACGATGAAGCGGCGGGCGCGCTCGAGCCGGGGGTGGAAGAAGTAGATGACGGTCGCACCGACGACGGCGGTCATGATGAACCGCCAGTTGGAGATGCCGACCGGCGGCACAGCGCCGATGAGGACGTCGCGCAGGATGCCGCCGCCGAGGCCGGCCGCCCAGGCGAGCACCATGATGCCGAACACGTCGAACTGCTTGCGGACCGCGGCGAGCGCACCCGACATCGCGCCGACGAAGACCCCGATCAGCTCGAGGATGGGCTCGAAGGGGATGTCCGTGTCCACGCGGCAGATCATCGCAGCGTCGGCCCCGTGCGGCACGATCCCGCGCCGCACCGACCCGGGTGCGCGCCGTGGGGCCGGATCGGTGGCAGGCTCGTGCCCGAGGTACCGGGAGGTCGCATGGGTGAGCTGGAGCTGGTGGGTCTGCACGAGGACGGGGAGCACCTCGTCCTGGTGGCCCCGGACGGCGCACGCTTCCGCGTGCGCATCGACGAACCGCTGCGCGCCGCCGTGCGACGCGACCGACCGCAGCTCGAGCAGCTGCGCGCGGAGAGCGCCGGGACGCTGAGCCCGCGGGAGATCCAGGCGCGGATCCGCGCCGGTGCGACGACGCAGGAGGTCGCGGACTCCGCCGGACTGCCCGTGGAGCGCGTCCGTCGGTACGAGGGACCGGTACTCGCCGAGCGGGAGCACATCGCCGAGCAGGCCCGCGGCACCCGTGTGGGCCGGGAGGCCGGCGCGCCGACCCTCGGCGACCTGGTGACGGACCGGCTCGCCGCACGGGGTGTGGAGCTGGCCTCGCTCGCGTGGGACGCCGCCCGTGAGTCGTCCGGGCCGTGGGTCGTCCTCGCCCGGTTCGCCGTGGACGAGACCGAGCACGAGGCCCGCTGGACCTTCGACCCGGCGAAGCGCACGGTCGTCGCCGACGAGGACGAGGCACGCTGGCTGTCCGAGACCGAGCTCCCGGACGAGCCGGTGTCACGGCGCCACCTCGCGGCCGTGCGCGACGTGGTGTTCGACTTCCAGGGCGACGGTGCCACCCTGCGCGGGACGCACGACGCGCCCGAGCCGGTCGAGCCCGAACCCGTCCCGGACCCGCAGGAGCAGACCGCCTCGCTCCTGGACGACCTGCGCAGCCGTCGCGGCGTGCGCCAGGCGGTGGAGCTCGGCGACGAGGACGACCCGGAGGAGTTCGAGGGCTTCGGGCCTCAGCACGCGTTCGACTTCGGCCGGCTGGACGCCTCCGTGCCCGGTGCTCACCCGGTCGATGCCGACGCCGCCGCCGAGGCGCAGGTCTACCCGGCGCCCGTCGCGGTCCCCGAGCCGGTCACCACGCCCGCGGCCGCTGCCGAGCACGACGAGAGTGAGCGCCCGCGGTCCCGCCGCGGCCGCGCCAAGGTGCCCAGCTGGGACGAGATCGTCTTCGGAGCGAAACCAGAGTGACCCGCGGTCGGTGACCGGCGAGCGCTGAGCCCGTCAGATGCTGAGCTCGTCCACCGACGTGAGCGTCTGCGGGCTGGGCGAGGAGGCCCGGGCGGCAGCAGCAGTCATGCGCCGCATGTGGTGCCGCCGGCACAGGACCTCGTAGCCGACCTCGTCGGCACCGGCCTCGACGTCGCCGACCACCACCTGCGCGCCCTCGACCACCATGGTCCCGCCGATGGTGCGGGCGTTGTGCGTGGCGCGCGCGCCGCACCAGCACAGCGCGCGGACCTGCAGGATCTCGACGCGGTCGGCCAGCTCGACCAGCCGGGCGGCGCCGGGGAACAGGCGCGCGCGGAAGTCGGTGGAGATCCCGAACACGTAGACGTCGACGCCGAGCTCGTCGACCACCCGGGCCAGCTGCTCCACCTGCGCGGCGGTGTAGAACTGCGCCTCGTCACCGATCAGGTAGTCGACCGGCCGCCCGTGCGTGCGTCGCGCGATCACGTCCGACCAGAAGTCCGTCGAGTCGTCCACCTCGTGCGCGCGCTGGGTCAGGCCGAGCCGCGAGGAGATGGTCGCCGTGCCCGCACGGTCCTGCCGCGTGAACAGCACCCCGTCGCGTCCGCGCGCCGCGTGGTTGTGGTGCATCTGGAGCGCGAGCGTCGACTTGCCGCTGTCCATCGTGCCGGAGAAGAACACCAGCTCGGCCATCAGGCGACCACCAGGCACGGGACGAGCATCTCGAGGCGGGTCAGGGAGCCGTGCACCCCGACGATGTCGAGCGAGGCGGGCGTCTGGGTGCGCGAGTCGACGACGGTGGCGCGTCCGGTCATGGCCACGACCACGTCCCCGATCACCGGCAGCACGTGTGCGGAGATCTCTCCGAACCAGTCGTCGTCCGCGGCCTCGGTGCGCGTCGCCACGACCGCCGCGTCCCCGAGCACGTCGCGCCACCGGTCCGCCACCGTGGAGGCGTCGACGCCGGGCTCGAGGTGCAGGTGCAGCGCGCGCGGCTCCCCCGCCACCAGCGCGACACCGTCGCCCAGCACGGGGTGAGTCGCCGCGTCCCAGCGGAGCGTGCGGTCGACGTCGACCATCCCGTGGTCGGCCGTGATGACCAGCACCGTGTCGCGGGGCAGCGACCGGGCGAGCCGGCCGAGCTCGGCGTCGAGCTCGGCGAGCGCGTCGCCCCACTGCCAGGACCCCCAGCCGTGGCGGTGCCCCGCCTTGTCGACGTCGCCCCAGTACAGGTAGGCGACGCCCGGCCGGCGGAGCGCGTCGAGCGTGGCGTCGACCCGCGCAGCGAGCGACTCGGCCGACGTGTAGGCGGGGCCGCGCAGCGCGGCCTCGGTGAGCCCGGAGCCTGCGAACCGCGCCGGTCCGATGCTCGTCACGCTGGTGCCGGCGGCGACGAGCCGCTCGAACACCGTCGTCTCGCGCTGCCACTCGCGGGCGGGCGGCAGACCGGTCCAGCTGACGAGGTTGCCCAGCTCGCCGGTGGCGGGGTCGCGGACCGTGTACCCGAGCATCCCGGTGCGGCCCGGAGGCAGCGCCACCCCGAACGTGCCCATCGCGGTCGCGGTCGTCGAGGGGAACGTGCTGGTCAGGGGCGAGGAGTCGGCGAGACGCCGACGCAGGAACGGCGCGTGCCCCGCGCGCTCCGCGAGGTTGGCGTGCCCGAGCCCGTCGACGAGCACCACGCAGACGCGCGACGCGTCGGGCAGCCCGAGGGTCTTCTGCGAGAGGTCCGCGTCCGGCACGTCCAGCACGCCGATCGCGCCGGCGACGGCCGGGAGCACGCGCCCGAGGCACGGGAACAGCGACGCGGGGGCGACCAGGTCCGCCGCGTCGAGCGCGTCCTGGAGCCGTGACGGCGTCGCCGGTGCCTCGAGGTCGGTCATCGGGCGCGTGCGCTCGCCGCCGAGAGCTGCCGCGCGAAGGCCGTGGCGGCGCGCACGGAGTCGAGCCCCTCCGCCGCGGCGCTCACACGGACCACGACGTCGTCGGGCGCGAGCGTGCCGGTGAGGCCATGGTCGGCGTCGCAGTTCGGGTCCCCGCAGGTCGCCGGCTCGAGGTCGACCCGGGAGACCGCGCCCCAGCCGATCACCAGCGTCAGCTCCTGCGCGAGCTGCCCGCGCTCGTGCTTCTCCGGGAGGGGCACCACGTGGGTGAGCGCGACCGACGTGAGCTCGGCCAGCGGCACGGCCTCGGTGGTCGCCGAGGCGGACGCCGACGGGTGCTCGGAGTCGGCCGGGTGGTCGTCGACGTGCGCGACCACGAGACGGGTCGGGGTCAGCACCAGCACGGTGACGTGGCGGCGGACCTCGGCGGCGTCGAACGTCGTCTCGGGGTGGACCAGGTGGGCCACGACCTCCTCGTCGGCGAGGGCCACGTCGAGCACGTCGACGACGAGCTCCGGGTAGTAGCCGGCACGGTGGAGATCATGGTGCAGGGCGGGAGCAGCGGCAGGCACCCGTCCATCCTCCCACCTCGACGGCCGTGGCCTGCGACCGGGCATGCTCACACCCTCGACAGTCGGCGCGTGGCGTCCGCACGGTCGGCCCGCGACACCGCGACGCGCGCGCCGAGCACCACGGCGCCGTGCTCGGAGACCACCACGGGGTTCAGCTCGAGCGAGCGCAGCTCGGGCAGGTCGTCGGCGAGCACCGCGACGCGCGCGATGAGGTCCTCGAGCGCGGCCACGTCGAGTGCGGGCAGGCCGCGGTAGCCGAACAGCCGGGGAGCCGCCCGCGCCGTCCGGACCAGCTCGGCGACGTCGACGTCGGTGAGCGGCGGGACGCCGTAGGCGATGTCACCGAGCAGGTCCGACGCGTCACCGGCGAGCCCGAAGCTGATGATCGGGCCGAACAGGGGGTCCTCCACCGAGCGCACCACGCACGCCGACCCGTGCGGAGCCATGGCCTGGACCTCGAGCGGAGCGTCGACGTCCCCCTGCTCGTGGCTCGCGGCGAGGGTGAGCACCTGCTCCACGTCGGCGCGCAGCTCGGCCTCGTCGGCGACGTCCAGCCGCACGCCACCGAGGTCCGCGCGATGCCGAAGGGCGGGGACCGTGGTCTTGATCGCCACGGGCCACCCGATGCGCTCCGCGGCGGCCACCGCCTGGTCCGCGTCGTGCACGCGGAAGGACGGCAGGACGCTCACACCGACCGTGGCGAGCAGCTCGGAGATCCGGTCGGGGCTGAGCGCCAGGACCGCGTCGCCCGAGGCCTCGGCCTCCAGCCAGCCCGCGACGAGCCGGCGAGCGGCACGCGTCTCGACACCCTCGGGATGCAGGGGGCGTCCGCGGTCCCCGGCCCGCCACTGCGCGTACCGGGCGGCGTGCCCCAGCGCCAGGGCGGCGTCCTCCGGCGTGCTGTACGCGGGCACGGTCCACTCCCGGCCGTCGTCGTCCGCCGCGGTCAGCTCGGCGGTGAGCCCGTGCAGGTCGTAGATGCACGCCACCGTCGTGCGGCCGGATCGGGCGGCGGCGCGCGCGACGGCGTCCTGCAGCACGGTGTCCGGTCCCCCGACCGTCGGGATGCGCACGACCACCACGACGTCGCTGTCGGGGTCCGCGTACAGCTCGTCGACGGCCGCCGCGACCTGGTCCGCCGGGGCGTCCTCGGGGAGCAGCTGCACGTGCCCGCTGACCACGAGCCCCGCCGCCGCCACGGCCTCGGCGACGAGCGCGGCGACGGACGCGGAGCTGGCGAGGATCGCGGTGCGTCGGCCCGCGGGCAGCGGCTGGTGCGCGAGGACCTGGGCCACGTCGAGCATCTGGTGGGTGTTCTCGACGCGGACGACCCCGGACTGACGGAGCATCTCGGCCAGGGTGCGCGGCGGCGCGTGCGTCGGGCGGACCGCGTGGCCCGGCGGGACCACCTGCCCGGACCGCCCGGCCGTCACGACGATGACCGGCTTGAGCAGCGAGAGGCGACGGGCCACCCGCGAGAACTTGCGCGGGTTCCCCAGGGACTCCAGGTACAGACCGACCACGTCCGTGTCGACGTCGTCCGCCCAGAACTGCATGAGGTCGTTGCCGGACACGTCCGCCCGGTGCCCGGCGGAGACGAACTGCGAGACCCCGATCCCCCGGCGACGGACCGCCGAGAGCAGCGCGACCGCCAGCGGCGCGGACTGGCAGAAGAGCCCGATCCTGCCGGTGGGCGGAGGTTCGGCGGCCAGCGACGCGTTGAGCTGGAGACCGCCGGCACGGGTGGAGATCACCCCGTAGGACCCCGGCCCGACCACGCGCATCCCGGCCCCGTGCGCGACGCGCAGCAGCGCGCGCTGCCGGTCCAGCCCGTCGGGACCTTCCTCGGCGAAGCCTGCCGTGACGAGCACGACGCCGTGCACCCCGAGCCGGGCGAGCGCACGGACCACGTCGGCGGCCTCGTCCGAGGGCACCGCGACGACCGCGAGCTCCACCGGCGCGGGCACGTCGGCCACCTGCGCGTGCAACGGGAGGGCAGGGTCGCCGGGGACGCCGACGGCGTGCACCAGCACCGACGGGTCCCCGAGCAGGAGGTCCCCCAGCACGCGTGACGCCAGGCGCCCGGCGAGGGTCTCCCCCGCGTCCACCCCGGGGCCCACCACCACGACCGACCCCGCGTGCAGCAGGTCCCGCATCGATCGCGCCTCGGCGCGGTGCTCCCGGTCGGCCATCACGGCGAGCGAGCGGTCCGTGGGGTCGATGTCGAACCCGACCGCGACGATGCCGTCCTCGGTGCGCTGCCGCACCTCGAAGCCGGCGTCCTTGAACACCGAGATCATCCGGCCGTTCTGCGGCAGGACCTCGGCGACGAACCGCCGCACACCTCGCTCACGGGCCGCCGCCGCGAGGTGCTCGAGCAGCACGGACCCGAGCCCGCGCCCCTGGTGGGCATCCGCGATGTTGAACGCCACCTCGGCCTCGTCGGTGCCGATCCGGTCGTAGCGCGCGACGCCGATGATCTGGTCGTCGTCCTCGGGCTCGGTGGCGCTCGAGACGGCGACGAGCGCGACGCGGTCGACGTGGTCGACGTTCACGAGCCGCGCCAGGTCCCGCTCGGGCAGCCGCTCGAGCGGGGCGAAGAACCGCATGTACGTCGAGCGCTCCGACTGCCCGACGTGGAACGCCTGCAGAGCGTCGGCGTCCTGCGACCGCAGCGGGCGCACGTGCGTGGTGGACCCGTCGTGCAGGACGACGTCGGCCTCCCACGTGGCCGGGTAGGCGGGACCCGGTCGTGAGGTGTCGTCAGCCGTGACGTCTGCCATGACGGTCACGGTAGTGCTGCCAGCCGCGCGCCGCGGCCCGTCGGAGCGCCGCGACGGTCCACAATGGTCGCCGCACCGCAGACCGGCACCGAGGAGCAGCACCCATGGCGCGTCGCCCCGCGACCCCCGAACTCCCGCCCGAAGACCTCGTCGAGCGCATCGTCGACATCGACGTCGCGACCGAGATGGAGGGCTCGTTCCTGGAGTACGCCTACTCGGTCATCTACTCGCGCGCGCTCCCGGACGCCCGCGACGGGCTCAAGCCGGTGCAGCGCCGGATCCTCTACCAGATGTCCGACATGGGCCTGCGCCCCGACCGCCCGTACGTGAAGTCCGCGCGCGTGGTCGGCGAGGTCATGGGCAAGCTGCACCCGCACGGCGACGCCGCGATCTACGACGCCATGGTCCGCCTGGCCCAGCCGTTCTCGCTGCGCCTGCCCCTGGTGGACGGCCACGGGAACTTCGGCTCGCTCGACGACGGACCCGCCGCGCCGCGGTACACCGAGGCGCGCATGGCGCCATCCGCGCTGGCCATGACCACCGGGCTCGACGAGGACGTCGTCGACTTCGTGCCCAACTACGACAACAAGCTCACCCAGCCCGAGGTGCTCCCCGCGGCGATCCCGAACCTGCTGGTCAACGGCGCGGCCGGCATCGCGGTCGGCATGGCCACCAACATGGCGCCGCACAACCTGGTCGAGGTGGTCGCGGCCGCCCGGCACCTGGTTCTGCACCCCGACGCCACGCTCGAGGACCTGCTGCGCTTCGTCCCCGGTCCCGACCTGCCCTCGGGCGGCAAGATCGTCGGCCTGGAGGGCGTCCGCGAGGCCTACCGGACCGGCCGCGGCGCGTTCCGGACCCGCGCGACGGCCCGGATCGAGAACGTCACCGCGAAGCGCAAGGGCATCGTCATCACGGAGCTGCCGTACACGGTGGGCCCGGAGAAGGTCATCGAGAAGATCAAGGAGGGCGTCCAGAGCAAGAAGCTCTCGGGCATCTCCGACGCCGTCGACCTCACCGACCGCCAGCACGGCCTGCGCCTGGTCATCGAGATCAAGACGGGCTTCCACCCCGAGGCGGTGCTCGAGCAGCTCTACCGGTACACGCCGCTCGAGGACTCGTTCTCCATCAACAACGTCGCGCTCGTCGACGGCCAGCCGCGCACGCTCGGCCTGCGCGAGCTGCTCGTCGTCTGGGTGGAGCACCGGATCGTCGTCGTCCGCCGTCGCTCGCAGTTCCGGCTGGCCAAGCGCCTCGAGCGGCTGCACCTGGTGGAGGGTCTGCTCGTCGCGATCCTCGACATCGACGAGGTCATCCAGGTCATCCGCACCTCCGACGACGCCGACACCGCCCGCGCCCGGCTGCGCAGCGTGTTCGACCTGTCCGAGCCGCAGGCGGAGTACATCCTCGAGCTGCGGCTGCGACGACTCACCAAGTTCTCCCGGATCGAGCTGGAGAAGGAGCAGCAGCAGCTCGAGCAGGAGATCGCCGAGCTGCGCGAGATCCTCGGCGACGAGGCACGCCTCCGGACCCTCGTCTCCGCGGAGATGGCCGAGGTCGCCGCCACCTACGGCACCCCGCGTCGGACCATCCTGCTCGAGTCGGCCGGTGGCACCTCGATCACGGGCGCCCCGGCAGCCCGCGGCGCCGCCGCGCCGCTGGAGATCGCCGACACCCCGTGCTGGGTGCTCCTGTCCGGTACCGGGCTCCTGGCCCGCACCGCGTCGGAGGACCTGCCGGCGCGCGTCGAGGGCGCCCGGCGGTCCAAGCACGACGTCGTGTCCGCCGCGGTGCCGACGACCGCGCGCGCCGAGGTGGGCGTGGTGACGTCGCAGGGGCGGATCGTCAAGGTCTCCGTGCTCGACCTGCCCGGGCTGCCCCCCACCGACGGCGCGCCCTCCCTGTCCGGCGGCGTCCCGCTCGGCGAGGTGGTGACCCTCCTGCCGCGCGAGCGCGTGGTCGGCCTCACGTCGCTCGCCGCCGACGCCCCGACGCTCGCCCTGGCCACCGTCCAGGGCACGATCAAGCGGGTGTCCGCCGGCGACGTGCCGGGGAACCGCGACGCGTGGGAGGCGATCTCGCTCAAGGACGGCGACGAGGTGGTCGGTGCCACCGCCGTCACGGACACGGACGAGCTCGTCCTGCTCTCCTCCGACGCCTCCCTCTTGCACTTCCCGGCCTCGGCGGTCCGGCCGCAGGGACGTGCCGCGGGCGGCATGGCCGGCATCAAGCTCGCCGCGGGCCAGCGGGTCGTCGCCTTCGGCTCGGTCGCGGCCGACGAGGCGCCGAACGCGGTCGTCGTGACGATCGCCGGGACCTCCGGCGCGCTGCCCGGCACGCAGGCGGGCTCCGCGAAGGTCACGCCGTTCGACGCCTACCCGGGCAAGGGTCGCGCGACCGGAGGGGTCCGTGCGCACCGGTTCCTGCGGAACGAGGACGCCCTGCTGCTCGCGTGGGTGGGATCCGCGCCCGCGTGGGCGACGGGCTCGGGCGGTCAGCCGATCGAGCTGCCGGCCGTCGACCCGCGCCGGGACATGTCCGGCACGGCGCTCACGTCACCGGTGCACGCGATCGGCTGACGCCGCTAGACGAACGCCACCACGTTGTCCCGCACCGGAGGGTGCTGGACGAACGTACGTGCCGGGGTGGCCTCCGGCGCCCGACGCTCGGCGACGTTGCGCGCCACGACCGCGGCGGCGATCAGGCCCTGCCCGACCGTGTAGGTGAGCATGACCCAGAACCCCTGCCCGGCGAGCTCCCAGGACGGCACGAAGGCCTCCAGCGCGATCAGGGCGTCGCTCACGAGGAAGACGGCACCGCCGACCCCCGCGACCCGGCCGAGGCCGGTGGAGAGCACGGCCATCGCGGTCAGCACGCCGCCGTACACCGCGACCGGCACGAGCAGGCTGTTCGCACCCGGAGCGCACAGGGCGACGAGCCCGACGAGCACCGCGGCGTACGGCAGGAGAAGGACCGGGCGGCGGTAGACGATCGACGCGCGGACCGACGGGGCGAACGCCACGACGTAGGCCGTCTGCGCGAGCAGGAAGAACCCCACCATCACGAGGAACGCGGCGTCCTCCCCGACCAGCGACGGGACCAGGTCACCGAGCCAGGAGAACCCGAGCGCGACCAGCACCCAGGTGACCAGGCGTCCGCGCGGCCACCGGGTCGCGGTGAGGACGACCGCCGCGAGGGCCGGCATGAGCAGCCACTGGCTCACCCGCTCGAGCCCGGCCGGACCGGTCAGCTGGGCGACCAGGTGCACCAGCACGAGCACGACGAACACCGCGACCCACGCGCGCGCGGCCCTGGACAGCGAGCGTCCCACGACGACCTCCTCGAGGCCGGACGCCCTCGTCCGGCGACAGAAACGGCCGGACGTCGTCGTCCCGCCGCGCCGATGCTAACGCGCGGCGAGCACCTCGTGAGACGGATCGACCACGTCGCTCACAGCTCGATCGAGAACATCGTCGAGCTGTGGAACACCGCGTACCCGAGGCCCTCGTACAGCCGGTGCGCGCCCGACTGGTTCGCGGTGTCGACGCCCAGCTCGGCCATGTCCATCCCGTCCGCCCGGTACGCGACCATCACCGTGGCGAGGAGCGCCGCCGCGAGCCGACGGCCACGCCATGCGCGCCGCACGCCGAGCAGGTCCGTGTAGCCGGCCTTGTAGCCGATCACGGGCCAGTCGTGCTCGAACCTGCTGGACAGGAGGTACCCGGCCACCTCACCGGTGGCATCGTCGATCGCGACGAAGCTCCACGTCGGAGCGAACATGCTCCGACCCTGCGCCCACTCGTCGGCCGTGCGGGGCTCGCTCCCCCAGTGGTCGGCGAACGCCTCGTTGTGCGCGAGCCGCACCTGCTCGTCCAGCTCCGGGGTCCACGGCACGATCCGCAGCCCCGCGGGCACGTCGACCGGCGGGAGCTCGGCGTCCAACGGGCGACGCATCTCGGCGTAGTACCGCACCGGCGTGAAGCCGCTCGCGCGCAGCAGGCGGATGGTGGTCTCGGCGTTGTCGTGCACGAACACCGCGAGCCGGCCCGGCAGGTCCTTGCCCGAGGACGCCAGCCGCTGCCGCCCGCGCGCCGTCTCCCAGGCCAGCACCTGACGACCTATCCCCCGGCCGCGCCACTGCGGGTCGACGCAGCCGTCGAGGAACGCCCTGACCACCCGGGCGTCGCCGGGGGGCTGGTTGACGCGCGCGTAGGCACGGATCACCCCGTCGGTGTCGACCCCGGCGAGGGTGTCGCGCGCGTGGTCCTTCCAGTCGCCGTCGAACTCGTCGTCGATCTCCTCCGCCGAGGTCCTGTACGGCGCTGCCTCGGCCTCCTCGACCGCCGTGACGAGGCGTGCGAGGGCGGGCACGTCGTCGCGCGTGAGAGGGCGCCAGGTGAGGCCGTCGGTGCCGGTGGGCAGCGGGGCGGCGGCGGGAGCGGCGGCGCGCTCGGCGATGGGCGCGAGATCGGTGGCGGTCACGACCACCACGATCCCCGGCCCGGCGACGTCACGGCAACCCAAATGTCCGTCAGGCGTCGATACGGCTGCGGTCCAGCCCGTCCCCGCCCGCGACGATGAAGTCCTTGCGCGGGGCGACGTCCGAGCCCATGAGCAGCTCGAAGACCTCCTCGGCCCGCTGCGCACCCTCGACTGTCACGCGGCGCAGCGTGCGGTGGCGCGGGTCCATGGTGGTCTCCGCCAGCTGGTCCGCGTCCATCTCCCCGAGGCCCTTGTAGCGCTGGATGTCGTCCTTGTAGCGCTTGCCGGCCCGGTCGAGCTTCTTCAGCGTCGCCGCCAGCTCGGCTTCCGAGTACGTGTAGACGTACTCGTTCTTGCGCCCGCCGCCCCCGATGACCTCGATGCGGTGCAGCGGCGGCACGGCCGCAAAGACGCGACCCGCCTCGACGAGGGGACGCATGTACCGGAACAGGAGCGTGAGCAGCAGGGTCCGGATGTGCGCGCCGTCGACGTCGGCGTCGGTCATCAGCACGATCTTCCCGTAGCGCGCCGCTTCCAGGTCGAACGAGCGACCCGACCCCGCACCGACCACCTGGATGATCGCGGCGCACTCGGCGTTCTTCAGCATGTCCGTGATGGACGCCTTCTGGACGTTGAGGATCTTGCCGCGGATGGGCAGCAGCGCCTGGAAGTCGGAGCTGCGCGCCAGCTTGGCGGTGCCGAGCGCGCTGTCCCCCTCGACGATGAACAGCTCGCTGCGCTCGACGTCGTCGCTGCGGCAGTCGGCCAGCTTGGCGGGCAGCGAGGACGTCTCGAGGGCGTTCTTGCGGCGCGAGATCTCCTTCTGCTTGCGCGCGGACAACCGGGCGCGCATCTCGCCGACCACCTTGTCCAGCAGCAGCGACGACTGCGCCTTGTGGTCGCGCTTCGGAGAGCTGAAGATCGCCGCGAGCTCGGTGTCGATGACCTTGCCGACGATGGCGCGGACGGGCCCGGTGCCGAGGACCTCCTTGGTCTGCCCCTCGAACTGGGGCTCGGCCAGCCGGACGGTGACCACGGCGGTCATGCCCGCGAGCACGTCCTCCTTCTCGATCCGCTCCGAGGTGTCCCGGGCCGAGATCTTGAGGCGCCGCGCGTTGGCGTCGACCGCCTTGCGCATGGTGCGCAGCAGCCCCGCCTCGAAGCCGGCCAGGTGGGTGCCGCCCTTGGGCGTCGAGATGATGTTGACGAAGCTGCGGACCTCGGTCTCGTACCCGGTACCCCACCGCAGCGCGATGTCCACGTCGCAGGTGCGCGAGACCTCCTGCGCGGTCATGTGGCCGCGGTCGTCCAGCACGGGGACCGTCTCGGTGAACGCCGCCGACCCCGTCAGGTGCCAGGTGTCCGTCACCGCGGTGTCCGGCGCCAGGTGGTCCACGAAGTCGATGACGCCGCCGCTGTGCAGGAACGTCTCCTCGTGCGGTCCGTCGGCGCCGGGCGTGCCCGGGATGCCGCGTTCGTCGCGCACGGTCAGCGTCAGGCCGGGCACCAGGAAGCTCGTCTGCCGTGCGCGGGTGACCAGCTCGTCGTACGCGAACACGGCCGTCTTGGGGAAGATCTGCGGGTCCGCCCAGTACCGGACGCGCGTGCCCGTGCGTCCCCGCGCCACCTTGCCGCCGACCGCCAGCTCCGAGCCTGAGACGAACGGCTCGAAAGGGTTGTCCGGCCCGATGCCCCCGCGGTCGTCGAACGTGCCCGGCTCGCCGCGGTGGAACGTCATGCGGTGCGTCCGGCCGCCGCGGTCGACCTCGACGTCCAGGCGCGCTGACAGGGCGTTGACCACGGACGCGCCGACACCGTGCAGGCCACCGGAGGCGCCGTAGGAGCCGCCGCCGAACTTGCCACCGGCGTGCAGCTTGGTGAAGACGACCTCGACGCCGGTCAGCCCGGTCTTCGGCTCGATGTCCACGGGCACGCCACGCCCGTTGTCGCGCACCTCGACCGAGGAGTCCGCGTGCAGCACGATCTCGATGCGGTCGCCGTGGCCACCCAGCGCCTCGTCGACCGAGTTGTCGATGATCTCCCAGAGGCAGTGCATGAGACCGCGGCTGTCGGTGGTCCCGATGTACATGCCCGGGCGCTTGCGGACCGCCTCCAGGCCCTCCAGCACGGACAGGTGCCGGGCGGTGTAGCCGGACTGCGGGGAGGTCGTCGTCACGGGGCGATGGTAGTCGCCGGGCCTGACAGGACCGCGGCACCATGCCGCCGGGCACGGCTGTGTTGCAGGCTGGTTACAGTCCACTACGCGGTGAGCGAACCACCCGCTCCTGGTGCGAGGGATCGACGGCCGGGATGGTTCTATGGACTCGTGACCGGGACCATGACGCATCCACTGACCGCGGCCGACCGCTGCGACCGCTGCGGCGCACAGGCCTATGTCCGAGTTGTTCTTCCCGTGGGAGAGCTCCTCTTCTGCGCGCACCACGCGCGCGAGCACGCGCCCAAGTTCGCCGAGCTGGCCACCCACGTGCAGGACGAGACCGACCGCCTGCTCGCCGAGCACGGAGCGGGAGCCGGCGCCGCGACCTGAGTCTCGGCACCACCCACGACGACCGCACGAGGCCCGGACCTGCTGGTCCGGGCCTCGTGGTCTGTCCCGGCGGGCTCCACTCTCCTACGCTCGGTACGACCGGCACCGACGCCGGTCCCGAGCGAGCAGGAGACGCACCATGAGCGAGCCCGACGTCGACAAGGCCGAGCAGCTCGAGCTCGTCCGCCGCGGCCTGCTGGAGGGTGAGGAGGTGCTCGCCGTCTACGACTGCATCGGCACGGGGACCGGCTTCCTCGGGATCACGACCCTGCGTGTGGTCATCCAGGACAAGAGCTTCGTCGGGAAGCGCGTCGCGATCACCTCGATCCCGTACCGCCACGTGCGCTCGGTCTCGATCGTCAGCAACACGTCCTTCGCGGGCAAGTTCGCCTCGAACAGCAGCATCGCGATCGACGTCGGCGGCACGGTCCACGAGGCCGACTTCCGCGGCGTGGAGAAGGCCCACCGCGCCCACGACCTCATCCTCTGGTACCTCACCCGCTGAGGTCAGGCCAGCACGTTCGTCCAGGCCAGCACCCGGTAGGACCGCACCACGCCGTGGACGACGAACGGGTCCGCCGCGGCGAACTCCTCCGCGGCCTCGCGCGTGGTCAGGACGCACATCGACCCGTTGACCTCGGGCTGCTCGAACGTGCCGATCGCCACCAGCAGGCCGCGCGCGGCGAAGTCCTCGTAGTGGGTGGTGTGCGCCGCCATGTGCACCGGCGCGAGCTCCAGCACGTCCGGCCCGGACTCGTAGAGCACGACGTACCGGACCTGCCTCACGGCGCCCCACCCTCGGCGTGGGCCACCAGCCGAGCCAGGATCATGCCCCAGCCCCGCACGTACGACCCGCCCCGGTAGCCCTCCGGCAGCGCGCACGCACCGCCCAGCTGCTCCTCCGTCATCCGCTCCCAGCCCCGGTGCTCGACCGCGACCCGCGTGAGCGCAGGCCCGAGGGGCCGGAAGCTCAGCTCCACCTCGGTCGGCTCGGGCGTCAGGAGCCACGACATCGTGAACCCGTGCGGCGGGTCCCATGCGACGAGCTCGCCCCAGACGTGGGTCGTGCCGTCGTCCCAGGTCTCGACGACGTTCCCGCCGAGCCGGCGCTCCATCGTCACGTCCCGCACCCGGTCGCCGCCGGACGAGAACGGCTCGACCGGCCACCAGACGCCGATCTCGCGCACGAAGACGTCGAACGTCCTGGACACGTCCGCCCGCACGGTCGTCGCCTGGTGCACCGGAGGTGCGGCCAGCGTCGTGACGTCACGCGGTGGCACGGTCGTCCCTCTCGCTGCCGTCAGGCTCGAGCACGCCGACCTCGATCTCCACCAGGCGCCGCGCGGTGTCGAGCGACGACGCCCAGGTCTCGTCGAGGTACGCGCGCAGCCCGGCGAGCCCCTCCGGCCGTGACCGGTAGAAGTTGCGGGTCCCCTCGGTCCGGCGCGTCACCAGCCCCGCGTCCTCGAGCACCCTCAGGTGCTGGCTCACCGCGCTGCGCGTCACGTCGAACTCCTCGGCCAGCCGCCCGACCGGGACCTCGTCGAGGGCGAGCAGGGTGAGGATCTCGCGGCGTCGCGGCTCCGCGAGCGCCCGGAGCACGGCGTCGGTGTCGCTCACGCCCACAGTCCTACCGCGTGCCCGTCCAGGTCCGCCAGCACCGCGACGCTGCCGCTGTCCGCCGGCAGCGCGGTGGGCGGCTGCAGGGTCGACCCGCCGAGCTCCTCGGCACGGGCCAGCGTCGCGGCCAGGTCGTCGACCCGCACGTACAGCAGGATCCCCGGCGGCAGACCGTCCGGGTCCGCCGCGCCGATCCCGCCCCCGACCGTCTCGGCCGGCGCACCGGTGTCGATCAGCGTGTAGCCGCCCAGCTCGGGTGGCGCGTCCGCCGACCAGTCGAACAGCTGCGTGTAGAACTCGCGCGCTCGCGCGGGATCCGTGCTGGTGACCTCGAACCACATGACGGGACTGCCCATGACCCACCTCCGGCTGATGCGACCGACCCGTCTATGGTCAGCCATCACTAACCGTTAGTCAACCCTTACGGTACTAGCAGGTGGCGAGCATCGTCACGAGCGCGTCCAGCTCGGGCTGCGTGACCGTCAATGCGTTGTCCTGCTTCAGCGTGACCCAGGCCGTGGCGTAACCGCACCATGCAGCGACTGCCGGCGGCTTCCACTCGTCGGGCCCCCGGGAACCCTTCGACTGGTTGAGCCCGTCCTCCACGGCGACGAGCGCGTTGACGTGGGCGAGATCGTTGGCATAGGTCTCCTTCTGCGCCGCCCCCCATGCCCAGCCACCCGAGTCGTGCGCGTTCTTCAGCGGGACCATGTGGTCGATGTCCAGGTCGGACGCCTGATACCAGGTCAGCCCGCTGTAGGGGTCGACCCACGTCCCGGACAACACGGAGCAGCCGTCGGCACTCAGCACCACCGCCGTGGTCGACTCGGCGATGAGCACCTCGGCCCTCGTGTCCTGGCAGTCGCCGTCCTCGTCGACCCAGTGGTTCCAGGTCGCCCGGTCGTACACGACCGGCGGCTCACCGGCTCCACGCACCTGCAGCCCCTCGGGCGACGGGTCGACTGGCGAGTCGCTGGTGAAGTAGCCGAGGACGTCCACGAGCGCGTGGGTGCGCGTCGAGGTGTACATCGTGACCCGACCGCCGTCGCCGAGAGCCCCGATCGCTGCGTTCGCGACCGTCTCCCCCGCACCCGTGAAGTTCACGCTCGACGACGCACCCGCGACGCCGCGCCCCTCGGGGAACAGCTGCAGATAGCCCGAGCCCGTGGTCTGCGTCGCCGTGGCGTTGACGAACACGGCCGACACGCCGCTCGCCGGGACACCGAGGTGACCGGTCGGGCTCAGAGCCGTCGGCGACCCGGCGGCGAGCGCCGACCCCGCGCGACTGTCCAGCAATCGGCCCGGCGTCACGGGGACGAACAGCCCGGTCGAGCTCGCGGTCGCGGTCTGGTCGGTGAACCAGCCGACGACGTCGATGATGAGGTGGGCACCGCTCGACGTGTACAGCGTCACGTTCCCGCCGGGTCCGAGGGGGACGATCACCAGGTTGGCGACCGTCTGCCCGGCCCCGGTCAGGTTGACGTTCGAGGTCGTCCCCAGCGCGGTGCCACCACCCGTCGGCACCACCTGGACGAAGCCGGCAGAACGGGACTGCGTCGCCGTCACGGTCATCGCGACGGACGAGACCCCGGAGGCCGGGACGCCACCGCGGCCGGTGAGCTGCACCGTGAAGGACTCCCCCGGAGCGGGCCGGGGGTTCGGGTCGAACGGTGGCGGACCCGGCGGCGCGGGCGGCGGCTGCGGGGACGACGGCCGACCGGGAAGCGCCTCGCACGGGATCAGGTCGTCGTTGCCGTCGAGCCGGGCCACGTCCCCGTAGTGCGGGTAGTACGTCCAGAACCAGGCGTTCGCCTCGGCCCAGGTGGAGAAGTTGCCACAGTTGACCGCATCGCCCGGGTTCGCCGGCACGCTCGGCCCCGCGGGCGGGGTGAGCGCCGGCAGACCCGTCCGGTTGCGTGAGTCCACGACGCGGGCCGGGCTGAGCGCCTGGTACCGACCGTCCGTGCTCTGGGCCGTGTCCTCGAAGTATCCCGACACGTCGACGACGAGATCGCCACCCGCCACGTCGTACAGCGAGATCCGGCCGCCGTCACCGACCGGGACGGTGACGAGGTTGGACGCGGTCTGGCCCGGGTAGAAGACATTGATGTTCGACGAGGATCCCGGCGTGCCGCGGCCCGTCGGCAGCGCCTGGACGTAGCCGAGCTGGCGCGGGTTCGTCACCACGACGTTCAGTGCGACCGCGGTGACGCCGGACTCCGGCACCCCGCCCTGCCCGGTGACCTGCACCTCCATCAGCGCGCCCGCAGCGGGTCGCGCCGACGGCGCACCCAGGCCGACCCTCGTGTCCAGGATCCGCGTCGGGGCGAGCGGGACGTACCTGCTCGTTCCACCCGGGTCGGCCGCTGCCGCAGTCGGGACGGCGACTGCGCCGACGGCCAACATGAGGACGATGGCCGTCACTCGCGCGAACGAGTGCGCCCATCCGGGCTGCTGCATGGTCGGGCTCCTGGCGTCGAGGGCAGTTCCACTGCACGATCGACGGTTGCGGTGCTCACCTTGAGTCTCCGCCGCGTGTGTGCGCGACGGCACACGACCACCAGCACCGTCCTGGGGTCATCCCGGAGACAGCGATGCCCCGCACACCGAGGGGTGTGCGGGGCATCGCTGGTGACGACTCAGTCCAGGTAGTCGCGCAGCACCTGCGAGCGCGACGGGTGCCGCAGCTTCGACATGGTCTTCGACTCGATCTGCCGGATCCGCTCACGCGTCACGCCGTAGACCTTGCCGATCTCGTCGAGCGTCTTCGGCTGGCCGTCGGTCAGGCCGAACCGCATCGAGACCACGCCGGCCTCGCGCTCGGAGAGCGTGTCGAGCACCTGGTGCAGCTGCTCCTGCAGGAGCGTGAAGCTCACGGCGTCCGCGGGGACGACGGCCTCGGAGTCCTCGATGAGGTCACCGAACTCGCTGTCACCGTCCTCACCGAGCGGCGTGTGCAGCGAGATGGGCTCTCGGCCGTACTTCTGGACCTCGACGACCTTCTCGGGCGTCATGTCCAGCTCCTTGGCGAGCTCCTCGGGCGTGGGCTCGCGGCCCAGGTCCTGGAGCATCTGCCGCTGGACGCGGGCGAGCTTGTTGATGACCTCGACCATGTGCACCGGGATGCGGATGGTGCGGGCCTGGTCGGCCATGGCGCGGGTGATCGCCTGGCGGATCCACCACGTGGCGTACGTCGAGAACTTGTAGCCCTTGGTGTAGTCGAACTTCTCGACCGCGCGGATCAGACCGAGGTTGCCCTCCTGGATCAGGTCCAGGAACAGCATGCCGCGGCCGGTGTAGCGCTTGGCCAGGGAGACGACGAGGCGCAGGTTGGCCTCGAGCAGGTGGTTCTTGGCGCGTCGACCGTCGTTCGCGATCCACTCGAGCTCGCGCTTGATCTTGGCTTCCATCGTGATGCCCGCGTTGAGACGCTCCTCGGCGAACAAGCCCGCCTCGATGCGCTTGGCGAGGTCGACCTCCTGCTCCGCGTTCAGCAGAGCGACCTTGCCGATCTGCTTCAGGTAGTCCTTGACCGGGTCCGCCGTCGCGCCGGCCGTGACGACCTGCTGAGCGGGGGCGTCGTCGTCGTCCGCGTCGGAGTAGACGAAGCCGCTGTCCTCGCTCTCCTCCTCCTTGGCGGCCGGCTTCTTCTCGCCGTCCTCGTCCTCGTCGTCGGTCTCGGCGGCGTCCTCGACCACCTCGACCACCTCGACGGCCTCCACGACGACCTCCTCGATCGACTCGATGTCGGGCTCGTCGCCCTCCACCACCTCGACGTCGGGGTCGGCGGTCTCGGTCGCCGCCTTCTTGGCGGCAGCAGTCTTCGCGGCCGCGGGCTTGGCGGCCGTGGCCTTCGCTGCCGTGGTCGTCTTGGCGCGGGTCGTCTTGGCGGGTGCGGCGGCGCCCTCCTCGGGCGGCACCACCGCCTTGGCGGACGGGCGCGCCTTGGCGCTGGTGGCGGCGACGGCACGAGCAGGAGCGGCGGGCTCGCGGACGCCGATTCCGGCGGTGGCGAGCCCACGGACGACGGCGCGAAGACGCTTGGCGTCCTGGACGTCCGCCTGCTCGCACGCGGTGCGCAGCTCCTCGGCGCCCACGGTGCCGTGGGTGCGCCCACGCAGGACAAGGTCCTGGAGAGCAGGGTGCTCGAACTCACGCGGAAGAGCGGGATGCGGGGTCTGGGACGACACGAACGACCTTTCGGCAGCGCGACACCCGGAACGGGGCCGGGAGGTAGATAGATATTGTACCGACCTCACGGGCCGGTCGGCGCTATCACGGGCACGACGACACGGCCGTCGAGGACGGCGGTCAGAGGGTTCTCGTTCTCAACGAACGACACGGGCAAGAGATTCCCGAGCTGACGGGCGCCCTGCGTGTGGCGAGGGGATGCCGACGTCAGGCGGGTCCGGGCTTGACGGTGAGAACGGGGCACGGCGCGTCGAAGAGCACCCGCTGCGCGTTGGCGCCGAGGATCAGCTTGCCCACCGGGCTCCGTCGACGCAGACCGAGGACCACCAGCTGGGCACCGACCTCTTCCGCCGTCGCGATGAGGTCGTCCGCGACGTCGCCGCCCGTGAGCAGCCGCACCTCGTGGTCGACGTCGCTCGCTGCGAGCTCGGCCCGCACCTTCTCCAGCTCCGCCTCGACGGCTGCGCGCTGCTCTTCCGGTTCGTCCGGGCGTGCGCTCACGACGACCACGACGCGCGTGTCGCGCTGTCGTGCTTCCTCGATCGCCGCCCCGAGGGCCGCCCGACCTTCCGGAGTGGCCAGATAGCCGACCACGATGCCCATCGGTCCTCCCCTCGTCCGCGGCAACACCGCCGTGTGCGTGACGCTACCGGAGCGGAGGGGCCGCCACGAGCGCACCGGGCATCTCGGCGCAGGTCAGTCGGTATGCCGCACCCACCCCGGGGGGACCGCCGCGCCCAGCGCGTCGTCGAGGAGCTCCGCCAACCGGTAGTCCGGCTCGGCATCGAGCGCCCCGTCCAGCAGCACGCGCGAGCGCGCGCCGTCCCCACGCCACCACGCCAGCAGTGCCAGGAGCGTCAGCGCCGGTGCCTGCGCGCCGGTCCGGCCACGCGCGACCACGGCCTCCAGGACGGTCTCGTGCACCGCCGTCGCCCGCGCCGGAGGAACGACGCCACGCACGGGGTCGATGATCATGGCCATCGCACGGCCGAGCGCGGCATCGAGCTCCGGCGTCGACTCCGCACCCCGGACGCAGCGCTCGGCCAGGTCCGCCGTACCGGGCACCAGCGCGACCAGCACCCCGTCCCGCACCCGTCGGTCGGCCAGCCCCGCCTCGAGCCGCCCCCACGGCGCTCCCCCGGTGCCGGGCCCGTCCGACTCGACCATGTTCACCGCGCAGCGCCACGCCACGAGCGACTCCTCGCGCCACCGGGACACCGCGTCCGTGCCGGCGACGAGGGCCTCCTCCCATCTGCGCTCCCACCGACGCCGGACGCGGGCGACCGAGCGGCGGACCTCGCCGTTCTCCGGGCGAATCCGGGCGATGTCGTCCCGGGAGTCCGCCACCGCCGACCCGGCCAGCACCAGCGTGGCGCCCACCTGGGTGGAGTCCAGGTCCCGCAGCGGCCGGCCACCGGGCGGGCAGCAGTCCTGCGCGCAGTCGAGCGCCAGGTACCCGGTCGGCGTGACCACCCACACCTGTACGTCCCCGAGCGCCGCCGCAGCGGCATCCCGGAAGTGCCGCGCCGCCGCGTGCGCGGGCCCGTCCCCACCGCGGGGGTCGCGATCGCTGTAGAGCACGAGGATCCCGCGACGCGCGCCGTCCCGACCGAGATGGGCGACGAGCGTGCGGGCGAGCAGCGGACCGTCCGAGGCGTCGGCGAGGTGCGGCAGGTCCACGCGGACGACCAGGCCGACCGCCCCGCGGGGCGGACGCAGGCTCACGGCGACGGCGCTGTCCGCAGGGCGGAAGCCGAGCCGATGAGGGACGAGCGCGAGGATCTCCCGGGGTTCGCTCACCCGGAGCGTGGTGGTCTGCATGCCGTCAGCCCACCGGACCCGCCGGGTGTGCAGGCCCGCCCGACCGGATCTGTGCACCGGGCCGCTGCTGCCGGGGCATGTGGGCGCCTCGATGCAGCACCGGGGGCGGCTACCCTGTCGCGATGCCCCGTCCTGCGCCCCTGCCCGCGCGCGCCCGGTCCGCCGTTGCGGCCGTCGCGGTCGCGCTCGCGGTCGGCGCCTCGACCGTGGCGTGCACGACCAGCGGACCCGGCCGGGAGTCCCCCACCGGCAGCGCGGTCGCCCTGGCCACACCCACTCCCGGCCGCACCGAGACGTTGCTCCCCGACGACGGAGGCTCCCACTCGGCGGTCGGTGAGGTCGTGGACGGCTTCCCGGTGGACCTCGTCCCGGTCCCCGACGGCGCGGAGGTGCTGCTCTCGTCCGCCGCACCGGTCGACGGCACCGACCTCACCGAGATCAGCCTCAACCTGCGCACGGACCAGGACGCCGCGGGGCTGCTCGCTGCGGTGCGGGCGCCCCTCGTGGCGGCCGGGTTCACGGAAGGCACACCACCCGCGGCCGAGGCGGGGCTCGCGGCCCAGTCGACCTTCGCCCGCAACGCGGGCTCCGAGCTCCTGGTCGTCGGCATCCTCGATCGCGACGACGAGCGCACCCTCACGCTCGGCGGGCGGGTCCGCGCGGCCGCGCCGTAGGCTGCCCCGCGTGAGCACAGTGACCCCGTCCCTCGTCGACGTCGAGGACGTCCGACCGCGTATCGACGCCGTGCTGACCAGCCACGTCGCGCAGCTGCGCACCGTCCTGGCAGCGGCCAGCGGCGACGCTGACGTGCTCGCCGACGCGGTGGCGCAGATCCTCACCGGCGGCAAGCGACTGCGGGCCGCGTTCTGCTACTGGTCCTGGCGCGCACACGGCGGCGTCCCCGGCACGCCGGAAGCCGACGCGGTGCTCCGCGTGGGCGCCGCGCTCGAGCTGTTCCAGGCGGCCGCGCTCTTCCACGACGACGTGATGGACGACTCGGACACCCGGCGCGGGTTTCCCGCGGCGCACCGGGCCTTCGCCCTCCTGCACGGCCGGCACGGACTCACCGGCGACGCCGAGCGGTTCGGCATGTCGGCCGCGATCCTGCTGGGCGACCTCACGCTCATCGCGAGCGAGCAGGAGTTCGCCGGAGCGCTGGCACTACAGCCGCGGCCGCGCGCCGAGCGTGCGCGGGCCGTGTTCGACCTGATGCGCACCGAGGTCACGGTGGGCCAGTACCTCGACGTGCTGGCGCAGGCGATCCCGTGGGGCGACGACCCCGTCGGCGACGAGGCGCGGGCGCGGGAGGTCATCCGGGCGAAGGCCGCGCGCTACAGCGTCGAGCACCCGATCGTGCTCGGTGCCGCGCTCGCGGACGCCGGGGAGGACGACCTGGAGGCGTGCCGCTCGCTCGGCCTGCCGCTCGGCGAGGCGTTCCAGCTGCGCGACGACCTGCTCGGCGTCTTCGGCGACCCGCAGACCACGGGCAAGCCGGCGGGCGACGACCTGCGCGAGGGCAAGCGGACGGTCCTGGCGGCGCGAGCGGTCGCCCGCGCGCGTGCAGGTTCCGACGACGCCACGGTGCGGCTGCTGCGCGAGCGGCTCGGCGACCGCTCACTCACCGAGGCCGACGTGACGGTCCTCGCCGACGCCATCCGGAGCACCGGGGCGCCCGACGACGTCGAGACCCTGATCGAGGACCTCGCCGGCCGCGCGTTCACCCTCATGGACCAGCGCCCGTGGGCCGAACCGGCGCGCTCCCAGCTGGTCGGGCTGGCGCACGCGGCGGTCGACCGGCGCGCCTGAGCCCTCAGAGCTCCGCGGCTGCCCGGCGGCGGATCTCGGTCTTGCGGCCGGCGCGCAGTGCGTCGATCGGCGTGCCCGGCAGCGAGTCGTCGGGCGTGAAGAGCCACTCGATGGCTGCCTCGTCGGTGAACCCGGCGTCCGACAGGACCGTCAGGGTGCCCTGGAGCGAGGCGAGCACCGCCCACGGCTGGTCCGGGTCCCGGTTCGTCGGCTGCGACGGGTTGGCGAGGTGTCCCGGCACGAGGAACGCGCCCGGGATCGAGAACACTCGCGGGTCGCCACGGCGGACGCCGATGATCCGGCGCTCCTGCACGATCCGGCGCACCTTGGAGGCGTCGAGGCCGAGCCGGTCGGCAACATCAGGGACGGTGAGCCACTCGTCGACCAGCCGGTCGAGGGTCTCTGCAGAATCGTTCACCCGACAAGAGTACGCATCGATGAATTACACCGGCGCAATTCACCCGTGCGCTTTCCCCGCGTGCCGTATTCGGATACGTTCGCATTCTGTCACTCCAGTCACACAGGCACCATCCGTTCACTTTCGCACCATGAGGTAGGCCCCATGTCGCACCACGCCACCGCCCGCCGAGTCGCCAGCGGGACCGGCGCGACCCTCGCGCTGGCTGTCGTCGGCGTGACCGCGACCGGGGGCGCCGCACATGCCGACGACGCCTACACGGTCCGCTCCGGGGACACCGTCAGCCACATCGCGACCCGCACCGGCACCACGGTGGCGGCCATCGCCCGCGCCAACGCCCTCGCAGACGTGTCGCGCATCCGCATCGGGCAGGTGCTGACGATCCCGACGTCGACTTCCGCGGCCCCCGCACCCGCCGCCGTAGCCCCGGCCGCAGGGTCGTACACGGTCGTGTCGGGAGACACGGTGAGCCACATCGCCGCGAAGCTCGGGACCTCCGTGCAGGCGATCGTGACGGCGAACGGGCTCGACGCACGCGCCTTCATCCGCGTCGGCCAGACGCTGACGGTCCCGGGGTCCACCGCAGCAGCCGCACCCGCCCCGGCCGCCGCCGCCCAGGCGGCAGGATCCGTCTCGCACACCGTGCTGTCCGGGGAGACGGTCACCGCCATCGCCGCCAAGCACGGCGCCACCGTCGCCGCGATCGTCGCTGCCAACGGCCTCGACTCCCGCGCGCTGATCCGCATCGGGCAGACCCTCACCGTCCCGGTCCCGGCCGCCGCACCCGCGCCCGCGGCGGTGGGCAACACGTTCGCCGGACGCACCTACGCCGACTCCGTCGTCGCCGCCGCGAACGCGAACCTCACCACCCTGCGCAGCTCGGGCACGCCCTCGAAGGCCGAGATGCAGGCCAAGGTCGCCGCGACGGCCCGTGCCCTGGGTGTCGACCCGGCACTCGCCCAGGCCGTCGCGTTCCAGGAGTCCGGGTTCAAGCACGCGGTGGTCTCCCCCGCCAACGCCATCGGGACCATGCAGGTGATCCCCACGTCCGGCCAGTGGGCGTCGGACCTCGTCGGGCGCCAGCTCAACCTGGTGAACCCGGACGACAACGTCACCGCGGGCGTGGCCATCCTGCGCGCGCTCGTCAGCAACGCCCCCGACCTCCCCACGGCGATCGCCGGCTACTACCAGGGTGCGGCGTCGGTGAAGAAGAACGGGATGTTCGCGGACACGCGGCGCTACGTCGCCAACGTCCAGACGCACATGACGCGCTTCCGCTGAGGTCGCGCCTGCCGCACCGGCGGCACTCGCGACCGTAGACTCCCTGCCGTGGGAGCCACCATCACCGATCCGTTCGTCGGCCGCCTGGTCGACAGCAGGTACGAGGTCGTGTCCCGCATCGCTCGCGGGGGCATGGCGACCGTCTACCTCGCCGTCGACCGGCGGCTCGACCGCGACGTCGCGCTCAAGGTGATGCACGCCCACCTGGCGGAGGGGACGTCGGGGTCGGACTTCGTCGCCCGGTTCCGTCGCGAGGCCCGCACCGCCGCCCGTCTCACGCACCCCGGCCTCGTCGGGGTCTACGACCAGGGCGTCGACGGCGAGACCAGCTACCTGACGATGGAGTACATCGACGGCAGCAACCTGCGTCGGCACATCGGTGAGCGCGGCGCACTGACCGTCGCCGACGCGCTGCGGATCGGCGAGAGCGTGCTCGACGCGCTGGCCGCCGCCCACCGCGTCGGCCTGGTGCACCGCGACATCAAGCCCGAGAACGTGCTGCTCGCCTCCGACGGACGCGTGAAGCTGGCGGACTTCGGCCTCGCGCGCGCCGTCACGGAGGTCACCTCGACCACCACCGGGACGGTTCTCGGCACGGTCGCGTACCTCGCCCCGGAGCTGGTCACCCGCGGGGTCAGCGACGCGCGCACCGACGTGTACGCGATCGGGATCCTGCTCTTCGAGATGCTCACCGGACGGCAGCCCTTCACGGGCGAGACGCCCATCCAGGTGGCGTTCCAGCACGTCAACAACGACGTCCCTGCGCCGTCGGAGCTGGTCGACTGGCTGCCCATCGAGATCGACGACGCCGTCCGCGCACTCGCCTCACGCGACCCCGACGACCGCCCGGTCGACGCCGCCGCCGCCCTCACCCTCCTGCGCCGCACGCGTGCCGCCCTGGACGAGGAGACACTCGCCCGGCACGCCGACGTCAGCCCGTCAATCGTGCTCCCCGCGGCGACGGACCCGGCCGAGACCGACCTGGATGCCGAGACGGACGACGACGCAGACGCCGACGCACCGGGCCTCGACGAGTCGGACTCCGACTCGGACGAGACCACCCTCATCGAGGTGAACGACGCACGCGGGACCACAGTCGCGCTGCCCATCGGGCTCGGCGTCGCTGCCGAGCTGCTCACCGGCCGCCCGCCCGAGCCGAGCCGGAAGCGTCACCCGGTCCGCTGGATCATCCTGCTCACGGTCCTCGCCGCACTGATCGGCGGCGGCACCTGGTGGTACCTCCAGGAGGGCCCCGGCGCCTACACGACCGTCCCGACGATCATCGGGCAGGACGCCGAGGAGGCGACCGCGATCCTGGCGCGAGCCGGTCTCGGCGCCGACCCGACGTCCGCCTTCGACGCCGAGGCGCCCGTCGACACGGTCTTCCGGACCGACCCGGGCCAGGGTGACCGGATCCGCAAGGACGGCACGGTCGCGTTCACCGTCTCCAAGGGCCCCGACTACGTCCTGGTGCCCTCCGGCGTCCTCAACGAGCTGCAGGCGAGCGCCGAGGCCGCCCTCAGGACCGCCGGCCTCGAGCCCACCTATGCGGAGCCGGAGTTCAGCGACTCGGTGGGACTCGGCAAGGTCATCAGCGCGACCCTGCCCGACGGCACGCCGGCCGCGCCCGACACCCAGACGGTCCGGGGCACGACCGTGATGCTCACGCTCTCCGACGGCCCCGCGCCGGTCACGATCACGTCCGTGGTCGGGATGAGCGTCGCGGACGCGACCGCCGAGCTCCAGTCCGACAACCTGCTGCTCGCCCCGACCGAGGCGTTCAGCGACACGGTCGCCGCCGGTCTGATCATCGACCAGAGCCCCGCCGCAGGCGCCGAGGGCCACCGGGGCGACACCATCGCGGTCAACGTCTCCAAGGGCCCGGAGAACGTCGAGATGCCCAACGTCGTGAGCAAGCAGTTCGACGCCGCCAAGGCCCAGCTCGAGAAGCTCGGCCTCACGGTGAAGCGCGAGAACGTGCTCGGCGGCTTCTTCGGGACGGTCCGCGACCAGAGCGCACCCGCCGGTCAGCCCGTGAAGGTCGGCACGGAGATCGTCCTCACCGTCGTCTGACACGACGCAGCCCGGCGCCGCACGAGGCGGGACCGGGCTGCTCGGCGAACAGCTCAGGACGCGCGGAGCAGCTCCACGACCTGGAACGCCATCTCCAGCGACTGCTGGTGGTTCAGGCGCGGGTCGACGAGCGTCTCGTACCGTCGCGCCAGGCCCTCGTCGTCGATCTCCTCGGACCCGCCCAGCACCTCGGTGACGTCGTCGCCCGTGAGCTCGATGTGCAGGCCGCCGGGCACGGTGCCGAGGCCGCGGTGCACCTCGAAGAAGCCGGCGACCTCGTCCATGACGTCGGAGAACCGGCGCGTCTTGTAACCGGACGCCGACGTGATCCCGTTGCCGTGCATGGGGTCGCAGACCCACGTCACGGGGCGACCGTCGGCGGTCACCTTCTCGACCAGCGCGGGCAGCAGGTCACGGACCTTGCCGGCGCCCATGCGGGTGATGAACGTGATGCGGCCGGCCTCCCCCTGCGGGTTCAGCTTGTCGATGAGCGCCAGGGCGTCGTCGCCGGTGGTCGTCGGGCCCAGCTTGATGCCCAGCGGGTTCTGCACGCGCGAGAAGTAGTCCACGTGGGCGCCGCCGAGCTGGCGGGTCCGCTCACCGATCCACACGAAGTGCGCCGAGCAGTCGTACGGGAGCCCGGTCCGCGAGTCGATGCGCGTCAGGGGGCGCTCGTAGTCGAGCAGCAGGCCCTCGTGGCTGGAGAAGAAGTCGACGGACCGGAGCGCGTCGAAGTCGGCACCGCAGGCCGCCATGAACCGGATGGCCCGGTCGATCTCCGCCGCGATCTCCTCGTAGCGCGAGTACGACGGGTTGGCCATGAAGCCGCGGTTCCACTCGTGCACGCGCAGCAGGGACGCGAAGCCGCCGGTGGTGAACGCCCGGATGAGGTTCAGCGTCGAGGCGGACGTGTGGTACGCCTCGAGCAGCCGCTGCGGGTCCGGCGTGCGGGCCTCGGTGGTGAACTCGTAGTCGTTGATGATGTCGCCACGGAACGCGGGGAGCGTCACGCCGTCGCGGGTCTCCGTCTCGGAGCTGCGGGGCTTGGCGTACTGCCCGGCCATCCGGCCCATCTTGATGACGGGCAGGCTGGCGCCGTACGTGAGCACGACGGCCATCTGCAGGATCGTCTTGATCTTGTTGCGGATGTTGTCCGCCGTCGCCGTGCTGAACGTCTCCGCGCAGTCACCGCCCTGGAGCAGGAACGCCTCGCCGCGCCCGGCGGCCGCCAGCTGCGCGCGCAGGTGGTCGGCCTCGCCCGCGAACACGAGCGGCGGGAGCGTCGACAGCCGAGCCGTCACCGCGCCGAGGGCGGTCGCGTCCGGCCACTGCGGCTGCTGGAGCGCGCCCATCGACCGCCAGGCGTCGAGCCCCGCGACGACCTGCGGGTCCGGCTCGACACTCATGAGTGACTCGCCGGGACCAGGGACTGTCCGATGTCCTGCAGCAGCGCACCGAACCAGGGCTGCGACACGTCGAACGCCTTGCCGCCCGCGATGCGCGGGAACTCGATGGCGCGCAGCACGTCGCCCTGCTCCTCGTCGTGACCGATGACGCCGGACTCGCCGCGCAGGGCGGACTCCACGGCCAGGTCGGTCATCGACTTGATGAGGCGCAGGTCCTCGGCGTTCGCCGCCGCGGCGCGCGAGTAGTACCCGGACTTCTGCACCATCGTCTTCTCGGCGCCCAGCTTCTCGCCGAACTGCTTGGCGAACCACTGGCCCGGGTTCACGGTGTCGAGCTTGACGTGACCGAACGGGTCGCGCTCCACGGGCGTGCCGGCGGCCTCGAGCTGCTCGACGATCTCGTGCATGCCGGCGCCCTCGGACAGGAAGATGTTGACGTTCCCCTGCTCGTCCATGATCGCCTTGAGGCGCGCGGCCTCGGCGTCGATGTCGAGCGCGAGCTCGGGCACGAAGACGGCGTGGATGTCCCAGCGCTCGCGCGTCAGGCCGATCCCCGGGACCCACTCCTGCGTGTCGAGCCACTTGCGGTACTCGGCGGCCGCGGCGGCGGTGAGCCACCCGCAGTGCCGGCCCATGACCTCGTGGACGATGAGCATGCGCGGGCCGGAGCGGTGCTCGCCGATGATGTTCGCGGCGAACCCGGCGGCCTCCTCGGCGGCGGTCCAGGCGCCCAGCGACTGCTTGATGGGCACCACGTCGTTGTCGATCGTCTTGGGCAGGCCGACGACGGTCAGGTCGTAGCCGTTCTCGTGCAGGTACGCAGCGAGGTCGGCAGCCGTCGTGTTGGTGTCGTCGCCCCCGATGGTGTGCAGCACGTCGACACCGTCAGCCTTGAGCTGCTCGGCGGCCACCTGCAGCGGGTCCTGGCCCTCCTGCACGAGTCCGCGCTTGACGCAGTCCTTGGCGTTGGTGAGCTTGACGCGCGAGTTGCCGATGGGCGAGCCACCGAACTTGTGCAGGATCCCGGCCTTGGCTCGCGTCTCCGCGTCGACGACGATCTTGTCGCCGCGCAGGAGGCCGTAGTAGCCGTGCTGGTACGCGATGATCTCGATGTCGGGAGCGATCTCCGTGTACCGCTCGATGAGCCCGCCGACGGCGGACGACAGGCACGGAGCGAAGCCACCTGCGGTCAGGAGGGCGACGCGACGAACCGACATGAGACACACCTCTCGTAGAAACTGCCTTCGACGCACCCGATCTGTCGGGCGCGCCCACGGTGCCGGCGCTCAGGCCGACCGCGTCATCCTACTGACGTCCCGGACTCGTCCTGCGGGGGGACCGGCACCTGGACGTCCGGTACGGGACGTCCTCCGGGCGCGGCCGGCAGGTGGTCGGCGGCGTCGCCCGCGACGGCCGGGTGGCCCGTGGCGATGCGCGCCTTCTGGGTGGCCGCGTAGACGTCCACGTACTCCTGCCCGGACAGGCTCATGATCGCGTACATGATCTCGTCGGTCACCGAGCGCAGGATGAACCGGTCGTTCTCCATGCCCTGGTAGCGGCTGAAGTCGAGGGGCTCGCCGATGACCGTGCCGATGCGCATGACCTTCGGGATCCGGCGACCGGCGGGCTGCGCCTCGTCGGTGCCGACCATCGCGACCGGGATCACGGGCGCGCCGGACTCCAGCGCGAGGCGCGCGATCCCGGTCTTCCCGCGGTACAGCCGGCCGTCGGGGCTGCGGGTGCCCTCGGGGTAGATGCCGAACAGGTCGCCGTCGTTCAGGCGTCGCAGCCCGGTGCGCAGGGCCGCCTCGCTCGCCTTGCCGCCCCCGCGGTCCACGGGGATCGTGCCGACGCCGCGCATGAAGCCGGCGGTGAGCCGCCCCTTGATCCCCGAGCCGGTGAAGTACTCCTGCTTGCCGATGAACACGAGCTCACGGTCGAGGACCAGCGGCAGGAAGAACGAGTCGATCACCGCGAGGTGGTTGCTCGCCAGGATCGCGGCACCCTCCTCGGGGACGTTCTCGGCGCCACGCACCCACGGCCGGTAGACCAGGTGCAGCAGCGGTCCGACGAAGACCCGCTTCATCAACCAGTAGAACAACGGTTCACCTCTCGACCCGACTCACGGACTGACCGCCCACCCGAGCCCTGCGCTCGCCCCCGACGACTCCCTGCGGAAGCCCGGGGCCGAGCACCTGCCACCCCGACTGCCCGGTCCGACTCTAGAGTGCTCCTATGGCACCTCGCCCCGACGACCCCGACGAGGGGGTCCAGCCGACGGGCGCCGACGAACCGCCGGCCGCCGGTCTGCCTGCCGGCCCGCCCGACGGGCCGCCCGATCATGCCGCACCGCCGCCGCTGTCGGACGAGGAGGTGTGGGCCGCGATCGTGGCCGACCTCGGTGAGCTCGACGGGTTCGACGAGGCCCAGGATCCCCCCGCTGCTCCGACGGCCCCGCCGAGCGGGACGACCGCCGAGCCCGCCACGGGCCTCTCGTTCCCGGTCGCACCCTGGGTGGCCGACCGACGCGTCGTGCGGCCCGCCCAGGAGCCGACGCGAGAGCCGGAGCTGTCCGGGCGCGACTGGGACGGGACCTCGCAGATCGACGACGCCGAGAGCGCCGTCGACGCCGAGGAGCACTTCGTGCCGCCCGATCCCGGGCCGGTCCTCGGGGGTGACCCGCTGCTCACGATGGCCTGGTTCGCCGCCGCGGGCGTGCCGGTCTTCCTGCTGGTGGTCCTGGTGGCGTGGCGCGACGCACCGCCCGCGCTCGTGCAGGCGGCGGCCGCCCTCTTCGTCGTGGGGGTCGGCGTGCTCCTGTGGCGGATGCCGCACCGTCGTGACCCGGGCGACGACGACACCGGTGCGGTGGTCTGACCGGGACGCACCGGTCCTCAGAGGCGTGCGAGGTCGGCCGCGCCGACCATCCCCGCGTCGTTGCCCATCGACGCGACGACGATCTTCGCCTCGGGCCGGTGCCCGCGCCCGGACAGCTGCTCCGCGAAGCCCTTGCGGGCGGGAGCGAGGAGCAGGTCTCCCGCGTCCGCCACTCCTCCGCCGACGACGATCAGCGCCGGGTCGAGCAGCGCCGTCGCCGACGCCGCGCCCTCGCCCACCCAGCGTCCGAGCTCCGCGAGCAGCTCGACAGCCAGGGGGTCGCCCTCCTGCGCGGCCTGCGTGACCTGCGGCCCGTTGAGCTTCTCGACGTCGCCGCCGGCCAGCTCCAGGAGCCGCTTCGCACGGTCGGGCTCGATGATCACGGTGGCCTGCGCGTCGCGCACCAGCGCGCTGCCCGAGGCGTACTGCTCCCAGCAGCCCTCGTGGCCGCAGCCGCAGTAGTGGCCACCGGGCACCACGCGCATGTGCCCGATCTCCGCGGCGACACCCCACGCCCCGCGCACGAGCTGGCCGTTGGACACGATGGCGCCGCCGAGGCCGGTGCCGACGGTGAGCATCAGCATGTCGTCGACGTCGCGGCCCGCACCGAACCGGAACTCGGCCCAGCCGGCCGCGTTGGCGTCGTTCTCCACGACGACCAGCACGTCGTCGTCCTGCAGGATCGCCTGGACCTTCTGTCGCAGCGGGTAGTCGCGCCACGCGATGTTCGGGGCGAACAGGACGGACGACCGGTCGGCCGAGACGAACCCGGCTGCGGCGACGCCCATGGCGCTGACCTCGTAGGAGCCGCTCAGCTCGAGGTAGACCTCGGCGATCGCCTTGTCGATCCCCGCGACGTCGTCGGGCGACGTCTCCCGGCGCGTCTGCGCGAGGATCGTGCCGTCGTCGTCGACGACACCCGCCGCGATCTTGGTCCCGCCGATGTCCACACCGATGGCGTGCATGTTCGTGTGTGCTCCTACGCGCTCGTACCGTGCTCGCTACCGTGCGGTGCGGGCTTCCACGCTATCCGCCTGCGCGGCCCCCGGCCCACGTGCCCGGACGACCCCGCGACCAGGCCCGCCGCAGAGCGTACCCATTCGGCTGCTGCCCACAGGGCGACCGAAGTCCCGTATCCTCAGGGCCACACTTCGCCCCTCTGTCACTGGAGCCAGCATGGACGAGTTCCACATCCCTTTGCGCGTCGAGGTCGATCCCTCGAAGAACCTCAACGACCTGCTCGCCGCGCGCGTCGCGAGCACGCCCGACGGCGTCCTCGTCGAGCACAAGACGCACGAGGGCGGGCCGTGGATCCCGCTGACCTCGCGGGAGTTCGACGCGGAGATCGTCGCGGTGGCCAAGGGTCTCGTGGCGCGCGGCGTGCAGCCCGGCGACCGCGTCGGCATCATGTCGCGCACGCGGTACGAGTGGTCGCTGATCGACTGGGCCGTCTGGGCCGCGGGCGCGGTGCCGGTCCCCCTGTACGAGACGTCGTCGGCCGAGCAGGTCCTGTGGATCCTCACCGACGCCGACGTCTCGCTGCTCGTGGTCGAGACCGCCGCGCACGCCGCGGTCGTCGACGAGGTCCGCGCCGAGGCGCACACCCTGCGCGAGGTCCTGATCCTCGACGACGGCGCGATCGACACCATCGTGACCAGCGGCGCGAGCACGACCGACGACGAGATCACCCGTCGCCGTGGCCTCGCGGTCCTCGACGACCTCGCCACCATAATCTACACGTCGGGCACGACGGGCCGGCCGAAGGGCGTCGAGCTCACGCACGGCAACTTCTACCTGCTCACCGTCAACGCGGTCGAGGACATCAACGAGGTCTTCGCCGAGCCCGGCGCGCGCACGCTGCTCTTCATGCCGCTCGCGCACGTGTTCGCCCGGTTCATCGAGGTGCTCTGCATCCCCGCCGGCGCCGTCCTGGGCCACAGCCCGAGCACGGTGACCCTGATCGACGACCTCGGCTCGTTCAAGCCGACCTTCATCCTCGCGGTCCCCCGGGTGTTCGAGAAGGTCTACAACTCGGCCGAGCAAAAGGCCGCCGCGGGCGGCAAGGGATCGATCTTCCAGCGGGCCGCGAAGACGTCGATCGTCTACTCGCGCGCGCTCGACAACCCGCGCGGCCCGAGCCTGTGGCTGCGCCTCCAGCACAAGGTCGCGGACGTGCTCGTCCTGCACCGTCTGCGCAACGCGCTGGGCGGCAACGCGCGGTGGGCCGTCTCGGGCGGTGCCCCGCTCGGCGAGCGGCTCGGCCACTTCTACCGTGGCCTCGGCCTGAACGTGCTCGAGGGCTACGGCCTGACCGAGACCACCGCCCCCGCGACGGTGAACCGGCCGGGCCGGGGCACCAAGATCGGCACCGTCGGCCTCCCCCTGCCGGGCAGCGGCGTCCGCATCGCCGCGGACGGCGAGGTCGAGCTGCAGGGCATCCAGGTGTTCCGGGGCTACCACAACAACGAGGCCGCGACCGCGGAGGCCATGCACGACGGCTGGTTCCGCACCGGCGACCTGGGCTCGCTGGACGACGAGGGCTACCTGCGGATCACCGGTCGCAAGAAGGAGATCATCGTCACGGCCGGCGGCAAGAACGTGGCCCCCGCGGTGCTCGAGGACCGCATCCGTGCGCACCCGCTCATCAGCCAGGTGGTCGTGGTCGGTGACCAGCGCCCCTTCATTGGTGCGCTCATCACCCTCGACCCCGAGGGCGTCCCCGGCTGGCTGTCCGCGCACGGCAAGCCGGCCATGACGCTCGCCGAGGCCGCCAAGGACGCGGACGTCCTGGCGTCGCTGGACAAGGCGGTCGAGAAGGCGAACAAGGCGGTGTCCCGGGCGGAGTCGGTGCGCAAGTACCGGATCCTCGAGTCGGACCTCACCATCGCCAACGGCTACCTGACGCCGAAGCTGAGCATCCGTCGCAACGAGGTGCTCAAGGACTACGCAGGCGAGATCGACGCGCTCTACGAGGGCCCGGCGGGAGACTGACGGCTCACACCGCGCGCACCAGCCGCAGGGGCGGGACGAGTCCCGACGCCGCGAGCACGCCGATGGCGTGCTGCTCCGCGGCATCGAGCTCGACCGCCCCTGCGGCGTTCGCGGCGGGCACCGCCTCGGGCGCCGTGGTGCGCACCGGGATGGTCAGGAACGTCACGACGCAGTCCGCGCACGCGGCCCCGCGCTCGGTGCAGGTGTCGCAGTCGATGATCATGCCGGGGACGCTAGCGACGACCACCGACACCAGCCGTCAGAGGCGCTGCAGGCGCGCGACAAGCGTGCTGGACGGCACCACCCACGCTCCGGCGGCCTCGACGTCGCGCACGACCTCCTGGTCGCTGGTCACGACGACGAGCACCCGTCCCGGCGGCTCGGCGTGCACGAGGCGTCGGATCAGGTCGTCGGCGATCTCCCCCACCGCGAAGAGCACCCGGACGCCACGCGCGTAGCCGCCCGGCGGGTGCTGCTGCCCCTCCTGACCGTCGAAGCAGCACGTGACCTCGGCGCCGGTCCGCGCGGCGACCTGGGCGAGCCCGTCCACCAGCCGACGCCTCTGGTCCGCGAGCGACAGCTCCCCGAACCCGGACTTCGACACGTTGTACCCGTCCACCATCAGGTGCGCCCACGGCTGACGCAGCAGCTCGTCCAGCAACGCCGGGTCCTCCACCGACCGCCCGCGCGAGCCCGGCCGCACCACGGTGCGCTCCGTGGGCGGACTGACCAGGTCGGCCGGCAGGTCCGCGACCGGCGGCAGCGCCAGCTCGGACCGCAGCCCGCTCGCGGCGTCGACGATCGTGTCGAGGAGCAGGCGCACGCGCACGTCGGCGAGCTTGCGGGCCGCCCGCAGCTCCGCACGTGCGGCCGTGCGCTCGGCCTGCGCCGACCGTCGCTCCTCGACCGCCTGCCGGAGGTCGTCCGCGGCACGTGCCTGCGCGAGCTCGCCCGCGTCGCGCGACGCGCGTGCCTCCTCGGCCGCACGGCGCTCCTCGCTGCGCGCGCGGTCGGCGTCCGACCGCAGCCGTCGCAGCTCGCGCTGCAGAGCGCCGAGCTGCTCCTCGGCGGCACGCGCCTCGTCCCGCGCTGCCGTGGCGTCCGCCCGGACCCGCTCGACCTCAGCCTGCGCACGCGCGAGCCGGGCCTGCGCCTCCGCGCTCACGGCGCCGACCTCCGCCTCCTCCGGCGGGAGCACCTCGCGCCAGCCCGACCCGAGGAGCCAGGCCCCGACCGCGGCCTGCACCGACGGCGTCGGCGGCTCCGGGGCGTCCGCGGCCACCTGGGCGGCCAGCTCGGGGTTGGCCTGCGCCCACACGCGCGCCACCCGCGCCCGGTACGCGTCGTCCTGCAGGGCGTTCCAGAGCGGCCCCGCGCCTGCGGTCGCTCGCCGGCGTGGGGCGAACCGGTGGACGGCGCGCAGCGACGGGGGGACCTCGACGGGCTCCGTCGTCCCCAGCACGTCGGCGGCCACCTGCACCAGCGCGGTCCGCAACGTCGCCGGTACCTCCGTGGCGTCGTCGCCCGTCCCGCCGTCGCCGCTCATGACCAGCACCTTAGGTGGCACCGGGCTGTCGACGACGGAACGTGGCCCGGCGGCCACCCTGTCAGGGTGACCGCCGGCCAGGGTGCTCGACGACGTCAGGGGATCGAGACCCCCAGGACGTACGCGCCGGAACCGGAGTACGCGTCGACGACGTACCGGTAGGTGCCGGCCGTGCCGGAGTAGGTGAACGCCTCGTTGGGCGACGACGTCGTCCCCCGGGCGACCGTCGACCACGCGGTCCCGCTCCGCTTCTGCAGGTAGAGGTCGAAGTCCGCGCTGCTCGGACCGGCGAGGCACAGCCGGAAGGTGCCGCTGCGCGTCACGCTCACCGAGCCACCCGAGGGCTGGGCCACGGCCGAGCCGGAGGAGAGGGTGCCCTGGTAGCTGGCCGCGTAGCCGGAGCACGACGTCGTCGGGGGCGGGGTGGTGCCACCTCCCCCGGTGGTCAGCGTGAGCCCGTAGGCGGACAGGATCTCGTTCACCGGCTGGAAGTACGTGGTGCCGCCGGACGAGCAGTTCCCGGACCCGCCGGACGTCACGCCCTGCGCCTGGTTGCCGGCGATGAGGGAGCCGCCGGAGTCGCCGGGCTCGGCGCACACGTTGGTGCGGATGAGCCCGCTGACCGTGCCCTCGGCGTAGGTCACGCTCGCGCCGCGCGACTGGATCGTCCCGCAGTGCCAGCCGGTGGTCGATCCCGACCGGCAGACGGAGGCGCCGACCGCCGCGTCGGTGGACCCGGCGACGGAGACTCGGCTGCCGTTGTACTGGTTGACCGCACCGATCGGTGTGTTGCCGGCTGCGGCGCCGATCCACGAGTAGTCGTTGCCCGGGAAGCTGGAGCCCCGGAACGTGCCGGTCGGCGTCGCCGTCGTCGCCCCCGTCCGACCGCAGTGGCCCGCGGAGACGAACCCGCCGGTGACGGAGAAGCCGACCGAGCAGCGGCTCGTCCCACCGATCGTGTAGGCGTTGCCGCCGACGATGTCGATGAAGGTCCTCGGTGCCTCGGTGGTCGGCTGGAACGTCACCGAGTCCGCCGGCACCCCCGCGCGCTCGACGAGCTGGCGCGCCGCGGTCTCCCCGCCGGCGCGCACCGACACGACGACCGAGTTGGTCGTGACGTCGACGTACCAGCTCGGCACGGCCGCGGCGGCCTCGGCGGTCGTCGCGTCGAGCGAGGCCTGCCACTGCTCGAGGTCGGCGAGCGTGTGGTCGACGACGACGGCCTGCGCGCCGGCCGCCTGCACGGTCGAGGCGGCGCCTCCGTCGGCGACACCGACGTACAGGACGTTCTTCGTCGGGTCGATCCAGGCGCCGGCGAACGTGGCGCCCAGTCGCGCCTTGAGGACGCGCTGCTTCCCGGCGGCGTCCGCCTGGAACGTGAGCCGCTTGGCGGCGGCGGACGGGCTGAGCCCGAGGTCGCGCTCGAGCGCCTTCTGGATCGCGGGGTCGACCTTCTGCTGGATGCCGAGCTCCTGCGGGCTCGTGGATCCGGGGTCGGATGGTGCGGCAGTCGATCCGACCGCCAGCGGTCCGGCGAGGAGCACACCGGCCGCACAGGCCGTCACCGCTGCCCTCCAGGTGTGTCGCGTCATGTCCGTCGTCCCTCCGTCGTCACATCGGCCGGTAGGCCGTCAGTCACACTAGGCGTGACGCGAGTCGAAGAACAGATCACTCGGTGGGCATAGCACCGCGGTTATGCCCTCCGGCGGCCAACCAGTCGAGGAATCGCGGGCTGCTGCGGCTCACGGCCTCGGCGTGGGCGCGGTCGGCTGCCTCGACGATGCCGTCGACCGGCAACGCCGCTGCCTCGTCGTGCCACCCCACGTGGTGCGCCCACTGCAGTGGCACGCCCGCCAGCGGGACCACGCAGACACCGGGGGTGTCGGGGAACGTCGGCTGCACCAGCGCGACGCCGTGACCCGCCCGGACCAGGTCGACGCACGCCGCCCGGTCGGCCTCGCTCACCTTGCCGGGCGTGAACCCGGCCCGCGCGCAGGCGGTGACGAAGCAGCGCTGGAAGCACCCGGCGCCGGAGACCCCCAGCCAGTCCGCGTCTGCGAGGTCGGTGAGCGAGACGACCGCCCGGGTCGCCAGCGGATGGTCGTCCGGGACGAGCACGAACACCGGGTCGGTGCTCACCCGCCACCACCGGACACCACCGGCGGTCGGCGGGGAGGCGTTCCCGCACATGCCGACCAGGGCGATGTCGAGCGTCCGCGCGGCCAGCTGCGCCGAGACACCGTCGACGTCCGGCAGCGTGACGCTGGTGACCTCGGCGTGCAGGCCGGACACCAGGCGGTTGACGAACAGGCCGCCCAACGCCGTGGCCGCGGTGCCCACCCGCACGGACCGCGCCTGCTCGTCGCGGCCCGCCACGATCCGGTGCGCGTCGTCGACGAGTGCGGACATCGCGGGGAGGAGCACCTTGGCGCGGCCGAGCACGAACTCTCCGAGCGCGGTCGGCCGTGCACCTCGCTGGTCACGCGTGAACACCGGCGCTCCGAACGTCCTGTCGATCCGGTTGAGCTGGGCGGTGAGGGCGGGTTGGGTGAGTCCGAGGGCCGCGGCCGCGCGGGTCACCGAGCCCTGTTCGGCGACGGTGACGATCAGGCGGAGGTGGCGCAGCTCGAGCTCCATCCGGCGAAACTATCGACCCACCACCGTCGTGGGGAGACATGTGGCCAGGTCGCGACGCACCGGGGCAGGAGCCGGGTCGTGTCGGTGGCCGTGGGTAGCGTCCCAGCCATGTCGTCCGTCCGCCGCCTGCGCCCCGTCTGGGCGGACGCCACCCCGGACCCGGCGGCCCGTCCGGTGCAGCAGACCCTGGATGACCTGGGCACCCCGCTGTCGGACGTCACGTTCGTCGTCGTGGACCTCGAGACCACGGGCGGCACACCCGCGGACTGCGCCATCACGGAGATCGGCGCGGTCAAGGTGCGCGGCGGCGAGGTGATCGGGGAGTTCCAGACGCTGGTGGACCCCGGCGGTCCCGTGCCGGCCTTCATCCAGGTGCTCACGGGCATCACCACGACGATGCTCATCGGGGCGCCGCCCATCGAGGAGGTGCTGCCCAGCTTCCTCGAGTTCTCGCGCGGGTCCGTGCTGGTCGCGCACAACGCCCCGTTCGACATCGGCTTCCTCAAGGCCGCCGCCGCCCGGACCGGTCACGCCTGGCCGGGCAACAAGGTCGTGGACACCGTCCGCCTCGCGCGTCGGGTGGTCACGCGTGACGAGGCCCCGAACCACAAGCTGTCCACCCTCGCCTACCTGTTCCACGCCACGGTCACGCCCAACCACCGCGCGCTCTCCGACGCCCGGGCGACGGTCGACGTGCTGCACGCGCTGCTGGCGCGCCTGGCCCCCCTGGGCATCACCCACCTCGAGGACCTCGCCACGGCCACGGACCCGGTGCCCGAGGACGTGCGACGCAAGCGCACCCTGGCGGACGGGCTGCCGGACGGGCCGGGGGTCTACCTGTTCCGGGGGCCCGGCGACGAGGTCCTCTACGTCGGCACGTCCACGACGTCGCTCCGCCAGCGCGTCCGGTCCTACTTCACGTCGGCGGAGAAGCGCAGCCGCATGATCGAGATGGTCCGCGTCGCGCAGCGCGTCGACCCGATCCCGTGCGCGACGCCCTTGGAGGCGCGCGTCCGCGAGCTCCGCCTCATCGCCGCCCACTCCCCCCGGTACAACCGCCGGTCCCGGTTCCCCGAGCGCATGCCGTGGGTCCGCCTCACCTCCGAGCCCTACCCGCGCCTGTCGGTGGTGCGAGAGGTCAAGGACGGCGACGGCGCGACGTACATCGGACCGTTCTCCTCCGCCTCGACGGCCCAGCTGGCCGTCGAGGCCCTCCACGAGACGTTCCCCATCCGCCAGTGCACCCGCAAGCTCCCCCTGGTGGCCCCACCCGGTTCCTCGGCGTGCGTGCTCGTCGAGATGGGCAAGTGCGGAGCCCCGTGCACCGGTCACCAGGGACCCGCCGGCTATGCGGAGGTCGTCGACCGCGTCCGGCACGCGATGGTCGCCGACGCCGCACCCGTGGTCGAGGCGCACGCCGACCGGATCGCCTGGCTGGTGGCGCAGGAGCGGTTCGAGGAGGCCGCGACCGTCCGGGACCGCCTCGGGGGCTTCCTGCGCGGCGCGTCGCGTGCGCAGCGGTTCGCACCGCTCGCCGCCTGCGCCGAGCTGGTGGCCGCCCGACGTGCCGACGACGGCGGGTGGGAGCTCGTGCTCGTGCGGTTCGGACGTCTCGCGGGGACCGCGCGGGTGGACCGGCGCACCGACCCGCGCCCCGCCATCGCCACCCTCCAGGCCACCGGCGAGCAGGTCGAGCCGGCCGTGGCCCCCGCCACCGCGGCGCACCCGGAGGAGACCGACCTGATCCTCGCCTGGCTCGAGAAGCCCGGGGTCCGCCTCGTCGCGGTCGACGTGCCGTGGGCCTGTCCCGTGCGGTCGGCCGAGGCGCTGGGCGACGCCGCGACCGCCGTCGCGACGCTGGTCAGGCCCCGACTCGCCCCCGAGGCGGGTGGTCGGGTGCTCCACCTGCCGGGGGCGGACGCGGAGCGCGAGCTCGACGTCGCGGAGGCGCGGCCGGTGACGCTGGAGCTCGACGACGCGCGGGTCATTCCGTTCAGCATCCACCCGCCCCGCACGGCATGATGACGAGCATGCTGACCGCCATCGTGCTCATCGACTCGGACGCCGCGAGGATCCCGGAGGTCGCCGCCGCGATCGCCGAGCTCCCCGGAGTCAGCGAGGTCTACTCCGTGACCGGAGAGGTCGACCTCATCGCCATGGTGCGTGTGCGCGAGCACGACGACCTCGCCGACGTCATCGCGGACAAGGTGAGCAAGATCGAGGGCGTCATCCGCACGCAGACGTACATCGCGTTCCGCACGTACTCGCAGCACGACCTCGAGCAGGCGTTCGCCCTCGGGCTCGAGGACTGACCCGGAGCTCGGAGACCAGCTCAGCGGGCGCTGGCCGCCCGCCAGCGCGCCAGGACGTCCGCCGCGGCCCCGCTGTCCAGCGACTCCCGCGCGTGCCCGCTCGCGGCGACCAGCCGCTCCACGAGCGTCCCGCCGGCGGTGCCCGGCAGCGTGCCGTCGGCCACGAGCGCCGCGGCCGTGTTCAGCACGACGGTCTCGCGCACCGGGCCGGTCTCCCCGGCGAGCAGCCTCCGCGCGACGTCGGCGTTGTAGTCGGCCTTCGCTCCGCGCAACGAGTCGAGCGCGATGCGCGGCACGCCGAGCTCGGCCTCCCAGTCGATGACGGACTCCGTCACGTCGCCGCCGCGGACCTCCCACAGTCGCGTGGGACCGGTCGGGGCGATCTCGTCGAGGCCGTCCTCCCCGCGGAACACCAACGCGCTGACCCCGCGCTGGGCGAGCACTCCGGCCATCAGCGGAGCCATCCGCGCGTCCGCCACGCCGATCGCCGCGGATCCGGGCTGCGCCGGGTTGGTGAGCGGGCCGAGGAAGTTGAACGCCGTGCCGACCCCGAGCTCGGTGCGCGCGGCCGCGGTGTGCCGGAACGACGGGTGGAACACCTGCGCGAAGCAGAACGTGATCCCCACCTCGGTGGCGAGCTCGGCGACGCGCGCGGGTGGGTGGTCGAGCCGGATGCCGAGCTCCTCGAGCACATCGGCCGACCCGGACGACGACGACGCGGCCCGGTTGCCGTGCTTGACCACGGTGAGGCCGGCGCCCGCGATGACGAGGGCCGACATCGTCGAGATGTTCACGGTGTGCGATCGGTCGCCGCCCGTGCCGACGATGTCCAGCGTGCGCCCGGGGACCTCGATCCGGACGGCGTGCGCCAGCATCGTGTCGGCCAGGCCCGTGAGCTCGTCGACCGACTCGCCCTTGGTCTTGAGGCCGATGAGGAACGCGGCGACCTTGGGGGTCGAGGCCGCGCCGCTCATGATCTCGGACATCGCCCAGGAGGTCTGGTCGATCGTGAGGTCCCGCCGGGCCGTGAGGGTCGCGAACAGGTCCGGCCAGGTGGGGGTCTCCGTCATCGGGTGACGGCCTGCGCCTCGACGATCGCCGCCACCGCGCCGTGCAGCTCGACCGGGTCGAGCGGCCGGCTGACGACCGCGTCGGCGTTCGACCAGGACGCGAGCCACGCGTCCTGCGGGCGACCGGTGAGCACGAGGGTCGGCGGGCACCGGAAGATCTCGTCCTTGAGCTGCCGCGCCAGGCCGAGGCCGCCCACCTTGTCCGCCTCGCCGTCCAGGATCAGCAGGTCCAGCCCGCCCGACTCCGTCTGCGCGATGACGGCGGCCGCGGTGGCCACCTCGACCCACTCGATGTCGGGAGCCCCGCGACGCAGCCGCCGACCGACGGCGAGCCGTACCTGCGCGCGGGCGTCGACGTCGTCGCTGTACAGGAGGATCCGCGGGCCGGTGGTGGCTGCGTTGTCGGGCTGCGCCGTGCTCATGGAAGTCCCTCACTCGTCGTCGACGTGCGTCCGTCCGGAATTCTGGCACGGGTGGTCCCGGCTCGGTGGTCAGGCCCGCCACAGCACCTCCGGACGCATAGCACGGGGGCCACGACGCGCCGCGCGTCCGGACGGGTCGCGGGCGCCGCGCACGGCCGTCGACGCCTACCAGATCCGCGTGATCTCCGGCCGCGGGCTCGCTCGCGAACGTGCGGATCCTGACGGTGTGACATTTACCTGTGGCCACGCTGAGGGCCTAACGTCCCATGCGGGGGCGTCATCAGCCATAATGGCGATCGTGTCGACCGCAACGGCTGCCCCGCGCACCAGCCCCCACGTGAGCGTCAACCGACCGAACCCCGTGTCGGTAGGGACGATCGTCTGGCTGGCCAGCGAGCTCATGTTCTTCGCCGGCCTCTTCGCCATGTACTTCACGCTGCGTGGCGCAGCGCCGGAGGCCTGGGCGGAGAACACCCCGAAGCTCAACATCACCTTCGCCGCGATCAACACGACGGTGCTGGTCCTGTCGTCGGTGACGTGCCAGATGGGTGTGTGGGCCGCAGAGCGGTTCCAGCCCGTGCGCACCGGCTCCCTGCTCCAGGTGAACCGCTGGGGCATGAACGAGTGGATGGCCCTGACCTACCTCATGGGCGCCTTCTTCATCGGTGGCCAGATCTACGAGTACGCCGAGCTGGTGCACGAGGGGCTGACCATCGCGTCGAGCCCGTACGGATCTGTCTTCTACCTGACGACCGGGTTCCACGGTCTGCACGTCGTCGGCGGACTGCTCGCCTTCCTCTTCCTGCTCGGTCGCTCGTTCAGCGCCAAGCGGTTCGGCCACCACGAGGCCACCTCCGCGATCGTCACGTCGTACTACTGGCACTTCGTCGACGTCGTGTGGATCGCGCTCTTCGCGGTGATCTACCTCCTGAAGTAGCCGGCGTCGGGCTCACCGGCCCGTCGCCCCCAGACCCCCATCCCCCATGTGCGAGACGAGGATCGATCCGTGAAGGCACTCGCAGCCCGCAGGCAGGATCGGCGTGCGCCGATCGTGCTGCTCCTGCTGGCGCTGCTGCTCACCGGTGGCCTGTACGCGGTGCTGGCACCGACGTCGGCCGATGCCGCGCCTGTGAAGGCGAGCACCAACGACATCGACACCGGCGAGAAGCTGTTCCAGGCCAACTGCGCCACCTGCCACGGACCGGCTGCGTCCGGCACGGCGAGCGGCCCGTCCCTCATCGGGGTGGGCGCCGCGGCGGTCGACTTCCAGGTCGGCACCGGTCGTATGCCCATGCAGATGAACGGCCCGCAGGCCCAGGTCAAGCCCGTGCAGTTCGACCAGGAGCAGATCAACCAGCTCGCCGCGTTCGTCGCGTCGCTGGGTGCCGGTCCCGCCATCCCCACCGCGGAGCAGGTCGACCCGGCCCTCGGTGACGTCGCCAACGGCATGCTGATCTTCCGCACCAACTGCGCCATGTGCCACAACGCCGTGGGTGCGGGCGGCGCGCTCTCGCAGGGCAAGTTCGCACCGAACCTCTGGGCGACCACGCCCACCCACCTGTACGAGGCCATGCTGACCGGCCCGCAGTCGATGCCCGTGTTCAACGACGCGAACATCACCCCCGAGGAGAAGCGCGACATCATCGCGTTCATCGACCAGCAGGGCGGCACCTCCCCCGGCGGGCTCGACCTCGGCGCCCTCGGACCGGTGAGCGAGGGCCTCTGGGCCTGGGTCGTCGGCATGGGCCTGCTCATCGGCGCAGCAGTCTGGATCGGAGCGAAGTCCTCGTGAGCAACCACGACACAGGCCACGAGGCCGGCAACGAGCTCGTCACGCACGCGCCCGGTGCGCTGCCCGACAAGTTCGAGAACCCGGGTCACCCGGAGCACCACGACCGCCTGGGCGACAACGACCCGAAGGCGAACAAGAAGGCGGAGCGCCAGGTCGTGGTGCTCTTCGCCGTCTCCGTGCTCGCCACGCTCGGCTTCCTGGTCGCGTACTTCACGCTCCCTCCGGGCGAGACGCCGGAGTCGATGCTGCGCTCCAACCTGGCCCTCGGGCTCGGACTCGCCCTGTCGCTGCTGGGCATCGGCCTCGCCGCCGTCCACTGGGCCAAGGCGCTCATGAACGACCACGAGAAGTCCGAGGAGCGGCACGTCCAGCGCAGCTCCGACGAGAACCGCGCCGGCGCGGTCGCCGCCCTGAAGGACGGTGCGGAGGACTCGGCCATCGGTCGGCGCGGCGTGCTGCAGGGCGCCATGATCTCGGCCCTCGCACTGTTCCCGCTGGCGATCATCGTGCCCATCGTCGGCAACGTCGGTGGTGACTGGAACGTCTCGAAGTTCCGGCACACGATGTGGAAGAAGGGCACCAAGCTCGCGACGGACCCGACCGGCCGGCCCATCAAGGCCGCGGACGTGACCATCGGCTCGGTGTTCCACGTCATCCCGGAGGACCTCGACGAGGCGGAGCACCCTCTCGACGAGAAGGCCAAGGCCGTCGTCCTGCTGGTCCGGCTCGACCCGGCCGACCTGAACGAGGCCGAGGACCGCAAGGGCTGGTCGTACGACGGGATCGTCGCCTACTCCAAGATCTGCACCCACGTGGGTTGTCCGGTCGCGCTGTACGAGCAGCAGACCCACCACCTCCTGTGCCCGTGCCACCAGTCGACGTTCGACGTGGCCAACGGCGCCCGGGTCGTGTTCGGACCGGCGAAGCGGCCCCTGCCGCAGCTGCCGATCACCGTCGATGACGAGGGCTACCTGATCGCCCAGAGCGACTTCACGGAGCCCGTCGGCCCGAGCTACTGGGAGCGTCTCAAGTGACGACCACAGCCACCCCGACCCCCGTCGAGAAGCTCGCCGCGGGCACTGCCGACTACCTGGACCAGCGCACCGGCATCGGGACGTTCGTCAAGACGTTCGCGCGCAAGGTCTTCCCCGACCACTGGTCGTTCCTGCTCGGCGAGATCGCGCTGTTCAGCTTCATCACGATCCTGATCTCCGGTGTCTTCCTCACGCTCTTCTTCGTGCCCAGCATGAACGAGGTGCACTACGAGGGTCCGTGGGCCGCCATGAACGGCGTCGAGATGTCCGAGGCGTTCGCCTCGACGCTCCGGCTCTCGTTCGAGGTGCGCGGTGGCCTGCTCATGCGGCAGATCCACCACTGGGCCGCCCTGATCTTCATGGCCGCGATCGTCACGCACATGATGCGCGTGTTCTTCACCGGCGCGTTCCGCAAGCCGCGCGAGGTCAACTGGGTGGTCGGCTTCCTGCTGCTCATCCTCGGCCTGGCCGCCGGCTTCTCGGGCTACTCGCTCCCGGACGACGTCCTGTCCGGCAACGGCCTGCGCATCACCGACGGCGTGGTCCGGTCCATCCCGATCATCGGCAGCTACACGTCGTACTTCCTGTTCGGCGGCGAGTTCCCCGGCACCGACCTGATCCCGCGCCTGTTCACGGTGCACATCCTGCTGGTGCCCGGCATCATCCTGGCGCTCATCGGGCTGCACCTGTTCTTCGTCGTGCTGCACAAGCACACGCAGTACCCGGGCTCCGGCCGGTCGGACAAGAACGTCGTCGGCTACCCGCTGTTCCCCATCTACGTGGCGAAGGCCGGCGGTTACTTCTTCACCGTCTTCGGCGTCATCGCGCTCATGGCGGCGACGATGTCGATCAACCCCGTCTGGAACTACGGCCCGTACGACCCGTCACCGGTGTCCGCGGGAGCCCAACCGGACTGGTACATGCTGTTCCTCGAGGGATCGCTGCGCCTGATGCCAGGGTTCACCGAGTTCGTCGTGCTCGGGTACACGGTCTCGCTCAACGTGCTCATCCCGGCCATGGTCGTGCCCGGCATCCTGTTCACGCTGCTGGCGGCGTACCCGTTCATCGAGGCGTTCGCGACCGGCGACAAGCGCGAGCACCACGTGCTCGACCGCCCGCGCAACCGCCCGTTCCGGACTGCGTTCGGCGTCTCGCTGCTGACCGCGTTCTTCATCCTCGTGCTGGCCGGGTCCAACGACCTGATCGCCACGCACTTCCACCTGTCGATCAACGACATCACCTGGGTGTTCCGCGTGCTGATCTTCGTCGGCCCGTGGTTCGCGTTCTGGGTGACCAAGCGGATCTGCCTCGGCCTGCAGCGCAAGGACCGCGAGCTCGTCCTGCACGGTCACGAGACCGGCCGGATCGTGCGGTTCGCCAACGGTGAGTACATCGAGGTGCACAAGCCGCTGGACGCCCACGAGCGCTGGCTGCGGGTGCAGCACGACGCCATCCGTCCGCTGGAGATCGAGCCGGCGGAGGACTCCCGCGGCGTGCGGCGCAAGGGCTACGCCCTCGACCGGATGCGTCAGCGCCTGTCGCAGACGTTCTACGAGGACCGCATCGAGCCCGTCACGCCCACCGAGCTGGCCGCGTCGCACTCGCACGGCGAGCACGATGCCGTGGGTCCGGCCGACGAGCACGCACCGGCAGCCCTGACCGGCGCGGTCGGTGGCGGGCAGCACCTGGTGGATCCGCAGGATGAGACGACGCCCGACGGGCGGAATCGCTGATCCTGAGCAAGAGTTGACCGTGGAGTCGGGCGGCTCGCCGTAACGGCGGGCCGCCCGTTCCTCTGTACAGAGCGGACCGCGGCACGCGGTCCCAGACCGACGCAGGAGAGGTGTACTCACGCATGGCTGACTACTCGCTTCCGGATCTGCCTTACGACTACGCGGCACTCGAGCCGCACATCTCGGGCCGGATCATGGAGCTGCACCATGACAAGCACCACGCCGCGTACGTGACCGGCGCCAACACCGCGCTCGAGAAGCTCGCCGCCGCTCGCGCGGCCGACGACTTCGCCGCCGTGAACCTGCACGAGAAGAACCTCGCGTTCAACCTCGGCGGGCACGTCAACCACTCCGTGTTCTGGCAGAACCTCTCCCCGGACGGCGGCGACAAGCCCACCGGCGAGCTGGGCGCCGCGGTCGACGAGTTCTTCGGCTCGTTCGAGGCGTTCCAGAAGCACTTCGCCGCCAACGCCCTCGGCATCCAGGGCTCCGGCTGGTCGATCCTCGCGTGGGACTCGATCGGCCAGAAGCTCGTGATCGTGCAGCTGTACGACCAGCAGAGCAACATCGCGCTGGGCCTGGTCCCCGTCGTCGTCCTCGACATGTGGGAGCACGCGTTCTACCTCGACTACGTCAACGTCAAGGCGGACTACGTCAAGGCGTGGTGGAACATCGTGAACTGGGCCGACGCCGCGGCGCGCTTCGACCGCGCGCGCACCCAGACCGCGGGGCTCATCGTTCCCGTCTGACGTCCTGCAGCAACGGATGAGGGCCGCCCCGTCCTGGGGCGGCCCTCAGCCGTGTCAGGAGTTCGGCTGGAGCGTCCCCAGCTCGACGCCGTTCTCGTCGAAGAAGACCAGGTTCTCCCCCTCGAGCGTGGCCTTCACGGCCAGGGACAGCCACGTGTCGACGCTCGGGCACGCCATGCGCGTGGTCGCCCACTCGCCGAACGCCACCTGGGTCCCGTTCTGCTCCCACGCGCCGGTCATCCGGTTGCACCCGTCGGTCCCGGTCGCCGTGCCGTCCGCCGCGAGGTCCAGCGACGCGATCCCCTCGGTGTCCTGCGTGCCCCACAGCCCGCCGAGGTCCTCGACCGGCGCGCTGGCACCCGAGGTGTCCGCGCATGCCGTCAGCGCCGCACCCAGGAGCGTCACCAGCACGAGCGAGCGCATCGCCCGGACCCGAGGTCCGATCATGTGGATCTCTCCAGCGTCCCGATCTCCGTGTCGTCGGCCCCCAGGACCGTCAGCTCGTCACCGGAGACCGTCGCCGACTCGGCGCCGGAGAGCCAGGTGTCGACGTCCTCGCAGGCCATCATCGTGGCCCCCAGCTCGCCGAAGTCCACCTCGGACCCGTCGACCTCCCACGAGCCCGTGAGCTGGTTGCAGCCGTCGCTCCCGCTCAGGGCGCCGTCCTCGGCGAGCTCCAGATAGACGCGTGGCTCTGAGCCGGACTCGACCCACTCCCCCGTGACGTCCTCGGTGGAGAGCTCGCTGCCGGAGCCGGCGCTGCTCGCGCAGCCGGCCAGCAGGGCCAGGAGCACCACGGACATACCCGCCGACGTTCGCGAATGCCTCATACCGCCGACGCTAGCGCAGCAGACGCCAGAAAGGCCCCCACCGACGGCGAGGGCCTGTCCGGACGTGCAGGTCAGTGCGCGTGCTGGCCGCGGGAGAACTCGAACACCCAGCCGACCAGGCCGATGACGCCGAGCGCGATGCCGATGTACGAGAGCCACCAGCCCACGGCGAGACCGGCGAAGGTGATCGCGCCGGAGACACCGAGCACGAACGGCCACCAGCTCCACGGGCTGAACACGCCCTGGTCGCCGGCACCCTGCTCGATCTCGCCGAGCGGGTCGTCCTCGGGGCGGTCGTCGATCCGGCGGGACAGGAGCGCGAAGTAGGCGCCGATCATGCCCACGAGGCCGCCGACCAGCGGGATGCCCACGGTGCCCACCGGCTCGCCCTTGCTCCACGCGGCGTAGATCAGCCCGACGGGGACGAAGAACAGGACCCCGTAGAGGAAGAGCTTGGTCTCGAGCTTCATCGGGTGCCCTCCTCGTCGGTGCGCGACCGGTCGTCGACGATGGTCGCGGAGGACTGCTCCTGCTCACCCTTGTCGTTCACCACGCGGTCGGTTGCGACCTCGCTCTCGCCACGCCGGTCGGCCTCCCAGTCCAGCGGGCCGGGATTCGGCTCCACGTGGTCCATGGCGGCGACCTCGGGGTGGTGCAGGTCGAAGGCGGGGCGCTCGGAGCGGATGCGCGGCAGCGACGTGAAGTTGTGCCGCGGCGGCGGGCAGCTGGTGGCCCACTCGAGCGAGGCGCCGTACCCCCACGGGTCGTCGACGGTGACCAGCGGGGCGTTGCGCCACGTCGTGTACACGTTCCACAGGAACGGCAGCGTCGAGGCGGCGAGGATGACCGCGCCGACCGTCGACAGCTGGTTCATCCACGTGAAGCCGTCGTCGGGCGAGTAGTCCGCGTACCGGCGCGGCATGCCCTTGACGCCCAGCCAGTGCTGGATGAGGAACGTCGTGTGGAAGCCGATGAACAGCATCCAGAAGTGGATCTTGCCCAGCTTCTCGTCGAGCATCCGGCCCGTCATCTTGGGCCACCAGAAGTAGAAGCCCGCGAACATCGCGAACACCACGGTGCCGAACACGACGTAGTGGAAGTGCGCGACCACGAAGTAGGAGTCCGACAGCGAGAAGTCGAGTGCCGGGCTGGACAGGATGACACCGGTCAGGCCACCGAAGAGGAACGTGACGAGGAAGCCGATGGTCCAGAGCATCGGCGTCTCGAACGTGAGCTTGCCGCGCCACATCGTGCCGATCCAGTTGAAGAACTTCACACCGGTCGGCACCGCGATGAGCATCGTCATGAAGGCGAAGAACGGCAGCAGCACCGAGCCGGTGACGTACATGTGGTGAGCCCACACGGTCACGGACAGGGCGGCGATCGCGATCGTCGCGTAGACCAGACCCTTGTAGCCGAAGATCGGCTTGCGACTGAACACCGGCAGGATCTCGGTGACGATGCCGAAGAACGGCAGCGCGATGATGTAGACCTCGGGGTGCCCGAAGAACCAGAACAGGTGCTGCCAGAGGATCGCCCCACCGTTCTCGGGGTTGAACACCTGCGCACCGAGGCGGCGGTCGGCGCCGAGGGCGAACAGTGCGGCGGCGAGCGGCGGGAACGCCATGAGCACCAGGAGCGACGTCACCAGGGTGTTCCAGGTGAAGATCGGCATCCGGAACATGGTCATGCCGGGCGCGCGCATGGTGACGATCGTGGTGATGAAGTTGACGGCCCCGAGGATGGTGCCGAAGCCGGCGAACGCGAGGCCGAAGACCCAGAGGTCACCGCCGAGCCCCGGCGAGTACACGGTGTTCGACAGCGGTGCGTACGCGAACCACCCGAACGAGGCCGCGCCCTGCGGCGTGAAGAACCCGGCGCCGGCGATCGTGCCGCCGAAGAAGAACATCCAGTACGCGAGCATGTTGAGCCGCGGGAACGCGACGTCGGGCGCACCGATCTGCAGGGGCATGATCACGTTGGCGAAGCCCGCGAACAGGGGCGTCGCGAACAGCAGCAGCATGATCGTGCCGTGCATGGTGAACGCCTGGTTGTACTGCTCGCGCGACTGGAAGATGTCCATGCCGGGCGCGAACAGCTCGGCGCGGATGAGCAGCGCCAGGATGCCGCCGATCGCGAACCAGACGAACGACGTGATCAGGTACAGGTACCCGATGGTCTTGTGGTCGGTCGAGGTGATCCACTTGATCACCGTGCGTCCGAGAGTCTGGCGCGAGGGCGCCAGGCCGGGGATGTGCTCCGCGACGGCGGCCATCAGTTCTCGCCTTCCTTCGGAGCGCTGTCCAGGTCCTGCTGGCGGCTGTACTCGAGACCGAGCGAGCCTTCCTGACCCTTGTCCTTGAGCTCCTCGATGTGCGCGTCGTACTCCTCGCGCGTCACGACCTTCACGTTGAACAGCATCGACGAGTGGTACTCGCCGCAGAGCTCGGCGCACTTGCCCAGGTACGTGCCCTCCTCGGTGGGGGTGACCTGGAACGTGTTCGTCTTGCCCGGGATCATGTCCATCTTGAACAGGAACGCGGGGACCCAGAACGAGTGGATGACGTCGCGGGAGTCGAGGGTGAACTCGACCCGCTCGTCGACCGGGAGGTACAGGGTGACCTGGTCCTCGAGCACGCCGGTGCCGGCGGAGCCGACGTCCTGCGCGTGCTGACCGGTGTCGTACGCGTCGTCGTCGAGGTAGTTGAGGTCCCAGCTCCACTGCTTGCCGATCACCTGCACGTGCACGTCCGCCTCGGCGGAGGTGTCGACGATCGCGGTGGTGTCGCGGTTGGTGTAGTAGAAGAGCACCCCGACCATGATGATCGGCAGGATCACGTACATGACCTCGAGGGGCACGTGGTACCGCAGCTGCACGGGGAGGGTGTCGTCACCCTTGCGCTTCCGGTAGACCGCGACGCACCAGAGCATCAGGCCCCAGGTGATGAGGCCGACGATCAGGGCGGCGATCCACGACCCGACCCACAGGTTGGCGATGCGGCCTGTCTGGTCGGTGATCTCGGCGTCGGAGCTGCCAGGGAGCCAGCCGCGCTGCACCTCGGCGGAGCATCCGCTGAGGACGACGGCGGCGACGCCAAGCAGGCCGGCCAGCAACAGGGCTGGTCGCCGCGTGCGACGGGGGGTGTCCGGGTGCAACGGGGGACCTCTCACTCGCGTCCCGTCGACACCCTTGTGCACTGCAGAAGGGCGCCACCCGGGACCTTCGTCCTCGACCCGTGCAGCCTAGCGCGCCGACCACATCCTTTCGTGCTGACGACACCCGTTGACGACACGGTGTCAGCACCATCACACCGCGCGACCTCCACAGCGTCCGACGGTCGCCTGCGTCCCGGAAGCCGGTCGTCCCGCGCCTGGTCACGCCTCCGCGGGGTTACGGTGCCCCCGTGAGCAGCCGGCGCGACCTCGAGCCCGACACGTCCGCGGGAACGGGCGCTGTGACGCACGCCACTGCCCGGCGGGCCGTCCTCGACGCCGGCGGCCGGGCGCCGCTGCTGCCGGAGGCCCGGACCGCGTTCCTCGAGGCCCTGGACCAGGGCTGGGCCGACCCGCGGCGGCTGCACGCCGAGGGCCGACGCGCACGGATGCTGCTCGACGGCGCGCGGGAGGCGATCGCCTCCGTGGTCGGTGCACGGACCGAGGAGGTCGACCTCGCTCCCTCGCACACGGCCGCGCTGCACGGAGCCGTCCGAGCGGTGGCCCGCGGTCGGCGCCGTACCGGGACGCAGGTCGTCGTCGGCGCGGTCGAGCGGGCCGCCGTGCTGAACGCGGCGGACTTCGTCGGTGACCGGGTGACGGTCGGCGTGGACCGCGACGGCCGGGTCGACGCCGACGCGTTCACCGCCGCGCTCGGGCAGCCGGGGGTCGCGCTCGCCGCGCTGCAGCACGCGAATGGTGAGGTGGGCACCGTCCAGCCCGTCGACGCCGTGCACGCCGCCGCGCGCGCCGCCGGGGTGCCCCTCCTCGTCGATGTGGGCGCGAGCCTCGGTCACGCCGAGGTCGGAGCCACCTGGGACCTGCTCGCCGCCGACGCGGGCGACTGGGGCGGTCCGGGAGGGCTCGGCGTGCTGGTGACCCGCTCGGGCGTCCGGCGCTCCCCCGACTGGCCCGAGGACGAGGACCGCTGGTTCCCCGGCGGCGTGAGCGTGCCCGCAGCCCTCGCGGCCGCGGTCGCGCTGCAGGTGGCCGTCTCGACGCGGTCGACGGACGACGACTCCCGACGCCGGCTCGTCGAGACGATCCGGACGCGCGTGGCCGCCGAGGTCCCCGACGTCGAGGTCGTCGGGCACCCGGTGGAGCGACTCCCCCACGTCGTCACGTTCTCGTGCCTGTACGTCGAGGGCGAGGCGCTGCTGACCGCGCTCGACTCCCGGGGGTTCGCGGTCGGGTCCGGGTCCGCCTGCACGTCGAGCGCCCTCGAGCCGAGCCACGTGCTCGCGGCGATGGGGGCCCTGACGCACGGCAACATCCGGCTGGCGCTCCCCCGTGGCACGCAGGAGCAGGACGTCGAGCGCTTCCTCGCCGAGCTGCCGGGGATCGTCGCCGGCGTGCGGGAGGCCTGGGGGGTCGGCGGCCTGTGATCACCGTGGACGCCCGCGGGCTGCGCTGCCCGGCGCCCGTGATCAGGCTGGCCCGTGCGGCGGCCGATGCCCCACCGGGTACCGAGCTCACCGTGCTCGCCACCGACCCCGCCGCGGTGCACGACGTCCCGGCGTGGGCGCGGATGCGCGGTCACGCGATGGTCGGCGCGACCGAGCAGGACGGCGTCCACGCGCTGACCGTGCGGACGCACGCATGACGAAGGCCCGGTCCCCCTGGGGGAGCCGGGCCTTCCTCGTCGCTCAGATCAGCTGAACGAGCCGCCGCACGCGCAGGCGCTGCCGGCGTTCGGGTTGTCGATCGTGAAGCCCTGCTTCTCGATCGAGTCGGCGAAGTCGATCGTCGCGCCCTCGAGGTAGGGGACGCTCATGCGGTCGACGACGACCTCGACACCGTCGTAGTCCTTGACGACGTCGCCGTCGAGGACCCGCTCGTCGAAGTACAGCTGGTAGATCAGGCCGGAGCAGCCACCGGGCTGGACGGCGACACGGAGACGGAGGTCGTCGCGGCCTTCCTGCTCGAGGAGGCTGCGGACCTTCGAGGCGGCGAAGTCGGTGAGGAGGACGCCGTGCGTCTCGGTCGCGGTCTCGGTCGCGGTGGTCTCGCTCATGGTCTCTCCTGGGTGCTCGCTGGACAGCACTTCTGTTGCGTCAACCTCTGGCAACAGAGCGGGCCCCGAGGTTGTTCCCCTCCAGGGTACGACCCCGACGACGACATCCCGCTCAACGTGACCAGGTTCTCGCCACGCGGGCGGCGCGGGCCGCGAGGGACTCCGCGGGCGCGGCCAGCGCAGCGGCAACCTGCTCGGGGCTCTCACCGACCGCGTAGGCGGCGGTGATCCCCGCGGCCGACAGCTCGCGGCGGCCGACCAGCACCTCCCCGGCGACGACGACGGTCGGGACCGCGTGGGCCAGCGCACGCGACGCCACCTCGGACGCGACCTTCCCGTGCAGGGACTGCCAGTCGAAGCGGCCCTCGCCGGTGACGACGACGTCGTGGTCGGCGATGAGTGCGTCGAGCCCCACGGCATCGGCCACGAAGACCGATCCGGGCACCAGCCGCGCGCCGAGCAGCGCCAGCCCGAACCCGAGCCCGCCCGCGGCCCCGGCGCCCGGCCCCGCGGTCAGTCGCGAGGTGGCCGACGTGGTGCGCGCCCCGGCGAGCAGGTCGGGGCGGACCGCGTCCCCCAGGGCCGCCGTCGCGGCATGGGCGAAGTGCCCGAGCGCACGCTCCAGGTCCTGCGCCTGCTCCGGCGTCGCACCCTTCTGCGGCGCGAAGCCGGCGCTCGCGCCGTGCAGGCCCAGCAGCGGGACGTCCACGTCCGTCGCGACCACGAGCTCGACCTCCCGCAGCCGGTCCCGCAGGTCGCGCAGCCCGGCCAGGTCGTGCGGCGTGACCGACCCGAGCGACCCGCCGCCGGAGTCCAGCAGGTCGCCGGGCCCGTCGAGGCCGAGCGCCCGGGCGAGCCCGACCAGGGCGCCCGCTCCCCCGTCGTTCGTCGCGGAGCCGCCGAGCCCGACGACGATGCGACGAGCCCCCGAGTCCAGAGCGGCCGCCACCAGCTCCCCGGCGCCGCGGCTCGACGTGCGCGTCGGGTCACGCAGCTCGGCCGGCACCAGCGGCAGACCGATCGCCTGCGCCGACTCGACGTAGGCCGTCGTCCCCACCCGCAGGAACACCGCCGGCACGGGCACTCCGACGGGCGACGTCACGGTCACCGCGACGAGCTCACCGCCGAGGGAGGCGTGCAGGACGGCGACGAACCCCGGGCCGCCGTCCGACAGCGGGCACTCGGTGACCTCGTCCTGCGGCGCCGTGGATCGCCAGGCCCCGGCGATGGCCCGGGCCGCCTCGTCGGCCGTGAGGCTCGAGCCGAAGCTGTCGGGGGCGATGAGGACGCGCACGCCGTGCATCGTGGCACGGCGGCCGAGCGCGAATGCACAGGCCCCGTGTGGGAAGATCGCGGCGTGAGCGTGAGCACCTTCTCCGAGCCGGCTCCGTCGGCCCTCCTGCTGCTGGGACGCGGCGTCGATCTCGACTCCGAGCGTGGCGTCGAGTGCGTCGGCGGCCTGCCCGCGCCGAGCGACCCCGACCTCGTCGAGCGCGCCCGCGCGGCCCGTGCCGCGCTCGGGAGCCGCGCCTTCGTCCTCGGGCACCACTACCAGCGCGACGAGGTCATCGAGTTCGCCGACGTCACGGGCGACTCGTTCAAGCTCGCGCGCGAGGCGGCCGCCCGGCCCGAGGCCGAGTTCATCATCTTCTGCGGCGTGCACTTCATGGCCGAGTCCGCGGACATCCTCACGTCCGACCAGCAGCAGGTGATCCTCCCGGACCTCGCGGCGGGCTGCTCGATGGCGGACATGGCGGCCATCGACCAGGTCGAGGACGCGTGGGACGTGCTGATCGACGCCGGCGTCGCCGAGTCGACCGTGCCCGTGACCTACATGAACTCCGCGGCGTCGATCAAGGCGTTCACCGGTCGGCACGGCGGGACCATCTGCACGTCGTCCAACGCGCACGTCGCGCTGCGGTGGGCGTTCGACAAGGTCGGTGGCGTGGCCGGCACCGGCAAGGTGCTGTTCATGCCGGACCAGCACCTCGGCCGCAACACCGCGGTGCAGCAGCTGGGTCTCTCGCTGGACGACTGCGTGGTGTTCGACCCGCGGAAGCCGGGCGGCGGTCTGACCACGCAGCAGCTGCGCGACGCGCGCATGATCCTGTGGCGCGGCCATTGCTCGGTGCACGGCCGGTTCTCGGTCCGGAACGTCACGGACATGCGGGCGGCGGTCCCCGACGTGACGGTGATCGTGCACCCGGAGTGCCAGCACGAGGTGGTCCTCGCGGCGGACCTGGTCGGCTCGACCGAGTACATCGTCAAGGCGCTCGATGCCGCCGCTCCGGGGAGCTCCTGGGCGGTCGGTACCGAGCTCAACCTGGTGCGTCGCCTCGCGGCCGCCCACCCGGACAAGAACATCCACTACCTCGACTCCACGGTGTGCTTCTGCTCGACCATGAACCGGATCGACCTGCCGCACCTGGTGTGGGCGATGGAGTCGCTCGTGGCCGGTCGCGCGGTCAACCGGATCGTCGTGGACGCCGACGACGCCCACTGGGCACGCGTGGCGCTCGACCAGATGCTCGCGCTGCCGGGCTACTGAGCATGCCGACCGGGCACCACCTGCGGGTGGGCATCTTCGTGTTCGACGACGCCGAGGAGCTGGACGTCGTCGGCCCGTACGAGGTCCTGTCCGCCTGGGCGAACGTCTCCGAGCTGCGGCCGGAGGTGGTGACGTTCTCGCTGGACGGCAGCGGGATCCGCTGCGCCAAGGGGCTCAGGCTCGTCCCGGACACCGGCGCGGACGACGTCGGCCCGCTGCACGTCCTGGTGTACCCGGGGGGCTTCGGCACCCGGGCGCTCCTGCGTGAGGCCGCTCATCTCGAGTGGGTGCGCTCGATGCGCACCAGCACCGCACTCATGACCAGCGTCTGCACCGGAGCGCTCGTCTACGCGGCCGCGGGACTGCTCTCGGGCCGCCCGGCGACCACGCACTGGAGCGCGTTCGACGAGCTCGCCGTGATCGACCCCAGCGTGCTGCTGGACACCGAGGCCCGGTTCGTCGACGACGGTGACGTGGTCACGTCGGCCGGCGTGTCCGCGGGGATCGACATGGCGCTGCACCTGGTCGCCCGGCTGGAGTCGGTGGACGTCGCGCGTGCCGTGCGCCGCGAGATCCAGTACGACCCCGAGCCGCCGGTCTGACCGGGATCCCCCGTTCCCGTCGTACCTACTCGCGGGTAACATCCCCCGGATGACCCGGATGATCCAGCTCGCCCTGGCCACCACCCGCCCCCGTCGTGCCGTCCCGGGGCAGGGTCTGTTCGACCCGTCGATCACGCGCCTGCGGGTGCGCCTCGGCGACCTCGACTTCTACCGGCACGTCAACAACGGCGTGTACCTGCAGATGATGGACGTGGCGCGCAGCAACTTCCTCGCCGACCTCGGCGCGTTCCCGCTGCTCAACGGGCGCGGCTGGTACCCCGTCGTCGCCTCGTCGACCGTGTCCTACCGTCGCTCGCTGACCCTCGGCCAGCGGTTCGAGATCAGCACCCGGCTGCTCGGCTGGGACCCCCGGTGCGCGTACCTCGAGCAGACGTTCACGCGCCGCGGCGAGCACGTGGCCCGCGGCGTGATCGCCGGACGGTTCCTCGCCCGGGACGGGTCCCGCGTGCCGGCCCCGGACGTGATCGACCTGCTGGGCACGCACGACGGCCCGTCGCCCGAGCTGCCCCCGGAGGTGCAGGCGTGGGCCGAGGCCGTCGGCGTGGCCCACCGCGAGCCCGCCTGACCCTCAGCGGGCGGCGAGCCGCTCCAGCAGCAGCGCCTCGGCCAGCACGACCTTCTCCAGCTCCCCCAGGTGCACCGACTCGTTGGCGCCGTGGGCCCGGGAGTCGGGGTCCTCGACGCCGGTGACCAGGATCGCCGCGTCGGGGTAGACCTCCAGCAGGTCCGCGATGAACGGGATGGACCCGCCCACGCCGATGTCCACCGGCTCGGTCCCCCACGACTGCGCGAACGCCCAGCGTGCGGCCTGCATCGCGGTGGAGTCGGCGGGCGCCTGGAAGGGCTTGCCCTTCTCGCCGTCGGTCACGGTGACCCGTGCGCCGAAGGGGGCGTGACCCTCCAGGTGGGCGCGCAGGGCGGCCATCGCCTCCGCGGGGTCCTGCCCGGGCGCGATGCGGACCGAGAGCTTGGCCGACGCCCGCGGCGTGATCGTGTTCGAGGCGCTGGCGACGCGGGGGGCGTCGAAGCCGATGACGCCGATCGCCGGCCGCGTCCACAGCCGGGCGGTGATCGGTCCCGTGCCGGCCAGCCGCACCCCGTCGAGCACGCTGGTGTCGGCGCGGAACGCCGCCTCGTCGTAGTCCACCGTCGGGTCCGGCGCATGCACGAGACCCTCGACCGCGACGTCGCCGTCGTCGTCGTGCAGCGTCGCGATCAGGCGGGCGAGCAGCGTCGGCGCGTCGAGGACCGGGCCGCCGAACAAGCCGGAGTGGATGGCGTGCTCGAGCACGGCGACCTCGACCACGCAGTCGACCAGGCCGCGCAGCGACGTGGTCAGGCCCGGCACCCCGACGGCCCAGTTGGAGGAGTCGGCGACGACGATGACGTCCGCCTCGAGCAGGTCGCGGTGGGTGTGCAGGAAGCTCGCGAACGTCGGCGAGCCGATCTCCTCCTCGCCCTCGATGAAGACGGTCACGCCCACGCCCAGCTCGTCGCCGAGCACGCGCAGCGCGCCGACGTGCGCGATGACACCGGCCTTGTCGTCGGCAGCGCCCCGCCCGAACAGGCGTCCGCCGCGCTCGGTCGGCTCGAACGGCGGGCTGTCCCAGTCGGCGTCGTCGCCGGGCGGCTGCACGTCGTGGTGGGCGTACAGCAGGACGGTCGGCGCACCGTCGGGGGCGGGTCGGCGGCCGACGACCGCGGGCGCGCCTCCGGGGACGGTGAGCACCTGGACGTCGTCGATGCCCGCCCCGCGCAGGAGCGCCACGACGGCGTCGGCGCTCGCGGCGACGTGCGCCTGGTCGAACTCGGCGTTGGACACGCTCGGGATCCGGACGAGGTCCTCGAGATCGGCGCGCAGTGCGCCGAACGCGGACGCGGTCCTGGACCGCAGGGCGTCCGTGCGGTCGCCGGGCAGGACGGAGGACAGGGGGGCAGCGTCGGTCACGGACAGGCACGCTACTCGACTACCCTGGCGGGGTGTTCGGACGCAGCAACGACCCCCAGCCCGTGACTCCCGCCCTGACGGAGAGCACCCCGCCCTCGGACGCGGGCAAGGGCCGTCCGACGCCGAAGCGCAAGGTCTCCGAGGCCGCGAACAAGCGCCCGCTGGTGGCTCCGACCACCAAGAAGGCCAGCCGCGAGCAGGCCAAGGCGCAGCGCGACATCGAGTACCGCGCGATGCAGACCGGCGACGAGCGCAACATGCCGCTCAAGGACCGCGGGCCCGTGCGGCGGTACATCCGCGACTCCGTGGACGCCCGCTGGAACCTCGGCGAGTTCTTCCTGCCGGTGGCGGCGGTCTTCCTGGTCATCCAGTTCGCGCTCGCCAAGACCGGGTTCGCGGTGTTCGCCATCCTGGCCCTGTACGTCTACATCATCGCTGCCGTGATCGACGGCTGGCTGATGTGGCGCGGCCTGAAGAAGCGGCTCGTGGCCAAGTTCGGGATCGAGCAGCTGCCCCGGGGCGCCGCCATGTACGCCGTCCTGCGCGCGTTCCAGATCCGGCCGTCGCGCATGCCCAAGCCGCAGGTCAAGCACGGCCAGCGACCCGTCTGACGCCGCCGTAGGGTGGCGGCCATGGTTTCCTACCGCTACCTGGGCCGTTCCGGCCTGAAGATCACCGAGATCACCTACGGCAACTGGCTCACGCACGGCTCGCAGGTGGAGAACGACACCGCGAAGGCCTGCGTGCGCGCCGCGCTCGACGCGGGCATCACCAGCTTCGACACCGCCGACGTCTACGCCAACACCAAGGCCGAGACCGTGCTGGGCGAGGCCCTGAAGGGCGAGCGGCGCCAGTCGCTCGAGATCTTCACCAAGGTGTACTGGCCCACCGGCCCCGGCGGTGCCAACGACAGCGGGCTGTCGCGCAAACACATCCTCGAGTCGATCGACGGCTCGCTGCAGCGCCTGCAGACCGACTACGTGGACCTGTACCAGGCGCACCGGTACGACGAGTCGACGCCGCTCGAGGAGACGATGCAGGCGTTCGCCGACGTCGTCCGTGCGGGCAAGGCGCTCTACATCGGAGTCTCCGAGTGGACCGCCGACCAGATCCGGGCCGGGCACGCGCTGGCCCAGGACCTCGGCGTCCAGCTCATCTCGAACCAGCCGCAGTACTCCGCGCTGTGGCGGGTCATCGAGGGCGAGGTCGTCCCCACGTCCGCCGAGCTCGGCGTCTCGCAGATCGTCTGGTCCCCGGTCGCGCAGGGCGTCCTCACCGGCAAGTACAAGCCGGGTCAGGCGCCGCCCGCCGGGTCGCGCGCGACCGACGACAAGGGCGGGGCGCGGATGATCGGGCGCTTCCTCGAGAAGCCGGACGTGCTGCAGCGCGTGCAGGACCTCACGCCCGTGGCCGACGAGCTTGGCCTGTCGCTGGCGCAGCTGGCCGTGGCGTGGGTGCTGCAGAACGCGAACGTCGCCGCCGCGATCATCGGCGCGTCGCGTCCGGAGCAGGTCACCGAGAACGTCAAGGCGTCCGGCGTGACCATCCCCGCGGAGCTGCTGGCGCGGATCGACACGATCCTGGGCGACTCGGTGGTCTCCGACCCCGCCGAGACCGCGAAGAACGCACCGCCCGCCCGCTGACCGACGAGCCGGCCCTGGAGCCCTTCCGGGGCCGGCTCAGACGGCGACGGGCTCCTCGACGGGGACCTCGGCCACCGTCAGCCACGCCAGGAACACGTGCACGAGCGGGCCGATCGCCAGCGCGTACGCGAGCGTGGCGAACCCGACCGTCCCGCCGAGCAGCCAGCCGACCGCCACGACGGCGACCTCGATGGTCGTCCGGACCAGCCGGACGGAGCGCCCGGTCCGGCGCACGAGCCCGGTCATGAGGCCGTCGCGCGGACCCGGGCCGAGGCGCGCGCCGACGTAGAGGCCGGTGGCCAGCCCGTTCAGGAGGATCCCGCCGGCCGCAAGCGCGATGCGGACCCCCATCGCGTCGGGCAGCACGCCGAGCAGAGCCAGGAACGGGTCCACGAGCACGCTGATGACGATCACGTTCGCGACGGTGCCGACACCCGGGCGCTGGCGCAGCGGGATCCAGCACGCCAGGACCACCAGGCCGACGAGCAGCGTGACCGTGCCGAACGACAGGTCGGTGTGCCGGACGATCCCCTGGGTGAGAACGTCCCACGGCATGCTGCCCAGGCCGGCGTCGACGAGCATCGCGATCGACAGGGCGTAGAGGACGAGCCCGATCAGCAGCTGCACGCCTCGACGCACGGGACGCGCGCCAGGAGCGATCCAGGACGGCACCGCGCGAGCATACGTGCGCCCCTGACGGAGGCTCACGGGCGTCCCTCGAACCAGTCGGCGTGCGACGCGGGCGGGGGCCGGTGGCCCAGCCCGTCGCGGCGGACGACGACGGCGAGGCTGACGACGAGACCGGCAAGGACGATCAGCGCGGGTATCCACATGCTCATAGTCATCAAGAATGGGCACAAGTGGCTGTTCTTCCCATAGCCACTTGAGGCATAGTGGCCTCATGTCGTCCCTCGAGCTGCCTGCTGACCGCCGAATCAGTGGCCACCGCCTCGGCACCGTGCTCGGCGCGTGGCAGCGGCCAGGTCCGGCTTACCTGGCCCTGGCGGATGCCGTGCGCGCCGCGATCCTGTCCGGCACGGTGCCGCTCAGCACCCGGCTGCCCAGCGAACGGGAGCTCGCCGACGCCGCTGGTGTGTCCCGCACGACCACCACCGCCACCTACGGCCTGCTCCGCGACGAGGGGTACCTGGTGAGCCGCCGCGGCTCGGGCACGGTGACCACCCTGCCGTCCGGCCCGGGAGCACGGGTGTCGATGGCGGAGTCGGTGAGCGACGAGCCCGGCATCGTCGACCTCGCGATGGCGGCGCCGTCGGCCCCGTCCTCGCTGCACGGCGCGTACCTCGCCGCGCTCGACGCGCTCCCCCGCCACCTGGCCGGCACCGGCTACTCACCCCAGGGGCTGCTGGTCCTGCGGGAGGCGATCGCGCACTGGTACACGCAGCGCGGCACGCCGACGACGCCCGACCAGCTGCTGGTGACCACCGGCGCCCAGCAGGCCATCCACCTGCTGGTCAACGCCCACGCGGGTCCCGGGGACCGCGTGGTCGTCGAGCACCCCACCTACCCGCACGCGATCGACGTGGTGCGGGCCGCGGGCGCCCGACCGGTGCCGGTGCCCTCCGGCGGGACCGGCCTCGACATCGACCTCCTCGAGTCGACGCTCCGCCAGGTGGCGCCGCGGCTGGTCTACCTGATCCCCGCGCACCGCAACCCCACGGGCACGAGCCTGAGCGACGAGGACCGCGCCCGCGTGCGCGCGCTCGCCCGCCGGTACCGCACGGCGATCGTCGGCGATGAGGTGCTGGCGGAGCTGACCATGGACGGCCCGACGCCCGGGTCGTTCGCGGGCGACGGGACGGCCGCCGCCTACGTGGTCTCGATCGGCTCGGCGTCGAAGAGCTTCTGGGGCGGTCTCCGCGTCGGCTGGGTCCGCGCGCACCCCGACCTGGTCGCCCGGCTCGCGGCGTCCCGGGCGCACGTCGACATCGGGACTCCCGCGCTCGAGCAGCTGGTGGTCGCCGAGCTCCTGGCGCACTCCGACGACCTGCTGGCTCGCCGACGCGACGCGCTGCGGGACCGTCGCGACCTGCTCGTCGGCCTGCTGCTGGACCAGCTTCCGTCGTGGCAGTTCGAGGTCCCCGCGGGTGGCCTGTCGCTCTGGGCCGACCTCGGTGCACCCGTGTCGAGCGCGCTCGCCGCGATCTCCACCCGGCACGGCGTGCGAGTGGTGCCCGGGACCGCGTTCGGGGTGGACGGCAGCTTCGAGCGGAACCTGCGGCTGCCGTTCAGCGCGTCGGCCGACGACCTGCGGCGCGCGGTGGCCGGGCTCGCCGACGCGTGGGCGGGGCTGGGCGTGACCGAGCCTGTCGCGGGACCCGCTCGGGTCCACGCGATGGTGTGAGCGCGGTCAGATCAGCGGGAGCGTGATCGTCGGGGTCGCCTGGCTGCCCTCGTGCAGCAGGTGCACCGCCTGGACGCCCTGGGCGGCCAGCGTGCGCCAGTGCTCACCCAGCCACTGCTCGGCGTCGTACTGGGTGGTGAAGACCGGGCTGACGGGCCGGTCGAGCACAGCGCCGCCCGCGCCGTCGAAGCGCCACTCCCACTGCGGCCGCAGGACCATCAGGCGACCGCCTTCCGACGAGCGGGGACGCGGAGCGCCTCGTCCGCCGCGAGCGCCCTCGCGATCCGCGTGGCGTACGCAGGCCCCTCGTAGATGAGGCCCGTGTAGCCCTGCACGAGGGTCGCGCCGACCGCCAGGTACTCGCGCGCGTCGGCGGGGGTCGTGATGCCACCGACGCCGATGATCACCGCGTCGGGGCCGAGGCGGCTGCGCAGGCGTGCCACCACGTCGAGCCCGCGGGCCAGCACCGGCGGACCGGACAGGCCACCGGGTCCGAGGTCGTGGCCGATGGTCGTGTTGACCGCGACGATCCCGTCCAGGCCCAGCTCGGCGGCGAGCTCGGCCACCGCGTCGACGTCGTCGTCAGACAGGTCGGGGGCGATCTTCACCAGCAGCGGCACGGGAGCGAGCCCCCCGGCGGCCGTCGCCTCGTCGGCCGCCACGCGGGTGGCCTCGAGGATGGGGCGCAGTGCCTCCACCGACTGCAGGTCCCGTAGTCCGGGGGTGTTGGGCGAGGACACGTTGACCACCAGGTAGTCGGCGTACGGGGCGAGCCGTCCCGCGCTGGTCGCATAGTCGGCGGCGGCGTGCTCGGCGGGGGTCGTCTTGGTCTTCCCGATGTTCACGCCGACCACGAGCCGCCGGCCCGCCGGGGTGGCGCGCAGGCGACGGAGCCGGGCCGCCACCGCGGCGGACCCCTCGTTGTTGAAGCCCATCCGGTTGCGCAGGGCGCGCTGGTCGAGCACACGCCAGAGCCGCGGCGGCTCGTTGCCGGGCTGCGCCTGCGCGGTGACGGTCCCCACCTCCACGAACCCGAAGCCGAGCATGACCAGCCCGGCCACGCCGACCGCGTTCTTGTCGAAGCCGGCGGCCAGCCCGAACCGGGAGGGGAACCGGCGGCCCCACACCTCGACGGATCCGTGGTCGGAGGCCCGGAAGACGCGATGCACGACGTCACGCAGCAGCGGGACCTGCGCCACGACGCGGATCAACCGGAACGCGACCTCGTGCGCGCGCTCGGGGTCCATGCGCTTGAAGACGAGGTCGAACAGCAGGCGGTACACGTTTCTCACCCTAGGTCGTCGGACGCAGCCGGCACGTCGGCCGTCCGCCCGGTGCGCCACAGCCAGAGCAGCCCGAGGAACGGCAGGAGCAGCGGGACGTAGCCGTAACCCTGCCCGAACGCCGACCAGACCGTCTCGTCGGGGAAGTCGCCCACGTCCACGAGCGACAGGACGCCGACGGTCAGGACGCCGACCATCTCGATCGAGACCGCCCACCACGCGAGCGTGCGCCGGTCGGTGGCCAGCGCGATCGTCGCGACGACGTACACGAGCCCCGCGCCGAGCGACAGGAGGTACGCGACCGGTGCCTCGTCGAGCTTGGTGGCCACCTGGTAGATGCCGCGGGCCGTCGCGGCGAGCGCGAGGATCCCGTACACCGCCACGAGCAGCCGGCCGGGGCCGCTGCCCGTCCGGCGCGAGCGAGCCGTTCGGTCGGTCACACGGTCCCCCAGATCTGGAGCAGTCGGTACTCGAGGAAGGCCGCGGTCAGCGCCGCGACGAGAAGGACGACCGAGCTCCACCGCGTGCGCTCGGCGAACGCCCAGGCGGCCGCGATCGGCAGGACGAGCAGCTGCGTGAGCACGTAGCCCCACAGCAGAACCCCGTCCACGTCCGGCGACCCGGTGGCCGCGAGAACGCCCGCGACGGCGGCCTGGACGACGAGAACGCCCTCGACCACGGCCGCGCCCCACAGCTGGCGCAGGACGACCGCCCGGTCCCGGACGACGAACCAGAGGGCCCAGCCGCCGAGCGCCAGGCACAGGGCGACGACGAGCAGCGCGAGGGGGGCGATCACGATGCCCCACCGTACCGGCGACGCACGAGGGGTCAGTGCACCGACCTATCATCGAGCCGTGACCGTCTCGCTGACCTCCCAGGACCTTGCCCGCCTCGCCGTCGACGCCCTGGTCGTCGCGGTCTCCCAGCAGGACGGCGCCGCCGTCGTCCTGGGCGCCGAGCGCCTTCCCAAGGAGCTGCGCGCCCAGCTGGCCGACGCGGCCGCCCTGGGCATCACCGGTGCGGCCGACGAGGTCCGCCGCCTGCCCGGCACCGGCCTGGCCGCCACGGTCCTCGTCCTGACCGGTGTCGGCCCCGCGGACAAGGTCACCCCCGAGGTGCTCCGCCGCGCGGCCGGCGCGGCGACGCGCGAGCTCGCCGGCACCGCCCGCGTGGCGGTCGCCCTCCCCGCCGACGACGTGGCGTCGGTCGCGGCCGTCGCCGAGGGCGCCCTGCTCGGCGCCTACTCCTACACCCGCTACCGCGCGTCCGAGGCGGCCAAGCAGGCTCCCGTCGCCGCGATCCAGATCGTCACCGCCCACCCCCGCGACCACGCGGCGATCGGCGCCGTCGCCCGTGCCGAGGTGATCGCAGCCGCGGTGCACGGCACCCGCGACCTGGTGAACGCCGCACCGAACGACCTGTACCCGGCCGCGTTCGCCGAGGCGGCGAAGACGGCCGCAAAGGACTCGGGCGCCAAGGGCCTGAAGATCACCGTGCTCGACGACAAGGCGCTCGCCGCCGGTGGGTACGGCGGTCTCGTCGGGGTCGGTCAGGGCTCGGTCCGCGGCCCCCGCCTGGTCAAGGTGGCCTACTCGCCGTCGCGCGCCAAGGTGAAGGTCGCGCTCGTCGGCAAGGGCATCACGTTCGACTCCGGCGGCATCTCGATCAAGCCCGCCGCCGGCATGGAGGCCATGAAGTCCGACATGGCCGGCGCCGCCGCGGTGCTGCACACGGTCATCGCCGCCGCACGCCTCGAGCTGCCCGTCGCGGTCACCGGCTGGCTGTGCCTCGCGGAGAACATGCCGTCCGGCACCGCCCAGCGCCCGTCCGACGTGCTGACGATCCGCGGCGGCAAGACCGTCGAGGTGCTCAACACCGACGCCGAGGGACGCCTCGTGATGGCCGACGGCCTCGTGGCCGCCGTCGAGGAGAAGCCCGACGTCGTCATCGACATCGCCACCCTGACCGGGGCGCAGCTGATCGCCCTCGGCCACCGCGTGTCCGCCGTGATGGGCACCGACGACGTGCGCGGCGAGGTCGTCGCGGCGGCGCGGGCCAGCGGCGAGCAGTTCTGGCCGATGCCGCTGCCCGCCGACCTGCGCGCGGGCCTGAAGTCGAAGGTCGCGGACATCGCGAACATCAGCGACCGCTTCGGCGGCATGCTCACCGCCGGGATCTTCCTGCAGGAGTTCGTCGGGACGACGCCCTGGGCGCACCTCGACATCGCGGGGCCCGCGTACAACGAGCGGTCGGCGCACGGCTACACGCCCGTGGGCGGCACCGGCGTCGGCGTCCGGACGCTGCTCGCCCTGCTGGAGGGTCGCGCTCCGTCGGCCTAGGCGTGCTTGCGCTTGTGCGCGAGCCGCTGCCGCGAGTTCCAGTCCCGGAACCGCTGCGGGTAGCCGGTCCGCTGCACGTCGTAGACGGGGATGCCCAGGTCGCGCGCCAGGTCCCACGCCGTCTTCGGGTCCGGCACCCGGCGCCGCGTCCACTCACCGTCGGTCGCGACGAGCATCATCGTCGTCGGGGTGTCGTGGGTCTGCGGCTCCACGTAGGCCTCGACGCCGACCCGGGTCGCGACGAAGTCGCGCAGGTGCGCGACGGTCGCGGCACGCGCGTCCCGATCCGTCGGCGCGTCGGTGGCTGCCGGCTTGCGGCGCGAGAACAGGCCCATGGCGCACGAGGGTAACCTGCGAGCCTGTCGATCCGCGGGGTGTTCGCGCCGGACGGAACATCAGTCATGGGACGACTGTTCGGAGTGTCACATGGTCGTGCGTGCCGTCCAGGTCGTTCGCTGCCTGCAGGGATGACAGGATGGTCGGCAAGCTCGAGACCACCAAGTCTGCGTATGAGGAGTCTGCACGTGGCCGACACGAACGGCACCGCTTTCGACATCGTCGTCCTGGGCGGAGGCAGTGGCGGCTACGCCGCTGCTCTGCGCGCCGCACAGCTGGGGAAGTCCGTCGCCCTGGTCGAGGCCGACAAGGTGGGTGGCACCTGCCTCCACTACGGCTGCATCCCGACCAAGGCGCTGCTGCACGCGGCCGAGCTGGCGGACAACGCCCGCGACGGTGCGCACTTCGGGGTGCACTCCACGCTCGACCGGATCGACATGGCCGGGGTGAACGAGTACAAGTCCACCGTGATCGGCCGGCTCTACAAGGGCCTGCAGGGACTCATCAAGTCCCGCAAGATCACCGTCTTCGAGGGCTTCGGCAAGCTGGTCGGTCCCGACACCGTCGAGGTCAACGGCGAGCGCATCACCGGCGGGCACGTCATCGTCGCCACCGGCTCCTACGCCCGCTCGCTGCCCGGTCTGGAGATCGGCGGCCGCGTCATCACCTCCGACCAGGCCCTGCAGCTCGACTGGGTGCCCAAGTCGGCGATCATCCTCGGCGGCGGCGTCATCGGCTCGGAGTTCGCCAGCGTCTGGAAGTCCTTCGGCGCGGACGTCACGATCATCGAGGCGCTCCCCCACCTGGTCCCCAACGAGGACGAGGCGCTGTCCAAGGCGTTCGAGCGCGCGTTCCGCAAGCGCGGCATCAACTTCAACGTGGGCGTCCGGTTCTCCGGCGTGACGCAGGACGACAACGGCGTGCACGTCTCGCTCGAGGACGGCAAGACGTTCGACGCCGACCTCCTGCTGGTCGCCGTCGGCCGCGGACCGCGCACCTCCGGGGTCGGCTTCGAGGAGCAGGGCCTCACCCTCGACCGTGGCTTCGTCATCACCGACGAGCGCCTGCACACCGGCGTCGGCAACATCTACGCGGTCGGCGACATCGTCCCCGGCCTGCAGCTCGCGCACCGCGGGTTCGCGCAGGGCATCTTCGTCGCCGAGGAGATCGCGGGCCTCAAGCCCGCGGCCATCGTCGAGTCGGGCATCCCGCGCGTGACGTACTCCGACCCCGAGGTCGCCTCGGTGGGTCTCACGGAGGCGCGCGCCAAGGAGGTCCACGGCGCGGACGCGGTCGAGACGCTCGAGTACAACCTGGGCGGCAACGGCAAGAGCCAGATCCTCGGCACGCAGGGCTTCATCAAGCTCGTCCGCCAGAAGGACGGTCCCGTGGTCGGCGTGCACATGATCGGCGCGCGCGTCGGCGAGCTCATCGGCGAGGGCCAGCTCATCGTGAACTGGGAGGCCTACCCCGAGGACGTCGCCTCCCTCGTGCACGCACACCCCACGCAGAACGAGGCCCTCGGGGAGGCGCACCTCGCGCTCGCCGGCAAGCCGCTGCACGCCCACAACTGACCACACGATTCGAAGGAGACACGAGCGGTCATGTCCGACAACGTGCAGCTGCCCGCCCTCGGTGAGTCCGTCACCGAGGGGACCGTCACCCGCTGGCTGAAGAACGTGGGCGACACGGTGGAGGTCGACGAGCCGCTGCTCGAGATCTCCACCGACAAGGTCGACACCGAGATCCCGTCGCCGTTCGCCGGCGTGCTGGAGCAGATCCTGGTCCAGGAGGACGAGACCGTCGAGGTCGGCGCCACGCTGGCCGTCATCGGCTCCGGCGAGGGTGCCTCGACGCAGGAGTCCGCTCCCGCGGAGGAGCCCGCCGCGGAGCAGCCCGCCGCCGAGCAGGCACCGGCGGAGGAGCCCGCCGCCGAGGCCGCTCCCGCGGAGCAGCCGGTGGAGGAGCACGAGGAGCCGGCCGCCGCCCCCGCCGCCGCCGCCTCCGAGGGCGCCGTCGGCGAGAACGTCACGCTGCCCGCACTGGGCGAGTCCGTGACCGAGGGCACCGTCACCCGCTGGCTCAAGGCCGTCGGCGACGACGTCGCCGTCGACGAGCCGCTGCTCGAGATCTCCACCGACAAGGTCGACACCGAGATCCCGTCGCCGTTCGCGGGCACGCTCCAGCAGATCCTGGTCCAGGAGGACGAGACCGTCGAGGTCGGTGCGGTGCTCGCCGTCATCGGCTCCGGCGCCGCCGCCTCCGCACCCGCGCCCGCCGAGAAGGCACCCGAGCCGGAGAAGGCCCCGGAGCCCGAGAAGGCACCCGAGCCGCAGTCTGCTCCCGAGCCGGCAGCCGAGCAGGAGTCTGCCCCCGCGGCGGCACCCGCTCCGGTCCCGGCGACGCCCACCCCGGCCCCGGTCCCCGCCACCCCTGCCGCGGCGCCCGCAGCCGCTGCGGTGTCCGGCACCTACCTCACGCCGCTCGTCCGCAAGCTCGCGGCCGACAAGGGCGTGGACGTCGCGTCGCTCGTCGGCACCGGCGTCGGCGGTCGCATCCGCAAGGAGGACGTCCTCGACGCTGCCGCCAAGGCCGAGGCCGAGAAGGCCGCCGCCGAGGCCGCCAAGGCTCAGCCCGCCGCGGCCGCACCGGCTGCCCCGGCCCCGAAGGCGGCCTCCGTCCCGGCCGTGTCCCCCCTGCGGGGCACCACCGAGAAGGCCAGCCGGCTGCGCCAGATCATCGCCGAGCGCATGGTCGACGCCCTGCACTCGCAGGCGCAGCTGACCACCGTGGTCGAGGTGGACGTCACCCGGGTCGCCCGGCTGCGCGCCAAGGCGAAGGAGGACTTCAAGGCACGCGAGGGCGTCAACCTCACGTTCCTGCCGTTCTTCGTCCTGGCCGCGATCGAGGGTCTCAAGGCGTTCCCGAAGATCAACGGCGTGCTCGAGGGCAACCAGATCACGTACCACGCCCAGGAGAACGTCGGCATCGCGGTCGACACCGAGAAGGGGCTGCTCGTCCCGGTGATCCGCGACGCGGGCGACCTCAACCTCGCCGGGATCTCGCGCAAGATCGTGGACCTGGCCGGCCGCACCCGCCAGAACAAGGTCACGCCCGACGAGCTCAGCGGCGCCACGTTCACCGTGACCAACACGGGCTCGGGCGGCGCGATCATCGACACGCCGATCGTCCCCGGTGGCACGTCGGCGATCCTCGGCACGGGTGCGATCGTCAAGCGCCCCGTGGTGATCCAGGACGCGGACGGCGCCGAGGTCATCGCGATCCGGTCGATGTGCTACCTGTCGCTGTCGTACGACCACCGCCTGGTCGACGGCGCCGACGCGTCGCGCTACCTCACCGCGGTGAAGAACCGCATCGAGGAGGGCGCATTCGAGTCCGAGGTCGGACTCTGACGCGCTAGCACCTGACGCACCACGACGGCCCGGGACCCGCGCAGGGGACCGGGCCGCCGTGCGTCCGCTCCCACCGGGCCGGGACGACCGGGCGAACGTAGGGTGAGCGCCATGCAGGTCGTCATCGCCGGGTCGCACGGCTTCATCGGGAGCGCCCTCGTCCCCCACCTCCGCCGCACCGGCCACACCGTCCGCACGCTCGTGCGTGGCAACGCAGCCCGCCCGTCCGAGATCGCGTGGGACCCCGACACCGGACGCCTGGACTCCGCGTCGCTCGCGGACGCGGACGCGGTCATCAACCTGGCCGGGGTCAACCCGGGCAGGTGGCCGCTGACCACCTCGCGCAAGCGGGCCGTCCTGTCCTCACGGCTGCGCACCACGGGCCTCCTCGCCCGGACGCTCGCCGAGCTCGACGGCGACGGCCCGCGGGTCATGCTCCAGGCGTCGGGGATCGGCGCGTACGGCTCGCGGGGCGAGGACCTGCTCGCCGAGGACGAACCGCTCGGCACCACGTTCTTCGCGAACGTCGTACGGCAGTGGGAGTCCGCGACCGCACCGGCCCAGGACGCCGACGTCCGGGTGGCCCACCTGCGCACCGGCATCGTGCTCGGAAAGGGCGGTGGCGCCCTCGGACCGCTGCTGCCGCTGATCAAGGCGGGGCTCGGAGGGCGGCTCGGCTCCGGGAAGCAGTTCTGGCCCTGGATCACGCTGCTCGACCAGGTCCGCGCCATCGAGCACCTGCTGACCGCGCCGGTGCACGGCCCGGTCAACCTGGTGACCAGGCCGGCGCGCAACGCCGACGTGGTCTCCGCGCTGGCCTCGGCGATGCACCGGCCGGCCCTCATCCCCGTGCCGGCGTTCGCGTTGCGCCTGGTGCTCGGCGACTTCTCGTCGGAGGTCCTCGGGTCCATCCGCGCGGTCCCGGCGGTCCTCGATGCCAGCGGCTTCCAGCCGACGCACGCGGACCTGCGCACCGCCGCCGACTGGGTCGCGCAGCGCGACTGACGACGCCCCGGCGTCAGTCGTTGATCGCCTCGACGCCCTGCTGCTCGAGCCGGGCGAGGTGGTCCCGCATCTCCTGGAGGACCTCGGGGCGATGGCCGTCCCAGTCGGTGACCTCCCCGACCACCCGCAGCGGGTGCCGCGTCCGGTACGACCTCGTCGGGTTGCCCGGGAACCGCTTGTCCGTCAGGTTCGGGTCGTTCTCCAGGGCCCCGGTCGGCTCGACCAGGTAGATCCGGCCCCGGGCCTCGCCAACGGCCAGCTCCGCGCCCCAGGTCGCGGCGTCGAGGGTGGCGGTCAGGTAGACGAAGTTCGCCGTCGCCCGCGCGCCGTAGTTCGAGCCGCGCCCGGGTTCGAGCAGGTCCCCCACCTGCAGGTCCGCCTTCGTCCCGTGGTAGAACGGCCCGTCGTCCTGGACCTGCGGCGTCGTCTGTGCGTCCTCCATGTGGCCCCCTCGTCGTGGTCCCAGTGAACACCGCTCACGGGCGCCGGACGTCCCAGACCCGCCATCCGTCCGGGGTCCACCGCAGCCCCAGGACGACCGTCCGGGCCGCCGACGCGGCCACCTGCGTGGCGGCCCCGCCGTCGGCAGGCACCCGGTCGTACGCGGACGTCGCGGCCGTGACGGCGACGTCCGTCGTCCCACGACGGCTGTCGTCCGCCACCAGCCACGCGTCCTGCACGTCGACGGCGAACCCGTCCAGCCGCACGCCGTCGAGGTCCGGCAGCAGCAGCGAGTCGGCTCGGTACGCCGGACCGTCCACCACCTCGACGGCGCCCAGGGCCGCCGGGTCCCCCGCCCCGAGGACCTCCGCCCGCAGCCGGCTGAGCGCGATGGCGGCCACCACCGGATCGTCCGCCTCCTGGGGCGCGGCGGTCGCTGCAGGGGCCTCGGCCCCGAGCACCCGCCAGCCCACGACGCCACCGCCCAGGACGAGAGCTGCGGCCACGACCGACGCGGCAAGGCGCACCGACCGCCGCCGGCGGCGCGCCCGCTCGTCGCGACGCGTGCCGGTCTGGCGTCGGACCTGGTCTCCCTCGCGCGCGCCGGTCGACAGGGCCGACGACGCGAGCTGCCCGGCGTCGGGGAGCCGGACCGGCGTCGGCTCGGTGGCGCGGTAGCACCCGTCCACCACCTGCTCGGCGGAGAACCCTGGGACGGTCAGCAGGTCCGTGAGCACCTCCCGCACTGTGAGCTCGCCCGCGACGCCGGTGACCAGGTCCACGTCCGCCCCGGGCATCTGGGCGAGGACCGCGGTCACCAGTCGACGCAGGTCCGCCTCGGTGTCGTCGGCTCCGGCGAGCGCACCGCGGAGGTCCGTGAGCACCGGTCGCCCGTCGGGTCGCACCACCACCGTCGACTCGCTCACCGAGCCGTGCGCCAGCCCGGCAGCCCGCAACGCCTCGATGGCGCGGGCCAGCGGGATCGTGACCGTCGCGGCCTCGCCGTCGGTCAGCGGTGCCCGTGCCGCGCGGATCTGCGCGAGCGAGAGCCCGGGGACGTGCTCGACGACCAGCCCCACCCGGCCAGGGGACAGATCGAGCACCTCCAGCACCTGCGGGAGGTGCTCGTGCCGCACCTCGCGGAGGCGTGCCGCGCGCTCGGAGAGCCGGGCGTCCACGATCCCGGGGACGACGTGGAGCTCGATCAGTCGGTCCGCGTCGTCCAGCGCCGCGGCCACGCACCCCGCTGCGGTGACCTCGACGGCCCGGAAGCCGGCGTGAGCGAGGGCGCTCTCCACGTCGCTCGGCACGAGCAGGCTGTCCATGCGTGCCATCCAAGACCGGTCGGCGCCGGCGCGTCGTCCGTCATCCACAGCTCAGGGCAGTCGGACGACCCTGTGCTCGGCGGCCGAGACCATCGCGGCGTCCAGCACCCGCGCCGTCCGTGCCGCGTCGGCCGGATCGACGGGAGGCGGCCCCCCGTCGACCACCCACCGCACGACGGCGCGGTAGAGGTCGACGTGCCCACCGGCTGCGCGGGGCACCGGCTGCCGTTCCGCGCCGCGCACCAGCCAGCCCTCGTGCACCGGCTCGCCGGGCCGGCGGGTCTCCTCGTAGGCGTCGTCGAGCGCCCCGAACGGCGTCGGCTCGCCCTCGAAACTGGTCACCAGGTATGCCCCGGCGTCGCCCAGCACCCGCGTCCGGGGACCGGGTGCGCCCACCACGGCGCCGGCCTGCAGGTGGCTCACGACCCCGTTCTGCGCGTGCACGAGGGCGAGGAACACGTCGTCCACCGCCGGGGTCGTGCGAGCGTGCAGCTCGGCGTAGACCTGCTCGACCGGTCCGAAGAGCTGGATCGCGGAGTCGACCAGGTGCGCGCCGAGGTCGAGCAGCAGACCGCCGGACTCGGGGTCGTTCTCCTTCCAGCGGTCCTGCGGCACGGGCCGGAACCGCTCCCAGCGCCGCTCGAACCGGTGCACCGTCCCCAGCTCTCCGCGTTCGAGCAGGCCGAGCAGGGTGAGCTGCTCGGGGTCCCACCGGCGGTTCTGGAAGACGGTGAGGCGCCCGTCGGCGAGCCCGGCCAGCAGCTCCGCGTCGGCCGCGGACGTCGCCAGCGGCTTGTCGACGAGCACGTGCAGACCCGCGTCGATCGCGGCCCGCACGTGCGCGACGTGCTCGCCCGTGGGGCTCGCGATCACCACGAGATCGAGCTCGTCGGCGTGCGCCAGCAGGGCGTCGACGTCGGGGACCACGGTCGCACCGGGCCAGTCCTGCGCCACCTGCTCCGCGCGGCTGCGCGTGACGACGACCGTCACGCGCTGACCCGCCTCTCGCAGCAGCCGGGCGTGGATCCCCCGGCCTGCTCCCCCGTACCCGACCAGCCCGATCCGTAGCGCCTGCATGCGACTCACTCTAGGTCGGTGCCGCCCTGCGCCGGCCGCCGCGAGAGCGCACTGGGCCACCACGTCCGGTGGTCGAGGTCATGCACCAGCGCAGGCACCAGGAGGCTGCGGACCACGAGCGTGTCCAGCAGGACGCCGAACGCGACGATGAACGCGATCTGCGCCAGGAACAGCAGTGGGATGACGCCGAGCGCGGCGAACGTGGTGGCCAGCACCACACCGGCCGACGTGATCACGCCACCGGTCACGGCCAGGCCGCGGACCACGCCCGCACGGGTCCCCACCTTCACCGACTCCTCGCGCACCCGGGTCATGAGGAAGATCGAGTAGTCGACCCCGAGCGCCACCAGGAACACGAACGCGAACAGCGGGACCACCGGGTCGGCGCCGGCGAAGCCGAACACGTGGTTGAAGACGATCGCCGACACCCCGAGCGCCGCGGCGAACGAGAGCACGTTGGCCACCAGGAGCAGCGCGGCCGCGACCACCGACCGCAGCAGGAACATGAGGATCAGCCCGATCACGACCAGGACGACCGGCACGATCACCCGCAGGTCGCGCTCGCTGGCCAGCTGGGTGTCGAGCGTCTCGGCGGCGGCGCCACCGACCAGGACAGTGGGGCTGGCGTCGTGCACGGCGGTCCGCAGCTCCTCGACCGTCGCCACCGCAGCCTGCGTGTCGGCGGACGCCGTCGTGGTGACGTCCAGGCGGACACGCCCGTCGATGACGATCGGCGGCGCATCCGTGCTCGGTGCACCCGCACCGGCCGGGGCTCCCGTGTAGGGCACCACGGACTCGACGCCGTCGACGCCCTCCGCCGCGGTGGTGACGACCGCGACGTCGCCTTCGTCGACCAGGACGATCGCCGGCTGGACCGCGCCGGCCGGGAAGTGCTCACCGAGCACGGCCTCCCCGGAGACCGCGTCGACGTCGGTGAGGAAGATGTCGACCTGGCTCGTCCCGGACGCCTTGAGGCTCGGCAGGAACGCGGCGCCGACGCACAGGGCGAGCGCCGTGAGGATCCACACCGGGCGGGCGTGCCGTCCGACGAAGCGCGCGAGGCGGGCCCAGACGCCGGGGCCGGCGGACGGGTCCGCGGCGGTCGCCGCTGCGGTGTCCCCGTCGGCGACGAGCGCGTCCGCGCGGGGCGCGCGCGGCCAGAACAGGACGCGCGAGCGCTTGCCGAACACGAGCAGCAGCGCGGGCAGGAGGGTCAGCGCGCCGAGCAGGGCGGACGCGATGCCGATCGCCGCGACCGGTCCGAGGCTCCGGTTGGAGCCCAGGTCCGACAGCAGAAGGCACAGCACGCCGGCGATGACCGTGCCGGCACTCGCCGCGATCGGCTCGACGCAGGCACGCAGGGCGCGCCGCATGGCCGCGGCCGGGTGCTCGACGTGGTGGAGCTCCTCCCGGTAGCGCGCGACCAGCAGCAACGCGTAGTCCACGGAGGCGCCGACCACGAGGATCGACAGGATGCCCTGGGACTGGCCGTTGAGGACCAGCGTGCCGTTCTTGGCGAGGGTGTAGACCACCAGCCCGGCGAGGCAGAGCGCGAACACGGCGGTCAAGATCACGACGAACGGGAGGAACGGCGAGCGATAGACGATTGCGAGGATCAGCAGCACCGCACCGAGAGCGACGAGCAGCAGGACGCCGTCGATGCCGCCGAACGCGGTGACGAGGTCGGCGACGAACCCGGCCGGACCCGTGACCCACGCCTGGAGGCCGGGCTCGCCCGCGGTGGTGGCGGTCGCGGCGAGCTCCTCGTCGAGGGACTCGCGCAGCGCCACGACGAACGAGCCGGCGACCCGTTCCTCGTCGGCCAGCAGCTGCTCGGCCTTCGCGCCGTCCAGCGAGATCGCGACCAGCAGCGCCTCGCCGTCCTCGGCGGGCACGACCACCGGCTCGCCCACCAGGTACTCCGACCACGTGCCGTCGTTGCCCTCGGGCAGCGGCAGGTCGGGGATCCCCTGTGCCCACTCCTGCACGGCGGTGAGCTGGTCGGGGGTGACCTCGCTCCCGTCCTCCGGCCGGAGCACGACCAGCGCAGGTAGTGTCTCCGTGTCGACGAAGCCCTTGCTCTCCTCGGCGGCCCTGGTGGACTCGGCCGACGACGGCAGGAACGCGGAGGCGTCGTTCGTCTGGACCTGCGACAGCTTGCCCTGCGCCATCCCGCCGACCGACCCGATACCGAGCCAGACCACGAGGGCGACGCCGACGAGAACGGCGCGGACGAGGGTGGACCGGCGATTACTCAGCATGCTGAGTATCATCGGTGGTGTTGTCCGGATGAGCAAACGGAGGCCGCACGGTGGACCAGGAGCGCAGGTCGGCGGACATCATCGACCCGGCCTCGCCCGACCCCGCGCACTGGCCCGTCGGGCGCCTCTTGTCGGCGGCTGCCCGGCGCGTCGAGCGCGACTGGAACGCCCACCTGTCCACGTGGGACCTCAACCACGCGAGCCTGGCGGTCCTGGCCCACCTCCTGCGCTCGCCGATGTCGCAGCGCGAGCTGGCCACCGCCAGCGGGGTCACCGAGCAGACGATGAGCCGCGTCCTGGCCCGGATGGAGCGCACGGGCTACGTCACGCGCAGCCCGCACGACGACGACCGTCGCCGGCACGTCATCACCATCACGGACGCCGGCCGGTCCACGTTCATGGTGGCGTCGGACCGGGAGCTCGCCGAGGCGCTGGTCACCCGCGGGCTCACCGCGGCGCAGGCCGAGCAGCTGCGCCGGCTGCTTGTCGTCGTCGCGAGCCCGGGGTCGGACGAGCCGTCGGGTTAGCCTGTCGGCATGCGGTTCGACGAGCTCGACCTCGGCACACGCCTGCTCCCCTACGAGCCGACGTGGCAGCTGCAGCGGGAGGTGCTGGCCGGGGTGGCCGACGGGACGCGCGAGGACACCGTGCTCCTGTGCGAGCACGAGGACGTCTACACGGCCGGCCGTCGCACGGCGACGTGGGACCGGCCGGTCGACGGCACGCCCGTGGTCGACGTCGACCGCGGCGGACGGATCACCTGGCACGGCCCCGGGCAGCTGGTCGGCTACCCCATCGTGAAGCTGGCGACCCCCATCGACGTGGTCCGCTACGTGCGGGCGCTCGAGGAGGCGCTGATCCGCACGTGCGCCGACCTGGGCCTCGACGCGATCCGCGTCGAGGGACGCAGCGGCGTCTGGTTCGCCGCCGACGAGACCCGCCGGGAGCGCAAGGTCGCCGCGATCGGCGTCCGGGTGTCCCGCGGCGTGACGATGCACGGCTTCGCCCTCAACTGCGAGCCCGACCTGGCGGCGTTCGACCGCATCGTGCCGTGCGGGATCGACGACGCCGACGTCACCTCCCTGTCCCTCGAGACGGGTCGGCGGGTGACCATCGCCGAGGTCGTCCCCGTGGTCCGCGGCCATCTGGTCGACGTGCTGACCCCGATCCTCGAGGCGAGCCCGGCCGCCGCCGCGGTGTGACGCGCGCCTCCCCCGCAGCCGTCGCCCGCACCGCGGGTTAGTCTGACCGGCGTGACGATCGCAGCCGATGGCCGACGCATGCTCCGTATCGAGGCGCGCAACGCCGAGACCCCCATCGAGCGCAAGCCGGAGTGGATCCGCACGCGCGCGACGATGGGCCCCGAGTACACCGAGCTCAAGGGCCTGGTGAAGCGCGAGGGCCTCAACACGGTGTGCGAGGAGGCCGGCTGCCCCAACATCTTCGAGTGCTGGGAAGACCGCGAGGCCACGTTCCTCATCGGCGGCGACCAGTGCACGCGCCGCTGCGACTTCTGCCAGATCGACACCGGCAAGCCCGCCGCGTTCGACGCCGACGAGCCCCGCCGCGTGGCCGCGTCCGTGCAGGCCATGGGCCTGAAGTACTCCACCGTCACCGGCGTGGCCCGCGACGACCTGCCGGACGGCGGCGCGTGGCTCTACGCGGAGACCGTCCGCCAGATCCACGCGGTCAACCCCGGCACCGGCGTCGAGCTGCTGATCCCCGACTTCAACGCGACCCCGGAGCTGCTCGACGAGGTCTTCTCCTCGCAGCCCGAGGTGCTCGCGCACAACCTGGAGACGGTCCCCCGCATCTTCAAGACGATCCGTCCCGGCTTCCGGTACGACCGGTCGCTCTCGGTGATCACCCGCGCGCACGAGCAGGGGCTCGTCACCAAGTCGAACCTCATCCTCGGCATGGGCGAGACGATCGAGGAGGTCGTCGAGGCGCTCGCCGAGCTGCACGAGGCCGGCTGCGACCTCATCACGATCACGCAGTACCTGCGTCCGTCGGTGCGGCACCACCCGGTGTCCCGGTGGGTGCGCCCGGAGGAGTTCGTCGAGCTGTCGGCCGAGGCCGAGCGCCTCGGGTTCCTCGGCGTGATGTCCGGCCCACTGGTGCGCTCGTCGTACCGTGCCGGCCGCCTCTGGGGCCAGGCCATGCGTCGCTACGGCCGGCCGATCCCGGAGGCTCTCGCGCACCTGTCGGAGCCGACGACGTCCCGCCAGGAGGCGGCCAGCCTGCTCGCTCGCTGACACCCGTCAGAAGGGCGTCGATCGGTCGGTAGACTTCGGGCCCATGGCCCGCGACAACACTCCCGACGCAACGACGCCCAAGGTGAAGAAGACCCGCTGGTACCACCAGGTGTGGCAGGCGTACCAGATGACGCGGAAGAACGACCCCGCGATCACGTGGATCCTCCTGGCGGTCTTCGTCGGGATCATCGCGCTCGGGCTCGTGATCGGGCTCCTGGTCAACGCGTGGCTGTACGTCCTGCTGCTGAGCATCCCGTTCGCCCTGCTCGGTGCGATGTTCATCCTCGCCCGCCGCGCGGAGACGGCCGCGTACACGCAGATCGAGGGCCAGCCGGGCGCCGCCTACGCCGCCCTGGGGACCATCCGCCGTGGCTGGACCTTCACGCAGGAGCCCGTCGCGGTCGATCCCCGCACCCAGGACCTGGTGTTCCGCGGTGTCGGCCGGCCGGGCGTCGTGCTCGTCGGCGAGGGCCCTGCCCCGCGGATCGGCAAGCTGCTGGAGTCGGAGCGCAAGCGCACCGCCCGCGTCATCTCGGGCGCACCGATCACGCTCATCCAGGTGGGCGACGGCGACGGCCAGGTGGCGCTGCGCAAGCTCCCGCGCGCGGTCCAGAGGCTCCGCCCGAAGCTGAGCAAGCAGGAGGTCGCCGAGGTGAACAAGCGCCTCACCGCGCTCGGCGGCGTCCGGCTCCCCGTGCCCAAGGGCGTCGACCCGATGCGCGCGCGCCCCGACCGCAAGGGCATGCGCGGCCGCTGACCGGCTCGTCCGTCAGCGGCGGACGATGGCCGTGCCGGCCACGCGGTCGTGCAGGCCGCGACCGTCGGAGTCCCACACCACGGCGGGGACGACCAGGCACAGGAGGGCGGTGCGCACGAGGGCGCTGAGGAAGCCCGGGGCCATCGTCGCCCACGCCGCGTCGTCCCGCGTCTGGCCGGGGAACACCCGACGCACCCGCAGCCCGAGCAGCCGGTGCCCGAGGGTGTGCCCGATCGAGCCCACCAGCAGCACGTTCTCCAGGGCGAAGATGCCCAGGGTCGCCATCGGGTTGCCCCGGCTCAGCAGGAACGCGTCAGGGTCGCCGGCGAAGAACGCGCCGGAGATCAGCAGGCAGGCCGTCCAGTCGATGACCAGCGCGCCAACCCGCCGCCCGAGCGGTGCGAGCGAGCCGGAGCCCGATGCCGGCAGCCCGAGCCGCCGACCGCGGTCGGTCGTCGCAGCGGCACCGGCCGGGTCGGACTCGTCGAACCCGCCACCGAGCCACGAGCTGATGTCCCGACGATTCGCCACCCGAGCAGGGTAGGCGACCGACGGAGCGAGACGGCAACGCGGCGGAAACACCCTCGGCACGACGCCCTCGTACCGTGGCGGCAGATGTGGTGAGACACCGCGACCCGTCCCCTCCCCCAGAGGACTATGGTCAACATTCGTTACACGAGGGGCGGGCCCGTAACGCCGTCGAAACACTTGGTACACGACGGAGAAATCACGCGCTCGTAGCCTCGCCTTGCCCGACCCCACGGGTACCACCGACCGAGGAGCAGCGGATGTTCAGCAAGCCAGAGGAAGTCCTGGCGTTCATCAAGAGCGAGGACGTGAAGTTCGTCGACGTCCGGTTCTGTGACCTGCCCGGCACGATGCAGCACTTCAACGTCCCCGCCTACTCCCTGGAGCTGGACTTCTTCACGGACGGCCAGATGTTCGACGGGTCCTCGATCCGCGGCTTCCAGGCCATCCACGAGTCGGACATGAAGCTGATCCCGGACATCAGCACGGCGTACATCGACCCGTTCCGGGTCGAGAAGACGCTGAACATCAACTTCCACATCGTGGACCCGTACACCGACGAGCCCTACAGCCGCGACCCGCGTCAGGTCGCCGCGAAGGCCGAGGCGTACCTGAAGTCGACCGGTATCGCGGACACGGCGTTCTTCGCCCCCGAGGCCGAGTTCTACATCTTCGACGACGTCCGCTTCCACACGAAGCAGAACGAGTCGTTCTACTCGATCGACTCCTTCGAGGCCGCGTGGAACACCGGCCGCGAGGAGGCCGGGGGCAACCTCGGCCACAAGATCCCCTACAAGGGCGGCTACTTCCCCGTCCCGCCGGTCGACGGCTTCTCGGACATCCGCGACCAGATCAGCCTGCAGCTGGACGCCCTCGGCCTCGGTGTCGAGCGCGCCCACCACGAGGTCGGCACCGCCGGCCAGCAGGAGATCAACTACCGCTTCGACAAGCTCGCCATCTCCGGCGACAAGGTCATGCTCTTCAAGTACGTCGTGAAGAACGTGGCCCACGAGAACGGCAAGACGGCGACCTTCATGCCGAAGCCGCTCTTCGGCGACAACGGCTCGGGCATGCACGTCCACCAGTCCCTCTGGAAGGACGGCGAGCCGCTGTTCTTCGACGAGAAGGGCTACGGCGGCCTGTCCGACATGGCGCGCTGGTACATCGGCGGCCTGCTCAAGCACGCGCCCTCGCTGCTGGCGTTCACCAACCCGACGGTGAACTCCTACCACCGCCTGGTCCCCGGCTTCGAGGCCCCGGTGAACCTGGTCTACTCGGCCCGCAACCGCTCCGCGTGCATCCGCATCCCGGTCACCGGTTCGAACCCGAAGGCCAAGCGCATCGAGTTCCGCGTGCCGGACCCGTCGTCCAACCCGTACCTGGCGTTCGCGGCCATGCTCATGGCCGGCATCGACGGCATCCAGAACCGGATCGAGCCGCCGGACCCGATCGACAAGGACCTGTACGAGCTGCCCCCCGAGGAGCACGCGCAGATCCAGCAGGTCCCGGGCTCGCTCGGCGAGGTCCTCGACCACCTCGAGGCCGACCACGACTTCCTCACGGCGGGCAACGTCTTCACGCCTGACCTGATCGCGACGTGGATCGACTACAAGCGCAACGCCGAGGTGGACCCGATCCGTCTGCGCCCGCACCCGCACGAGTTCGAGCTCTACTACGACGTGTGATCGTCCCGCCTCGCGGCTGCTCCCGTGAGGCGGTGACCTGCAGTGACGGCACCCCCGTCGCCCTCGTGGCGGCGGGGGTGCCGCACGTCCGGACCCGGAACGCTTGCCGGTGATCTCCTGCAGAGGTCTTGACTGCTGGATTGCACGCAATATATTGCATACCACCGATGTTGCACGAAGCGACCGCAGCACCACAAGCAGACACGAAAGGGCCAGACCCATGACCACCCTCCCCGTGAAGCAGACGATCGTGCTCGTCCACGGCGCCTACGCCGACTCCTCGAGCTGGAACGGCTCGATCCCTGCCCTGAGAGAAGCCGGACACCGCGTCATCGCGGCCGCGAACCCGCTGCGCGGGCTCGAGAGCGACGGCGAGTACCTCCGGAGCGTCCTCGACAGCATCGACGGCCCGATCGTCATCGCGGGCCACTCCTACGGCGGCGCCGTGATGAGCCACGCGGCCGACAGCAACCCGAACGTCACCGCGCTGGTCTACGTCGCGAGCTTCCTCGCCGAGCCGGGCGAGAGCCTGGTCGACCTCGTCGAGAAGTTCCCGGGCGCGCAGCTGGGCGGCGCGGCCCAGCCGGTCCCGTACTCCACCCCCGACGGAGGGACCGCCACCGAGCTCTACATCGACCAGGAGCAGTTCCCGGCGCTGTTCGCCGGCGACGTCGACCGGGCCGTCGCGCAGCAGATGGCGGTGACCCAGCGCCCGCTCGCCCTCGCGGCGTTCGAGGCACCGGCGACGCGTGCGGCGTGGAAGACGATCGAGTCGTGGGTGCTGCTCGCGGCGCAGGACCTCGCGGTGCCCGCCGAGCTGGTGCGGTTCATGTCGGAGCGGGCGGACGCCCACCTCGTCGAGGTCGACGCGTCGCACGCCGTCACCGTCTCGCAGCCCGGTGTCGTCGCCGACCTCATCCTCGAGGCAGCCGCGAAGACCGCGCGCTGACACAGCACGAGGAACAACCCGGTCGCCCCCTGTCGCGACCGGGTTGTCCTGCTGCCGCGGCGGCTCAGTACCAGCACCAGCCCGGGCCCCTGCACCACGGCGCCTGCGCGGCCGAAGGCGTCTGTGTCATGTCGGCGCGCGACGCCTGACTCGCGGCCGCACCGCCGGCGGTGAGCCCTGCGGCGATGGTCATGGCAGCCAGCAGGCTGAGGACGGTGTCGGCACCGTGGGGGCGCGTGCCGTCGAGCGACCACGCGGATGACGGGAGAGGGCGACCGGCTGACGATCGGCCAGCCGTCGACGTTGGACGTCGCACCGCCGCGCGAGGAGACTCGAGGAGAGCCCGGGACTCTCGACACCACCTGGGGAAGGGCGGCCGGCGATGGCCGAGCGCAGCGCGGCGATCCACGAGGCAGAACTCGAACGCCTGCGACGCGCGCGCGACGACGCCTCGGACCAGTTCACCGCAGCGAACGCCGTCCTCACAGCCCTCGGCCGGTCGGCCGTCGACCCCGATGCCGTCCTCAACACGATCGTCGACTCAGCCCGGCGCCTCTGCCGTGCGGACGCGGCGCAGGTGTACCTCATCGACGGTGACAGCTTCACGCTCGCGTCGTCGGTGGGGGTGACCGACGAGCTCCGGCGCTACCTCGCGACGCACCCGATCCGGGTGGACCGGGACACGATGGTCGGACGAGCGGCGACCGACCACAGCGTCCAGCAGATCGCCGACGCCCAGGAGGACCCCACCTACCGCCGACGAGACATCCAGGAGATCGCCGGGTTCCGCACCGTGATCGCGGCGCCGATGCTCCTGGACGACGAGGTGGTCGGCGCGCTGTCCTTGCTCCGGAGCGACGTCGAGCCGTTCGACGCGAGCGGATCCGCCCTCCTAGAGACGTTCGCCGCGCAGGCCGCGGTCGTCGTGCGTCACGTCCACCTGCTCAGGGCCCTCGACGCGCGGGGAGCCGAGCTCGGGCGCCGGGTCGACCAGCTCGAGGCGCTCAGCCAGGTCGGCGGGCTGGTGAGCTCGAGCCTGGTGCTGGACGAGGTGCTCGCCACGATCATCAAGAACGCCGTCCGGTTCTCGGGGTGCGACGGCGGCTCGGTGATGGAGTACGTCGAGGACGAGCACGCGTTCTCGGTCCGCAGCGCCTATGCCAGCAGCCCGGACCTTCTCACCCGGCTCCGTGACGTCCGGATCGAGCTGGAGCACACCCTCGTGGGCCGCGCGGCGCTCGAGCGGCACCCGCTCGCGGTCCCGGACCTCGACGAGGTCGACCTGGACCCCCACCTCCAGGTGCTGCACGACGACGGCTGGCGCTCCGTGCTCGCCGTCCCGGTCCTGCGGGGTGCGCGGATCATCGGCGCCCTCGTCGTGCGACGACGGACACCCGGGCCGTTCGCACCCGAGACCGTCGACTTCCTGGAGACCTTCGCGAGCCAGTCCGCACTGGCGGTGACGAACGCCCGGCTGTTCCGGGAGCTCGAGATCAAGACCGCCGAGCTGGAGGTGGCGAGCCAGCACAAGTCCGACTTCCTGGCGAGCATGTCGCACGAGCTGCGGACCCCGCTCAACGCCGTGATCGGCTTCTCCGAGGTCCTGCTCGAAAGACTCTTCGGCGACCTGAACGAGCGGCAGGAAGAGTACCTGCGAGACATCCTCAGCTCGGGTCAGCACCTCCTCGAGCTGCTCAACGAGATCCTCGACCTCTCGAAGGTCGAAGCCGGTCGCATGGAGCTCGAGCCGTCCACGTTCTCCGTGCCGGCCGCGCTGGACTACGGGATCGCGATGGTCCGAGGACGCGCGACCGTCCATGCCATCACGATCAGGCTCGAGGTCGATCCCGCGCTCGATCTGGTCGAGTCCGACGAGCTGAAGTTCAAGCAGGTGCTGGTGAACCTGCTCAGCAACGCCGTGAAGTTCACGCCGGACGGCGGGAACGTCTCCGTCGGCGCACAGCTGGTGGGCCGGGACGTGGAGGTCACCGTGCGCGACGACGGCCCGGGCATCGCGCCCGAGGACCGGGAACGCATCTTCGAGGCGTTCCAGCAAGGTCGACGCGGAGCACCGAAGGAGGAGGGGACGGGCCTCGGCCTGACCCTGTGCCGCCGCCTCGTCGCACTGCTGGGGGGTCGGATGTGGCTGGAGACCCAGGTCGGTGCCGGGAGCACGTTCGGCTTCGCCGTCCCCGCCGGTCGGGCGGCGGTCGACAAGGACGGCGCCCCTCCGCGCGTCGGGGCACCGGTGGTCGTCGTCGTCGACGACGACCGCGCCTCCCTCGACCTGCTCTCCGCGTACCTGGACGGTCTGGGCGTGCGCGTGGTGCGGGCACGTGACGGCCGGGCGGGGCTCGACGCCGTCCGAGCGACGAGCCCCGTCGCGGTGGTGCTCGACATCCGCCTGCCCGGCATGGACGGCTGGGAGGTGCTCGAGAGCCTGAAGAGCGACGCCACGACGCGGGACATCCCCGTCGTCGTCGCCTCGATCTTCGACGAACGCCCGCGCGGCCTCGCGCTGGGCGCCTCGGAGTACCTGGTCAAGCCGGTCGGCCGCGACGAGCTCGTGAACGCGCTGCGACGCGCCGACGCTCTGCCGGCCGACGCCGAGGCCGCGCCGAGGGACGGAGCGAGACGATGACCGGTGGCCGGATCCTCGTGGTCGAGGACAACGCGCTCAACCTCAAGCTGATCCGTGACGTGCTCCAGGTGGGCGGCTACGACGTCGTCGAGGCACGGTCGGGCGAGGAAGGGGTGGACCTCGCGCACGACTGCTCCCCCGACCTCGTCCTGATGGACCTCCAGCTCCCCGGCATCGACGGGGTCGAGGCGCTGCACCGGATCCGCCAGGACCCTGCCGTCGGCGACGTGCCGGTGGTCGCCGTCACCGCCTTCGCCATGGAGGAGGACCGCGAGCGCGCGTACGCGGACGGCTTCGACGGCTACCTGTCCAAGCCGATCAGCGTGCGGGCGCTCCCGTTCCAGGTCGACGCGTTCCTGGTCCGCGGTCACCCCCATGCCTGACCAGGTGACGATCCTCGCCGTCGACGACCTGCCGCAGAACCTGCGGCTGCTCCAGGCCGTCCTCGAGCCGCGCGGCTACCGGCTCGAGCTCGCGACGTCCGGTGAGGAGGCGCTGGCCTTCCTGGCCCGACCCGACCAGACGGTCGACCTCGTGCTCCTCGACATCGTGATGGCCGGCATCGACGGGTACGAGGTCTGCCGCCGGCTCAGGGCCGACCCGCGCACCGCGTACCTTCCCGTGGTGATGATCACCGCGAGCGGGGATCAGGAGAAGCTCCACGCCATCGAGGCCGGGGCGGACGACTTCGTCGCGAAGCCCTTCCACCACGGCGAGCTCGTCGCGCGGGTGGCGTCGCTGGCGCGGGTGAAGCGCTACCAGGACACCATCGCCCGGCAGGCCGCGGAGCTCGCGGAGTGGAACCGGGAGCTCGAGTCGCGCGTCCGCACGCAGGTGGACGAGCTGCAGCGCCTCCAGAGGCTCAGACGGTTCCTGCCGCCTCAGCTCGCGGACCTCGTGCTCGACTCCGGGGACGAGTCCCTCCTCGACAGCCACCGCCGCGAGATCGTCGTCGTGTTCTGCGACCTGCGCGGGTTCACGCCGTTCGCCGAGCGGTCCGAGCCGGAGGAGGTGATGTGGGTCCTGAACGAGTACCACCGGGAGCTCGGAGAGCTGATCGTCGAGTTCGAGGGGACGCTCGAGCGCTTCACCGGGGACGGCCTCATGGTCTTCTTCAACGACCCGATCCCGTGCGACGACCCGGCATGGCGCGCTGTCGCGATGGCGATGGCGATGCGTGACCGGGTGGCCCGGCTCGCGCAGGGCTGGGCGCGCCGGGGGCACGAGCTCGGCTTCGGCGTCGGCGTCGCGCAGGGGTTCGCCACGCTGGGGCGGATCGGCTTCGAGGGTCGCTCCGACTACGCCGCGATCGGCAGCGTGACCAACCTCGCCGCGCGGCTCTGCGCCGCAGCGGGCGCGGGGCAGGTCCTGGTGAGCGAACGCGTGTTCGCAGCCGTCGAGGAGCGCGCCGCGGGGCAGCCGGTCGGCGCCCTCGAGCTGCGCGGTTTCAGCCGACCGGTGAGCACCTACGTCATCGAGAGTGCCGGGGTGAGTCAGTCGTGACCACGCTGGACGAGCTCGACTCGGCGGCCCGCTGGGAGCGGTTCACGGCGCTCCAGCAGCGGATGAGGGCGGTCTGGGACGTGATGCGCCACGACCACGACGACGAGTCGGTCGTGATCGTCCCCTCGGTGGCGGTGGACCCCCTGGTGGCCAGCGCGGGACTCGTCCAGGCCTTCGAGGAACGGTTCCTCTTCCTCCTGCTCCTCCTGCGCCAGCCCGCGCTGCGGATGACGTATGTGACGTCGACGCCGATCAAGGACGGCATCATCGAGTACTACCTCGCGCTCCTGCCGGGGGTGATCCCGAGTCACGCGCGCGCCCGCCTCACGCTCGTGTCGGTCGACGACTCGACGCTGCGGCCGCTCAGCGAGAAGCTCCTCGACCGGCCGAGGCTGATCTCGACCATCGGCGCGGGCATCCCCAACCGCGACCGCTGCCACCTGATCGCCTACAGCACGACGGACCGCGAGCGGGACCTCGCCCTGACCCTCGGCATCCCGATGTACGGCTCGGACCCCCGGTTGTCCGATCTCGGCACCAAGTCCGGATGCCGTCGGCTCTTCGCCGAGGAGGGCGTCCGGCACCCGCTCGGCGCCGAGGGGCTCCGCGACCAGGAGGCGGTCGTCGACGCCATCACGTCGGTGCTGGCCCGGCGCCCGGGCACGGAGTCGATGATCGTCAAGCTGAACGACGGGGTGGCCGGCAACGGCAATGCCACGGTCGACCTGCGTGGTGTCGGCGTGGGACGTAAAGAGCTCGTCACCGCGCGTGTGTCCGAGCTCGAGCTCGAGTCGCCGACCCTCACGAGGGACGAGTACTGGGACCGCTTCGCCCGCGACGGCGGCATCGTCGAGGAACGCGTCACGGGAACCGCGCTGCGCAGCCCGAGCGTGCAGCTCCGGGTCCTGCCCGACGGGCGCGTCGAGCTCCTGTCCACCCACGACCAGCTGCTCGGCGGTCCCAGTGGCCAGCGCTACATCGGCTGCACGTTCCCGGCGGACCCCGCCTACTCGCGACTGATCAGTGAGCCGGCCGAGGTCATCGGCCGGCGGCTGGCCGCCGAGGGGGTCCTCGGCCGTTTCGCCGTCGACTTCGTCGTCGTGCGGGACGACGCCGGGTCGTGGGAGGCGCACGCGATCGAGCTGAACCTGCGCAAGGGCGGGACCACGCATCCCTTCCTGACCCTGCAGTTCCTCACCGACGGTCGCTACGACGGACCGTCGGGGCGCTTCCTCACGTCGGACGGCGTCGAGAAGCACCTCGTCGCCACGGACCACCTCGAGAGCCCTGCCCTGCGCGGCTTGCGGGTCGGCGACCTCTTCGACATCGTCGCCCGGCACGGGTTGCACTTCGACCAGTCGCGCGAGTCGGGCGTGGTGTTCCACATGATCAGCTGCTTGACCGAGCTGGGCCGCGTCGGCCTGACCGCGGTCGGGAACACGGCGGACGAGGCGATGGACCTCTACCGGCGCGCCGAGGACGTCCTGATGGACGAGGCGGCGGCCGCCGCTCGCGCACCGGAGCTCCCGGGATGACGTCGGTACCCGTCGAACGGCTCTGGTACGTCGCGTACGGCTCGAACCTGAGCGCCAGCCGATTCCGTCACTACCTGCGGGGTGGTCGCCCGCCGGGCAGCCGTCGCACCTACCCGGGGTGCCGGGACCGTCGGGAGCCTGAACGCATCGCGGCTCTCGTGATCCCCGGGCGCCTGTACTTCACCGGCTCCTCGTCGACCTGGGGCGGCGGCACCGCGGTCCTCGATCCGTCGGGGCCGGGACGGGTCCCCGCGATGGCCTACCTGATCCGACCGGGGCAGCTGGCCGACGTGCTCGCCCAGGAGATGAGGCGGGAACCGGGCACCGATCTCGACCTTCCTGAGCTGGCCCGTGCCGGACACCTGCGGCTGGGACCTGGTCGCTACGAGACGGTCGTCCGTCTCGGGAGCCTCGCCGGGATCCCGCTCCTGACGCTCACGACCCAGCGGTGCGACGAGGCGCCCCTGAACCGCCCGAGCGCGGCGTACCTGTCCACCATGGCCGCCGGGCTCCGGCAGGGCCACGGCTGGGATCCCGGACGCATCCGGTCCTACCTGGCGACGATCCCCGGGGGCGGCGGGACCGGACCTGCGTGACCCCTGGGCCGGCTCCCCTCCGGGGTGCGGAGGGGACCAAGGACCCCTCCGCAGAGAGCCCACGCGAGGGACGATGGTCGTGCCGGTCACCCCGGTCCTCGTCCGCGTGCACCCACAAGGAGCGCCTCATGTCCGCCATCCGTCCCGCAGTCCACCCCGCCGCCACGATCGACCAGCGTCTGCGGCAGCTGGGCACCACGATCCGGTGGGCGCCTGCGCCCCTGTGGGGCAGTTCGACGCGCGAGCACGCGCGGTACGCGGCCTACCTCGCGGGCAGCATCATCGGCTGGACCCTCGCGGGTCTGGCGATGGCCGCGATCGTCGGGCGCGCGCTCGGCCTCCTCGGCTGACAGCAGGTCCGCTCAGCGGACCCGGCCCAGGGCGATCGCGGCGTACATCAGCGCCGCGACGGTCTCGCCGTCCGAGATCGTCCCGTCGCCGACCAGCTCCAGCACGCGGGTCCACGCCACGGTGCGCACGGCCGAGATCCCCTCGACCGCCTGCTCGGTCGGCTCGCCCGACGGGCGCAGGTCGCGAGCGAGGAACACGTGCTCCGGCGCGTGGCAGATCCCGTTGAGCGCGAACATCGAGCCGACGAGCTCCCACGTGTCCGCCTCGAGACCGGTCTCCTCACGCAGCTCCCTGCGGGCGGCCAGCACCAGGTCCTCACCGTCGGAGCCGCCGGCGGGAACCTCGAGCGAGATGCCGGTCGTGTGCCGGTCGACCTCCACGAGCACCACCTCGTCGTCAGCGGTGAGGGGGACGACGAACACCGCGGGCTGGCGGACCTCGACCACGCCGTAGATGCCAGGCGTGCCGTCGGGGCGGTCGACGGCGTCCTCCCGGACGCGGATCCAGGAGTTCTCGTAGACGGTCGTCGAGTCGCGGGTGTGCCAGGGGCTCATGGCCGCAGCCTCTCAGACCGCCGGCAGGGATTGCGCTTACCGGACATTCTGTGACACGGTACGGAAACCGGTTTCTCACCCACCTGTCGGAGACAAGGACGTCTCATGAGAGCTCGTCGTACCCTCGTCGTCACCCTCGCCGCAGGAGCGCTCCTCCTCCCGCCGACGACCGCTCACGCCGCTCCCCCGCCACCCGCCGTCGACCTCGGCCGCGACGTCCTCCCGCCCGGGGACGGCTGGGCCTCCTACGAGGGACCGACCGTGCCCGACGGCAAGCCGGCCGTGGCCACCGGGACCACGGGCGGGGCCGACGCCTCCCCGTCGGAGGTCTACGTCGTCGACACCTGGCAGGAGCTGCGCGACGCCCTCGCCGGCAAGCCCGGCGGCAGCCAGACCGACGCCCGCCGCAACGTCGTCCCGCGCATCGTCTACGTCACCGGGACGATCACCGCCTTCGACCCCGCCACGTGCGACGCCTTCGCCGCGCAGGTGACCGTGTCGGACACCGGCCGGCCGTTCCGGATGGCCGACTACGTCGCCCACTTCGACCCCACCGGCCCGTGGGGACGCGCGAAGCCCAGCGGGCCGCTCGAGGACGCGCGCATCGCCGCAGCCGCCGTCCAGGCCGCAGCGACGCTCCAGCACGTCGGGTCGAACGTCACCCTGGTCGGCGTCGGCACGGACGCGAAGATCGTGGGCGCGAGCATGCGGATCCGCGACGCGCACAACGTCATCGTGCGGAACCTCACCCTCGCCGACGCCTACGACTGCTTCCCGGTCTGGGACCCCACGGACACGGCGGTCGGCAACTGGAACTCCGCCTACGACAACGTGTCGGTGTGGACCTCGACGAGCGTCTGGGTGGACCACAACACGTTCGACGACGGCGACCACCCCCACAGCGCGCTGCCGACCGTCTACGGTCGGCCGTTCGAGGTGCACGACGGGCTGCTCGACATCACGCACGGGTCCGACCTGGTGACGGTCTCCTGGAACCGGCTCGACGACCACGACAAGACCGAGCTCATCGGGTCGTCGGACTCCCGGCTCCAGGACCGCGGCCAGCACCGGGTCACGCTCCACCACAACCACTGGGTCGACATCGGCCAGCGCGCACCGCGCGTGCGGTTCGGCGACGTGCACCTCTACGACAACCTCTACACGCAGACGACCGAAGGGCTGTTCCAGTACTACTGGGGCGCCGGCATCGAGTCGAGCATCGTCGCGGAGAACAACGCGTTCGAGCTGGCGCCCGGCGTGGACCCCGCACGGATCATCACCCGGTGGGGCGGGACGCAGCTGCTCGAGACCGGCTCCACCGTGAACGGACAGGTGACGGACCTCGTCGCGGCGTTCAACGCCACGGCACCCGTGCCGCTCGCCCCGACGGCCCGGTGGAACCCGGCCGACGTGTACGACTACGCGCTCGACCCGGTGCAGGACGTGCCCAGGATCGTGCGCGCCGGGGCCGGCGCCGGGGTGCTCGCCTCCGGCACACCCGTGGCCACCGCGACGCCGGGCGTCGCCGTGCTCTCCGACGACAACGGCTGGGACACCGGCCTGCACGACGGCTCCTACACCGTGACGGCCACCCTGTGGTGGGGCCAGAACGCCACCGTCGCCCGGCTCTACGAGAACGGGGTGCTCGTGGGCGCCCAGTGGCTCACCGGGACGACCCCGCACCGGCAGACCGTCGCCTTCCCGGTCACCGGCAAGGTCGACGGGAGCTACACCTACGTGGTCGAGCTGCTCAACCCGTACGGGACGAGCACGTCGCGCCCTCGCACGGTCGTCGTCACCGACGCGGCCCCGGGTCGCGCGGTCCTGAGCGACGACAACCGCGACGGCGACGGGTCGTTCGCCGTCACCAGCACCCTGTGGTGGGGCACCAACGCGACGCACTACGCGCTCTACCGCGACGGGGTCCTCGTCGACGAGCAGTCGCTCACGGCAGCCTCGCCGCAGCGACAGACCGCCCGCACCGCCGTGACCGGGCTCGCCCCCGGCTCCTACGCGTTCGTCGCCGTGCTCAGCAACGCGGCAGGCAGCACGTCGACGGCCGAACGGGTGGTCACCGTGCGCCGCTGAGCCCCACCTGTGCGTCAGTTGTGCAGGCACGCCGATCCACTGCACACAACGTGCACGGGACCCCCGCGCAACTCTGTGACGTGCGCAGACGCCGGTGTCTAGCGTGTCGCTCATGACCGACTCCGGAGCCCCGACCCCGCCCGCACTGCCCGGCCCGCCGCCCTCCTGGGTGGCGGGCCGTGCTGTTCCCGTCCCGCGCGTGCCCGGACGGGTGGCGCAGGTGCTGGTGCCGTTCTGGGCGGAGCGACGACGACCGATCGAGACGCGCACCCTGGTCCTGTGCGGCGTGGTCGGCGTCATCGGCGCCGTGCTGCTGGTGGGCCACCGGCCCGGCCTCGGCGCCGCGCTGGTCGGGCTGCTCGTCTGGGCCGCGGCCGTGCCGGCCATGGTCCGGCGCCGCAACGCGAACGACATCATCACCGCGGTGCTGTCCGTCGCGCTGGTCGCGGTCGTGGCGGTGCGCGACGCGGGCTGGGTGGTCGTGCTCTGCGGGCTCGTGGCGGCCTGGGCCGGCGTCGTCGCGGTGACGTCGTCCCGGTCGGCGCCGGCCGCGGTGCTCGCCCCGCTGACGTGGGCGGCGGGCTCCGTCCGGGCGCTGCCGTGGGTGGCCAAGGGCCTCGAGACCCTGGCGGGTGCCCGCCGAGGTCAGCTGACGGTCGCACTGCGCAGCGGGGCGATCACCGTCGGGCTGCTGCTCGTGTTCGGTCTGCTGTTCGCGAGCGCCGACCGCGTCTTCGCCAGCCTGATGCCCCGCGTCGAGGCGGACCTGCTGCCGGGTCAGGTCGTCGTCGGCACCCTCGTGGCCCTCGTCGCGGCCGCGCTGGCGCATCTCGCCCTGGCACCGCCCAGCTGGTCCGACGCCCGCCTTGCGCCCCGTGCGTCGGCGGCGCGCGGTGAGTGGCTCGTGCCGGTGCTCGCGCTGGACGCGATGGTGCTGCTGTTCGTGATGGTGCAGGTCGGCGCGCTGCTCGGGGGGCACCGGCACGTGCTGGAGACCGCCGGCCTGTCCTACGCGCAGTACGCCCGGGAGGGGTTCGCACAGCTGGTGGTCGTCACTGCCCTCACGCTCGTCGTCGTGGCCGTCGCCGCGCGCCGGGCACCGCGGGCGACCCCGCGCGACCGGCTGCTGTCCCGGATCGCGCTCGGGGTCCTGTGCCTCGGCACGCTCGGGGTCGTCGCGTCCGCGCTACGCCGCATGGACCTGTACGTCGAGGCGTTCGGGCTCACGCGGCTGCGGGTGTTCGTCACCGTGGTCGAGATCGCCCTTGCCGCCGTCTTCGTGCTCGTCCTGGTCGCGGGGGTCCGGTGGCGCGGCCGGTGGCTGCCCCGGGCTGTCGTCCAGGTGGTCGCGGTCGCGATGCTCGGGCTCGCCCTGGTGAACCCCGACGCGCAGATCGTCCGCCACAACACGACGGCGGACCTCACGGGCACGCTCGACGCCGACTACCTCGCGGGGCTGTCCGCCGACGCGGTCCCCGCGTACGCCGAGGTCGACGACCCGGACCTGCGCGCGTGCCTGCTCGCCTCGGCAGCCGTGCCGCCGACGGTCGGTGTCGCGGACTGGAACCTCGGCCGCGAGCGCGCCACACGGGTCCTCGCGAGCGCGTCCGCCGACGAGAGCTGCGACCGCTGACCCCTAGACCAGGAGCGCGTCCGGCTCGGCGTCCTCACGCCGGGGCCGTGCTGCCAGGGTCGCGAGACCGAGCACCACCAGCGCGACCACGAACACCGTGACCACGTACGCGGGCGTGAGCCGGTCGGCCAGGACGAGCGCAAGAGCGGCGAGCGCGACGACCACGACCCGCACGAGGGTGCGCTGCTGGTCCAGCCAGACGCCGACCGGTCCGGTGCTGACGCCTCGGCGGTCGCCGGCGTCCCGCAGCCACGCGGCAGCCTGCGACGAGGAGGCGCGCAGCTGTCGAGCGGCCGTCGTCCCGCCGGCGACGAACGCGATGATCGCCAGCAGCAGCCCGAGCACGAGGCCGACGCGCAGCCCGACGCGCAGCAGCGAGACGAACTGGTCGTAGATCGAGACTGCGGTGTCGACCCGTTGCACCGTGGGTGGGAGCGAGCTCGCATAGAGCGACCTGCCGATCAGGAGCGCGAACCCCAGCAGCAGCATCGCGCCGGCGAGCGAGAGACCGGCGACGACGAGGGCGCGCGACCTGTGCTGTGCGGCGAGCACCCCGGCCGCGAGCAGGCCCAGCGACAGGTAGGGCAGCAGACCGCCGACGATGTCGATCAGCCGGTACGCGCTCTGCAGCCGCACCAGGTCGGCGCTGGAGGCGATCGGGAAGCTGACGTTGATCGTCGGGATACGGCTCACGATCGTGAACCCGGCCTGCTCGAGCGACGTCTTGACCTGCTCGATGATCGGCGTGATGTCCAGCGTCAGGGCGCCGCTCTCACTGATCTGTGCGAGGGCGTCCGGATCACCGCGCAGGGTGGCGACGATCTGCTCGTGCGCGGCCCGGTTCGCCTCCGCCCAGATGTTCTCGAACGCGTCGGAGCTGACGATCTTGGTGACGTTCTTGCGGATGAACCCGGTGATCGCCTCCTGCAGCGGGGCCTGGAGCGACTGCACCGCACCGGACACGACCGGCGGGAGGTCCAGGTTGGCCACCGCGTCCGTGGCCTGCGTGGTCAGCTCTTCCACGTTCAGCGCGTCGACGACGGCCACGGTGATCCGGTTCGACACGGCCGACTGGACCAGGGGGTCCTGCGCGATGGGTGCGACCGTGTCGACGTAGCGCTCCGTGTCCACCATCAGCCCGCGTGCCCAGCTGCCGACGACCGCCACGGGGGCCAGCAGAGCACCGATGAGGATGAGGATCACGGCTGCCGTCGAGCGACCGACCTTGCGCCGCTGGCGTGGCACCGCCTCGCTCGGCGCACCGGCTCGCAGGCGCGCGTTCTCGGTCTCCAGCAGCTGCAGCCGCGCGAGCAGGACCGCCCGGTCCTCCGTCGGCGACGACGCCGGCACGACCACCTCGATGCCGGCCGGGATCTCGAGGGTGTCCTGCTGCGAGCCGGCGGGCTCGTTCGGCTCGACCACCGCGTCGGCGGGGCCGGTGTCGAGCGGAGCCGTGTCGCCCCCCACCGACTCGCCGTCGGACGTGTCGGGTGTGTCGTCGGCGGGCGGCGTGCCCGGTGACGTCCCGGCGCTCCGTGCTCGCGGCGTCCGGCGTGACGACTTGTCCTCGGCCACGGTGCCCTCCCCGACATGTCCGACATGCGACGACGTGTCGAGCATGGCAGGTGCGCTGGTCAGCGCGCGAGAGCCACGGACCACGGGAACAGTGGGAGCGGGCGCGGGAGCGCAGCGTCACGCCGCGGAACCGGTACGGTGCGACGCGAGAGCAACGCCGCCCGCGAGCCCGCTCGCCTGCCCTCCGGGATGCCCGATGCCGAACCGACCCGCCAGCGGACCCGTGGTCCTGGCCCCCTCGGACCCGCGCAAGCCGCCACTCTGGTTGCCCCGCGCACTCGTCATGACCGCCGTGGCGGTGTTCATCGCCGTGGCGGTCTGGAAGGCGCTCGGCCTGCTCGGCAACGTGATCTTCATCGTCGTCATCTCGTGGTTCCTGTCGCTGGCGATGGAGCCCCTGATCCGCTGGCTCGTCGCGCACGGCGTCAGGCGCACGCGCGCCACCGGCCTGGTCATGGTCGGGGCACTCGTCGCGACCGGCGTGGTGATCGCCCTGTTCGGCGGCCTGTTCATCACCCAGGTCGTCGAGCTCGTCCAGTCGCTGCCCGAGTACTACGCCCGGCTGGCCATCTGGGTGGACGAGTCGTTCGGCTTCGACCTCCCGGAGGTGGACGAGCTCCTCATCAACCTCGGGAGCCACTGGCAGGAGCTCGCACCCGGGCTGCTCGGCATCGGCTCCTCCATCATCGGCGGCCTGTTCACGTTCACGTCCGTGCTCCTGGTCGTCTACTACATGGCCAGCGCTGGACCGCGGTTCCGCGCCGCCATCTGCCAGCTGCTGGCCCCCGCCAGGCAGCGCGAGATCCTGCGCATCTGGGAGGTCTCGCAGGAGAAGGTCGCCGACTTCATCAACTCGCGCATCGTGCTGGCGGCACTCTCGACGGCGTTCACCTTCATCTTCCTGAGCATCCTCGACATCCCGTACGCGCTGCCCCTCGCCGCCTTCACCGGGATCGTCTCGCAGTTCGTGCCCACGATCGGCACCTACATCGGTGGCGCGCTCCCGATCGCGGTCGCGCTCGCCGTCGACCCCGTCAAGGGTCTGCTGACGCTGGCGTTCATCGTCGGGTACCAGCAGGTCGAGAACCTGCTCTTCTCGCCCAAGGTCTCGGCCCACTCGCTCGAGATCAACCCCGCCGTGTCGTTCCTCGGGGTCATCGGCTTCGGCGCGGTGTTCGGCCCGATCGGAGCGTTCCTGGCCCTGCCGGTCGTCGCGACGATCCAGGCCGTCTCGTTCACCTACCTGCGGCGCCACGAGCTGGTGGACGACGAGCTGCTCAAGGAGGACGAGCGGGCGCTCCGGCGGCAGCGCGGCTGGGTCGACGTGCCCGACACCGAGAACGACGAGCCGGCGGACCGGCCGGCCGATCAGCCGTAGAAGACGCGCTCCACGACCGCTCGCGCCCGCCGGGCGGTGCGCAGGTAGTCCTGCTCCAGCTCGCCGCCGGAGCCTGCCGGGTAGCCGACGACCCGCGCCAGCCCCGCGAGCGCCTGCCGGTCGTGCGGCAGCACGTCGGCGTGCGCTCCCCCGCGACCGCTCCAGAGCACGTTGGCGTCCCGGAGACGGGAGGCCAGCAGCCACGCCTCGGCGAGCACGCGCCCGTCCTCGGCGTCGAGCAGGCCTGCGGCGGTCGCGGCGTCGAGCGCCTCGAGGGTGGCCGTGGTGCGCAGGGTCGGCACCTCGTGCGCGTGCTGGAGCTGGAGCAGCTGGGCGGTCCACTCGACGTCCGAGATGCCCCCGCGCCCCAGCTTCAGGTGCCGGGCAGGCTCCACCCCGCGCGGGAGCCGTTCGGCCTCGACGCGCGCCTTGATGCGGCGCACCTCGCGCTCGGCCGCGGGATCGATCCCGCCCGCCGGGTAGCGCATCGGGTCGATCAGCTGCACGAAGCGGTCACCCAGCTCGGGGTCGCCGGCCACCGGGCGTGCCCGGAGCAGCGCCTGGCTCTCCCAGGTGGCGGACCAGCGGCCGTAGTACTCGGCGTACGCGTCGAACGACCGGACCAGGGGCCCGTTGCGGCCCTCCGGCCGCAGGTCGGCGTCGACCTCCAGAGTCGGCTCCGGCCCGACCGTGCCGAGCAGGGTGCGCAGCCGCGTCGCCACCTGGAGCGCGAACTCCTGCGCCCGGACCGGGTCAGTACCCTCGAGCGGGTCGTGCACGAAGAGGACGTCGGCATCCGACGAGTACCCCATCTCCCCGCCACCCCAGCGACCCATGGCGACCACCAGCAGCCGGGTCGGGCTCGCGTCGAGGCCGCGCTCGGCGCGCACCACGGACTCGGCCACCCGCAACGCCCCGACCAGCACGACGTCGGCCGCGACGCTCAGGCTCTGCGACGCGCGCTGCCCGGTGACCACGCCCAGCACGTCGGCGGCGGCGGTGCGGGCCAGCTCGCGCCGACGCAGCCCGCGCAGGGCGGTCACCGCGGGCACCGCCTCGTCGGAGCGCGTGAGGATCGCGTCGGCCTCGGCGGTCAGCCGCGTGTGCGTCCGCGGCACCAGGTCGGCGTCGTCGGCGAGCCAGGTGACCGACTCGGGGCTCTTGGTCAGGGCGTCGGCGACGTACCGGGATGTGGACAGCACCGTCGCGAGCCGGCGGGCCGCCGTGCCCGAGTCCCGCAGCAGCTTGAGGTACCAGTGGGTGGCGCCCAGCTCGTCGGAGAGGCGGCGGAACGCCAGCAGGCCGCCGTCGGGGTCGGCGCCGTCCGCGAACCAGCCGAGCATGACCGGGAGCAGCTGCCGCTGGATCGACGCGCGCCGGGATACGCCCTCGGTGAGCGCGGCGATGTGCCGCATGGCGCCCGCCGGGTCGGTGTAGCCGATGGCGGCCAACCGGGCCTTGGCCGCCTCCGGGGCCAGGCTGGCCTCCGCGGTCGACAGCTGCGCGGTGGCAGGCAGGAGCGGCCGGTAGAACAGCTCCTCGTGCAGCCCGCGGACCTCGCGGCGTGTCGAGCGCCACCGCTCGAGCAGGCCGTCGGCGCCCTCCGCGCGCATCCCGACCGAGCGCGCCAGCCGGCGCAGGTCTGGCTCCGAGGTCGGCATGAGGTGCGTGCGGCGCAGCCGGTAGAGCTGGATCCGGTGCTCCAGGACGCGCAGCAGTCGGTAGCAGACGGCCAGCTGCGCGGCGTGCGACCGGCCGACGTACCCGCCCGCGGCCAGCGCGGCGAGCGCGGTCAGGGTGCTGGGGCTGCGGATCGAGTCGTCCGCGCGGCCGTGGACGAGCTGCAGGAGCTGGACCGTGAACTCGACGTCACGCAGTCCGCCGACCCCGAGCTTGAGCTGGCGGTCGGCCTCCGCGGCCGGCACGTGGCTCTCCACCCGTCGCCGCATCGCCTGCGAGTCCTCGACGAAGTGCTCGCGCGTCACCGCACCCCAGACGAACGGCTGCGTCATCTCCACGTACTCGCGCCCGAGCGCCTCGTCGCCGGCCAGCGGCCGCGCCTTGAGCAGCGCCTGGAACTCCCACGTCTTGGCCCAGCGCTCGTAGTACGCCTTGTGGCTGGCGATCGTGCGGACCAGCGGCCCGTCCTTGCCCTCCGGGCGCAGGGCGGCGTCGACGGGCCAGAGCGCGGGCTCGGCGGACGGCGTCGAGCACGCGCGAGCGAGCCCGGCGGCCAGCCGGGAGCCCGCGGCCAGCGCCTCGGCCTCGTCGACCCCGTCGACGGGCTCCGCCACGTAGATGACGTCGACGTCGCTCACGTAGTTGAGCTCGCGCCCGCCGCCCTTGCCCATGCCGATGACCGCGAGGCGGACGCCGCGACCCTGGTCGTCCAGGTCGGCCCGGGCCAGCGCGAGCGCCGCCTCCAGAGCGGCTCCGGCCAGGTCGGCCAGCGCGGCGGCCACCCCGGGCAGCCGGCTCAGCGGGTCCGGGCTGGTGAGGTCGGTCGCCGCGATGCGCAGCAGCCGCGTCCGGTAGGCGAGCCGCATCGCGTCCGTCCCCGCCGCACCCGCCACGGTGGCCACGGGGACGTCCGCGTCGGCATCGGCGCCCACTGCCTCGAGCAGCTCGGCACGCACCTCCGCGACGGGCACCCCCGTGCCCGGCGACTCGTCGACGAGCACGCGCAGGTTCTCCGGGTGAGCCACCAGCGAGTCCCCGAGCGCGACCGACGCGCCCGCGACCGCGAGCAGCCGCGCGCGAGCCGGTCCGTCGTCCTCGAGGACAGCGCGCAGCACCCCCAGGAGGTCCGGGTCGCCCACGACCGCGCCGGCGAGCTTGGCGAGCGTCAGCAGCGCCTGGTCGGGGTCGGCCACGTCCGCCAGCGGAGCGATGAGCACGTCCGCGGGGACGTCGAGGACGCGCAGCAGTGCCGCGTCACCCAGGAGCCGCTCCGCCCGTGCGGCATCGGACACCCCCGCCCGCGTGAGGCGGCCGGCGAGGGTCGACCCGCGTCCGTCCGGCGAGCTCACAGGACCGGCAGGAACCGCCGCAGCTCGTACGGCGTCACCTGGGAGCGGTACTCCTCCCACTCCTGGCGCTTGTTGCGCAGGAAGTAGTCGAAGACGTGCTCGCCCAGCGTCTCCGCGACGAGCTCGGACTTCTCCATGATCGAGATCGCCGCGTCGAGCGAGGTCGGCAACGGCTCGATGCCCAGCGCACGACGCTCGGCGTCGGTGAGCTCCCAGACGTCGTCCTCGGCGCCCTCGGGAAGCTCGTAGCCCTCCTCGACACCCTTGAGGCCGGCGGTGAGGAGCAGCGCGTACGCGAGGTACGGGTTGGTGGCGGAGTCGACCGCGCGGTACTCGATGCGGCTCGAGTTGCCCTTGCCGGGCTTGTACATGGGCACCCGCACCAGCGCGGACCGGTTGTTGTGGCCCCAGCAGATGTAGCTCGGCGCCTCGGCGCCGCCCCAGAGCCGCTTGTAGGAGTTCACGAACTGGTTGGTCACCGCGGTGATCTCAGCGGCGTGCTTGAGCAGGCCGGCGATGAACGAGCGTGCCGTCTTGGACAGCTCCAGGTGGCCGCCGGCCTCGTGGAACGCGTTGCGGTCGCCCTGGAACAGGGAGAGGTGGGTGTGCATGCCGGAGCCGGGCTGGTCGGCCAGCGGCTTGGGCATGAAGCTGGCGAAGACGCCCTGCTCGAGCGCCACCTCCTTGACCACGGTGCGGAACGTCATGATGTTGTCCGCGGTGGTGAGGGCGTCGGCGTAGCGCAGGTCGATCTCGTTCTGACCCGGCCCGGCCTCGTGGTGGGAGAACTCCACCGAGATGCCCATCGACTCGAGCATCGTGATCGCGGCGCGCCGGAAGTCGTGGGCGGTGCCGCGCGGCACGTGGTCGAAGTAGCCGCCCTGGTCCACCGGGACCAGCGGCAGGGCCGGGTCCGCGGGGGCGTCGAACAGGTAGAACTCGACCTCGGGGTGCGTGTAGAAGGTGAACCCCTGGTCGGCCGCCTTGGACAGCGCGCGCTTGAGCACCGTGCGGGAGTCCGCCAGCGACGGCTCGCCGTCGGGCGTCAGCAGGTCGCAGAACATCCGGGCAGTGCCGTGCCGCTCGCCCCGCCAGGGCAGGATCTGGAACGTGGACGGGTCCGGCTTGGCGATCATGTCCGCCTCGTAGACCCGGGTCAGGCCCTCGATGGCGCTGCCGTCGAAGCCGATCCCCTCCGAGAAGGCGGCCTCGAGCTCGGCGGGGGCTACCGCCACCGACTTCAGGATCCCGAGCACGTCGGTGAACCAGAGACGGATGAAGCGGATGTCCCGCTCCTCGACCGTGCGGAGCACGAACTCCTGCTGCCTGTCCATGCGGTACATCCTGCCTGATGAACGGCCCTGCGCAGCGTCAGTGTCCGGGGTGGGTCGGCGCCCGCGTGCCGGAACACGTGGTTAGGCTCGGCCCATGCCTCATCCCCGCATCGCCCTCGCGCAGATCGACACGCGCGTGGGGGACGTCGACGCCAACGCCCGGACCGTCCTCGACTGGTCCCGGACGGCCGCGCAGGCCGGCGCCCACCTGGTCGTCTTCCCCGAGATGACGCTCACCGGGTACCCCATCGAGGACCTGGCGCTGCGCGCCTCGTTCCGCCGCGGGGCCGAGGCGGCGCTGCAGCGCACGGCGACCGCGCTGGCGGACGAGGGACTCGGTGACCTGGCGGTCCTCGTCGGCACCGTCGGGGAGAAGCTGGTGACGCCGGTGCACGAGCCCGGTGCGCCCGAGGGGCCCCGGCGCCCCACCAACCAGGCCGTCCTGCTGCAGCACGGCAAGGTCCAGGTCCGGTACGACAAGCACCACCTGCCCAACTACGGCGTGTTCGACGAGTACCGGATCTTCGCGTCCGGCGACGACGTGTGCGTCATCGACGTGCTGGGCCGCCGGGTCGGGGTCGTCATCTGCGAGGACATCTGGCAGGACGGCGGACCCGTCTCGCAGATGGACGAGAACGAGGTCTCCCTCCTGGTCGTGCTCAACGCGTCCCCGTACGAGGAGGGCAAGGGGTACCAGCGCGTCGAGCTGGCCGCGCGACGGGCCCACGAGGTCGAGGCGCCGGTCGCGTACGTGAACCTCGTCGGCGCGCAGGACGACCTCGTGTTCGACGGCGGCTCGTTCGTCATCGCGACCGACGGCACCGTGCTGGCGCGCGCCCCGCAGTTCGTGGAGAACCTGCTGGTGTGGGACCTGCTCGGGGACGACGACGCCCCGTCGCGAGGCACGGTCGCACCGCCGCTGTCGCCCGACGAGGAGGTCTACCGCGCGCTGGTCACCGGTCTGCGCGGCTACGTCACCAAGAACGGGTTCCGCTCGGTCGTCTTCGGGATGTCCGGCGGCATCGACTCCGCCCTGGTCGCGGCGATCTCCGCCGACGCGATCGGCGGCGAGAACGTGGTCGGCGTCTCCATGCCGTCGGTGTACTCCTCCGAGCACAGCAAGGACGACGCGGCGGACCTGGCCAAGCGGATCGGCGCCGACTACCGCGTGCAGCCGATCTCCCCGATGGTCGACGCCTTCGAGAACGAGCTGTCCCTGGACGGCCTCGCCGCCGAGAACCTGCAGGCCCGCGTCCGGGGCGTGATCCTCATGGCGCTCTCGAACTCCGAGGGCCACCTGGTGCTCGCGCCCGGCAACAAGACGGAGCTCGCGGTCGGGTACTCGACGATCTACGGCGACGCCGTCGGCGGTTTCGCCCCCATCAAGGACATCGACAAGTCGCGCGTCTGGGCACTCGCGCGCTGGCGCAACAACGCCGCCCGCGACGGCGTCTTCGGCCCCGACGAGCTGCCGCCGATCCCCGAGTCGTCGATCACCAAGCCGCCGTCGGCCGAGCTGCGTCCGGGCCAGGTGGACCAGGACTCGCTCCCGCCCTACGAGATCCTCGACGAGGTCCTCGACGCGTACGTGGAGAACGCCGAGGGCCGTGCGGAGCTCCTCGCCCGCGGGTTCGACCCCGCCGTCGTCGACAAGGTCCTCGCCCTGGTGGACCGCGCGGAGTGGAAGCGTCGGCAGTACCCGCCGGGCACCAAGGTGACCGCGCTGGCGTTCGGCCGCGACCGTCGCCTCCCGATCACCACCCGCTGGCGCGAGCCGTGACCACCCCGACAGGAGCACCACGAATGACTCAGACCCCGAAGCGCGTCCGCGTGCACCACCTGCGCGAGGCCAAGGAGCGCGGCGAGCGGCTGACGATGCTCACGGCGTACGACGCCGTGACCGCGCACATCTTCGACGAGGCCGGCATCGACATGCTGCTGGTCGGCGACTCGATCGGGAACACCATGCACGGCCACACGACGACCCTGCCGGTGACCGTCGACGACCTGATCCCCCCGGCGCGCGCCGTCGCGCGGGCAGCCAAGCGCGCGTTCGTCGTCGCCGACCTGCCCTTCGGCTCGTACGAGGCCGGACCCGCACAGGCGCTGGAGACCGCCGTGCGGATGATGAAGGAGACTGGCGTCGCCGCCGTGAAGTTCGAGGGTGGCAAGCGGGTCGTCCCGCAGGTCAAGGCCCTCACGGACGCCGGCATCCCGGTGGTCGCGCACCTCGGCTACACGCCGCAGTCGGAGAACCTGCTGGGCGGACCGCGCGTGCAGGGCCGGGGCGACCTCGCCGCCGAGCTGCTGTGCGAGGACGCGGTGGCGATCGCCGAGGCCGGCGCCGTCGCGGTGGTCCTGGAGATGGTGCCGGCACCGGTGGCCGCGCGGGTCACCGAGATCCTGCAGATCCCGACCATCGGCATCGGCGCCGGCACGGAGTGCGACGGGCAGGTGCTCGTGTGGGTCGACATGGCCGGCATGACGGACTGGTCCCCGCGCTTCGCCAAGCGGTTCGGTGAGGTCGGGGCGGCCCTCAAGGCCGCGGCGGTCGCGTACGCCGACGAGGTGCGCGGCGGAACCTTCCCGGACGCGGACCACCAGTTCGACGCGTGACGACGGCGGCCCGGGCCGTCGTCTGGGCCTTCGCAGCCGCGGTGCTCGGCGTGCTCGTGGCGCTCGCGGTGCCCGTGGCGTCCGGCGCGTACGTCGTCGCACAGCTGGTCTCGTTCCGGGCACTGCTCTGCCTCGGGGCCCTCGTGGTCGCCGTCGTCCTGCTCGCCGTGCCGTGGACCCGGCGACGGCTCCTCCCCGTGGCGCTGGCGTTCCTGGTCGGTGCGGCCGCGCAGGGGGCCGTGCTCCTCGCGCGATCGGTCCCGCCCCCGGCCACCGCGACGGGCTCGGCCGAGCAGGTGGTCGTGCTCGCGTTCAACACCCTGGACACGGTGGGGCCGACCTGCTCGCCGACCTCGCGCTCGCGCACGGTGCGGACGTGCTCGTGCTGCCCGAGACCTCCCTCGATACCGCCCGGGCGACCGCCACGCAGCTGGCCGCCGCCGGCCGACCGATGCAGGTGCTCACCGCCGAGGGGCACCACCCGGCGATCGCCGGCACCGCCCTGCTGGTCTCGGACCGCGTCGGCACCTACCCGACCTCCGAGCCGCTCGCGACGCAACTCGGCTCCCTGCGCGCCGACCCACGGGAGCCCGCCGGGTCACCGGTGATCGTCGCGGCTCACCCGCTCGCGCCGATCAGCCGGGGCTCGATGGCGACGTGGCGCACGGAGACGCGCCTGATCGCGGGCACCTGCGCCGGCACACCGGGCGCGATCGTCGCGGGTGACCTCAACTCGACGCTCGACCATCCGGGGCTGCGGGACCTCGGTCCGTGCGTCGACGCCGCGCGAGCGTCCGGCGCCGCGGCGCTCGGCACCTGGCCCGCGTCGGTCCCGGCACTGCTGGCCGCCCCGATCGACCACGTGCTCGTCGACGGCCGCGCCTGGCGGGTGGTCGGCTTCGACGTCCTCCCGCGGACCGGCGGCAGCGATCACCGACCGGTCCTGGCCACCCTCGAGCCGCGCTGACCGCTCAGGACTGCTGCTCCTCGTCCTCATGGTCCCAGTCCTCGGTGCGCGTCCGCGCCTTCTCCAGCGCGTGAGTGGCTTCGTCCCGCGTGGCGTACGGACCCATCAGCTTGGTCCAGTCGCTCTGCCGGCCCTCCTCGACCTCGTGGGTGTCGATGTTGAACCAGAAGTTGCCCGCCATGCCGTTCTCCCTTCGCCCGGGGGCGGGACCGGCCGCTGACCGGCCCCGATGCCCTCCTGTCCGTAGACTGCCAGGTATGTCGCCCGTGCACGCGCCAAGATCCGCCCTGGTCCCGGGCACGGTGAGCCCACGTCGAGCCGTCCCGTCGTCCATCGCGCGGCCCGAGTACGTCGGCAGGCCCGGACCTGCGCACTGGACCGGCAGCAACGTCCTGGAGCCGGAGATGATCGAGCGCGTCCGGGTGGCCGCACGCCTCGCGGCGCAGGCTCTGGAGCTCGTCGGCCGCCACGTGGCACCGGGAGTCACCACCGACGAGCTGGACGCGATCGGGCACGAGTTCCTCGTCGACCACGGCGCCTACCCGTCGACGCTGGGCTACCGCGGCTTTCCCAAGTCGCTGTGCACCTCGGTCAACGAGGTCATCTGCCACGGCATCCCCGACTCGACGGTCGTCGAGGACGGCGACATCGTGAACATCGACGTCACGGCGTTCATCGGCGGAGTCCACGGCGACAACAACGCGACGTTCCTCGCGGGCGGCGTCGACGAGGAGTCGCGGCTCCTCGTCGAGCGCACCCAGGAGGCGCTGGCGCGGGCGATCAAGGCCGTGGTGCCGGGCCGGGAGATCAACGTCGTCGGCCGGGTGATCGAGAAGTACGCGGCACGCTTCGGGTACGGGGTGGTCCGTGACTACACGGGCCACGGCGTCGGTCCCGCGTTCCACACCGGTCTGGTGGTCCCGCACTACGACGCCGCACCGGCCTACGACACGCTCATCGAGCCGGGCATGGTGTTCACCATCGAGCCGATGCTCAACCTCGGCACTCCCGACTGGGTCATGTGGGACGACGACTGGACCGTCCTCACGGCCGACGGACGGCGCAGCGCGCAGTTCGAGCACACCCTGCTGGTCACCGACACCGGAGCGGAGATCCTGACCCTGCCATGAGCGACCACAAGCACAAGAAGTCCCCCGAGACCGCGTTCGGCGTCGACATCGGCGGGAGCGGGATCAAGGGCGCCCCCGTCTCACTGTCGGACGGCGAGTTCGCCGCCGACCGCAAGCGCATCCCGACGCCGCAGCCCTCGACCCCCGACGCGGTCGCCGCGACGGTGGCCAAGGTCGTCGACTCCTTCGACCTGGCCAAGGACGTGCCGATCGGCGTGACGTTCCCGGCCGTGATCCTGCACGGCGTCGCGCAGTCCGCGGCGAACGTCGACAAGTCGTGGATCGGCACCAACGTCGAGAAGGCGGTGCAGCACGCCACCGGGCGCAAGGTGCTGGCGGTCAACGACGCGGACGCCGCCGGCTACGCGGAGGTCCTCTACGGCGCCGCGAAGAACGTCGACGGGGTCGTCCTCGTCGTCACCCTCGGCACCGGCATCGGGTCCGCGCTGATCGTCGACGGCCACCTCGTGCCGAACACCGAGCTCGGGCACCTGGAGATCGACGGGTTCGACGCCGAGTCCCGCGCGGCCGAGAGCGTGCGCGACCGCGAGGACCTCGACTGGGAGCAGTGGGCGGAGCGCCTGCAGCGGTACTTCACCGTGGTGGAGAACTTGTTCTGGCCCGACCTCATCGTGGTCGGCGGCGGCGTGAGCAAGCACCACTCCGACTTCCTGCCGCTGCTCGACCTGCGCACCAAGATCGTGCCCGCCCAGCTGCGCAACGCGGCCGGGATCGTCGGCGCGGCGGCGCTGGCGGCCGAGTCGCGCGGCTGACCGTGCGCGACCTCGTCGAGGTCGCACCGGGCGTCCACGTGGCGACGAGCGCCGTCTACACGACGACCTCGACGCTCGTCGTCGGTGACGACGGCACGTGCCTCGTGGTCGATCCCGCGGTCACCGCGCCCGAGGTCGACGGGCTCGCGGCCGCGATCCACGCCCGCGGCTGGACACCGGTCGCCGTGTGGTCGACGCACCCGCACTGGGACCACGTCCTGGACGGTCAGGGCCTCGCGCACCTGCCCCGCTGGGCGGACGGGGCGGGAGCCACGGACCGCGAGACGCTCGCCGCGGAGCGCGACGCCGACGACGAGCTGGCGCGCGTCGGCGAGGCGCCGGCACCGATCGCCGCGCCGGCCGCCGCCTACCCCCGTCGGTCACCGGGAGTGCTCGACTGGTCGGGCCGGACGGTCCACGTCATCACTCACTGTGCGCACGCCCGCGGGCACACCGCCCTGTTCGTCCCCGACGTCGGCGTGCTGGTGGCCGGTGACCTGCTCTCGGACGTCGAGATCCCGCTCCTGGACCTGTCCGCGGACGATCCGGTCGGCGACTACCTCGCCGCCCTCGACCTGCTGGGGTCTCTCGGTGCGCAGGCCGTCGTCCCGGGGCACGGCAGGGTCGGAGGTGCCGACGAGCTCCGACGACGGCTCGCGGCCGATCGTGCCTACCTGTCGGCCCTGGTGGACGGCAACGAGACCGACGACGACCGGCGCGCGCTCCCCTGGGCGGCCGCCGCCCACACCGCACAGCGGTCGGCGGTGGGACGATGAGCACCATGGAGTGGCTGATCGCCGGGGGCGTCATCGCCCTCGTCCTCGTGCTCGTGGCGGTCGACCGGATGGTGGCCCGCGGCTGGTTCGACCGGCGCCGACCTCGAGAGCGCCGGACCACGGGCGGGGTCGCGGGCAGCGGCGCCTTCGGGGCGCTGGTCGACGTGTTCCAGCCGAACCGCGAGCACCTCACGGCCGAGCAGGACCGTCAGCAGCTCGACATCAAGCAGACCGGTGACGCCGCCGGACGGCTCGACCTCGACTCCGGCGTGGTGCGCCTCGACCCGGATCTGCGGCGCGACTAGGTCTCGCGGGATGTCCGTGGCGCCCTCTACTCTCCCGGGCATGGCACCTGTGGTCTCCCAGCTCACGATCGACTCCGCCGACCCGCACGCCCTGGCCCGTTGGTGGCTCGAGGTGCTCGACTGGTCGTACGCCTGGCAGCCGGCGGACGACGACGACGAGATCGAGATCGCCCCGCCCGACGGCGGCGCGACCAACTGGCTGTTCCTCAAGGTCTCCGAGGTGAAGACGGGCAAGAACCGTCTGCACGTGGACCTGCGCCCGCCGAACGGGTCGGACCAGTCCGCCGAGCTCGACCGGTTGCTCGGTCTGGGCGCCACCCGCGTCGACATCGGCCAGGGTGACGTGCCGTGGCACGTGCTCGCCGACCCGGAGGGCAACGAGTTCTGCCTCCTGCGCGGTACCCCGGACCAGGCGGCCGCCGCGCTCGCTGCGGAGGCGTCCGGTACCTGATCGCTCCCCCGCACGGGTGACAGTTGCGTGTCAGGGTCGAAATCGGACGAATCGGTCGGTACCTTCCGGGGATGATCAGTGCCGTACTTCCGGTCCTGGGCGATGTCGCATGGGCGGACTGGGAGCAGTGGGCCCCCCTCGCTCTCTCCGCCCTGACGCTCGTCGCCGCTCTCGGCGCCTGGATCGTGGCGGGCCGAGCCGCCCGCAGGTCCAAGCGGCTGACTGAGGCGACGCACAAGCAGACGAAGGTGTTCGACGAGCAGGTCTCGATCGCGCGGGAGGCGCTCGAGCTCGCCCGGCAGGAGGCGCAGAACGCGCGCGCCGACGCCGACCGGCAGCGCGTGGACGCCGACCGCATGCGCCGGATGCTCGAGGAGGCGCGGCTCGACGAGCTCGCCCCGACGATCGTGGCGCGGGCCTTCCCCGAGGGTCCCGGCACCCCCGGCCGGCCCGCCCTCGAGTTCTGCCAGCTCACCGCGGGCGGTCAGGACCGGTGGCGCCTGCTCACCGAACAGCTCCAGGTGGGGCGCGACGAGACCTACGCGTTCCGCACCGCCCTGACCATCTGGTTCGAGAACGTGTCCGACGGCGTCGCCCAGGTCAACATCGTCGAACCCGCGGGCGGTGAGCTGGACCTGCTGCCCGGGCACCCCTTGGTGGTCCCCGCGCGGGAGTCGCGCAGCGTCACCTGGATGCGGCTGTGGACGTCGCGGGACCTCGACAGCGACGCGCGGATCCAGGACCCCGCCGCGTGGCTGTTCAACCTGACGTTCACCGTCACCGACCTCGGCGTGCACGTGCGTGACACCTACGCGTTCGACGGCGACCTGCGATTCTTCGACCGGGACGGCTCGTGGCTCGTCGTCATGCCCGAGCCGCCCCTGCCGTGGACCTCCGACGTGGCGTCGATGCTGTCGGGCCGCGCGTACGAGTCCCTGCCCGCGTCGGTCAGCTGAGCGCGGCGCGGACCAGCGTCGACAGCTTCTTGCCGTCCGCCGACGCACCGGCGCGCGCGGACGCCTATTTCATGACCGCACCCATGTCGCGGACCGACGTCGCGCCGACGTCCGCGACCACGGCGGTGACCAGCGCCTGGAGCTCGTCGTCGGACAGCTGCGCGGGCAGGTACGTCTCGATGAGGTCCGCCTCGGCAGTCTCCGTGGCGGCCCGCTCGGGGGCGTTGGCGTCGGCGTAGATCTGCGCAGAGTCGCGGCGCTTCTTCACCTCGCGGGCGAGGATCTTGAGCACCTCGTCGTCCGACAGCTCCTTCTCGACGCTTCCGGCCTTGGCCTCGAACCGCACGGCACCGATGATCTGGCGCAGGATGCCTGTGCGCTCGGTGTCGCGAGCCTTCATGGCGGTGGTCAGGTCGGACGTCAGCTGGTCGAGGGTGCTCATGGGGGCCATCGTGCCCTGCCTGTCCGGATGCGCGCAGCGGGAATCCCCGCGCGGCCCGCCAGGTCGACGCCTCGCATGTCCCTGCCGAGGGACGTTGCACGGCTCCGAGGTGCCGCCTCCTGGGCGGGTACTCTCCGGACCGTGGCACTCGCGTACGGATGGACTGCCGACCCGGACCCCTGCCGGTGCCGGGTGTGCGGCTGGGATCTCGGCGAGCCCGGGTGGGACCCCTCGCCGACCTACATCATCTGCTCTGCGTGTTCTGCCGAGGCGGGTGTGGACGATCTCGACGAGAGGCGCGCCGGCCGCTATCTCGCCCGATGGATCGGTGAGGGCGCGGCGTGGGGAGTGCCGTCCGAACAGCCGGCCGAGTGGTCGCCGAGCGGGCACCTCGCCGCGGCTGGCATCGTGGTCCGACGCCGAGACGTGCGCTGATCCGCCGCTGATCAGCGGCCGAAGTACGGATGAGTCAGTCGATACGCCGGGTTTGATTATCGGGTGTCTCCGACCTGCGGCGACGTCGCCGAATCTGGCTCTGACCTGCGGAAACGTCTCACGTCGTCTCACGCGACCTCACTCGATTTCACGCCAACTGTCGGACTGTTTTCGGACTGCAGGCCGGTCGAGTTTTTCTGACAGGTGCTCGCGACGCTGTCGCCGCTCCCCCGTACCGTCCGCCGAATGGATTTCGCGACTCACATTCGCACGCACGCCGAGCCGCGCGGGATGACGACGCTCGTGCCGATGCGGTTCGGCATCGTCACGGCCGAGACGTACGGCGGCCAGGTCGTCACGGTGCCTGTCGCGGTCGTCTCGCGAGCTCCTGCGCCGCCAGCGTCGGCGGCCTGGTTGTGCGTGCGGCAGGCGGTCGGTCCTGATCGTCACTGGCTGGCTTGGCTGCCTGCCGATCGGGTGCGGTCGAGCTGATGGCGGGTCGCCGCAGTGTCCGACACGAGCGCGCGACGAACGTCTGCGGTCGGCACCGACGCTGGCGCGAGCCTCGGAGAGCCGCCGCTCAAGTCAAGCCGCCACTCTGCCGATCCAGAGACCATGTCGGGGTGGAACAGCCTGAGTCCGGAAGAGCAGCGCCGCCTCAAGGCCTTTCACTGGAGGTATCGCTACCCGCGGCTGTACGCCTGGAGTCTTGCGGTGTCGGACTGGAGCGAGCGATTCGAGTATGTCGCGTTCGATGTGTGGGAGCGCCTGCGCCCTGGACCGAGGGACATCCTCGTGCGGCGCGAATGGTCACGCGGCCTGCAGCCGACGATCTGGTTCGAGGACTACCTCGCGCACTGGGACGACGACCTCGTCGCAGGCTGTGCGCAGTATCTCGAACACTCACCGGGCGTGCACGCCGCTGTGCACGTCGACCGTGAGGTCATCGAGTTGACGGCGTACCTCGTGCCGGTGTGGGTGCTGCGTCGCCGCGCTCGACGGTGGATCCGCGCCTACCAGCTGTCTGACCCGAGCCAACTCCCATAGATGAGCGACGACGAGCGCCGCGACTACCACAAGTCGCACCCGCCGACCGACGCCTCCTAGACGCTTCCCTCCTGCGGGTCCCGTCGCACGCACCCGCTCCGCAGGCATCCGTGCAGCCTGGCGCGCAACGCCACTCGAATGGCGCGCGAGGAAGAGGCTGCCAGGACGGCAGCGAGGCGCACACGAGCTCACAGACGCTGACGACCGAGCGAGCTCGTCGGCGACCTAGACGTGCGCGAGCAGCCAGAAGCGTCGACGTAGCCGCGCGATCATGCGCTTGTTCATCGGCCTCTGCAGTGCTCGGTGAGACAGGGTGCCGGTCACCGGGCGCAACTGTCCCTCGCTCTCGATGATCGCCTGCAAACCGAGCCGTTTCCGCATCTCGGTATGCAAGTCGCCGCCCATCGGTGTCACGTCGCCGCGCGGCGCGACGAGCGCCGCCTGCACGTAGTACCTGCCGAAGATCGAGCGAGTCGCGGCAAGCGCGGCCGTCGAGACGCTCGACACGTACTCGCACCTCTGGCCGGATTCTGACGACCGGACCCGCGAAGCCGTCGATGCGGCGATGAGACGAAACGGCGTGCGGACTGTGGCCGGACTGGCGCAGTAGTCGCGGAACGTTTCCGCAGGTCAGCCAGCTAAAAGCGGATGAGTCAGTCGATACGCCGGGTTCTGTCCTCGCGCGCGGTTGCCCGCACTGCGCGAGTGGCGGCCATCCCTCTACGACGTACGTTGCCGCACGCCTCCAGCGGCCTACCCGGGAGCTCGGGCGAGCAGCCCTCGAACGCTCCCTGTCTGACCTTGCTCCGGGTGGGGTTTACCTAGCCGCACCGGTCGCCCGGCACGCTGGTGGTCTCTTACACCACCGTTTCACCCTTACCCGACCGGCGGACCGGTCGGGCGGTCTGTTCTCTGTGGCACTGTCCCGCGGGTCACCCCGGGTGGGTGTTACCCACCACCCTGCTCTGCGGAGCCCGGACGTTCCTCGGCGAGCCCGAGGGCTCGACGCGGCCGCCTGACTGACTCATCCGCGCCCACAGCCTAGCCGTCTCAGCTCCCCACCCATCCGCCGGGCGTGCGGCACCGAACACGGAGCATGGAGACCATCACCGGACTGACCCGCCGCGAGCGCGTGATCCTCGCCCACCTGGCCCTGCCGCTGACGCTCAGCGAGATCGCGGCCGCACTCTTCGTCACCCGCAACACGGTGAAGTCGCAGGTGCGCTCGATCTACCTGAAGCTCGGCGTCGCCGACCGCGAGTCGGCCTTGTCGGCCGGTCGGGCACGCGGCCTCGTCCCGGAGGACATGGGCGGTCTCGAGCCGCGCCGCCAGCTGTTCGGAGTCCCGGCTCAGACGTCGACGCGGTAGGTCAGCGACAGCTCGTCGCCTGAGGCGCCTCGGATCCCCCAGTTCTCCGGCGGGCTCTCGATGATGATCACCTCGAGGTCGTCGGCGGCGATCCCGAGCGTGGGGGCGACGTCGTCGTAGAACGCCGCGATCAGGGCGCGCCGTGCCGCACGGGAACGGCCCGTGAAGCAGAGGATCTCGACGACCAGGTACTCCTTGCTGCGAGGGGCCACCAGGTCGTCGGCGTCCAGCAGGAGGAAGCGGTGGAAGCGCTTGTCCTCGGGCAGCCCCCAGGTCCCGACGACGGCACGGTGCACCGCGTCGGACACCGAGCCGCGGCGGTCCTGCCACACGTCGCGCCGACCGTAGATCTTCACGTGCGCCATCGGTCCTCCTCCGCGGGTCCTCCGTAGCGCGGGAGCCTACAGTTCACGGGTGCTCGTGCTCCTGCCGCCCTCCGAGGGCAAGACGCCGCCGCGCGCCCGCGGCCCCCTGCTCGACCTCGACGCCCTCGGCGCGCCCGGGCTCACCCCCGTGCGCGAGAAGGTGCTGGACGCGCTGATCGAGGTCAGCGCGTCGGCTGACGGGATGCGGGTGCTCGGTGTCGGCGCCAGCCTGGCCGACGAGGTGGCGCGCAACGTGCGGCTGCGCACGGCGGCGACGGCACCGGCCAAGAACGTCTACTCCGGCGTCCTGTACGCCGCGGCAGGACTGGATCGGCTCACGCCGACCGGCCGGGCACGAGCAGCGCAGAGCGTGCGGATCGTGTCCGGCCTGTGGGGGCTGGTCGCGCCCGACGACCCCATCCCCGCGTACCGCCTCTCCATGGCCACGCACCTGCCGGGCATCGGGCACCTGCCCGGTGCATGGCGCGAGGTGATCGGGGTCGAGCTCCAGGCGCGTGCCGAAGGCGAGCTGGTGGTGGACTGCCGGTCCGCGACGTACCTCGCCGCCTGGCACCCGCCACGGTCGGCCGACTGGGTGTCGGTGCGGGTCCTGCGCGAGCTGGACGGGAGGCGGTCCGTGGTGTCGCACAACGCCAAGCACACCCGCGGGGTGCTCACCCGGCACCTGCTCACCCGTCGCGGACGTACCCCGCACGACGCCGTGTCGTTGGCCCGGGTGGCCGGCGAGCTCGTCGGGTCCGCGCTGCTCGCGGTCGAGCTCGGTCCTCCGACCCGGGCCGCCCGCACGCTCGAGCTGGTCGTCGCCTGAGTGGCACGCGGACGGCACGTGCCGTGGTGGCTCCTCGCGGTCGTGGTGACCGCGGTCGTGGTGCTGACGGGACTGCTTCCCGCGCAGGATGCCCGTGACCTGGCCGAGCGGACCCTCCCGATCCTGGTCTTCGTCGCGGCCCTGACCGTCGTGGCCGAGATGTGCGCCGGCGCTGGGCTGTTCGACACCGCGGCGGGACTGGCGTCGCGCGTGGCCGCCGGCCGGCGCTGGGCGCTGTGGGCGCTCGTGGTCGTCCTGGCGACCGTGAGCACGGCGGTCCTGTCGCTGGACACCACCGCGGTGCTGCTCACGCCGGTGGTCATCGCCCTCGCACGCCGCACGCGCACGCCGCCGCTGCCGTTCGCCCTGGCCGTGCTCGCCCTCGCCAACACCGCGTCCCTCGTCCTGCCGGTCTCCAACCTCACCAACCTGCTGGCGGACCACACGTTGCGCGCGGCGGGCGTCGGCTACCTCGGCCTGATGTGGGCGCCCGCGCTCGCAGCGATCCTGGTCACCGTCGTCGTGCTCGCGGTCCGCGACAGGCGGGCCCTGCTCGGCCGCTACGTGCCACCGGTGCCGCACCCGGTGCGTGACCGGGGGTTGCTCGCGTGGTGCGCAGCCACCGTCGGCGCGCTCGCCGTCGCGTTCGTCGTCGGAGCACCGACGGCGCCGACGGCGGTCGTGGCGGCAGTGGTGCTCCTCGCCGTCACGCTGCTCCGGCACCAGAAGCTCCCGGTGCCGGTGGGCGACCTCGTCCCGTGGCGGACGCTCCTGGTCGTGCTGGGCCTGTTCGTCGTCGTCGCCACGGCGCACGCACACGGGCTCGGAGAGGCGCTCGCGCGGGCCGCGGGCACCGGGAACGGCGCCGGCGAGCTGGTGCGCGTGGCGGCGGTGGGGGCGCTCGCGTCGAACGGGCTGAACAACCTGCCCGCGTACCTGGCGCTCGAGCCCGCCGCCGGCCCCGACCCGCTGCGGGTGGCCGCGCTGCTCATCGGCACGGGCGTCGGTCCGCTGATCACGCCCTGGGGGTCGCTGGCGACTGTGCTGTGGTGGCAGCGGTGCCGCACGGTGATGCTCGCGGTCCCCGCCGCCACGATCGTGCGTCAGGGCCTGCTGCTCGCCCCGCTCGCCGTCGTGGCGGCCACCCTGGCGCTCGTGGCGACGAGCTGACCGGTCAGGCCGACCAGCCCTCGCTCGGCACCCCGACGACGGCGATCTCGTCGCGCTTGTCCGCGAAGAGCCGCACGATGCTCACCGACGCGGGCGCCACACGCAGCTGGCTCCACGACGACGGCTGCGCGCCCATGGTGACGCCCAGGGCCGCGCGGATCGACACGGCGTGGCTCACGACGACGACCGTGCGGTCGACCCCCTCGGCGAGCAGCCCGTCCAGCCCGCGCTGCAGCCGCCGACCGACGTCCTCGATGGACTCCCCGCCGGGCGGCCGCAGGTCGGCCTTCGTGTGCCACGGCTCCAGCTGGCCGGGCCACCGCTCCTCGATCTCCTCGGCGGTCAACCCCTGCCACTCGCCGAAGTTCGCCTCCTGGAACGTCGCATCCGTGCGGACCGGCAGCCCCAGCCTCTCGGCGATGATCGCGCTGGTCTGCTGCGTGCGGACCATCGGCGACGCGATGACCTGGCTCGGGTACGGGATGTCGCCCCAGAGGTCCCGGCCGACGCGGTCGACCAGGTCGGCGGCGTCGCGGGCCTGCCGCAGACCGGTCTCGTCGAGCGGTGGGCCAGGCTCGCCCGACCCCGAGTAGCCGCGCGAGACGGTCATCGTCGTCTGGCCGTGCCGGACGAGGACCACCGTGACGGGCTGCTCCTGGTCGAACCGGACTCCGGCACCCGACGGCCGGGGCGCCCGAGCGGTCGATGACTCCAACGGCTGCGCTACGTCGCTCACGCTGGCAGTCTGGTGCTCCCGCGCCGGACGCGCGACCCGCGGCTCAGCCCTTGGCGGGCTCCGGCAGCCGGACGAGGATGCGTCCGCACTCCTCGCAGCGTGTCACCTGGTCCTCGGGAGCCTTGACGATCGCCTCGACGTCGAGCGGGTTGAGCTCGAGCCGGCAGCTCTCGCAGCGTCGGCCGCGCAGCGCCCCGGCGCCCTTGCCGCCCAGCTGGCCGCGCAGGCGCTCGTAGAGCGTCACGAGCCCGGCGTCGAGGCCCTCGACCGCCTTGGCGCGCTCGGCGCGCACCGACTCGGCGTCCACGTCCAGCGCAGCGAACGCGGCGTCGCGCTCGGCCTCGACCGCCGCGCGCTTCTCCGCGAGCGACTCGTGGGCGGTGGTGACCTCGGCGAGCGCAGTCTCGTGCGCCTCGAGACGCTCCATCACGTCGAGCTCGACCTCCTCGAGCTCGGCCTGCCGACGCCCCAGCGTGCCCAGCTCGCTCTGCAGCGCCTGCAGGTCCTTCGGGCTGCCCTGCCCGGAGTCCAGCCGCGACTGGTCCCGCGCCGCGCGCACGCGCACCTGCTCGACGTCGGCCTCGGCCTTGCGCAGCTCGCGCCGCAGGTCGCTCACCGCGGTCTGGGACGTGACCAACGCGGTGTGCAGGTCCGTGACCTGCGAGTCGAGCTCGACCAGCCGCGCCAGCTCCGGCAGCGTGCGCTTCTTGTGGGCGATCTGGTCCAGGCGGGTGTCGAGAGCCTGGACGTCGAGCAGTCGGCGCTGGTCCGCTGCGGGTGCAGTCGTCACGGGTGTCCTTCCGGCGGTTCACGAAATGCTGGGGCTTCAGGCGCTTCCGGGCTCGCGACGCGGCCCGTCCACGGGTCGGTGCTCACCGTGCTGACGCGGGTCTCCACCGTAGTCCCCGCGGCGGCGGCATCCTGCGCGAGGGTGCGCGCCGCGAGCGCGAGCCACGGCCACTCGGAGGCGAAGTGGGCGACGTCGACGAGGTAGGGGGCGCTCGAGCCCTCGTGCTCCGCCCGCTCGCGCAGCTCGGACGTCGGATGGTGCCGCAGGTCCGCGGTCACGTAGGCATCGACACCCGCGGCGCGGACGGCGTCGAAGAACGAGTCGCCCGACCCGCCGACCACGGCGACGCGCTCGACACGTCCGTCGGGGTCGCCGGCGAACCGCACCCCCTGGGCGGTCGCGGGCAGCGCGGCGGCGACCGCGGCCGCGAACTCCCGCAGCGTGGTGGGTGCGCGCAGGGTCCCGACGCGGCCTGTGCCGGTGGCGCCCGGCCACGAGGCCAGCTCGAGCACGTCGAACGCGGGCTCCTCGTAGGGGTGCGCGCCCCGCATCGCGGCGACGACCGCCGCGCGCAGCCGCCGGGGAGCCACCATCTCGACGCGGGCCTCGACCACCCGCGATGCCTGCCCGGCGGACCCGATGGCCGGCGACGCCGCGTCCGAGGGCGTGAAGGTCCCCTCCCCGGTGGATGTCCAGGCGCAGCGCGTGTACTCCCCGATCGCGCCCGCGCCCGCGGCGGCGAGCGCATCGACGAGGCGCTCCGCCTCCGCGACCGGGACGAACACCACGTGCTTGTCGAGCGGCTCGGCGGGTGCCGGGTCCAGGGGGTCGGTGCCGACGAGACCCAGCGCCTCCGCCAGCGCGTCGTTGACTCCACCGGCCGCGGCGTCGGCGTTCGTGTGCGCGGTGTAGAGCGCGGTCCCGGACCGCACCAGCCGGTGCAGCAGAGCCCCCTTGAAGGTCGTCGCGGCGATCGAGTGCACCGGACGCAGCAGCAGCGGGTGGTGCGTCACGACGAGGTCGGCATCCCACCCCACGGCCTCGTCGACGACCACCGCGACGGGGTCGACCGCGAAGAGCACCCGACGCACCGGCTGCTCCGGGTCACCGGTGACCAGTCCGACCGCGTCCCACGACTCGGCGGTGCCCGGTGGATACCGGCGCTCGAGCAGCCGCACGACGTCGGCCAGGGAGGGGGCTGTCACGTCCCGCACGCTACCGGCCCGTCGTCTCGACCCGGTCGCCGACGCGGACGGTCCCGCCGCGCACCGGCACCATCTGGATCCCGAACCACACCTCGCCGTCCCGGCGGCGGTGCCGGGCGAGCGCCCGCAGCGGCTCCTTGCCCTTGACCTGCGTGTCCGGGTCGATCGTCGTGAGCACGCACCGTCCGCACCAGTCGGCGAACCGGAGCTCGACGTCGCCGACGACCAGACGACCCCAGCCGTCCTCCGCGAAGGGTTCGAGGTCGCCGTCGACCACGAGGTTCGGCCGGAACCGGCGCATGTCGAGCGGGTGCCGGGGCTCCGGTGCCGGCTCCCCCGCGTCGAGTGCGCGCTGCACGCGCTCGTCGTGGATCTCGGCGGCCCACGCGTCGAGCCGGCGCAGGGACGCGGTCGTCGTGACGTGCACCGGACCGGTGTCCGTCAGGGCGAGAGGGTCGTCGAGCGTTCCTCCGTGGTCCTCCGACATGCCCCGGCGGGCGGGGTCGTCGAGCCACACGAGCCGGACCGGACGACCGATGAGCTCGGAGCACCACGCGTCCGCCGCGTCGCCCGCCCGCGTGGCGGTGTCGAGGCGGCTGAGGCGCACGGCGACGTCGGGCGGTCCCGCAGGAGGCTCGACGCGAAGGCTCGGCAGCCCGTCGGCTGACAGCCGGACTCCACCGCGGTCGGGCGTGGCGAGGGCCGCGAGCATCCGGGGGTGCTTGCGCGCGGTGATCGTCACGCCGTCCTGGTCCACCACCATCCACCGGCGGTCGCCCAGCGGACCGGCCACGTCGAACGTCATCGTGTCCACGGGGGTCCCCGCGAACGACTTCACCGGGTACACGGTGAGCCCGGAGACGAACGGCGTGGTCGCGAGCATGGCTGGACACTAACAACCGTGCACCGCGGAGAGGGGTGGGCCCGGCCGGTTTCGAACCGGCGACCTCCGCGGTGTAAGCGCGGCGCTCTGACCAGCTGAGCTACAGGCCCCGAGAGCCCCCGACCTGCGGGCGGCTCGTCGGGCGCACAGCCTACCGGCGGTCAGGCGGCGAGGGCCGCCAGCGCCTGCCGGTAGGACGAGAAGTCACGGGCCCGTCCGGGCGGGTTGACGACGCTCCACCGCAGCACGCCCTCGGCGTCGACCAGGAAGCTGCCGCGGACCGCGAAGCCCCGGGACTCGTCGAACACGCCGTACGCCTTCGCTACCTCGCCGTGCGGCCAGAAGTCGGAGAGCAGGTCGAACCCGAAGCCCTCGCTCGCCGCCCACGCACGCAGCGAGTGACCGGGGTCGCAGGAGACGACGAGGACGTGGACGCCGGCCTCCTCGAACTCCGCGATGTTGTCCCGCAGCTGGCACAGCTCACCGGTGCACGTGCCGGAGAAGGCGAAGGGGACGAACACGATGACCACCGGACCGCCGCCCAGACCGCTCAGGGTCACGGGCGTGCCGTGCGTGTCCGGGAGCGAGAAGTCGGGAGCCGGGGCGCCGAGCGCGGGCGTGGACCGGGCGATGTCTTCCATGGCGCGGACTGTAACAACGAGCGCCAGGTCCCGCCGTCGGAGCCGACAGCGGCAGGTGCTCAGCGGCCGCGGCCGCGCGTCCCGAGGCGGGTGGCGGACCAGTCCGCGGCGATCGGGAACGTGCTCATCGCGTGCAGGCCGGACGTCGTCGCGGCCTCCTCGATGTCGCTGTGCGAGACGTGCCCGGCGCGACCCGCCTTGGGCGTCAGGAGCCAGATCGGTCCCCCGTCGTCCAGCACGGTCATGGCGTCCACGAGCAGGTCCGTGAGGTCACCGTCGCCGTCGCGGAACCAGATGACGGCGCCGTCGGTGACGTCGTCGTACTCCTCGTCGACCAGCTCCGTCGTCGTCACAGCTTCGATCCCGGCGCGCAGGTCGGCGTCGACGTCGTCGTCGTAGCCGAACTCCTGGATCACCTGTCCCGAGCTCAAGCCCAAGCGGGCGGCCGCCTGCGACGCGCCTTCGTCCGCGGTGGATGACACGTCCGGACCGCTCCCTTCCGTCTCGGCGGTCCCGTCGGGGGCCGCCTTCTCATTGCCGCACACGCTAGCCCACCGCACCCGGACGGGCGCACGCAAGACCTGCGCAGACGCACGTGTCGATCACCGCGGGACAGACCCGACGGGCACGTCGCGGCGCACTGTCACGGACGTCACGTCGGGGTTCTTGGTACTCGGTGTGACTTTCGGGCCTCCGGGGTCCGAGAATGGGGCGAACACCCGCACCCGTCGAGCCGCCTACCAGGGCGTGCCCAGCACGGGCCGGGCCAGATGCGCCGCCGATGCCGACCGGGCTCGTGCGCGCGGACGAGACGCAAGGAGCGCTGGTGGCTTCGATCGACGAGACGGGACCGCTCATCGGCGGCCTGCTCAGCCAGGTGCCGGACATCGACCCGGACGAGACCGGCGAGTGGGTGGAGTCCCTCGACGGACTCATCGACGAGAAGGGCGGCCCTCGCGCGCGCTATGTGCTGCTGAGCATGCTGCGGCACGCGCGCCAGCGGAACGTGGCCATCCCGGCCTCGCTCAACACGCCCTACGTGAACACCATCGCGGTGCACGACGAGCCGTACTTCCCCGGCGACGAGGTGCTGGAGCGCCGCTACCGCTCGTGGATCCGCTGGAACGCCGCCGTCATGGTGACGCGCGCCCAGCGCCCCGGGATCGGAGTCGGCGGGCACATCTCCTCGTACGCGTCGGTCGCGACGCTGACCGAGGTGGGCCTCAACCACTTCTTCCGCGGCAAGGACCACCCGGGCGGCGGTGACCAGGTCTACTTCCAGGGTCACGCCTCCCCCGGCGTCTACGCCCGCGCCTACCTCGAGGGCCGCCTGTCCGCCCATCAGCTGGACGGGTTCCGCCAGGAGCTGTCGCACCCCGGCGGCGGCCTGCCGTCGTACCCGCACCCCCGCCTGGCGCCCGACCTGTGGGAGTTCCCGACCGTCTCGATGGGCCTCGGCCCGGCGTCGGCCATCTACCAGGCCTGGACCAACCGCTACCTGCACCTGCGGGGCATCAAGGACACCAGCCAGCAGGACGTCTGGGCGTTCCTGGGCGACGGCGAGATGGACGAGCCCGAGTCCCGCGGCATGCTCCAGCTGGCCGGACAGCAGGGCCTGGACAACCTCACGTTCGTCGTCAACTGCAACCTGCAGCGGCTCGACGGCCCCGTCCGTGGCAACGGCAAGATCATCCAGGAGCTCGAGGCGCAGTTCCGTGGCGCCGGCTGGAACGTCATCAAGGTGATCTGGGGCCGCGAGTGGGACACGCTGCTCAACGCCGACAAGGACCGCGCGCTGGTCAACCTGATGAACACGACGCCCGACGGTGACTTCCAGACGTACCGCGCGGAGAACGGCGCGTTCATCCGGGAGAACTTCTTCGGGCGCGACCCGCGCACCAAGCAGCTGGTCGAGAAGATGACCGACGACGAGATCTGGGCGCTCAAGCGCGGCGGGCACGACTACCGCAAGATCTACGCCGCCTACAAGGCCGCGCGCGAGCACACCGGCACGCCGACGGTCATCCTGGCGCACACCATCAAGGGCTACGGCCTGGGCTCCGGCTTCGCGGGCCGCAACGCCACGCACCAGATGAAGAAGCTCAAGTCGGACGACCTCAAGACGCTGCGCGACTCGCTGCACATCCCGATCACGGACGAGCAGATCGACGAGAACCCGTACGTCCCGCCGTACTTCCACCCCGGCGCTGAGGACGAGGGCATCCAGTACATGCTGGAGCGCCGCCGCCAGCTGGGCGGGTTCGTGCCCGAGCGCCGCACCACGCACAAGCCGCTGACCCTGCCGGACCCGAAGGTGTACGACGGCCTGGCGAAGGGTTCGGGGCAGCAGGAGGTCGCCACGACGATGGCGCTCGTGCGCCTGTTCAAGGACCTGGTGCGGGACAAGGAGTTCGGCCACCGTCTGGTGCCGATCATCCCCGACGAGGCGCGCACGTTCGGTCTCGACTCGATCTTCCCGAGCGCCAAGATCTTCAACACGAACGGCCAGAACTACATGGCCGTGGACCGCGAGCTCATGCTCTCCTACAAGGAGTCCGAGTCCGGCCAGATCATGCACACGGGGATCAACGAGGCCGGTTCGGCGTCGGCGTTCCAGGCCGTCGGGACGTCGTACGCGACGCACGGTGAGCCGCTGATCCCGTTCTACTTCTACTACTCGATGTTCGGGTTCCAGCGCACCGGCGACCAGTTCTGGGCCGCCGGCGACCAGATGACGCGCGGGTTCCTCATCGGCGCCACCGCCGGCCGCACCACGCTGACCGGCGAGGGCCTCCAGCACGCGGACGGTCACTCGCCGCTGCTGGCCGGCACCATGTCGCACGTCGTGCACTACGACCCGGCGTACGGGTACGAGATCCGGCACATCGTCCGGGACGGCATCGAGCGGATGTACGGCGAGGGCCACGACCGTGACCGCGACGTCATCTACTACCTCACCGTCTACAACGAGCCCATGCAGCAGCCGGCGGAGCCCGAGGGCGTCGACGTCGAGGGCATCCTGCGCGGCATCCACCTGATCGCACCGGCCGAGGGTGACGGGCCGCGCGCCCAGATCCTGGCGTCGGGCGTGGCGGTGCCGTGGGCGCTCGAGGCCAAGAAGCTGCTCGCCGAGGACTGGGGCGTCCAGGCTGCGGTGTGGTCGGTGACCAGCTGGAACGAGCTGCGCCGCGACGGTCTCGCCGCGGACCAGCAGGCCTACCTCCACCCCGGCGAGGAGGAGCGGGTCCCGTACCTCACGCAGAAGCTGCAGGGTGCCGAGGGGCCGTTCGTCGCGACGACGGACTTCGACCACCTCGTCTCCGACCAGGTGCGCGCGTGGATCCCCGGCACCTACGCCACGCTGGGCGCCGACGGCTTCGGCTTCTCGGACACCCGGGCGGCGGCTCGTCGGCACTTCAAGATCGACGGTCCGTCGACGGTCGTGCGGGTGCTGCAGCAGCTCGCCCGCACGGGCGCGGTGAGCCACGAGGCGCCGGCGCAGGCGATCGAGCGCTACCGCCTGTACGACGTGACCGCCGGCACCTCCGGCAACACGGGCGGCGACAGCTGAGCCGAGCACGCACGACGAAGGCCCGGGCTCCGAGGAGCCCGGGCCTTCGTCGTGCGCGGCTAGGTGCCGGGGATGGTCTGCTGCGCGTGCGCGACGTCGCGGGCGAGCTCGCGCTTGAGGTCGGCGACCGCGTTCTGGTCGGGGTAGAGGTCGAGCGCCGCGATGTGCTGCTTGGCCTCGAGGGGCCGGCCGGCCTCGATGGAGGCGAGCACCAGCTGGCGGGCAGCCTCCGGGTCGTGCTCCCGCGGCCGCCAGTGGCCGACGCCCAGCCCGAGCGCGTCCACGGGCAGACCGGCTTCACGCAGCAGGCCGAGAGCCTCGACCAGCGCCCGGCCGGACGGGTCCCGCTCCACGGCGGTGGTCAGGCGACGGACCGTGCCCTCGTGGTCGTCGTGCACCGACAGGCGGGCGACCTCGATCAGCGGGTACCACGCGCGAGGGTTGCCGGCGAGCTCCTCACCGAGCGCCCAGACCGCCAGGTCGGCGGCGCGCTGGAGCTCCGTCTCGTCGGCCGGGGCGGCGAGCGGATCGGGGTCCGTGCTCGCCTCGGCGGCCCGGCGACGGACGATCTCCGCGAGGGCGACGAACGCCCGCTCGTTGTTGGGGTCGTCGCTGAGCATGGAGCGCAGCGCGTCCTCGTGGAGCGTGTCGCCGCGTCGTGACGCCTTGGTCGGTCGGCGCGCGCCGACCCGCGAGGCCGAGGTCGGCCGTCGCATGAGCTGTCGCAAACGGGGCAGAAGAGCCATGACGCGACCTTATCGGCTGGGGGCGAGCCACACCCGGTCGACGACGTACCTCACACTCGGGCGACCGCCCCAGGCCTACGCCCTTTGTCGACTTCCCACAAGGGCGGACCCTATGCTCGCCCCATGTCCAGCCCTCTGCGCGGGACGGGCTCCACCCCCGTCGCCCCACCCGACACGCCGCCGGACGCACCCACGGCCGGCGCCCGTGCCCGCCGCCCGGTGACGGGTCGCGCGCGGACGCCCGTGCTCGAGGCCCGCGGCGGCCCCGAGACGCAGCGCCGGGTGCGCGACAGCGCAGGGCTGCTGGCGGGCGCCGCCATGCGACGGCTCGACGAGGACCTCGAGTGGTACCGCGCGCTGCCCGCGGAGGACCGGTCGTGGGTGGGGCTGGTCGCCCAGGCGGGAATCACCGCGTTCGTCACCTGGTTCGCCGAGCCCACCCGACCCCCGCACGGTGTGGGTGACATCTTCGCCGCGGCCCCGCCCGAGCTCACCCGGTCCATCTCGCTGCAGCACACCCTCCAGCTCGTGCGGGTCGTGGTCGACGTGGTCGAGACCCACAGCGACCGCCTGGCCGCCCCGGGCGACGAGCGCGAGGTGCGCGAGGCCGTGCTCCGGTACTCCCGGGAGGTCGCGTTCTCCGCGGCCGAGGTCTACGCGCGCGCCGCCGAGGTCCGCGGCGCCTGGGACGCCCGTCTCGAGGCTCTCGTGGTCGACGCCCTCGTGCGCGGGGACGTGGACGACGCGCTGCGGTCACGGATCGCCGCGCTCGGCTGGAGCGGGCGGGGATCGACGCTGGTCATGGTGGGCACGACGACGTCCGCGCTGGACGACGTGCGCGCCGCCGAGCTGCGGCGGGCCACCCGACGCGCCGCCGACGACGCCCTCGTGGGCATCCAGGGCGATCGCCTCGTCGTCTTCCTCGGCGGCGAGGGCGACCTGCGCGCCGCGGCGAGCACGCTCCTGCCGCGGTTCGGACCGGGGCCGGTGGTGATCGGCCCGGTGGTCGGCGAGCTCACCGACTCCGCGCGTTCCGCCCGGGCCGCGCTCTCCGGTCTTCTCGCCGCCCCGGCGTGGGAGCAGGCGCCCCGGCCCGTGCTGGCCGACGAGCTCCTGCCCGAGCGCGTGCTGATCGGCGACGTCACCGCTCGCCGCACGCTCGTCGCGCAGGCGTACGCACCGCTCGCGGCCAGCCCGGGCTCTCTGCTCGAGACCCTGTCCGCCTACCTGGGCACGGGCCGCTCGCTCGAGGCGGCCGCGCGGACCCTGTTCGTGCACCCCAACACCGTCCGGTACCGCCTGCGCCGGGTCTCCGACGTCACCGGGTGGGACCCGCTGGACGCCCGCGAGTCCTACGTCCTGCAGACCGCGCTCGCGCTCGGTCGTCTGGACGCCGCCGACAGCGCACCGGCCGGCACCGCCCGCTGACGTCGTTGTAGGAGTCGCACAAGGGCGTCCGACAAGGTTGGTGCACGCCGTGAGCCGGACGGGCACCCTCGGGAAGGCAGAGTGGTCGCGTGCTCGCTGTCGTCTGCCCCGGTCAGGGCGCCCAGTCCCCCGGCATGCTCGCCCCGTGGCTCGAGCTGCCGTCCGTCGCCGACTCGATCGCGCGGGCCTCCCGCACGACCGGGCTGGACCTCGTCGCCCACGGCACCACGTCGGACGCCGACACCATCCGGGACACCGCTGTGGCGCAGCCGCTCCTCGTGGCCTCCGCCCTGGCGAGCCTGCGCGCGGTGCTCGAGCTCGGTGCCGACGACGCCCTCGACATCGCCGCCCACCGCGTCGCCGGCGTGACCGCGGGCCACTCGGTCGGCGAGCTGGCGGCCGCCGCGATCGCCGGCGTGCTGACCGACGACGAGGCGCTGCGCCTGGTGACCGTGCGCGGCTCCGCCATGGCCCGGGCCGCGGCGGCTACCCCCACCGGCATGAGCGCGGTGCTGGGCGGCGACCCGGACGAGGTGCTCGCCGCGCTCGCCGAGCACGGTCTGGTCCCCGCGAACGTCAACGGCGGCGGCCAGGTCGTCGCCGCCGGCACGCTCGAGGCCCTCGCGGCGTTCGCGGCCGCTCCCCCGGCCAAGGCACGCGTGATCGCCCTGCAGGTGGCCGGCGCGTTCCACACCGAGCACATGGCGCCCGCGGTCGCCGAGCTGCGCGCCGCGGCCGACGCCGTCACGCCCGGCGAGCCGATGATCTCGCTGCTCACCAACTCCGACGGCACGGTCGCGGCCTCCGGCGCGCGGGCGCTCGAGCTGATCGTCGCGCAGGTGGCCAACCCCGTCCGGTGGGACCTGTGCCAGGCCACACTCCTCGAGCTCGGCGTGACCGGGCTGCTCGAGGTGGCCCCGGGAGGCGTGCTCACTGGGCTGGCCCGGCGTACGCTGCCCGGGGTCGAGACGGTCGCCGTCAAGACCCCTGCCGACCTCGATGCCGCGCGCGACCTGGTCCGTCGGCACGCCGGAACCCCCCAGAGCACCCAGGAGTCGTCGTGACCCGTCCCACTCTCACGCAGGCCACCGGACCGGCGCACTCGCGCATCCTGGGCCTCGGCGGCGTCCGCGGAGAGCGCACGGTCCCCAACGACGAGCTGGTCGGTCCCATCGACTCCTCGGACGAGTGGATCCGCCAGCGCACCGGCATCATCACGCGCCGCCGCGCCGAGCCGGGCACCGACGTGCTCGACCTCGCCGAGGCCGCGGCGCTCCAGGCCATCGCCAACGCGGGCCTGACCGGCGCGGACATCGATGTGGTGATCCTCTCGACGGTCACCTACTTCCACCAGACCCCGGCGGGCGCCGCGATCATCGCGGACCGCATCGGCGCCACCCCGGCGGCGGCGTTCGACATCTCGGCCGCCTGCGCCGGCTACTGCTACGGGATCGGCCAGGCCGACGCGCTCGTCCGCGCCGGCAGCGCCCGGCACGTGCTGGTGATCGGCGCCGAGAAGATGAGCGAGTTCGTCGACCCGACCGACCGCTCCATCTCGTTCCTGCTCGGCGACGGTGCCGGCGCGGTCGTCATCGGCCCCTCGGACACGCCCGGGATCGGCCCGACCATCTGGGGCTCCGACGGCAGCCAGGCGCAGGCGATCCGCCAGACGCACTCGTGGCTGGCCACCCGCGACGAGGGCGCTGGCTGGCCGACGCTCCGTCAGGAGGGCCCCAGCGTCTACAAGTGGGCGGTCTGGCAGATGGCTCCCGTCGCGCAGAAGGCCATGGACGCGGCCGGAGTCACGGCCGACGAGATCGACGCCTTCATCCCGCACCAGGCGAACATGCGGATCATCGACCAGATGATCAAGACGCTGAAGCTCCCGGACACGGTCGTCGTCGGCCGCGACATCGCGGACACCGGCAACACCTCCGCCGCGTCGATCCCGCTCGCGACCGAGCGGCTGCTGCGCGAGGGTCAGGTGTCGAGCGGTGCGCTGGCCCTGCAGATCGGCTTCGGCGCCGGCCTGGTCTACGCGGCGCAGGTCGTCGTCCTGCCGTAGCAGAGATCCTCGGTACGACCCCGGTTGTACCGTTCGTCCGACCCCAGTGCTTCGACCACGAAGCAGCAGCACCCGACAGAGGAGACACCGATGGCGTACAGCGAGCAGGAGATCCTGGCCGGCCTGGCCGAGATCGTCAGCGAGGAGACCGGTCTGCCCACGGACTCCGTCCTGCCCGAGAAGTCCTTCACCGACGACCTCGACATCGACTCCCTGTCGATGATGACGATCGTCACGCTCGCCGAGGAGAAGTTCGACGTGCGCATCCCCGACGACGAGGTCAAGAACCTCGCGACCGTGGGCGACGCCGTCTCCTTCATCACGGGCGCGCAGGCCTGAGCCTGCGCCGCCGGGGTCGGTCCCGGGTGCACCACCCGGGACCGACCACCCTCACGACCGCCGACCTGGAGCACCGATGAGCCACGTACCCGACGTCGTCGTCACCGGACTGGGAGCCACCACGCCTCTCGGCGGGGACATCCCCAGCACCTGGGCCGCCGCCCTCGCCGGTGAGTCCGGGGCTCGGCCCTTCGACAACGACTGGGTGGAGACCTACGGCCTCCCCGTCACCTTCGCGGCGACCATCAAGGTCAAGCCCGAGGACGTGCTCCCCCGGCCGGAGCTCAAGAAGATGGACCCGTCCGCGCAGTACGCGATCATCGCGGCGCGCGAGGCCTGGGCCGACGCCGGCTCCCCCGAGGTCGACGGCGACCGGCTCGGCGCCGTCGTCTCGTCGGGCATCGGTGGCATCTGGACCACCCTGGACGCCTGGGACACGCTCAAGGAGAAGGGTGCCCGCCGCATCCTGCCCATGACCGTCCCCATGCTCATGCCCAACTCCCCGACCGCGTACGTCTCGCTCGAGCTCGGTGCCCGCGCCGGCGCGCACGCCCTGGTGTCCGCCTGCGCGTCGGGCGCCGAGGCCATCGGCTACGGCGTGGAGATGATCCGCACGGGTCGCGCCGACATCGTCGTGGCCGGTGGCACCGAGGCCACCATCCACCCGATGCCCATCGCCGCGTTCGCCGCATCCCGCACCCTCTCGCTGCGCAACGACGACCCCGAGGGCGCGTCGCGTCCCTACGACGTCGACCGGGACGGCTTCGTCATCGGCGAGGGCGCCGGTGTCGTCGTCCTGGAGAGCGCGGCGTACGCTGCCGCCCGCGGCGCGCGGGTCTATGCCCGGATCGCCGGCGTCGGGCTGTCCGCCGACGGCTACCACATCACCTCCCCCGAGCCGTCGGGCGACGGCCAGATCCGCGCCATGCGCGCCGCCCTGGACGAGTCGGAGATCGCACGGATCGACGTCGTGCACGTCAACGCGCACGCCACGTCGACCGTCGTCGGCGACCTCATCGAGGCGCGGTCCATCCGTGGCCTGCTGGGCGACGAGGCCGACCACGTCGCGCTCTCGGCCACCAAGTCGATGACCGGGCACCTGCTCGGCGGCGCCGGCGCCCTGGAGACGATCTTCACCGTCCTCGCGCTGCACGACCGGCAGGCTCCGCCGACGATCAACGTGGAGAACCCCGATCCCGAGCTGGTCCTCGACCTGGTCCGCGACAAGCCGCGTCCCCTGCGCGACGGCGACATCGCGGCAGTGAACAACTCGTTCGGCTTCGGCGGCCACAACGTCGCCCTCGTGGTGGCGTCGGTCTGACGGCGGTGAGCACGCCCTGAGTGACGCGTCGCTCAGGGCGTGCTCGAACCTCGCCTGACCGTCAGTAGCCGCTGAACGCGTCCGTCCGCACGCGGCGGACACCCGCTCGGCGCAGCACCCGGCGCGTGTGGTCGACCATGCCCGGCGACCCCGACACGTAGGCGGTCCGTCGTGCGGCGTCCGGGACGGTCGCGTGCAGCGCGACGGCGTCGAGCGTGGGGGCCTCGGCGAACGCCCACGCCTCCGGCAGGGTCGCCGGCCGCTGCGGGCTCACGACGACGACCCGCGCACCCGACGCCTCGAGGACGTCGGTGTACGCCGGCTCGTCGCCGGGTGCGACCAGCAGGACCACCACGACGTCCCGGGTCTGCCCCGACCTCGCGAGGTCCGCCAGCTGGCTCACGAACGGCGTGATCCCGATGCCCCCCGCGACGAGCAGCAGCAGGACGGTCGCGTCCTTCGGGAGCAGGAAGTCGCCGCCGACGCCGGTCGCACGCACCAGACCTCCCTCGGGGAGCGCGCTCAGCGCCTGCTTGAACGAGCTGGGCGCGTCGGTGAGCCGGAACGCGACCGCGACGCCGTCCGCGTGGTCGGGCGGTGTGGCCAGCGAGAAGACGCGCCGCGAGCCGCGGGCGTCGGTGGCGGTGTGCGGCACGTGGAGCTCGATCCACTGCCCGGGCCGGAACCGGACGGCGGCGTCGGAGGCGAACGCGACCTCGCGGATCCCCGGCGTCACCATCCGGTGCGCGCGCACCCGCAGGTGCACCCCCCGCCGCTGGCCCACGGTGAACGCCAGGACGTTGCCGACGACGAGCGCGAGCTCCGGCGACGCGTAGAGCACCGTGCCCAGGCTGAACGGCAGGACCGTCAGCGCACCGACGAGGGCCGCCACCGTGAGCTGCTGCCACCGGCGCGGCGGCAGGGTGAGGGGCTCGGTGAGCATGAAGCCCGCCGCGAAGACGAGCGGGTAGGACTGCAGCGCGGTGACCAGGGCGTCCAGCGGAGCGGCTCCACCTGCCACCAGCCGAGGCAGGAGCAGGGCGAGCGCGATCGCCAGGTAGGTCAGGACGAGAGCGCCTCGGCGCGTCCGGAGCACGACCGCCAGCGCCGCGATCGCGACGACGGGCAGCAGCGCCGGCGTCGCGACCCACCACGCCGCAGGGAAGCCCCCGAACGGGGCGGCGACCAGCCCCGCGACGAGCGCGCCGGCGGCGGCCGGGTTGAGCACGTGCCGGGACCGCACCGCGACGACGAACTTCGACAGGGCGCCCAGCAGCGCGGCCAGGGCGACCACCGCGAGGCTCCCGACCGTCAGCTGGGGCCAGAACAGCAGCGCGAGGATCAGCCCGGTGATCACGGCCGACTCGGTGTGCACGCGGGTCCGCCACAGGGCGCCGCACCCCCGCCCGGCGAGCACGCTGGTCCCGACGGCCACCGCAGCGGTCACGACGATCGCCAGGGGGTCCTGCTGCACCGGACCGAGCACCGCCAGGGCCACCGCCGCCAGCAGCACCGCGGAGAGCGTGAGCGTGACCAGCCGGTACATCGTGACGCGGCCCAGCAGGCGGTCGACGGCGCTCACGAGAACAGCTCCCCGGGCAGGCCCAGCGAGTAGCGGACGCCCCCGTCCGCCGCGATCCGCACGTAGGTGTGGTCGAACGCGGCCTCGAGCCGGTCCGGGTCAGCGAAGAAGTGCGCGGTGGCGAGCCCGTCGGCGAGCATCGCGCTCTCGGCCACCACCCACGTGGCGGTCACGTCGCGCGTGGGCAGCCCGGTGCGGGCGTCGACCACGTGGTGCAGCCCGTCGCCCCACGCCCGGCGGTCCACCGCGGAGCCGCACAGTGCCGCGGCCTCGAGCTCGACCACCCCGATGGCCCGCGTCGGGTCCCCGGGCTCCTGCAGTGCGACCCGGAACGGCTCCTCGCCGCGATGCACCAGGTCTCCGCCCGCGTCGACCACGTACTGCTCGATCCCGCAGTCCCGCAGCTCCGCCGCGACGAGGTCCACCAGCTGCCCCTTGCCGGCGGCCCCCACGTCGAGCAGGACGGGCTCACGGACGACGAGCGTGTCGCCGTCCCGCTCGAGCACGTCGTCCCAGACCGGGGCGGCCTGCGCGTCCCCCGCCGGCCGCAGCGCGTAGTCGGCGCCGTACCCGAGCCGGACGAGGCTGCGGCCGACGAGGGGCGACACGGCGCCGTCGGTGCACCGCGCGAGCGTGGCGTAGAGGTCCAGCAGGGGTCCGGCCTCGGCGGGCAACCGGTAGGTGCCCGGCTCGCGCGAGATCTGCGCGACTAGCGAGTCCTCGCGGAACCGGGACCAGACGGCGTCGTAGGCCGCGATCCTCGACCGCACGCGTGCCAGGGTCACCACGTCGAGCGGCCCGTCCACGTGGATGGACCAGCGGGTGCCGATCGCGTCGAACGAGGCCTCAGGCCTGCGCATCGGCGACGATCTGGGCCAGCGCGTCGTTGAAGCCCTCCGGGGTGAGCGACGATCCCGAGACCGCGTCCACCGAGAGGCCGTCGACCGGCTGCCCGACCACCACGTCCGCGACGCCCGACGCGAACTTGGTCTGGAACTGCTTCGACGTCGGGTTGGTGGCCTCCGGGGTGACCTCGACCGCCGTCACCACACCGTCCGCCAGCGTGAGCGAGACCGCCACGGTCTCCTGCCCTGCGGGCGACTCGTAGCTGCCCGTCGCGGAGTAGGTGCCGTCCGTGAGCCCGGACTGCACCGGGGTGTCCTCCGAGGCCGTCGCCTCGTCGGACGGCTGGCTCACCGTCTCGTCCGCGGTGTCGGCGGTCGCGGCGCCGCTGCTGCTGCACGAGGCCAGCGCAGCGACGGCCGACACCCCCGAGACGAGCGCGATCGTGGTCCTGCGAGGCGTCCTCATGCGTGCGATCCCTTCGTCGAGTCCCCCTGGGCCGACCTGCGCGGTCGTACCGCAACAGGTCAGGACGCTAGGGTCCCCGGCTGGACGCACGCTGTGAACGTCCGGTGGGCGGGCGAAGCGATTCGGGTGAGCCCTCAGCCGACGCGGTGCAGCCAGCGGACCGGGGCACCGGCGCCCGCGTAGCGGAACGGCTCGAGCTCGTCGTCCCAGGCCTGCCCGAGGGCGAGATCCAGCTCCGTGCGCAGCCGCACGAGGTCGGCGCCGTGCTCCAGGGCGGCGCGGATGCGGTCCTCGGGCACGACGATGTTGCCGTGCACGTCGGTCGCGGCGTGGAAGATGCCGAGCTCGGGCGTGTGGCTCCACCGGGAGCCGTCGACGCCGTGACTGGCCTCCTCGGTGATCTCGTAGCGCAGGTGCGCCCAGCCGCGCAGGGCGGACGCCAGACGCGCGCCGGTGCCCTGCGGCCCCTGCCAGGAGTGCTCGGCGCGGTAGAAGCCCGGGCCGGCCGGCTGCGCGGTCCAGTCGAACGTGGTGCGGGAGCCCAGCAGGTTGCCTGCGGCCCACTCCACGTGGGGGCACAGCGCACGCGGCGCAGAGTGCACGAAAAGTACACCGCGGGTGATCGCACCTGCCATGTCGTCCTCCTGAACGGGCTCGAGGTTCGCCTTCCCCAACGACCTCAGTCACCACTCAGGAGTTCACACGGTCTCGCGGCGTGCTGGGGACAGCATGCCGGAGGAACGGGACGAGCGCCAGCGACTAGAGCGTGTCGCGGATGGCCCGCATGGCCTTCTTGCGGACGGAACGCTCCAGGCGGTCCAGGTAGAGCATCCCGTCGAGGTGGTCGACCTCGTGCTGCAGGCAGCGGGCCATGAGCTCGACGCCCTCGACGACGACCTCCTTGCCGTCCAGGTCCGTGCCCACCACCCGCGCGTACCAGGACCGGTGCGTGGGGTACCAGAGGCCGGGGACCGACAGGCAGCCCTCGTCGCCGTCCTGGTACTCGTCCTCGGACAGCTCGACGATGACCGGGTTGAGCACGTAGCCCACCTCGTCGTCGATGTTCCAGGAGAACGCCCGCAGGCTGACGCCGATCTGGTTCGCGGCCAGCCCGGCGCGCCCCTCGGTGTCCACGGTCTCGAGCAGGTCCTCGACGAGTCCGCGCACGCGGTCGTCGATCGTCGTGATCGGGTCGCAGGGGGTGCGCAGGACGGGGTCTCCGACAGTCCGGATCTCTCGCATCGCCATGGGCCGATCCTCGCACGACCAGCCCGACCACGAGGCGGACCAACGCCCTGGTGACCCTCCTGATCGGCGCCGTGTGAGCAGAACGACATCCGCCCGTCTCGCCCGCCGCAGAAACCCGACCTATTCTTTTGTACTGACCGGTCAGTCAAGAAGGAGTCGCCCCGTGCCCCCGATCGCAGCCCCAGCCCACCCCCCAGCGGTGACCGCGCGCTCGCTGCAGCTCCGAGGCGACCGCGGCACGGTCTACGGACCGGTCGACCTCGACGTCGCTCCCGGCGCGCTCACGCTCGTCCAGGGACCCCAGGGCGCCGGCCGCACGAGCCTTCTCCTCACGCTCGCCGGCCGCATGGTGCCAGACAGGTCGTCCGAGCTCGTCGTGCTGGGCCGTCGCCTCCCCGCGCAGCGGTCGCTCGTGCAGCGGGAGGTCGCGCTGGCCGGGTTCGCCGGCATCGACGAGCTCGACGACTCCGTGACCGTCGGCTCGCACGTGCGGGAGCGGCTGGCGTGGCTGGCGCCCTGGTACCGCCGCTCGCGCCGCGCCGACCAGCCCGCGGTCGACCGTGCGCTCGCCCCGGTCTTCGGTGACCTGCCCGTCCCGGACGCGCAGACCGTCGTCTGGCACCTCGACGAGGTCGAGTCGCTGCTGCTGCGCATCGCGCTGGCGATGGCGCAGCGCCCCGGGATGCTCGTCGTCGACGACGTGGACCAGGTGCACGACCCGGCGCGACGGCGCCTCGTCTGGTCGCGTCTCGAGGCCCTGGCCGCGTCCGGGACCACGGTGATCGCGTCCTGCGCCGACCCCGACGAGGCCACCGGCACCGCCTGGACCGTCCTGCCCGTCCACGCCCCCACCGACTGAAGGTTCGCCATGCTCTCCCTCACCTCCGGCACCGAGCTGCAGCGCTTCCGCCGCGGACGCCTCCCCCGGCTCGCCGTCGCGGCCATGCTGCTGGTCCCGCTGCTCTACGGCGCGCTGTACCTCTGGGCGTTCTGGAACCCGACCGCGCACCTCGACGCGATGCCGGTCGCCCTGGTGAACGCAGACGCAGGCGCCGACCGGGACGGCACCCGCCTCACCGCCGGCCAGGACCTGACCGACACCCTGACCGACGGCGCCGCCCTCGACTGGGTGGTCACGGACGCCGCATCTGCCGCCGCCGGCGTGCGCGACGGCGACTTCTACTTCGCGGTCACCATCCCCACCGACTTCTCGGCTGACCTGGCCTCCGCCGGCGGGGACGACCCGACGGCGGCGCAGATCGACGTCACCTACAACGACGCCAACTCGTTCATCGGGACGACCCTCGGGCGCACCGCGATGGACCACGTCCGCGACGCGGTCGCCGCCACCGCGGGCGAGGAGGCGGCGGACCAGGTGCTGGTCGGCCTCGGCTCCGCGCGCGACGGGATGCTGCGGGCGGCGGACGGCGCGGTCTCGCTGCGCGACGCGTCGGAACAGCTCGGTGCCGGCGCCCAGCAGGTGGCCCACGGGGCGACCGACGCCCACGACGGCGCAGTGCAGCTCGCGTCCGGTGCGGCCGCGCTCGACGCCGGCGTGACGCAGGTGTCCGTCGGGGCCTCGCAGCTCGCCTCGGGCACCTCGCGGCTCGCCGACGGCGCCGGCTCGGCCGCCGCCTCGAGCGCGTCGCTCGCGGCGGGCACGCGGCAGGTCGCCGACGGCGTCCACGCCGCCGTGCAGCAGGTGGACGCCCTCGCCGGGCAGCTGCCCGCCCTGACCGGCGGCCTCACGCAGGTCACCGCCTACCTCTCGGCCCGGGCGTCCGCCGGGGACGCCGACGCGGCCGCCCTGCTGGCCGGGCTGGCCGGGACCGACCTCCCCTCCGCGGGCGCCGTCGCGACGATGACGGACCAGCTCGACGCGCTCGACGACGGAGCTGAGCGCGCTGCCGGCGGAGCGCAGTCGCTCAGCACCGGTCTGGGCACGCTCGCGGACTCCTCCAGCGATCTGGCCGGGGGCGCCTCCACGCTCGCGACCGGCGCACAGCAGGCGGCCGACGGAGCGGACTCCCTCGTCGCGGGCACCGACAGCCTCGCCACCGGGACCGCCACGCTCGCCGACGGAGCCGCCCGGGTGGCCGACGGCACCGGGCAGCTGGGCGGGGGCGCCCAGCAGCTGGCGGACGGGCTGACCGACGGCGCGACGCAGATCCCCGACGACAGCGACGCGCAGCGCACCGCCCGCGCGGACGCTCTGGCCACCCCGGTCGCGATCGAGGACGAGGACGTGGCGCCCGCCGCCAGCCTCGGTGAGGGCTTCGCTCCCCTGTTCATCCCGCTCGCCCTCTTCGTCGGCGGCCTGATCACCTGGCTGCTCCTGCGGCCGCTGCCCACGCGCGCGCTCGCGACGCCGGCGTCCGGGTGGCGCGTCGCGCTCGCCGGCTACCTGCCCTCGCTCGTCATCGGCGCCGGCCAGGTGCTCCTGCTGCTGGGCGTCGTCGGGTTCGGGCTCGGGCTCAGCGTCGGGCACCCCGCGGGCACCATCGCGTTCCTCCTGCTGGTCGCCGCGACGTTCCTGGCCGTCCAGCAGATGCTCCTGGCCGTGCTCGGCTCGGCCGCCGGCAAGGTGGCGACGATCGCGCTGCTCATGCTGCAGATCACGTCGGCGAGCGGCACCTACCCCGTGGAGACCACCCCCGCGTTCTTCCAGGCGATCCACCCGGTCCTGCCCATGACGTACGCGGTCGAGGGCCTCCGGGACCTGATCACCGGCACGCCCGACGCGCGTCTGTGGCAGGCCGTGGCCTACCTGGTGGGCCTGGCGGTCGCGTCCCTGGCGGTGACGGCGTGGAAGGCCGGACGCCTGCGGACCTGGACCGTCGCGCGCCTCCACCCCGCCCTGAGCATCTGAGAGGCTGACGCCCATGCGCACGACGACCACCCGCGAGCACATCGTCGAGGCCGCTCTCGCTCTCGTCGCCGACCGCGGGTTCACCGCCACCTCGGTCGAGGACATCGCGTCAGCTGCCGGCGTCGCCAAGGGCAGCGTGTTCTACAACTTCGGCTCCAAGTCGGCGCTGTTCGAGGCGATCATCACGGAGGGCGTGGGCCGGCTGACCGTCGCCCTGCGGGGCGCGACCGTCGGCCTGCACGGACGGGACGCGCTCGACGCCCTGGTCACCGAGCTGCTCGACCAGGTCCGCAGCCACCCGGACTTCGCCAAGCTCATGGTCGCGGAGACGTTCCGCACCGGACGCAGCTGGCAGGACTCGATCCGGCTGGTCCGCGAGGAGGCGATGGGAGCGTTCGCCGCCGTCGTCGCCGAGACCTGGCCCTCCCGGGACGCCTCCCTGACCGCGGCGGCCCTGTTCGGCGCGACGCTGCTCGCGGGGCTCGAGTGGCTCGTCTTCCAGCCGGAGCGCACGCTGGAGCACGTCCGGGCGGCGGTCCTCGCTACGGTGCACTGAGCGTTCCCCGCCCGACACACGACGTGGAGGCCCTGCGATGCCGACCGAGGCAGCACCGAACGGCGTCCACTCCGAGGTCGGGCGCCTCCGCAAGGTCCTGGTCTGCGAACCGGGCCTCGCCCACCGGCGCCTGACTCCCACCAACGCGGCCGACCTGCTCTTCGACGACGTGCTCTGGGTGGAGAACGCGATCGCCGACCACCGCGCGTTCGTCGCGCAGCTGCGGGCGCGGGACGTCGAGGTGCTGGAGCTCCACCAGGTCCTCGCCGAGACGATGGCCGTCCCCGGCGCCCGGGACTGGCTGCTCGACCGCAAGATCGTGCCGGACGACGTCGGGCTGGAGCTCGTGGACGACGCCCGCGAGTTCCTGGAGCGCCTCGAGCCCGCGCGACTCGCCGAGTTCCTCATCGGCGGGCTCGCCACCGTCGACATCACCGGCGGGTTCGACGACGACCACTTCGCGCTCGCCGAGTCCTCCCCGGACGCGCGGGAGTACGTCATGCCGCCGCTCCCCAACACCCTCTACACCCGCGACACCACGTGCTGGCTGTACGGGGGCGTCACGCTCAACCCGCTCTACTTCCCGGCGCGGCACGACGAGACGCTGCTGATGAAGGCGGTCTACCAGTTCTACCCGGACTTCGCGGGGTCGACCGTGTGGTGGGGCGACCCCGAGCGCCACTGGGGACGCTCCACGATCGAGGGCGGCGACGTCATGCCGGTCGGAAACGGCACCGTGCTTGTCGGCATGAGCGAGCGGACGTCGCGCCAGGGCATCACGCAGCTGGCCGCCGCGCTGTTCGCCCAGGGTGCGGCCGAGCGCGTCGTCGTCGCCGGGATGCCCAAGCTGCGCTCGGCGATGCACCTGGACACGGTCTTCACGTTCGCCGACCGGGACGTCGTGACGCTCTACCCGAGGATCGTGGACGCGATCCACCCCTTCACGCTGCGTCCGGGCGACGGCGGTGGCGTGCACATCACCGACGAGGGCAGTGCGCGGTTCGTCGACGTCGTCGCCGGTGCGCTGGACCTGCCCGGCCTGCGCGTGATCGAGACCGGCGGCGACGCCTACGCGTCCGAGCGCCAGCAGTGGGACAGCGGCAACAACGCGGTCGCCGTGGAGCCAGGAGTCGTGTTCACCTACGACCGCAACACGACGACCAACGCCCTGCTGCGGGCTGCGGGCGTCGAGGTGATCGAGATCCGCGGCGCCGAGCTCGGTCGCGGACGCGGCGGCGGGCACTGCATGACCTGCCCGATCGTCCGGGACCCGCTCCCCGAGACATGAGAAGAGCCCCTCCCGACGTCGGGAGGGGCTCTTCTTCTCTAGCTGAAGGTCGGGATCACTCCGCCGCGCGCTGCGTGGGGACGCCCGTGAGGAGCGAACGCACCTCGGACTCGTGGAAGCGGCGGTGCCCGCCGAGGGTACGGACGGCCGAGAGCTTGCCGGCCTGGGCCCAGCGCGTGACCGTCTTCGGGTCGACGCGGAAGAGCACGGCGACCTCGCCCGGCGTGAGCAGAGCGCCCTGCGAGAGGGGGGCGTCGGTGGTGACAGCCATGATGGTTCTCCTGTCGTTCGGTAGCTCGGCTGGCCCAGTGGGCCCCGTGGCTTTGCGTCCCCGCCTTGCAGCGGGTTTGCCGTTGTCGCTGACAAAGGGAACTATGCCCGAAACTGGACGCCTGTGCAACAACCTCGACCGCACGTTTCGCGCGCAAACGGGTGATTTATATGCGGCCATACCGGGCGCGCACGAACGAGTACGCGCCGAATGCGATGAACCCGAGCGCGACGATGACCAGCATGACCACGCCCGCGGGCTGGTCACGCAGGGTGTGGAGCGCCCCGTCGAGCCCCGTGGCCTTGGACGGGTCGGCCTGGGCAGCTGCCGTGATGAACAGCACACCGACGATCGCCAGCGCGACACCCTTCGCCACGTAGCCGATCACGCCGAGGCGACGGACGACCGGGCCGGCGGACCCGGAGGGCAGTCGGTGCAGGTCCTCGAGGAACTTCTTCTTCCACCCCTTGTAGACGTGGTAGACGCCCACGGCGAGGATCGCGATCCCGAGCGCAGCCACCAGCAGTCGGCCCCCGGGCGCCCCCATGAGCTTCGCGGTCATGTCCGCCGTCTGCGCGGAGCTCGAGGATCCGCCACCGCGGGCGAAGCTGAGCGCGGTGAGCGCGAGTCCCGCGTACACGATCGCGCGACCGGCTGCCTTGGCGCGCTCCCCCGCACCGCCACCGGAACCGGCACCGCTCGGTGAGACGCCGGCGATCGCCTTGGCCGCCTGCCACGTGCCGAGTGCGACGAAGGCGAGCACCGAGAACCACAGGACCGTGGCACCGAACGGGGTGGCGGCGATCGTGCCGAGCGCCCCGGACTGGTCCGCCTGCTGGGCGGGGCTGCCGAACGCGACCCGCAACGCCAGCACCCCGATCAGGATGTGCAGGACCCCGCTGACCGCGTAGCCCGCTCGCGCCGCGAGCTCCCATCCTCGCTGCGCGTTCGCCGTGCTGCTCGTCGCCACCACTGCATCTCCTTCGGCCGGGCCCCCGTCGGGCCGATCGTGGCAGGAGGGGGGCCGTCCGGCGACCGGAGAGCTCGGGCGAAAGGGTGGGGCAGGTGGGGCTTGAACCCACGACCCACGGATTATGAGTCCGCTGCTCTGACCGGCTGAGCTACTGCCCCGAGGCACCGCACACCCTATCGAGGCTTCACTCCGGGGCGTTGTCCGCGTCCCCGCCCAGCAGGTACGGCGTGTCGACGCCCTCGTAGGCCAGGTGCGCGACGAGGCCCTGCTGGGCGTGCGGCAGGTTGTGGCAGTGGTCCATCCAGATGCCGGGGTTGTCGGCGACGAACGCCACCTCGTAGGACTCCCCCGCGGCCAGCTCGAGCGAGTCCGTCCACCACGGGCTGCCCGTCGAGGGTTCTCCGTCGCGTGACAGGACGAGGAGATGGTGGCCGTGCAGGTGCATCGGGTGCCCCTGACCGCTGGAGTTGCGCAGCGTCATCTGCACCACGTCGCCCTCGCTGACGACGTACATCGGCACGTCCGGGTAGGTGTGCCCGTTGATCGTCCACTGCAGCCCCGGCCGACCGGCGACGAACCCGGGCCGGCGACCGATCGCGTAGTCGAACCGGCGGTCGGCGGCGCGCGGGTCGAAGCCGACGTCGGTGGGCGTGCCGTAGGTCAGCAGGTCGAGCGTGGTGCGCGGGTCGTCGCCGTCGGGCGCGTCGTCGCCGGGTCCGACGAGCACCGACTGCGAGCCCAGCCGGACCCGGACGGAGCCGCCGTCGTCCGGGACGGTCACCTCGAGGTCGGCGCGCCCTCCTCCGCCGATCGCCACGGCCTCGTCGGTGACCGTCCCAGGGCCGTGCAGGTCGCGCCCGTCGAGCGCGAGCAGCCGGTACTGCGCCCCCGGCACCCAGGCGCGCAGCACCCCCGACCCGGTGTTCACGACGCGGACCCGCACCTGGTCGCCGGGTTCGGCGGGAACGCGCAAGGACTCCGCCGAGCCGTTGATCGTCGGCACCGCACCATAGGTGTGGACGGCCGCGACGGCCTGAGCACCCTCGTCCGAGCCCGGCGGGTGGACGACGAGCGCGCCGAACAGACCGCCGCGCACCTGCGCGTGGGAGACCTGGTGGGAGTGGTACCAGTACGTGCCGGCGTCCTCGACGACGAACCGGTAGACGTGCGAGCCGCCCGGGGGCACGGCGTCCTGCGTGACCCCAGCGACGCCGTCCTCGGCATTGGGCACGTCCACCCCGTGCCAGTGCAGCGTGGTGCCGTCGGGCACCGAGCGGTTGACGAGGGTCACCTCGACGAGGTCGCCCACCTCGGCCTCGATGGTGGGCCCGGGGGACGTCCCGTTGAGCGTGTAGCCGTCGAGCGTGCGGCCGCCGACCTCGATCGGGCCCGTGTCGGCGGTGAGGGTGAGCGCGACGTCGGGGTCGCCGCCGGACGGACCGGCGAGCGTCGCGAGGCTGACGCCGGGGCCGTCCGTCGGCGTGTGGCCGTGCCCAGGGGTGGCCCCAGGAGCACCGCCCGTGTCCGGGTAGCCCATGTCCATCACCGACGCGTTCGCCGGCACCAGGCTGGTCCACCAGAACCACGCGAGCGGCCCGAGGACGAGCAGCGAGGCGACGACGGCGGCGACGACTCGCCGCCGTCGGCCCAGGGCCTCGCGCTCGGTCACCGGTTCAGGCGACGGCGGTGGCCGGCGCCGACGAGCCTGTCGTCGTCGTGGCCCGCGGCACTCGCTGGGCGGCCGTGATGCTCACGCCGAGCAGCGCGAGCGCGTTCGCCCCGTGCAGGGCACCGACGAGGGGCGCACCGAAGGCCACGAACGCGAGCACGATCTGCAGCAGGAGCAGGCCCAGGATGATCAGGGCGTAGCGCACCGCGCCGGGGAACTTGGCGAAGAACGACACGATGAGCAGCGCGATCACGAGCAGCGGGATCACCATCGTCCCCACGATCCCGTGCATCGCGTGCCCGAGGTTGCCCTCCCACTCCGAGTCGATGACGGCTCCACCGTCGAGCTCGTTGATCGCACTGAACCAGGCATAGGCGATGGCGCCTGCCTGCACGAACACCCCGGTGGCCACCAGGTAGGCGAGCACCCGATACGCAGTCTTCATGTCATCCCTCGATCCCGTCGCGCTCCCAGGACGCGGTCGGGAACGGCCGCGCCACCTTCCAAGATCCTCGTGGGCGCAATCAGATACTTCGTCCTGATTTCTGATCATTCTCGGGGGCACGGTCAGAGGCAAGCACGCGGGTACCGTGAGGTCGTGGCCCTGTTCTCCCGACGCCGGATCCCCGCTGCCGACCGCAGTCGCCTCGACCTGCACCCGGGTGACACCGTCCTGGTGAGCACCGAGCTGGCCGACGGCCGGTGGGCCGTCGCCACCCGCCGCGCGCTGCACCTCCTGGGACCGGACGGCCCGGTCGCCCGGCGGCCCTGGTCGGACGTCGACCACGGCTCCCTGGACGCCGGGACCCGCACCATGACCCTGCGCTGGGTGACGGGCGAGTCCGAGCAGCTGACCTTCGCCGAGGTGCCGGGCTCGTACGCGTTCTCCCAGACGTTCCGCGAGAGGGTGCAGCAGTCCGTCGTGCACGCGACGTCCGTCACACTGCCCGGCGACCACCGCGTCCGTGTCGTCCTGCGCCGCGACGAGGACGGCGGACTGTTCACGCAGGTCCTCGGCGATGCAGCCGTCGACGTGTCCGATCCCGCCGTGGCGGCGATCCTGGACGCGGCGGAGAACGAGGTCCGCGACGCCGTCGGGCTGCCCCGCTGACGCGTCCGGGGCACCCCGCAGCGGCTGCTAGAGTTTCTTCCCGCACGATCCCTCGTAGCTCAATTGGCAGAGCATCCGACTGTTAATCGGACGGTTACTGGTTCGAGTCCAGTCGAGGGAGCCAGCAGGTCCGCAGGTGAGGCCCCCTTTCCAGGGGGCCTTCGTGCTGTCGGGCCGACGACGTCCCCGAGCACGACACCATCGCTCCCCGCCACGCCTCCGAGGTCGCGGTCCGGGTCGGAGGACCCAGGGGGGCACGACACCGAGGGGCGAGGATGCCCCTATGGCCCAGTCGACGGTGTCAGTGCCGAGTCGCACGTCCGTGCTGCACGTCTCCGGCGCGGCACGCGAGGTGCACCTGCCCCCCGAACGGGTCGAGCGGACGCTGACGCTCCTGCGGGAGGGCACCAACGTCAACCTCGTGGGCATGCGCTCGTCGGGCCGGTCTGCCCTGGTCCGCGAGGTCGCCGAGCGGTTGACTCTCGAAGGCACGACGGTCACCGAGGTGCGCGGGCTGCGGTCGCTGCGGGATCGTCCGCTCAGTGCCCTCGCCGCGGCGGGGATCCACATCTCCCCGGTCGCGGGACAGCTGCCTGCCCTGACGTCGGCCATCGCGTCGATGGAGGACCTGCTCGACGCGCCCCGGTCCGTCCTGGTCATCGACGACGCCGACGACCTCGACCCCGCGAGCGCCGGGGCGATCGTGGCCCTGCTGTCGCACCGTCCCACCCCCGTGCTGATGACGAGCCGACCCGGCGGTCGCCGGCAGACCGACACCAGCGCGCTGACGGCGGGGCTGCGTCCGGGGGTGCGCGTCACGCTCGACCCGCTCACCTTCGAGCAGGTGCACACGCTCGTGCACCAGCTGCTGCCCGGCGGAGTCGAGCCGACGACGGTCGCGCGGATCGCCGCGGTGTCGGGCGGGCTGCCCGGTCTGGTGGAGGCGGTCGTCGAGAACGGCCGCCGGGACAACCGCCTGGTGTTCCGCGACGGGCTCTGGATCGCCCGCGGCGACCTGTGGACGACCCCGCTGTCGCAAGCGGTCGAACCGCTGCTGACCGACGTGGACGACGCGTGCGTCGACGCGCTCACGTTGCTCGCGTTCGCCGGCACCGTGCCGCTGCGGGCCGCGCGCCAGCTGGTCGAACCCGAGACGATCGCCGCGCTCGACGACCGGGGACTGCTCCAGGTGCTGCCCAACCGCGGTGCGCCGATCGTGGGAGTCTTTCCGCCCCTCCTCGGGGACTACCTCACGCACGAGGGCTCGACCCTGCGCAACGTCGTGACGCGGGAGCGGCTGGCCGAGGCGGACCTCGAGGCGACGACGTCGATCGGCGAGCACACCGGGGACGGCGGTGCTGCGGTCCTGGTGCAGATGCTCGCGCAGCACTCGTCGGCGGAGGTCGCCGCCCGGCGCCAGGAGTGGCGCTCGGACCCCGACGCCACCAACGGCGCGGCGCTGGTCGCTGCGATGCTCGTGGCCGGTGCCCGCACGCACGAGGTGGCCGCCGTGCTGCGTGACACGCGGGTCGACGGAGCGGATCACCGAGGGCGTGCCGAGCTGGCCGCCTGGGCCGCGTTCTACTGCGCGTCGACCGGCGGCTCGCGCGACGCGGCTCTCGGTGAGCTCGAGGCGGCCCGCTCCGCCGGGTGCACGGCGGATGGCATCCTGCGTGCGGCTGCGTCCCGCGTGGAGCTCCTGGTCGGGGACGTGCCGTCCGCGCGCGCGGCCCTGCTGCCGCTCGTCGACGACGACGTGGACATCCGCGGACGGCTGCTCCTCGCCGCCGCCGAGGTCGAGATCGCGGCCGGTCGGCCGGCGGCGGCGCTCGCGCTGCTCGACGGGATCGAGCAGGCGGATGGCCGCCGGGCGGAGAGTGCCACGGTCATCGCCGGGATGGTCCGGCTCCTGTCCTGCGACGTCGACGCTGCCGTGCGCGATGCGCTCGCCGGGGTGGAACGCGGCCGAGCCGACCTGGCACCGACCGTCGTGCTCCCGCACGCCTACGTCGCCGCGTACGGGCTGGCGCTCCAGGGTCGCGCGGTGGAGCTCAGCGCGCTCGTATCGTCGGTGCTCGCGCTCGGCTCGGTCCCGGCGCACCTGACGCACATCCAGGCCGCCCTCCTCACGTTCGCGGCGTCCGGAGCCCACTGGCAGAGCCGGGGGGCCTACGCCCGCTCGATCGTCACGCAGGCTTCCGCCTTGCGGGGGGTGCGAGGGCCGCACCCGTGGATGGTCTCGGACGTCGTCGGCGCGGTGGTCGCGGAGGGACCCGATGCCGACGCCGCGGACGTGCTCTGGGACCTGGCGCAGGAGCGGCTGCTCCACGGGTTCATCCCCGCCGGTGTGGCAGCCGGGGTCGCGGCGCTCGAGCACGACCCGTGTCCCGAGCGTGCGGCGGTGCTCGTCCGGGCGGCCGCCTCGACCGACTCCTCGCTCCTGTCCCGCCTCGCGCAGTACGGTGCCGCGCTGGCGACCCGGGACATCGACGAGCTGGGCCGCCAGCAGGTCGTCCTCCACGACGCGGGGTTGCGTCAGCCCGCGGTCCGTACCGCCGTCGCCCGGTCGATCGAGCTCATCGCCCGCGGCGACACCGCGCTCGCGATCGTGCACGCCGACGCCGCGTGGAGCCAGGCGGGCTTGCGCGGACGCGATCTGTGCGGTCTGTTCGCCCCACTGGACCAGGCCGTCAACCTCACCACGCGCGAGCGGGAGGTCGCGGTGGCGGTCGCCCGCGGCTACACCACCCCGGAGATCGCGGCCCGGATGGTGCTGAGTGTGCGGACGGTCGAGAACCACATCTTCTCCGCCTGCCACAAGGTCCACGTCGACAACCGGGAGGACCTGGCCCGCGCCGCTCGCACGTGGCTCACCTGCGTGCGGCGCTGATCGGCCGAGCCCTACCGGCCGGTCAGCCCTCGCGGAACTGCACGCCCATCCCGCCGCGGGGGTAGTGCCACGTGAGCGCGCCGGGGGGCGCCACCGCCGCGCACGCCCCGCACTCGCAGCACGCCGCGTACTCGACCGACACGGTGCCGTCGGCCTCCCGCGCGTAGACCCGCGCAGGGCAGACGGCGACGAGCCGGTCGGCGCACCCGGTGCGGCGCACCTGCTCCTGGTCCACCTGGATGTGGCTCTCCTGCTCGTCGGTCTCGAACCGGTTCCCGGCCAGCCGGTCGGACACGTTGCCCACGTTCACAGTGCTCGTACCCCCGCAAGTGCGTCGGAGACCAGATCCCGCACGCGCAGCGGTGAGCGCCGAAGCGCTCGCCACGCGACGTCACGCAGGTGGCGTCGCGGGGTCAGGTCGTGGTGGAAGGCGCCGTACATCACGTCCGCGAGCAGCGCCCCGTACTGCTCGTACATGCGCTCGCGCTCGAGGAAGGCGGGCGCCTTGGCGTACGTGCGCATGTCCTGCCCCGCGAACGAGTCGAACAGCGCCGTGCGGTAGGCCGCGAGGCCCGCCTTGCTCGTGTCATCGGCGGTGATCGCGGCGTCGATCGCTCCGGCCGCGGCGATCCCCGACGCGGCGGCGAGATCCATCCCCCGCACGGTCAGGCCCGTGTTGAGAGTCAGGCCGGCGGCGTCGCCGACCACCACCATCCCGTCGGTGTGGATCTCGCCGACCATCTCCAGGCCACCCTCGGCCACCAGGTGGCTGCCGTACTCGGCGACCTGCCCGCCCCGCAGCAGCGGCTCGACGAAGGGGTGCTGCAGGAAGTGCTCGAAGACGTCCGCCGACGAGAGGCCCTTGGCGACCAGGTCGTCGAGCCGGAGCACGACGCCGACCGACACGGACTCCCGGTTGGTGTAGAGGAACCCGCCGCCCCCGATGCCCTGGGTGCAGTCGCCGACGACCGCGTACGCCGCACCCTCGTCGCCGCTCAGGTGGAACCGCTCCTCGATGGTCGCGGCGGGCAGGGACACCACGGCCTTGACGCCGAGCGCGAGGTGGTTCGTCGGCGGCTTGCTGCGCAGGCCGGCTCCCCGGGCGAGGAACGAGTTGACCCCGTCCGCGGCGATCACCACGTGGGCGCGCAGCTCGTCCTCGCCCGCCCGGATCCCGACGACGCGACCGGCCTCGAGCAGGACCTCGTCGACGCGGACGCCGGGCATGAGGAACACCCCGGCCTCCTCGCACTGCTCGGCGAGCCAGGCGTCGAGCTTCGCGCGCAGCACGGTCACGGCGTTGGTCGGCTCGGCGAGCCGCGCATCCTGGTAGTCGATGCCGACGGACGACGAGCCGTTGAGGAACTGCACGTAGTTGCGGGTGACCCGGCGCTCGACCGGCGCCCGGTCCAGGAAGTCCGGGAACACCTCCTCGAGGATGCGGGAGTACAGCACCCCTCCGGACATGTTCTTGGAGCCGGGGACCTCGCCGCGCTCGACCAGCACCACGGACCGTCCGGCCTTCGCCAGCCGGTAGGCGGCGACGCAGCCCGCGATGCCTGCTCCGACGACGATGACGTCGAAGTCCAGCTCGGTCGCCGTCATGACAGCGCCTCCGTCAGTGCCGGCAGGACGCCGTACAGGTCACCGACGACGCAGTAGTCGGCCTCCGCGAAGTACGGGCAGTCCTTGTCCGAGTTGATGACGACGACCGTGCCCGCGCCGCGGGCACCGACGGCGTGCTGCAGCTGGCCGGAGACGCCCACGGCCACATAGAGGTCCGGAGCGACGTGCTGGCCGGTGACGCCGACGTACCGGTCGTGCGCGTACCAGCCCAGGCCCTCCGCCAGCGGTCGCGAGCAGGCCGACTCGGCGTCCAGCGCGCCGGCGAGCGCGTCGACGAGCCCGAGGTCGTCCTGGGCCCGGACTCCACGGCCCGCCGTGACGATCCGGGCGGCACGCGAGAGGTCCACGCCGGCCCGGTCGCCAGCTCGGCTCTCGACCACGGTGACCGTCGTGGTCGGCTCCGCCGCGACCTCGGTCACGGGAGCGGACCCACCGACCACCGCGGGCCCGCCGTCGACGACGACGACCGCAGGACCGGTCACCCGCTCGGTGCGCTGGGCGATCCCGCCGAACACGGCGCGGGTCAGCTCGACCGCCCCCTCGGCCACCGTCACCGCGGTGACCAGGGTGAACGCCGGTGCCCCGAGCGCGGCCGCGGCGGTGCCGGCCAGCACCCGGTCACCCGGCCGGGTCGAGGCGAGGACCAGGTCAGGGCGCGCCTGCGCGACGAGTGCCGCGACGGCCGGGGCATAGGCCTCGGCAGGCAGGCCGGGGGTGGGCTCGCCGAGCCAGACCACGGCGTCGACACCGCTGGCCGCGACGTCGTCCGCCACCGCCCGCGGGCCCACGACGACCGCCGTGCTGGTGGTGCCCTCCGCCAGCGACACAAGGTCACCGATCCGCTGGTCACCGGAGACGAGGATGTACGTGCTGCTCATCGTGATCTTCCTTGTTCGTGTCTGCTCGGTCTGCGGGCTCACAGGACGTTGTCGGCCCGCAGCGCGGCCACGAGCACCGCCGCGGCGGCGGCAGGGTCGGCGCCGTCGATGACCTGGCGCTTGCGTGCCTTGAGCACGGGCGGCCCCGACGAGACCACGGTGATCGGCTCGGGGGCGGGCGCCGGGACGTCGACGACGTCGGTCGGGCGCTTGCCCGCGGCGAGGATGTCCTTCATGCCCGGCACGCGGGGCACGGCCGCGTCGCCCGAGACCGCGAGCACCACGGGTCCCGTGACGTGCAGCGTCTGCGTGCCGCCCTCCTGAACCCGCTCCACCGTGAGGTCGCCGGCCGTCCCGACGACCGAGGTGACGTTGGTGAGGACGGGCCAGCCGAGCGTGGCGGCCAGGACGGCCGGCACGAGCTGGGCGCCGAGGTCCTGCGACGAGTCTCCGGTCAGCACCACGTCCACGTCGCCGACCAGGTCGACCACCTGCGCGAGCACCGTGGCCGTGCGGGTGGCACCGGCACCGGCGAGCTGGTCGTCGCCCACCAGGACCAGTCGGTCCAGACCGCGCGACAGCGCCGCCTTGCGCGCCATCGTGCTGCCGACGTCGGCCGCACCGATGGTGACGCCGACCAGCTCGGCACCCGTCGCGTCCGCGAGCCGGCGTCCGACCTCGACCGCCACCTGGTCGTACTCGGAGACGGAGGCCTTGGCCCTGCTCCAGTCGACGGTGCCGTCGCCGGCGACCGTCGCGTCCTGCGGGTTGGGTGCCCATTTGTAGGCGACTGCGATCTTCATCGTCCTGCTTCCTGCGAGGCCCCGCGCGGCACACCGGCAGCGAGGAGGGGGTCGGGGGCCGGCGGCGCGGGGCGACCCCACGAGGCGAGGCCGAGCGTGCTGGTCTGGTTGAGCGTCAGCCCGCGGGTCTCGGGCGCCACGAGGATCGAGACGAGCAGCCCGATGCCCGAGATGGCCGCGCCGGCGAGCATCGTGGCCCGGGTGCCGTGGGCGATCAGGAACGAGGGCAGGACGTACGTCGACACCACGGTCCCGATCCGGCTGAACGCCATGGCGGCACCCACCGCGGACGCGCGGTTGTCGGTGGGGAAGAGCTCGTTGGGGTAGAGCCACTGCAGGTTCCCCGGACCTCCGGAGAAGAACGCGTACGCGGCGAGGCAGACGATCACGACGACCACCCCGCTGTTCGGCAGGATGCCGAGCACGGCCAGCGCCGCCGTCATGATCGCGAAGCTGCCGATCAGCAGCTTGCGGCGGCCCAGCGAGTTCGCCCAGAACATGGCCGGGATGCACCCGACCAGGAAGAACGTGCCGATCACCATCTCCCCGAGCGTCGCCGTCTGGCCCTCACCCAGCCCGAGCTCGCCCATGATCTGCGGGCCGAAGGTGTAGATCGCGAACATCGGGACCGCCTGGCACATCCAGATCGTCCCGACGAACACCACCTTGCCGAGCTGCCCGCGGCGGAACAGCGTGCGGTAGCCCGCCCTCGCCGTCGCCTCGGGCTCGAGCTCGACGTCGGCGCCGAAGATGCGCCGGACGATCGCCTCCGCCTCGTCGACCCGGCCGTGACGGGCCAGCCACCGCGGAGACTCGGGGATGTCCCAGCGCCCGACGAGGATGACCAGGCACGGCACGACGGCGCTGGCGAGCATCCACCGCCAGCCGCCGTCGACCCGGAGCAGGAAGTAGCCGACTAGGTACGCCGCGTTGGCGCCCAGGTACCAGGCGGCCGCCACGAAGCCCATCGAGATCGCCCGGTACCGCCGCGGGGTGAACTCGGCGATGAGCGAGGTCGCGATCGGGTAGTCGGCGCCGACGACGACCCCGATGAGGAACCGCATGAGGACGAGCACCGCCACGGACGGGACGAACGCGGTCGCCAGCGAGATCAGCCCGATCCCGACGATGTCGAGGACGAACATCCGCTTGCGCCCGATCCGGTCGGTCAGGTAGCCCCCGACCGTCGTGCCCAGGAACAGCCCGACCAGCGCAGCGACCCCGATCGCCCCGACGGCGCCGGCGCTCAGGTCCAGCTCGGGCCCGAGCTGGATGAGCGCGACCCCGATGATCGAGAGCACGTAGCCGTCCAGGAACGGGCCGCCGCTGGAGAACAGGGTGACCCTCTTGAGGAACGGGGTCATGGCGACGTCGTCGAGGGCGACCCGGCCGCCGCCGGGAGATGTCACCGCCACTCGATGACCCCGAAGTTCAGGAACGGCTTGGCGTCCGGGTCGTCGGCGTTCACGAGGCGGAAGTGCACGCGGTTCTCGTCCATCCGCCACATCTGGGTGGCCACGGTGGTGCCCGGCAGCAGCGACGCGGTGATCCGGGTCTTGAACCGGGTGAGCCGCTCGGGCTCGCCCGGGACGAACGCGCGGACGAAGTGCCGGCAGGCGATCCCGGCGAAGCTCACGGCGTGCAGGATCGGTCGCGGCTGGCCGTTCTCGGCGGCGTACTCCCAGTCGACGTGCTGCGGGTGGTAGTCGCCGGAGAGGCGGTAGAGCAGCGCCTGGTTCTCCGGGACCACCTCGCGCAGCTCGACGTCCGGCTCGCGGTCCGGGATCTCGACGATGTCCTTCGGTGCCGGCTCGCCGCCCCAGCCACCGTCGAAGATCAGGCAGTCCCAGCTCTCGTTGGTGAACAGCAGCGTGCCGTCCTCGTCGTAGGTGTCCCCGACGTGCTGCGCGAGCAACCCCTTGCCGGGCCCCCGGTCGAAGAGGCCCTTGAGCACCACGGTCGTGCTGAGCTTGCCCGCGAGCTTGGTGATCGGCTGGTGGAACCGCAGGTCGAAGCTCCAGTGCAGCGACCCGGCGTAGTTGTAGCCGTAGTCGATGGTGCGGGTGACCTCGGAGTCGACGATCGGCATCGCGCCGAAGGTCGGCAGCACCTTCATGTCCTTCTCGTACACGTACTCCAGGTCGGTGCGGCCGTCGATCGCGCAACCCGACCCGAGCGCGAAGAGGCTCAGGTCCCGGAACGTGTAGTCGCGCACGAACGGACCGAACTCCTGGCCGACCATGTCGGTGTTGATGGGCATCTCGTCTCCTGCTCTCCGCCCCGGTTCTCCGGAGCGCTCGGACGTCACGACAGGGCGCTCTTGGCGACCTTGAACGTGCTGGTGTGCGGCAGACCCGGGACGATCTCGACCTGGGTGGGGACCTTGAACCTCGCGAGGTGGCGGGCGCAGTGCCGACGGACCTCCTGGGCGGTCAGGTGCGCGCCGGCCACGGGGACGACGAACGCCTTGACGGCCTCGTCGTGGACCTCGTCCGGCACGCCGATCACGGCGGCCTCGGCGACGAGCGGGTGCCCGGCCAGGACCGCCTCGACCTCGCTCGGTGAGACGTTCTCCCCACCGCGCTTGATGAACTGGGTGCGCCGGTCGACGAAGAAGAACCAACCGTCCTCGTCCACCCAGCCGACGTCACCGGTCCGGAACCAGCCGTCCGCCGTGTAGGCCGCCGCGGTCAGGTCCGGTGCCTCGAAGTAGCCGAGCATCAGCGAGAGCCCGGGCACGCCGCGCACCTGGATCTCGCCGTGCACGCCCGCGCCGACCGCGTGGCCGTCCGGTCCGGCGATGCGCGCCTCGTACCCGGGGCCGACCTGTCCGACGGACGGCCAGTGGCGCTCGCCCACGGGCGGGTCGGTGAGCACCCCGACGAGCGTCTCGCTCGCTCCGTAGGAGTTGAGGAACCGGGTGGCGAACCGCCGCTCGAAGCGCTCCTTCTCCTCGTCGCTGACGGGCAGGTAGTAGAGGATCTCGCGGACGCGGTGGTCGCGTTCCTGCGGGTCGACGGGCTGCAGGAGCATCGTGCGCACGATCGTCGAGACGCTCTGCACCACGGTCGCGTCGTGGCGTCGGACCTGCTGCCAGAACCGGTGGGCGCTGTACCGCTCGACGGCGACCAGCGTCGCGCCCGCCGTGAGCACCGGCATCAGCGCGTTGAGCTGGAAGTTCACGTGGCACGCGGGCATCGTCGTCAGGAGCCGGTCCTCGGACGTCAGCGACGCCTGCCACTCGACGAACATCCCCGAGAACAGCAGGTTCGCGTGGGTGAGGACCACGCCCTTGGGCTGCGCCGTGGAGCCGGACGTGAACACGATCCCGACCGGGTCGTCGCAGGACAGCGGCACCCGCTCGACCAGCTCGTCGGGCTGCCGGTCGCGCGCCGTCTCGTAGGAGTCGTGGTGCGACGCCGCGCGGGCCACCAGCTCGCGGATGCCGAAGGGGTAGCCCGCGTCCGGACGCACACCCGGCTCGGTCACCACGAACCGGGCCCCGACCCGGCTGAGGATGTCCGCGCACTCGGTGGCGGTGTTGCGGGGATGCAGCGGCACGGTGACCGCGCCCACGAGCGCCAGGCCGAACAGGCACTCGAGCTGCTGCGGACAGTTGTTCAGGTGCACCCCGACGCGCTCGCCGCGCTGCACGCCGAGGGCGTGCGCGAGGTTCGCGGCGCGCACCACGCGCGCCGCGAACTTCCCGTAGGTGAAGGACTCGACGCGACCGTCCGGGTCCTCGTGCACGAGGAACACGTGGTCGTGCCGTGTGCGTGCGAGCTCCTCCCACAGGTCCCGCAGAGTCTGGTCGGGCTGCATCATCCGCGCCGGATCGTCCCGTTGTCGGCCAGGGCCGCGATGGCCTCGGGCGTCCAGCCGGCCTCGGCGAGCACCGCGTCGGTGTCCATGCCGAGCGACGGCATCGGCCGCCAGATCCGGCCCGGGTGCTGCGTGAACTTGGGGAAGATCCCCACGCCCGTGACGGGGGTGCCGTCCAGCCGCTCCCACTGCACGATGGCCTCACGCTGGGCGAGGTGCTCCTCGGCCAGCAGCTGGTCGAACTCGAGCACCGCGTTGGCGGCGATCCCGACGTCGGAGAACTCGTTCTCCAGCTCGAGCGACTTCTGGGTCAGGCAGAACTCGTCCAGCTTCTCCTCGATCAGCGCGGCCTTCGGCCCGTCCGCCCACAGTGCGCTGGTGTCCGCGGGGTACTCGTCGGTGCCCCACAGCTCGCCCAGCCCGATGCGCTCGAGCAGGTACTTGTTCTGCTTGACCCCGTAGACGCACAGCCCGATGAAGCCGTCCGCGGTCCGGTACTCGCCGATCGCACACAGGTTCGGGTGCCGGGCACCGGGCCGCGGGTACGTCGTGCCGTCGTTCAGGTAGTCCATGAGGTAGTACGAGCCGATGCGCAGCAGCACCTCGTACATCGCGACGTCGATGCTCTCCCCCTCGCCCGTCGCACGTGCCTTGTGCAGGGCCGCGAGCGCGGAGGACGTCACCATGAGCGACGTGAAGTAGTCGCCGACGTACGGCGACGCGGCCATCGGCTGGTCGGGGGTGCCGTTCTGCGCGAGGTAGCCGCTGTACGCCTGGACCGTCAGGTCGTAGGCCGCCCGGTTGATCCGCTCGGGCACGCCGTACTGGCCGAAGCCGGAGACGTGCACGATGACGAGGTCCGGGTTGCGCTCCCAGAGCAGCTCGTCGGTGATCCCTCGGCGGGCGTACGTCGGCCCCTTCGAGGACTCGACGAAGATGTCCGCGTCGGCGATCAGCGAGAGCAGCACCTCGCGGCCCTCGTCGGTGAACGGGTTGAGCGCGACGGAGCGCTGGTTGCGGCGCTCCAGCTCCTTGACGTTCACCGTGTCGCGCATCGAGTCGCCGGTGCGGGTGTTCTCGAGCCAGACGACGTCGGCGCCCCACTCGGCCATCATGGCCGCCGCCGAGGGGGCGGCGATCTCGACCGCCGAGTAGACGACCTTGACGCCCTCGAGGACGCCGAACGCGGGGACGTGGGCGCTGGCCATCAGCGGAAGTCCTTCAGTGCGGCACGGCCGGTCGCGAGAACCATCATCTCGTCGGTGCCGCCGGAGATCCGCTCCACCCGCAGGTCGCGGTAGAAGCGAGCCACGCGGTGGTTGCCGGTGACGCCGATGCCGCCGAGCACCTGGATCGCGTCGTCGACGACCTCGGCCGCCGCCCGCGTGCAGTAGAGCTTGGCCATCGACGCGTCGCCCTTGCCGAGCGACTTGGTGTCCGCCTTCCAGGCGACCTCGTAAACCATGTTGCGCATGTTCGTGAGGCTGATCTTCATGTTCGCGAACTTCTCCTGGATGAGCTGGTAGCGACCGATCGCCTCCCCGCCCTGCACCCGCTGGTTCGCGTACCGCGCGGCGTCCTCGTAGGCGCACAGCGCCCAGCCGTAGTCGCACGCGGCCACGAGGAACCTCTCGAGGTCGAAGTCGGCGACCGTGCGGGCGAAGCCGTCCCCCTCGCCGCCGAACATGTCCTCCTCGCGCAGCTCGACGTCGTCGAAGTAGATCTCGCAGCACGAGTCCATCCGGAGCCCGAGCTTCTCGAGCGGCTCGATGGTGATCCCGGGCAGGCTCATGTCGACGAAGAACTCGGTGTAGAGGTCCATCTGGTCGGCGTTGCGCGCCATCACCACCAGGTACGGCACGTGCTTGCTCGACGTGATGAACGTCTTGTGGCCGCTGAGGTAGACCTTGCCGTCCCGACGCGTGTAGGTCGTGGACATCGCCGCGAAGCTCGACCCGGCGCCGGGCTCGGTCATCGCGAAGTTCCAGATCTGCTTGCCGGTCCCGAGGAACGACAGGATCTTCTCGCTCTGCTCCGGTGTCCCGACCCGCACGACCGTCTCGAGCGTGGGCAGCTGGTAGAGCACGTACGTCGGCACACCGAGGCGGCCGAGCTCCTCCCAGACGGCCGCGACGGTCGTCCAGCCGGCCGCGAGGCCCCCGTTCTCCTCGGGCAGCAGGATCGTGTCGATGCCCAGCTGCGCGAGCTCGGCCACGAACCGCTCGGGGTACTCGTGCCGCTCGTCGCAGTCGGCGAAGTACACCTCCCAGTTCTCGCGTGCCATCAGCTCGCGGACGGCCGCGACCATCAGCTGCTGGTCGTCGGTGAGGGAGAAGTCCATGGGAGGTGCCCTTCGCGTGTCTGTGCGGGTGTCAGTGGTCGACGAGCCGTGCGGCGTCGACGATGGATCGATGGAACGCGGCCCCCTCGGCGAGGGCGTCACGCGCCTCGGGAAGCAGACGTGAGTAGTGCAGGAAGCCGTGGAGGACACCGTCGACCTGTCGCACCCGGTGCGGGACGCCGTGCTCGGTGAGCGCGTCGGCCAGGGCGAGCGTGTCGTCGAGCAAGGGGTCGAGGGTCGCGCCCAGCAGGTAGGTCGGCGGCAGCCCCGTCGACAGGTCCGCGCCCAGGCAGTCCAGGTACGGGTCGGTGAGGTCCGCGGGCGCGGACGTGTACGCGTCCAGGTACGACTCCAGGTCTGCCGGCGTCAGGCCGTCCCACTCGTTCCCGTACCGACGCCGGGACCGCGAGTCCCGCAGCCCGAACAGGCCGTAGTACAGGACGAGCGACTCGACCACCGGCCCGCCGTGGTCCCGCAGCCACAGCGTCGTCGCGAGGGCGAGGTTGGCGCCCCCGGAGTCGCCGGCGAACGAGACCCGTCCGCCGGCGACCCCGTGCTGCTCGGCACGATCAGCGATGTGGCGCGCCGCCGCGGCGCACTCGTGCACCGCTCGAGGGAACTTCGCCTCAGGCGACAACGAGTAGTCCACACCGACCACCACGGATCCGGCGGCCGCCGCGAGCGTCCGCATGATCCGGTCGTGCGTGTCGAGCCCCCCGACGACGAACCCACCCCCGTGCAGGTAGGCCACACAGGAGCGGGCGTCGCCGCCGGGGTGGTACCACCGGACCCTGAGCCGTCCGTAGGGTCCGTCGACCATCTCCTCCGACGTCGCGACCATCGCGGGGCCGCCCTCGTTCCAGTACGCCCGCTCGGTGGCGTACCGGATGCGCTGCTCCGCGGGGTCCGCGGCGCCGGACGGCTCCGCCCCCGAACGGACGGACTGCAGCCGCAGGACCTCGCGCATGCGCTCGGTCAGCAAGGGGGTGACGTCGGTGGTGCTCATCGCGCGGCGACGGCCTCGTGCTCGTCCCGCGCCGCAGCCGCGGCCGCCGCAAGCTCCTCGGCCTTCGTGTACGCCTCGTCGAGGCGAACCTTGTTCCGCTTCACGTACATCGCCAGTCCGGCGGCGCACAGGGCCGCGATGACGGCACTGGCCGCGAGGATCCAGAAGATCTTCGGGTAGGCCGACCCCTCGTCTCCGGCCGCCGCAGCGTCGTCGATGATCGAGCCGAACCAGGTGCTCGAGAACGTGTCGGGCAGGAAGCCGACGAGCGACACGACTCCCGTCGCGGCGCCGAACACCGCCAGGGAGACCTTGCCCTCGGTCAGCTGGCTCGACACGATGCCGAACACGCCGTTGGCGATGAAGCCGAGCGCCACGCCGATCGACGCGACGCCGACGATCATCCCGGTGCCGGCCGGCAGGGAGGCCGGCACCGGGACGATCGCCAGGAAGGCGATCCCGAAGGCCGCGATCAGCGAGCCGATCCAGATCACCCGCGACGGTCGCTTGGCCTTGTGCGCCAGCGCTCCGAAGATCGGCCCGGCGAGGAGGGTCACCCCGTACTGCCGCAGCACGCTCGTGATGTTGTTGAACGTGCCGTCCGCGCCGAGGTACCCCAGGTACGTGGTCGCGTAGTTGACGCCCGTGTAGAAGAAGTAGACGAAGAAGACCGTGATCGCGGTGATGAGGACGACCGGGTTGGACAGCGCCCCGAGGGCGTCGACGACGACCTCCTTCACGCTGCGGAACTCACCGACCTCGCCGACGAACTTCGGGATGAACACGATCGAGAGCACGCCGAGCGCCAGCAGCAGGGCGGCGTAGAACAGCAGGAACGCGCGGAACGCCTCGGGAGACGTCGACCCCATCTGGGCCAGGATCAGCGTGCCGACCAGCCCCACCAGGAAGCCCGCGGCTCCGTAGATGCCGTAGCTGACGCCGATGTTGCGCGAGTACTCGCTCTCCTCGGAGATGAGCCGCACCAGCTTGTAGCGGACCCCCCACCACAGCAGGATCGTGCTCAGGCCCATGCCGACGAAGATCAGCAGCAGCGTGCTGAACGACGGCAGCGTCGCGTACCAGAAGGTGAGGGCGGCGGTGAGCAGGAACCCGGTCGCCGAGAGCGTCCGCATCCGCAGCCGGTCGGCGACCAGGCCCGAGGGCAGGTAGCAGATGGTCGCGGTGATCGCGTAGGCCGACAGCAACGCACCGATCTGGGTGTTCGTCAGGCCGAGCGCGACCTGCTGGGCGTCGTAGAACGCGTTCTTGAGGTACGCCGGCCCGTAGATCGTCGAGCTGCCTGCGCTCACCAGGATGAGGACCAACCATCGCCGGGTCGTCGTCAGGTTCGACGCCCTCATCTCTCCTGCGGCGTTGACCGCCATGTGCCCTCCTCGGCTGGTGCGCCTCTTGCCGGCGCGAACCGGACCAGGCTCGCCGCGGGTAGCGCACGGAAGGCAGGACCTTCGGCACCTTGTGAACGGCGTGCGTAGCCGAAAGGACCAAAGTGAGTACGCGCCGCTCCCGTTCAGGGGCCCGGGGCAGCCAGTCGACGCAGATGTGCGACACGCCGGGTGACCGCGTGGCATGCGGCGTGGCGGGCGGAGGACACGACCGGGCCGCATACTGACGCGGTCGCGGAAGCGGGGTCGGGTCCGCTGGCGGACTCGTCTCGACCGCCTCCCCCACCACGTCCGGAGCCTCCATGCCTCGACGGCCGGCCCTTCCCGACGCTGCGACCGGTACCACCGCGTCCATCTCGGGACTCCTCCGGCACGTCGTGCGGGTCGGGGAGCACGAGCTGGCGGTGCTGTCCTCGGACGGCGACACCGACGCACCCGCCTTCGTCCTGGTGCACGGCCTGGGCATGTCCCACCGCTACCTCGAGCGCCTCGGGCGCGAGCTGCGACGCACCGGGACGACCCACTGCGTCGACCTGCCCGGCTTCGGCGGCAGGCCGAAGCCGGACGGCCCGCTGACCATCGAGGAGGGGGCCGCGCTGATCGGCGGAGCGCTGGACGCGATGGGACTGGACCGCGTGACTCTCGTCGGTCACTCGATGGGCGCTCAGTTCGCCACGGAGCTCGCGGCGCAGCGCCCCGATCTCGTCACGCACCTGGTGCTCATCGGGCCCGTCACCGATCCGGCACGTGCGCGCCCGCTCTCGCAGGCTCGGGACCTCGTGCGCGACGCGGTCAAGGAGCCACCCTCGGGCAATGCCATGGCACTCCTGGACTACCTGCGGTGCGGCCCTCGCTGGTACCTGACCGAGCTGGCTCCGATGCTGGCGTACCGGACGGACCAGGCGCTGCGCAGGGTCATCGCCCCCACCCTGGTGATCCGCGGCGAAGACGACCCTGTCGCCCGCCGTCCGTGGTGTGCGCAGCTGGCATCGGCGGCGGTCGCGGGCACGCTCGTCGAGATCCCCCGCCATCGGCACCTCGTGCAGCACACCGCGGCGGGGATGACCGCGGCCGCCATCGCCGGACTCGCCCGATGACCATCCAGTCCCGCGCCTCCCGGCCTGGAGACCTACGTGCGCACCGCGTCTGTCGTCAGCCCACCCGGCGCGCGCGGAAGTCGTCGGCGATCTGCTGAGCCTGACCGACCACGAGCTGCCGGTAGGTCGCATACCGGCTGGCGATCTCGTCGTTGTCGGTGCCGCGCTCGCTGGCGTCCTGCCAGGCCCGCTTCGCCGCGCGGATGTCGCCGTCGGTGACGTCGATGCGCCAGGTCGCCTCGTCGTTTCCCATGGCCCCAGCATCGCCTCTGACTGGCAGTCATGGGACGAACGTCCCACGCCTTCACCCCTCCATTCACACCCCCGAGGGACGCCACCCACCGTGTCTGCGGCGTGTCGTGACCCGAGTCGCCGCCTCCTGCGACTCGGTCGACGCCTCCGCCGTCGCGCGCGAGGGACCTTGGGCCCTGCCGTGCGCGGCAGTCCGGCGACACGCTGGTCGGACGGCACAGGCGACGTCGCCAGGACGAAGGGATGAGGACCGTGGAGCGCGAGGACGGGCCGGCGCACCGGCCGACGAGCGAGGACGTGTGGCGCGCGATCGAGAGGGCGTCGTTCGCGGTGCTCAGCCATCTGACGCCGACGGGCGAGCCGCGGTCCAGCGGCGTCGTCTACGTCGCGACAGGGGGCCGGATGTACGTCGCGGTGGCGCCCGACAGCTGGAAGGCGCGACACCTCGCGGACGACGGACGGCTCGCCGTGACCGTGCCGGTGCGGCGCGGAGGGCTGCTGTCCCTCGTCCTCCCGATCCCGCCCGCGACGGTGAGCTTCCACGCGACGGCGGTCGTGCACCCGGCCGGAGCAATGCCGGAGGCACCGGAGCGGCTGGCGTCCCTGGTCCCGCCCGAGCGCCGCGCCGAGTGCCGGATCATCGAGATCCAGCCGGTGGGGCAGTTCCTCACCTACGGCATCGGCGTGTCCCTGAGCGATCTGCGCAGCCCCGCGGCCGCGCGCGCCCGGGTGCCCGTCCCACCGCTGCACGAGGTCTCGTAGATCGTCCTGCTGGACGAACTTTGCCACGGGACGCGACGTGTCCGTGCCAGTCGTCCTAGCCTGGGCAGTGAGGTGAGGACGATGCACGCAGAGGTCGGTGACAAGGTCGTCATCCATGGCCGGACCGTGGGGACGGCGGACCGCGGCGGGACGGTGATCGAGGCGCGTGGCGCGGACGGCCCGTACGTCGTGCGGTTCGACGACGGGCACGAGACGCTCGTGTTCCCCGGGCCGGACCTGACGGTGGTGCGGACGAGAGCCTGAGACTGACGCTCAGCCGGCGAGCGCCGCCCGCAGGAACGCGATGTCCTCGGCCTGGGTCTCGGCCGGGGTCTCCACGAGGGCGTCGCACGCGGCCTCACGCACCACGTGGGCGATGAGCTCGGGCGGGATCGTGCCCGAGGCGAAGCCCGCGTGCCGGTCCCGCGCGGACGCCGCCGGGTCCCGTGAGCTGTTCGCGTGCACGAGGTCGACCCGGCCGGTGATGGCGCGCACGCGCTCCACGACGGTCTCGAGGTCCTCGCCCGCGGCCCAGGCGTGGCAGGTGTCCAGGCAGAGGCCGACGTCGTACTGACCGATCGCGTCCCAGAGCATCGCGATCCGGTCGAGAGTGCGCGCGCACGCGTTCTCCCCGCCGGCCGTGTTCTCGACGAGCACGCGGACGGGGAACGTGGCGCGCTCGAACGTCTTGCGCCAGTTGTCGATGCCGACAGCGATGTCGTCGCCGTCGCCCACGTGACCGCCGTGGACCACGAGCCCGCGTGCGCCCAGGCTCGCCGCCGCGGCCGCGTGCTGGGCGATCATGTTGCGGCTCGGGATGCGGATCCGGTTGTTCGTGGACGCGACGTTGACCAGGTAGGGCGCGTGCGCGTACACCCCGAGGCCGGAGGCGACCAGCGCGTCGGCGTCGTCGCGCGGCACCGGCTTCTTCCAGCCCTGGGGGTCCGCCAGGAACAGCTGCACGCTGTCCGCACCCGTCTCGGCGGCCGCCGCCACCGGGTCGTCGCCGCGCACGTGAGCGCCGATGAGCACCACGTCGATCTCCTTCCGGTCGGCCACGCGCCAGGCTAGACCAGCAGCGCTAGGCCGCCATCCCGTACCCGGAGCTGCGACGTCGCACCCGACCGCCGTCGTCGACCACCTGGTCGGCCTCGACGCGTGCGCGCGGCTCCACCAGGACGTCCCGTCCAAGGCGTGCGCCCGCGCCGATCCGTGCGCCGTCCCCGACGTGCGTGCCGGGTCCCACGTGCACGTTCCGGTCCACCAGCACGTCGGTGCCGATCACCGCGCCCGCGTCGATCCAGCTCCCCGCTCCCACGCGCGAGCCGTCGCCGATGATCGCGCCGGCCTCGACGTACGCGGTCTCCGCCAGCCAGGCCCCTTCGTGGACCCGCGCCGTCGGGGCGACAGGGCCTCGGCCGTTCTCGTGGCGCACGTACCGGACCATCTGGCCCTGCTCGTCCTCGAACTCCACACGGCCTGCTGTCCGTCGCGTCATGGTGCTCCTCACCACTAGTCGTCATCATTCTCGTGTGACATAACGAGCGAGGATGCCGAAGGATTCCAGGGGGTTCGGGACCGCCTTCCGGGGCCGTCGTCCCGGCCCCCCGGCCGCCGTCGCAGAACGCCCTGACCTGCACCTTCACGGGGGTGTGTCCGCGGGCTGGACGGATGGCCCCGCGAGCCTCACACTTGCGCCTGCCCCCTTGGATGGTCCGGCCGCCGATGGCCGGGAAAGGACCCCCGGCCGTGCTGCGCACCGTCACCTCGCACCTGTCCTTGGACGTGCGCACCCCGCTCGAGATCCTGCTCTCCGTCGCCGTCGCGGACGGTGCCTACGACCGCTCCGAGATCCTCTCGGTGCGGCACGAGGACGGCCCGATGGACGTCTCCGAGATCAAGACGGCCCACGGCGGTCGCATGCACCGCGTGCTCGCTCCGGCGGGCCGTCTGGTGGTCGACTACCAGGCCACGATCACCGGCCAGGCCGACCTGCCCGCCATCGAGGACGTCGACCTGGTCGAGTACCGGCGGCCCAGCCGCTACGCGGACTCCGACCGGCTCCTGGCCTTCGCCCGGGACCAGTTCAAGGGCCTCGAGGGCCCCGAGCTGCTCGACGCGGTCGTCGCCTGGGTCACCGGGCACGTCACGTACCTGTCGGGCTCGAGCCTGCCGACCGACGGCGCCACGGACACCCTGCTCAAGCGCCGGGGCGTGTGCCGCGACTTCGCACACCTCGTCGTCGCGCTGCTGCGGGCCAAGGACGTGCCCGCCCGCCTCGCCTCCGTCTACGCGCCCGGGCTCAAGCCCATGGACTTCCACGCGGTCGCGGAGGCCTACGTGGACGGTGCGTGGCACGTGGTCGACGCCACGAGGCTGGCCCCGCGCGAGTCGCTGGTCCGGATCGCCACGGGCCGGGACGCCACCGACACCGCGTTCCTGTCCTACTACGGCGGCCAGCTCTCCATCCGGGCCATGACCGTCACCGCGGCGGTGCACGCACTCCTGCCGACGACCGGCGCCACGGGGCTCGTCCCGCTGCGGTGAGCGGCTAGATCGACAGCCCGACCAGCGAGCCCACCGCGTAGGTCACGGCCATCGCGATCGAGCCCCCGAGCACGTTGCGGACCACGGCCCGCCGCGGCTCTGCGTCGCTGAACCGCGCCGCGACCAGTCCCGTGAGGACCAGCGCGACGACGACCGCGGCGAACGTGGCCGGCGCCCGCACGGCACCCCAGGGGGCCAGCACGACGAGCAACGGGACGAGCCCGCCGACCAGGAACGCGCCGAGCGACGCCACGGCTGCGTGCCACGGGTTCGTGTACTCCTCGGGACCCGTCACCACCAGCGTCGGCAGCACCCGCCCGCGCCGCACGGCGGACCGCTCCGCGTCGCGCTGGCTGCTCACCGACACGTACTCCCCCGCCGCCATGGACAACGCTCCGGCGACGAGCGCGGCGATGCCCGCGAGTGCGATCGTGCCCACCGGCGTGGCCGCGCCGGCGACGCCGAGCACGGTCGCGGCGACCGAGACGATGCCGTCGTTGGCGCCGAGGACACCGGCGCGCAGCCAGTTCAGGCTCCTCAGCGTGGGGGCCGGTCGGTGCGTCTGGAGGACGGTCATACCTCCACGGTAGGCACCCCGGGGCGGCTTGTCATCGAAGCAAAGCCTGCCCTGACCTGCGGTAACGCAGGATTGCCTCACCTATGTCAGGCGCTCTCCCGCAGGTTCCGGCGGCGGCCCTCGACCTCGACGAGCTCCGCGAACGCGGCCTGGTAGGCGGCCGGGTCGGCCTCGGCGTCCATCCGCTGCAGGCGTCCGCGGAGATCGGCGATGTGCCGCGTGAACCCGATCTCCACCAGGCGGAGCACGACGCCCTTCACGTACCCCTCGAGCGACTCCGGCCGGTCCTCGGGCAACGGGGCCACGGCCAGCTCGGTGACCAGCGCGCGCACCGGCTCGGCCGCCTGCTCGATCACGGCCCCCACCCAGCCGGTCGATCCGCCCGAGCTCTGCAGCAGCGGGCGCGCGACGGTCAGTCCGCCGGCCGCGCGGATCGCCTCGTGCACGGCGCGGTACGCGGGGGCGCCGAAGGCGTCGGACGGCAGCTCGTCGAAGTCCGGGGCCACGAGGTCGGGGCGCTGCAGCACGACCTCCAGGGCGGTCCGCTCGATCTGCGCGACCGGGTCCCGGCGGTCCGGCACGGGCATGCGGGCGACCGGCACCTGCACCGGCTCGGACGACGGGCGCTCGGTGCGGGGGGCGGCGGGTCGGGTCGACGGGGACGCGCCCTGCACCGCTCGGCGTACGGAGTCCTGGTCGTCGATCCCCAGCCAGCCCGACAGCAGCCTCGTGTACTCGGGGCGCAGCCCGGCGTCGCGGATCCCCGCGACGATCGGAGCCGCCGCCCGCAGCGCGCCGATCCGGCCCTCGGCGGTGCGCAGGTCGTACGACGCGAGGGTGGAACGGATGACGAACTCGTAGAGCGGGGTCCGGCCGGCCACCAGGGCGCGGACGGCGTCCGGTCCCTTCGCCTGGCGGAGCTCGCACGGGTCCATGCCCGACTTCTCGACGGCGACGAACGTCTGCGCGGAGAACGACTGGTCCTCGCCGAACGCCCGCAGCGCCGCCTTCTGGCCGGCCGCGTCACCGTCGAACGTGAAGATGATCTCCCCGCCGACGGAGGCCCCCGACGCCAGCTGCACTCCCCCGCTGGACCCCGAGTCGCCGATCAGCCGGCGCACGATCCGGGCGTGGTCCGAGCCGAACGCGGTCCCGCACGTGGCGACGGCGGTGCCGACGCCCGACAGGTGCATGGCCATGACGTCGGTGTACCCCTCGACGACGACGACGCGCTTGTCGCGCTGCAGGTCCCGCTTGGCCAGGTCGATCCCGTAGAGCACGTGCGACTTCTTGTAGAGCGGGGTCTCCGGGGTGTTCAGGTACTTGGGTCCCTGGTCCTCGGCGAACAGGTGGCGCGCCCCGAAGCCGACGGTCTCCCCCGTCACCTCACGGATGGGCCAGACCAGCCTGCCGCGGAACCGGTCGTACACGCCGCGCTGCCCCTGGCTGACCAGCCCGGAGAGCGTGAGCTCCGCCTCGGTGAACCCGCGACCGCGCAGGTGGCGCATGAGCGAGTCCCAGCCCTGGGGCGCGAACCCGACGCCGAAGTCGGCCGCTGCCGTGCGGTCGAACCCCCGCTCAGCGAGGAACTGACGGCCCGCTGCGGCCGCCGGGGTGCTCAGCTGCTCGCGGTAGAACTCCTCGGCGACCTTGTGCGCCTCGATGAGCCGACGACGCTTGCCGGGCTCCTCACCGGGACGCGGCGCACCGCCCTCCTCGTACCGGAGCTGCAGCCCGACCTTGCCGGCCAGGTACTCGACCGCCTCGGAGAAGCCCAGGCCGTCGACCTTCTGCACGAAGTCGATGACGTCGCCGCCCTCGCCGCAGCCGAAGCAGTGGTAGCGGCCGACCTGGGGGCGCACGTGGAAGGAGGGTGAGCGCTCGTCGTGGAACGGGCACAGGCCCTTCATCGAGCCCACGCCCGCGGACCTCAGCGTGACGTGCTGCCCGACGATCTCCTCGATGTGGGCACGCTCGCGGACCGCTTCCACGTCCTCCCGCCGGATGCGTCCTGCCACGCGAGGAGTCTAGGCGTCGGCGCCCACCCGGAAGACCGGGTTCACACGAGCGCCGCAGGGCCGCCGTGCCGGGGCGGGTGGACCAGCCGCGCGTGCAGCTCGGCCGCCGAGACGTCGGTGAGCGAGGCCACCTGGTCGATCACCACGCGCAGGCGGGCGCCGTCGTCGGCCGCCTCCGCCCAGTCCGCGGCGAACGGGGGCTCGAGGGCGATCGGCGCCCGGTCGGACAGCACGTGCACCAGGTCCACCAGGACCTCGCGCTGCCGGTGGTAGAGGGGTTCGAGCTCACGCGGGGCCATCACGTAGGCGACCGCGAGGCCCTTGAGCACCAGGATCTCCGCGAGGGTCTCGTGCGGCACGATCAGGTCCGCCGCGTACCGGGTGAGCGGCCCCGGCCCGTACTCCTGCCGGGTGGCCAGCTGGGAGGCCTTGGCGAACCGGCCGATGAGCTGGCTGGTGGAGTCCTTGAGCGAGGCCAGCGCGGCGCGGGAGCCGTCGAAACCCGGGCGCCACAGCTGAGCCGCCAGGAGCCGGTCCATCGCGTCCTGCAGGCCGTCGGCGCTCACCCCGTCGCCATACCAGGTCTGCACGGCCTCGACCACGCGGTCGCGCTCCTCCGGGACGGCCAGCACCTCGAGGTCCAGGCGCCCGCCGACGACGGCGTCCTCGACGTCGTGCACGGAGTAGGAGATGTCGTCCGCCAGGTCCATGACCTGCGCCTCGAGGCACTTGCGGCCGTCCGGAGCATGCTCGCGCAGCCACTCGAACACCGGCAGGTCGTCCTCGTAGACGCCGAACTTGTGCGTCGGTCTCCCGCTGGCCGCGCTGACGGGACCCTGCAGGTGCCGCCACGGGTACTTCACCGAGGCGTCGAGGCTGGCGCGGGTGAGGTTGAGCCCGACCGCACGCCCGTCGGGGGCCACGACCTTGGGCTCCAGCCGGGTGAGCAGGCGCAGAGTCTGCGCGTTGCCCTCGAACCCGCCGATGTCCTTGGCCAGGTGCGCGAGCGCCCGTTCCCCGTTGTGCCCGAACGGGGGGTGCCCGAGATCGTGGGCGAGGCAGGCGGTGTCGACGATGTCGGGGTCGCACCCCAGCGCCTTGCCGATCTCCCGGCCCACCTGCGCGACCTCGAGCGTGTGCGTGAGCCGCGTGCGCACGAAGTCGTCGGACGACGGCCCGAGCACCTGCGTCTTGGCCCCCAGCCGCCGCAGCGCCGAGGAGTGCACCAGACGTGCGCGGTCGCGCTCGAACGCCGTACGCTCACGGGACTTGACCGGCTCCTGCACCCAGCGCTCCCGGTCGGCGTCGACGTAGCCGTCGACGTCGAGGGACTGGTCCAGTGCGGTCACGGGGCCAGCGTAACGAGCGGGGCCGACGGGGTGGTCTCAGCCGATGCCCGGCGGACCGTCCCCCACCGGCGCGCGCGAGTGTGCAACGCTCTCGCAGCGACATCATGAACGGCGACGGACGAGGAGGTCAGGTGTCCCCTACGCTGCCGCCTGTGCGTACCCGCCTGACGGATCTGGCCGAGCAGGCCGGCGTCAGCACGGCCACGGTGTCCCGGGTCCTGAACGGCAAGCACGGCGTGTCCGCCCAGGCCCGCCAAGCCGTCCTCGCCGCCCTCGACGTGCTCGGCTACGAACGACCCGAGAAGCTGCGCACCCGCTCCGCCGGCCTGGTCGGCCTCGTCGTCCCCGAGCTGTCCAACCCCGTGTTCCCCGCCTTCGCCCAGGTCATCGAGACCATGCTCACCGAACGCGGCTACACCCCCCTGCTGTGCACCCAGTCCCCCGGCGGCACCACCGAGGACCAGTACGTCGAGATGCTCCTGGAGCACAACGTCGACGGCATCGTGTNGGGTCGGCCCACGGCGGTCCAGGTCATCGAGACCATGCTCACCGAACGCGGCTACACCCCCCTGCTGTGCACCCAGTCCCCCGGCGGCACCACCGAGGACCAGTACGTCGAGATGCTCCTGGAGCACAACGTCGACGGCATCGTGTTCGTCTCCGGGCTGCACGCCGACACCACCGCGTCCAAGGAGCGCTACCACCGGCTGCGCAGCCGCGGGATGCCCATCGTCCTGATCAACGGTCACGCCGACGGCGTCGACGCCCCCTCGGTCTCCACCGACGACTCCGCCGCCCTGGACATCGCCCTCCGCCACCTGATCTCCCTCGGCCACCGCAGCATCGGGCTGGCCATCGGCCCCGAGCGCTTCGTGCCGGCCGCCCGCAAGCGCCACGAGTTCGCTGCCAACCTCGAGCGCCACCTGGGCATCTCCGACCCCGACGGGCACGTGGTCACGACGCTGTTCACGGTCGAAGGCGGTCAAGCCGCCGCCCTGGAACTCATCGACTCCGGCCACACCGCGATCATCTGCGGCTCCGACCTCATGGCCCTCGGTGCCATCCGCGCCGCGCGGTCCCGCGGGCTGACCGTGCCGGGCGACCTGTCCGTGGTCGGCTTCGACGACTCCCCGCTGATCGCGTTCACCGACCCGCCCCTGACCACCGTGCGCCAACCGGTCCTGGCCATGGGCCACGCCGCCGTCGCCGCCCTGGTCGCCGAGATCACCGGCACCCCCGCCTCGCGCACCGAGCTCAAGTTCCACCCCGAGCTCATGGCAGGGCGAGCGCCCCGTCCACGAGGGGCAGGTCGGCGCCGCCGTAGAGGTTCTGCGCCGACGCCGCCTCGAGCAGGTGACCCGGCAGCGCGGCGCCCGCCCAGGGCGCCCGCGCGAGGAGCACCAGGACGCGTTCTTCGGCGGTCTCGCGCAGGAACGCCACCGCGTCGTCGGTGACCACGGCCCAGCGCAGCCCGCCGGTGCGCAGGGCGCCCGAGGACCGGCGCAGCGCGGCGAGGCGCCGGTACGTCTCGAACGTGCTGCCGTCCCAGTGCGAGCCACCGCCGGCGTCGATGTCGTCCCACGGCATGCTGGCGCGGGCCTGCTCCCCGTTGGACCCGGTCAGGCCACCCTCGTCGCCCGCGAACACCACGGGCGTGCCCGGGTACGTGAAGAGCATGGCGGCGGCCACCTCGACGCGCTCCCGGGTACCGACAACCGTGTGCAGTCGGGCCGTGTCTTGCGACGCCAGCATGTTCCACTGGTGCCGCGTCACCGACCACGGCACGACCGCGTCGAAGTCCCGCATCGAGTCGACCATGGTGCGCCCGCCCCGGCGGGGCACGGGGACCGGCATCCCGATGAACGGCAGGCTGCTGTCCGGCTCCACGAGCCACGACCACACCGGGCGCGTGAACGCCGAGTAGTTCATGTTCACGTGCCAGCCGCCGACGCCCATGTCCGAGCTGGCGTCGTGGAAGTGCTCCGAGACGAGGACGGCCTCGGGGTTGTGCGCGCGCATCGTGGCGCGGATCATCCGGGCGACCTCGTGGGTCTGGTCCTGGCTGCCGTAGCGGCCGGTCATGTTGGCGACGTCGATCCGCCAGCCGTCGAGGTCGAACGGCTCGCGCATCCACCGGGCGATGACCGAGTCGGGACCGTCGACCATGCGCGCCGCCAGTCCGGGAGCGGACCAGTCGAGCTTCGGGAGGGACGCGTGCTCCAGCCAGCCGACGTACCCGGGCTCCTCGTCGGTCCGGTAGTAGAACCGGGCCTCCTCGCTCGACGGGTCCACCTGCGCGCGGACGAACCACTCGTGGCCCGCGCCGGTGTGGTTGGTGGTGAGGTCACCGACCAGGCGCATCCGCCGCGCGTGCAGGGCGGCGGACAGCGACGCGAGCGCGGCGTCGCCGCCGAGGAGCGGGTCGACGTGGTCGAACGTGCTCGCGTCGTAGCGGTGGTTGGACCGCGCCGGGAAGACGGGCGTGAGGTACAGGGTGTCGACGCCGAGGCGCTGCAGGTGGTCCAGCCGCGACTCGATCCCCGGCAGGTCGCCACCGAACCACTGCGCGGACGTGTCGCGTCCGAGCGCGGCCGGCTCCGTCCCCCACGGCACGGGACGGGCCCAGTCCGGCGCCGGGCCGACGGGCTCGCCATGGTGCCCGGTGGAGCGGGCGAACCGGTCCGGGAACACCTGGTAGACCATCGCGGAGTCGAGCCACGCGGGTGCCGGGTCGTGCGCCGTGAGGCGGAAGTCCGCGGCGTCCGGGATGTCACGGCGGTGTGTCCCGCGGCCGTTGAGCCACCGGTACCCACCGGCCTCGTCGAGCAGGAACCGGTAGCTGGTGAGCGGGTTGTGCACCAGGACGTCGGCGACGTACCAGCGCTCGTGCTCCGTGACCCGGTCCAGCCGCGCCTGCTCGAGCCGGGGCTCCCCGTCCCGGACCGTGCGCAGCCAGACTGCGCGCTCGGCGTTCTCGGCAGGGACGCGCACCCGGACGGGCACCCGCTCACCGAGGGCGGCCCCGGGCGGCGCGTACAGAGGCGAGCCGTCGTGGTGGGGATCGCCGAGCAGGTGCACTGACGTCACCCCTTGACCGAGCCTGCCGTCAGGCCGGCGACGATGTACTTCTGCAGGAAGAGGAACAGGAGGATCACGGGGATGGCCGCGAGCACGGCACCCGCCGCGAACAGGCCCCACCTCGCCGTCCGCTCGTCGGCAGCCCAGAAGTAGAGCCCCACGGCGAGCGTGAACTCCTCGGGCCGCTGCAGGACGACCTTCGCGACGATGAACTCCCCGAACGTCCCGATGAACGACAGGAGCCCGACGACGGCGAGGATGGGCGCCACCAGCCGCAGGATGATCGTCCAGAAGATCTGCGCGTGGGTGGCGCCGTCGATCTTCGCCGCCTCGTCCAGCTCCCGCGGCACGGTGTTGAAGAACCCGTACATGAGGAACGTGTTCACCCCGAGCGCGCCGCCCAGATACACCGCGATCAGCCCGAACCGGCTGTTGAGGCCGAGCACCGGAAACACGTCGCCGATCGACAGCAGCAGCAGGAAGATCGCGACGAAGGCCAGCATCTGCGGGAAGATCTGCACGATCAGCAGGCCGGTCAGGCTGGACCGCCGGCCCTGGAACCGGAACCGCGAGAACGCGTACGCCGCTGCTCCGCCCATGAGGACCGTGCCCACGGCGGTCACCGTGGAGACCACGAGGGAGTTGACGAACCAGCTCCCGTAGCCCCGGCCCCACAGGTCGCGGTAGTTCTCCAGGTCGATCGTGCGGAACAGCTGGTTCGACCCGGTCAGCGTGCCGCCCGGGTTCAGGGACGCCGACAGCACATAGAGGAGCGGCAGGATGCAGGCCGCGATCGTCACGATGGCGACGACGTGCCGCCAGCCGACCTCGAGCCACCAGCGCCGCCCACGCAGCTGCAGGTCCCGCTTCACGGCGGTGTCGGCCATCTCAGATCTCCTCGAGGGTGCGGGTGCGGCGGAAGCCGAGCCAGGCGATGAGGCCGACGACCACGAAGATCAGGATCGACAGCGCGCTCGCCAGGCCGTACTGCTTGGTCCCGCTCTCGAAGGCCACGGAGTAGACCATCGTGATGAGGATGTCGGTGTGGCCCACCACGACCGGTGTCCCGACGAAGTTGGGGCCGCCGCCGGTCAGCATGTAGATCAGCGTGAAGTTGTTGAAGTTGAACGCGAACGAGGAGATCAACAGCGGCGCCACCGAGATCATGAGCAGCGGCAGCGTCATGGAGCGGAGGATGCGCATCCTGCCCGCACCGTCGATGCGCGCGGCCTCGATGGTGTCCTCCGGGATCGACTGCAGCGCGCCGGTGCAGACCAGGAACATGTACGGGAAGCCGAGCCAGAGGTTGACCATGAGGATCGACACCTTGGCCAGCCACGGATCCGTCAGCCACGGGATGTCCGCACCACCCAGCAGGACCTCGTTGATGTAGCCGAACTTCGGGTTGAGCATGCCCTTCCAAACCAGCGCGGAGAGGAACCCCGGGAAGGCGTACGGGAGGATCAGCAGCGACCGGTAGACCTTCCGGCCGCGGACGCGCGGGTCGTTGAACACGATCGCGAGGAACAGCCCGAGGGCGAACGTGGTGGCCACCGACAGCGCGGCGAACACGAACGTCCAGGCGGTGATCTGCAGGAACGGCCCCGTCAGCCGGGGGTCGTTGAAGACGCGCGTGAAGTTGTCGAAGCCGACACCGACCCGCCAGCCCGGGGTGAGCCGGTCGCCGTCCTCCGAGACGAAGTTGCCGGAGTCCGACGGGGTGTACGTCTCGCCCGTCGCCGTGTCGGTGAACGTGTCGGTCTCGGGGTCGTACACCAGCGTCGGCTGGTAGACGTATCCGGTCGAGCCGTCCTGGGTGCGCACCGACCCGTCGGCGGAGTCGTCGGAGAGCGGGACGCGCAGGGCGGTGATCGCCTCCTGGTCCTCGGCGATCCCGGCGAACCCGAGGACCTCCCAGCCGGGGACAGCGGTGGCCCGGTCACCGTCGACCGAGGCGCCGTCGACAGGCGCGAACGGCTCGTCGGCCGTACCGACCTCCACCTCGCCGTCCTGCACGATGGCGAAGCCGAGCTCGTCGCCGCTGCGCACCACGGTCACCGGCAGCGTCGGGGAGCCCTCGACGCGGGTCTCGGTCTGGATCGCGATGGACTCGATCGCGTCGGACTTGGTCGAGTTGTGGCCGTCGCCGTAGTTCGTGAACGCCACGTAGCCGGTGTAGGCCATGACGAACAGCTGGTAGACCAGCAGGAAGAGCAGTCCGGGGACCAGATACTTCCCGGGGACCGCGCGGCGGGAGAAGTAGACCCAGTTCACGACCACGAGCGCCAGGGCGAGGAACGCGACGATGCCCCAGGACTCCACGGCCAGCGCGGTCAGGATGCCGTAGACGCCCAGCGCGTCGACGAGGGCGACGAGCACGAGCTTGGCGAGGAAGCCCGCCGAGAAGTTCCGGGCATGCGAGCCGTCACCGCGCGAGCGGCGCGGCGACCTGGTGCCGGGCTCCTCCGGAGGGGCGGGGGGCGCCACGGTCTGCTGGTCGGTCATGCGGGTCCTCCGGGACGCGGGTCACTGCTGCAGGGATCGCCGCGACGGTGCGGCGAGGGCAAGGACATCCCGCCGGGCGGCTGCGCGCCACCCGACGGGACGTCCTGGACCGTCAGACCTTGTCGACGGCGTCCTGGATGTTGGTCACCATCGTGTTCCATGCACCGGCAGGCTCCGCCTGGCCGCTGATGATCTGCGCCTCGGTGGCGCCCCAGAAGGCCCACACCGTGCTCATGGCCGGGATCGCCGGCATGGGGGCACCGGTCGAGCCTGCGTCGTTGAAGCCCTTGAGGATCGGGTCCTCGACCTTGGCGGCGGAGGCGGCGTTGGCCGGCATGCGGCCACCCTCAGCGAACAGCATGTCCTGCGCGGCCTCGGTGGACAGGTAGTTCACGACGAGCTCGTTGGCGAGGACCGGGTTCTCCGACTTGGCCGAGATGAAGACACCCTGGACCCCGACGAACGGCTGGGCGGGCTGGCCGCCGGCGCTCGGGACGGGGAGCACGGAGATGTCCATGCCCGCCTCGGCGAACGCCGAGGTGTTCCACGGGCCGGTGATCATGTACGGCGCCTGGCCGTCGAGGAACGCCTGCTTGGCCTTGTCGCCGTCGATCGCGAGGTCGAGGACCTTGTCGGTGCCCAGCTTGGCCAGGTACGCGGCGAACGCCTCACCGGCGGGGCCGCCGAGGGCGAGCGTGTCGGTGTAGGAGCCGTCCGCGGACTGCTCGAACACCGGGGCGCCGAACGAGGTCTGCAGCGGGTACAGGTGGTACGGGTCGGACGCCTCGCCCTGCTGGATCAGCACGGAGAACGGGGTGCCCGTGCCCTTGGCCTGGGCGACCAGCTCGTCGAACGTCGTCGCGGTGGTCTCCGTGAGGAGCGCGTTGTTGCGGACCAGCGCGATGTTCTCGATGGAGATCGGCGTGCCGTAGATCTTGCCGTCGTAGGTGACGCCGGCGATGGCCGAGTCCGAGAAGTCCGCCGCCTTGTCGCCCAGCTCGATGGGGGCCACGACGCCGTTGTTGACCCACTCGCCGAGGCCGTCGTGCGCCGAGACGATGATGTCCGGGCCCTCGCCCGTCGGGACCTGCGCGACGAAGTCCTTGCCGATGTCGCCCGAGGCCTTCTGGACGAGCTCGACCTCGACGCCGGTCTCCTCGGTGAAGGCGGCGACGACCGGCTCCATCTCGTTGATGCGGGTGTCGTCGACCCACATCGTCAGCGTGCCGCTGGCCGTCGCGTCGGTGCCGGCGCTGGTCTCCGTGTCAGCCGGGTCGGCCGACCCGGAGCAGGCGGCGAGGGCGAGCGTGATGCCCAGGGCCGCAGCGGTGAGGGGGATGCTCCGTCGCATCGTGAGTCTCCTAGATCGTGAGAATGCCGCTCGGCAGATCCCGACGATCGACCGGCGCTGGCGTGATGTCGTGACGGTAACCTCGTTGTCTCATCGGCTGCAAGTCGTTACGGTAAGTTGCAGCGAACTGTTGCAGAAGCGTGATTAAGGGCGATCCCTCCGGCTTCTCGCGTCGGTTGCGACCCGGACAAAGGAGTGACGTGGCCCCCACCGTGCCCATCGTGCGTACCCGTCTGACGGATCTGGCCGAGCAGGCCGGCGTCAGCACGGCCACGGTGTCCCGGGTCCTGAACGGCAAGCACGGCGTGTCCGCCCAGGCCCGCCAGGCCGTCCTCGCCGCCCTCGACGTCCTCGGCTACGAACGACCCGAGAAGCTGCGCACCCGCTCCGCCGGCCTGGTCGGCCTCGTCGTCCCCGAGCTGTCCAACCCCGTGTTCCCCGCCTTCGCCNCTCGGCTACGAACGACCCGAGAAGCTGCGCACCCGCTCCGCCGGCCTGGTCGGCCTCGTCGTCCCCGAGCTGTCCAACCCCGTGTTCCCCGCCTTCGCCCAGGTCATCGAGACCATGCTCACCGAACGCGGCTACACCCCCCTGCTGTGCACCCAGTCCCCCGGCGGCACCACCGAGGACCAGTACGTCGAGATGCTCCTNGGTCATCGAGACCATGCTCACCGAACGCGGCTACACCCCCCTGCTGTGCACCCAGTCCCCCGGCGGCACCACCGAGGACCAGTACGTCGAGATGCTCCTCGAGCACCACGTCGACGGCATCGTGTTCGTCTCGGGCCTGCACGCCGACACCACCACCAGCAAGGACCGCTACCACCGGCTGCGCAGCAGCGGCATGCCGATCGTGCTGGTCAACGGGCATGCCGAGGGTGTCGACGCACCGTCGGTGTCGACCGACGACTCCGCGGCGCTCGACCTCGCGTTCCGCCACCTCGTGTCGCTCGGCCACCGCAGCATCGGTCTGGCCATCGGCCCGGAACGGTTCGTGCCGGCCGCCCGCAAACGGGTGGAGTTCGCCGCGAACCTGCAGCGCCACCTCGGCATCACCGACCCCGACCCCCACGTCGTCACCACGCTGTTCACGGTCGAGGGCGGTCAGGCGGCCGCTCTCGAGCTCATCGACTCCGGGCACACGGCGATCATCTGCGGTTCGGACCTCATGGCCCTCGGTGCCATCCGCGGCGCCCGGTCCCGCGGACTGACCGTGCCGGGCGACCTGTCCGTGGTCGGCTTCGACGACTCCCCGCTGATCGCGTTCACCGACCCGCCCCTGACCACCGTGCGCCAACCCGTCCTGGCCATGGGCCACGCCGCCGTCGCCGCCCTGGTCGCCGAGATCACCGGCACCCCCGCCTCGCGCACCGAGCTCAAGTTCCACCCCGAGCTCATNCGTCCTGGCCATGGGCCACGCCGCCGTCGCCGCCCTGGTCGCCGAGATCACCGGCACCCCCGCCTCGCGCACCGAGCTCAAGTTCCACCCCGAGCTCATCGTCCGCAGCTCCACCGGAGCCGCACCCACGGCCCCGTCAACCACCCTGACCTCGGTCGCTGTGACCGCTGAGGCTCCCGCCGTAGTCTGATCAGATCCCCTGATCGGCAACGGCGCCTCCCCCTGTGAACACCCCGAAGTGAGGCATGCCCGCATGACGACGATCGACACCCGACCCCTGCGCACCCTGGTGCACACCGCCGGATCGCCCGACGGCGAGTGGTGGCGGGATGCCGTGATCTACCAGGTCTACCCGCGCTCGTTCGCGGACGCGTCCGGCGACGGCATCGGTGACCTGCCCGGCATCACCTCGCGCCTGGACCACCTCGCCGAGCTCGGCGTGGATGCCGTCTGGCTGTCCCCGTTCTACCGGTCCCCGCAGGCCGACGCCGGGTACGACGTGGCCGACTACCGCGACGTGGACCCGCTGTTCGGCACGCTCGACGACTTCGACGCCATGCTCGAGCGCGCCCACCGCCTCGGCCTGCGCGTGATCGTCGACCTGGTGCCCAACCACACCTCCGACGAGCACGTCTGGTTCCAGGCCGCGCTGGCCGCCGGCCCGGGCTCCCCGGAGCGCGCCCGGTACCTGTTCCGCGACGGACGGGGCGTGGACGGGTCGGAGCCGCCCAACAACTGGCAGTCGATCTTCGGCGGACCTGCCTGGACCCGGACCACCGACCCCGACGGCACGCCCGGCGAGTGGTACCTGCACCTGTTCGACTCGCGGCAGCCGGACCTCGACTGGGAGCACCCCGAGGTCCGCTCCGAGTTCGAGGACGTCCTGCGGTTCTGGCTCGACCGCGGGGTCGACGGGTTCCGCATCGACGTCGCGCACGGCATGGTCAAGGCGCCCGGGCTGCCCGACTGGGACGGGCATGTGTCCATGATCGAGGGGTCCGACGACACGGAGGCGGTGTCGGGGTCCGGCAACCAGGGCCCGATGTTCGACCAGGACGGCGTGCATGACATCTACCGCGCGTGGAACAAGGTGCTCGCCGAGTACCCGGGCGACCGTGCGCTCGTCGCCGAGGCGTGGGTGGAGCCGTTGTCGCGGCTGACCCGGTACGTGCGCCCCGACGAGATGCAGCAGGCCTTCAACTTCGCGTTCCTGGCCACGCACTGGGACGCCCCGGCGCTGCGCACCGTCGTCGAGGCCTCCTACCGCGCCTCGGACGCCGTCGGCGCGCCGACCACCTGGGTGCTGTCCAACCACGACGTCGTCCGGCACGCCTCCCGCCTCGGCCTGGCGGAGCCGGGCTCGCGGCCCAACGGCATCGGGCACGGGGACGAGCAGCCCGACGAGACCCTAGGCCTGCGCCGGGCGCGGTGCGCGTCGCTGCTCATGCTCGGCCTGCCCGGTTCGGCGTACCTGTACCAGGGCGAAGAGCTCGGCCTGCCGGACCACACCTCGCTCGACGACGACCTGCGCCAGGACCCCGCGTTCTTCCGGACCGGCGGCGCCGAGCGCGGCCGCGACGGCTGCCGCGTCCCGCTGCCGTGGGCGTCGGACGCGGACGGCTTCGGGTTCTCCCCGACCGGCGTGACCTGGCTCCCGCAGCCCGCAGAGTGGGCGTCGTACGCCCTGGACGCCCAGCGCGGCGTCGCCGGCTCCACGTACGAGACCTACCGGTCGGCGCTCCAGCTGCGCCGGGAGTCGGGCCTCGGTTCCGGCGGCATGGAGTGGCTGCACGGCCTGGGCGACGACGTGATCGCGTTCGTCAACCGGGACGTGCTGGTCGTCGCCAACCTCGGCACCGAGCCCGTCGTCCTGCCCGAGGGCGCCGACGTGCTGCTGGCGTCGGTCGACCACGCGGTGGACGCGGACGGCACGGTGCTCGTCCCCTCGGACGCGACCGTCTGGGCGCGCTTCACGGTCTGATCGGACCCGGAACGGCCCCGCTGCGGCGGGGCCGTTCTCGTGTTCAGGGGCGAGCGGTCACGTCCCATGCCTGCGCGGTCCTGGGCGGGACGGTCACCGCGAGGACGCCGTCCTGCACGGTCGACCCCGCGCAGTCCCCCGTCGCGAGCACGTCGCAGTAGTCGCCGTCGGCCAGGCTCGTCGGCAGCTCGGCGCGCAGCTCGTCGTCGCCGGAGTTGACGACGACGAACCCGCGCTCGCCGCGGCCGAACGCCACCGCGCTGCCCTCGGACCAGACGTCGACGACGGGCGCGTCTCCCACGACGGAGCGCCAGCCGACCACGCCGGCGATCGCGGGCCAGCGGTGCTGGCACACCCAGTCGCCGTCCGCGAGGTCCGCGCCCGGGCCGGGAGCAGCGCCGCACGACGCGTCGAGCACCGCGCCCTCGGCGTCCTGCGGAGGTCCGGCGTCGCGGTCCGAGAAGGCGTACCCCGTGTAGACCGCGGGTGTGCCATACGTGCCGGCGAGCATGAGCACCGTGGCCAGCGCGTAGTCCTCGGCGTCGGCGTAGCTGAGCGTCGAGCCGTTGCGCTCGGTGTCGTGGTTGTCGACGAAGATCACCGCGGCGTCGGACGGCACGTACCCGGACGTGGTGCCCAGGTCGAGGACCCGCTCGGGCGAGCTCGCCAGCACGCCCTGCACGTCCTTGCCCCACGCGAACTCGTAGACCCGGCCGTTGGCCAGGTACTGCTCCGGCGTGATCGGCTCGCCGCTGCCGCGGATGACCTCCTGCGCGATGCCCGTCCCCTCGGGCAGGCCCGCGACGATCGCCGCGACGTCCTGCGCAGGCAGGTGCTTGGCGGCGTCGATGCGGAAGCCGTCGACGCCGAGCGAGAGCAGGTCCTGCAGGTACGCGACGATCGTCGACCGCACGCGGTCGGTCTCCGTGGCGAGGTCGGCCAGGTTGACCAGCTCGCACGTCTGCACCTGGGCGGCGTCCTGGTAGACGGAGATGTCGTCGTTGGGGGTCAGTCCGCAGTGGTGGAAGTCGGCGTCGGTGTAGAGGCCGGGGTACGCGTAGTGCGAGTAGGACGATCCCGCCCAGCCCGTGCCCGGCGCCTCCTGCCCGGTCATGTGGTTGACCACCGCGTCGGCCCACACGTCCACGCCGGCGTCGTGGCAGGTCGCCACCATGTCGGCGTACTCCTCGCGGGTGCCGAGGCGCGACTCCACCCGGTAGCTCACGGGTTGGTAGGAGGTCCACCACTCCTCGCCGAGGACGTGCTCCTGCGGCGGGCTGGTGAGCACCCAGCCGTAGCCGGCCGGTCCCAGGCTGTCGGTGCACTCCGTCGCGATGGCGTGCCAGGTCCACTGGAACATCTGGACCCCGACGTCGCGTGTGCGCGTCGCTGCGGGCTCCGGTGGCGCGCTGCATCCGGCCAGGAGCAGGAGGGCGCCGAGCAGGGCGGTCGCGCGGGCGGGCAGGTGCGTCATCGTCACCACCGGGGGTGGGCCGCAACTCGTTGCAGCAACTTGCAGGTCGGCACACCCTAACGCCCTAGGGTGGGCGGCGTGCCTCGCGTCCTGGTCAACGGCCCCGCGTCCTGGAACACCCTCATCCGGCTCCCGGCCCTGCCGGAGCCGCGGTCACAGACGCTGTTCGCGAGCGGCCACCACGACGGGCTCGGCGGCACGTCGGCCGGCAAGGCGCTGACCCTCGCGGCGCTGGGTGTCGACGTCACCCTGCGGACCGCCCTCGGCGACGACCGCGAGGGCGGCCTCGTCCGCGAGGCGCTCGCGCAGCCCCGCCTCTCGCTGGTCGTGCAGCCCGTGGGGCGGACCGAGCGGCACGTGAACCTCATGGCCGACGACGGCTCACGCGTCTCGCTCTACCTCGAGCTGCCCGCACCCGAGCCGGGGCCCGTGCCCGCCCTGGGCGGGCTCGACGCGGCCGTGCTCGACCTGGCCGACCACAGCCGACCGCTGCTCGCGGCCGCCCGCGCCGCCGGCGTCCCCGTCTGGTGCGACGTGCACGACGACGACGGCGCCGGCACCTACCCGCGGGACTTCGTCGCAGCCGCCGACGTGCTGCTGGTGAGTGCCGCCCGGCTGGCCGACCCCCGCGCGTACCTGTCGGACGCGGTCGCGCGCGGGTGCCGACTCGCGGTCTGCACCGACGGCGCCGCGGGGGCGCTCGCGCGGGACGCCGACGGGTGGATCGAGGTGCCGGCCGCTCCCGTGGCCGCCGTCGTCGACACCAACGGCGCTGGTGACGCGTTCCTCGCGGGCCTGCTCAGCGGCGTGCTGGACGGCCTGCAGGTCGAGGACGCGCTCGCCCGCGCCTCGGCGACGGGTGCTCTGGCGGTGACCACCCGCGCCCTGGGCGCCCCGGACGCCACGATCCCGGCAGTCGACCGTCTCGCGCGCACCGTGACGGTCCGGCGCACCTGAGACCGTCAGCCGCCGGAGACGCTCAGCTCGGCCTCGTGCAGGGCCTTGGCGAACTCCTCGGACAGCTCGCGGGAGTCGAGCCAGCCGTACGGCAGCAGCGGGCGCTTGGGCGACCCGGCGCGGCCGCGCTGCCCCTCGGCGCCGGCTCCCGGGTATCCCTGGTCGAGGTCGAGCCGCGCGAGTCGCTCGTCGAGCTCGGCCATGGTCGACACCAGGCCGAGCGCTGCCCGGGTCTCCCCGCCGACGATGTAGCCCTTGAAGTACCAGGCCATGTGCTTGCGCATCTCGCGCAGCGCCTTGCCCTCGTCGCCGAAGTGCTCGACCATCAGCTCCGCGTGCCGCCGGACGATCGTCGCGACGTAGCCGAGCCCCGGCCGGATCCGTTCGTCGGATCCCGCGAACGCGGCCGCGAGGTCGGCGAACAGCCACGGTCGGCCCTGGCAGCCGCGACCGACGACCACGCCGTCGCAGCCGGTCTGCGCGACCATCTCGAGGGCGTCCTCAGCCGACCAGATGTCTCCGTTGCCCAGCACCGGGATGTCGGTGACCGTCTGCTTGAGCTGCGCGATCGCGTCCCAGTCCGCGGTGCCGGAGTAGTAGTCGGCGGCGGTGCGGGCGTGCAGCGCGACCGCCGCGACACCGACCTCCTGCGCGACCAGACCGGCCTCGAGGTAGGTCAGGTGGTCGTCGTCGATGCCCTTGCGCATCTTGACCGTGACCGGGACGCCGTAGGGCTTCGCGGCGTCGACCGCGGCCGTGATGATCGCGCGGAACAGGTCCCGCTTCCAGGGCAGCACCGCTCCCCCGCCGCGGCGCGTCACCTTGGGCACCGGGCAGCCGAAGTTGAGGTCGACGTGGTCGGCGCGGTCCTCGCTCGCGATGAGCCGGACCGCGGCACCGACCGTCGCGGGGTCCACGCCGTACACCTGCACGGACCGCGGCCGCTCGTCGGGCTCGTGCGAGATGATCCGCATCGACTCCTCGCCGCGCTCCACCAGCGCGCGGGACGTGACCATCTCGGCGACGTACAGGCCGGCCCCGGACTCGCGGCACAGGCGACGGAACGCGGCGTTGGTGACGCCCGCCATGGGTGCCAGCACGACGGGGGTGTCGATGGTCAGCGGCCCGATGCGCAGCGGCGGCAGCACGGCGCCGGGGCGCGCCGGAACCGCAGGAGTCGTCAGGGTCATGCCTCCATTGTCACCCCACCGAGCACTCAACCTTCCACGGGCCTGCTGCGTCTTCTACGGTGTGAGCCCCATGCCGCCCGCGCCGCTGCGCCCTGCACCGCCCGACGACGACGTCGGCGAGGAGTCGACGCGTGTCCTCACCGGACGGACGCGGCCGGCCGAGGACACCGACGCCGAGTTCACCGCGTTCATGCAGGCGCACTCGGCCGACCTGCTGCGGACCGCGTGGCTGCTGGTCGGCGACGCGCACCGCGCCGAGGAGCTGGTCCAGCACGCCCTGGTCCGCACCTACGCCGCCTGGTCCCGCGCCCGCCGGGACGACCCGTTGGCCTACGCCCGCCGGACGCTGGTGAACCTGCGGATCGACACCTGGCGACGACGCCGCCGCGAGGTCCTGTCCGCGCCTGAGCACCTGCCCGAGACCGGATCGATCGCCGCGCACGGCCCCTCCGACGACCGCGACCAGCTGGTCCGCGCGCTCGCCCTCCTGTCACCCCGCCAGCGCCGGATCGTCGTCCTGCGGCACTTCGTCGGGCTGCCGGAGGCTGAGGTGGCCGCCGAGCTCGGCGTCAGCGTCGGCACCGTGAAGTCCACCGCGTCCCGCGGGCTCGCCACCCTGCGCACCGCGCTGACCACCGAGAGGAGCGCCCGATGAGCGCCACCCTGTCCGACGAGGACCTCGTCCGCTCCCTGCGCGCTCGCGCCGATCTGGCGCTGCCGACCATGTCGCTCGACCCCGACGAGACCGTCCTCGCGGGCCGTCGCCGTCGCCGCCGCCGCGCAGTCGCGGGCTCGGTGTCCGCCGCTGCGGCTCTCGCCCTCGTGGCCGGCGTCGCGGTCGGCGCCATCCCGCTCTCGCACCGCACGCCGGTCGCCACGCAAGCCCCACGGACGCTCGGATCCGATGCCTCCGTCGAGGTCGCGCAGAACATCTGGGCCGCCAACGCGCCGATGACGCGGACCGCACCCGACGGCGAGTGGCTCGACCTGAACCTGTCCGTCAGGCTCGACACCCTCAGCCCCACGGGCGGGCGGATCTACCCGGTGGGCGTGCAGGCCCTCGACGGCCTTCCCGACGGTCGCGCCGGCGTCACGGTCGCCGCGCGGGAGGGCTATGACGGCGGAGACGGTTCGTCGCTCGGCACGGCCGCCACGTTGACGTGGAGCACGGACGGGGCCGACGACGGCAAGGCGCTGTACCCGGCGGCGCAGCGGGCCGCCTTCTTGCTCCCCGAGCCCGCGAGCAGCGACTGGCGGAGCCTCGTCGCGGTCCTCGTGGGAGACGTACCGCCCGGTCTCGAGAACCCGCGCGTCTTCGTGACGTACCCGAGAGGTGTCGGCGAGGTCGTCGACGACGTCGTCGTCGGGTCTGCCGCCACCTTCGAGGTCCCCACCTTCCGGGCTCCCGGCACGGATGACCGGCTTCTCTACGCGGTCCGAGAGACCGTCAACGTCACCAACGGCATCGTGCTCCAGGGCGACCCGCCCCCGTTCGCGACGTTCGTCGGCGCGGACGGCACCACCGTCGCGGGCGAAGGCTGCGGCAGTCTCGGTGCTTGTGCGTTCACGGCCGACCAGGTGCTCGAGCGCGTCCGCGACGGGTACTAGACGCACCGCAGGCCCGGAGCGCGCGCTCCGGGCCTGCGTCGACATGCGAGGTCAGGCGCCGACGAGGTGCTGCGCCAGGTAGCCGGTGACCTTGTCCAGGGCCACCCGCTCCTGCGTCATGTCGTCGCGGTGCCGGATGGTGACGGCCTGGTCGTCGAGCGTGTCGAAGTCGACCGTGATGCAGAACGGCGTGCCGATCTCGTCCTGGCGGCGGTAGCGACGGCCGATGGCGCCGGCGTCGTCGAAGTCCACGTTCCAGTTCTTGCGCAGCTCGGCGGACAGGTCGCGGGCCTTGGGCGACAGCGACTCGTTGCGGGACAGCGGGAGCACCGCCGCCTTGACCGGCGCCAGGCGAGGATCGAGCTTGAGCACCACGCGGGTGTCGACGCCGCCCTTGGTGTTGGGCGCCTCGTCCTCGGTGTACGACTCGACGAGGAACGCCATGAGCGAGCGCGTCAGACCCGCCGCCGGCTCGATGACGTACGGCACGTAGCGCTCGTTCTTCGCCTGGTCGAAGTACGACAAATCCTGGCCGGAGTGCTCGGTGTGGGTCTTCAGGTCGAAGTCCGTGCGGTTGGCGATGCCCTCGAGCTCGCCCCACTCGCTGCCCTGGAACCCGAAGCGGTACTCGATGTCGACGGTCCGCTTCGAGTAGTGCGACAGCTTCTCGGCCGGGTGCTCGTACAGCCGCAGGTTGTCTCGCGCGATGCCGAGGTCCACGTACCAGTCGGTGCGCTGGTCGATCCAGTACTGGTGCCACGTCTCGTCGGTGCCGGGCTCGACGAAGAACTCCATCTCCATCTGCTCGAACTCGCGCGTGCGGAAGATGAAGTTGCCGGGCGTGATCTCGTTGCGGAAGGACTTGCCGATCTGGCCGATGCCGAACGGCGGCTTCTTGCGCGACGTGGTGCTCACGTTGGCGAAGTTCACGAAGATGCCCTGCGCGGTCTCGGGACGCAGGTAGTGCAGGCCGGACTCGTCCTCGACCGGGCCGAGGTACGTCTTGAGCATCATGTTGAAGTCGCGCGGCTCGGTCCACTGACCACGCGTGCCGCAGTTCGGGCAGGCGATGTCCGCCAGGCCGTGCTCAGGGACGCGGCCCTTCTTCTCCTCGAACTCCTCGAGCATGTGGTCCTCGCGGAACCGCTTGTGGCAGCTCAGGCACTCCGTCAGCGGGTCGGTGAAGACGCCGACGTGGCCGGAGGCGACCCAGACCTGGCGCGGCAGGATGACCGACGAGTCGAGGCCGACGATGTCGTCGCGGCTGGTCACCATCGTGCGCCACCACTGGCGCTTGATGTTCTCCTTGAGCTCGACGCCCAGCGGTCCGTAGTCCCACGCGGACCGGGTACCGCCGTAGATCTCGCCGCTCGGGAAGACGAACCCGCGCCGCTTGGCGAGGGAGACGACGGAGTCCAGGCGAGAGGGTGCAGCCACGATCGATCACTCCAGGGTGGTGGCGCCCGCGGCTGGGTGTCGCGGGCGGGTGGACCGCGACCGTGGGGCCGCGGTGCGAGCATGAGCAGCCCAGGTTACCCGTCGGCGGCGGACCCCGTTTTGACAACGGTTCTCGACTAACTGAGAATGATCGTCATGTCCATCGCGCCTCGTCGTCTGGCCCTGCTCGCACCGCTGGCCGCTCTGCCGCTGGTGCTCACCGGCTGCGCGAGCGCCTCCGGGGCCGACGACGGGACCGTCGACGTCATGGCGTCGTTCTACCCGCTGCAGTTCGTCGCCGAGCAGGTGGGCGGCGACCGGGTGACCGTGCGGTCGCTGACCCCGCCCGGCGCCGAGCCCCACGACGTCGAGCTCTCCCCCGCCCAGGTGTCGCGGATCGACGGCGCCGACCTCGTGGTCTACCTCTCGGGGTTCCAGGCCGCGGTCGACGACGCCGTCGCCCAGACCTCGCCCGCCCACGTGGTCGACGCGGCGTCCGACACGACGCTGCGGCCCGCAGACCACGAGGACGAGTCGGAGGAGGAGCACGCCGAGCACGAGCACGGCGACCTCGACCCCCACTTCTGGCTCGACCCCAGCCGGATGCCGTCCGTCGTCGAGGACGTCGCGGCCACGCTCACCGAGATCGACCCGGACGGCGCCGAGGCGTTCGCCGCCAACGCGGCGGCGCTCAGCCAGCGGTTCGAGGATCTCGACGCCACGTACGCCGCCGGTCTCCAGCAGTGCGACGTCCGCACGTTCGTGACCTCGCACGAGGCGTTCGGCTACCTGGCGGACCGGTACGACCTGGAGCAGGTCGGCATCTCCGGCATCGACCCGGAGGCGGAGCCGTCGCCCGCTCGCCTGGCCGCCGTCGAGACGATCGTGCGGGACGAGGACGTGAGCACGATCTTCTTCGAGAGCCTGGTCAGCCCCAAGGTCGCCGAGACGCTCGCCGACGACCTCGGCATCACGACCGCGGTGCTCGACCCCGTCGAGGGCCTCGCCGACCCCGACGCCGACTACTTCTCGATCGCCACGGCGAACCTCGAGGCGCTGCGCATGGCATTGTCCTGCTCGTGAGCACACCGGTGATCGAGGCGACCGGCCTCGGCGTGACGCTCGGTGGCCAGCCGATCCTCGACGGCATCGACCTGGCCGTCCCCGCGGGCGAGGTCCTCGCGCTGCTCGGCGCCAACGGCTCCGGCAAGTCCACCCTCGTGCGCACCCTGCTCGGCGTGGTGCCCCGCACCTCCGGCGACGTCCGGCTGTTCGGCGCGCCCCTGGGTCCGTCGGCGCCGTGGGACCGCATCGGGTACGTGCCGCAGCGCCTGCCCGCCGCCGCGGGGGTGCCGGCGACCGCGTACGAGGTGGTGTCGTCCGGCCTGCTGCACGGTCGCACGCTGCGACCGCCGCGCGGGCACCGCCGACGCGCGCTCGCCGCCCTGGCCGACGTCGGCCTGGGTGACCGGGCGTTCCAGCGGGTGCAGGAGATGTCGGGCGGTCAGCAGCAGCGTGTCCTGATCGCTCGCGCCCTCGTCCGCGACCCCGACCTGCTCGTCCTCGACGAGCCCACCTCGGGCATCGACATCCCCACCCAGGCGACGTTCGTGGACACGGTCAGCCGCCTGCACGACGCGGGCACCACCGTGGTCGTGATCCTGCACGAGCTCGGCCCGTTCGCGCCGCTGATCGACCGGGCGATCGTGCTCCGGCACGGCCGGGTGGCCCACGACGGTGCCCCCCCGGCCGCACGCGGCGAGCACGCGGGCGAGCACCACGACCACACGCACGCGCATCCCGACCCCGAGCCGCCGCGCACGGGCCCGTCCCTGTCGGTGGAGGTGAACCCGTGACCGCGTGGGACCAGGTGGTCGAGCTGCTCAGCTCGCCGCTCATGCAGCGGGCGCTCCTCGCCGCGATCCTCGTCGGCGCGGCCGCGCCCGTGGTCGGCACGTTCCTCGTGCAGCGCCGGATGGCCCTCATGGGCGACGGCATCGGGCACGTCGCGCTCACCGGCGTGGCGCTCGGCTGGCTCGTCGGCAGCTGGGCGGGTCTCGTCCCGCAGGACACGCTCGCCCTGCCCGGCGCGGTCATCGCCGCCGTCGTCGGCTCGATCGTCATCGAGCTGGTGCGCGAGCGCGGGAGAACCAGCGGCGACCTGGCCCTCGCGCTCATGTTCTACGGCGGCATCGCCGGCGGCGTCCTGCTCATCAAGCTGGCCGGCGGCACCAACGCCAACCTCATCAGCTACCTGTTCGGGTCGATCTCGACCGTGTCCAGCGCCGACCTGTGGTGGACCGTCGCGCTGGCGGTCCTCGTGCTCGGCGTCGGCGTCGGCCTGCGCACCGCCCTGTTCGCGGTGAGCCACGACGAGGAGTTCGCCCGCGCCAGCGGCCTGCCCGTGCGGCTGCTCTCCATGCTCGTCGCCACGATCGCCGCCCTGACGGTGACCATCGCGATGCGCGTGGTCGGCCTGCTGCTGGTCAGTGCGTTGATGATCGTGCCGGTGGCCATCGCGCAGCTGTTCGCCCGGTCGTTCGGCCGCACGATGATGCTGGCCAGCGTGGTCGGTGTCGTGGTCAGCATCGCGGGCCTGGTGCTCACCTACTGGCAGGACATCCCGCCGGGCGCCACGATCGTCGTGCTCGCGATCCTGGTCTACGCCGTCACGGCCACGCTGCAGCCGCTCCTGCGCCGACCGGCGCCGCCGCGCGACCCCCACCCGGACATGGTCGACGACGTCCTCCTGGTGGACGACGTGCGCGACAGCGACGCGACAAGACGCCCCTCCCCGGCCCCGTAGGATCGAGAGGTGGATCCCCGGGACGCGTATCACCTCGGCACCGTGCCGCTCGGTGTCGCGATCGCCGGGCTGTTCGTCATCGTCATGGCCCGCTCGCACGCCACCTACTGGGCTGGTCGTGGCGTGGTGCGCGGTGCGCAGGCGGTCGACGACCACGAGGGCGCACCGAGCTGGTGGCACGCCTCCGTCACGCGGCTCGAGGCCTGGTCCGGCACTCCCGGCGCACAGCGCGGGCTCGACCTGGTGCGTCGCTGGGGACCGATCGCGGTCACCCTCGCGTACCTGACGGTCGGGCTGCAGACCGCGATCATCGCGGCCGCCGGCCTGGTCAAGATGCCCTACCTGCGCTTCACGCTCGCGTCGATCCCGGGGGCGATCGCGTGGGCGGTGATCTGGGCGACCATCGGCTTCGGCGCCCTGTGGGCGGCGGTCGCCCTGTTCGCCCGCTCGCCGTGGGCGCTCGCCGGCGTGGTCCTCGTGATCGCCCTCGTGGTCGGTTGGCTGCTGCGGCGCCGCGCCCGGTCGAGCACGGCGGTGCGCGTTCAGGCCGAGGTCTGACCCGGCCGGTCCACGGCCCCGCCGTACCGCCGGTCCCGCCGCGCGTACGTCTCGACCGCGCGCCAGAGGTGCCGTCGGTCCACGTCCGGCCACGGCTCGTCGAGGAACACGAGCTCCGCGTAGGCCGCCTGCCAGATCATGAAGTTCGAGATCCGCTGCTCACCGGAGGACCGCAGGAACAGGTCGACGTCCGGCAGGTCGGGCTCGTCGAGGTAGCGCGCGAACAGCTTCTCGTTCACCTTGTCCGGCTTCACGCGGCCCGCGGCGACCTCCCGCGCGATCGCCTGCGCGGCGTCGGCGATCTCCGCCCGCCCGCCGTAGTTCACGCACATGGTCAGGGTCACCGTGGAGTTGTCCCGGGTGAGCTCCTCGGCCGTCTCCAGCTCGTTGATCACCGAGCGCCACAGCTTCGGCCGTCGGCCCGCCCAGCGGACCCGGACCCCCCACGAGTTCATCAGGTCCCGCCGGCGGCGCAGCACGTCCCGGTTGAACCCCATGAGGAAGCGCACCTCGTCCGGTGATCGTGACCAGTTCTCCGTGGAGAACGCGTACGCCGAGACGTACTCGACGCCCACCTCGATCGCGCCGGCCACGACGTCGAGCAGCGAGGCCTCCCCCGCGGCGTGACCGGCCGTGCGGGGCAGCCCGCGCGCGTTGGCCCACCGGCCGTTGCCGTCCATGACGACCGCCACGTGCCGGGGCACGAACTCCTTCGGAATCACGGGGGCGCGCTCGCCGCTGGGGTGCGGCGGGGGTGGGACCGGCATTCAGACCCTCTCGACCATCGGCAGCGAGCGCAGCTGGCGCTCGAGGTGGAACTGGCAGAACGCGGCGACCAGGCCGTTGCCCTCGCCGCGGTGCCGCTCGGCGCTGGCGTCGGCGACACCCCAGTCTCCCGCGAGCAGCGACGCCAGGAGCTCGAACGTCTCCGGGGCCGGCGCGGCCGCACCGGGTGGCCGGCACGCCCGGCAGACGGCACCACCGGACGCCACCGCGAAGGCCGAGTGCGGACCCGGCTCCCCGCAGCGGGCGCAGTCGGTGAAGCTGGGCGCCCAGCCGGCCACCGCGAGCGCGCGCAGCAGGTACGAGTCGAGCACCAGGCCCGGCGCGTGATCGCGGGCAGCGAGCGCCTTCACGGCGCCGACCAGCAGCCAGTACTGCTGCAGGGACGGCTCGTGCTCGGCCTCGACCAGCTTGTCGGCGGTCTCGAGCATCACGGTGCCGGCGGTGTAGAGCGTGTAGTCCTCGCAGATCCGCCGCCCGAACGCACCCAGCGTCTCGGCCTGCGTGACGATGTCGAGGTTGCGGCCCGTGCTCAGCTGGAGGTCGACGTACATGAACGGCTCCAGGCGGGAGCCGAACCGCGACGACGTCCGGCGCACACCCTTGCCGACCGCACGCACCTTGCCGTGCGACCGGGTCAGGAGGGTGACGATGCGGTCGGCCTCCCCCAGCTTGTGGGTGCGCAGGACGATCGCCTCGTCGCGGTAGAGGCTCACCGGGTCATTGTCCCCCGTGCCACCCACACCAGGGCCCGGGACACGCACTGCTGACCCGGGGAGGGGCGCTCGTCGGGGTTGCCGAGCGCGCCCCTCCCCGGGCACACCGTCCAGCGGGATCGACCGCGCGGACGGTGGCTCTGGGTGGGTGCGGTCAGCGCTCGTGCCGGTTGACGGCCGAGATGATCGCCTTCAGGGAGGCCGTCGTGATCGACGGGTCGATGCCGACGCCCCACAGGATCTCGTCGCCGATCGCGCACTCGACGTAGGCCGCCGCGGTGGCGTCGCCGCCCGACGAGAGGGCGTGCTCGGCATAGTCGAGGACCGCGACGTCGACCCCGAGGGTCTTCACCGCCGCCACGAACGCCGCGACCGGGCCGTTGCCGGAGCCCTGCAGGGTGCGGGGCACGCCACGGTCGACGAGGTCCACCTCCAGCGTGTCCGGCCCGTCCTCGACGCTGGTCCCCCGCGTGCCGCGCAGGGAGAACCGACCCCACGGCGCGAACGGGCTGCCCGGCTCGACCGGCAGGTACTCGTCGTTGAAGATGTGCCACAGCTCGTCGGCCGTGACCTCGGTGCCGTGCTGGTCCGTGTGCCGCTGCACCACCTGCGAGAACTCGATCTGCAGCCGGCGCGGCAGGTCCAGGTCCTTCTCGGACTTCATCAGGTAGCTGATGCCGCCCTTCCCGGACTGGGAGTTCACGCGGATGATCGCCTCGTAGCTGCGGCCGACGTCCTTCGGGTCGATGGGCAGGTACGGGACCGCCCAGACCACGTCGTCGACGGTCTTGCCCTGGCGCTCCGCGGAGATCTCCAGGGCGCCCAGGCCCTTCTTGATCGCGTCCTGGTGCGAGCCCGAGAAGGCGGTGAACACGAGGTCGCCGCCGTACGGGTGCCGCTCGTTGACGGGCAGCTGGTTGCACCGCTCGACCGTGCGGCGGATGTGGTCGATGTCGGAGAAGTCCAGCTCCGGGTCCACGCCCTGGCTGAACAGGTTCATGCCGAGGGTCACCAGGCAGACGTTGCCGGTGCGCTCGCCGTTGCCGAACAGGCAGCCCTCGATGCGGTCCGCGCCGGCCAGGTAGCCCAGCTCCGCGGCGGCGACGGCGGTGCCGCGGTCGTTGTGCGGGTGCAGCGACAGGACGACGCTCTCGCGGTAGCGCAGGTTGCGGCTCATCCACTCGATCGAGTCGGCGTAGACGTTCGGGGTCGCCATCTCGACGGTGGCCGGCAGGTTGATGATCACCTTGCGGTCCGGCGTCGGCTCCAGGACCTCGAGCACCGCGTTGCAGATCCGCAGCGCGAACTCCAGCTCGGTGCCCGTGTACGACTCCGGGGAGTACTCGTAGAACACGTCGGTGTCGGGGACGAGCTCCTCGTACTTCTTGCAGAACCGGGCACCGGAGACCGCGATGTCGACGATGCCGTCCTCGTCCGTGCGGAAGACGACCTCCCGCTGCAGGGTCGAGGTCGAGTTGTACAGGTGCACGATCGCCTGCTTGGCGCCGGCGATGGCCTCGTACGTGCGCTCGATGAGGTGCTCGCGCGCCTGCGTCAGCACCTGGATGACGACGTCGTCCGGGATGCGGTTCTCCTCGATGAGCATCCGCACGAAGTCGAAGTCGGTCTGGGAGGCGGACGGGAAGCCCACCTCGATCTCCTTGAAGCCCATCTGCACCAGCAGCTCGAACATCTCGAGCTTGCGGGCGGGGTTCATCGGCTCGATCAGCGCCTGGTTGCCGTCCCGCAGGTCGACCGCGCACCAGCGGGGAGCCTTGGTCACGTGCTTGTCCGGCCACGTGCGGTCCGACAGGTCCACGCGGATCTGCTCGTGGAAGGGACGGTACTTGTGCACCGGCATCGACGACGGCTGCTGTGCGCTCGTCTCCAGGTAGGTCATGGTCTTCTCGTCCTTCGGGCGGTTCGGCGGGGAGTCAGCCGGCACACACGACACCGCGACGAGGATGCGGCCTAGAGGGCCTCGTCGCGGCAGCGAAGAAGGAGGGTGACTGCGAGCACGAACTCACCGTACCCCCCCGGGCCCGGCGTTCCGCAACTCCGTCCACCGCCGTCTCACCGCAGCGCCACGAGCACCTCGTCGCCGAGCGCGTACAGGTGCGTGCCCAGTCGCACCGCCCGCGACGCGCCGGCGGGCAGCGGCGCCCGCCACGCCGTCCCCCCGTCGTCCAGCGAGATCGCGGTCAGCGACGGGACCCCGTCGACGAGGTCGTGCTCCACCACGACGTGCCGGCCGTCCGTGAACGTCCGGCCCAGCGAGGTGCCGAAGTCCCGGCGCCAGAGCTGGTCGCCGGTCGCCGCCTCCAGCCCCACGAGGACGCCTGCGCCGCGCAGCACCACGCGCCCGCCCGCGTCGACGGCGACGACCGGCGCCGGCATCAGCGCACGCCAGACAGCCTCCGCCGAGCCCTCCCGGTACGCCCGCACCCGGCCTCCGAGCGGCCCACCGGACAGCCCGCTCGCGGCGAACACGAGGCCGGAGCTGCCGTCGCTCACGCCCGGTTCGACGAGCACCCCGCGGACGGTCAGCCAAGGCTCCCCCCGCCCGGTCGAGAGCTCGGACACCGCGTCGACACCGGCGTTCGGCAGCCGGTACCGGGTGCGCACGAGGGTGCCGTCGTCGAGCAGCCGCTCGTCCTCCCCGCGCGCCGGCCGCGGCAGCCGTTCCCCCGTCGCGGCGTCGAGCAGCAGGGTCACGTCGTTCCCGGCGGCCATCACCAGCCCTCCGGCCGCGACGAGCGCCACCCGCCCGTTGCCCGCGGACTGGAACGTGGACCACCGTTGCGTCTCCCACCGCGCCTCGCCGGAGGAGGGGTCGACCCGCCGGACCGTGAGCATGCCCCGCGCGTACGTCGCCACCACGAGGTCCGACCCGGCCTGCGCGGTCGCCACGGCCCAGCCGGGGACCTCGTTGCGCGCTAGCACGGCGCCCGTCGCCGGGTCGACGAGCAGCAGGGTCGACGTCTCGTCCTGGGGGTCCGGGCCGCGGTCCGACGGGGGGACGGGGCCCACCACGCACGCGAGCCGCTCGTCGAGCGGACGGCAGAGCACCCGTTCCGGGTCGGGCACCGCGTCGAGCGCCACCGCCCAGCGTCGAGCGCCGGAGACGACGTCGAGCCCGACCAGCCCGCGCGCGGTCGACGGCGTGCCCGACACCGCCACGACCACGTCCCCGGCCAGGACCGGTACGACCGACCCGTCGACCTCGGCCGACCAGCGCACCTGCGGAACTGAGCCGAGCACGCGCACGGCCTCCGCGAACGGCGCCGGTCCCAGCACCGCGGCGCGCTCGCGGTCGTTGACCCACCGGGGCGTGGCGATCACGACCGTGGCCAGCACGGCGGTGGTGATCACGGCGACGACGACGGCCAGGACCGGCCGGCTCGCGGCCCAGGCGGCCAGCCGAGCCGAGGTGGCGCGGAGCCGCTGAGGACCCGACGGGACGGTGTCGTCCGCCTGCGCGTCGTCGTCGTCGAGACCCACACGCTGCATCGGAGGCCGCAGGCCGCCCGTGACCATGGCAGTCAGCCGTAGACGACGAGGGTGTTCTCGGTGCGGACGACGAGGTGACCACCCACGGCGTCGACCCGCCGCACGTCCTGGGGCAGCGGGACCGACCAGTACCGGACGCCGTCGTCGAGCCCCCGGCCCCACAGCTCCTGCCCACCGTCGGGCGACTCCCCCGGACCGATGACCAACGTGCCGTCCGACAACGGGTTCCACGGCAGCAGCGCCCCGGTGTCGACCTCCCACAGCACGGCTCCGTCGCGGACGTCGAGCACGCCGTACGTGCTCGCGCCCGACACGACGAGACGGTCCGACACGAGCACCCGGGGGTCCAGGACGGACCGGGTCCGCCACAGCTCCGCGCCCGTGGTGATGTCGAGTGCGGACACCTCCGGCCCCTCGTCGACGAGCAGCGTCCCGGACTGCGAGCCGTCGTCGGCCGACAGCGAGGCGGGCAGACCCTCGAGGGGGTACAGCGGCGACCCGTCGACGTCGTGCACCCGCCCCCCGCCCACGGGCGCCCACGTGGCGAACCGCTCACCGAGCGCGGCGACCTGGAGACCGCTGTACCGCGCGCGGGTCAGGATGGTGCGTCCGTCGTCGACGTCCAGGACGATCGTGGAACCCCCCTCGAGCACGACGACCGGCGGCAGCACCCGCATCGAGGCCGCGATGACGGTGGCCTGCTGCTCCATGACGTCGGGGGTGACCATCGACCACACCACGTCACCCGTGCGGCCGTCGCGCCGCTCCACCACCAGGTGGCTGTCCGCGTCCAGCGTGCCGACCACGAGGTCGTCCTCGACCCGGTCGATGCCCACGATCGCGCCGCGCAGGTCCCACGCCCCGACCCGCTCGCCGTCCCGCGCGGACAGCGGGACGACAGCGATGCGCGGCGGCTCCTGGATCGAGGCGTCGTCGGAGTACAGGACGCGCGGCTGCAGGACGAGACAGAGGATCAGCGACCCCACGTCCTCGCGCAGCGCCGGGCACGTCGCGGCCGACGACTCGAACCCCGCGCGGGACGCCGGCGCCACGGCGGTGGTCCAGCGCTCGGCGCCCGACGCCGGGTCGTGCGCCGTGACCGTCCACTCGTCGGTCCCTGCCGCGAGGACCACCAGGGCGCCGTCGGCCGCGAGCACGGTGCCCGGCAGCGGCGAGCCGGCGGTCTCCCACAGCGGGACCGGTGCCGAGTCGAGGGGGCGCACGAGACCGGGAACCGCGGCGATCCGCGCGACGAAGGCACGGTCCCTGGCGGACGCCACGAGCGCGGACGCCACGAGCCCGACGACGACCAGCACCGCGACGGGCCACCAGCGGCGCAGCATCCGGGCGGTCGTGCCGCGGCTCTCCGGCTCCGGCACAGCCGGCACGTGGTTGTCCGGCGCGCTCGACACACTCGTCGCGGTCGGGGCGTCCTCGACCTCGACGAGCTGCATCCGTGCAGCAAGGCGCCGGTCCGCCATGTCCCGACTCTAGGACACGGGGTCCGATCCTGGTGCGCGTACCAGCCGCAGGGAGCAGTCGCCGAACGAGACCGTCGACCCCACCCGCAGACGGACCTGCTGGTCCACGCGGCACACCACCTGCGCGCCGTCCGGCAAGGTCACGACCGTGCCGTTGGTCGATCCGCGGTCCGCCACCCAGACGCCACCGGGTTCGACGCCGATCTGGAGGTGGGTCTTGGAGACCGAGCGCGCCGGGTCCACGACGCGCACCAGCTGGACGTCGGCGTCGGACGCGGGGTTGCGACCGACCAGCGCCGTGCGCGCGATCAGGACGCGGCGACCGTCGGCGAGCTCGACCTCGGCGACGGTCCGGTCGACGGCCACCGAGTCCGCCGGCTGGGCGACGAGGTCGTCCCGCGGTCCCGCAGGACGGGTCATCTCGAGCTCGGGGGCGAGGCCGTAGCTGAGCGCGACCTGACGGACGACGGGGGTGGCGCGCGTGTCCAGGTCCGGCCCGCTGCGCTGCGGGGAGATCGGCGCGAGGACCAGCGCGGCAGGGCGGCCCTCGTCGAGCAGGACGTCCAGGAGCTCGGTCCCGCGGTTCGCCGCCGACGGCTCCGCGACGGCCCAGCCCGGCACGCTCACCGGGCGGCGCTCCTGTCGCACCGGCGCCGCCTCCGGGAGTCGCACCGGGCTCGGCGGTGCCTGCACCAGCGCGCGCGACCGGACGTCGAGCACCTCGTCCCGCGCGGCCAGGTCGTGCCAGCCGCGGCGGCGGCCGGTCCGGTCGAACGACGGCGACGCGAGGACGACGAGCGCACCCACCACGAACGCGAGCAGCCCGGCGGCCACCACCGCGCCGCGCAGCAGCACGCGGAGCATGCCGATCGGGCGGCGCGACTCGACGTCGAGCGTCCGGATCCCCGTCGCGAACCGTCCGACGGTCGCGCCGGTGCGACCGTGCAGCACCCACTGGACCACCACGACGACCAGGACGAGCGACGCGCCGAGCAGCGCGAGCCACGCGGTGTCCCGGATGCGCGCGGCGGGGATCAGCCAGCCGCCCAGCACGAGCAGCAGGCCCGCGTCGAGGGCGCCCGCGGACAGGCGGCGGGCCAGGGTGGCGGGCGACAGCTCGTCGACCGCCCGGTACGGGGCGTGCATCAGGGAACCCTGCTCTCTCATGACGTGCCCTTCGGGCGTCGGCTCCGGCGGTCTCTCAGGGAGGCGGTGGACACGCGCGCCCGCATGCGCCGGCGCCATCCCACGCTGTGCGTCATCGCCTCGACGGTCTCGTGGACGTCGGTCCAGTAGGCGGTCGCGTGCGCTCCGCTCGGCTCGCCGTCGCTGAACACCGCGTGATCGGCGGTCCGTGCGAGCGCGCCCACGCGCGCCGCGACGAGCGCACCGCCGGGCGCGTCCGCGAAGGACGCCGCGAGGGTGCGCGCCGACTCGTTGCGCGTGGCCAGGGAGCCGGCGGGCCGGCGCAGGTCGCGGGCCGTGTCCAGCACCTCGTCCCAGCCGCCGGCCACGCGGACCACCGGGTCCGGGCTGCGGCGCCGCCGCCGTCGTCGGCGGGCCTTGAGCGCGACGATGACCAGCAGCGGCGCGGCCAGGACCAGCAGCGGGACCGCGACGATGCCCGCGACGCGCGCGATCCGCCACAGGAGCGCGTTGCCGTCGTCCTCGGCGTCGGGGTCGTCCGTCTGCGGCTGCTCGGTGTCCTCGTCGGGCGGGGTCACCGCGGCCGGCGGGGGCGGCGGCGGCTGCACCACCTGCGGGTTGGGCTCCGACGGCTTCTCCTGGTCCTCTTCCTGGGGCGTCTGCTCCGGGGGCGGCGTCGGGTCGAACGGCACCCAGCCGTACCCCTGGAACGCGACCTCGACCCAGGCCTGGACGTCGTTGCCGGTGATCTCGACGGGCCCCTCGGGCGCCCCGTCCTCGGGGATGAACCCCAGGACGACCCGCGCCGGCAGGCCCATCTCCCGCGCCATCAGCGCCATCGCCGCGGCGTACTGCTCACCGTCGCCCACCATGAGGTCGCCGCCGAGCAGCGTGGTGATCCGGTCGGCTCCGTGGCCGGACAGCGACTCCGTGCCCGACACGTCGACCCCGTGACTGAAAAACCCCTGCTCGGAGAGCCACGTGGCGAGCGCCGAGCTGATCTGCACCGGGTTGCCGGCGTCGCGCGCCACGTCCGCCGCGGTCGCGGCGACGATGTCGGGCACGCCGGCGAGCGGCGGCTGCGCGACGTCGGACTCGGGCGAGCTGCCGACCTCGGTGTCGTCGGGCTCGCGCGGCACCACCACGTCGACGCCGTACTCGAGCCCCTCGCGGAGCCCGCCGGTGAGCACCGCGGCACCCGTCGCGTCGTTGTACCGCAGCGCGCCCGCGTCGTCAGGGTCGGCGAGCTCGATCGACGTGGCCTGGCCGACGGTCGGGAGCCAGACGCCTCCCAGCGAGCCGATCGCGATGTCGACGTGCGCCCGGTCGCCGCGCACGTTCGTCTCGATCTCGGCGCCGACCCGACGGAACTCGCCCGACGCCTGCGCGGACCCGTCGCCCGCGACGTTCCACACCACACCGTCGTAGCGGTCCATCGTGGCCAGCCGGACGCGGGCGCTCTCCGGCAGGCCGGTGACCGTGAACAGGACCGCGTCGGCGTCCTCCTTGACGAACTCGCGGAAGGCCGACAGCGGGCTCGGGTAGTCCCGCGGGTCGAACGGCGGCACCAGCTCGTCGCGCACCACGAGCCGCTCTGTCCCCCCGGCCACCAGCGGTGCGCCGAGCACGCCCGCCCCCACGGCGACCGCCGTCAGCACGCCGGTCGCCACGATGCGCCGCGCACGCAGGAGCCCCGCCCGCCACGAGGCCCACGGCAGCAGCACGAGCACGAGGACCAGGCCCGTGACCAGCGGGGCGACCGTGGGGCGGCGCGTGCCCAGGACGATCACGGCGATCGTCACCACGACCGGCACGACGGCCGCCGAGGCCGCCGCGGCACCCGTGCGGGCCCGCAGCGCGACGGACACGGCGATCGCCGACCCCACGAGCGCCAGGACGTACATCGCGACCAGGAGCGTGCCGTCGGTCCCGATCGGCGGCTGGAGCGTCAGGACCTGCTTCCACGTCGACGCGGCGGCGCGCGTCAGGTCGAGCGCCGTCTGCGGGGTCGGCACCACCCCGGCGACCGTCGTGCCGGGAGCGGCGAGCGCGCCACCGGCCAGCACGTACACGACGAGGAGCACGGCGACGACGGTGATCGCGGACCACCCGCGGACCGCCCCCAGCGCCGCGACAGCCGTGCCCAGCAGGAGGCCGCCGACGAGCGCGGGCAGTGCGGTGAGGCCGCCGTACACCTCGAGCAGGGGCACCAGGGCGAGAGCCAGGGTGCCGACGAGGCACAGGACGTCGACGACCGCGCGGCCGACAGGGCGAGGGGTCACGCGGTCACCCGCCGGAGCAGGCGCGGCAGGTCGTCGAGCCGACCGATCGTCGCGAGGCTGAGCGAGCCCTGCGTGCGCACCGACACCTCGGCACCCCGCTCGCAGCGCACGACCACGGTCCGCGTACCGGTGGGAACGTGCCGGGCGCCGAGCCGCAGGTCGGCGTCGCCGGGCACCGAGCCGGTCACGAGCATCGCGACGGAGGCCTCCGGCGCCTCCCGGACGACGCGGCGTCCCAGGAGCGTCACGCCCGCGCCACCGCTCGCCAGCACGATCCCCGAGCAGTCGTCGAGCAGCAGCGGCGGCGTCTCCACCCGGAGCCTGCCCGGTCCGGCGAGCACGACCAGGTCGCGCTCCTCCCGGATCGTCTGCACGCCCACCGACGCCAGGACGGAGACCGCCAGCTCGAGCTCGTCGTCGTCCGCGTAGTCGCGCGGGTCCGTGGCCAGGGCGAGCGCGGTCGTCGTCCGACGGGTGTCCTCGAACTGCTTGACCATGAGGCTGCCGCGGCGCGCCGTCGTCCGCCAGTGGATGTACCGCCGGTCGTCGCCCGCCACGTAGTCGCGCAGGGCGTGGAAGGACAGGTCCGAGTCGGACAGGTCCCGCGTCGACTGGCCCTCGAGGTCGCGCAGCAGCCCGGAGCTGGCCCCCGCCAGCGACACGAGCAGCGGGTGGACGAACAGCTCCACCGGCCGCGTCCAGCGCACGCTGCGGCGGACCAGCCCGAACGGGTCGCCGCGAACGGAGCGGACCGGTCCGACGACGATGACCGCGCGCCGGGCCGTCGGGATCGCGAACAGGTCGTCGTGGGCGTGGTCCGGGCCCAGCGCGGGCACGGCGAACTCGGCGACCGCGGAGCCCACGGGGAGCTCGACGCGGGACGGGAGGGACGGACGACGGGCGATGTTGCGCACCTCGACCCGCCCGAGGGCCCGCTCCCCCACCTTCACGCGGCGGTCGGCCATGTCGAGCGTGACGGCGTAGCGGGCCCGCCCGGCGGTCATGAGCAGGGACACGACGAGCACGGCGGTCAGCGCGGCGCCGACCGTCGCGAGCTCCAGCCACCCGAACCACCTGCCCAGCACGAGGCCGAGGACGGCGACGACCGCCACCCCCCACCCCACCGGCGAGACCCGCAGACCCACGATCAGACCGCCCGCAGCGCCGGCGGTGCCGTCGTCTCGAGGATCCGGGCGAGGATCTCGATGGCCGTGACGCCCGCGAACTCCGCCTCGGTGTCGAGCAGCAGGCGGTGCGCCAGCACGGGCTGCGCGAGGTCCTTCACGTCGTCGGGGATCACGTACTCACGGCCCGCTGCCGCCGCCCACACCTTGGCGGTGCGCACGAGCGCGAGGCCGCCGCGCACGCTGGCGCCGATCGCCGTCTGCGAGTCGTCGCGGGTGGCCTCCGTCAGGCGGGCGACGTAGTCGAGCACCACGTCGTCGATGTGCACGGTCTGCGCGAGGTCCGCCATGGTGCCGACGGCCTGCGTGGTGATCCGCGGGGTGAGGTTGGTGGTGCGGTCCTTGGCGCCGGCGAGGATCTCGATCGTGGACGCGCGGTCCGGGTACCCCAGCGAGGTCTTGATGAGGAACCGGTCCAGCTGCGCCTCCGGCAGGCGGTAGGTGCCGGCCTGTTCGATCGGGTTCTGCGTCGCGATCACCATGAACGGCCGGCCCACCGGGTGCGTCACGCCGTCGACGGTGATGTGCCCCTCCTCCATCACCTCGAGGAGTGCTGCCTGCGTCTTGGGCGAGGCGCGGTTGATCTCGTCCGCCAGCACCACCGACGCGAAGATCGGTCCCGGGTGGAACTCGAACCGGTGCGTGCTCTGGTCGTAGATGGTCACGCCAGTGACGTCCGACGGCAGCAGGTCCGGCGTGAACTGGATGCGGTGGTGGCTGCCCTGCACGGTCGCGGCGAGCGCCTTGGCGAGTGACGTCTTTCCGGTGCCCGGCGCGTCCTCGAGCAGCAGGTGGCCCTCCGCGACCATGGCGGTGAGCGCCAGGCGGACCGTGTGCTCCTTGCCGAGCAGCGCGAGACCGACGTTGGCGACCAGCGCGTCGAACGTCTCGGCGAACCAGATGCTCTGCTCGGGGGTCATCGGGTGGTACTCCTCAGGTGTCGGGGCTCGGGGCCCGGCGGGAACAGGTGTGTCATGGGGTGGCGCCGACAGTGAACGAGGCCGAGGCCTCGGGCCCGGTGCCGCGGAAGTTGGTCGCGGTGACGACGACGGTCACCACGTCGCCCGTCGTCGTCGGGCCGACGCGGTCGAGGCGCTCCTCGTACGGCGAGCCGGTGGTCGTCTCGCACCGTTGAGGGCCGCCGTTGATGCTGAAGCACAGCCGGTAGGAGTCGATCCCGATCCCGCCGTCGGTCGGCGCCCCCCACGCCACGACGGCGCGCGTGGGTGCGACCGGGTCGTCCGGGGTCATCGTGAGACCGGTCACCGCGCCCGGCGCCTGGCCCCAGGCCACGTCCGCGGAGCCCACGCCCTCGGTCCAGCCGATGCCGGTGCTGGCTCTGACGGTCGCGGTCACCCGTGCGCCTCGGAAGGGCAGGTTCCAGCCCGAGACGTCCACGGGCTGCGTGCGGCCGGAGAACGACCCGGCCACCCTGTCACCGCGGTCGCTGGTCAGCACCCACGTGTACGTGACCGCGCCACCACCACCGTCGGAGACGTCGCTCCGGGTGATCGTGATCTCGGTGGGCCGCCCGCCCGTCGCGTTGTCGGTCACGGCGACCGAGACGTCCGGCCGACCTGGCGCGGTCGTCGCCCGCGCGGACGCGGCGGCGCTCCAGCCGCTGGAACCCGCCCCGTTCACGGAACGCACCTGGTACGTGTACGTCGCGCCACCGGTGAGGTTCTCGAACGTGTACGAGGTCCGGTTGCCCACGTCGAGCTCTCCCCCGTCGGGCAGCCGGATGACGTACGCCTGGATCGGGGTGCCGTTGTCGTCGGCACCGGACCAGCGCAGGTCGATCCGCCCTGCGCCGACGACGGGGGTGGCCGTCACAGAGGTGGGCGCGGTGGGGAGCCCGAAGGTCGACGCCGTGGTGGTCCCGGCCTCGCCCCAGCCCACCTTGTTCCGCGCCCGCACCGAGACGCGGTACGGGTACTTGGTCTGGGCCTGCTCGAACGTCATCTGCTGCGTGCCGGCCGCCTGCGGGAAGGTGCCGCCGTTGGGCCCGTCCACCACCACCTCGTACTGCGCGACCGCGTCGCCGTTGTCCGCCGGCGCCGTCCACGTGATCGCGATCACCCGGCCGAGCGTCGAGTCGGTCGGCGTCGCGGTCACCTCCGGGGCGTCGGGGGCGCGGGCGGGGACCATCGGCTGCGACGACGCCGACCACGCGCTCGGCTCCGGCGCGCGGTTGTGGGCGCGCACGCGGACCGAGTAGGCGGTCCCGTTCCTCAGTCCGCTGAACGTGTAGCTGGTCGTCGCGGAGGAGACCGAGGCCGGACCGGCGGGCGGGGCGGGCGAGATCTCGAGCGTGTAGCTGCTCACGGGCGACCCGGCGGAGGGCGGCGCCGTCCAGGTGGCGCGGACGGAGCCGTCACCGAACTCGAGCGTCGGCGCGGCGGGTGCGTCGGGGACCGCGTCGGGCCGGGCCGTCGCGGACGGCGGGCTGGGCTCCGACCAGTCGACGGCGTTCTGCGCGGCGACCGTGAATGTGTACTCCACGTCGTTGGTGAGGTTGTCGATGGTGCAGGTGGTGCTCGCGCACTGCCGGACGATGTTCCCCGGGCTCGCCACGACGCGGTACCCGGTGATCACGGCGCCGCGGTTGTCCGGCGCGTCCCACGAGAGGACGACCGTGCGGTCCCGCACCTCGCCGACCCGCGGTGCCGTCGGCGTGGCAGGCTTCCCGCGGACGATGACGACGATGCGGCCCTCGACCTCCCTGTCCGGGTCGCCGGTGACGTCCCGGACGCGGAACCGCGTGACCATCTGGCCGATGAAGCCCTCGGCGGGCCGCACGCTCACGGTGCTCGACGACGACCCGGCCGTGCCGGCACCCGGCGTCTCGACGGACGCACCGACGACGGTCATCGGCGAGTCCGGGAACGGGTTGAACGCGCCCGCGAGCACGTCGACCGTGGTCTGCCGGCCCTCCACGCCGTCCTCGATGGTGTGCGTCAGGAGCCGGACCGTGGGCCGGGTGCTCGCGATGACCCGGACGTCGATCGTCGCGTCGAACGACCCGGCCCTGCCGTACCCGATGCGCACCGGCAGCTGTTCGGTGGTGCCCTTCTGGGTGGTCTCGTCGGCCGCGATGCTGAGGATGCCGTTGGTGATGCCGCCGGTGAAGCCGACGGGGACCGCGGAGGTGAGCGTGTAGGAGTACCGGCCGTCGGTCGGGCTGGCGCCCTCGGGTCCGGTGGTGAACGCGCGCAGGTCCACCGCGACGGCGGCCTCCCCGGGCGCGACGTCGATGACGGACGGCGCGAACGTCGGAGGGTGGTCGTCGACGGCGTAGACCGTGATCTGCAGGGTGATGACCGAGGTCCGCGCGGACGTGTCTCCAGGGCCGGACGAGTCCGTGACGGGCACGGTGATCGACGCCGGGCCGGCGTACCCGGGCGCCGAGGTGAACCGGAGGGTCTTCAGGTCCACGACGGGGTCGGACTGGTCCGACCGGACGGCCGTGACGCCGAGCGGGTCGGCGATGGTCGCCTCGCGGCCGGGGGCCACCTGCACCTGCTCGCCCAGCGGGATCGTCAGGGTCTCACCGGAGGCGACCCGGAGCTCGGGCGCCTTGGGCCGGGGCGTGGGCGGGAAGAAGCCGAGGGCCGGCACGGTGATGAACGCGTACGAGGAGGCGGTGCCGGCGGGCGCCGTGGTGTTGGTGAGCAGGTACGGGATCGTCTGGGCGTGGTCGACGAGGGTCACGACGACGTTGCCCCGCTCGGTCACCCGCGCCACGTCCGCCTGCGATCCGGGGACCGACACCCGCAGGTCGCTCAGCGGGCCGCTGGGGTTCTGCGCGACCGCGAGGACGTCGACCGAGACCTCCGTGCGACCGAGGGTGTCCAGCGCGGGGACGACGACGTCGCGGGCGATCGGCGGCAGCACCGGGGCGTCGTCGGCGACTGTCACGGTCAGCACCGCCGTGTCCCGCCCGCCGCGCTCGTTGGTGGCCGTGTACGCGATCTGCAGGACCGTGGGGGCGTCCGGCGCCTGGACGACGATCCGGCGGCCCTGCACCTCCGCACCGGTGTCGGCGGGCTCGAGGTCTCGTTCGAGCGACAGCTCGCCGCCGCTCGAGTCCACGTCGTTGGCCAGCACCCGCACCTCGACGCGCTGGCCGGGCCGGACGGTCACCGCGTCGTCGCGTGCCACGACGGGCGCCGCGCCGGTCGGACGCGGGCTGATGCCGACCCGCACGGTCGCGACCGCGCGCTGCCCCACCCAGTCCTCGACCGCGTAGGTGAACTCGTCGGTGCCGAGCTCGTCGGACAGGGCCGTGTACTCGAGCCAGTCCGGCCCGACCGCCGTGATCGACCCGCGGACGGGCGCCATGGCGGCGCCGAGGAGCGTCACGCCGTCGCCGTCGGGATCGATGCCGACCAGCGGGACGGGGATGCGGACCGTGTCGCCCTGGAACACGCGCGCGACCAGGTCGAGCGGTCGCGGCGGGGCCTTCGTGCTCGCGTCCGACTCGTGCACCCGGACCGTGACGGTCGCTGCGGTGACGTTGCCGGTCGCGTCCTGCACCGCGAACGTCGCGTGCGCGGTGAGCGCGGTCGCCGGGGCCTGGTACCGGAGCACGTCTCCCGAGACGAACAGGAGGCCTTCGCCCTCACCGAGCGGCTCCGCCAGCTCCGTCAGCAGCGTGAGGCGGTCCCCGTCCGGGTCGGAGGCCTTCTCGAGCACCGGGATCGTCACGACGCCGCCCGTCCGGACGCTCACCTCGACGTTGGGCACGACCGGCGGCTGGGAGACCGTCGACGGCGGGATCGGGTGCACCACGATCTCGCCCGTCGCGGTGCCCTGTCCGTTGGAGATCAGGTAGCGCAGCGCCACCGGTCCGTCGAGGGTGCGGTCGGACCGGATCTGGACCAGGTGGTGCTCCAGGACCGCGACGCTCAGGCCCGACCCGTCGGGCACCTCGACCGACTGGAGCACGAGCACCTTGCCCGCGGGGTCGCTGTCGTTCTCCAGCGGGTCGATCGTCACCTCGCCGCCCGCGGGGAGGAAGGCCTTGTCCCTGACCGCCACCGGCGGCTCGGGGGTCTCCGGCCAGGCGCGGACGTCGATCCGGGCCAGCCCCGTGGCCTGCTGCGGAGGCGCCGAGACGAGGAACTGCACGTAGTAGCTTCCCGGCCGGGCCGAGCTGAACGTGAACGTCCCCCCCTGCAGGTCACTGGTGATCGTGGCGCCGACGACGTCGTCCACACCCGCCAGCCGCGCAGGCTCGGCCGACGAGCTGCGCACCGCGTCGAGCGGGTGGAGGGTCACGGGCTGGTCCACGTACGTCACCGCGTGCACCGGGTCGATCTGCGGCGGCAGCGAGCCCGCCGGGCGCACGTCGACGTCGAGGGTGCCCTCGGTGGTCGTCGTGCCGTCGGACACCAGGAGGGTCACCGTGGTCCGGCCCAGCTGGGTGCCGTCGGCCTTGAACGTCACCGAGCCGTCCTGCCGGAAGCGCACCGAGCCCGACGTCGGGTCGGAGGTCGCCCCGACCAGCAGCAGGTCGTCGCCGTCGGGGTCGGTGAAGTCGGCGAGCGCCTGATGGTCCGCCTGGCCGCCCTGCTCGACCTGCAGCGCCCCGGTCCGCAGCTGCACCGGGGCCGAGTCGGTGGCGGCGTCGTGGACCGTGAGCAGCACCGTCGCGGTCGACGGCGCCGTGGTGCCCTGGCCGTCGGTGATCGTGTACGTCAGCTGCGCCGATCCCGTCGCGCCCGCGGCGACGGCCACCTGCAGGGCGCGACCACCGTGGATCGCCTCGATGCGGCCGAACTCCGCGGGCAGCGGGTCGAACTCCGAGACGACGAGGATGCCGCAGTCGGCGGACGAGTCGTTGTCGATGACCGGCAGGATCGTCGTCCGGCCGGCTCGCACGCCGAACTCGTCGTCCGCAGCCGTGGGCGGCGTCGGCTCGGTGGAGCACTCCGTCACGAGGTCCTGGGTGGTGTCGGAGGTCTCGGTCTCCTCCTGCGCCTCGTCGGGCTGCTCCTCGGGCTCCACCTGCGTCCAGTCCGGCACGCGCAGGTCGGTGTCCTGCAGGGGCATCCACAGGCGACCCCGCAGCGTGTCGTTGAGCACCACGACCTGGCGGTTCACCCGGAACGCGAGGACGTCCGCGCTCGACATGCCTTCGAGGTTGCTGACCTCCGCCTCCCCGCCCTCGCACAGCTGGACGTAGGAGCCGACCGGTGAGGCCCAGGCGCCGTGGGCGCACCGGCCCACCTGCACCGGGGCCGCGGGCAGGCCCGACCCGTCGGTCTCGTGCGCGACCGCGTCGCCGCCGCCGAGCGGCACCTCCAGCAGCGCCGTGCGGCTGGCCACCAGCGCGCGCGACGACTGCGGCCCGGCGAGCTGGAGGGTCAGGTCGTCGCCGTCGAGCTCGGTCGTGCCCTCCAGCGTGCGGACGGTGGAACCCGACAGGACCACCGGCTCGTCGCCGACGGCGGTGAAGGCGTCCACGGGGCCGGCGCCGACCTCACCCAGCGCGGACACGCGCGGGGTGCCGTCGACGAGGTCGATCCGGCTCACGGCACCGTTCTCGGGGGCGACCGCGAGCACCGCGCCGCTGCGCGCGACCACGACCGCTCCGCCCTCACCGAGCTCGACGTCCGGGGTGTCGGTGGCGATCCGGAGCGACTCCAGCCCGGCGATCGATCGCACGAAGGCGTTCCCGTCGCCGTCGACGACGGCGACCACTCCCGCCGCCATCGACACGTCTGCGCCCGGCACGGCGACCTGCGTGGTGAGCGTGACGGACGCGGGGTCGACGACCGCGAGCGAGCCCGGCTCGACGAGCAGCACGTCGCCGGCGTCCTGCAGCACGTCGAACGTGCTCCCCGACGCGGCCAGCCCGCCGTTGAGCTCCTCGACCTGCGCGTTGTAGCGGCCGAGCTGCAGCTTGCTCGTCGCGGTGAGCCAGACGCCCCCGTCGTTGAGCTCCAGCCGGGCCAGCGGGAAGCCCTGGTCGAACAGCGCGAGCACGAGGACGAGCACGGGGACGGTGACGACCGCCGCCGCCGTCGTCGCCCGCCCACGCATCGATGCCCACCTCACGGTGCGCACACCTGGGCGGGGTCGGCCGAGACCCGGCGGTCCGCGCGCACGATCGCCACCTCGACGCAGACCTGCCCCGCCGCCTGGTCCGCCGGGACGGTCGCCATGGCGGCGTCGACCAGCGCGGGGTCGGGCTCGCCCGTCACCTGCAGCACGCTCCAGAGGTACTGGTCGCCGACCTGCGGGTCGGGGTTCTCCCAGGTGAACACGACCGAGCCGTCCCCCTGGCGCGTGCCCTGCAGCCCGGCGGGAGCCGGGACGGCGTCTGCGATCCGGGTGGGGTCCGTGCCCTGCGAGAAGTCCGACGTCGCCGACGGGCCGTCGTCGGGAGCCCCGCGCAGCGCCACGGCGCCGATCGCAACCACCGCCGCCAGCACGACGACCCCGGACGCGATGCCCGCCACCAGGCGCGCCCGACCTCGCTGCTCGGTCTCGACCTGCTCGACGACCTGCGGCTCGGGCGGCGCGACGAACACCGGACCCGGGCGCACCGGCGCGGGCTCGGGAGCCACGGCGGTGACCCCGCGCATCCGCGTCGGCTCGTCCGCCCCGGGTGCGGCCACCGGGGCGGACGGCGCCTGCGGTGCCACGCTCACGATCGAGCGCAATCGCGTCGCGTCCTCCCGGCCACCGTCCGGGGACTCCGTCGGCTGCTCACGGTCCTGGACGGGGTCGGGCTCGTCGGTCAGGTCCAGCGGCGTGATCGGCAGGCGCAGGTCCGCCTCGACCTGCTGCAGCGCTCGCGCGACCGCCGCCGCGGACGCGAACCGGCGTGCCGGGTGCTTGGCCATCGCGCGCTCGAGGACGTCCTGCAGGCCCCAGGGCACGTCGACCCGACCGGTGGGGGGCAGCGGCGTCCGCTCGATGCGGGAGACCAGCTGCTGCGCGGTGTTCTGCCCCCCGGGCACCTCGAACGGGGTGCGGCCCGCGAGCAGCGAGTAGATCGTGGCGGCCAGCGAGTACACGTCCGAGCGCTCGTCGCCGGTCGGGTGCTCGCCGAGCAGCTCGGGGGGCGACCACGGGATCGACATGCCGACCGTGGCGCCGGCGCCGTGGCCGGTCGTCGCGGCGATGCCGAAGTCGGTCAGCGCCGGCCATCCGAAGTCGGTGGTGAGCACGTTCGCCGGCTTGATGTCGCGGTGCAGGATGCCCGCCCGGTGCGCGGTCTCGACCGCCGACGCCAGCCGGATGCCGATCCGCAGCGCCTCGGCCACCGAGATCCGCTCCTGCCGGTACCGCTCGGCCAGACCGGGCCGCGAGCAGTACTCCATGACGAGGAACGGGCGGCCGTCCGCGGCGATGGCCGCGTGGTAGATCGTGACGATCGAGGGGTGGTGCGACAGCTGGGCCATGAGGTTGGCCTCCTGCTGGAACCGCGCGCGCACCTCGTCGTCCAGGCTGCCGGCCAGCAGCACCTTGACCGCCACCTCACGCCGCGGGAGCTCCTGCTGGTACAGGAAGACGTCCGCGAAGCCCCCGAGGCCGAGGACCCGGAGGTACTCGTAGCCCGGCAGGCGAGGCGGCGTCGATGCTTCGCGGCGTGCGGTCACGAACCCCGCTCCACCGAGAACGTCACGCCGTCTCCGAGGTCGACGACCTCGTCGACGCCGACGACGCTGGGCTCCCCCGGGTGCAGCCGGCGCGCACCCTCTCCGGCGCGCGCGACGTGGATGCCGTTGGTCGAGTCGAGGTCGGTGACGACGACGTGGTCGCCCTCCACCCGGACCTCGGCGTGCGTGCGAGAGATGTCCTGCTGCGGGCTCGGCACGGTGATGAGCCGCGGCAGCTCGCGGTTGGTGACCCGGGCGACCTGCGGGGCACGCCCCAGCAGGACGGCACGGTCGAGCGGGACGACGAGACCCGTGGACAGGACCAGTCGTGCCGCGACGGGCGCCGGCTCGGGCACCCGGAACGGCCCGGGGACCTCGTCGGACGCCCAGGACGGCAGCTGGTCCCGGATCTCGGCGAGGTCGGTGGACAGGATCGTCAGGCCGTCGTGGTCGTCGAGGGACGCGCCGCCGACGGCGACGGGAGTCCCCGCAGCCGCGCTCGGCGTCGGCGTCGCGAGGAACGACTCCGCCTCGGCGACGACGCCGGCGGGGTCGGTGTGCTCCTCGTCCTGCCTGGTCAGGGGCGCGAGCTCGACCTGCGTGGGCTCGTCCCACACGACGGCGTCGATGATCTCGGTCGCGGCCGCGTGGGCGTCGACCGCGGGGACGGCCTGCGGCTCGTCGTCGGCCGCCTGGTCGAGCACGGGCAGCGGGTCCTCGGCGACAGGCTCGGCCACGGCCGGCTCGTCGACCGCGGGGGTGTCGGTGTGCGCCTCGGCCTCGACGACGGGCTCGACCTCGGCCGCGACCGGCTCCGGCTCCAGCACCGCGGCCGGTTCCGTGGTCGGCTCCACGGACCGCGGGGCGGCGTCGGTGCGCGCGGTCAGCCCGACGTGCACCCGAGCGGCACGGACGACCCCGTCGGCGAGCGGGAGGCTGTCCGCACCGGCCGTCGCACCGTCCACCTGCACGACCACGTCGGCCACGCCCTCGAGCACACGCTCGGTCCACGTGCTCACCTCACCCGAGCGCCACACGTCCTGCCGGCCGCCCACCTCGACGACCACCTCGACGTCGCCGCGCAGCGCCGCGTGCACGCGCTGCCCGTCGACGGACACCACGGCGAACGGCGGGAGCCCCCCGAACCCGTCGCGGGCGAGCAGGGCGAGCGCGGAGAACACGCCCTCCCCGGCGTCCTGCCAGAGCGCGCGGACGGTCGACTCGGCCGCACCGGGGCCGAGCAGCGCCACGAAGCCGGGGCGCACGACGGCCGTCCAGGTGCCGGCGGTGTACTCGGGCACGCTCATGACGGCATCTCCTCGTTCGATGTGGCCTCGTTCGATGTGGCCGTGTCCGGGGTGGGCGCCTCCGGGCGGACGCGCGGGATCGGCTGGGTCGCCGAGCGCGACCGACGCGGGACCGTGACGCCGTTGAGCATCTCGTCCCAGACGTGGGTCCCCAGGTCCGCCCCGGTGCGGGGCACGGTGATGTGGACGTCGTCGTGGGCGCCGGACGCGGTGGCGACGTCGACGACGACCGCGCTGACGTTGTCCCGCGCGCCGTGCTCGAGCGCCAGCCGGACCAGGAGCGCCGCGGCGTCCTGCGGGTCGCCCGTCTCGGCGAGGACGCGCGCGAGGTCCTCGTCGCCCACCTCGCGCGTGAGGCCGTCCGTGCAGATGAGGAGCCGGTCGTGCAGCCCGGCGGGCAGCAGCCAGTACTCGGGCTCCGGCGGGTCACCGGTGCCGAGAGCGCGCGTCAGGACGTGCCGGTCCGGGTGCGTCGCGGCCTCGGCCGGGTCGATCTCGCCGAGGTCCAGCAGCTCCTGGACCACCGAGTGGTCCACGCTCACCTGCTCCAGCTCGTCGGCGGACCACAGGTACACGCGCGAGTCGCCGACGTTGAACACGAGCCAGTACGACCCGCCGTCGTGCTCCGTCACGGCCACCCCGGCGACGGTGGTGCCACCCTGACGTCCGCCGGTGAACTCGGTGCGGATCCGCGCGGCCGTCCGGTCGAAGCACGCGTGCACGTCGTCGGCGGTGGCCGCAGCCTGTCCGGCGAGCTGGGCGAACTCCTCGACGGCGATCCTGCTCGCCAGGTCGCCCGCGTCGTGCCCACCCATGCCGTCCGCGACGAGGAACACCGGCGGGTAGGCGAGCAGAGCGTCCTCGTTGACCTCACGGACCAGGCCGCGATCGGTCGCCGACCCCCACGACGTGCGCACGTGACCCCCTCGTCCTCCGGTCGGCCCCGACGGGTGCCCGTTCAGATCATCGGCGCACATCGTGCCCCACGTGAGCGCCTTGCACACAACTTCGACCGATTTGTGGTCAGATCCCCAGCTGGAAGACGCCCCAGTAGGCCAGGACCACGAGCAGCACGACCGAGCCGATCACCCCTGCCCACAGGATCGCGGTCCGCACCACGCCCGGCGCCGGGTGCCCGCCGTCGTGCCGGACCCGGCGGCAGCGCCGCAGCAGCAGGACGCCGACGACGACCACCACGATGCCCAGCACCCGCACGGCCACCCAGCCGCCCTGCACCACGAGGTCGTTCCGCTCGTAGTCGAGCGCGAGCCGGGCGACCGCGACGATGTACCAGACGAGGCCGACGACCGTGAGGATCGCGCCGAGCCCGAGGGCGAGCAGCAGCGGGAGCACCCCGGGCGCGAACCGGGGTCCGGCAGCCGTCGCGACCGCGCCACGCTGCCGCCGCACCCGGTCCGTCGCCTCCTCGACCGCGCGTGCGACCAGCAGCGCCAGCGGCCCGAGCACGATGAGGGCGACGGCGGCCAGCGCCAGCGCCAGGACGACGTCGCCGTCCCCCAGCCACCGCGGCTCCGGGACCGGGGCCGCGACGTACGTCTGCACCGGTTGGGCCCCCGCGATGCGCGGCGGAGTGTCGCCGGTGCCGGGCAGACCGAGCACCCAGCCCTCGAGGTCTCGCAGGAACACCGCGTCCACGTCGCCGTCGACGCGGATGCCGTGGTTGGCGCCCTCGTAGTAGCGCACCGTGACGTCGTCGTTCCCGGCGACCGCAGTGTCCCGCAGGATCTGCTCGGCGCCCTGGATCGTGGGCATCGAGGCGTCGCCGGTGCCGTAGACGACGAACACCGGCTGCGTCATCTCCCGCTGGTACGGCGTCACGTCGAAGTCGGCGTACTCGAAACCGCCCCCGGGCAGGGACATGCCGACCGCCCGCGGGATCGCCCGGAAGACGCCGTGCGGCACCCCCGTGTTGCGCAGGTACGCGTCCACGGCGAACGCTGCCTGCTCCCGCGGCGGCACCACCGGCGAGGACACCAGCACGACAAACGCGATCGTCGGGTCCTGCGCGGCCATGATCGGGGCGATCCAGCCACCCTCGCTCTCGGCGTAGATGCCCACGCCGTCGGGGTCGACCCCCGGGTACGACTGCAGCACCGCGACCGAGGCGTCGTAGTCCGCCGCCATCAGCACGTAGTCGCGGTGGCGCGTGGTGTACGTGTCGAGCCGCTTGTTGGGCACCATTGCGACGATCCCCGACGCGGCCAGCGCGTGCGCCTGCTCGAGGAACGCGGTGTCGTAGCGGCCGGTCCCCGCGCCGTGCACGAACACGACCCCGCGCTTGGGGCCGTCGACCCCGACCGGTTCGCTGATCTGCGCGTCGATCGTGGCGCCGTCGAGCTGCACGGTCACCACGCTGGTCCGGACGTCGTAGGTCTGCACGGGCGCGGCGTCGCCGATCGCCGTCGACGTCGTCGCGACGGTCAGCGGGTCGGCCAGCGGGACCGGGTCCCACTGGGGGCCCATGACGGCACCCAGGATCGCCAGGACCACGATGCCCAGCGCCGTGCTCGCCAGCAGGCGGTACGACCGGCCGACCTTGCGGTCGACCGGTGCGTCGGTGCGCGGCTCAGTGCGCTCGTCCGAGCTCAGCATGGTCAGAAGCCCAGCTTGCCGAGCTGCTTGGGGTCACGCTGCCAGTCCTTGGCCACCTTGACGTGCAGGTCCAGGTACACCCGCGCGCCGAGCAGCGCCTCGATCCCCCGGCGCGCCTGGCTGCCGACGTCGCGCAGCCGGGCCCCGCCCTTGCCGATGATGATGGCCTTCTGGCTGTCCCGCTCCACGAACAGGTGCACCCGCACGTCCAGCATCGGCACACCGTTCGCGGCCGGCTCGTCGCGCGCCACGATCTCGTCGACCACCACGGCCAGCGAGTGCGGCAGCTCGTCGCGCACGCCCTCGAGCGCCGCCTCCCGGACCAGCTCCGCGACCATGACGGCCTCGGGCTCGTCGGTCAGCTCGCCCTCGGCGTACAGCGGGGTGCCCTCCGGCAGGTGCCCGATCAGCACGTTCTCCAGCACGTCCACGTTGTACCCCGAGGTGGCCGAGACGGGCACGATGTCGGCCCACTCCCCCAGCGCCTGCACGGCCATCAGGTGCTCGGCGAGCTTGCCCTTGCCCACGAGGTCGGCCTTGGTGACCACGGCGACGACGGGGGTGCCGCGGCCGTCGCGGGCGAGCTCGCTCATCTGCTCGGCGATGAACCGGTCGCCGGGGCCCACGCGCTGGTCGGCTGGCAGGCAGAAGCCGACCACGTCGACCTCGGTGAGCGTGTCCTTGACCAGGGCGTTGAGGCGCTCGCCCAGCAGCGTCCGCGGGCGGTGCAGCCCGGGGGTGTCGACGAGGATCAGCTGCGCGTCCGGGCGGTGCACGATGCCGCGGACGGTGTGGCGCGTCGTCTGCGGTCGGCCGGACGTGATGGCGACCTTCTGGCCGACCAGCGCGTTGGTCAGCGTCGACTTGCCGGCGTTCGGGCGCCCGACGAAGCAGGCGAACCCGGAGTGGAAGGTGGTCATCGGGTGGCTCCGTGGGTGTCGGTCGGGGCGCGGCCCGGGGTGGGGGTGTCGGCGTCGACGACGCTGGCCAGCACGGTCGCGAGCCGGCGGCGCCGGCCCTCGACCCGCTCGGCGACGAGGTGCAGTCCGTGGATGTCGCCGGCGGAGCCGGGCAGCGGCACCTTGCCGAGCGCCTTGGCGAGCAGGCCGCCCGCGGTGTCGACGTCCTCGTCGTCCACCTCGAGGTCGAACAGCTCGCCCAGCTCGTCCCGGCCGAGCCGTGCGGGGACGCGGAACACGCCGTCTCCGAGGTCCTCCACGACGGGCGCCGTCGGGTCGTGCTCGTCGGTCAGCTCGCCGACGATCTCCTCGATCGCGTCCTCGATGGTCACCAGACCGGCGATGCCGCCGTACTCGTCGACCACCATGGCCATGTGCGACGAGCCGTCCTGGAGCTCGCGCAGCAGCTCGTCGACCGGCTTCGACTCCGGCACGAAGACCGCCGGGCGTGCCAGCGACGACGCCGGGGCGTTGAGCATCGCCTCCTGCTCGCGGCGGTCCGACCCGCCCACGGGCCCGATCGGGAGGCGACCGACGACGTCCTTGAGGTAGAGCACCCCGCGCAGGTCGTCCACCGAGTCGCCGACCAGCGGCACCCGGGAGAAGCCGGACCGCAGCAGCAGGGCGAGCGCCTTGCGCAGCGGCGTGTCGGCCGAGGCGGTGACCATGTCCGTGCGGGGCACCATGACCTCGCGGGTGAGGGTGTCGCCCAGCTCGAGCACCGAGCGGAACATCTCCCGCTCCTCGTCCTCGATCACGTCCGACTCGCTCACGCGCTGCACCATGTCGCGCAGCTCGCTCTCCTCGGCGGCGGCCGACGACGCACCCGGTCGACCGACGGCGCCCAGCCGGCCGGCGACCGCCGTCACGGCCACCAGCACGTGGGACAGCCGGGTGAGCGTGGGGACGGGGTGCTGTCGACCGATGGTCCGGGGGCTCGCCCGCACCAGCAGGAACGCCACGAGCCCGCACACCGCGACCGAGACCAGCAGCACCGCCCACCACGCCAGACCGGCCGCGGCGACCACCAGCGCGATGCACACGGTGGCGGTCATCTCCGCGATCAGCCGCACGAACGCCGCTGCTGACGCGACCTGGGCGGGGTGCTCGGTGAGCGCCCGCACGCGGCCGGCGGCGGGGTGGCGCTCGGCCAGGAGCTCGGTCACCGCGGCACGCGAGATGCGCACGACCGCCACCTCGCCCGCGGAGAGCGCTGCGGCGGCGGCGAAGCCGAGCACGGCCACGACGACGAGCAGCGCGGCGGGGATGTCCGTCATCGCGAGGCCAGGAACGTCAGCAGCAGCCGGCGCTGGAGCGCGAACATCTCCTTCTCCTCCTCCGGCTCCGCGTGGTCGTACCCGAGCAGGTGCAGGATCCCGTGCGTGGTCAGGAGCAGGAGCTCCTCCGCGGTCGAGTGGCCCGCCGCGCGCGCCTGCTGCGCCGCGACCTCCGGGCACAGGACGACGTCGCCGAGCAGCCCCGCGGGCGTCGGGTCACCCTCGCGGCCGGGCCGGAGCTCGTCCATGGGGAACGACAGCACGTCCGTGGGACCGGGCTCGTCCATCCACTTCACGTGCAGGTCCGTCATCACGTCGGTGCCGACCAGCAGGATCGACACGTCCGTCTGCGGGTGCACGTGCATCTCGTCGAGCACGTACCGCGCCAGGGCGGCGAACTCCGCCTCGTCGACGTCGTACCCGGACTCGTTGTTCACCTCGACGCTCACGGCCGCCTCAGCTCCTGTCCCAGCGCGCGTACGCGTCGATGATGTCGCTGACCAGGCGGTGCCGGACCACGTCCGACGACGTCAGCCGGCAGAACGAGACGTCCTCGACCCCGGAGAGGATCTGCTCGACGACGCGCAGGCCGGACGTCTGCGACGACGGCAGGTCGACCTGCGTGATGTCCCCGGTGACGACGACCTTGGACCCGAACCCGAGCCGCGTGAGGAACATCTTCATCTGCTCGACCGAGGTGTTCTGCGCCTCGTCGAGGATGATGAACGCGTCGTTCAGGGTGCGCCCGCGCATGTACGCCAGCGGAGCCACCTCGATGGTCCCGGCCTCCATGAGCCGCGGGATGGACTCGGCGTCCACCATGTCGTGCAGCGCGTCGTACAGCGGGCGCAGGTACGGGTCGATCTTGTCCGACAGGCTGCCCGGCAGGAAGCCCAGGCGCTCGCCCGCCTCGACGGCCGGTCGCGTGAGGATGATGCGGTGCACCTTGCGGTCCTGCAGGGCCTGCACGGCCTTGGCCATGGCCAGGTACGTCTTGCCGGTGCCCGCCGGTCCGATGCCGAACGTCACGGTGTGCCGGTCGATCGCGTCGACGTAGTCCTTCTGCCCCGACGTCTTGGCGCGGATGGTCCGCCCGCGGCCGGTGAGGATGTTGAACGACAGCACGTCCGCCGGGCGGGCGGCCGACGCCGCGGTGAGCATCGCGACCGAGCGGGTCACGACGTCGGGGGTGAGCGGCGTGCCACCCGCCGCCATCTCGACCAGCTCGTCGACGAGCCGCGACACGAGGGCCACGTCGCCGACCGGGCCGGCGAGGCGCACCTCGTTGCCGCGGACGTGGATGTCGACGGTGGTGAACCCGGACTCGATGGTGCGCAGCACCTCGTCCCTCAGCCCGAGCAGCTCGACCATCGAGACCTCGGACGGGACGCTGATCCGGTGCTCGACGCGCGCGGGTGCGCCGGAGGGACGCGCTGCGGATGTGGACTCGGCCATGTGCTCGGCGGGCGCCGTGCGCTCCTTAGGTCGGTGCGGGTGCGAAGAACGTCCTCAGTCTACGAGGCTGTGCCCACAGCATTCCCCGCGAGGGCGGATCAGCTCCAGCGACCCAGCCGCTCGGCGAGTACAGCGAGGGCGACCGGGCCGGCCGTCGATGTCCGCAGCACGTGCGGACCGAGGCGCACGGCGCGCGCTCCGGCGTCGACGAGACGGCCCAGCTCGCCGTCGCCGATGCCGCCCTCGGGGCCGACGACGACCAGGCACTCGCCCGCGTCGGGAAGCGGCGTGGCGGCGATCGGCTCCGTGGCCTCCTCGTGCAGCACGAGCACGACGCCGCCGGCCGCGACCACGGCGCGCACGCGGTCGACGAGCCCCCGTGCGTCGAGCGCGACCTCGACCGCGGGCACCCGCGCTCGTCGCGACTGCTTCGCGGCGGCCCGGACGGTGCCCAGCCAGCGGGCCCGGCTCTTCGCGGCACGCTCGCCGCGCCAGACGACGATCGACCGCTCCGCCTGCCACGGCACCACGGCGTCGACCCCCACCTCGGTGGCTGCCTCGATCGCCATCTCGTCGCGGTCCCCCTTGGCGAGGGCCTGCACGAGCACCAGCGCGACCGCGGGCGCGGGCTCGACGACGCGCTGCTGCACGTGCACGAGCACGCCCTCGGCGGTCACCTCGCCGACCACGCCGACGAGCCGGACACCGGAACCGTCGACCACGTCGACCCGCTCCCCCGGGCTGCGGCGCTGGACGACCCCGGCGTGGCGACCCTCGGTGCCGTCGAGCAGGTACGTGGCGCCGTCGGCCACGGCGTCCAGCGATCCGGGCTCGGCCAGGAACACGGGCGCGCTCATGACGCGGCCGTCACCGTCACGCTCACCGACCGGAGAGCTTGTCGCGCAGCTTGGCGAACACGCCGGAGCTCGACGCCGCGAGCCGTGCCTCCGGACGCTCCTCGCCGCGCAGGGTCGCGAGCCGGCGCAGCAGCTCCGCCTGCTCGTCGTCCATGGCGGTCGGGACGTGCACCTCGACGTGGACATGCAGGTCACCGCGGCCGGGGGCGTGCAGGTGACCGACGCCGAGCCCCTTGATCGAGACGATCTGGGACGGCTGCGTGCCGGGACGCAGATCGACCTCCTGCGGCCCGTCCAGCGTGTCCAGCGTGAGCACGGTGCCCAGGGCGGCCGCGGTCATCGGCACCTCGAGCGTCGCGTGCAGGTCGTCGCCGCGCCGCACGAACGTGTCGTGCTTGCGCTCGCGCACCTCGAGGTAGACGTCGCCGGCAGGGCCGCCGGCCGGGCCGACCTCGCCCTGGCCGGTGAGCTTGATCCGCGTCCCGGTGTCCACACCCGCGGGCACGTCCACGGCCAGCGTGCGGCGCGAGCGGACCCGGCCCTCACCCGAGCACTCGGTGCACGGTTCGGGGATGACGGTGCCGAAGCCGTGGCACGCGGCGCAGGGCTGCGTGGTCATGACCTGGCCGAGGAACGAGCGCGCGACGCGCTGCACCGACCCGCGGCCGCCGCAGACCTCGCAGGTGCGCGGCGACGTCCCCGGACGGCAGCACGACCCGTTGCAGGTCGGGCAGATCACCGCGGTGTCCACCGGGACCTCGCGGTGCACGCCGAACGTGACCTCGGCGAGGTCGAGGTCCAGCCGCACGAGGGCGTCCTGGCCGCGCCGGGCGCGCGGGATCGGACCGCGCTGGGCGGCCGCTCCCGTGGCGGCACCGAAGAACGTCTCGAAGATGTCCTGGAAGCCGAAGCCGCCCCCCATGCCGCCACCGGGCGACGACGGGTCCCCGCCCAGGTCGTAGGCGCGGCGCTTCTCGGGGTTGCCCAGCACGTCGTACGCGCGTGAGACGTCCTTGAACGTGTCCTCGGAGCCGGCGTCCGTCCCCGCGACGTCGGGGTGGTGCTCGCGGGCGAGCTTGCGGTACGCCTTCTTGATCTGCTCCGGCGTCGCGTCACGCGGCACGCCGAGGATCTCGTAGTAGTCGGTCACAGGAGGGTCTGCTCGCTTCCAGCGGTCGTGGAACAGGTCTCAGGTCGAACGTGTGCGTGCGTCATTGCGCGAGGATGCGCGTCAGGTACCGGGCCACCGCACGGACCGCGGACATGGTGCCGGGGTAGTCCATCCGGAGTGGTCCGATCGAGCCGATGCGCGCCACCGACCCACCGCCCTCGTCGCCGTAGCCGGTGGTCACGAAGCTCGTCTCGAACAGCCCGTCGTGCTGGGTCTCGCGGCCGATGCGCACCGCGACCGTCGCGGAGTCCTCGGCCATCTCGGACAGCAGCCGCAGGAGCACCACCTGCTCCTCGAGCGCCTCGAGCACGGGGCCGATCGCGCGCACGTCCGTGCTGCCGACGCGCGCGAGGTTGGCGGTGCCGGCCAGCACCACCCGCTCCTCCGACTCCTGCGCCAGCGTCTCCTCGAGGACGGCTACGACGGCGTTGACGAGTGCCTGGTCCGCGGGCGCGAACGCGTCGGTCAGCTCGCCCAGCGCGACCGGCAGCTCGGACAGCCGCCGACCCGCCGCGCTCACGTTCAGGCGGGACCGCAGCCGCGCGACCACGGACTCGTCGAGGTCGGTGACCAGCTCGAGCGTGCGCTGCTCGACGCGACCCGTGTCGGTGATGAGGACCACCAGCAGGTGCCGGGCGCCGACGGGCACGAGCTCCACGTGCCGCAGCGCCGAGCGCCGCAGCGACGGGTACTGGACGACGGCGACCTGGTGCGTCAGCTGCGCGATGAGCCGCACGGCCCGGTCGACGACGTCGTCGAGGTCCTGCGCGTTCTCCAGGAACGTGCCGATGGCGCGGCGCTCCGGGCTGGACAGCGGCTTCACGGTCGAGAGCTGGTCGACGAACAGCCGGTAGCCCTTGTCCGTCGGCACCCGGCCGGCCGAGGTGTGCGGCTGGGCGATGTACCCGCCCTCCTCGAGGGCTGCCATGTCGTTGCGGATGGTCGCGGGCGAGACGCCGAGCGAGTGCCGCTCGACGAGCGCGCGGGAGCCCACCGGCTCCTTGGTGGCGACGTAGTCCTCGACGATCGCGCGCAGCACGTCCAGCCGCCGGTCCTCGCTCATGTCGCCTCCTCCGTCGTCGCTCGAGCAGTCCGTGGGTAGCACTCCCCGCACAGGAGTGCCAATGCTACGCCGGGGGCGCGACACTCACGGGGTGGCGTCCGGGGACGGCGCGACCGCGGCCCCTAGGCTGCCCGGGTGAACGACGACCGCTACGGCTCGGACGTGCTCGGGGGCTCCGGCTCGACGCACCACCGGCCCACCCGCACCAGCCGCCCCCAGCCCGCCGAGACCGGCCTCGTCGTCGAGGAGGTCACCACCGGGTGGGTCGGCGCCGTCGTCCGGGTGGAAAAGTCGGGCGGCCAGCACGTCGTCGTCCTCGAGGACCGGCGCGGTCGCACCCGCACCTTCCCGCTGGGTCGGGGCTTCTGGCTGGACGGCGAGCCCGTGGCGCTCACCGCTCCCGTGCGCGCCCCGGCACCCGCGAAGCCCACCCGCACGGCCTCGGGGTCCGTCGCCGTGCACGACGCCCGCGCTCGCGTGGCCCGCGGCAGCCGGATCTGGGTGGAGGGCAAGCACGACGCCGAGCTGGTGGAGAAGGTCTGGGGCGACGACCTGCGGCTCGAGGGCGTGGTCGTCGAGCTGCTCGACGGCGTCGACAACCTCGCCGACGCCCTGCGGGACTTCTCCCCCGGCCCCGGGCGCCGCGTGGGGGTGCTGGTGGACCACCTGGTGTCCGGGTCGAAGGAGAGCCGGATCGCCGCCGACGCCGTCCGCGGTCACCCCGCCGGATCCGTCCTCGTGCTCGGGCACCCGTACGTCGACGTGTGGCAGGCCGTCCGGCCCGAGCGGATCGGCCTGACCGCATGGCCCGTCATCGAGCGCGGCACCGAGTGGAAGCACGGGATCCTGCGCGAGCTCGGCTGGCCCGCCGACGAGCAGGCGGACGTCGCCCGCGCGTGGCAGCGCATCCTGCGCTCGGTGCGCAGCTACGCCGACCTGGAGCCGAGCCTGCTGGGCCGTGTCGAGGAGCTCATCGACTTCGTCACGGCATGACGGTGCCCGGCCGACCGGGGGCCGACCGGGCACCGCACGTGCAGACGATCAGGCCGCGATCGGGTCCCCGAGCAGCCGCTTGAACAGGAACGCCGTCGCGAGCAGGACGACGGGCACGGCGACCAGGAGGCCGACGCCGCAGAGGATCGCGCCGCCGATGAAGATCGCGATGCTGAGCAGGTAGAACAGGATCGTCGTCGACAGGTTCGCCGTGACGAGCTGGTAGCTGGCCTTCATGGCGTCGATCGGTGCCAGCCGCTTGTCGATGACGAACCAGAAGGTGAACAGCAGCAGGAAGTTCACCGCGAGCGCGATCAGCCCGCCGAAGAACGGGACGACGTTGAGGACCGCGTTCACCACGGCGAGGATCAGGGCGGTGAGGATCACCGGGCCCGGCTCGACGATCTTGAAGAAGTCGCCGAAGCTCAGCTGCCGCCCCTCGGTCACGTCCAGGGCGGCCCGGATGAAGGCCGCCTGGATGAGGTAGCCGGCGATCGCGGCCACGGCGGAGAACACGAACGTCCCCAGCGAGAACCCGAGCTGGATGCCCGCGGACATGTCGCCGTCCGGGTAGAACAGCGCACCGAAGCCGCCGAAGATGGCGCCGACGATGGACAGCAGGATGATCGCGGCGACGAACCACACCAGCGCGGCGAGGATGAACAGGCCGCCCGACTGCGTGAACTTCCTCCAGCCGTACGAGTAGGCCTCACCGATCGGCGACGCCTGGACGGGTGGCCCGTACCCGCCGACAGGGGGCGGGTAGGCACCCGGGGCCCCCTGGCCGTAGCCGGGCGGCGGCGGGGGCGGCGGGTAGCCGCCGGGCGCGGGCTGACCGTACGGGGACGCCTGCGGCGGGTACCCGGCGGGCGGCTGGCCGTAGGCCGGTGCCGGCGGGGGTCCCGCGGGGGGCTGGCCGTAGGACGGTGCGGGCGGCGCCGGTGGTGCGGGAGGGACGGGTGGCACCGGCGGTGCGGGCGGGGCCGCGGGAGCGGGGTCGGGCACGGGCGGCGCGACGGGGTCCGGCGCCGTCGGCTCGACTGGCTCGGCCGCCTTCGCAGGCTCGTCGTCGCGCGGCGGGGTACCGCCGGGGTTCTCGCTCATGCGTGGCCTCCCTGGTCACAGGGCGATCGTCGCCCAGGCGTCAGCGAACCGGGGCCGGAGGGCGCATGTCAAGGAACCCGGCCTTCCGGGCATGTCGGCGAGACGACGGACCACCCGGCGCGGGTGTGCACGCGTCGGTAGGCTGCGCGTGCCGTCACGCCGACGACCACCGACGAGGAGCGCGCCGCGATGTCGTACGAGCCCTACCAGAGCCCGCCGCCGAGCGGTGCCGACCAGGACCGCACGTGGGCCATGCTCGCGCACCTCGGCGGCATCCTCGCCTACGTCTGGGTGGGCTGGATCCCCGCCCTGGTCATCTGGCTGGTCCACCGCGAGAAGGGCGGCCCGGCGGCGGCGGAGGCCCGGGTGGCGCTCAACTTCCAGCTCACGGTCCTGATCGGTCTGGTCATCTGCCGGGTCGTGCAGTCGATCCCCGTGATCGGCGTGGTCGGCTGGCTGGGCTTCATCGCCCTGAGCATCATCAGCCTGGTCCTGAGCATCCTCGCGGCGATCGCGGTCCAGCGCGGCGGCTCGTACCGGTACCCGTTCAGCCTCGAGCTGGTCCGCTGACGCGTCAGCCCACCAGCGTGCGGACCACGGCGTCCGCGAGCAGCCGTCCGCGCCGCGTCAGCACCAGCCGCCGCCCGCCGACCGCCTCGTGCCCGTCGACCAGCCCGTCGGCGACGAGCCCCGCCACGGACGGGCGCGCGTCCGCGGGCAGCGCGTCGAGCGGCAGACCGGCGGCGAGCCGCACCCCCAGCATCAGCCGCTCGAGCACCGCACCGTCGCCCGTGACGGTCTCGCGCCCGGCCGCCGGGCTCAGGCCACGGTCGAGGCGGTCGGCGTACGCCCGCGGGTGCTTGACGTTCCACCAGCGCACGCCGCCGACGTGGCTGTGCGCGCCGGGTCCGATGCCCCACCAGTCGTCGCCCCGCCAGTAGCTGAGGTTGTGCCGGCAGGCGTCGGCGGGCGTCCGCGCCCAGTTGCTCACCTCGTACCACCGCAGCCCCGCGGCCTCGAACAGGTCGTCCGCCAGCTCGTACTTCGCGGCCTGGTCGTCGCCGTCAGGGAGCTCGAGCTCGCCCCGACGCACCTGCACCGCCATCCGCGTGCCCGCCTCGACCACGAGGGCGTACGCGGACACGTGGTCGACGCCCGTCGCGAGCGCCGCCTCGACGCTGGTGCGCCAGTCGTCGAGCGACTCCCCCGGCGTGCCGTAGATGAGGTCGAGCGACACGGCCAGGCCGGCGTCGCGGGCCCAGCGCACGACGTCCGGGATCCGACGAGGGTCGTGCGTGCGGTCGAGCGTGGCCAGCACGTGCGGCACCGCCGACTGCATCCCGAACGAGACGCGCGTGAACCCGGCCTCCGCCAGGGCAGCCAGGGACTCCGGAGTGACCGAGTCGGGGTTGGCCTCCGTGGTGACCTCGACGTCGTCGGCGAACCCCCACGCGTCGCGCACACCACCGAGCATGCGGGAGAGGTCCGGGACCGACAGGACGGTCGGGGTGCCTCCGCCCACGAAGACCGTGCTGACGGGCCGGGGCGGGACGATCCGAGAAGCGAGCGCGATCTCCTTCAGCGCCGTGTCCGCGTAGGCATGCTGGCTCGCGCCGCCGCCCAGCTCGGTCGCGGTGTACGTGTTGAAGTCGCAGTACCCGCAGCGCACGGTGCAGAACGGCACGTGCAGGTAGACGGCGAACGCGCGCTCGTCGGCACCCTCGACCGCCGAGGCCGGCAGCCGGCCGTCGTCGGGCGCCACGTCTCCCTCGGGGAGAGCGGGACTCACTTCTTCTTCGCGTCCTTGCCGCCGGCGGACCCCGCGGGCTCACTGGACAGCGCGGCGATGAAGGCCTCCTGCGGCACGTCGACCCGGCCGATCGTCTTCATGCGCTTCTTGCCCTCCTTCTGCTTCTCCAGGAGCTTGCGCTTGCGGGTGATGTCGCCGCCGTAGCACTTGGCCAGGACGTCCTTGCGGATGGCCCGGATGGTCTCGCGCGCGATGATCCGGGCACCGATCGCGGCCTGGATGGGCACCTCGAACTGCTGGCGCGGGATGAGGTCCTTGAGCTTGGCGGTCATCATCACGCCGTACGCGTAGGCCTTGTCCTTGTGCACGATCGCGCTGAACGCGTCGACCGTCTCGCCCTGCAGCAGGATGTCGACCTTCACCAGGTCCGCCACCTGGTCACCGATGCGCTCGTAGTCGAGGCTGGCGTACCCGCGCGTCTTGGACTTCAGCTGGTCGAAGAAGTCGAACACGATCTCCGCCATCGGCAGGACGTACCGCAGCTCGACGCGCTCCTCGGACAGGTAGTCCATGCCCTGCAGCTCGCCGCGCTTGGTCTGGCAGAGCTCCATGATCGCGCCGATGAACTCGGACGGGGACAGGATCGTCGCCTTGACCATCGGCTCGTTGACGTCGCCGATCTTGCCCGCGGGGAACTCGCTCGGGTTGGTCACCGTGACCACGGTCTTGTCCTCGAGGGTGACCTCGTAGACCACGTTCGGCGCGGTCGAGATGAGGTCCAGGTCGAACTCGCGCTCGAGCCGCTCGCGCACGATCTCGAGGTGCAGGAGGCCGAGGAAGCCGACGCGGAACCCGAACCCGAGCGCCACCGACGTCTCCGGCTCGTAGTTCAGCGCCGCGTCGTTGAGCTTGAGCTTGTCGAGGGCGTCCCGCAGGATCGGGTAGTCGGTGCCGTCGATCGGGTACAGGCCCGAGAACACCATCGGCTTCGGGTCGGAGTACCCGCCCAAGGCGTGCGCGGCCGGCTTGCTCGCGTTGGTGACCGTGTCGCCGACCTTGGACTGGCGCACGTCCTTCACGCCCGTGATCAGGTAGCCGACCTCGCCGACGCCGAGGCCCTTCGTGGGCACCGGCTCCGGGGAGATGACCCCGATCTCGAGCAGCTCGTGCGTCGCGCGCGTCGACATCATGACGATCTTCTCGCGCGGGTTGAGGTTGCCGTCGATGACCCGCACGTAGGTGACGACGCCGCGGTACGTGTCGTAGACCGAGTCGAAGATCATCGCGCGGGCCGGGGCGTCCGCGTTCCCGGTGGGCGGGGGCACCAGCTCGACGATGCGGTCCAGCAGCTCGACCACTCCCGCGCCCGTCTTGCCGGACACGCGCAGGCAGTCCTCGGGCTCGCCGCCGATGAGCTTGGCCAGCTCCTCCGCGTACTTCTCGGGCTGGGCGGCCGGCAGGTCGATCTTGTTCAGCACCGGGATGATCGTCAGGTCGTTCTCGAGCGCCAGGTACAGGTTGGCCAGCGTCTGGGCCTCGATGCCCTGCGCGGCGTCGACCAGCAGCACGGCACCCTCGCAGGCGGCCAGCGAGCGGGACACCTCGTACGTGAAGTCGACGTGCCCGGGGGTGTCGATCATGTTCAGCGCGAACGCCTTGTCGTCCACGCCCCACGGCATGCGCACGGCCTGCGACTTGATGGTGATCCCGCGCTCGCGCTCGATGTCCATCCGGTCCAGGTACTGCGCGCGCATGGCCCGCGAGTCGACGACGCCCGTGAGCTGCAGCATGCGGTCGGCCAGCGTGGACTTGCCGTGGTCGATGTGCGCGATGATGCAGAAGTTGCGCAGCAGCTCGGGCGCCGTCGCCGCAGGGTGGATGCGCGACGCGAGGGCTGCACTCGGGATCGGGGACAAGCGGACTGCTCCTGGCGCTGGAGTCGGTGGCGCGCGTGGTGGCGCCTTCCCGACGGACGGTGACCGGTGCCAGCCTGTCGGCTGTCGGTGGTCGGTCCCACCATGGTCCCATGACGTCGACCCGGAACTCTCCCGACCTGCTCGCGGTGCTCGGCGGGCTGCAGGACGACTTCCTCGCGACGATCCCCCTCGTCGACCCCGCCACGCGCGTGCCCTGGTGCGGCCGCTGGCGGGTCAAGGACCTCGTCGTCCACCTCGCCCGCATCCACCACTGGGCCGCCGGCCAGGCCCGTCGTCGGCAGGAGACACCGCTCGGCCGCGGCCCGTTCGTGCTCGAGGAGCTCTACGCCACCTGCGCCGCGGAGCTGCGCGAGACGCTGACCGAGCTGGGCCCGGACGCCGAGGCCTGGACGCTGCTCGAGAACGGGCCGGCGTCGTTCTGGCACCGCCGCCAGACGCACGAGACCCTCGTCCACCTGTGGGACCTGCGCACCGCGGGCGGGCTGGACCTGACGGTCGACGCCTGGCTCTGGGCGGACACGGTCGACGAGGTCGTGACCGTGATGCAGCCCCGTCAGGAGCGCATGGGCCGGATGGAGCCGCTCGCCGCACCGATCGAGCTCGTCGCGGACGACGCCGGGCGCACGTGGCTGCTCGGCGGGACCACGCACCCCGCCGCCACCGTGACCGGTCCGGCCGACGCCCTCGCGCTGCTGCTGTGGGGACGCGCCACCCCCGACCACCCGCGCCTCACGGTCGACGGCGACGCCGGCGCGCTGGACGACGCGCTCGGTCGCCGGCTGACACCCTGATCGTCAAGCCTCGCGCGTGATCTGCACCTGGACCTCGGCGTCCTGGGTGCCCGCCCCCGCGTAGATCCCCCGCAGGGGCGGCACGTCGTCGTAGGACCTGCCTCGCGCGAGCACCACGTGGTGGTCCCCCGCGATCACCCGGTTGGTCACGTCGTAGGCGAACCACTCGCCCACCCACCACTCCACCCACGCGTGCGAGTCGCCGAGCACCGTCGAGCCCACCGGCGCCGCCGAGTCCGGGTGCAGGTAGCCCGACACGTACCGCGCCGGGATCCCGATCGACCGCAGCGCTCCGGTGACCAGGTGCGCGATGTCCTGGCACACCCCCGCGCGCGCGGTCCACGCCTCCGACGCCGGCGTGTGCACCGTGGTGACGCCGGGGATGTACTCCATCTCGTCGCGCAGCGCCGCGGACACCGCCAGGGCCGCCTCGGCCGGCTCGAGGTCGCCCGCCACGCGACGCGCGAGCTCGACCACGTCCTCCGGCGGCGCCGTGGTCGGGGTGTCGGACAGGAACTCGGCCAGTCGGTCGCGCAGCTCGCCCCCGCGCAGCGTGTCCCACCCGGCCGGGCTGCGCAGCGGACCGCGCTCCGCCACCTCGACGAGGTGCTCCGCGGTGATCACCATCGACTCGTGCGGTGTGAGCACCTCGAAGGCGGTCACCGCCGTGCCCCAGTAGTCGCGGTACTCGGACCAGCCGGTGTGCGGCTGCACCTCGATCTTCGTCTCGAGCACCGTCTGTCCCTGCTGGGAGAACGGCGTCATCCGCGCCTCGTTGTACGACGCCAGCACGGCGCTGGTGTACCGGAACGTCGACGTGTGCACGACCCGCAACCGGCTCACAGTGCTTCTCCCACCCAGTTGGTCGAGGACGCGCTCGGGAAGTACCGGCCGCGGATCGCGTCGGAGGCCGCCGAACACGCTCGTTGCACGCGTTCCATCTCCTTGGGCAGCGCGTCCAGCACCTCGATCAGCGGCCGGTACTCGAGATTCGTGCGCACGTAGCCGATGTGGCGCCGTGCGTCGTCGACCGCGGCCCGGTCCGACGCGCCCTCGAGGTTGGCCAGGCACGCCTCCGCCTGGTTCAGCGCGAACACGATGGAGCGCGGGAACAGCCGGTCGGTCAGCAGGAACCCGGCGGCGCGCTCGTCGGACGCCGCCCCGCGGTACATCCGCAGGAACGCCTCGTGGGCACCGCAGGAGCGCAGCAGGGTGGTCCAGCTGGGACCGGCCGAGCCGGCGAGCGCCCGGGTGGTCAGCAGCCGCGCGGTCATGTCCGCCCGCTCGATCGAGCGCCCGAGCACCATGAAGTTCCAGGTGTCGTCGCGCGAGGTCGCGGAGTCCATGATCCCGGCGACGATGGCCGCCCGCTCCCGCACCCAGGTGAAGTAGTCGTGCGGACGCGCCGGCCGCATGTGCGACGGCAGCTGGTTCCAGGTCGCGTTCAGGCACTCCCACAGCTCGGTCGAGATGATCTCGCGGGCGCGCCGGGCGTTCTCCCGCGCGGACACCAGCGACCCGGCGATCGACGACGGGGCGAACCGGTCGTACGCGAGCATGTCGAGCACGTACTCGCGGCCGACCTCGACGTGCGCGGGCGGAGGCTCGCGATCCATGACGGACAGCAGCGACCGGCAGGCCAGGTCCTCCTCCGCCCACGGGTCCTCGAGCAGGATCTGCACGTGCACGTCGAGCAGGCGGGCGGTGTCGTCCGCGCGCTCGACGTAGCGTCCGATCCAGAACAGCGACTCCGCGATCCGGCTCAGCACGAGACACCTCCTGCGGTCGACGTCCGGCCCTGCTGCTGCTGCATCACCTGGGCGCGCACGTCGTTGGGGTTGGAGTCGATGGGGACCGCCGAGTCCTGCGCGACGGCCTGCGGGAGGTCGGTCTCGCGGCGCACCGCCCGGCGCGGGACCGCGCCGCCGAGCACCCACGTGTCCTTGGACCCACCACCCTGCGACGAGTTGACCACCAGCTCGCCCTCCGGGAGAGCGACCCGGGTCAGCCCGCCGGGGAGCACGAAGACCGACTCGCCGTCGTTCACCGCGAACGGGCGCAGGTCCGTGTGCCGCGGGCGCAGGCCGTCCTCGACGAGGGTCGGCACGGTCGACAGCTGCACCACCGGCTGCGCGATCCACCCGCGCGGGTCGTCCCGGAGCCGGACCTTCAGCGTGGCCAGCTCGGCCGCGGAGGCACGTGGCCCGACCACCAGCCCCTTGCCGCCTGAGCCGTCCACCGGCTTGACCACGAGCTCGTCGAGCCGGTCCAGCACCTCCTCGAGCGCGTCGGGCTCCTCCAGCCGCCACGTGTCCACGTTGCGCAGGATGGGCTGCTCGCTCAGGTAGTACCGGATGAGGTCGGGGACGTAGGTGTAGACGAGCTTGTCGTCGGCCACGCCGTTGCCGACGGCGTTCGCGATCGTCACGGTCCCGTTGCGCGCGCACGTCATCAGGCCCGGGCTGCCGAGGTAGGAGTCGTTGCGGAAGACGACCGGGTCGAGGTAGTCGTCGTCGACGCGCCGGTAGATGACGTCCACCCGCCGCCGACCCTCGGTGGTCCTCATCCAGACGCGCCCGCCGGAGCAGAACAGGTCGCGTCCCTCCACCAGCTCGACGCCCATCATCCGGGCGAGCAGCGAGTGCTCGTAATAGGCGCTGTTGAACACGCCCGGCGTCAGTACGACGACAGTCGGCTCGTCGACCCCGGACGGAGCCGCCGCCGTGAGCGCCGCGAGGAGCCGGCGGGGGTAGTCGGCGACGGGCCGGATCCGCAGGGCCGCGAACAGCTCGGGGAACGTCTGCGCCATCGCGCGCCGGTTGGACAGCACGTAGCTGACGCCGCTGGGCACCCGGACGTTGTCCTCCAGGACGCGCCAGCCGCCGAGGCTGTCCCGCACCAGGTCGATGCCGGAGACGTGCACGCGGACACCGTTCGGCGGGTTGATGCCGCGGGCGGCGCGCAGGAAGTTGGTCGACGACACGACGACGCTGCGCGGGATCACCCCGTCGGCGATGGCGCGCTGCGGACCGTAGACGTCCGCGAGGAACGCCTCCAGCGCGCGCACGCGCTGCGCCACGCCGGGCGCCACGTGCTCCCACTCGTCGCCCGCCAGCACGCGCGGCACCACGTCGAGCGGGAAGGGCCGTTCCTCACCCGCGAAGTCGAAGGTGACGCCCTGCGCCAGGTACGACCGGGCCAACGTCTCGGCCCGCGCCCGCAGCTCTCCGGCGCTCAGCTGGGCGAGTGCGCGGTGCAGCCCCTTGTAGGCCGCGCGTGAGCCGCCGCCGTCGGGGTCGATCATCTCGTCCCACGCCGGGCCGGTCGGGTAGTCGTCGAACAGGTCCGCCATGATCCGGACAGTAACCGCCCGGTGATAACGCCGCGTTTCGTGGAGGGTCCTCGGCGAGCCGACCGACGCGCCGGTACCGTCGTCCCGTGACCACGACCTCTGGCTGGACCCGGGTGCGCGGCATCCTGCGCGACGCCGTCGCCGGCCTGACGCGCACCTCGCGCACACCGACGCGAACCCCGCTCCCCGGCGGTCTGGAGTACTCGCCCCGGCTGGACGGCGACGCCGACCCGGGCGAGATCGTGTGGGCGTGGGTCCCCTACGAGGACGACCCGAGCAAGGGCAAGGACCGCCCGGTGCTGGTCATCGGGCGGGACGGGACGCGGCTCCGGGGCCTCATGCTCACGAGCAAGGACCACTCGCGCGACGCCGCCCTGGAGGCGCGGCGGGGTCGGGTGTGGATGGACATCGGCAGCGGCGCCTGGGACTCCCAGCGTCGTCCGAGCGAGGTCCGCCTCGACCGTGTTCTCAGCCTGGACGCGTCGGCGGTCCGCCGCGAGGGCGCGATCGTGGACCGTGCCCTGTTCGACCGGGTGGCCGCGGAGCTGCGCAGGACGCAGCCCTGACCCGACCGCGGCGAGCCCTGTCAGGCCCGTCACAGCGTTCAGCCACGGGGCTCTCGCCTGCTAACATGGTCACTCGCGTGTCCGCCCGGGTCGGCGGGCACAAGCCCAGTTCCTCTCCGCGGGTGTCCCCACGCCCTAGTCCCGGAGCTGTGCGCCGCCCTCTAGACCTGTCAGATCGCTTCGGCGAACGCACAAGAGAGTCCACACGTGGCCAACATCAAGTCCCAGATCAAGCGCATCACCACCAACGAGAAGGCGCGCCTGCGCAACAAGGCGGTGAAGTCCGAGCTCAAGACGCACATCCGTCGCGTCCGCGAGGCTGTCGCCGGTGGCAACAAGGAGGCCGCTTCGACGGCCCTCGTCGAGGCGTCGCGCAAGCTCGACAAGGCCGTCTCGAAGGGTGTCATCCACGAGAACCAGGCCGCCAACAAGAAGTCGGCGCTGGCGAAGTCGGTCGGCGCGCTCTGACCATCCGTTGAGCTGGTCGGGCCTGGTCACGCACCAGGTCTGACCGCCGGCCGGGTGGCGTCAGCCGCCCAGAGCAACAGTGAAGGCGTCACCCCCCCTGCGGGGTGACGCCTTCACTGTTCTCCGACCGTCGATCAGGTCAGCGACCAGGTCTCCCAGGAGCTGAGCGGGATCGTCGGACGGAAGCCTGCCTCGCGCAGCGCGCGGTCGTACGCCTGCGCAGCCGCCGCGCTGTCACCGTGCATGGCGTACCGGTCGCCCAGGTCACGCCACGCCGACGCGGACTGACGGGACGCGGACATCATCCCGAGCAGGTCCGCCGCCGACTCGTACGCGCGCGCCGCACCCACGACGTCACCCCGAGCGTGCAGGGCGTCGCCACGGGAGAGCTGCGCGAACGCGGTCTCCAGACGCGGCGGGTCACCCAGGCGCTCGAGAGCCGCGACCGCGAACCGCTCGGCGGAGTCGATGTCACCGAGGAGCAGGTGCGCACGGGACCGCTCGACGTCGGTCCGCGACAGGTCGAGCTCGGAACCGAGGACCGCGAGACCGGGAGCAGCCCGCTCGATCTGGTCCAGAGCCCCGCGCGGGTCCACCGGGTCGGAGCGCAGCAGGAGCCACGCGTAGTTGAGCCGGAGCCGCGGCAGGTCACGGTCGGCCTCGCCCTCGGACAGCAGGGCGAGCGCGCGCTCCGTGTAGCGCTGCGCGAGCTCGTAGTCGCGACGCTGCTCGGCCACGAGCGCGGCGTTCCAGTAGACGCTGCCGCGCCCCCGGGGGGTGCCCAACGACTCCGCGAGCCGCACCAGCTCGGCCGCCCGGTGGGTGGCGTAGAGCAGGTCACCACGCTCGACGTATGCCCACAGGACGGTCGACGCGAGGCGCAGGTGCTCGTCGGTCCCGCTCAGGTCCGCGGCCTCGAGCTCGTCGAGCGTCCGCTCACCCACCTCGACGCTGCGGTGCAGGTCACCGGCCTCGAGGTACGACGCCACCAGCTCGTTGGCCAGCTTGGCCGACTCCACGTGGTGGGTCCGCGCCCGCGAGTCAGCGAGGAGCGGCTCCAGGATGGCCACGGACGACTCGAGGTCGCCGAGCACCTCGAAGGCGTGTGCCAACGTGGTCAGGGCCTCGACGCGGACGGCCGGCGACACGATGTCGAGGTCCAGCGACTCCAGCCGGCGCCTGGCCCCGGCGGCGTCGCCCTGGGTCATGTCCAGCTTGGCGTAGTCGATCTCCAGGCGCGTGCGCGCCTCGTTGGGACCGTCCTCACCGTGCTTCAGGTATTCGAGGGTCGTGCCCAGGCGGGTGGCCAGCACGGCGAGCGCGGAGTCGGTCGGTTCACGATGACCCGCCTCGATCAAGGAGATGTAGCTGGGGGAGAACGCGGACCCCGCGAGCGAGGTCTGGGACAACCCAGCAGCGATCCGGGCCTCGCGTACCCGGTCAGCAATCGTGGTCATGGTCAGTCATTGTATGTGTGACGTCCCCCGGTTGCACCACCCCCCGCGGAAGGCGGCGTGTCTGTGCCTCCGCTGTGCACCCGGGGCGACGGTCAGTTGAGCGTGATCCTGCAGCAGCCGCTGGCGCCTCCCGAGTTCGTCGAGTCGCTGCCGTCAGCGATCGCCGACGTCGGTGCGAGTGCGAATGACCCGATCACCGCGAGGATCACGAGAGCGGTCTTGATCGGTCTGGGCATGAGGGGTGCTCCTTCTTCTCTGGACGACGGTTCGGGTGGTGCCCATGATGACGTGCGGATTGCCGGGTGTCTCCCACTACCCACCGGTCCGGCCCTGAACGGGTGAATGTTCGTGGGCCGGACAACCCTGCGAGCAGCGGTGGGAGGACGCCTCCAAAATTCCACCCGCACATCATCGGTTCACAGCGTAGATCTTGTGGTGTCATAGATCCCATGACACCGGACGACGCCGACGGGCGGCTCGCGCATCTTGCGGCTGCGGTGGAGGACGCCATCCCTCTTGCCCTTCGGCACGAGTGGGCACAGCGGATCTCCCAGGAGCCGGTGCTGGTCGCGCGGCAGGGGATCTTCTCCGAGCACGGACGGCCGTTCGCCTACCAGCTGTCGTTCCGCTCCCCGGACCAGCACACCGCGGCGGCGATGTCATGGAGCTCCCACCAGCACGAGCGGGCCACGGCCCACGTGTTCGGAGCCACGTTCGGGAGGGCCGACCTCGAGCACGTCGCCAACGGCCGGCTGCTGTTCGTGCGGTGCCCGCGCGCCTACCTGGTGGGAGACCTGCCCATCCCCCGGCGCCCTGACCGCCTGGTGATCGAGGTGAACGACGCCGTCACGGTCGACGCCGCGGTGCTGTCGGGCATCCGTCGGCTGCGCGAGGAAGGCTTCCGCATCGCGGTCCCGTCCTTCGTGAGCAACCCGAACCAGCGGCGCCTGCTCCCCCACGCCGACTTCGTCAAGATCGACGTGCGGGACCTCGACGTCGAGGGCCCGCCGGTGGTCCATCTCGCCCGGTCGTACGGTGCCCTGCTCATCGCCGAGTACGTGGAGAGCCCCGACACCCTCCGGCACGCCCGCGACCTCGGCTTCACCCTGTTCCAGGGGAACCTGCTCGAGCGCGCCGGTGTGCTCGACCGTGCAGGCGCACGCCGCGTGAGCCTTTAGGCCCTTGCGCAACCCCGCCCGTGACAGCTCGTTGCTCCGGTCGGGTGAACGGCGTCATAGACCGCACCCGCGACGCTCTCATCCGGTGTGACCGCGCCCGTCGTCTCCCCCGCCGTCCCGTCTCGGCTCCCGATCGCGCGCCAGCCGATCTGGACCGCGGACGGTCAGCTGTTCGGCAACGAGTTCCTGTACCGGTCCCGTGACGGGCTGCCCGCGCAGGTCGACCGGTGGCACTCCGACCGCCAGGACGTGGCGACGGCATCCGTGCTCGACGTGCTCTTCGGCGACGGGCCTCCGGCGGCGACCTCGTTCGCCTTCGTGAACGTCACCCGCTCGTTCCTGGTCGACGACCGGCGGCTCCCGGCGCACGCCGGGCGGCTCGTGCTCGAGATCGTCGAGTCCGTGACTGTCGACGACGAGGTGCTCGCAGGTCTGCAGCGGTTGCGCTCGCGCGGGTACCGGATCGCGATCGACGACTTCTCCGCCGCACCGGACCAGGTCGCGATGATGCCCTACGCCGACTTCGTGAAGATCGACTGCCGGGACGTGCACCGCCAGGGGGCGGCGCTCGTGGAGCTCGGGCGTCGCCACGGGGCCATGCTCGTGGCCGAGCGGGTGGCCGACGCCGCCCTCGTCGACGAGTGTCGCGCGTGGGGGTTCGACCTGTTCCAGGGCGACGTGCTGGGTCCGGCGATCACGCTGGCCCTCTAGCGCCGACCCTCAGCTCCCGACCGCTCCCGCGACCCGCAGGACGGCGCGTTCGACGGCGAACTGCGGGTCACGCCCCTCGCCCTTGACCTCGGCGTCCGCCTGCGCGACGGCCGAGATCGCGCTCGCCAGCCCCTCGGGGGTCCACCGACGCAGCTCCGACATCGCGCGATCGGTCTGCCACGGTGCCAGCCCGAGGTCCCGGACCGCACCCGCTCCGCGACCACGCACGGCCGCGACCTTGGCCAGCACCCGCAGCTTGGCCGCGAGGGCAGCGACGATCGGCACGGGGTCCACGCCGGTCGCCAGAGCGTGCCGCAACAGGGACACGGCCTGCCCGGTCTGCCCCGCGACCGCTGCGTCGGCGACCCGGAACCCGGTCGCCTCGATGCGCCCGCCGTAGTAGCGCTCGACCACGTCGGGCCCGATCAGGCCGGTGGTGTCCGCGACGAGCTGCGCGCACGACGACGCGAGCTCGCGCAGGTCGCTCCCGACCGCGTCGACCAGGGCGCGCACCGCCTGGGCGTCCGCGCGGCGGCCCGCCCGCCGGAGCTCGGCGGTGACGAAGGCGCTCTTGTCGCCGTCGGACTTGATCACGTCGCACGCCACCGTGGGCACCCCCGAGGCGCGGAGCGCGTCCAGCAGCTTCTTGCCGCGTTGGCCACCGGCGTGGCGCAGGACCAGCACGACGTCGGCGGGGGGCGCGACGAGGTAGCCGGTGACGTCGCTGAGCAGGTCGTCCCCCGCGCGCTCGAGCCCGTCGATCACGAGCACCTTGTCCTCGGCGAACAGGGACGGGCTGGACACCACCCCGAGAGTGCCCACCGTGTAGTCGGCCGCGTCGATCCGCGTGACCTCGACCCCGGGGTCGGCGGCGCGGGCGAGGGCCACCACGCGGTCGACCGCACGGTCGGCGAGCAAGCCCTCGGAGCCACTGACCAGCAGGACCGGCGCCAGCTCGACCGCTTCCCACGAGACGCCGACCGTGCCCCGGGTGGCGCGGGACGCGGGACGACGGGTGGCGGGGGGCACGCGCACAGCCTGCCAGATGTCACCCACGCCCCGACGCGCGGCGGACCACGAGCAGCCGGAGGGCGCACCCGCCCGCCGCGATGAGCAGGGCGACACCGGCCCACCCCGGCACCCACGCCACCTGCGCCCCCGGCGCTGCGGCGGCCACCCTGGCGACCGCGCCGATCCACCAGCACGCCGCACCCGCCCCGAGGGACAGGACCTGAGCGCCGGCGCCCCACCACGGCGCGACGCAGCCGGCAGCCAGGCCGAGCACGGTGGCCGGCGCGATCGCCGGCGCCACCAGCACGTTCGCCGGGACGGCGTAGAGCGCGACGGTGGGCGTCAGCAGGAGGATGACCGGCGCACAGACCAGCTGCGCGGCGACCGGCAGGGCGAGTGCCGTGGCGACCGGGCGCCCGCACGTCGGTGTCCAGCGTTCGGCGAGCGGCCCGCCCAGCAGCACGAGACCGCCCGTGGCCAGCACGGAGAGCACGAAGCCGAGCTCTCCCGCCAGCCACGGGTCCGCGACGAGGAGCACCACGACGGTCGCCGCGAGGGCCGCCGGTGCTCGGTGCGGGCGGCCGAGCAGGATCCCGAGCACGGCCACCAGTCCCATCGTCGCGGCGCGGAGCACGCTCGGCGACGGGTGCACGACGAGGACCATGCAGGCCATCGCCGCGACCGTCAGTCCGACCCGGGCCGCCCGAGGGAGCCGCAGTGCGGACGCGAGCGCGAGCACCAGGGCGGCGACCAGTGAGAAGTGGGCGCCCGACACCGCGGTCACGTGCGTCAGGCCGGCGGTGCGCAGCGCGGCGGTCAGGTCGGCGGGGACCGTCGAGGTGTCGCCGACCGTCACCCCGGCGAGGAGCGCCCCGGCGTCGCCCGGGAGGCGGGCCGCGAGGGCGCCGATGCCGTCCCGGAACACGGCGGCGGCGACATCCGACCCGGCCGGCGGTCGGACCACCCCGGGCGCGCCACTGCTCAGCAGCACCGCCACGGTCCGGCTCCCGGGCTCCCCCGGATGCACCCGGCCGGCGCCGGAGACCCGCGCGCCGTACGGCACCGAGGCCCACGACGAGGGGCCGAGCACGAGGACCCTGCCCGTCGCGCCGGACGTCCGGCCGCCGGCGGTGATGCGGTCGACGGCGAGCAGGCACCGGACGCGTTCCGGGGCGCCGGGCCAGGCGGGCGGGACCACCGTCGGCTCGGCGACGACGATCCCCTGGACCGTCCCCACCGACCCCTCACGCGCGAGCACCGACAGCAGGCCGTCCGCGCGTGCGGCGGTCTGGCCGGCGCCCGCGCCCAGCACCGCCGATCCCGCGACCAGCGCGAGGGCGAGCACCGGACCGACCACCTGGAGCAACCGGGGCGCCCGACCCCGCGCACCAGCGCGACCGACCACGAGCGCGCCGAGCACGAGCACCAGCCCTGCGGCGGCGCCGGCCAGGGCCGCGTCCGGAGACACCCGGACGACCACCAGCGCGGCGATCCACGCGGCGACGGCGGCGGGGAGGAGCCGGACGTCGACGGTGAGTGGAGGGTCGCTGTCGTCGACCGGCTCGGGCGGTGTCACACCCGCACCAGCTCACGCAGCCGTTCGAGCAGCGTCGGGCCGATGCCGGCGACGTCGGCGAGCTCGTCGACCGAGGTGAACGGTCCCTTCTCCCTGTGCGCGACGATCCGCCCCGCCAGGACCGGGCCGATGCCGGGCAGCGCGTCGAGCGCGGCCTCGTCCGCGCCGTTGAGGTCGAGGAGCCCGTCCCCGCCCGCAGGCCCCGACGCCGTCGCGGCCTGCTCCCCCGGGCGCGGGACCGTGATCTGCTCGCCGTCGACGAGCAGCCGCGCCAGGTTGAGGGCGCTCAGCTGCGCGTCGGGGCCGGCACCACCGGCCGCAGCGATCGCGTCGACCACCCGCGACCCCTCCGCGAGCCGGACGACGCCCGGCGCGTTCACCGCCCCCACCACGTCGACGACCACCTCGGCCGGCGAGTCCGTCGGGCGGACGACCGTGCCGCTCGGCGCCGGGACCGGGAGCTCCACCGCGGGACCGGGCGCGACGGACGCCGCCCGGAGCGCCACCCCGCCCGCCACCAGGAGCACGACGACCCCTGCCGTGGCAGCGAGCTGCCACGAGACCGTCCAGCGCAGTCGGCGACGTGGTGTCGGGGTGCGAGCGATCGGGTCCCCGTGCGCGACCGCGTACCCGGCGGCGGCGACGTGCAGCGCGGCGGTCGTCCGCGCGGTCGGGTGTGGCGGTGCCGGGCCGGTCGGGGAGTCCGACATGGCGGGGACAGACGGGCCTGTGCGGTGCGCGGGATCCGGGGGCACCGGCCCGACGACACCCTCCACGCTCACCGCCCCCGGCGGACGCGGGACCCACCCGGACGACCGGGGTCGTGCAGCCACCTCGGGGAAGGCGGGCCGGCCCCTCGTGGTGGCCGGCGGCGGGCGTGGCGGCTCTGCCGTCGGACGAGGAGTGGTCAGTGCGGTCAGCCGACGCCGGGTGGTCCGGGTGAGGTCACGGTCACGGCGTCGCACCCGCCGAACCTAGGGTCGCCACCGCGCTCGGAGGCGCGGGGGCGCAGGGGTGTGCCCGCTCGGTCGTCGCGTCCGGGCTGTGGGCGGGTCGAGGAACGGGTCAGGCGTCGGCGACGACGATCGCCAGCAGACCGGGGCCCGCGTGCGCGGCGAGCACCGCGCCGGACTCGCACACGACCGTCTCCACGAGCCGTCCACCGCCTGCCGCAGCGAGCTCCTCGGCCAGCGTCGCGGCGATCTCGGGCTGCCCCAGGTGCTGCACCGCGACCCTGGCGTGCGGTCGGCGGGCGATGTCGGCGACGGCGAGCGCGACCAGCCGGTCCCGGGCGGCCCGTCGCGTCCGCACCTTCTCCAGCACCTCGAGGGCACCGTCCTGCAGCGAGAGGATCGGACGCAGGCCGAGCACGATGCCGAAGGCCGTCGCCGGCATGCTCAGCCGCCCTCCCCGGCGCAGGTGCTCGAGCGAGTCCACGAGGAACCAGACCCGCGTCGACGACGCGACCGACCGCCCGCGCTCGGCGACGTCGGCCCCGGTCGGCAGCGACGGCTCGGCGTGCCCACGGGAGTGCCACCACGCGCGCGCCGCGGCGAGCGGCCCGGTGGGTGCGACGGCGGCCGATCGCGGTGGACCGATGGAGAACCGCGCGGCGTCGAGCACCGCGAAGCCGAGCGCCATGGCGACCACTCCCGAGTCGACCACGTGGACCGTCACGGGAGCGGCCTCCGCGGCCAGCTGGGCGGCCCGGACGGTCCCCGACAGCTCGCCCGAGAGGTGCATCGACACGATCTCCCGTGCGCCGGACGCCGCCGCACGGTCGTAGGCCGCGGCGAACGCCGCGGGTGAGGGCTGGGAGGTCGACACCTTCGCGCCCCTGGTCAGCGCGGCGAGCAGCGCGTCAGGGGTCAGGTCGACGCCCTCGATGTGCCGCTCGCCGTCCACGACGACGTCCAGCGGGACGACGCCGATGCCCCACCGCTCGGCCGCGCCCTCGGGCAGCGTCGCCGTGGAGTCGGTGACGATCGCGACCGACGGCTGCTCGGGCGGGCGGCGGCCGGGCATGCCGGTCAGGCCGGGACGACGTTGACGAGCTTCGGCGCCCGGATGATCACGGTGCGGATGCCCCGGCCGTCGAGTGCGCGCTGGACACCGACGTCCGCCAGTGCCAGCTCCCGCAGCTCGTCGTCGGAGACGCCGGGTGCGACCTCGGCCCGACCGCGGACCTTGCCCTGCACCTGGAAGATGCAGGTGACCGTGTCCTCGACCAGGTACACCGGATCGGCCACCGGGAACGGCTCGTGGGCGAGCGAGCGGTCGTGACCCAGCCGCGACCACAGCTCCTCGGCGACGTGGGGCGCCACCGGCGCGGTCATGAGGACGAGCGGCTCGATCGCCGCGCGAGGCGTCGTCGGCAGCGTCGTCAGGTGGTTGTTGAGGACGATCAGGCGCGAGATGGCCGTGTTCACCCGCATGGCGGCCATGTCCGCGGTGACGTCCGCGATCGCGTGGTGCAGCACCCGCAGCGTCTCCTCGGAGGGCGCCTCCTCGGACACGACGGTGGCACCGGTGCCCTCGTCGACGACGTTGCGCCACAGCCGCTGCAGGAACCGCTGCGACCCGACGACCGCGCGGGTCTCCCACGGACGCGAGAGGTCCAGCGGGCCCATCGACATCTCGTACACGCGGAGGGTGTCGGCGCCGTACTCGGCGTACATGTCGTCGGGCGTCACCATGTTCTTCAGCGACTTGCCCATCTTCCCGTACTCGCGGTTCACCGGCTCGCCCTGCCAGCTGAACCCGGTCTCCGACGCGGTGTCCTCGACGACCTCGTCGGCGGGCACGTGCACGTCCCGGGCGTCGGTGTAGGCGTAGGCCTGGATGTAGCCCTGGTTGAACAGCTTGTGGAACGGCTCACCGCTGGCCACGTGCCCCAGGTCGTGCAGGACCTTGTGCCAGAACCGCGCGTACAGCAGGTGCAGGACCGCGTGCTCGACACCGCCGACGTACAGGTCGACGCCGCCGATCGAGTCGGGCTTCTGCTCCCCGTGGCCCGGTCCCATCCAGTACTGCTCGAGGGTCGGGTCCACCAGCCGCGTGTCGTTGGAAGGGTCCAGGTAGCGCAGGTAGTACCAGCAGGAGCCGGCCCAGTTCGGCATGGTGTTGGTGTCCCGGCGGTACTGCTTCGGGCCGTCGCCGAGGTCGAGCGTGACGTTCACCCAGTCCTCGTTGCGGCCCAGCGGCGGCTCCGGGGTGGAGTGCGCGTCGTCCGGGTCGAACGTGCGCGGCGAGTAGTCGGGCACCTCGGGCAGGTTCACGGGCAGGGCCGACTGCGGGACGGCCAGCGGCAGGTCGTGCTCGTCGTAGACGATCGGGAACGGCTCACCCCAGTAGCGCTGGCGGCTGAACAGCCAGTCGCGCAGGCGGTAGGTGATGGTGCCCTCGCCGACGCCCTTGGCGGTCAGCCAGTCGGTGATCGCGGACTTGGCCTCGGCCACGCCGAGCCCGTCCAGGCTGATCTCGTCGTTCGACGAGTTGATGGCGACGCCGTCGCCGGTGCGGGCGCCGGGCTCGGTGCCCTCGGGGGCGTCGATCGTGTAGACGATCGGCAGGTCGAAGGCCTCGGCGAACGCGAAGTCGCGCACGTCGCCCCCCGGGACCGCCATGATCGCGCCGGTGCCGTAGCCCATGAGGACGTAGTCCGCGGTGAACACGGGCAGCAGCTCGCCGTTCACCGGGTTCGCCGCCAGGTGGCCGGTGAACACCCCGGTCTTGCGGCCGGCGTCGGCCTGGCGCTCGACGGCCGTCTTGGCCGCGGTCTCGGCCCGGTAGGACGCGACGGCGTCGACGGGCGTGCGGTGCCCGCCGGTCCACAGGTCCTTGGTGCCGTCGGGCCACGCCGCGGGCACCTCGTCCAGCAGGGGGTGCTCCGGGGCGACGACGACGAACGTGGCACCGAACAGGGTGTCGGGGCGCGTGGTGAACACCTCGACCTGGTCACCGCCCTGCACCGCGAACCGGACGCGGGCCCCCGACGAGCGACCGATCCAGTTGCGCTGCATCGCCTTGACCTTGTCGGGCCAGTCGATGTGCTCCAGGTCGTCGATCAGCCGGTCCGCGTAGGACGTGATGCGCATGTTCCACTGCCGCAGGCTGCGCTGGAACACGGGGAAGTTGCCCCGCTCGGAGCGGCCGTCGGCGGTGACCTCCTCGTTGGCCAGCACCGTGCCCAGCCCGGGGCACCAGTTCACGGGTGTCTCGGAGACGTAGGCCAGCCGGTGCGTGTCCAGCACGCGCCGGCGCGCGACCTCGTCCAGACCCGCCCACTCGTCGCCGCGCGTCCCGGCGTCGTACTCCGCGACGAGCTCCGCGATCGGGCGCGCCCGGCCGACGCCGCCGTCGGGCCGCGGCGCGGTCTCGTCGTACCAGGAGTCGAAGATCTGCAGGAAGATCCACTGCGTCCAGCGCACGTAGGCCGGGTCGATGGTCGCGAACGACCGCCGCGGGTCGTGCGCCACGCCCAGGCGCCGCAGCTGCCGCTGCATGACCTCGATGTTCGCCTCGGTGGTCACGCGCGGGTGCTGGCCCGTCTGCACCGCGTACTGCTCGGCGGGCAGGCCGAAGGCGTCGAACCCCAGCGCGTGCAGCACGTTGTCGCCCTGCATGCGGCGGAACCGGCCGACCACGTCGGTGGCGATGTACCCGAGCGGGTGCCCCACGTGCAGCCCGGCGCCGGAGGGGTACGGGAACATGTCCATGACGAAGAACGCGGGCTGCGCGGGGTCCGCGTGCCGGCCCTCGCCGTCGGTGAGGTCGCCCGTGGGGTTGGCGGCGAAGAACGTGCCGCGGTCCGCCCACGTGTCCTGCCAGCTCAGCTCGATCTCGCGCGCGAGATCGGCGGTGTAGCGGAAGGGAACGTCGTCGGTGGGGGTCGGCGTGGGGGCGTCCTGCGAGGTCACCCGGCGAGTTTACCGACCACCCGTGATCCCGCGGGACGCAGGCCGGGTGCGCCCCGGCCTGCGGCCGTATGCTCCGGTCATGTCGGACAGCACGCCAGACGCCCCTGCCGATCTCGCCGCCCTCCGCGCCGCAGCAGCTCAGGCGGCCGCCGAGGCGGCGGAGGCGAAGGCGCTGGCCGCCGCGGCAGCGCTGGCCGCCGCCGAGGCCGCCGCCGGGCAGGTGATCGCGCCGGCCGAGCCCGTGCCGACGACGCTCTCCGAGCACGCCGCCCAGATCGCCGCCGGCTACACCTTCGCCGGCCCGATGCTCCCCCTCGGCGCACTGGTCGAGAACGACGCGGCCCGGCCGGACGTCCCGGTCGGGATCCCCCTGGCGATGATGAACCGGCACGGCCTCGTGGCCGGCGCCACCGGCACCGGCAAGACCAAGACGCTCCAGGTCCTCACCGAGGGCCTGTCCGCGGCCGGTGTCCCGGTGTTCGTCGCGGACATCAAGGGCGACCTGTCCGGGCTCGCCGTCCCGGGGACGTCGAGCGAGAAGCTCCTGGCCCGCACGTCCAGCCTCGGACAGGACTGGGTGGCCACCGCGTCGCCGGTCGAGTTCCTCAGCCTCGGCGGGATCGGGACGGGCTCGCCGGTCCGGACCACGGTCACGGACTTCGGGCCGCTGCTGCTGTCCAAGGTCCTGGGCCTGAACGCGACGCAGGAGTCGAGCCTGAGCCTGATCATGCACTGGGCCGACACCCAGGGGCTCGCGCTCCTGGACCTCAAGGACCTGCAGGCCACCATCGCGTACCTGGTCAGCGACGAGGGCAAGCCGCTGCTCAAGGGGATCGGCGGACTGTCCGCGGCGACCGCGGGGGTCATCCTGCGCGAGATCGTGTCGCTGCAGAGCCAGGGTGCCGACGCCTTCTTCGGGGAGCCGGCGTTCGACGTGTCGGAGCTGCTGACGACCACCCCCGACGGTCGCGGCGTCATCAGCGCGCTCGAGCTGCCCGCCGTGCAGGACCGGCCCGCCCTGTTCTCGACGTTCCTCATGTGGTTGCTGGCCGAGCTGTTCCAGGAGCTGCCCGAGGTGGGCGACCCCGACAAGCCGAAGCTCGTGTTCTTCTTCGACGAGGCGCACCTGCTGTTCACGGGCGCGTCGTCCGACTTCCTCACGCAGGTGACCCAGACGGTCCGGCTGATCCGGTCCAAGGGCGTCGGCGTCTTCTTCGTCACCCAGAGCCCCAAGGACGTGCCGGCGGACGTGCTGGGCCAGCTGGGCAACCGCGTGCAGCACGCCCTGCGCGCGTTCACCCCGGACGACGCGAAGGCGCTGCGCTCCGCCGCCCGCACGTTCCCGACCTCCCCCTACGACCTCGAGCAGCTGCTCCAGTCGCTGGGCACCGGCGAGGCCGTGGTCACGGTCCAGTCCGAGCGCGGGACCCCGACGCCGGTCGCCTGGACCCGGTTGCGGGCACCGCAGTCGTCGATGGAGCCGATGCCGGCGGCGACCATGACCGCCGCCGTCGCGGCGTCCCCGTTGTCGGGCCGGTACGCGGTGGCCGTGGACCGGGAGTCCGCGTACGAGCTGCTCGCGGTGCGCGCGCAGAAGGCGCAGGAGGCCGCGCGGCGCGAGCAGGAGGCCGAGGAGGCGCAGGACCGCGCCGACGAGGCCGCCCGCGAGGCGCGTCGCTCGGCGCCGCGGCGGTCGACCAGCCGGACGAGCCCGCTGGACAGCCTGCTGCGGTCAGCGGGAACTCAGCTCGGGCGTGAGATCACGCGCACGATCTTCGGCACCCGCCGGCGCTGACAGCACCGGAGCGGGTCCGCGCCCGAACACGAGCACGACGACCAGGCCCAGCGCGGTGAGCCCCGCGCCGACCCACGCCGGCGCCAGGTAGCCGAAGCCCCCGGCGATGACCAGGCCGCCGGCGAACGCGCCCGCCGCGTTGCCCAGGTTGAGGGCGGAGTGGCACAGGGCCGCGCCGAGCGACGGTGCCGCCGGTGACACATCCATCAGTCGCGTCTGGAGGGACAGACCGAGCACCTGGGACGTCACGCCCAGCAGGACGAGGGCCAGGACGGCGGGCACCGGAGACGTCCCGACGAGCGCGATGACGACGAGCACGACGATCGTCGCGACCATGCCCCCGATGACCGTCCCGAGCACCGACCGGTCGGCCAGCCGCCCGCCCAGCAGCGTGCCGAGCGTCATGCCGATCCCGTACAGGGCGAGCACCAGCGGGACGAGGGCGACGTCCAGCCCCGTCACCTCCGTGAGCATCGGCTTGACGTAGGAGTAGACCGCGAACATCCCGCCGAACCCGATCGCGCCCGCGCCGAACGCGATCCAGAGCCGGCTGTTGCGCAGGGCGGCCAGCTCGGTGCGGACCGTGGTGCCTTCCGCCGCGGGCAGCGACGGGGTCCAGGCGTTCAGGGCGGCGAGCGTGACCAGGCCGAGCACGCCGACGCCGACGAACGCCCAGCGCCAGCCGACGGCCTGACCCAGGATCGCGGAGAGCGGCACCCCGACCGCGCACGCGACGGTCAGCCCAGCCATCATCGCGGCGACCGCACGACCCCGCTTCTCCGGTCCGACGACTGCCGTGCCCAGCACCGCGCCGACCCCGAAGAACGCCCCGTGCGGCAGCCCGGCCAGGAACCGCGCGAGCACGAGCCAGCCCTGCGACGGCGCGAACGCGGACAGGACGTTGCCGACCGTGAAGGCGACCATGAGGAGCAGCAGGAGCCGCCGGCGGTCGAGCCGGGCACCCAGCGCCGCGAGGGTCGGCGCGCCGACGACCACGCCGAGCGCGTAGGCGGTGATCGCGTGGCCGGCCGTCGGGATCGAGACTGCGAGGTCGTCGGCGATCTCGGGCAGCAGGCCCATCGTCGCGAACTCGGTGGTGCCGATGCCGAACCCGCCGAGGGCGAGCGCGAACAGCGCGGCGCGCGAGCGCGCGGGCGTGAGGGTGACCAACGACGAGCCTCCGGACGAATCGATTCGATCTCGGTGCGGAGTGCGTCGTCGTCAGCTCCGGTGGATGTCGCCCAGCCTACGGGCTGTCAGGCGGCGGGGACCAGCCAGATGGCGCGGGCCGCCACCTCGCCGAGGTCGACCGTGCGCTCCCCCACCCGCACCGAGATGACGCCGGAGACCGTCCGGCGCTCCACGACGAGCAGCGGCGCGTCCAGCACCAGCCCGACCGACTCCAGGTAGCGCAGGAGCCCGCCGTCGGCGTCGGAGATCCGCGCGACCGCCCACCGGCCCGGCTCCACGTCCCACAGCACGCTGGCCGCCGGGATGTCGAGCGACCCGTCCACGCCCGGGATCGGGTCGCCGTGCGGGTCCCGGCGAGGGTGCCCGAGCTGCGCGGCGATGCGCTCGACGAACAGGTCCGAGACGGCGTGCTCGAGCACCTCGGCCTCGTCGTGCACCTCGTCCCAGCCGTACCCGAGCACCTCCACGAGGAACGTCTCGATCAGGCGGTGCCGGCGCACGACCGCGAGCGCGTGCCGCTCGCCGTCCGCCGTGAGCTCGACGGCACCGTACGGCTGATGGGTGACCAGCCCGCTGTCGGCGAGCCGCCGGACCGTCTCCGACACCGTGGACGCCCCGACCCCCAGACGCAGGGCCAGCATCTTGGTGGTCACGGGCTGGTCCGACCACTCGCGGGCCGACCACACAACCTTGAGATAGTCCTGCGTGACGGCGCTCAGCTCGGGGGTCGTCGGCGTGCTCACGCCCTCCAGCCTAGGGCGCCGACGCTCACCAGCCGTCGACGGACCAGTGCCAGGGCTCGCCGGGCAGGTTCTCGAGCCCGTAGTCGGCGGCGTGCTCGGACAGCCAACCGAAGGCGGCCGACCCGGACCGGAGCACCGACCCCCCGGTCGTGAAGTCGAGCGCCAGGCCGCGCTCGTGCCGGGACGTCCCGGGCGGTGCGGTCTGCGGCCGGCAGGCGACGACCGACGGGTCGGCCTCGGTCGGGCTGCAGTTCGCGGCGCGCAGCGCGATCTGCTGGCTCGAGCTGCGCCAGCCCCAGGCGTGCAGGTCGATGCCGTCGGCGCGCGCCGCGGTCATCAGCGCGTCGAGCGCGTCGGCGAGGCACGGGTGGACGCGGACACCGAGGCCCGTGACGACGGTGTCGGACTCAGGGACGGGCTTGGTGACGTCGTCGCAGTCGGTGGCCACCTCCGTCGCGGCCGTCAGCTCGGCCGGGACGTCGATGCGCCACAGCTCCTGCCCGGTCGACGCGCGCAGGAGCAGCGCACCCTCCTCGAGCTCGAGCGTCGCCCCGGGGCTGGCCTCCGTGAGGCTGGTCCACAGCACCGCACCGTCCGCCCCGGTCACCGCGACGGTCCCGTCGTCCCGGACGGCGAGCGCCGCCGCCCCGGGCACGGGCGCGGACCACACGACCGAGCCGTCGTAGCTCAGGGTGAGCCCGTCCGCCCCGAGCTCCAGTCGCAGGTGGCCGTCCGGCGAGCTCAGCTGCCGGCCGACCTCCAGGGGCGTGCCCGCCGCCAGCGACGGCGGCCCGAGCACGGTCCCCGTGCTCCACACGGGCGCGCCCGCGACGTCGTAGAGCACGAGGTCCCCGTCGTCCTGGAGCACGAGGGTGGCGCCCGGGTTGCCCGCGGTGCGGCTGCGCCAGGTCCGGTTGCCGTCCGTGTCCGCGACGACCACGTTGCCGTCCTCGCGCACGGTCAGGGTCGACCCCGGGGTGCCGGCCCCTGTGGACCAGCGGGTCGTCGCGTCCGGGCCGAGCAGGGCGACCGTGCCGTCGTCGAGCACGAGGAGGGTGTGCCGGCCGTCCGGCGAGGAGAGGGCGTCTCCGGGCGCCAGCACGCCGCCCGAGGGGAGGATCGACGGCTGCACGGCGGTGCCGGACTCCCAGACCTGAGCACCTTGCGCGTCGAGCACCACCAGGTCGCCGTCGTCCTGCAGCACCAACGTCGACCCCGCGCTCGCCGGTGCGTCCGGTTGCCAGCTGACCGTGCCGTCCGGCCTGGTCAGCGCGACGACGCCGTCCTCACCGACCCGCAGCAGCGACCCCGGGCTCGGGGGGCCGGACACCCAGCGCGGATCGGGCTCGGCAGCGAACAGGGCCAGGACGCCGTCGGGCTGGACCACCAGCGTCTGCGAGCCGTCCGCCGACACCAGTCCCTCGCCCGGCGCGAGCACCTCCCCCGGGCGCAGCTCGGCCTCGCCGGGGGCGGCCGACGCGCTCGGCGCCAGCACGACGATGCCCACGAGCACGCAGACGCCGGCCAGGGCGGCACGGAGGGCGGGGTGTGACCGCGCACCCCGCTCCCGGCCGATCGTCGTCGAAGCCCGGACCATGCACCCTCCCGCGCGCGTCCGAGGCTTCGCTCGCGCGCAACTCCACCCTAGGCCCGCGTGACGCGGATCACACGGGTGAAGGCGTCGCGCGGTTGCCCGGCTCTGTGGGCACCGCCGGGGTCACGGGCCACCGCAGGCGCGAGGTGACGGAGACCGTCGTGTCGGGGCGCACCTGCACCAGCTGGTAGTCGAGGAACCGTCGGGTGGCCGGGTCCCAGCGCAGCACGGTCAGCTCCGCGACGCCGTGCAGAGGGCCGACCGTGGCCTGCCCGAGAGTCGCGCCCGCGGTGCTCGAGCTCACGTACCGGACCCCCCGGCCGACGCGCTCCGGCCCGTAGCGGCGGTGCAGGTGGCCCGAGATCTGCGCCGGGACGCACCCGTTCTCGAGGGCATCCTGGCCCACGGCGGGGGTGTGGATCAGCAGCAGGTCGACCCCGTCGGAGTCGTCGCAGGCGACGTCCGCAAGACGGTCGGCCACGTCCGACGACGACTCCGTCCCCGCCTGTGCGGTCCCGCCGGCCCCGACGCGCGTCGCGTTCGCGTCGCTGTCGCCCAGGATGCGCAGGCCGTCCACCTCGACGACCTCGCCATCCAGCACCGTCGCGCCGGCGCGCGCGTAGTTCCTCGAGGTCTCCTGCGAGTCGTGGTTGCCGGGCGACGTCACCAGCTCCACGCCCGCCGGCACCGCGCGGGCGAACGTGGTGACGCAGTACTGCTCGACCGAGGTCCCGTTGATCGTGGTGTCGCCGGCGTCCAGGACGAGCTCGGCCCCCGAGCGCTCGACGAGCGTGCGGATCAGCGGTGCCATGCCGACGTTGCAGTGCAGGTCGGAGACCACCACGACGGTCAGCAGGCTCTCCTCGTCGGGTCCGGTCGGGCTCGTGCTGGGTGTCGGGTCCCCACTCTCCGACACGTCCTGGCGGTCGTCCCAGGCGGCCTCGAGCGAGGCGTTCGCCTCCGCGTAGAACTTCTCGTTCCGGCGCAGCTCGGCCACCACCTGCCCGCCGTACGTGTCGATCACACCGCCGAGCCGTCCGGTCACCCGCGCCCCTTCGAGCGGCGTGCCGTCGAAGACCGCGGACGCGGGTTGCGACACGGACGGCCGGTCCCTCCGGCCGAGGCTCGACGTGAGGACGGTGGCGACGAGCGCGATCACCGTCACCCCGACCACGGCGGACCGCAGGTGCGGACGCACGTGCTCGTGCAGCTCCGCCCGCCGCGCCCCACCGATCAGGAACCGCGCCAGGTACCAGCCGCCGACGAGGACCGCGAGCGCCAGCCCGGTCCGTTCGAGCGCCTGCACGCCCAGCGCGCGGGCGACGTCCTGCACGGTCGCCTGCGGGCCGGAGAAGAACTGCAGGTAGCTCTGCAGGTCTCCGCTCAACGCCTGCAGGGTCCGGGACTGGTCGAGCTCGGTGACCGACGCCGGGATCTCCTGCACGACGACGCGTACCCCGAGCGTCAACGGGAGCGGCGAGTCGATCTGGAGCGTCCCGAGAGGGCCGAGGTCGACGGTCACCGTGTCGTCCGTGGTCACGTCGTAGCGCGCCTCGTGCGGGCCGAGACTGCTCTCGACCGACGCGGTGGAGATCCCGAACGTGACCGCGACCAGGACGGCGCCGAGGACCAGGAGGGCACGCGGCCACCATCGTCGCTCGACACCCTGGTCGGGGCTGCTCGGGTGGCTCATCGCCCCCGAGCCTAGGGCGCGGGGGCCGACTCAGCCCTGCGCGTCGCGCCAGGCGACCCACTCCGCGGCGAGCGAGAGGTCGTAGTCCGGCCCGCTGGTGCCCACGGTGAACAGCGTGGCCCCGGCCGCGACGAGGGCGTCGGCGACCGCGCTCGGCGAGGACCCGACCCCGACCGAGCGCTCGACCAGGGCGGCGGTGTCCCGGCCGACCTCGACACCGTGCTCGTCGAGGATCGCGCTCTTGCGGCTCAGCGTGTCGACGTCCCCGAAGGAGTGCCACACGTCGGCGTGCTCGGCGACGACCCGCAGCGTCTTGCGCTCGCCGCCGCCGCCGATCATCACGGGGATCTCGCGCGTCGGGGTCGGGTTGGACGCCGCCCAGCGCGCCTTGATGCGCGGCATGGCCTGCGCCAGGTCCGCGATCCGCGAACCGGCCGTGCCGAACTCGTAGCCGAACTGGTCGTAGTCCTTCTCGAACCAGCCCGCGCCGATGCCGAGGATGAGCCGGCCGCCGCTGATGTGGTCGACCGTGCGGGCCATGTCCGCCAGAAGCTCGGGGTTCCGATAGGAGTTGCACGTGACCAGCGCGCCGATCTGCACGCGGCTGGTCTGCTCCGCCCACGCACCGAGCATCGTCCAGCACTCGAAGTGCTTGCCGTCCGGGTCCCCCGACAGCGGGAAGAAGTGGTCCCAGTTGAAGAGGACGTCGACCCCCAGGTCCTCCGCGCGGCTCACCGCGTCGCGGAGCTGGGCGTAGTCGGCGTGCTGGGGCTGGAGCTGGACTCCGATGCGGATGGGGTGGGTCATGGTGTCGAGCCTACGGACGACACGAGGATCGGACCGTCCGAGCAGCGGACAGCGGCTGACCGCTACTGCGAGGAGGCTTCTCTCATGACCTCTCGAAAGGAGTCGCACCGATGGACATGAAGCTGGAGCTCGTCTCGGTCCCCGTGACGGACATCGACCGTGCACAGGCGTTCTATGTCGACCAGGTCGGGTTCGTGGCCGACCACGACATCCCGGTCGACGAGAACCTGCGGTTCGTGCAGCTCACTCCCCCGGGCTCGGCCTGCTCGATCGTCCTGGACGTGAACATGACGACGATGTCCGCGGGCTCGCAGCAGGGGCTTCAGGTGGTGGTCGCCGACGCCGACGCCGCGTACGAGTACCTGGTGGGCCGCGGGGTCGCCGCCGAGCCGGTGGTCGACTTCCCGTGGGGGCGGTTCACGTTCTTCGCCGACCCCGACGGCAACCGGTGGGCCGTGCAGCAGATCATGCGGGGGTAGGCGTCGTCGCCGCGATCAGCAGCTCCGCCGCCGCGCGGATCTGCTCGATCTGCTCGGGCGTGAGACCCAGGCCCTCGACCATCGCGGCCGGGATCCCGACGGCGGTGACCCGCATCGCGCGGCCGGCGTCGGTCACGACGATGTCGAGCGCGCGCTCGTCGTCCGCGGCCCGCTCGCGCCGGACGAGCCCCATGGCCTCCAGCCGCTTGACCAGCGGCGACGCGGTGGCGGGCTCGAGGTGGAGCAGGGCGGCGAGGTCCTTGAGCGAGAGGCGGCCGTACTGCCACAGGGCGAGCATCGTGAGGTACTGCGGGTGCGTCAGCCCGAGCGGCTCGAGCAGCGGACGGTAGAACGCGACCAGGCTGCGGGCTGCGGCGGACATGGTCAGGCAGACCTGGGCCTCGACGGCGAGTGGATCGTCCATGCGGCCCACCCTAGATCGTGCGCATATAGTTAGGGCACGAACTACCGAGGAGCGCTCGTGCCGAAGAAGCGGCGTCGTGACATGACCGAGTGGTGGCTGACCTACCTGGGCCCCGCGCAGGTGGGCAACATCCGCGGGCCGCGCAAGCAGCTGACCGAGGACGAGGTCGCCCGCGACACCGAGCTGCGGGCCGGGTTCGAGCGCGTGGTCGACGCCACCGGCCGCACGTTCCTGGTGGAGCGCCCGGCTACTGGTAGCTGACCAGGTCCGGCACCGGCTGCACCTGGTACGTCTGCGTTGGGTCCAGCATCGGCACGTCCTCGTCGAAGAAGTTCTTCCACCCCCAGTGCACCGGCGGCGCGTCCGTGCGCAGCGCGTTCCAGGTGCCCGCCTTCGCCGGCTGCGAGCCCTGCCCGTCGACGTGGATCACCAGCGCCAGCTCGTCGCGTGAGGTGTCCAGCCGTGCCCGGTCGGTGATCATCCGGCCCGCGAACTGGTGCAGGACCAGCATCTTCTGCGGCAGCGCGTGCTGGGCGGTGAAGTCCGAGAGCCACGCCACGACCCCGTTCACCTCGTCGATGCCGACGGAGCCGATCTGGCGCAGGTGCACCTGGTCCGGGGCGAGACGCCACTCGGGGTCGAGGGCGAGCCCGACGTAGGGCAGGGCGAGCAGGTCGGCGTACTGCTGGGCCTGCGTGAGGAAGTCGGTCCGACCGGGCTGAAGGTCCAGGACGACCGCCATGCCCGCCGCCCCCGCGGCCTCGACCAGCGGACGCAGCTCCTCGACGGACCGCTCCTGCGAGTAGTTGCCGTCGTCCCCGGGGCCGGCCGAGGCGATGGTCGCGATGATCTCGACCATCGGCACCACGGCGTCGGTGGTGAGCGTGCGGTAGGGAGCCGCGGTGGCGTCGGCGCGAGCGAGTGTCGCAGGCACGTCCTGCTCCCCCAGCACGCCGAGCGCCGCGGACCCGGGGGTGCCGTACAGGGCGACGTACTTCTTGCCCGGCACACCCGGGACCTGCGGGAACACGAGCTGCCCCCCACCGCCGAGCAGTGCACCGGTCCGTGCGGCGGCCAGCCGCTTCGCCAGCAGCTCGGGTGGGCCGAACGCGGCGCCGAACGCGATCGCGTGGTCCGGCGCGGCCGCGGCGATCGCCTGCACGCCCGGCGTCGTGGCGCGCGGGTCTCCGCCGGGGGTGTCGAGCACCGGGATCCCGACGGCACGGAGGGTCGCGAACGCCGCGACGGGGTCCACCCCGACCCCGGTGAGCGCGATCGTGCCGTCCACCGCGGCGGGCGGACGGGTCGGCGGCAGCGACGGGGACGACGTCGGAGAGGGCGTCGGCGACACGGACGCCGTCGACGGGGTCGGGGTCGGCGGTGCTCCCTGCACCACCAGCACGGCCGGCTGAGGAGCCGCGAGCGCCCGCACGGCTGCGGCCTCCTGCCCGGGCGCGACCGGAGTCGGCGCCCCGAACCGGGCGCCGGTCGCCGCGCGCAGCGTGGCCGCGTCCGCTCCGCCCGGGACCGGGACGACGGCGACCGACCGCGGTGGCGCGAACGGCACCGCGCCGACCGCGAGCACCGCCTGGGCGTCGAGCCGCGCGATCTCGGCGAGCAGCGGCGCCGGGTCCACGCCGGCGGTCGTCAGCAGCACCGGGGCACCGAGCGCGACCCCCGCCGACGCGGCGGTCAGCTGCGCCGCGACGTCCTCGGCCGGCGCGACGACCACCACCGGCGCGGTCACGAACACCGCGCGCGACGCCTCGAGGGCGGCGTCCTGCGCGGTGGCGGCCGGGAGCACAGTGGCCGCCGCCGCCGGTGCGCCCGCCTCGGCCGTGGCCGCCGTCGGGGTCGGCGTCGGCGTCGGGGTGCTCGACGCCGTCGGGGTCGGCTCGACCGGGGTGCTGTCGTCCGTGCAGCCCGTCAGCGCCAGCAGGGCGACCACGAGCGCAGCGCGTCGTCGGCCTAGCGGCACGGCTCTACCTCCTGGTCGACGGTCGACGGACAGCATAGGAGTGCCCAGCAACCGGACCGGGGTTCCCTCTCCCGCGGTCGGAGGGCTAGGTTCGGCGTCGACAAGCCCCCGGGGAGCGCAGGAGCGCTGAGAGTGCGGCCGGACACCACGTCCCACCCGCAGACCCGTGGAACCTGATCTGGTTCATGCCAGCGTAGGGAGCAGGGCACTGTCGTCGGCTGCGCGCCGGCGGTCGGCGTCCTCCGGGCCGGTCGCGCTGCGGCGCGCCCTTCCGGCGGACCCGTCGTCACGCGGCGCCGGCGACCTCGTGCGGCTGCCCGGGGGTCCGCCGCGACACCGGAGGACCCGATGAGCACCCTGACCAGCCCCCTCGCCGACCGACGAGCCACCGAGCTCGGCGTCGGTGCCCGCTTCTCCTTGCACCCGCACTGCGACGACTACGTCGAGGTCATCCTCAGCGCGCTCGCCGCCGCTGACACCTCCCGCGTGACGGTCCGTACCGACGACGTCTCGACGTTCGTGCGCGGCAGCGAGGGCGACGTCATCCGCTACGTGCACGAGGTCCTGGCCGCGGCGGGCGAGACGCGGTGGCACGTCGTCGCGCACCTCCTGCTGTCGCGCGGCTGCCCGGGCGAGGTGGCGTGTGAGCTGCCCGACGACGCCCTGCTGGACCGCGTCCCCGTCCCGGTGCTCGCCCCGACGGGCCTGACCGCGAGTGCGCACTGGGCCCTGTACCCGCTGGACGACGCCGGCGGCGACCACCTGGCGCACATCATGGCCGCCATCGGCACGGCCGGGTCGGCGGCCACGACGTCGCCGGAGCACTTCGTCACACGCCTCGACGGAGACCTGTCCGACGTGCTCACCGCGGTCGCGGCGGGCTGGCTGGAGGCGGCGCGCCACGTCCGGCACGTGGTCACGCACGTCACCGTGTCGATGCACTCGCCGTCGGCCGGTGCCCGGTGAACCGCCGCCGGATCTCCCTGTCCGAGCTGGTCCTGCTGGCCGTCCTCGCGGTGGTGTCCGGGTTCGTGTACTGGGCGCTGGTGCAGGCGTGGATCGCGCTCCAGATCGCGATGGGCCCGTTCGGCGACCTCGCCCAGCACGTGCTCATCGGCGGCTGGATGGTGGCCGCACCCCTCGCGCTGTACATCGTGCGGCGGCCGGGCGTCGGCATCGTCGTCGAGCTGGCCGCCGCGCTGGTCGAGGTCGTGTTCCTCGCCTCCCCGGTGGGCCCGATGCTCCTGGTGGTCGGTCTGGTGCAGGGCGCGGGCGCCGAGCTGGCGTTCACGCTGACCCGGTACCGGCGCTACGACTGGGGCGTCTTCGTGGCCTCCGGAGCACTGGCCGGCCTGGCCAGCACCGCGTTGGGCATCGTCCGGTTCGGCTGGCTCACGCAGGACTGGTTCGTGTGGCGGCTGGGCCTGCAGGTGGCCAGCGGGATCCTGCTGTGCGGCGTCGCGGCGAAGCTGATCGGCGACGCCCTCGCCCGCACGGGGGTCCTCGACAACACGCCGCTGGGTCGCGCCCGCCGCCAGGCGACGCCGAACCCGGTGCCCGTCGCGTGATCGAGGTCCGCGGTCTGGGCGTCTCGTTCCCCGGGTCGTCCTCGCCCGTGCTGCGCGACGTGGACCTCGACGTGGCGCCGGGCGAACAGGTGCTGGTGCTCGCCGGGTCCGGCGCGGGCAAGAGCACGTTGCTGCGCGTGCTGGCCGGCATCGTGCCGCAGGTGGTCGACGCCCAGGTCACGGGCCACGTCCTGGTGGCCGGGCTCGACGCGACGACGACCCCGACCGCGGACCTCGCCACGAGGGTGGGCACCCTCACCCAGGACCCGGCCGACCAGCTCTGCCTGCCCACGGTGCTCGACGAGGTGGCGTTCGCGCTCGAGAACCGCGGGGTCGACCCGGCGCTGATCGGTCCGGCCGTAGAGCGCACGCTCGCGGCCGTGGGCGCCGCGCACCTGGCGCACCGGCGCACGGCCGAGCTGTCCGGGGGCGAGGGGCAACGGATCGCGCTCGCGGCGGCGCTGGTGGCGGACCCGCGGGTGCTGCTGCTCGACGAGCCGACCGCCCTGCTCGATCCCGCAGCCGCGCGGGCGGTCGCGGCGGCGGTGCGAGCGGCCGCGGGTGCCGACCGGTCGACGGTCATGGTGGAGCACCGGCTCGACGAGCTCGGACGGCTGCCCGCGCGGGTGCTCGTCCTCGGCCCGGACGGCCGGGTGCGCTCCGACGGCGCGACGCAGGAGGTGCTGCACGACGACTCCCGCACCCTCGCGCAGCTGGGCACGTGGTTGCCGCTGTCCGCCGAGCTGTCCGCGGCGGGCGTGGGCGCCCTCGGGCAGCTCGCGGTCGCCCCTGTCTCCCCGTCGAGGTCGGGACCCCGCGTGCTGCGCGCCCGTGGGCTGACCGTCCGGCGAGGGTCTCGCACCGTCCTCGACGGGGTCGACCTCGATGTGCACGCCGGCCGGGTGACCGCCGTCGTCGGCCTGAACGGGTCGGGGAAGAGCACGTTGCTCCTCGCGCTCGCCGGCCTCCTCCCGGCGGCCGGGACGGTGTCCGGCGGGTCGGTGGGGCTCGTCTTCCAGCACCCGGAGCACCAGTTCCTCGCCCGCACGGTCCGCGACGAGATCACGTGGGGACCGCGGCGCGCGCGAGCGACGGACGTCAACGACCGCGTGGCCGGTGCGCTGGACGCCTACCGCCTGACCGGGCTGGAGGACCGCGACCCCTTCCGACTGTCGGGCGGTCAGCAGCGCCGGCTCTCCCTCGCGGCGATGGCGGTGTGCGGGCACGACGTGCTCCTCGCCGACGAGCCGACCTTCGGCCAGGACCGGCGCACGTCCGCGGCCAGCGCGGACTCGCTGCGTCGGCTCGCGGACGAGGGCCGCGGGGTCGTGCTCGTCACGCACGACCTGCGACTGGTGGGCGAGGTCGCCGACGACGTGCTGGTGCTGCGCGGCGGGCAGGTCCTCGCGCACGGACCGGTGGATGCGGTCCTCACCGACGACGGGCTGCTCGCCCGGGCCGGGCTGCCCCTTCCCCCGGTGCTCGCTGCCTGGCGGACCACCGACCACCGCCTGCGCGACGTGCTGCGCGCCCTGCACGCCGCCGCCGACCGGGCGACGTCGGTGCCGGCGTGAACCGCCTCGGGCGGGCTCTGCCCCACGACTCGCTCCTGCACCGCCGCAACCCCACGGTCAAGCTCGCCGTGTTCTTCGTCGTGTCGGTCCTCCTGCTGGTGCCGGTCGACCCGTGGACGCCGCTGGCCTTGCTCGTCGTCGCGGTGCCCGCCGTCCTCGCGGCGGGCCGGATCCCGTGGCAGACGCTCGGTGCCGCGGCCCTGCTCTTCGGCCCCTTCGCGTGCTCGTTGCTCGCCGTGAACGCCGTCACGCGCGACGGTCCGGTCGTCGCCGAGGTGCTCGGGCTCGAGGTGACCGGCACGGGCGTCGCCATCGGCGCGGCGCTCGCGCTGCGCACCGTGCTGGTCGGCATCCTCGCCGTCGCGTTCAGCCTGACCACCGACGGCGCCCGCCTCATGACGAGCCTGCACCAGCACGCCCGGCTCGGGGCGCGCCCCACGTTCGCCGTGCTCGCGGGCTACCGCGTGCTGGAGGACCTCCCGGAGCGGTGGATGACGATCCGCCAGGCGCAGTCCGTGCGCGATCCGCGGCGCCGTGCGGGCACCCTGCCCCGCGACCCCGGATCGCTCACCCGGGCGGCGTTCACCCTGCTGGTCGTCGCGCTCCGGCAGGGCGAGCGGATGGCGATCGCGATGGAGACCCGCGGCCTCGGCTCGGGCCCGCGGACCGTGCACCGGCCCGTCGCGCTGGACCGGCGTGACGCCGTGTTCGCCGCCGTCGTGCTGGGCGTCTGCGCGCTCGTGGTGCTGGCGTCGTGGCACGTCGGGGTGCTGCGGACCTGGGACACGGTCTGAATCACCGCGTGCGGCCCTCCGGCTGTGCCAACCTCGACGCATGGAGACCGCGGGCGAGGTCGTGCAGGCGTACGTCGCGGTGCAGCTGGAGCGCCTGCTCGCTGCCGCGCCCGCCGTCCGGGCCGGCGAGGACGACGCCGTGCACGACGCCCGGGTGGTCACCCGCCGGCTGCGCGCGGTGCTCTCGGTCTACCGTCCGGCCCTGGACCGCACGGTCACCGACCCCCTGCGGGACGAGCTCGCCGAGCTCGGGCGGGCGCTCGGGGCGGCCCGGGACCCCCACGTCGAGCGGCACGCCCTGCTGCGCAGGCTGGCGCACGAGGACCCCGACCTGGTCGTCGGACCCATCGAGCACCGGATCGACGAGGACCGGTCCGCCGCCCGCCTCCTCGCGCAGGACGAGGTCGACGCCTGGCTCGCGTCGGCCCGGTTCGGCGCGCTCGTCGCGACGCTCTCCACCGACCTTCCCGGGGGCCCTCAGGCTGATCGCGACGCCGCGACGTTCCTGCCGCGCCGCGCACGCCGGGCGTGGAGGCGACTCGACCGGGCCGTGGAGCTGGCTGCGCAGGCACCCTCCGGGGTGGACCGTGACGAGGCACTGCACGAGGTCCGCAAGGCGGCGCGGCGCGCGCGGTACGCCAGCGAGGTCGCGGTGCCGGTCGTCGGGCCTGCCGCGCGGCGCAGCGCCAGGCGAGCGCACCGGGTGCAGGAGGTCCTCGGGACCCAGCACGACGCAGTGGTGCGCCAGGAGACGCTGCGCCGGCTCGCGCACCAGGCGGAGCTCGACGGCGAGAGCACGTTCACGCACGGACGCCTGCACGCGCTCGAGCACGCGGCCGCACAGGAGGCGGAGCGGGCGGCGATGACGCCCGTGCGCAAGGCAGTCCGACGCGGTCACCGCCGGTGGACGCGCTAGTCGGAGGGGTGCTCACCCGGGCGGTGGTTGTGCCCGAGGCTCTGCAGGAACCGCGGGCCGACGCTCGCCAGCTCGGCCTCGTACGCGGCCGCCCACGTGCCGTAGGGCGCACCCGCGAGCGCGTCGTTGGAGAACCGCGGGTCGGACGTCAGCTCGGTCACGCAGAAGTCGGGGATCGTCAGGTCCGTGACCGGCCCGCCGCGCTCCACCTCGGCGACCACGAGCGGCGCGTTCCCGCCCGCGAACGTGTCGACCACCCAGCCGTCGTCGCCGAGCCAGACCGAGTGCCGCGTCTTGGCCACCCTGGCACCGCCGCGGCGCACCAGCTCGAGGCCCACGGAGACGTCGAGCTCGCGCTCGGCCTCGTAGCGGGTCCCCTCGTTCATGGGCCCCTTGACGGTGATCGCGCAGAAGTCCATCTGGTCCGCGTACCGCTCCAGGATCGTGAGCTCGTCGAGCCCCGGTTCGAGCGCCAGCCCGTCCACCGTGGCCTGCACCCGGACGCGGATGGCGAAGCCGGCGTCGGCCAGGACGTAGCTCTGCACGATGAGGGCGGGTGCGGCGTCGAGCAGGTCCGCGGGCACGTCACGCGCCCAGAACCGACGCTCGAACTCGAAGTCGCCGTACCCGGTGTCGCTCACCCTCCGAGGGTATCTGCCGAGGTCACCGGCGGCGTGCACATCGCTACTCGGTGCTGACCGCGTCGAGGACCGGCAGTCGCGCCGCGCGGACCGCGGGCCACAGCGCGGCGACCACCCCGACGACGACTGCGAGCGCGAGCATGAGGCCGATGCTGGCCCACGGGATCGCCAGCGTCCGCAGCCCCACGTCGGCGAAGACGGTGGGCAGGGTGGCGGCGAGCGCGACCCCCATCACCAGCCCCACCGCCGTGCCGAACACCGCGGTGAGGACCGACTCCAGCGTGATCGTCGTGCCCAGCTGCAGGCGGCCCAGCCCGACCGCGCGGAGCAGCCCGATCTCCCGGGTCCGCTCGATGACCGACAGGGCGAGCGTGTTGACGATGCCGAGCACGGCGATGACGACCGACAGGCCCAGCAGCGCGTAGAGGATCACGAGCACGCGGTCCACCTGCGCGGCCAGGTCGGAGACGAACTCGTCGCTGTCCATCACCGACACCACGACGTACGGCCGGACGGCCGCGGTGAGCTCCCCCCGCAGGGCCGCGACGTCGGCACCGTCGGCCGCCGTGACGAACACGGTGGTCAGCCGCTGCTCGTCGGGAGCGAAGAGGGAGTCGAGCACCGTCTGCGACACGACGAACGGCACGCCGAACGCGGGCGAGTCGATGACCGCGCCGATGGTGAGGGTGTCCGCCCCCGACGAGCCGACGAGCGTGAGCTCCTGCCCGAGCGACCAGTCCTCGTCGTCCATCGTCGTCCGCTGCACGGCGACCTCTCCCGCTGCCAGCGCTCCGGGGAACTCCCCCTCGACCACCTCGGTCCGGATGCTGCGACCGACGGCCGTGGGGTCGATGCCGGTGACGGCGAACGTGGAGTCGCCGACCAGGACGCCGGCCGTGGCGAACGTGTCCGCCGCCCGGACGCCCGGCAGCGCACGCACGTCGGCCACCGCCTGCTCGGGCACCGTGCCCTGGGCGGCGCCGCGCAGGATGTAGTCGGTGGTGGCCTCGTGCGTGACGATCGCGCTGGTCGACGCCTGCGTGGTCGCCGCGATCACCGCCGCGGCCCCGACCAGGGCCATCCCGACCATGAGCGCACCGGCGGTGTTCGCGGTGCGGCGCGGGTTCCGGGTGACGTTGCCCCGCGCCAGCGGACCGACCGGCCGCCACCCGGCGACGGGCAGGGAGGCCACCCGAAGGAACCCGCGCGCCAGCACCGGGGACGCCGTCAGCACGCCGAGCACCACGGCGCCCGCCCCGCAGCCCAGCACGGCTCCCGCGTGGTCGGCCGTGGGGTCGAGGAGCGCGAGCGCGACGGCGCCGATGCCCGCCACCACGAGCGTCACGCCGAGCACCGCACGGCGGACGAGCGAGCGCTCCGGCAGAGCGACCTCGTCGCGCAGCGCCTCCACCGGCGGGACCAGCGCGGCGCGACGGGCCGGCACGGCCGCGGCCACCACGCTCACCAGCGTGCCGACCAGCACCGAGACCACCAGGGTGAACCCGTCCAGCGGCACCCGACCGGTCAGCTGCATCCCGAACGTGCCGAGCACCGCACGGAGGAGCACGACGAGACCGAGCCCGCCGGCCACGCCCAGCACCGCGCCGACCACCCCGACGATCGCGGCCTGCAGCACGATCGAGGAGAACACCTGCAGCGGTGACGCCCCCACCGCGCGCAGCAGGGCGAGCTCGCGGGTCCGCTGCCGCACCCACATGGAGAACGTGTTGGCGATGATGAAGCCGCCGACGAACAGCGAGATCCCGGCGAACACCAGCAGGAACGTGGTGATGAACCCGAGGATCGTGAGGATGTTCTCGGTCGCCTCCGCGCGCACCTCGTCCCCGGTCACCGCCTCCGCCGGAACCGCCGACGCCGCGGCCACGGGAGCGAGCCGGTCCACCAGCTGCTGCTCGGTGAGCCCGTCCTCCGCCAGCACCGAGATGGTGGCGACCGTCCCGTCCGGCGCGAACGCGGCCGCCGCCGTGCCGGCGTCGAGGAAGACGACCGTCGCGCCGGCCAGCGCCGACCCGAGCCCCATCTCACCGACCACCGTGACGGGCCGGACCTCGCCGCCCAGCACCACCCGTGTCCCGTCGCCGATCGCGAGCCCGGACGCGCGCAGCGTCGCCGACTCCACCCCGATCTCGTCGGCACCCTCCGGCGCCCTCCCGGCGACGACGTCCACGGCCCGGTCCCGAGGGTCGTACGCGAACCCGAAGCTCGGCGCCTGGGTGCTCTGCACCGCGGTGCCGTCGGCTCCGACCAGGACGAGCGGCCCCTGCAGGTCCGGGAGCACCGCGGCGACGCCGTCGACCGCCTCGAGCTCGTCGACCAGCGTCAGGGGCACCGGGTTGCGCACCTCGGGGCTGATCCGGTCCGGTCCACCGGTACCTCCGGCCGGCTCGGCACCCTGCACGTAGGCGTCGCCGAGGGTGGTCGTCGCGACGATGTCGGTGAACGTGGACCCGAGCATGGTCCGCAGCGCGAACGTCCCCGCCACGAAGGCGACGCCCAGCGCGACCGCGAGCACCGAGAGGCAGAACCGCACGAGGTGCGCCCGCACCCCACGCAGGGCGACGCGGACCATCAGGGGGCGCCGACGCGCAGGGCCGCCAGGGCGGCGAGCACGGACTCGGCGGTCGGGTCCCGCAGCTCCCCCACCACCCGGCCGTCGGCGAGGAACAGCACCCGGTGGGCGTACCCGGCGGACGTCGGGTCGTGCGTCACCATCACCACGGACTGCCCGAGGTCGTCCACGCTGCCGCGCAGGAAGCCGAGCACCTCGGCCGCGGACGTGCTGTCGAGGTTGCCGGTCGGCTCGTCGGCGAACACCACCGCCGGACGGGCGACGAGGGCCCGCGCGCACGCGACCCGCTGCTGCTGGCCGCCCGAGAGCTCCGTCGGCTTGTGGCCGAGCCGGTCCGTGAGCCCGAGCGTCTGCACGACCAGGTCGAGGTGAGCGCGGTCGACGGGCCTTCGCGCGATGTCGAGCGGCAGCGTGATGTTCTCCAGCGCGGTGAGCGTCGGCACCAGGTTGTAGGCCTGGAACACGAAGCCGACGCGGGTGCGGCGCAGCGCCGTGAGCCTCCGCTCGGACATGCTGCTCACGGTCTGGCCGTCCACCACCACGGTGCCCGACGTCGGCCGGTCCAGCCCGGCCAGGCAGTGCATGAGCGTCGACTTGCCCGACCCCGACGGCCCCATGATCGCCGTGAGCTCCCCGCGGACCAGGTCCACGTCCACCCCGTCGAGCGCCCGCACGGCGGTCGGCCCCGCCCCGTAGACCTTGACCAGGTCGTGCGCGGAGGCGATCACACCGGCGGTCGCAGTCTCGGTCATCGGGGTGCGTTCCTCCTGGTGCGGGGGCTGTTGGGTCCGATCGTCCCTTGTGACGCTCGACACCGCGAGCCCCCGCGAGACATGTCGTGTGAGAGGGTGGGGACACCAAGGGCTGCGCGAACCTGCGCGCCCCGCGTCGTGGAGGTCCCCCGGAGCACTCGCTCTGGTTGCTCTGGCGGCGGACCCCGACCAAGCCCCGAGAGGCTCTATCTATGACTTCGTTCGCCGCACTTGGCGTGCCCTCTGCCCTGTCCACCGCACTGACGGCGCAGGGCATCACCGCCCCCTTCCCCATCCAGACCGCCACGCTGCCCGACTCGCTGGCCGGCCGGGACGTCCTCGGCCGCGGCCGCACGGGCTCCGGCAAGACGCTCGCGTTCGCCCTCCCGCTCGTCGTGCGGCTCGCCGCCACCGCGGGCAAGGGCAAGGCCGCCCGCCGCCCGCGCGCCCTCGTGCTGGCCCCGACGCGCGAGCTTGCCTCGCAGATCGACGCCACCATCGCCCCGCTGGCCAAGGTGATGGGTCTGAACACGACCGTCATCTTCGGCGGCGTGTCTCAGGGCAAGCAGACGTCCGCGCTCAACGGCGGGGTCGACATCGTCGTTGCCTGCCCGGGCCGCCTCGAGGACCTGCTCAACCAGAAGGCCCTCACGCTCGACGACGTGCAGATCACCGTCCTCGACGAGGCGGACCACATGGCCGACCTCGGCTTCCTGCCGGGCGTCAAGCGCATCATGGACAAGACGCCGAAGACCGGCCAGCGCCTGCTGTTCTCGGCCACCCTGGACAAGGGCGTCGACCAGCTGGTCAAGCGCTACCTGACCTCCCCCGTCGAGCACTCCGTCGACAGCGCCGAGTCGCCCGTCGCCGCCATGACCCACCACCTGTTCGAGGTCCGCGACGCCGACGCCAAGAAGCAGGTCGTCCACCACCTCGCCTCCGGCACCGGCCGCCGCCTGCTGTTCATGCGCACCAAGCACCAGGCAAAGAAGCTGGCCAAGCAGCTGACCATGGACGGCATCCCAGCCGTGGACCTGCACGGCAACCTGGCGCAGGGCGCCCGCGAGCGGAACCTCGAGGCGTTCGCGTCCGGTGCCGTCCGGGTCCTGGTGGCCACCGACATCGCCGCGCGCGGCATCCACGTCGACGACATCGAGCTCGTCGTGCACGTGGACCCGCCGGCCGAGCACAAGGCGTACCTGCACCGCTCCGGCCGCACCGCGCGTGCCGGCTCGGGCGGCGACGTCGTCACGATCGTCCTGCCCGAGCAGCGCGGCGACGTCCGCGCGCTGACCCGTGCCGCCAAGATCACGGCGACGCCCAAGCCCGTCTTCCCCGGTGACGCGACGCTCACGCGCCTCGTCGGAGAGGTCGCCGCGCACGTGAAGTACGTCGCTCCGCCTGTCACCGCCAGCACCGGAGGCGGCGGTGGCGGGGGTCGTGGCCGCGGCCGAGGCCGCGTCGGGGCCCCGGCAGCCGCGGCCTCGGCCGGCGCGTCGGGTCAGCGTCGCCGCCGCGGTGGCAGCGGCCGCGGCACCAGCGGGGGTTCCGGTTCCGCCTCCGGTGGCCCGCGCGTCGTCTACTCGCGCGGCTGACGCGTCCGACGAACGCACAGATCAGAGGCCGGTCCGCATCGCGGACCGGCCTCTGGCGCGTCCACCGGGCGGGGCCGCATGATGAGCCGGAGCGTCTCCGACCCCGGGAGTGACCATGTCGAACCGCACGGCCGTCTGATGGCGATCATCTCCCGCGGGTTCCGCGGCAAGCGCGAGACCGACCCCCGCATCCCGCCCGGCCAGTACCTCGAGCGTGGCTTCCCCGTCCTGTCGGCCGGCCCGACCCCGCGCGCCGACCTGTCCACCTGGACGTTCGCCATCACGTCCGGCGGGGCGACCCGCGCCAGCTGGACCTGGTCGGAGCTCACGCACCTGCCGCACGACGACATCGTCAAGGACATCCACTGCGTCACCAAGTGGACCAAGCTCGACTCCGCGTGGCGTGGCATCTCGCTGGACACGCTGCTGGACGGGGTCGAGCTCGCGCCCGAGGAGCAGTACGCGATGGCGCACTGCGACGGCGGGTACACCACCAACGTGCCGCTGGCGGACCTGCGCGGGGGCAAGGCGTGGATCGCGTACCAGTACGACGGCGCGCCGCTGGCCCCGGAGCACGGCGGTCCCGCCCGGCTGCTCATCCCGCACCTGTACTTCTGGAAGTCCGCGAAGTGGGTGCGCAGCCTCGACCTCCTGACCGAGGACAGCTGGGGGTTCTGGGAGCGGCTCGGGTACCACGCCTACGGAGACCCCTGGAAGGAGCAGCGGTACTGGGGAGACTGAGCGTGAGCACTCCCTCCTCCGACACCGAGCTGTACGCACTGCCCTGGATGGTCGGGACGCTCGTCGCCCGCACCGCCGAGACCCCGACCGCCATGACCCTCGAGCTGGACGTCCCCGGCTGGCGGGGCGCCCTGGCCGGCCAGCACGTCGACATCCGGCTGACCGCGGAGGACGGCTACTCCACGCAGCGCTCCTACTCGCTGGCCTCCCCCGGCACCATGGGGCTGCCCGGCGTGCCCCCTGATCCGGCCGGCCACGACAGCCGGATCGCGCTCACGGTGCAGGTCGTCGACGACGGCGAGGTGTCCCCGTACCTCACGGAGGACCTCCAGGTGGGCGACCAGGTGGAGCTCCGCGGTCCCGTGGGCCACTGGTTCGTGTGGCAGCCGACCGACCCGCACCCCGTGCAGCTGATCGCGGGCGGATCGGGCCTGGTGCCGCTCATGTCGATGCTCCGGACCCGCCGGCTGGCCCGGAGCGTGGCGCCGTTCCGCCTGGTCGTGTCGGTCCGGACGCCGCAGGACGCGATCTACGCCGACGAGCTTGAGTCCCTCGGCTCCGACGTCGCCCTCACCCGCGTGTGGACGCGCCGCGGACCCGACGGGTGGGCCGGCCGCGTCGGACGGATCGACCCGGCACTGCTGGAGGCCGCGTGCTTCCCGCCCGACGAGCGCGCGCACGTGTTCATCTGCGGGCCGACGCCGTTCGTCGAGACGGTCGCCGACACGCTGGTCGACCTCGGGCACGACCCGGAGCGGATCCGGACCGAGCGCTTCGGACCGACCGGCCCGTAGGACGGTGCTGGTCAGCCGGTGTTCTGCAGGCCGGCCGCGACGCCGTTGACGGTGAGCAGCAGGAGGCGGCGCAGGTCGTCGGCCTGCTCGGGGGCGTCGCCCGTGCGCAGGCCGCGCAGCGCGCGGAGCTGGAGCAGGGACAGCGCGTCCACGTACGGGCTGCGCAGCTGGACGGCACGGCCGAGGATCCGGCGGCGGGACAGGATCGCCTCGCTGTCGGTGATGGCGAGCACCCAGCGGCGCGTCAGGGCCATCTCGTCCAGCACCTGCTGGGCCAGGTCGTCCCGGTCGCCGAGGGCGAGGTACCGCTCCGCGATGCGCTCGTCGGTCTTGGCCAGGGACATCTCGACGTTGTCGATCATGGTGGCGAACAGCGGCCACTGCGCGTACGCGGTGCGCAGCTCGTCGAGGTCGCCGACCGTCTCCAGCGCGGTGCCCAGGCCGTACCAGCCGGCCAGGTTGATGCGGGCCTGCGACCAGGAGAACACCCACGGGATCGCCCGAAGGTCGTCGAGCGACTCCACCGACAGGCCTCGCCGAGCCGGGCGCGAGCCGATCGGCAGCATGCCGACCTCCTCGAGCGGCGTGACCTCGGCGAACCACTGCGGGAAGCCCGGCGCCTTGACCAGCTCGTGGAACCGGACGCGGGACGTCTCGTCGAGCTGCGCGGCGAGGGGCGCGAACCGCTCGGTCGCGGCCGCGTTGTGGCGCTCGACCGAGGGCGCGCCGGCCAGGAGCGTCGCCGCGGCCACCTGCTCGATGTGCCGCGCCGCGATCACCGGGTCGCCGTAGCGGGCGAAGATGACCTCACCCTGCTCGGTGAGCTTGAACCGGCCGTCGACCGACCCCGGGGGCTGCGCGAGGAGAGCGCGGTTGGCGGGACCGCCACCACGCCCGAGCGCGCCGCCGCGGCCGTGGAACAGGGTCAGCACGATCTCGTTGCGTCGCGCCCACTCGGTGATCCTGCGCTGCGCGGTGTCCAGCGTGAGGGTGGCGGAGACCGGGCCGACGTCCTTGGACGAGTCCGAGTAGCCGAGCATGACCTCGACGCGTCGCCCGTTCTCCGCGAGCCGCCGCTGCACCTGCGGCAGCTGGAGGGCGCCGTCGAGGATGTCGACGCTGGCCTCGAGGTCCGCGAACGTCTCGAACAGCGGCACCGCGTCGATGACCGGCGCGTCCATGCCCGCGAACGTCAGCTCCGCCAGCTCGTACACGGCGGCCAGGTGCTCGGCGGACTGCGTGAACGAGACGATGTAGCGGCGGGCGGCCAGCACGCCGTAGCGCCGCTGCACGGCCCCGATGGCGCGGAACGTGTCGACGACCTCGACCGTGCGGGGCTCGAGGGTGCCGTCGATGCCGTGCGCGCGCAGGTCGGCCAGCGCACCCTCGTGCACCTGCGAGTGCTGCCGGACCTCGAGCTCGGCCAGGTGGAACCCGAAGGTCTGCACCTGCCAGATCAGCCGCTGGAGGTCGCCGTAGGCCGCGCGGTTGGCGCCGGCCTCGGCCAGCGAGCGCTGCACCACGGCGAGGTCGGCCTCGAGCTCCGTCGCGTCCCCGTAGGCGAGGTCGGCGTTCCGGGTCCGGGTGGCCGCGATGCGCTCCGCGAGGAAGTAGACCACCCGACGGTGCGGCTCGTTCGGGGCGTCGCCGGCGATCCGTGCCGCCAGGGTCGCGGACAGCCCGCGCTGCTTCTGCCACAGCGCTCCGAGCTCGTGCGAGGCGGGTGTCCCCGAGCCGTCGAGGGTGAGTCCATGGGCCGACTTGCGGGCGGAGGCCTCCAGCTCGAGCAGCGCGTGCTCGGACGCCATCGCTGCGGCGTCCTCGGTGATCTGCGCGGTGACGTTCGGGTTGCCGTCCCGGTCCCCGCCGATCCACGTGCCGAGCCGGGCGAACGGGCGCACGGCGGGAGCCGTCGTCCCCGCGGCGTCGGCCAGCAGCCAGTCGTCGAGGCGTCGGTAGACGGCCGGCAGCACGTCGGCGAGGGTCGCCTCGAACACGTTGATGACGGAGCGGACCTCGTCGAGCACCGACGGCTTGGCCTGCCGCAGCGGGGCCGTGCGCCAGAGCGTGTCGATCTCGCTCAGCAGCCGGCGGTCGTTCTCCGCGAGCGACATCCCGCCGATGTACCGCAGGTCCCGCTCGGCGACGAGCTCTGCGATGCGGCGGATCGCGCTGGAGACCGCGCGGCGGCGGGCCTCGGTCGGGTGGGCGGTGAACACCGGCCGAAACTCGAGCTCGGCGAGCCGCTGGCGTGCCACGTCCTCCCCGACCTCGTCGGCCAGCTGCGCCACGGCGGCCGGCAGCGAGTCGTCGGGCGCCAGGTGGTGCGGCTGGAGGCTGGCCTCGCGCTCCCGCAGGACGCGTACGCGGTGGTACTCCTCCGCGGTATTGGCCAGGTGGAAGTAGCAGGTGAACGCCCGGGCGACCTGCTCGGCGCGCGCGAGGGAGAACCCGGCGACGAGCTCCTCGGCCTGCGCCAGCGCCTCGGCGTCCGGACCGTTGTGGGCGCGGATGGCGAGCTCGCGCAGCGCCTCGACGTCGGCCAGCAGGTCCTCGCCGCCCGCCTCGCGCAGCACCCGGCCGAGGAACTCGCCCAGCACGCGGACGTCGTTGCGCATCGGCTCGGGGATCTCGTGGCTCGCGGGGCTCTGGGCAGAGCTCTGGACGGCGTCGCTCGGCGGAAGAGGTGCAGTCACGGGCCAAAACTAGGGCACGCACCACGATGGGTGCCCGTGCGTCCAGGCGATGGGCAGTGTGACGTAGTCGACGCGCGGGCGCGGCGGCGGCCCCCGCGACTGCCTACGGTGGGCCGGTGCGACACATCATCATCGGGACGGGTGCGGTCGGCGGCGTGGTCGGCGGGCTGCTCGCGAGCGTCGGCAAGGACGTCGTCCTGGTCGCCCGCGGGCGTCAGCTGGCCGCGCTGCGCGCCGACGGGCTCCAGGTCACGACCGCGGCGGGGACGGTGCGCGTGCGGCCCGTGGTCGCCGCCGGTCCCGACGACGTCGACCTCCGCGCCGGCGACGTGCTGGTGCTCGCCGTGAAGAGCCAGGACACCGCCGACGCGCTCGCCGCCTGGTCCGACCGTCCGGTCGCCGGCGGCGGGACCGCTGCCGAGCGGCTCGCGGTGGTCTGCGCGCAGAACGGGGTGGACAACGAGCGCGCGGCCCTGCGCCGTTTCGCCCGGGTGATCGCCATGTGCGTCTGGCTCCCGGCCACCTTCCTCGAGCCCGGGCGCGTCAGCGCCGGCGGCACACCGGTGCCCGGAGTCCTCACGGTCGGCCACGCGGCGGCCCCGCCCACGGACGCGGACGACGTGCTCGCCGGCTACGCGCAGGAGCTCGAGGACGCGGGCTTCCGTGCACCCGTGGCCGCGGACGTCATGGCCTGGAAGTACACGAAGCTGCTCACCAACCTCGCCAACGCCGTCGAGGCGCTCTGCGGCTCGCTCCGGGACGACGACGTCCGCGACCTCGCCGCACGTGCGGACGCCGAGGGCCGCGCGGTCCTGCGCGCCGCCGGGATCGTCACCCTCGACGACGCGGTGCACGACGCCGCCCGCGCCGGGTTCCGCGTCGACCGCCTGCCCGGTCAGGAGCGCGGGGGCGGGTCGTCCTGGCAGTCCCTCGCGCGCGGGACGGGATCGATCGAGTCCGACCACCTCAACGGCGAGATCGTCCTGCTGGGCCGGCTGCACGGCGTGCCGACCCCGGTGAACGCGGTCCTCCAGCGGCGTGCGCGGCAGGCGTCGGCTGCGGGCGCCCGCCCCGGTGCGACGACCGCAGCGGAGCTCCTCACGGAGGCCGCCCGGACCTGATCTTTGAATGCACGCTGTTACTGTCAATTCATGGTCCCGACCGCGCAGAGTGAGGCGTGGCACGCCGCCCTGGCCAGCGAACCGCGCCGCCGTGTGCTCGCGATGCTCAGCGAGTCCCCCGACGCTCTGGACGCCCTCACGGTGGCCGTCGGTGTCGGGGTGCACGTCACGACGGCCCGTTTCCACCTCGACCAGCTGGAGGCCGCCGGGCTCGTGTCCCGGCAGGTCGCGCGGTCGGGCCGGCGCGGCCGACCGCAGGTCCTGTACCGCGCAGTCGCCGTCCCGCAGCCCCCCGAGGAGGCTCAGCAGCAGCTCACCCACGCGCTCGCCGCGGTGATCGGCGAGGACGGCGACGGCGGCCGAGCCCGTGCGGTGCGGGCCGGCGAGCAGTGGTCGGCGCAGTACGCGACGGGGGCGGAGGCGGACCCGGTCCCGCCGCTGATGGGGATGCTCACCGAGATCGGTTTCGAGCCGGAGCTGCGCGCTGCCGAGAGCACCATCGCGCTGCCCGCCTGCCCGTTCCGGACCGAGGCCCGAGCGCACCCCGACGTCGTCTGCTCGGTGCACCTGGGGCTGCTGCGGGGTGTCGCCCGGTCGCTGGGGCACGACGGCGACGGCCTCTGGCTGCGTCCGTTCGTGCAGCCGGACCTGTGCCTGGTGGACCTGCCGGACGACTGGGTAGGTCCAACGTCCTATTGAAAGGACGAGACTCCTCTTAAATTGGTTCCCAGGGGTCACCTGACCCGCCGAGGAGGAACCATGCCCCCCGAACCGATCAGCCTGTCGGCCCACCGCCCCGGCGCCGTCGCCGCCGAGTCCCCCGTCGAGCACGCCTGCGAGTGCGGCCACGACGACGCGCCGAGCATCGTCCTCGACGCCCGCACGATCCCGCACGCCATCCGGCACGCGTCGATCTTCGGCGCCCTCGGGGCGATCCAGCCCGGCTTCGCGCTCGACCTCATCGCCCCGCACGACCCGCTGCCGCTGCTCGCGCAGCTGGAGCGCAGCCGCCCCGGGGACTTCGCCGTCTCCTACCTGGAGACCGGACCCGACGCCTGGACGGTCCGCCTCACCCGCGTGCAGTGACGCCGGCACCGGCCCGCCACGGATGACGACGCTCAGCCCTGCCCGGCGACCCGGCACCGGCACGGCGACGCGCCCCCGGGTGCCCGCCCGCCTCGGCCTGCTGCTCCTCGGCGGGTTCGCCCTGCTGGCGGGGCTCGACGGTGCCCTGGTGCTCCTCGGCCTCGCGGCGCCCGTCGACTCGCTCCGGCTCGCCGAGGTGCACGGTCCGCTGATGGTGTTCGGCTTCGTCGGCACCGTGGTCACGCTCGAACGGGCGGTGGCGGTGCGCCGGCCGTGGGCCTATCTGGCGCCCGGCCTGCTCGGCGCGGGCGGCATCGCGCTCGTCTCGCCGCTCCCGGTGGTCGTGGGCCAGGTCGCCCTGGTGGGCGGCAGCGCCATGCTGCTGGTCGCCTACGCCGCCATCTGGCGCAGGCAGTCCTCGGTGGCCACCGCGGTGCAGGTGGTGGGCGCTCTGATGGGCCTGATGGCGACCGCCTTGTGGTGGCGTGGCCTCGGTATCCCCCAGCTCGCCCCCCTGCTGATCCTCTACCTGGTGCTCACGATCGCCGGTGAGCGGCTCGAGCTCTCGCGCCTGTCGCCGTCGGTGGACCAGCAAGCCGAGCAGTGGCTGTTCGGCATCGGCCTCGGGCTCGCCGCGGGTGCGGTCGTGTCGCTCGTCCTCCCCGTCGCCGGGTACCCGCTCCTCGGTCTCGGCCTGCTCGCCCTGGTGGGCTGGCTGTCCCGGCACGACGTCGCCACCCGCACCGTGCGCTCCGCCGGGCTGCCGCGCTACATGGCGTGCTGCCTGTTGGCGGGCTACGTCTGGCTGGTGGTCGTGGGCGGCATCTGGCTGGTGCAGGGGCCGGTCTACGGCGGCCCCGCGTACGACGCGATGATGCACGCCGTGTTCCTCGGCTTCGTGATGTCGATGATCATGGCGCACGCCCCGACGATCCTTCCCGCGGTGCTGCGCCGCCCGCTGCCGTACCGCCCGGTCATGTACGTGCCGGCGGCGCTGCTGCACGTCTCCCTGCTCGCTCGCGTGCTGCTCGGTGACGCCTACGGTCACCCGGCCCTGGTGCAGTGGGGTGGGGCGCTCAACATCGTCGCGGTGCTCCTGTTCGTGGTGGTCGCCGTCGCGTCCGTGCTGAGGGGGACGCGATGAGGGACCGGATGTGGCACGTCCTCACGGGCATCCTGGTGCCGGCCTGGCTGCTGGCGGCGGCGCTCGGCACCCTGCTGCACCGCACGGTGCCGTCGTCGGGCTGGCTGCTCGTGCACCTCCTGCTGCTCGGCGCGGTGAGCACCGCGATCCTGATCTGGAGCCAGCACTTCGCGGACACCCTGCTCCGGCGTCGCGCCCTGGGTCACCGGCTCTCGCTGGGTCTGCGCCTGGCGGCCCACACGGTCGGTGCCGTCCTGGTGATGACCGGCATGGTGGTCGACGCGTTCGGGCTCGTGCTCGCCGGGGGCGTCCTCGTCGGCCTGAACGCCGTCGCGCACGCCGTGGTGATCGTGGGCCAGTCGCGCGGCGCGCTCCCGGCCCGGTTCTCCCCCCTGGTCCGCTACTACGCCGCCAGCGCCCTGATGCTCGCGGTGGGGGTCACGCTCGGGGTTCTCATGGCCCGACTGGACGGGGGCGGCGAGGACTACGAGCGCCTGTTCCTCGGGCACCTCGGCCTCAACCTGCTCGGCTGGGTGGGGCTGGCCGTCATCGGGACCATCGCCCTGCTGTGGCCCACCGTGCTGCACACCAGGATCGAGGCAGCGACCGCGGCCGCCGGGCCGACCCTGCCGGTGCTGGTGAGCGGCCTCGGGCTGCTGGCGGTCGGCTGTCTGGCGGACCTGCGCCTCGTGGTGACGTTGGGCGTGCTGGTCTACCTGGTCGCGCTCGCCGGGGTGCTCCGGGAAGCCGTCGGCCACCTGCGGCGGGCACCCGCCGTGACCTTCGCCGGCTGGAGCCTGGGCGCCGCGCTGGTCTGGTTCGCCCTCTGCACGCTCGGGTTCGCCGTGCAGGTGGCGCTCGCCCCCAGCTGGACCGTCGCCGCCGCCCGCGTCGAGGCGCTCGTGCCGTACCTCGCCGTGGGCTTCGCCGCGCAGGTGCTCCTGGGGGCGCTGAGCTACCTGGTGCCCGTCGTGCTCGGCGGCGGCCCCGCCGCGGCCAAGGCCACCGCGGCCGAGCTCGACCGGGGCGGCCTGTTCCGGGTCGTCACCGTCAACGCCGCGCTCGGCGTGTCGTTGCTGCCCGTGAGCAGCAGCCTGACCGCGGCACTGTCGCTGCTGGTGGTGGGCTGCATGGCCAGCTTCCTGGTGCTCTTCGCCCGCGCCCTGCGCACCAACCGGCGGGTCCGCGCCCTCCCGCTCGTGCGCGTGGCGCCCGGAGAGCGGACCCTCGTCCCCGCGCCGCGCGCGACTGGCCGGATCCTCGTGGCCGCGGCCGCCGTGCTGCTCACGGTGACCGCGGGCATCGTCGTCGATCCCCCGTCCATCGGCGCGGTGACCGCCTCGGCGCAGGCCGGTGCACCCGTGCGCGCGACCGGGCACACCACCGAGGTCGCCGTCGAGATGGTGGACACCCGCTTCGTGCCCGACCGTGTCGAGGTGCCGGTGGGCGACGAGCTCGTGATCACCCTGACCAACCGCGACGACATGGTGCACAACCTCGTGCTCGAGACCGGGCTGGTGTCGCCGTCGCTCGAGCCGGGCGCGAGCACGGTGGTGACGACCGGCGCCGTCGGATCCGACGTGCAGGGGTGGTGCTCGATCGCCGGCCATCGCCTGCTCGGCATGGACCTCGAGATCGTCGCGGTCGGCGCTCCCGGCCACGCCGTTCACGACGTCGCCGCCACCGAGGGCTCCGCTGCCGACGACCTCGACCCGATGAGTGAGCCCGGCTCCGCCTTCGTGGCCCGCGACGCGGCGTTGGCGCCTGCGCCAACCACCACCGTGCACCGCCGCACCCTCACCGTGCGGGACGTGGAGACCGAGGTCGCCCCCGGCGTGACGCAGACCCTGTGGACCTTCGACGGCACCGCCCCCGGGCCGACGCTGCGCGGCACCGTCGGAGACGTCTTCGAGATCACCCTGGTGAACGAGGGCACGGTGGGGCACTCCGTCGACTTCCACGCAGGCGGCATCAGCCCCGACGAGGTGATGCGGACCATCCAGCCGGGTGGCCGCCTGACCTACACGTTCACCGCCACGCGGTCGGGCATCTGGCTCTACCACTGCTCGACGATGCCCATGTCGATGCACATCGCCAACGGCATGTTCGGGGCCGTTGTCATCGACCCGCCCGGTCTGGCTCCCGTGGACCACGAGTACGCGCTGGTCCAGTCGGAGCTGTACCTCGGCGCGCAGGGCGGCGAGGTGGACCCCGCGAAGCTGCAGGCTCGTGGGCACGATCTCGTCGTCTTCAACGGCTACGCCGACCAGTACGCCGCGCGACCGCTGGTGGCCCGCACGGGCGAGACCGTGCGGTTCTGGGTCCTGGCGGCCGGGCCCGACGTCGGGACCTCCTTCCACGTGGTCGGCGGCCAGTTCCACGCCGTCTTCAAGGAGGGCGAGTACCTGCTCCGGGACGGCGGCAGCACCGGGACGGGCGGTTCGCAGGCGCTCGACCTGGCCGCCGCCCAGGGCGGGTTCGTCGAGGTCACGTTCACCGAGGCGGGGCACTACCCCTTCGTCAGCCACGTCATGTCGGACGCCGAGCGGGGTGCCCGCGGGGTCGTCACGGTCACCGACGGTCCCTGAACCACGGGCTACTCCACCAGGAAGTCGTACCGCACCCCGCTGGGCGGCAGGCCGGTGCTCACCTTGGTCCGGTGGGCGGCCCACACGTGCAGCGACCCGTCCACCCAGCGCGCCGACTGGTAGGTCCGCTGCACGACGATGCCGCCGCTGGGCACCTCCTCCTCGGGGATCAGCAGGGAGCCGTCCGGGCCGCCGCCGAGCAGCCGGGTCACGCTGCTGACGACGCGGCGCTCGCCGGTCAGGTCGAGCACCGACCCGCGCGCCAGCACGACCTGCTCGGTGCCGTCGACGCGGACCGGCAGCAGCGGTACCCAGTGGGGCGGCGGCGCCTGGGCCAGGTGGTAGTCGGGCGCGACGTCGGGGTCGCCCGGTGGGTCGGGCGGCCGCGCCGCGCTCAGCTCCACACCCACCTGGAGCGGCGACTCCTGCAGCTGCTCGACGGCCCAGCCGAGGTTGGCCTGCTCGTCCCGGGCGAGCACCACCTGCTCCACGACAGGGCCCACGAGGGGCTGGGCGAGGCGCGGCGCCAGGTAGAGCAGGTTGGTGACCGGGACGCCCTCCGACCCGTCGCTCGACGGGCTGGAGTGCTGGAAGAGCCCCCACTGGCGCGGCGACACGAGCCGCCGGTGGCCGTGCGGCAGCAGGAGCGTGCGGGCACCGAACGTGTCCGTGACCACCAGCGACGTCGACGACACCAGGTGGCCGACCGGCAGCTCCACCCCGATGACGAACCAGTCGTTCCCGTAGCCCGAGAGGGTCTCGATCAGGAGCACCTGACCCAGGTCCGTCTCGGCAGGCTGGAGCGCCGCGAGGTTGAGCCGGCCGTCCTCGAGCTCCCAGAACCGGCGGGCGGGCAGGCCGGGGGCGGTCACGGGCGCCGGCATGACCGTCCGGGTGACCGCCCGGCCGACCTCCGCGGACGTCGTCCCCAGGTTCACGTCCCCGTTGACGTCGAGCTCGTACCAGTCGAGGGTGTCGCTGTCGTACCGGTGGGCGGTCAGGGTCGTCTCGCTCGTCGGCTCGGCGGGCGTGCGGGTGGCGAACGACGCGGTGTGCTCGAAACGGGTGGGCTGCCAGCTCGTCGCGTCAGGGTCCGCGTCCGCGAACAGCTCCGCGACCAGCCGCAGCCAGTCGGCTCCGGCCGCCCGGAGCTCGGCGCGGTCGGCCTGGGCGATCTCGACCCCGAGACGGAGCAGGTCCCGGCCCTGCAGCTCGCCGCGCAACCGCCGCCCGTCGACGCTCCGGCCGGCGTGCAGCCGCGCGTAGCCGGCGGTCGCGGGGTCGAGGGTCGCCAGCACCTCCGGCGCGGGCTCCGCCACCGCGAACGCCCGCACGACGTCGGGGCCGTAGTCGCGCGACGTGGTCTGCTGGGCGAGGACCCGCAGGAACAGGCGCCCCGTGTCGACGGCGAGGCGCAGCCCGTCCGCGGACTCCGCGGTGGTCGGCAGCGGCGCTCCGGCACGCTCGAGGAGCGTCTCGAGCGGGGCCGCCATGGCGTCGAACCGCGGTGCCTGCAGCGTCGTCTCGGCCGGGACCGGGCCGGCGACGAAGCGCGTCGGTCGGGCGGCCTCGCCGCGCCAGCGCGCCACGACCGGGGTGCCGCCGTCATGACCCGCGAACTCGCCGACCTGCCACTGCCGGGCCAGCAGCCACAGGGGGTCCTGCACGGGCGCCGTGGCGCCGTCGATGACGTCCGGCCGCAGCGGCTCGGGCTCCAGCCGCGAGAACGTGGTGATCGAGGCCATGTCAGCCCACCACCGGTGTGGTCAGCGCGTTCGGGTTGGTCGACACCGCGTCCCGCTCCGCGTTGAAGGCGAGCACGGTGGCCGGCAGGTACTGCCGGACCGCGCCGAGCGCGCCGGGCGGGACCGCCCGCAGGTGTGCCTGCTCGAGGGTCTCGACCAGGACCTGGTTCAGGGTGCCCAGCGTCCACGGCTCGCCGACCACCGGCGGCACGGCCAGCAGGATCGCCTGCGGGGCCATGAGCTCCGGCGGGTCGTAGCGGAACGCGACGCCCGTCGTCTCGGTCGCGGACGGGATCACCTCGGTCCACTCGTCGACGAGGAGCCCGGCGATCTCCCGGCCCGGTGCGACGAGCTCGACGCCGGACAGCGCGAGGGAGACCGCGCCGTCCACGTAGTGATCGGCGGGCAGTGCGTTCCACACGTCGCCGGGCCGGTGCGGCACCTGCGCGGCGCCCAGTGACACGGCCGGTCCGCCCAGCGCCTCCGCCTCGCGCAGCGCGATGCCCAGTCGCGCCAGCGGCTCCCGCACCCGTTCCATCCGGGTCAGCCAGACCTCCACCGCGAGCGGGTCCCCGCCGAGCAGTGCCGGATCGTCCCGCGACGCCACGAGGTCGGCGGTCGTCGGGGCGACGAACCGCGGCAGCGCCACGAAGCCGGGCCCGAGCAGCGCCCGGAGCCGCAGCAGGGCGGCGTCCCAGGCGGGCGCAGACGGCTTCGACTGGACGGCGCCGGCCTCCACGAGCCGACCCCGCAGCTGGTCACGGGCGCGGGTCGCCGCCGCGGACCAGCCGTCGATCGTGGTCTCGACGGGGACCGCGGCGTCTCCGACCCCGAACGCCCAGCTGGCAGCCACCGCGTCCCGCAGCCGCTGTGCGCCCTGGTCGGCGAGGGCGGCATCGAGCGCGTCCACCGCGCTCCGCACCGCCTCGAGCGCGTTGGCCGCCCTCGCCTCGAGCTCCGCGACGTCGACCCCGGGCTCGGCGTCCGCGTGCGGCGGCTGCAGCGTCCCACCGTCCATCGGCCCGGCCGGACCCAGCAGCGCGGACAGCGAGCGACCCACCTCGAGCAGGTCGAGGAGCGCCCGGTCCGGGACGAGCGCCGGGCGCAGCAGGTCGACGCCGGACGCCAGGGCTGCCCTGGCCGCCAGCTCCGTCCACCCGTGCTCCCCCGCGCCGGCCACCCGGACCAGGTCGGCGGCCGCCATGCCCAGGTCCGGCAGCGGTACCGGGCGCTCCACGTCGCCGGCCGCGTCGCGCACCGTGACGGTCCGTCCGGTGGCCGCGCCGAGCATCCGGCCCAGCCAGGCGTCGAGCCCCGGCTCCGCCGCGGCGCGCGCCGAGCGCGTCGGTCCGGCCCACCCCGCGGTCGTCGCCGCGCCGGGGTCCAGGAGCACTCCGACCCGGTGCGTGACACCGACCCCGGACCGCGGGGTCTGCACGACGTCCAGCGTCGACGGCGGCACGAGCCCACGGTCGAAGTCGGTCACCGTGCTCACTGCGCGGTCCAGGTCCCCCAGCGCGAACTGGTGCACCTGCTCGGCCTGGAGCACGTCGGCGGTGGCGTCCACCGTGGCACCGAGCCTGCGCAGGACCGCCAGGGCCGACGCGCGGTCCGCCTCGCTCGGGTCGCCGCCCACGAGATGGTCGACGGCGTGGTCCTCGCTGGCCGCCCACAGCTGGTGCAGGCTCAGCCCGTCCAGCCGGCGTGCGGCCGGCGGCAGGTGCTCCTCGCCCGGGAGCGGCGACACCTCGCGCGCGTTGTCGACGGCCTTGTCGAGGCCGTGCTCGTGCAGGTCCCGCTCCACCAGGTAGCCGAGCACGGCGCCGACCGACCGGCCGGCGCGGACGCCGTCGAACACGGTCCTGGCCAGCCGGACGCGCTCGGACGTGAGGCTGATCGCGAACGGGTCCGCCGCACCGCCGCCGTTGGCCAGGTGCGCGTTCCGGAGCAGTGCGGCCACCTGCGCCTGGTGCAGCGAGGGCGCGTGCAGGAACCCGGGATCGTCGAGCGCGGACAGCAGCTCGCCCGGCTCGCCCGGCGGCGTCTCGGCGACCACGTCGGCGGTCGACGGTGCCAGCCGTTCCGCCCAGCCGTAGCCGCCGACGAGCGCGCCCAGCTCCTCGTCCGACCGCAGCTCGGCCAGGCGACTGCTCGCCAGCGACGTGACCCACGCGTCGACCCGGTAGGCCGCCGCGTCCAGGGTGCCGAGCAGGTGGCGCTCCAGGTGGGTGGGGTCGGCTGCCGCGAGCACCTCCACCGCCGAGCGGAACGCGGTCAGCTCCGGCGTCCCCGCAGCGACGCGCTCGCGCACGGTGCCGCCGTCCGGCAGTGTCGCGTCGCGCCGCGCCCGCCAACCGAGGGTGGGATCGCCGAAGCCGTACAGCTCCGCGTCCGTCACCTCCGGCGCCTCGGGTCCGAGCAGCCGCGCGGCCGCGACCGCGTGCTCCCGCAGCAGGCCGTGCCGGACGAGCGCGGCCAGCAGGGACGGCGGCGTGTCGTCACCGCCGGACGCGAGCTGGTCGACGTCGGCCGCCAGCAGGTCGCGGAGCTCGCCGCTCGCGCCCACCAGCGGCACGGTGAGCGGTGCACTGTCGGGCTCGTGCACGCTCAGCGCGGCCGGGACCAGACCGGCACCGGCAGCCGCGGCGATGGGCAGTGCCCGGTCTCTGGCGACCTCCCAGAACCCGGCGTCGCCGAGCCGGCGGCCGAGGAAGAGCTGGACGTGCGATGCGACGCGGGCACCGAACGCGCGACGCAGGCGGACCCGGTCGGACCGCGCTCCGAGCCGGAGGACGTCGACCAGGTCGGCGGCGACGTCGCCCCGGCCGATCCGTGGCGCCTGCCCGAGCGCCGGGCGCCAGGCGCCGTCCACGAGACCCACGAGGGCACGCCGCAGGCGGTTCGCGCGCTCGTCGCCCGCGTACCGGCCGAGCGACGTCACCGGCAGCAGCCCGTACGGCTGCCGGCCCACCCGCAGCGTCGGCAGCGGCCCACCCGGCCGCACGAACCGTCGCGCGTGGTCCCGCGCCCACTCGGCGTCGTCGAGGGCGACCCCCGCGAGCTGCGGCAGCCAGTACCCCCAGGTGGACGGCCACAGCACGGTGCTCATCGCCTCGGCGACGGACTCGTCCGCGTCGCTCCCGCCCGGCAGCGCGGCAGCGTCGGAGAGCCCGAGCGCGGTCGCGGTGCGCGCGCCGGAGCCCCCGGGCGTCGGCGCCCACGTCCCGGTGGCGGCACTGGACCAGCCGGACGGGGCGCCCTCGGCGTTGTTGGTCGGCGTCTCCGGGTCGAGGAACGCCAGCCCCTCGCTGTAGCGCTGGGCGTCCAGAAGAGTGGCGAGGTCGCCCGCGCCGTCCCCCGCGTCGCGCACGCCGGTGACCAGGAGCAGGTCCACCGGCCCGGAGGCCGGGAGACGCAGCGCCATGCCGACGTCCTCCGCGGTGGCGAAGTCGACGAGCCAGCTCATCGCCCGGTCGACGGCGGCCACCTCGTCGTCCTCGTCGTCGCCGTGCTCCTCGTGCACCAGAGGGACGGACAGGTCGGGGCCGACGGCGAGGTCGGCGGTGATCGGCCTCCCGGTGGCGACCGCGACCACTGCCCCCTGGGCGTAGGCCGTCGCGGTCCAGCGGGTGGGCAGCAGGCGCGCGACCGGGGTGCTCCGCTGCTCTGTGGGCTGGAGGGCGGGGAAGGTGGGCTCGACCGACAGCGGCGCGCCGTCGGCGACGGCAGCATCGGGCCGGGCCTGCGGGTTGGTCGGCGACGTGGCGCGGACCACCCAGGCCGCCCGACCCGGACCCCACCTGTCCGCGAGCGCGGACCAGGCGCGCTGCGCCCGCTCGCGGTCGGTGCCCGTCCGCCACTGCGCGCGCCAGAACTCCTCCCCCGCCGCGATCTCCGCGGCCGACACCCGGGGGTCGTGGGCGTCGACGTGCAGCTGGTCGGGGTAGACGCGGACGAGGAGCTCGCCGTCGCGGAAGCGGGTCTCCAGCCGGACCGGGAGCAGGACGAGCGGGTGCCGCGACTCGGCCACCTGGTCCGTCAGCCTGGCATCGGCGGCGACGGCGTCAGTCGTGAGCGGGGCGAGGTCGAGCGGGTCCGTCATGGCGTCGGCCTCCGCAGGAGCACGGTCACGGGGATGGTCATCCGGGCGGGCAGCTGGCGCAGCCGCGCGGCCTGGCTCGCCGACGTCGCCTCGGTCACGGGCGCGTGGCTGACGCCGGCGGGCGCCTCCCCCACCTCGAAGCCGAAGCGCGGGGCGCCCGGCTGCTCGGCGATCACGATCGACCAGTCGTCGGCGTCGGCCAGCGGTACGGCGAACCCGAAGAAGGTGATGTCGGGCTCCATCGCGCCGCGGAAGACCGGCAGGAGCTGCTCGGCGGGCGGACCCGGACGGGTGGCGGACACGAGGGCGTCGGGGAAGCGCCTGATCAGCTCGCTGCGCAGGAGCAGGACGAACCGGTCCTCGGCGACCGTCGGCGCGCCCAGCGCCCGACCTCCCCACGAGTCCAGGGGCGTGATGTCGGGTGGGGCGTCGGGCGCCACGGCCGCATCCCAGAAGCGGTCGAAGAACGTCGCGGTCATCGGCGTCGGGTACTCGCGCCAGAGCAGCTCGCGGCCGAGCTCGTGGTTGAGCCCGACCAGGAACGCCTCGACGAACTCCCCGTTGGTGCGCAGGCCCAGGGCGGTGTTGGCCGGGACGCCGTCGAGCCCGGGCAGCAGCCAGTGCTGACCGAGCTCGACGAGCGAGCGCGACATCGGGGTGTCGAACCGCGGCGCGAACCGCACGGGCGGCACCGGACCCGCCGGGTCCTGAGGCACGGGCTCCTCGAGCAGGCCGGACACCCGGGCGGAGAAGGTCCGGGCGGGCGTGGTGAGCTCCAGCGCCTCGGCGAACATCGCGTCCACGGCCAGAATGCCGAGCGGGCTGCGGCCCGGCGGGGCCGGGGCCAGGAACGCGGACAGATGACGTGCCGCTGCGGTCCGGAAGGCCGCGGCCACCTGGTTGTCCCGGCGCGGCGGGTGCGGGTGGGGGTCCGGCTCCGTCGGGTCGACGGGGTCGGGCTCCGTCGGGTCGGTCGGGTCCGTCGGGTCGAACGGATCGGTCGGTCGGCGCCGCGCGAGGGACGGTTCGGCATGCCCGGCGAGCCCCCCGTGCAGCACGCCGCCGCCCAGCACGCCGCCCACGACCACGCCTCCGCCGAACGGTGGCAGCGGGTCCGGTCCGGGGGCGGGCGTCGGCGTGGGGCCGATCTCGAACCCCGGCCGCGGCGGCGCGCCCTCGACCGCGTCCTTGCTCACCTGCGCCCAGGACAGGAGCAGCGCGCCGCCCCCCGCCTCGAAGGTCAGCGGGCCGGCCGCCGGCGTGAACTCGCGGCCCATCATCGCGGTCGGTGCCATCCGCCCGAGGACGCCGATCCCGGTCACCGGCGCCGTGGGTCCCACCCTCCGCACGGCCGGGCCGCGGGGGCGGGTCACCCGCCGGACCACGGAGCTCAGCGCCAGGTCCGGCAGCCGGGCCTCGGCCCACTGCTGGGCGAAGCTGGTGCTCCCGGTCGCGGACGCCCGCAGGAGCCGCGCGCGCAAGGGAGCGAGCACGAACAGGCCCGACTCGGGCGGCAGCGGGGCCACGTGCCGCCGGTGCAGGCTTCCGGCGACCGCCAGGCCGAGCGCGGCCAGCCCGAAGACCCGCCCCGCGGCGTGCAGGTCCGCCGCCTGGTCCCACGCCGCCGCCACGAGCGTCTCCTGCTGCTGCTGGACCACGAGCGTGCCGAGGGCGGCCGCCACCCTGTTCGCCGGGTCGGTGTTGAGCTGCAGGTACCAGTGTCCTGGCGACGCGGGGTCCAGGGCCGCCGGGGCGGCGTACGCCGAGCCGTACCGCGGCGGAGCCAGCAGCGGGTTGTTCGCTGGCACCTGGTCGGGCGCGTTGAGCACGTCGACCAGGGCCGCCGCGAAGCGCCCTTCCATCGCCGGGTCCGACCACCGCCCGACGGGTGCCTCGAGCGCGACGAGCGCCCCCGCCAGCCGCACCTGGGCATCCTCGGCACCGGCGATCCCGAGTCCCGAGGTCGACAGGTCCACCGCCCGGGTGCCGAAGCCGTCGGCGACCGGACGGCCGCGGATCGCGAGGGCGAGGGACTGGAAGTCGCCGGCCGGGCCGGTCGCGAACCGCCAGTGGTGCAGGACCGGCAGCTCCACCGCCGGCATCCCCGGTGCGCGTCGCCACGCCGGCCCCTCGGCGGCGCCGGGATCGTCCCCCAGCCCCGCGAGCCGGCCCGCCTCGAACGTGGGCACCACGCAGGCGAGGTACTCGGTCTGCTCTGCCAGCAGCCGCCCGCAGACCAGCCGGGACAGGCTGCGCCCGGGGTCGGCGGCCAGCGCGTCCGCGAGCGCCGCGTCGGTCATCGCGACCTCGGTGGCCAGCTGGGCGTGCGCCCAGGCCCAGCTGTCGTCGAGGTCGGGCAGCTCGTCCTCCGGGCGGGCCGGGATGCCGATCCTCAGCACCGGCAGCGAGCCGCGCGCGGGCGGCGCCAGCTGCACGCCCGGCTGCTCGCGCACCACGACCAGGCACAGCCAGGGCCGCAACCGGGCCGCGGACGCCGAGGCCGGGGTGAACAGCCAGGGCAGCGCGGGCTCGTCGAACTCCACGAGCGGCAGGTAGTTGGCCTCGAACGTCCGTGCCCCCGGCGCCGGGTCGGTGCGGATCACCTGCTGGGTCGGGAGCCCGGTGACGTCGCCCGGGCCGAGCAGCCGGACGGGGACGGTCGCCGGTCCGGCGCCGTTGACCTTCACCTCCGCGGTGGCCGAGGCCTGGCTCGCCGGGTGGCCGTCGCGGACGTCCGGCGGAAGGTCGAGCGGACCACCCCGGCGCGCCCACGGCAGGAAGACCAGGCTCGGCTCGGTCATGGCGTCCTCACCAGCCCTGCCAGGCGCGGGGCGTCCGGCCGGTCCACCCCGGCGTAGCGCTCGGCGACGGCCGTGCGCGTCGCCGCCCGCGCGGCCGCGGACAACCGCAGGCCGGCCCGCAGGTGCCCGGGCTCCGCGCTCACCGGGTCGGGCAGCACGACGGGCACGCCGTCCGGCCCGACGACGATCTCGGTGTAGCGGAACGGTGCGGCGACTCCGGCCGCGGCCTCGGAGGCGTAGCGGTCGTTGCCGAAGCTCACCCCTGCCTCGCGGATCACCACGCCCGGCGCGGCCAGTCGCTCGGCGTCGCTCATCTCGAAGAACTGGCTGTCCGGGAACTCGTCGCTGACGGGAGCGATGCTGGGGGTCGCGCCGCCGATCCGGGGCTCGGTGAGCGCGAAGCGGCGGGCGTCCCTCGGCACGAACGCCCCGACGCGGTCGATCTCCCGCGTGGTGTTCAGGGGGACGAGTCCCTGCTGCACGACGAGCCGACCCAGGGGGTGCAGCAGCAGGCCGTCGGTGCGCGGCACGTTCCGGACGCCGGCCACCTGGGTCGCGGCCGCCGGCAGCTCCGTCCGCCAGCTGCCCGGGTCGCCGAGCCGGGTGAGGAGCTCGGTGACGACGTCGATGGTCTCGGTGACGACGGACCCGCTCCCGCCGATCAGCGTCTTGTCGAACGAGACCGTGTAGTCCCACCAGAGGATGCCGAACGTGGCCTTCCCGGCCACCCGCAGCGGGATCGGCCCCTCGAGCATGCCGCGGACGTCGACCTTGAACAGGTTCCGGGAACCGCGCTTGAGCTGCACGCCGGCCGCGAAGTCCGCGATGAAGTGCGGCGGCCAGAAGTTCACCAGCACGTCGAACCCGATGTACCCCTGGATGCTGAACCCGTACGCGGCGGCGTACAGGGACGCCTTCGCGCCGAACTGCAGGGTGTTCGTCGTGATCGCGAGGTAGGCCTCGATGACCAGCTTGGGGTTGTCGCCGGTGGTGAGCGCCACGGAGACCCGCGGCAGCACGGGGAAGTTCGCCGGCGGGCTGAACCGAGGGTTGAACCCGCCCACCGCGAGCGCGAACCCCTGACCGCGCTCGCGCCGGAACGCGGCGGCGCCGGTCAGGACGAACCGTCCGCAGAGCTTCGAGTCGTACAGGACCGCGTCAAGGGCGGCGGCCCCGGTGTCGAAGTCGAACACTCCGACGACGTCGAGGTTGAGCCGGACGAGTGCGTTCTCCTCCTGCGGCAGCACCGACGACACCCGCCCGAGCACGAGCAGCCGGCTCGTCTCCGCGACGGAGTCGCGCTCCAGCATGAGAGCGAGGTCGGCCCGCAGCAGGGGGTGGGCGCTGCCGAAGGTCAGCTTCACCAGGAGGCCGTAGACGTGCGTCCCTTCCTTCGGGGGGAAGAAGGTGCGCAGCGCCGTGACGAGCTCCGGGAGGTGCTTGACGGGGTCGGCGGGGAAGAGGATGTGCTTGAGCTGCCCGGACGGCAGCGCCGCGCGGACGGCGGCCACGTCGAGCGTCCGGTCTGCGGCGTAGAGCACACCCAGTCCGTCGAGCGTGACCACGCCGGCCTGCCACCCGAGATGCTCGACCGTGCCGATGAGGAGGAGGGACGACAGGTCGTTGCCCTCACGGTCCCGCGTCGACGCGAGCCCGACACAGGTGATCGTGATCTGCTTGCCCACGCGCAGGACGAGCGCACCGACGTAGTCGCCGGTGGTCGGGTCGTGCTGGATGGTGCCGCCTCCGCTGACCGGTCCGGTCCGCAGGTCCAGGGCGATCCCCGTCGGCCGCGTCGCGTCCACGTGCGCGTCGATCACCCGCAGGTTGCGCTCCGCCGCCGGGGTCATGGTGTCCACGGCGGCGAACAGGCCCAGCCGGTCGACGCGGACGTACAGGGGCCCGAGCTGCGTGCTGAACGACACCAGCCCGCCGGCCGCCACCGCCCAGCCTGTCTCCGGCGCCTCCGCACGGCGCCCGGCCAGCCGCAGCACCACCTCGTGCACGTTGATCCCCAGCGTCCCGCCCCCGCCGAGCGGGAGGGTCTTCTCGATCGCGGGCGGGCCGGCCGGGCCGGAGGAGTCGAACGGGGGCTCGGGTCCCGTCGCGTCGACCGTCGGCGGGACGTGCACCTCGTGGATGAACCCGAGCGCGGCGTCGTACCCCAGGCCGAGGGAGAACACCTTCCGCATCGGCCGCCCGCCGAGCAGCTTGCGCACGAAGCTGTCCTTGTCGGCCGAGTCGATCACCAGGGCGCAGTGGTCCAGCCTCAGGAGGATCCGCGCGCCGGAGGCGCTCAACGTGAGCACGGCGGCGATCTCACCGATCTCGAGCCGCGTCCCGGTCGCGCGCGGCAGGGCGTAGCTGATCCGGGTCTCGTCGGGCACGGCGCGGTAGCCCACCGACACGGCCGAGCCGGCTGCCGCCGCGTTGGGCTGCACGCCGTCGCCGTCGATGAGCAGGGCGGCGCCGGCATCGCTGCGGATGTCGACCCGGAACCTCCAGGTCGGGCCGTCGGTGGCGTCCGGGTTGAGGACCTCGTCCAGCGTGAGCGTGCCGCCGAGGGCGAGGAACAGCTGGTGCGGCCGGGCGGGGGTGCCCTGGCGCCGGGGCAGGTACATCCAGGTGACCCGGAGCTGCTCGGAGTCGGTGCCGCCGTCGCGCCGCAGGGCCAGCGAGACCATCCGGCCCGCCAGGACGTCCGCCGCCGTCGGGCGGGCCGGCGAGTCTACGTCGAGCGCGGCGGCGTCCCAGCCGACGATCACGTCGTCGAGCACGTTCAGGGCGTCCTCGTCCAGCGTCTGGTCGACGACGGCGATCGCCGCGACGATGCCGCGGATGAGCCCGTCGACCACGAGGAACGCCGTGTCGAGCTTGGTGTTCAGGGTGCTTCCCTCGGCGCCCGGCTGCGTGTCGTCCAGGTCGTCGAGGGTCCGCCCGGGATTCCAGACGAACGACAGGATCGTGCCGAACGCGTCGATGAACCGTGTGTGGGCCTGATCCCCCGGCGCCAGCGACCCGGTGAGCTCGGTCGTGATCGCCACCGCCTGCATGACCAGGAACAGCTTGGGCCACCGGCGTCGGACGTAGGTGCTGCCCAGCAGGTCGAGCAGGCTGTTGACGAACGTGTCGCCGCGGCCCGCCCAGTCCGTGCCCTGCCACGACTCGACCTGGTCGATGACGGCCCCGAGGAGCAGCGCGAGGTTGCCGGCCGCCTCGATGTCCGCCTGCAGGTCCGTGTCCACCTGCGCGCGGTACTCCGTGATCGCGGCGAGCGGGGCCTCCGGCAGGACGAGGGCCTTCGTGGTCGCGTCCGGCGCGGCCCCGAGGTCGGCGAGCACCGCGCTGCGGACCTCGGGCCGGCCCAGGAGGTCGGCGGAGAAGGTGACGAAGTCGAGCACCTCGCCCGCCAGCTGGCGGAGCACCGAGCGGGCGCTCACGGTTCCGGCTCCGGGATCGGCACCCGGCGGAGCACGGACTCCCTCAGCTGGTCGGGCGGCGACTCGTCCACCGGCCCCAGCGACGCCCGGTGCACCATGTACGGGCCGAGCACCGGGAGCTGGGTCTCGGGGTCGACGGCCGAGGTGTGCACCTCCCCGACGGCGGTCACCTCGCCGTCCGTGCCCGACTCGAACCGGCAGATCCCGAAGTTGGACCGGAACATCATCTGCCGGGTGTTCCGCATGCGTCCCAGGGCGGCCTGGTGCCGGCCCGCGACGGCCTGCATCGCGACGAAGGCCGTCGCGGGGTCGGCGAGCTGGGCCTCGATCTGGGCATCGTCCAGAGGTGTGACCCGGATCGGAGCCGGGCGGTCGACGTCGGCGCGGCCGTCCAGCAGCGGTGCCACCCGCCAGCGCCAGTCCGGGGGCTTCGCCGGGTTGAGCCGGGACGTGAGCTCGGGGTCCGGCTCGACGCCGTCCTCGTTGTCGTCCAGCCAGCCGTGCGTCGCCAGCAGCACCGGGCTGCGGAGCAGCTTGGCCCGCGTCGTCGCCACCAGGTCCGCCTCGGTCCGGTCGCGAGGCAGCAGCACGAGGTCGGCGTCGGGGCGGGTCCAGCCGAGCCGCTCGACGCCGAGCCCCGCCCGCAGGAGCTCCTGCAGGAGCATCGCGCTGCGGTCGAGCGCCCGCAGGTACACGGGCATGACGTTCTTGAACCCGCTGGAGGTGAACTGCGCGATCCGGGCCGGGCGCTCCTGCCCACCCCGCCAGTAGCTCATGACGTTCGACGCGGCGTTGTGCACGTCGCCGGACAGGACCACGACCCGCTGGTGCTCCGCGAGCCTGGCCAGGAGGTGCTCGAAGGTGACCGCGTCGAAGGCCCAGGTCTCCAGGGCGTCGGGGTTCGTCCCGGGCATCCGCCGGTCGCCGGCCAGCGACTCCGGGTCGGTCAGGTCGCCCGCCGTGAACAGGTCGAAGATCCGGTAGATCGCCCGGGCCACCACCTCGTCGATGACGGGCGGCCCGATCACCTGCAGGGGCGCGATCACCACGAGCACCTCGCGCCCCGCGGGCAGCGGCGGTCGCGGGATCTGGTCCACGAGCGCCTCGGTCGAGACGTTGCCCGGTGGACCGATCTCCGCGGCGTAGCTGCGCCGCGTCCGGTTGTCCAGCGCCACCACGACGTGCTTGGGGCCGTCGACGGTGAAGTGCCAGGTCATCGGCGCGTCGACCGCGCCGAACCGGCCGTCGGGGAGCAGCGGGTTGTCGAGGTTGTGCCCGAACATCCGACCGAGGGCGGCGAAGGCGTCCTCGTCCGGACCGGGCGTCGACGCCGGGAACAGCCGGGCCGCCTGGTCGAGCAGGTCGCCCGGGAGCTGACCGCCGAGCTCGGGATGCTCGGGGGTGGTGACGGGGTCGTACCGGCGCGGGTCGTTGCCCCAGTCCTGGAACAGCGCGTAGGCGAGCATCCCGTTGGTCAGGATCACCTGGCCGAGGGCGGTCCCGAGCACCCGATGGCGCCACATCGGGTTGAGGAAGAAGTCGTCGGTGACGTCGTGGTCGTCGATCATCATGTACGTCGGCACGTTGGCCAGCACGCGTTGGACGCGGCCGAGCCCGAGCAGGAACTCGCGGTGCACGCGATGGCTGCGCAGCCTCGACCGCCGCTCGCTCTCGGCCTCCTTCGCGCGGTCCTCGTCGGTCTTCTTCGCCTCCTTCGCCGCACGCGCTGCGAGCGCCGCGGCGCTGGCGTACAGGTGCTGCGGGACGCGCTCCGGCGGGACGTGCGTGGGCAGGACGACGTCCTCGTCGGCACCGAGCGAGTCCAGCCAGCGCACGGCGGTGCCCGCGCTCGTCGTCGCGCCGGGCACCTCCTCCCCCCAGCAGGCGGGCGACCAGACCAGGACGTAGGTGGCCGCGAACTCCCCGAACGAGATGAGGTGGTTCTTGCCGTCGATGCTCGTGAGCTGGCCGCTGACGGTGGTCAGGCCCAGCCGGCCGTCGACGGTCAGACCCTTCCGGCCGTCATGGATCGGGAACTGCGGTGGCCCGGCCGGCAGGTCCCCCGCCGTCGTGGTCTCCTGCGGCGTCTCCGCGGTGTACGCAGCGGTCGGGTCGGCCGCGGTCGGCGTGCTCGCCGGCGACCGTCGGAGGACCTGGCCCACCTTCACCCGCTCGACGGGCACCCCGCCGTCGGTGCCGATGAGCTCCACGCCCAGCTCCACGACGCGCAGCATCATGATCGGGTCCACGTCGTCGGCGTAGATCTGGTCCCCGCCGAGGAACAGCTGGTGGATCCGCGCGCGCGGGTCGTCGACCTGCTCGTTCAGGTACTCGTCCATCCACGCCAGCGCGTCGCCGTCGTCGTACAAGGGCCGGCGGCACGATCCGTACGCCAGCCGCAGGTCGTCGAGGGTCGTCGGCGGGAGGGCGAAGCTCGGCAGCATCCGGTCGGCGTAGCCGAGGGGACCCACCTGGACGCCGCTGACCGTGTGCGGGCCGAGCAGTCCGAGCTCGGCGAGGTCGGTCCTGTTCTGGGCGCCCGTGATGGTGAGGTTGTAGGAGTACAGCCGGTCGGACTGGAAGACCTTGCCGGAGGCGGGAGGCAGACGCGCCGTGACGAGGCCGAGGTGGAGCTGCTCACCGATGCGCACCGTCGCCTCGCCCGGGTGCGGCGTCGGCGCGTTGGGGTCGGGGTCGTCGCCGCTGCTGGCGAAGGGCGGGTTCGTGGTGTCGAACGCGACCCTGCCTTCCCAGACGGTGAGCCTGACCGTCGCCGGTTCGCTGAGCATCACCTGGACCGCGACGAGGCCCGCGTCGACGCGACGCAGGACGGGACCCGCGAGGAGGAGCGGAAGCTGCATCAGTTCTCGCCTGCCCCACTGCCGAGGCGATTCCGGACACATCGGACGCTAGACCCATCTCGCCCGCCGCGGCCAGGGTGGGTTCGGCGCGGTCAGCCCTCCGGGTCGGCGACGAATCCGGGGATGTCCTCGACGCGGCGGTAGACCGGCAGTCCGCGTTCTTGCGCGATCGCGACGTCCTGGTCCGCCCCCGTCGACTCGCCCTCCAGCCGGAGGACCGCGTCGCAGTGCTGCAGCAGACGCTCCGCGGTCGGGTACATCACCGACTCGGCCAGCGGGCTCAGCGGGCCGTCCGCACCGGCGCTGCTCAGCACCGGAAGCGCCACCCACTCCCCGATCATCGGGAGGTGACCGGCCCGGAAGATCGGCCAGGCGGACTCTTCGAGGCGTCGGAGGTTCTGCTCCATGAGCGCGGGATCGTCACCGGTCCCGGAGCGGTAGGGACCGGCGATGAGGATGAGCATGGGTGTCGTCATGTGCGCTAGTGTGCACCAGTCGGAACGAACAAGGGAAATCGTGCACATGCTCGCGGCGCAACGCAAGGAACTCCTCCTGGACCGGCTCCACGCCGACGGGCGGCTCGTGGCCAAGGACCTGGCGATCGAGCTGGACACCTCCGAGGACACGATCCGGCGGGACCTGCGCGAGCTCGCCGCCGCCGGCCTGTGCCATCGCGTGTACGGCGGGGCGATCCCGGTGGCCCCCGCGGCCGCGAGCTATGCGCACCGGCAGCAGCTCGCCACGAGCAGCAAGCAGCGCGTCGCCGCCGCCTGCCTCCAGCTGATCGAACCGGGGAGCACGCTGATCCTGGACGGCGGCACCACCGCCCTCGAGGTCGCCCGTGTGCTGCCGCGCGACCCCGAGCTCACCGTGATCACCCACAGCCCGACCATCGCCGTCGCGCTCGTCGACCACCCGGCGGAGGTGTTCGTCCTCGGCGGGCGGCTGTTCAAGCACTCCGTCGTGACCTCCGGCGCCGCCACGGCCGAGGCGGCGGCCCTGGTCAGTGCCGACCTGTTCCTCCTGGGCGTGACGGGCGTGCGGCCGGACACGGGCCTGACCACCGGCGACGCCGACGAGGCCGCGATGAAGCGCACCCTGTCCCGCCGGGCGTCGCAGACCTGGGTGATGGCGAGCGAGGAGAAGATCGGCGCGGCGTCCCCGTTCCCCGTCCTCGGGCTCGACGAGGTCACCGGGATCGTCAGCGACGCGGACCACGCACACCCCGTCCTCACCGAGCTGGAGAGCGCCGGGGTCCGCGTGCTGCGCGCCTAGGACGGCGCGTCCACCCGGAACTCCACGGTGGTCACCGGGTTGTCGAACTCGCTCGTCCGCAACGAGACCTGGAGGCGCCAGGTGCCCGCGGACGGGAGCACGACCTCGGCGGTGTACGTGCCGGGGCCCGCGTTGGTCAGGGGCACGGGACCGAGATCGACCTGGTCCGACGCGAGTCGTGCCCGCGGTGCGTCGAACCCCTCGAAGGGCTCCCCCGCCGCGTCGCGCAGCTCGATCGTGACCGCGTTGGGTCCGGCGGTCAGGGGCGCGAGGCGGGCCTGCAGCTCGACGTCGTCGAGCGTCGCGGTCTGCACGCCCTCCCTGGCCCGGTCGACCGCCGAGGCCTCCACCTGCGGACTCCTGTCGACCAGGAAGCCGGTGACCGCCAGGGCCACGGCGAGCACGGCCGCCTCGGCCCCGAGGGAGCGCACGAGGAGGTCGGCACCCGCTCGGCGGGTGCGGTGCCGGGTGCTGGCCCGGAGGGCCGGCAGCAGCCGGTACCGGTTCCAGGCGGCGATCCCGACGGCGACCAGGGCCAGCGCCACCTTGGCCAGCAGGAGGCGGCCGTAGCCGGTGCTGACCAGCGCGTCCCAGGAGCCGATGATCCGCCACGCGAGGACGGAGCCCGCCGCCACCAGCGCGACGAGGACGCCGGCCGCGACGGCCGAGAACCGGGCCAGCACCTGCGCGGCGACCTCGCCCCGCTCGGCGAGGTCGCGGAGCGTGAGCGCGAGGCCCACCAGGCCACCGAGCCAGATGCTGCCGGCGAGCAGGTGCAGCATGTCGGCGCCGACCACCAGCGCCTCCGGGGAGGCCGCCCGCGTGTGGCCGGTGAGAGCCGGCGCGACGACCGCGACCGCGGTGGCGACCAGCGCCGCGAGACGTCGCGGTCGGTTGAGGGACCGGTGCCCCAGGAGCCCCACGCCCACGCCCGTGCCGACCACGACCGCGGCGGTCACGACGTACTCGGTCGTCGGCACGCCGGCCCACGTGCTGCTCCTCACCAACGAACCCACGCCGCCGCCCAGCTGGTACAGGACCGTCAGCGGGAGCCCGAGGAGCCACGCCACCACCGTCGCCACGGCTGCGGCTCGTGCGACGGAGACCAGCCGGGAGCGCACCCGGCCTGTGAGCTCGCCGGCGGGCACGACGAGCAGGGCGAACGCGACGAGGCCCGACGACAGCAGCAGCCCGCCGTAGCCGACCCAGCGGACCAGGCTCAGCGCGACGGGCGCGCGCGTGCCGGCGGCCGAGGTGCTCGGCGGAGGCACGACGTCGGTGCTGGCGGAGCCGACCGAGAACGTGAGCGAGCCGCTGACGGGGTGCCCGTCCTCCGACACCACGCGCCAGGCGACCACCAGGGTCCCGGGCCCCGGCTGCTCGGCGAGGGCGACCGCCAGCTCGGTGCCGGAGACCGCCGCCGACGACGCGACCGGAGCGCCCTCCGCGTCGAACACCCGGACGCCGTCCGGCACCCCGGCGACCACCTCGTCGAACGTGAACCGGATCCGCTCCGGCGCCGCGTCGAGCACGGCACCCTCGGCCGGGTCGGAGCCGATCAGGGTGGAGTGCGCGCCTGCCGGACCGGCCGGGCCCAGCAGCAGCCCGGCGACGGCGACGAGGAGCACCAGCAGCGCCCGCGCGCGCGAGCGGCGTCCGATCATGCGCGCCGGCGCTGGAGCACCAGGGCCGTGCCGCCCAGCCCGGCGCCGACCAGGCCGACCACCAGGGCCCCGATCGTCCACGGGTCGACCGCGCCGGTCTCGTCCGCAACCTCGGAGCCGTCGTCGGCAGCCAGGCTGGTGTCGATCACCGCGGGCGCGCCGTCGCCGTCGTCCGCTGCGGCGGTGAGGACGAACGACGGCGCCGGCAGCTCGAGGGCCTCCCCGTCCTGACCCTCTGCCGGCACCTCGATCCAGGCGGACTCGCCCTGCTCGCACGTCTGGATGGTCGGGAACACCAGGGTCTCGCCCTCGAGGTCGGGCAGCAGGAGCGACAGCTCGAGGACGTCGCGGTAGCCCTCGGGGAGCGGGCTGTCGGTCCGGTAGGTCACGGAGGCGACGCGTTCGGTGACCTGACGGCCGTGGCTGTCCGTGACCGGCGGATCGAGCTGCTCCAGGTTCTTCTCCACCTCCCACAGGGCGTGGCGGGTCGGGGTCACCGAGACGATCTCGTCCGGGAGCTGGATGGTGATCCCCGTGGTCGACGAGCCCTGGCACCCGTGGGGGACGCTCACCTCGAGCACGGCGTAGGCGCCGGCCGCGGTGGTGGAGGGCGTGATGGTCACGTGGGCCTGGGCCGGTGCGGCCACACCGAGCACCGCGAGCGCGACGGCGGCGCCGGTGACGCCCAGCCGGGCGACGAGTCGCCGTCCCCCCGGCAACGCCGCGGCATCCCGCTTCATGGACCGGTCCTCACCTCGACACGGAGCCCGGCTGTCGCCGGTGACGCCGCCACTGAACCAGCCCGCAGAATCCCTGTCAAGGATGTGAACCTGCTACACACTGTTGAACCGCATGGAGCCCACGCCTAGGATGACGTTCATATGAGCGAACCATGGTCGCGCATGTGGACCACGCTCCCGAGGAGAGGGAACTGCCAATGCCGAACATCACCGTCGAGCTGCTCCGGGGCCGGACGCTCGAGCAGCGCCGCGCCTTCGCGCAGGCCGTGGCCGACAGCGCCGTCGACATCCTCGGCGCGCGCCGCCAGGACGTCCGGATGGTCTTCAACGAGATCACGCCCGACATCGTCGCCAACGGTGGTGTCCTGGCCAGCGAGGACGCCAGCCGCGCGGGCGTCGTGGCCGCGCTGGACGACAGGGCCTGAGCAGACACCCTCGAACGAGGCGGGCCCGGAGGAACATCCTCCGGGCCTGCCTCGTCTGTCGGGCTAGCGCTTGACCTTGATGGTGACGTCCTTCTTCACCGTCTCGGCCAGGGCGCTCCCGCGATAGGTGACCGTGACCTTGAGGTCACCGACCTTCGTCGCCCTGGCCAGCTCGACAGCCACCTCGCCGCCGCTGAGCGTGTCGACGACGGTGCTGCCGCCGCCGACCGCGACCGCCACGGTGCCTGTCACCGGAACCCCGTCAGGTGCGGACAAGGTCACCCGCACCACAGGGCGCGCACCGACCTTCACCTCGCTGGGCGCCTGCACCACGAGCGTCGGCGTGGCCTTCTTGACCGTCACCTTCACGGTCGCCGCCGACGCCTTGTGCTTCGGGTCACCGGCGTACTCCAGCGTGAGCTGGTGCGTCCCCGGTGCCAGCGAGGTCGCCGGCAGCGGGATCGTCGCCTTGCCCGCCGACAGGGTGCCCGACCCGAGGACGCGGGAGCCGAGACGCACCGTCACGGTTCCCGTGGCCGTGGCGGGGGTGACCGTCGCGGAGACGGAGCCCGCCGTGCCGTAGGTGAACGTCGCCGCCGACCCCGTGACCTTGGTGGTCGCCGGAGGCGTCGGGTTCGCGACCGCGATGGTGAGGGTCTTCACCACCCGCTCGGCCAGGCTGCTCCCCCGGTAGGTCACCGTGAGGTCCAGCACGCCCACCTCGGTCGCGGTGGCCAGCTCGAGGACGACCTTGCCGTCCTTGAGCGTGCCGGTGACCGTGTTGTAGCCGGCGACGTCGATCCTGACCGAGCCGGTCACGGGGACGCCGTCCGGTGCCGAGAGCACGACCGTCACGCTCGGCCGCGTCCCCGGCGCCACCTCGCTGGGCGCCGTCACCACCATCGTCGGGGTGACCTTTTGCACCGTCACCGCGACGGTCCCCGTCGACGGGGCGTGCGTCGGGTCACCGGCGTACTCCAGCGTGAGCTGGTGCGTGCCGGGGACCAGCGACGTCGCCGCGAGCGGGATCGTCACCGTGCCCGCCGACAGCTCGCCCGACCCGAAGGTGCGGGTGCCGAGGAGCAGCGAGACGGTTCCGGTGGCCGTGGTCGGGGTGACGGTCGCGACGACCGACCCCGCCGTGCCGTAGGTGAACGTCGCCGCCGACCCCGCGACCGTGGTGGTCACGGGTCCCGGGTCCACGTCCTCCTCCACCGTGATCGTCACCGTCACCGGCGCCGAGTCGAGCGACCCGTCGTTCGCCGTGTACGTAAAGGTGTCCGTGCCGAAGAAGTCGGCGTCCGGGGTGTAGGTGAACGACCCGGGTGCCGCCAGCACCACCTCGCCGTGCACCGGCTGGGTCGCGTGAGTCGCCGTCAGCGGGCTCCCCTCCGCGTCGGTGTCGTTGGCGAGCACGCCCGGGGCCGCGACCGTGAGGGGATCGCCCTCGGAGGTCGTGAACGAGTCGGCGACCCCGACCGGAGCGGTGTTCGGGGGCGGCGGCCCCTCGAACAGGTCGTCGATCTGCTCCTCGGTCAGCGCGTAGCCGAACAGCTGGAGCTCGTCGACCAGACCGTCGAACCGGCCGTCCGGCCAGCTGGTGCCACCGACCAGGTTGGCGGTGGTGCTGCCGGCCACCCCGACGTCGCCCATGTCGAGCGTGAAGTCGGCCCGGGTGGCCTTCAGCACGCCGTCGAAGTAGATCCGCCCGGTCGTGCCGCTGTGCGTGTAGACCACGTGCGTCCACTGGTTCAACGGCAGGTCGTTCCCCGCTCCCAACGTCAACCGCTCCTGGGCGGGAGCCCCGGCCTTCTTGAAGGTCGCGGCGAACCCGGTGGCACCGGCGGCGTTGGTGTTCGACTGCAGCAGGAAGAACGTGTCCGTGCTGCTCCCGATCTGCAGGAGCGGCACCCACGCCGGCAGGACGTCCGGCCGTGCCCAGACGGACACGCTGAACTCGTCGTCCATGCCGTCCTGGATGTTGTCCGGGAGCCTGGCCTGGTTGCCCGTGGCCGAGCCTCCGCCGGGCAGCGACAGCCCGGGGCCGAACCTGCCCTCCGCTGCCCAGCCTGCGGCGCCCTGGAGGGTCGCCGACCCGATCGACTGGTCCAGGCCGGTGTTGGCGGCCGTGGTGCCGGTCCCCTCGTCGAACGTGTACCGGATGGGCACACCCGATCCCGGGGGTGGCCCCTGGACCGTGTGCGCGATCGTCGCGGTCGAGTCGCGCCAGCCGTCGGCTGCCGCGAACCGGACCTCGACCTGGTGGTCGCCCCGGCGCAGGGTGAGCTCCGGGAACGTGGCCGTCCCGGCCGCCAGGGCCACCGGCGATCCGACGGCGGTCCCGTCCACCCACAGCGCGACCGTGCCGCTGGCGGGCTGGTCGTTCTCGCCCTCGACGGCGGCCGAGAAGGCCACCGGCTCCGCGAACGGCGACGGGGAGACCGGGTCGGCCGTGACCGTCGTCGTGGTACGCAGCGCCGTGCCGTCGTCGTACAGGGCCGACACGTCGTCCGCGGAGAGCGTGGACGTGTACAGACGCACGTCGTCCATCAGACCGTCGTACGCCGGGTCGGGGTACCCGTTGCGGCCGAGCCAGTTGTTCGACGTCGGGCCGACGTCGGCCATGTCGATGGTGAGGTCGGTCCGGCTCGCGACCGCCACACCGTTCAGGTAGAGCGTGCCGGTCGCGCCCTCGCGAGTGAACGCCACGTGGTTCCACGTGTCCGCGACCACGTCCTTCGTCGGGGTGGCGTAGACGCGTTCCTGCAGCGCGCTGCCCTTCGCCTTGAAGGTGGCCGCGAGCCCGGTGCCGCCGGCCGCCTGCGTCTGCATCTGGATCTGGAAGAAGCTGCCCGCGCCCTCCAGCCCGTCACCGAGGTGGAACAGGCCGATCCAGTTCGCCTTGGTGTCCGGCCGCACCCAGAACGACGTGGAGAAGCTCTCCGCGCCCTGCAGCAGGTTGTCCGGCAGGTCCACCGCGTTGGCGTTCGCGCCGCCCGACAGGTCGAGCGCCCCACCGAGGGCTCCGTTCGGGGACCACCCGGTGGTGCCGGTCAGGGTCGCTGCCCCGACCGAGGAGTCCGTGCCGGTGTTGGCCGCGGACGTGCCCTGGCCCTCCTCGAACTCGTAGTGGATCGGGACGTCGCTGGCCCCCGGGTCCACGCCGATGACGACGAGGTCGTCGATCACCAGCCCGGCACCCGCCCCGACGAGGGAGAGGGTCTCGGTGCGCGCCGAGGCCGTGAACGTCCCGACGTAGGTACCGAACGTGATCAGCCCGGTGCTCTGCGAGGGCGTGTCGGTGGTGGCGGTGAGCGTGGTGCTCAGGCTGCCGACCGACAGCGCGGCCGTGCCCGGACCCGACGTGGCGGGTGACCGGCTGTCGCGGGCGTAGCGCAGCGAGACCCGGTACTCGCGGTCGGGCTCGAGGCCCGTGAGCGTGCGCTCGAGGCTGCCCGAGCCGCCCAGGGCGACGTGGTAGCCGGTGAGGCCGAGACCACCCTGCCCGGGCGCGGTGCCGCGCACGAGCTGGACCTGGCTGTCGACCGTCCACGGCGTCATGCGGCCGTTGCCCGCGGCCACGTCGATGACCGCGGCGGGGTTGCCGCCGCGCCAGTCGGTGGGCAGGCGCGGGTACTCGAACTGGTCGACGACCTGCGGGGTCCGCTTGTCCATCGCCACCTCGGGGTCGATGTCCACGATCGTCGCGACCGACGGGGTGCCGTCCGCGTCGAAGACGAACAGCATGTACGCGCCCGGAGGGGCGTAGGTGCCGTCCTGCGGAGCGGTGATGGTGACCTCGCCCGACCCGGGGACCTGGCTGAACTGCAGGTCCTGGAAGTTCTGGTCGTTGTTGAAGCCGTGCGTCACGGAGCCGTTGCGGACCAGGGTCACGCGGGAGACGTCACCGGACGCCGTGATCCCGAAGGTCCCGTCGTAGCCGATGGCCTCGGGTGCGTCGGTGATCTCGGGCCGCTGGGCCGGCTCGTCCCCGTCGAACAGGTAGGCCGGGGAGTAGTACTCCACGTCCGTGTAGTTGCGCGGGCCGGGTGCACCGCCGCCGCCGACCATCACGCGGCCGTCGGGCAGGAGCAGCGCGGCGGAGTGGTACAGGCGGGCGTGCTCGTACGGTGCCTCGACGGTGGTCCAGTCCCCCGTCTCGGGGTCCCAGATCTCCGCGTTCGTGACGTAGCCGCCGCCGCCGTTGTTCTCGCGGCCACCGCCGGTGACGAGCACGTCGCCGTCGGGCAGGACCGTCGAGGTCGCCCAGTGGCGCTGGAACGCCATCGGCTCGGTCGGGGCGATGACCGGGTTGGCCGTGCCACCCGTGATGTCGACCGTGAAGCCGGCGCGCGCGCCGTCCGGGCCGCCACCGTTGCCCCACCAGCCGCCGCCGACCTGCAGGATCTTGCCGGGCCGGTACATCGTGGCCGTCGAGGTCGCGCCGACCGGGTTGCCGTCGGCGCCCTGGTTGGCGATGCCGGCCGGCAGGGTGCCACGCAGCGTGAGCGCGCCCTCGCCGGCGTTGCCCTGCGGGTCCAGCTCGAACATCTGGGTGCCGCTGATGTTGAACAGCGTGCCGCTGCCGGGGGCCACGAACGCCCGCGGGTACCACCAGCGGTTCTCGTCCGCGCCGGCGTGGTCCGCGCCGCCGTCGCCGTACGCCACCGGGCTGGTGGCACCGTCGAGGGTCTTCCAGCCGCTGCCCTCGTCCGGCGTGTAGATCTCCGGGGTGAGCACGCCGGGTCCGCCGGGTCCGCCGCGGAGGCTGCCGCCCTGGACCACGATGTCGCCGTTCGGCATCGTCGTGCCGGTCGGGTACCACCGCGGGAAGTTCATGGGCGCCTCGTTCTGCAGCCCGTTGTTGGTGGTGTAGCTGGTGACCCCGATGGCGGCGTCGTTGGGCGCGTTGCCGCCCAGACCGTCGTCACCGCCGACCGTCATCGTCGAGTGGTCGTGCGGGTTCTGCACCTGCATGGAGCAGAACAGGTCGGTGTAGGTGGTGTTCGGCAGGATGCCGGTGCGCAGGTTCGCGAGCGTGCGCTCCTGCGTCGGGTCCCAGACGTCGACCTCCATCTGGCCGCCCTGCGTGATCGAGCTGTCGCCGGTCCAGTCGTAGGGCGTGGTGTCGGTACCCCAGCCGCCGACGCTGCCGAACGACTGCACGGTGCCGTCGGAGGTGAGGGCCATGTTGATCGGCATCAGCGGCCACGGCGTGACACCGCTCCAGGCCCCGTTGACCTCCTTGGACGGGGACGAGCAGTCGGCCTGCACCAGTCCGGACGCGTAGGCCAGGCCGTTGCGCATCTGTGTGCGGATAACCGGCTCGGCGTAGGCGGTGCCCTCGTGCCCCATGGCCGAGTACCAGGACCGACCGTTGTCGATCTCCTGGCACCACGTGATCGGGTGCTCGGTGCCCTGCCGGCCGCCGCCGTACGACGCCTCGTCGGCGAGGAGCAGCGTGCGCACATGGGGGGCCGGGTTGACCGTCCAGTCGTACCACTCGTCGCTGCGGGTGAAGCTCGCCGGGACGCCGGCCGTCAGCGGGTGGGCGACGTCGCGCACGACGACACGGCCGGGACGCACGGCGGGGTTCTCCGGGTGGCCCTCCGACATCGCGCCGACCAGCCGGGCGTAGAAGGGGTTCACGTCGTGCTCGCTCTGCCCGACGGACCAGCCGGTGTAGTGCAGGCCCATGAAGCCGCCGCCGCCGCGGATGTAGCTCTCGAGCGCGGCGCGCTGGGCGGCGTCGAAGAGCACGCCACCGGTCTGGGCGAACACCATCGCGTCGACCGTCGCCAGGTTCGCCGTGGTGAACGCCGCGGGGTCGTCCGTCTCCTGGATCTCGAGCGTCTTGCCGTACTCGGTGGACAGCTCGGTCGCGAGGTCGCGCACGGCCTGGCGGGCCTGCACGTGCGAGGCGTGGAAGTTGGCCTTGTAGAAGAGGAGGACCCGGAGGGTCTCGTCGTCCCCGGGGGCCGCGGAGGCGGAGGCGGCCATCGCCGGGAGGCCTACGGCCAGCGCGACGGCCACCGCGACGGACCGCAGGGCCGAACGTCGCGTGCGTGCGGTCCGCACGCGGGCTGATCTGCGTAGCAGGTTCATCTGGGATCCCTCTGTCGTGGGCTCGGTACGGCTCGACGACGGATCCGACGGTGCACACCGGCGGGCCGCGTCATTCGGACCGTAGTGGCGCGGATTGCACATGTGCAAGAACCTGATCCTGATTTGTGAACAATTGCTTGCTTTGGTTCATATGCATGAATCTCACGCGGGTGAGAGGGCATGCCGACGGGCACGACGGGTCGTGGAGAACCCGCCGTGCCCGCGGGCGTCAGCCCCTGGCGCGAGCGGTCACCGGAGCTCGGCGATCACCGTCTTCAGCTCGGTGTAGTCGTCCAGCCCGAACGACCCGAGCTCGCGGCCCCACCCGGACTGCTTGAACCCCCCACGCGGCAGGGTGACGTCGTCGGCGTGCCAGGTGTTGAGCCACACCGTGCCCGCCCGCAGCCGCGCACCCACGCGGTGGGCGGTCCCGATGTTCTGCGACCACACCCCCGCGGCGAGGCCGTAGACGGTGTTGTTGGCGGCCGCGACCACCTCGTCCTCGGTGTCGAACGGGATCGCGGTCACGACGGGCCCGAAGATCTCGTCGGTCTGCACCGCCATCTGCTCGGTGACCGAGGTGATCAGGGTCGGGCTGACGAAGTAGCCGCGGTCACGGGCGGGGTCGGCGCTCCCGGCGCTCAGGACGGCACCGTCCGCGACGGCGCCGCGGATGTAGCCCAGCACCTTGTCGAACTGCTCCTGGGACACCAGCGGGCCCATGTGGGCGCCTGCCTCGAAGCCGTCGCCGACCGTGATCGCCCGTGCCGCGGCCGCGACCCCCTCGACCACCTGGTCGAACACGGCGCGCTGGACGTACAACCGCGAGCCGTTGACGCAGCACTGGCCCTCGTTGAAGTAGCCGCCCAGGGTCGCGCCCGCGACGGCGGCGTCGAGGTCCGCGTCCGCGAAGATGATGTTCGGCGCCTTGCCGCCCAGCTCGAGCGACACCTTCTTGAGGTTGACCGAGGCAGCCGCGGCGATCTTCTTGCCCACCTCGGTGCTGCCCGTGAAGGCGACCTTGTCCACGCCGGGGTGGTCGACCAGCGCGGCACCCGCGTCGCCGTACCCGGGCAGGATGTTCACCACGCCGGCGGGGACGCCGGCCTCGAGCAGCAGCTCCCCGAGCCGCAACGCGGTCAGCGGCGTCTGCTCGGCGGGCTTGAGGATCACCGTGTTGCCCGCGGTGATCGCCGGGACGATCTTGAAGCAGGCCATCAGCAGCGGGAAGTTCCACGGCACGATGCCCGCGACCACGCCGATCGCCTCGCGGCGCGTGTAGGCGTGGAACGACCGGCCGGGCACCGACATCGGGATGGTGGTGCCCTCCATCTTGGTGGCCCACCCGGCGAAGTAGCGGAACAGCTCGGCCGCGGTCGCCACGTCGCCGTCCCGGGCGGCCTCGACCCGCTTGCCGTTGTCCAGGGCCTCCAGCTGGGCGAACTCGGTCGCGTGGGCCTCGATGAGGTCGCCGATGCGCCACAGCAGGTGCGAGCGGTCGCGCGGCGTGAACCGCGACCACGGCGAGGGAGCCTCGAACGCGTTGCGCGCCGCGGCGACCGCACGGTCGACGTCCACGGCGGACGCCTGCGCCACCTGGACGAGGACCTCCTCCGTCGACGGGTTCACCGTGGCGAAGGTCTTCCCGTCCTTCGCGTCCACCCACTCGCCGTCGATCAGCAGCTGCTTCGGCGAGGAGAGGAACGAGCGGACGGCGGGCAGGAGGGTGGAGGTGTCGAGCGACATGGTTGCCTTCCGAGAGTCTGGAACGGTTCGAGCTGAGGGCTACTTGATGATCGAGACCTTCGATCGGTCCAGGGTGAGCGCGACGGCGACCACGATGATCGCGCCGTACAGGATCTGCTCGTAGGCCGACGAGACGCCGACCGTCGAGAGCCCCACGCGGAGCAGGGTGACCACGAGCGCGCCGGCGAGCGTCCGCCAGAGACTGCCGTGGCCACCGGTGATGGCGGTCCCGCCGACGACGATCGCCGCGACCGCGGGCAGGAGCAGCGAGTCGGCGACGGTGGGGCTGCCGCTGTAGTTGCGGGCCACCAGGAGCACCGCCGCGAGCCCCGCGCACGCACCGGAGACGCAGAACGCCCCGATCTTGACGGCGTCGACCGGCACGCCGGCCAGCCGGGCGGCGGGCTCCGAGAAGCCGGTGGCCTTGATGTAGTTGTCCAGCGGGGTCACCTTGATGACGATCGCCAGCACCGCGACGACCGCCACGGCCACGACGACGGCGGTGGGCACGCGGCCCGCGACGTACATGTTCGCCCAGCTGATCGCCGCGTCGTCGACGACCGGCACGGTGCCGGCGCCGGACACGACGAGGGCGATCGCCGAGAAGATGCTCATCCCGCCGAGCGTCACGATGAACGACGGGATCCGCAGGAACACGTGCAGCGCGCCCTGCAGGGCACCGAGGGCAGCGGCCACGCCCACGACGGCGAGCGTGCTCAGTCCACCGAGACTGGGCAGCCAGAGGGCGAGGAACACGCTCGACAACGAGGCCAGCGCCGCGATCGACAGGTCGATGCCGCCGCACAGCACCACGACCGTGGCACCCGCGGCGAGCACGGCCAGGGGGGCCGCGGTGTTGATCACGGCGGTGAGGCTGCGCTCCGTGAGGAAGCCCGGGTCGGCCAGGGCCAGGGCGACCACCAGGGCGACCAGCGCGATCACCGGCATGAACGAGGTCAGGCGGGCACCGACGGTGGGACCGCCCTTGACGGCGTTGTCCGTCGCGGGCTTGGTCATGACGGGGGCGCTCACACCATCTCCTTGACGAGGTCGAGAGGGGTCGGCTTGCGGCCCGAGGGGCAGTCGACCTCGGCCGTGATCCGGCCGTCGCTCATGACGACGATCCGGTCGGCCATGCCGATCGCCTCCTCGAGGCTGTCGGCCAGCAGCAGGGTGGCCACGCCGGTGTTCGCGAGCTCCCGCATGAGCTTGTAGACCTCCGAGCGCGCCCCGATGTCGAGCCCGCGGGTGGGGTGGTCGAGCAGGAGCAGCCGGATGTCGCCGCCCACGAGCCAGCGGGCCAGGACCACCTTCTGCTGGTTGCCGCCGGACAGCCGCTGGATCGGGGTCCCCCGGTGCGGGGTGCGGATCGAGAGCCGCGAGATCCAGCTGTCGACGATCGACGCCTGCTTGACCGGCATGACGAGCGGGCCGGCGCAGCGGACGCCCTGCTTGGTGAGCGTCATGTTGTCGGCGACCGACATGGGGCCGACCATGCCCTCGATCTTGCGCTCGGCGGGCACGTAGCCCACCCCTGCGGAGCAGGCCGCGCGGGTGCCGGACAGGTCGAGCTTCTTCCCGTCGAGGGTGACCTCGCCGGCGAGCGTCTCCTCCGCCCCGAACAGCGCGCGGCACACGTCCTCGCGCCCCGAGCCGTGGACGCCGACGATCGCCAGGATCTCGCCGGCTGCGATGTCCAGGTCCACGTCGCGGAACGACGGGCCGCTCAGGCCGCGCACGGTGAGCCGAGGTCGCGCCTCGCCGGCAGGACGGTCGATGGAGTTGTCGTGGTAGTGGTCGTCGGACCCGGTGGACCCGATCATCAGCCGGTGCAGGTCGCCCGGCACGGCACCGGCGGTGGGGACGTCCCCGACCGACTGCCCGCCGCGGAGCACCGTGACCCGGTCGCACACCTCGAGCACCTCGTCGAGACGGTGCGAGACGAAGATGACGGACGCGAACTCGCGCAGCCGCCGGATCTGGGCGAACAGGGTCTCGACCTCGCCGGACTCCAGCACCGACGTCGGCTCGTCCAGGATGATCACCGGGGCGTGCTGGGTGCGCTGCTCGATGCGCAGCACCTTGGCGATCTCGACCATCTGCCGGTCGGCGAAGCTGAGGGTGTCCGTGCGGGCCAGCGGGTCGATGGTCGAGCCGATCTTGTCCAGCTGCTCCTGCGCCAGCTTCCGCATGGTCTCCCACCGGTACAGCCCGCGGCGCACCCCCGGGCCCTCGCTGCCGAGCACGATGTTCTCGGCCGCGGTGAGGTTGGGCACCAGGGACTGCTCCTGGAACACCATGCCGACGCCGTGGTTGGCGGCGTCCACGACGCTGCGCATCCGGACCTTCTCGCCGCGCACGTAGATCTGTCCCGCGTCGGGGCGGACCAGACCCACGAGGGCCTTGAGCAGGGTGGACTTGCCGGCCCCGTTCTCGCCCGCCAGGCCGAGCACCTCGTTCTGGTTGACGTAGAAGTCGACGCCGTCGAGCGCCTTGACGCCCGGGTAGTGCTTGACCAGGCCACGGACCTCGAGGGCCGGCAGCAACGGGTTGGGCTGGTTGGCGAGTTCGACGCTCACTTGACGACCTGGTTCCTGTGGCGCAGCGGCACGGCGGCCGCCGCGACGGCGATGACGACGATGAGACCCTGCACGCCGCCCTGCCAGTACGGGCTGACCCCGATCTGCACGAGGCCGTTGGTCAGGACCACGATCAGCAGCACGCCGACGGTGGAGTGCAGGACTCCCCCGCGGCCGCCGGTGAGCAGGGTGCCGCCGACGACGGCGGCGGTGATGGACGAGAACGTGAAGTCGGCGCCGGCCTGCACCAGCCCGGCGCCGAGCTGGCTGGTCACCATGACCGCGCCGAGCCCGTAGAACGCGCCGGCCAGCGTGAAGACCGCCACCTTGTACGGCGCGACCTTGACGCCCGACAGCCCGAGCACCTCCTCGGCGCCGCCGATGGCGTAGGCGTAGCGGCCGAGCCGGGTGTAGCGCTGGATGAGCCAGCCGACGAGCACGCAGCCCGCCGCGATCCACGTGAGATAGGTGAACCCGAGGAGCCGGTCGGTCGCCCAGCTCTCCAGCGCGGCGTCCGTGATGTTGGGCTGGACGCCGGCGAACAGGAGCGTCGCGATGCCGATCCCGATGGCCGAGACGCCCAGGGTGGTCATGAACGACGGGACCTTGAGCACCATGAGCAGCACCCCGCTCAGGCACCCGAGCGCCGCGCCCAGGGCGATCGCGATCGCGATGCCGAGGAACCCGAGGTCGTTGCCGTTGCGGTTGTTCTCGACCAGCAGCGCCACCGTGATGGCCGACGTGGCCATCACGCCGGCCGCCGACAGGTCGATCGAGCCCATCAGCAGCACGAACGTGGCGCCGCAGGTGACGACGGCCAGGACGGAGGCCGCGTCGAGGATGTTCTGGAAGTTGCCCAGCGTGCGGAACTGCGAGCTGAGCAGTGAGAAGACGATCACGATCACCACGAGGGCGATCGGAGGACCGGCGTCCCGGAAGGACACCCCCCGCCGAGGCTGGGGGCGCGCCGCGACAACGTCCTCGGCGGGGGATGTCATGGTCACGACAGCGGACCTGCCACACGGTTGAAGACGTTGTCGCACTCGAAGTCGGCGGGGTCGGTCTTCGGGGTGAGGAAGTCGGCGACGTTCTCGTCGGTGATGAGGAACTGCTCGGCGAAGAACGCGCGGTTCTCGTCGGCGATGTCCTCGACCGCCAGCTCGCCGGTGGCCACGCAGTAGCCGATGGCGAGGCCGATACCGCCCTGCCAGGGGCCGTCGCTCGAGACGGTCGCGGTCATCGTGCCGTCCTTGATGGCGGTCAGCGCGTCCGGGACGGCGTCGATGCCGACCACGGCCACGTCGGTGCGGCCGGCCTGCTCGAGGGCCTGCAGGGCGCCCAGCGCCATGTCGTCGTTGGCGGCCCAGATGCCCTTGACCTTGTCGCCGTGCTTGGTCAGCAGGGTCTCGGTGACGGCGAGCGCCTCCTGGCGGGAGAAGTTCGCGGTCTGCTGGTCGAGGAGCTCGACGCCCGCGTTCTCGGCGAGGGACTCCTCGAGGCCGGCGAACCGGTCCTTGGCCGCCCCGGTGTCGAGGATGCCCTGGAGCGCGATGATGCCGCCCTCGCCGCCGATGGCCTCGGCCAGCGCGTCACCGATCTGCTTGCCGGACTCGATGCCGTTGTAGGTGATGTGGCTGAGCCAGCTGTCGTAGTCGACGGGGTTGAGGTCGGCGGGCTTGTTCCACTGGGTGACCAGGAAGGCCCCGGCCGCCTCGGCGCCCTCGACGATCGGCTTGGTGTCCGCATCGCCGTTGGGCAGGACGTTGAGCACGAGGCAGTCGGTGTCGCCCGCGAGGACCTGGCGGATCTGCTCCTGCTGCTTCGTGGACTCACCGTCGTACGTGAGCCGCTGCTGCTCCAGCCCGACCGACTCGGCGAACGCGTCGCCGCCGTCGAGCCAGGACGCCTCGTAGGGGTTGGACTCGTTGCGGACCTGGCCGACCAGCTTGACGTCGGCGGGGTCGCACGAGCCGGTGGCGGCAGAGCCGCCTTCCTCGGCGCTGGACGCCTCGGTGCAGCCCGCGAGGGCCATGGCCGCCAGCGACAGACCGAGCAGCGCAACGGCGGAACGTGACTTGCAGATCATCGTTGATCCTCTTCCGTAGTGCCAGAAACTCCGGCGGGACAATTCCGAGAGGGTGGTGCGTGAGGCCGCGTGCGCGGCGTCAGGAACGTCGGGAGTGCCAGCTCGGTCAGCGCGCCATCCAGCCCCCGTCCACCACGAGCACGTGCCCGTTGACGTAGTCGGCTGCCGAGGAGCTGAGGAACACGGCCGTGCCGGCGATGTCGTCGGGTGTGCCCCAGCGTCCGGCCGGGATCCGCTCGAGGATCGCACGCGCCCGGTCGGGATCGTCGCGCAGGGCCTGCGTGTTGTCGGTGGCCATGTAGCCCGGCGCGATGGCGTTGACCTGGACGCCGTGCGGGCCCCACTCGTTGGCGAGGGCCTTGGTGAGGCCGGCGACGCCGTGCTTGCTGGCCGTGTAGGAGATCACGCGGATGCCGCCCTGGAAGGACAGCAGGCTGGCGATGTTCACGACCTTCCCGCGCCCGCGCTCGACCATGGGGCCACCGAGCTGCTGGGTGAGGAAGAAGAGTCCCGACAGGTTGACGTCGAGCACCGTGCTCCAGGAGTCCTGCGTGACGTCGACGGCGTCGTGCCGGTCGATGACGCCGGCGTTGTTCACCAGGATGTCGACCTCGTACCGGTCCGAGATCTGCGCGCCGACGGCGGCGACGGCGGCGTGGTCCCCCAGGTCGAGCTCGACGACCTCCACGTCGCGGCCGAGGTCGCGGACCGCCTTCTCCGTCTCGGTGTGGCTGTCGCGCCGTCCGACGAGCACCAGGTCGGCACCTGCCGCGGCGAGACCGAGCGCCACGCCCCGGCCGAGCCCGCGACCGGCGCCGGTCACGACGGCACGCGTGCCGGACAGGTCGAAGGGTGATCGCGTCACAGCTGCTCCAGCGGGACGGGCGCGAGGTCGGTGTACTCCGTGTTCTCACCGGACATCGCCCAGATGAAGGCGTAGGAGCTGGTGCCCGCACCGGCGTGGATGGACCACGGGGGCGAGATGACGGCCTGCCGGTTGCCGAGGATGAGGTGCCGCGTGGCGCCGGGCTTGCCGAGGAAGTGGAAGACCCGGCCGTCGTCGGCCAGGTCGACGTAGAGGTAGACCTCGGTGCGGCGGTCGTGCAGGTGCGGCGGGAGCGTGTTCCACACCGAGCCGTCGGTCAGGACCGTGACGCCGAACTGCAGGGTCGCCGTCTTCAGCTCGGAACCCCACGCGTAGCGGTAGAGGTTGCGCTCGCTGGCGCCCTGGGCGCTGCCGATCGACACCCCGCTGACCTCGTCGTGGACCAGTGAGGTCGTGGGGTAGGTGGCGCCGGCGCCGGCCGACACGAAGTAGAACGCGGCGTCGGCGCCGGTGAACGCGACCTCGCTGCCCCGGCCCACGTACAGCCCGTCGAGGTGACCGAGCTCGAACTTCTCCCCGTCCACGAGGACGTGCCCGGTCTCCCCGACGTTGACGACGCCGAGCTCGCGACGCTCCAGGTGCGAGCCGGTCCCGAGGACCTCCGACCACGACGGCAGCTCGAGGCGCTCGTGACCCGGGACTGCTCCCCCGACGATCATCCGGTCGTCGTGCGTGTAGACGCCGTGCACCTCGCCGGTCTCGAACAGGTCGTCGACGAGAAAGTTCTCCCGCAGGTCCGCAGTGGTTGCTGTCTCCACACTCGACGGCGATGTCGAATACCGGACCTGGATCACATGTGCTCCCTGTTTCATGAACTGTGTTCGTCTATGTGAATCGTGAACGTACACGTGACCCACACCACGGTCAAGGGATGGAAGTCCGTCCATGTATGTGGACGAGCGGGTACAGTCGGAGGAACGCTCCGCGCGTGCGAGATGCGCGGAAGATCAGGAGGCTCTGCGATGCAGTCCCCGCACCCGAACGGCACCCTCGGCGCCGCCGGCCCCGTGAAGTCGGCCGCTCGCGCCCTGGACCTCCTCGACGAGATCGCGGCGAGCGGCCCAGGGACACAGCTGCAGCTGTCGACCCGGCTGGGGATCCCGAAGAGCAGCCTGCACGCGCTCCTGAAGACGATGACCGACCGCGGGTGGCTCGAGACCGACCAGACCGGCAGCGTCTACCAGCTGGGCATCCACTCGCTGGTGGTCAGCTCCGCGTACCTGGCCGGCGACCCGGTGCTCGCGCGCGCCCAGGCGATCATGGACGAGATCGCGGGCGCCACGGAGGAGACCGTCAACCTGGGCCGGCTCGCCGGGAACCAGGTCATCTACACGGCCAAACGCGAGTCCGTGCACCCCCTGCGCATGCACTCCCCCGTCGGGCGGCGCCTGCCCGCCTTCTCCACCGCCCTCGGGCGCGCGATCCTGGCCGAGCGACCCGCCGAGGTCCGCGCCGGCCTCGTCCCCCAGACGATCGCGCGCATCACCTCGCAGACGGTGACCGACCGCGACGCCCTGCTCGGGATCATCGACGACGCCGCGCGGCTCGGCTACGCGACCGAGAGCGAGGAGTCCTGCATCGGGGTGCGCTGCTTCGGTGTCGCACTGCCGTTCGCCCGCCCCGCGGTCGACGGTGTGAGCGTCGCCGTGCCGATCAGCCGCCTGGCCGGGCGCGAGGACTTCATCATCGAGACGCTCCTGAGCGTCAAGGCGCGGCTGTCACCCGAGTACGACCACAGCATGGTGCGCTGAGCCGGCACGCCCGTGACCGACGCGGCGCTCGAGCGCTTCGACGCACTGCCGGCCGTGCCGACGGGGAGCCTGCGCGGGCTGTGGCGGGGCTCGACGGTGCCGACCGGGCACCGGCTCGACGGCGTGCTGGAGCGGCTCGGCTGGTTCGGCAAGCAGTTCGACGACGACGAACGGGTCCGACCGCTGGTCTTCCGCTCCCGACGCGGCCTGACGAGCCTCAACCCTGCCCTGGTCCCCTTCGCGGTGGTGCTGCGGGCGGCTCCGCTGCTGCGCACACCGCCGGCGGCCGGCGCGTTCGCCGTGGCCCGCCCGCTGATGTCGACGCGCCGACCCCGCGCGCGCCTGCGTGAGGTGCGATACCGGGGCCTGGTGTCGGCGGCGATGGTCTACGACGACCTGCCCGTCATCGACGCCTTCCGCGCCGTCGACGACGACACGGTCCTGGGCGCCATGGACTCCCGCGGGATGGCGGAGCCCTTCCTGTTCCAGCTGCACAGGGTCGGCGCGGACGCGCACCAGGAGGCCTGACGCGCGGAGCCCCTGTCGGTCAGGGGCGGAGCGCCCCCGTGCTCGCGCGGATCGGCGACGGGAGCTCGGTGAGCCCCGACAGGTACGTGTCGACCGCCGCAGCGGCGGACCGGCCCTCGGCGATCGCCCACACGATCAGCGACTGGCCGCGACCGGCGTCGCCCGCCACGAAGACGCCCGGCACGTTCGTCGCGAAGTCGTCGTCCCGCCCGACGGTCCCCCGCTCCGTCAGGTCCACGCCGAGCTGGTCGAGCAGCGATCCCTGCTCCGGACCCGTGAAGCCCATGGCGAGCAGCACGAGCTGCGCGGCGATCTCGTGCACCGAGCCCTCGACCGGCTGGAACCGCCCGTCGACGAGCTCGACCTCGACCAGGCGCAGCGCGCGTACCTGCCCGTCCTCGTCGGCCAGGATCTCCTGCGTGCTGACGGCGTAGACCCGCTCGCCGCCCTCCTCGTGGGCGCTGGCGACGCGGTAGATCATCGGGTACGTCGGCCACGGCTGGGTGGCGGGGCGCTCCTGCGGCGGGCGCGGCATGATCTCCAGCTGCGTGACGGACCGGGCACCCTGCCGGATCGCCGTGCCGACGCAGTCCGCCCCCGTGTCACCCCCGCCGACCACGACGACGTCCTTGTCCGTCGCGAGGGTCTGCCCCTCCACGACCTCTCCGAGCGCGACCCGGTTGGCGGGCACCAGGTACTGCATCGCCTGCAGCACACCGCCGGCGTCCCGGCCGGGCACGGGCAGATCACGCGGGATCGTCGACCCGACGGCCAGGACGACCGCGTCGTAGCGCTCGCGCAGCTGCTTGCCGGTGACGTCCGTACCGACGGCGACCCCGTTGTGGAACCGGGTGCCCTCGGCCTCCATCTGCGCGAGGCGGCGGTCCACGTGCCGCTTCTCCATCTTGAACTCGGGGATCCCGTACCGGAGCAGACCACCGGGCCGGTCGGCGCGCTCGAAGACGGCCACCGTGTGGCCCGACCGGGTCAGCTGCTGCGCCGCCGCGAGCCCGGCCGGTCCCGACCCGACGATCGCCACGGTCTTGCCGGTCATCCACTGCGGGAGCTGCGGCTGGACCAGACCGCGGTCGAACGCCTCGTCGACGATCGTGACCTCGACGTTCTTGATCGTGATCGGCGGCTCGGTGATGCCGAGCACGCACGCCGTCTCGCACGGTGCGGGGCAGAGCCTGCCGGTGAAGTCCGGGAAGTTGTTGGTCATGTGCAGGCGGTCGCTCGCGTCGGCCCACTGCCCGCGCCACACGAGGTCGTTCCAGTCGGGCACGACGTTGCCGAGCGGGCAGCCGTTGTGGCAGAACGGGATGCCGCAGTCCATGCACCGACCCGCCTGGCGGGTCACCATCGTGAGGTCGTCCGGGTGGCCGGCGCGGTGCGCGTGCACCTCGCGCCAGTCCATGATGCGGACGTCGACGGGCCGGTCCGTCGGAAGCTCGCGCTGCCGGATCTTCAGGAATCCCCGGGGGTCCGCCACGTCGCCGCCTCCTCGTGCCGGGATCCTCGGCCCCGGGCGTGCGCCCGCGACGGTCCTGACCTGGATGCACCCTAGGGGTCACGGAGGTGCGCCCGCCGAGCCGAAGGTCCCGGTGGACGCTCGGCGGTGTGGCGTGGCAGTTGGTCGCCGACCTGGGGGCATGGGACCTTGGTCCCTCGCGCACCCGGTTCCGGTGCGCTTCGACTCCGGGAGGCCGTGCGTGAGCGTCGACGAGTCGAGCGGCCGCGCGCCGTCGCACAGCGAGGTCGCCCTCCTCGACGCCATCCTGGGCCTCGCGGCGGACCTGGACATCCAGAGCCTGCTCACGAGGTTCGTCGTGGCGAGCACGGAGCTCACCGGCGCTCGGTACGGCGCCATCAACATCGTCGACGAGAGCGGCACGTCGACCACGTTCGTGCAGAGCGGCGTGGACGAGGACACGGCCGCCTTCCTCGGTCACCCCCCGCACGCGTGGGGCGTGCTGGGCAGCATCCCCGACGAGGGCGTGCTGCGCCTGCACGACCTCTCGGCACACCCGGCGTTCCGGGGCCTGCCGCACGGTCACCCGCCGATGGGCTCGTTCCTGGGCGCGGCCGTCCGCGTCGGCGGGGCGAGGTTCGGGACGCTGTACCTCTCGGAGAAGACCGGCGGGTTCCACGAGCAGGACGAGTCGGTGGTCCTCGCCCTGGCCGCGGCGGCCGCCGTCGCGGTGCAGAACGCGCAGCTCTACGCCCTCGAGCGGCGCCGGCAGCAGTGGCTGACGGCCGCGCAGGTGATCACCACCATGCTGCTGGAGGACACCGGCGACGAGGACGTGCTCGTCCGCATCGCCTCGTCGGCCCGGGAGATCGACCAGGCAGACACCGCCGCACTCGTCCTTCCCGGTCGCCGCGGCGAGCTGGTGGTGGAGATCGTGTCCGGTGCCGGCGAGGACGAGCTCCTCGGTCTCGACCTGACGGACGACGAGCGCGTCCGCTCGGCGTTCGACGACGGCACCGGTCAGTTCGTCAGCAGGATGGAGGGCGCCGCCAGTCCGGCGCTCGCACGGTACGGGCCGGCCCTGTTCGCGCCGCTGCGCGCTGCCGGCCAGGGCGTCGGCGTCATGCTGCTGCTGCGGCGCGCGGGCGCGGAGCCCTTCACCGACAGCGACCTCGCGCTCTCCCGGACGTTCGCGTCGCAGGCCGCGCTGGCGTTCGTCCTCGCCGAGGCCCGACGGGCCCAGGGGCGGGCGGTGCTCGACGACGAACGCACCCGCATCGCCCGCGACCTGCACGACCTCGCCATCCAGCAGCTCTTCGCCGCAGGGATGCAGCTGGAGAGTGCCCGGACGAGCACCGACGAGCCCCTCCCGCCCGCGCTCGCCCGCACGCTGGACTCCGCGCTGGGCCTCGTCGACGCCGGGATCCAGCAGATCCGCGTGGTCGTGCGCACCCTGGACGACGGTGGGGTCGGCACCCCGTTGGTGGAGCGTGTCGCCGCGGAGGTGGAGCTCGCCCGGACCTCCCTGGGCTTTGCCCCGTCGCTGCTGATCAGCGTCGACGGCGACTCGCTGGCCGACGGCGCCCCGTGGTCGCCCGCGCCGTCCCTCCTCGACGACGTCGTGGCGCCCGGGCGGGCGAACAACGTCGTGGCGGTGGTCCGAGAGGCGCTGTCGAACACCGCGCGGCACGCCCACTCCAACTCGGTCGCGGTCCGCCTCATGCTCACGTCGCCGCCCCAGGGCTCCATCGTCGTGGAGGTCGAGGACGACGGCGTCGGCGTCCCGGCGGCGCCCACCCGCGCCTCCGGGACGAAGAACCTCGCGATCCGGGCCCGCCAGTCCGGCGGCACCTTCTCGCTGCAGAGGCCGCCGTCAGGCCGTGGAGCGCTGCTGCGCTGGACGGCGCCGCTGGACTGACCGGGGCGGGTGACGACTTCGGTCGATCCGCGCCTATCTGGTCCCCGTCGCCGGCCCAGGGCCGGGCTGGTCCTCGAGCGGCCGGTCGAGGCGCTGCACGGCTCCGGCGAACAGCTGCTCGGCCGCGGACCCGGTCGGGACCACCAGCCGCACCTCCGCGGCACCCGTGCTGACCCTCACGAGCGTGGCGCGCTCGTAGTCCGGGTGGGGTGCGACGGTGAGGTGCTCGGGCGCGCTCCACGGGATCACAGTGCGCGAAGCCGAGTGGACCGGGCTGCGGCCGCGCAGCACCCAGTCGTGACGCCCCAGCACCTCGAGGGCCGTCGCGTCACCCGCGAGGACCGCTCCGTGCAGCGTCGCCGGCGAGAGGGCGTTCCGCGCGCGGGCGAGCGCTCCGCCTCGCGTGGGTGTCAGGGCCGTCCTGCCGTGCAGGGTCCAGGCGGTCACGTCCGGGTGGCGGCGGAGGACCTCGCGCAGGTCGCTGACCAGGGCGAGGTCGTCCTTGCCGACGCCGTACGGCGGGACCGGGGCCGGGAGCGCCGTGGTCGCGTCCCTCAGCGCCGCTCCCACGGGGCTCGCCGGACGATCGGCTGCGGCGCCGCGCAGCTCACCGACCAGTCGTGCGACGGTCGCCCGGGCGGAGCCGTTGTAGCGGACCGACAGCAGGTCGCCGGCCGGGGTGCTCACCGTGAGCCGGCCGTCGAGCATCGTCACCACGTCCCGCACGGCGACGATCTGTCCCAGCGGCACGCGGACCCGGTCGTAGCCTCCGAGGGTGTCCGGCGATCCGCCCCGCCGGCTGAGCACGGTGAGCGCGTCCGCCTCGAGGACGAGCAGGTGGTCGTACAGGTCCATGTCCGGAGTCGCGTCGCGCCGGGCGATGTTGCGCGGGACCTTGAGGACCAGGCGCGCGCCGGCGACGTCGACGGGGTCGTCGCGGAACAGCCGAGGCACGTCGTCCCGCGTGCGCACCTCGTCGATCCACGGACCGAACCGGTCGTACTCGCTGGTCCCCGCGGTGGTCGCCGGCACGGCCCGTCCTCTCCTCAGTCGTCCTGGCTCAGGACGGACACGATCGCTGTCGCCTCGCGCAGGTCCACGCCCTGCAGCTTGTCGAAGACGCGCCGACGCGCGCTGGCCACCTGGGCCGGCTGGACGGCGTCCAACCGGCGACGACCCGACTCCGTCAGCACCGCCTCATGGCCGCGGCCGTCGGCGGGCGTTCGCCTGCGTTCCACGAGCCCCTTGCGTTCGAGCAGCTTGACCACTCGCGTGACCCCACCGAGGCTCAGCGCGCTCCGGGCGGCGAGATCGCCCATGCGCAGGCCACCGGACGGCGACTCCGACAGGTACATGAGCGCGAAGTACTCGCTCATCGACAACCCGTGCTCGCGGCCGAGGTCCGCCTCCAGGGCACGCGGCACGAACACGAGCGCCCGAGCGAGCGCGCGCAGGAACGCCAGCTCCTGCTCGCTCAGCGGCGCGCCGTCTCCCTCGAGGTCCACGCGGACTACTTTACAGGTGAAGCACCGGCGCCGGAGACGCGGCGCGGAGGGGTGGCCGGACGCAGGGGGGTACCGACAGGCCCTCCCGGCCGTCCGCGAAGCCAGGTTCCATGGGTTCCATGCGAGGAGCCATCATCTACGGACCGAACGACGTGCGCTTCGAGGAGCGCCCCGACCCGACCATCGTCGAGCCCACCGACGCGGTCATCCGCACGGTCGCCGCGTGCGTGTGCGGCTCGGACCTGTGGCGGTACCGCGGGCTGGCCGAGGTGGCCACGCCCGTGCCGATCGGTCACGAGTACGTCGGGATCGTCGAGCAGGTCGGCGACGCCGTCACCACCGTGAAGCCCGGCGACTTCGTCGTCGGCGGGTTCCTGCACAGTGACAACACCTGCCCCGTGTGCCGCAAGGGCATGCACTCCGCCTGCCAGCACGGCGGCGGGTTCGACGGCTGCCAGGCCGAGAAGATCCGCATCCCGAACGCCGACGGCACCCTGATCGCCACGCCCGGTCAGCCCGACGCCGACCTCGTCCCGAGCCTGCTGGCCCTGTCCGACGTGATGGCCACCGGCTGGCACGCCGCGGTGTCCGCCGGGGTGGGTCCGGGCACGAGCGTGGTGGTCGTCGGCGACGGCGCCGTCGGGCTGAGCGGCGTTCTGGCCGCAGCGCAGCTCGGGGCGACGACGATCATCGCGATGAGCCGGCACGCCGACCGCCAGAAGGTCGCCACCGAGTTCGGTGCCACGCACATCGTCGCCGAGCGCGGGGAGGACGGGCTCGCCCAGGTCCGCGCGCTGACCGAGGGCATCGGCGCGGACGCCGTGCTGGAGTGCGTCGGCACCGAGGAGGCACGCCTGCAGGCCGTCGAGTGCGCCCGACCCGGCGGCATGATCGGCCTGGTCGGTGTCCCGCACGGTGACCTGCCGACCGAGCAGATCTTCTGGTCCAACAAGGGCAGCCGGGGTGGCCCAGCGCCCGTCCGTGCGTACCTCCCCCACCTCATCGACCTGGTGTGGTCCCGGCAGATCGACCCCGGGAAGGTCTTCGACCTGACGCTCCCCCTGTCCGAGGTGGCCGAGGCCTACCGCGCGATGGACGAGCGACGAGCGATCAAGGTCCTGCTGCAGCCCTGAGGGCGCAGGGACGACGAACAGAGAATGAGGTCGACATGGAGCTCACTCCCCTGCCCCCGACGCAGAAGGGTCCCGACGCCTGGTTCACCGGTGACGTCTGGTTCGACGTCCTCGGGGCGCCGCCCGAGCCCGCCCGGCTGCGCGTGAACGCCGTGCGGTTCGCGCCCGGCGCGCACACGTTCTGGCACCGTCACGTGCGCGGCCAGACCTTGCACGTCACCGAGGGCATCGCCCGGGTGGGCACCCGGGACGGTCGCGTCATCGAGCTGCGACCGGGCCAGACGGCCTGGACACCACCGGGCGAGTGGCACTGGCACGGTGCCGCACCCGACCGCTTCATGACCCATCTGGCCATGTGGGAGATCGGCGACGGCTCGGCCGGCCCGGACACCGAGTGGGCCGACGAGGTCACCCCCGAACAGTACGAAGGGACGGGCGCATGAGCGGCTGGACAGCGGACGAGCTCAGCACGATCGCGAGGGTGGACGAGCTCGAGGTGGCCTCCCGACGCCCGGACGGGAGCCTGCGGCCGTTCGTGACGATCTGGTTCACCGTCTCCGGCGACGACCTCTACATCCGCTCGGCGCACGGACCGCAGAACGGCTGGTTCCGTCGGGCCACCGAGTCCGGGACCGGCCGGGTGCGCATCCGCTCCGTCGAGAAGGACGTCGTGTTCGAGGACGGAGCCGACGCGCCCCACGCCGCCCTCGACGCGGCGCTGCACGCCAAGTACGACCGCTACGGCCCCGGACCGGTCGGCGCGATCGTCGGCCCGGACGCCGCCGAGGTCACCCTGCGCGTGGTCCCGACCCACTGATCGCCCTAGCCGCGCGCACCCGCAGCGGTGCGGCCGCACGAGTGCTCGTGCGGCCGCACCGTCCTTCGGTCGGCCTCGTCAGGGCGCGGCCGGGACGGGCACCCAGCCCGACCAGGTCGTGCCGAGCACGTTGGTCGCACCCACCCGGACGGACCACGCCTGGATGGCCAGGTTCCCGGTGATGAACGCGGTCGCGTCCGCCGGCCGGTTCGTCGAGCCGGTCACCGTGGAGCCGTCGGAGCTCCACTGCACGGTGTACCCGGTCTCGCTCGCCACGTCGGTCCACGTCACCGTGATCCGCTCACGGGTGTTGCTGACGCGGGCCGCGCTCGCGGTCGGTGCCGGCGCAGCAGGCGCGCTGACCGTGACATCGAGCGTGGGGCTCAGGGCGGTACCCGCGATGTTCACGGCCCCCACCCGATAGGAGTACGCGGACCCGAGCGTCACCGCCGTGTCCGAGTAGCTCCTCGCACCCGCGGGGAGCGCCGCGATCTGCGACCAGGCTCCCCCGTTCGTCGACCGCTGCACGACGTACCCGGACTCGTTGGTCGCCGCGTCGCTCCACGCCAGCGCCACCCGCGGCCCGGCCTGGAGCGTCGCCGCGAACCCGGTCGGGGCCCTCGGTGCGTTCACGGCCGCCGACGCGGACGTGCTCTGCACGGTCAGGCTCGGGAACTGCCCGCCGTAGCCGACCGCGTTGCGGGCGACCACCCGGTACAGCGCAGGCGCTGTCGCCGACGACGTCGGATCGGTGGCCGTGCGCACGCCGTGGGTATTGCCCACGAGCGGCTGGGACACGGTGGTGACGGCCGTCCAGGTCGTCCCGTCCGTGCTGCGCTGGATCTGGAAGTCGGTCTCGGTGATCGAGTTGTCGGCCCAGGTCAGCACCAGCCGCCGGTTGCTCCCGTTGCCCGTGGTGGTGAACGTCGGCACGTCCGGTGCGATCGGTGGGAGCGCGAGGCTGACCGGTCGCATCATGTCCATCTCCTCGTGGCTGAGGATGTGGCAGTGGTAGACGTACTCCCACCCGAAGTTCACCAGCCTGTTCGCGATCGGCGTCGTCGGGTTGCCCTGGACGTCGACGTTGTTGAACATCGCGGTGGACCCTGTCGGCATCATCGGGTTGAGCGCCCGCACCGAGTTCGGCACCTCGAACGGCACCTTCGGGATGATCGGCCGCAGCGCGACGATCGTGTCCTCGAGCGGCGCGATCCGGACGGTGTCCTTCCACCCCAGCTCGTTCGGATCAGGCGGGATGATGATGTTGTCCCACGTCACCCTGTTGAGCACCTGCACGTCGTACAGGTGGAAGTGGATCGGGTGGGTGTCGACGCCGTTGTGCGTGAACCGCCAGATCTGCATCCCGTCCGACGTCGACGACACCGGTGTGACCTTCACGTCCGCGCTCGGGAGCGCGGTGCCGTCGATGATCTCGGTCGCCGGGTTGACGTACGGATACAGGGTGACGTTCTGCGCCCCCGGAGTCGGTGGCTGCGCCTCGACGCCGAGGTTGGCCTGCATGCGGCCGAACTCGTCGAACGTGGTCGCGTTCATCTCGTCGTGGATGGCCTTCGGCTGGAGCGTGACCGACGACTTCGTCGCCTGCGCGCGCAGCGTGTTGAACCCGAAGGTCGTCGTGTCGTTGATGCGGACCAGACCGTCGCACCTCTGCAGCGGCGAGCCCTTGGCGTTGCAGTTGCTGCTCGCGGCGAACGACGACCCGTACGCGCTGTTGTACGCGGCCTGGCCGACGATCACCGGGTGCTGGCCGGACTCGAACACGCCGGTGCCCTGGGCGTTGTGCTTAAACGCCGCCTGGAGCTTGGCGAGGTCGAAGGCCGGAGCGGGCGCGGTCGCAGCGATCTTCACCTGCATGACCGTGCGCGTGTTCGGCCCGTACCCGGGCAGGATCTCCGGAGCGCCGACCGGGCTGAGGTCCGGTGCTCCCGTGTAGTAGTCGTACGACGGGACACGTGCCGGGAAGGCGGCGGGAGCGTCGTTGTACAGGATGAGCGTCTGACCCGCGAACTTCGAGAAGTCCACGATCACGTCCGCCCGCTCGGCAGGTGCGAGGAGCAGCGAGTGCTTGTCCACGTTCCCGACGTCGAAGCGCGTGGGGTCGGTGATCCAGGTCGTCGGCTGCTGCCCGTCGATCACCGTCGGGGCCGGCAGGAAGCCGCCCTCGCTGGCGATCTGCACCCAGTCCGGCCCCGCGGCGCTGTTCCGGGCGTCCACGGGCGTCGGGAACACCGTCGGGTCCGTCTGCGCCGCCGCGAGCAGCGCCGGATCGAGGGCGACCTCGGTCGTCCCGTCACCCTGCCCCCCGTCGGCCCGGTACCACTGGAAGTTGAAGAACCGGTCGTTCGCCGCGTTGAGGACGCGCATCCGGTAAGTCTTCGGGTCCAGCGTGACCGTCGGGTACGCCACGCCGTTGACCAGCGGCGTGTCGTTGAACTGCTCCATGCCCACCGAGATGTTCGGCGTGCCGGGGATCAGCTCCGGCTCGCAGAACGGGTCCGTGTCGTACTGCCACGTCGACGGGACGTCCAGGTTGCACGTGGCGTCGTAGTACGGGTTCGCGATCGGTCCGTACGTCGTGTCCGCGGCCGGTGGCCAGAACCACGGGCCGTACATCCAGCGGCCGTAGGCGCTCATGCCCGACGGGTCGCCGGGGTTCTGCGCCGGCATGTAGACGTGGTGGTACCAGAAGCTGCCCTTGGTGCCCCACCGGTCGGTGTCCCACGTCGGATCCTGTGCCGCGAGCTGCTCGGCACCGGGTACGAACGTCTTGTCCTGGACGATGAGCGGGAGCGTGTCACCGGCACCGGGGATCGTCCCCGCGTCGACCAGCGCGCGCTCGGTCGGGTCGGTGATCATGTACCCCGCAGCCTCGCCGGCGTACACGTTGAGGCGGGTGATGCCCCACGCGTGGTCGTGGTAGAACATCAGCCGAGCACTCTGCTGGTTGGTGTAGTAGAAGGTCTGGCAGCCGTCGTCGGCGGCGGAGCAGCCGGCCCCGGCCATGTCGGGCACGTCGCTGACGCTCACTCCCTGCGGCCAGCCGGTCGACTCCTGCGCAGGAGTGATCCACTGGTGCGGGGTGCCGTCGCTGATCCACGGCGTGATGCCACCGTGCAGGTGCAGGGTGGCGCGGTTGTCGGCGAAGCAGCTGTCCGGCTTGGGGTACTGCGTGCACTCCGGATTGCGCACCGCGTCCACGACCGAGCCCTGGTCAGCCGGTGCCGCCATGGCCATCGGGCCCATGCCCGAGCCCATCAGGCTGCTGTCGGTCGGCAGGAACAGGTCACCGTCCGAGCCCGTGGGGAGCAGGTTGCGGAAGACGATCCGCACGGGACGGTCCTTGGTGGCCGCGATGATCGGGCCGAGGTACTGCGGGCTCGTCACGGCGAGGTACTGCTGGCCGTTGGCGTCGAGAGCCGGTGCGGACGTGCCGTCCAGCAGCTCGTTCGCCAGCGGGACGTGCTGGCTGACGGCGGCGTTGGCGGCCGTCTCGAGCTGCACGTAGCCGCGCACGAGCGTCGGAGGCAGGTCCGAGTTGAAGACCGTCCGGTACTGCACGAGTCCGATGACGTACTCGTCGGCCTCCTGGGCGCCGTAGGCCTTGGCCTCGGGGACCGCGACCGGCAGGAACTTGGCCGACGGGTCGGACGGGCACCCTGCACCGGCCGGGTCGCACGGGAGCGGCAGCGCATCCTGGAACTTGCGCATGCCGACCGTGAGAAAACCGGTGCCCGGCTGGGTCACCTCGATGCCGGTGACGGCACCGATCGACGTCCGTGCGCTCGCTGCTGCACCCGAGCCCGTGCCGACGGGGTCGCTCACCACCACGGTGGGCGCGCTGGTGTAGTCGGCGCCGAGCTGGTCCGGCGTCACCGCGACGAGGGCGAGCGTGGATCCGACCTGGGCGGGCGTCGCCCCGGCGATCGGGTCGAAGATCGTCCCGTTGTGGATCGCCACGCCGGGCGCGCTGGTGTAGCCCGAGCCCGCCTCGTCGACGACGACGGCGGTGATGGTTCCGGCGGCGTCCATGCCGTCGACCGTGTCGCCGTTGGCGACCATCGGGACGTGCCCCTTCGCCTGCGTGCCGTCCGGCAGCGCGGGCAGGTCGAACTCGACGGTCGGCATCGTGTATCCGGCGCCGCCGTCCGCGATGGTGACCGCGTCCACGCCGCCCGAGGCGGTCGCAGCGGCACCCGTGCCTCCGCCGTCCGAGACCGTCACGGCGAAGCCGGAGTAGCCCGCCCCGGGGTCGTCCACCGCAAAGCTGGTCACCGCGCCGGTGCTCGCGATCGTCGCCACCGCGGTCGCCGTGCCGTCGCCGCCGGAGATGGTGACCTGGGGCGCGACCGTGTACCCGCTGCCGGGAGCGGTCACCTCGACGGCGGAGATCCCGCCGGAGACCGGGTCGACCGAGGCCGTCGCCGCAGCACCCGTGCCGTCACCGGTGAGGGCAACGGTTGCCGCCGGGAGGGTGAAGGGGCTGTTGGCCCAGTTGGGCCACGGTCCGAAGTAGTGCGGGACCGTCGTGGAGTCCGTGGGGCCCGACGGTAGCGCGGCGGGAACGACGGGTGGTCCTCCGAGCGCTCCGCTCGGACCGGCCGGAAGGATCATGGCCGCGACGACGACGGAGAGCGAGAACGATGCGAGCACCGCACGACGGCGGCCGGGGCGTCGTCGCAGACTCCGACATCGGGGCTGCACGACCAGTTGCGTTGACATGAGATTCCTTCCACCCGCCGGACTCCCGGGGCCGTCTGGACTCCGGGCCGTTGCCCACGCCTAGGTGAGCTCAGTGATCGGCGGACGCCCGCACGCCCCCCGATGGACGCTCTCGACACGCTGTTCAGTTCTTGCGCCAGAAATACCGGGGTTGTCCTGTTCCGTGATACGGACGAAGGTCCCTACCGACATCCGACAGGGCGTCGGGCCCTGCCTCCGACGTGCATCGCGGGTCTCTCCGCCGAGTCGAGCTCGGCGGCGCTGCCGAACCCGACGGGAGCCACGTCCGAGCAGGTGGCGAGGGCGGAGAGCCCGCCCGACGTCGCGGCGAGGGTAGGCCCGCATGCCTGCGGCCGGACGCAGTGAGGCGAGGAGCGGCTGGGCGTCGGTCGAGGGATTTCACCCGCAGCCCAGCGCGCGGCCGGTCACCCTCGTCGTCCCAGCCGGCGCCTGACCCCCCGCGGCTCACGCCGTGCGGACGTCCACGGCGCCTACCGCCGCGTCACGGAGCGGACGGCCCCGTGGATGCGGTCGGGCTGCTGCTCGGCGTCGGCGTCGGGGTCGGGGTCGGCGTCGCACTGGGGGGCGCGGCAGGCGCTGCCGGAGCGACGCTGGGCTGCTCGACGACGGGCGGCGCGGGCGAGGTCACGGTCGGGGTGGTGGGCGCCGCGACGCCCGCGGTGATCGGCACCGACGTGCCGGTGCCGGCGTCGTCCGACGTGCCGAACTCCCAGTGCCATGGCTCGTGGGGTCCGCGGCCCCCCTCGTCCATGTAGGTCGGGTGGTGCCAGCCGTAGGTCATCGCGTGCGCCTTGAGCCAGGCGTACTGCGCGGACCGGTAGCCGTTGACCTGGTCGAGGTCGATCGCCAGGCCCCATCCGTGGTTGGACGTGCCGGGCACCGCGGCCATGGTCCCCTTGGCCGCCCGGGTGCTGATCTGCTCCTCGAGCGTGCGGTAGGAGCCCGTGATCCTCAGGTCGTGGCCGAAGTCCACCCGGTAGGCCGCGTTCATCCGCGCCAGTGCCTCCGCCGCGTCGCAGCGCAGGCGCTGGCTCGGTGCGAACGCGACGGCGCAGAGCACCTTGAGCGGGATGTTCCCGTTCGTGTACCCGTCGGTCGACCGGGCCTGCTCCTCCACCTTGGCGACCGCCGCCTTGGCGGCCTCGTCCCCGGTCACGGCGATCTGCTGCGCCGCGACGGTGATGCCGGCGGCGGCGTCCCGGGCCTGGACCGCAGAGGTGGCGGCCGCGACGACGTCCCGGACCTCGGCGGCGGCGTGGGTGGCCCCGACGGCCGCGTCGAGCAGCGCGACCTGCGGGTCGGCGGCGACCAGCAGGCGCGTCATCGCGGCGTTCTGCGCCGACTGGTCGCCGAGGTCGAGCGCGACCAGCAGGACGTCGGTCTCGACGCCCTCGACCACGCGCGTCGCGGCGGCGACATCGCCCGAGGCCACCTGCTGGCGGGCGCCCAGGACCCGGTCCGGGAGCTGGTCGGCGGTCAGTCCCGACATGACGGGCGCCGCCGTGTCGTCCACGAGGTCGGGACGGAACAGTGTCCGCGAGGCGGCCTCCGTCAGGTCGACGAGCGGACGGCCGACGAGCGTGACGGTCGCCGTCTCCACCGCCGCCACGCGGTCGTCGAGCCGCGTCAGCGCCTGCGTGTACGCCGGTCCGGTCGGCTGCTGCGCGACCAGCGCCTCGCCGCCGGACGCCGCCTGCGCGACGTCGACGGAGTGGGAGGGGTCGACGGGCGGCGCGGCCAGGACGGCCGTCAGGAACGCCATCGACGCGAGGATCACGACCGACTCCCACGGCCGCCGCCCCTGCCGCGGGCGCGCCGAATGACGACCCTGGGTCGTCCGTCGTGGTCCGAGCACTGGTTGTCCTCCGCGGTGCGTCGTCCGACGATCCCACTGCGACACCCCGTCCGTCGACCCGCCAGACGGGGGGCCTCGGGCTATCCGACCCGCTGTTCGTCGCGGTGCGGGAGCCGCCACCCCGGGCGCACGTAGTGGCACGTGTACCCGTGCGGGATCTTCTCCAGGTAGTCCTGGTGCTCCTCCTCGGCCTCCCAGAACTCACCGGCCGGCTCGACCTCGGTGACGACCTTGCCGGGCCAGAGCCCGGACGCGTCGACGTCGGCGATCGTGTCGAGCGCGACCCGCCGCTGCTCGTCGGAGGCGAAGAAGATCGCCGACCGGTAGCTGCGGCCGATGTCGTTGCCCTGCTGGTTCTTCGTCGACGGGTCGTGGATCTGGAAGAAGAACTCCAGCAGGTCCCGGTAGGAGATCTGCTCGGGATCGAAGACGATCTCCACGGCCTCGGCGTGGTCGCCGTGGTTGCGGTACGTGGCGTTCGGGGTGTCGTCCCCGGAGTACCCGACGCGCGTCGAGATCACTCCCGGGCGACGGCGCAGCAGCTGTTGCGCACCCCAGAAGCACCCTCCGGCGAGGATCGCCGTCTCCGTCGTGGACATCTGCAACCTCCTTCATGGGACGGCTGCAGCCGTCGGGCGATCTTGACCCCGCAGCTCGCCAGGGCGCAACCGATGCGGCCGTCCGAACCATGCACAGCACCGGCGGTGGCCCGCGAGGAGCCACCGCCGGCCGTGCCGCCCCGCGCGAGCGCTCAGGAGGGGGCGAGCGCCCGCCGGACGACGTCGACGATCGCGGTCACCGGACCGTGCTCCGCCGTGGTGCCGCTGACGACGACCTGTCCGGGGCTGGACGGGGCGCGGGCCGGGACCGCGATCCAGGTCACGGGCACCGCGTGGCGCGTGCCGTCGGAGTCGAGGACGTCGACGGTGGCCGGCAGCCTGAGCGGGCTCGAGGTGCGGACCGTCCGGTAGACCGTGTCCGCGACCACGAACTCGGCGTCGCTGGCCTCGTAGACCTCGACCGTCTCGTGGAACGTGAGCACGGGCCAGGCGCTGTTCGACCAGTCGATCATCTCCTGCCAGTTCGCGGGCTCCCAGACCAGGACGCCGGCGCCACGGTTGTCGGGCAGGTCGTTCGCGATCCGGAAGACCTCCTGGAGGAAGAGGCCGGCGCCCTCCGCGGTCTTGGGGTAGGGCGAGTTCGGGACCGGGAGGCCGTCCCAGTCGTTCGACTGGTGCGATGTCTCGGCGATCTCCATGGCGTAGCCCGGGTGCGCCGCGGCCACCTGGTGCAGGTTCGCCTCGTAGTGCTCGGGCGTCCCGTGCCAGTCGGGGTAGTAGGAGTGCGCGATCACGTCGATGTCCTGGCCCTTGGCGTTGAGTCGGGTGAGGAACTGGTCCCAGAACTCGAGCGTCTTGTCGACCCGACCGTTGTCGATGATCACGTGGGTCTCCACCGGGATGTCCTCGCCGCGGGCCGCCGCGACATCTCGCACGGCCTTGATGCCCGACGCCTGGAGGGTGGTGAACCGGTCCCAGGCGGCGTCGTAGGCGGCCTGCTCGGCCGGGTCGTCCGAGCCCCAGTAGTCCCAGAGCAGGGCGCCGCCGGGCTGCGAGACGAACGTCGGGTCCTGGTTGAAGAAGCACGTGCCGCACCACGCCGCGTCGTCGAACCACGGCAGCGGACGCTCGCTCCCCCACATGAACCCGTTGATGAGCTCGTTGCCCACCGCGACCTTCTCGGGAGTGGTGCCCTGGGCGACGAGCGCGTCCACCGTCGCGTAGGTGTAGTCGTAGACGGCCTGGGTCAGCTCGTCGAAGGGCAGCTCGCGCCACGCGGTGGGCTTCGCCTGCTTGCTCGGGTCCGCCCACGAGTCGGCGTAGTGCAGGTCAATGCCGAGGCCCATGCCCTGGTCGACGACCTTGCGCGCGACGTCGAGGGTGCGCTCCGGGCCCTGGTACGCAGGCTCGAGGTACTCCCCCGTCCGCTCGTCACGCGGGTCGTTGAAGACGCGCAGGCGGGTGTACTCCATGCCGGCGTCGGCCGCCGCCTCGAGGATCGGCACCGGCGCGGCGCCCTCGTCCACCACATAGGTCAGGCCCTGCGCGTCGTTCTGGTCCGCGTACGAGATGTCCGCGCCCAGCACGACGTCGTCGCGCAGGTAGTTCCACACGGACAGCTCGCTGATGCCGGCGACCGCGCCCGGGGACACGTCGGTGATCGTGACCCGCAGGAAGGCGATCCCGGCGCGTGCGACGAGGTGCTCCTCGCCGCGGCCCGGCCGGTCGTTCCTCTTGCGGTCCACGACCGTCTTCCACCGGTGACCGTCTGCAGACGCCTCGACCACGTACCGGTAGGTGCCGTGCGCGTCGGGGAAGACGAGACCGACCTTCCGGATGTTGTCGTACGCGCCGCCGAGGTCGAGGACGAGCGACTGCCGGCCCTTGCCGCGCGCCGTCCACGCGGTCGTCGGGTCGCCGTCGACGGCGAGTCCCGCACCGGCCTGCGCCGCGGTGGCGCTCACCGTGACCCAGGGCTTCGCGGCGAGGTTGCTGCGGACGGGTGCGAAGTGGACCGTGCCGTCAGGCTCCTCGGCCGGGGCGGGGCCTGCGCTGCCGAGGACGAGGGCGCCCGCCGCGAGGAGGGCGAGCGTGGAGGTTCGGCGTCGACTGATGGGCTGCATGGGACGTCCTTGTCTCATTGGAGTGTGCACGTGCACAGCACTCGGCCACGGTAAGAGCGCGCGAAAGCGCCCGTCAAGATGTCCGCGAATGTCGGGTCACCGTGGGAGCGTGCACAGGCCGGTTCCGAACTCGGGCATCGACTGCGGTGACCTTCGGCGGACACTGTCAGGCAGGCTCCCCTCGAGCGTGCACGACGGCAGGATCCCGCTCGTCAGGACGGGGTCGGCGCAACCCGTGCGGTGCTGGCGCGCACGACGAGCGAGGTCGGCAGCGTGACGGCGGCGGGCTCCCCGCCCTCGATCAGCTCGATCAGCAGGCGCACCATCTCGCCGGCGATACGTTCGAGCGGCTGCCGCATGGTGGTGAGCGGCGGGTCGAGCGTCGCCGCGAGCCCGGAGTCGTCGAAGCCTCCGACCGCGACGTCCTGCGGCACGCGTCTGCCGGCCTCGCGGAGCACCTGCAGGGCGCCCGCGGCCATGAGGTCGGAGCCGACGAAGACCGCGTCGATGTCGGGTCGGCGCTCGAGGAGCGTCCGCATCCCCGCCGCGCCACCGTCGCGCGAGTAGTCGCCGTGAGTCACGAGCGACTCGTCGTAGAGCGACCCGAGCTCGTCGCGGTAGCCCTCCAGCCGGAGCCTCCCCCCGGGGGTGTCCAGAGGTCCGGTGATCGTCGCGATCCGGGTGCGGCCGATGTCGAGCAGGTGCCGCGTCATCCGCCGCCCGCCGCCGAGGTCGTCGGCGGACACGTAGCCGACGCTGCCCTCGAAGCCGAGCGGGATGCCGCAGGAGATCATCGGGATGCCCTGCCGCACCAGCGCGTCGAGCAGGTGGTTGCCGCTGTGCGACGAGATCGCGAGGACGCCGTCGACGTGCCCGGCGCCGACGTAGGACGAGACCTGCTTCTGCTCCTCGGGGGTGCCCGCGACCATGAGCAGGAGCGGCATGCCGCGTGCGGCCAGCGCCCGGGCGGCTCCCCGCAGAAGGATCGAGAAGTTCGGGTCCTCGAACAGCAGGTGCTGGGGTTCGGTGAGCAGGAACGCCACCGAGTTCGACCGTCCGGTGACCAGGCTGCGCGCGTGCTGGTTGGCGGAGTAGCCGGTGGTCCGGATCGCCTCCTCGACGGCCGCGAGCGCGTCCGGGGACACCCAGTGCCCACCGTTGATGACGCGCGAGACCGTGCCCCGGGACACGCCCGCCGCAGCCGCGACGTCACGGATCGTCGGGCGCTTGCGCGGCGCGGGCGTCGGTCCCATCGCACGAGACTCTAGGGGAACGGGGGCACCGGCTCCGTGCAGCGCACGGGACATGGGCGCGTCCGTCGACGAGGCGCCTACCAGGTCCAGCGCACGCGCAGCTGCCCGTCCAGCAGCCGGCGCTGCGCTGCCCGGCCGGCGTCGCTGAGAAAGCGCATCATCCGCAGGTCGGTGCTGGGCTCGAGCTCGTCGTCCTCGAGGGTGCCGCCGGGGCAGGCGACCCACCCGAACCGGGCATAGAACGGCTCGTACTGCGGCTCGCAGAAGAGCGCCGCGACGTCGGCGTCACCCCCGTCGAGCACCTGGTTTGCGGCGTGCAGCACCGCGGAGGCGTGTCCCTCCCCGCGGTGCGGCGGGGAGGTGAGGACGGAGGCGACACCGGCGAGACGCAGTCCGGTGCGGTGGACGTCGTCGGGCACGCGCAGGACGATCGCGTGGGAGACCAGGACCCCGGCGTGGCGCACGACGAGATGCACGGGGTCCACGTCGTGGTCGAACGGGCGGTCGATCCACCGCAGGCCGCCGTCGAACAGCGACGGCCACTCGCAGCGCATGAGCGTCACCACCTGCCACGTGATCGAGGCAGGTACGTCGTGGGTGCCGAGCACCTCGACGCTCAGCGGAGCGGCGATGTCCATGCGCAGGACACTAGTAGCGGACGGCTCAGGCGATCCCGTCCCGCGAGCTCGTCGGCCCAGGCTGGGATCCGGCTCCCCCTGCAGCCGCATAATCCTCGGCGTGGCACTCACCGCCGCGATCGCGCAGCTCTCCTCAACAGCCTCCCTGCGTTCTTCCGCGAGCTGTTCGCGGCCGACCTCCCGAAGAGGAAGCAGACCGCCGTCATGGCGGCGCCGCAGCGCCCCGCCGCACTGTCAGCCCTGTTCACCCCGTCGGGCGAGCCAGCGTGGAAGACGATCCCGAGCTGGTACCTGGTCGCATCACAGGACCACACGATCCCGCCCGAGGCGGAACGGGCCATGGCCGAACGCGCGGGCGCGACCACTATCGAGATCAACAGCTCGCACGTCGCGATGATGAGCCACCCGCGCGACGTGGCCGCCCTGATCCTCGTCGCCGCGAAGTAGCGCTTGCGACGGGCCCCGCGCCGAGATTGTGGCACGTCGTCGCGGGTTGCTTGGAGCCGCGGACGGGCACGCGCGCGGGCACACCGTCCAGGCGGACATCGGACAGCAACCTCGGAATCAGGGCACAGCACGCTCGCGCTCGAGTAGGTCCACGACCATGTCGTTGATGTGGTCGCGCAGCGGGCGGATGCCGTCGACGTCCCAGGTGGCCGGGTCGGGCAGGGGCCAGACCACGATGCGTCCGTGGGTTGGCAGGTCGAGGCCGGGCTTGAGCGCGACGATCACGTCCGCCTGCACGGCGAGATCAGCGGTCAGGAGCCGCGGAACCTCACTGCTGCTGTCGATCCCGACCTCGGCCAGGGAGGCGAGCACGGTCGCGCTCACTGCGGCGTCGGGGTCGGTGCCGGCGGAGATCACGGTGACGTCGGAGCCGGCGCGCGCGGCCGCCAGACCGGCCGCGAGCTGGGACCGGCCGGCGTTGTGGACGCAGACGAACAGGATCGTGGTCATGCGGATGCTCCCGTGGATCGGTGACGACGGACCCAGTCCTGGGTGGCCATCTGAATGGCGTCCCACGGCGAGCCGAGGGGTGGCGTGTAGGACAGGTCGAGCTCGCTGACGGCCTCGACGCTCATCTCGTGGAAGAGCGCGGTGGCCAGGGTGTCGACGCGCTTGGTGGTCTGCGTGGTCAGCCCACCGACGAGCTGGGCGCCGAGCAGCCGACCGGTGGTGGCGTCGCCGGTGACGCGGACGGAGATCGGTTGCGCTCCGGGGTAGTACCGCTTGTGGTCGTCGGGGGTGGACTGCGTCGTCAAGGTCACATGACCGGCCTCGGCGGCGTCGCGGTCGCGCAGTCCGGTGCGGGCTGCAACGAGGTCGAACACCTTCACCACCTGGGTGCCCAGACTTCCGGCGTAGCGGGCGGACCGGCCGAGGGCGTTCTCCCCGGCGACCCGTCCCTGTTTGTGGGCGGTGGTCCCGAGAGGGAGGTACGTGCGGCCGAGGAGCCGGTGGTGGGTGATCACGCAGTCCCCCGCCGCCCACACGGCGTCGAGGTTCGTGCGCATGTCCGGTCCGACGTCGACCGTCCCCCCAGGCCCGGTGGAGGCGCCCGCCGCGACGAGGAGCTCCGCGTCGGGACGGACGCCCGCGACTCCCGACGAATCTATGAACTCTCCCGCGAGGTGGTCGACTTCCAGCGGGCAGTTCGCCCGCTCGGCGCGATGCTCGCCGCGCTCGACGCCGGCTCGTCCAAGTACGGCGTCGACGAGGAGCAGCAGCGCTACCTTCGGGACGTCGCTGACCACGTCACCGAGGTGGACGAGCGCATCGAGTCGTTCCGGATCGCGCTTCGCGACATCCTGACGGTCAACGCCACGCTCGTCGCGCAGCGGCAGAACGAGGAGATGAAGACCCTCTCCGAGGCGAGCAACGCCCAGAACGAGGAGGTCAAGAAGATCTCCGCATGGGCCGCGATCCTGTTCGCGCCGACCCTGATCGGCACCGTCTACGGGATGAACTTCGACCTGATGCCCGAGCTGCACCGGACGTGGGGATACCCGTTCGCCCTCGTCCTGATGGGCGCCGTGAGCGTCACGTTGTACCTGGTCTTCAGAGCGCGCCACTGGATCTAGGACGGGGAGTTGCACTCGAGCTGATCGTGGTCGTGCTCTTGATAGGCACCTACAGGCCGAGGTCGCGGCTGGTGGTGATGGTGAGGGCTTCCATGGGTCGGACGTAGTGCTCGATGAGGACCTTGAGGTGGCGGTGCCGGGTCTGGGCGGCGATCCGGTCCAGGGGGACGCCGGCGGCTGCGGCGGTGATGGCGTGCCCGGCGCGCAGGGATTGGCCGGTGATGTTCGGGGCGGGTAGCCCGGCGGCGCGGGCGCGCCGGGTGACGATCTTGGCGGTGGCGGAGATCGGGCCGCGGGCTTCCCACTCAATGTCCAGTGGCCACGTCAGGCTCCTGTGTTCAGGATCCCGGCGTGGCCTCTGACCAGCACTTTCGGTGGAGCTGAGGGGATTCGAACCCCTGACCCCCTGCATGCCATGCAGGTGCGCTACCAGCTGCGCCACAGCCCCGCGACCCCCCGAGGGGAGTCACTCACGCCCGTAGGCGCTCGGAGAGTTTAGAACGAACGCGGGCCCAAACGCTAATCGGGGTCCCGCGTCTCGGCGTCGGCGTCGGACTCGTGCGTGGTGTCGGGTCCGGCGTTCCAGTCGCTCGACGCGTCCGTGGGCCCCAGGTTGTAGCCGACCATCCGCCACGGAGGGGCGAAGTCACCGCGGGTGGCGACGAGCTCGGTCCAGTGGACGTTGAGCATGCCCGTGAAGCCGTGCCAGTCGGTCGGCATGCCGAGCAGGTCGCCGACCGCGCAGCTGATCGCGGAGCCGTGGGAGACGACGACGAGGGTGTCGTCCGCACCCAGCGCCTCGGCGTGCTCGAGGATCCCCTCCCGCACGCGGTGCGCGACCTCCGCGCGAGTCTCGGCGCCGACGCCCTCCGGCTGTCCGCCGGCTCGCCAGACGGCGAACTCGTCGGCCCAGTCCCGCCGCAGGTCGTCGCCCGTGAGGCCCTCCCACAGGCCGAACGCGCGCTCGCGCAGCCGGGCGTCGACGACGAGGTCGAGGCCCGTCGCGCGCGCGAGGAAGCTCGCCGTCTCGTGCGCGCGGCTGAGGTCCGACGTGACGATCACCGTCGGCTCGTGCCGGGTGAGCAGCCGGGCGGCAGCCGTACGCGCCTGCCAGCGGCCCACGGCGTCCAGCGGGATGTCGACCTGGCCCTGCAGCCGCGCCTCGGAGTTGTACGCGGTCCGGCCGTGCCGGACCAGGAGCAGCCGCCCCGCCGTCACGCGTCGGTGCCCTCGTCGGTCCCCCGCGCGTCAGCGGGGAGATCGATCACGGGGCAGTCCTTCCACAGCCGCTCGAGGGCGTAGTACACCCGGTCCTCCGCGTGCTGGACGTGCACCACGACGTCGCCGAAGTCGACGAGGACCCAGCGGCCGGCAGCCTTGCCCTCGCGCCGGATCGGCTTGGCGCCGAGCTTGAACAGCGACTCCTCGACGGCGTCGACGATGGCGCCGACCTGCCGCTCGTTGGTGCCGGACGCGATGAGGAAGACGTCGGTGAGCACGAGCTGCTCGCTGACGTCGAGCGCGATGATCTCCTCGGCCTTGATGTCGGACGCGGCACGAGCGGCCGCCACGGCCAGCTCGATCGCTCGTTCGGTCGCAGCCACAGGTCTCCTAGGTTCGGGTCAGGCAGGTCCGGCCGACAGGCCGGTCGTCGAGTGGGTGACGGGGGCCGCGGCGGTGGAGCCGGGGTCGTCCTCCGTGGTGTTGCTGAGCAGGAGCACGATGAGGAAGCCCAGCACGAACGCCACGAGCGCGAGCACGATGAGGTGCAGCCACGTGTACGGGTGCCGGGGGCGCTCCTCGTCGTCCTCGTCGTCGTAGTCGTCGTCGTCCTCGTCCCGCGCGGCGCCGGAACGCACCGGGTCCGGGGGGCCGCCCAGGGGCGCGCCGAACACCGGAGCCGCGGGCTCGCCGCCTGCGCGGGGAGCGGGGACCGTGCCGGACGACAGGCCCGTGGGGGCCCAGGCGCCGGGTGCCGCGTCGGGCGCCGGCGCGGTGGGGGCGGAGGCAGCGGACCAGGTGGGCTGGCCCGTCGGCTGACCGGGACGGCTCGTCGCCGGGGCGGCGGGCGTCCGCGCGGACGCGGGCGTCGGCTGCCACGCAGCGGGTTGCGCCGCCGGCGGCTGCGTCGAGGGCTGCTGCCAGGAGGCGGGCGGGGCCGTCGGCGTGGGGGTCGCCGCCGGTTGGGTGCCCCAGGAACCCGCGGACGCGGGCGTGCCACCGGCCCAGCTCGGCCCGTCTCGTCGGGGCGCCGGCGCGGGGGCCGACTGCGGGGTGGGCGTCGGCCGGTCCGGCGGGGTCGGGCGGCTCGCCGGCGGGGTCGGAGCCCAGCCGCCGGTGGAGCCCGGTGCGCCCGGGCCGGTGGGCTCGGGGGCGCGCTGGCCCCACTGGCCCGGCGCGGGCGACGCCGCAGCGGGGCGCGAGATGGCGGGGTTCCCGGGGGCGGCGGCCGGGGGGCGCGCGGCGACGGGGCCTGCTGCGGGGGGCCGCGAGGCGACCGGCAGTGCCGGCGTGGGTGCGCCGGGGCGCTGCCCGGGGGTCGCGGCGGGCGCGGGCGCTGCGGTGGCGGGACGCTGCGCCGCGGCGGGCCGTGCGGGAGCGGCGGCGGGGGGAGCCTGCCGCGGCCCGGCTGCAGGTGCGGGCGCAGCGTTCGTCGCGGGGGCCGACCAGGTGGGGGTGCCGGATCCGGCGGTGCTGGGCCGAGCGCTTGTCGGGTCGAGCGCGGTGTCGCGGATGGAGCGACGGGAGCGGCTGGAGTCGGTCGCCGGTGACGGCGCGGCGGGAGCCGTCCCGCGGGGAGGTGTGTCGTCGCCGCCCTGACCACGCATCGCGCGGCGGGACACCTGACCGGCGCTCGCACCACCCGGGGACGCCGGACCGGCCGCGGACCCGGCGTCGGGTGCGGCACCCGCGACGTCGCCCGTCTCGGGGTTGCGATGGAGCTCGCGGCGACGCCGCCGCTCTCCCGGTTCACTCATGACTGACCTCGATACAACCTGTGCTTGGCGATGTACTGGACGACCCCGTCGGGGACGAGGTACCAGACCGGCTGCCCGGCGCGCTCACGTGCGCGGACATCGGTCGAGGAGATCGCCAGGGCGGGGACCTCCAAGACGTGGACACGATCGGCGGGAAGACCGTCGACCGACAACGCGTGCCCGGGACGGGTGACCGCCACGAACTGCGCCATCGAGAAGAGCTCCTCGGCATCCTTCCACGTCACGATCTGCGCGATGGCGTCCGCACCTGTGATGAAGAAGAGTTCGGCGTCCGGGCGGGCCGCCTTGAGGTCGCGCAGCGTATCCACGGTGTACGTCACACCGGACCTGTCCACATCGACCCGACTCACGGTGAATCGCGGGTTCGACGCCGTCGCGATGACGGTCATGAGGTACCGGTGCTCCGGGACGGTGACGTCCTGGTGCAGCTTGAACGTCGGGCGCCCCGTGGGGACGAAGACGACCTCGTCGAGATCGAACCGTGCGGCCACCTCGCTCGCGGCCACCAGGTGACCGTGATGGATGGGGTCGAACGTGCCGCCCATGACGCCCAGGCGTGTGCTGCGCGGCGGCTCCGTCATCGGTCCGGTCCCTCTCGGTACGTCGGTCAGTGGCGCGTCCCGACGCTACGGAAGGCGAACGTGATGAGCAGCATGGCGACGAGACCGACGAACGCTCCGATGCCGAACACCACGGGCGGGAACGGCAGCTCGTTGGTGTGCTCGGCGGCCTCAGCCGCGGCGATCAGGGCAGCATGCACGACATTCCTCCAGGGGTAGGCGGGAGCCAACAGTGTCGCACGCGGGACTGTGGCTTCAGGGTCGGACGTGCCCGTCGCCGTGCACGATCCACTTGGTCGTCGTCAGCTCGCCCAGGCCCATCGGCCCGCGGGCGTGGAGCTTCTGGGTGGAGATGCCGATCTCCGCGCCGAGGCCCAGCTGACCGCCGTCGGTGAACCGCGTCGAGGCGTTCACCATGACCGCGGCGGAGTCCACCTCGGCGACGAACCGCTCCGAGGCGGCGAGGTCCTGCGTGATGATCGCCTCGGTGTGACCCGAGCTCCACTCGCGGATGTGCTCGAGGGCCTCGTCGAGCGAGTCGACCACCCGGACGGCGAGGTCGAGCGACAGGTACTCGGTGGCCCAGTCCTCGTCCGTGGCCGGCACGCAGTCGGCCTCCTCGGGGGCGAGCGCGAGCGTCGTCTCGTCGCCGTGGATGGTGACGCCCGCGTCGGCCAGCATGGCGAGGGCCACCGGGAGGAACTCGTCCGCGACCGCCTGGTGCACCAGCAGCGTCTCGGCGGCGTTGCAGACGCCGACACGCTGGGTCTTGGAGTTGAGCAGGATCGGGATGGCGACAGCGAGGTCCGCGGTCTCGTCGACGTAGACGTGCACGTTCCCCACACCGGTCTCGACGACGGGCACCGTGGACTCGCGCACGACGGTCTGGATGAGGTCCGCTCCCCCGCGGGGAACCAGCAGGTCGACCAGCCCGCGCGCGTGCATGAGCGCGACCGCGCCCTCGCGTCCCCAGGTGTCGATCGACTGCACCAGCGCGCCGGGGAGCCGCTGTGCGACGAGCGCCCTCGACAGGACGTCGACGATGACCTCGTTGCTCGCAGCCGCGGCCGAGCCACCCCGCAGGATGACCGCGTTGCCGCTCTTGAGCGCCAGTCCCGCGGCGTCGACCGTCACGTTCGGACGCGCCTCGTAGATCATGCCGACGACACCCATCGGGACGCGCACCTGCCGCATGCGCAGGCCGTTGGGCAGCGTGGAGCCGCGGACCACCTCACCCACCGGGTCGGGCAGGGCGGCGAGCTCGCGCAGCGCGTCGGCGATGCTCACGATGCGCTCCGGCGTCAGCGCGAGCCGGTCCAGCAGGCCGGCGGAGGTCCCGTTGCTCCGGCCGCGCTCGAGGTCGACCGCGTTGGCCGCGACGATCTCGGGGGTGGCCGCCACGAGGGCGTCCGCCATGCCGCGCAGCGCAGCGTCCTTGGTGGCCCGGGTGGCAGTGGCGAGCGCACGGGACGCGACCTTGGCCCGTTCCGCGACCGCGCGCACCTGTGCGACGACGTCCGGCGTCTCGACGGCGTCCTGCACCGGCTGCTCGAGCGAGGTGGTCATCTGGTCAGGGTAGTCCCGCCTCCGACGCCGACGAGAGACGCGTCCGCCGCCGCGAGCCCGCGGGCGCGCCCCGGGTCGTCCGGGCCCCACAGCGTGGTCGACACCTCGGCACGGACCAGTGGCACGACCTCCTCGGCGAACCGCCGCAGGACGTCCTGCTGCTGCTCGTACGGCAGGACGGGGTTGAGCGAGACGGACTGCAGGTCGTGGCCGTAGGAGCGGTGGTAGTCGAGGATCTTCTCGGCGACCCGCTCCGGCGAGCCGACGAGGGCCGGGCCGCGCTCGACCGCGTCCTCGATGTGCGTGAACGACGACACCTTGCCGGGACGCGTCTCGCCCACGTGCCGGGCGGCCATCCGCGCCGCGAAGCCCTCGTACACCGCGCGGTACTCCTCGGTGGCCTGCTCGGTGGTGTCCGCCAGGAACAGGCCGCCGGAGCCGGAGCCGACGTAGCCGACGGCCGGGTCGAACCCGTTGGCCTCCAGCTGCTCGCGATAGCGGTCGATGAGCACCTGGTAGTTCTCGCGCGGCTGGAGTGCGTTCGCGGAGACGATGGGATCGCCGTGGCGCGCGGCCAGGTCCACGGAGATCGTGCTGGTGGCCGAGCCGTGCCAGATGCGGAACGGGCCGTCGTACGGGCGGGGCAGGGTGGTCGCGTCGGTGAGCGGCGCGTGGAACCGGCCCTCCCAGTCCACGTGCTCCTCGCTCAGCAGGCGCCGGAGCAGCCCGTAGTTCTCCTCGAGGTAGTCGTACTGGTGCGCCAGCTCCAGCCCGAACAGCGGGAAGTGCTTGTCCTCGTTCCCCTTGCCGATGACGATCTCCAGCCGCCCGCGGGAGAGCACGTCGATCGTGGCGTAGTCCTCGGCCACCCGGACCGGGTCGAGCAGGCTCAGCACGGTGACACCGGTGCTCAGCAGGATGCGGTCGGTGGCCTGCGCGAGCGCGCCGAGCAGCACGGTGGGCGACGACGACAGGAAGTCGCCCGCGTGCCGCTCCCCCACGGCGAACGCGTCGAGCCCGAGCTCCTCGGCCAGCACGGCCGTCTCGACGACGCGCTCGAGGCGGGTGGACGGGTCGAGCAGCTCGCCGGTCACCGGGTGGGGGCCGTGCGGGACGATGTCGAGGACCTGGAACTTCACGAGCGTGCTCCTTGCGTCTGGGGTGCGAGGTCGTAGCCGAAGGCCAGCAGGGTGCCGCCGTGCACGACGCGGGTCTCGCGGTCGGGCAGACGGACGAAGCCGAGCTGCTGGTAGAGCGCGTGGGCGCCGGTCATCTGCGGGCCGGAGTTCATGACCACGCGGTCGAGGCCGCGCTGCCGGGCGAGCGCGACGACGTGCTCGGTGAGCAGCACCCCGATCCCCCGCCGGCGGGCGGCAGGGTCGACCGCGAGCAGCCGGAAGTCCAGCTCCCCGTCGCGGCCCAGCTCGGAGATGTGCTCGCCGGGCCGCGGGGTGGCGACCGTGCCGAGCAGCTCGCCGGTCCGGAGGTCCTCGGCCACCCACACCTGGTGCTCGGCGGCCCGCGTGGGGACGTCGGCGAGCGAGGCGCGGTAGTCGTCGGGCAGGTCGTAGTCGTGGCCGTAGGCGTCGACGGTCAGCCGCGCGACGCGGTCGTGCTCGTCGGGCCGCACCAGGCGGATCCGCACGCCGCTCACGAGAAGTACCCCTCGACGTCCAGCACGCCCCCGGCGTCCTCGAAGTCCTGCCGCACGGCTGCGCGCAGCGCCGGGTCCGCCAGGTAGTCCAGCGCCGTGAGCGCGAGCCCGACGGCACCGTCGACCGCGGCCGCGTCCCCGCGCGGGCCGCCGGCGACCTCCGCGAACTCACGCGTGTGCAGCGCGACGTCCGGGTCGCTCACCGCGATCATCGGGTGGATGCCGGGCAGCCGGACGCTCACGTTCCCGAAGTCGGTGGACGCCGCGAGGATCTCCGGCACGACGCCACCTGCCAGGACCGTCCGCCCCTGACCGGCCTGGTGCACCGCCCAGCGCTCGGCGAGCGGCGAGTTGGTGCGCACCGGGAGCGTGAACGGCGCGGCGTCCCACACCAGCTCGGCAGTGGTGCCGGTGGCCAGCGCGGCCCCCTGGGCGATGTCGGCCAGGCGTTCGGACAGGTCCTTGAGCGTGGCGGGGCTCGCGGAACGCACGTAGTACTCGACGGTCGCGCGTTCGGGCACGACGCTCGGCCGCGCACCGCCCTCCAGCACCACGCCGTGCACGCGGTCGCTGGGCGGGATGTGCTGGCGGAGCATCGCGACAGCCTGGTAGTTGAGCGCCACCGCGTCGAGCGCGTTGCGGCCCATGAACGGGCTGGCGGACGCGTGCGCCGCGACCCCGTGATAGGTCACGCGCAGCTGCCGACGGCCCAGGAACGGGTGGTCGACCACGTCGAACCCGAACGGGTGGACCATGATCGCGGCGTCGACACCGTCGAAGAACCCGTTGCGCGCCAGGATCTCCTTGCCGGAGCTCCCCTCCTCGGCCGGGGTGCCCAGCAGCAGCACGCGGCCGGGTAGCTCGAGCCCGTCGGCGACCGCCCGGTGCAGCGCGAGGAACGCCCCCGTGGCCGCGCCCGCGATCAGGTGGTGGCCGCACGCGTGGCCGACGCCCGGCAGCGCGTCGTACTCGGCGAGGATCGCGATCGTGGGTCCGGCATCGGTGCGGACGTCACCGTCGTCGGGACCGGCCGCGGTCAGACCGGCGCGCAGGGCGGTCGACAGCCCGTGCGTGCCCACCGAGGCTGGCACCCCGTGCGCTCGCAGCAGGTCGGCGACCGCGGCCACCGAACGGACCTCGCGGAACGCCTCCTCCGGGTGCGCGTGGATCGCGTGAGCGACACGAAGGACGTCTCCCTCGCCCGCCTTGGCCGCCGCCTGCACGAGGGCTCGCGAGGGCTCGTCGGCACCCGAGAACGACGACGTCAGCGGCACGAACGCGGCACGTCGACGCTCGGTGAGCGCGTGGAGCTCGTCGAGGAACGCGGTGGACGGGGTGCTCATCCGGCGGGCGCCTCGGCGGGCAGACCCGCGTCCTTCCAGGCCGGGAACCCGCCGTCGACGTGCACGACGTTGCTGAACCCCTTCGCCCGCAGCTCGGCCGCGACCGGTCCGGACCCCCGCACCGAGCCGCAGACGACGACGATCGGCGTGTCCAGGGAGACGACCGGCGCGTGCCGCGTGGCGGCGGTCAGGTCGAACTCCTCGTCGATCGCGTAGCGGTCGCCGACGGTCGCGCCGGGGATGGCGCCGGTGCGGGACCGGCCGGCCTCGCTGCGGACGTCGACGAGGAACGCACCCTCGGCGACGCGCTCGGCGGCCTCGGCGGGGCTGACGAGGGGTGCGAGCGCCGCGGCCTCCTCGAGGCTCAGGTGCTCGGCCGGGGCGCCGGGGCGGGAGGCGGTGTCAGTCATGGTGTTCTCCTTCTCGGGGCCACGGATGGCAGGGCTCCTGACCTGCGCAGGAGGCTCGGCTCCGGGCGCGACGATGTCAACGATCGGGACGGCCTTCTCACATCGCGGGATGTTCCCTGACGGCCCCGGGTCTGCTGAGAAGACGCCTCCTCGGATCCGCGGATCTCGTCTCTGAGGCGGTCGGACGAACAGGACCTTTGACCCCTGCCTCGGCCGGAAGCCCGCCCTACGTTGTTCCATGTACCGGAACTGAGTTCCATCCAGACCAGCATTCCGGCATCGCGCAGCACCAGTGCCCGAGCCTCCATCGAGGATCCCCCCGGGAACGCGCTCACCTCGTGAGCCGAACAAGGAGTGCCAGCTACACGCGAGACAAGGCTGTCTCGATCTGCGCGACCGCGGGCACCTTGCTCGCGCCCCGAGTCTCCAGCCCGGCCGATGACGGCAGGGCGTGCGAGCTCCCATGAGACAGGTGTCCTGTGACCGGAAACATCGTCCTGCCACCGCCCGCGACAGCGGACGGCGTCCTCCCCCCCGTCGACCAGAGGAACCTGCGCCGAGCAGCCTGGGCCGGCGGCATCGGAACCGCGCTCGAGAACTTCGACTTCACGATCTTCGGCACCGCGTCGGCGATCATCTTCAGCAAGATCTTCTTCTCCGACATGGACCCGATCTCCGGGATGCTCGCGTCGTTCGGCGTGCTGTTCGTCGGCTTCGGCGCCCGCCCGCTCGGCGGGATGTTCTTCTCCAAGTACGGCGACCGGCTCGGCCGCAAGTTCGTCATGGTGGCCACGCTGTTCCTCATGGGCACCGCGACATTCGTGATCGGTCTGCTGCCCACCTATGCCATGGTCGGCATCTGGGCGCCGATCCTGCTGCTGATGGCCCGCTTCCTGCAGGGCTTCGGCGCGGGTGCCGAGCAGGCCAGCGGCATCGTGCTGCTGACCGAGACCGCCCCGAAGGGCAAGCGCGGACGCTTCTCGTCGCTGGTGTTCGTCGGTGCTGCCGCGGGTGCCGCGATGGGCGCCGTCGTGTGGATCCTCGTGCAGATGATGCCGGACGAGGCCCTGCTGTCCTACGGCTGGCGCCTGGTCTTCTTCAGCTCGATCTTCGTCACCATCGCGGCCTGGGTCATCCGTCGCAAGGTCAAGGAGTCCCCGGTCTTCGAGGAGCTCAAGGCCGAGGGCGCCATCGAGGCCACGAAGGTCTCACCGGTCGCCGACGTGTGGAAGCACGGCAAGAAGCACCTCGCCCGCGTGTTCTTCATGAACATCGGCGCGAACTCGCACTCGTACATCTACCAGGTCTTCATCGGCGCCTACCTGATCAACTACCTCGACGTCGACTCCAAGCTCATCCCGAAGTTCCTGCTCATCGGCGCCCTGTGCGCCTGCGTGTCCGCCGTCCTGTTCGGCATCCTGTCCGACAAGTTCGGCCGCAAGCGGATGTACCTGATCGTCACGGGGTTCCTCATGCTCTTCGCGGTCCCGGCGTTCCTCATCCTCAACACCGGCAACCTCGTCCTGATCTGCCTGGTCATCGTGGTCGGCTTCATGATCGCCTCGCAGGGCACCGTCGGGGTCCAGGCCGCGTACTTCCCTGAGCTCTTCGGGTCGCGCTACCGCTACGCCGGTGTCGCCCTCGGGCGCGAGTTCTCCTCCGTCTTCGGCGGCGGTCTTGCACCGTTCATCTGCGCCGCACTCATCACCTGGGCCACCGGCTCCTGGTGGCCCGTCGCGGTCTACATGGTCGTGATCATGGGCATCACCTTCGTCACCACCCTGTTCGCCCCCGAGACGGTCGACCGCGACCTGCTGCTCGAAGAGGACGCCTAGCCCCACCGGTCGGTGCCGGGTGCAGGTCGACGATCCGCATCCGGCACGGCCCCCGACTCCCGATCAACCCCTGAGAGGCCTTCCATGGACCAGCGATACGCCACGAGCCCGGAGCACGTGCCCGGGATGGACACCGCCGAGCTCCGCCGGCGCTACCTGGTCCAGGACCTGTTCGTCCCGGGTGAGGTGAAGGCCGTCTACACCCACCACGACCGGATCGTGCTCGCGGGCATCAGCCCCGTCGGCACCCCGCTGGAGCTGGGCTCCTTCCCGGAGATCCGCTCCGACCACTTCTTCGACCACCGCGAGGCCGGCATCGTCAACGTCGGCGGCACCGGGACCGTCTCGGTGGACGGCACGAAGCACGAGCTGACCACGGGCTCCTGCCTGTACGTCGGCCGCGGTGCGCAGGTCGTGTCGTTCGAGGCGACGGACATCGACGGGGACCAGGGGGCGGCGGCGTTCTACCTGATCTCGGCACCCGCCCACACCGCGTACCCGACCACGCTCGTCGAGGCCGGCGAGGGCACCCAGCGCGAGCTCGGCGACCCGCTCACCTCGAACCGCCGCACGCTGAACCAGTACATCCACGAGAACGGCGTCCGCAGCTGCCAGGTGGTCATGGGCGTCACGCGGCTGCACCCCGGCAGCATGTGGAACACCATGCCGGCGCACACGCACGACCGCCGGACCGAGTGCTACCTGTACTTCGACCTCCCGTCCGACGCGCGCGTCATCCACCTCATGGGCGAGCCGACCGAGAGCCGGCACGTCGTGGTCGGCGACCGCGAGGCCGTGATCTCCCCCAGCTGGTCCGTGCACTCGGGCGTCGGCTCCGCGAGCTACTCGTTCGTCTGGGCCATGGCCGGCGAGAACCAGTCGTTCGACGACATGGACGGCTTCCCCATCACCGACCTGCGCTGACCCCACGCACGACGACCCGACGACGAAGGAGAGACGGAACGTGACGACGACGACCGGGACCAGGACGAGCGCGACGGCGAGCGCGAGCGAGAAGACGCTGCTCGTGCTCGAGGCGGCGCTCACGCACTCGCGATTCACCGAGGTGGTGCAGGCCACCGGGCTGGCGAAGGCGACGACGCACCGGATCCTCAGCACGCTCGCGGACCGGCAGTTCATCGCCGTCGCGTCGGACGGCAGCTACCTGCCCGGCCCGAAGATCCTGTCGCTCGCCGGCGTGGCGCTCTCCCGCATCGACATCTCCGCGATCGCCCGCCCCTTCGTCGACGACCTGGTCGCCGCGACGCAGTGCACCGTGCACCTCGGTGCGGTCAACGGCGACGAGATCGTCTACCTGATCCGCGCCGACCCCGACAAGCCGTACGTGATGCCCTCGCGGGTGGGTCTCGCCGTCCCGATGCACTCGACCGGCGTCGGCAAGGTCGTGCTCGCCGACCGGTCCGACGAGGAGCTCGCCCGGTTCGCCGCCCGGGCCGGCCTGCCCGCCCGCACCCCCCACACGATCACCACGCTCGACGCCCTGCAGACCGAGATCGACGCGGTCCGCCGCGCCGGCTACGCCCTCGACCGCGAGGAGAACGTCCCGGGTCTCGGCTGCGTCGCGGCACCCGTGCGCGACCACACCGGGCGCGTCGGGTACGGCGTGAGCATCTCGACCCTGCTGCTCGAGCACACGCTCGAGCAGATCGAGGACATGGCAGCGATGGCCACCGACACGGCCGCGAAGATCTCCGCGGCACTCGGCCACCAGTCCGTCCCGCACATCCCCCCACACCAAGGAGCACGACCGCTATGACGATCGCCAGCTACACGGAGAGCCTGTTCAGCCTCGAGGGGAAGCTCGCGGTCGTCACGGGCGGCAGCCAGGGCATCGGGCTCGCGATCGTCGAGACGCTGGCGCGAGCGGGCGCCGACATCGTCGCGGTCAGCTACGACCTCCCCGAGGGCGCTAGTGCGGCCCGCACCGTGGTGGAGGGCCTCGGCCGCACGTTCACCCCGCTGAAGGCCGACTTCTCGGTGCGCGAGCAGGTCACCGCGCTCGCCGCCGACCTGGCCGGCCGGGACGTCGACGTCCTGGTCAACAACGGCGGCACCATCCGCCGCGCCCCGGCCGCGGAGCACACGGACGAGGACTTCGACTACGTGGTCGACGTGAACCTGCGCTCGACGTTCATCCTGTCCCGCGAGGTCGGTCGGTCGATGATCGCGCGCGGCGGCGGCAAGATCGTCAACACCGCGTCCCTGCTGAGCTTCCAGGGCGGCGTCAACGTGCCCGGGTACACGTCCTCCAAGTCGGCGGTCGCCGGCCTGACCAAGGCCCTCGCCAACGAGTGGGCGCCCCTGGGCATCAACGTCAACGCCGTCGCCCCCGGGTACGTCGCCACGGCCAACACCACGGACCTGCGCGCGGACGCCGAGCGCAGCAAGGCGATCCTCGACCGCATCCCGGCCGGGCGCTGGGCCGACGCGGCCGACATCGCCGGGGCGGTCCTGTTCCTGTGCTCGCACGCCGCGGACTACGTCCACGGCATCACGCTCCCCGTCGACGGTGGATGGCTCGCCCGATGACGGTCTCCGACGTCCGCATCGTCATCACCGAGTGCGACCACGACTCGTTCGCGGCCGAGCACGAGATCGCCGATGCGGCCGGTGCCGAGCTGGTGCTCACGCAGTCGCGGACGTCCGCCGAGCTGGTGGCGCACGCGATCGACGCCGACGCGATCCTCGTCCAGTACGCCCCGATCACCGCGGAGGTGATGGACGCCCTGCCCCGGCTGCGCGTGGTGGGTCGCTACGGCGTCGGGGTCGACTCGGTCGACGTCGCCGCCGCCACCGCGCGCGGGATCGCCGTGTGCAACGTGCCCGACTACGGCACCGAGTCGGTCTCCGACCACGCGATCGGCCTGGCACTCGCGGCCGCTCGCGGTATCCCTCGGCTGGACCGCGGGCTGCGTGCCGGCTCGTTCGACCTGCCGGCGGTCCGACCTCTCTTCCAGACCCGCGGGCGCGTGTTCGGGGTCATCGGGATGGGTCTGATCGGCACGGCCACGGCGCGCAAGGCGGCCGGTCTCGGCTACGAGGTGATCGGCTACGACACCGCCGCCGCACCGGGCGCCCGGTCGTTCCACGGGTTCCCGTCCGTCAGCCTGGACGAGCTGCTCGCCCGTGCGCAGGTCATCTCGTTGCACACCCCGCTCACGGACGTCACCCGCCACCTGATCGGTGCCGCGCAGCTGGCGCGGATGCGGTCGGACGCGATCCTGGTCAACACGAGCCGCGGGGGCGTCGTCGACGTCGACGCGCTGGTGGAGGCCCTGCGCACGGGATCGATCCTCGGGGCGGCGATCGACGTGCACGAGACCGAGCCGCTCCCGCCCGGGCACCCGCTCACCACGTTCGACTCGGTCGTGCTCACCCCGCACCTGGCCTGGTACACGGAGGAGTCGTACGACGAGCTCAAGCGCCGGACGATCGCCAACGCGCTCGACGTCTGCGCCGGCCGCGCACCGCGCGACATCGTCAACCCCGAGGTCCTCGGCGCCCCCGGCCGCAACAACGCGTGCGGGGTGGCGGCATGATCCCGACGACGATGACCGCGGCCTGGTGGCTCGCGGCCGACACGGTCGAGGTCACGCAGGTGCCGGTCCCCGAGGTGCCCGAGGGCTGGGCGCTGGTGAGGATCGCCTACGACGGCGTCTGCGGGACGGACCTGTCCATCCTGCACGGCATGCACCCGCGGGCGGCCGCCCCGCTGATCCTGGGCCACGAGATGTCGGGCTGGGTCGAGACAGCGGGATCCACCGGTCCGCCGGCGGGCACCCTCGTCGTCGTCGAGCCGCTGATCAGCTGCGGCGAGTGCAAGGCGTGCCGGGACGGGCTGACGCACGTGTGCAACCGGCTCGGCCTGTACGGCATCGACGCACCCGGCGCGATGGCGCAGCTCGTCGCGCTCCCGCCCGAGGTGCTGCACGCGGTGCCCGACGGCGTCGACCCGCGCACGGCGACGCTCGCCGAGCCGCTCGCGGTCGCGGTGCACGCCGTCGACCTCTCCGGCATGCAGGCCGGCGACACCGTCGCGGTCTACGGCGCGGGCCCGATCGGCGTTCTCACCGCGCTCGTCGCACGCCACGCCGGAGCGGCGCACGTAGTCGTCACCGAGCCGAGCGCGTGGCGCCGCGAGGTCGCCGCCGGGCTCGGGTTCACCGTCGTCGCGCCGGACTCGACGATGGCGGGGACGCTCGCCCCCCTCACCGGGGGCGAGGGCGCGGACACCACGTTCGACTCCGCCGCTCATCCCACGGTGGCCGCCGAGCTCGCGTCCACCACCCGTGTGCGGGGTCGCATCGTCATCGTCGGCGTCTACAAGCAGCCGACCCCGATCGACCTGCAGGCCATCTGCTTCAAGGAGCAGTCGGTCGTCGGGGTACGCGTCTACACCTCGGCGGACGTCACGCGCGCGATCGAGCTGATCGCCGACGGGCTGCTCGAGGGCTTCCCCACCCGGGCGTTCGCGCTCGACGACGTCGCCGCAGCGTTCGACGCCGCGGCGTCCGGCCAGGACTGCCTCAAGGTCCTGGTCACCCCCCTGCCAGGAAAGGCCGACTCATGAGCACGCCGTTCGATCTGCACGGCCGGACCGCCGCCGTCACCGGGGGCGGGCGCGGCCTCGGCCTCGGCATCTCGACCGCCCTCCTGGAGGCCGGCGCCGACGTCATCGTCTTCGGGCGCAGCGGGCTGCCCGGGGGGCTGGTCGAGCACGCCGCGGCACTCGGGCGCCAGGTCCACCACGCCCCGCTCGACCTCGCCGACCGGGACTTTGTCGCGGAGACGGCAGCGCGGGTGCTCGCCGAGCACCGGGTGGACATCCTGGTCAACAACGCCGGCACGCAGGACCGCCACCCCGCGGTCGACTTCCCCCTCGACGCCTGGGACCGCGTCCTCGACGTGAACCTGCGGGCGGTGTTCCAGCTCTGCCAGCTGTTCGGCCGGCCGATGCTCGAGCGCGGCGAGGGGAAGATCGTCAACCTCGCCTCGCTGCTGAGCTTCCAGGGCGGCCTGACCGTGGCCGCCTACGCCGCGAGCAAGGGCGCTGTCGCACAGCTCACGAAGGCGCTGTGCAACGAGTGGTCCGGCCAGGGCGTGAACGTCAACGCGGTCGCGCCCGGGTACATGGCCACCGAGATGAACGCCGCGCTGCTCGCCGACCCCGCGCGCCTGGAGCAGCTCTCGGCCCGCATCCCCGCCGGACGCTGGGGTCAGCCGGAGGACATCGGCAACGTCGTCGTCTTCCTGGCCTCCGCGGCGTCCTCCTACGTGCACGGACAGGTCCTCGCCGTCGACGGCGGCTGGATGGCCCGCTGAGCTCCCGCACTCCCCCGCAGCACCCCTCCCGATGAAACGAGTCTCGCCATGGACGTCCTGACTGCCCTACGAACCGCGCGCCTGGTGCCGGTGGTCGTGCTCGACGACGCAGCCGACGCCGACGCGCTCGCCGGCGCCCTGGTCGCCGGCGGCCTGCCCGTCGCCGAGGTCACCTTCCGCACCGCCGCTGCCGAGGAGTCGATCCGGGTGATGGCGGGCCGCGGGGACATCCTCGTCGGCGCCGGCACGGTCCTGACGGCCGCCCAGGTCGACCTGGCCGTCGCGGCCGGTGCCCGGTACGTCGTCTCGCCGGGCCTGAGCCGCGCGGTCGTCGAGCGCTGCCAGGAGCTCGGCGTGCTGGCCCTCCCCGGCGCGGTCACCGCGACCGAGGTGCAGGCCGCGCTCGAGCTGGGCCTGACCACCATCAAGTTCTTCCCGGCCGGAACCTCCGGCGGCGCCAAGGCGATCGCTGCCCTCGCCGCCCCGTTCGGTCACGTCGGGGTCGTGCCGACCGGTGGCGTGGGACCGGCGAACCTCGCCGAGTACCTCGCTCTGCCGAGCGTCGTCGCGGTCGGCGGCTCGTGGATGTGCCCGCGCAGCCTCGTCGCGGCCCGCGACGTCGCCGCCATCACCGCGCTCACCGCCGACGCGGTCGCCCTCGCCGGGGCGCAGACCAGGGAGCCCAGCCATGTCTGACCTGACCCTCCGCCCCGCCTCCGAGTGCCGCTACGACGCGGTCTCGCTCGGCGAGGTCATGCTCCGTCTCGATCCCGGTGAGGGTCGCATCCGCACGTCGAGGTCGTTCCAGGTGTGGGAGGGCGGCGGGGAGTACAACGTCGCCCGCGGCCTGCGACGGGCGTTCGGGCTGCGCACCGCGATCGTCACCGCGCTCGCCGACAACGAGGTCGGGCGCCTGGTGGAGGACCTCGTCCTCACCGGCGGCCTGGACACCTCGTTCATCCAGTGGGTGCCCTACGACGGCATCGGCCGCGAGGTCCGCAACGGCCTCAACTTCACCGAGCGCGGCTTCGGGGTGCGCGGCGCCGTCGGCGTCTCCGACCGCGGCCACACCGCGGTCTCGCAGATGAAGCCCGGCGACGTCGACTGGGACCACCTCTTCGGCGAGCTCGGCGTGCGCTGGCTGCACACCGGCGGCATCTTCGCCGCACTCAGCGACTCCGCCGCGCAGACCGTCATCGAGGCGGTCACCGCGGCGAAGAGGCACGGGACCGTCGTGTCGTACGACCTCAACTACCGGCCGAGCCTGTGGAAGGCGATCGGCGGGCAGGCCAAGGCCCAGGAGGTCAACCGGGAGATCGCGCCGTACATCGACGTGATGATCGGCAACGAGGAGGACTTCACCGCCTCGCTCGGCTTCGAGGTCGAGGGCGGGGACGCCACCCTCTCCGAGCTCGAGGTGGACAAGTTCGCCGCCATGATCACCACGGCCGCGGCCGCGTACCCGAACTTCGCGGTCATCGGCACGACGATGCGCACCGTCCGGTCGGCGTCCGTCAACGACTGGGGGGCCCTCGCCTGGTCCCCGTCCACCGGTGTCGTGCAGGCCACGCACCGCGAGCGGCTCGAGATCCTCGACCGCGTGGGCGGCGGTGACTCCTTCGCGTCCGGCCTCATCTACGGCCTGCTCGACGGACAGCCGCTGCAGACCGCCGTCGAGTACGGGGCCGCGCACGGCGCACTGGCCATGACCACCCCGGGCGACACGACGATGGTCACCACGGCCGACGTGCTCAAGCTCGCCGGCGGCGGTGGCGCGCGGGTCGACCGCTAGACCGCCCGCGCGACGGGGATCGCGTCGAGGAGCGCGCGCGTGTGCTCCGCCTGCGGACGGTCGAACAGGTCGGCGGTCGGCCCGGCCTCGACCAGCCTGCCCTGGTGCAGGACCGCCACCGTGTCGCTGATCTGCCGGACGACCGCGAGGTCGTGCGAGATGAGCAGGTAGCTCAGGCCCAGCTCGGCCTGCAGGTCCACCAGGAGCTGGAGGATCTGGCGCTGGACCGAGACGTCCAGCGCCGAGACGGGCTCGTCCAGCACCAGCAGCTCCGGCCGCAGGGCGAGCGCGCGGGCGATGGCGACGCGTTGGCGCTGGCCGCCGGACAGCTCGGCGGCGCCCCGGTCGGCGACCGTCCGCGGCAGCGCCACCTGGTCGAGCAGCTCGAGGGCGCGCCGCGTGCGCTCGGCCCGGTCACCGATCCCGAACGCGTGCAGGGGCTCGGTGATGATCCGCTCCACCGACAACCGGGGGTCCAGCGACGCGTACGGGTTCTGGTAGACGAGCTGGACGCGCCGCCGCAGGGCTCGCAACCGTGCGCCGCTGGTGTGCGTGACGTCCTCGCCGTCGATCCGCACGGTGCCGCTCGTCGGCTCGACCAGCCGCAGCGCGATCCGGGCCAGGGTCGACTTGCCCGACCCCGACTCCCCCACGACGCCGAGCGTGGTCCCCCGGGCCAGCCCGAGCGTGACGTCGTCGACCGCGCGGAACGGCGCCCGCCCCACGCGAAACTCCTTGGTCACGTGCTCGAGGCGCAGCACGTCCCCCGGCGGACCGGCGGGTGCCACGACCGGGCGGCGGGGCGCCAGGCGCGCGCCGTGCAGCGACGGGGCGGCCTCGAGCAGCTGTCGGGTATACGCGTGCGTGGGCGCGTGGAGGACCCGGGCCGTCGGCCCCTCCTCGACCACCAGTCCGTGCTGCATGACGACGATCCGGTCCGCGCGCTCGGCGGCCACCCCCAGGTCGTGCGTGATGAACAGGACGGACGTGCCGTGCTCGGCGGTGACCTCGGCCAGGTGGTCCAGCACGGTGCGCTGCACGGTCACGTCGAGGGCCGACGTCGGCTCGTCGGCGATCACCAGGTGCGGGCTGCACGCGAACGCGATGCCGATGAGGACACGCTGGCGCATGCCGCCCGACAGCTCGTGCGGGTACTGCCGGGCGCGCAGCTCCGGGTCGGTGATCCCGGACCGGGCGAGGATCTGGACCGCCTGCGCCGCGGCGGACCGCCGGTCGGCGAGCCCGTGCGTGCGCAGCACCTCGGCGATCTGCTCGCCGATCCGCTTGACGGGGTTGAGCGACACGGTCGGGTCCTGCGGCACCAGCCCGACGGACCGGCCGCGGACACGCTGCAGCTGCTTCTCGGACCAGCCGGCCAGGTCCTCACCGCCCAGGAGCACGCGCCCGCCGGTGATCGACCCCCCACGGGGCAGCAGCCCGATCACCGCGTGCGCCAGCGTGCTCTTGCCGGAGCCGGACTCGCCGACCACGGCGACGACCTCCCCGGCGTCGATGCGCAGGTCGACGCCCCGCACGGCGGGCACGTCCTCGTGGCGGGTGCGGTAGGTGACCTGGAGGCCCTCGACCTGCAGGACGGGGGCGGTCATCGGGTCCGCCCGTCGCGGTCCAGCGCGCGGCTCAGCCGGTTCGCCGCCAGCACCACGGCGATCACCACCAGGCCCGGCATCGTGGTGAGCCACCAGGCGGTGGCCAGGAAGTTGCGGCCGTCGGAGATCAGGGAGCCCCACTCGGGCGCGGGGGGCGGGGCGCCGTAGCCCAGGAAGCTCAGCGCGGACACCGCGAGGACCGCGCTGCCCAGCTCGAGCGCGGCGAGCACGAGCACCGGCCCGAGCGAGTTGGGCAGGACGTGCCGGTGCAGCGTGGTCCACCAGCGCACGCCGCTCACCCGCGCGGCCTCGACATAGGCCGAGCCGCGCACCCGCACCACGTCGGCGCGGATCAGGCGGGCGAACGCGGCGACCGCGGAGATCCCGACCGCGAGCGCGACCTTGAGCGTGCCGAAGCCGAGCGCCGTGACGATCGCCATCGCGAGGAGCAGCCCGGGGATGGCCAGCAGGACGTCGACCAGCCGCATGACGACGTCGTCGAACCGTCCCCCGACGAACCCGGAGAGCAGCCCGACCAGGGAGCCCACGACGAGCCCGATCAGCACGGCCAGCGCGGTGGCGGACAGCGAGATCGCCGCACCGTGAACCACGCGGGTGTAGATGTCGCGGCCCAGCTGGTCGGTGCCGAAGACGTGCCCGGGCCCGGGCGCCAGCAGCCGGTCCGCGGCGATCACCTGCGTCGGGTCCGCCGGCGCGAAGGCCGACGGCAGCACCGCCCAGCCGAGGACGAGCCCCAGCACCAGGAGCGCGAGGACGAGTCCCGGGGCGATCCGTCGTCGACGGCGGCGGGCGGGCGCGGGTGCCGCCGCGACGACGGGTTCGGTCGCCGGCGGGGCCAGCAGTGCGAGGTCGGTCACGGAGCGCTCCTCAGGCCGTCGCCGGCACCCGCGCGATGCGGGGGTCGACGACGGGGTAGACCAGGTCGGCGGCGAGGTTGACGACGACGAAGACGACCGCCGAGAGCACGACGACGCCCTGCACGAGCGGGATGTCCTGGGACATGACCGCGGACTGCGTCAGTCGTCCGACGCCGACGCGGGAGAAGACGGTCTCGGTCACCACGGCCCCCGCGAGGGTGTTGCCGATGATGATCGCGACCATGGTGAGCGTGGGGATGGCCCCGTTGCGGACCACGTGCCGCAGGTGGACGGTCGAGCGCGGCAGACCCTTGGCCCGGGCGGTCTCGACGAACGGCTGTTCCCACGTCGACCCGAGGCTCTTGGCCAGCACCTGGGTCAGCACCGCCGCGGTCGGCACCGCGAGCGTGACCGCCGGCAGGACGAGCGACTGCCAGCCGGTGTTGCCCGTGGCCGGGAACCAGCCGAGCCGGAACGAGAACACCTGCAGCAGCACCAGCCCCAGCCAGAAGCTCGGGATCGCCGCGCCCAGCGGGGGCAGCGACAGCAGCGCGTGCCGGAGCCCCCGGGAGCCGGTGAGCACCGCGGCCGAGGCGAGCAGCGAGCTCACCACCACCGCGATGGCCAGCGCCGTCGCCGCCAGCACAGCCGTCTGCGGCAGGGCGTCGACGATCGTCGTCACCACCGGCTGCCCGTTCTGCATGGACCGGCCGAGGTCGCCCTGCAGCGCCGCACCCAGCCGGGTGAGGTACTGCACGATCACGGGCTTGTCGAAGCCGTACTCGGCGCGGAGCGCCGCCGCCGCGGCCGGGTCGACGTTGGCGCCCTCACCGCCCCGGTTGAGCATGGTCAGGATGGGGTCGGACGGCAGCAGGTAGAGGATGACGAACGTGGTGGTGAAGGCCGCCCAGACGACGAAGACCGCCAGCCCGAGCCGCCTCACCACGTAGCCGACCAGGCTCACTGCTGCACCCAGGCGTCGTAGAACACGAGCTTGGTCTCACCGTCGAGGCGCAGACCGTGCGACGACGGGCCGATGCCGTAGGTCCACGCCCGGTCGACGATCGGGATGTTCCACGCGTTGTCGACGACGTACTTCTGCACGGCAGCCGCGGCCGCCGCGCGCTCGGTGGGATCGACCGTCGACTCCTGAGTGGCCAGCAGGGCGTCGAGCTCGGACGGGTTGGCCTTGGCGTACCCCAGCGAGGTCCACTCCGAGGAGTACAGCGCGTTCAGCACGGTCGGGTCGGCACGCGTCATGGTCCACGCGTAGATGTCGTAGTCCCCTGCCGCCACGGCCTTGCTGGACGCCGCGGCGTCGAGCTGGCGGATCGGGTAGTCGATGCCGACGTCCTTGAGCTGCTGCTGGATGATCTCGAGGTCCGTGTAGGACGCGATGACGTTGATCGTCAGGCGCTTGCCGTCCTTCTCGCGGATGCCGTCGGCCCCGACCGTCCAGCCGTCGTCCTCCAGCAGCTCGCGTGCCTTGTCCGGGTCGAACGCGAGCTCGTCGCTGAGGTCCGTGTAGCCGGGCGTCGAGGAGTTCAGCGGAGCGGTGCGGCTCGCGTACGTCGGCCCGTAGACGGTGTCGACGATCTCCTGGCTGTTGATCGCGTACCTGATCGCCTGCCGCACGGGCTCGTCGTCGGCCAGCCAGGACTGCTGGTTCGGGATCCAGCTCTCGGTCAGGCCCGGCTGGTGCGCGGTCAGCAGCGTGCTGCCGGCGGCGGTGAGCGTCGCCTCGTCCTGCCACGTCACGAGCGACACCGACTGCACCTGGTTGCTGGTCACCGAGCCCGACCGGACGCTGGCCTCGGGCACGAACGTGAAGCGCAGGGTGTCGAGGTACGCCTCGCCCTCGTGCGCGGCCAGGCTCGAGGGCCAGTCGTAGCCGACGCGCTTGGCGAGCACGGCGTCCTGGTCCTTGGTGTAGCTGGTCAGGGTGAACGGGCCGGAGCCGGCGTACGTCCCGGTGCAGAGCTCCTCGGGGGTCTTGCCCGTGTCGGCGGGCGAGATGAGACCGAACCACGATCCGGACAGCGCCTGGAGGAACTGCACGTTGGGGCGGTCGAACTCGACCGTCACGGTCTGCGGGTCGACGACGGTGGTGCCCACGTACCCCTGGATCCACGGGCCGGCGCCGATCGCCTTCGGGCCGAGCGCGACGATCCGGTCGAGGTTGGCCTTGACGGCCGCGGCGTCGATCGGCAGGTCGTCGGCGAACGTCGCGCCCTCGACCAGGTGGAACGTGAAGGTCGTGGCGTCCTCGCTGATCTCCCAGCTCTCCGCGAGCCACGGGACGATCTCGCCGGTCTCCGGGTCCTGGTCCACCAGCGAGTCGGCCAGCTGGCGCGTGATGTTCAGGGCCACGTGGAACCGCTGCTGGGGCGCGTCGAGGCAGCCGAGCGGATCGGCCTCGAGGGCGTGGACGTAGGTGCCGCCGGCGACGGGCTCGGCCTCGGCCGACGTCGACCCGGTGGCGCCGGGTGCGGCGGTGCCGCTCGAGCAGGCGGTGAGCAGCAGACCGAGGAGGGCGGTGGACGCGAGCGCGACGGACCGTCGGCGTCGCAGGCGATGGGTGGACATGGGAGTGCTCCTGGGGAAGGTGAAGGACACGGGGACGACCGGGGAGGTGCGTGCGGGGGCGCAGGGACGCGCGGCTCAGCGCGGACAGCGTCGCGGCGCGGTCGACGAGGCGGTCGTGCGGGTTCCCAGCTGTGCGCTGCTGACCATGACCACCTCCGTCGCCGACCGGGCAGTGCGCCTCGATCGGGCGCCGACTGCTGAACGGCTCGGAAACTAGATATCCCGACCGATCGAGTCAACGATTCCTCGGTTCGTCTCGCGGGCTGGACCACTGGGCGAGACGCCACGTCCGATCAGTGAGACGGATCGGAACGACCGTTGACCGCCCCCGTGCGCCTCCCTACGTTCCGGCCGGTCCGAGCACCGCGGTCGGGCCCCTCCCGGAAGGCAGAACCGATGACCACGACACCAGACCTCCTCGCGCCGCTGGCCCGCTTCACCACGCTCGCGGGCGCGCTCAGCGAGCCCAAGGGATTCGGCGACGCGAGCCTGCGCCGCCGCCGCGACGGCGACATCGAGCTGCTCGGCGGGATCCCCGACGACACGGCGCTGCCGGTGCACGAGCTGCTGGCCGCCACCGAGCGGGTGCTCACCGGTGCGCGGTCCGGGCCCGCGGCGTTCCAGTACTCCCAGTCGGCCGGTCTCGACGAGCTGCGGTCGTGGATCGCCGCGCGCGAGGGCGTCCCGGCGTCGCGGGTCATCATCACGAACGGTGGGTTCCACGGGCTGTCGCTCGCCGTGCTCTCGCTCGTGGAGCGCGGCGGCCTCGTCGCCGTCGACAACCCGATCTTCCCGCTGTTCCTGCGGGCGCTCGAGCTCTCCGACGGGCGCACCCTGCCCGTGCGCGTCGGCCCGGCCGGGCTCGACGTCGACGAGCTCGAGGAGAAGCTGCGCGCCGGTGCCCGCCCGACGGCGCTCTACACGGTGCCCGACTTCCACAACCCCTCGCAGGGCACCCTCTCCACCGCGGACCGGGTGCGGCTGGTGGAGCTGGCTGAGCGGTACGGCTTCGTCATCTTCGCGGACAACCCGTACCGCGAGCTGCGGTTCCGTGGCGACGCCGTCGACGCCGGGGTGTTCAGCACCTCCGACCAGGTGGTGCACGTCAACACGTTCTCCAAGACGCTCGGCCCGGGTCTGCGGCTCGGCTGGGTGGTGGCGTCCGAGCGGATCGCGAAGCAGCTGGTCACGCTCCGCAACCGGCAGGACTCGCACACCTCCACGCTCGAGCAGCGGATCGTCATCGACCTGCTCACCCATGACCCACAGTGGTTCGACCGCACGCTCGCCCGCGCCCGTGACCTGTACCGCGAGCGCGCGGACGTCGTGGTGGACGCGCTCGACGAGCGGCTCGGCGGGCTGATCGAGTCGGTGCGCCCCGAGGGCGGGTTCTTCCTCTGGCCCCGGATCACCGACCCGTCGATCGACCCTGTCGCCCTGTACGCCGCGGCCGCGGAGCGGGGTGCCACCTACCAGCAGGGCGAGTTCTTCGCGTCGAGCGGCCGACGCGAGTTCGCCGACCACCTGCGGCTCGCCTACGGCAACCACACGCCCGAGACCCTGCGCGAGTTCGTCGACCGCCTCGGCTCCGCCGTGGACTCGGTGCGCTGACGTGGCCCTGCACCTCGCGCTCGAGATCGACGGCGCCGGCTCGCACCCCGGCGCAGCGCTCGCCACGTCGATCCTCACCGACCGCCTGCTGTCCGCCGACCACCTGCGCCGCACGGTGGCCATCGCCGAGAACGCGGGTGTCACGTTGGTGACGCTCGACGACTCGCTGGTCGGACCGGCACGCATCGACGCGGTCACGCGGGCGGCCTTCGTCGCGCCCCTGACCTCGCGCATCGGGCTCGTCCCGCTCGCTCACCCCGCGGTCACCGAGCCGTTCCACCTGGCCAGCCAGGTGGCGGCCCTCGACCACGCCGCGACCGGCCGCTCGGGCTGGCTCGTCGGCTCCGGTCCCGTCCCCGGCGCTCGCGCCGCGCTCGACCGGCCCGTGGCCGAGGGGCAGGACCTGCTCGACGAGACCCGGGACGTCGTCCGCGTGGTCCGCGACCTGTGGGACTCGTGGGAGGACGACGCCGTCATCCGGGACACCGCGACCGGCCGGTACATCGACCGCGACCGGCTGCACCACGTCGACTTCACCAGCGGCGGGACCGGGCCGTTCGCCGGGCCGGGCCTGCGCGACGCCCCCGACGGTGGCCGCGCACCGTTCACGGTGAAGGGTCCGCTCATCGTGCCGCGGGGGCCGCAGGGCCAGCCCGTCGTCGTCGCGCGTGCGGGGACCGTGCCGGTGGACCTCGTCGACATCGTGCTGGTGGACTCCCCGGAGACGTCGGGAGCGCCGCTGACGTTCCTCGACCTGCACGTCACGCTCGACACCGACCGCGCGACCGCCGTCGACCGGCTCGCGGCGCTGGACGACCTGGTCCCCTCGACCGACGTCCTGCGGTGGACGGGCTCCCCCGACGGGCTGGTCGAGCTCCTGCTGTCGCTGCGCGGTGCAGTCGACGGAGTGCGACTGCTGCCGACCCTGCTCGAGGAGGACCTCCCGCAGATCGTCCGGTGGGTGCTGCCCGCGCTGCGGGTCGCGCGCGCGACCCCGACGCCGCGCCCCGGAGCCACCCTGCGCGAGACCCTCGGGCTGCCGCGCCCCACCAACCGCCACGCCACGCTCCAGGAGACCTCGTGACCGACCTGCCCCGCCCGCACGCCCACGTGCACCTCGGCGTCTTCTTCCAGGGCGTCAACCACTCGACCATCTGGTCCGACCCCGCCAGCGGCTCGCAGACCGACTTCGAGTCCTTCCGGCAGATCGTGCAGACCGCCGAGCGAGGGCTCTTCGACGCGTTCTTCCTCGGCGAGGGCCTGCGCCTGCGGGAGCAGAACGGACTGCTGCACGACCTCGACGTGGTCGGCCGTCCCGACGCGATCACCCAGCTCGCCGCGCTGGCGGCGGTCACCACCCACATCGGCCTGGTGGCCACCCAGAACGTCACCTACAACGACCCGGCCGACCTCGCGCGTCGGCTGGCCAGCCTCGACCTGCTCTCCGGCGGTCGCGCCGCCTGGAACATCGTCACCACCGACAACGCGTGGACCGGCGAGAACTTCCGTCGGGGCGGCTGGCTCGACCACAGCCTCCGGTACGTCCGCGCCGGCGAGTTCGTGCGGGCGGCCCAGGCGATCTGGGACGGCTCCCCCGGGGAGTCGGTCCGGCACACGGGTCGGACTCTCGACATCACCGTCACCCCCACCGTGCCGCGCAGCCCGCAGGGCCACCCCGTGCTGTTCCAGGCGGGAGACTCCCCCGACGGGCGCGACTTCGCCGCCTCGCACGCCGAGGTCATCTTCTCCGCGCACGGCACCGACTACGACGACGCCCTCGCGTTCGCCCAGGACGTGCGCGCCCGGACGGTGGCCGCCGGCAGGCCCGAGGACGACCTCAAGATCCTGCCCGGGACGCAGTTCGTCCTCGCCGCCACCGACGAGGAGGCGCGGGAGAAGGCGCGCTGGGTCAAGGAGCAGCAGGTGACCCCCGCGACCGCCCTGTCGCTGCTGGGCCAGGTGTGGGGCGAGGACCTGTCCCGGTACGACCCCGACGGTCCCGTGCCCAGCCACGACCCGGTCATCACGGAGATCGCCCAGACGCGCGGGACCGTCCGCCACGGACCGGACCCGCGTGCGATCGCCCAGGCCCGGCGTGCCCGCGCGGAGGCGGAGCACCTGTCCATCCGCCGGCTCGTGATCGCCCAGGAGCGTCAGCGGGGCTTCGTCGGCTCCCCCGCCACCATCGCCGACCAGCTCATCCGCTGGGTCCGCACGGGCGCCTCGGACGGGTTCAACGTCACGCCCTGGATCGTGCCGGGCGGCCTGGACGACGTCGTCGACACCCTGGTGCCCGAGCTGCAGGAGCGGGGCGCCTACCGGACGGAGTACTCCGGGACGACCCTCCGCGAGCACCTGGGCCTGCGGGACCCACTGACCCGCCGCGCGCCCGCACCGGTCGGCGCGACGGTCTGAGCCACAACGTCCGAGCAAGTGAGCGCTGCAGCGACCAGATGCTCGGACGTCGTGGTGGAGACACCGGGACGTCCGAGCATCTGAGCGCCACAGCGGCCGGATGCTCGGACGGTGCGGACGGGGTCAGCGGCGTTTGCGGACCAGGACCAGGTCGTCGCGGTGGACCAGCTCGCGGTCGTAGCCCGGGCCCAGCGAGCTGCGCAGCTCGGAGGTCGAGCGACCGAGCAGCGGCGGTACCTCGTCGGCGTCGTAGGACACCAGCCCCCGCGCCACCAGGTGACCGTCCGGGCCGACGAGCTCGACGGGGTCTCCCGCCTCGAACGTGCCCTCGACGCCGGTTACCCCGGCAGGCAGCAGCGACGTCCCCCGCTCGAGGACCGCACGGACCGCGCCCGCGTCGAGCACCAGCCGTCCGCGCGTGTTCGCGGCGTGCGCGAGCCACAGCCGACGGATCGAGGTGCGGCGACCGGTGGCGGTGAACCAGGTGCCGACGTCCTCCCCGGCCAGAGCCTGCGCGGCCTGGGCCGCCGAGGTGAGCACCACGGGCACGCCGGACTGGGTGGCGATCGCCACCGACTCCAGCTTGGTCACCATGCCGCCCGTGCCGATCGCACTCCCCCGCGAGGCCACGTCGATGCCCTCGAGGTCCTCGGCGTGCACCACGGACGCGATGCGCCGGGAGCCGTCGCGCGAGGGCGGTCCGGTGTAGAGGGAGTCGACATCGCTGAGCAGGACGAGCGCGTCGGCGTGCACCAGGTGGGAGACCAGCGCCGCGAGCCGGTCGTTGTCCCCGAAGCGGATCTCGTCGGTGGCCACGGCGTCGTTCTCGTTGATGACGGGCACGATGCCGAGGTCCAGCAGCCGGGTGAGTGCGCGGTGCGCGTTGCGGTAGTGCACGCGTCGCACGGTGTCGTCGGCGGTCAGCAGCACCTGCCCGACCTGCAGCCCGTGCCGGGCGAACGCGGACGTGTAGTGCGCGACGAGGAGTCCCTGCCCGACCGAGGCGGCGGCCTGCTGGGTCGCCAGGTCTCGCGGACGGGCGGCCAGACCGAGCGGCCCGATCCCGGCGGCGATCGCACCGGAGGAGACGAGCACCACCTGCCCGCCGGCCGCGCGGCGTGCCGCGAGCACGTCGACCAGCGCGTTCAGCCGCTCGGGTGCGAGCCGGCCGTCGGGCGTGGTCAGCGACGACGAGCCGATCTTGACGACCACGCGGGACGCCGAGACCAGCTGCTGGCGGTCCTGCAGGGCGTCGACGGTCACGAGCCGCATTCTGCCGCGCGACGGCGGCCCGTCACGCCGATATCCGACGCGCGGACAGCGGTCAGCCCTCCGCCGCGTCGGTCCAGACGCCGGCCTCGCGCTCGGTCCACAGCTCCTCGCGCGCCTCGGTCTTGGCGTCCATGCGCTCCTTGTACTCCTGGCGCTTCTCGCCACGGGTCGGCCGGGACCGGTCCTCGATCCGCAGGTCGACCCCGCGCGGACCGCCGAGGAACTCGGACCCGGTCATGAGGGTGGGCTCCCAGTCGAAGATGACCGCGTTGTGCTCGGGGCCGATGCGCACCTCGTCGCCGGCGACGGCACCCGCGGCGAACAGCTTCTCCTCGACGCCCAGGCGTGCGAGCCTGTCCGCCAGGTACCCGACGGCCTCGTCGTTGGTGAAGTCGGTCTGACGCACCCAGCGCTCGGGCTTCTCGCCCCGCACCCAGAAGTACACGCCCTGGCCCTCGACCTCGCGGCGCGTCACCGTGAACCCGGCGTCGTCCACGGCCTTCGGGCGCAGGACGACGCGGGTGTTCTCCGGCGCCGGCGCGTCACGACGGGCCTTGTCGACGATCTCCCCCAGGGCGTACGTCAACAGACGCAGGCCCTCGTGGCTGGCGGTCGACACCTCGAACACGCGGAACCCGCGGGCCTCGAGGTCGGGCTTGACCAGCTCGGCCAGCTCGCGCGCCTCGGGGACGTCGATCTTGTTGAGCACCACGATCTGGGGGCGCTCCAGGAGCGGCACCCGACCGCCCTCGATGGTCAGGTCGCCCGCGTACGTCCGCAGCTCGGCCTCGATGTCCTCGAGGTCCGACAGGGGGTCACGGTCCGGCTCCAGGGTCGCGCAGTCGAGCACGTGCACGATGACCGCGCAGCGCTCGATGTGCCGCAGGAACTCCAGCCCCAGCCCGCGCCCCTCGGACGCGCCCGGGATCAGTCCGGGGACGTCGGCCACGGTGTACCGCGCGCCGCCGGCCTGCACCACGCCGAGGTTGGGCACCAGGGTGGTGAACGGGTAGTCGGCGATCTTGGGCCGCGCCGCCGAGATGGCGGCGACGAGGCTGGACTTGCCGGCGCTCGGGTAGCCCACGAGCGCGACGTCGGCGATCGTCTTCAGCTCGAGGACGATGTCCTGCTCGGTGCCCGGCTCGCCCAGCAGAGCGAAGCCCGGAGCCTTGCGGCGCTGCGAGGCGAGGGCGGCGTTGCCGAGGCCTCCGCGGCCACCCGACGCGGCGACGTACTGGGCGCCGACGCCGACGAGGTCGGCGAGGACCGTGCCGTCGGGCGACTTGACCACGGTGCCGTCGGGGACGCCGAGCACCAGGTCGGTGCCGGTCGAGCCCGAGCGGTGGTCTCCCATGCCCTGCGTGCCGGACGGCGCGTGCCGGTGCGGCGAGTGGTGGTAGTCGAGCAGCGTGGTGACCTGCGGGTCCACCTCGATGATCACCGAGCCGCCGTTGCCACCGTTGCCCCCGTCGGGGCCGGCGAGCGGCTTGAACTTCTCCCGGTGGATGGACGCACACCCGTGCCCACCGTCACCGCCGGTCGCGTGCAGCACGACCCGGTCGACGAATGTCACCACGGCTGAACCTCCCTTGCCATTGCTACTTCTCGATACTCACACGCAGAAGGGGCGCACCGCACCGGTGCGCCCCTCCCACGAATGACCCGCCGCGAACCGTTGTCGCGGCGTCATGAAACTCAGACCTCGGCCGCCACGACGATGTCGATGACCTTGCGGCCACGGCGCGTCCCGAAGGTCACGGCGCCCGGGGCGAGGGCGAACAGCGTGTCGTCGCCGCCACGGCCGACGTTCACGCCGGGGTGGAAGTGCGTGCCGCGCTGGCGGACGATGATCTCGCCGGCCTTGACGACCTGGCCACCGAAGCGCTTGACGCCCAGACGCTGGGCGTTCGAGTCGCGACCGTTGCGCGAGGAGCTCGCGCCCTTCTTGTGTGCCATGACGTGCCTGCTTTCGTGCTCAGAGTGTGGGGGGCTGCGCGTGCCTGCGGCCAACCGGCCGACGGCGCGAGATCAGGAGATGCCGGTGACCTTGAGGCGGGTCAGCTTCTGGCGGTGACCCTGGCGCTTGCGGTAGCCGGTCTTGTTCTTGTACTTGAGGATGTCGATCTTGGGACCCTTCTCGTCCCGCACGACCTCCGCCGTCACCTTCACCTTGGCCAGGGCCTTGGCGTCGGTGGTGACCTTCTCGCCGTCGACGAGCAGCAGGGCGGTCAGCTCGATGGTCGACCCGGCCTGCGCGCCGAGGCGGTCGACGACGACGACGTCGCCCACAGCGACCTTCTCCTGGCGGCCGCCAGCCTTCACGATCGCGTACACCACGTTGCTGCTCATCTCTGCTCGTCGAACTGCTTGTCACATGCTCAGTCGAAATGCTTGGTGCCCTGCCTGCGCCCGCGCACATCCCGCTGCCACCGGTCTTCACCGGTTCCCGTGGGGGTTCGCGTCGGCGCCGCGACGGCGGCACACATGACCAGCGCGTACACGACGCGCCGACGTTCTAGGGTACGGACCGCACGGCGCAGGGTCAAACCTGACGGACCTCCCCACGTGCGACGTGACCGAACGCACGTCGCTGCGGGGTGCTCGTGCCGGCGTCACCCGGCACGAGCGCCCTCGTCAGTGCTCCTCGAGACCGTCGCCGTCCCCGGGCTCGGACGCCTCGGCGTCGTCGCTCTCGGACTCGTCGTCGGACTCGAACACGTCGGCCGGGACCGCCGTCAGCTCGAGGGCCGCACCGGAGACCGGCTCGGGCGCCTCCTCGGCCTGCGCGACCGCGAACTCGGCGAAGACGTCGAGGCCGGGAGCGCTGGGCGCCTCGGGCTGCTCGACGGCAGGTGCCTCGTCGTGGTCGTGATCGTGCTCGTGGGCGTGCGCAGCCGCTGCGGCGATCGTCGCGAGCGTGGCCTTGACCGCCTCACGGGCCTCGGGCAGCACGGGTACGCCCGCGTGCGGCACGTGCGCGACCGGCTCCTTGCTGGTGCCACCCCGCTTGCGACGCGACCGCTTGGCCTCCGCGTCGGCGGCGGCCGCGGGCTGCTGCTGCGCACCGGCGTCGGGACGCTGGTTGTTCTTCTCGATCGGCTCCTCGTGCACGATGAAGCCGCGCCCGTGGCAGTGCTCGCAGGTCTCGCTGAACGCCTCGACCAGGCCCTGGCCGACGCGCTTGCGGGTCATCTGGACCAGGCCGAGCGAGGTGACCTCGGCGACCTGGTGCTTGGTCCGGTCGCGGCCGAGGCACTCCACCAGGCGGCGGAGCACGAGGTCGCGGTTGGACTCGAGCACCATGTCGATGAAGTCGATGACGATGATGCCGCCGATGTCGCGCAGCCGGAGCTGGCGGACGATCTCCTCGGCGGCCTCGAGGTTGTTGCGGGTGACCGTCTCCTCGAGCGTGCCGCCCGAGCCGGTGAACTTGCCGGTGTTGACGTCGACGACCGTCATGGCCTCGGTGCGGTCGATCACCAGCGAGCCGCCCGAGGGCAGCCAGACCTTGCGGTCCATGCCCTTGGCCAGCTGCTCGTCGATGCGGTGCTCGGCGAACACGTCGGCGTCGGACTCCCAGCGGGTGACCTTCTGCGCCAGGTCCGGAGCGAGCTCGTCGATGTAGGACGAGATCGTCGACCAGGCCTCGGCGCCCTCGACCACGAGGGAGGAGAAGTCGTCGTTGAAGATGTCGCGGACCACGCGGATGGCCATGTCCGGCTCGCCCTGGAGCAGCGCCGGTGCCGAGGCGGTCTTCGACTTCTTCTCGATGGCCTCCCACTGGCTCTGCAGGCGGGCGATGTCGGCGCGCAGCTCGTCCTCGCTGGCCCCCTCGGCCGCCGTGCGCACGATGACGCCCGCGGAGTCCGGGACGATCTCGCGCAGGATCTTCTTGAGGCGGTTGCGCTCGGTGTCGGGGAGCTTGCGGCTGATGCCGGTCATGCCGCCGCCGGGCACGTAGACGAGGTAGCGGCCGGCGAGCGTGACCTGCGAGGTCAGGCGGGCGCCCTTGTGGCCGATCGGGTCCTTGGTGACCTGCACCAGCACCGGGTCACCGGACTTGAGGGCCTGCTCGATGCGGCGCGCCGAGCCCCCCTCGAGCCCTGCGGCGTCCCAGTTGACCTCGCCGGCGTACAGCACGGCGTTGCGGCCCTTGCCGACGTCGACGAACGCGGCCTCCATGCTCGGCAGCACGTTCTGCACGCGACCGAGGTAGACGTTGCCGACCATCGAGGCCTGCGCCTGGTTGGACACGTAGTGCTCCACCAGGACGCCGTCCTCGAGCACCGCGATCTGGGTGCGGGCGTTCTTCTCGCGCACGATCATCGAGCGGTCCACGGACTCGCGGCGGGCCAGGAACTCCGACTCGGTGATGATCTGGCGGCGGCGGCCGGCGTCGCGACCGTCCCGGCGGCGCTGGCGCTTGGCCTCGAGCCGCGTGGAGCCGCGCAGGGCGGTGACCTCGTCGCTGGGCACGCGCGTGCGGGCGGCGCGGGGCTCGTTCTGCTCGCCGGGCTCGCCGCGGGACGACCCACGACGACGGCGACGGCGACGACGGCTCGAGCCGCCGTCCTCGTCGGTGGCGTCGTCGGCGTCGGGCTCGGCGTCGGTCGAGGCGGCCTCGTCGGTGTCCTCGTCCGCGTCCTCGGACTCGTCCGCCGACCCGGCGGAGTCGGGTCGGCTGCGCCGGCCACGGCCACCGCGACGGCGACGGCGGCGCGGGGCGCCGGACTCGGCGGTCTCCGCCTCGTCCTCGTCCTCGAGCTCGGCCTGGTCGTCGTTGACGTCCTCGGCGGACTCGTCGTCGGCCACGACCTCGTCGGCGACGGCCTCGACGACGTCCTCGACGACCTCGTCCTCGGTCCGTGCGGCGTCCGCGCCGCGTCCACGGCGGCCGCGGCGGCGTGAGCCGCGCGACGGGCCCGCGTCCTGCTCGACGGTCTCGGCCTCGGTCACCTCGACGGGCTCGGCGGTCGCCTCGGCGGCCTCGGCCTCGGCGCGGCGTGCGGCCTCGGAGATCTCCTCCGGCGAGCCGGTGCCGGCCTGCGCACGACGACGACGCGGGCGAGCCGCGGCCGGGTCCGGCGCCTGGAACAGCAGGGCGGTCGTCGCGAAGCGGCGGCCGGTGGAGGTGGAGCTGGTGGTGGCGTTGGCCGGCTCCGTCGACGACTCGGTCGACGGCGCGGTCGCAGCCAGCTCGGCGAGCACGTCGAGGGTCGGCGCCTGCTCGGCGTCCTCCTCCTCGGTCTCGGCCGGCTCGATCTCGGCGGGCACGGGCTCCGGGGCAGGCTCGGGCGCGGCGGCGGCGCGGGTGCCGGACCGGCGGCGGCGCGGGGCCGCCTTGGGGGCGGGCTCCTCGGCCACCGGGGCGGTGTCCTGGGCGGTCTCCGGCTCGGCGACGGGCTCGGGCGCCTCGACGACGGGGGCCGGGGCGTCCTCGACGGGCGTCGCGACGACGGTGCGGGTGACCCGGCGCGACTTCTTCGCGGGGGCTGCACCGGCGACCGGCTCGGCGGGGGCCGCCGGCTCGTCGGCGGGTGCCGGCGGGGCGGGCTGCTCGGCGACGACCGGGACCGTGACGACTGCGTCGGCCGGGGCGTCGGTGCTCGGGGCGGCGGTCACGCGGGTGGCTCGGCGTCGTCGCGGTGCTGCGGGCGGTGCCTCACCCCCGGCGGTCGTCGTCGCGTCTGCGGTGGGGGTGTTCTCGTCGGTCACGCGAAGTGCTCCTGGATACCGAGCAACGCCACCCACACTCGCGGCGGCACTCGGTCGGTCGGTCGTCGCACGCGTGCTGCGCGGCGACGGAAAGTCGGCGGTCGTGGCTGCTGCACCCGGTCGGCGCCATCGCCTGCGACGCCGGAGCCGTCGGTCCCGATCGGGGACCAGCGGGCGGCAGAGCGGCGGCTGGCACGCACGACATGCTGGTGCTGCGAGCTCAAGGGTCCCGGGGCGGTGTGGTCGTCCAAGGAGCCGTGGTCAGTATCGCACAGGGCATCTCGCCCGGCGTCCCCTCGCCGCCCGGCGCGCCTCCCGGTCTTTCTGACGACCTGCCGTCTTCCGGGACCTTGGTCCCAGGGGCAGACTGGTCGTGGTCCTAGCGTTTCCCCAGGTCCGCACGTCAGGCCCGGTCGACCCACGGGCCGGTGGGCACAACCTCGGACCCGACCCGCCGTACCGCCTCGCACCCCCGGAGGGGCCCGTGGACACGCTCGACGTCGCTCGATGGCAGTTCGGCATCACGACCGTCTACCACTTCATCTTCGTCCCGCTCACGATCGGCCTCGCGCCGCTGGTCGCGATCATGCAGACCGCGTGGGTGCGGACCGGCAACGAGCGCTGGCTGCGGCTGACCAAGTTCTTCGGCAAGCTCCTGCTCATCAACTTCGCGATCGGTGTGGCCACCGGGATCGTGCAGGAGTTCCAGTTCGGGATGGCGTGGAGCGAGTACTCCCGCTTCGTCGGCGACGTGTTCGGCGCCCCGCTGGCCATGGAGGCGCTTGCCGCGTTCTTCGTCGAGTCGACGTTCCTCGGCCTGTGGATCTTCGGCTGGGACAAGCTGCCCAAGAAGATCCACCTCGCGTGCATCTGGGCCGTGGCGATCGCCACCAACCTCTCCGCCTTCTTCATCCTGGCGGCCAACTCGTGGATGCAGCACCCCGTCGGCTCGATCTACAACGAGACCACGGGCCGCGCCGAGATGGTCGACATCGGCGCCGTCCTGTCCAACCCCACGGTGCTCGCCGCGTTCCCGCACACCATCGCCGCGGCGTTCCTCACCGCCGGCACCTTCGTCGCGGGCATCGCCGCCTGGTGGATGGTCCGGCTGGTGCGTGCGGGACAGGCCGACAAGGCGCGCGACGTGTACCGGCCGGCGGTCGTCCTGGGCGTGGTCGTCATGCTCGTGTCGGGGGTTGGCGTCGCGCTCTCGGGCGACTGGCAGGCCAAGCTCATGTTCGACCAGCAGCCGATGAAGATGTCGTCGGCCGAGGCGCTGTGCCAGACGACCGAGGGCGGCGCGCCGTTCTCCATCCTGGCCATCGGCGACCTGAGCAACTCCTGCGAGGGCGTGAACCACGTCATCGAGATCCCCGGCCTCACGTCCTTCATGGCCACCGGCGACTTCAACGCTCCCCTGCCCGGCGTCGAGAACCTCCAGGCGGAGTACGAGGAGAAGTACGGGTTCACGGACGACGAGGGCAACCCGATCTCGTACCAGCCGAACCTGCTCGTCACCTACTGGTCGTTCCGGCTCATGATCGGCTTCGGCCTCGGGTCGGCCGCGCTCGCCCTGGTCGCCCTCTGGGTCACCCGCAAGGGCCGGGTCAACGGGAACGTGTGGTTCGGCCGGCTCGGCATCGTCGCGCTGGTCACCCCGTTCCTGGCGTCGTCGTTCGGCTGGATCTTCACCGAGATGGGCCGCCAGCCGTGGGTCGTCGCCCCCAACCCGAACCCGAGCGGCGTGGACGGCGTGTGGCTGCTCACGGCGCGCGGGGTGTCGACGGTGACGAGCACGGGGACGATCCTCACCAGCCTGATCGCGTTCACCCTGCTCTACGGGGTCCTTGCCGTGTTCTGGTACCGCCTGATGCACCGCTACACCATCGAGGGCGTCGCCGACACCGAGCACGACCCCAGCCCGGACAACCCCGACAACGACCCGGACGCAGCCGACCGTCCGCTGTCGTTCGCGTACTGAGCGGAGCCGACGACCATGGAGCTCACGACCGTCTGGTTCATCCTCATCGCCGTCCTGTGGACCGGCTACCTCGTGCTCGAGGGGTTCGACTTCGGTGTCGGCATGCTGCTCGGCCTGCTGTCCCGCGGTGACCGCGCCGCCAAGGACCGCGACCGCCGGGTCATGATCAACACCATCGGCCCGGTCTGGGACGGCAACGAGGTGTGGCTGCTCACGGCCGGCGGCGCGACGTTCGCGGCGTTCCCGGAGTGGTACGCCACGATGTTCTCCGGCTTCTACCTGCCGCTCCTGCTCATCCTGCTCGCGCTGATCGTGCGCGTGGTGTCGTTCGAGTGGCGCGGCAAGATCGACGACGACCGCTGGCGGTCGCTCGCCGACCGGTCGCTGATCGTCGGCTCGTGGGTGCCCGCGGTGCTCTGGGGCGTGGCGTTCGCCAACCTGGTCCGCGGGGTGGAGCTCGACGCCGACCACCAGTACGTGGGCGGGTTCTGGGCTCTGCTCAACCCGTTCGCCCTGCTCGGCGGCGCGACGACGGCCCTAATCTTCCTCACGCACGGTGCGGTGTTCCTCGCGCTGAAGTCGGACGGTGACGTCCGAGCACGCGCCGGGGCGTTCGCCGCGTGGTCGTCGGTGCTGACGCTCGTCGTCGCGGGCGCCTGGGCCGTGTGGGCGCAGCTGGCGTACTCGGTGCCGTGGACGTGGGCCGCGGTCGTGGTCGCCGCCGGGGCGCTCGTCGTCCTGGTCGTCGCCACGCAGCGCCGCAAGGAGGGCCTGGCGTTCAGCGCCTCGGCCGTCGCTATCGTCGCCGCGGTGGTCCTGATCTTCGGCTCGATGTACCCCGACGTGATGCCCGCGTTCGACCCCGCCAACTCGCTGACGGTCACCAACGCGTCGTCGACGAGCTACACGCTCACCGTCATGACGTGGGTGGCCGCGCTGCTCACCCCACTCGTCCTGCTCTACCAGGGCTGGACGTACTGGGTGTTCCGCAAGCGAATCTCCTCGCACCAGATCCCCGCCCACACCGGCCTCACGTTCGAGAAGGTCCCCGCGCTGAACAAGCCGTCCTCCGACCAGTGAGACCGCTCGACCCGCGATTGCTGCGGCACGCCCGCGCGGCCCGGGGGTACGTCGCCCTGACCGCCGCCCTCGGCGTGCTCACGGCGGCGCTGGTGGTCGCGCAGGCGCTGCTGCTGGCGCACACCCTCGGGAACGCGGTGACGGACGGCGCGACCCTGGCGGTGCTGGGTCCGACGATCGCCTGGCTGGCGGCCGTGGTGGTGGTCCGCGCCCTGGTCACCGCGCTGCAGGAGCGCTTCGCGCACCGGGCTGCCACCCGGACCGTCGGCGAGCTGCGCGAGCAGGTGGTGGCGCACGCGGTCGCCCTCGGTCCGCGCTGGCTCGCGACCGGCGAGGGTCCGTCGGTGGTCACGCTGGCCACCCGCGGGCTCGACGCGCTCGAGCCCTACTTCGTGCGGTACCTGCCCCAGCTGGTCCTGGCCGCGACCGTGACGCCCGGGGTCCTGCTCGTCGTGCTCGGGCTGGACTGGGTCTCCGCGGCGATCCTCGTCGTGGTGCTGCCGCTGGTCCCGCTCTTCATGGTGCTCGTCGGCCGGCTGACCCAGGGGCGCTCCGAGCAGGGCCTGGCCAGCATGCAGCGGCTCGGCGCACAGGTGCTCGACCTGCTCGCAGGCCTGCCGACGCTGCGGGCGCACGGACGCGAGCACGGCCCCGGCGCCCGCGTGCGCAGCCTCGGCGACGCGCACCGCCAGGCCACGATGGGGACCCTGCGCATCGCGTTCCTGTCCGGGATGGTCCTCGAGCTGCTCACCACGCTGTCCGTGGCGCTGGTCGCGGTCGGCATCGGGCTGCGGCTGGTGGAGGGCGACCTCGACCTGGTCACCGGCATCGCGGTGCTGGTCCTCGCGCCCGAGGTCTTCCTGCCGCTGCGCCAGGTCGGCATCCAGTTCCACGCGGCGGCCGACGGGGTCGCGGCCGCGGGGCGGGCGTTCGAGGTGCTGGAGACGCCGGTCCCGCCGGCCGGGACGCGGACCGCCCCCGACCTGCGCACCGCGACGCTGCGGCTCGACGGCGTCGGCGTCGCCGGCACGCCAGTCGACCTCGACCTGGTGCTGCGGCCGGGCACCGTCGTGGCGCTGACGGGACCGAGCGGCGTCGGCAAGACGACCGCGCTGGAGGTCGCCCTCGGGCTGCTGCGCCCCGACACCGGCCGCGCGTCGATCGACGGCATCGACCTGGAAGACGTCGACCCGGCCTCGCTGTGGGCGCAGGTCACGTGGCTCCCCCAGCGCCCGGTGCTCGAGCCCGGGACGATCGCGCAGCTGGTCGGGGGCGACGAGGCCTCGCGTGCGACCGCGGCCGGGCTCACCGGCCTCGACGCCGTGCTCGTGGACCTCCCGCTCGGCTGGGAGACGCCGCTCGGTCGCGGTGGTGAGGGCCTCAGCCTCGGCCAGCGCCAGCGCGTCGCTCTCACCCGCACGCTGCTGTCTCCGACCCCGCTCGTCGTCCTCGACGAGCCGACGGCCCACCTGGACGCGGCCGGCGAGCAGGTCGTGCTCGACACCGTGCGGGCGCTGCGGGACGCGGGCCGGACCGTGCTGCTCGTGGCCCACCGGCACTCGCTCGTCGCGGCCGCCGACGACGTCGTACGGGTGCGCTCCGCCGCGGAGGTGCTCGCGTGACGCGCGGGACGCTCCGGCGCGCGATCCGGCTCCTGGACATCGATCCGCGACGCCTCGCGCTCGCGCTGCTGCTCGGGACGCTCGCGCTCGGCTGCGGGGTCGCGCTGGCCGCCGTGTCCGCGTGGCTGATCGCGCGCGCCTCGCAGATGCCGCCCGTGCTCCAGCTGTCGGTCGCCACCGTCGCGGTGCGGGCGTTCGGCATCGGGCGCGGGGTGCTGCGGTACCTCGAGCGCCTGGTGTCCCACGACGTCGCCCTGCGCGGCATGACCGAGCTGCGCACCACGCTGTACCAGCGGCTCGCGGTGGCCCGGCCCGACACCCTCCTGCGGCTGCGGCGCGGCGACCTGCTGGCCCGCGTCGGTGCGGACGTCGACACGGTGGGGGACGTCGTCGTCCGTGGCCTGCTGCCGGCCGGGGTCGCGACGCTGCTCGGTGCGGGGACCGTCCTCGCGATGTGCGCGTTCTGGCCGCCGGCCGGGCTGGCGCTCGCCGGCTGCCTCCTGCTCGCCGGGGTCGCGGCGCCCCTGATCGCGGCACGCGCCGCGCGGACCACCGAGGCCCTCGCCCTGCAGAGCCGCGCCGACATGACGGCCACCGCCCTCGGCCTGCTCGACGACACCGGCCCGCTGCGGGTGGCCGGGCGTGCGGCCGACGAGCTCGCCGCTCTGCGGGAGGCCGACCGTCGTCTGGCGACGGCCACCGACGCGGGTGCCGGTGCGGCTGCGGTCGCGGCGGGGCTCGGCCAGCTCGCCATCGGCATCGCCGTGCTCGTCGCGCTGGTCACCGGCGTGCCGGCGGTCGGCGCCGGGCTCCTGTCCCCCGTCGAGCTCGCCGTGATCGTCCTGACGCCCCTGGCCGCGTTCGAGGCGACGTCGCTGCTGCCCGCCGCGGCGATCCAGGTGCAGCGGTCGCGCGCGGCGGCTGCCCGGATCCTCGCCCTGCTCGACGCGCCGACGGACCCCGACCCGACCGACCGCGGCACCGCCGGTCCCCCGCTCGTCGCCGCCGGCGTCGCCGCCGGCTGGCCGGGCGCGCCGACCGTGCTCGAGGGGCTCGACCTGGACCTGCGCGCCGGCCGGTCGGTGGCCGTCGTCGGACCGTCCGGCACCGGCAAGACGACCACCCTCCTGACCCTGGCCGGGCTGCTCCCCCGCCGCGGCGGATCGCTCGCGCTCGGCGGGCACGACGTCGACCACCTCGCCCGCGAGACCGTCGTCGGCGCCGTGGTGGTCGGCACGGAGGACGCGCACGTGTTCGGCACCACCGTGCTCGAGAACCTGCGGGTCGCCCGCGGTGACGTGACCGAGGCGGAGGCGGAGGCCGTCCTGGTCCGCGTCGGGCTGGGTGACTGGCTCGCCGGGCTGCCGGACGGGCTCGACACGCTCCTGGGCCCGGACGCCCGCACGGTGTCCGGTGGGGAGCGACGACGCCTGCTCGTCGCCCGCGCGCTGCTGTCCCCGGCCGAGCTGCTGCTCGTCGACGAGCCTGCCGAGCACCTGGACCCGGACCGCGCGGACGCCCTGGTCACCGACCTGCTGGGCGACCCTCGCGGGGTCGTCGTCGTCACCCACCGGCTCACCCCGCTCGGCGCCGCCGACGAGGTGCTCTGGCTCGACGGCGGGCGGATCCGGGCGCGCGGGACGCACGAGCAGCTGGCCGCGTCGGCGCCCGGCTACCGTGAGCTGCTGGACCGCGAACGTGCGGACGACGAGACGGAGGCCGAGCGTGCGCGATGAGACACCCGGTGGCCGGCTCACCGAGGTGCCGGACTCAGCCCTCCCCCTGACCGGCGACGGCCTGACCGACCTCCTCGGCGCCATCCTCGCGGTGGCCAGCGAGCTGGAGCTGGCCACGGTGCTCGAGCGGTTCGTGCAGGTCAGCGCCGAGCTCACCGGCGCGCGGTACGGCGCCCTCAACGTGCTCGACGGTCACGGCACCTCCACCACCTTCGTGTTCACCGGCGTCCCCACCGCCGTCGCCGGTGCCCTGCGGACGGCACCGCACGCGCAGGGAGTCCTCGGCCAGATCCCGGAGACGGGCGTGCTGCGTCTGGACGACCTTCGTGAGCACCCTGCGTTCCGCGGGTTCCCGCGCGAGCACCCGCCGATGGGCTCCTTCCTCGGCGCCTCCGTGCGCGTCGGCCCCCGGGTGTTCGGCCAGCTCTATCTGTCCGAGAAGGCCGGCGGCTTCACGCAGGCCGACGAGGACGTCGTGGTCGCCCTGGCCGCGGCCGCGGGCGTGGCCGTCGCGAACGCGCAGCTGTACGCGGAGGCCGAGCGGCGCGAGCACTGGCTGCGCGCCGGGCAGGACATCACGACCATGCTCCTGGAGGGCATCGACGAGGAGGAGGCACTCGACCACATCGCGGCCACCGCCCTCGAGCTCGCCGGCGCCGACACCGCCGCGCTGGCCCTTCCCGGCGTCGGCGGGGAGCTGCTGATCGAGCTCGCCGTGGGGTACGAGAGCGAGCGCATCCTCGGCGCGCGGATGCCCATGGGCGGACGCGCCTGGACGGTGATGACGGAGGGCAAGGGCCTGCTCACGCCCTCCCTGTCGGCGGCCCGGACCGTCGCGGTGCCGGTCATGCGCTCGTTCGGGCCCGCGCTCTACGCACCGTTGCGGTCCTCGGGGCAGGACATGGGGGTGCTGATCCTCCTGCGCAAGATCGGCGCCACCCCGTTCGACGAGAGCGACCTGGCGACCGCCGAGTCGTTCGCCGCGCAGGCCGCGCTCGCGTACGTGCTGGCCGGCGCCCGGCACGCCCAGGACCTGGCCTCGCTCCTGGACGAGCGCGAGCGGATCGCCCGCGACCTGCACGACCTCGCCATCCAGCAGCTGTTCGCCACCGGCATGCAGCTGGAGACCGTGCGCCGCCGGGCGGCCCGCGGCGTGGACGCGACCGAGCTGACCGGGATCGTCGACGACGCCCTCGACAACGTGGACGCCTCCGTGCGCCAGATCCGGCAGATCGTGCACGAGCTGCACGACCCCGACGCCGCCTCCGGGCTCGTCGAGCGGCTGCGCCGGGAGGCGTCCCTCGCGCGCACCGGCCTCGGCTTCGCGCCCTCGTTCGTGGTCAGCCTCGACGGCGAGGCGCTCGTCGACGGCGGCGTCGAGGAGGACCAGTTCGACGAGCGGGTGGGTCAGGCGCTGGCGTCCGACGTGGTGGCGGTGGTCCGCGAGGGACTGGCGAACGCAGCGCGGCACGCGCACGCGTCATCGGTGATCGTGCGGGTGACCGTGCGAGGGACCGGGCCGCTCGGGTTCGTGCTCGTGGAGGTGCAGGACGACGGCGTGGGCTTGCCGCCGCGCCGCGACCGGAGCTCCGGCACCGGCAACCTCGTCTCCCGTGCGCGCCAGCACCGCGGGACGTTCAGCCTCGGCACCCCGCCCGACGGACGCGGCACGCTCCTGACGTGGGAGGCCCCGCTCGGCTGAGCGGCAGCCCGTGCGTCAGTGACCCGGCTCGGCCCGCCAGCCGGCGTGCTTGCGCGACGCGACCCAGGCCGCCACCTGCGTCCGGCGCTGCAGCCCCATCTTGGCCAGCAGCGACGTGATGTGGTTCTTGACGGTCTTCTCCACGACGCCCAGACGCTCGGCGATCTCCCGGTTGGACAGGCCCTCGCCGATCAGGTCGATCACCCGCAGCTCGCTAGGGGTCAGGCTCTCGGTCGGGTCGTCGTGCCCGGCCTTGCGGCGCGTGACCGTCCGCTCGTCGAGCAGGATCCGGCCGGCGGCGACGGCGCGGATGACGTCGGTGATCTCCGCGCCGCGCACGGACTTGAGCAGGTAGGCGGCGGCGCCCGCGTCCAGCGCGGCCGCGAGGGCGTCGTCGTCGTCGAACGAGGTGAGCACGATCGCTCGCGCCGACGGGAGCTGCTCACGCAGGGCGGCGAGCAGCTCGATGCCCGTGCCGTCCGGCAGCTGGAGGTCCACGAGGAGCACCTGCGGACGCACCAGGGCGGCCCGGCGCACGCCGTCGGCCACCGATCCGGCCTCGGCGACGACGGACATGCCGTCCGCCCGGTCGACCACCTCGGCGATCCCGCGCCGGACCACCTCGTGGTCGTCGACGATCATCACAGTGATGGGACCTGCGGAGGCGCTGGAGTGAGGCACCGTGGCATCGTAACGAGCGTGACCACCCTCCTGCTGCCGACCACGCTGTCGGACGAGCCGACTGTTCCCTCCGATGTCCAAATTGTCCGGTACGACGTGGGTGAACCTGTGCCCGACGACGCCCTCGACGCCGACGTTCTGGTGCTCTGGGGCAACGGGCACGAGCAGATGTCCGACGCCGCCCGCCGCCTGACCCGGCTGCGCTGGGTGCAGACGCTCGCCGCCGGCCCCGACGCCACGCTCGCCGCGGGGTTCGCGGACGACGTCGTCATCACCTCCGGACGCGGGTTGCACGACGGCCCGGTGGCCGAGCACACGCTCGCCCTGCTGCTGGCCGCGGCCCGCCGCCTCCCCGACCTGGTGCGCGCTCAGGACGAGCACCGCTGGGCGGGCGAGCTCGGCGGCATGCAGGACACCCGGCCCGGACAGGTGTTCCGCACGCTCGACGGCGCCCGCGTGCTGATCTGGGGCTTCGGGTCGATCGCCGCCCGGCTGGCGCCCCTGCTGGCCGCGCTGGGCGCCCAGGTGACCGGTGTGGCCACGGCCGCCGGTGACCGCCACGGCTTCCCGGTGATCTCGGCGTTCGACCTGCCCGACGAGCTCCCACTGACCGACGTGCTGGTCTCGCTGCTGCCCGCCACCCCGCAGACGCAGCACGCGGTGGGCGCCGACGTGCTCGCGCTCCTGCCTGCGCATGCGTGGGTGGTCAACGTCGGCCGGGGCGCGACGCTCGACGAGGCCGCCCTCCTGGACGCGGTGCGGGCGGGCCGGCTGGCGGGTGCGGCGCTGGACGTGTTCGAGACCGAGCCCCTGCCCGCCGACTCCCCGCTCTGGGACGAGCCCCGCGTGCTGATCAGCCCGCACGCCGCGGGCGGGCGGCCCGTCGGTGCCGGCGAGCTGATCACCGCGAACCTCTCCGCGTACCTGTCGGGCGGCAAGCTCCGCAATGTGGTGCAGCGCTAGAACCGACCGCGTCGTGGGCGCGGCTGGCAGCGCGGGCAGCTGTAGGACGACCGGTTCATGAACTCGTCGCGGCGCACCGGGGTGCCGCAGCGAGGGCACGGCCGACCCTCCTGCCCGTACACGGCGAGCGAGCGGTCGAAGTAGCCGGACGCGCCGTTCACGTTCACGTAGAGCGCGTCGAAGCTGGTCCCGCCCTGGGCCAGCGCCTCGGTCATCACCGCCGCCGCACCGTCGAGCGCCCGCACCACCTCGGCGCGGCGCAGGGTCTCGGTCGGGCGCGCGTAGTGCAGCTGCGCGCGCCAGAGCCCCTCGTCGGCGTAGATGTTCCCGATGCCGGAGACCAGGGTCTGGTCCAGCAGCGCACGCTTGAGGCCGGTCCTGCGCCGACGCACCGCCGCGACCAGCGCGTCGTGGTCCAGCGCCGGGTCCAGCAGGTCGCGGGCGATGTGCGCGACCGGCTCCGGCACCACCGGCAGCGGSGAGCCGAGCCCGCCGGGCGCACCGTCGGGCGTCGGCACCAGGTCGGGGACGCTCAGGTGGCCGAACGTGCGCTGGTCCACGAAGTCCAGGGCGGACCCGTCGTCGAGGTCCAGCCGGACCCGCAGGTGCGGGTGCTCGACGCGGTCGGCGCCGGGCTCGCGCACGAGCAGCTGCCCACTCATCCCCAGGTGCGCCAGCAGGGCGTCGTCCCCCTCGTCCAGCAGGAGCCAGAGGAACTTGCCGCGCCGGACCGCCGCATCGAGCCGCCGCCCGCGCAGCCGACCCGCGAAGTCGAGGGGACCGTCGACGTGCCGTCGGACGCTGTAGTCGCGGCGCACCTCGACCGCCGTGACCGTGCGACCGAGCACATGTCGTGCGAGCCCGTCGCGGACGGTCTCGACCTCGGGCAGCTCCGGCACGTCAGGGCAGCGGCAGCGCGGCGAGCACCCGGTAGGCGTCCGCGGCTGCGTCCTGCTCGGCGAGCTTCTTGGCCGGTCCCACCCCGACGCCGCGCGGCTGCCCCGCGACCACCGCGCGGGCGGTGAAGGTGCGGGAGTGGTCGGGGCCCTCGCCGGTCACCTCGTAGCTGGGCGCGCCGAGCCCCAGGGCAGCGGACAGCTCCTGCAGCGAGGTCTTCCAGTCGAGGCCGGCACCGAGCCCCGCAGCAGCCTCGAGCGAGGGGCCGACCAGCCGTTCGACGAGCGTGCGTGCCGTCTCCACGCCGTGGCTGAGGTAGACGGCGCCGAACACCGCCTCGAGCGTGTCGGACAGGATCGAGTCCTTGTCCGGCCCACCGGTCGACAGCTCGCCCTTCCCCAGCAGCACGTAGCTGCCCAGGTCGAGGTCCCGCGCGACGACCGCGAGCGCGCGCTGCGACACCGTGGCGGCCCGCATCTTCGCGAGCGCGCCCTCCGGCAGGTCCGGGTGCGCGCGGTAGAGCCGCTCGGTGACCACCAGTCCGAGCACCGCGTCGCCGAGGAACTCGAGGCGCTCGTTGGTGGGGATGCCACCGGCCTCGTGCGCGAACGAGCGGTGGGTCAGGGCAAGCACGAGAAGCTCGGGGTCCAGGTGGACCCCGAGCTTCTCGAGAAGTTCTGCCGCGGCACTCACGCCGGTCCTCCGGTCATCGAATGCCCCACGGCGGACGAGCTGGGCTCAAGGAGCCGCAAGCTCAGCCTCAGCGGACCTCGAACTCGGTCCGCACGGCCTCGGCGTAGGCACGGTCCTTGTAGGTACCGCACGACGGGCAGGCCGTGTGCGGCATCTTGTTGGCCTTGCACTGCGGGCAGGTGTGGAGCGTCGTGGCAGTGGTCTTCCACTGCGACCGACGCGCACGGGTGTTGCTGCGCGACATCTTGCGCTTCGGAACAGCCACGGCTAGCTCTCTTTCGTCTCGTCGTTCGAGCCCACGAGGCCGCCCAGAGCGGCCCAGCGAGGATCAAGCGTCTCATGCGAGTGGTCAGGGTCGTCCGCCAGTCGCGCTCCACACTCGGAGCACAGGCCGGGGCAGTCGGGACGGCACAGCGGCTGGAACGGCAGAGCCGGCACGACCGTGTCCCGCAGCGCAGGCTCGAGGTCGACCAGGTCGCCCTCCAGCTCGCGCACGTCCTCCTCGTCGTCGCCGTCCTCGACCGCGACCGCCGCGCGCTCGGGGTACACGTACAGCTCCGTGAGCGAGACGTCGACATCCTCGACGACCTCACCCAGGCAGCGCACGCACTCCCCGATCGCCCGACCACGGACGGATCCGGTGACCAGGACCCCCTCCATGACTGCCTCGAGCCGCAGATCCAGCTCGACGTCAGCCCCGGTGGGGATGCCGATCACATCCGTCCCGAGATCTTCCGGGGCACCCACGGTGCGCTGCACGGTCCTCGTCGATCCCGGACGTCGACCGAGCTCGTGCGAATCGAGCACGAAGGGCGAACGGGGATCGAGGTGAACAGGGCGCGGCACGGCCAGGGTCCCCTCGTTGATCTCGGTACGGCCATGAGCGGCAGAACCAACGGATCACTCTACGGCACAGGTCAGGGGCCGCCCAAATCCTCCGCGAGTGGCGCAGGTCTCACCTCTCGACCTGCTCAGCCCTCGTCGACGCCGAGCCGTCCCGCCAGCTTGGCCCGGCCCGCCTGCACCTGGCTGAGGACCTTGCCGAGATCGATCTCGAAGTCCGCCAGCCGGCGGTCGCAGTAGTCGTCCGCCTCTCGCTGCAGCCGCTCCGCGGTCTCCTCGGCATCGGCGACCACCTGGGCCGCGCGCTCCCGCGCCGCGACCACGACGGCCTCCTGGTCGACGAGCGCCGCCGCCTGCGCGCGCGCCTGCGCCAGCAGGGCATCGGCGTCCGCCTGCGCGACCGAGCGGGCGGCGTCGGCGTCGGCCAGCACCTCGTCGGCGCGCGAGAGCTGGCTGGGCAGGACGTCACGCGCCTGGTCCACGAGGTCGAGCAGCTCGGCGCGGTTCACCAGCACCGAGGACGACATCGGCATCGCCCGCGCGTTCGTGACCGCCGAGGCGATCGCGTCCAGCACGCCGGTCAGGCCCTCGGGCCGAGTCGTCGGATCCTCGTCGGTCATCCTGCGTCCCCTCCTCGAAGTGCTGCACGTACCGCGTGGGCGACCGGCCCGGGCACGAGGTCGTCGATCGGCCCGCCGTACCGTGCCACGTCCTTGACCAGCGACGACGCGATGTGGGCCAGCGCCTGGTCACCGACGACGAACACCGTCTCGACACCCGACAGGTGCCGGTTCATGAGTGCCATCGGCAGCTCGGCGTCGAAGTCGGCCCCACCGCGCAGGCCCTTGACCACCGCGACCGCACCCACCGTACGGACGAAGTCGGCGAGCAGCCCGTCGACAGCCTCGACCCGCACGCCGTCCACGTCCGAGAACACGTCGCGCGCGAGGGCGACCCGATGCTCGACGGGCAGGAACGAGGACTTGGTGGAGTTGCGGGCGACGCCGACGACGACCTCGTCGAACATCGAGCGGGCGCGTCGGATCACGTCGACGTGACCGAGCGTGAGGGGGTCGAACGACCCGGGGCAGACGGCGGTGGTCACCTGGTCAGGGTAGGCCAGGCTCCGCGTCCGGCCACGGGGACGCGGCCGTGGCGGGTGCTCAGGCCTGCGCGCTGTCCGTGAGCTCCGCGAACCACATGACGGTGTCCCCGTACGCGCGCCGGTCGAACCGGACCAGCGTCGGCGGCCAGGTGGGCTCCGGGGTGCGGGACGCCCGCTCGACGACGACGACCCCGTGGCCGGACAGGGCCGACCCGACCCCGGCCAGCACGCCCCCCAGGTCGGCCTCCGCCAGGTCGTACGGCGGGTCGATGAGCACCAGGTCCCACGGCGCCGACGGAGCCCGCAGCGCGAACCGCTCGGCCTTCTCCGCGACCACCTCCATGGTTCCCGCCAGCCCGAGGGTCGTCACGTTGCGGCGGCACACCTCGGCGGCGTCCCGGGCGGCCTCGACCAGGGTCACGTGCGCGGCGCCGCGGCTGGCGGCCTCGATCCCGAGCGCGCCCGAGCCCGCGTACAGGTCGAGCACACGGGCTCCGTCGACCACGTCGAGGTGCTCCAGCCGCGAGAAGAGGGCCTCCCGCACGCGCTCGCTCGTCGGCCGGGTCCCGGCGCGCGGCACCTGGAGCACGCGACCGCCGACCGACCCCGCGACGATGCGGGTCACCGGCGCGCTCCCGCCCGCTCCTGCTCCTGGGCGTCCATCAGGGTCTCCATCAGGGACCGCGTGCGGATCGACGAAGCGACCGCCACGGCGATGACCGACAGGATGATCTGGGTGTAGAGCAGGGTCGCGTTCACCGTCCGCAGCAGCACCGCGATCCAGACCGGCAGCAGGCAGAGCACGACGAGGTCCGGGCCGCGCGCGAGCACCGTGGCGACGCCCGTGGGCAGCGCGCCCATCGGGGTCGACACGAGGGCACCTCCCCAGTCGGGTGCGGGCCGGTACGAGGCGCGGACGGCCGCCGCTGCCCAGACCGGCGTGGAGGCCAGCCCGAGCGCGATCCAGCCGGGCACGTCGGACGCCCACCGGCCCACCGCGGCGAACGCGACGACGGACCACAGGGCCATCGCCGCCGCCGGCACGACCATGCGCAGCCGACGGACCGTCTTGGCGTCGATGGGCAGCAGCCGGTCGAGGATCGGGGCCATCTCGGCACGCCGGGCGCCCTCACCGGTCGCACTCATCGCCACCGACCCCGCGACGAGCAGGGCCAGCAGGACCCCGACGGAGCTGGCCAGCTGCGGGACGGTGCTCACCAGCACCGGGACGAGGGCCGCGACCACGAGCTGCACCACGTGCCGGGCGGACCGGCGCAGCACCACCACATCGGCCGTGATCAGCGCGGACACCGGCCCGCGGGCCGTGCGGAGCCGCGAGACCCACCGCCGCACCGGCGCGGCGGCACCGTCCGTCAGCGCGCGGCCGAGCTCGCGGGAGTCCATCGACACGACGGCGCCGACCGCCTGGGTGGCCACCGAGCCGCTCTCGCGCAGGCTCCGGGCGGGCATCCGCCCGAGCCGCCGGTCGACCACCACCGCGAGCAGCGTGACGACCGGGACGAGCGCGGCGACGAACCACCACGGGGCTCCGGGCACCTCGTCCACCGACCAGCCGACGCGCGCGAGGATCACCGCCGCGACGGGGGCGAGGAAGAGCAGCACGTCGCCGGCCAGCGCGATCGAGCGTCGCGACACGCTCGCCGACTGCCCCACCGCCGCGACCAGCACGATCCCGGCGGCCACCAGGGCCGCGGTCGCCGCCACCCGCGCGACGCGCAGTCCCGGATCCGCGAGCAGGCCGGCGTCCAGGAGCGCGACGAGCACCGCACCGACGAATCCCGCGAGCAGGGGCAGCCGGCGCGCGGCAGGGCGCAGGAGCCCGCGGCGGTCGACCGGGAGACCGAGCCACCAGGCCGCCTCCGCTCCCCCGGCGCCGACCGGTCCCAGCCGGCCGGCGAGCGAGAGGAGCGCCCCCGCCAGCGCCACGATGATGACGACGACGAGCGTGGCCAGGCTCAGCGAGAGCGGCGCCTCGACGTCCGGGGACGGCGGCAGCGACGCGCGCATGGCCTGCGCGAAGCCGAGCGCCAGACCGACGCTGATCGCGATGCTGATCACCGCGTAGTAGACGCTGGACAGCAGGTCGCCGATGTTCGCCCCGCCGCGGGCGTTCGCGGCCTGGGCGGTGAAGCGTCGGATGCTCTTGGCGGACGGGACGTCACCGAGGTCGAACGGCTGGACCGCCGGCTCGTCGTCGTGGGTGCCGACGGTGTCGGTCACGGGTTCTCCCGCGCGATGAGATCGGCCGCCTGGTCCGTCGGGAGCACGCGCGTCACGTCGTCGGCCACGTGCACCGCCCGGTCGGCGACCGCACGGAGCAGGTCCGGGTCGTGCGTGGCCAGCAGGACGGCACCGCCCGACTGCTTCTCCGCGACGATGCGCGCGGCCAACCGGTCGCGCATCGCCCGGTCGAGCCGCTGCTCGGGCTCGTCGAGGACGAGGAGCGACCGCGGCCGGACGAACCCCGCAGCGAGCAGCAGGCGGCGCCGCTGCCCCGAGGACAGGGCGACGGGCAGGGACTTGGCGTGGTCGGTCAGGCCGAACTCGGCGAGCAGCCCCGCGACCACGTCCTGCGCGCCGTGCACCCCGTGCCCGCGGGCGGTCAGGTACAGGTGCTCGGAGACCGTGAGTGCCGGGAAGTACGCGTCGTCGTCCAGGACGCTGGCCACCTTGGTGCGGAACCCGACGTCCCGCTCGTCGACCGGCCCGCCGAACACCTGCAGCGACCCGCCCGACGGTTCGAGCAGCCCGATCACGGCGCGCAGCACGGTGGACTTCCCCGAACCGTTGGCGCCGACGAGGGCGACGACCTTGCCGGGCGCCAGCGTGAACGTCACGGGTGCGCACACGGGCGCCCCGCCGTAGCCGACGAGCAGGTCCTGGGCGCGGATGACGGGCTTCGACACGTGCGTCAGGGTATCCGCCGGGCGCCCCGGCTCCCGACGCTCAGCTCTGGCCCAGGAACTCCTCGCGCCCGTCGGCCAGCTGCAGGTCGATCGCGGCACGCAGCGCGGGCCACGCCCCCAGCTCCGGATCGGCCTCGACCAGCGTCCGGGCGTCGTCGCGCGCCCGGTCGATCACCGCACCGTCGCTCACGATCCGCAGTAACCGCAGCGTGCCCCGGCGCCCGGACTGCGCCGACCCGAGGACGTCGCCCTCCTTGCGCAGCTCAAGGTCCACGCGCGCGAGCTCGAACCCGTCGGTCGTCGCCGCCAGCGCGCCCAGGCGCTGCGCGGCGACGCTGCCCTCGGGGGCGTCGGCGACGAGGAGGCAGAGGCCCGGCGCGCTCCCCCGACCCACGCGGCCGCGCAGCTGGTGCAGCTGCGACAGCCCGAACACGTGGGCGTCGAGGATCACCATCACCGTGGCGGCCGGCACGTCGACGCCGACCTCGATCACGGTGGTGGACACCAGCACCGGCGTGCGGCCGGACGAGAAGTCGGCGATCGCCCGGTCCTTCTCGTCGCTCGTCATGCGCCCGTGCAGGAGACCGACCTCGACACCGCCCAGCCGCGCGTCGTTCCGCAGGGTCTCGACGACCTCGAGCACGGCCCGCAGCGGCCGCTTCGGGGCACGTCCTTCGGCCGCCTGGGCCTCGCGGACGGTCGTCGGCTCGTCGAGGATCAGGTCGGCGCCGTCGGTCTCCCGCGGCCCGGCGGCGGCGCCGTCGTCGTCCCCGTCGATCCGCGCGCACACGACGAAGGCGCGTCCGCCCCGCTCCACCTCCTCGCGCACCCGGCTCCACGTCCGGTCCATCCACGCCCGGTTGTCCGCGGGCACGACGTGCGTGGTCACCCCGCTGCGGCCCGCCGGGACGTGCCGCAGCTCCGAGATCTCCAGCTCGCCGAACACCGTCATGGCCACCGTGCGCGGGATCGGCGTGGCCGTGGTCACCAGCAGGTGCGGGGCGTTCGCGGCCTTGGCCTGCAGCCGGCCCCGCTGCTCGACGCCGAACTTGTGCTGCTCGTCGATCACCACGAGCCCCAGGTCGGCGAACTGCACGGGGTCCGACAGCAGGGCGTGGGTGCCGACGACGATCCCCGCCTGCCCGCTCGCCGCCTCGAGCAGGTTGCTGCGCCGCTCGGCGGCGTTCTGGGCACCCGTCAGCAGGGCCACGCGCGTGCCGATCTCCGAGCCGCCCAGCAGCCCGCCCTCCGCCAGGTCGCCCAGCAGGGCGCGCAGCGTGCGGACGTGCTGCGCCGCGAGGACCGACGTCGGGGCGAGCAGCGCGGCCTGACCGCCCGCGTCGACGACCTGGAGCATCGCGCGCAGCGCCACGACCGTCTTGCCCGAGCCGACCTCGCCCTGCAGCAGCCGCTGCATCGGGTGCGGGCGCGCAAGGTCCTCGGCGATCTGCTCGCCGGCCGCGACCTGCCCCTCGGTGAGGGTGAACGGCAGCCGGGCGTCGAAGGCGTCCAGCAGCCCGCCGGAGCGCGCGGGGCGTGCCGTCGACTCCTCGCGCTGGGCGTGTGCGCGCCGCCGGGCCAGCTCGGCCTGCAGCACGAAGGCCTCCTCGTAGCGCAGTCGTGCCTGCCCCTTGCGCCACTCCTCCTCGGTCTGCGGGACGTGGACCGCGCGCAGGGCGCTCCACCGCGACGCGAGGTGCCGCTCGGTGCGCACCTGGTCCGGCACCGGGTCCGGGACGTCCGCCTCCGTGAGCCCGTCGAGCTCCTTGCGTACCGCGGCACGGATCTTGTCCGACTCCAGCCCCGCGGTCGCCGGGTAGATCGGGATCGGCCACTCGGCCTCCTCGAGGGCGACCGCCTCGTCGACCTCGTGCCCGAAGATCGCGTACGTGGGGTTCGCCAGCTGGAGCCGGCCGTTGAACACGTTGATCTGGCCGGAGAACAGCCCGAGCGACCCGGGCACGAGGCGCTTCAGGTGGAACTCCGCCATGGAGCGGTGGGGCATGAAGATCACCAGGTCGAGCGTGCGGGTGCCGTCGGTGACCTTGGCCTCGACGCGGGGCTTGCCCGTCCTCTGCGCGAGCTTGATCTCGGCGCCGCGCACCCGGGCGACCAGCGACACGTTGTGCCCGACCGCGAGGCTCGCGATGTCGGTCACCTCACGCGAGTCCGCGTAGCGCCAGGGGTAGTGGGAGAGCAGGTCGCCGACCGTCTCGATGCCGAGCGCGGCGTACTTCTTCTGCTCGGCGGGCTTGCCCTCCACCCGCCGGTGGAGCACGTCCACGTCGGTGTGGACGCTGTCCGGGTAGGTGAGCCCGTCGCGGCCGGCCACAGTCAGTCCAGCCCCAGCACGAGCGCGGGACCGTGCCCCGTCGGTCCGACCACGGTCGCCTCGACGCCCGGGTGGTGCGCAGCGAGGTGGTCGACGAGGCCGTCCACCAGACCGTCGCCCGGCGCCTCCTGCAGCAGGACGGTCAGGCTCTCCGCCGGCACCGGTCGCGGGGCGCGCACGAGGGCGTCGACGGCGTCGCTCACGTCGCGCGCGGAGGCGACCTCGACCGCGTGCACGTCCAGGCGTGCCAGCGCGGCCCGGGCCGCGGCGCAGCCCTGCGCGGTCGGACCCGCACCCGCGAGCGCCAGCGAGCCGACCACCGCGCGGACCTCGTCCGTCGCGTCGAGAGCCTGGATCACGACCTCGGGCGCAGCGAGAGCGGCGACCTCCTCCGGATCGACGCCCGTCCCCGGCAGGAGCGCCACGTGCGTGGCTCCGGTGTCGGTGACCGCGCGCGCGAGGTGCTGCGCCCGGACGGGCGCCTCGGGGCACCGGACGAGGACGACCGCGCCCGACGTCGCGTACCAGGCGGCGAGGCCGGGTGCGGCCGTGCACGCCACGACACCCCAGCGCTCGAGCCCGTCCGCCCGGCCGGTCAGGGCCGATCCGCCCGCGTGCGCGCCCGCGAGGAGCCGGACGAGGACCTGCTCGCGACGCCCGAGCGCGGCACCCGCGATCGCCGCGGCCGGATCGTCGGTGTGCACGTGGACGTGCCACCACCCGTCTCCGCCGACGACCGCCACGGAGTCCCCGACGGACCCCATCCGCCTGCGCAGCTCGGCCCCGGTGTCGATCACGGGGTGCTCGTCGCTCACCAGGAGCATGACCTCGAACGCGCCACCCGTCGGCTCGACGGAGGCGTGGTGCGCGGCCGTGGTCGGCAGCCAGTCGAGCGGGACCTGCACGGGCCGCTCGTCGGACACCGCCCGGGCGAGCGCGTCGAGGACGACGATCAGCGCGCAGGCACCGGCGTCCAGCACCCGCGCCGCCCGCAGCACGGGGTGCACCGCGCTGATCCGCCCGAGCGCGCGCAGGGCCTCCGCCACCGCCTCGGCCAGCATCGTCGGGAGGTCGGCTCCGGCGTCGGCGGCCGTGGCAGCCGCGCTCGACACGACGTCGGCCAGGGTGAGGACCGTGCCCTCCTGCGGCTCGACGGTCGCCTCGCGGGCGGCCCGTCCGGCCACGCCCAGGCAGCGGGCGACCTCAGGAGCACCTGCGTGCGCGGACAGGGCGCGCGCGAACCCCGTGAGGTACTGGCTCACGATGACGCCGGAGTTCCCTCGCGCCGAGAGCAGGGCGCCCCGGCCGAACGCGCGAGCCACGTCCTGCGCCGACGCGCCGACCGGGACGAGCCCGACCGCGTCTGCGCCCCCCGCGACGGTCAGCAGCACGTTCGTGCCGGTGTCGGAGTCCGCCACCGGGAACACGTTCACGGCGTCGATCCGGTCCCGTGCGGCGTCCAGCGCGGAGCGTGCCGCGTGCGCCCACTCGCGCACCGCCGCTGCCTCGAGCTGGTCCACCGCACCTCCGTCGTCCTGGATCGCCGCACCACGTCGGCAGGCCCCCACCTGTCTCGACGGGGCACCACCCTGCCTCATCACACCCACATTTGGGCCGACGTGCCCGATGGGCTAGTCTTGACCGGTTGCCCGGCCTTGCTGGGCGCTGGTGGTGCCCGATGGCGGCCCCCGCATCCACTTCCGGAAACGGTACGGAGACGGTGTCGCTCGTGCGCCCCGACCCATGACTTCGCCGCACACGCGGCACATGATCCGCAAAGAGCAACAGGAGAAGACCGTGGCTGCCAACTGCGACGTCTGCGCCAAGGGCCCGAGCTTCGGGCACAGCATCTCGCACTCGCACGTGCGCACGAAGCGGCGCTGGAACCCGAACATCCAGCGCGTGCGTGCCGTCGTCGCGGGGACGCCCAAGCGTCTCAACGTGTGCACGTCGTGCCTCAAGGCCGGCAAGGTGCAGCGCGCCATCTGACGTCACCAGACGTTCTCGAAGGCCCATGAGGTTGTCACCTCATGGGCCTTCGCCATGCCCGACACGTGTGGCAAGGTGACCTCCATGGTCGAGCAGCTGGACGAGGTGACGATCCGGGTCGCCACCGAGGGGGACGCCGCAGACATCGCTCGGGTGCACGTGCGGTCGTGGCAGGAGGCGTACGCGGGCATCGTGCCCGACGCGTACCTCGCCTCCCTGGACGCGGACGCCCGCATCGCGCAGTGGCGGAAGTACCTGCGAGAGGGCCCGCGGGAGGAGATCCGCACGTGGGTCGCGCTCTCGGGCGAGCGCATCGTCGGCTTCGTCACCGTCGGCCCCAGCCGCGACGAGGACGCGCGGCGCGGTGACCAGGAGATCTTCTCCATCTACCTCGACCCGGGCACCTGGGGCCACGGCGTCGCCCGCGACCTGATGCGCACCGTGATCGCGGAGGTCGGCAGCGCGACGACGATCACGCTCTGGGTCCTGGCCGACAACGAGCGTGCCCGGCACTTCTACCGCCGGCACGGCTTCCAGGCGGACGGCATCGACCGCTACGACGACATCGGCGGCGAGAGCCTCCTCGAGGTCCGCTACCGCCGGGGCTGACCGGCCGCTCAGCCGGCGAAGTGGTCCCACCCGGACCGTGCGGGCGCCGCGACGCCGTCGACGGTGACGAGCCCCTCCCCCGACGCGACCACCCGGCCGACCACCCGGAACGGCTCCGGCAGCACCGCGCCGGCGGGGAACGTGGCCAGCAGGCCGTGGTCCTCACCGCCGTCGAGCACCCAGCGCGCGGCCGGCACCCCGACGGCGTCGGCGACCGCCCGCAGCCGCTCCAGGTCGCCCGCGAACGCCGCGGTGTCCAGCTCGATCCCGACGCCGCTCGCCCGCGCGAGACGCCCCGCGTCCCGCAGCATCCCGTCGGAGACGTCGAGCATCGCCGTCGCTCCCGCGACCGCGGCGGCAGGGCCGGCACCCAGGGGCGCGACGGGTCGCAGGTGCGCCCCGACGAGCTCGAGGTCCAGCTCGCCCCGACCCGCGTGCAGCAGGGCCAGACCGGCCGCGGACCAGCCGGCCACCCCGGCGTGCGCCACCACGTCGCCCGGTCGGGCGCCCGAGCGCAGGACGGGTGCGCGGCCGCCGAGGTCGCCGTGCGCGGTGACAGCGACGACGACGACGGGTCCGCCGGACAGGTCGCCACCGACGACGCCCACGCCGAGCGGTGCGCACTCGGCGGCGAGCCCCCGGGCAAGACCCTCGACCCACGACACCGGCAGGTCGCCCGGGATCACCAGCGCGACCACGAGGCTGGTGGGCCGCGCGCCCATCGCGGCCACGTCCGCCAGGTTCTGCACCGCCGCACGCCGGCCGACGTCCTCGCCCGACGACCACGCCCGGCGGAAGTGCCGGTCCTCGACGAGCACGTCGGTGGTGACCACGAACCGGCCGTCCGGTGCGGCCACCACGGCGGCGTCGTCCCCCGGGGCCAGCTCGGTGTCGGTGCCGACGGGCAGCAGGGGGAAGATGCGGGCCAGGAGCCCGTCCTCGGACAGCTCCGACACGAGGGGTCCGTCGGGGGGTGCGGGGGTGTCGCCGGTCACCCGGACACGGTAGAGGGTCGGCGCCGTGCACGGGTTACGGTGGGCCGGTGCCCCGGATCCGCCGACGACTGCTCCTGATCGCCCCGGTGGCCGCCCTCGCCGCACTGTCGGGCTGCGCGAGCGTGGTGCCCGCGGAGGTGGCCCCCGACGCGACCGACCCCGTGTGCGCGAGCGTCGTGCTGGCGATGCCCGACTCGCTCGGTGACGGGCTGCCGCAGCGCGACACCAACGCCCAGGCGACCACGGCGTGGGGCGACACCGCGGCGCCGGTCGTCCTGCGGTGCGGCGTCGAGCCCCTGGGCCCGACCACGGAGCGCTGCCAGACCGTGGAGACGCCCGGCGGCCCGAGCATCGACTGGGTCATCGTCGAGGACGGCGACGGCGGCTGGACGTTCACCACCTACGGCCGCGAGCCCGCGGTCGAGCTGCACGTGCCGGCCGAGGTCGCCGACGAACGCTCGACCGCGTTCGTCGACCAGCTGGGTCCCGCCGTCGCCCTGACGGAGGCCGTCCGCTCCTGCGTGTAGCCGGTCAGCGCCCGTACTGCGCCGCGACCGGGCAGTCGAACGCCGCACGGTCCGCGAGCCCGACGCGGTTGAGGTACTCGACGATGATCCGGTAGGACCGGAAGAACCCGACCTCCGTGTACTTCACGCCGAGCTGCTCGCAGTAGTCGCGGACCACGGGCTGCACGTGCTTGAGGTTGGGGCGCGGCATGCTCGGGAACAGGTGGTGCTCGACCTGGTAGTTCAGGCCGCCCATCACGAAGTCGACCGCGACCCCGCCCTTGATGTTGCGCGAGGTGATCACCTGCCGACGCAGGAAGTCGACCTTCATGCCGGCGGGGATGATCGGCATGCCCTTGTGGTTGGGCGCGAACGAGCCGCCGAGCAGCACGCCGAACAGCGCCATCTGGACGCCGATGAACGCGGCGGCCTTGCCGGGCGGGAGCACCCAGAACAGCACGCCCACGTACAGCGCGAGCCGGGTGATGACGATCGGCGCCTCGACCCAGCGGTGCGGCACCGTCCCCTTGGCCAGCAGCAGCCGGACGCTCGACACGTGCAGGCTCAGGCCCTCGAGCATGAGCAGCGGGAAGAAGAACCAGCCCTGGTTGCGGCCGAACCAGGCCCGGAAGCCGGAGTGCTCGGCCAGCGCGTCCGCGGTCCACACGACGACGCCCGGCGCGATGTCCGGGTCCGTGCCCTGCTGGTTGGGCGAGGCGTGGTGCCGGTTGTGCTTGTTGCGCCACCACGTGTGGCTCAGACCGGCGAAGCCGCCGGCGAGGATGCGGGAGGTCCAGTCGTTCCACGCACCCGACTTGAAGATCTGCCGGTGCGCGCTGTCGTGGCCGAGGAAGGCGATCTGCGTCAGGACGACCGCCATAGCCGCGGCGACCGCGAGCTGCCACCAGGAGTTGCCGACGAGCACGACGGCCACCCAGATGCCGGCGAACGCCAGGACGGCCGCGATCAGGCGCGTCCAGTAGTAGCCGTAGCGGCGCTTCAGCAGGCCGGACTCGCGCACGTAGGCCGCCAGTGCGGTGTAGTCCTGCGCGTTGGCTGCCGCGCGCGGCGGTGCGGCCGGCGGCGGGGACACGGCGGCGCTCATGCGGGGCTGCCGGGAACGGAGGACGTGGCGGCGTGGAGGGCACCCATGACGGTCACTACCGATCTGCGGAGAGCCGTCACTGCGTGTCGGCCTGGCGTCGCACCCGCGGTCGGGAGTGCGGTGGGGCGCCGGCGAGGCGTCCCGACGGTGATGGGGACGGCTGGCGGCCACGACCACGGTGTCGCCGACCGATCCACCACGAATGGGCGAAGCGTAACCCGCGCGGCTGTGGTCGGCCTCACAGGCTCAACGCAGTCCGGTGGGTCGCGCGAGCGCGAGGCGGAGGAGCTCGTCGACGAGCTCGGCGTAGCCCACGCCGGAGGCCTCCCACATGCGCGGGTACATCGAGAACGGCGTGAACCCGGGCATCGTGTTGATCTCGTTGACGACGACGTCCCCGTCGGGCGTGACGAACACGTCCACCCGCGCGAGCCCCTCGCAGCCCACGGCCTCGAACGTCCGCACCGCGACGTCCCGGACCGCCTCGACGATCCCCTGCGGCAGGTCGGCGGGGCAGGCGAGCGTGACACCGGCCTCGTCGAGGTACTTGGCCTCGAAGTCGTAGAAGTCGTGCCTCGGGTCGGTGACGACGATCTCGCCCGGCAGCGACGCCCGAGCCCGCTCGCCGTCGTGACCGCCCAGGACCCCGCACTCGATCTCGCGGCCGACGATCGCCGCCTCGACGATGACCTTGGGGTCGTGCTCCTGCGCCGCCGCGATGGCGGCGGGCAGGTCCGCCAGGTCCGTGACGCGGGAGATGCCCAGGCTCGAGCCGGCGCGAGCGGGCTTGACGAACAGCGGGAGGCCGAGCTCGGCGATGCGAGCCGTCACGCCCTCGGGGTCGCGGTCCAGCTCACCGGGGAGCACCACGCGGAACGGGCCGACAGGCAGCCCGTGACCGGCGAGCACCAGCTTCATCATGTGCTTGTCCATGCCGACCGCGGACGCGAGCACGCCGGCGCCGACGTACCGGACGTCGGCCAGCTCGAGCATGCCCTGCAGGGTGCCGTCCTCGCCGAAGGGACCGTGCAGGAGCGGGAACACGACGTCGACCTCGCCGAGCACGCGCGGCAGCCGGCCGGCCTCGAGCACCTGCACGTCGCGGTCGTCGACGGCCTGCGGGAGCAGCACGTGCGCGGCGGTGTCCTCGACCTGCGGCAGGCGTCCGTCGACGATCGCCCAGCGGTCGGGGTCGTCGTCCGCCAGCACCCAGCGCCCGGCGGGGGTGATCCCGACGGCGAGGACGTCGTAGCGGTCGCGGTCGATGGCGTGCAGCACGCCGCCGGCGGTCGCGCAGCTGATCGCGTGCTCGCCGGAGCGCCCGCCGAACAGGACCATCACGCGTGGGCGGCGGCCCGCCCCGGGGGTCGGCGCAGGGGTGTCGTCGTGGCCCGAGGGCTGGGAGGTGGCGTCCATCGCGCCCGACCCTACCTGCCGGACCGACCTGGACCGGGCTCCTTCCGCGTGCGCGGCCGCATCCGTGGGACAACCCACGGAACAGTCGACGGGTACCCTGCGGCGGTGACCTCGTCGAGCCACCCGCACGCTGCCGACGCCCTCTCCCCCGCGACACTCGTCGTCGCGGCCGGCCGGCCGGAGCGCCTCCAGGGCGCGCCCGTGAACCCTCCCGTGATCCTCTCGTCCACCTTCGTCTCGCAGGGTGTGCCCGGCGCCGGCGAGCCGCTGTACGGCCGCATGGACGCTGCCACGTGGCACCCGTTCGAGGAGACGCTCGGCACGCTGGAGGGCTCCACCCACCCCGCGCTGGTCTTCGGGTCGGGCATGGCCGCGATCGCCGCCGCGCTGTCCCTCGTCCCCCCGGGCGGCCGGCTCGTCCTGCCGCGGCACGCCTACCAGGTGACGCTCGGCTACGCGCAGGACCTGCGCGAGCGGCTCGGGATCGACGTGACCCTGGTCGACATCGCCGACACCGACGCCGTGGTGGCCGCCCTGAGCGAGCCCCGGACCGCGTCGATGCTCTGGGTCGAGACGCCGACCAACCCCATGCTCGAGGTCGCGGACCTGCCGGCGCTGGTCGAGGCCGCGCACGCGGTCGGCGCGCTCGTCGGCGTCGACAACACCTTCGCCACGCCCCTGGTCCAGCGGCCGTTCGAGCACGGCGCCGACGTCGTCGTGCACTCCGTCACCAAGTACCTCGCCGGGCACACCGACGTGGTGCTGGGTGCCGCGCTGGCGGACGACGACGGGCTGCACGCCCGGCTGCACGCGTACCGGACGCTGCACGGCTCGATCGCGGGTCCGTTCGAGGTGTGGCTCGCGCTGCGTGGCGTGCGCACCCTCGCGCTGCGCGTCGAACGCGCCCAGGAGAATGCCGCCGAGCTGGCCCGCCGCCTGAGCGAGCACCCGGCCGTCGCGGAGGTCCGGCACCCGAGCCTGCCCGCCGACCCCGGCCACGAGCGCGCTGCGCGGCTGATGGACGGCTTCGGGGCGATCATCGGCCTGCGTCCGCACGGCGGACCCGGCGCGGCGGACGCGGTCGTGGCGGCGCTGCGGCTCTGGGTGCCCGCGACGAGCCTCGGCGGCGTCGAGTCGACGCTGGAGCGCCGTCGCCGGTTCGCCACCGAGTCGGCCACCGTGCCCGAGGACCTGCTGCGGATGTCGGTCGGCGTCGAGGACGTCGAGGACCTCTGGCGGGACCTGGCGCAGGCGCTGGACTCGCTCTAGGCCCCTTCGGCCTTGTGCGGCCGCGCGAGCAGGAGCGCGGCCAGCTGGTCGACGGGGAGCCCCTCGTGCAGCACCCGCACCACGGCGGACGTGATCGGCATCTCCACCCCCAGCGTCGTCGCGAGCTCGAGGACCGAGCGGCTCGACTTCACGCCCTCCGCGGTGCCGCCGGTGGCCGAGATCGCCTCCTCGAGCGTCATGCCGCGCCCGATGTGGCCGCCGAGGGTGTGGTTGCGCGAGTCGGGCGAGGCGCAGGTGGCCATGAGGTCGCCGAGGCCGGCCAGGCCGGGGAAGGTGTCCGCGTCGGCGCCGAGGGCGAGCCCGAGCCGGGTGATCTCGACGAGTCCGCGCGTGATGACCGTCGCCATGGTGTTGTAGCCGAGGCCCCGCCCCTGCGAGATCCCCACGGCGAGCGCGATGACGTTCTTGACGGCCCCGCACAGCTCCACGCCGACGACGTCGTCGTTGGTGTACGGGCGGAAGTAGGCCGAGGCGCACGCGCGCGCGACCAGCTGCGCGGTCGCCTCGCTGGTCGAGGCCACGACCGTCGCGGTCGGCTGGCGGTGGGCGATCTCGAGCGCCAGGTTGGGCCCGGAGACGACCGCGATGCGGTCCGCCGGGATCCCGAGCGACTCGGCGACGACCTCGCTCATGCGGCGGTCGGTCGAGAGCTCGACGCCCTTCATCAGCGAGACCGCCACGGCGTGCCCGGCCACGGCGTCGGCCAGCGGCGTGAGCGTCGCGCGCGCGCTCTGCGACGGGATCGCGACCGCGACGACGTCGGCGCCCGCGAGGACCGCTCGCGCGTCGTGCGAGGCCGTGACGCGCGCAGGGAGCTCGACGCCGGGCAGGTAGGCCTCGTTGCGGTGCTCGTCGGCGATCTGCCGGCACACCTTCTCGTCGCGGCCCCAGACGGTCACCTCGCACCCGGCGTCGGCCATGACGGCCGCGAAGGTGGTTCCCCACGCTCCCGCGCCCAGCACCGCAGCGCGCAGGCGCGGGGAACCGGGCACGTCGGGACGGTCCTGCGCCACCTGGTCCGCCGTCACGGCAGCTCGGGGTGGGTCGCGTGGTCGCCGCCGACCCTCTTCTCGCCCTGGGCCGCGGGCTTGCGCATGTCGTAGCGGATCGCCGGGGGCTCCTCGTCACGGATGTCCGCGAGCAGCGCGGTGATCGCGGCCATCACGCGCTCGGTCGCCTCGCGCAAGGTCGCGGTGTCGTGCGGGCGTCCGTAGAGGTCGGAGAGGTCGACCGGCGGGCCGGCGACCACCGTGACCAGCTTGCGCGGGAACGGCTTGAGCAGCTTCTTGTAGCGGCCGAGCAGCAGCTGGGGCCCCCACTGGGCGACGGGGATGACCGGCGCCTCGGTGCTCAGGGCCAGTCGCGCGATGCCCGTCTTGCCGACCATGGGCCACAGGTCCGGGTCCCGGGTGAGCGTGCCCTCGGGGAAGACCGCGACGACGTCACCCTCGCCGATCGCGGTGATGGCCGCCGTGAGGGACTCCCCCGCCGACGAGGAGTTGCGGTAGACCGGGATCTGCCCCGTCGCGCGCAGGATCCCCGCGAGCACCGGGATCTTGAACAGGGGCGCCTTGGCCAGGATCTTGGGCGCGACGCCGTTGTCCCACAGGAAGTGCGCGAACGTCAGCGGGTCGATGTTCGTCATGTGGTTCGAGGCGACGATGAAGCCGCGCTCGCGCGGGAAGTTCTCGGTCCCACGCCAGTCGTGACGCGTCATCGCGCGCAGCAGAGGACGCACCACATGGGCGACGTAGCGGTAGGCGCGGTTGGATCTGGCCGGCGGTTGCACGGGAGCCGATGCTACCTGTCAGTCGCGGCTGAACTCGGCGCCGAGCGCCTCGAGCTTCTCGGTGAACCGCTCGTACCCACGGTCGATCAGGCTGATCCCGCGCACCGACGAGGTGCCCTTGGCCGCCAGCGCGGCGATCAGGTGGCTGAACCCTCCGCGCAGGTCCGGCACCTCGATGTCCGCCGCGGACAGCGGCGTCGGGCCGGAGATCACCGCGGAGTGGAAGAAGTTCCGCTGCCCGAACCGGCACGGCCGCCCGCCCAGGCACTCCTTGTAGACCTGGATCGTCGCGCCCATGCCGACGAGGGCGTCCGTGAACCCGAAGCGGTTCTCGTAGACGGTCTCGTGCACGATCGACAGGCCCTTGGCCTGCGTGAGCGCGACGACGAGCGGCTGCTGCCAGTCCGTCATGAACCCGGGGTGCACGTCGGTCTCGAGCGTGATCGAGCGCAGGTCCCCACCGGGGTGGAAGAAGCGGATCCCGTCGTCGTCGATCGCGAACTCGCCGCCGACCTTGCGGAACGTGTTGAGGAACGTGGTCATCTCGGGCTGGGTGGCGCCGCGGACGACGATGTCCCCGCCGGTGGCCAGCGCAGCCGACGCCCAGGACGCCGCCTCGATGCGGTCCGACAGGGCGGTGTGCCGGAAGCCGATCAGGCGGTCGACGCCCTCGATCCGGATCACGCGGTCCGTGTCGACGGAGATGATCGCGCCCATCTTCTGGAGCACGTTGATCAGATCCATGATCTCGGGCTCGATCGCGGCGTTCGAGAGCTCGGTGATGCCCTCGGCGCGCACGGCCGTGAGCAGCAGCTGCTCGGTGGCGCCCACGCTCGGGTACGGCAACGCGATCTTGGTGCCCTGGAGGCGCCGCGGCGCGCGGATGTGGATGCCGTTGTCGGTCTTGTCCACGACCGCGCCGAACTGCCGCAGGATGTCGAGGTGGTAGTTGATCGGCCGGTCGCCGATCCGGCAGCCGCCCAGGTCCGGGATGAACGCCTCGCCCAGCCGGTGCAGCAGCGGCCCGCAGAACAGGATCGGGATGCGGCTCGACCCCGCGTGGGTGTCGATGTCCGCGACGTGCGCCGACTCGACGTCGGTGGGGTCGAGGTGCAGGACGCCCGCCTCGGCGTCGGCGTCGACCTTCACCCCGTGCAGCTCGAGCAGGCCGGTGACCACGGCCACGTCGCGGATCTGCGGGACGTTGCGCAGGACGCTGGGCGTCTCACCCAGCAGCGCCGCGACCATCGCCTTCGAGACGAAGTTCTTGGCACCGCGGACGGTGATCTCCCCCGAGAGCGGGGTGCCACCGTTGACGTACAGCAGATCGTTCATCGAACCATCGTCTCCCAGCTGCGGGGGTGCTCCCGACCGCGCCCGCACCGGCACGCCGGGGCGGGCGCGAAACCTTCACATCGACGTGCCGGGCGTTACTTCTTCTTGCCCTTGCCCTTGCTCTTGCTGGAGGACTTCTTCGCGTCGGCCTTCTTCTGCGCCTTCTTGGCGTCGGCGCGCTTCTTCGCGTCGGCCTTCTTCGCGGCGTCCGCCCGCTTCTTGACGTCGGCCTTCTTCGCCTTCGCCTTGGCCTTCGCTGCCGCCGCGGCCTTGCCCGTCGCGCCACCCGGCGACTTCGCCTTGACGGACGACGTGGCCGCGGGAACCGGAGTCTCGACCGGCGTCGGCTCGGACGCGGTCAGCCCCTGCAACGAGCCGAGGTCGGGGACGGCGCCGAGCGGCTCGCCGGACCCGCCGGCGACCCGTGCACGCAGCGTGGCGCCGGGGTGGAACCGCGCGACCGTGGTCGCCGACACCTCGAGCGCCTCCCCCGTGCGCGGATTGCGCGCCGTGCGGGCGGCGCGACCGGCTGCCTCGAACGTGCCGAACCCGGTGAGCGTCACGCGCTCCCCCGCGGCGAGCGCCGAGGTGATCTCGCCCAGCACGGCGTCGACGGCGGCTGCGGCGGCGGACCTGGAGGCACCGCGCGCGGCGATCCGGTCGGCGATCTGCGACTTCCCTGTCATCGGTCGTCCCTTCTCGGTCGGCGCGCACCGCGCCGGGCACCCGGCCCCACGCTAGTCACTGCAGAGCACCGGCGGCTCGCCGAGTGGGCGAACCGCCGGTGCTCACGTCAGGGACGGCGGCCGATCTCGACCGGCACGCCGGCCGGCCGAGCGGCGACGATCTCGACCGACGGCAGGTGCTTGGCCGGGAGGGTGGCGGGCCGCCACGACTCGCGACGGGCCTCGAACTCCGAGATCTCGTCGGCGTGCTCGAGCGTCAGCCCGATGTCGTCGAGACCCTCCATGAGCCGCCAGCGCGTGTAGTCGTCCACCTGGAAGGGCACCACGACGTCGTCGCACGTGATCGTCTTCGACGCGAGGTCCACGGTCACCTCGGTGCCCGGACGCGTCTCGAGGATCTTCCAGATCAGCTCGATGTCCTCCTGCGCCGCCTGGGCCGCGAGCAGCCCCTGCTTGCCGGAGTTGCCACGGAAGATGTCCGCGAAGCGGTTCGAGATGACGACCTTGAAGCCGTAGTCCTTGAGCGCCCACACGGCGTGCTCACGCGACGAGCCCGTGCCGAAGTCCGGGCCCGCGACGAGTACGGAGCCCGACGAGTACGCCTCCTGGTTGAGCACGAACGCCGGGTCGCCCCGCCAGGCGGCGAACAGCGCGTCCTCGAACCCGGTCCGCGTCACGCGCTTGAGGTAGACGGCCGGGATGATCTGGTCGGTGTCCACGTTGCTGCGCCGCAGCGGGACGCCGACGCCGGTGTGCTGGTTGAACTTCTCCATGACTGTCTCTCGCTTCCTGGGTCAGACCGTCTGGAGGTCGGTGAGGGGGCTGCCGTCGGGCGCGGGTACTCCGGCATCGAGATCGGCGAAGGACGACAGGGTGCCGCGGATCGCGGTCGCCGCAGCCACGAGCGGCGACACCAGGTGCGTGCGCCCACCCTTGCCCTGGCGGCCCTCGAAGTTGCGGTTCGACGTCGAGGCCGAGCGCTCCCCCGGCGCCAGCTGGTCCGGGTTCATGCCCAGACACATCGAGCAGCCGGCGTTGCGCCACTCGGCACCGAAGTCGAGGAAGATCTTGTCCAGCCCCTCGGCCTCGGCCTGCAGGCGCACCCGGGCCGACGCCGGCACCACGAGGACGCGGACGTCGTCGGCCTTGTGCTTGCCGCGGACCACCTTGGCCACCGAGCGCAGGTCCTCGATGCGGCCGTTGGTGCACGAGCCGATGAAGACCGTGTCGACCTTGATCTCGCGCAGCGGCTGACCGGGCGTCAGGCCCATGTATTCGATGGCGCGCTCGGCGGCGACGCGCTCGTTGGCGTCGGCGATCTGCTCCGGCACCGGGACCGAGCCGGACAGCGGCAGGCCCTGGCCGGGGTTGGTGCCCCACGTGACGAACGGCTCGAGATCCTGCGCCCGCAGCACGACCTCGACGTCGAACTGCGCGTCGTCGTCCGTGCGCAGCGTCCGCCAGTACTCCACCGCGGCGTCCCAGTCGGCACCCTCGGGGGCGTGCGGGCGGCCCTGGAGGTACTCGAACGTGGTCTCGTCCGGCGCGATCATCCCCGCGCGGGCGCCGGCCTCGATCGACATGTTGCAGATCGTCATGCGGGCTTCCATCGACAACGCCCGGATGGCCTCGCCGCGGTACTCGAGCACGTAGCCCTGACCGCCGCCGGTCCCGATCTTGGCGATGATCGCCAGGATGATGTCCTTGCTCGTCGCCCCGACGGGCAGCTCGCCGTCGACCGTGATCGCCATGGTCTTGAAGGGCGCCAGCGGCAGCGTCTGCGTGGCGAGCACGTGCTCGACCTCGCTGGTGCCGATGCCGAACGCGAGGGCGCCGAACGCGCCGTGCGTCGACGTGTGCGAGTCGCCGCACACCACCGTCAGGCCCGGCTGCGTGAGCCCGAGCTGCGGGCCGACCTGGTGGACGATGCCCTGGTCGGCGTCGCCGAGCGAGTGGATCCGGACACCGAACTCCGCGGCGTTGTTGCGCAGCGTCTGGATCTGCGTGCGGCTCGTCTCGTCGGCGATCGGCCGGTCGATGTCGAGCGTCGGAGTGTTGTGGTCCTCGGTCGCGAGCGTGAGGTCCGGGCGGCGGACCGGCCGACCGGCGAGCCGCAGGCCCTCGAAGGCCTGGGGGCTCGTCACCTCGTGCACGAGGTGGAGGTCGATGTAGAGGAGGTCGGGCGCCCCGTCGGTGCCCCGTCGCACGACGTGCGCGTCCCAGACCTTCTCTGCCAACGTGCCGGCCATCTTCTCGGTCCGTTCTCTCGTTCGTTCTCTCGTCCGGGAGTGTGGTTTTCCCGGCTCGCCTGCCGTCGTACTTGCATCTCAGCCTTCGAGACGCCAATATCGACCTATGGACAACTCTAGCGGAGTCGGCGTGCTGGACAAGGCCGCGTCCGTTCTCAGCGCGCTCGAGGCCGGCCCGGCCACCCTCGCACAGCTCGTCACCGCCACCCATCTTGCTCGCCCGACGGCCCACCGGCTGGCGGTGGCGCTCGAGCACCACCGTCTGGTGGCACGCGACATGCAGGGCCGGTTCGTGCTCGGACCCCGCCTCTCGGAGCTGGCGACGGCGGCCGGCGAGGACCGGCTGCTCGCCGCGGCCGGACCGGTGCTGGCCGCGCTGCGCGACCACACCGGTGAGAGCGCGCAGCTCTACCGGCGGCAGGGTGACCAGCGCATCTGTGTCGCCGCGGCCGAGCGTCCGATCGGCCTGCGCGACTCGATCCCGGTGGGCGCGACCCTGACCATGCACGCGGGCTCCGCCGCGCAGATCCTGCTCGCGTGGGAGGAGCCGGACCGGCTGCACCGCGGGCTGCAGGGCGCCAAGTTCACCGCCACGATCCTCTCCGGCGTCCGCCGCCGCGGCTGGGCCCAGTCGGTGTCGGAGCGCGAGGTCGGCGTCGCGTCGGTGTCGGCCCCCGTGCGTGGGCCGTCCGGTCGGATCGTGGCCGCCGTGTCGGTCTCCGGGCCGCTCGAGCGCCTCTCCCGGCAGCCGGGCCGGCTGCACGCCGCCGCGGTCGTCTCGGCGGCCAACCGGCTGACCGAGGTCCTGCGCCGAACGGCGGACTGATGGCTGTCCGCGGTGCAGCAGCGTCCCGACGCCGCCTGCGCCGCCGGGTCGCGCTCGTCGCGTTCGTCGTCGGCCTTCTCGTCGGGGCAGCGCTCGCGCTCCTGGGCGGCGGTGGCGTCGGCGACGCGCTGTTCACCGGCGTGCTGGTGGGCGCGATCGCTGCGGTCATCGGCTGGGGCGTCGTCACCATCCTGCCCACGTCCTCGCACGGGCCCCCCGGCCAGCACTGACGGCGCGCACGCAGAAGGGCCCGGTCACCGTGGTGACCGGGCCCTTCTCGACGTACCCCCGACCGGATTCGAACCGGCGCTACCGCCGTGAGAGGGCGGCGTGCTAGGCCGCTACACAACGGGGGCCTATACGCTGCGAAACCCGAGGGCCTCGCTTGCGAGTGAACACTCTACCCGATCCTCCGAGGAGGTCCGGACCAGCGGTGCTCGCGCTGGGGTACCAGGACTCGAACCTAGACTAACTGAACCAGAATCAGTCGTGCTGCCAATTACACCATACCCCATGGGGGTATAACGCCCGGAGCTCGAGGGTTGCCTGGCGGGGCAGACCAACGCGCATCCGGACGTCGTACCGGCGGTGAACACTACCCGAGCGTCGGGGCCGGGTCCAACTGGCACCGCGCCACGTGACGAAGCACACGGCCATCCAGCTCAGCGCGGGATGGCAGCGAGCTCCGACGCGTCGTACCAGAGGAGGTCGCGCTCGTCGAGGCGGTCGACGGCGGCCTCGTCACCGGCCGCGGCCAGCACGACGTCGGGCGCCGCGCCCGGCTCGTCGACGTGCACGCAGATCACGTCGGACTGCGGCACCTCGCGCGTGAGGTCGACAGCGCTGGGCACGTCGTCGCCGTCAGCCACCGCGAGGACCGCGCCGTCGGGCACGTCGACCGAGACCACCAGCCGCAGCTGCGGCGCACCCGGCGTCCCGCCCAGGAGCTCGAGCGAGTCGTCCGCGGCCGCCAGCTGCGCCGCGTACTCGAGGCCCTCGTCGTCCTCGTCGGGGAACATCGCCCGCAAGGCCGGGGTCACCGCGTGGGCGCGACGGGCCGCGAGCGGTCCCACCGCGGGATCGAGCTGGTCGAGCGAGGCCGGGAGGTAGATGCGCACCCCGCCAGTGTGCCGCGCGCGGCCGCCGCGCGAGCGTCAGGCGCGCACGGCGACCGCAGGCTCCGCCGAGGGGGCGGCGACCAGGAGCGAGTCCAGGTGGGCCGCGATCCCCGCGAGCGCGCGTCGGGCAGGCGATCCGGGCGCGGCCTCGCGGAGCGTCTGCGCCTCGAGGAGCGCGGTGTCCAGCGCCGGCCCGTCGTCGGGCACCAGGTACGCGTCCGGCACCCCGGCGTACCGCGCGAGGGCCTGTCCGACGGCGTCACCGGGCTGCGGACCGGCCACCGACGCGCGCACGCGGTTGACCAGCACCATCCGCGTGCTGCCGAGGCCCAGGTCCGTGAGCTCCCCCAGGCCCCGGACCAGCCGCTGGATCCCCACCGGGTCCCCCGCGCCGACCACCAGCACCACGTCCGCCGCCTCGAGCGCGCTGAGCGTGGCGGCGTTCCGCCGCGGGGCGCGCGTGTCGTAGCTGAGCACTTCGTCCTGCTCGAGGCAGAAGCCGCAGTCGATCACGGTCCACTCGGCGAGCCCCCGGGCGACCGTCCAGACCGCGTCGAGCGAGGACGACGGCAGCTCCGGCCAGCGGTCCGCCCGGGAGATCCCCGACAGCACCCGCAGGTCCGGGGCGATCGTCGGGGTGATCCTGGCCAACGTCATCAGGTCGAGGGTCCCCTGGCCGGCCGCGCGAGCCGCCGCGGCGAGGCCCGGCGCCTCGTCCAGCATGCCGACCACCTGCGCGACGCAGCCGCCGTACGTGTCTCCGTCCACGAGCAGCGTGCGTCGCCCGGCGGCGGCCAGCTCCGCGGCCACGTTCACGGCGACCGTGGTCCGTCCCGGCGCCCCCGTCGGCCCCCACACAGCAGCGACCAGCCCGCGCGCCGGGCGGCGGATCGTCTCCTCGTCGGGCCACGACGGATCGCGCCCGTTGTCGGGCGCGGCACCGAGGACGACCAGCGCGTCACGGACCACCTCGCTCGCGGACGCCTCGTCGTGCGGGGCGGCCGCGACGAGGTCCGCGCCCAGGGCCGCCAGCCGCTCGCCGAGCCACGGGCGCGCCGCGTCACCGATGCCGACCACGCGCACACCGGCCCGGTGCAGGAGCTCGATCGCCTCCCGGTCGAGGAGGTCGAGGTCGCCCGACACGACCGCCAGCCGACCGAGACCGGCCTCCGCCGCGGCGAGCAGCTCCGTCAGGTCCGCGCACCGCCGCGTCACGCTCAGGCGACCCCCGGTCTGCTCGACGGCCTGCACGATGATCGCCTCCGCCGCGCCCTGCACGGCGCACAGCACCCCGACGGCCACGTCAGCCGCCCGAGCCGAGGACCGGCACGACGTCGACGGTGCCCTCGGCCGCGAGCGCGGTGAGCACCGCCGGCAGCAGTGCGCTCGGGACCAGCACCTGGACCGCGCTCCCCCCGGAGGCGCGGAACGCTCCCGACGGGGTGCTGACCTCGGCCACCGTGAGGCCGCCGGCCAGCTCGCGCGGCTGGTCCGGTGCGGTGTCGTCGTCCGGGGCGGGGGGTGTGAACCAGAGGTCGACAAGGGCGCCCGGCACCACGTCCTGCGACGGGGCGCGCTCGAGGGTCACCGAGACCGGCCGCAGATCGAGGTCCGCGGCCGAGCCGACGGCCGACGCGGGGACCAGCTCGCCGCGCCCGACCGCCCGTACGGCCACGACGTCGCGCGCGATCGCCTCGTCGGCACGCAGGTAGTGGTCGAGGTTCACCGTGCCCAGCCGCACGTCGACGACCGCGAGCTCGTCCGCGGACACCCGGTCGCCCGGCACCAGGGCGGCACGCGTCATGTAGACCGGCACCGTCGCCTGCGCCGTGCGGACCGCCCACGACCCCAGCAGCACCGACGCCGCCACCATGGCGACACCCGCCAGCAGCCGAGGGTCACGCCAGCCGGGGCGTCGCAGCCGCGTCGCCACGGGCGCAGGCAGGTCGATCACGCTGGTGTCCATCGGCTCTCCCGTTCGTCGCGCCGCCCCGGACGGCCATCCTGCCGTCTCCCGGGCGGTGCGAACGGAGCATTGTGGACAAACCGGTCCGGGCGCCAGCGCGTGCCACACTGCGGTCATGCCTTCGCGGTTCCTCACCCTCGCGGACGTCACCGAGGTGCTGAACATCTCGGCGCCGCAGGCCTACGCACTCGTCCGCTCCGGGGAGCTGCCCGCCATCCAGATCGGCGGCCGGCTGCAGTGGCGGGTGGAGTCCACCGAGCTCGAGAAGTACATCCAGCGCATGTACGAGCAGACCCGCGCCCGGATCTCGAGCGACGGCAGCACGGCCGACGGCCCCACGTCCGACTGAGACGTCAACGCGACCGCACGACCCGCACCCCTGCGAACGCCACGGCCCACGACCCACGCCCCGTCGCGTCACCGACGTCGCTGAGGTCCAGGTGGTCGGCACCGACGCGATCCACACGGCCGACCAGCTCGGTCCCGCCGACGTCGACCCGGACCACCGCGCGGTCGCGCGCCAGGGCCCGCAGGGCATGAGAGAGCCCGAGGCGTGACTCGACGGCGCCCGGTGCCGGGGCCGCGTGCCCGACGAGCCCGTCGACGCCCGCCACCGCCGCCGTCGGCACCAGCGCGCGGCCGGACGCCGGCATGGCCAGCAGCAGCCACTCGGGCGCCGCATCGACCAGCTCCCCCGTGACCGCGTCTCCGCCCGCGACGAGCACCCGCACCTGGCGACCGACCGACGCACGCGCCCGAGCGGCCAGCGTCACCGAGGCTCGCTCGGCGCGCGCCAGCTCCGCGACGTCCGCGCGCACGTCCGCCAGCCGGCCCGCTGCCAGCTGGGCCTCCATGTCCGCGAAGAGCGCCTCCCACCGCATGTGAGCACCGTAGGGGGTCGATGCGCCGCCGCCGGCCCGACCACCCTCCCGCGATGTCGATCCCGCATCGCGGACCCCGGCTGGACATCAGATCGGACATTCAGGTACATCTATGGCACTCAAGCAGCATCAAACAACATCAAACGACTAGATCAGGGGCGAACATGGCGAGCGACGTCACAGCACAGGACGGCGGCCGGGCAGGCCGCGGCGGGGCCGCCATGACCATCGGTGCTCTGCTCGTCGGAGCGCTGGCAGCGGGCGCGCTGTGCCTGTCGCTCACTCGTCGGGTGCACACGCTGCTCGCCGGCCAGACGGGTCCGTGGAGGGTGGACGCGGCCGTGGAGGTCGGGGTGACCTCCGTCGGGCTGCTCGTCGCCGCGTGGCTCGCGGGTTCCGGGCTCGTGGCGGCGATGTGCCTGCTGGTCAGGGCGGCCGGGACAACCTGGCGGACCGGTGAGCGCCTCGTGCACCGGTTCGCCCCGCAGGTCGTCCGCAGGGCTCTGGTGCTCGCCGTCGGTGCGGGGATCGGCCTCGGGATGGCCTCAGGTGCGACGGCCGTCGCTCCAGATCCGTCGCCGACGATCTCAGTCACCGCTGATGCCGCCGCGCTCCCCGACCTCGGGTGGGCGGTGACCGTTCCGTCGGCCGAGCCTCACGCGCCGACTCCCGTGCCGGAGGTCGACGTGGCATCCGCGGCGGTGACCAGCCAGGAGCCGGCGGCCACGCCGGCCGCCGCGGAGACCGCTGCAAACCCCGAGTCGGTCGTGGTCGTCGCCGGGGACAGTCTCTGGACGATCGCTGCACGTCACCTGCCGTCGGGCGCCACCGACGCGGAGATCGCCGCGGCCTGGCCCCGGTGGTACGACGCCAACGCGGAGGTGATCGGCGCGGATCCCGACCTGATCCGGCAGGGCCAGGTCCTCACCACACCCGCACAGGTCGGCGAGGTGGCCTGGTGACCGCGCTCGTGCTGATCCGCGACGGCACCGCCGCCGAGGACGCGTTCGCGCGCGTGCGCGACGCCGCCACGGAACCGGGCTCCGCACCCGCCGACGCGCGACCCTGGCACCCCCGGGCACGGCTGGTGCCCGCACCCGTCCCTCCGCTCGTCGAGGTCGCTCCCGGGCGCGCGCACCCGGTGCCCCTGACGGCGACCGCCCGCATCGCGGTCCTGCGGGCCAGCGATCGTTCGTTCGTCGCCGACGCTGACGACGAGCCCGGTCCCGCCCCCGAGGGCGACCCGGCGTTGGTCGCCCGCGCGATCGCGCTCGCAGCCCTGGAGGTGCTGACCGGCGGTCGGTCGGTGGCGCAGCTCGCGCGCTGGCTCACGCCGGGGGTCTACGAGACGCTCCAGGTCCGGGCCGGTCTGACGCAGCGGGTGCTGGGCACCGACCGGGTGGTCCGCCCGCCGACGATCCGCCGTGCCCGGTCGTGCCGGGTCGGGCCGCACGCGATGGAAGCGACCATCGTGGCCGACCACGGCTCGCGCGTGCGGGCCGTCGCCCTCCGGCTCGAAGGCCATCGGGGCTCGTGGCGGGTGACCGCGCTCGAGATCGGGTGAGCGCCGGACGCACGGAAGCCCGCCCCGAGCACGGGGCGGGCTTCCGTCGTGTCAGCGCTTGCGCTGCTGCTTGGCGGCCTTGCGACGTGCCTCGCGGTTCGCAGCGCCCTCCTCCGCCGAGGCGGCCGCGGGGCGGGTGCCGGCGCTCTTGCCGCCGGAGTCCCCGCGGGTGATCACACCGCCGTCACCGTCGACCGACGGGGCCGTGTACTGCAGCGGTGTCCGCTCCGGGCCGTCGATGCCCTTCGCCACGAGCTTGCCGGGCGTCGGACCGTCGGACACCGATCGAGCCGCAGCCGCCTGCGCGCCCGCGCTGGCCGCCGCGGCGACGGCGGAGTCGGCCGTCACGGCCGGAGCGTCGGGTGCTGCCACCTGGACCTCCAGGTTGTACAGGTACCCGACCGTCTCCTCCTTGATGGCGTCCGTCATCGCGTTGAACAGCTGGAAGCCCTCGCGCTGGTACTCCACGAGCGGGTCGCGCTGGGCCATCGCGCGCAGGCCGATGCCCTCCTTGAGGTAGTCCATCTCGTAGAGGTGCTCGCGCCACTTGCGGTCGAGGACCGACAGGGTGACCCGCCGCTCCAGCTGCCGCATGTTCTCCGAACCGATCTGCTCCTCGCGCTCGGCGTAGGCGTGCTCGGCGTCCGAGAGGATCTCCCGCTCGATCAGCTCGGCCGACAGCCGCGTGGGGCCGCCCGCCTGCTCGACGACCTCGTCCGGAGTGATCGAGACGGGGTACACGGCCTTGAGCGCCGTCCACAGCGCGTCGAGGTCCCACGCCTCCGGACGACCCTCGGTCGTGGCGCCGTTGATGTAGGCGGTGAGCACGTCGGAACGGAAGTGCCGGACCTGGTCGTGCAGGTCCTCGCCCTCCAGCACCCGGCGGCGCTGCTCGTAGATCACGACGCGCTGGCGGGACATGACGTCGTCGTACTTGAGGACGTTCTTGCGGATCTCGAAGTTGCGCGCCTCGACCTGCGACTGCGCCGACTGGATGCCACGCGTGACGATCTTCGACTCGAGCGGCATGTCCTCCGGGAACCCGGCGCGCGTCATCATCGACTCCGCGAGCGAGGAGTTGAACAGGCGCATCAGGTCGTCCTGCATGGACAGGTAGAAGCGCGACTCGCCGGGGTCGCCCTGGCGGCCGGAACGACCGCGCAGCTGGTTGTCGATGCGGCGCGACTCGTGGCGCTCCGTGCCGAGCACGTACAGCCCGCCCAGCTCGACGACCTCGTCGTGCTCGGCGGCCACCGACTCCTTGGCCTTCTCGAGCGCGAACGGCCAGGCGGCCTCGTACTCCTCGGCGTTCTCCGCCGGGTCCAGGCCACGGGCGGCGAGGTCCTCGACGGCCATGAACTCGGCGTTGCCGCCCAGCATGATGTCGGTGCCACGGCCGGCCATGTTGGTGGCCACCGTGACGGCGCCCTTGCGGCCGGCCTGCGCGACGATCGAGGCCTCGCGCGCGTGCTGCTTCGCGTTGAGCACCTCGTGCGGGACGCCCTGCTTCTTCAGCTTGGCGGAGAGCAGCTCGCTCTTCTCCACGCTGGTGGTGCCCACGAGCACCGGCTGGCCCTGCGCGTGCCGCTCGACGATGTCCGCGACCACGGCGTCGTACTTGCCGTCCTCGCTCTTGTAGACGTAGTCGCGCTGGTCGAGGCGCTGCATGTCGCGGTTCGTCGGGATCGGCACCACCCCGAGCTTGTACGTGCCCTGGAACTCCGCGGCCTCGGTCTCGGCCGTACCCGTCATCCCCGCGAGCTTGCCGTACAGGCGGAAGTAGTTCTGGAGCGTGATCGTGGCGAGGGTCTGGTTCTCGGCCTTGATGGCCACGCCCTCCTTCGCCTCGATCGCCTGGTGCATGCCCTCGTTGTAGCGGCGGCCCGGCAGGACGCGGCCGGTGTGCTCGTCGACGATGAGCACCTCGCCGTTCGTCACGATGTAGTCCTTGTCCCGCTTGAACAGCTCCTGCGCCTTGATGGCGTTGTTGAGGAAGCCGATGAGCGGGGTGTTCAGGGACTCGTACAGGTTCTCGATGCCGAGGTAGTCCTCGACGCGCTCGATGCCGGGCTCCAGCACGCCGACCGTGCGCTTCTTCTCGTCCACCTCGTAGTCGCGCTCGGCCTGCAGGCGGCGGACCACCTTGGCGAACTCGGCGTACCAGCGGTTGGCGTCGCCGGACGCGGGGCCGGAGATGATCAGCGGGGTCCGCGCCTCGTCGATGAGGATCGAGTCGACCTCGTCGACGATCGCGAAGTTGTGGCCGCGCTGGACCAGCTCGTCCGTGCTCCACGCCATGTTGTCGCGCAGGTAGTCGAACCCGAACTCGTTGTTCGTGCCGTAGGTGATGTCGCACGCGTACTGCCTGCGCCGCTCGGCCGGGTCCTGGCTGGACAGGATGACCCCGCTGGTCAGCCCGAGGAATCGGAAGACGCGACCCATGAGGTCGGACTGGTAGCTGGCCAGGTAGTCGTTGACCGTGACGACGTGGACGCCGTCGCCGGACAGGGCGTTCAGGTACGCGGGCGCGGTGGCGACGAGGGTCTTGCCCTCACCGGTCTTCATCTCCGCGATGTTGCCGAGGTGCAGTGCGGCGCCACCCATGAGCTGCACGTCGAAGTGGCGCTGACCCAGCGTGCGCCGGGCGGCCTCGCGGACCGTGGCGAACGCCTCCGCGAGCAGGTCGTCGAGTGTCTCGCCCTCCGCCAGACGGGCGCGGAAACGGTCCGTCTCCTCGCGCAGCTCGGCGTCGGACAGCGCGACGAAGCTGTCCTCCAGGGCGTTGACCTGCTGGGCGATGCCCGACAGCTTCTTGACGATCCGGCCTTCACCGAGGCGCAGGACCTTCTCGAGGATCGCTGGCACGCACTACTCCCGACGTGTTCGCGCTCCGGGCGCGCGCGGCGTCGGAGCGGCTGAGGTGCCGGCCGCACGGCCGGGCGCGTCCATCGTAGGCGAGCCTGCGCGGCGCGGGCGAAGAACGACCACCGCAACGGCCAGCAGCACGGCACCCACCACACCGGTGACCCCGAGCCGCTCGTCGCGCAGCACCACCGCGCCGACGGTGGCCGTGAGCGGTTCGAGCAGCGCCAGCAGCGCGGCCGTCGTGGCCGGCACGTGCCGTAACCCCGTGAAGTAGGCGCTGTAGGCGGCCGCGGTGGGCACGACGGCCAGGTAGACGAGCAACGCCCAGCCCTGCGGGTCGGTGGGGGTCGCGAGGCCCGATCCGGCCACCGCCGCGAACGGGAGGAGCACGATTCCGCCGAGCGTGAACGCGGTCGCCGTGAGGGGCAGCGGGCCCAGTCCGGGCACGCTCCGGCGGTTCAGGCCGGTCATCGTGGCGAACGCCGCCGCCGACACCAGGGCGAGCAGGGCGCCGGACGCCGTGCCCGGACCGGCGGCGTCGGACGGCCCCACCAGGAGCACCAGACCCACCAGGGCGAGGGCGAGCGCGACGAGCGTGCGCGCGGACGGGAGCCGGCGGGACGACACCGCAGTCCCGACCGCGACGAGCAGCGGCGCGGCGCCGAGGGCGACCAGCGTGGCGACCGCGACGCCGGCACGCTGGACCGCGGCGAAGTAGGCCGCCTGGTAGACGGCGGCGAGCAGAGCGGTCTCGACGACGAGGACGACGACGGGTCTGGTCCGGGCCAGACCGCGCAGCGCCCCCGTGGCCGCGAGCGCGAGGAGCAGCACTCCCCCGCCGCCGAGCAGCCGGTAGGCGGCCACGGTCAGCGGCGGCAGACCAGCGGCGTCCGCGAGCGCGGCGCCGGCGAGCCCGCCGGTCCCCCAGAGCACCCCGCCGAGCGCGACCAGGGCGAAGTCGCGCGGCCGCGTCTCGTGCGTCATGCGGTCCGCACGGCGTGCGCCAGGTCAGCCGCGAGGTCGCCGCGCAGGAGCCCGCCGCGGTCGCCCACCGCGATCTCGTCCAGCCCGAGCCAGCCGGCGAGCTCGTGCAGCTCGGCGGCGAGCGGTTCGACCAGGTCGGCGGTGTGCGACGCGACGGGTGTGTCCGGTCCCGGGGTGCGGTGGGCCGCGTGCACCCGCAGCACGCCCGCCTGCCGGTCCGCCTTGAGATCCACGAGAGCCGACAGCGACTCACCGAGCAGGAACGGCAGCACGTAGTACCCCCAGACCCGCTGCGGCTCGGGGACGTAGATCTCGATCCGGTACCGCAGGCCGAACAGGGCCTCGACGCGGCGGCGCTCGAACACGAGCGGGTCGAACGGGTTCAGCAGCGCCGCGCCGGTCGCGCGGCGGGGCAGGTCGGCGTCGCGGTGCCGCCAGACGGGGCCCTGGTTCCAGCCGTCGACCGTGACCTCGTGCAGCACCCCGTGCTCGACCAGGTCCGCCACCGCCGGCGCCACCCGGTCCTGCTTGATGCGGAAGTAGTCCGCGAGGCAGCGCAGCGTGCCGATCCCGTGTGCCCGCGCCGAGATCTCCACCAGGGCGCGGATCGCGTCCTCGTCGGACGGCTCAGGGGCGGCGAGGGCGTCGGGCGGCAGCACCCGCGAGGTCAGGTCGTACCGACGCTCGAACGCCCCGTTGCGCCCCGCCGACGTCACCTCGCCGGTGAAGAACAGGAACTCCAGGACGCGCTTGGCCACCGTCCAGTTCCACCCCCACTCCTCCCGGGTGGTCGGGTGCTCGGCCTCGAAGTCCTCCTGCACCTGCCGGGCGGTCACGGGTCCGCGCTCGGCGATGATCGCCCGGACCTCGTCCACCACCGGCGAGTGCTTCAGCGGCACCTCGGAGATCGCACCCCACGCCTCCTTCTGGTAGGCGCGCTGCCGCCAGCCGAGGAGCCGGTACGTCTCCGGTGGCACGAACGAGGCCATGTGCGCCCAGGTCTCGACGAGCCGGCGAGGAGCCTGGCCCGACGCGCGGTCGAGCAGGGCGGGGTCGTACGCGCCGATGCGCGAGAAGGTCGGCATGAGGTGAGCGCGCGCGAGCACGTTGACCGAGTCGATCTGCAGCACGCCCAGGCGGTCGACGACCTGCTGGAACTGGCGCATGGTCGGCGCCGTGCCGCGAGCCGGGCGGGGCCGGTCCAGGCCCTGGGCGCGCAGCGCGATGCGCCGTGCCTGCGAGAGGGTGAGGCGTTCTGGGGCGCCCGGAGAGATCACGTGGACATCCTGCCGTGCGACGCCCACACGACGACGCCCGACCCGTGCGAGACGGGTCGGGCGTCGTCGGGGACGAGATCAGCCGGAGACGGCGGCCAGCGGCGTTCCGACGACGGCGGCGTCGAGCTTGATCACGCCGTAGCTCCACCCGCGCCTGCGGTAGGCGACGGACGGCTGCGCGGTCTCGGCGTCGATGAACAGGAAGAAGTCGTGACCGACGAGCTCCATCTCGTAGAGCGCGTCGTCGACCGTCATCGGCTGGGCCTGGTGGACCTTCTCGCGGATGACGACCGGGGAGTCGCCGAGCGTCGTCTCGACGGCCGCGTCGGGATCGAGCGGCGCGGACGCCTCCGGCTCGGGCTCGGGCGGGCGGACGTCGACAGGGGCGATCGGAGTGTGGTTGCGGTGGTCCTTGCGCCGGTCGCGGGTCCGCCGCAGCCGCTCGAGAAGCTTCCCGAGAGCCAGGTCCAGGGCCGCGTACCTGTCGTCGGCGCACGCCTCGGCACGGATCACAGGCCCTCGGTCGACGACGGTGAGCTCGACGCGCTCACTGCTACCCGCCTGTCGAGGGTTCGTCTCGTGCGACACGACGACGTCGATGCGCTGAGCGCGGGGGGCCAGCTGCTCGACTTTCGCGAGCTTCTGCTCGACGTGCGCCCTGTACTTCGGGAGCACCTCGGTGTGCCGGCCGGCAACCACGATCTCCATGTGAGCCTCCTGAGAGGGTCGGGGGCGGGTCAGGCCCGCCCGAGGGTGACAGTGCAATGGGCTGCCCCAGGGGCAGTCGGGCGGCGTCACCTCCTCCCGCGGCCTGCCCGGTCGACCCGGCGAGGGGTCGGTCCGTGCTGTGCCAACGGCTCAGGCCCCCACGCTAACCCCGCGCCCGCCCGCGAACCACTCACCTCGCCAAGGGATCACCCTGTGGACAGGTTCCGGCCTGGCGGGAGGCGCGCCGGACGCGCCGGACCGGGCGTCGACGCCAGCGTCACCGCCCCGATCACCCGGGCTCCGCGACTCTCGAGCGCCGACCGGCACACGGCGACCGTGGCACCGGTGGTGAGCACGTCGTCCACGAGCAGGACGAGCCTGCCCTCGACCTGCTCCGCGCGCCGGTCCGGCACCCGCACGTGGCCGACGAGGTTGCGCGTGCGCGCGCGAGCGCCGAGGCCGACCTGGTCGTGACCCCGGGACCGGACCAGCACGGGCGCCGACGCGGCGGGATGCCCGCCCCGGACGAGGCCCTCGACCACCGCGCCGGCGAGCGCCTCGACGAGGTTGCCGCCCCGGCGGCGTCGGGCCTCGGCCGTCGAGGGGGCGGCGACCACGAGCAGGGGCTGGACGCCGAGGTCCGGCGGGAGGGCAGTCGCCGCGAGCGCGAGCGCCTGCCCGAACGGACGCGTGAGATCGAGCCGGCCGCGGTCCTTCCACGCGATGATCGCGCGGCGGACGTCGCCCGTGCAGTCGGCGAGCGTCCATACCGGCAGCGGACCGTGCCCGTCCATCCGGTCCAGCCGCGGCGCGCGGTCCTCGCACCGCCACGGACGTCGCGCGAGCCGCCGGGAGCACGTCGAGCACCAGGCGACGTCGTCGGCCCCGCAGCCGGCGCACTCGACGGGCAGCAGGAGGCCGAGCAGCTCACGGGCGGACGTCATCGCTGCAGCCTGCTCGCCTGCGGCCGCGCAGGAGGGGAGCCGGTGGACGGCGGTGGGCTGTGGGCGGCCGGTCAGCCGGGGAACGACGGGTCGGCCGCACCGGTCAGACCGATGACCTGCGCCCAGGTGGAGCCGACGAACCGACGCAGCTCGCCGGCGGTCGTGGTCACGTAGATGACCGACGAGCTCCCCGCGAGGCCGGCGAGCTCGGCCACCGCCGGCAGGGGCCTGGTCGGGCCTGCGACGGGGACCAGGTGCACGGCGGGGTTCCCCGTCGAGCGTCCGATGACCGCGAGCGTCGACTCCTCGGCCCAGACCACGGAGGACGCGTCGACGAGGGCGGCGCCGGCGCGGACCGGGGCCCCCAGCTGCTGCGGTCCCCCGGACTCGTCGCGGGTGATCGCCGCGACGTCGAGCTGGACGCCGTCCGCCCCGGCGGAGACGACCGCGACCCGGACCCCGTCGCGGGCCACACGGACGGCACGAACCGCGCGGCCTTCCAGCCAGTCCGCGCTCACCTGGACCGGGGCGTCGCCCGCGCGCGCAGCGACCAGGCCGCTCGACGGCTGTGCCGTCCAGGCCCAGCCGAACCTGTCGACGGAGGGGGCGACGAGAGCCGTCCCGGTCAGGAGGTCCTGCGCGGGCACGTCCGCAGTGGGCACCGTGCTCAACGTGTTCGGCCCCGAGAGCATCACCCGCACCGACCCGTCCTCGTTGCTCGCCGGGCTGCGCGGGTCGAGCGAGTCGAGGGCGCCGAGGCCGGGCACCGGCTCGGGCTCGCCGTCCACGAGGGCCACGATGCGGTCGTCCTGGAGGAACTCGACGTTGCTCGGCGGGCCGGACCCGCGCTCCAACGTCGCGGCACCCTCCAGAGGCACGTCGCCGGCGTACACCTGGACCGAGCCGATGCCGGGCACCGGCCGCAGGCTGGCGTCGATCTGCGCGAGCAGGAGGTCACGGTCGGCGCGAGTCACGGCCAGAGCGGGCTCCAGGGTGACCTGGGCGACGCCCTCGTCGTCCACCGGTACCGACTCGGGGTTGAGCTCGACTCCGTCGGGCACCGCCGTGACGACCGCGTCCTGCAGCCAGGGCGACGGACCGGCCAGCAGCTCGCTGACGATCGACGTGCCCAGGCCCTTCTGCGGGAACCAGCGCGACTCGGGGACGAGGAACTTCTCGTCCGGGGAGAGGAAGTACAACGAGGCCGGCCGATAGCTCCGGCTGAAGTCCTCCTGCTGGAGGATCAGGCCGGGCGGCGTCGCCGCGATCCGCCACTGGTCGGCGTCGTCCTGCACCATCCCGAACGTCACGGACTCGCGCGCGTCCGGCGGGGCCTCGACGTAGACACCGTTCTCGTCGACGCGGGCCAGGACGGGGACGTCGATGGTCACCTCGGTGTCCGTCGTCGTCGGCGCGGGCTCGACCGGTCCGGAGACGACGACCCCGGCCGACGGCTTCCAGGTGCTCTTCGCCTCCCCCGCGAGATACTCCCGGGCCGTCACGAAGTCGTCCGTGAACCCCGCGGCGCCTGCCGCCAGGAACCCGTCGACGATCTCGGTCGGGGTGTCCCCCGGCTGCGGTCCCTGGGCCAGCACGGCGATCTCGGAGGGCTCCGTGACCTCGGCGTCCCCCTCGCTCACGGGTCCGGAGGTCGGGATCGCGGAGCACGCTGCCAGGACGACGAGAGTGACGACCGCGAGGGCGGCGCGGTGGAACGGGCGCGCGGTCATCGGACCTCCTGCCGGTCGGCGTCGTCCAGGTACACCTGGTCGTCGTCCTGGTCGGAGGCCATGTCGGGGAGCGCGGCCGGATCGGTGTTCGGGCGCACGACGGGGATCCGCAGCGCCCCGGTGATCGGCGACTCGTCCGGTGCCAGCGACAGCGGGGAGTCGGTGAGCCGGATGCCGGCGCGTCGTGGCAGCGTGAGCCGGAAGCTCGCTCCGCGGCCGGGCCGGCCCCACGCCTCGAGCCAGCCGCCGTGCAGGTGGGCGTCCTCGAGGGAGATCGCGAGCCCCAGACCAGTGCCGCCCGTCGTCCGGGCGCGCGCGGGGTCGGCCCGCCAGAACCGGTCGAACACGTGCGCGGCCTCGTCGGGGGTCATGCCCACCCCGCGGTCGCGCACGGTGATCGCCACGGCGTGCGCGTCGGCGCCGACCGTCACCTCGACCGTGCTCCCCTCCGCGTGCTCGACGGCGTTGACCAGGAGGTTGCGCAGGATGCGCTCGACGCGCCGCGGGTCGATGTCCGCGACGCAGCGCTCCTCGGGCACGACGACGTGCAGCCACGCGCCTCGCCGGTCGGCGAGCGGCGCCGCGTGGTCGACGGCCGTGATGACGACGTCGCGCACGTCGCGGCCCTCCGCGTCGAGCACCGCGGCGCCGGCGTCGAACCGGCTGATCTCCAGCAGGTCCGCCAGCAGGTCCTCGAACCGGTCGAGCTGGGTCTGCAGGAGCTCCGCCGAGCGCTTGGCGGCGGGGTCGAAGTCCTCGCGGGACGCGTGGATGACCTCGCCCGCCATCCGGATCGTCGTCAGCGGGGTGCGCAGCTCGTGCGACACGTCCGAGACGAACCGGCGCTGGAGCGTCGACAGCTCCTCCATGCGGTGGATCTGGTCCTGGAGGCTGTCCGCCATCTCGTTGAAGGAGCGGGCGAGCGTGGCCATCTCGTCCTCCCCCTTCTCGGGCATCCGCTCGGACAGGTGCCCGTCGGCCAGCCGCTCGGCGACCTGGGCCGCTCGGCGCACGGGCTGGACCGTCTGCCGGGTGACCAGCCAGGTCATGCTGCCCAGCAGGACGACGAGCGCGGCTGCCGCGAGGCCGAGGGTGCGCTGCAGGAAGTCGAGCCGGTCCTGCTCCGACTGGAGGCTGTACAGGAAGAAGAGCTGGTACGTGCCGACGACCGGCACGGTCACGTCCTGCCCGACGAGCACCCCGGGCGACACCCCGCCGGTCTCGCGCGGGATCGCGACGGACTGCCACTGCTGACCACCACCGGCGGTCGCCAGCCGCAGCTCGGGGCTGACCAGCGGGATGAGCGCCGGCGTCGTCGTCGCGCCCGAGATGTCCAGGCTGCTGCCCTCCTGACCGGGCGCGCGCAGCAGGAAGACCTCGCGTCGGTCCGAGCCGCCGGTGCGTTGGGCCTTGGACACGTCGCCGAGCAGGCGCTGCACGTCCGTGCGCGCCGTGGCCGTCGAGAAGTCGAGCGTCGCCTGCGCCTGCTGCGCGGACCGCGCACTCTCCTGCAGCACCTGGTCGAGCCGGGCCTGGAACAGACCGTCGGCCATCCGGGCGCTGACGTACGCACCGACGAGGGTGAGGGCCACCAGACCGATGGCCAGCGTCGACGTGATGACCCGGACCTGCAGGGACGACCGCCACACGCTCGACCACGCACGGACGCGCCTCCGCGACCGTGCCCGGAGCAGCCGCCAGGCGCCGCTCACGCGCACGATCGGGATGCTCCGGACGACCTCACGTCGAGGCCACGCCCGCCTTGTAGCCGACACCGCGGACGGTGACGACGATCTCGGGCTGCTCGGGGTCGTTCTCGATCTTGGAGCGCAGGCGCTGCACGTGGACGTTCACGAGCCGGGTGTCGGCGGCGTGCCGGTAGCCCCACACCTTCTCCAGCAGCACCTCGCGCGTGAACACCTGCCACGGCTTGCGGGCGAGCGCCACCAGCAGGTCGAACTCGAGCGGGGTGAGCGAGACCGGCCGGCCCGCCCGCGCGACGCGGTGACCGGGCACGTCGATGGTCACGTCGCCGATGGTGAGGTGCTCGGGCGCGGGCTCGTCGCTGCGCCGGAGCCGGGCACGGACCCGCGCGACGAGCTCCTTGGGCTTGAACGGCTTGGAGATGTAGTCGTCGGCGCCGGACTCCAGGCCGAGGACCACGTCGACCGTGTCGCTCTTGGCCGTGAGCATGACGATGGGCACGCCCGACTCGGCGCGGATCTGCCGGCAGACCTCGTTGCCGTCCTTGCCCGGCAGCATGAGGTCGAGCAGGACGAGGTCCGGCTGCGTGGCGCGGAACACCCCGATCGCCTCGTCACCGTCCTCGCAGAACACCGGGTCGAAACCCTCGGACCGCAGCACGATGCCGATCATCTCGGCCAGCGCGGTGTCGTCGTCGACCACGAGCACTCGTCCCTTCATGGCGGCATTCTCGCACCGCAGAGGCCCGTACCCGGGCCACATGGGCCGACGCGACGACACGGGCGCACAGATCACCCGGTCGCGCGCCGTCGGGGGCGCCCGCCGTGGCACGATGAATCCTCCGCGGGGGCACGCCACGGCACCCCCCGAACCACCTGCACGACCACAGCCGAGGGAGCCGCGCTCGCATGACGAGCCCGCACGACGACGTCCCGCAGCCGCCGACCTGGGCGGCGCCCGCGGGGACGGGGACGCCGCCGCCGCCGGAGCACGTGCCGCAGCCGGGGCCGGCCGCGCCGCCGCAGCCCCCGCCGCCGCCGTCGGGCTGGGGTCAGCAGCCCCCCGGCGGGTACGGCTCCTGGGGACCCGCCGCACCGCCGCCGCCCGGGGTCGCCTGGCGCCCGCAGGCGCTGCAGCCCGGGATCATCCCCCTGCGACCGCTCGGGATGGGCGAGATCTACGACGGCGCCTTCCGGGCGGTCCGTGCGAACCCGCGCGTGATGTTCGGGCTCGCCGCGCTCGTGGTGACCCTTGCCGTCACGATCCAGTCGATCATCCAGTGGTACGTCACGGGTCTCGTCGCGCCGCAGCTGTCCGACCTGTCCAGCGAGGTGGACCCGTCCGGGCAGATGGGGTTCGCCGAACAGCTGGGCTCGTCCGCGGGCCTGCTCATCTCCACCCCCGTGACCGCGCTCGCCACGACGATCCTCACCGGTCTGCTCATCGTGTCGGTGAGCCGCTCGGTGCTCGGCCAGGTGGCCACCGTCGGCGAGGTGCTGCGCTCGTGGCGCGTCTGGCTCGTGGTCGGCTTCACGTTCCTGAGCGGGGTCGCCGTCCTCGTCGTGGCCTCGGTGCTGACCACGGGTGTCGTCCTCCTCGCGGTGAACGACCAGATCGGGCCGGCCGTGCTCCTGGGCCTCGCCGGGGGGTTCGCGTTCGTGGTCGCCGCCGTCTGGTTCTCCACCCGGACGCTGCTGGTGCCCCCGGCGCTGATGCTCGAGGGCAAGAAGTTCTGGCCCACGGTGGCGCGGGCGTGGCGCCTGACGCGCGGGAGCTTCTGGCGTCTGTTCGGCATCTACCTGCTGACCAGCATCCTGGCCGGGATCATCGCGCAGATCATCGTCTTCCCGGCCACGCTGATCGCCCAGCTGGTGCTGCGCGACCCCACCGCGACGTCGTTCGGCTCCTTCGTGGTGATCGGGATCGCCAACGTCATCGCCTCGACCCTCTCGACCACGTTCGTGTCGTCCGTCGTCGCCCTGCTCTACATCGACGTGCGCATGCGCAGGGAGGGCCTGGACGTGGAGCTCGCACGCGCCGCGGAGTCCGCGGCGTGATCCTGCCTGCCGGGCTGACGGTCGGCGTCCCGGTCGAGCCTGATGCCGCGACCGGGCGGCGCTGGGCGACCGAGGAGCTGCTCGACCCCGTCTACCACCAGCAGCGCTCGCTGCTCAGCCGGCTGTGGGACTGGCTGGCGGAGCAGCTGGCGGGACTGCAGACGCCGGCCGCGATCGATCCGTTCGCGGTGCTGGTGGTGGTCGGCATCATCGCGGCCGTCGTGGTGGTCGCGTTCCTCGTGGCGGGCCCGGTACGCGTCTCGCGGCGCGGCTCGTCGGACCGCCGGGTCCTCGACCACGACGACGCGCGCACGGCGGAGGAGATCCGGGCCGCCGCCGAGGCCGCCGCGTCACGGGGCGACTGGGCGCTCGCGGTGCTGGAGCGCTACCGGGCGATCGTGCGGGGGCTCGAGGAGCGCACCGTGCTCGAGGAACGGGTGGCCCGCACCGCGCACGAGGCCGCGCTGGCCGCCGCCGCACGGTTGCCGTCGCTGGGCGACGACCTAGTCGCGGCCGGACGGACGTTCGACGACGTGGCGTACGGCGACGAGCCGGCCACGGCGGACGACGAGCGCAGGCTGCGTGAGCTCGACGGTCGCGTCCGGGACACCCGTCCGACGACGCCCACCGGCGTGGCCGACCTCGCCGTGGCGGCACCCCGATGAGCGCACCCACCGTGACCACCGCGCACGCACCCGTGGTCGGAGACGGGACGTCGGTGCGCAGCCGGTCGGCCCGGCGCTGGCGGCGCGCGCGGTGGTGGCTCGCCCTGCTCGGGCTCGTCGTGGTCGCCGGCCTCCTGTCCGCCCTGCCCGAGCCGCGGACGTCGACGCTCACGCTCGCCCCGGACAACCCCGGCGACCTCGGCGCGCGCGCCGCCGCACAGATCCTCGGGCGGCAGGGCGTCGACGTCCGGTACGTGCGGCACATCGCGGAGGTCCGGTCCCTCGCGGCTCCCGGCTCGACGGTGCTCGTCGTCGGCGACTACCTGCTCGACGCTGACCAGATCGACGTGCTCGACGCCACGGGTGCCGACCTGGTGATGGTCGACGCAGGGTGGGCGCTCGGGCTGCTGACCGACACGATCGCGGCGGGCGGGGGCACCGGGGGCGTGCCCGAGGTCCGCTCGGCCGCGTGCGACGACCCGGACGCCGTGGCGGCGGGATCGATCACCGCGCGGGGCTCCCTGCAGGCCACCGGGCCGGGCGCGGTCGTCTGCTTCCCCGCCGCCGGGACGGACACCGACGTCGGCGGCGCGTACGCGGTGACCGAGTCGGACGGTCGCCGGATCGTCGCGCTCGCCGACGTCGCGCCCCTGACCAACGAGCACCTCGCCGAGCAGGGCAACGCCGCGCTCGTGCTGCGTGCGCTCGGCCGGCACGAGCAGCTCGTCTGGTACATCCCCTCGCTCGACGACGTCGGCGCGGGCGACGGGTCCACCGACGCCGCTCCCGGCCAGCTCCTGCCCCCGGTCGTCCCGATCCTGGCGCTACAGCTCGTGCTCGTCGTGGTCGTGGCCGCCCTGTGGCGGGGGCGGCGGCTGGGACGGCTGGTGACCGAGAAGCTGCCGGTGGTCGTCCGGTCCGGCGAGACGACGAGGGGCCGCGGCCGGCTGTACCGGCGGGCCCGGTCCTACGGGCACGCGGCCGCCGCCCTGCGCGCCGGCGCGGCCGCGCGCAGCGCCGCCCGGCTCGGGCTCCCCCGCTCCGCTCCGGCCCCCGTGGTCGTCGGCGCCGTCGCGCGGGCCACCAGCCGCCCGGCACAGACCGTCGAGGCCCTGCTGTACGGACCCCCACCGACCGACGACCGCGGGCTGGCCCAGCTGGCCCGTGACCTGGACCATCTCGAGAGCGAGGTTCACCGAACGTGAGCGACCAGAGTCCCTCCTGGGGAACGACTGCACCCACCGCCCAGCTGCACCACCCGTCCGAGGAGCTGCGGGCCGCCCTGGGCACCGTGCGCGCCGAGGTGGCCAAGGCGGTCGTCGGGCAGGACGCGGCCGTCAGCGGCCTCGTCATCGCGCTGCTCTGCCGTGGTCACGTGCTGCTCGAGGGCGTGCCGGGCGTCGCCAAGACGCTCCTCGTCCGGGCGCTGTCGGCTGCTCTCGACCTGCAGACCAAGCGCGTGCAGTTCACCCCCGACCTCATGCCCGGCGACGTGACCGGCTCGCTGGTCTACGACGCCCGCACCGCCGAGTTCTCGTTCCGCGAGGGTCCGGTGTTCACCAACCTGCTGCTGGCGGACGAGATCAACCGGACGCCGCCGAAGACGCAGGCGTCGCTGCTCGAGGCCATGGAGGAGCGGCAGGTGTCCATCGACGGCACCCCGCGCCCGCTGCCCGACCCGTTCCTCGTCATCGCGACGCAGAACCCGGTCGAGTACGAGGGCACGTACACGCTCCCCGAGGCGCAGCTCGACCGGTTCCTGCTCAAGCTCGTGCTCCCGCTGCCGGAGCGCGACGAGGAGATCGAGGTGCTGAGCCGGCACGCCGCCGGCTTCGACCCGCGCGACCTCGCCGGGGCCGGCCTGCGCCCCGTGGCGACGGCGGACATGCTCGCCCGCGCCCGGGCCGAGGTGGCGCGCGTGCAGGTGGCCCCCGAGGTGCTCGGCTACGCGGTCGACGTCTGCCGGGCCACCCGCCGGTCGCCGTCGCTCTCGCTCGGCGTCTCCCCCCGTGGCGCGACCGCGCTGCTGGCCACGTCGCGCGCGTGGGCGTGGCTGTCCGGCCGGGGCTACGTGACGCCCGACGACGTCAAGGCCCTCGCCCACCCGACGCTGCGGCACCGGGTGCAGCTGCGCCCCGAGGCCGAGCTCGAGGGCGTCAGCACGGAGAGCGTGCTGGACACCGTGCTCGCGTCCGTGGCCGTCCCCCGCTGACGTGGCCGTCACCTGGCGCGCGGTCGTCCTGGCCGCGCTCGGGCTCCCGGTGGTGCTCCTGGTGCCCGCCACCGGGACCGTCCTGCTGTGGGCGCTGCTCGTCGTGGTCGCCTGCGCGGTGGACGTCGCGCTGGCCGCGTCGCCCCGGGAGGTCGGGGTCCGCCGGGACGTCCCGGCGTCGGTCCGTCTGACGGAGCCGTCGTCGTCCACGCTGACCCTGTCCCACCTGGGCCGACGCCGGCTGCGCGGCGTCGTGCGTGATGCATGGCCGCCGTCGTCCGGCGCGCAGGTCGACCGGCACCGGCTGGACGTCGCGCCGGGCGAGGGCGCCCGGGTGCGCACCGTCCTGGTGCCGACCCGGCGCGGCGACGCGCACGCCGACCGCGTCACGATCCGCACCCTCGGCCCGCTCCGGCTGGCGGGCAGGCAGGCCTCGCTCACCGTGCCGGGGCGGCTCCGCGTCCTGCCCGAGTTCGCGTCGCGGCGGCACCTGCCCAGCCGGCTCGCGCGCCTGCGGGAGCTGGACGGGCGCGCGGCGGTCCAGGTGCGCGGTCCGGGGACGGAGTTCGACTCCCTGCGCGAGTACGTGATCGGCGACGACGTGCGCTCCATCGACTGGCGCGCGACGGCCCGCCGCTCGGACGTCGTCGTGCGCACGTGGCGTCCGGAGCGCGACCGTCGCGTGCTCATCGTGCTCGACACCGGACGCACGTCCGCGGTCCGCGTGCTCGACGCCCCGCGGCTCGACGCGTCCATCGAGGCCGCGCTGCTGCTCGCCGCCCTGGCGACGAAGGCGGGCGACCGCGTCGAGCTCCTCGTCTTCGACCGCAAGGTCCGCGGCCGGGTGGCCAGTGCGACCGGTGCGCGCGTCATGGCCCAGTTCGCCGACACGTTGGCGCTCGCCGAGCCGGCGCTCGTGGAGACCGACTGGCCCGGGGTGGTGGCGCAGGTCCGCCAGCGGCTCAGCCAGCGCGCTCTGGTGGTGCTCCTGACCGCCCTCGACCCGGCGGCGGTCGAGCAGGGCCTGCTCGGCGTGGCCGGCCAGCTGACGGAGCGGCACCAGGTGGTCCTGGCCTCCGTGTCGGACCCCGAGGTCGACACCCTGCGCACGTCCCGCGACAGCGCCGCGGCGGTGTTCGACGCCGCGGCGGCGGAGCGCGTCGGGCTGGAGCGCGCCGCCGTGGCCGTCCGGCTGCGCCAGCGCGGCGCCGAGGTCGTCGACGCGCTGCCCGACGACCTCGCGCCCCGCCTGGCGGACACCTATCTCGCACTCAAGGCGGCCGGTCGGCTGTGAGGGCTGTGGGCGCTTCCGGGTAGGTTCCGGACCGTGCCCGACCTGCTCACCCGTGCCCACCTGAACCGTGCGCTGCTCGCGCGCCAGCACCTGCTCGAGCGTCGCCCCGGTCCCGCGATCGAGGTCGTGGACCACCTGGTGGGTCTGCAGGCGCAGAACGCGTGGTCGCCGTACGTCGGCCTGTGGAGCCGGGTCGAGGGGTTCCGCACCGAGGAGCTCGGTGCAGCGTTCTGGGACCGTTCCGTCACCCGGATCGCGGTGATGCGCAGCACGATCCACCTGGTCACGGCTGCCGACGCCTTGCTGCTGCCGGGCCTGATCGCGCCGCTGCACGCCAAGGACCTCCGGGTCAACGCGCAGCACGGCGCCGCGCTGCGCACGCTCGACCTCGCCGAGCTCACCGCCGCCGCCCGCGCCCTCGTCGAGGAGGAGCCCCGCGTGACCACCGCGCTGGGCCGGCTCCTCGGAGAGCGGTGGCCGGACGTCGCACCGAGCACGCTGGCCTACGCCGCGCGCGGGACGCTTCCCCTGGTGCAGGTACCGCCCCGGGGCGTCTGGGGTCGCTCCGGAGCGACCACCTGGACCACCGCGTGGGCCTGGCTGGGGCCGGAGCTCACCGCCGCGGCACCCGACCTGACCGATCCGCAGGTGCTCGCCGCCGAGCAGGAGCGGTTCGTGCGTCGCTACCTCGCCGCGTTCGGCCCGGCCTCCGTCGCTGACCTGCAGAGCTGGAGCGGGCTCACGGGGATGCGCGCCATGGTGGACCGCCTCGACCTCGTGCGGTACCGCGCCGATCCGTCCCCGGGGGCGGTCCGCGAGCGCGAGCTGCTCGACCTGCCGGGTGCCCCGCTGCCGGACCCGGACGCGCCCGCGCCCGTGCGGTTCCTGGCGGACTACGACAACGTGCTGCTCGGTCACGCCGACCGCACCCGGATCATCTCCGCCGAGCACCGCCCGTACCTGGCCAGCCCGAACGGGGTGGTCCCGGCCACCTTCCTCCTCGACGGGCGGGTGGCGGGGACGTGGGACGTGCCGCGCGACCGCAGGAGCGGCGGCACGGTCACGCTCACCGTGCGGCCGTTCGACCGCCCGACAGCCGCCCAGCGCGAGGAGCTGCAGGCCGAGGCCGAGGGTCTGGCCGAGCTCATGGCCGCCGAGGCGGACGTGCGTCTCGTCGTCGTGGTCGACCCGGGCTAGTCAGCCGGCGGTCGCGAGCACGTAGCCCGCGCGGTCCGCCTCGAGGTCGCCGGTGTGCCCGGCGCGGACGGCCCGCCGGCCGAGGACCAGCGTGTACGTCCAGAACGCTGCCAGGACGAGCACCCCGATGCTGACCTTGACGACCCACGGCAGGGCCGAGCCCGTCACGAAGCCCTCGACCAGGCCGGAGACCGCGAGGACGCCTACGAGCCCGATCGCCACCGTGAACAACGCGCGTGCCTCCTCGGCCAGCGCGCGCCCGCGCGTGCGGGGTCCGGGGTCGATCCAGGTCCAGAAGATGCGCAGCCCGGCGGCGCCGGCGACGAACACCGCGGTGAGCTCGAGCAGACCGTGCGGCGCGATGAGCTGCAGGAACACGTCCAGCTCCCCGTACGACGCCATCATGCCGCCGGTCGCCCCCACGTTGATCGCGTTGGAGGCCTGGAAGTACACCGGCCCGATCCCAGTGATCCCGGTGGCGATGCAGACGGCGGTCAGCCACGCGTTGTTGGTCCACACCATCGCCGCGAACCCCGCGCCCGGCGCGTAGTACTCCGCGAACGACTCCTCGACGTACTGCTCACGCTGGCTCGGGGTGCCCATCGACGCGAGCGCCTCGGGCTGCGTGGCCACCCAGACGCCCGCGGTGATGCTCAGGACGAGGAACGCCGCCATGACGCCGACCGTCCACCAGCGGATGCGGTACAGGGCCGCCGGCAGCGCGACCATGACGAACGCGGTGACGTCCCGCCAGCTCGGCTCGTGCGTGCCGGCGATCGCGGCACGTGCACGCCCGACGAGCATCGACAGGCGGGTCACCATCTCCGGGTCGGGCGCGGCCGACCTGACCGAGGACAGGTCCGTGGCGACGGCCTGGTAGAGCCGCACCAGCTCGTCGGCCTCGGCACCCGTGCGCCGCCGCTGACGCACCAGCGCGTCGAGCCGTGCCCAGTCGGCCGAGCGTGCCCGCTCGAAGGCGTCGAGATCCATGCCGCACAGCCTGCCATCCCGCGGGTGCGGCAGAGGCTAACCTGCGCACCATGGACGGCATCATCACGGGCGAGGGTGTCGTCCTCGACGCACGCCCGACCTCCGCGGCCACCCGCCTGCTCGCCGCGCTCCTCGACCTCCTGCTCCTGGCTGTCGTCGGCTTCGTGCTCCTGATCGCGCTGGGCGCGGTCGCCGGGGGCGTGTCCGAGGAGCTGGGACGCATCGCCGCCATCGTGCTGGTCGCCACGATCACGGTCGTGATCCCGACGACGGTCGACACGCTCACCCGGGGCCGCTCGCTCGGCAAGCTGGCGACCGGCATCCGCATCGTGCGCGACGACGGCGGTCCGCTGGTGTTCCGGCAGGCCCTGATCCGGGCGCTCGTCGGCTTCGTGGAGCTGTGGCTCACCCTCGGCACGGTCGCGCTGATCACGTCGATCGTGCACCCGCAGGGCAAGCGCGTCGGCGACATCCTGGCCGGCACCTACGCCGTGCGCGTGCGCGGCGCGGCGAAGGTGCGTGTGCCGCTGGTCATGCCGCCGCACCTCGCCGGCTGGGCGCACTCCGCCGACCTCGCCCGGCTGCCGGACGGGCTCGCGCTCTCGGTGCGCCAGTTCCTGGGCCGGACCGCGTCCCTGCACCCCGCGTCCCGGGTGCAGCTGGGCTCGCAGCTGACGGCCGAGGTGCAGCGCTACGTCAACCCGCTGCCCCCGCTCGGCACGCACCCGGAGGCGTTCCTCGCGGCCGTCCTCGCGGAGCGCAGGGACCGCGAGCTCACCGCCCGGCTGCGCGCGGACCAGCGGGACGCCGTGGAGTCGTCACAGCTGCACCGACTCCCCCACGGCGTCCCGGATCCCGCTCAGTAGCGGTAGTGGTCCGGCTTGTACGGGCCGGACGCGTCGATCCCCAGGTACTCGGCCTGCTCCTTGCTGAGCTCGGTGAGCCGGACCCCGAGGGCGTCCAGGTGCAGCCGCGCCACCTTCTCGTCCAGCACCTTGGGCAGCCGGTACACCTCGCGGGCGTAGTCGCCGGGCTTGGTGAACAGCTCGATCTGGCCGATCACCTGGTTGGAGAACGAGTTGCTCATCACGAACGAGGGGTGCCCGGTCGCGTTGCCGAGGTTCAGCAGACGACCCTCGGAGAGCACGATGATCGAGCGCTCGGGACCGACCTCGTCGGCCGGGAACGTCCACTCGTGCACCTGAGGCTTGATCTCCGTGCGCGTGATCCCGGGCACGGCGGCGAGCCCGGCCATGTCGATCTCGTTGTCGAAGTGGCCGATGTTGCCGACGACCGCCTTGTTCTTCATCCGGGCCATCTGCGCGGCGGAGACCACGTCCTTGTTGCCCGTGGTGGTGATGACGAAGTCGGCCTGGTCGATGACGTCGTCCAGGCGGGTCACCTGGTAGCCGTCCATCGCCGCCTGGAGGGCGCAGATCGGGTCCACCTCGGAGACGATCACGCGCGCACCCTGCCCGCGGAACGCCTCGGCGGCGCCCTTGCCCACGTCCCCGTAGCCCGCGACGAACGCGACCTTCCCGCCCATGAGCACGTCGGTGGCCCGGTTGATCCCGTCGGGCAGCGAGTGCCGGATGCCGTACTTGTTGTCGAACTTCGACTTGGTCACCGAGTCGTTCACGTTGATGGCCGGGAACAGCAGCTGGCCGGCCTCCGCGAGCTGGTAGAGCCGGTGCACGCCGGTGGTGGTCTCCTCGGTGACGCCCGTGATGTCCGCGGCGATCGTCGTCCACCGCTGCGGGTCGGCGGCGAGCGAGCGGCGCAGCGTGCCCAGGACGACGGTGAGCTCCTCGGAGTACCCCGGCTCCCCCGGCTGCGGGTCGGACGGGACCGCGCCGGCGGCCTCGTACTCGACGCCCTTGTGCACCAGGAGCGTGGCGTCGCCGCCGTCGTCGAGGATCATGTTCGGGCCGGTGCCCCCGGGCCACACGAGGATCTGCTCGGTGCACTCCCAGTACTCCTCGAGCGACTCGCCCTTCCAGGCGAACACCGGCACGCCGGCCGGCTGCTCCACCGTCCCGTGCGGGCCGACGGCGACCGCCGCGGCGGCCTCGTCCTGCGTCGAGAAGATGTTGCAGGACGCCCAGCGGACCTCCGCGCCGAGCGCCACGAGCGTCTCGATGAGGACGGCGGTCTGCACCGTCATGTGCAGCGAGCCGGCGACGCGAGCACCGGCGAGGGGCTGCGTGGGGCCGAACTCGTCCCGCAGGGCCATCAGGCCGGGCATCTCGTGCTCGGCGAGGCGGATCTGGTGGCGGCCGGCCTCGGCGAGGGACAGGTCGCGGACCTTGTACTGGCCGGGAAGTTCAGAGAACGACGTGGACACAGACATCTCACTCCTGCGGGGTTCCGGTGACGTGGGCGGGCGCGACGCAGCAGGGCTTGCGCCCTGGTCGTCCGCGCCGGCGCGACCCCTCTCGGTCTGCGGGCATCACCCACGCCGTCCGGGACATGCTAGCCCTGGGTGAGCGGCGTCACACGGCGTCAGCCGCGAGTGACGGGTACGCCCTCGTCCACCAGCAGCACGGGGATCCCGTCACGCACCGGATAGGCGACCGGGTTCACCGGGTCCGTCGAGACCAGGGTCGGCTCACCGTCGGGCCCGACGCCGTCCACCAGCGTCGCCCCCGTCGCCGGGCAGCGCAGGAGCTCGCGCGCCCAGGGCTCCAGCGTCCGGCCCATCAGGACTCACCGTCCTGGCGCACCAGGGCCAGCACGTCGTCGCGCACCTTCTCCATGATGTCCTCGTCGGCGGCCTCGACGTTCAGCCGCAGCAGCGGCTCGGTGTTGGAGGCGCGCAGGTTGAACCACCACTGCGGGTGGCCGTCCCAGTGGGAGACCGTCAGGCCGTCCATCTCGTCGACCTGCACCGGACCGGCGCCCTGCTGCGTCACGTACGCCTCGATCACGCGCTCACGCGCGGCGGCGACGTCGGTGACGCGGGAGTTGATCTCCCCGCTGGCCGAGTACGGCTGGAACTGCTCGGACAACGCCGACAGCGGGTGCGGCTGGCCACCGAGCGCCGCGAGCACGTGCATCGCCGCGAGCATGCCGGTGTCGGCGAAGAAGAAGTCGCGGAAGTAGTAGTGCGCGCTGTGCTCGCCGCCGAACACCGCGTCGTGCTCGGCCATCTGCGCCTTGATGAACGAGTGGCCGACGCGGGTGCGGACGGTCGTCGCTCCCGCCGCGCGCAGCAGGTCCGGCACCACCTGGGACGTGATGAGGTTGTGGATCACGGTCGGCGTGCGGCCGGCGGCGCGCTCGCGCTCCACCTCACGCAGGCCCACCAGCGCCGTGATGGCCGACGGGCTCACCGGGTCGCCGTGCTCGTCGACGACGAAGCAGCGGTCCGCGTCGCCGTCGAACGCCAGCCCGAGGTCGGCGTCGTGCTCGACGACCGCCGCCTGCAGGTCCCGCAGGTTCTCGGGCTCGAGCGGGTTGGCCTCGTGGTTGGGGAACGTGCCGTCCAGCTCGAAGTACAGCGGCACGATGTCCAGCGGCAGCGTGGGCAGGCCCGCGCCGGTGCCGAGGACCGCCGGTGCGGTGAAGCCGCCCATGCCGTTGCCTGCGTCGACGACCACCTTGAGCGGCCGGATGCCGGAGAGGTCCACCAGCGAGCGCAGGAACGAGGCGTACTCCGTGAGCATGTCGCGGTCCTCGACGGTGCCGCGCTGCGCGGCGTCGACCTCCGGGACCGAGCCCGCGAGGTAGTCGCCGGCCAGCTCGCGCACCGTGGTGAGCCCGCTGTCCTGGCCCACGGGGCGCGCGCCGGCACGGCAGAGCTTGATGCCGTTGTACTGCGCCGGGTTGTGGCTCGCCGTGAACATCGCGCCCGGGATGCCCAGGGCGCCGGAGGCGAAGTAGAGGCCGTCCGTCGACGCCAGACCGATCAGGAGGACGTCCACGCCCCGGGCGGCCAGCCCATCCGCGAACGCACCGACGAGCTCGGGACCCGAGGGCCGCATGTCGTTGGCGATGACCACGCGGGGGCGGTCCGTCGCCTCGGGGAGCACCACGACGTCGGCGAACGCGGCACCGATCGCGCGGGCGACGGTGGGGTTGAGCTCGTCGGGGACGACCCCGCGGACGTCGTAGGCCTTGATGAGGGCAGACAGATCGACACGGTCGGCAGCAGGGGAGATCACGCCGTCATCGTACCCGGGGCCTTCCGGGCCACGACCAGGACCGGGACCAGGTCAGGCGTCCCCGCCGACGATCTCGTCCCGGTCGAGCGGGATCCCGCTCCCGTCGAGGGGGAACCAGTTGCGCTGCTCGCAGGACGGGCAGGACACGAAGACCACCTGACGGCCGTCCGTGAGAGCCATCCGGATCCGGGTCAGGTCGGTGGCACCGCAGCGCAGGCATGCGTCGGTGCCGGGCACGCCCGGGCCGGAGGGCTGGCTGATGGAGCCGAGGGGCTCGCCCGCCCGCTCGGCGCGCGCACGCGCGGCCTCTCCCTTGCGGCGGGCCACGTCAGCCCTCGCCACGCAGCACGCGCAGGTGACCGCGGCGAGGTGCCTCGTTCAGGACCGCGCCGACAGCCTCGGGCAGCGCGACGGGCTCGGGCTCGATCCGCCTCCCCGCCTCCCGCACCGCGTCGGCCAGCGCCAGCAGGTCGTCCCGGCTCGGCGGAGCGGGGGTGAACTCGGGCGTCAGCCGGACGACCTCCCAGCCGCGGGGGGCCGTGAGGCGTTCCGCGTGCTCGATGCACAGGTCGTACGAGTGGGGCTCGGCGTGCTGCGCCAGAGGACCCAGCACCGCGGTCGAGTCGGCGTACACATAGGTCAGCGTGGCCACGGCCGCACGGCCGCATGCCGTGCGGGAGCACTGCCTCACGGATCTCACGCGCTGACGGTACTCCCGGGCGCGGACAGGCCGTGCCCCCCACGCCGTCGGCCGTGCGCGATCTACAGTGCTGAGGTGAGCTCTGCACCCCCGCCGCCCGCCCGCCGAGCCCCCGGTGTCGGCCGCCGCACCCTGGCGCTCCCCACGACGACGATCGCCCCCGTGCGCCGCCGCGACCGGCGCGGACGTGGACCCCGGGGGCCGCTGCTGCCCAGCACGATGCCCGCCTACCGCACCCGCGCCGAGCGGTTCGACGACCTCGTGCTCGATGCCGTCGAGCGGATCGAGCGCACCTGGGCACGCCAGCTGGTGGGGACGGAGTTCGCCGTCGAGGACGTGCCGCCGTCCAACCCGGCGCCGTGGGAGCACGGCGGGGTCCCGCTCGGTCGCTACTTCCCGTCCGACGCCGGGCTCCCGGCGCGCATCGTCGTCTACCGCCGTCCGGTCGAGTCGCGGGCCACCGATCCCCTCGACCTCGCCGACCTGGTGCGCGACGTGGTCGTCGAGCAGGTGGCCCACCTGCTCGGGAGGTCGCCCGACGACGTGGATCCGCACTACGGCGACGCCCACTAGCCTGTCCGGACGATGAGCACCGCCGTCCCGCCCCCGCCCACGCCAGCCTCCGATGTCCGCGTCGTCTGCGTCGTCTACCACCCCGGCGACGAGCTCGCGATGTTCGCCCGCACCCTCGCCGCTGCGTCCGCCACGCCGGCCGAGCTGGTGATCGTCGACAACGGCTCCGATCCCACCGTCGCCCGCGCGGTGGCCGACGAGTTCGGGGCGCGGCTCGTCGCCACGGGGTCGAACCTGGGCTACGGCGGCGGCGCCAACCTGGGCGCGGCAGGCGCCGAGGCACGGTGGATCGTCGTCGCCAACTCCGACATCGAGTGGCAGCCGGGGTCGCTGGACGACCTCGTCGCGGCCGCCGAGGCAGCGCCCACCGCGGGGTCGGTCGGCCCGGCCCTGCTCAACACCGACGGCACCGTCTACCCCTCGGCGCGTGAGCTGCCGTCGCTCACCCAGGGCGCTGGGCACGCGCTGTTCGTCAAGGTCTGGCCCGGCAACCCGTGGACGCGCCGGTACCAGGCGCACCAGCAGAACGCCGGCGGCCAACGACCGGCCGGGTGGCTGTCCGGTGCGTGCCTGCTGCTGCGGCGCGAGGCGTTCGAGGCCGTGGGCGGGTTCGACGACGGCTACTTCATGTTCTTCGAGGACGTCGACCTCGGGGAGCGCCTGGGACGCGCGGGGTGGATCAACCTCTACGTGCCGCAGGTCCAGGTCACGCACGTCGGCGGGACGTCCTGGCGCGCCAAGCCCGCGCCGATGATCTCGGCGCACCACGCGAGCGCGGCTCGGTACGTGCACCGCCGGTACCCACGCTGGTACCAGTGGCCGGTGCGGCAGGCGGCGGTGCTCGGGCTGCGGCTGCGGGAGCGCTCGGAGCTGCGCACCGCCCGCTGAGTCAGCGGGTGCCGAGCCTCGGGTCCTCGCGGACGGCGACGTCCGGGGTGAGGCGCGGCACCGGTACCGGGTCGAGCACGGACACGAGCCAGCCGTCCGCCTGGTCGACCGCGGCCACCATCGCCCAGGCGAGCGCGACCGTCGAGCCGTCGTCCGTGACGAGGTCGACGCCCACCACTCCCGCGACGGCCGCAGGCGGACCCGGCACCACCGCGGGGTCGGGCGCGGCGGCCTGGCCGGTCCCGGTGGCCAGGTCGTCGACCCACCAGGCGCCCGTCGTCCCGGCGTCCAGCACCAACGTCCGCTCGGCCAGCACCACGCCGTCGGCCCCGAGCAGCCGGACCGAGCCCGTCGCGACGCCGTCCGCGCTCGGGTCCGCGGCACCGGACACGGCCCCGACGACGAGCATCCCGCGGGTCCCGCTCGGGACGGCCACCACGCCGCTGCGCCCGACGGCGGTCGACGCCGCCCACGCGCGCTCGACGCTCGGGAGGTCGTCCAGCTCGCCGACCGCACCCGGGCGCGTCACGACGGCCGAGGCCAGGACGGGCTGGTCGGCGTCGACGACCACCGTGTAGGAGCCCGCGGGCAGCCCGCCCAGCGGCACGTCGGTCACCTCACCGGCCACCAGCGCCACCTCGTCCGCACCGGGGAGCTCCGTGACGCCCCCGGGGCCGAGCAGCGTGACGCGGGCGGTGGTGGCGACGGTGCCGGGCACCAGGAGCCGGAGCGCGGAGGCGGTCACGTCACCGACCGCCGAGGCGGACACCGCGACGCCGGGGACCACCTGGCGGCGGGCGGGGGCAGCACCGGGCACGACCAGGTCGGTCCCTGCGGGCGTGAACCCGTCGATCGCGGAGTCCTGCACGTGCACCCCGACCCGTCCCCCGGTCGCGGTCACGTGCACCGCCACCCGGCGCTGCTCGGCCGCGATCCCGCCGAGGACCACCACGCGGGAGGCGCCGGGCGCGACGAGGTACCGCTCGCCCGTGAGGTCGACCGGGCCCGACGGGCCCCAGATCGCGAGGGTGACCTCGGCGGGCGTCGACCCGGCGTTGTCCAGGACCAGCTGCGCGGTGCTGGACAGGTCGGTGGCCCCGCCGAGCAACCACGCGTCGGCCGTCGGCTGCTGGCAGGAGGCGGCGGAGAGCCCCCGCAGGTCGCCCGCGGTCACCAGGCCGGCGCTCGCGGCGGCCACCCGGGCGGGGGCATCAGCACCCGGCTCGGCGCGGACCACCACCGGGCCGGTCACGCCGGGGACGACCGCCGAGTCACCTCCGGCGTCGAGCGTCGTCGTCGTGGTCGAGCGGTCGAGCGGTCCCAGGGTGCCGGCGGAGCCGCCGTCGTGGTCCGGCACCGAGGTCACCGCCGTGACGGCGGTGACCGGGTCCACCGGGGTGGGGTCGAAGGCGGAGTCCCCCCGGCCGGTGTCGTCGGGCTGGATCAGCGGTCCGGCGCACACGAGCGTCGACACCGAGGCGGGGACGGAGATCTGTGCCGGCGGGACGGGGTCGCCTGCGGTGCCGCCGGGCAGGCGCGCCCCGGCCACGATCGCGGCCGTCAGCCCGAGTACCGCGAGGCCGGACGCGGCACGGGCCGTCCGTCCCAGCCAGACCTGCATCCGCGTCGGACCGGTCTCGTCGATGACGTCTCCCCCGCTCATGCCCGGGCTCCCCGGCGTCGCCGCACGGGGACGGCCAGGAGGATCGTCACCAGGGCGACCACGCCCTGGAGGACCAGCCACGGTGTGCGCTCCGGGCTGTCGTACCGGACGACGAGCTCACCGCCGTCGGCCCCGACGGCGAACGCCTGCCGCCACCCGCCGTCGACCGAGCGCAGAGACCGGCCGTCGAGCCAGGCGTGCCAGCGGGCGTCGGCGCGCTCGGCGAGGACGAGCACGCGGTCCTCGCCGCCCGGCGCCACCGTGGAGTCGACCGCCCGGTCGGCGGACGGCACCGCCACGGCGGCCACGGCGGGGTCCGTGACGTCTGCCCCGGCGGGCACGAGACGAGCCCACGCAGGCAGGGCGGTCGGGGCGGCGGCGCCGGCCACGGTCGCGGTCGCCTGCACCCGCCACAGCGTCCCGGTCACGTTCCTGGTCACCCGCTCGAGGCCGGCGGTCGAGTCGAGCCTGCTCACCAGCTCGTCGAGCTGCGTGGCGGCGACCTCGGGGTCGACGGCGCCGACGTCCTCGGGCAGGGGCGGCACCAGCACGTCGGCAACTCCCAGCGCGGCCAGCTCCCCCGCCACGTCGCCGGTCGCCGCCGACGCGAGCCGGGCGACGAGCTCGTCGACCTCGCTGGTGGCGACGTCGGCGGGGACCACGTCCGGGGTGAGCAGGTCGCCGCTCAGCGTGCGGGTCGACTCGGCCGCGGCCTGGTCCACCAGCTCGGGGCCGTCGCCGCGCAGCAGCTGCCACGTCACGGTCGCGGCCTCGGGGTCCTGCGTCGGCTCGAGGCTCACCGCGAGCACACGCGACGACAGCTGCGACGCCTGCGCCTGGAGGCCGACCGCGGGCACGATCGAGCGCTCGACCGCCCGCAGCCCGACCGCGTCTCCGCTGCGCGCCTGCCATGTCCACGTGCCGAGCCAGGCGACGGGAACGACGACGGCGGCGAGCGTGACGACCGCGACGAGAGGCTGCCGCCACCCGAAGGTGTAGTGCGCCAGGCGCTCGCGCAGCCGGTCCGCGCCGATGACTGCGGCCGCCAGGAACCCCGCGCCCGCGAGCGAGAGCGCGGGTCCTGCCCAGCCGTGGACGACCACCGAGTCCGAGATCCCGACGGGGACGGCCACGGAGATCGTCGCGGCCGCGGCACCGAGCGCCGCGACGACCCACGCACCCCGCACGGCACGGGCCACGGGGGCGCCACGCAGCAGGGCGAGCACCGCCAGGAGCAGGACGACCGCTCCCAGCGCGAGGGGCCAGGCCTCGGCCAGCGGCGCCGGAAGGACGTCCGGGACGAGCGACGACGCGTCCGCCGGGACTCCGAGCAGCCGGCTCACCGGGTCCGCCGCGGTGGATCCGCCCGGCAGCCCCGGGTCGGCGATCAGCAGACGCCAGCCCTCGAGCCCTCGCCGTCCCGCCTCGAGAAAGGTAGGACCCAGCAGGGCGAGCGCGGGGAGCGCCACGAGCAGGACCCGTCCGCGACGACGCGGCGCGCACAGGGCGACGACGCACAGGGCGAGCACCCCGGGAACGAGCAGCGCGGGCGACCCGGCGACGACGACGGCGAAGGCGATCGCCGCTCCGGCAGCGGCCGAGATGGAGCCGGTGGGGTCGGGAGCACCGACGCGCTCGGGCGTCGCAGGCACGTCGCCCACGGCTGCCGGGGTGTCTGCCGACGCCCGGGGCGTGGGAACCGTCGGCGTGCCGCGGACGGGCGTCTCGACATCGACCTCGTCGTCGTCGTGTCGCGCGGTGGCCACGCCGGAGAGCACCTGGTCGACGCGCTGCACCCCCACCGCCCGCGCGAGCCCGAGGGCCACCCAGGGCAGTGCGACGTGCGCGACGACCGCGCCCAGGCGTCCGTCACCGAGGCTCAGCAGGAGCGCGGGGGCGCCGGCCCACACGACCGCGGCCCAGCCGCGGACGGCGACCGAGCGCGTCGCGGCACCCGCGGCCGCCCACGCCCCCAGACCGGCCAGGACGACCGACCCGAGCAGGAGCACCGCCACGGCGGTCGTCGTCGAGCCGCCGGCGAGGGCCGTCGGGACGAGCAGGGCGGTGAGCAGCGCGTCCGCCGGGCCGGGTCCACCGAGCCCGTCCGCGACCCACCCGGACGTGGCTGCCGACCAGAGGTCGCCGAGTCGCGCGGTGGACGGCAGGAGCGCGTCGCCGACGAGCCTCCCACCGCCGACGACGCCCGCGACGAGCGGACCGAGCGCCACCCCCGCGACCACGACGAGGAGCCCGGCGACCACGGCGAGCGTGGTGCGGCGGCGGGTGGCAAGAGTGGCGAGCTCGCGCAGCTCGAGCTCGCTGGGGGCCTGGACCACCCGGCGGGCCTCGGCGCGCGCGAGCCGACGGTCCCGGGACTGCGACCACACGTCGCGCCAGCCGGCCTGCAAGGGACGCAGCGTGCGCCGGGGCAGACGGCGGCTCCGCGTCGCACCCAGCCGGGCGCGGGCCACTCCGTCCGGGCGGGCGAGCGCCGCGAGCGCCGCCCGCACCTCGTCGACGGCCAGGCCCGGCTGCTTCGCGGCGAGCCTGCCGAGCGCGCGCACCACGGACGCGACCAGCGCGAGGACGACCACCACGGGCACGAGCGGGAGCGGTGCGGAGACGAGTCTGCTGTGCACCAGCGCCCGTCGGCGCGCCGCGAACGACCGGCGCGGATCGGCGCGGTCGTCCTCGCCGTCGCCGTCGCGGTCGACGGGCACGCCGGCGACGTCGCCGGAGGTCGAGCGCAGCCCGAGGTAGCCCGCCTGGGCGTGGCGGACCACGGCCGACGGGACGACGATCACACGGTGGCCCGCCAGCCGGGCGCGCCGCGACAGGTCGAACCCGTCACCGAACGGGCCCAGGATCGGGTCGGTGCCGCCGAGGTCGTCCCAGGCGTCGCGCCGGACCAGCGCGCCGGCGATCCCGACCCCCAGCACGTCCTCCCGACCGTCGTGCTGGCCCTGGTCCAGCTCGCCGGGCTCGACGTCGGTCATCCGCCGGCCCGAGCGCGACGAGCGCAGACCGACCTCGAGCAACCGCTCCGGATCGGTCCACGTGCGCTGCTTGACGCCGGCGACCGCGACCGACGGGGCGTGACCGACCGCGCGGACCAGCTCGGACAGGGCGGTCGCCGCGGGAGCGCTGTCGTCGTGCAGGAGCCAGAGCCAGGTCGTCGGCGGTGCGTCGTCGACCGTGAGGCCACGGCGGACGGCCTGCCCGAACGAGCGGACGCCGGGCGCGCGCACGAGCCGCAGCGCCGGAGCCGCAGAGCCGGTGATGTCGGCGAACGAGCCGTGCAGCAGCTGCTCGACGGAGTCGTCGGCCGCGTGGGCGACGTCGACCACCAGGACCCGGAGCGGGCGGCGCGTCTGCACGGCGAGGGCCGCGAGCGTCGTGGCGAGGTACGGGGTCAGACCGCGGGTGACGACGACCGCGGACACCGGCGTCGTCACCGGTGTCGGGGAGGTCGCGGTGGGCAGGTCCACCGGCAGGAGCGTGTCAGTCATGCTCGGGACATCATGCCGCCGCGCGGGACGAGGCCCGCGCGCGACACTCCCGCCCGGCGCAGGACGTCAGACGACACGCCGCTTGAGCTTGCGCCGCTCCCGCTCGGACAGCCCGCCCCAGATGCCGAAGCGCTCGTCGTTCTGCAGTGCGTACTCGAGGCACTCGGAGCGCACGTCGCACCCCGTGCACACCTTCTTGGCCTCACGCGTCGAGCCGCCCTTCTCGGGGAAGAACGCCTCGGGGTCGGTCTGGGCGCACAGCGCGCGCTCCTGCCACCCCATGGGGCCCTCGTCCTCGAGGGCGCCGAAGATCGGCAGCACGTTGGAGGCGTGCGTCTGTGCACTCCTCCGTGCGTCCGAAGGGAAGATCTCGTCGTTGTCGAGCAGGTTCCACATGCGTGCCTCCGTGCGGTCCTCGTGCTGGTTCATCTGCTCGTTCAGGGGCTCGGCGTGCGACGCTCTCTCTGGTGCGCCGCGGGTGGTGCTCGCTCATGAATCCGTTCTAAGGAATTACACGCGTGTCGTTCGCGTTGGTCAAGCGGGGACGTGGTAGTTGTCCGGTTTTGTCGGGTGAACTTGGTGAAGATCGGTCGCCCGGGCGTGTCTGGTTGCTCCGGTGCAGTGACGAACAGTTGCCTGAGGTCAAGAAGTCCTGACCGGGTGCCGATGGGGTGGTGCGCGGGGGCCAGATCCCCCGCGGACCGAGCCCGCACCCGAGGGGAACCACTGTGCAGCTGTCGCTCCGCCGAGCAACCGCCTTCGTCGCCGTCAACGTCCTGGCAGTCGGCCTGCTGAGCGCGGTCGGTGTCGCGCCCGCCGCCGCTGTCGCGCCGACCGACCCTCCCGTGCTGACCGCCCCCGCGGACGGGCCGGGCAACCCCGTGCTCGCCTGGGACGCGGTCCCCGGTGCGACGACGTACCGGGTGGAGGTGTCGACGAGCTCGACCTTCGCTACGGCCGGCCGGATCTACCTGACCGACACCTATGCGCTGCACGCGACGCCGCCGACGGACCTGCCCCTCGGCACGATCTACTGGCGCGTCGCGGCCCTCACCGGTGCCGACCTGGGGCCCTGGGCTTCTGACGAGTTCACCAAGACGTCGGCCACGGCCCCCTCGGCCGTCTCGCCCGCGGACCTGGCCAGCCTGGCCTACCCCGACGAGACCCCGACGCTGCGGTGGAGCGTGCTCACCGGCGTCAAGGGCTACGAGGTCGAGCTCGACGACGAGGACGGGTTCGTCGCGGCGCAGTCGTTCAGCACGGCCAACACCTCCCTCGCCCTCACCACGCCGCTGACGCTGGGCAAGTCCTGGTACTGGCGGGTCCGCGGGGTCTCGGCGACCACCGGCGTGACGACCGCCTGGTCGACGCCGCGGTCCTTCACGGTGGTCTGGGGCGACGCCCTCGGCCAGCCGACCCTGCTCGGCGCAGGCGAGGTGAACGAGCAGTTCAACGAGATCCAGGACATCAAGTTCACCTGGACGCCGGTGCGCGGCGCGAAGGCCTACCTGCTCCAGGTGAGCCCGAACGGCGACTTCGCGAACAACATCAAGGACAGCGTGGTGGTCCGCGGAACGCAATACTCGCCGGCCGCGACCTACGTGGCCGGTGGCTACTACTGGCGCGTCCAGGCCATCGCCAGCGCCACCGGCGCCACCGGCCAGGCCGGCCCGTGGTCCGCGGTCGGCCAGTTCCAGCGCGGCTGGTCCGACAAGCCCGTACCCCTGCGCCCGATCGGCGGCGCCGAGGTCTCGGCGTCCAGCTTCCGGCTCGCGTGGGACGGCGTCGCGCACGCCGCCTACTACGAGGTGAGCATCAGCACGGACCCGAACTTCAGCTCCGGGGTCACCACGTGCCAGACGCTGCACACCTCCTTGACGCCGCACGCCGTGACGACCACGCCGAAGCCGAGCGCGACGGTCGGCGCCGACTGCACGTTCGAGCCGAACCCGGGTGCCGTGTACTACTGGCGCGTCCGCGCCATGGACACCCCGCCCAGCACGACGACCCCGGTGCAGGGCGTGTACTCCAACCGCGAGAGCTTCACGTTCGACCAGGCCGTGGTTCGGCCGATCTCGCCGGTCAACAACGTCACCGTCACCGCTCCCGTTCTCTCGTGGACGCCGCTGGCCGGCTACCACCGCTACCAGGTCACGCTGATCAAGGACGGCGTCGGTTCCCAGAAGACGGTCGGGACGACGTCGGCCACCACCTGGTCGCCCACCAACGTCAACGACACCAACCTCGGCGCGGGCACCTACGAGTGGTGGGTCCAGGGGGTCTCGGCCGACGGTGCGATGACGCCAGTCGCGGGCTCCTCCGGCCGGGGTCGGTTCGTCGTGACCGACCCGACGACCACGTCGCCCTCCATCGGCACCCTGGCCGTGGCGACGCCGCCGCTCCTGCAGGACTCGCCGAGCATGACGTGGACCCCGGTCACCGACGCGAAGTACTACCGCGTCTACTACGCACCGGCCGCGTCCAACACCTTCCAGGAGCTCACCAAGTCCCAGGAGAAGCTGCCGCAGGCGGCCTACACGTACACCGAGGCCCTCTCGGCCGGCGGGTGGCGCTGGTTCGTCCGGGCGTTCAACAAGGACGACGGCCAGATCGCGCAGTCGGGGGTCGCCACCTTCACGGTCACCGAGAGCCCGTTCGTGACCTACGTCGCCCCGGCGAACGGCTCGAGCCAGCCCGACGTCCCCGAGCTTCGGTGGGCGCCGTCGCCCGATGCCGACAGCTACACCGTGTGGCTGGCGACCGACAAGAACTTCACGAACGTCGTGCGCAAGTACTCGACCCACTTCACCTCGATCACCCCGCGGGAGTCACTGCCGGACAACACCGCTCTGCAGTCGTACTACTGGTACGTCCAGGTCTGCCGCTCCGACGTCACCTGCGGCCCCGGCCCCCAGGCGGCGTACGAGGCGAACGAGGCGAACATCTCCGCGTTCCGGAAGGTGAGCCCCGCGCCGGTGCTCGACCCCACCCCGGTTCCCGTCGTCGACCAGGTCGCCTTCTCGTGGGCGGACTACTTCCCGGCCGGCCTCCCGCAGGGCAGCACCGCACCCGGGGCGAAGGCCTACCGGATCGACGTCGCGAGTGACGCCTCGTTCGCGACGATGGTCGACACGGCCACGGTGGACCAGCCGTTCTACGCCCCGTGGGCCAAGACCTACCCCGACGGGACCTACTACTGGCGCGTGCAGGCCCTCGACGCGTCCTCGCAGGTGCTGACCAGCAGCGTCCCGGCGACATTCACCAAGTCGTCGTCCGCACCCGTGACCCGGCCCGTCACCGTGGTCAACGGTCTGCCGTCGCTGTCCTGGACGGCGCTGAGCTACGCCGGGACGTACACGGTCGAGCTCTACCGCGGCACGGACTCCACCTACCCGCTCGCCAACCGGATCCGCACCGACATCACCGCGTACGCCGCCTTCACCCCGGACAAGTCGCTGGGCCTCGGCAGCTACACGTGGCGCGTGCGGAAGAACGACATCGGCGGGTTCGCCGGCCAGTGGTCGTCCGGGGACGGCTTCACGGTCGGCGCGTCGGTGCCGGCACTGCTCGCGCCCGACGACGCGGCCCGCCCGACCTCGAACGACGTCGTCTTCCGCTGGTCGCCCGTGACGGGGGCCTCGGCCTACCGCTTCGAGGTCAGCACGGCGGCGAACTTCGCCACGATGCTGGAGTCGCCGAAGACCGTCACCACGTCGTGGGCGTCGCCCAAGTACTTCGTCGACGGGACTCCCTACTTCTGGCGGGTCGTTGCGCTGGACGGCGCGGACAATGCCATCGGCACCTCGGCGGTGCGCACGTTCACCAAGAACGAGGTGACCGTCACCCTCACCAGCTCCGCCAACCCGGCCGCCTCCCGGCAGTCGGTGACCCTGGGCGCCACGGTCGTCCGCAGCGGGAAGCTCCCCACCGGCAAGGTCACGTTCTACGACGGCGCGACCAAGCTCGGGGAGAGCACCCTCTCCTCGGGCGTGGCCACGTTCGCGACGACCACCCTGGGCGTCGGGACCCACCAGCTGACCGCGGTGTGGGTGGGCGACGCCAGCTCGGCCGCCACGACCTCCGACCCCCTGGAGCAGACGATCACCCCGGCGGGAGCGGCCTACACGCCCGTGACCCCGACGCGGGCCATGTCGTTCGAGTCGGTCCCCGGCGGCCAGACGTACACGCTGCAGCTCGAGGGGGCACCCGTCGGGGCGACCGCCGTGGCGCTCAACGTCACGGTGGCCAACCCGAGCTCGAACACCTACGTGTCCGCCTGCCCGGGTGGCACCTCGACGACGGACTGCAAGAAGTCGTCGAACGTGAACCCCTACGCGGGACGCAACACCCCGAACATGGTGATCGTGAAGCTGGGCGCCGACGACACGGTGACCTTCTACAACGACGCCGGTGTCGTCCAGCTCATCGCGGACGTGCAGGGCTGGTTCGTCGAGGGTGGGACCGGCGGGGCGACCTACGCCCCGGTGGCCCCGACGCGCGCGATGTCGTTCCAGAGCATCGGTGCCGGGCAGATGTACACGCTCACGCTCCCGAACGTGCCCGCGGGCGCGACCGCCGTTGCGCTCAACGTCACCGCCGCCAACCCGACGTCCAACACCTACGTGTCGGCGTGCCCGGGTGGTACGGGCCTGACGATCTGCAAGAAGTCGTCCAGTCTCAACCCCTACGCGGGCGCCAACACGCCCAACATGGTGATCGTCAAGCTGGGCACCGGCGGGAAGGTGTCGTTCTACAACGACGCCGGCACCGTCCAGCTCATCGCGGACGTCCAGGGCTGGTTCGTCGACGGCACGGCTGACGCGTCGTACCTGCCCACCGAGCCGACGCGCGCGATGGCGTTCCAGAGCGTGGCCGCCGGCAAGACGTACACGCTGACGCTCCCCGACGCCCCTGCGGGAGCGACGGCCGTGGTGTTCAACGTGACCGCCGCGAACAGCACCGCCAACACCTACGTCTCCGCCTGCCCGGGCGGGACGGTCGTGACGGACTGCAAGAAGGCGTCCAACCTCAACCCCTACGCCGGCCGGAACATCGCGAACCTCGTGATCGTCAAGCTCGGCACCGGGAACAAGGTGACGTTCTACAACGACTCCGGCACCAGCCAGCTGATCGCCGACGTCCAGGGGTGGTACGTCCAGTAGCCCTCCGCCGCCCCACCACCGACCGCCGGTCCGACCTCGTCGGGCCGGCGGTCGGCGTCTGCCGCCCTACGCTGTCCGGGTGCCCCCCACCACGGTCGCCGACCTCCTCACCCTGCTCGTGCGCGAGCCGGGACGCCCTCGGGTGACGTGGTACGGCGACGACGGCGAGCGTGTCGAGCTGTCGGGCGCGGTGCTCGGCAACTGGGTGAGCAAGACCACCAACCTCCTGGTCGAGGAGTTCGACGCCGGCCCCGGGACGCGGGTCGCCCTCGACCTGCCCGGGCACTGGCGCACCGTGGTGTGGGCGCTCGCGGTGTGGCGCGCCGGCGCCTGCGTCGTGAGTCCGGGCGCGGGGCCGGTGGACGTGCTCGTCACCGACTCCCCCGCCGGTGCGTCCGCGCGCGACCAGGTGGTCGCCGTGGCGCTGCCCGCCCTGGCGCGCAGCTTCCCCGATCCCCTGCCGCCGGGTGCCATCGACGCGGCGGGCGCCGTCATGACCTACGGCGACGTGATCGGGTGGACGGCGCCTCTCGACCCGTCCGCCGCCGCCCTCGACGGCGTCGTCACGCGCAGCCACGCGGACCTGCTGACGGATCCGGCTGCGGAGGCCGACCGGGTGCTCCGAGCCGCCGGACCCCGCTCCGAGGTCGTGGCCTTTCTCCTCGACGTGCTCGCGGTGCTCGCGGGCGACGGGTCGGTGGTGCTCACCAGCCCCGCGACGACCGCGGAGCTGGCCGACGACGCACCGCGGCGGGACCGCCTCGTCGCCTCCGAGCGGGTCACCGCAGCGGGCTGAGCCGCCCCGGACCGTACCGTCCGGGCGCGACTGTCAGGACGGAGTCAGGGGACGTCGGCCTGGACGATCGTCCCGGTGCCCGTCACCGTGAGCCGGCCGTCGGCGGCGGGAACGAAGGCCGCCTGCCCGCGGGTCAGCACCAGCTCGGAGCCACCGGCCGCGATCGAGGTCTCGCCGTCGAGGCACAGGACGATCCGCGGACCGCGGCCCGGCAGCGGGTGGCTGTGCCCGTCGGCGATCTCGGTGACCGAGAGCTCGAAGTCGTCGACCGGCGCGTAGAAGACCTTGGTCGCGCCGTGGAACACCTCCGGCGCCACGCGGATGGGGGGCGCCGCGACGTAGTCGACGTTGCGGAGCAGCTCCGGGATGTCCATGTGCTTCGGCGTCAGGCCCGCGCGCAGCACGTTGTCGGAGCTGGCCATGATCTCCACGGCGCACCCGCTCAGGTAGGCGTGCACCCCGCCGGCGGGCACGAACATCGCGTCGCCCGGCTGGAGGGTCACCGGGTTGAGGAGCAACGACGTCACCACGCCGGGGTCGCCCGGGTACGCGGCATCGAGCAGGACGACCGTGCGGTCGGCGCGCGGCGAGGGCGAGCCTGACGCGAGCCTCTCCGCGCAGGCCCGCGCGACCGCGCCGACCTCGTCGGCCGAGGGGCGCGTGGACGGCTCGAGCAGGTGCGTGAAGGCTGCGCGGATCCCCTCGACGGTCGGCTGGGCCACGAGGATCCCGTGCAGCTCCTTGGCCAAGGGTGCGTCGAGGTCCGCGAGCAGCTCCGCGGCCCGGCGGGGGGCGCGGAACCCGCAGACCGCCTCGAACGTGGTGAGGGCGAACACCAGCTCGGGCTTGTGGTTGCGGTCCTTGTAGTTGCGGTGTGGCGCGTCGAGCGCGACACCGGCGCCCTCCTCGGCGGCGAAGCCCTTCCCGGCAGCCTCGACGTTCGGGTGGACCTGCAGGGACAGCGGCCGCTCCGCGGCGATGATCTTGAGCAGGTAGGGCAGGCCCGCGCCGAACCGGGCGACGACGTCGGCGCCGAGGAGCGCCCGCGGCGCGGCGGCCAGCATGTCGGTGAGCGCGAGCGTCTCGTCGTCCGTCTCGACGGCGGACGGCCCGGCCGGGTGCGCGCCGAACCACAGCTCGGCGACGGGGCGCCCGTCTCCGGTCAGTCCGACGAGCTCCGGGATCGCGGTCGTCGAGCCCCACGCGTAGTGGCGGGGGTTCCCCAGGATCCTGTGCACGCTTCCTCGTTCCTCGGCGGACGGCGAACGCCAAGAATAGTCGCTCCCGTGCAGGACCATCGACGCGGCGCCCCCCACGTGGTACTGGGACGAACCGGACGACGCGAGTGGCGCTCACCGGATCTTCCGTGCGTGTCCCTAGAGTTTGATCCACCCGTCCCCTCACGCGAGGCCCTCACCCATGAACGTTGGTTCCCGGCGCATCGTCGTCGCGATCGTCTCGGTGCTGGTCGCCGCGGCCGCCGCGGCTGCGGTGATCGCGCTCCTGCGCCCCGCCCAGGCAGGCACGGGCGCGACGCCGGCTCCCACGGCCTCGCTGTCCGCCTCCGCGACGTCGTCGGCCACCGCTGCACCGAGCACCCCGGCCGAGCCGTCCGCGACGGCGCCGGCCCCGACGGAGGCTCCCCCCGCGACGCCCGCACCGACGGCCGGGACGACGGGCGCCCCGCTCGGCACCGCGACCGTGACCGTGACCTTCTCCGGCTGGGACACAGCCGCCGGCGCCGCGGTGGTCGGCGGCTACGTCGACGCCCTGGAGTCGGCCGGCACCTGCGCCGTCTCGATGACCCGCGGGAGCAGCGTCGTCACCCGGAGCGCCTCCGCGACACCGGACGCGACGACCATGAGCTGCGGCGAGCTGTCGGTGCCGCGCGCCGCTCTCACGCCGGGCACCTGGCAAGCCGTGCTGTCCTACACGTCCACGACCCGCGCGGGCTCGGCGCCCGCCGTCACCATCGAGGTCCCCTGATGTCCCGCGCACCCGTCCGCCGGCGCACCGCCGCGCTGCTGGCCACCCTTGCCGTCGTCGTCGCGCAGGTGGTGACCGTCGTGGCCGGACCGCTCGCCGCGCCGGCCACGGCCGCCGACCTCAGCAAGTTCGACCCGGGCTTCATCATCAGCGACCCGATCTTCTACGACTCGGGCGCGATGAGCGGCGCCGACGTGCAGGCGTTCCTCAACCAGAAGGGCGCGTCGTGCGTCCCCGGGAGCGACGGCACCCCCTGCCTGAAGAACTTCCGCCAGGCCACGACGTCCCGACCGGCAGACGCGAAGTGCCCCGGCGCCTACGTCGGAGTACCCGAGGAGACCGCAGCGTCCATCATCGTCAAGGTGGCCGCGGCGTGCGGCATCAACCCCCGCGTGCTCATCGTCATGCTCCAGAAGGAGCAGGGGCTGGTCACCGGGTCCGGCAGCGGTCTGTACGCCAACCGGTACCGCAGCGCGATGGGCTACGGCTGCCCCGACACCGCCGCGTGCGACGCGCAGTACTACGGCTTCTTCAACCAGGTCTACTCGGCGGCGGCGCAGTTCAAGAACTACGCGAACAACCCCACGAGGTACGGCCACCGCGCCGGCCTGACTAACAACGTGCGCTTCCACCCGAACGCCGCCTGCGGCAGCTCGGCCGTCTACATCCAGAACCAGGCGACCGCGAGCCTCTACAACTACACGCCGTACCAGCCGAACGCGGCCGCGCTCGCCGCCGGCTACAGCACCGGCGACGCCTGCTCGTCGTACGGGAACCGCAACTTCTGGAACTACTTCCGCGACTGGTTCGGCCCCACCACCGACCGTCTCCCCGTCGGGTCGTTCGACTCCGTCACGTCCGACGCCTCGAGCATCACCGCCACCGGCTGGGCGCTCGACCCGGACACCAACAACCCGATCGCAGTCCACGTCTACGTCGGGTCGGCGGGCACGGCCTTCACCGCCGACCAGTCCCGGCCGGACGTGGGCGCCGCGTACAAGAAGGGCGACCTGCACGGGTTCAGCGCCAAGGTGCCGACGGCGCCGGGCACGTACAACGTGTGCGTCTACGCCATCAACGACTGGGCCCCGGGCGGGAACACCCTCATCGCGTGCCGCTCGATCACCGTGGTCAACCGCGTGCCGTTCGGCAACATCGAGTCCGTGACGGCCGCTCCCGGATCGATCACCGCGACCGGCTGGGCTCTCGACCCCGACACCAACGACCCGATCGCCGTGCACATGTACGTCGACTCGGCGTCGGCCGCGTTCACCGCGAACGGGTCCCGCCCGGACGTCGGCCGGGTCTGGGGCCGTGGTGACCTGCACGGCCTCACGGCCACCATGAACGCCACCTCGGGACCGCACACCGTGTGCTTCTACGCGATCAACGCGACCCCGGGCGCCAACGCGCAGATCGGCTGCCGCACCGTCACGGTGCCGGCCGTCGTCACCCCGCCGGAGGCCAACCGCCCGCCGATGGGCAACCTCGAGACGGCCACGGTCGGCGAGGGAACCGTGTCGGTGTCCGGCTGGGCGCTGGACCCCGACACGGACGACCCGGTGACGGTGCAGCTGTCCGTCGACGGTGCGGTCGTCTCGTCGTTCGTCGCCAAGGCGTCGCGCCCGGACGTCGGACGCGTGTGGGGGCGTGGCGACCTGCACGGGTTCGCGGCCACCGTGAACACGACGTCGGGCTCGCACGAGGTGTGCGTCACCGCGCTCAACGCGACGACCGGGCCGTCGACCCAGATCGCATGCCGCACGCTCGTCGTCCCCGCAGTGCAGACTCCGCCCGCGTCCAACCGGGTGCCGTTCGGCAACATCGAGACGGTCACGGCCGCGGCCGGGTCCATCACCGTCACCGGCTGGGCCCTGGACCCCGACACCAACGACCCGATCACCGTGCACATGTACGTCGACTCGGCCTCGGCGGCGTTCACGGCGAACGGGTCGCGGCCCGACGTCGGCCAGGTCTGGGGACGCGGCGACCTGCACGGCTTCAACGCCACGATGAGCGCCACCACGGGCGCGCACACGGTCTGCATCTACGGCATCAACGCGACACCCGGTGCCAACGCGCAGATCGGCTGCCGGACGGTCACCGTCCCCTGACGCCCGCGTCAGGGGACGGCCGACGCAAATCCGCTTCGGCTCCGCGCCACCCGGTCCTACGCTGCGAGGCGCGCGCCGGAGCCGGGCGCGCCCCCGCGATCCGGAGACGACGGTGCTGATCCGACCCGAACGACCCGACGACGTCGACGCCATCGATCGGCTGACCATCGCCGCCTTCCTGCCGCAGTCGTTCAGCGACGGCTCCGAGGCACCGATCGTCCGGTCGCTGCGGGCGTCCGGCGACCTGACGCTCTCGCTCGTGGCGGAGGACGACGGCGACATCATCGGCCACGTCGCGTTCTCGCCCGTCACGATCGACGGGGCGCACGACGGCTGGTTCGGGCTCGGGCCGATCTCCGTCCGGCTCGACCGGCAACGGCGGGGTATCGGTCGGGCACTCGTGGCCGAGGGTCTGCGCCGGCTGCGGGACCGAGACGCGCGGGGCTGCGCGCTGATCGGTGACCCGAACATCTACGGCCGGATGGGCTTCACGGGCAACGGCCCGCTGTCGCACCTCGGACTGGACCCGGCCGTCGTCCAGCACCTCACCTTCTCCGGGACCTCGCCGCGTGGCGAGCTGCGGTTCGCGCCCGCGTTCGACGCCGCGGGTCACTGACCGCCGCTCGCCCTGCCGCGCCGCCTACTGCGTGAAGTACCCCTGGACGTCGACCACGAGATCCGTGTCCGCGGACTGGGTGTAGAAGGACACCTTGCCGGTGGTTCCGGTGCGGACCACGGCCAGGTTCGGCTCGTCGCGGCCCCGGACCACGTTGAGGTTCGAGATGAGCGGGGGCGCACCCGTCGACGTCGGGAAGACCCGGATGTTCGACGTCCCCCGCGGGGCCGCGGCGGTCACGTTGAGCACCACCGCGGTCGCCCCCGCCGGCACCCCGGCCTTGCCCGTCACGGTCAGGTCCGCCGTCACGCCGGCCCGCAGGGTCGACGGCAGCCCGAAGCCGGACCGGGTGTCGGCGATGCGCGCGGGGTCGACGGCCGTGAAGCCCTGCCGCCCTGTCGGGCTGTAGTAGCCGGCCAGGTCCGCGATGAGCCACAGGTCGGAGCTCTGCGTGTAGAACCGGACCTTGCCGCCCTCGCCCACCTGGACGGTGACCAGGTTCGGCTGGTCCCGGCCCCCGGACAGGTTCAGGTTGGACACGCTCGGGGGCGCCTGGGGCTCCGACGCCGCCGGCCTCGGGTACACCCGCACGTTCGTCCGACCGCCCGGGGCGACGCCCGTGACGTTCAGGACGACCGCGGACGCGTCGGCCGGCACGCCGTTCACCCCGGTGACGACGAGGTCGACGTAGTGGTCCGCCGGGAGACGGCCGGTCGGCACTCCCCCGGTCCCGTTCCGCATGTCCATGACACGCACGGGGCTGACCGGGACGAACGCGGTCGCGCCGCCGGGGCTGTAGTAGCCGGCGATGTCCGCCACGAGGTGGGACACCGCGCCGTCGGTCGCGAAGCGGACGGAGCCGCCTGCGCCGAGCTTCACGGTCACCAGGTTCGGCTGGTCCACGTACTGCAGGAGGTTGAGGTTCGAGACCGTGGGCAGCGCCCCGGTCGTGGCGGGCGTCGGGAACACGCGGACGTTGCCCGGCCCGGCCGGTGACACCGCGGTCACGTTGAGCACGACGGCGGTGGCCGTCTCGGGGACGGCGTAGCCGCCGAGCGGCAGGTCGATCGGTTCCCACGGAACCACCGCACCCGCGTCCACACCGGTCCCGTTGCGGGTGTCGAGCACGCGGAACGGCTCGACCGGCGTGAAGCGGTCGCCGCTCGCACCCACCGTGAAGTACGCGCGGTAGACGTCGTCCTGCACGGCGCCGTCCACGTCGGTGAGTCCGGCCACCCGCACGTGGTAGTGCCGACCGACCACGAGGTCGGCCGACGGAGTGATCGTCAGGGTGTCCGTCGAGGCGTTCGTGGTCCGCGTCGCGGGGACGGCCGCGCCCGTGACGCCGTCGACGAGCCGGACGGTCGTCGCGGTCGCGGCGCCCGCGGGAAGGTCGTGCCCCGACCGGATCGCGACCAGGGGGCGCACCGGCACCCCGCTCTGCTGCGTCTGCGGGCCGTCCTCCACCCAGAGGGCCGGCCCCACCGGTTCGGTCGTGTACCGGTTCCGGAGCACGTCGACGCTGCCGTCCGGGCACGAGGCGAGCACGTCGGCTCGCCCGTCCCCGGTGAGGTCGCCGACGGCGAGGTCCGGCGGAACGCCGTCGCAGTCGCCGGTGAGCCGGAACTGGTAGGCGTAGTCGAACGACGTGGGCGTCGTGCGCTCGACCAGCTCCACGAAGCCGGAGCGGCCGCCCACGATCTCGACGTCGCCGTCGGCGTCGACGTCGAACGCGGCGGGGGTCGCCTGGTTCGCGACACCGGCCTGGAAGGCCGCCCCACCGAGGGTGTGGTCGGCACCCTGCAGGTGGACCACGACGCCGCGATAGCCTCCTGGCCCGTCGCCGACGAGGACGTCGCCGTCCAGGTCGCCGTCCGCGTCCGCGACGCTGAGGACCCCCGGCGCCCGGCTGGTCGCGACCAGCGCCGGGACCCCGAAGGTCCCGTCCGCCTGCTGTCGGACCACCTCAAGACTCGCGGCGCCCGCCGGGTCCCCGCCCACGAGGTCGGCGCGTCCGTCGCCGGACACGTCCCCGACCGCCAGAGGCCTCATCGTGCGCGGCACCAGCACCACCCGTGCGAGCGACGCCCCGTCGCGTCGCAGCAGCACCGTCTCCCCGGCGGTGGTGAGCACGAGGTCGTCGTCGCCGTCACCCTCGACGTCCACCGCCCGCACGGCCGTGGCCACGTCGGTGGACAGCACCGCGGCCGCCGCGACGAGCCCTCCGTCGCTCCACGACCAGGCCCGCAGGCCCGAGGGCGTGGCGACGACGACCTCGTCCGCACCACCCGGCAGCACGTCGGCCACGACGAGGGAGTCGGTCAGGAGCGGTCCGGCGACCGATGCCGCGGCCCCCGTCGTCGCCGGGTCGCCGGCGACGACGGAGATCGTCCCACCCTGCCCGTCGGACACGGCAGCGACACCGTCGAGCGCACCGCCGGCCACCAGGTCTCCGACGGCGACCTGGGTCGACGTCGCGGCCGATGCCGACCGCGCGTTCTCGACCGTCAGCAGCGGGCCCCTGCTGGAGGTGCCGTAGGGGTCGTCGAGCTTGTAGAAGCCACCGACCGCCCCGTCCGAGGCCCGGACACGGACGAACACCCCGCCCGGAGCCGCCACCGGCACCGACGCTTCCGCGTTGCCCGACGACGGATCGGTCTGCGCACCCCCGAGCCAGCGCAGCTCGGAGTCGAAGACGTCGAGCTCCATCGGGCTGTAGTCGCGCGAGGTCAGTCGAAAGAGCCGAAAGCCCGCGGTGCTCACCTGCGAGGTCCACCAGTCGGCGTCGCCGTCCGTCCCGATGCTCCCGTTCGTGTAGGCAACCGCGTCAGCGGCGGGCAGCACCCGGGCGCGCGCGGGGACGTCGTCGTCCGACGGACCCTCGTCACCGACGGCTCGGTCGAGCGGGATGCCCGGCGTCTGCCCGAACGCGGCGGACACGTCGAGCACCCCGGCTCCGTAGTACGGGTCGCGCCCGCGCGGTCCGGCGTCGCGCGCCGACGCGACGAGCGCGTCCGCGACCTGCGCGGCGGTCCAACCGGGCTTCGCCTGCCGGAGCAGCGCGGCCGCCCCGGCGACCAGCGGCGATGCCATCGACGTGCCGGTGCCGAGCGAGTACCAGGTGTCGAGCGCGGCCGACGCGCCGACGACGTCGACCCCGGGCGCGGCGAGCGAGATCGAGTCGCCCCAGTTGGAGAAGCCCGCCCGCGTGCCGTAGTCGTCCGTCGCGGCGACCGACAGGACGCCGGGGACCTCGGCGGCGTAGGCGGCGGGGTAGTGCGGGACCGACGAGCCGTCGTTCCCGGCCGCCGCGACCACGACCACCTTCTTCGCCACCGCGTACTGCATCGCCGCGAGGATCGCCGGTGAGGTGTCCGGCCCCGCCAGGGACATGTTGATGACCGTGGCGCCGTGGTCGGCCGCCCAGGTGATCCCCTCGGCGACGTCGGAGTCGAACCCGTACCCGTTCTCGTCCAGCACCTTGACCGGCAGCACGGAGGCGTCCCAGGCGGCGCCGGCCAGACCGACGCCGTTGTTCCCGCGCGCCGCGGCGATGCCGGCCACCAGCGTGCCGTGACCCTGGTCGTCGTCCACGTCGCTGCTGCCGTCGATCGCGTTGTAGCCCGGGACGATCACCCGACCGGCGAGGTCCTCGTGCGACGCGCGGATCCCGGTGTCGAGGACGGCGATGACCGTGCCGGTGCCGCGCGAGACGTCCCAGGCCCGCGGCAGACGCACGAGGTCCAGGTACGGCCAGGTCACTGCCTGCACCAGATGGTCGTTCGGCCACACGGCCGTCGAGCGCACGTGGTCGACCTGCACGTCGGCGACCCGAGGATCGGCCGCCAGCTCGGCCGCCAGCTCCTGCGGGTCCTCGTCGCCCACCGGGACGGCGACGAACCCCGTCGTGCCCACCTGGTCCTCCGCCGAGACGCCCGCGGCAGAGAGCGCGGCCCTGCCCTGCGCCTTCGGGACCCCGTCCACGAAGCGCACCAGGACCTGGTCGCTCACGGGCGGCGTGGCACCGGGCTCCGCGACGCGCGGGATCCCGCTCCGGGACGCGGGCTCCGTGCCCGTCGGGTCGCTCGCGACCGGTTCCGCACCCGCGGCCGTCGGCAGGAACGACACGGTCGCGACCAGCGCGATCGCCACCGCCCCGACGAGGCCCGTCGCGCGCCACCCGCGTCGCGTCCGGGCACCAGCAGTCATCACGTCGTTCTCGCCAGTCAGATCCACGGGGAGGTTATCGGTCGGTCCGGGCGGTTTCTGAACCCCTTGCGTCACCCGAACGGCGCACCCTGGCGTCCGTCACCAGCTGAGCACCCGGTCGCCCCACCCGTCGCCGCGCAGCCCCGCCCGCACCGCGTCGCGGAACTCGGGTGCCACGACGACGGCAGCCGACGGGTCCGCCGCGAGGATCACGCGCGCCACGTTGACCGCGTCGGTCGGGGTGTGGACGTCGCCACCGAGCCGGCTCAGCGACACGTTCCCCTCGTCCGTCCACGTGGAGGTGAGGGCGGAGTACCACTGGGCCGCGGAGATCCCGAAGACTCCGGGGTCCACCGGCGTCGTCACGAAGACGGCTCGACGCTCGGGCGAGGCAGGCGCGGCGGAGGCGGCGGCGAGGAGCGCGGCGGCCGACGGCGGGGGCGCGAGCGACGTGGCGCCGAGCTCGACGCGCGCGGCGATCCCCGGGGCCGCGTGCCCGCGGGACGGCAGTGCCGGGTGGACGCCGCCCCACACGAGCACCGACGCCCCGACCGCGACGAGCGCGAGGGAGGCGCGCACGAGGCGCGGCCACGGTCGAGCGGCGACCCGGGGCGCGGACACGAAGCCGACCACGCCCGCGACGAGAGCGACCGCCGAGAAGATCGTCCACGCGATGGCGAACTTCCAGAAGTAGTAGCCGAGGTGTCCGGTCGTCCGCAGCTGGAGCCACCCGATGCCGAGGGCGACGACGCCACCGACGACGGGCAGGAGCGCGACGAGGACGGGTCTGGCCAGGGTGGTCGTCGCCCGGGAGCCGCGGCGGGCTACCACGGTCGCGACGCCCACGAGCAGGCAGGCCGCGACGAGCAGGGCGGGGATCAGGAGGCGCAGGGTGGTCCCGCCGCCGTCGATGACGAGCACCGCGTCGAGGCGTTGCCCACCCACCGTGCGCAGGGCGACGGCGATCGAGCCGAGCACGGCGACCCCGGTCGCCACCGTCCACGCCCACGCACCGCCCCCGGCCCGCCACCGGCCGCGGCGCAGCGGGACCACGAGGAGGAGCAACGTCGGCGCCGCGAGGACGAGCAGGAGGATCCACCCGTGCGCGATGCCGGCGATCGCGGCGCCGGCGGCAGCGACGTGCACCGGGGAGGCGACGCGGACCACGGGGAGCAGCACCAACGGGAGGGACGCGAGCAGCACGCACGCGAGCAGGTAGTTGGGGAAGCCGTCCGAGAGGATCCGGCCGCCCGGGCCCAGGACGAGCACGGACCAGACGCCGGCGGAGAGCGCGATCGCCAGGAGCGGCGCTCGGCGCAGACGGGGCAGCGCGCACACCCCGGCGACGAGCACCGTCGCGGCGAGGACCACGACACCCGCCATCGTGCGGGCGTAGAGGAGCACCTCGTCCCCGATGGGCCCGACCTCCGGGGAGACCAGCTCCATGAACGTCGCCACCACCGCGTGGTAGCCCTGCGGGTAGTGCGCGTACACCCAGGTCTCGCCGCCCGGTGCCGGTCCGAGGGCCGGGATGACCAGCCCGTGGCGCCGGATCATCTCGCTCATGTTGAAGTGCGCAGAGTGGTCCCAGCCCCGCAGGAGCATGCCGAGCGCGTTCTCGCCCGCCGCCGCCCGCCACCAGGGCGCCAGCACGAAGGCGGTGCCGAGGGCCGCGCCGACGGGGACGATGTCGACGAGCCGCAGGCGCGGCAGCAGCCGGCGTCCCCGCCGCGCCGGAGCCTCCCCCGCAGCGACCCAGGCCGTCAGACCCCCGGCCACCACGGCGAGCAGCGCGGTGCCGCGCCCCGCCACCCCGACCGGCAGGGGGACCCACCACAGGACGGGCACCCACCCGAGCAGGAGGCATCCGACGACCAGGACCCGTCGAGACAGCTCACGCGACACGGGGACGGCCAGGACCACCAGGAGGAGCAGGGCGACCGCGAGGACACCGTCGAGGACACCGGACGCGCGGCCGACGACGATCGTCCCCGCGACGCCGAGACCGCAGGCCGCACCGCGCAGCAGGCGGAACGTGCGCCCCGGTCGGTCCTGGCCGCGGACGGTGACCTCGACGGGGGCGGCAGGGTGCTGCCGAACGGCGACGTCGCCGAGCTCCTTGGTCACCAATTCCGTCCAGTCCGGGGGTCGTCATGCCGCGTACGGCCGGCCGAACTGTACCGCTCTGCGCGGTGATCATCGGTGACATCGGTCTCACCGGCGGCACGGCGCGTCCAGGGAGGTGCCCGATCTGAGGCACACTTGGTGCCCATGCGTGGAATCATCCTGGCCGGCGGCTCCGGCACGAGGCTGCACCCGATCACTCTCGGCGTCAGCAAGCAGCTCGTCCCCGTGTACGACAAGCCGATGATCTACTACCCACTGTCCACGCTGATCCTGGCGGGGATCCGCGACGTGCTCGTGATCACGACGCCGCACGACGCCGCGCAGTTCCACCGCCTGCTCGGGGACGGCTCGCAGTTCGGGATCTCGATCTCGTACACGGTCCAGGCGGAGCCCAACGGGCTCGCCCAGGCGTTCGTCCTCGGCGCGGACTTCGTCGGCACCGACTCCGCGGCGCTCGTCCTCGGCGACAACATCTTCTACGGCCCCGGCCTCGGTTCGCGGCTCCAGCGGTTCGAGCAGATCGACGGCGGAGCCGTGTTCGCCTACCGCGTGGCCGACCCGACGAGCTACGGCGTGGTCGAGTTCGACGCCACCGGCCGCGCCCTGTCGCTCGAGGAGAAGCCCGCCAAGCCGCGGTCGAACTACGCCGTGCCCGGCCTGTACTTCTACGACAACGACGTCCTCGCCATCGCGCGCGACCTCGCGCCGTCGCCCCGTGGCGAGTACGAGATCACCGACGTCAACCGCGCGTACCTCGAGCAGGGCCGGCTCCAGGTCGAGGTACTCCCCCGCGGCACGGCCTGGCTCGACACCGGGACGTTCGACTCCCTGCTCGAGGCCTCCGACTACGTGCGGACGGTCGAGCACCGCCAGGGTCTGAAGATCGGCTCGCCCGAAGAGGTCGCGTGGCGTCGCGGCTTCCTCTCGGACGACGAGCTCCGGGTGCGTGCCGAGGCCCTGACCAAGTCCGGCTACGGCAGCTACCTGCTCGGCCTCCTCGACTCCGACCTGGAACGACCGGGTACCGCATGACGCACGCTGCACCGGACACGACGACGACGACCGAGGACCGACCGGTCGCCGAGACCGCTCCTGGCGCGGCCACGACGCGACCCACCCGACGTGGCGCCGTGCGGACGGGGTTCCGCCCCGACATCGAGGGACTGCGCGCCCTCGCCGTCGGTCTGGTCATCGTCAGCCACGCCTTCGGGTTCCCCGCCGGCGGCTTCGTGGGCGTCGACGTCTTCTTCGTGATCTCCGGCTTCCTCATCACCGGACTCCTGCTCAAGGAGCACGCGCGCACGGGGCGGATCTCGTTCGCGGACTTCTACCGCCGCCGCGCGCGCCGCATCCTGCCGATGTCGACGCTCGTGCTCGTCCTGACCGTGGGCGCCAGCTATGCCCTCTACTTCGCGTCGCGTGCCCAGCAGATCGCCGTCGACGGGCTCTGGTCGCTGCTGTTCTCCGCCAACTGGCGCTTCGCCGCGGTCGGGACCGACTACTTCGCCTCCGCGCAGGAACCGAGCCCGCTCCAGCACTACTGGTCGCTCGCCGTCGAGGAGCAGTTCTACTTCGTCTGGCCCTGGATCCTGCTGGCGATGCTCGCCGCCGTCCGCCTCCGCCGCCGCCCGGCCGCCGTCGCGGGGATCGCGGCCGTCACCGCCCTGATCCTCGTCGCCGACTTCGTGTTCTCCGCCCAGGAGTCGACCGGGAACCCGACCGTGGCGTACTTCTCGACGTTCTCGCGCGCGTGGGAGCTGCTGCTCGGTGCCCTCCTCGCCGTCGCCACGCCGTACCTCGTGCGACTGCCCAGCCGGGTGCGGCCTGTCATCGGGTGGGCGGGGTTCCTGGCGATCTGCGCCGGCGCGTTCCTCATCACGCCCACCTCGACGTTCCCCGCGCCCTGGGCAGCGCTGCCCGTGCTCGGTGCCGGGGCCGTGATCCTGGCCGGGACGCGCGAGGACCGCCAGTCCTCCCTCCTGCCGCTCACCAACCCGGTCGCGGGCTACCTGGGCAAGATCTCGTACTCGCTGTACCTGTGGCACTGGCCCGTCATCATCCTGCTCGCGGCCGCCATGCCCGTGGAGCGTCGACTGCACAGCGCGCTCGCAGTCGTCATCGCCCTGGGCCTCTCGGTCCTGTCGTTCCACCTCGTGGAGGACCCGATCCGCCGCTCGCGGTGGCTGGAGCCACGAGCGCACGCGCGCACCCCCGCCCGCCAGAAGCCGAGGATCCCGCGCGCGCTCGTCGCTGCGGCGCTCGCGTCCGTGGTGCTCGCGGTCGGCACCGTCGGCCTCCTGCAGCGCCAGTACGCCGCTGCGACCCCGGCCGCCGCGATCCCCTCCCCGGTCGCGCCCCCGGTGATCGACGCGGACGACCCGGCCTCGGCCGTCGCCGCCGGGATCCAGACCGCGCTCGCGGCCACGGAGTGGCCCGAGCTCAACCCGACGCTCGACGCCGTGGCCGCCTCGCAGCCCACCGAGCTCAACGACCCGGCGTGCGTGAACAACTGGGACGTCGTCGAGCAGCACTGCGTCTACGGCCCCGCCGACGCCGAGAACACCGCCCTGGTGATCGGCGACTCGACCGCCATCGCGTGGCTGCCCGCGCTCCAGGCCGGACTGATCCCCGAGGGCTGGAACGTCGACTCGTACGGCAAGTACGGCTGCCCGTCGCCGACCATCACCATCCGGTCGATCGACCGTCAGCCCTACCAGACGTGCGACGAGCACCGGGACTGGGCCTTCGAGCAGGCCGCGACGGTCGCACCGGACCTCGTCGTCTTCGGCAGCGCCGAGGGCTACATCGACAACCTGCCCGACGGGTCGACCGGTGCCGAGGCGGAGGCGCGCTGGACCGCTGCGCTGGAGGAGTCGATCGACCGGGCTGCCCCGATCGCGCCGATCGTCGTCCTGAGCTCACCGCCGTCCGCGGCGGACCTCACGCAGTGCGCCACCCGGACCAGCCGCCCGGCCGACTGCGTCACGCAGGTGCACGACGCCTGGTACCGGACCTCCGCCGCAGAGAAGGCGGCCGTCACCGCAGCCCAGGCCCGCGGCGTCGACGTCACGTACATCGACACCAGCGGCTGGGTCTGCAGCCCCGACGGCCTGTGCCCGGGGTTCGTCGACGGCATCGTCGTCCGGTCGGACATCAACCACCTGACGGGCGTCTACTCCACGTTCCTGGGACCCCTGGTGCGCGACGCCGTGCTCGACCGCCCGTGACCCGCGGCGACCGCCCGCGACGCACGTCGCGGTAACCTACTGCCGATCCACGACCACGACGGGGCACAGCCCCGGCTGCGCGCTGTGCACGCGGCCCGACGCACCACAGAGGGAAGACGATGACCGGTACCAGGACCCCCCGCGCGCTCATCACGGGCATCACCGGCCAGGACGGTCTGTACCTCGCCGAGCTTCTCCTGGCGAAGGGCTACGAGGTCTACGGCCTCATCCGCGGCCAGAACAACCCGAAGTACGAGCTGGTCGAGCGCACCGTGCCGGGCGTGCACCTGGTCACCGGCGACCTCACGGACCTGTCGAGCCTGCTGCGGGCGCTCGCCGTCGCGCAGCCCGACGAGGTCTACAACCTCGGCGCGATCTCGTTCGTCGCCTACTCGTGGGAGAACGCGCACCTCACGTCGGACGTCACCGGCAAGGGCGTGCTCAACATCCTCGAGGCCATCCGGCTGCACGCCGGCGAGAACGCCGACAAGGTCCGCTTCTACCAGGCGTCCAGCTCGGAGATGTTCGGCAAGGTGCAGGAGGTCCCGCAGCGCGAGTCGACCCTGCTGTGGCCGCGCTCCCCGTACGGGGTGGCCAAGGTGTTCGGCCACTACATGACGATCAACTACCGCGAGTCCTACGGGATGCACGCGTCGTCGGGGATCCTGTTCAACCACGAGTCGCCGCGCCGCGGGCCGGAGTTCGTCACGCGCAAGGTCAGCCAGGCCGTCGCCCGCATCTCGCTGGGCCTGCAGGACAGCATCACGATGGGCACCCTCGACGCCAAGCGCGACTGGGGATTCGCCGGCGACTACGTCGAGGCCATGTGGCGGATGCTCCAGCAGGACGAGGCCGACGACTACGTGGTCGCCACCGGCGAGACCCACTCGATCCGCGAGCTGCTCGACATCGCCTTCCGCCGCGTCGGCATCGAGGACTGGTCGAGCCTGGTGCACCAGGACGCGCGCTTCATGCGCCCGGCCGAGGTCGACCTGCTCATCGGTGACCCGTCCAAGGCCCACGACGTCCTCGGCTGGAAGCCCAAGGTCGGCTTCCAGGAGCTCGTCGAGATGATGGTCGACAACGACCTGCAGGAGCAGCGCGCGCTCAACGGGAAGTGACCGCGTGAGCGTCGCACTCGTCACCGGCGTCACCGGGCAGGACGGGAGCTACCTGGTCGACCGGCTGCTCGAGGACGGCGTCGAGGTGCACGGCATGGTCCGTGCCGGCGACCCCTCGACCGGCCAGCTGCGGACCGCACACCCGCAGGTGCACCTGCACGAGACCGATCTCGCCGACGGTCCGGGGCTGCACCAGCTGGTCCGGGAGGTCGCACCCGACCAGCTGTTCAACCTGGCGGGCATCAGCTCGGTCGCCACCTCCTGGGAGCAGCCGGGCCTCACGGGGCTGCTCAGCGGGCTGGCGGTCGCGGAGCTGCTGGCGGCGGCGCTGGACGTCCAGGAGTCCACCGGCAGGCTGGTCGCGGTGGTGCAGGCCTCCAGCGCGGAGATCTTCGGTGAGCCCGACCGTGTCCCGCAGGACGAGGCCACGGCCGTGCGCCCGACCAACCCGTACGGGGCGGCCAAGGCGTACGCGCACCACATGTCGGGCATCTACCGCTCACGCGGGCTGGCGGTGTCCAGCTGCATCCTGTTCAACCACGAGTCGCCCCGCCGCCCGCCCGCGTTCGTCACGCGCAAGATCACGCAGGCCGCCGCGCGCATCGGTCGCGAGGGGACCGGCGAGATCGCACTGGGCAACCTCGACGCCCGGCGCGACTGGGGGTGGGCGCCGGACTACGTCGACGCCCTGGTGCGCGCCGCGAACCACCCGGGCGGCGGCGACTTCGTCGTCGCGACCGGCGAGACGCACTCGGTCGCCGAGTTCGCGGCGGCAGCGCTCGCCCGGGTCGGGATCGTCGACTGGGAGCGCTGGGTCCGCACCGACCCCGCCTTCGTCCGTCCGACGGACACCGCGCAGCTGGTGGGCGACCCGACGCGGGCGCGCGAGGTGCTGGGCTGGACCCCGACCCGCTCGTTCACCGAGGTCGTGCACGCGATGGTCGACCACGACGTGCAGCTGCTGGGCTGACACCCGGCGCACCGCACGACAGAGCCCCGGCGTCCGCGAGCGACGCCGGGGCTCGTCGGTGTGTCAGATGCTCACGCCGGGCTGCGTGTCGATCCACGAGGCGAGGCGGGCGACGCCGGCCTCGAGGTCGAACTCGGGCGTCCAGCCGATCGCGTCGCGGGCGTGCGAGACGTCCGCCCACGCGTGCCGCACGTCGCCCTGGCGGAACTGCCCGGTGACGTGCGGTGCGGGCGCACCGTAGTGCGCGGCGATGAGCTCGGCGGCGCGCGCGATGGTCTGCTGCTCCCCCGAGCCGATGTCGATCGGGTCCGTGCCGGGAGCGTCGGCCAGCACGGCGGCGACCACCGCGCGGGCGACGTCGTCGATGAGGACGAAGTCGCGGCGGACCTCGCCGTCCTCGTACAGCGGGATCGAGCGCCCGGCCTTCGCCAGCCGGCAGAACAGCGACATGATCCCCGTGTACGGGTTGATCAGGGACTGCCCGGGCCCGTACACGTTCTGCAGGCGCAGCGTCACCGGCTCCACGCCGACCGACTGCGCCCAGGACGCCAGGACGTGCTCCTGCGCGAGCTTGGTGGCCCCGTAGACGCTCACCGGGGCCGGCGAGACCACGTCGGCGGACATGGCGACCGGCTCGGCTCCGGGGAAGTCCCACTGGCCGGCCTCGAGGATCGCGCTGGTGCGCTGCCCCGGGTAGAACAGCGAGCCGTCTGCCCGGCGCCAGGCGCCCTCGCCGTAGACGGCCCGGCTGCTGGTGAGGACCACGCGGGCGGGCAGGGCGTCGTGGCGCAGGAACGCGTCGAGCATCTGGGTGGTCCCCACGACGTTGACCATCGCGTGGCGCGACGCCTCGGCGAGCGACTGCCCGGTCCCCGTCTCGGCGGCGAGGTGCACGACCACGTCCGGCCGCACGTCGGCCAGCACGGCGTCCCAGGTGCCCGGGTCGGTGACGTCGCCGACCCGCAGGTCGACCCGCGCGTCCAGGTCGGCCGGCCGGGCGGCGCTGGGGTGGATCTGCGGGTGGAGGTTGTCCACCGCGACCACGTGCTCGAACGCGTCGGCCAGCGCCGGGGAGATCGCCGTGCCGATGAACCCGGCACCCCCGCTGACGAGCACCGTGCCCCGTCGCGTCGAACCGGTCTCGGACGTCGAGGACATGCTCACTGCTCTCCTAGGGGTCGTCGGCCCGCCGATCTTCTCACGGCGGCCGGGTGGGTCACTCGGGTGCGGTACCCGGTCGGAACGCGTGGCGGAGCAGGGTCGCGACGGCACCGGGCCGCTTCGACGTGACCGCCTGCGGGACCAGCGTGAGGGCGTGCAGCCGGGAGGTCAGGTGGGTCCGGGCGGCACGCTCCGCGCGGCGCCAGCCCAGCTCTGCGACCTGGTCGCCGGCCTGCCGGAAGTACTCCCGCTCACCCCGGAAGCGGCTGCCGTCCAGGGCCTTCGCCGAGGACGCGCTCGCCGTGTGCCGGCGGTAGGAGAAGCAGAGGGTGGGCTCGAGCAGCATCTGCCCGCCCGCGCACACGACGTCGATGACGAGCGCGAGGTCCTGGATGATCGGCATGCCGTCGCGGAACGGGGTCGAGACGAGCACCTCGCGGCGGAACGCGAGCGACGGCCAGTACAGCCAGTCGGCGCGCAGCAGGCTCGCGGCCAGGTCCTCCCCCGACAGCACGCGCGGGCGACGCGTCCTCGGCATCATCAGCCGCTGCTTCACCGTGTCGGCCAGCGTCGAGACGACGGCGCCGTGCTCGTCGATGACCTGCACGCCCGGCTGGATCAGGTCGACCGTGGGGAACGCCGCGGCGGCGGCGAGCACGACGTCCACGTAGTTCGGCAGGAGCACGTCGTCGCAGCCGAGCAGGACCACGACGTCCTGGGTGGCCAGCGAGACGCAGGTCCGGTAGTTCTCCGTGATCCCCTGGTTGCGCTCGTTGCGCACGTAGGTCACGCGCGGGTCGTCGAGCTCGGCGAACCAGGCGCCGACCGACTCGTCGGGATAGGCGTCGTCGACCACCGTGAGCAGCCAGTCGTCGTTGCGCTGCGCCAGGACGCTGCGCACGGTCTCGCGCAGCAGCGCGGGCTCGCCCCAGAACGGGACGAGGATGTCGAGAGGCATGCGGACGGGCCTTTCCGAGGGTGGGGTGCCCCGACTCTACAAGGGACGTGAGTTCGTCGGCGCCGGGCCGGATGGGCCACACTGAGGTCGCGCGACGACGAGCCGCGCCCGACCAGCCGCGGGAAGCGCCGCGCCCAGACTCACGGAGACGCACCCCGATGACACCCCAGAACGACCGTCTGCGGGTCGCGCTGTCGATGCTCACCCTCGTCCCCGGCGGCATGGGTGGTTCCGAGACCTACGCCCGCGAGCTCGTCCGCGGCCTGGCCGGCTCCTCGACCGTCGACGCCACCGGGTTCGTCGCCAAGATCGGTGCGGGATTCTGCGCCCCGCTGCCCGAGCACGTCACGCACGGCGTCACCGGGGGCCACTCGACGGTCGACCGCGTCCGCACGCTCGCCCAGGCCGCCCTGCACGGCCGCGCGCTGCGCCAGGCGATGAGCGGGTTCGACCTCGTGCACGTGCCCTTCACCGCACCCGTGCCCACGCCCCCGCGCGGGGTGCCGATGGTGCAGACCTTGTTCGACGTCCAGCACCTCGACCTGCCGCACCTGTTCAGCCGGGCCGAGCTGCTCTACCGCACCCGCTTCTACGAAGGGGCAGCGCGTCACGCGGCCGCCGTCGTGACGATCAGCGAGTTCGCCCGCCAGCAGATCATCAGCCAGGTCGGGGTGGACGCCGACCGGGTGTTCGTCGCGCACCTCGGCGTGGACGCCGACGCGTTCACGCCGCACCTCGGCGAGCGCGAGCCGTTCGTCTTCTACCCGGCCCGCGGCTGGGCGCACAAGAACCACCCACGGCTCATCGAGGCCGTCGGCCTGCTCCGCGAGACCCGTCCGGACCTGCGCCTGGTGCTCACCGGTGGCGCGCTCGACTCGCTCGGTCCCGTGCCGTCGTGGGTGGACGTGCGCGGCCTGGTGCCGTTCGACGAGCTGCGCCGGCTCTACCGCACCGCGAGCGCGCTCGTGTTCCCGAGCCTCTACGAGGGCTTCGGGCTGCCGCCGCTCGAGGCGATGGCGTCGGGCTGCCCGGTCGCCGCGTCCACGGCCGGGTCGCTCCCGGAGATCTGCGGCGACGCCGCGGTCCTGTTCGACCCCACCGACCCCGCCGACATCGCCCGGGGTGCCCTCGAGGCCATCGCGCGCACGCAGGAGCTGCAGCCGCTCGGGCTCGCCCGCGTGCAGGAGTTCACGTGGGCCAACTGCCTGCGCGTGCACGACGACGCCTATGCCGCGGCGGTGCGCACCGCATGACGTCGCCCGAGACCGAGCGTCCGGGCGCCCTGACCCGCGGGAGCGCCACGGGCGTCGGTGTCGCCTCGGTCGTCGCCGCGGCCTCGAGCTACGGCGTCATCCTCATCGCGGCCTGGACCCTCGAGCCCGCGCGCAACGCCGACTTCCTCGCGTTCTGGTCGCTGCTGTTCTTCTCGTTCGGCATGCTCGCCGGGATCCAGAACGAGACGACACGGTCGGTGCGCAGCGCGTACGACGGCGCGGTGGGACGCGCGCCCGGCGCCCCCGTCCTCCCGCTGGCGCTCGCGATCGGTGCCGCCCTCGGGCTGCTCCTGGTGGCGACCTCCGCGTGGTGGGCGGCGCCGGTCCTCGGGGAGCGCGAGCCGCTGATCATCGCGGTGCTCGCGCTCGCCGTCGTGGCCTTCGCGGGACAGGTCGCCCTCGCGGGCTCGCTCGGCGGCGCGGGTCGCTGGTCGGTGTTCGCCGTCCTCGTCGGCTCCGAGGCGACGGCGCGGCTCGCGCTCGTCGCGCTCGCCGCCGTCGCCGGGGCCGCGATCGCGGGGCTGGAGGTCGCCGCCGCGGCCGCGGCCGGGACGTGGCTGCTGGTCCTCGCCGCCTCACCTGCCGCCCGACGGGCGGCGGGCGCGCGGGCCGACGTCACCACGTGGCCGTTCCTGCGACGGTCCGGCGCCGCGATCGTCGCCGCGGCCTCGAGCGCCGCCCTCGTGGTCGGCTTCCCCGTGCTGCTGCGCGTCACGTCGACGCCGGCGGAGTACGCGCTCTCCGCGCCCCTGCTCATCGCGGTCTCCCTCACGCGGGCCCCGCTGATGATCCCGCTCGGCGCCTACCAGGGCGTGGCCATCACGCACTTCCTCACCCATCGCGACCGTGGCATCGCGGCGATCCGCCCCATCGCCCTCGCCGTCCTGGGGGCCGGTGCCCTCGGCGCGCTGCTCGCCTGGCTCGTCGGTCCGTGGTTGATGGCTACCCTCATCCGGTCGGACTACCGCGTGGACGGGGCCGTGCTCGCCGGGCTGACGTTCGCCGCCGCGCTCCTGGCGCTGCTCACGCTCACCGGCGCCGCGGTCCTCGCGCTGGACCGCCACGCGGCCTACACGGCGGGCTGGATCGCCGCGACCCTGGTCTCGACCATCATCCTGCTCCTCCCGCTGCCGGTGGAGCTGCGTGCGGTGCTCAGCCTCGGCGTCGGGCCCGTCGTCGGGGTCGTCGTCCACCTCGTCGCGGCGTCACGAGCGCCCCTGATCGGTCGGTAGAGTGCAGGCCATGCCCGCCAGCCCCGAGCAGAGAGTGCTCATCATCGTTCCCGCGTGGAACGAGGAGGAGACCGTGGGGACGATCGTCCACGAGGTCCGCAGCACCCTGCCCGACGCCGACATCCTCGTGGTCAACGACGGCTCCACGGACCGCACCGCGACGGTCGCCAAGGCGGCCGGCGCCCGTGTCCTCGACCTGCCGATCAACCTCGGTGTCGGCGGGGCGATGCGCGCGGGCTACACGTACGCCTACCGGAACGGGTACCACCGCACGGTGCAGCTCGACGCCGACGGGCAGCACGACCCCGCCGAGGTCCGCGTCCTGTTCGAGACGCTCGACGCCGAGCAGGCCGACATCGTCATCGGTGCCCGGTTCGCCGGAGTCGGCGAGTACGAGGTCCGCGGTCCGCGCAAGTGGTCGATGACGATCCTGTCGAAGGTCCTCTCGCGCGTGGCCGGCACGAAGCTCACAGACACCACGTCGGGGTTCAAGGCGTGCGCGCCGCCGGCGATCCGCCTGTTCGCGTCCAACTACCCGGCCGAGTACCTGGGAGACACCATCGAGTCCCTGGTGATCGCGTCCCGTGCGGGCCTGCGGGTCCGTCAGGTGGGCGTGAACATGCGTATCCGGGCGGGTGGTCGTCCGTCGCACAGCCCGGTGAAGGCGGCGGTCTTCCTCTCGCGGGCGATGCTCGCCCTGCTCATCGCGCTCTCGCGACCGAGCGAGCCCGTCGCGGTCGAGGGTGCGACGGCATGAGCGGCTACCTGTTCGCGGTCTCGCTGTGCGTGCTCGTCGTCGGACTGCTGTTCTTCCTCCTGCGCACCCGCCGGATCCGCGAGAAGTACGCGGGCATCTGGATCGCGCTCGCCGCCGCCGTGGTGATCGTCAGTATCTTCCCGCAGCTGGCCTTCTGGCTCTCCCGGGTGTTCGGGGTGGAGACCCCGGTCAACCTGGTCTTCGCGACCGGGTTCGTGGTCCTGCTGCTCGTGTGCATCCAGCTCTCGGCCGAGGTGTCGAACCTCGAGGAGGAGACGCGGACCCTCGCGGAGGAGATCGCGTTGCTCCGCCTGGAGGTCACCGAGCTGGCCGAGCGCCAGCGGGCGGTCGAGGTCGACCCGGAGCCCGAGACGGGCGCGGGACCGCCGCTCACTCAGGCGTGAGCACGCACACGACGTCCGACGTCGACAGCACCACCTTGAGCGCCGGGAAGTAGATCGCCCGCCGCAGCGTCCCGGCGACCTCCGCGTAGGCCCCCGCCGTCATCCGGTGCACGCCGTGGATCACGGACGTCTGGAACCCGCGGCGACGGGCACCGCGGAAGAGCACGATCCGCAGGCCCGCCTCGTGGGCGTAGTACGTCATCTTGTGCGCGCCGATCGCGTTGACGTGCGTCGGGTCGCCGTTCTGGAACGCGTTGCCCAACCAGCTGTCGGCGTTGGGGAAGCGCAAGAACAGAGCGCCGTGCGGACGCAGCTTGGCGCGCAGCCGCCGCAGGAACTCCACGCTCTGGTCCGGGTCGATGTGCTCGAACACGTCCCAGCCGGTGATGAGGTCGAAGGACGCGTCGGGCAGGGCGTCCAGCGCGTCGGCCCCGTACGCGGTGAACCCGGCATCCTGCGCGGCCGAGACGAGCTCGGGCAGGAGCTCCGTGCCGGTCACGGCCCAGTCCTGGCGCCGGCAGAAGCCGAGGAACTGCCCGCTGCCGAAGCCGACCTCGAGCACGTCGCGCACCCGCGTGAACCGGCAGACCTCGCGCAGCTCGGAGCGGAAGTACGCGTCGTCGCCCCGGGCGACCGCAGCGAACGCCTCGGGTTCGTCCCAGCCCTTCCAGGCGCTGTAGACGCTCTCGGCGCCGGGCTCCACGGTCGTCCGGTCGCGCTCCGCGCGTCGCTCAGGGGTCACGCGCCGAATGCTAGCCACATTCGAGGCGTTCCGGTCAGGAGCCGGGCCACCGGATCAGGCCAGGACGGTCGGCGCCGCGACGCCCCAGCGCTCCCGCCAGTCGGCGATCGGGGCGACTCCGGCGTGCACCAGGGCGTCGTGCCCGAGCACCGAGTAGGCCGGTCGCGGGGCGGGTCGCACGAACGCCTCGCTCGTCGTCGGCCGCACGATGGCCGGGTCGAGGCCGGCCGCGCCGACCACCGCCTGCGCGAACCCGTGCCACGAGGCCGAGCCCGACGACGTGCCGTGGTACGTCCCGCTCGGGGCACCCGCGGTGACCAGCCGGACGACGAGATCGGCGAGGTCGACCGTCCACGTCGGCTGCCCGACCTGGTCGGCCACGACGTCCAGCCCGCCACGCTCGCGCGCGACCCGGGCGATCGTCTTGGGGAAGCACGGACCGCCGGCGCCGTACAGCCACGCCGTGCGCACCACGAAGTGGTCGTCGTTCGACGCCCGCACGGCCCACTCGCCCGCGGCCTTGGTGCGGCCGTACGCCGAGCGGGGCGCGAGCGCGCCGTCCTCGGGGTAGGGAGCGTCGGCGGCACCGTCGAACACGTAGTCGGTGGAGATCTGGACGCTGCGTGCACCCGCCGCCCGTGCGGCGCGGGCGAGCAGCGCCGCGCCGGTCGCGTTGATGGTGAACGCCGCGGCCTCCTGGGTCTCGGCGTCGTCGACCGCTGTCCACGCCGCGCAGTTGACCACCACGTCGTGCCCGCGCACGGCGCCGTCGACCGCCGCCTCGTCGCTGATGTCGAGCTGCGCGCGGTCTGCCGCCGTGACCTCGTGCCCGTCGTCCGTGAGCCGACGAACCAGGTCCTGGCCGAGCATCCCACCCGCACCTGTCACCAACCAGCGCACCGTGCACTCCTTCGATCGTCGTGTCCGGGCCGTCGCCGCACAGTCCGCCAGCCTAGCCGCGCCGCTAGGATGGGCGGTCGCTCCGGCCGCGCGTGGACCGGGTGCCGACCGACGGAAAGAGGACGACGTGGAGTTCCGCGAGCTCGAGGTCCCGGGGGCCTGGGAGATCACCCCGAAGCAGTTCGGCGACCCGCGGGGCGTCTTCCTCGAGTGGTTCAAGGGCGGCCCGTTCGCGGAGGCCGTCGGACACCCGCTCGACCTGCAGCAGGCGAACGCCTCGGTCTCCGCAGCCGGGGTCCTGCGCGGCATCCACTTCGCCGACGTCCCTCCGGGCCAGGCCAAGTACGTGACGTGCGCCAAGGGTGCGGTCCTCGACGTCGCCGTCGACATCCGGGTGGGCTCGCCCACGTTCGGCCGCTGGGACAGCGTGCTGCTCGACGACGTCGACCGCCGGGCGATCTACCTGTCCGAGGGCATCGGTCACGCCTTCATGTCGCTCGAGGACGACTCGACGGTGCTGTACCTGTGCTCGACCGGCTACTCCCCCGGTCGCGAGCACGGCATCCACCCCCTGGACCCCGAGGTCGGCATCGACTGGCCGACGACGGGCCGGGACGGACGCCCCCTCACGCCCCAGCTGTCGGACAAGGACCTCGCGGCACCCTCGCTGTCCGAGGCGGCCGCGCAGGGGCTGCTGCCTACCCTCGCCGCGGTCCAGGAGTACGTCGCGTCGCTGCGGGCCTGACGCGTGCCGATCCCGTCCGACGGCCAGGCCGTCGTGCTCGCGGTCGTCGTGACCTACCGGCCGGACGTCGCGGCCACGTCCCGGCTGCTCGGGTCGCTCGCGGCGCAGGTGCAGGGCCTCGTCGTCGTGGACAACGGCAGCGACCCGGACGTCCGTGCGCGGCTGGCGGAGGCGGTCGAGCTCGTCGGCGGCGCTCTCGTCGCACTCCCCGAGAACCTCGGCATCGGCGCGGCCCAGAACGTCGGCACCGAGCACGCGCGTCAGGCGGGTGCCACGCACGTCCTCTTCTCCGACCAGGACAGCCTCCCCGCGCCCGACATGGTCGCGCAGCTGTGGGCGGGGTTCGAGCGCGCCGCGGCGCAGGGCGTGCGCACCGGCGCCGTCGGACCCCTTCCGGTCGACGACCGCGACGAGACGGCGACGCTCCTGTTCGAACCTCGGCGCTGGGGCCCGCGGCGCGCGCCCGTCCCCGACGACCCGAGTGCGCTCGTGCCGGTGGCGTTCCTGCTGGCGTCGGGCTGCCTCGTGCCGCTGGAGGTGCTCGACGAGGTCGGTCCCATGCGGGCGGACTGGTTCATCGACCACGTCGACCTGGAGTGGGGTCTGCGGGCGCGCCGGGCGGGCTACGCCCTGTTCGGCGTCGTCGGCGCCCGGCTCGGGCACCAGCTCGGCGACCGGCTCGCGAAGGTTCCGGGCCGACGACGTGAGGTCCACATCCACAGCCCGCTGCGGAACTACTACATGGCCCGCAACACGTTGCTGCTCGTCCGGTCGGGCCTCATGCCGGTCGCGTGGCGGGTCGGCTACGTCGCCTGGATCGTCAAGTACTCCGCGTACTACGTGCTGGCCGTCGCGCCACGGGGGCGGCGCGTGCGCGAGCTCTCGGCGGGTCTGCGCGACGGGGTGCTCGGGCGGGCCGGTCGTCGTCGCTCGTCCTGATCCGACCGGACGGCGCCCGCGTCAGAGGTAGAAGTGCTCGAGCACCACGCCGACCGCGGCCGCGTGGACGAGGAACACGACGAACGCGAGGACGAGGGTCGGGATCGTGGGCCCGATGCGACCCCGCGACAGCCTCGCGGTGAGAAGGCCGGGCAGCGCCAGGAGCGCGGGCACGGTCATGAGGGCGTACCTGCCCTGGAGGAGGTCGGTCCGGCCGGAGGCTGCGAAGTAGAAGTACTCGATGGCGTACAGCATCACGAGCGTCCCACCGATGAACCCGACGCAGACGGCGATCAGCCGGTCGAGCTGGGCGCTCTCGGGGGTGCGCATGCGCCGGATCGGCAGCACGACGAGCCACGCGACCACCGCGACGGCGATGAGGATCTCGAGCCGCCAGAGCGCCCCGTAGACGACGTCGGGCAGCGGGGTGTTCACCCAGCCGAAGTTCCCCCAGAACTGGTGGTCCCAGATGTTGCGGAACTCGGCGACGTTGGAGCCGAACTGCGTGCTCAGGTACGTGCGGATCCCGCGGGAGGCGGCCGCGTCGGGGTCCGTGGGGAACCCGTTGCTCGTCGCGACACCCACCAGCCGCGCCAGGACCAGCCACGCGCCGTACGTCAGCGCGACCCCGGCCGCGGCCAGGAGCGGCTCACCGACGAGGACCTTCCAGTCCCGCACCCGGCCGTGGACCTTGCCCAGGACCCAGCCGATCGCCACGGGGATGGCGGCGGCGATCGCGAACGGCTTGCCGAGCAGGCCGAGACCCACCACGGCCCCCGCGAGGAGCATGAGCCAGGGAGCCCGCGACCGGGTGGTGAGCCGCGCGGCGATCCACAGCGCACCGAACCCGGACGCGATGACCAGGGCGTCGTTGTTCACGATGGCGAACTGGTGGGCGACCATCGGCTGGAGCGCGACCGCCAGCGCGAGCCCGGCCTGGGCCCAGGGCTTGCGCGGGAACACCTCGCGGCCGAAGAACCAGGCGAGCGCGGCGGCTGCCATCCCGAGCAGGACGGACCACAGGCGGATCGCCTGGACCTGGTCGACGGTGTCGTCCGGGGCGGCGAGGTAGAACGGGACGGCCGGGGCGTAGTAGCCCGGCGGGTACCCCGCTGCCGGCCCCGCTCCGTCCGTGTACGTGTCGGCGTCGGCGTCGGCCTCGGTGAGCGCGCGCGCCGCCTCGTCGGAGTAGTCGGGCCGGTCGGTCGGGGCGATCGCGGTCACGTTCATGCCCAGGCTCGCCTCCTGCAGCGATGCGCTGTAGGGCGTGTGCGGATGACCGGGCTCGAACCTGTTCGGGAGCTCGCCGGTGGTGGCCATGAACTGGACGCTCGAGAAGTGGGCGCCCTCGTCCATGCCCTGCAGCGGCGGGAGCAGCGCGGTCCAGAGGAGCCCTCGGACCAGGACGAGCGCGAGGATCGCCCACAGGCCCCACCGCGGACGCAGGAGCAGCACGACCATCGCGGCCGCCCCGAAGACGACCAGGGCGATGATGCCGAGCGGACCCGACCAGAACGAGCCGTACACGCCCATCCGGTCGAGCGCCTCGCTCACACGTCCGGCCGCCCCCGTGTCGGGGTCGTACGCGGTGATCACGGTGTCCTCGCCGGTGTCGGCCGTCCACACCGACGGGCCGTCGCCGCTGTTCGGGGCGAGCGAGATCGTGAGGTCGTACGTGCGTCCGGCCGAGTCCTCGACCGGATCGACGGCCACGACCTCGGCGAGGCGGTTGTCCTCGAGGTCGTCGCAGTCGAGCGTGCTCGACCCGACCTCGACGCCGGTCTCGGCGTCGGTCAGCCGCGCCTCGAGCGTGCAGTCGATGGTGTCCAGGTACGTCGCGAAGATGAGGGAGACCGCCTCGAGGCGATCGTCGAGGGCGACGACCTCGCCGCGGTACGGCTCGTCCGCGGTGATCTGCGGCAGGGGGTCACCGAGCCGGTCGTAGTGCTCGGACGTCGCCGCGGCCACGGGGCCGCCGATCTGGGCGAGGACGGTCAGCACGCCCGCGACGAGCGCGACGGCGAGGGCGACCACCACGACCCACAGCGGGGCTCTCCGCTCAGGTGCGTCGGCCGGCAGGGTCGCCGTCTCGTCGTCCTGACCGCGCACGGTGGTGTTGCTCGACATCAGCTGGGATTCCCCGGGTTCTCGTCCTGCGTCTCGACCGTCATGACCCCGAGGTCGGGATGCCGGCACCACGGGTCGCCGAAGATCCTCTCACGCGCGTCGCCCTCTACAGCCCGATCTTGCGCCGTGCGGCCCCGATCGACTTGATCACCACACCACGCGCACCGGCCGTCCGGTAGACCCGCACAACTGCGTCGACCGTCGGGCGCGCACGCCCGGGAATCCGGGCCTTGCGCCCGTCCGACGGTATGCCCGGGTACGGCTCCACGAACGCGTCCGCCGCGCTCAACGGCTCGTCGTCCGCGACCGGCTCCCAGGTGACGGTGCGCTCGCGGCCCCCGTCCCGCACGTGCTGCGCCGCGTCGCGCAGGATCGACTCGTAGACCGCCGCCTGGCGGTGGGGCGAGAGGGTGAGCAGCGCGTGCCGGCCGGCGCGGCGACCGATCGCGGCGCGCTCGGCGTCGTCGTCGAGCAGCCGCGCGAGCGACGTCGCCCACTCGTCGGCGCCCGACGCGAGCAGCCCCGTGCGCCCGTGCTCGATCACCTCGGCGAACGGCTGCGTCGGCGTCGCGATCGTCGGCGTGCCGACCATCGCGGCCTCGAGCCACTTGATCGCCGACTTCGACTCGTTGAAGACGCTGCCCGGGACCAGGGGCGCGAGGTTGACGTCGACGTCCCGCAGCAGCCGCGGCAGCTCGTACCAGGGCACCATCGGCTGGCGGCGGACCCGCTCCCCCATCTCGTCGAGAGCCGGGGTCGGTACCAGGTGACCACCGAGCCAGAGCTCGACGTCGGGGCGGGCGCGCATGACCTCGAGCACGGCCGGCTCCACCTGCGCCCAGTCCGCGTCGTGCGTCGTCGTGCCCGAGAAGTAGCCGATCCGCAGGGGTCCGGCTCCGCGGGGTGCAGCGGCGGCGCGCTCGCTCACCTGCGCGAACGCCCGACCCACGCCGTTGGAGAACCGTCGCGTGGGCAGGCCCGTCAGCTCGCCGACGCGCTCGCAGAGCAGCTCGGTGCTGCCGACGTAGAGGTCGGCCGCCTCGAGCGTCGTGCGGTAGCGCTCGACCCCGTGCCACCAGAGGTCCTGCTCGGCGTCGGAGAGCGCGTCGAGCCCGTGCACGCTCCCGCGCAGCGAGGGGTCCACGATCAGGTCGTCGACGTCGAACAGGACCGGGACCACCCGCGGACGCGCGCGCACCCGCTCGACGAGCTCGAGGGTCTGGTACGTCGCCGGGACCCGGTACAGGACGACGGCGTCCGCGCGGTCGACGAGCTCGAGCAGCTCGGGGTCGCGGTAGTGCCGCACGAGCGGGGTGGCGCCCCGCGTCCGGAGCGCCTCGGCGGCGAGCTGCACGCGGTACCGCAGCGGGGCGCCGTTGATGCCCGTGATGAACAGGACGTTGCGCAGGAGCCCGTCCTGCGCCGTCTGCACCGCCCGCGCCGAGGCCACGGGGCCGTCGTCACCCGCCTCGCGGTCGCCGAGCAGCTCCGCGTACACGCTCGCGAGCCCGTCCACCTGGTCGCTGGCGCGGCGCAGCGTCGCGGCCGGGGAGTGCGCCCGCATCGACGCGACGAGCGCGGGGTCGGCGACGAGCCGGCTCAGGGCCGTCGCGAGCGCACCGGCGTCCCCGGCAGGGACGACCACACCGTTGCGGCCGTCGTCGACGGCCTCCTCCGGCCCGAGGGTGTCGGTGCACACGACGGCCAGGCCCGCCGCGAGCGCCTCGCGCGTCACGATGGAGTGCGACTCACGCATGACGGAGGGCAGGACCAGGACGTCGTGCGACGCGAGCACCTCGCGCAGCTCCTCGGGGCGGTACGGCGCACGGGAGACGACCGCGTCCGGCAGGCCGGACGGAAGCTCGCCGGCGCCGAAGAGGTCGAGCGTCCAGCCGGAGGCGGGCAGGCGGCGCGCCGCCTCGAGCAGCACGGGGAGCCCCTTCATCGGGTCCGCCCCGCCGGTGAACAGGAGCCGGAGGGGGCCCTCGGGCGTGTCCGCCGCCCGCGACGCGGCGTGGACGGAGACGCCGTCGAGGACCTCGTCCGGAACTCCGTTCTCGTCGACACGCAGGATGGCGGGGTCGACACCGTTGGCGGCGAGCACCTGAGCGGCGCTCGCCGAGGGCGCCAGGACCAGGTCGGCGTTGGCCAGGTGCGCCGTGAGGCCGGTGTTGCGCCGCAGCAGCCACTCGTGGTCGACCTGGCAGGCGCAGCCGCCGCAGTCGACGACCAGCGAGCACGGCCGCATGTCGCGATCCACCAGGAACTGCCGGGCGCACGACCACCAGAAGTCGTGCATGGTCACGACGACGGCCGCGCCGGAGGCCTTGGCGGCGTCGACGAGCCCGCCGCCCAGGGTCTGCAGCGAGTGGATGTGCACGACGTCGGGCCGGACGTCGGCGAGCCAGCCGGCGAAGTCGGCCGCCACGTCCGGGTTCTCGCTGTTGCGAGGATCGGCCCATCCGGTCCACGGGGTGGTGACGATCCAGCGGACCTCGACCCCGGCGCCGTCCGACTCGGTCCACGTGGACAACGGCTCGCGGTCCGCGTCGAGGTGACCGGCGTAGACCCACGACTCGTGCCCGCGTTCGGCCATTCCTCGGGCGACTCGCTGCGGCACCAGGGTGCCGCCACTGACGAAGTTCGGCGGGTAGTGGGCGGAGACCTGGACTACGCGCATCGGTTCATCCTAAGGGGGCCTCAGCGCCAGTCGTGCGAGCGTCCAGGAGTGCTATACCTTGTCGCCATGCCGCACGACTCAGGAACACCGTCGTTCCGGGAATGGCACGCTGCACTGGCCGCGAACGACGTTGCGGCCCGCGCTGCCGAGGACGCACGCGTGCGCTCCGCGGCCGTCGCCACGCTCGAGGAGAGACTCGACAGCGCCGCCGCCGAGCTGCGTGCGCTGCGCGCCTCGGTGACTCTGCGCGACCACCTCCTGCGTGAGCAGCAGGTGGCGCTCGCGGAGCGCGACGCCCGGATCGAGATGCTGTCGACCACGGTCGTCACCGGCGAGACCCGCCGCCCGCTGATGCAGCGAGTGCGGTCGCGCGCCCGTCGCTACGCCGCCGGGATGAAGGCCCGGATCGCCGCATGACCGTTCCGATCAGCCTGCTGATCGCCGACCCCGACCTGGACAGCGCCAGGCTCGCCCGCACCCTCGACTCGGTGCGCCGGCAGGCGCCCGCCACGTGCGACGTCGTCGTCGCCCGTCCTCGCACCGCGGACCACGCCGCGCCGGCCCTCGAGCACGGGTCGCACGTGCGGGTCATGCTCGTCGACCTCGGCACCACTCCCCCGCCGGACGTCCGGGCGCTGCTGCTGCAGACCGCCCTCAGCGCCGCCCGGACCACGTATGCCGGAGTCCTCGAGCCCGGTGACGAGCTCGAACCCGGCGTCCTGGCCGCGTGCCGCCACCTCCTGCACGAGAGGCCGGTCGACGTCCTCTACACGGACGAGCAGTACGCGGGCGAGGGCGGCGGCATCGTCACCAAGCCGGGCTGGTCCCCGCACTACCTCGAGAGCTACCCGTACCTGGGGCGCCTCTGCCTGGTCCGCACGGCGGTGCTGCGTGAGGTCGGCGCGTTCGCGCCAGGGCACGACGGCCTCGAGGAGTGGGACGCCGCCCTGCGGGTGACCGAGTCGACCACCTCGATCGCCCACCTGCCCGTCATCGCGGTCACGCGCCCCGCACCACCGGCCACGGGCACCGAGCGCGGCTCGGTCGCCGTCGTCACCGAGCATCTCGCCCGCACGTCGGTGGCGGGCTGGGCCGAGGCGGCGCTCCCGGCCCCCGGGGTTCACGTGTGGCGGACGATCGACCCCGAGCCGCTGGTGACCCTCGTCGTGCCCACCGCCGGCACGGTGCGCGAGGTCCGCGGTGCGGCCCGCCGGCTCGTCACGAACTCGCTGACCTCGGTGCGCGACCTGACCACCTACGAGCGCTGGGAGGTCGTCGTCGTCACGGGGCCGAACACCGCGCCCGAGGTGCAGGGCGAGCTGACGGCCCTCCTCGGCGACCGCGTGCGCTTCGCGTACGTCGACGGTCCGTTCAACTTCTCGCGGGCCGTGAACGAGGGCGCGCGCCACGCTCGCGGCGACCTGCTCCTTCTCCTGAACGACGACACCGAGGTGCTCGAGCCCCGGTGGCTCGAGCGGATGGTCTCGGTCGCGCAGGACCCGACCGTCGGCGCGGTCGGCGCCAAGCTCCTCCTCGAGGACGGGCTCATCCAGCACGTCGGCGTGGTCATGGGTGAGGGGCTGGTCCCGGCGCACGCGTTCGCGTTCGAGGCCGACGCCGACGACCGCGCGGGGGCGAAGACGCTGGACCACGACTACGTCGCGGCGACCGGCGCCTGCCTGCTCACCCGGACCGACCTGTTCGGGCGCCTCGGCGGCCTCACGGAGGCGCTGCCGCTCAACTTCAACGACGTCGACTACTGCTTGAAGGTCGGCTCCGCGGGCTACGGGGTGGTGGTCACGCCGTTCGCACGCCTCGCCCACTACGAGAGCAGCACCCGCACGCCCGCGCTCACGGCGCAGGACCAGGCGTTCCTCGAGCGGCACTGGACGCTGCGGATGGCCGCGGACCCGCACGTCGCGTTCCGCTCCGACCGCTGACGACTCTCAGCCGCGACCGAGCCGCATCTTGACGCGCTCGACCAGCAGCTTGGGACCGCCCGCACGCAGGTGCCGGGTCGCGGTCACGACGTCCCACCACAGCTGCTGCACCCGGTGCCGCGGTGCGACCCGGGCGCCGTGGCTGGCCCAGTCCGCGGCGCGGCGCGGCGCGCGGCAGAACTCCACCAGCGGCGCCAGCGCCCGGGACCAGCGGAACCGCTCCGCGACGACCGCGACGTTGGCGCGGTACCGGTCGCGGTCCGCGCTCGAGACGAGCACGTGCTCCAACGCCTCCACGAGCGCGTCGACGTCCTGGGGCGGGACCACGCGGCCCAGGTCCTCCCGCTCGACCAGGTCGGCGAACGAGTCCCCCGCCGTGCACACGATCGGGAGCCCGGCCCAGAGGTAGTCGAGGATCCGCGTCCGGAAGCTGAACTCGGTCTCCACCTGCGGGAAGTGGCAGCTGACACCGAGGTCCGCGTCGAGCAGGTAGCTCGACCGCTCCTCGTACGTCACCCAGGTCTCGTTGAAGAACACGTGCGTGCCCGTCAGACCCAGCTCGTCGGCGAGGGCGCGCGTCTGGGTGGCCACCTGCATCTCGGGGACGTCGGGGTTCGGGTGCTTCATGCCGAGGAAGAACAGTCGCACCTCCGGTACCCGGGCGCGCAGCACGTCGACCGCCCGGACCAGCGTGATGGGATCGAACCAGTTGTAGACGCCGCCACCCCAGAGGATGACCTTGTCGTCCGGCCCGATGCCCTCGACCTGACCCTTGATCGCGTGCCGGTGCTGCACGGGCGGCTCCTCCGGCAGGCCGAACGGCGCGATCCGGATGAGCGAGTCCAGGCTGGGGTCGTCCTCGTAGGTGAGCGGGTTGATCCGGCCGCGCCCCGCGAGGTGGCCGATCCACAGGTCGCGCTGGCGGTGTGACGCACACAGGAAGAAGTCGCCGCGGCCGGTCTGGGCGTCGAGCTCACGCAGCGCGTTCGCGAGCGCCGCATCGCGTCGCGCGAGCGGCTTGAAGCGCTCCACCTCCAGGCTCTCGAGGTGGAACGGGTCGTACAGGTCGACGACGAGCACCCGGTCCAGGGAGTGCAGCCACGGGAAGGTCGCGACGACGAACCCCTGGACGACGACCACGTCCGACCACTCCACGACCCGGCGGAAGTCCGCGACGTCGACGTGCTCGACGGCGAAGGCCTCCGTCGACCGCTCGGCGCGGCCGAACGTCACCAGTCGCACGTCGTGCTCGCAGCCCAGCAATGAGGCGATCTCCCACGCCCTGATCGCCGGGCCCGCCATCCGCTCGGTGATCTGGTCGAGGGTCACGACGACGACCCGACGCCGGCCCCCCGCCCCCCCCGGGTCCTGCGTCATGCGCGCTCCACGCTCGAACGGACCTCGGACCACCGAGGCAGCAGTGCCATGGGCCCACCCGACTCGCGGACCGGCCCGTGGTCCACGCTGAACCGCCCGGCGTCGCGCAGGTAGTCGTAGGTGTGCGTGGTCGTGCTGTCCACGATCGACGCGAGCACCACGAAGCTGCCCGGCTGCAGCGCGAGGCTCGGCAGGTGGCAGTCGACCGACCCTCGACCGGAGATGCGATCGACCCTCAGCCCCGCGTCGCGGGTGTTGCTGGCCCACAGGTAGGTGCCGTCCGACGTCTCGATCGCGAGGCCGAACACGGGGTTGTCGATCGGTTCCTTCGCGTCGAAGTGGATGCGCACGATCGCCTCGTCGCCGGAGCGCAGCACGGTGCCGCCCCGCTCGGGGAGCACCTCCACGCTGCGGACCCGCCCCTCGCCCGAGCCCCAGCGCACGCGCCCCTGCTCGTCGACCTGCACGTCGGAGTGCGTGGAGTCGAGGTAGCGCTCCAGCACCCCCGCCGCCGGACCGGTCTCCTTCAGGACGCCCTTCTCCAGCCACGCCGCGTGGTCGGCCATCGCACGCAGCGACGGCATGGAGTGCGAGACGACGACGACCGTGCGGCCCTCGCGCTTGAACGTGGCGAACTTCTCCGCGCACTTCTCCTGGAACGCGGCGTCGCCGACCGCGAGCACCTCGTCGACCAGCAGGATCTCGGGCTCGACGTGGATGGCGACCGAGAAGCCGAGCCGGACGTACATGCCGGACGAGTAGTTCTTCACCGGCTGGTCGATGAACCGCTCGACCCCGGAGAACGCGACGATCTCGTCGAACTTGCGGTCGATCTCGGGCCGCTTCATCCCGAGGATCGAGCCGTTCAGGTACACGTTGTCGCGGCCGGACAGCTCGGGGTGGAAGCCGGACCCCACCTCGAGGAGCGCGGCCATCCGTCCGCGCGTCACGACGCGGCCCTCCGTCGGGAACAGGATCTTGGCCAGGCACTTCAGCAGCGTCGACTTGCCCGACCCGTTGTCCCCGACGAGCGCGAACGTGCTCGCCTCGGGGATCTCCAGGGCGACGTCGCGCAGAGCCCAGAACTCCTCGTACTGGGACCGTCGGCGGCGCATGACGGCCGCCTTCAGCGTCTGGTTGCGCTCGTGGTAGATGCGGAAGCTCTTCGAGACCTGCTCGACGGAGACGGCGGCGGGGCTCACAGCACCTCCGCCAGACGCTCGGTGTGCCGGTTGAACACCCAGGCCCCGATCATGAGTGCGGCGACGGACCAGATGACGCACCAGAGGGAGTCGCCCAGGTCGGGCATGCGGTTGTCGTACATCAGGTTCCTGAACACCTCGGCGAACCGTCCCATCGGGTTGAGCTCGTACAGGTCGAGCACGGTGACCGAGCCGAACAGCGGGCCGATCGACGCGGACTGCTCGGCGACGAGCCGCACGGGGTACACGATCGGGGTCAGGTAGAACCAGATCTGCAGCAGGATCGCGACGAAGTGCTGGGTGTCGCGGAAGTACACGTTGGCCACGCTGAGCATGAACGCGATGCCCAGCGAGAAGCACGCGAGCAGCACCATGAACACGATGACGAGCGGCAGCCACACGAACAGCTGGGAGCCGACGAGCACGAGCACGACGGCCAGGACAGCCATCTCGATCGACCACTGGTAGACGGCCGAGAACGTGCTGGCGACGACCAGGGTCGAGCGCGGGAAGTACACCTTCTTGATCAGGTTCTCGTTGCCGACGAGCGCGCTCATGCCCCCGTTGACCACCGCGGTGAAGAAGGTCCACGGCAGGAGCGCGCACATGAGCCACAGCGCGAAGATGTCGAGGCCGCTGGGGTCACCCGCGTCGGGCTCCATCCGGATGATGAAGCTGAAGACCACCGTGAAGATGAGCATCTGCGCCAGCGGGTTGGCCAGCGACCACAGCTGACCGAGCGCCGTGCGCTTGTACTTGCCCTTGACCTCACGCCGAGTGAGGTTGACCAGCAGCTCTCTCGAGTCGCGCAGGTCGGCGACGAGACTCACGCGTCGCCCCTCGACGTCGCACGGCGCACGGCCGCGTACCACCGGCGCGGCACGCTCAGGGCGCGGAACCCGAGCGTCGAGCGCAGGGCCTCGACGTCGTGCTCGGCGGCCTCGCGCGCGGCGCGCTCCTCGTCCCGCTCGCGCTCGGCACGAGCGAGCTGCTCCTCGGCCTCCGCGGCGCGCTGGGCGAGCAGGGTGACGGCAGACTCGCCGTCGTCGACGACGGCCCGCACGACGAACTGGTACGTGTCGGCGTCCGGCTGACCGGCGAGCCACTCGACGACACCTGCCGGCAGGCCGGCCGCGTCGATCTCGACCTCGACGCCCAGCGGGTCGGCGGTGGTCCGGCGGACGTCGACCGGGGCGAGGCCCGCGGAGGCGAGCATCTCGAGCAGCGACCGGCGCGTGAAGAAGCGGATGTGCGTGCGGTCCAGCAGTCCGGTGTCGGTGTACCTCCACCGTCCCTGCAGCAGCGCGAGCCGCAGCGACCCGTGCGCGACGTTGGGGATCGAGATGACCACCGACCCGCCCGGAGCCAGCAGCGGGACGGCGTTGCGCAGGACAGCCACCGGGTCCATCAGGTGCTCGAGCACGTCACCGAGCACCAGCACGTCGAACGAGCCGGCGCCGAACTCGGCGACGAGGTCGAAGTCGTTGAGGTCCGCGACGACGAGCTTGTCGAGGAACGGCCGGGCCTTCTCGGCGGCCTCCGGCACGTACTCGACCCCGCTGACGGTGCAGCCGTTGGCACCGAGCGCCTCGGCGAGGTAACCCGTCGCACACCCCAGGTCGAGCACACGGCGGTTCGGCCCGACGAGTGCGATCAGGAGGCCGTGACTGGTGTTGTCGGCCGCCGGGTCGATCGTCGTGTCGTACTGGAACATCCGTGCTCGCTTCCGTCGCAGCCCGCGGCTGGCGAGCCGCGCCATCATACCGGTCCAGGTCAGAGGCCCCTGGAGCCCCTGGGGCCGGACGTCAGCGGAAGTAGCCGAAGACGTCGCCCACCAGGTGGGTCGAGCCGAGGTTGTTGTACACCCGGATCGCACCGCCCGACGATGGTCGCACGACGGCGACGTTGGACTCGTCCCGTCCTCCGCCGGTGTTCAGGTCCGACGTCGCAGGCCTCGCCACGTCGCCGCTCCACGCCGTGATGTACGTGGCCCACGCGGTCTGCTGGGTCGCGGTGACGTTGATCACGACACCGACGGCACCCGACGGCACACCAGCGGCCGCGCCGACGGCGAAGTCGCGGGTCTGCCCGGCTCCGAGAGCTCCCCCGGCCGTACGGGTGTCGAACGCGCGGACCGGCTCGATGGGGGTGAACGCCGCCCCGGGGCCAGGCCCGTACCAGCCGACGAGGTCGACCACCGCGTCCGCGCTGCCACCGACGTCGCGGACGTCGAGCGCGCCGCCGGCGAGCGCGACCGTCGCGCGGTTGGTGGCGTCCCCGGCCGGTCGGTGGTTCACGGTCGAGGCCGTCGGAGTGGTGCCCTTGGGCACTGCGGCGAGGTAGCCCGCAGCGCCGGCGCCCACGGACGTGATGTTGACCACGACGGCCGAGGCGTCGGACGGCACGCCCGCGATGCCGGCGACCTGCACGGAACGGGTGCCGCCGGACTGCAGCCGCGGTCCGGACAGCCGGGTGTCGAGGAGGCGTGCCGGCGTGGCCAGCGTGTGGAACCCCGCCCCGCCCGACGCCATGTAGTAGCCGGAGACGTCGACGGCCACGTGGATCGAGCCCGTGTCGTTGTAGACGCTGACCTTCCCCTCGCCCCCGACGCCCACGACGACGTGCGCGGCGACGGTCCTGCCCGGGTCCGTGTTGAGCACCGACGAAGGAGGCATGGCCTGCCCGGCGGGCCAGGCCCGCAGGTGCGTACGCGAGGTGGCGTGGACCGCGGTGACGTTGAGCGCGACCGCCTTGGCGTCGGCGGGCACCCCGGCCACCCCCGTGACCGGGACGTCCATGCGGGACGCGGGGCCGAGCGAGGTCAGCGAGGTCCGCGTGTCGGCGATCCGCTGGGGCGTGATGGGCACGAAGGTGAGGTCGGAGCCCAGCGGGACGGGTGCCACCGTCGGCGGGTTCTGCGAGCCGGTGACCTCCACCGCCAGGGAGTACGGCACGACGGGTACCCCGGACGCGCGGTCGGTCGCCTCGAGCAGCAGCCGGTAGGGCCCTGTCCCGACCACGCCGCCGGGTCCACGTCCGTCCCAGCGCGCCACGAAGATCCCGCCCGACGGCACGGAGCCGGTGGTGCGCGAGACGAGGATGCCGGTGCGCGCGTCGGTCACGGACAAGGCCCAGTCGAGGTCGCCGAGCGCGCCCGCCTGGACGTCGACCGGGACGCCACGCGCCACGGACGACGTCACCGTCGGTGTGGGGTTGACGAAGCTCGCGCCGATGATCTGGCGTGCTCGCGCACGCAGCCAGCCGAGCGTGTTGTAGCCGAGCTGCCCCGGGCACGCCGTGAACGCGACGTCCCGGTGCCCGAGCACCACCGGCAGCGCGATGGTCGTCCCCGCGGGGTAGCGCGAGTTCTCCCCACCGAGCGTCGTGTAGCTCGTCGTGCTCGCGGGGTCGCGGTGGTACGCGGACAGGCGCCACGCGATCAGCCGTGCCACGGACTCCTGCACGCTCGCGGACGGCGTGATGCTGCTGTAGTCACCGAGCATCGAGATGCCGACCGTGCGCGTGTTGAAGCCCCCGGCGTGCACCCCGATGACCGCCTTGAACGAGCTCTCGGCGCGGCCCTCGTAGATGTTGCCCCACTTGTCGACGAGGAAGTTGTAGCCGATGTCGCACCAGCCGCGCGCCTGCTGGTGGTAGCGCTGGTCGTTGCGGATCTGCGCCATGGCCTCGGCCACCGAGCCGTACGAGTTCGGCCCGGCCGTGTGGTGCACGACCGCCGCGACGAGCGTGGACGCGACGTCGAACGCGCACGCCTGCGGCGCCGCGCCCCACTGGTCGCGCGTGTAGAGCGGGGGTCCGGCGACGGCCGCCGCGATCACGGCGGACGTCCCGTCGGACGTCGAGGCGTCCGGGGAGCCGTCGTCGGCCGCGGCGGTCCGTGCACCCCCGGTGCCCGCCGTGGTCTCGACCGGGCCGGTGCCGACGAGGGCGAGCCGGACGTCGTCGGGCGTGCCGGACGCCGGGAAGGACAGCTGGACGGCGTCCGCGCCGCCGATCCAGACCGAGCTGGTTCCTCCGCGCAGCGTCCGCGCGCTCTCGGCGGTGCCCGCGTCGGGCGTCGTCGCCTCGTCGCCGAGCTCGACCCAGTCCGTCCAGGTGGTGCCCGTGCGCGTGCGCACCTCCACGTCGACCGCCACCGCGGGGTCGGCCCAGGTCACGCCGAGCGACTGCCGCCCCGCGACCGGGACAGCGGCGGTGCGCACACGGTCGGCACCCTCGGGCTGGTCCGCCGCGATCGTGCCGGCGGCGGTTGCGGCACGACGGCCGGCGGCGCCCGCGGGCAGGACGACGACCGGGGTCTCGTCGAAGCTCGCAGGGGGTGGCGCGGTCGTCGCGCTCGCTGCCGACGTCGGGGCGCCCGCAGGGGCGACGCTCTGTGCCGGGGCACCGGCTGCAGCCGGTGTGGCCCCTCCCAGCACCATCGCTGCGGCCACGACGAACACACGTATCGACATCGATCCTCCCCCGGCTTCCCAGGCAGTGTCCGGGGGGTGCCCGCCGGGGTCAAGGACCGGGGGTCGGCGCGCCCGATATGATCTGCGTGCTTCCCACCCCTCCTGGAGGTCCCCCGTGCACCTGCTCGTCACCGGCGGAGCCGGCTTCATCGGCTCCAACTTCGTCCACCAGACCGTGCGAGAGCGCCCCGACGTGCGGGTCACCGTGCTCGACGCTCTGACGTACGCGGGCGACGAGCGCAGCCTGGACCCGGTCGACGGGAAGATCGTCTTCGCCAAGGGCGACATCGCGGACCCGGACATCGTCGACAGCCTGGTCAAGGACGTCGACCTGGTGGTGCACTTCGCGGCCGAGTCGCACAACGACAACTCGCTGCACGACCCGTGGCCGTTCGTGCGGACGAACGTCATCGGCACCTACCAGCTGCTCGAGGCGGTCCGCCGCCACGACGTGCGCTACCACCACATCTCGACCGACGAGGTCTACGGCGACCTCGAGCTGGACGACCCGGCCAAGTTCACGCCGGACACCCCGTACAACCCCTCCAGCCCGTACTCCTCGACGAAGGCGTCGTCCGACCTGCTGGTGCGCGCGTGGGCCCGCAGCTTCGGCGTGCGCGCGACGATCTCGAACTGCTCGAACAACTACGGCCCCTACCAGCACGTGGAGAAGTTCATCCCGCGGCAGATCACCAACGTGATCGACGGGGTCCGCCCCAAGCTCTACGGCTCGGGCGAGAACGTGCGCGACTGGATCCACGTCGAGGACCACAACAGTGCGGTGTGGGCGATCATCGAGCGCGGCCGGCTCGGCGAGACGTACCTCATCGGCGCGGACGGCGAGGAGAACAACAAGACCGTCGTCGAGGACATCCTCGAGATCATGGGCCAGTCGGCGGACGCCTACGACCTGGTGAGCGACCGCCCCGGGCACGACCTGCGCTACGCGATCGACTCGACCAAGCTGCGCGAGGAGCTCGGCTGGGCGCCCCGGTACGAGAACTTCCGGGCCGGCCTCGAGGCCACCGTCGCCTGGTACCAGGCGAACGAGGCGTGGTGGCGGCCGCAGAAGGACGCCACGGAGGCGAAGTACGCGCAGCTGGGTCGCTGATCTGCACAGATCCTCCACGACGCCACTGCCTGCACTCCGCCGGTCGGCCTGACCGCTCTCCTACGATCGTGCGGTGACCTCCCGCCACGCTGCTGTCCCACGCCCTCGCGCCGCCCGGCACGCCCGGACCCTGCGCGCCCACGGGGTGCTCCGCGCCATCGCGCTCGGGGTGGCGGCGGTCGTCGTGTTCGGTGCCAGCGGTGTCGCGGCTGTCGCCGCCAAGCTCAACGGCAACATGGACAAGGTCGACGTCTCGGCGCTGGTCAACCCGATGCCCGAGGCGAGCAAGGAGCCGGACCCGGACGACCCCAACGCGGGTCAGGCCGTGAACATCCTGATCCTCGGCTCGGACCAGCGCGACGGGGAGAACGGCACCATCGGCGGCGAGGTCGCGGGCATGCGCTCGGACACCGCGATGGTGCTCCACATCTCCGCCGACCGGTCCCGCGTCGAGCTGGTCTCCATCCCGCGCGACTCCCTGGTGGAGATCCCGTCCTGCACCATGACGAACGGGAAGACCACCCGCGCCACGGAGGGCATGTTCAACACCGCCTTCGCGACCGGCTGGGACAACGGCGGGGACATGACGTCGGCCGCGGCGTGCACGATCAACACGGTGCAGCACAACACCGGCGTCACCATCGACCACTTCGTCGTCGTCGACTTCGCCGGCTTCCAGCAGATGGTCAACTCGATCGGTGGGGTGCCCATGTGCATCCCGAACGACATGACCTCGAAGCTGGCGGGGCTCTCGCTCAAGGCCGGGTTCCAGACGCTCGACGGCGGGACCGCCCTCGCGTACGCCCGGGCACGCAAGGGCGAGGGCGTCGGTGACGGCTCCGACACCAACCGCATCGGCAACCAGCAGAAGCTGATCGCGGCGATGGTGCGCGAGGTCCTCTCCCGGGACGTGCTGACCAGCCCGCAGAAGCTCATCTCGTTCCTGAGCGCGGCGACGAGCTCGCTCACGACCGACACCGCGATGTCGCTCACGAACATGACCGGCCTCGCCTACAACCTTCGCAACATCGACTCTGGCAACATCACGTTCATGACCATCCCGTTCGCTCCGGCGACGTCGGACCCGAACCGGGTCGAGTGGACCTCCGAGGCCGACACCGTCTGGTCCAACCTGGCGAACGACGTGCCCGCGCTCGGCGAGACCCCGGCGGCACCGCCGACCACCACCGCACCGGACCCGGCGGCGACCACGCCGGCGCCCGGGACGACCGAGGCTCCGGCCGTCACGCCGACGCCCACGGAGACGAAGGACGCCGGGAAAGAGGCGTTCTCCGTCGACGACACGACCGACGTCTGCTGACCGGATGAGCCCCGACGAGAAGACGTCGCGCACCCCGCCGCCGAGCTTCGCGCCCGGCTCGCCGGCTCGCCCGGCCCGGTCGAGCGACGCGGAGCCGATCGTCGTCGGCCGGCCCTCGCGACCGGCTCCGCCGCCGCGGACCGAGCGCGCTCCCGACGGCCGACCCGTCCGACCGACGCCGCCACCGGCGCCACGACCGGCGTCGACGGGCCGCCCGCCCACCATCGCCCCCGCGCAGTCGGCTCGCCCCGCCGGGCCCGCGACACCCGTCGAGGTCCCCGGACGTGGGGCCAGGCCGACCCCGGCAGCACCCGCCGCCGCGCCCCGGACGACCTCGTCGCGACCTGCGACCGGCCGGTCGCCGCAGCCGGCCCGACCCGCGCGCCCGCGTACGGCCGCCGGTCCTCCGCCGCCGCCCGCCTCGGCGACGTCGCAGCCCGGGACGCCCCGCCGTCGCCGGCTGGTCATCGGTGGGGTCGCCGTGCTCGTGCTCGCGGCCCTGCTCGCCTGGCCCATCGGCCTGCTCGTCTGGGCCAACGGCAAGGTCCAGCACACCGCCGCCCTCAGCGGCGCGGCGAACACCCCCGGCACGACGTACCTGCTCACGGGTTCGGACTCACGGGCGGACGGTGGTATCGCCCAGGACGGCACGGAGGGCGCCCGGACCGACACGATCCTCCTGCTCCACGTCCCGGACAGCGGCCCCACGGCGCTGATCTCGCTCCCCCGTGACACGTACGTCGACATCCCCGGGCAGGGCGCGTCCAAGCTCAACGCCGCCTTCGCGTGGGGGAAGGCACCGCTCCTGGTCCAGACGGTCGAGGGCCTGACGGGCCTGACGGTCGACCACTACGCCGAGATCGGCATGGCCGGGGTCGAGCAGATCGTCGACGCGGTCGGCGGCGTGAACCTCTGCCACGACGTCGACGTGAACGACGCCGACTCGGGCATGGTCTGGACGGCGGGCTGCCACGACGTGGACGGCGTCCAGGCGCTCGCGTTCGCCCGCATGCGCAAGGCGGACCCGACGGGTGACGTGGGCCGCGCCGAACGTCAGCGCCAGCTCATCGGCGCCGTCATGGGCAAGGTGCAGCCGAGCCAGCTGCTGTTCCGGCCGGGCCAGCAGGTCTCGCTCATCGACGCGGGCACGCAGGCGCTGACGGTGAGCGACGAGACCGGGATCGTCGACATGGCCAAGCTCGCCCTCGCGTTCCGGACCGCCAACAGCGCGGAGGGCATCACCGGCACGCCGCCGATCGCGAGCATCGACTACCGCCCCGGCGGCAACGCCGGGTCCACGGTCCTGCTGGACCCCGACACGGCCCCGGCGTTCTGGGTGGCGATCCGCGACGGCTCGCTGCCGCCCGGGCCCGTCGGCGGGATGCCCGGGGCCTGAGCCGGCGTCAGGCCATCGCCTCCACGAGGCGTGGGCCGCGCATGACACGGTCGAGCACGGCCGCCCGGGGACGCTCCAGGGCGGCGAGCGTGGCTCGCCGGAACCGCGGACCGCACGGGACCTCGACGTACCGGTGCACGGCCCACGCCATCGCCGTCACCAGCGCGAGCGCCGCTCCGAGGGCCGCCGCGGCCGGCACGTGGTCCGACAGGGCCCGGATGACCGCGAGGCCCCAGTACTCGTGCACGAGGTACAGCGGGTAGGTGAGCGCGCCGAGCGCGACCAGACCCGGGTGCTCCCAGCGCCGCACCCGCGTCAGCACGACGACCGCGACGGCGGCCACGCACCCCACGACGGCGATGCCGAGCAGCACCGTCGACGGCGCGTACCCGGTGGTCCGCTCGAGCACCGCCGCGCGCGACGGGACGACGAGGGCGACGGCCAGCACCGTGTTCATGCCCACCGCGAGCCACGGGAGCCGCCGACGGTCGCCGGACCGGCGGTCCTCGACCAGCACGAACAACGCCATCCCCGCCGCGAACAGCGGGGCGTAGTCCGCGATGAGGAGGGAGGCGAGGCCTGTGGCCCCGGCGTGCTCGGCGAGCAGGGCGGCCCAGGGCCAGGCGAGCGCGACACCGACGACGCGTGCGCGCGTGATCCCGACCAGCGAGAGCACGCCCAGCAGGAGGTAGAAGCGCAGCTCCGTCCAGAGCGTCCAGTACACCCCGTCGACGTGGTCGACGCCCAACGCCGACTGGAACATGGTGAGGTTGACCAGCACCTGCTCGGGCGTGACGGCCTTGCCCTCCGGCCACACGACGAGCAGGAGCGCGCCGGTGGCCAGCACCGCGACCCAGTACGCCGGGTAGAGGCGGGCGATGCGGGACGCGACCACGTGGGCGGTCGGGCGGCCCCACGCCGTCATGAGGATGACGAAGCCGCTGATGACGAAGAAGAGCTCCGGGCCGAGCGATCCGTAGCCGGTCCACCGGCCCACTCCCCCGAGGCGGTCCGCCTGCCCCTCGCCCCACGCGCTGCTCGTCCGGCCGGTGAAGTGATAGAGCACCACGGCGGCGGCGGCGAGGAAGCGGAGCCCGTCGAGGGCCGCGAGGCGCGGGCGGGAGGACGTCATCCGCTCGACGCTAAGCAGACCCCGCGCGGCTCGCACGCCGAGACGAGCGCGCTCACCGACCCTTCACAGGGTCAGACGCTGAACCCCACGCTGGGTCGCGCGCTCGTCTGCGCCCGCAGCCGCTCCCCCTTGCCGTCGGCCTGGCCCTGGAGGTCCTCCTGGAACGCGGCCATCGCCGCACGCAGCCGGACGGCCTGCTCACCCTCGCCCGAGGCGAGGATGCGGACGGCCAGCAGGCCGGCGTTGCGCGCCCCTCCGATGGAGACGGTGGCCACGGGCACCCCGGCCGGCATCTGCACGATCGAGAGCAGCGAGTCCATGCCGTCGAGGTAGGCGAGCGGCACGGGCACCCCCACGACGGGCAGGGTGGTGACCGCGGCGAGCATGCCGGGCAGGTGCGCGGCCCCGCCCGCGCCGGCGATCACCACGCGCAGGCCGCGGTCCGCGGCGGTGCGCCCGTACGCGATCATCTTCTCCGGCTGCCGGTGGGCCGAGACCACGTCGACCTCGACCGGGACGTCGAACTCGGCGAGCACCTCCGCGGCGGCCTTCATCACGGGCCAGTCCGAGTCCGACCCCATGACGATCCCCACCAGGGCCTGCGCTGCCATCACCGTCTCCGTCCGTGCACCTCATGAGCCACGGCGACGCCGCGCGCCCATCATGTCCCAGCGTGCGGGACGTGCGGTGCCCTGTTCGCGTCAGGCGGACGCGTCGCCCCGCAGGAGCGCAGCCGCGGCGACCGCCCGCCGCCGGACGTCGCCGAGGTCCTCGCCGCTGACGTTCACGTGCCCGAGCTTGCGCCCGGCGCGCACCTCCTTGCCGTACAGGTGCACCTTCGCCCCCGCGTCGAGCAGGGCCACGTCGGCGAGCGCCTCGGTCGGGTCCGCCAGGCTGCTGCCCAGCACGTTCGCCATCACGGTCCACGGCGCGCGCGCCGTGGTGTCTCCGAGCGGCAGGTCGAGCACGGCGCGCAGGTGCTGCTCGAACTGGCTGGTCACGGCGCCGTCGATGGTCCAGTGGCCGGAGTTGTGCGGCCGCATCGCCAGCTCGTTGACCAGCACCCGCGGTGGTCCGCCGGCAGCGTCCGCGACCTCGAAGAGCTCCACGGCGAGCACCCCGACGACGCCGAGCCCGTCGGCGATGCGCAGGGCCACGTCGACCGCCTCGGACTGCGTCGCCGGGTCCAGGTGCGGCGCCGGCGCGACGACCTCGGAGCACACGCCGTCGCGCTGCACCGACTCGACGACCGGCCACGTGCGCATCTCCCCGCTCGGCCGACGCGCCACCAGGACCGCGAGCTCGCGGGTGAACGGGACCTTCGCCTCCGCGAGCAGCGGCACCCCGGTGCCGTCGGCGACGGCGGCGAACCAGTCCGCGACGTCGGCGGCGCCGCGCACGACGCGGACGCCCTTCCCGTCGTACCCCCCGCGGGCCGTCTTCACCACGGCCACGCCGTCATGGTCCGCGAGGAAGGCCTCGAGATCGGCGTCGGACGGCAGGCTCGCCCAGTCCGGGACCGGGATGCCGAGCTCCGCCAGGCGGGTGCGCATGACGATCTTGTCCTGGGCGTGCACCAGGGCGGCGGCATCGGGTCGGACCGCGACGCCGGACGCCTCCAGCCGGTCGAGCAGGGCGTTCGGGACGTGCTCGTGCTCGAACGTCAGGGCGTCGGCGCCCTCGGCGAGGCGGACGATGGCGTCCTCGTCGGACGCGGCGCCCACAGGGGCGTCGACGACCACCTGGGCCGCCGACGACGTCGGGCTCTCGACGAGGACCCGCAGGTGCAGCCCGAGAGCGGTCGCCGCCGGCGCCATCATGCGGGCCAGCTGGCCACCACCGACCACGGCCACCACGGGTGCTGTCACGGGCGACGACACTAGCCGAGCGTGCCGAGGGGTCCGAAACGCTTCGCTCCCGTCCCGGACAGGTGTCACCCAGGATCGCGGGATATCCTCGGGGACCGTACTGGCCGACCGACGCCCCGAGGAGCTCCGTGAGCGCGAGCGACGAGCTGACCGCCCCCGTGGCCGTCGTCGTCCCCGTCGTCCCCGCAGCCCGTGACTCGGCCCTGCGGGCCCGGGCGTACGAGCTGGCCCGATTCCTGTCCGTCGGCGGCGTCGCGTTCGTCGTCGACCTCGGCCTGTTCAACCTGCTGCGGTTCGGACCGGGGCACCTGCTCGAGAACAAGCCCCTCACCGCGAAGATCATCTCCGTCGTCGCAGCGACGCTCGTCTCGTGGCTCGGCAACCGGCACTGGACGTTCTCGCAGCAGCGCACCAACCGGCCGACGCGCGAGCTCGTCGTGTTCGCCGCCATCAACCTGGTCTGCGCGGCCGTGCCGGTGCTGACGCTCGCGTTCTCGCACTACGCGCTCGGGCAGACGACCCCGCTGGCGGACAACGTGGCGACGGTGACCGGCATCGCCATCGGCACCGCCCTGCGCTACGTCAGCTACAAGCGCTGGGTGTTCACCGGGACGCACGCAGCCCTCTGAGCCGCCCTGCGCTCGGGCCGCGCGCTCAGCGCCGTCGACGGTCCGGGCGGGAGGAGACCACGGCACCGAGCGGCAGCACCACGTCAGGGCGCATGGACGCCGGGACGCCGGACAGGAACAGCGCGAACACCGCGGGCCGGCGCTGCGCGAGCTCGAGCCGGCCGCCGTCGGCGGAGGCGAGGTCACGGGCGAGCGCGAGCCCGAGGCCGGTGCCCTTCCCCGAGGTGACGGAACGCTCGAAGATCCGGGGGGCGAGGTCGTCGGGGACACCGGCTCCCTCGTCCGCCACCTCGATGACCACCGCACCCGAGGGGCCGCCGGGCCGCGACCGGACGGTCGTCGTGCCGGCGCCGTGCTTCAGGGAGTTCTCGACGAGCGTGGCGATCACCTGCGCCAGCGCGCCGGGCGTCGCGAGCACCTGGGTCGCGCGGTCCACGTCGACGACAAGTCGGCGGCCGTTCGCCTGGAACGTCGGCTGCCACTCCTCCTCCTGCTGGTGGACCACCTCGAACAGCCGGACGGCCTCCGTGGTGCCGCCCGCGACCCGGCGTGAGCTGGCCAGCAGGTCGTCCACCACGCGGACGAGGCGCTCGACCTGCTCGAGCGAGATGCGCGCCTCCTCCCCGACCGTCGGGTCGTCGGTGGCGAGCATGATCTCCTCGAGCCGCATCGAGAGCGCGGTCAGGGGCGTCCGGAGCTGGTGGGAGGCGTCGGAGGCGAACTGCCTCTCGGCGGCCAGGCGACCGGCCATCCGGTCGGCGCTGCGGGCGAGCTCGGCGGCGACCAGGTCGATCTCCTCGACCCCCGACGGTTCCAGGCGCGGACGCACCTGCCCCGCACCCAGCTGCTCGGCCGAGGCGGCCAGGTAGACGAGCGGGGCCGTCAGCCGGTTGGCCTGCCAGATCGCCATGGCGATGCCGGCCGCGAACGCGACGACGGCAGCGACGACGACGAGCGCGATGACCCGGGCGCTCAGCCAGAAGACGTCCCACCAGGACACGTACAGCAAGACGTTCGCGCCGGTGTCGGACTCGACCTGCACGGACAGGCTGCGTCCCTGGATGCGGTCCCCCGCCCGGTACACCTCGCCGTCAGGCGCCTGCACGACGACGGAGGCCGGGATGTCGCCGGGCCCGCCCGCGGCGTTCTCCAGCATCCGGTCGGTCAGGGCGATGTCCTGCTCCAGCCGGAAGTCCACCGCACGGGCGGCGTCCACGGCACGCGACTGGAGCGCCTGCATCTCGTTCTCGCGGACCAGCTGGGCACCGAGGAACGCCAGAGGAAAACCGAGCAGCACCACCGCGACGGTGACCGCCGCGATCGTCGCCTGCAGGACGCGACGACGCAAAGCTCAGGCCCGCTCGGACGCGCCCGCGCCGCCGGTCTCGAACCGGAAGCCCATGCCGCGCACCGTGGTGACGTAGCGGGGCGCGTTGGCGTCGTCGCCGAGCTTGCGACGCAGCCAGGACACGTGCATGTCGAGCGTCTTGGTGGAGCCCGTCGGGTCCGAGCCCCAGACCTCACGCATGAGCGTCTCGCGCGCCACGACGGTGCCCGCCGCGCCGACGAGCACGCGCAGCAGGTCGAACTCCTTGGCGGTCAGGTGCAGCTCCCGCTCCCCCTGGAACGCCCGGTGGGCGGCCACGTCGACGCGCACGTTCTGCGCGTGCAGCTCGTCCTCGTCCGCCGGGTCGCCGACGCTGCGGCGCAGCAGCGCCCGCACCCGCGCCAGCAGCTCGGCCAGCCGGAACGGTTTGGTGACGTAGTCGTCGGCACCCGCGTCGAGCCCGACGACCAGGTCCACCTCGTCGGCGCGCGCGGTGAGCACGAGCAACGGGGTGGTCAGGCCGAGGTTGCGGATGGCGCGGGCGACGTCGAGGCCGTCCATGTCCGGCAGACCCAGGTCGAGGACGACCAGGTCGGCTGCGGCGGCACCGTCGATCGCACCTTGACCCGTGCCTTGCACGCGCACGTCATAACCTTCACGCCCGAGGGCGCGGGCCAAAGGCTCGGCAATCGCGGGATCGTCCTCGGCCAGCAGCACCTGGGTCATTCGCCCATGCTAGGTCATGGGACGGTCTTGACCGCCACACGGGCACGCACAGATGTCCACGTGAACCACCTGCCCCCACGGGCGGACGACCGGGGCGTCCGGGTCGTCCTGCGGGAGCACTCCGTCGCGTGCCGCCACGCCTACCCTCGTGGGGTGACGAGATGGGAGCGCCTGCTGCGCTGGGAGGAGGCGCACCGGTTCGCCATCGACGCCACCGGCACCGGCATCCTGCTCGTCCTCATGGTCGTCACGGCGACGGACATCGCCGACGGGGTGAGCAACGCGATGCGGTCGTACGCGTCGCCGCTGATCTCCATCGCGGTCGTCGCTCCCCTGGCCTGGCGACGCGTGCGCCCGGCCGCGTCCGCCGCGGCGGTCTACACCGCGGCACTGCTGCAGCTCGCGTTCTGGACCCCGCTCGTCGTGCCCGCCGACCTCGCCGTACTGGTGGCCCTGTACTCCGTCACGGTGCACGGCCCCCGGTGGGCGCACCGGGTGGCGATCGTCGGTGCGCTCGTCGGCTCGGTGCTGCTGGGCCTGTCGATGTACGGCTGGTTCGACGTCCCCGGCACCGTCTCGACGGCCGTGTTCACCGGCGTGGTCTCGCTCTCGGTGTGGGCGTTCGGTCTGGTCAGGCGCTCCCGCAGGGAGACGATCGCGGCGCTCGTCGACCGCGCGCGGCGGCTCGAGGTCGAGCGCGACCAGCAGACGCAGATCGCGACGGCGGCCGAGCGCGCCCGCATCGCACGGGAGATGCACGACATCGTCGCGCACTCGCTGACCGTGATGATCGCGCAGGCCGACGGGGGCCGGTACGCCGCGGACGCGGACCCCGGCGCCGCGACCCGCGCGCTGGGCACGATCGCCGAGACGGGCCGCGCGGCCCTCACCGACATGCGCCGGCTCCTCGGCGTCCTGCGCGGCAGCGACGACCGCGAGCAGACGACGGAGCTGCCCGGTCCGGGCGGGCTGGGCCACGGCGCCGCCCAGGGGTTCGCCCCCCAGCCGGCGGAGTCCGACATCGGCGCCCTCGTCGACCAGGTCCGTGCCAGCGGCCTGCGCGCGTCCCTGGTGCGCATGGGCGAGCCCCGCAACCTCCCGCCGGGCGCCGGGCTGACCGTGTTCCGGATCGCGCAGGAAGCGCTGACCAACGTGCTCAAGCACGCCGGCCCCGACCCGCTCGTCACCGTGCTGGTCCAGTGGCTCCCCGACGCGATCGTGCTCGAGGTCACCGACGACGGCCGGGGTGCCTCCGCCGACTCCGACGGGCTCGGGCAGGGTCTGCTCGGGATGCGCGAACGCACCACGATGTTCGGCGGGACAGTCACCGCCGGCCCCCGACCGGGCGGCGGCTTCCGGGTCCGCGCCCAGCTGCCCACCCCCGCGGACGCCGCGAGCGGCCGCACCCCCACCGACGAGAGGACCCCCGTGTCGCCCACCCAGGACGAGGCCACCCGATGACCGACAGCCCGATCCGCGTCGCCCTCGTCGACGACCAGCAGCTGGTCCGTGCCGGGTTCCGGATGGTCATCGACTCGCAGTCCGATCTCGAGGTCGTGCTCGAGGCCGGTGACGGGGCGCAGGCGGTCCGTGCGCTCGATCCCGCGGCGCGCACGGCGACCGGGCCGGTCGACGTGGTGCTCATGGACGTCCGCATGCCCACCATGGACGGCCTCACCGCGACGGCGCAGATCACCGCACGGGCCACCGACGACCTCCCGGCACCCCGCGTGATCGTCCTGACCACGTTCGACCTCGACGAGTACGTCCTGTCGGCCATCCGGGCGGGCGCCAGCGGGTTCCTGCTCAAGGACGCGCCCCCCGAGGAGATGCTCGGCGCCATCCGCACCGTGCACCGCGGTGACGCCGTGATCGCCCCGTCCAGCACCAAGCGGCTGCTCGAGCACCTGGTGACCGCCCTGCCGCCCGACGAGCCGGGCACCCCGACGGACCCCGCGCGGCTGGCCGTCGCCGACCTCACCGACCGCGAGCGCGAGGTGCTGGTCCTCATGGCGCGTGGCAGGTCCAACACCGAGATCGGCTCCGACCTGTTCGTCGCCGAGGCCACGGTCAAGACGCACGTCGGGCGCATCCTGGCCAAGCTGCACGCGCGCGATCGCGTCCAGGCCGTCGTGGTGGCGTACGAGACCGGTCTGGTGCGGCCCGGGTCCTGATCGGCCCACGGGATGACGGACGACCACACCACGGCCTGATGTGCCGCGTGCGGGTGCGTCCGTAGCGTCGGACGCGTCATCACCGCACTCGAAGGAGCCCGCTCGTGGACACCACCGTCTTCCGTCCGATGGACACCCCGCACCCCCCGGCCACCGTGGCGGTCAGCGCGCGGTCGCTGACCAAGGTCTACGGGAAGGGCGCCGCCGAGGTCCGGGCGCTCGACGGCGTCGACGTCGACTTCGCGGCCGGCGCGTTCACCGCGATCATGGGCCCGTCCGGGTCGGGCAAGTCGACGCTCATGCACGTCCTGGCCGGTCTCGACGGAGCCACCGCGGGCACCGCCCGGCTCGGCGCCACCGAGATCACATCCCTCGACGACACCGCCCTGACGCGCCTGCGCCGCGACCGCGTGGGGTTCGTGTTCCAGAGCTTCAACCTGCTGCCGATGTTCACGGCCGAGCAGAACATCCTGCTGCCGCTCGAGCTGGCGGGGTCGGCCGTCGACCGGGAGTGGTTCGACACCCTCGTGTCCACGCTCGGGCTCGGTCAGCGCCTGACCCACCGGCCCGCCGAGCTGTCCGGCGGGCAGCAGCAGCGGGTGGCCATCGCCCGCGCGCTCATCGCCAAGCCGGAGGTCGTCTTCGCCGACGAGCCCACCGGCAACCTCGACTCCCGCTCGGGCGCCGAGGTGCTCAGCTTCCTGCGGCGCTCGGTGCGCGAGCTGGGCCGCACCATCATCATGGTCACGCACGACCCGACGGCCGCCGCGTACGCGGACCGGGTGGTCCTGCTCGCCGACGGCCGGATCGCGGGCGACATCGCCGACCCCACGCCCGAGTCCGTGCTCATGGGCCTCGAGGCCCTCCGCGCCATCGACCAGGTGGCCCTCTGATGCTGCGACTCACCCTGGCGCAGATGCGCCGCAGCCTCGGCCGGCTGACCGCGGCCGCCGTCGCGATCGCCATCGGCACGGCGTTCCTGGCCACGACGCTGCTCGCCGGCAACGTCATGACCCGCACCGGGTACGACGCGGTGACGGCGACCTACGCCGACGCCGACGTCGTGGTGAACGGCGAGCTCACGCCGGCCCAGCTCGACGACGTGCGGGCGCTGGCGGACGTGCGGTCCGCCGAGGTGCTCGCCCCGACCGGCATCGAGTTCCGCAAGGGCGGCACGAGCCGCTGGGAGCTCGTCCTGCCCACCACCGACGACCCCCGGCTGAGCTCGCTGGCCGTCGAGGACGGTGACCTGCCGTCCGCCGCGGGCGAGGTCGCCCTGCCCTCCGCCACGGCGAAGGCCCTCGGCGTCGACGTGGGCGACACGGTGCAGGTCCGGTGGACCACGCCCGTGCCCGCGGACGACTCCACGGCGGGCCCCGACGAGTCGGCCGCGCCCCAGGAGACCTGGGAGACCGTCGACGAGGACGTGCTGGTGACCGGCATCGCCTCGGACCGGTCGAACGCCTGGTCGCAGGCGGGCGGGGCGGGTCTGGTCACCACCGCCGACCTGCTGCGCTGGACCGGGGCGGACTCGCTCACCGAGCTCGGCTCGGACCTCCTGGTGGTCGCGAACCCGGACGTCAGCCCCGAGACGCTCCGCGACGAGCTCGCACCGGTGGTGCCGAGCGCGTCGGTGCTCACCAAGGACCAGGCGGCCGCCGAGGCGGTCTCGCAGTTCTCCGACGGCGGGAACGTGCTGGTCACCATCGTCCTGGGCTTCGCGTCCGTGGCGCTGCTCGTCGCGGCGCTCGTCATCGCCAACACCTTCCAGGTGCTCGTCGCACAGCGCACCCGCACGCTGGCGCTCCTGCGCTGCGTCGGCGCCGGCAAGGGGCAGCTGCGCCGCTCCGTGCTGACCGAGGCGGCGATCCTCGGGTCCACCGCGTCCGTCGTCGGGCTCGTCTTCGGCCTGGTCCTCGGGCAGACGGCGCTGATCGTGCTGGGCCGACTGGACCTCGGCGTGCCCCTGCCCAGCACCATCGAGGTCACGCTTCCCGTGGTGCTGGTGCCCCTTCTTGTGGGCACGCTGGTCACGGTGCTCGCGTCCCTGGTCCCGGCACGGGAGGCGACGCGGGTCTCCCCGATCGCGGCCCTGCGTCCCGCCGACGCCCCCGCCGTCGGCGCCCGCGCCGGCCGCGTCCGGCTCGCCGCGTCGCTGCTGCTCATGCTCGGGGGCGTCGGCGTCCTGCTGCTCGCCACCGTGCTGGCCACCGCCGGCGGGGGGGACCCCACGCTGCTGCTCGGCGTCGGTGTGCTGGCCGGCGCGCTCTCCTTCGTCGGACTCCTGCTCGGCGCGGTGTTCTGGGTGCCGAAGGTCGTCTCGTTCGCCGGGCGCCTGCTCGCCCGCACCGGGACCAGCGCCCGCCTCGCCGCGGCCAACACGGTGCGCAACCCGCGCCGGACCGCCGCGACGAGCGCCGCCCTGCTCATCGGCGTCACCCTCGTCGCGATGATGAGCACCGGCGCCGCGAGCGCCCGGGTGTCGCTGGCCCAGGAGCTGGACGAGCACTTCCCGGTGGACCTGACCGTCGACGCCTCGGTCCTGGGTGCGGACGCGACCCTGCCCGCCGACGTCACCGACGCCGTGGCCGGTGTCGGCGGAGTCGGCACGGTCCTCGAGATGCGTGCCGCCCCGGTCATGCTGACGGACGACACGTGGATCACGGTGGTCGCACCCGCCGACGGCGCGGCCACGGACGTGCTGCGCGACCCGCGCACCGCGGACGGCCTCGCCGACGGCACGTTGCTCCTGCCCAAGCTGTACGCCGACGAGGCTGCGGACGCGACCGTCCCGGTGTCCGCCTACGCGACCGCGTGGGAGACGTCGGACCCCGCACCCGGTGGCTCCGAGGTCCCGCTCCAACCGGTGGCCTCCGACCTGGGCGGGATCTACGCTCTGGTCACGCCGGCCACCCTCGACGAGCTCGCCCCCGAGGCGCCCGTGTCGATGCTCTGGGTGGCGCTCGACCCCGGCGCGGACGCGGCGCTCGTGCTCCAGGAGGTCCGGTCGGCGCTGCCCGACACCCCGGCCGAGGTGAGCAGCGCGGGAGCCCAGCGGGCGAGCGACGAGGCCGTCATCGACTCGCTCCTCGCGATCGTGGTCGGGCTGCTGGGCGTGGCCGTCGTCATCGCCCTCATCGGCGTCGCGAACACCCTGTCGCTCTCGGTCCTCGAGCGGCGACGCGAGTCGGCGACGCTGCGGGCGATCGGGCTGTCGCGACGCCAGCTGCGCTGGATGCTCGCGGTCGAGGGGATGCTCATCGCCGGCGTGGGCGCGGTGATCGGTGCCGGTCTCGGGCTGCTGTACGGCTGGGCCGGTGCGGTCGTCGTCTTCGGCGAGGTCGGGGACGTGGTCCTGGTGATCCCGTGGCCGCACCTGGCGCTCCTCCTGGCGGTCGCGCTGGGTGCGGGGCTGGTCGCCTCGGTGCTGCCCGGGCGGGCCGCCGCCCGCACCTCGCCCGTGGCGGCCCTCGCGGTCGACTGAGCCGCTCGCCCGCAGGCCCACCGAGACGACCGGTGGGCCTGTGGGCGGTGAGGGCGGCCCCGCACGCCGGCACGACCCCGTCCGTGCAGCACCGCCGCGAGGCAGGGTCGTGCCGTGCGGTTCACCCTGCTCCACCCCGACCCGGCCCGCGGTCCCGGCCTCCAGGCCACCGACGTCGAGGCGGACGTCGGGACCGCCCTGTCCGTCCTCCGACCCGCTCTGGCGCGCGTCAGCGGCTACGCGGGGTGGACGAGCGCCGCGGTGCGCCCCGCGGTGGCCGACGCGGTGCTCGACGAGCACCACACGGTCGGCCAGCCGCCGCTCCTCGACGGGTGCGTGCTGCGCACGGAGCCCGGCGCGCGTCCTGCGGTCGCCCTCGCCGTGGCGTCGGCGTGGCACGTCGCGGTCGTGGCCGGGCCGGACAGCGGAGGCCTCGTCGCGGTCCCGACGGACGCGGCCGTGACACTCGGCCCGGCGGGCTCCGACCTGGCCGTGCACGAGGCGACGCTCCCGGTCGTGCAGGTCCGGCGCCGCCGGGGTCGGGTGCAGACGCGGACCGGCCGCCTGGGTCGCTGGCACCGGTGGCACCCCGAGCGCCCGCGCCGGCTCGGGGACACCACGCTCGTCCTGCGCGGGCTCCCCGGCGCCACCCCGGAGGTGGCCGCGGCCGATCCGGCGCCGGCCGCTCGCCCGGCCACCTGGCTCACCCCGCTGGTCGGCTCCGTGGCACTCGCGGCGGCGCTGCGACAGCCGCTGCTGGCCCTCGTGGGCCTCGCCGTGCCGCTCGTCGCCCTCGTCGGCGCGGCCGGCACACGGTGGCGGAGCCGGCACCCCGCCGACGACGACCGCTCCGTGCAGGACCCCGCCGCGCTCGTGGCCGCCACAGCCCGCGCGTGCACCTCGTCCGCCGAGCCGGCGACGCTCGACCAGCCGTGGGACGCCGGAGGCTCGCTCGCGATCGTCGGCCCGCGGGACCTCGCCCTGCCCGTCGCGCGGGCCGCGGTCCTGGGGACCCTCGGCACGCACCTGCGCGGGACGCTCGCAGTGCGCACCCGGCACGCCGACGCGTGGGGCTGGTGCGCCTGGGTGACCGCACCCGACGCTCCACTACCGCGGGGGTCGGACGACGCCCTCGTGGTGGCGGACGACCCGGTCGACCCCGCCGAGATCGCCCGGTGGCGGGCGTCCGCGCCGCCGTCGCAGCGCCTGCTCGTCGTCGCGCGCTCAGCGGCCGCGGTGCCGGCGTGGTGCCGCTCGCGGGTCGAGGTGGGTCCGCGCTCGGTCCGGCTGCACGGCGAGGACGGGCCTGTCCGAGACGTCCCCCGGCACACCCTGACAGCGCCGCGCGCGCTCGAGCAGGCCCGGCTCGCCGCTGCCGTGCGGGCCGCCTCCGGGCCGGACGAGCCCGGCACCGGGCTGCCGGCGCGGGCGTCGCTGGCCACCCTCGACGGGATCCCCGCGGCGGACCGGGTCGCCGCCACCTGGGCGGTACCCCGCGGGGGGCTCGTCGCGGCGCTCGGGATCGGGACCGGAGGTCGCACCGTCGCGGTGGACCTCGTCGCCGACGGGCCGCACACGCTGGTCGCGGGCACCACGGGTTCGGGGAAGTCGGAGCTGCTCACCACCCTGGTGCTGGCGCTCGCGCTCACGCACCCGCCGGACCGGCTCGCGATCCTCCTGGTCGACTTCAAGGGAGGCACCGGGCTCGGGCCGGTGGCGGGTCTCCCGCACGTGCTGGAGCACGTGACCGACCTGGACGCGGCCCACGCCCGCCGCATCCTCGCCGGCCTGCGCGCCGAGCTGCGACGGCGCGAGAGCGTGCTGGCGGCCGCGGGGGTCCGAGACCTCGTCGACCTCGACCCGACGGCCCCCGGCACGCCGCCACGCCTCCTCGTCGTCGTGGACGAGCTGCGCGCCCTCACCGAGGACGTCCCCGACGCCGCGGCGGCACTCACCAGGATCGCCGCGCAGGGGCGGGCCCTCGGTGTCCACCTCGTGCTGGCCACCCAGCGTCCGGCGGGCGCGGTGGGGGCCGACCTGCGCGCCAACGTCGCGCTGCGGATCGCCCTGCGCGTAACCGACCAGGCCGACTCGACCGACGTGCTGGACGCGCCCGACGCCGCACGGATCGACCCCGCCGCGCCCGGCCGCGCGTGGGTGCGTCGCGGGACACGGTCGCTCGAGCCGGTGCAGGTGGCCCGCGCGGTGGCGGCAACCGCTGCGCCGGTCGCCCGACCGGCTCGGCCGTGGTCGCCGGCCGGCGCAGGGTGGTCGCCGACCTCGTCGGCAGCGCCACCACCCGTCGACGACCCGGTCGAGGGATGGGTGCGCGCCGCGGGTGAGGCGTCGGCGGGCAGGGCTCCGGGCGGCTGTCCCTGGCTCCCCGCCCTCCCGTCGGTGGTCCGGGGTGGGGAGGTGCCGGACGGCCGTGGCCTCGCGCTCGGCGTCTCGGACCTCCCGGACGAGCAGCGACGAGGGTCGGTGCGCTGGGACCCGGTCGACGGCCCGCTCCTGGTCCTCGGCGGTCCGCGCTCAGGACGCACCACGACGCTGCTCGTCGCCGGGCTCGACGCACTCGACCAGGGGTGGGAGGTCCACGCGGTCGGGCTACCGGGCGAGGCGGTGGACCGGCTGCGCGCGGGCGACCGGCACGGAGGGCTCGGGAGCGTGCTCGCCACCGACGACGCGCGGGCGGTCGCCCGGCTGCTGGAGCTGGCCGTGGCGCCCGGCCGGGGGCGGGTGCTGCTGCTGGTCGATCGTCTCGACCTGCTGATCGAGTCGCTCGGCCGGCTCGCGCGCGGTGCCGGTGCCGACCGGCTGACCGCCCTCTGGCGGGGCAACCCGTCCGGGACCGGCCTGGCTGCCGGTACCGACGTCGGTGCGGCGGCGCTGCAGCACGCCGGCGCCTTCGCCCGTCGCCTCGTGCTCCCCCTGGCGGACACCACGCTCGACGCGCTGGCGGGCGTGCCGGGCGAGCTCGCTGGGCGCCGCACCAGCCCCGGGCGTGCCGTCCACGTGCATGCCGGCGGGGCGGAGCTGTGCCAGGTCGTCCTGCCCGGGGAACCGACACGTCAGGGGGTCTCACCGGCTCGCCCGGCGGTGCTCGTGCGCTCGCTGCCCGGGCGGGCTGACCCGCCGGACGGCACGAGCGCGCGGCCGGGGCTCGTCGTCCCGCTCGGGCCGGGCGGGGACCGCGGCGACACCGTGTGGGTCGACCTCACCGACGGGCTCCTCGTGGCGGGGCCGCCGGGCTCGGGCCGCAGCACCGTCCTGGCGGTCCTCGCGCGCAGCCTCGTGCGCGCGGGGGTGCAGGTGGTCCGGCTGGTGGACCCGTCCGCCGACCCCCCGCCCGGGCTCCCCGGGGTCCGGGACGTCGGTCCGGGGGACGTGCTGGCGGCGTGCGAGCCGGTGGGCACGTCCGTGCTCCTGGTCGACGACCTGGACGAGCTGGAGCGCGGGCATCCCGAGCTGTGCGGTCCGCTCCCGCCGGCACGCCTCGTGGCGACCGTGACGTCGGCGTCCGCCGTGCAGGCCTTCCGAGGCAGCATCCCGACGCTCCTGCGCCGCCGCCGGGCTCTCGTGCTGGACGCGCACGACCCGGCGTCGGCCGAGCTGGTGGGCCCTCGCGCGCCGTGGTGCGTCGACCCCCTCGACCGGCCCGCCGGGCGCGGCGTGCTGCTCCGCGGACGGGACGCGACCGTCGTGCAGGTCTACTCGGCGGGGTCCTGACGTCGCGCAGTCACGGCCACGACCGCGGGCAGCAGGAGCCCGACGCCGATCCCGACCGCGACGACGAGGACGACGACCGCCCAGGCCGTCGGCTCCGCACCGAGCCAGCCGATCGCGAGGACGACGAGCAGGATCTGCCACATGATCACGGGCGAGCGCGCCCAGCGTCGGCCGCGCCAGAGCCCGCGGGCGGCCAGCAGGAGCAGGAGCGCGATCCCGGCACCGAACGCCGCGAGGAACAGGCTCGCGGCGGGCATGGTCGCCGTACCGCGCACGACGTCGACCGTCCACGCGACGCCCAGCCCGAGGAAGGCAGCGGCCTCGAGGGTCAGCAGGAGGCACACGACGAGCAGAGGAACGGGTCGGCGGTCGGTCACGGGCACGAGCCTAGGCACGTCCGCGGCGCCGAGCCGTCCGCACCGGGCTGACCTGCACCGACGCGACGAATCGTGCATTACCACGTCTGGAGCGTGTCTCACGCCACGACGTGACGCTGATCACCGCCGACGACCGGCGCGCCGACCTGGACTTTCGTCCTACACCGGCCCTCACCTGCAGCAATACGCGGGAGGCCGCGTTGCACAGGCCATCCACAGGTGTGACGAACGCCTCAGCCGTTATGGACATGAAACCTTCCCGTAACTCTTGTGGACTTGCCATACCGGTGCGAGCCTTGACGTAGCAAGTCATCCCACCCCCGATCTCATGTTCAGACTCGCGCGCCCTGACCCAGGGCGCCGTCTCGACGTGTGCCTAGGAGAGAACTCATGGATTGGCGCCACCGCGCAGCGTGTCTCGACGAGGACCCGGAGCTGTTCTTCCCCATCGGCAACACCGGTCCCGCGTTGCTCCAGATCGACGAGGCGAAGGCTGTCTGCCGCCGCTGCCCCGTCGTCGACACCTGCCTCAAGTGGGCGATCGAGACCGGCCAGGACGCGGGCGTCTGGGGCGGGCTCTCCGAGGACGAGCGCCGCGCGCTCAAGCGCCGCACGGCCCGCCAGCGCCGCGCCGGCTGACCTCCCGACACACCGCTCCGACCCCGTCACGCACAGCGCGCGGCGGGGTCGAGCCGCGTCCGGGGCCGGCCGTCAGATCGGCGCCGCGGTCGGATCAACTCCGCCGTCAGATCAGCGCCGCCGTCAGATCGGCGTCGCCGTCAGATCAGCGCCGCGACGTCGCGCGGACCGCGCAGCCGCGCCTCGATGACCACCGAGGTCCCGCCGCCCTCGCGGCTCGACCACTCGATGGTGCCGCGCATCTCGTTGGTGACCAGCGTGGAGACGATCTGCGTGCCGAGCCCGGTGCCGGCGCCACGGTCGGCCGGCAGGCCGGAGCCGTCGTCGGCCACCTCGACGCGCAGGGCGTCGTCCTGCCGCTGCACGAGGACCTCGACGGTCCCCGACTCCCGCCCCTCGAACCCGTGCTCGACCGCGTTGGTCACCAGCTCGGTGAGGATGAGGGCCAGCGCGGTCGCGTCCTCCGCGGGGATGGAGCCGAACGACCCCCGCACCAGGGTCTGCACGTGCGCACCCTCGGTGGCCACGTCCGCCGCGAGCCGCAGGCTGCGCCCGACGAGGTCGTCGAAGGGCACGCTCTCGTCCAGCGTCTGCGACAGGGTCTCGTGCACGAGCGCGATCGTGGCGACCCGTCGCATCGCCTCCCCCAGCGCCTCCTTGGCCTCGGGCGAGGCGACGCGCCGGGACTGCAGCCGCAGCAGCGCGGCCACCGTCTGCAGGTTGTTCTTCACCCGGTGGTGGATCTCCCGGATCGTCGCGTCCTTGGTGATGAGCTCGCGCTCGCGGCGACGCAGCTCGGACACGTCGCGGCACAGCAGCACCGCACCGACCCGCTGGCCGTGCTCGGTCAGGGGCACCGCGCGCAGCGACAGGGCGACCCCGCGCGCCTCGACGTCCACCCGCCACGGCGCCCGCCCCATGAGCACCAGGGGCATCGACTCGTCGACGGTGTCGTGCTGCTCGATGAGGTCGGCGGTCACCTCGACCAGCGAGCGCCCGACGAGGTCGCCGACCACGCCGAGCCGGTGGAAGCAGGACAGGGCGTTGGGGCTCGCGTAGAGCACCTCGCCCTCGGAGTTGAGGCGGACGAGCCCGTCACCCACGCGGGGGGCGCCGCGACGGGGACCGGTGGGCGCGTCGGGCGCCGGGAACTCGCCGCGCCCGACCATCGCGAAGATGTCGTCGGCCGCCTCGACGTAGTTGAGCTCGAGCCGGCTGGGCGTCCGGGCGCCACCGAGGTTGGTCTGGCGAGCGAGCACGGCGATCGCCTTGCCGCCGCGCACCACCGGCACGGCCTCCTCGCGCACCGCGTACGAGCCGAACCAGCGCGGCTCGCGGGAGCGCTGGGCCGCGCGCTCGTCGAGCGATCGCTGCAGCTGGGGGCGCTGCCCCTCGGGGGCGCTCGAGCCGACGACGTCGTCGTAGTGCACGGTGGCCCCGGTGGACGGGCGGCACTGCGCGATGGCGACGAAGTCGCCGTCGGTCGTCGGCAGCCAGAGCACGAGGTCGGCGAACGCGAGGTCGGACAGGACCTGCCAGTCGCCGACGAGGAGGTGCAGCCACTCGAGGTCGTGAGCATCGAGCGCGGCATGACGAGCGGCGAGGGTGCTCAGCGTGGACACGGGCACCAGGGTAGGCGGCGCCGGGCGGCCCGAGGGCAGGACGGCCGACACCCGGGCGGCTAGCCTCGGAGCCACACACCCGATCCTCGAAGGACCCACCGTGCGACTGAGCGTGACGATCGACCTGCCGACCGACGCCCGCGCGGCGGCACGGCTCCTCGCCGACCCGGAGTACGTCCACCAGAAGGTGCGCGCGAGCGGCGCGCTCGAGCAGCACGTGGACATCACCGGGGCACCGGACGAGGCGTTCACGGTGACCACGCGCCGCGCGCTGCCCACCGACCAGATCCCCGCGCACCTGCGCGGCTTCGTCGGCACCCGGATCGACGTCCGCCAGGTCGAGGCGTGGGAGGCCCCCGCGGCGGACGGTTCCCGCGTCGGGACCGTCGTCGTCGAGATCGCCGGCGCCCCCGTCCGCCTCAGCGGACGCACGGCGCTCGCGGCCTCCGGGGCCGGCTCGACCACCGTCACGTACGACGGCGACCTGCGCGCGACGGTGCCGCTCTTCGGCTCCGCGATCGAGCAGGCGACGGCCGACGCGATCCGCTCGGCGCTGGAGGTCGAGCAGGACGTGGCACGCCACTGGATCGCAGGTCACGGCGCGACGCCACAGCCGTAACGATTCGGTAACACGGACCGATGTCCATATCGCTCTGACCTGCACAAACATGGGTGTGGGATCGCTACCACACGCAAACCGCCCACCAGCGTCCTTGACACTCGCGGGGCCGCCGACGACAGTATCCGCAGCGCGTGGGAACGCTCCCGCATCACTGCGGATGGGAACGCACCCACGCCGGGTCCACACGGCCCAACCCGATGACCGGTCGCGCCCCCTGCGGCGATCGGACGACGGGTGCCCTAGGGGTACGGCGAGGACGCCGTCCGACTGACAAGGGAGTCACAGTGCGCAAGACCACCAGCAAGATGTGGGCGGCCGCGGCGGGGGTCACGGGCATCGCCCTCCTCGCGACAGCCTGCTCCGGCAGCTCCGACACGCCTAGCGACGAGGGTTCCGAGGGCGGCTCGGAGAACATCACCCTGACGCTCGGCACGTTCAACGAGCCCGGCTACACGGACGAGATGTTCGCGGCGTACGAGGCCGAGAACCCGGGTGTCACCATCGAGAACAAGAAGGCCGCGACCTCGAACGAGGCCCGCGACAACCTGAACACGCGCCTCGCGTCGGGTTCCGGTGCCTCGGACGTCGAGATGATCGAGATCGACTGGCTCCCCGAGCTCATGCAGTTCCCGGACAAGTTCGAGGACCTGGCCGACCCCGCCCTCGACGGCCGCTGGCTCGACTGGAAGGTCGCGCAGGCCACCACGCCCGACGGCAAGCTCCTCGGTTACGGCACCGACATCGGCCCGGAGGCCATCGCGTTCCGCAGTGACCTGCTCGCCGCCGCCGGCCTGCCGTCCACGCGTGAGGAGGTCGCCGCCGAGCTCGGCGGCGCCGACGCCACGTGGGACGACTACTTCGCCTTCGGCAAGCGGTACACCGACGCCACGGGCAAGCCCTTCTTCGACGCTGCCGGTGCCATCTACCAGGGCATGATCAACCAGGTCGAGAACGCCTACGAGGAGGCGGACGGCACGATCATCGCCGCCACCAACCCCGAGGTGAAGGACATCTACGACGCCGTCACCAAGGCCTCCGTCACCGACAACCTGTCGGCGCACCTCGGCCAGTGGAGCGACGACTGGAACGCCTCGTTCCAGACGGACGGCTTCGCGACCATGCTGGCGCCGGGCTGGATGCTCGGTGTCATCGAGGGCAACTCGGCCGGCGTGACCGGCTGGGACATCGCGGACGTCTTCCCCGGCGGCGCCGGCAACTGGGGCGGCTCGTTCATGACCGTCCCGTCGCAGGGCAAGAACGTCGAGGCCGCGAAGAAGTTCGCCGCCTGGCTGACGGCCCCGGAGCAGCAGCTCCAGGCCTACAAGAACAAGGGCACGTTCCCGAGCCAGGTCGAGGCGCTCGCCTCGGACGAGCTGCTCGGCTCCACGAACGCGTTCTTCAACAACGCTCCGGCCGGCCAGATCCTGGCCAACCGCGCCGAGGGCATCATCGCCCCGTTCAAGGGCCCGAACTACTTCGCCGTCAACGACGCGATGCAGTCGGCCCTGACCGAGGTCGACGTCAACGGTGGTGACGCCGCTGCTCAGTGGGACACCTTCGTGAGCGCGGTCAACGCGCTCGGCTGACGCTAGCCACGGGGCCGGGCCGGTGGGTCATCCATCGGCCCGGCCCTGCCAGCGAAGGCTCCGGACCACTGCCACGAAGGACACCTGATGGTCACCTCCACCACCTCGCCCCAGCTCGACAGCGGTCGCGGTCGCGACCCCGAGCGCGCGCCCCGCCGCGTGGGCTTCAGCCAGACCCTGGGTCGCTGGGACGTCAAGGTCTCGCCCTACCTCTACATCTCGCCGTTCTTCGTCCTCTTCGCGCTCACGGGACTGTTCCCGCTGGTCTACACGGCGTACGTCTCCGTGCACGACTGGAACCTCATCGGTGGCAAGGGTGACTTCGTCGGCTTCGAGAACTACCTCTTCGTCCTCCAGGAGCCCAACTTCTGGAAGGGCCTGCGCAACACCTTCAGCATCTTCCTCATCTCGACGGTGCCCCAGCTGATCATCGCGATCGTGCTCGCGGCGCTCCTCGACGCGAACCTGCGCGCACGGACCTTCTGGCGCATGGGCGTCCTGCTGCCCTACGTCGTGGCGCCCGTCGCGGTCAGCCTCATCTTCGGCAAGCTGTTCGCCGACAAGTCCGGCCTCATCAACACGGTGCTCGGCTACATCGGCATCGACCCGATCGGCTGGCACGCGCAGATCCTGCCCAGCCACATCGCGATCGCGACGATGGTCGACTTCCGCTGGACCGGGTACAACACCCTCATCCTGCTCGCCGCGATGCAGGCGATCCCGAAGGACCTCTACGAGGCCGCCGTCCTGGACGGCGCCACCCGGGTCCGCCAGTTCTTCTCCGTCACCATCCCGATGCTGCGGCCGACGATCATCTTCGTCGTCATCACCTCGACGATCGGTGGCCTGCAGATCTTCGACGAGCCCCGCCTGTTCGACCAGACCGGTCAGGGTGGCCCGAGCCGGCAGTGGATGACCGCCACCATGTACATCTACGAGCTCGGCTGGGGTAACCAGAAGAGCTTCGGACGAGCGTCCGCGGTGGCCTGGATCCTGTTCCTCATCATCATCGTGATCGCCATGATCAACTTCACGGCGACGCGCAAGATCTCGTCGGAGACCTCGGCGACGAAGAAGCGGAAGAAGGTGTCCCGATGAGCGCCCCCTCGCTGCCGGTCATCCGGCAGACGGCCGGCCGTGGTGCCGCACGCGCAGCCGGGCGGAGCCGCTCGACCGCCGCCGGGTCGGACCGTCGTCCGGGCTGGGTCACGTACGTCCTGCTGGCGGTCGCGATCATCCTCGCCATCGCCCCGCTGTACTACGCGTTCCTGCTGGCGTCCGCCAACTCCGCGTACATCGCGCAGAACCCGATCCCGTCGCTGATCCCGCAGGGCGAGTTCTTCGACAACGTCGGCAAGGTCCTGAACTCGGAGATCCAGTTCTGGAAGGCGCTCGGCAACTCGATCATCGTCGGGACGATCACCGCCCTGTCGGTGGTGCTCTTCTCGACGCTCGCCGGGTTCTCGTTCTCGAAGCTCCGGTTCCGCGGCCGCAACGGCCTGCTCGTGTTCGTCATCGCCACCACGGCCGTGCCGACGCAGCTGGGCATCGTCCCGCTGTTCATCCTGATGTCGCAGCTCGGCTGGACCGGCAAGCTCATCGCGGTCATCGTGCCGGGCCTCGTCACCGCGTTCGGCGTGTTCTGGATGACGCAGTACCTCGAGTCGGCCCTGCCGTACGAGCTGGTCGAGGCCGCGCGCGTCGACGGTGCGTCGATGATCCGGACCTTCTGGCACATCGCCCTCCCGGCGGCGCGCCCGGCGGCGGTCATGCTCGGCCTGTTCACGTTCGTTGCCTCGTGGACGAACTTCTTCTGGCCGTTCATCGTCCTCGGTCCGCAGAACCCGACGCTCCCGGTGGCCATCCAGCTGCTCCAGGCGTCGTACTTCAAGGACATGTCGCTGATCATGGCGGGCGTCACCATCTCCACGATCCCGCTGATCATCCTGTTCTTCGTCGCTGGCCGTCAGCTCGTGGCCGGAATCATGCAGGGTGCCGTCAAGGGCTGAGCCCAGCACACTGGTCACGGCAGGTCCCGGACCCTCACGGCCGTACACCGGCCGCCTGAGGCCCGTCGATGGGAAGGGCGGGGTGCTCCCCGAGCGCCCCGCCCTTCTCATCACCAGCTCGTCATCGCTGCCTCGGCAGCCACAGGAGGGAAGACCAACGGTGGTCGACAACATCCCGGTCCACGTGGACCCCGCGCGGCCCCCCGCGCCGACGCTCGAGCAGGTCGCCGAGCGCGCCGGTGTCTCGCGCTCGACAGCCTCCCGCGCCATCAACGGCGGGCTGCGCGTCTCTCCCGAAGCGCTCGCCTCGGTCGAGGCGGCCGTCGCCGATCTGGGCTACACCCCGAACCGCGCCGCCCGCTCGCTCGTCACCAAGCGCACCGACTCCATCGCCCTGGTGGTCCCGGAGCCCGACGAGCGCGTGCTGTCGGACCCGTTCTTCGCCGGCACGCTCAACGGGCTGAGCTCGTCGCTGGCCGACTCCGACATGCAGGTGGTGCTGGTCATCGCCCGCCCCGGGGAGAGCGAGCGCACGGTCCGCTACCTGCGCAACGGGCACGTGGACGGGGCGATCGTGGTGTCGCACCACGCCAACGACGAGCTCGACCGCGCGCTGCAGCTGTCGCGCGTGCCGAACGTATTCGTCGGCCGTCCGCTGTCCGCCGACGAGCGCGACGTCCAGTACGTCGACACCGACAACGTCGAGGGCGGCCGCCTCGCCACGCAGCACCTCATCGACCGCGGCTGCACGCGCATCGCGACGATCGCGGGACCCGCGGACATGTCGGCCGGCATCGACCGCCTCACCGGCTGGCGCAACGCCATCCGCGCGGCGGGGATGTCCGACGACGCCGTGGTGCACGGCGACTTCACGATGGCGTCCGGCACCACCGCGGCGCGCGAGCTGCTGGCGCGCTACCCCGACGTCGACGCGATCTTCATCGCGTCCGACCTCATGGCGGCCGGCGCGCTCAGCGTCCTCGCGGAGCACGGCAAGGAGGTCCCCCGGGACGTCGCCGTGGTCGGCTACGACAACCTCGGCGTCGCCGCGTCGACCACTCCCCCGCTGACCAGCGTGATCCAGCCCGTCGTGGCCATGGCGCGTGCCGCGGGAGCCCGTCTGCTAGACCAGCTGAACGGTGCCCCGCCGTCGCCGCCGCTGATCTTCGCGCCGGAGCTGGTCATCCGCGCCTCGGCGTAGAGCGACCGTGCCGGCGCTACGGGAGCGCGCCGGCACGGTGACCGAAGGCCCGGTGGGACACCCACCGGGCCTTCGGTGCTGCCGGCGCAGCCTCAGCCCACGGTCGGTGGCACGTGCCCGAACCGGTGCAGCGTGCGGCTCACCGCCTGCTCGCGCAGGACCGAGAGCAGCTCGCGGGCGCCGCTGGCGAGCACCGGCCCGTCCAGCACGGTGACCTCGCCCACGCGGGTCGCCGCGGCCTCCCGCAGGCCCGGCGCCGATCCGACCACCCGCACGCGCCCGGTGACCTCTCCGGCGCGGACCCGTGCGGCGAAGGCCTCGTGCGCCTCGCCGGACACGTCGCTGAGGATCACGTCGACCCCGGCCGTGCGGGCCGCGTGGCAGACCCGGTCCACCTCCCGGGCGCGCGCGTCGGCGCCGGTGCGGACGGTGAGCTGCGGGACGGGCCGGTACCGCAGGAGGTTCGCCTCGACCCGCAGCCCCGACGGGTCGTGCTCGAGCGAGAGTTCGTCGGCCCACACGAGGGCGTCGTCCGCCCGGGCCCAGGCGAGCCACGCGTCGTCGTCCTGCGGCACGTCGGGGGCGTCCTGCCAGCGACCGATCTGCGCGACGTAGTGCGGTCCCCCGGCCTTGGCGCCGGGGCCCACCGTGGAGGCCTTCCAGCCACCGAAGGGCTGCCGCCGCACGATGGCCCCGGTGATGTGCCGGTTGATGTACACGTTGCCGACCTCGACGCGACCGAGCCAGTGGTCGATCTCCGCCTCGTCGAGGGAGTGCAGGCCCCCGGTGAGTCCGAACGCGACGGCGTTCTGCAGGTCGATGGCCTCGTCGAGCGTCTCGACGCGCATGATGCCGAGCACCGGTCCGAAGCACTCGGTGGTGTGGAACCACGAGCCGGGTGCGACCCCGTGCTTGACGCCCGGGCTCCACAGCCGGCCCTCCGCGTCGAGCCGTCGCGGTTCCACGAGCCACGACTCCCCCGGGTCCAGCGTGGTCAGCGCGCGCAGCAGCTTGCCCTGCGCCGGCTCGGTCAGTGGTCCGACGGCGGTGCCCAGCTCGGTGGCGGGGCCGACGCGCAGCGAGGAGACGGCGTCGGCCAGCTGCCGCCGGAGCCGGTCGGACCGACCCGCGGAGCCGACGAGGATCGCGAGCGAGGCGGCCGAGCACTTCTGCCCCGCGTGCCCGAAGGCCGACCGCACCAGGTCGGCGACGGCGAGGTCCACGTCGGCGGACGGCGTGATGACCAGGGCGTTCTTTCCGGACGTCTCCGCGAGCACGTCGAGGTCGGGCCGCCAGCCGGCGAACAACCGGGCGGTCTCGATGGACCCCGTGAGCAGGACGCGTGCGACGTCCGGGTGCGTGACGAGCCGGCGGCCGACGTCGCCCTCCGGGCTGAGAACGACCGTGAGGATGCCCTCCGGTGCGCCGGCGAGGTCCAGCCCGCGCTGGATGGCGGCCATGGCCACCTGCCCACAGCGCGGCGCCTGGGGGGCGGGCTTGACCAGCACGGGACTGCCCGCGGCGAGCGAGGCGAGCACCGAGCCGACCGGGATGGCGACGGGGAAGTTCCACGGCGGTGTGACGACGGAGAGCCCGGCCGGCCGGTGCACGGCACCCAGCACGACGCCGTCGGCGAGGTCCGCGGCGCGGTCGGCGTAGTACCGCGCGAAGTCGACGGCCTCGCTGACCTCGGGGTCCGCCTCCGCCACCGTCTTGCCGGTCTCGTGGACCATCGTCGCGACGAGGTCGGCGCGGGCGTCCTCCAGCGAGACCGCGACCGCCCGGAGCACCCGGGCGCGCTCGGCCGGCGGGGTCGCGGCCCACGCGGGCAGCGCCGCGGACGCCCGCGCCACCGCGGCGTCGACCTCGTCGGTCGTGGAGACGGAGACCGCACCCTCGGGCACCGGCACGTCCCGGTCGACGATCCCACGGGCCCACGCGCGGGCCACCCCGACGGCGGGGTCCGTGTCGGGCGTGTTGGCGAAGGTGTCGTGCCCGGGGGCGTCCGCGAACGGCCGGGCGGCCCGACGCGGGGCGGTCGACGGCACGTCCCGGTCGCGGAACGCCACCCGGAACGCCGCCTCCTGGTCGTCCATCGCGTCGTCGTCCGCGAACAGCGCGTGCAGGAAGTTCTGGCTCGCGGAGTTCTCCTCCAGCCGCCGTACGAGGTAGGAGATCGCCACGTCGAAGTCGTGCCGGGCCACCACGGGGGTGTAGAGCAGCACGGCACCGACCGCGTCCCGGACCGCTCGTGCCTGCGCGGGTGCCATGCCCTGGAGCATCTCCACGTCGAGGGCCTCGGAGACCCCGCGCTGCTGCGCGATCAGGTGGGCGGCGGCGACGTGGAACAGGTTGTGGCTGGCGACGCCGACCCGCAGGGCCGACGTCCGGGCCGGGTCGAGGGCGCGGTCGACGAGCCGCAGGTACGCCGCGTCGACCTCGGCCTTGGACCCGTACGGCGCCTGCGTCCAGCCGTGCAGCTCGGCCTCGACCTGCTCCATCGCGAGGTTGGCGCCCTTGACCAGGCGCACCTTGAGGCGCGCCCCGCCGGCCTCCCGGCGCTCCGTGGCGATGGCCGTCAGCTCGTCGAGCGCGTCGGCGGCGTCGGGCAGGTAGGCCTGCAGCACGATGCCTGCCTCGGCGCCCATCAGCTCGGGGTCGGAGACGAGCCGCTCGAACACGCGCATCGTCAACGTCAGGTCGCGGTACTCCTCCATGTCGAGGTTGAGGAACGTGCCGTGCCGGGCCGCGGTCAGGTACAGCGGACGCAACCGCTCGACCACCCGGGCGACGCTGCCCTCGGAGTCCCAGGTGGACAGCTGGCTGGCCACCGCGGAGACCTTGACGGACACGTAGTCGACGTCGGGACGCTCCACCAGCGCGTGCACCCGCGCGAGCCGCGCGGTCGCCTCGCGCTCGCCGAGCACCGCCTCGCCCAGCAGGTTGAGGTTCAGCCGGAAGCCCTCCGCCCGCGTCGCCGCCAGGTGCGTCGCGAGCCCCGGCCCGTCGTCGGCGACCAGGTGGCCGACCAGGCTGCGCAGCCGCTGGCGCGCGGCCGGCACCACGACGTCGGGCAGCACGGGTGCGACGAGGGCCCCAGCGCCGAGCATCACGCGGTCGACCGGGCCGAGGAACCCCGAGGCGGCACCCGCCGAGAGGCCGGCGAGCTCGCGCGCGGCGACCCGGACGTCCTGCGGGCGTGCGACGCGGTCGACGAACCGCACGGCGAGCTCGAGCCCGGCCGGGTCCGACACCAGGGCCGCCAACCGCCCGGTGGTGCGCCGCTCGCGGGCCGTCTGGCCCTCCGCCGTCGCGGACAGCCAGGTCCGGGCCAACCGGATCGCGTCATGCGTGACGTCGCCCGTCGTCGACATGCTTCTCCTCGCTCCGCCCGTGCCGGGTTGCGGCTGGGCTCTGGTGGTCCTCCGTGCTGGCCGGGTCCGGCCTGGGGCCAGTCTGGCTGTCAAGGACCGTCCGTGCGACGTCCGTCGCCCGGATGCCGGTTGACCTGCCTGTCGGATCTCGCCAGGGTGAACGCGTCCGCGCGCCGCTGCGCGGTCGAGCCGACGCCACCGTCGACCCCAGGGGGATCCGCATGCCTGCTCGCGTCCGTGCCCGACGAGTGCTCGTCACCGCCCTCAGCGCCCTCGCCCTCCTGGTCGGCGGCCTCGTCGCCGCCGTCCCGGCGTCCGCGGCGGAGGACCTGGGCCCGGCGCCGCTGCGCGCCGTTCCCGTCACCGGCGGTCTCGTGCAGCCCATGGCCACGATCGAGGACGAGGAGGAGTTCTGCAGGTGGCTCACGGGCCTCTACGTGAACCACCCCACGTACTACACGGTGCGCGTGTACAACTGCCGCACCACCGACGTCTTCGTCAAGGGGGTCTACCTCAACGGCACCTTCGGCACCTGCGTCCGGGTGCCGGCGCGCAGCTCGCGCCACCTCGGCGGCTCGGTGATCAAGCCGCTGGACGACGCGCAGGTCTGCTGAGCTGCCCGCGGTACGGACACGCGCGGCTCGCCCCTCGGGCCTGCCGTGCGCCGGAGCCAGGCGGTGACAAGGTGGGGGGCGTGACGAACCTCACAGCGGAGACCCCGCAGCAGACCACGCCCCTCGCCACCGCCAAGGCACAGCTTGCCGGTGCCGTCGAGATCCTCGGCTACACCGAGGGGCTCCACCGCATGCTCGCCACACCCCGGCGCGAGATGAACGTCGCCGTCCCCCTCCGACGGGACGACGGCGAGATCGAGCTCTTCACCGGGTACCGCGTGCAGCACAACATCTCCCGCGGCCCGGGCAAGGGCGGGCTGCGCTACTCGTCCGGCGTCGACGTCGACGAGGTCCGGGCGCTCGCCATGTGGATGACCTGGAAGTGCGCGGTCGTCGACGTCCCGTACGGCGGCGCCAAGGGCGGCGTCACCATCGACCCGCGGCAGTACTCCCAGGCGGAGCTCGAGCGCGTGACCCGGCGCTACACCAGCGAGATCATGCCGATCATCGGCCCCGAGCGGGACATCATGGCGCCGGACATCGGTACCAACGAGCAGACCATGGCCTGGGTCATGGACACGTACTCGGTCAACCGCGGCTACACGATCCCCGCGGTGACCACCGGCAAGCCCCTGGCCGTCGGTGGTTCGCTCGGACGCGCGACCGCCACCTCCCGCGGCGTCGTGCACTGCGCGGCCGCCGCCCTCGGGGACGCGGGCGTGAAGCTCCACGAGGTCAGCGCGGCCGTGCAGGGCTTCGGCAAGGTCGGCTCGCACGCCGCGCGGTTCCTGCACGACGCCGGCTCCCGGGTGGTCGCGGTCAGCGACGAGCAGGGCGGCGTCATGGACACCGACGGCCTCGACGTCGTCGCGCTGATGCGGCACGTCGAGCGCACCGGCACGGTGACCGGGTTCGACGGAGGCTCCCCCATCGACAACGCCGCGCTGCTCGCGCTCGACGTCGACGTGCTCATCCCCGCGGCCGTCGAGGGTGTGCTGGACGCCGAGGCGGCCGGTCGCGTCAAGGCCCGCTGGGTGGTCGAGGCCGCCAACGGGCCCACGACGCACGAGGGCGACCGGGTGCTCGCCGAGCGGGGCATCGTCGTGGTGCCGGACATCCTCGCGAACGCCGGCGGCGTCGTCGTGTCGTACTTCGAGTGGGTGCAGGCCAACCAGGCGTACTGGTGGACGGAGCAGGAGATCGAGGACCGCCTCGAGCACCGCATGGTCACGGCCCACCGGGCGGTCGCCGCCGTGGCGGGCGCGGAGGGCATCTCCCTGCGCGACGCGGCTTTGACGATCGGCGTCCGGCGCGTCGCCGAGGCGCACCAGATCCGCGGCCTCTACCCCTGATCGGGAGTACGGGCAGGGGCGCGGGTGTTGCGAACGAGGTGACTCGCCCGAACCCCGTGCCCCTGTCCGTGCTCGACACCTCTCCGGTCGCCGTCGGCCAGTCGTCCGGCGAGGCGCTCGCCGCGACCACCGCGCTCGCCCGTGCCGCCGACGCCGCCGGCTACGCGCGGTTCTGGGTGGCCGAGCACCACGCGATGCCCGCGGTCGCGTCCACGTCCCCCGGGGTGCTGCTGGCGCACCTCGCGGCGGCGACCGACCGCATCCGCGTCGGGTCCGGCGGGGTCATGCTGCCCAACCACCCGACGCTCGTCGTCGCCGAGCAGTTCGCGATGCTCGAGGCCCTCCATCCTGGCCGCATCGACCTCGGCATCGGCCGTGCACCCGGCGCCGACCCCATGACCGCGGCTGCCCTGCGGCGCACGGTCGAGGGCCTCGGTGCCGACGACTTCCCGGCCGAGGTGATCGACGTCCTCGCCCTGCTCGGGCAGCAGCTGCCCGGCCGCGCCCCCTCGCTGCGGGCCACGCGGCTGTCGGCGACCCCGTCAGCGACCTCGACGCCACAGGTCTGGCTGCTCGGGTCCAGCTCGTTCAGCGCCGAGCTGGCCGGGTCGCTCGGCCTGCCCTTCAGCTACGCCCACCACTTCAACACGGGCCATACGCTGCAGGCCGCCGACGCCTACCGCCGCGCGTTCCGGCCGTCACCCGTGCTGGACGCCCCGCGGCTCATGGTCTCGGCCTCCGTGCTGGTCGCCGACTCCGACGACGAGGCGCACTACCTCGCGGGCCCCAGCCGCGTCATGGCCCTGTCGCTGCGCACCGGGCGGCCGCTCGGGCCGATCGTCGCCCCCGAGGACGCCGCCCGGGAGCTCGCCGCGCTGGACCCGGCCGCCGCCGCGGACTTCTTCGCCCGCGTCCCGGGCACCCAGGTGGCCACGACCGCCGACCGGGCCGTCGACGAGCTGGCCGCCCTGGTGGAGCGCACCGGTGCCGACGAGCTGATGATCACGGGGACCGCCTACGACGTGGCGACCCGCCTGCACACGCTCGAGCAGGTGGCCGCACGCTGGCCCTCGGTGGTCGTGCCCGCCTAGACCTGCTGGTCGGCGGCGTGCGGGTCCCGGACCAGCCGGGCGGGGGCGACGCCGTCCAGCACCAGGGTGTCGTCGTCGGGAGCCGACACGGTCGCGGGCTCGCCGAGCAGCCGGAGCACCTGCTGCTCGCAGGCCATCGCGTCCGGCGGTCCCGCCATGAGCGTGGACACGACCGGGCCGAACGTCAGCGTGTCCCCGTCCAGCACCCACGTGCCGCGCACGCGGTTGACCCCGGCCAGGCCGAACACCTGCCCGTCACCGTCGAAGGTCAGCCACGGGGTCGCGCGCCGTCGACCCTCGACCTGCGCGCCCTCGAGCGCCGTGAACCGCCAGGTACCTGCCAGCTCCACCATCCCCCGATGATGTCACCCGCGGGGCTGGCGGTCCGCCCAGGTCTCCAGCGTCACGCGCGGGCCGGTGTAGAACGGCACCTCCTCGCGGACGTGCAGGCGCGCGTCCGTGGCCCGCAGGTCCCGCATGAGGTCGACGATGCGGTGCAGCTCGGGCGCCTCGAACGCGAGGATCCACTCGTAGTCACCGAGCGCGAAGGCCGAGACGGTGTTCGCGCGGACGTCGGCGTACCCGCGGGCGGCCTGACCGTGCTCGACGAGCATGCGGCGGCGGTCGTCCTCGGGCAGCACGTACCAGTCGTAGGACCGCACGAACGGGTAGACGGTCATGTAGTCGCCCGCCGGCTCGCCCGCCAGGAACGCGGGGACGTGGGCGCGGTTGAACTCCGCCGGCCGGTGCAGGCCGACCACGGACCACACGGGCAGCAGGTGCCGGCCGAGGTCGCTGGCGCGCAGCCGCTGGTAGGCGCCCTGCACCTCCTCGACCGTCTCCGCGTGCCACCAGACCATGAGGTCGGCGTCCGCCCGCAGGCCCGCGACGTCGTACCAGCCGCGGACCACGAGCCCGTCGGCGGCGACCGCGGCCTGGGCGGCGGTGATCAGCTCGGCGCGCTCGTCGTCGTCCTCGGGCAGCACCTCTTCGAGGGCGAACACGGTCCACATGGTGTACCGGACGGTGGCGTTGAGGGCCTCGGGGTCGTGCGTCATCGCAGGGTGCTCCAGGGGTGTGGTCAGGACCAGGGGTCGGTCGAGCAGGCGGCGGGGATGCCGGTGGGTTCGCCGGCGCGCATCTGGCAGCAGCCCGGTCGGCAGACCGACCGGTAGGGCGGCAGGTCACCGGCCGTCGCCTCGGCCACGGGCCGCGCGGCGGCGTCCGCGACGAGGTCGGCCGTGACCGGGTGCGCGCCCGTCGCGTCCGCCTCCCGGGCCAGCGCGGCACGCTCCAGGACGAGGTCGACGAGCCCGCGCACGAACGGCTCGCGGGTACCGACGCTGTCCGCGCGGACGGCGACCATGCCCAGCTCGGCCGCCGTCGCCAACGCCTCGGTGTCGAGGTCGAACGCGACCTCCATGTGGTCGGAGACGAAGCCGATCGGCGAGAGCACAACCGCCTCGACCCCGTCCGCCGCCAGCGCCGCGAGGTGGTCGTTGACGTCGGGATCCAGCCACGGCTGGCTGGGCGGGCCCGACCGCGAGCAGTACGCGAGGTCCCAGGTCACCGGGCGCCCGAGGCGCTCCTCGACCGCGGCGGCGACCGTCCTGGCGACGTCGAGGTGCTGCGCCGAGTACGACGCCCCCGACACCTGCGAGGCCTCCTCCATCGTGTCCGGGATGGAGTGGGTGACGAACACCAGGCGGGCGTCACGGTCGATCGACGCGAACGCCTCGGTCACCGCGTCGACGTTCGCCTGCACGAACCCAGGGTGGTTGAAGTAGGACCGCACCTTGTCCACGACCAGCGGGTGCTCGCCCTCGCCGAGGCCGACGTCGGCACCGAGCTCGTCGAGCGACGCCCAGAGGTTCTCCCGGTACTGCCGGCAGCCGGAGTACGACGAGTACGCGCTGGTCACGACCGCGACCATGCGACGCGCACCGTCCGAGTAGGCCGCCGACAGAGCGTCCCGCGTGTACGGCTCCCAGTTGCGGTTGCCCCACACCACCGGCAGGTCGAGGCCGCGCCGGGCGAGCTCCTCGGTGAGCGCCTTCTGCAGAGCGAGGTTCTGGCCGTTGATCGGGCTGGCGCCGCCGAAGTGGTGATAGTGCTCGGCCACGACCGCCAGACGCTCGTCGGGGATGTTCTTGCCCCGGGTGACGTTGCGCAGGAACGGCAGCACGTCGTCGGGGCCGTCCGGACCCCCGAACGAGAAGAGCAGCAGCGCGTCGTACGGGGCGACGGCGCTGCGGTCGGTCGAGGACGTCAGGGTGCTCACGGCGGTGTCGGGGGCCACCGGACGATCATCCCACCGGGGGTCGGCACCCTTCGCGGTGAGCAGGCCCCACGGACCGTGATCTTGACCGCACGCGCTGTCAGAACCTGCCGCTCAGCCCTTGACCGCCCCTCCGAGCCCTGCTCCGCGCAGGAACATGCGCTGGAACACGAGGAACAGGACGATCGGGATGAGCGTCGAGATGGCGAGCGCCGCCATGAGGACGCCCTTGTCGGTGGTCGCCTCGATGGACGGGAGCCGGACCGACAGGGGCTGCAGGTCCGGGTTGCGCAGGACGAGCAGCGGCCAGAGGAAGTCCTTCCACGACGCGATGACGGCGAAGATCGACACCACCCCGAGGATCGGCTTGCTCATGGGCAGCACGATCGACCAGAACAGCCGGAACGGCCCGGCGCCGTCCACCCGGGCGGCCTCGAAGATCTCGCGCGGCAGGTTGTCGAAGAACCGCTGGACCAGCACCACGTTGAACGCGCTCGCACCGGCCGGCAGCCACACGCCCCAGAACGAGTTGACGAGCGACGTGTGGAACACCGGCGTGTCGAGCACCGTCAGGTACAGCGGGACCAGGAGGACCACCGCGGGCACGAACAGGGTGGCCAGCACCGCCGCCTGCAGCACGCGGGCGTACCGGGGACGCAGCACCGAGAGCAGGTACCCGCCGGTCGTCGCGACGACGATCTGGCAGAACCATGCCCCGGCCGCGAGCACGATCGTGTTGACGAAGTACTTGCTGACCTGGACGTCGTTCCACGCCTGGCTGAGGTTGGACCACTCGATGCCGTTCGGGAACACCGCCAGCGGGGTGCGCAGGATGTCCTGCGTCGGCGTCACGGCGAACTTGGCCAGCAGCAGGATCGGGCCGACGCACCACACCACCAGGAGCACCAGGAGCAGCCAGTGCGTGGTGCCGAGCGACCACTTCACGGACGGTCGGCGCCAGTCGGAGACGGAGACCGCGCTGCGGTCCTCGCCCTCGTCGGTCGACGAGGCTCGGCGTGCCCTCGTCGAGCGGACCAGCTCGGCGCCCGGCAGGACCGGCACCTCGGCGGGCTCGGTGCCGAGCACCGGGGGCGGCGTCGTCGGCGGGATGGGAGAGGTCGTCGTCACGAGGTGCTCCAACGGCGGGTCAGGCGGAAGTACACGAGGGACATCACGGCCAGGAACACCGCGAGGAGCAGGCTGAGCGCGGTGGCCTCGCCGTAGTTGCCGCCGAGGCTGTTGCCGAACGCATAGCGGTAGATGAGCAGGAGGATGGTCACCGTGGCGTTGGCCGGGCCACCGCCGGTGAACAGGTAGGGCTCGAGGAACACCTGCGCGGTCCCGATGATCTGCAGGATCAGCGTGATGAACAGGACCCCGCGCAGCTGCGGGAGCAGCACGTGCCAGACCTTGCGCCAGACGCCTGCGCCGTCCACCTCGGCGGCGTCGTACAGCTCGGGCGGGACCGCGGTCAGCGCCGCGAGGTAGATGATCACCGTGCCGCCGGCAGCCGCCCACGTGGCCTCGAGCACGAGCGACGGCATCGCCATCGTCATGCTCTGCAACCACGGTTGGGGCGGGATGCCGACCCAGCCGAGGATCGTGTTGAACACGCCCTCGGGTCGCGGGTCGTAGAAGAACTTCCAGAGCAGGACGGCCACGACGGGCGGCACGACGACCGGCAGGTACGCCAGAGCCGAGTACAGGCCCTTCGCCCGCCGCACCTCGCGCATGAGCACGGCGGCGACGAGCGGGATCGGGTAGCCGAAGACGAGAGCCAGCAGCGCGAACCACAGGGTGTTGCGCGTCGCGACGGGCAGCAACGGGTCGGCGAACACGTTCTGGAAGTTCTGCAGACCCACCCACGACGTGGTGATGAGGTTCGTCTTCTGGAAGCTCATCACCACCGCGCGGACGATCGGCAGCCAGGAGAACACGCCGAAGATCACGAGCAGGGGCAGGGCGAACACCAGGGCGCTCAGCCCACCGCCCCGCACCCAGGTGAGGGGGGTGCCGGCGCGTCTGGGGCGCGCGGGCGCGAGGACGACGTCGTCCGTGGTCATCAGGAGCCTTCTCTCGGGGGTGCGGGAAGCTCGTGCGACGGTGCCCGGCCGGCGGACCGGCCGGGCACCGTCACGACGTCACTGGTCGAGCAGAGCCTGACCCTGGGTGTTCGCCGTCTCGAGCAGGTCGTCGATGTCCGCGTCCGCGTCGGTGAGGACCGCCTGGACGATCGGGAAGAGCAGCGCATAGGTGTCCTGGGTGGACGCGCTGATCTCACCGACGCTGGGCTGCGTGAACATGACGTCCGTGTAGCCCACCATGTTCTCGAGCGGGACGTTGATGTAGTCCTTGACCCACTCGAGCGACGTCTCGTACTGCTCCTGGCTGAAGATCGGGAGCACCGGGGTGCCCACCGCCTGGCCCTCCTCGTTGCGGAGCTTGGCGTCGGCCACCGCCTGGTCCTGGTCGAGCATCTTGGTCAGGTACCAGAAGTCGATCCACTTGATCGCGGCGTCCTTCTGGGCGTCCGTCGACTCCTTGGTCACCGCGGCGAGCGTGCCGCCGGTGAGGGCGCCACCGCCGTTCGACGTCGGGATCGCGGTGAGGCCGTAGCCCCAGTCCTCGGTGAGCCCGTTGTTCTCGACGAGCGCGTTGTAGACGTCCGAGCCGGACGTGTACATGGCCAGCTGGCCACCCGCGAACGCCTCGTTGATCTCACCCCAGCCCAGGTCGGTGCGGGGCAGGATCGAGTCGTCCTCGAAACGGAGGTCGTGCAGCCACTGCAGGTGCTCCTTGACCGCCGGGTCGTCCAGCGTGGCGACGTACTTGTCGCCGTCCTGCTCCTGGATGACGCCACCCCGCGAGTTGGCCGCGGCGGCCAGCTGCCACCCGCCGGCGTTGTCGAGCGCCATCGTCGCGTAGCCCGCGACGCCGGTGGCGTCGTGGATCGTCTTGGCGTACTCGCGGACCTCGTCCCACGTCGTCGGCGGCTTGTCGGGGTCGAGGCCGGCCTGCTCGAACAGGTTGCGGTTGTAGTGCAGCGCGACGCCGTAGATCGACTTGGCGGGGATCGCGTAGACCTTGCCGTCGTCGCCGGTGCCGGCGTCGAGCAGCGTCGTGTTGAAGTCACCCGCGTAGTCGAGGGACTGGAACTGCTCGTCGATGTCGGCCAGCTGGCCGTTCTCGAGGAGGGTCTTGGCGTCGGTCAGCGGGATCTCGAACACGTTGGGCAGCGTGCCGCCGGCCAGCTGCGCGGAGAACGTGGACGCGAGCCAGTTGTACTCCTGCGGCTGGATGTCGATGTCGGGGTACTTCGCCTCGAACTCCTTGACGCGTGCGTCGAGCGCCGCGACGGCGTCGGTCTCGGCACCGGGCTGGAGCCCGGCGACCTCGAGGGTGACCTTGCCGTCGGCGGACTCGCCGGCCGAGGGGTCGTCGTCGGTGCTGCACGCGGCCAGCAGGCCGAGCGAGAGCACACCGGCCATGGCCAGCGCGGTGGTGCGTGAGGACCTCATCGTCACTCCTTCGTGAGGGAACGCGCCGGACGGGGTGCCAGGTCGCGATCAGTTGTGTTCAGGGGTGGTGCGTGTGCGGGTGGTGCGGTCGGGTCAGGCGGGGGTGCGCAGCCACGCGGCGGTGTCGCGCGGCAGCAGACCTGCCTCGAGCGGGGCGCTCGAGAGCAGGAGCTCGGTGGGGGTGGGCAGGGCGACGGGCTCGTCGCCGAGGTTGACGACGCACACGAGGTCGCCACGGGCGAACGCGAGCACGTCGTCGACGGAGTCGATCCACGTCATCGGGCCGTCGCCCAGCGCGGGCTCGGCCCGGCGGATCGCCAGGAGGTCGCGGTACAGGCGCAGGGTCGACGCCGGGTCGGCCTCCTGTGCCGTGACGGTCAGGTCAGCCCAGGCCGTGGGCTGCGGGAGCCACGACCCGGCGGACCCGAATCCGTAGGGGGCGGCGGTCCCCGCCCAGGGCAGCGGCACGCGGCAGCCGTCCCGGCCGGGGTCGACGCCCTCGGAACGGAAGTGCATGGGGTCCTGCAGGAGGTCCAGCGGGAGGTCCTCGACCTCGGGCAGGCCCAGCTCGTCGCCCTGGTAGATGTACAGCGAGCCGGGCAGGGCGGCCGTGAGCAGGGCGGCCGCACGCGCTCGACGCAGCCCGACGGTCAGGTCCGTGGGGGTGCCGAAGCGCTTGGCCGTGAACGCGAACGACGTGTCCTCGCGCCCGTAGCGGGTGACCGGCCGCGTGACGTCGTGGTTGGAGAGCACCCAGGTGGCCGGCGCTCCGACGGGGCCGTGCGCGGCGAGCGTGATGTCGATCGACTCGCGCAGCTGCTTGGCGTCCCAGGGCCGCGCCATGAAGTCGAAGTTGAACGCGGTGTGCATCTCGTCGGGGCGCAGGTACTGCGCGAAGCGCGCCTTGTCCTGGAGCCAGACCTCGCCGACGAGGACGCGGGTGCCCTCGTAGGAGTCGGCGACGGCGCGCCAGCCGCGGTAGACGTCGTGCAGCTCGTCCCGGTCCACGTGCGGGTGCTCCCCCGGGCCCGGGTGCACGGGGACCTCCGGCAGCTCCGGGTCCTTGACCAGCAGGGCGGCCGAGTCGATCCGGATGCCCGCGACACCGCGGTCGAACCAGAACCGGAGCACCGCCTCGAACTCCGCGACGACGTCCGGGTGCGACCAGTTGACGTCCGGCTGCTGCGGCGCGAAGAGGTGCAGGTACCACTCGCCGGGGGTGCCGTCCGGGTCGGTGGTCCGCGTCCAGGTGTTGCCCTGGAAGTCGGAGACCCAGCCGGTCGGGATCTGCTCGCCGTGCTCGCCCTTGCCGGGGTGGAACCAGAACCGCTCGCGCTCCGGGGAACCCGGTCCGGCGGCCAGCGCGGCCTGGAACCACTCGTGCTGGTCCGAGACGTGGTTGGGGACCACGTCGATGATGGTCCGGATGCCCAGCCCGAGGGCCTCGCTGATGAGCAGCTCGGCCTCCTCGAGGGTGCCGAAGGCGGGGTCGATCGCGCGGTAGTCGGCGACGTCGTAGCCACCGTCCGCGAGCGGGGAGACGTACCACGGGGTCACCCAGATCGCGTCGACGCCGAGGTCCCGCAGATACGGCAGCCGCGACCGCAGGCCCGCCAGGTCGCCGGTGCCGTCGCCGTTCCCGTCGGCGAAGCTGCGCGGGTACACCTGGTAGATCACCGCGCCACGCCACCACTGCGGGTCCGTCTCGGGCTGCGCCTGCGCCACTCGTGTCTCGTCTCTCGTGGGCCGCCGTCGACGTCGCCGGGGCCGGTCGTCCTCTGCTCTAGCCGCGGCCGCGTCGTGCGTCACGGAGCTGAAGGAGCCCGCGGGACGTCGCTGTCGCGTTCCAGACACTAAAGGAAGCGACTGGATCCACGCAAGAAACTGACAGGACAGTTATCGAAGCGTGACCGAAAGACCCTCGGATCGCGATGAGGGCGCGCACAACGCCACGGACCCCGCCTCGCCAGGGGCGGCGAGACGGGGTCCGTGGACGCGGGAAGGGTCAGTCGGCGAGCGTCACCGGCTGGGTGGGCGCCGGACCCGTCGAGCCGCGCACGACGAGCTCAGGCTCGAAGAGCAGCTCGTCCTGCGGCACGGCGCTGCCGTGGATCTGGCTGACCAGCAGGTCGATCGCCGCGCGGCCCATGGGCTCGATCGGCTGGCGGACGGTGGTGAGCGGGGGCTCGGTGCAGCTCATGAAGGCGGAGTCGTCGTAGCCGACGACCGAGACGTCGTCCGGCACGCGCAGTCCCGCTCGCCGAGCAGCGCGGATGACCCCGAGCGCCAGCGGGTCGCTGGCGCAGACGATGCCCGTGACGCCCTCGCGCAGCAGCCGGTTGCCGGCCGCCTGCCCGCTCTCCAGCGAGTACGCGCTCCGGACCACCTGGCGCTCCCCCAGCTCGAGGCCGAGCCGGGCGGTGATCGCCTGCGCCGCCCGCAGCTTGCGCTCGGACGGCACGTGGTCCACCGGGCCCAGGACGAGGCCGATCTTCGTGTGCCCGAGCGAGGCCAGGTGCCCGACCGCCTGCTCGATGGCCACCTCGTCGTCGCACGACACGCGCGGGAACGGGAGCTCCTCGATCGACGCGTTGATGAGGACGACCGGCAGGTTCCGGCCGGTCAGGCGTTCGTAGTGCCCGTGCGTGGCGTCCCGCTGCGCGTAGTGCCCACCGGCGAACACGATCCCGGACACCTGCTGCCCGAGCAGGAGCTCGACGTAGTCGGCCTCGGAGACTCCCCCGGCGGTCTGCGTGCAGAGCACGGGGGTGAACCCCTGCTGCGCGAGCGCACCGCCGACCACCTCGGCGAACGCGGGGAAGATCGGGTTCTGCAGCTCGGGGAGCACCAGGCCCACCAGGCGGGCACGCTCGCCGCGCAGCTTGGTCGGTCGCTCGTAGCCGAGCACGTCGAGGGCCGTGAGCACGGCCTCGCGCGTGGACTCCGAGACGCCGGGCTTGCCGTTCAGCACCCGGCTGACGGTCGCCTCCGAGACGCCGACCTTGCGTGCTACCTCTGCGAGTCGCCGGGACATGCTGTCACTGTACTGCTCAGGAGCGCAAGTGGCTTGCAACCGGCTGCAAGCCGCGAACGCGCCACCCGTCACCCGTTCACCCGCGCCCGGCGTGCGGTCGGCTCCCCTGCCTTCTACCGTCAGTCCTGCCTACGAGTTCTGCCCACGAGCTCCGCCCCCATCGTCGACAGGTATGCCGTGCCACCGACCGAGTCCCGCCCGAGGGCGACCGCTCCGCTCGGACGCCGCTACCACCTCGAGCAGCAGCTGGGCCGCGGCGGGTCCGGCGAGGTGTTCCGGGCCACCGACGCACGGCTGCACCGACCGGTGGCGCTCAAGCTCTTCTCGATCGGCGCTGCGACCCCCGAGGAGATCCGCCGGTACGCGCACGAGGCGCGGATCCTGTCCTCGCTCGCGCACCCCAGCCTGGTCGCCCTGCTCGACGTGGGGGCGGACGTGCTCCCGGACACCGGACCGGTCGCCTTCCTGGTGATGGAGCTGGTGGACGGCCGGACCCTGCGCGACACCATCGCGGACGGACCGCTCGCGCCCTCCCTCACGGCGGACGTCGGACGGCAGCTGGCCCTCGCGCTCGGCCACGCGCACGGCGCCGGGGTGGCCCACCGCGACGTCAAGCCCTCGAACGTCCTCGTGGCCACCGACCGCGCGGACAGCGGCGCCCGCGACGCGCCCTGGTTGCCGGTGGTGCTCGCGGACTTCGGCATCGCGGTGACGGCCGCGGGCGCGCCGCTCACGCCCCGGGGGACGTCGGGGACCGCCGGGTACCAGAGCCCTGAGCAGGCGCTCGGCCACCCCGCGGGCCCGCCCAGCGACATCTACTCCTTGGGCCTCGTCCTGCTGGAGTGCCTCACGGGCGAGCGCGCCTACCCCGGCGACCCGCTGACCAGCTCGCTCGCCCGTCTGCTCGACCCGGTCGACGTGCCGGAGCGCTTCGGCCGGGACTGGATGCGGCTGCTGCGCGCGATGACGGCGGAGGATCCCGCCGCGCGGCCCACGCCCGCGGTCGTGGCCGCCGAGCTGCGGGCGCTACGCGTCTGAGCCCGACGGGTCCGGGATCTGCGCCTGCGCGGCGCGCAGCTTGTCGGTGAGGGCACGCAACGTCGCCAGCTCCTCGGTGTCCAGCGCTCCGCCGACCAGGCGTCGGATCGAGCGCACGTGCCGACGGCCGATCTCCCGCTGCACCCGCCGGCCCTCCGCGGTCAGGCCGACCGCCACGCCCCGAGCGTCGCCCTCCACGGGTCCGCGCCGGACCAGGCCGGCCTGCTCGAGGCGCTCCACCATCCGGGACAGGCTGGGCTGCGTGAGCAGGCTCCCCTCGGCCAGCTCCTTGAGCCGCGCCGTGCCGTCCGGGCAGGTGGAGAGGGTGAACAGGACGTCGTACTCGCGGATGGTCAGGTCACCCCAGACGTCGTCGCGCTGGAACCGCCGCATCAGCGCCACCTGGGCGCGGAAGAGCGACTCCCACGCCTCCGCGGCCTCCCGCGTGCCGGGCAGCTCACGGTTCACGTCCGACATCGACCCTCGTCTCCGATTTCATGCATACGCATTGATCTTTCCTCAACGGGGTCGGCGTGGCCGATGTTCCGTCACGCGGCTATCGAAACTGTCGCGCCCCGGGACCTGAAATGTTTCGGCACCTCGCGGTGGACGACCGGCGACGACCACTGTGCGATCCGGCACTTGGCTCAACGAGGAGGAACCCCATGCCTGTCGTCCATCCACCCCGCCGGTCCGCGCTCCGCACCGCGGCGGTCGCCCTCGCGGTGACCGCCGCGGTCGGGGCCACCCTGGCGATCCCCGCCCAGGCGGCCTCGACCCTCAAGGACCTGTCCACCGCCGCCGGCAAGGACATCGGCTTCGCGCTCGCCCCCGCCCGGCTGTCGGAGTCGGGCTACAAGTCCGTCGCGGACAGCGAGTTCTCCCTCGTCGTCGCGGAGAACGCGATGAAGTGGGACGCCACCGAGCCGTCCCAGAACTCGTTCAGCTACGGCGCAGGTGACCAGGTGGCCAGCTACGCCGCCAGCACCGGCAAGAAGCTGTACGGGCACACGCTCGTCTGGCACTCCCAGCTGCCGGGATGGGTGAACAACCTGTCCGGCAGCGCGCTGGAGTCCGCCATGACCAACCACGTCACCAACGTCGCGACCCACTTCACGGGCAAGGTCGTCGCCTGGGACGTCGTCAACGAGGCGTTCGACGACAACGGCGGCCGGCGTTCCGACTCCCCGTTCCAGCAGAAGCTCGGCAACGGGTACATCGAGACCGCGTTCCGCGCCGCGCGTGCGGCCGACCCGACCGCCAAGCTCTGCATCAACGACTACAACACCGACGCGGTGAACTCGAAGAGCACCGCGATCTACAACCTGGTCAAGGACTTCAAGGCCCGCGGCGTCCCCATCGACTGCGTCGGGTTCCAGTCCCACCTGATCATCGGCCAGGTCCCCTCGACCATGCAGCAGAACCTGCAGCGGTTCGCCGACCTGGGGGTCGACGTGCGGATCACCGAGCTCGACATCCGCATGCAGACGCCGTCGGACGCCACCAAGCTGGCCACCCAGGCCGCCGACTACAAGAAGGTCTTCCAGATCTGCCTCGCGGTCAGCCGCTGCCAGGGCGTGACCATCTGGGGCATCACCGACCGGTACTCGTGGGTGCCCGACACGTTCCCCGGCCAGGGCGCCGCGCTGGTCTGGGACGAGAACTACGCCAAGAAGCCGGCGTACGACGCCATCGCGTCGGCCTTCGGCGGGATCACTCCGACGACGCCGCCGGTCACGCCGACCACCCCGCCGGTGACCCCGACGACGCCGCCCGTCACACCGACCACCCCGCCGGTCGCGGGCTGCCAGGTCACCTACGGCGTGAACCAGTGGAACACCGGCTTCACAGCGAACGTCACGGTGAAGAACACGTCGGCGACGGCCGTCAACGGCTGGACCCTCACGTTCAGCTTCCCCGCCGGGCAGGCCGTGACGCAGGCGTGGAGCTCGGTGACCACCCAGTCCGGCTCGGCGGTCACCGTGAAGAACGCCGCGTGGAACGGCTCCATCCCGGCCGGCGGCAGCCAGCAGTTCGGGTTCAACGGCTCGCACAGCGGCACCAACACCGCGCCGAGCGCGTTCGCCCTCAACGGCACCGCCTGCTCGATCGCGTGACGCACCCGGCCCGGGCCCGCTCGTCGGGTCCGGGCCGGTCCACCTGCGGATACGCTGACGCGATGACGACCGAGGCGGCCCCGCGCACCACCTACCTGCTGGTGGACGGCGAGAACATCGACGCGACCCTCGGGTCCTCGATCCTCGGCGGGCGGCCCACCCCGGAGCAGCGGCCCCGCTGGGAGCGCGTGCTGACGTTCGCGCAGCAGACGTGGGACCAGCCCGTGAAGGCGCTGTTCTTCCTCAACGCCTCCAACGGCAACCTGCCGATGTCGTTCGTGCAGGCGCTGCTCGCGATCGGGTTCCAGCCGATCCCGCTCTCGGGCGAGTCGTACGAGAAGGTCGTCGACATCGGCATCAAGCGCACCCTCGAGGCCATCCACGGCCGCGGCGGCGACGTGCTCCTGGCCAGCCACGACGGGGACTTCGCGCCCGAGCTCGAGCAGCTCGTCGACGACGACGACCGTCGCGTCGGGCTGCTCGCCTTCCGCGAGTTCACCAGCACCCAGCTCTCGGCCCTCGTCGGGCGGGGCCTCGAGACGTTCGACCTCGAGGGCGACGTCGCCGCGTTCAACGTCCAGCTCCCCCGTCTGCGGATCATCCCGCTCGAGGAGTTCGACCCGCTGCGCTACCTCTGAGGCCCGCACAAGTGACCTAGGTCACGGGGTCATAACGGTTACCTGCTACCGGTCCGGTTTTACCTAGTACCCCGTGGCTCAGGTGCTTTGTGCGCTGGTAGACAGTGCGCTGGTCCCGCCAGAGAACCCCGGTGACCTGACCCGTCAACGGCGACGGTGCAGGTCAACCGGCTCTCGGGGGCCATCTACCGGCAGCACTGCTGGAGCGGGTCCGCCCGCTCCGCCAGTCACCACGACGAGGTGGTCATGAAGCGTCACATCTTGGCGGGGCTCGTCCTCGCGCTCCTGACGACAGCGATCGTCCTGTTCTCCGGTCCCGAGCTGCAGGGCGTCGCCCTGCTCGGCGCGGCGCTCGGCGGTGCCCTCGGCCTCGTGCCCGACCGGTCCCCCGCGCAGCGCGCTGCAGGGTTCGCCGTCGGCTTCGTCGCGGCCTGGCTCGGCTACGCCCTGCGCGCCGCGGCCCTGCCCGACGCCGCCGCCGGTCGCGCCGTCGCGGTCCTCATCGTCCTGGCGCTCTGCCTCGGGGTCGCCGCGCTCAGCCGCGGGAAGCTCCCGCTGTGGTCCGCTCTGCTCGGCGCCGCCGCGATGGCGGGTGCCTACGAGGCGACGTACACCGCCGACCCGGCGTCGTTCATCACCTCGTCGGCCACGACCGCGACGTCCATCCTGCTCGCCGCGGGTGCCGGCTTCCTCGCGACGTCGCTGCTCGGCGTCGTCGTCGAGCAGGACCGCGAGGAGGAGCGTGCGGCCGAGGAGCCGCTCTTCACCCAGAACGAGGAGCCGGTCGCCGCCAACGCCGCGCCCTCCCCGCGTCGCGGGCTGCCCGCCACCCGTCCATTCGACCCCCAGCCGGAGGCCTGACGTGCGACGCACGACCACCACCGCGGCCGCAGCCGTCGTCCTCATCCCCCTGCTCGTCGGCACCGCCGGAGCCCCCGCGTTCGCCGCGGACTCCGGCGACGTCGCCGTCACCAACACCGAGACCGTCCAGGCTCGGCTGTCCGCCACCGGCGCGTTCCAGAGCGCCCGCGTGTACGAGCAGCTGGCACTGAGCGGCACGGGCACGACGACGATCGAGAACCCCGTCTCGACGAAGGGCCTGCGCAACCTCGACGGCTTCGGCGGCTACCAGGTCACCGACGGCAAGCTCGTCAGCACCCTCAGCGTCGACGGCGAGCGTCGCGAGCGCTCCCTGAGCACGTACGACAAGGACCTCCCCCTCGCGGTCGAGGTCACCTACACGTTCGACGGCAAGGCGGTGCAGCCGGGCGCGGTCGTCGGCAAGTCCGGCACGCTCGGGGTGCACTACAAGGTCACCAACGTCACCGGCGCGACGCAGGACGTCACGTACGACGACGGCACCGGCACGCAGGCGACGGCGTCGGCTCAGACCGTCATCCCGATGATCGGCCAGCTGGTCACCGTCCTGCCGTCCACGTTCACCGACGTGCAGTCCGACGAGGCCGGCATCGCCGGCGACGGGCGCGGCGGCACCCGCATGCAGTTCCAGATGACCCTGTTCCCGCCCATCGGCTCCGCCACCGCGGAGTTCGGCTACACCGCGCAGGTCAGCCACGCGGTCGTCCCGAAGGCCACCCTGACGTCGATGGCGGTCTCTCCGCTCGACTACCCCTCGTTCAAGGGTGGCGCGGCCAGCTACCAGGCCGGCGCGCAGAAGGGCGTCGACCTCACGGGCGCCGGCCTGCTGCTCGACGACTCCGTGCTCCAGCTGCACGACGGAGCAGCCCAGCTGCTCGCGGGGCTGCTGCAGCTCCGCGACGGCGCGGCCAAGCTCGAGTCCGGGCTCAACGACGAGGCTGCACCCGGGGCCGCGGAGCTCGCCGACGGATTGAACGACCAGATCGCGCCCGGAGCGGCCAAGCTCGCCGCCGGATTGAACGACCAGATCGCGCCCGGAGCGGCCAAGCTCGCCGCCGGACTCAACGACAAGCTCGCTCCCGGAGCAGCGAAGCTCGCCGGGGGCCTCGGTGAGGCTGCACCCGGCGCCGCCGCACTCGCGTCCGGCCTCACCACGCAGCTCGCTCCCGGAGCGGCGACCCTCGCGGCCGGCGCCGGAGCGCTCAACGCCGGTCTCGCCGAAGCCAGCTCCAAGGCGCCGGCACTCCTCGCCGGGCTGGTCCAGGTCGGTTCCGGTCTGGACCTGGTCGACGCCGGTCTGGCCAAGCTGTACGGCGACATCGGCACGCTCCCGACGCAGGCGCAGGGCCTGCACGACGGCATCACGCAGCTGCGGACCGCGACATCGACGCTGACCGCGGGCATCGACCAGGTCAGGACCGGCGTCTCCGGCGCTGCGGCGTCCGCCTCCACCCTGTCCGGCGGGGCGGTGTCGCTCGGCAACCAGCTCTCGGTGGGCGTGGGCGCGCTGACGTCGCTGCGAGCCGGGATGGACCCCGCGTACCTCGCGCAGTACGACGCCGTCATCGCCCAGCTGTCCGGCGGCGTCCCCGTCCTCACGGACACCACCGACCCGGCGACGATCGCCGGTGGCGCGGCTGCGCTGTCGCAAGGCCTCGCCGGTGCGGCCACCAACCTCACCAAGATCGAGTGCGGTCTCAGCTCCGCATCGCTGCCGGGCGTGTGCGACGCCTCGAAGAAGGGTGTCCTCGAGGGCCTCGCCGACGTCGACGCGGGCATCACCCTGCTGGTCAACGGTGTGGTGGCGAAGGTGCAGACCGGCGTCGGCGACGCCGACGACACCTCTGCGGACAACACCCTGCGTGGTGGCGTGCACTCGCTCCAGGCGGGCACCAGCCAGCTCAACGCCGGTGGGGCAACTCTCGCCACCGGGCTCACGGCGCTGGGCGCCGGGGCGTCGCAGCTGAACGCCGGCGCCAGCACGCTGTCCGGCGGCCTGGCCGCGGCGGCTGCCGGTTCCCAGAAGCTGTCCGTCGGCCTCGCTCCGGCAGCCACCGGCTCACAGGAGATCTCAGCCGGGCTGAACGAGGCGGCGGCAGGCTCCCAGAAGCTGTCCGACGGCCTGGCCCCCGCAGTCTCGGGCTCGAAGGATCTGTCCGCCGGCGTGGCCAAGGCGGCGGCCGGTTCGACGAGGCTGTCTGCTGGGCTGGGCGACGCCGCCGACGGGTCGACGCAGCTGTCCGACGGCCTCGTCTCGGCCGCTGACGGTGCGCCGAAGCTGGTCGACGGCACGCAGCAGCTGTCCGACGAGGGCACCTCGCAGGTGGTCGTCAGCGGCAAGGGCACCGCGGAGGACTTCGGCGTGAAGTACGCGGTGCTCAGCGCGCAGGCCGACCGGGCGTCGGCCGAGGGCATGGCCTACGGCGCGCCGGACGGTGCGGCGGGGTTCACGGCGTACTCGATCGACATCGCCGGGGTCGACGGCACCGGGGCCAGCTCGGTCGGGCGCCTCATCGCGGCGATCGCACTGTTCGCCGCAGGGATCGGTCTGGCGACGTTCGCGCGGCGCCGGTTCGTCTGACCGTTCACCGCACAGACGCCGAAGGCGTGCGACACCACCCCCGGGTCGCACGCCTTCGGGCTGTCAGGCGGCGAACCCGGCGGCGATCGTGTCGTCGATCGCCTGCTGCACCTGGTCGCGGTGCTCGGACTCGAGCAGGGCGACCCCGTGGGCGCTGCCGCTGAGCTCGAGGAACGTGCTCGGGTCGTCCGCCCGGGAGACCGCCTCGGACGAGTCGACGCCGACGCTCGAGTCGTCGGTGGAGGCGATGACCAGGAGCGGTCCGTCGTAGCTGCTCGACGCCGACTGCGCGTCCTGGCCGTCGAACACCGCGGGCGGGCCGAGCGCCACGACGGCGACCGGGGCCAGCTCGTCGGCGAACGCCGCCGCGTACGTGCCGCCCTTGGAGGCGCCGACCAGGGCGATGCCCGTGGCGCCGAGGCTGCGGAGCACGTCGACCGCGGCGAGGAACGACTCCTCCCCGTCCGCGGACCAGCCGAAGGACGCGACCAGGTAGCCCTCCCCCGCCAGCCGGGCCAGCTCGTCCGCCCACTGGCACGCGTCGCCCTGGTTCTGCGGTGCCAGGAGCACCCCCTTCGTCCCGCCGCCGGTGAACGAGACCAGCGTCGGGTCCTCGGCGCTGCCGGTGGTCACCGTCGCGGTGCCGGCCGGGAGGCAGTCCGGGGTCTCGGCCGGGGCGAGCGAGGCGGAGATGCCGGCGGGTGCCGGGGCGAGCGTCGGGGTCGCCGCGTCGTCGGACCCGCCGGAGGACGTGCACGCCGCGAGGGCGGCGACAGCGAGGCAGGACGTCAGGACGCGCACGGCACGGGGCATTCCCCGTTCCTAGAGGTACGGAAGGTTTCGGGGCAACCCGCGTCTCAGGTCGCGGCGTCGTACCGGTCGAGCACGATGTCGACCAGGCGCTCGTCGGGCGCGAGCGGCTCGGTGACCACGTCGGCCCCGGCCTCGAGCACGCGGTCGTAGAAGTAGCCGGGGGCCAGCAGGTACGAGGCGACGACCACGCGTCCGCCCGACGGCACGTCCGCCCGTGCGGTCGCGATCGCGGCCGGCACGCGCGGCTCGGCCCCGGCGCCGTAGCCGATGGTCACGGGCTGCTCGAGCCGGTCGGCGAGGCCCGCGGCGACCGACTCCACCGCGAGCGCGGCGGCCGGGTCCGTCGATCCGGCCGCGGCCAGCACGACGAGGTCGTCGGGGGCCAGGCCGGCGGCGTCCAGTCGGTCCACCAGGATGTCCACGAGCCGCGGATCGGGCCCGAGGGGCGACGCCGCGGTGGCGCCGGGCTGATCGACAGCGGCCGCGATGTCGACCTTCACATGGAAGCCGACCGACAGGAGCAGCGGCACGACGACCGCGCCCGACGCGTCGCTCTCCAGGGCGTGCTCGACGACGTCCGCGACCTCGGGCTCCTGCACGTCGACGAAGGCCTCGCGCACGTCGAGCTGGGGGCGGGCCGCCGCGACCCCGGTGAGGATCGACCGGACAGCGGCGCGGCCGCCGGCGTCGTCGGTGCCGTGCGAGCAGCCGATGAGGACAGGCCCGTCGACGTCACCGAGCGGGCGGTCGGGCACCGGACCCCGGGCGTGCAGCGCGTTCGTCATACCGCCTCCTCCAGCTGGAGACGGTATCCCCTCTTGACCACCGTGCGGATGAGGGTGCGGCTCCCGGTCGCGTCCCGCAGGCGCGCGATGGCCACCTCGGCGGCGTGCGGGTCACGCGAGTCGCCCGGGAGGACGGCCAGCACCTGGTCGCGCGGGACGACGGAGCCACCAGCCGCTGCCAGCAGGCGTAGGACCTCCAGCCCCGTGGGCGTGAGGGCGAGCACGTGACCGTCGAGCACGGCCGTGCCGCGGTGGACCTGGAGCGGACCGGCGACGGTCTGCAGCGCCTGCAGGCCGCCGTAGTGGCCGACGAGCGCGCGGACCAGGGAGCCGAGCCGGCCCCGCTCGGGAACGAGCGGCTCGATGCCCCGCTCGAGCAGGGGCTTCGCCGTGATGGGGCCGACGGCCGCCATGACGACGCTGCCGCGCCGGGCGAGCCCGACGATGCGGTCGGTGACGCCGGCGTCGTCGGCCGCCTCCAGCCAGGCGTGCGCGCCGGGTGCCGACGTGAACGCGACGGCGTCGATCTCGCCGGCGGCGACCGCGCGGACCGACGCCTCCACCACCGCCGGGTCCGGGGGCGGACCCCACCGGTACACGACGAGGCTGCGCACCCGAGCGCCCGCGGCGGCGAACGCCTCGTCGAGCCCGTCGGCGCCCGCACCGTGGTGCTGGACCGCGATGTCCCGACCGGCGACCCCCTCGTCGAGGAGCACCTCGGCGATCTCAGCGCTCGTCTCCGACTCGGCCACCCAGTCGGCGGTCAGGCCGGCCGCCTGGATCGCTCCGCGCGCCTTGGGACCCCGCGCCACGATGCGGGTGCCGCGCAGCATGTCGACCAGGGCCTCGGCGAGGCCCAGCGCGTCGGCGGCCTCGATCCAGCCGCGGAAGCCGATCCCCGTGGTGACGACGACCGTGTCCGGCGGGTCCGCCAGCAGCGACCGGGTGCCGCCGAGCAGGGCCGCGTCGTCGATGTGCGGCACCATGCTCAGCGCGGGGGCGTGCCGGACCGCGGCTCCGCGGCGGCCCAGGGCGGCGGCGAGCTCGGCGGACCGACGGTCCGCGGTGATGAGCACGACGAGGCCCGCGAGGGTCTGGTCGATGGGTTCGCTCACAGGGCCATTGTGACGGTGCCGGGGTCCGCTGCGACCGTCGACGCGGTCGTGTGAGGCGCGTCACCATGCGCGGGCTCGAGCAGACCGGCCGCCGCGACCGCACCCAGGACGATCACCGCGGGAGCACGGACACCGGCCGACGCCGCGACATCCACCACGTCATCGAGCCGCGCGCGGGTGACGCGCTGACCGGGCAGGGTGCCCTCCTCGACCAGGGCGACGGGGGTGGCAGGGTCGGCGCCGGCGTCCAGCGCCTCGGTCGCGAGCGTGGCCAGCGCGCTCACGCCCATGAGCACCACGACCGTGCACGACCGGTCCCGCAGGCCCGTCAGTGCCGCGGACGACCAGCCGTCGTGGCCGTTCATCACGTGCACGGCGCCGACCGTCCCGCGGTGCGTCAGCGGGATGCCGGCCGCGGCGGGCGCGGCGAACGCGCTGCTCACCCCGGGGATGACCTCCACGTCGACGTCGGCCTCCCGGCAGGCGAGCACCTCCTCGCCGCCCCGCCCGTACACGAACGGGTCGCCGCCCTTGAGCCGGACGACCACCCGACCGCGCTGGGCCTGCTCGACGAGGATCCGGCCGATCTCGTGCTGCGGCACCGGGTGGTGGCCCGGCGTCTTGCCGACGTCGATGATCTCGACCCCGGGCGCCAGCTCGTCGAGCACCGCCACGGGTCCCAGGCGATCGGTCACCACGACGTCCGCCTCGGCGAGCGCGCGCCGACCGGCCAGGGTGAGCAGCCCGACGTCGCCCGGTCCGCCGCCGACCAGGACCACCCGGCCCGCGTGCGCCCGGCGCTGACGGAGGTCCACGTGCCCCTCGCGCAGGTGCGTCGCGACGGCGTCGCGCACCGCGAGCGTGCGGCGCGGGTCCGGGGAACCCGTCGAGACCACGCCCACGAGGACGTCGCCCTGCTGGGTGGTCGCCGGCGTGCGGGCCGACCCCGCCGAGCCGTCCCCCGCGTCGATGCAGAACGTCTGCCGCGCGGCGGCCCACGCTACGACGGACTCGTCGGTGGAGCGGTCGCCCGTCGCCGTGTGCACCAACCAGGCACCGTCGAGATCCGTCTCCACCACCTCGCGCGAGCGCCACTCCACCAGCCCCCAGCGGTGCAGGTCCAGGAGCACCTCGCACAGCTGCGGGGCGACCACCACCACCACGGCGGCGTCGGCCAGCAGGGACTGCACGCGGCGCGCCGCGACCGGACCGCCACCGACCACGAGGACGCGACGTCCGGTGAGCTGGAGCCCGAGCATCGTGGTCATCGCCCGACCTCCACGAGTCCGTCGGACACCCGGACGGGCCAGGTGCGCAGGTCAGGGCTCAGTCCGCGCGCGGGTGTCTTGCCCGCGACGTCCAGGCAACGGCCCGTCGTCAGGTCGAACACCTGCTTGTACATCGGGGAGGCGACCGTCGGCACCTCGACCCCGTCCACCGACCGCGAGCCGACTATGCCCCGGGAGATCACGTGCGCGTCGCTGAACGGGTCGTGCTGCTGGACCGCCAGGACGCGGCCGTCGAGGAGTCGGAACAGGGCCACCTGGTCGCTGCCCAGCAGCGCCGCGGCGCCGCGCTCGGGAGCGAGGTCCTGCACCCGACACACGGCGGTCCACACAGCGGTCTCCAGCGTGGTCTCCAGCGTGGTCATGAGCGCACCTCCAGCCGGGCTCCGGCGACGAGAACGGGTTCGTGGTGAGGCGTGGGGCGGGCGTCGTCGCGCTCGTCGGCGGTGGCGGGTCGCGACTGGCCGCGCTCCGGGACGTACGCCAGCGACGGGTCCGGGGTGTCGGGCGCGTTGACGAAGGACGCGAACCGGCGCAGCTTCTCCGGATCCTCGAGGGTGGCCTTCCACTCGTCCTCGTACTCGACGACGTGCAGGGCCATCTGCTCGTCGAGGTCCGCCGCGATGCCCAGCGAGTCCTCCATGACGACCGCGCGGACGCCGTCCAGGCCGCCCTCGACCTCCTCGATCCACGGCGCCGTGCGCTGCAGGCGGTCCGCCGTGCGCACGTAGTAGAGGAGGAACCGGTCGATGGTCCGCACCAGCGTCTCGGTGTCCAGGTCCTCGGCCAGCAGCTGCGCGTGCCGCGGGGTGAAGCCGCCGTTGCCGCCGACGTAGACGTTCCAGCCCTTGTCGGTGGCGATCACGCCGACGTCCTTGCCGCGGGCCTCGGCGCACTCGCGGGCGCAGCCGGAGACGCCGAGCTTGATCTTGTGCGGCGAGCGCAGGCCGCGGTACCGGAGCTCGAGCATGACCGCGAGCGCCACCGAGTCCTGCACGCCGAACCGGCACCAGGTGGAGCCGACGCACGACTTCACGGTGCGCAGCGACTTGCCGTAGGCGTGCCCGGACTCGAACCCGGCGTCGACCAGGCGCTGCCAGATGAGGGGCAGCTGGTCGATGCGGGCGCCGAACATGTCGATCCGCTGGCCCCCCGTGATCTTGGTGTACAGGCCGAAGTCCTTGGCCACCTCGCCGATCGCGATGAGCCCCTCGGGCGTCACCTCGCCGCCGGCGATCCGCGGGACCACCGAGTACGAGCCGTCCTTCTGCAGGTTGGCCATGACGTGGTCGTTGGTGTCCTGGAGCGTGGCCCGCTCGCCCTCGAGCACGTGCGCCGGCGACGTGGTGGCGAGGATCGAGGCGACCGTCGGGCGGCAGATGTCGCAACCGCGCCCCTCGGCCCGCGTGCCGAACCGCTCGATGACCTGCGTGAACGACGAGACGCCGCTGACCCGGACCGCGTCGTACAGCTGCGCGCGGGACAGGGCGAAGTGCTCGCACAGCGCGGTGCTCACGGCGATGCCCTGGGCGGCCAGCTCGGTGGTGACCAGCTTCTTGACCAGCGGGAGGCAGGACCCGCAGCTGGTGCCGGCCTTGGTGCACGCCTTCACGGCGCCGAGGTCGGTGCACCCGTGCTCGGTGACCGCCCCGCGGATCGTGCCGGCGGAGACGTTGTTGCACGAGCAGACGGCGGCGTCGTCGGGCAGCTCCAGCTCGGGCGCTCCCCCGCCGCCCTCGGGCAGGAGGAACGCGGCCGGGTCGCCCGGGAGCTCGCGGCCGAGCATCGGACGCAGGCTGGCGTAGGCGCTGGCGTCACCGACGAGGACGCCGCCGAGAAGCGTGCGGGCGTCGTCGGACATCACGAGCTTCTTGTAGACGCCACCCACCGGGTCCGCCCAGACGATCTCCAGCGCGCCGGGGGTCTGGCCGAACGCGTCCCCGAAGCTGGCGACGTCGACGCCCGAGAGCTTGAGCTTGGTCGCCGTGTCGGCGCCGGGGAACGACGAGGTGCCGCCGAGCAGCCGGTCGGCGGTGATCTCCGCCATCGCGTAGCCCGGGGCGACCAGACCGATCGTCGCGCCCTGGATGCACGCGACCTCGCCGACGGCCGAGATGTCGAGGTCGCTGGTGAGGCAGGTGTCGTCGACGACGATGCCGCCGCGCTCACCGATCGCCAGCCCGGACGCCCGACCGAGCTCGTCGCGGGGACGCACGCCGGCGGCGATGACGACGACGTCGGCGTCGACGCGGCCGCCGTCGGCCAGCTCGAGGCGACCGACGCCACCGCGGCGGTGCGGCTTGATCTTCGTGGTCATCGCGTTGAGCCGGACGCCGACCCCGAGCTGGTTGATGAGCCGCCGCAGCGCCTCGCCGCCGCCCAGGTCCACCTGCGCCGACATGAGGTGGGTGCCCACCTGGAGCACCGTGGTGCGGGCGCCGAGCGCCTGGAGCGCGCCGGCCGCCTCCAGGCCGAGCAGGCCACCGCCGAGCACCGCGCCCTTGACCACCCGGTCCTCGGAGAGCTTCTCGACGTACCCGCGCAGCGCCGCGACGTCGTCGACGGTCCGGTAGACGAAGACACCCGGGAGGTCCGCGCCCTCGAGCGGAGGCACCCAGGCCGACGAGCCCGTCGCCAGCACCAGGTGGTCGTAGTGCTCCGTGCGGCCGCGGGCGGTGGTGACCGTCTTGGCGTCGCGGTCGACCTGCGTCACGGCGTCGTCGCGGACCAGCGTCACCAGCGGGTCGGACCACAGCTCCGGGTCGCCGAGTGCCAGGTCGTCGGCGTCCCGGCCCGAGAAGTAGCTGGTGAGCGCCACCCGGTCGTACGGGCGCCGCGGCTCCTCCGCCAGCACCGTGATGCGCCAGGCGCCGGCGGTGTCGCGGTCACGCAACGCCTCGACCAGTCGCTGCGCGACCATGCCGCCGCCGACGACGACCAGGTGCTGGTTCATGGGGTGCTCCGTCGGGCTGGGGGGTGGGGCGCCTCCCACGGTAGGAAGCGGTTGTTTCCCTCGGTGGCGCGCGTCGTTACCTCGCGGGAACCTTTCCCGCACATGACGTTGGTCCTGGGTGTGAGAGTGGCGTCATGAGTCCCGTCATCGCCCTGCTCCGGGCCGCCAACGTGGGCGGTCGCACCATCAAGGCCGCCCAGCTCCGCGCGGCCGCCGAGGGCCTCGGGCACACCGAGGTCACCACCTACGTGAACAGCGGGAACCTCGTGCTGGTGCCCCACGGTCCGGCGTCGTCCGTGGGTCCGGGCCTGTCGGACGCCCTGTCCGCCGAGCTCGGTTTCGACGTCCCCGTCCTCACGCGCACGCTCCTCCAGTGGGACACGATCGTGTCCCGGGTGCCGTTCACCGACGAGGTGTCCTCGGACCCGTCGCACCTGGTCCTCTACTGCTGGGACGGCACCCCGAAGGACACCTCGTTCGACGCGACGCCGTACGGCAACGAGCGGGTCGCGTTCGCCGGGGACGAGACGTACGCGTACTTCCCCGACGGCATCGGCCGCTCGAGGCTCACGCTCCCCGTGCTGGAGAAGGCGACGGGCCGTCATGGCACCGCGCGGAACTGGAACACGGTCCTCGCCCTGCAGCGGCTCGCCCGCGAGCGCGCGTGACTAGCGTGGTCGCCATGACCACCCTGTTCACCAAGATCATCGCCGGCGAGATCCCCGCCCGGTTCGTGTGGGCCGACGACGTCGCCGTGGCGTTCGGGACCATCGCGCCCATCACCGACGGACACATGCTCGTGGTGCCGCGCGACGAGATCGTGCAGCTGACCGAGGCGCCCGACGACGTGCTGGCGCACCTGATGGCCGTGGCGAAGGTGATCGGTGCCGCCCAGCAGGCGGCCTGGTCCGCACCGCGCGCGGCGCTGCTCGTCGCCGGCTTCGAGGTTCCGCACCTGCACCTGCACGTGCTGCCCGCGTGGGACGAGGCGAGCCTGACGTTCCGCAACGCCCGCGCCGACCTGCCCGCCGCGGAGCTGGACGCGGCAGCGGAACGAGTGCGTGACGCCCTGGTGGCCCAGGGCCACGGCGCCCACGTCCCGGCGACCCTGACCTCCCCGGCGCTCTGACACGAGCCCCCGCGCACCACCGGGACGTCCGAGGAAGCGAGCGCTCTGACGACCGTGTGCTCGGACGCGGGTCGAGTGGCGCACAGGTCGTGCGCGGATCATGGGTGACGACATCCGGTGCTGGTCACGGCAGAGTCGGGGTGCACGACTCACCTAGGAGGCAGGCAGCAGATGGCTGGACGTCGGGACACGGGGCTCGCCGCGCTCGCGGGGGTGGCTGCGGGCGTCGTGACGATCGGCGTCGGGTCGCTCGTCGCCCTGATCACCGGGCCGACGTCCGACCCGTTGGTCGCCGTCGGGTCCGCGTTCGTCGACGCGACGCCCGCGTGGCTGAAGGACTTCGCCGCCTCCACGTTCGGCACGGCCGACAAGGTGGTGCTCGGGATCGGTGAGGTCGTCGTGCTGCTGGCGCTCGCCGCGCTGGCCGGGGTGCTCGCCGCGCGACGGTGGGCCTGGGGCGCGACGCTCGTCGTGGTGCTGGGGGCGGCGGCGGGACTGGCCGCGATGGCCCGACCGGACGCCGGCACGCTCGCGGCGGCACCGGCGATCGTCGGCGCCGTCGCGGGGCTGCTGACCTTGCGCGCGCTGGTCCGCCGCCTGCCCGGCGCGCCCGGCCGGCCCGCTCCCGAAGGAGTCCGGCGGCGCGCGTTCCTGCAGGCCACGGCGGCGGCCGGCGCGCTCGGTCTGGTCGGTGTGGTCCTCGGTCGGGCGATCGGTGCCGGCGCCCGCGGTGCGCAGTCCGCACGGGCGGCGATCCGGATCCCCCGCCCGGCCACGTCGGCGGCGCCGGTCCCTGCCGGGGTGGACGTCGGCGTCGAGGGCGTCGGTCCGTGGCAGACGCCCGCGGACGAGTTCTACCGGATCGACACCGCGCTGGTGGTGCCGCAGGTCGACCCGAGCACGTGGACCCTGCGCGTCCACGGGATGGTCGAGCAGGAGGTCACGCTCACCTGGGACGAGCTGCTGGCGAGCGATCTGGTCGAGGCCTGGGTGACGCTCGCGTGCGTGTCCAACCCGGTGGGCGGCGATCTCATCGGGAACCAGAAGTGGCTGGGACTGCCCCTCGCGGACGTGCTGGCCCGGGCGCGGCCGACCGCCGACGCCGACATGGTGCTCTCGCGCAGCGTCGACGGGTTCACGGCGTCGACCCCGCTGGCGGCCCTGACTGACGGGCGGGACGCGCTGCTGGCCATCGCGATGGACGGCGAGCCGCTGCCCGTCGAGCACGGCTTCCCCGTGCGCATGGTGGTCCCCGGGCTGTACGGGTACGTGTCCGCGACGAAGTGGGTGACCGAGCTCCGCGTCACACGGTTCGCCGATGCCACCGCGTACTGGACCGACCGCGGCTGGTCCCCGGAGGGGCCGATCAAGACGCAGTCGCGCATCGAGGTGCCGCGGCCGAGCAGCTCGGTCCCCGCCGGGTCCGTGGTGGTGGCCGGCACGGCCTGGGCGCAGCACCGGGGCGTCACCGGCGTGCAGGTGCGGGTGGACGAGGGGTCCTGGAACGACGCGACGCTCGCCGACGACGGTGGCATCGACTCGTGGCGGCAGTGGTCGTGGACGTGGGACGCCGAGCCCGGCGAGTACCAGCTGTTCGTCCGGGCGTCGGACCCGCAGGGCCCCCAGACGGGCGCGGTCGCGGGCGTCATCCCGGACGGCGCCACGGGCTACGACACGGTCCGCGTCACGGTCACCTGACCGGCCACCATGTCATTGCGCATGTCCTGAACGTGGCTAGCGGACGCATGAACATGGTCGGCGCTCAGGCAGTGGTCGCCGGGGTGGGTTCGCGGGCGTCGGACGTCGTCGCGGTCGCCGGGGCGGGCTGGTCCGGGTCGGAGCGGCGGAGCCAGTCGACGATGCCGCACACCGCGTCCTCGCACCCGCCGCAGCCGGTGGTCGCCCGCGTCGCCGCCGCCACGTCCTCCACGCTGCGCGCACCGTGCCGCCAGCAGCCGACGATGTCGCCCTTGGTGACCCCGTTGCACCGGCACACCACGGCGCGGTCGGGCATCAGTGTCGGGCTCGCGGCAGGGACGGCCGTCCCCGCGACCGGCCGCATGAGCAGCTGGGCGGGGTCGGCCGGGATCGGGGTGCCGCGGGTGTAGGCCGCGACGAGGTCCGCCGCGACCGGTCCCGCGCCGACGCACGTGGCCCCGATGACGCGACCGTCGGCGACGACGACCTCGATGTGCCGGCCACCCTCGGGGTCGCTGAGCCGCACCCGCCGACCCTCGGACACCGACCCGGCGCCGCAGACTCCCATCGCGACGACGTCGAGCCCGACGCCCTTCACCTTGACCACGTCGGTGCCGACGGTCGGCAGCGGCACGTCGTCACGCGCGGCCGACGGTTCGGTGAGCAGCGTCGCGAGACGTCGTGCCTGGTCCCAGCCCTGCGCGATCAGCCCGCTGCCCCCCTCGGGCGGCTCGGCGCAGTCGCCGATGGCGAATACGCGCGCGTCCGCCGGGGAGGCCAGGTCGGTGCCGACGACGATGCCGCGCGCCACGTCCAGGCCGGCCCGCTGCGCGAGACCCACCTCGGGGTACGTGCCGGCGGTGAGCACGAGCAGGTCGGCGGGGAGCACCTCGCCGCCCTCGAGCCGCACGCCGGTGACCCGCCCGTCGCTGACCACGGCCTCCTCGGTGCGGGCACCGACCCGGACAGCGATCCCGAGCGACGTCAGCCGCGCCGTGGTCACGGCGGCGGCGGGCCCGTCGAGCTGCCGGTCCATCAGGTGCGCGCCGCCGTGCACGACCGTGACAGGGACGCCGCGGTGGGCGAGGCCGCAGGCGACCTCGAGCCCGAGCACCCCGCCGCCGACGACGACCGCCCGGTGGGCGTTCACGGTGGCCGCGACGATCTCGCGCGCGTCGTCGAGGGTGCGCAGCGCGTGCACACCGGCGGGCAGGCTGTCGTCGTCGCGCCGGCCGAACAGGTCCGGGATGCGGGCGCGCGCGCCGGTGGCGAGCACGAGGATGTCGTACGGGTGCTTCCCGCCCGCCTGGTCGTGCACGAGGCCCGAGGAACGGTCGACGGTCACCGCGCGCGTGCCCGGCAGCACCTCGCTGGCGGACCGGTGGGCGTTGCGCGGCAGCGTGATCGACGCGACGTCGAGCTTGCCGGCCACCACCTCGGACAGCAGCACCCGGTTGTACGGCTCGTACTCCTCGTCGCCGAGCACGGTGGTGCGGAACCGGCCGCCGGGATCGCGCTGGTGCAGGTCGTCGACGAACCGCGCGCCGACCATGCCGTGACCGACCACGACGACGCGGATCTCACGTCCGGAGCTCATCGGACCACCTCCCCCGCGAAGAGCAACGACTCGTCCTCGAGCACCTCGACCGGTCCCTCCCACCGCTGGACGTCCACCGCGCAGACCTTGAACTCGGGCATCCCGGAGATCGGGTCGGTGGCGTCGGTGGTCAGGCGGTTGGCGCTGCTGGTCCCGCTCCAGTGGAACGGCAGGAACACCGTGTCGGCCCGCACCGCGTCGGTCAGCCGCGCCCGGACGACCCCGCGGCCCCGACCGGTGTCGAGCTGCACGAGGTCGGACTCGGCGATGCCCAGGCGGTCGGCCAGCAACGGGTGGATCTCGACGTACGGCGCCGGCGAGCTGCGTACCAGCTCCGGCACCCGACGGGTCTGCGCGCCGGACTGGTAGTGCGCGAGCACGCGCCCGGTCACCAGGAAGAGGGGCGCGTCGCGGCGCAGGTCGTCCGACGGGCCGCGGTGGTCCACGGGGACGAGCCGGGCGCGACCGTCGGGCGTCGGGAAGCGGTCGAGGAACATCCGGGGGGTGCCGGGGTGCGGCGTCGGCCCGGCGGGGACCGGCCAGAACAGGTCCGGCTCGGCGTCGAGGCGCCCGTGGCTGAGCCCGCTGTAGTCGGCGCGGCCACCGGCGGACGCCCGGGCGAGCTCGTCGAACACGACCGAGGGCGAGGTGTCGAACCGGACCGTCGACCCGAGCCTGAGCGCCAGGTCCGCGAGGATCTCCAGCTCGCTGCGGACTCCCGGCGGCGGCGGGAGGGCCTTTCGGCGCCGGATGACGCGCCCCTCGAGCGACGTCATGGTGCCCTCCTCCTCCGCCCACTGCGTGACGGGCAGGACGACGTCGGCCAGCACGGCCGTCTCCGACGGGAAGAAGTCGCACACCACGAGCAGGTCGAGCGCGGCCAGCCGCTCCCGGACGCGGTCGGCGTCCGGGGCGCTGACCAGCACGTTCGATCCGTGCACCAGGAGGGCGCGCGGGCCGCCCGGCGTCCCGAGGGACCGCAGCAGCTCGATCGCGGGCATCCCGGTCCGGGGCAGGTCGGCGGGGTCGACGCCCCAGACGCCGGCGACGTGCGCGCGCGCCGCGTCGTCCTCGATGGACCGGTAGCCCGGCAGCTGGTCGGCCTTCTGACCGTGCTCGCGGCCGCCCTGCCCGTTGCCCTGGCCGGTGATCGCGCCGTAGCCGGACCCGACACGGCCGGGCAGGCCGAGCAGGAGCGCGAGCGTGATCGCCGCCGTGACGGTGTCGGTGCCCTGCGTGCTCTGCTCGACCCCGCGACCGGTGAGGATGTACGCACCGGAGCCGCCGCGGGACGGTGACGCGTTGGCCAGCAGGAACGCCGCCCGGCGCAGCGACGCGACCGGGACGCCCGTGACCTGCTCGGTCCGCTCGGGCCACCAGAGGGCCAGCGACCGCCGGATGTCGTCGAGGCCCGTGGTCCGCTCGTCGAGGTACGCGAGATCCGCGAAGCCCTCCGCGAGGACGATGTGCGCGATGCCGAGCAGGAGGGCCAGGTCAGTGCCCGGGACCGGCTGCACGTGCAGGCCGCGCTCCTCGGTGGTCAGGTCCGCGGTCGCCGAGCGCCGGGGGTCCACGACGATCAGACCGCCCGCCGCGCGCACCCCCGCGAGGTGCTGGACGGCCGGCGGCATGGTCTCCGCGAGGTTCGACCCGAGCAGCAGCACGGCCTGCGCCCCGCCCAGGTCGGCCAGCGGGAACGGCAGGCCACGGTCCAGACCGAGGGTCCGGTTGGCCCCCGCGGCGGCGCTCGCCATGCAGAACCGGCCGTTGTAGTCGATGTTCGGCGTGGCCAGCACGGTGCGCGCGAACTTGCCGAGCGCGTACGCCTTCTCGTTGGTCAGCCCGCCGCCGCCGAACACCGCGACGGACTCGGGACCGTGGGCCTGGCGCAGGGCGGCCAGCCGGGTGGCGACGAACGACAGCGCGGTGTCCCAGGAGACCGGCTGCCCGTGCAGGAGCGGGGTGGTGAGCCGGTCCGTGGCCCGCAGGAGCGTGGGCGACGTCCACCCCTTCTGGCACATGCCGCCCTTGTTCGTGGGGAAGTCCCGGCCCGCGGCGGTGACGGTGCCCTCGTCAGAGGTGTGCAACGTCTGCGCACACTGGAGCGCGCAATAGGGGCAATGGGTCTCTGCCGCCGCGGACCGGGGGGTGGTCATCAGATGACCGTCGCGCCGAAGGAGCCGGAGCGGCGCTGGTACACGGCCCACGTGGTGAGGCTCATGACCAGGTACAGCCCGACGATCACCCACAGGGCCGCCTGGATGTTGCCGGTGGCCGAGGTGGAGATGGCGAACCCGCGCGGGATGAGGAAGCCGCCGAACGCGCCCACCGCACCCGCGATCCCGAGGCAGCCCGCCGCCGCCTTGATGCGGCGCGCCTTGTCCTCGTCGTCCGTGGCACCGAACCGGAACACCGCGGGGATCATCCGGTAGACCGAGCCGTTGCCGGCACCGGTGGCGACGAAGAGCACGAGGAACGACGCCAGGAACGGGCCGAACGCGTGGGCACGGAGGGCGAAGATCGCGCAGACCACGCCGGTCGCCATGACACCGAACGCGACGATCGTGACGCGGGCACCGCCGAGCTTGTCCGCGAGCATGCCGCCCAGCGGACGGGCGATGGACCCGACGAGCGCACCGGCGAACGCGATCGAGATCGTGACCTCGGGGAACTGGTTCTTCAGCAGCGTCGGGAACGCCCCGGAGAAGCCGATGAACGAGCCGAAGGTGCCGATGTAGATGAACGAGATGATCCAGGTGTGCCGCGCCCGGGCGGCGACGCCGTAGGAGCGCGGGTCCGCCTTGGCGTTGGACAGGTTGTCCATGTACCGCCAGGCCAGCAGGGCCGCGATGAGCACCAGCGGCACGAACATGAGGCCGGCCCGCTCGAGCTCCAGCCCGGCGGCGCCGACGATCACCAGCGGCACCGCGAACTGCACCGCGGCCGTGCCGAGGTTGCCGCCGGCCGCGTTCAGGCCGAGGGCGCGACCCTTCTCCTTCTCCGGGTAGAAGAACGAGATGTTCGCCATCGAGGAGGCGAAGTTGCCGCCGCCGACGCCGGCCAGCGCCGCGACCGCGAGCAGGGCGGGGAAGCCGAGCTGCGGGTTCTGCACGGCGACCGCGAGCGCGATCGTCGGGATCAGGAGGAGCAGGGCGGACACGATGGTCCAGTTGCGGCCACCGAAGATCGGCACCGCGAACGTGTAGGGGATGCGCAGCGTCGCGCCCACGAGCGAGGGCAGGGCGATCAGCCAGAACATCTGGTCGACCGTGAGGACGAAGCCGGCGGCGGGCAGCTGCGGGACGACGATGCTCCACAGCGCCCAGACGGCGAACCCGAGGAACTCGGCGAAGATCGACAACCCGAGGTTGCGGCGGGCGATCGCCCGACCGACGGAGGCCCACTGGCCGCTGTCCTCGGGGTTCCAGCCGTCGATCCATCGGCCGGGGCGGTGGGTGAGCGGCGCAGTGTCGAGAACGGGTGTGGTGCCGGCGTCGGTCGCGAGCTGTGTCGCCATGGGGACCTCCGGGAGGACAGGGTCAGGGGGGCTCGGTCGACGACGACGCTAGGCAGCGGATGTTTCGACCGACCTGTCCCCTCGGTTGCGCGCACGGTTCTTTTCGCGCACCGGTTGCCGCGGGGGCCTGTGAGATCAGGCGAGCGGACGCACCCGCACGTGCTCGGCGGGGACGCTCAGACGCACCTGGGCACCGACGTGCAGACCCAGCTGCGCGACCTGCGCCGGCGGCAGGTCGACGAGCACGTCACCCGTGGTCCGGAGGCGCACGCCGGTGGTCCCGGGCTCGAGGTCGATGACGCGCGCCGGCCAGCCCTCCCCGACCGTGACGGCGGTCGGCGGGAACGTCACCTGCACGCGCCCGCCCGGTCGCTGCGGAGCGCACGGGATGACGACGCCGTCCGGGCCGGCGACCGCCGTGGACCCGTCGGGCAGGGCGACGAGCGTCCCGACGACGAGGTTGACCCCGGCCAGCGCCGCCGTGAACGGGTGCACGGGGTCGGTGAGCACGTCGAGCGGCCGGCCCTGCTCGACCACCTGCCCGTCGTGCAGCACGACCACCCGGTCGGCGAGCGTCACCGCGTCGAGCACGTCGTGAGTGACCAGCACCGTGGCGGTCCGGGTGCGGCGCACCTGCTCGCGGACCAGCTCGCGCAGCTCGGCGGCCGTGCGCACGTCCAGCTGCGCGAAGGGTTCGTCGAGCAGCAGCACCGCGGGCTCGGCGGCGAGCGCCCGGGCCAGGGCGACGCGCTGCCGCTGCCCGCCGGACAGCGCGTCAGGACGCCGGTCGGCCAGCCCGCCCAGCCCGACCGCCGCCAGCCACTCGTCGGCCACCGCTCGGGACTGCGCCGCCGGCATCCCCGCCGCGCGCGGACCGAACGCCACGTTCTCCCGCGCGCTCAGGTGCGGGAACACCAGCGGGTCCTGGCCGAGCAGGCCGACGGACCGGTGCTCGGGCCGCACCGCCGACTCCACCCGTCCGTCCCACACCGCCGTCAGCGTCCGCTCCCCCACGCGCACCACCCCGGCCGTGGGCACGAGGTGCCCGGCCAGGACGGCGAGCAGCGTGGACTTGCCCGCGCCGTTCGGACCGAGCACGCCGACGATCTCCCCAGGATGGGCCGCGATGGTCACGTCGAGCGCGAAGGCGCCCCGGCGGACGGCGACCTCGGCGTGCAGCGACGTCACGCGGCACGCCCCGGGCGCCACGCCCGCGCGGCGAGCAGGACCGCGACCGCTGCGAACACCAGCAGCAGCGACAGCGCGACCGCGGTCCCCTGCGTCACACCGGCTCCGTTGAACGCCGAGTAGATGGCCAGGGGCATGGTCTGCGTGACGCCCGGGGAGTTGCCGGCGAACAGTGCGGTCGCGCCGAACTCGCCGAGCGCCCGCGCGAAGCAGAGGACCGTGCCGCTGACCAGGCCGGGCATGACCAGCGGCAGGGTGATCCGGCGCAGCACGGTCCAGCGGCCGGCGCCGAGGCTGGCGGCGACGACGTCGAACCGCGTGCCCGCCGTCCGCAACGACCCCTCGACCGACAGGACCAGGAACGGCATCGCGACGAACGCCTGGGCGATCACCACGGCGGTCGTCGTGAACGGGATGCTGATCCCGAACCACGTGTCGAGCGTCTGCCCGACCAGCCCGCGCCGGCCCAGCAGGTAGAGCAGCGCGATGCCGCCGACGGTCGGGGGCAGGACGAGCGGCAGCGTGACCAGGGCGCGGAGCAGGTCGGCGGGCCAGCCGCGCGCACGCGCGAGCACGACGGCGAGCGGCACGCCGAGCACCAGGCACGCGCCGGTCGCGACGACGGACGTGGACAGGGAGAGCCACAGGGCGTCGCGCGCCGACGGCGTCGCGATGTCGGCGGGCAGCGACCCCCAGTCCGCGCGCAGCAGCAGGGCGACGACGGGGAGCACCAGCAGACCGGCCGCCAGGGCCGCGGGCAGCCAGAGGAAGCCGGGGACGCCGACGGAGCGCTCGCGGGTCACGGCGCGGTGAACCCGTGGTCCGCCAGGATCCGCTGCCCCTCGGCGGAGAGCACCAGGTCGACGAACGCCTGCGCAGCGTCGCTGTGCGTGAGGGCGACGATCGGGTAGGAGTTCACGGCCGACGCCGCCTCGGGGAACCTGACCCCCGCGACCGTGTCTCCCGCTGCCAGCACGTCGGTCCGGTACACCAGTCCCGCGTCCGCGTCTCCGGTCTGCACCTTGGTGAGGACGGCCTTGACGTTCTGCTCCTCGCTGACCGGCGTGAGCGCGAGGCCGGCGCCGTCCAGGACCGTGCGCGACGCGGAACCGCACGGCACCTCGGGCGCGCAGAGCACCACCTTGCCGCCCGACGACGACAGCGCCGCGACGTCGGCCAGCGAGCCGATCTGCAGCGGGTTGCGCGGCGCGACGACGATCTGCAGGGTGTTCCTCGCGAAGACGGTGGCGTCATCGAGTCCGACGACCTCGGCCATGGTGTCCTCGTCGGCCGACGCGAAGACGTCGGCCGACGCCCCGCCGACCAGCTGCGCCGCCAACGTGGACGAGCCGTCGTAGGTCACCGGGTGCACCGCGACGCCCGGGTGCTGCTCGGCCATCCTCGCGGCGATCTCGTCGAACGGGCCCTGCAGGGAGGCCGCCGCGAACACGGTGAGCTCCCCGGTGATCCCGTCCGCCGTCGCCGGCGCCGAGGCCGGGGCGTCGGTCGCGCAGGCGGCCAGGGCGAGCAGCACCGCCGCGGAGCCGACGAGGGCGCGCACCCTCATCGTGGCGTCTCGACGAGCACGGTCGTCGCCTTGACCACCGCGGTCGCGCGTGAGCCCACCTCGAGCCCGAGCTCGCGCACCGCCTCGGTGGACATGAGCGACACCAGCCGGAACGGACCGGCCTGCAGCTCGACCTGGGACATCACCGTGTCGGAGAGGATCCGCGTCACCAGGCCGGTCAGCCGGTTGCGCGCCGAGCTGGTGCCGGCGGAGGGGTCGTCGGGAGTCCGGGCACGCTCGACGGCCAGCGCGGCGAGCTCGACGCCGCCGACGACGCTGCGGCCGGCGTGGTCGGTCCGCGCCTCCAGGGCACCCGACTCGACCCAGCGGCGCACGGTGTCGTCGCTGACGCCCAGCAGCTCGGCGGCCTCGCTGATCCGGTAGTCGGTCACGAACGCGATCGTAGTGCCGCAGAAGCGACTGTCCAGAGCCGCTCAGCCCGCAGATGCGGAACTCGGGCGGAAGCCCTTCCCTGCCGGTAGCGTCCGGGCATGGCGAAGAAGTCCGGCAAGAAGCACCAGGACAAGGTTCCGAACGACGTCTACGAGGCGGAGCTGTCGCGGCTCCAGGCCGAGCTGGTGAGGGTGCAGCTGTGGGCCAAGGAGACCGGCGCGCGGATCGTCGTGGTGTTCGAGGGCCGCGATGCAGCCGGCAAGGGCGGCACGATCAAGCGCATCGCGGAGTACCTCAGCCCCCGCATCGTGCGCATCGCCGCCCTGCCCACACCGACCGAGCGCGAGAAGGGCCAGTGGTACTACCAGCGCTACGTGGCGCAGCTCCCCACCGCGGGCGAGGTCGTCCTGTTCGACCGCTCCTGGTACAACCGCGCCGGCGTGGAGAAGGTCATGGGCTTCTGCACGCCGGAGGAGTACGACCGGTTCATGCGCCAGACGCCGATCTTCGAGCAGATGCTCATCGAGGACGGCATCCTGCTGCGCAAGTACTGGTTCTCCGTGTCCGACAAGGAGCAGCTCAAGCGGTTCCGGTCGCGGCTGAACGACCCGCTGCGGCAGTGGAAGCTGAGCCCGATGGACCTCGAGTCGATCAGCCGGTGGGAGGACTACTCGAAGGCCAAGGACGAGATGATGGTGCACACGGACACGATCGGGAGCCCGTGGTTCGTCGTGGAGTCGGACATCAAGAAGCACGCCCGGCTCAACATGATCAGCCACCTGCTCTCCACCATCCCGTACAAGGACGTCCCGCACGACAAGGTGACGCTCCCCGCCCGACCGTCCGCGTCGACCGGGTACGAGCGTCCGTCGCGCGAGCTGTCCACCTACGTCCCGAACCACGTGGCCAAGCTGCTCGGGGACCCCGAGAAGTACATCTGACGCCGAGGGCGAACGCCCGTTGCGTCCTGGTCGATCACCTGCGACCTTGATCCGCATGTCGACGACCTCGACCTCCCCCGGCCCGTCCCTGCGGGTCTCGCTGCCCGGTCTGCAGCCATCGGTGAAGAACTTCCTCACCAACGAGGCCGGCAGTGCCGTCTACCTGCTCGCCGCCACCGTCGTCGCCCTCGTCTGGGTCAACTCCCCGTTCGCGGACTCCTACGAGTCGCTCTGGCACACCTCCGCGGGGTTCCACGTGGGCAGCTGGGGCATCGACCTGGACCTGCACCACTGGGTCAACGACGCCGCGATGGCCATCTTCTTCGCGGTGGTCGGCCTCGAGATCAGCCGCGAGGCCACCACCGGGGAGCTGCGCGACAAGCGGACCGTCGCCGTCCCCGCCCTCGGCGCCCTCGGTGGCCTGCTCGTCCCGGTGCTCATCTACCTGGCGTTCAACGGCGGCACGGACGCCGCGCACGGGTGGGGCGTCGTCATGTCGACGGACACCGCGTTCCTCGTCGGCATCCTCGCCCTGTTCGGCCCCAAGTGCCCCGACCGCCTGCGCCTGTTCCTGCTCACGCTCGCGATCGTCGACGACATCGGCGCGATCACCGTGATGTCGATCTTCTACACCGACGAGGTCGACATGGCCGCGCTCGCCCTCGCCGCGGCGGTCGTGGTCGGGATCCTCATGCTGCGCTGGCTCAAGGTGTGGCAGCTCGCGCCCTACGTCGTCGCTGGGATCGCGCTCTGGTTCGCGGTGCAGGCGTCGGGCGTGCACGCCACCCTGGCCGGCGTGATCATCGGCCTGCTCGTCCCCGCCCGGCCACCGGACCAGGAGACCATCGACGAGGTCGCCGGCTACGGGCGCAAGCTGATCGACGACGCCACCGCCGAGCGCGAGCACCTCGCGGAGCTGGCGGCACGTGCCGCGGTGCCGACCAGCGACCGGCTGCAGCGGATCCTGCACCCGTGGAGCGCGTTCGTCGTGGTGCCCCTGTTCGGGCTGGCCAACGCGGGCATCCGGTTGAACCTGGAGTCGCTCCAGGCCGCGGCCCAGTCCCGGCTGGCCATCGGGGTCGCCGTGGCGCTCGTGCTCGGCAACGCCATCGGCATCACCGGCGCGGCCACCCTGGCGATCCGGTTCGGGCTGGGCGAGCTGCCCGGCCGCGTGCGGTGGGGTCACCTGCTCGGCGGCGCCGTGCTCGCGGGCATCGGGTTCACCATCTCGCTGTTCATCGCCGAGCTCGCGTTCGACGACGCCCAGCACCTGGAGAACGCGAAGATCGGGATCCTGGCCGGGTCGCTCACCGCCGCGGTGCTCGGCTCGATCCTGCTGCGGTGGCTCGGCGAGAAGCTGCCGCTGTGCTCACCGCTCAGCGACGCCCCGCCGCCGCTGCCACCCCTGCCGTGGCGGGCACCCGCCTAGAACCGCGTCACCGCCAGCCCGACGCGCCGCCCGACGGCGGACCCGAGCGCGATCCCCGCGAGCACCCCCAGCGAGATCGCGACCATCGTCGTGCCGGCCGTGACCACGGTGTTCAGCGCCTGGGCGTCCTCCCCGAGGATCGAGGTCACCCCGACGAGGCCCAGCGCACCGGGCACCAGCAGCCAGAAGCCCGGCAGGAACCCGACCAGCGCGGGCGGCCCGGTCGGCCGGGTCGCGGCGAACATCGCCACCGGCGTCATGAGCGCCGCCCCGATGAACGCGGAGAACACCCCGCCGAAGAACAGCCCGCCCACCACCTGCCCGGCGTAGGCGACGACGAGCACGAGCAGGATCCACGGGAGCGCGGAGCGTCGGGCGCAGTGGTGGAACACCACGCCCGTGCCGAAGACCAGCACCCCGAGCCACGGCCCGGCCCACCCGAGCGGCTGGGACGCCGCGGAGCCGAGCTCGGACGCGGGGACGCCGACCAGTGCGGCGGCGCCGGTGATGCCCAGCGCCAGGAGCACGAGCTGCATGGTCCCGGCGGCGAGGCGCGCGGCGCCGGCGATCATCTGCCGGGTGGCCAGGTCGATCGCCGCGGTGGTGAGCAGGGCCCCGGGCAGGAAGGTGACCAGGGGTGCCACGAGCGGCACGAGCGTGCCGACGTCGATCCCCGACCGGGACAGCAGGAACACCGCGGCGGCGACGACGAACGCGCAGCTGAGCACCACGAGCGCCTGGTAGGCGGCGGGCAGGCGGGCGGCGGCGACCTGCAGCCCGGCGATCGCGGCACCGAGCACGGACGCGACGAGGACGTCGACCAGGCTGCCGCCGAGGATCATCGCGAGGCCCGCGCAGACCCCGACGTACCCGAGGATGCGGACGGCTCCGCTGTACAGCGGGGGCGCCGACACGGCTGTCTCGATCCGGGCCGCACCGTCGTCCGGGTCGAGGGAGCCGGACTCCGCCTCGTCGGCGACGCCGAGCACGTCCTGGACCTGGTGCAGGCGCAGCTGTCGCCAGCCGGCCGACGACGCAGCGGTCTGCATCGACGTCCGCCCCGGCACCGAGACGAGGAGCGCGGTGGGCAGCGCGATGATCTCCACGTCCGGGGCGCCGTTGATCGCCGCCACCCGCTCGAGCGTCCGGGTCACCTGCACGACCGGCGCGCTCGAGTCGATCATCGCCTCGCCGAGCACCATGAGGAACCGGACGGTCGCCACGGTGTCGACGGACGGCTCGGTCGGCAGCGCGACGGCGTGCGCGTCGTCCAGCACGCCGATCTCGGTCGTCGTGGCGGCCGCTTCGAGGGCGGCCGACGCGGGCACCCCCGCCGGCCGGAGCCTGCGGTTGCGCCGGAAGAGCACCGCCAGGGCGGTCGCCGCGAGGACGAGGACGACGAGCGCGGTGATGATCGCCCCGAGCGGGATCGTCGAGCTGGTGACCGCGGGGTCCACGGTCCACGGCACCTCGACCACCACGGTCTCGGTGGGCGCCGGCGCCTGCGACGGTGACTCCTCGGGCGCGGTCGGCACCGGCTCCGCGGTCGCCGACTCCGCAGGGGTGACAGCTTCCGTCGGCGCGGGCGCAGGGGTCGTGGGTGCGTCGGTCGTGGTCGGCGTCGGCGTCGGCTGCAGCAGGGTCTCGCCCGGGTCGGGCGAGACCTCGACGCCGGTGGTCCCCGGGTCGGGTGACACGCCTGCGCCGACCCCGGTCACGAGCCGACGAACTGTGCGTAGCGGGCGAGGATCAGGGGCCAGTCCGTGAACTTGGGCCGGAACTCCGCGTTGGTCTCGTCCCAGCCCTCGTGCGCGAGCTCGAGGCGCGTCCCGCCCTCGTCGAGCGGCACGAACTGCACGGAGATCCGGCTCGGGTGCGCGGGATCCTGACCGAGCGTCGAGGTGTGCACGACGAGGGCGCCGCGCGCGATCGCCAGCACCCGACCCCACTCGACCTCACCGAGCGCGGCGTCGACCAGGTAGACGCGACCGCCCACCCGCGCCTCGATCCCCGCCCCGCGGAACCCGGCCGGGTCGGGCGTGTAGTCGGGGTGCCACCACCGGCCGATGTCGTCGACCCAGGCGTCGAACGCCTCGACGGGGGTGCAGGCGACCACGAGCTGGTGGCGGATCGGCTCCATCACGCCACCGGGTCCTCGTCGCCGTACGCACCCAGCCGGAGCGTGCGCGCGTGGGTGGCCAGGATCTGCGGGGTCGCCGCCCGCAGCGACTCCACGGTGTCCGTCCCGGCGCGCACGAACCGCCCCGACAGCGCGTCGAGCTCCCCGTCGCCGAACGCCCGGACCAGCTCCGCGACGGCCTCGACGGGTGTCCACTGCGTCCGGCCCTCGTGCAGCGGCATCGACGTCGTCATCGCCGTCTCGACGTGCCCGGGGGCGAGGTCGAGCACGCGGATCCCCCGGTCGCGGTACTGGGCGTCGAGCTGCGTGGTGAACCGCGCGAGCGCCCCCTTGCTGATCGCGTAGCCCGTGTAGCTGGTCATCGCGCGGTGCCCGGCGCCGGAGTTCAGGTTCAGCACCCGGCCGTCGCCGCGCGCGAGCATCCCCGGCAGCACCGCGTGCGTGACCAGCAGCGGACCGCGCACGTTCGCCTCGATGACCCGCCAGGAGTCCTCGACGTCGTCGTCGACGAACGGCACCTCGGCCCGCTCGATCACGCCCGCGTTGTTCACCAGCAGCCCGATGCCGCCGAGCTCCTCCTCCACCCGGGCGACCGCGTCGAGGACCGCGGTCCCGTCCACGAGGTCGGCGGCGGCCACGCACACGTCCCCGCCGATCTCCTGGGCGACCGCGTCGAGGTGCGCGCGTGTGCGGCCGACCAGGGCGACCGCGTACCCGGCCCGGGCCAGACCGAGCACGATCCCCCGGCCGATGCCACGGCCGGCGCCGGTGACCAGCGCGGTCCTCATCGCACCGCCTCCACGGCCTCGCGCAGCCGGTCCAGCGTCACCTTGCCGTGGAACCGTGTGCCTCCGACGAACACCGTCGGCGTCCCCCGCACGCCCAGCTCGATGCCCGCGGAGTAGTCGGCGGAGATCGCCGGGGCGTACGCCTGCGCACCGTCGCCCGCCACCTCGTCGGGGTCGAGCCCGAGCCGCACCGCGGCGGCACGCAGGTCCGGGTCGGCCAGCCGGTCCTGGTGGCTGAACAGCTCGTCGTGCATGTCCCAGAACTTCCCGTGCGCGCCCGCCGCCTCCGCCGCGAGCGCCGCCGAGAGGGCCGACGGGTGCACCTCGAACAGCGGGAAGTGTCGCCACACCAGGCGCACCTGCCCGTCGGAGGTGTCGACCAGCTGCCGCAGCGCCGGTGCGGCGGCGCGGCAGTACGGGCACTCCAGGTCACCGAACTCGAGGACGGTGATCGGGGCGTCGGCGCGGCCGTAGACGTGTCGCTCGGCGGAGATGTCGTCGGTCATGCCGTCGAGGATGCCAGGCTCACCGGCGCCGCGGCCGCAGCGGCGGGCTCGCGGTCCCCGCCCCGGTCGCGATCCCCGACACCATGTCCCGGAGCGTCTCGGCCGCCGACCAGGCCGGCCGCCAACCCAGCTCACGCTCCGCGCGGGACGTGTCGAGCAGCGGCACGGCGAGGGCCATGTCCAGCCACCCGGGACCGACGGGCACGGCGCGCGCGTGCCAGGCGGCCGCGAGGAGCCTGCGGGTGCCGGCCACGTCGACCTCGCGCACCCTCCCGCGCGAGACGACGTCGGCGACGTCCTGGCCGCGCAGCACGTCCGGGGCGGCGACGTTGAACGGCCCCCTCACGCGCCGGACGACGGCCTCCCGGTACGCCGACGCGACGTCGTCCGCGTGCACCACCTGGAGCCGAAGGCCCGCCGGCCAGGGCAGCACCGGGAGGTGTCCACCGATCGCCCGCCGGGGCGCCCACGGTCCGAGGAAGTACCGCGAGATCTCGTGCCCGGCTGCCTGCTGGAACACGAGCGCCGCCCGTACTCGGGCGATCGCGAGGTCCGCGTGCACCGCCTCGAACTCGTCGAGGGTCCGCTCGACCGCCGCCTTGTCGACGCTGTACGACGACGACCGCACCCCGCCGGTCGCCCAGCCCTCGCCGCGCGGGACGTCGTCCGGAGCGGGCGAGTACGCGCCGACGCTCGAGGCGACCACGACGTGCGGGACCCCCGCGCGCCGCGCGGCGTCGAGGACGTGCCGGGTGCCCGACACGTTCACGTCGTGCAGCCGGCGGCGGTCGTGGCTGGGCTGGACGGCCCACGCGAGGTGGACCACGGCGTCGGCGCCGGCGAAGGCGGGAACCAGGACGTCGACCGCGGTCGGCGCGGCGACGTCGCACCCGACCCACGTGGCGACGCGGTACGGGGCTGCCGGCGTGCCAGGGGGCACGCGCCGCGCGATGCCGACCACCGAGGTGACCGTGGCGTCGTCGCTGAACCGCCGCAGGAGAGCCGTGCCGACGTTCCCGCTGGCACCGACCACGACGACTCTCATGCGCACACGCTCGCACCAGTTGCGCCCACCCGCATCGCGACCGCGCCCTCAGAGGTCCGGGACCACGTCGACGACGTCGCTCGGCCCGAGCGCAGCCCCGTCGTCGGAGGCCACACCGTCGACCACGAACGAGCACCGACCGATCAGCTGGGCCAGCTCACCGCCGTGCCGGGTGAGCACCTGCGCCCGCAGCTCACCGACCGTCGAGGCGGGTACCTGCTCGGCGGCGATGCCGGCGGCCTCGGCGGCGGCCGCCGTGTAGCGGACGAGCGCCATGCCCACATGCTGCCACCGCCGAGGGCGGCCGACTATGCGCAGAGCACCGCGTCGACGGCGTGCGCGAGGCGCTCGGCGGCACGCTCCGGGTCGGCGGTCGCCGCCGGCAGCGCGGTCACCGCGACGGTCACGGACCGCCCGTCCGGACCCACCCCGCCGCCGGTCTCGTAACCGGGGATGCTCCCGCCGTGTCCCCAGGCGACCCCGCCGCAGCTCAACGGGGTGCTCATGAGCGCGAGCCCGTACCGCATGCCGTGCAGCTCGGGCAGGGTCTCGACGGTCGTCTGCATCTCCGCCAGCAGCGCGGGCGGCAGGAGCTCGCCGCCCATCAGCGCCACGAAGAACGAGTTGAGGTCGCTCGGGGTCGAGACGATGTCGCCCGCTGCCCACGCCCACGCCGGGTCGAGCACCGTGATGTCCTGCAGCTCGCCGCCGGGCTCGGTCGCGTGGTAGCCGAGCGGGTGCCGCTCGCGCAGGCTCTCCTCGCCGCGGTCCGGCACGTACGTGTCCCGCAGGCGCAGCGGCTCGATCACCCGGTCGGTGATCACCTCGGCCAGCGGACGTCCGGCGACCTTCTGCACGATCAGCCCGGCGACCACGTAGTTGGTGTTGCTGTAGTCCCATCGCGACCCGGGCGGTGTGCCCGGCTGCGTCAGGGCGAGGTCGAGCAGCTCGCGCGGCTCGACGTAGTGGTGCCGCGTCGACAGGAAGTCGTGATCCATGACCGCGGTGTAGTTGGGGAGGCCGCTGGTGTGCTGGAGCAGCTGCCGGACGGTGATCGCGGAGCCGTCGACACCGTCGCCGTGGACCAGGCCGGGCAGATAGGTCTCGACGGGCGCATCGAGGTCGATCGTCCCCTCGTCGACCAGCTGCAGGAGGGCCACCGCGAGGAACGTCTTGCTGTTGCTGCCGATGCGCACCTGGCCGTCGAGCGGCACCCGGGCGCCGGTCTCGAGGTTGCCGACGCCGGCGGTGTAGTCACGACTGCGCCCGCGCGCGTCCTCGTAGGTGGCCAGCGCTCCGGGGAAGCCTGCGTCGCGGACGAGGCCGTCGAGCTGGCGCTGCACCTCGCGCGACGCGGGCGGCGACCCGCCGGAGGCGTAGGCGGGTGTGCCGGCGACGAGCGCACCGGTCGTCGCGACGGCGCACAGCGCGGCGACCGTGGCGACGGCGCGTGCCCGGCCGTGCCGTCGCGGCGCGGTGGACGCGGAGGTGACGGGGTCGTGGACGGTCATGAGATCTCCTCGGAATCGGGTGATCTCAGCCTGTCGACGGGCGGCGACCGCTCGCCAGGGAGCACTCCCCCGAGCCGGGGTGGGGCAGACCCACGGGTCCGCCGCGTCAGAACAGCAGGTGCTCGCGCGGTCGTCCCTTGGCCTCGAGCCCGAGCAGGAACCGCTTGCGGTCGAGACCCGCGGCGAAGCCGGTGAGCGACCCGTCCGCGCCGATGACCCGGTGGCACGGCACGACGATCGCGATCCGGTTGCGCCCGTTGGCGGCCCCGACCGCCCGCGACGACGTGCGCGGATCCAGCCCGATCTCCGCGGCGAGGTCCCCGTAGGACCGCGTCTGCCCGTACGGGATGCGCAGCAGCCCTTCCCACACCCGGCACTGGAACGTGGTCCCCACGAAGTGCAGCGGGAGGTCGAACTCGGTCCGCGTCCCGGCGAAGTACTCGTCGAGCTGCGTCTGCACCTGGTCGAACTCGTCGTCCGCCCGCTCCCCGAACGGCCCTTGCACCGGCTCGTACTTGGAGTCCGGGAGCAGGAGCGCCGACAGGCCACCGTCGTGGGCGACCAGAGTGATGGGGCCGACCGGCGAGGGCACGACCGTGTGCACGACCCGGACCTCCTCGAGGAGCCGCAGATCCTGTGTCACGTCGTCCTGGACCGTCATGGCCGCCATCATTCCCCCACCCACTGACACGCCCGCCCGTCGCGCGCTCCCGAGGAGAAGACGCGCCACGGGCGGGCGGTGTGAGGTGCGGGTCAGTCCGTGCTGCGCAGGAGCGTCCGGACGCCGACCGCCAGCCCGACCACCGCGGTGAGCACGGCGGCGAGCCAGCCCGCTGCCACCGCGCTGCTGGTCAGGTCGCCCGCGAACAGCGCCCGCTCGGCCTCGACCACCCACCGCAGCGGGTCGAACGCGGAGGCCACCTTCATCCACTGCGGACCGGTCTCCAGCGGCAGGAGCATGCCCGACAGGATGAGCAGCGGGAACAGGACCGTCTGCTGGACCGCCCAGAACATCCACTCCTGCTTGCGCACGGCGATGGCCAGCGCGTAGCTGAGCGAGCCGAGGCCGACGCCGAGCACGGCGAGCATGACCAGTCCGAGCGGTCCCCCGACCGGGTCGGCGCGGAAGCCGAACGGCAGCATCACCAGGATCAGGATGATCGCCTGGGCGACCAGCGGGACCATCTCCTTCAAGGACCGGCCCACCAGCTGCGACGACCGCGACAACGGCGTCACCAGCAGGCGCTCGTGCGCACCGGTCTGCATCTCGAACTGCAGGTTGGCGCCGGTGGTCGAGGTGCCGAACAGCGTGGTCATCACCAGGATCGCCGGCACGAACCACTGCCAGACCTCGGCGCCGTCGAAGCCGGCGGACGCCCCGACGGAGCCGGCCAGCAGCGGACCGAACAGGCCGAGGAACACCAGCGGCTGGATCAGGCCGAACACCACCGAGAACGGTTCACGGATCACGGGGCGCAGCTCGCGGGTCATCACGAGCCAGACGTCAGCGAGCCAGGGGCGGCGGCCGGTCGTCGTGGCGGTGCTCGGCCGGGTGGCGGTGATCGTGCTCATGCTGCTGCCTCCTGCGTGGCGTCGTCGGTGCTGTCGCTCGCCCGCGGACCCTCGTCGCGCAGGCTGCGGCCGGTGAGGGCCAGGAACACGTCGTCGAGCGTGGGGCGGACGGCGAGCGCCTCGAGCAGCGGAGTGCCGGCGGCGGAAGCGGCGAGGACCAGCTCGGGCACCGCGGCCGCGGCGTCGGCCACCCGTGCCACGACGCGATCACCGTCGACGGAGACGTCGCGGGCGCCGGGCAGGGTCTCGACGATCGTCGCCACCCGCGCGGCCGTCCCGCCGACCGCGACGGTGAGCACCACGCGGTCGCCGGCGAGGGTGCGCTTGAGCCCGTCCGCGGTGTCGTCGGCGATGACCTGGCCGTGGTCGACCACCACGACGCGCTCCGCCATGGTGTCGGCCTCGTCCAGGTAGTGGGTGGTGAGCACGATCGTCATGTCGTGCTCGGCACGCAGCCGCGTGATGTGCTCCCACAGGTTGGCGCGGTTGTGCGGGTCGAGGCCCGTGGTCGGCTCGTCCAGGAACAGCAGCCGGGGCGCGTGCACCAGGCCGAGCGCCACGTCGAGCCGCCGACGCTGGCCACCGGACAGGTCACCGACCTTGCGCCGGGCCAGCGTCGTCAGGTCGAGGGCGTCGAGCAGCTCGCCGGTCCGCCGACGTGCCGCCGCCCGGTCCAGCCCGTAGACCTGGCCCTGCATGGTGAGCTCGTCGGCCGCGCGCTGCTGGTGCCCCGCGCCGTTGCCCTGCCCCACGTAGCCGATGTTCCGCCGGACGGTCGACGGCTCCGCGACCACGTCGACCCCCGCGACCGTCGCGGTGCCCGACGTCGGGCGGATCAGGGTGGTGAGCATCCGCATCGTGGTGGACTTGCCGGCGCCGTTGGGTCCGAGGACCGCGACGAGCTCGCCCGGGGCGATGTCGAGGTCGATCCCGCGCACGGCGTGCACGGTCTCGGTGCGGCTCACCACGAAGTCCTTGGTGAGTCCTCGCGTGTGGATCATGGGCTTCTCCCTCGCTGGATGGGTACCTGACCACCTTGGCGTGGGTAGCGGCCAGTTCCTGTCCGCTATCGATGCCATCCTGAGGACATGTCGACGCCGTCCTCCCGCCTCCTCTCGCTCCTGTCGCTGCTGCAGGCTCGCCGGGACTGGCCGGGCGGGGTGCTCGCCGACCGGCTCGGCGTCAGCCCGCGCACCGTGCGCCGGGACGTCGACCGGCTGCGCGAGCTCGGCTACCCCGTGCACGCCAGCAAGGGCCCCGACGGCGGGTACCGCCTCGACGCCGGCACGCAGATGCCACCCCTCCTGCTCGACGACGACCAGGCGGTCGCGCTCGTCGTCGCCCTCCAGACCGCGTCGACCGGGGTCGCGGGCGTCGACGAGGCGGCCGTGCGGGCGCTCGCCACCCTCCGTCAGGTCATGCCTGCGCGGCTGCGCACCGCGGCCGACGCCCTCCAGGTCACGGCCGTCACCCGCCGGGGCAACCGCCCCGAGGTCGACCAGCACGTGCTCCTGGCCGTCGGCGCCGCGGTCCGTGCCCGCGAGGTCCTCCGGTTCGACTACGCGGGCGGCACCGATGCCGGTCCTCGGCCCGCCCGCCGTGCCGAGGCGCACCACCTGGTCACGTGGGGCGACCGCTGGTACCTGGTCGGGTACGACCTGGAACGCGCCGACTGGCGCACCTTCCGCGTCGACCGGATGACCCCGAAGTCAGGATCCGGCCCGCGGTTCGCCCCCCGCCCGCTCCCGGCGTCCGACGTCGCGGCGTTCGTCGCCGAACGGTTCGCTGCGGTCACACCGTGGCCGTGCCGGGGCGAGGCGGAGGTCGACATGCCCGCGACCGAGGTCGCCACCTGGGCCGGCCGGGACGCCCTGGTGGAGCCGCTCGGTCAGGACCGCAGCCGTGCGGCGCTCAGCGCGTGGTCGTGGGACGGGGTCGCGGCCCGGTTCGCCATGTTCGGCGTCCCGCTCCGGGTGATCGGTCCCCCGGAGCTGGCCGACGCCATGCGCCGCCTCGCCGACCGCGCGACGGCGTCCCTCGGCGCGTAGCGCGGCCAGGATCAGCCCCGGTTCAGGCGAGGCCCAGCTCGATCGCCGGCCTCCGTGGATCGTCGACGTGGACGACCACGTCCGCCACCTCCACCGGCAGCATCTCCTCGTCGTACCGCGCGAACGCGGGCAGGGCCCACCGGTCCTCCTCCGCGGTCCGGCGGTGCAGGGTGGCCGGTCGGACCGTCAGATGCACCGCGAGCTCGGCGTCGAGCCATCGCCCGAGCAGCAGGCTCCCGTCGAGCACCAGCACCGCGCCGTCGGGAGCCTGCCCGTACCCGGCGCGCGTCGCCCGGTCGGTGCGGGGGTCCCAGAGCGTCGGCAGGTAGCGGCCCGACGCGGTGAACGGGTCCAGCACCTCACGTCCGAGCGCACCGACGTCGAGCCGGTCCTCCAGATAGGCGTCGGCGTCGTGCCGCCCGTGCTCGAACCGGATCGAGGCGGGGCGCAGGAAGTCCTCGGCGTGCACCCGCACCACCGCACGCCCGGCCGCACGCAGGGGTGCGACGAGCGCGTCTGCCAGCTCTTGCGGCCGGGTCGGGGGCGCCCCGTCGACGAGCACACGGACCCTGCCGTCGTGCTCGACGACCCGCCGCGCCAGCTCGTCGACGAGCACCGCGGGCGTCACGGGCCGGATCTGGCTCAGGGCTGCCGGCCCTCGGTGTCCCCCGCGGCCTGCTCGCGCTCGTCGATGACGTCCTGTCCGGGCCCGGAGAAGTGCCGCGACCGCTCGAGCGCGTCGATGCTGCCCGTGAACAGCCGCGAGTCCTGGCCACCCGTCTGGATGGTCTGCGTGTCGTCGGCGGACCAGGCGCCGGGGACCGGGAGGGGGGTCGGGAGCGTCGGCGTCGGAGCGGTCTCCGGGCGCGCCCGGCGGCCGGACGCCGGTGCGGGCGCGGTGCCCTCCCAGCGGGTCTTGGGCAGGCTCTGCGGCGCCTCCCGCTGGAGCCAGCCGACCAGCCCCTCGCGCACGTAGCAGCGCAGGTCGAACAGGGTGGGGGCGTCGACCGCGCTGGCCAGCGCACGGACGCGGACCAGCCCGCCGACCGCGTCGGTGACCTGCAGGATGCCGACCCGGCGGTCCCACAGGTCGGTGTCCTGCAGCAGCCGCGCCAGCTCGGCGCGCATCGCCTCGACGGGGACCTCCCAGTCCACGTCCAGCTCGACGGTGCCCAGCAGGTCGGCCGCGCGTCGCGTCCAGTTCTCGAAGGGCGTGGTCGTGAAGTACGTGGAGGGCAGGATCAGGCGGCGGTCGTCCCAGACGTGCACGACGACGTAGGTGAGCGTGATCTCCTCGATCCGTCCCCACTGCTCGCTGACCACCACCACGTCGTCCACGCGGATCGCGTCGGTGAACGCGAGCTGCAGTCCCGCGAACACGTTGGCGAGCGAGCTCTGCGCCGCGAGGCCGGCGACGATCGAGATCAGACCGGCCGAGGCGAGCAGGCTGGCACCGAGCGTGCGGGCCGAGGGGAAGGTCAGGAGGATCGCGGCGATCGCGCAGAGCACGAGGATGGCCACCGTGATGCGCCGGAGCACCTGGACCTGGGTGCGGACCCGGCGGGCGTGCCGGTTGTCGGCGACGTCGATCCGGTACCGCTGCAGGGCGGCGTCCTCGAGCACGAACGCGAGGCTGCCGATCAGCCACGCCACGGTGATGATCAGCGCGATGAGCAGCACGTGCTCGACGGTCCGGGTCCAGTCCGACGGGTCGGTGCTCAGCCGGAGCGCGATCCACACGGCGACGACCAGCAGCACCGCGCGCATGGGACGACGCGAGCGTCGGGAGAGGTCGGCGGCGACGGCGGACTTGCGCGCCACGCGGCGGACCAGCACAGACAGGAGCGTCGCCGCGAGGTAGGCGACCACGACGGCCGCCAGGATCGAGAGGGTCGGGACGACGACGCCCTGGACGTCGTCGGCCACGGTCTCGTCGGTAGCGCCACGGAGCAGGAGGGTCAGCACGCCTCTCAGCGTAGGCAGTGGCCGGACGTAGGTGCGCCCCGTCCCCGCTTCTGGGGGACGGGGCGCAACGGAGAGGCGTCTCGCCGGCACGAGGCTTGGCGCACTCCCTGAACCCTGACGGGCGGCCCGGCTCTCGCCGTGACCCTCGGCAACGCGGCCCTTCTTGCGACCGGCTGGTCGCCCGGTCTCCCGGTCGATCAGCTAGAACAGTTCTAGCACTGTCACGCGTGTACCGCATCCTTTCCATGTGTCGATCTTGTGTTGGCAAAGAAGCTCGGCCCCGGGATCGTATGGATTCGACCAGACCGAGGAGACCATGAGCCCCGCCGTTGTCGTCCGACGCCCGTTCGACCCCGCGCCCGCCCTGGCCTCGCTCGTCGCCCACGCGGTACCGGGCGTGGAGTCCGTCGCGGGCAGCACGGTCCGCCGGCTCGTCCGGCTCGGCGCCGAGGAGGTGGTGGTCGTTGCGACCCTCCGCGCGGACCGGATCGACGTGAGCGCATCGGCCGGCACCCCGACCGAGCTCGTCGCCCTCGCCGACCGCTGGTTCGGGCTCGCCGACGACCTCGACGCCGTGCACGCCGCGTTCGAGGACGATCCCGTGCTCGGCCCGCTCGTCCGTGCCAGGCCAGGGCTGCGGATCCTCGGCCACTCGGACGGCTTCGAGGCCGCCGCCACCACGGTGCTCGGCCAGCAGGTCTCGCTCGCGGCCGCGCGCACGTTCGGGGGCCGGCTCGCAGCCGCCTACGGCCGGCCCGGGCCGGACGGGCTCACCCGCTACCCCTCGCCGGAGGAGCTCGCCGCCGTGGACCCGGTGGAGCTGCAGACCGTCGTGCGGATCACCCACTCCCGCGCGCGGACCCTGCTCGCCCTCGCGCAGGCGTGCGCCGACGGACTCACCTTGGCTCCCGGTGCGCCGGACGTGCGGTCACGCCTGCTCGCCCTGCCCGGGATCGGTCCGTGGACGGCCGACTACCTCGCGCTGCGGGTGCTCGGCGACCGGGACGCGCTGCCCGTCGGCGACCTGGTCCTGCGTCGGGCGCTCTCCGCCCAGAGCGCGGCGGAGGTAGCGCGCGCGGCCGAGCCTTGGCGGCCGCTGCGGGCGTACGCCGCCGTGCACCTGTGGGCCGCGACGGCATACGGGCTGTGAGCAGGGGGAACGCGTTCCGATGACGGCACGGTCACGATTGCGACCGGCACCCACCCCCGCTGTCACGATTGCGTCACGCGCCCCCCGCGGCCACCCCCGTTCGCCCTACGGTCGCCGCATGACGCCGACGACAAGACACCCCGCACCGCAGCTCCGCGCCCGGTCCACCCGCCTGGTGGTCGCCGGCATCATCGCCCTGAGCGCTGTGCTCGGCGGGTGCAGCGCGAGCGGCGACGACATGAGCGCCGCCGACGAGGGCGGCACCTCGGGCGCGCTCGGCGGCGATGCCCGCTCCGGCACCGCGGAGCAGCCGGCGGACGGCAGCGTCGAGCAGGCCGCGAGCACGTCCGACGCCGACCGGCAGGTGATCCAGACCGGTGACGTCCGGATGACGGTGAAGGACCCGCTCGACGCCGCGGACGCGGTGGTCGTCCTCGCGGAAGGTGCTGGGGGCCGCGTCGACGACCGGTCGGAGCACGCCGCGACCAAGGACGACGTCGGCACGGCCGAGCTGACCATCCGCCTGCCCGCCGACGAGGTCAGCCGAGCCGTCGACGGTCTGCGTGAGCTCGGCACGATCGACGAGCTCAACCTCACGAGCGAGGACGTCACGGGCACGGCGCAGGACCTGGACGCCCGCATCCGTGCGCTCCAGCTCTCGGTCGCGCGGATGGAGGACCTGCTGACGCGGGCCACCACCAACGAGCAGCTCATCGCGGCGGAGAGCGCGCTGACCGAGCGGCAGTCCAGCCTCGAGCAGCTGCAGTCCGAGCGGGCCCGGCTGGCCGAGAAGGTGCGCCTGTCGACGATCCACGTGGTGCTCTACGGTCCCGAGCTCGCGCCGGTCGCGCCCGTGGAACCGGAGACCGGACCGCAGTCGTTCCTCGACGGTCTGGCGGCCGGCTGGGCCGCCCTCGTCGACGTCGCGAGCGGCTTGGCTATCGTCGTCGGTGTGCTCCTCCCCTGGCTCGCGTTCGGAGGTGCGGTCGCCGCGCTCGTCGTCGCCGCGGTCCGCTGGAACCGGCGTCGCCGCGCCACGGGCCCGATCGGCCAGCCGGCGCCCGCCGTCGTGACCTCGGTGCCGGGACCTGCCCCGTCCGTCTCGCCGGACGAGCACGAGCCCCGCTGACGATGGCGGTCGTCGACGGCGTGCTCGCGGTCACGGTGCGGCCGTGGCGCGTGGTGATGTCCCGGGACTAGCCCGCGGCCGCGCGGCGCACCGCGTCCACCGAGCGCGCCACGTCCTCGGCGTCGGTGGACCAGTTGCTCACCGACACCCGCAGGATGTCCCGGCCCTGCCAGCGGGACCCGGACATCCAGGTCACCCCGTCGGCGAGCACGCGCGCGGTGACCTCGCGCGTGTGCTCGTCGCTGCCGAACGCCACGCTGACCTGCGTGAACACGACGTCGTTCACGATCTCGGCGCCGTCGATCGCGCGGATCCCGTCGGCGATGGCCTGCGCGTTGGCCACGAGACCGTCGACGAGGTCCTCGACGCCGGTCCGGCCCAGCGACCGCAGCGCCGCCCACACGGGGACGCCCCGGGCGCGGCGCGACAGCTCCGGAACCCGCTCCATCGGGTCGCCCGCGCCCTGGAACGCGGCGAAGTACTCGGCGCGCATGCCGAAGGCCCTCCGCAGCGGCTCGGGGCGCGCGACGATCGCGAGGCCGCAGTCGTACGGCACGTTGAGGGTCTTGTGGGCGTCGGTCGCCCACGAGTCCGCCCGCTCGTGGCCGGCCAGCAGACCCCGCAGCCGCGGGGAGGCCGCCGCCCACAGCCCGAACGCGCCGTCCACGTGCACCCAGGCGCCGTGGGCGTGGGCCACCTCGATGGCCTCGGCCATCGGGTCGAACGCGCCGGAGTGCAGGTTGCCGGCCTGCAGGCACACGATCGTCGGACCGTCGCCGGCGGCCAGCGCCTCGGCGAGGGAGTCGACGACCAGCCTCCCCTGACGGTCGGCGACAACGGCAGTCGGCGTGCCGAGCCCCAGGTAGCGCAGGGCGAGGTCGAGCGTGCCGTGCCGCTCCTCGCCGACCAGGACCCGCACCCGCGGACCGCCCGCGAGCCCGTCGCGCTCGACGTCCCACCCGGCGTCGGTGAGCACCTGCTGGCGTGCCGCCGCCAGCCCGGTGAAGTTGGCCATCGTCGCGCCGGTGACGAACCCGACGTCGGCGCCCGCCGGCAGGCCCAGCAGCTCGAGCGCCCACGCGGCCGCGGCCTCCTCCGCCGCCACGACGCCCGGCGTGGCGTGCCGCATCGCCGTGTTCTGGTCCCACGCGCTGGTCAGCCAGTCGGCGGCGAGCGCGGCCGGGAGCGTGCCGCCGATGACCCAGCCGAAGAACCGGCCCGACGGCATCCCCATGAGGCCGGGCTCGACACCGGCGGCGAGCTCGTCGACGACCACCTCGGGGGCGGTCGGGCCGTCCGGCAGCGGGCCGCCGAGCGCGGCCGCGAGGGCGTCGGCGTCAGCCCGCGGGTGCACCGGGCGCTCGGCCAGGGACGTCAGCCACTCGCGGGCGTGGTGCGTCGCGCGCTCGAGCGCCGGGGCGAGGTCCGGCCACCGTGCCGTCATGCCCACAGCCTGCCACCGTGGCGCCAGACTGGACCGCGTGGACCCTGAGGAGTGCCGGAGACGGTTCGGCGCGGCCGAGCGTGCGGTGCTGGCGACCACCGGGGAGGACCAGCGCCCGCACCTGGTCCCGGTGACGTTCGCCGTGCTCGACGACGTCGTCGTCGTGACGGTGGACCACAAGCCGAAGCGCACCGTCGACCTGCGTCGGCTGCGCAACATCCGGGAGAACCCGTCGGTCGCGTTCCTGGTCGACCACTGGTCGGCGGACTGGTCGAACCTCTGGTGGGTGCGCGTGGACGCGACCGCGACGGTGGCCGACGAGCCTCCGACGCCGGCCGAGCTGCTCGCGCTCCAGGCGCGCTACCCCGCCTACCGAGAGGTCGCGCCCGGCGGTCCGCTGATCCGCGCCCGCGTGACGCGCTGGACGGGGTGGAGCGCGGCGCGCACGTGACGCAGTTCACCCGGAGGTTCGTCCCGCCTGCCGGGGTTTGCGTCACCGGGTCACCCGGACGGGCGAGTCTGGCCGGCGGTCGCCTCACTACCGTCGAGGGACGTCTGATCACGGGGGGCGGGCTGAGGAGGCGGACGTGAGCGCGACGGGCAAGGACCCGCAGTGGCGCGACGCCGAGCGGTTCGCGGAACGCCACGCCCGCACCGTCCTCGCGCGCACCGACGTCCGGGTGACGGGCCCCGGGTCCGCCGTCGAGCTCGACCTCGTGGGCATCGACTTCGCCGGTCGCGTCGAGCACCGTCGCAGCCCCGTGGGTCGCACCGACCTCGAGGACCTCCGCGCCGCGGCCGGCTCGTTCGTCGCCGTCTTCTACTCCCGCTCCGGGTTCACCAAGACCGCCGTGCTCTGGGCCGAGGAGCACCGCATCGCCCTGTTCGGGTACACCGACACCGGCTACGCGAGCCCGGCCAACACGTGCGCGGTCGAGCTCGTCCAGCGCGCCCAGGCCGAGTCCGAGCACCACGTGCGCGTGGCCACGGAGGTGGTGTCCCGCCGGGCGACCGAGGCGCGGCAGGAGGCTGAGCGGCGCGAGCGCGAGGCCCTGGCCGACGAGCTGCGCGCCGAGGACGACGCCCGCCGGGCCGCGGAGCGCCGCCGGATCCAGCGCCTGCGCTCCGAGACGCTGCTGGGCCGGACGGTCGTCCTCCTGCTGCAGATCCAGATCGTGCCCGGCACCCTGGCCGCCACGATCGACCGGCTGGCGCACTCGACGATCGTCTCCGCCGTCGCCGACTCCGCAGAGCGGCTGTCCATGAGCGACCGCCCGCACGCCGTCGCGCTCGTGCGCTCGATGTTCGACGACGCGGCTGCCGCGCTCGAGGTGCTCACCGTGCCGACGGCCCGGGACACGGCGAACTACCGCACCGCGGTGCAGGCCATCGATCGAGGTCTGGACGCGCTCGACGCGGCGAACGGCGTCGGTTCCGTGGGGCACGTCGCGCCCGAGCTCGTCGCGTCGCAGCTGCGAGCGGCCGAGCGGTGCTGGCGCGCCCTCGTCGGCGAGCTGACCAAGGCGCTGCCCGCGCCCAGCCTCGGCGACGTCCCCGCCCCGCGCCGGCCGCGCCACCTCACCCCGTCGGTCTGACCAGCTGGGGCACCCCTGTCAGCCCGGAGTGCCCGGAGCGGCCGGTCCCGCCGGCACCCAGCGCTCCGTCGGCATCAGGATCCACAGGAGGGGGTAGACCAGGAGCTGGCTGCCCGGCACGACGAACAGGATGAGCACGAACAGCAGTCGCGCGTGGAACGGGGCGATGCCGAACCGTCGGCCCAGGCCGGCGCACACACCGCCCAGCACACGGCCGTCGACCGGCCGGACCAGGCCCTGTCGAGCCATGCCGTCGTGGATGGTGCCCATGGTGCTGCTCCTCTCGTGCCGGCCAGGGCGGCCGGACTCCCCCAGCATGCCGCCACGACCGTGCCGTCCGCATCGGTGATCGCCCGGACCGGACCCTGAGACGGCTACTTGTCCTTGTTCCCCTTGCCGGGGTTCTTGTCCTTGCCCTTCGGGGTGGCGGGCGCCGGCGCGGGCGCAGTCTGCTCGGCCGCGGCCTTGTCGGCAGCCGCCTGGTCGGCAGCGGCCTGCTCCGCAGCGAGCAGCTCGGCGGCCGTCTGCTGGGCGGCCAGGTCGGAGGCCACCTGATCGAGGGCGGCGTCGATCTGCTGGTACCGCTCCGTCGAGACCTCGCCCGCGTTCGCGCCAACGTCCAGCGCGGTGCGCGTCTCAGCCAGCAGGGACTGGGCGTCGGCCCACCTCGACTCCGCGGCCGCCTGCGAGACGGCGAGCACCGACTGCTGGAGCGTCGCAGCGCGGTCGTCCGCCAGCTCGGGACTGCCGGCGCAGGACCCGCACAGCAGAGCCGTCGCGACGACGAGCGCAGCCCACCCGGCGCGGCGCCTCACGGCTCCACGCTCTCTTGGAGCTGGGTCAAGGACTCGCCGAGCGTGCCCTGGACCCTCGGGTAGGCAGGCGGCTCCTGCGGCGTGCCGTCGCCCGACACGAGCTGGCCGACGAGCACCGCGCCGCCGACGAGGAGCACGGCGGCCCCACCGACGAGGGCGGCCCGTCCGGACCGGACGCGATCCCACCGGCCGGTCGAGGGCGGTTCCGCCACCGGGACGGCGCGCGTGGGCGGCAGCGGGTCGCCGCCCGGACTCTCGACCGACGGGAGGACGAGGGTCTCGTCCGACGGCGCTGCCGTGATCGCCGCCAGGTCGTCCGCCACCTCCTGTGCGGTGGGACGTTCCTCGGCCGCCATGCGCGTCATCCGCGCCAGCAGGTCCGCCAGCCGGGCGTCGAGGTGCGGCGGGATCTCCGGGGACGTGGTGAGCCGGGCTGCCGCCACCTCGGCGGCCGTCCCGGAGAACGCGGGGCGTCCGGTCAGGCACTCGATCAGGACCAGGCCGAGTCCGTACACGTCGCTCGGCGGCCCCAGCGCGCTGCCGGTCGCCTGCTCCGGGCTCAGGTAGCTCACCGTCCCGAGCGTCATCCCAGTCATCGTCAGCCGCGTCGCGCCCGCCAGGCGAGCGATCCCGAAGTCGGCGAGCTTCGCGGTCGGCCCCCCGTTACGGCCGGTCAGCAGGATGTTCGCCGGCTTGATGTCGCGGTGGATGATCTCGCGCTCGTGCACGACCGCGAGCGCCTCGGCGACGTCCTTGCCGACCGCCGCGGTCTCGTCGACGCCGAGCACGCCCTCCCGCAACGCCTCGGCGAGCGTCGGCCCGTCCACCAGCTCCATCACGAGGTAGACCTGCTGCGACCCGTCGTCGTGGTGCACGGTGCCGGCGTCGTGCAGCGTGACCAGGCCGGGGTGGCTGAGCGTGGCGAGCACGCGGATCTCGGCACGGTTGCGCAGCAGGTCGTCGGTGTCCTCGTGGACCGGTGGGAACACCTTGACGGCGACGTCCCGGTCCAGCAGGAGGTCACGGGCCCGGTGCACGGTCGCCATGCCGCCCCGGCCCATGACCGCGTCGAGCCGGTACCGGTCGCCCAGGACCTCGGGCTCCGGCGCGTCCACCGGGTCCGGCCTCGACCCATCGACGTGTTCCAGCATGTGGCCAGACCCTAGGCGCGGTGGGTCCCGCCCGCACGCCGGGACCGGGCGAATCCGGGGCCGTGCGAGGCGTAGGACCTTGGGCCCTGGTATGTCGGCTCCGCGGCGGCGCACGCTCGAAGCAGCTGCCGATGTGGGGCAGACCGCCACCAACGGGGCGCAGCACCGACGGCGAAGGAGCCCAGTCGTGAACGAGACCTGGAACGTCGCGGTCTACCTCTTCGCCGACGACGACACGAGCCACGGTGTGGTCACCGGGGCGCACGCCGTCCTCACCACGTCGACGGGCGCGACCCTCGACGGCTGGGGCCGTGCGCAGTTCAGCTCCTACGACCTCGACGTGCCGGAGGTCGGCACCGAGCTCGCCGCCGCGCGCGCCCTGCGCCAGCTGGCCGACCGGCTCCTGCAGGCCACCTCCGACGACCTCGAGGACCTCGAGGTGCACGAGGTCCACCTGGTGCGATGACGGACACCCGCGTCCCCACGCGGGACGCAGCGCCGCGTGCCCGGCGCTGGGCGCTCGCGCTCGACGGTGTCACCGCCGTCGGCGCGGTCGCCGGGGTCCAGGGCTTCCTGTCGGGTCAGTTCGACCCGCTGGTCGCCCAGCTGACCTTCGTCGACGGCCCCGCGGTCCCCGCACTCGCCCTCGGCCTGTGCGTCGGGCTGCCGCAGGCCGTCGCCCTGACGCTCGGGCTGATCCGCCACCCGCGCGCGCCCGAGGCCGCCCTCGGCGCGGGGGTCGTCCTGACCGGGTGGGTGCTCGCGCAGCTGCCGCTGATCGGCTGGACGTCCCCCGTCCAGTGGACGTTCTTCGCGGTCGGGGTGGGCGAGTCCGCCGCGGCGCTCGTGTGGTGGAGGGCCGAGCGCACTCGCCGGCGGGGACGAGCCTGATCGTCACGTCCTCGGCCGTCCGACGACGGTGCGGACGATCGACGGGCCCTCGAGCCCGGTCACCCACCTCGGGCTGCCAGACTGCCCGGATGACCGTGCCCGACCCGATCGAGTTCAGCGGCGCCTGGGTGGCGGCGTGGAACGCCCACGACCTGGACGCCGTGCTGGCCCACTTCCACGACGACGTCGTCTTCACCTCGCCGACGGCGGCCCGGGTGGTGCCCGAGAGCGGCGGTGTGGTCCGGGGCAAGGACGCGCTGCGGCACTACTGGACCGAGGGCCTGCGCCTCGTTCCGGACCTGCACTTCACCGTCGAGCGGGTGTACGCCGGGGTCACCTCGATCGTGATCGGGTACCGCAACCAGTCCGGGGGGCTCGTCGACGAGGTCCTGGTCTTCTCCGACGGCCTGGTGGTGGAGGGCCACGGGACGTACCTGGCGTCGGACGGCGGCGAACGGTAAGCGTCTTCCTCTGAAATGTTTCACCCGTGGTGCTCCGCCACGGCCGCCCCCTAGCGTCACCCGGGGTTCACCCGAGCCCGACCGACTCCGTCGTCGGCCGTGAGCGCGCAGGAGGTACGTCATGACCCACCCCCGCAGGACCATCCCGTGGCTCGTGGCGGCCACGCTGGCCGTCGGGGTCGGTGTCGCCGTCGCGCAACCCGCGGCCGCGGCGGTCGGCTGCCGCGTCGACTACACGGTCAGCAACCAGTGGGCCTCCGGGTTCGGCGCCGACGTGAAGATCACCAACCTCGGCGATCCCGTCAGCGCCTGGACCCTGACGTGGTCGTTCACGGCCGGCCAGACGGTGACGCAGGCGTGGAACGCGACGGCGTCGCAGAGCGGCGCAGCGGTGACCGCCAAGAACGTCTCCTACAACGGGCCGCTCGCCACGGGCGCGAGCGCGTCGTTCGGGTTCAACGGCGCCTGGTCGGGCAGCAACCCGGTCCCCGCGTCCTTCGCGCTCAACGGCACCACCTGCACGGGCGGCACGACGACGCCGACCAGCACACCGACCGCGACAGCCACGTCGACGCCCACCCCGACGCCCACCGTCACGCCCACCACCCCGCTGGCGGGCGCGTGGCAGGCCGAGAAGCTGGACCGCGGGCTCATCAGCGTCCGCTCGGGCAGCAGCAACCTGGTCCAGTGGCGGCTGCTCGGCACCGAGGCGGCGAGCACGGGCTTCACCGTCTACCGCAGCGGCACGAAGATCGCGGGACCGATCACCGACTCGACCAACTACCTCGACGCGGGAGCGTCCGCGAGCGCCACCTACACGGTCCGCGCCGTGGTGAACGGGGTCGAGCAGGCCGCGTCGGCCCCCTCCCTGACGTTCGGCAACGGGTACCTCGACGTGCCGATCCAGCGGCCCAGTGCCGATCACGTGGCCAACGACGGCAGCGTCGGGGACCTGGACGGTGACGGCCAGCTCGAGGTGGTCCTCAAGTGGGACCCGACCAACGCCAAGGACAACTCCCAGTCCGGCGTGACCGGCAACGTGTACGTCGACGCGTACGAGCTGAACGGCACCCGCCTGTGGCGGATCGACCTGGGCCGCAACATCCGGGCGGGTGCGCACTACACACAGTTCCAGGTCTACGACTACGACGGTGACGGGAAGGCCGAGGTCGCGATGAAGACCGCGGACGGCACCCGCTCCGGGACGGGGCAGGTGATCGGCGACGCCGACGCCGACTACCGGAACAGCGCCGGCTACGTGCTGACCGGGCCCGAGTTCTTCACGGTGTTCACCGGTCAGACCGGCGCGATCGGGGCGACGACGAGCTACGTCCCGCCCCGCGGCACGGTGTCCAGCTGGGGCGACAGCTACGGCAACCGCGTCGACCGGTTCCTCGCCGGCACGGCGTACCTCGACGGTCAGCGGCCGTCGATCATCATGGCCCGCGGCTACTACACGCGTGCCGTCGTGGTGGCGTGGGACTACCGCAACGGCCAGCTGACCCGGCGCTGGACGTTCGACTCGAACAGCTCCACCTCCGGCAACAGCACGTACGCCGGGCAGGGCAACCACTCGCTGTCGGTGGCCGACGTGGACCAGGACGGCAAGCAGGAGATCCTCTACGGCGCCGCCGCCATCGACGACAACGGCGCCGGGCTGTGGAACAACCGCACCGGGCACGGGGACGCGGGCCACGTGGGTGACCTGATCCCCAGCCGGCCCGGGCTCGAGTACTACAAGGTCACCGAGAGCGCGAGCCAGCCCGACAGCTGGATGGCCGACGCCCGCACGGGCCAGATCCTGTGGAGCACGCCCGCCGCGGGCGACAACGGCCGCGGCGTGTCGGACGACATCTGGGCCGGCAGCGCCGGCGCCGAGTCGTGGTCGTCGTCCGACTCGCAGCTGCGGAACACCGCCGGCCAGACCATCGGCCGCAAGCCCTCGTCGGCCAACTTCCTGGCCTACTGGGACGCGGACACCTCCCGTGAGCTGCTCGACGGGACGCACATCGACAAGTACGGCACCGGCGGGGACACCCGCCTGCTCACCGGCTCCGGGGTGCGGTCGAACAACGGCACCAAGTCCACCCCGGTGCTCTCCGGAGACCTGTTCGGCGACTGGCGCGAAGAGGTGATCTGGGCGAAGTCCGACGAGTCCGGGCTGCGCATCTACGCCACACCGGCCCCGACCACCACCCGCGTGTGGACCCTGCTGCACGACCAGACCTACCGGGTCGCGATCGCGTGGCAGAACACCGCGTACAACCAGCCGCCGCACCCCGGGTTCTTCCTGGGCACGCCGTTCACCATGCCGGCCAAGCCCGTCATCAGCACGCCCTGATCTAGTCTTCCGGTCGGGTCGACGGCGGCCCGACCGGAGGACCTGGAGACCCGTGCCCGAGACGACGCTGCGCTACGACGCCCCGGCGTCGGCGTGGACCGAGGCCCTCCCGCTCGGCAACGGGCGGCTCGGCGCGATGGTCTTCGGCGGCGTTGCGGTGGAGCACCTCCAGCTCAACGACGACACCTGCTGGTCCGGTGCCCCCCGATCCCGTTCGGCGCCGGACGGTCCGGCTGCCCTGTCCGCCGCCCGCGCCGCGCTCGCGGACGACGACGTCCGCGAGGCCGAGCGCCAGGTGCAGCGGCTGCAGGGCGGGTTCGGTCAGGCGTACCAGCCGCTGGTCGACCTCTGGCTCGAGCAGCCGGCGCCCGCGCCCGTCGACGGGTACACCCGCTGGCTCCGCCTCGACGAGGGCGTCGCCGGGCACTCGTGCACGTCCGGGACCCAGGAGGCGTTCGTCAGCCACCCTGCCTCGGTCCTGGTCGTGCACCGCACGTGGACCGGCGAGCCCGGCGGGCTCGAGCTGCGGGTCACCTCCGAGCACCCCCTCGACGAGCCTGTCGGTGAGTCCAGCAGGTGGTCGACCACCCTGCGCATGCCGTCCGACTCTCCGCCCGACTACGTGCGAGGCTCGCACGTGGTCCGCGACCCGGCTCCGGGCGCGAGCGTCACGGCGGCCGTCGCGGTCGAGGTCGTCACCGACGGCGTCGTCGACGCCGGACCGGACGGCCTGCGGCTGCGCGGCGCGACCTGGGCGACCCTCGTCGTCGCCACCGCGACCGACTACGCCGGACCGACCACCCCGCTGCACGGCGACGCGGCCCGGTTGCGTGCAGCGGCGCGGTCGACGGCCACGGCGGCCGCGGCCCGCGGGTTCTCGACCCTGCGTGCCGAGCACGTCGCCGACCACGCAGGTCTCTTCGACCGGGTAGCCCTCGACCTCGGGACGACCCCGGCAGCCGGGCTGCCCACGGACGAGCGGCTGCGTCGGCACGCGGCCGGCGAACCCGATCCGGGCCTGGCGGCGCTCGCGTTCCACTACGGCCGGTACCTGATGATCGCCGGGTCACGCCCCGGGACCCTCCCCTTGACCCTGCAGGGGATCTGGAACGACTCGGTGCAGCCGCCGTGGTCGTGCAGCTACACCATCAACATCAACACCCAGATGAACTACTGGCCGGCACTGAGCACCAACCTCGCCGAGTGCGACGAGCCCCTGCTGCGCTGGATCGGCGAGCTCGCCGCGGCGGGTACGCGCACGGCCACCGACCTCTACGGCCTGCGCGGCTGGACCGCCCACCACAACTCTGACGCGTGGGTGTTCACGGAGCCCGTGGGTGACGGCACGAGCGACCCGTCCTGGAGCTTCTGGCCGCTCGGCGGGGTCTGGCTCGCGCGGCACCTGGTGGACCACCACGACTTCACCGGGGCCGGCCTCGACATGTCCGTCCTCGTCGGTGCGGCGCGGTTCGTCCTCGACTGGCTGGTCGAGCTGCCCGACGGCACGCTCGGCACCCGGCCCGCCACGTCTCCGGAGAACACGTTCCTCGCCCCCGACAACCGGCCGGCGTCCGTGACGACGTCGACGACCGCGGACCTGGCGATGGCCCGCGACCTGCTGGAGAACGTCGTGCGCCTGGGTGGACCGCTCGAGTCCGAGGCGTCGGCCGCCCTCGACCGCCTCCCGGCCGAACGGCTGGCCCCCGACGGACGGATCGCGGAGTGGCGCGACGACGTGGCCGAGGCCGAGCCGGAGCACCGGCACCAGAGCCACCTGTTCCGCGTCCACCCGGGCACCTCGATCGACCCCGACCAGGCACCGGACCTCGCGCGGGCCGCGCTGGCCACCCTCGACGCCCGCGGAGCCGAGTCGACCGGCTGGTCCCTGGCCTGGCGGCTCAACCTGCGCGCCCGCCTGCGCGACCCGGCTGGAGCCGCGCGGCTGGTCGACGCCTTCCTGCGCCCCCTCGGCCCGACGCACCACGGCGGGGGCGTCTACCCGAACCTGTTCTGCGCCCACCCCCCGTTCCAGGTCGACGGGAACCTCGGCTTCACGGCCGGCGTCGCCGAGCTCCTGCTCCAGTCGCACGCCGTGACGGACGGTCTGCGCGAGGTCCACCTCCTGCCGACGCTGCCGGCGTCGTGGCCCTCCGGGTCGGTGCGCGGCCTGCGCGCCCGCGGTGGGATCACCGTCGACCTGACGTGGGACCGACACGTGCTCACGTCCGCGCGGCTGGTGGCCGACCAGGACGTCTCGGTCCTGGTCCGCCACGGTGCCGCACGGGACCGCGCCGACCTCCGCGCCGGGCGGGCCTGGTCGCTCACCCAGTGACGGCGGCGGGCACCCGGGCACCGGCCGACACGGCGACAACCTGTCGGACCAGGGTCTCGTCCTCGACGGCCTCCGCCAGGACCCACCCGACCTGCGCGCGCGAGACGCGCACCTCCTCGATCTCCCCGCCGGTCGAGGTCACGGGCGGACCCGCCCACGGCTCGTCAGTGAGGGTGACCGGCTGGACCTCGACCCAGTCGAGCCCGCTCGCGCGCAGCTCGGCGCCCTGCCGCTCCGTGTCCGCGATCTGCGGGCGCAGCAGCAGCGCGAAGATCAGCCGGTTGACCAGCGGGAGGCCGACGCTCGTCGGTCCGGTGCCGTAGGACGTCTGCACGACGACCCGGCGTACCCCGTGGCGACGCATCGCGGTCAGCACCGTGCGCGTGCCCCGCGAGCGGATGTCGAGCGGGGTGCGCGACGGGCCACGCAGGCGCACGCGGACCGCGCTCTCGCTGATGCCGAGCGTCACGACCACGGCGTCCTGGCCCTCGACGAGCTTCCCGACCAGTGCGGCGTCGGTGGCATCTCCGTCGATCCCCCGGACCCCCGGCAGCGACGACGCGTGGCGCGAGAGCGCGGTGACGTCGTGCCCGCGTGCGAGCAGCTCGGTGACGGCGGCGCGGCCGGAGCCACCCGTCGCCCCGACGACGAGAACCTTCATGATCTGTCTCCTTCGGTGTGGTGGGGATTCCTGTGGTTCCCACCTCACCAGCGGCATGCTGGACGGTCTATGATGAGTCGTCGCCAATCTATGGCAGATCATCCAGGAGGTCTCGTGACCGTCGTCGATCTTCCATGGACCCCGATCGACCCCGTCGGCGAGGCCCTGCGACACCTCCGGGTCACGGGCGTCTTCTACAGCCGGACCGAGGCGGACGGCCCCTGGGCGGTCGACATGCCCGCGTTCGGCGACTGCGTGAGCTTCCACGTGGTGACCGTCGGCGAGGCGTGGGTCGAGGTGGAGGGTGCGCCGCCCGTCCGGCTGGTCCCGGGCGACCTCGCGCTCGTCCCGCACGGACGCGGCCACCTGTTGCGCAGCGCGCCGGGGGTGCCCTCGCTGGGCCGGGTCGACGAGCTGCCGCAGGAGTTCCTCAGCCCGAACTACTCGGTCCTGCGCCACCGGGGCTCCGGATCCAGGGTGGAGCTGATCTGCGGCGTGCTCTCGGTCGACGGCGCCTCGTCCCGGCTCCTGCTGGACCTCCTGCCCTCGGTCGTGCACGTCGACGGCGAGCAGGGCGGGGCGTGGATGGCGGCGACGCTCGCCCTCACCACCGAGGAGCTGACCCACGCCCGGCCCGGCGGCGAGGCCGTCACCACCCGGCTGGCCGACATCCTCGTGATCCAGTCGATCCGCGCCTGGCTGGACGCCCAGCAGGTCACCACCGGCTGGCTCGGCGCCCTGCGCGATCCGCAGCTCGGCACCGCGATCGCCGCCGTGCACCGCGAGCCGGGCCGGCCGTGGACCGTCGCGACGATGGCGCACGAGGCCGCGATGTCCCGGTCCGCGTTCTCCGCGCGCTTCACGGAGGTCGTCGGCGAGCCCGCGATGCAGTACGTCACCCGGGTCCGCATGCACGTCGCCGCCGACCGGCTCGGCTACGGCCGAGCCACCGTGCGCGAGGTGGCGTCCGAGCTCGGGTACGACTCCGAGGCGTCCTTCAGCCGGGCCTACAAGCGCGAGGTCGGCGTCTCCCCCGGCCGCACCCGACGATCGCCGATCACGCCCGGCTGAGGTGGCCCCAGACCATGGCGCGGCGGTCGGTGCTCGGCGTAGCGTCGCTGGTTCAGGTGACCTGGCGACGACGAGGGGCGGAACGACGATGAGCATGATGGCGGACATGATGAAGTCCATGCCGATGCCGGCGACGACGGGCATGGACATGTCGATGATGCAGGGCTGCATCGAGGCGTGCTCCGCGGCCTCGATGGCGGCGACGATGTGCGCAGACGCCGACGGCACCGAGAACATGGGCCGATGTGCGTCCATGTGCATGAACACCGCGGACGTCGCGATGACGATGATGCGGATGATGATGCGCCCGAACGGCTACGACATGGGCGTCATGAGCTCGATGATGACGGCCTGCATGACCATGGGCGAGGCTTGCGCGGCCGAGTGCATGATGCACGCCGAGATGTCGGAGCACTGCCGGATCTGCGCCTCCGCCTGCACGGCGATGGTCGAGGCGTGCCGCTCGGCGATGGCCTCGATGCCTAGCTGACCACGGGACGCGCGGAGTACCACGCACCCCCGAGGGCGACGACCTCCGCGACCAGGTGCACCGCGACGGGTTCCCCGATCGCGGGCGTCGCGCTGGTCGTCAGCTCGGCCACGCGGCCGTCGAGCAGGGCGACCGCGAGGGCGCCGGGCGCCTGGTGGGAGACGAGTCCGTCCTGCCACGCGCTGGGCGAGGCGACGGCGACGGCCTCCTGGATCGGCAGGAGGTCGATACGGGTACGGTTCGGCACGGTCTGCTCCATCGGTGGTCTCGCGATGTGTCTGGGTGGTCCGGACCGACGCCGCAGGGTTCACCGCGGGCGATCGGTCACGGGCTGCGCCGCTGAGCGGCACGGGGGTCCTCCGGCGAGCTCCTCAGAGCTGCGGGGACGGGGACGACTGGGTCGTCAGTGACACATTCGACAGAGACACCGGCGCATCGACGGCACGGCGACGGACCCCGCGTGGAGCGGGGTCACGGGCGCGGTCCGGGCGACGGGCATGCAACGAGTGTGAGATGGCGTCCACATGCTGTCAAGGCGTCTCACCTGTCGGATGGCTGCCGTCTCGCCGCTCATCCGGACGCAGAACGTCCGGAACCGGCCGTACGGTCGGCCACATGACGACGACGATCCCCTGGGAACCACCCCTCGCAAGCACCGAGCTCGACCACCTCGTCGGAGCCCTCGACCGGCTGCGCACGACGTTCCGCTGGAAGGCCGACGGGCTCGACAGCGCCGGCCTCGCCCAGCACGTGGGCGCCTCCGCCCTCACCCTCGGCGGGCTCCTGAAGCACCTCGCCGCGGTCGAGGACACCACGTTCAGCTGGAAGCTCGCCGGGCAGCACCCCGGACCGATGTGGGACCCGGCGAGCTGGGCGGAGAACGACACCGAGATCCTCTCGGCCGTCAACGACACACCCGCGCAGCTCTACGCGGCGTGGGACGACGCCGTCGCCCGGTCGCGTGCCCGGCTCGACGCCGCCCTCGCCGAGGGAGGGCTGGACCAGGACGTCAACGACGGCGACGACCGCGGGAACCACGCCAGCCTGCGCCGCCTGCTCTTCGACCTCGTCGAGGAGTACGGCCGGCACACCGGGCACGCCGACCTGCTGCGCGAGGTGGTCGACGGTCGCGTGGGCGAGGACCCGCCGAACGACTGGCGCCCGGTCTCCGGCTCCCCGCTCACCTGGATCAGGCGGAGCTGACCTCGTCCGTCGCCGCGAGCATGCGTCGGCCCACCGTGCGGACGCACGCCCGCAGCTCGGGGCCACCCAGCACCCGGAAGTCGACCGGGACGACGGCGAGGCGCTCGGCGTACCAGGGCGGGTTGCTCGTCGACCCCACCAGCCGCGACGTCGAGCCGTCCACCGGTTCCACCCGGCCCAGGTCGCGCGGGAGCCACTGCTGCGCGCGGTGGGCCGGCGCCTGCAGGAGCACGTCGACGTCGAACTCCCACCCGACGGCCAGGTGCGCCTCGAGCTCCGCCACCGGGTCGAGGTCCTCGGGCGGCGTGAACGTCTCATCGAGCAGCTCGACGCCCTCCACCCGGTCCACCCGGTACGCGCGGCGGGCGTCCGACGACAGCGAGTGGCACAGCAGGTACCAGCGGCCGTGCCGCACCACCACCGCCCACGGGTCCACCACCGTCTGCCACGCGTTGCCACCCTCCGAGCGGTAGGCCACCCGGACGCGCCGGTGCGCGGAGCACGCCTGGACCAGCGTCGTCGCGGTCGTCGGGTCGGGCCGGGCAGCTGCGCGGTCAGGCGCCGGCGCGGTGGTCTCCCGGACCGCCTGCACGGGACCCGCCACCGCCGCGGGCAGCGACCGCACGATCTTGCTCAGGGCCGTGCCCACCGGCTGGGCCTGGTCGTCGGCGTCGTGGTGCCCGTCCAGCACCGCCATGACCAGCGCCAACGCCTCGGCCGCCGTGAGCATGAGCGGCGGCGGCCGGAGCCCCCGACCGATCCGGTAGCCGCCGTACGGCCCGCGCACGGACTCGATCGGGATCTCCGCGTCGCGCAGGGTCGCGACGTACCGCCGCGCAGCCCGGTCCGAGACGCCGAGCCTGTCCGCGAGCCGGTCGGCGGTGATGCCGGGGCTGGCCTGGATGAGCTCGAGCGCCAGCAGCGCGCGGGCCGTGGGGTTCGGATCGCCGACGACCATGCGGACCTCCGGATCCGGACGCTCTCCGTCCGGAATCGACCCTAGGGCACTCGTCGCCGGACGCGCTGCGGCTACGGGTTCCAGCGCGCCACGACGGTGCTGGCCGACGAGCCGGCCGCCGCATCCAGCTGGTTCCACGCGAGGTACCGGCCGCCGCACAGCGCCCCGGCGAACGCGCGGTCCACGTCGATCCTCGCCAGGTCGCCCGACACCAGGTCGAGCACGTAGGTGGGGACAGCCGTGCCGGGACCCTGCGCGTCGGCCTCGGACCACTGCAGCCGGCCGTCACACAGTGCGAGGGACGCCTCACGTCCCGACCCGTGCAGGGTGACCGTCCTCGCCGTCCGGGCACGGGTGTCCACCACGTGCACCTGGCCCCCCGACTGCCCGGGGGTGGTCGCGACGAAGGCGACGACCTCCCCGTCCGCGACGAGCTGGACCACCGCGGACCCCGGCACCCCGGACCAGCGCACGAGCACCCGCGGCTGGTCCCCGTCGACCACCCGCTCGACGGACGCCTCGCCGGGCGCCACGGCGGGGTCGTCGACCTCTGACCGGACGACGTCGATGCCCGAGGACGAGGCTGTGGGCTGGGCGACCCCCGTCGCGACCGCGACCAGCGGCCCGCTGCCGTCCGCTGCCCGGGAGTAGACATCCCTCTGGCCGGGCTCCCCGGCTGCCCAGTAGACGCGCCCGCGCCAGACGGCCGTCGAGCCGGCCATGGAGGTGCCGCCCGCCCCGATGTCCTCCGCACGTGCGACCAGCGTGGCGCGACCGTCCGGACCCGCCGCGAAGACCCGCCAGCGCGGTGTGCCGACGCCGGTGCTGTCCGACTCCAGCCACGCCGCGATCCCGTCGGCGACCGACGCGTCGAACGCCTGCCGCGGGTGGTCCCCCGGGACCGGCTGTGCCGCCACGAAGGGCGTGAACGCCGCGCCGTCGAGCACGCCCATGGTGGTGGGCGCGGTCAGCCACGGGCCCCCGTCGAACGAGTCCGTCGGCACCTGGGCTGCCACCGCCCGTCCGTCCGCCCTCAGCCGCATCGGGACCAGGTGCCCGTCGTCGACACGGCCCGACGGGACCGTGTAGACGACCTCGTAGTCGGTCCCGGGCACGGCGAGGCGCGCGGTGGCGATGTCGACCGGGTCGCTCGCCACCGGGCTGCCGTCCGCCCACCGCAGGAGCCCGTCCACCGCGACGGGCACCACCGTCGAGTCGTGCGTCGGCGCGCCCACCGGCACTGCTGCCGGCTCCGCCGGGCTCGAGCAGCCGGCCAGGGCCATCACGACGACGATCGCGCTCACACCGCGCGCGGCTCCTCGGCGACTGCGCTCGGCGTCCACACGGGAAGTGTCCAGCGATTCCTTGCTCGACGAGACGCGTTCAGCCTCACAGTTCGGTCACGGGCACCTCCGGCGTGAACGACCAGACGGCGCGACCGTCGACCGCTGAGCGCGCCCGCCCCCTCGGTGGGGTCCGCCCTGCGGCTGCGGCGGCACGCAGCGCGCTTGAATGAGGCATGGCCCCGGAACACTCACCCGCCGTGGAGCTCGAGGTCGGGTCCCGCACCGTGCGGATCTCCAACCCCGACCGTGTCTACTTCCCCGCCAGCGGGGCGACCAAGCTCGACCTCGCGCACTACTACCTCGCCGTGGGTGACGGGATCGTGCGTGCGCTGCGGGAGCGCCCGTGCATGCTGCATCGCTACCCGACGGGCGTCGCCGGGGAGAAGGTGCACCAGAAGCGGCTGCCGCGGGGCGCACCGCCGTGGATGGAGACGGTGGAGCTGTTCTTCCCGCGCTACGGCCGCACCGCCGACGAGCTGTGCGTGACCGAGCTCGCGCACGTGATCTGGGCGGTGCAGATGTCGACCGTCGAGTTCCACCCGTGGAACAGTCGCCGGGCCGACACCGAACGCCCCGACGAGTGGCGCATCGACCTGGACCCGATGCCGGACTGCCCCTTCGACCGGGTGCGGCGGGTGGCACACGTGGCCCACGAGGTCCTGGACGAGCTGGGCGCAGTCGGCTGGCCGAAGACCTCGGGCGGCTCAGGCCTCCACGTCTACGTCCGGGTCGCGCCCGAGCACGGCTTCGCGGACGTGCGACGAGCAGCCCTCGCCTTCGCGCGGGAGGTGGAGCGTCGTGCACCGGACGACGTCACCACCACGTGGTGGCGGCGCGACCGGGACCCGTCGCTCGTGTTCGTCGACTACAACCAGAACGCCCGCGACCACACGATCGCCTCGGCCTACTCGGTGCGCGGAACTCCGGACGCCACCGTGTCGACGCCCCTGCGCTGGGACGAGATCGACGACGTCGATCCCCACGACTGCACCCTGCGCACGGTCCCCGCACGCTATGCCGAGCTCGGCGATCTCCATGCCGGCATCGATGACGCGGTGTTCGACCTGGCGCCGCTGCTCCGCTGGGCCGAGCGCGACGAACGCGACGGCGCCCCGGCACCCCCGGACGACGACGGGTGAGCCCGGACGCGGACCCGTCTCCGCCGACGGTCGTTCGCCCACACGACGAAGGCCCGGACCATGAGGTCCGGGCCTTCGTCTTCTGTGTAGCGGGGGCAGGATTTGAACCTGCGACCTCTGGGTTATGAGCCCAGCGAGCTACCGAGCTGCTCCACCCCGCGTCGGTGAGTACAACTTACCCCACGCCCCAGGGGCCACCAAATCGTGGACGCCCGGCCGGTGGTGGCGTGCGTCACCACCGGCCGGACCACGTCACTCGCCCAGTCGGGCCTCGGCGTCGAGGGCGGCCCGCACCGCGTCGTCGAGCCGCTGCTGCGCCTCGCCGTAGGCCGCGAAGTCGTTGCGCGCCAGTGCCGACTGGCTGTCCGCGATGGCCTCCTTCGCCTGCTGCAGCGCGCGGTCGAGGTCGGCGCGGGCGGTCGCGTCCGTGCCGGTCCCGGTCCCGGGGTCGGTCGGTGCTGCCGTCTCGCCCTCGGTCGGCTGGTCCGTCGGTTCATCCGTCGGTTCGTCCGTCGGCGGTGTCCCCGTATCGGGGTCGGTCCCGGCGTCGCCGGCGTCGGCGCCCGAGTCGCCACCGAACACCTGGTCGAGGGCGCCGTCGAGCGTGTCGGCGAACCCGATGTCGTCACCGAACGCCACGAGCACGCGTTGCAGCAGCGGGAAGGTGGTGCCGCTGCGGGCCTGGACGTACACGGGCTGGACGTAGAGCAGGCCGCCACCCATGGGCAGGGTGAGCAGGTTGCCGCGCACCACCTGGGAGTCGCCGCGCCCGAGGATGTTGAGCTCGTTGGACACGTCCGGGTCGGCGACGAAGTTGTTGTTCACCTGGCCGGGTCCGGGCACCGTCGAGTCCCGCGGGAGCTCCAGGAGCCGCAGCGTGCCGTAGTCGTCGGACGGTTTGCCGTCCTCGTTGCCCGCCTCGGCGTCGACCGCGAGGTAGCCGGTCAGCACGTTGCGCGCGTTGTTGCCCGTCGGGATGAACGACGACATGAGCGAGAAGCGGGCCTCGTCCTGGTCGGGCATCCGCAGCGTGAGGTAGTACGGCGGCTGCGGCACGGCGACGCTGCTGGTCGGGTCGTTCGGGTTGGCCCAGAAGTCGTTGCCGGAGAAGAACTGGCCGGCGTCCGTCACGTGGTACCGGGCGAGCAGGTTGCGCTGCACCTTGAACAGGTCCTCGGGGTAGCGCAGGTGGCTCATGAGCGCGCCGTCGATCGACGAGAGCGGCTCCAGCGTCGACGGGAACACCTTGTCCCAGGCCTTGAGGATCGGGTCCTCGATGTCCCAGGCGTACAGGGTGACCGACCCGTCGTAGGCGTCGACGGTGGCCTTCACGGAGTTCCGGATGTAGCTGACGGTCTTCGGCTGGAGCGCCTGGACGGTCTCGGACGTCTCGGTCAGCGAGTCGGTGGTCGCGTCGTCGAGCGAGCGGGACGCGGCGTACGGGTACTGGTCCGTCGTCGTGTAGCCGTCGACGATCCACTTGACCCTGCCGTCCACGACCGCGGGGTACACACGGCCGTCGAGCGTCAGGTAGGGAGCGACCTTCTGGACGCGGTCGCGCGGGTCGCGGTCGTAGAGGATCTGCGAGTCGCTGGTCACGCGGTCCGAGAACACGATCTGCTCGGACCCGAACTTCAGCGCATAGAGCAGCTTGGTGAACGGGTTGGCGATCGACGGCCCGGCGGAGACGTCCTGCGTCGGGAACGTGCTGTTCTCCGCGCCGGTCCCGCCGTCGGACGGGTAGTCCAGCTCCCACGGCCGCGCGCCCTCGGGGGCTCCCACGATCGAGTACGTGGGCGCCTTGGGGCTGAAGTAGATGCGCGGCTCGTACTCGCCCATCTGGCCCGTCGAGGGGATCCCCTGCTCCCAGAACGCCGGCGCCCCGCGCCCGGCCGTCGTGTTGCCGTAGGCGGCGACGACACCGAACCCGTGCGTGTAGACCGTCGTGTCGTTGGTCCAGTTGCGCTGCTGCGCGTCCAGGCCCTCGAGCGACAGCTCGCGCACCGCGATGACGGTGTCCCGGCTCTCGCCGTCGATCTCGTACCGGTCCACCGACAGCGAGTCGGGGAAGTCGTAGAACGCGCGGATCTGCTCGAGCTGCTTGAACGACGGGCTGACGATCTGCGGGTCGAGGAGGCGGATCGACGCCGTGGTGTCGGCGTCCTCGCGGAGCGCGCCGGCCTCGGCGGTGACCTCCGCGTTGTACTCCGTCGTCTTGACGTCGTCGAGCCCGTACGCGTCGAGGGTGGCCTCGATGTTGCGCTGGATGTACTCGGCCTCGGCGTCCTGCTGGTTCGGCTGCACCTGGAACCGCTGCACCACGGCCGGGTAGATGCCGCCGACGGCGATGGCCGCGACGATCATCAGGCCGACGCCGATGGCGGGCAGGCGCCAGTTGCCGCGGATCGCGGTGACGATGAACATCACGGCGACGAAGATCGCGATGCCCGCGAGGATCGCCTTCGACGGGATGACCGCGTGCACGTCCGTGAACGAGGCGCCGACGAACTTCTGGCCCGACTTCATGAGGATCGAGTACCGGTCCAGCCAGTAGCTCGCGGCGATGAGCAGCATGAGCACCGCCGCGATCGTCGTCAGCTGGACGCGGGCGGCGCGCGTCGTGCGCGGCGTCCCACCGCTCGGACCGCCGACCCGCAGGCCGCCGTACAGATACTGGGTGGCCACGGCGCCGATGCCGGCGAGGACGGTGACGGCCATGAGGAACGAGACGACGAACCGCAGGCCGGGCAGCGTGAACAGGTAGAAGCCCAGGTCGATGCCGTACTGGGCGTCCGTCGTGCCGACGGTCCCCCCGTGCATCCAGAGCTGGATGGTCTGCCACTGCTGGGACGCGGCCGCACCGGCGAACAGGCCGAGCACGGCGGGGCCGACGATCATGACCAGGCGGCGCAGCGGCTCGATGGCCTCGCGGTACTGGTCGAGGTTCGCCTGCTCCTGCGTCGACGGGGCGTACACGGGACGCGACCGGTAGCCGAAGTTCAGGCTCCAGTAGACCGCCCCGCCCATGACGAGGAACCCGAGGGCGAACAGCACGGCGCGCGTGCCCCACTCGGTGGCGATGACTCCCCCGAACCCGAGCTGGCGGTACCAGAGCACCTCCGTCCACACCTGGGCGAGGAGGAGCACGAGGACGACGAGGACGCCGAGAACGACCAGCGTGGGTGCGAGTGCTCCGCGCCGGCGCGCACGGGGCGGGCTGGTCCGGGGCGGCGGCGGGCTTCCGAATGTCACGGCGTGGCGGTCCTCGTCGTCGGGAACAAGATCAGGAACAACAGCTGACAGCGGGGCACGCACAGGACGCACACCACTCGCACGCTGAACGTGCCGGTCGAGGCACAGGTTCCCACAGGAATGCGACCATGAACCTGTGAGCGAACCCACCCCTGCACTGGCCGCACTGGCCGGATCCGTCCGCGAGATCGAGCAGCACGTCGCCGAGGCCGGCTGGGACGGCCCGGTCCGCGTCTTCGCGCTCGTCCGCACGCAGGCGATGCTGCAGACCGAGCCCGGCCTCGCGGCCCAGCTGGACCCGGCGGCGCTGGCCGCGGCGAAGGCCGACCCGGCCCACCTCACGTCCGTCGAGCAGGAGGAGCTGCCCGAGGCGCCGGACCTGGAGACGCTGCTCGCGGGACTGTCGTGGCCGTCGACCGTGGACGGCATGGCGGTCACCGTCGAGCGGGTGGTCCTGCCGCCGGCCGCCGAGGAGGCGATGCCCCAGGACGCCGACGCCGCGCTCGACTACCTGCTGGCCCACCCCGAGCGCCAGGACGTGCGCCTGGTGGTGGGCGCCCTGCGGGACGGACCGTCGTGGTGCGCCGTCCGCAGCCGCGCGAACGACAGCGCAGACCAGGTGGGTCAGGGTCCCGACCTCGTGCCGGGTCTGGTCTCCGCGGTGCGCTCGACCCTCGACTGATCAGCGGCAGGTCGGCAGGTCGTCGGCCGTGCCCGCGCCGATCGCGGTCATCGCCTCGCGGGCGTCGTGCAAGGTCTCGATGGAGACGACGCGGAGCCCGTCCGGCACGTGGCCGACGACCTCGTCGCAGTTCGAGGCGGGCGCGAGGAACCAGGTGGCCCCGTCGCGAGTCGCGCCGGCCAGCTTCTGCCGGATGCCGCCGATCGGACCGACCTCGCCCGTGACGTCGATGGTGCCCGTCCCCGCGATGTCCTTGCCGTTCGCCTCGTCCTCCGGCGTCATCTTGTCGATGATCCCCAGCGCGAACATGGTCCCGGCGCTCGGTCCGCCGATGTCGTCGATGCTGATGGTCACGTCCACCGGCATGTCGAAGGACGGGTCGATGAACACGCCGATCTGGGCCCGGCCGTCGTCCTTCTCGCCGGTGACGACCGGGACGTCGACGGCCTGCCCGTGCCGACGCACGGTGAGCGTCACCGTGTCGCCCGGCTCCACCTGCTCCAGCTGCGCGATCAGCCCCTGGTAGTCGGGCACCGCGATGCCGTCCAGGGCGACGATGACGTCCCCCTCCTCGACCTTGCCCTCGGCGTCGGTCCCCTCGACGGCACCCGCCACGACGAGGGTCGCGGGGACCTCGTACCCCAGCTCGGTGAGCGCGGCGACGGTGGCGTTCTCCTGCGAGGAGACCATCTCCGCCTCGTTGGACTCGTCGATCTCGTCCTGGGTCTGGTCCGGCGGGTACAGCAGCTCCACCGGCTGGACCACGGTCCAGCGCGACAGCCAGCCCTGGACGACGCCCACCGCGCTGGACGGGAACCCGGGACCGCCCGTGCCGGACACCGTGGTCAGGCGCAGCTCGCCGGTGGACTCGAACGTCTCGGCGCCCTCGATCTGGATCAGCGGCGTGTCGTCGTGCTCTCCGAGCACGTCACGCGTCGGGCCCGGGCTGCTGATCGCGTAGGGCACCGGCAGGATGACCAGCACGGCGAGCAGCAGCGCGGTGACCAGCATGCCGACGGACAGCGTGAGCGAGCGCGGGCTGACGCGTTCGGGCTCGCCGGAGGGCTCGTCGACGTCGAACGGGGAGGTGGGCTGCTCGAGCACGCCCACATCATCCCCTGTCACGATCCCCTGTCGCGCTCACCCCCGCCGACGCGCCCGCGCCTGCCGCCACACGGCCGCGGTGCCGATGAGCGCGACGGCAGCCCCCGCCGCCCCGAGCGCGGCGGCGTCCCGCGTGCCCACGCGACGTCCGGCGACGGCGAGCCGGCCCTGGACCCCCTCGAGCAGGACGTCGAGGCAGGCCGCGCTGGACCACCGCGGTTCCCACCCGGCCGCGCGCAGACGGTCCGACGCGACGGTCCACGGGTAGACGACGAACGCGAGCTCCGAGGCCGGCGCCGGCAGGACTCCCACGCGGTGCAGCCGCTCGGCGGTGCCGAACGCGGTCGCGGCCGCCAGCTCCACGCGCCGCATCCCCGAGGCGGCCTCGACCTGGGCGGGATCGAGCACGTCCGGCGCCCCCACGGTGAGGACGCCCGCGAGCGCGTGGTCCACGGCGAACCGCGCCGCGGCGGCCAGGTCGTCGACGTGCACGAACTGCCACGGACGGACCGCGCCCCGCACGGTGAGCAGGCGGGGAGCCTCGAAGTGCCGGGTGACGAAGGTGTCGACGCCGGCGCCGACCACCGCCGCCGGCCGCAGCTGCGTGACCAGCGGGGACCGGCGGCGGCCGCGCTCGAGCACGGCCGCCGCGGCGAGGAGGTCACCCACCAGCCCGTCCCGGGCGGCGTCGTCGGTGCGGGGCAGCGGGTCGGCGTCCTGGATCTCCGGCCGGTCGGCCCACGCGCCGTAGACCACCGCGGACCCGATCGCGACGACGTGCCGCGCCCCCACCGCGCGCGCGGCACCGAGGACGCGCTGGGTGTGCGCGACGATCGCCGCCTCTCGCTCGCGGCGCCCCTTGTCCACCGGCGCGACGAGGTCCCCGGAGTGGGTCACGAGCACGACGACCGTGGCACCCGCCAGCGCGTCCTGCGGGTCCTGCTCCGGGACCTCGTCGAGGGTCCGCACGTGTCCACCCCAGGCAGCGCCGACGGCGGACGCGATCGGTCCTCGCCCGATCACGACGACGTCGTCGGGGCGCTCGGGCTCATCCGGAGCGGTCCCCGGTCGCGCGCTGCGCCCTGAGCGAATTTGCCCGGCCACCATCCCTCGTTCCTGTGCTGCGTGGTTACCGTGGTTCGCAGCCGGCCCCATCGTCGCAGGAGGTCCATGTGAGCCCCGACAACTCCGCTGTCCCCGGAGCCGATGGTGGCGTGCCCGCCTGGGAGCAGGTCATGCGCGCGATGCTGGGCGAGGGCGCCGACGACGCCATCCGAGAGCTGCAGGAGCGCGGCTTCGACCCCGGCGCCATGGCCGCCGCGTCCGGGCTGCCCGACGACCCGGCCGCGCTGCAGCAGGTGTTCGCCCAGGTCCAGGCCCTGCTGTCCGCCTCGGGCGACGACCCCGTCAACTGGCAGATGGCCCACGACCTCGCGCGGCAGCAGGCCGCCGCGGGCGGCGACCCGTCGCTGAGCCCCGGGCAGACCCGGCAGGTCATCGACGCGCTCGCGGTCGCCGAGCTGTGGCTCGACGCCGCCACCGACCTGCCCCCGTCCACCGGCACTCCCCGCGCGTGGAGCCGAGCCGAGTGGGTCGAGGCCACCCTGCCCACGTGGCGCACCCTGACCGAGCCGGTCGCGTCCTCGCTGTCCGTCGCCCTCGTCGGCGCGCTCGGCGGTGCCCTGCCCGACGGGTCGGACGGCGAGCTCGCCCTGCCCGGCGGGATCGAGCCGGCTCAGCTGTTGCGCCAGCTCGGGTCGGCGGTCTTCGGCATGCAGGTGGGCCAGGCCGCGGGCACCCTCGCGCACGAGGTGTTCGGCACCACCGACATCGGCCTGCCCCTGCTCGACAGGCCTGCCCCGGCGCTCGTCGCGGCCAACGTCGACGCGTTCGCCGAGGGTCTCGACGCCCCCGCGGAGGAGGTTCGCCTCTTCCTCGCCCTGCGCGAGGCGGCCGCCACCCGCCTGTTCACCCACGTCCCGTGGCTGCGCTCGCACCTGCTCGCCACCGTCGAGGCGTACGCGCGCGGCATCACGATCGACGCCGACCAGCTGGAGGAGGCCGTCCGCTCGATCGACGTCACCGACACGGCGGCGCTCCAGCAGGCGCTCTCCGGCGGGGTGTTCGCCCCGCACACGACGGACGCGCAGAAGGCTGCGCTCGAGCGGCTGGAGACGGCCCTCGCGCTCGTGGAGGGCTGGGTCGACGAGGTCACCGCCACAGCCGCGCTCCCCCACCTGCCGCACACCATGGCTCTGCGCGAGATGATCCGCCGCCGCCGTGCCGCCGGCGGACCGGCCGAGCAGACGTTCGCCAACCTGGTCGGCCTCGAGCTGCGGCCCCGGCGCCTGCGCGACGCCGCCGCCCTGTGGGCGCAGATCACGCGCGACAACGGCGCCACCGCGCGCGACGCCGTGTGGGACCACCCCGACCTGCTGCCCGGCACCGAGGACCTCGACGACCCGTCCGGCTACGCGGCCCGCCGCGCGACCGCGGTCGACGACGCCGCCGAGGTGGACCGCGCACTGGCCGAGATCCTCGGCGAGGACCCGGACGCCGACCCGACAGCCTGACTGCCCGGCTGCGGCGCCCGCGCGACGGGTCCGTCCCGCAGGCGGCTCAGCGCGTCTCTGATGCTCCGGGGGCGTCGAAGTCCAGCTCGAGCTGCCCGAGCGCCTCGTCGTCCGGGTTGAGCTCGTCGACGTCCACCTCGTCGGACACGACGTCCTCCGGCTCGTCGATCCCGCCGTCGTCGACCTCGTCGGTCGGTCGGTCGGCGTCCTCGTCGGACTCCCCCGGCGCCGCCTGTGCTCCGCGCTCCGCCGCGTACGCGTACCCCTCGAGAAACCCTCGGGCGCGCAACGTCCGGGGGTAGGTGTCGAGCTCCGCCCAGAAGTCCGGACCGTGCCCGGCGTGCAGCAGGTGCGCGAGCTCGTGCAGGAGCACGTAGTCGAGCACCCACCGCGGCATGCCGCGCACGCGGTCGGAGATCCGGATCGAGCCGTCCGACGGCGTGCACGACCCCCAGCGGCGGCCCTGGTTGGTGGACCACCGGACGGTCGTCGGCTGCACGCGGCCGCCGAGGTACTTGGCGGCCAGCTCCGTGGCGCGGGACATGAGCTCGTCGTCCGACGGGCGACGGCGGCGTTCCTGCGTCGCCAGACGCGTGAGCATGCGACGCACCCACTCACGTTCCTGCGCCCGCGTGAACCGCGCCGGGATGGCCACGATCGTCCGGTCGCCCTCGCGCCAGGCCGTCACCGTGCGCACGCGCTTGCGCGAGCGGCGGATCTCGACCTGCGACAGGTCCTGCGTGGGCTGCACAGGTGCACGCTAGCGCGCAGGGCCCACGGGCCCCGGTTCACCCGTCGGCGCACGGCGCGTCCTGCACGATTCCGCGGGCTGTGGGCGTCTGGAGCACTACCGTGGACGTCGCGCGGGCGTTGTTGCACCAGCACGTCCGAGCCGCCGGCCGGCGGTTCCCCGGTCCGGTGCACGGACACCGAGGGAGGGCCCCATGGCTGAGACGTATGCAGGCGAGTTCTACTGCGTGAAGTGCAAGGAGAAGCGCGAGGCCGAGGGCGACGTCGTGATCTCGGAATCCGGTCGCAGGATGGCCAAGGCCGTCTGTCCGGTGTGCGGCACCAAGCTCAACCGCATCCTCGGCAAGGCCTGAGCACCACCACCGCACCCGCCCGAGGGCATCGTCCGCGCGGACGGTGCCCTTCGGCATGTCCGGGCCTGTGGACGACGCCCGCGCGGCCCTCGACAGCTTTGCCAGGGTGGCCCCCGACGCCGAGAGGGGACCCATGCGACTGCGCGCCGGGCTGCGGGTGCTGCGACGCACCGCCACCGAGGTCCAGGTGGGCACCGACCCGCGCTGGGCCGTCCGCCTGACCGACCTCACCCCCGCGGACGCGGACCTGCTCATGTCCGTCGACCCGCGGACGGACCTGACCGAGCTGGTCGCCCGCGCCGTCGACGTCGAGCGCGCCCGCGCGCTGGTCGCCGTGCTCGTCGACGCCCGGCTCACCGACGCTCGGCCGCCCGCGGCGGTCCTGCGCGGACCGGCGGCGGTCGACGCGGACGTGTGGTCCCTGCTGCGGCCCGACGGGGACGGCACCCGGCTCGTCCGGGCCCGGGCGGACCGGGTGGTGGCCGTCCTCGGCCTGGGGCCGACCGGGCTGGGCATCGCGGTGGGGCTCGCCGCCGCGGGCGTCGGCACCCTGCTGCTCGACGACGAGCGACCGGTGCGGTCGACCGACGTCGGCGTCTGCGGGTACAGGTGGGCCGACGCGGGCTCCGCGCGCGAGCACGTGGCTGCGCGGCTGCTGCGCGACGTGGCGCCGCACGTGTCGACGGTGTCGGACCGTCGGCCGGACGTCGTGGTGCTGGTGGAGTACGGGGTGGCCGACCCGGTGCGCGCTCCCGCGCTGGTCTCCGGGGCCACGGCGCACCTCGGGGTCGTCGTCCGGGAGGCGGACACGGTCGTCGGCCCGCTCGTCGTGCCGGGCACCGGACCCTGCCTGCGCTGCCTGGACCTGCACCGCAGCGACGCCGACGACGCGTGGCCGACCCTGGCCGCCCAGCTGCGGACCGGTGCGACCCCGAGCGAGCCGGCCGTGCCGGCCGCAGTCTGCGCGGGGATCGGGGCCGCGGCCGTGCTCGCCCACCTGGACGGGCTCGTCGGCCTGGGCGCAGGTGTCACGTACGAGGTCTCCCTGCCGGACGCGGTGCCGCGCAGACGCACGTGGGCGGTGCACCCCGAGTGTGGGTGCACCGCCCTCCCCGCGTCGCTGGTGGGCGCGCAGGGTTGAGTGCCGACGGCCTCAGGCCGCCGGGGCTGCGTTCTTCCGCGGGCGACCACGACCACGCTTGGTCGCGACCACCACGCCACCGACGAACACCTCGCCGCCCCAGACGCCCCACGGCTCGGCGCGCTCGATGGCGCCGGCCAGGCATCCTTCGATCAGCGGGCACTCGCGGCACAGTGCCTTGGCCCGTTCGACCTCGGCCGTCCGCTCGGCGAACCAGAGCTCGGGGTCGCCCGCCCGGCACGGGATGAAGTCGGCGACGAGCTGGTCGAACGTCTGGCGGTCGTCGGTCGCCGAAGTGCTGTCGGTGAGGGGCCACGCGCCGGATCCGCCCTGGTTCACCGTGTCGAGCAGCGTCGTGAGCCGCACGATGTCCTCCTGATGTCCTTGCTGGTGAGCGTGTTGCGTCGGTGCCGGACCGACTGCCAACCCGTCCCACCCGGATCATCGGGAGAAACAGAAAGGCCGCGGGTCCGAGTTCGGACTCCGCGGCCTGATGCCTCTGTCGAGGTCAGATCATGGGAGTCCGGATCAGCTGCGTGCGGGGATCGGTCGCCGTGCGACGCTTCGACCCGCCGGTGAGCTCGAGGGTGCTGCCGCCGATGGGCAGAGCGATCCCCTGGAACCGGAACATGGTGGGCGCGACAGATCGCGGCAGGAACGCGTAAGCGTCCGGCGTCTGGATCTTTGTGTTCATCGGTGCACCCACCCCCTCTCCGGCTCGGACCCTCACCTCTCGGCGCGGTCCCTCAACAAGGACGTCGCCCAGACTAGGACCGGGCTCGCGGGGCGGACAACCGAATAAACGAAGTTTCCTCGACGAATTTCTGCCATCGCCCGATCGGCTCAGCGAGCGGGCTGGGCGACGGTCGCGCGGACGGTCGCCAGAACGTCCTCGCCGACGTCCGCCAGCGTCATCGGTCCGACCCCGCGGACCGAGCCCAGCTCCTCGAGCGTGCCGGGGCACCGCTCCGCGATCGCGCGGATGGTCGCGCTGGTCAGGACGGACGCGGGCTGGCGGCGCAGCTCGGCCGCGTGGCCGTCGCGCCACGCGGTGAGTGCGTCGACGACGGCCTGCTGGCGGTCGTCGAGCTCGCGCCGCGGCACCCCCGGGCGGCGACGCTCGTCGGGCCAGAGGTCGGTGAGGAACCGCGAGACGGTGCGGCTCGCCCGGGCGCGCGGGTGACGGGCACGGGAGTACGACAGGTGCAGGTGCACACGCGCCCGGGTGATCCCGACATAGAGCAGTCGCCGCTCCTCGGCCAGCGCGGCGTCGGTCTGCGCCTGGACCGTGGGGAGCAGCCCCTCGGACAGCCCCACGAGGAACACCGCGTCCCACTCGAGGCCCTTGGCGGCGTGCAGGGAGGCCAGGGTCACGCCCTCGACGGTCGGCGCGTGCTGCGCGGACGCGCGTTCGTCGAGCTCGGCGACCAGGTCGGAGACGGTCGGCGGACCGCTGCCCGTCGGTGGGGCCGCAGCCAGCGAGTCGGCCAGCGTCACGAGCGCCTGCAGGGCGTCCCAGCGTTCGCGCGCCGCGCCGCGGCCCTCCGGCGGGCTCTCCGACCAGCCCGCGTTGCGCAGGATGTCCCGGACCGCGTCCGGCATCGGCAGGTCGGGATCCACGGCCCGCGCACCACCGCGCAGCAGGACCATCGCCTTGCGCACGTCCGCCCGCGCGAAGAACCGCGCGTTCCCGCGCACCTGGTAGGCGATGCCCCGGTCGGACAGGGCCGCCTCGAACGCCTCGGACTGCACGTTGGTCCGGAACAGGACCGCGATGTCGGCGGCCGACACGCCACCGCGGACCAGCTCGGCGATCGTCGCGGTGACGCCGGCGGCCTCTGCGTCGTCGTCCGCGTAGGTCACGTAGGAGACGTCGGGACCGTCGGCGCGCTGCGCCCGCAGCTCGAGGGGCGCGGGTCCGCCCGCCTTGCGGGACGCGTGCATGACGTGGTTGGCCAGGCTCACCACCTGCGGTGTCGAGCGGTAGTCCCGGACGAGCTCGACCGTGGTGGCGCGCGGGTAGGCGGCCGTGAACGACGTGAGGTGGTGCGCGGAGGCGCCCGCGAACGAGTAGATGGTCTGGCTCGGGTCGCCGACCACGCACAGCTCCTGCCGACCGCCGAGCCACTGGTCGAGCAGGTACTGCTGGAGCGGGCTGACGTCCTGGTACTCGTCGACCACGAAGTGCTGGTACTGCTCCCGGACCGAGTCCGCCACGTCCCGCCGCTCGGCCAGCATGGCGGCGAGCAGGAGGAGGACGTCCTCGAAGTCGATGACGCCCTGCTGGTCCTTCGCGGACTCGTAGGCCGCCATGAGCCGGGCGACGGACTGCGGGTCGATGCCCCCCGGGCCTGGGCGGTCGGTGGCGGCGGCCGCCTTGGCGTAGTCGTCGGCCGTGACCAGCGAGACCTTGGCCCACTCGATCTCGGACGCCAGGTCGCGCACGCTCTCCCGGTCCGTCTCGATGCCGACCAGCTGTGCGGCGTGCGCGACGAGCTTGACCTTCTGCTCGAGGATCCGGGGCGGCGGGCCGCCGACGACCTTGGGCCAGAAGAACCCCAGCTGGCGCAGCGCCGCGGCGTGGAACGTCCGCGCCTGGACACCGGACGCGCCGAGCAGCCGCAGCCGGGTCCGCATCTCCCCCGCGGCACGGGCGGTGAACGTCACGGCCAGCACGTTGGCCGGCCGGTAGGCCCCCACCTGGATGCCGTAGGCGATGCGGTGCGTGATCGCCCGGGTCTTGCCCGTGCCCGCGCCGGCGAGCACGCGCACGGGACCCCTCAGGGTCGTCGCGACGGCACGCTGCTCGGGGTCGAGGGCGTCCAGGAGGGCTTCGGCGGACATCGGGCACAGTCTCGCAGCACCGGCCCACACGCCGGACGCGGCCGGTGGACGACGCCCGTTCGAGTGACCCGGGAAGAGTCGCGAGCTTGCGGACGTTGCTGCCCTGGGCGACGATCTCGCCACGACCGTGCTCGAGAACCGACCGACGAGGACCGATGACCACGCAGACCCTGCCCGAGACCGGCACGATCACGATGTACTCCACCACCTGGTGCGGGTACTGCCGCCGGCTCAAGACGCAGCTGGACTCCGCAGGCATCGGCTACACCGAGGTGAACATCGAGGAGCACCCCGACGCGGCAGCGCTCGTCGAGTCGCTCAACGGCGGGAACCAGACGGTGCCGACGGTCGTGTTCCCCGACGGGTCCGCCGCGACGAACCCGTCGCTCTCGCAGGTGCGCGACCGCCTCAGCTGAGCGGTCCCCCTCAGCTGAGCGGTCCCCCGAACCACTCCTCCACGAGCGCCCGGGCGATCGACGCCCGCCCCGGCGGAATGACGTCGCCGGTCCGCACGGCGTCCGCCAGCCCGGCGCGGGAGAACCACCGCGCCTCCGTCAGCTCGATGCCGTCCACGTGCACGTCCGTCGACTCGGCCTGCGCGCGGAAGCCGATCATGAGGGACGCGGGGAACGGCCACGGCTGGCTGCCCCGGTAGGACACGTCACCGACGACGACTCCCGTCTCCTCCGCCACCTCGCGGCGGACCGCGTGCTCGAGCGACTCCCCCGCCTCGACGAACCCCGCGAGGGTGGACCACCGACCGGCCGGCCAGTGGGCCGCATGGCCCAGCAGGATCCGGTCGTCGGCGTCGACCACCGCCATGATCACCGCGGGATCCGTCCGCGGGTAGTGCTCCGACCCGTCGACCACGCACACCCGCGTCCAGCCCGACTGCGCCACCCGCGTCTCGGCGCCGCAGCGCGGGCAGCGGGGGTGCCGGGCGTGCCAGGCGTCGAGCGCCACCGCTGTCGTGGCCAGCCCCGCCTCCTGCGCCGACAGGTCGGCGCCGATGTCGCGCAGCGCCGTCCAGGTCAGCCCGTCGGGCAGCGTCGGCGTGATCGCGGGTCCCGTGCTGGTCGGTGCGGTGTGCACCAGCACGTCGGACGCCTCCCCCACGGTCGGCGCGGGACGGCGGTCCGCCACCCGGCGCGCCAGGTACGCCTCGCCGCCGTCACCCCGGCCGAGCAGCAGCCAGGCCTCGTCGTCGGCCGGGAGCAGGCGCGCCACGTCCGCCGGGTCGAGCAGCGCGACCGTCGGCCCCGCAGCGGTGACCACGGCCGCGTCGCACACGAGCAGCACGCGCGTGGCGGGATCGGCGAGGGCCGTGCGGACGAACCCGTCCTCGGTGCGCAGCAGCGCGGCCCGGTCGATGCCGGCACGGGACAGGGGGAGGTCATCCGGAACGATCACGCCGGTCACCGTACGCGGGGAGGCACCGCCGGGCTCGCGGAAACGGGCGCGGTGGGACCAATCGGGCGCAACACGCCGAGCGCCTCGACGGAGACGGCTCTGTCGCCCGCCTATCCTGGGCGCGTGGTCCGATCCCCCCTCGCCCTGGCCGCGCTGGCGACCGTCGCCGTCCCGGGACTCGACGCCTTCGACGTCCGACGGCCCGCCCAGCCCGGGTCCGACTTCGACACGGCGGTCGTCATCGACGCCCACCGCAACCGCTGGGTCGTGCGCGCCCCGCAGCACGCCGCGGCCGGCGCCGCGCTCGAGGCCGAGGTCGTGCTCCTGTCCATGCTCGCGGCGGAGTCCGAGCGCGGGAAGCTGCCCTTCGCCGTCCCGGCTCCCGCCGGGTTCGCGCACCTGCCCGAGGGTGGGCGCGCGGCCGTGCACGCCGAGATCCCCGGCGACCCGCTGCGGCTCGAGCGCCTCGCCCCCGGCCCTGGTCTCGCCGCGTCGCTCGGCCGCGCCATCGCCGCGCTGCACGAGCTGCCCACCGTCATCGTCGAGAACGCCGGCCTGCCCGCGTACGACGCCGGCGAGTACCGCCAGCGCCGTCAGGCGGAGGTCGACGAGGCCGCTCGCACCGGCAAGGTCCCGCCCGCCCTGCTGCGGCGCTGGGAGGAGCGGCTCGAGGACGTCGCGATGTGGCGTTTCCGCCCCACGGTCGTGCACGGCGACCTCACCAGCGACCGGGTGCTCGTCCAGGGCGACAAGGTCACCGGGATCCTGCACTGGGGCGACGCCTGCGTGGCCGACCCCGCCGACGACCTCGCCTGGCTCCTCGTCGCCGCCCACCCGGACACCACCGACTCGATCATGGAGGCGTACCAGCTGCGCCGGACCGAGCTCACCGACCCGCACCTGGTCGATCGCGCCCTGCTCGCCGGGGAGCTCGCGCTCGCCCGGTGGCTGCTCTACGGGGTGCGCACCCAGGACGCGGAGATCATCGACGACGCCGTCGCCATGCTTGAGGACCTCGACGCGCACACGCACGAGGGCCGGGACGCCGAGGCCGAGCCGCTGATGGCGTGACGGATCGCTCTGTCTCCTGGGGCGCAATGCGTGCATGCCCGGCTCCTCGGCTGAGCCGCCGCACCGGGTGGACGTCAGTCGCCGTCGAAGAGGGTGGGCGCCGACGGCTGCGGTGAGCGTCGCGCGGGCGTCCCTCTCGACCCCTCCCACCCCGCACGGCCGCGGCCGGGGGTGTTGGGCCGCGCGCCCTGCCGGTTGGCCCGCGGGGTGACCGCACCCAGAGCCTGCGGACCGCGGGTCGCGGCGCTCAGCAGCTCGGCGATCTCCGTCTCGTCCAGGAGACGCTCCGGGTAGACGGTCACGCCCGCGCCCACGTAGCAGAAGGCGGCGCGCACCCGGTCGAGCGGGGTGCCCGTCCACCGCGACCAGGCGAGCCGGTACACGGCAAGCTGGAGCTCGCGCGAGGCGCGGGCGGCCTCGTCCTTGGGCGGCGCACCCGTCTTCCAGTCGACCACCACGACGCCCGCCTCCCCGCCGCCGACGGCGGGGTCGGGGAAGACGGCGTCGATCCGGGAGCGCAGCACGTAGCCGTCGACCGAGATCTCGATGTCCACCTCGACCGCGACCGGCGAGCGGTTCGCCCACTGAGTGGCCAGGAACGCCTCGCGGAGCGCGCGTTCGTCGAGGTCGAGGACCGCGGAGTCGTCGTCGGCACCGGGAAGGGCGTCGACGTCCACCAGCGAGGCGCTGCCGTACCAGCCCTCGACCCAGGCGTGGAACCGGGTGCCCCGGCGGGCCTGCGGCGACGGCTCGGCCGGCACCGGGCGTCGGAGGTGCTGCGCGAACTCCGCCGGGTCGCCCTCGAGCCGGACCAGGGCGGAGGCGGACAGGTGCGCGGGCAGCTCGACCTCGCCCGAGGGTGTGCGTGCCCGCTCGCGCTCGGCGAGCAGACGCTCGGCGAGGACGTCCCACGGGTGCGCGGCGAGCTCCTGGTCGGGCATCGACGGGTCGCCGGCGGGGTCGGCCGTCACCTGCCGGGCCTCGTCCGCCCCGTCCGACGAGTGCCGGGCCATCGCGGCGCGCACCCGGGCGGCCGCGTCCTCGACGTGCGGGCGTCGGGTCGGCCCGACGTCCGTGCCGAACGGGTCGGCGGGCCAGGTGGCCGTGAGCACCAGCGAGGCGCGCGGGTTCGCCCCGGTGCCGTCCGGCACCTCCTCCCAGCCACCCGTCTCCACCAGACCGGCGTCGGCGAGCTCGGTGAGGAACACCGAGACCTTGCGGACCCGCGTGCCGTCGCCCCACCACGCCGCGGTGAGCAGCAGGTCGGACCGCGCACGGGTGAGCGCCACGTAGGCCAGCCGGCGCTCCTCGGCGACCTCGTGGTCGCCGGCGTCGAGCAGGAACTGCTTGCGTCGCTCCTCGAGCTCCTTGGGATCGTCGGCCCCGGAGTACGCGAAGACCGGCAGGTCGTGACGGTCGCCGCGCAGCGGGTAGGGCAGCGAGCCGAGCCCGGTCAGCCACGCGGAGTCCTTCGGTCCGTCCTTGCCCTGCGTCGCCGTGGCCGGCAGCCCGCCGTCCACCAGCCCCGCGACCGCGACCACGTCCCACTCGAGGCCCTTGGCCGCGTGCACGGTGATGAGCTGCACCGCGTCGGGGTCGGGCTCGGAGACCGGCATGTCCAGACCGTTCTCGCGGGAGTCGGCCGCCTCGAGCCACGCGAGGAAGCCGCCCAGGTTCGGGTGGTCGGCGGACCGGGCGAACTCGACGGCGACGTCCCGGAACGCGTCCAGCTGCGCCCGCGCGCGGCCCGGCGACGTGCTGGCCCGCGCGGCGACCTCGATGTCGAGCCCGAGGAGCCGCTCCGCCTCGCCGACCAGCTCCGGCACGGACAGGTAGGTGTGCGCGCGCAGCACGCGCAGGGTCAGGGCGAGGTCGGCGAGCCGCGCCCGCCCGACGGCACTGAGCGTCCGACCGCCGCGGCTGGTCCAGCCGTCGACCGGGAGCTCGGTGATCGCGTCGAGGGCGTCGACGATGCTGCGCTCGTCGACCGCGTCCGCCTCGACCACCACATCGTCCTCCACGACCGCGGCCGTCCACCCTCGCGACCGGGAGTCGCCACCGTGGCGCGCCGCGAGCTCGCCGGACCACGCTGCGAGCGCGTGCAGGTCCGCGGCGCCGAGCCGCGTGCGCGCGCCCGTGAGCAGGCGCATGAGGGCGTCGCCGCGGGACGGGTCGTGCGCGGCCTGCAGGAGGGCGACCAGGTCGACCACCTCGGGTGCGGAGAGCAGCCCGCCGAGCCCGACGACCTCGACCGGCAGCCCGGCGTCGCGCAAGGCACGGCGCAGGGTCTCGAACTGGGATCGCTTGCGGCACAGGACCGCGGCCGTGACCCGGTGGCGCCCCGGTCCGGCGGGCCGCCAGCGGTCGCGGACGAACTGCGCGACCGCCCGCGCCTCGTCCTCGACCGTCTCGGCGACGTGGGCGTGGACGTGTCCCTCGCCCGCACCCGGCCGCGCCACCAGCACCGGCACCGCGACGCGGGTGGCCGACGCCCGCAGCGGTGCCGCCACGTGGTTGGCCGCCGCGAGGACGAGCCGGTCGTTGCGCCACGAGGTGGACAGGAGATGGACGTCGGCCGGCGACCGCGAGCCGTCCGGGTGCACCTGCGGGAACGACGTCGGGAAGCCCTCGAGCCCGCCGGCGCTCGCACCCCGCCAGCCGTAGATCGACTGGTGCGGGTCACCCACCGCGGTCACCGGGTGCCCGCCGCCGAAGAGGGCGCCGAGAAGGGTCAGCTGGGCGTAGGACGTGTCCTGGTACTCGTCGAGCAGGACGACCCGGAACCGCTGCCGCTCGCCGACCCCGACCTCGGGCACGTCGAGGGCGAGCCGCGCGGCCAGGGCCACCTGGTCACCGAAGTCGATCGCGTCGCTCGAGCGTTTGCGCGCCCGGTACTCCGCGACCAGCTCGAGGACCCGGACGCGCTCCCCCAGCGACCGCAGCAGCCTCTTGATCTCGGCGTACGGCTCGCGCGGCGGGGTGCCCGCCGGCGTCGACGCGATCGCCTCGATGATGCCCTCGATCCCGCTGCGGGCACCGGCCGCGTCGAGCAGGTGCTCGTCCAGCGCACCCGAGAGCGCGAGCACCGCCTCGATCACGGTGGAGGTGGCGGCGTCGGTGTCAAGGTCGTCGCTCCACGCCTCGACCACCTCGGAGGCGAGCTGCCACTGGGCTGCCTCCCCGAGCAGCCGCGCCGACGGGTCGAGCCCGAGCCGCAGCGCGTGGTCCGACACCAGGGACGCCGCGTAGGAGTTGTAGGTGGAGATCGTCGGCCGCGCGAGGCCCGCCAGGCCCGCTCCGCGCTCGGGGTCGACCTCGCCGCCCAGCACCACGCCCTCGGCCGCGGCCGCCCGGGCGAGGGTGCGCAGCCGCTTGCGCACCCGCTCGGCCAGCTCGCCGGCCGCCTTGCGCGTGAACGTCAGGCCCAGCACCTGGTCGGGGGCCACGATGCCGTTGGCCAGCAGCCAGACCACGCGTGCGGCCATGGTCTCCGTCTTGCCGGACCCGGCACCGGCCACGACGAGCGACGGCCCGAGGGACGCCTCGATGACGACCCGCTGCTCCGGCGTGGGCGGCGGCTGGCCGACGAGGGCGGCGATCTGCGCGGCGGACAGGGTCATGCGACCACCTGCCCGCCCTCGCCGCGGACCGGGCACGAGCGCCGCACGGGGCAGCGGTCGCACAGGTCGTTGGCGGTCGCCTGGAACGTCGACGCGGCCATCTTGTCGGCCACCTGGTCGACCATCGCGCGCGCCCAGCTGGGCCCGTCGACCTCCGGCCCGAGCGCGTCCTGGGTCCGCGTCACGGCCGTCGCCCCCGTGCCGAGGAAGACCAGCTGCGCGCCCCCGCTGGTGGCCCCCTCGGGCAGGCCGTCGAACGCGCCCGCGTCGACCGCCAGCTGGTACGCGCCGAGCTGCGGGTTCTCCGCGGCCTTGCTGACGCTCGGCGGGCTGGCGCCGGTCTTCAGGTCCACCACCCGCACCACGGGTCCGGCAGGCCCGTCCTGCACAAGCTCGATCCGGTCCGCCGACCCCCGCAGCGACGCCCGGTCGGTGTCGACGGCGAAAGCACCCTCCACCAGCAGCGGCTCGCCGGCGGTCCGCAGGTAGACGGCGAGCCGGTGCACCATCGCGTCGGCCTTCCGGCGGGTCGCGAGTGCCGGCCATCCCGACCCGAGGCCGAGCTCTCCCCACCGACGGTCGAGCGCCGCGGACAGCTCCTCCTCGGTACCGCGCGGGTGCTCCTGCGCGATGGCGTGCAGCAGGGTGCCCAGGCTCTGCCCACCGCTCGCCGACGACGTCCCGCCCGCGGCCTCGAGCGCCCAGCGCAGGGCGCAGCGCTGCGCGGTCTCCACCTTGGACGGAGAGACCGGCACGCGCTCGTCCGGATCCCACAGGGGCGCGTCGCTGGACGGCTCCGCGAGGCCGTGCCACTGCGCCGGGTCGGCGCCGGTGACGTCCGCCGCCGCCAGCCGCGCGAGGGTGCGGGCCGCGGCCGGGTCCGGCTCGACGCCGTCCAGCGCCGCCTGCTCGAGGTGGGCCCGCAGCTGCGCGACGAGCCCCCGCAGGTCGAGCGGGCTCGGGACGCTGGTGCGGCGGGTCTCGCCCTCGTCGTCGGACGGGTCGACCAGGTCGACGAAGGGCGACGGCTGGTGGTCGGCGTCGTCCACGGCCGTGACCAGGAGCGAGCGACGGGCGCGCGAGCACGCCACCACGAAGGAGCGCAGCTCGTCCGCCAGCACCGCGTCGCGCGCCGCGGCGGCGGACTCGGCGTCGTCGGAGGTACCGGGCACCGCCCGGCCGGCCACCAGGTCCACGAGCGCCTGCGCGCCCAGCAGCGAGTCCCGCAGCCGCAGGTCGGGCCAGGAGCCCTCCTGCACCCCCGCCACCACGACCACGTCCCACTCCCGGCCCGCCGCGCCCGCCGGCGTCAGCACCTGCACCGACGCCCGCCGGGCGCGCGCCGCGAGCGAGTCCGACGGCAGGTCCTGCGCCTGCAGCCAGTCGACGAACGCGGCCGGCGAGGAGCGCGGCATCCGGTCGACGAACGTCTCCGCCGCGCGGAACAGCGCCAGGACCGCGTCGAGGTCCCGGTCCGCGCGCTCGCCGCCCGCTCCCCCGGCCAGCGCGGACCGCCGCCACGGCTCGGCCTGCTCGGCCGCCCGCCACAAGGCCCACAGCACCGTCTGCGCGTCGGCGGCCGGGAGCGACGCGGCTCGGCGACCCTCGGCCAGGACGCGGGCGAGCCGCGCGATCGGGCGCGCCGGCGCCGGCAGTGCGACCGCACCGTCGCCGGAGAGCGCCTCGACGAGGAGCGCGTCACTGGTGCGGCCGCCGCCCGCGGCGAGCTCCTGCGTGCGCAGCGCCCGCCGGACGCGCCGCAGTCCCACGGCGTCGAGGCCCCCGAGCGGCGAGCACGCCAGTCGCGCGGCCGTCGTCGCGTCGAGCGGGACCGCCCCGACGCTCACCCGCATCGCGTCCAGCAACGGCCGCGCGGCCGGCTCCTCGCGCAGCGGCACGTCGCTGCCCAGCACGCTCACCGGCACCGAGGCCCCCGCCAGGGCGCGTCGCAGCGCGGTCACCTGCGCACCCGAGCGCGCCACGACCGCCATCTCGCTCCAGGGGACCCCCCGCTCGACGTGCGCGCTGCGCAACGCGTGCGCGACGAACGCCGCCTCCTGCGCGGTGCTCGGCAGCACGGCGACCCGGACGTCACCGCCGTCGGCCCGCGCCGGGACCGCCCGCCGGTGCTGGACGCCCCCCACCGCACCCACGCGCTCGGCGATCCGGCCGACGACGTCGCGCAGCGCCGGGTCGTGCCGCCACGCGGTGCGCAGCACGACCGTGCGGGCGCCGAGCTCCCCCGGTCCCGGACCGTCGAGACCCGCGCGCCCGACCAGCGACGGCGTCGCGCCCCGGAACGTCTGCACCGCCGCGTCCGGGTCCGCCAGCAGCAGCACCCGCGCCCCGTCGTCCGCGAGGACCCGCAGCAGGCGCGCGGTCGCCGACGTGCTCTCCTGGTGGTCGTCGACCACCACGAGCCTCCAGCGCGGCCGGACCGTGCCCGGCACCTCGTCCTCCCACGTCAGCAGCGCCTGCGCCGCCTCGTCGACCACCACCGCCGGATCGAGGCGGGCGCCGAGGTCCGGCGTGCCGGTGCGCAGCTGCACCACGTCGAGGTACTCCTCGTACAGCCTCGCGGCGCTGGCCCAGGCGGGCCGGCCGTGGAGGTCCGCGAGCGCGGCCAGGTCGACGGGGGTCAGGCTGCGCTCGGCGGCACGCATCAGCAGGTCGCGCAGCTCGTCGCGGAACGGGCGCAGGCCCAGCACGTCCGGCCGGACCTCGGAGGGCCAGGCGAGCGGCACGCCCTCGCCCGCCGCGTGGCCGGCCAGCAGGTCACCGATGAGCAGGTCCTGCTCGGCGCCGGACACGAGCGTGGGAGGCGGCTCCCCCAGCAGGGAGGCCCGGGCGCGCAGCACCGAGAAGGCCGCCGCGGCCGCGGTCTGCACGAGCGGTCGTCCCGAGGTCCGCCGCAGCCGTGCCGACAGCCGGTCCCGCAGGTCCGCCGCCGCACGGCGACCCGACGCCAGGACGAGCACGTCCTCCGGCGACATCCCCGCCTCGACCGCCGCCACGACCACCTCGAGCGCGACCGTCGTCTTCCCGGTGCCGGGCGCACCGAGCACGAGCAGCGCGCGGTCCGTGGCGGACACCGCCGCCGCCTGGTCGGGGTCCAGCTCCACGACCGCCCCGGGGCCGCTCGCGGGGACGTCCGCGAACGCCGGGCGCACCAGGCGCAGGGCGTGCGGAGAGCTGGTCACGCGGTCGATCCCATCACGAGCCACCGACACCCGTGCGCACGACCCGCGCGCGGCGCTCAGGTGCTCAGGGGAACGGCCACGCGTTCGGGATGCAGGGTGCCGCCTTGTAGGACTGCTGCTGCATCAGGGGCGCCAGCTGGCCCGCGCCGCCGCACCGCTCGTGCCCGTGCCCGAGGAGGTGCCCGACCTCGTGGTTGACCAGGTACTGCCGGTACATGACCTTGTCCTGCGCCAGCTCGGCGGTCGCCAGGACCCACCGGCGCAGGTTGAGCACCGCGTGGCCGTTGCGCCCGCAGGACACCTCTCCGCCGGTGCGCAGCGGCGCGCAGAGGTCGTCGACGGTCGACGGCGACGCCAGGACCACCCGGAGCTCGGCGGCCCCGTCGGTGCGCGCGAACGAGAGCGAGCCGTCCGCGCCCCAGCCGCGGGGGTCGTTCAGGGTCGCCATCACCGTCGCGGCGAAGGCGGGACCGTCGACCTCGAGCCCCTCCTCGACCTCCACGCGTACGGTGCGCACCGTCCCGGTGCCGGGCCCCGGGTCGGTGCCCGCGACGACGCTCAACGTGCCCGACCCCGACTCGGGGATCTCGTTCGACAGGAGGCCCGCGGCCACGTCGGCGGCGGTCAGCCCGGGCGGGAGCGCGACGATGCTGGGCGGCTGTTCCGTCGGCAGCATCCCGAGGGGGACCTCCACGGGGTTCGGCAGGAGCGACGCGCGCTCGCCGAACGCCCGGCTCTGCGAGCCGATGCGCTCGACCGGCTCGGCCGGGACGGCGGACGAGGTCCCCAGCACGTCGTCGACCATCGCGGCGGCCCGCGGCGCGCTCACCGCCCACAGTCCGCCGCCCGCACCGAGGGTCAGGCCGAGCGCGACCGCGACGAGGCCCGGGACCATGCGCCGCGCGGAGCCGGACCGGTGCCGGTGGCCCGTGCGCGGACGACGACGAGGGACCGACGGGCGTCGAGACGCACGCGTCGATCCCTGGTCCGTCCGGAGCAGTTCCGGGGCCCTCACCGAGCCATCGTCGCATCCCTGACACATCCCGTGGCTACCATCGCGGGATGACGGACGGGACAGACGACTCGACCCCGAGGCACCGCAGCCCCCGGATGGCGCGCGACGAGCGCCGCGCCCAGGTGCTCCGCATCGCCCAGGAGCTGTTCTCCTCCGAGGGCTTCCACCACGTCTCGATGGACGACATCGCGGACCGCGCCGAGGTCAGCAAGCCCGTCCTGTACCGCCACTTCCCCTCCAAGCTCGACCTGTACCTCGCCGTCGTCGACCAGAACGGCGCCGACCTGCTGGTCGCCGTCGAGAAGGCCGTGGCCGGCATCGAGCAGGGACCGGTGCGACGCGGGGACGGGCGCGACGTCATCGCCGCGATCGTCAAGGCGTACATCATGTTCGTCGAGGGCGCAGGAGAGTCGTCCGCGCTGCTCTTCGAGTCCGACGTCACGCACGACGCCGACGTGCGCGCCCGCGTCGAGCACGCCTCCTCCGAGGCCGCCCGCCGGATCACCGTGGTCCTGTCGCAGGTCACGGCCCTGTCGGTGGAGGACGCGGGCATGCTGGCCATCTCGCTGATCGCGATGGCGCAGGGCGCGGCGACCCACCGCCTGCGCCAGCCGAGCGACGTCGGGCCCGAGCGGACCGTCGAGCTGGTCACGCAGCTGGCCTGGGGCGGGGTGTCCGCCCTGATCCGGCCCGACTTCGTCTACGAGGACGCCTAGGATCGGACGACGTGCCACGGTCCACCGGCCGAGGCCGCCCGAGAACCACTGCGTGGAGTAAGGACGTGAAGGAGATGACGGTGGAGATCACCATCGGCGTGCAGAACCTGCCCCGGGAGATCAGCCTCGAGTCCGACCAGACGCCGGACGAGGTCGCCGCCGCCGTGGCCGCCGCCCTGAGCGGCCGGCCGGCCCTCGAGCTGGTGGACGTGCGCGGCCGCCGCGTCATCGTGCCGACGGCCAGCCTCGGCTACGTCGAGATCGGCTCGGAGAGCAAGGGACGCGTCGGCTTCGGCAACATCTGACCGACGCCCGCGAGAGCACGCGAGAGCCCCGCCCGGATCCGTCCGGGCGGGGCTCTCGCGGTACGTCAGGCCGTCAGGCCCAGGCGGGCCATGCGGCGGGTGTGCTGGGCCGTCAGCTCACCGAAGAGCTTGGTGGGGGCGTTCGGCGGGGCGTCGGGCTGGCTCGCGGAGCCGAGCGCGACGAGCCGGACCAGGGCCGGGCGCTGGACGAGCAGCCGCTGCACCACCCCGAGCGCCTCACCCACCAGGCGCCGGCCCCACAGGGCGAGCCGTGCGGTGAGCACCCTGTCCGCCGAGCCCGCGGCGTCCAGCTCCGCGACGGCCAGCTCCGCGTGCGACGCGTCGTCGAGCACCTCGAGCACCACCGCGCGGGACCCGGGGTCCAGGCCCTCGGCGGCCAGCCGGCAGAAGTCGTCGGCCACGCCGTACCCGACGTAGGCCTTGAGCAGCCGCTCCCACCACGAGCCGGGGGGTGTGCGGGCGTCGAAGTCGTCGAGCACGTCGCCGTACACCCGCACGGCGGCGACGGGGTCCCCGCCGATCTCGGTGATGCGGGCCAGGACGCGGTCCCGGCGCTCGACGGCGGCAGCGGCGAACCGGCTGAGCTCGAGGCGCTGCTCGATGGTCGGCGCGAGGGCCGAGTCGGCGGCGAGGCGGGCGAACGCGACGTGCTCCAGCTGGGCGACCAGACCGAGCAGCTCCACGGCGTCCGCATGCTCCAGCGAGCCGACCGGAGGGGTCGTGGCCGCGGTCGGGGAGGCCTCGGCACCGGTGCCTGCGTGCGTCGTCGTCATCCGAGGATCGTAGCCCCGGCGGGGCGTCGACCGGCCTGCGGGAGGCGTCGGATAGACTGTGCAGGTAATTCGGTTGCCCGGTCGTCTCGGTATCCCCGTTCGTTCGACGATCAGACCCATTCTCGCGCAGCCCCGGACCCGTCCGGACGACGCGCGCGAGTCGACTTGCACGATCGGCTGCCGGCCAACCCGCGTGGTGAACTCCGCTGTCGCCCGGGACGCTCCGACACCCGTCGGCCCCGGCAGCGCGCGGCACACCACCCTTCGCAGTGAAGAGTCCTCGTGACCACCACCGACGAGACGCCGGAGCAGGTCTCTGCTCTGGCCGAGCCCATGACCCGCCCCCTGAAGAACACCTGGTCCTCCGTGCAGGCCGTCGAGGCCTCGTTCGCGGACTTCGACGTCCGCCCGGAGATCGTCCAGGCGCTGGCCGACGCGGGCATCACGCACCCGTTCCCCATCCAGGCGATGACCCTGCCGGTCGCGCTGTCCGGCCACGACATCATCGGCCAGGCCAAGACCGGCACCGGCAAGACCCTCGGATTCGGCGTCCCGCTGCTGCACCGCGTGGTCGCCCCCGGCGAGGAGGGCTACGAGCAGATGCCCCACGCCGGCAAGCCGCAGGCCCTCGTCGTCGTCCCCACCCGTGAGCTCGCCGTCCAGGTGGCCGGTGACCTGGCCACGGCCAGCTCCCGCCGCAAGGTCCGCGTGCTGCAGGTCTACGGCGGCCGCGCGTACGAGCCGCAGATCGCCGCGCTGAACACCGGCGTCGACGTGGTCGTCGGCACCCCCGGGCGCATGATCGACCTGCTCAAGCAGAAGCACCTCGACCTGTCGCACGTGAAGGCGGTCGTGCTCGACGAGGCCGACGAGATGCTCGACCTGGGCTTCCTGCCCGACGTCGAGACCCTCCTCGCGGCCACGCCGGCCAGCCGCCACACGATGCTGTTCTCGGCCACCATGCCGGGCGCCGTCGTCGCGATGGCCCGCCGCTACATGACGCAGCCGACGCACATCCGCGCCGCGGACCCGGACGACGACGGCCAGACCGTCAAGAACATCAAGCAGGTCGTCTACCGCGCGCACGCCCTGGACAAGGTCGAGATGCTGGCCCGCATCCTGCAGGCCCGCGGCCGCGGCCTGACCATCGTGTTCGCCCGCACCAAGCGCACCGCCGCCAAGGTGGCCGACGACCTGGTCGAGCGCGGCTTCGCCGCCGGCGCGCTGCACGGCGACCTCGGCCAGGGCGCCCGCGAGCAGGCGCTGCGCGCGTTCCGCCACGGCAAGGTCGACGTGCTCGTGGCCACCGACGTGGCCGCCCGCGGCATCGACGTCGAGGCCGTCACGCACGTCATCAACTACCAGTGCCCCGAGGACGAGAAGACCTACCTGCACCGCACCGGCCGCACCGGCCGCGCGGGCGCCAAGGGCACCGCGGTCACGTTCGTCGACTGGGACGACATCCCGCGCTGGGGCCTGATCGACAAGGCGCTCGGCCTGGGCATCCCCGAGCCGATCGAGTCGTACTCCAGCTCCGCGCACGTGTACGAGGACCTCGACATCCCCGAGGGCACCAAGGGCCGCCTGCCCAAGTCGCAGCAGACCCGCGAGGGCCTGGGCGCCGAGGTGCTCGAGGACCTCGGCGAGACCGGCAAGCGCGGCGGCGGGCGTCCGGCGACCACGCACTCGGACGCGATCCGCGGCGGCGGGCGGGGCGACTCGCGACGCGGCGACTCGCGCGCGCACTCCAGCGACTCCCGCTCCACGTCCGCCCCGCGCAGCACCGGTCCGCAGACCGAGCGGCCGGCGGACGACTCCGGGGAGGCGCGCGAGGGCAGCCGTCGTCGCCGCGGCGGTCGCGGGCGCGGTCGTGGCGAGGGCGAGGGTGCCGAGACCTCCGCGCCGGCGGACGGCGCCCCGGCCGAGCAGGGCGCCGAGGGCGCGTCGACCGGTGGCAGCGGCCGCCGGAGCCGCAGCCGTCGTCGCACGCGCAGCGGCCAGGCGAGCGAGGGCGGCGCCCCGCAGGCGACGGCCACCGAGGCCTGACCAACCGGACGGACGAGAGGGCGCGTGCTCCGCGGAGCACGCGCCCCTCGCTATGCCGCCTGGATGAACGCGGTGACCGCGTCGGCGACGAGCTGCACCGCGATGGCGGCGAGCAGCAGGCCGGCGATCCGCGTGACGAGGATGGTCCCAGAGTCGCCCAGGATCCGGTGGATGACGTTGGCGAACCGCATCGCTAGGTAGAGCGCCACGTGCACGGCGACGACGCCGGCCGCGATGGCGGTCCACTCGGCGACGGTCTTGTCGGACTGCTGGACGAACACCATGGTGGCGACGATGGCGCCGGGGCCGGCCAGCAGGGGCGTGCCCAGCGGCACGAGCGCGACGTTGACCTTCCCGTTCCCCGACGGCTGCGGCTCCTCCATCTTCCCGGTCAGCAGCTCCATGGCGATGAGCAGCAGGAGCAGCCCGCCGGAGGCCTGCAGGGCGGGCAGGGTGATGTGCATGTAGTCGAGCAGCGACTGCCCGAACAGGGCGAACGCCACGATCACCCCGAGGGCCACCAGGACGGCCTGCCGTGCGGCGCGGTTGCGCTGCTGGCGGGTCATCGCGCCGGTGAGTCCGAGGAAGATGGGCACCACGCCGGGCGGGTCCATGATCACGAACAGCGTGATGAACACCGACGCGAACAGGTAGGCGTCGAACACGTCGCTCATGGTCTGATCACGTCTGTCGTCCCTCGCTCCTCGATCGCCGCGAGCACCTCGGGCGCGGTGAGATTCTCCCCCAGCCGGTTGGCCTTCCCGTCACCGTGGTAGTCGCTCGACCCCGTGACCAGCAGGCCGAGGCGGTCGGCGATGCCGCGGAGGCGCACCCGCTGCGCGGGCGAGTGGTCGCGGTGGTCCACCTCGATGCCGCCGAGGCCCGCGGCCGCGAGGCGGTCGAACACGCGGTCGGGCACGATCCGGCCGCGGGCGTCGGCGCCGGGGTGCGCGAAGACGGGCACACCGCCGGCGGCGCGGATCGCACGCACGGCGGCCGGCCCGTCGGGGGCGTAGTGCGGCACGTGGTACGGCCCGTCCGAGGCCAGCAGGTGCACGAACGCGGCGTCCCGGTCGGGCACCACCCCGCGCGCGACGAGGGCGTCGGCGATGTGCGGGCGGCCGACGACGACGGCGTCGCGCGCCTGCTCGAGCACGTCCTCCCAGGTGATCGGCACGTCGACCGCGAGCAGCTCCACGATCTGCCGCGCCCGGTTGAGGCGGGCGTCGCGCGTCCGGTCCAGCTCGACGGTGAGTGCGGGATGCGTCGGGTCCTGCAGGTACGAGAGCAGGTGGATGCTGATCCCGCTGGACCGCGCGGAGACCTCGGTCCCCCGGACGAGCGCGATGCCGTGCTCGTGCGCCGCCTGCTCCGCCTCCGCCCAGCCGGCCGTCGTGTCGTGGTCCGTCAGGGCGACGACGTCGAGACCCGCGGCCGCCGCGTCCGACACCACCTGCGCGGGTGCGCCCGTGCCGTCCGACGCCGTCGAGTGGGTGTGGAGGTCGATGCGCACGGAGTCACGGTAGTCGGGGCTGGTGGGAGGATGACGCCATGAGTGAGGACCTGACGCCGGAGACCACCCCCACCCAGCCGCTCGCCGACCGGGGCAGCAACCGGTCCCAGCGGCCCGGCTCCCCGGAGTTCGTGCGGTTCGTCACCTCCGGCTGGGGCGAGCGTCCGCCGTCGACCCTGCAGCGCGGCGCCGCGGCCGACCACACCGCCGCGCGCCGGTCGGCCCTCGCCGCGCAGTTCCCAGGCGAGCGGCTCGTCATCCCTGCCGGCGCGTTCAAGCAGCGGTCCAACGACACCGACTACCGGTTCCGCCCGCACTCCGCGTTCGCGCACCTCACCGGCCTGGGCGCCGAGCAGGAGCCCGACGCCGTGCTCGTCCTGCACCCTGTCGAGGACGGCACGGGCGACGACGGCGGCGGCCACCGGGCCGTCCTGTACATGCGGCCTCTGGCCGGCCGGGACACCGAGGAGTTCTTCTCCGACTCGCGCTCCGGTGAGTTCTGGGTGGGCGCGCGCCCGACGCTCGAGGACCTGGAGAAGCTCACCGGGATCCACACGGCGCACCTCGACGACCTGCGCGACGCCCTGGCCAAGGACGTCGGCGAGGACGGCGTGCAGGTGCGGGTGGTCCCGGAGGCCGACGAGGCGATCGAGGAGCTGGTCGAGGAGATCCGCGCCACCGAGGCCGCCGGTCAGCGCGACGAGCGGCTGGCCGAGGCGCTGTCCGAGCTGCGGCTGGTCAAGGACGCGCACGAGATCGAGCAGATGCGCCTCGCCGTGGACACCACGATCGAGGGCTTCGAGAAGATCGTCCGCGCGCTGCCGGAGGCGGTCGCGCACCGGCGCGGCGAGCGCGTCATCGAGGGCACGTTCGTCGGCCACGCCCGCCAGGAGGGCAACGCGGTCGGCTACGAGACCATCGCCGCGGCCGGGGACCACGCCACGACGCTGCACTGGATCGACAACGACGGCCAGGTGACGCCCGGCGAGCTGGTGCTCGTGGACGCCGGCGTGGAGGTCGACTCGCTCTACACGGCCGACGTCACGCGGACGCTCCCGGTCGACGGCGAGTTCACCGAGGTGCAGCGCCGGATCTACCAGGCCGTGCTGGACGCCGCCGACGCCGGCTTCGCGGCCGCCGTGCCGGGCGCCCGGTTCCGCGACGTGCACGAGGCCGCGATGGTGGTGATCGCCGAGAGGCTCGAGGAGTGGGGCCTGCTCCCGGTGACGGCCGAGGAGGCGCTGCTGCCCGAGAACCAGCACCACCGCCGCTGGATGGTGCACGGCACCAGCCACCACCTGGGCCTCGACGTGCACGACTGCGCGGTCGCCCGCGCCGAGCTCTATCTCGACGGCGTGCTGGAGCCCGGCATGGTGTTCACCATCGAGCCCGGCCTGTACTTCAAGTCGGACGACCTGCTGGTGCCGGAGGAGTACCGGGGCATCGGCGTGCGGATCGAGGACGACGTGCTCATCACGTCCGACGGCAACGAGAACCTGTCGGCGGCCCTGCCCCGCGAGCCCGACGCCATCGAGGCGTGGATGGCGGGACTGCTCGGCCGCTGAGTGTCGATCGGGCGCGAGCGTCCGCGTCACCACCTGTGAGAGGGACAACCCCGACACAGGAGGCAGACATGGACGGCGCCCACCTCGCACTGCTGTTCTCGAAGTCCGCGACGATTCGGGAGGCGCGCAGCGGCTTCCCCGACGCCCCGCAGGTCGACCCGGAGCCGACCTTCCGCGAGCGCCGGGCCGCGCGGCTCAGGGCGCGTGCGGAGGCCCGCTCGGCGCGTGCGGCGGCACGGGCTGGTCGGACGGCGGTCCGGTCGGCGGAGCGGGTGGTCCGGGCGGCGCGACCGGCGGCACGGTCGGAGAGCCCCACGGGTCAGCGGGGGCCGCAGCCGGCGGGTACGCAGCCGACGGATCCGACGGACTTGTGGTGGTGATCGGGGCGGCGGGCCGAGCGGGCCAGCCGGACTGGACTCCGCCGATCTCCCGCAGCAGCTCCCGGGCCTTGTGCGCCTGCTCCGCCCGGCACAGGACGGCGTAGGACGACGCGACGATCTGGCTGGTCGACGTGAAGTCCCGCTTCCCGCGGGAGAACGAGTACGTGAGGATCGCGAAGAGCAGGCCGAAGGCGCCACCGATGAAGATCGCGGGCACCAGGGGGCTCTGCGCGCCCGGCGTGGTGAAGAGGCTGAGCAGCAGGCCGACGAAGAGGCCGAACCAGGCGCCCGACAGGAACCCGCCGAGGGCCACCCGGGGGTAGGAGAGGCGCCCGGTGACGCGCTCGACCATCTTCAGGTCCGCGCCGACGATGGTGACCAGCTGCACGGGGAACGCCTTGTCCGCGAGGTGGTCGACCGCCTTCTGCGCCTCGAGGTAGGTGGCGTAGGACGCGACCGCCTCGCCCTGCGGCGGCGTGGGGGTGCGCGGGGCACGAGCGTTACCGGAGAACGACATGCGGCGATCCTCCCCTAGCGCCGCAGGGATCGCCAGGCCCCGACGACCGGCATGGCGGCGGCCGGCAGCCGGAGCCCGGTCTAGGCTGACCGACGTGAGCAGCGTCGGGACCAGGGTGTTCGTCGCGCGCCTTGCCGGGACCAACGTGTTCGACCCCCTCGGTGACCAGGTGGGACGGGTGCGCGACGTCGTCGTGCTGGTGCGCCCCAAGGGCATGCCCCGAGCGGTCGGCCTCGTCGTCGAGGTGGCCGCGCGTCGGCGCGTCTTCCTCCCGCTCACCCGCGTGACCGCCGTCGACTCCGGGCAGGTCATCTCGACCGGCCTGGTGAACATGCGTCGGTTCGAGCAGCGCGCGTTCGAGACCCTCGTCGTCGGCGAGCTGCTGGACCGGACGGTCGAGTTCGTCGACGGCTCCGGCCCGGCCACCATCGAGGACGTCGCCATCGAGCTGCAGCGCAACGGCGACTGGGTCATCTCCAAGCTGTTCGTCCGCCGGCAGACCCCCGGGCGCTCCAGCATCCTGCGCCGACGCGGCGAGACCCTGCTGGTCTCGGTCGACGAGGTCACCGGGCTGGGCCAGGCCAGCGCCGCCCAGGGCGCCGAGCTGCTGCTCGCCCAGTACGAGGACCTCAAGCCCGCCGACCTGGCGGACGTCCTGCACGACCTCGGCCTCACGCGCCGGCTCGAGGTGGCCAGCGCGCTGGACAACGAGCGGCTCGCCGACGTGCTGGAGGAGCTGCCCGAGGACGACCAGGTGGGCATCCTGCAGGGCCTGGCCCGCACGCGCGCCGCCGACGTGCTCGAGGCCATGCAGCCCGACGACGCCGCCGACCTGCTGGGCGAGCTGCCCGACGAGCAGGCCGCCGAGCTGCTCGAGCTCATGGAGCCCGACGAGGCCAAGGACGTCCGCCGCCTGCTCGCCTACGAGGACAACACCGCGGGCGGTCTGATGACCACCGAGCCCGTGATCCTCGGCCCGGAGACGCCCATCGCCGCCGCGCTCGCCCACGTGCGCCGCCAGGACCTCACCCCCGCGCTGGCGTCGATGGTGTTCGTCGCGCGCCCGCCGCTGGAGACGCCGACCGGCCGGTTCATCGGTGTCGTGCACCTGCAGCGGCTGCTGCGCGAGCCCCCGCACGAGGCCATCGGCTCGATCGTCGACACCGACATCGAGTCGATCACCGTCGACGCGCCGCTGCTGGCCGTGACGCGCAACCTGGCCACCTACAACCTGCTGGCGCTGCCGGTCGTGGACTCCGAGAAGCGCCTGCTCGGCGTGGTCTCGGTGGACGACGTCCTCGACCACCTGCTGCCTGAGGACTGGCGCGAGACGGACGACGAGGGCAACTTCTCCAGCACCGGCACGCTCGGCAGCCCCACACCGGGGGTGACCCGTGGCTGAGCGCCTCGACACCCCGCTGGAGACGCGGCGCCGGTTCATCCGCAAGCCGCAGCTGGACGAGGACGCGTCCGGCAAGATCTCGGAGAGCATCGCCCGGTTCCTGGGCACGCCGCGGTTCATCATCTACCTCACGCTGTTCTGCCTCGTCTGGATCGCCTGGAACATCTGGGCGCCCCCGGACCTGCGCTTCGACAAGGCGGCCAACGGGTTCACCGCCCTCACGCTCATGCTCTCGCTGCAGGCGTCGTACGCCGCCCCGCTGATCCTGCTCGCGCAGAACCGGCAGACGGACCGCGACCGCGTGCAGGCGGAGCAGGACCGGCAGCGCTCCGAGCGCAACCTCGCGGACACCGAGTTCCTGGCCCGCGAGATGGCGGCGCTGCGCATCGCCCTGTCCGAGGTGGCCACCCGCGACTTCGTCCGGTCCGAGCTGCGCAACATGCTCGAGGACCTCACGGCGGAGCGCGAGGCCGAGCAGGAGAAGCACCCGGAGGCTCCCGAGCGGGGACGGAAGGCCCCCCGGAGCTAGTCCGCGCGCCGCCTACGATGGGCCGCATGCCGGACCCCACCGACCCCCTGCTCGATGCCATCCGTGATGCGCTCTCCCGCGTGCTCGACCCGGAGATCAAGCGCCCGATCACCGAGCTCGGCATGGTCCGCTCCGTCGAGGTGGCGGGCGCGCGCGCGACCGTCGGGATCGACCTGACGACGCCCGGCTGCCCGCTCAAGGACACGCTCACCCGCGACGTCAGCGCAGCAGCGGCCACCGTCGACGGGGTCGACGAGGTCGCGGTGGTCTTCGGTGTCATGTCCGCCGAGCAGCGGGCCGCGCTCCGGACGCTGCTGCGGGGCACGGACTCCGAGCCCGTCATCCCGTTCGCGCAGCCCGGCTCGCTGACCAAGGTGTACGCGATCGCGTCGGGCAAGGGCGGCGTCGGCAAGTCGTCGGTCACCGCCAACCTCGCCGTCGCGATGGCGGCCGACGGGCTGAAGGTCGGCATCGTCGACGCCGACATCTACGGCTTCTCGATCCCCCGCATGCTCGGGGTCACGCGGCAGCCGACGCGGGTCGACGACATGCTGCTCCCGCCCGAGGCCTTCGGCGTGCTCGTGGTCTCGATCGGCATGTTCGTGCCGCCCGGCCAGCCGGTCGTGTGGCGCGGGCCGATGCTGCACCGCGCGCTGCAGCAGTTCCTGGCCGACGTGTTCTGGGGCGACCTCGACGTGCTCCTCCTCGACCTCCCGCCCGGCACCGGGGACATCGCGATCTCCGTCGCGCAGCTGCTGCCGAGCTCCGAGCTCGTCGTGGTCACCACCCCGCAGGTGGCCGCCGCGGAGGTCGCCGAGCGTGCCGGGTCGGTGGCCGTGCAGACGCGCCAGCACGTGGTCGGCGTGGTGGAGAACATGTCGTGGCTCGAGCAGCCGGACGGCTCGCGGCTGGAGATCTTCGGCTCCGGCGGCGGGCAGACCGTCGCGGACAACCTGACCCGGATCACCGGCGGCGACGTCCCGCTGCTCGGCCAGGTGCCGCTCGACGTCCGGCTGCGCGAGGCCGGCGACGACGGGACCCCCGTGGTGCTGAGCGCCCCCGACTCCCCCGCCGCGCAGGCGCTGCGCGAGGTCGCCCGCTCGCTGGCCGCCCGCCGCCGGGGCCTCGCGGGCCGCTCGCTGGGTCTCACGCCGGCAGGCCGCTGACCGAACGCTGACGCCATTCCGGTGTTGAAGTTTGTTTGTTTGAGTGCGATGCTGTTCGGGTGCTCGCCTCCCAGCGTCAGGAACGGATCCTCGCCGCCGTGCGCTCCGAGGGTGCCGCGCGGGTGGCCGACCTGGTGGAGAGCCTCGACGTCTCGGACATGACGGTCCGCCGCGACATCGCGGAGCTGGCCCGGGCGGGCCTGGTCCGGCGGGTGCACGGCGGCGCGGTCGCCCCCGACGCACCCGGACGGCCCACCGACGAGCCGGGCTTCGAGGCCAAGCGCTCCTGGGCGGGCCCCGAGAAGGCGGCGATCGCCCGCGCGGCGCTGACGACCATCGAGCCGGGGCAGGCCATCGCGCTCTCGGCGGGCACCACCACGTTCCTGCTCGCCGAGCTGCTCGCGGGTTCGGGCATCGGTCCGCTCACGGTCGTCACCAACGGCCTGCGGATCGCCGACGCCCTGCACGGTGCGCGTGACCTCGAGGTGATCCTCACCGGCGGCGTGCGCACCCCGTCGGACGCACTCGTCGGCCCCGTCGCCGACGCCACGCTGGCCGGCCTGCGCGTCGACCGCACCTATCTCGGGGTGCACGGGCTCGACGCGCACGGACTGACCACCCCGAATCTCGCGGAGGCCGCCACCGACCGCGCGCTCATGGCCTGCGCGGCGGCGACCACCGTGCTGGCTGACCACACGAAGTGGGGGGTGGTGGGCCTGGCGCGCATCGCCCCGCTCGACGACGTCGACACCCTGCTCACCGACGACGCCCTGCCCGCCGACGCCCGACGACACCTGACCGCGATCACCCTGGTCACGGTCGACACCTCTGGAGCCACCCCGTGAACGTCCGACTGACCACGACCACGCTCGCCGACGGTCGGGAGCTGCTCTACTTCGACGACTCGGAGCCCTACGTCTCGGGAGCGGCCACCCGCACGCTCGAGGACGCCCGACCCCTGGTCGACAGGTTCGCGCCCGTCCCCGACGCCGACGGCGTCCCGCAGCCGGTCACCGGCCCGGAGCTGCGCCGCGACCCCCTCACGGGCGAGTGGATCCCGATGGCCGCGCAGCGGATGAACCGCACGTTCCTGCCGCCCGCCGACGCGAACCCGCTCGCGCCCGCCAAGCCCGGCGCGGTCTACCAGGACGGCGAGATCCCGGCGGAGGACTACGACGTCGTGGTGTTCGAGAACCGGTTCCCGTCGCTGCTCGCGGTGCCCGGCATCCCCGACGTCCCGGTGCAGCGCGACGGCGAGCCCCTGTGGACCGTCCGCCCGGCCGCGGGCCGCTGCGAGGTCATCTGCTTCTCGTCGGACTCGACCGCGTCGCTGAGCACGGTGACACCGCGTCGGATGCGCACGATCGTCGAGGCCTGGGCGCAGCGGACCAAGACGCTGCACGCGCTGCCGGGCATCGAGCAGGTGTTCGTGTTCGAGAACCGCGGCAAGGAGATCGGCGTCACCCTGCACCACCCGCACGGGCAGATCTACGCCTTCCCGTACCTCACCCCGAAGACGACCACGATGCTCGCGCAGGCCCGCGCGCACCGGGAGCGGACCCGCCGCCTGCTGGGCCGCGACGTGCTCGACGCGGAGCTGGCGCACGGCGAGCGGATCGTGCTGGAGTCCGAGCACTGGGTGGCGTACGTGCCGTTCGCGGCGCGCTGGCCCGTCGAGGTGCATCTGGCCCCGCGGCGCGACGTGCCCGACCTGCCGGCCCTGAGCGACGCGGAGCGCGAGGACCTGTCCACCGTCTACCTGTCGTTGCTGCAGCGGCTGGACCGGTTCTTCGTCGGCCCGGACGGTGAGGCGATCCCCCTGCCGTACATCTCCGGCTGGCACCAGGCCCCCGTGCGCGAGGGCCGCGACGACTCGCGCCTGCACCTCCAGCTGTTCTCGGTGCTGCGCGCGCCGGGCAAGCTCAAGTACCTGGCCGGCGTCGAGTCCGGCATGGGTGCCTGGATCAGCGACACCACCCCCGAGCGCATCGCGACCCGTCTGCAGGAGCTGGCATGACCCCCGAATGGCTCGAAGCCTGGACCCCCGCCGAGGGCGCCGACCGCGCCGCCGCCGTGTTCCGTGCCCGGTTCGCGTCCGAGCCCGACGGGACCTGGTCGGCTCCCGGGCGCGTGAACCTCATCGGTGAGCACACCGACTACAACGGCGGCCTGTGCCTGCCCATCGCGCTCCCCCACCGCACGTACATCGCCCTGCGGCGGCGCGACGACGACACGGTCCGGCTCGTCTCCGCGCAGGAGCCCGCCGGGCTGCGGACGATCGAGCTCGCGGACGTCGCCCCCGGCACCGTCGAGGGCTGGGCCGGCTACGTCGCCGGCGTCGCCTGGGCGCTGCGCCAGGCGGGGCACACGGTCTCCGGGTTCGACGTCGCGGTCGACTCCTGCGTGCCGTACGGCGCCGGGCTCTCGTCGTCCGCCGCGCTCGAGGCCTCCGTGGCGGTGGCCCTCGATGCGGTGTTCGCACTCGGCCTGGCGGGGTCCGACGACGGACGCGCGACGCTGGCGTCCTTCTGCGTCCGCGCCGAGAACGAGATCGCCGGAGCCCCCACGGGCGGGATGGACCAGGCAGCAGCCCTGCGCGCCCAGGCGGGGAACGCCCTCCTGCTCGACTGCCTCGACGGCTCCGTCCGACACGTCCCCTTCGACCTGGCCGCGCACGGGCTCGCCCTGCTCGTCGTCGACACCCGCGCCGAGCACGCCCTGGTGGACGGCCAGTACGCCGCCCGGCGCGCGTCGTGCGAGGCGGCGGCGGAGCGTCTCGGTGTCGGCACGCTGCGCGAGATCTCCGACGACCCCCGTGGCCTGGAGTGGGCGCTCGGCAAGCTCGACGACGACGTGCAGGTGCGCCGCGTCCGGCACGTGGTGAACGAGATCGACCGTGTCACGTGGTTCGTCGCGCTGCTCGACGCGGGCGAGGTCGGGCTCGTCGGGACCCTGATGAACCAGTCGCACGCCTCGCTGCGCGACGACTACGAGGTCTCCTGCCGGGAGCTGGACCTCGTGGTCGACACCGCCCGGGAGACGGGCGCCGCGGGCGCGCGGATGACCGGGGGCGGGTTCGGCGGGTCCGCGATCGCGCTCGTCGGTGCGGACGACGTGGACCAGGTGGCGCAGGCCGTCGCGGACGCGTTCGCGGCGGAGGGCCTGCGGGCACCGGCGTTCCTGGTGGCGACGGCAGCGGGCGCGGCCGGCTGACCACTGCCGGACCGAGCTCGTGGTTTCGGCGCGAGGTCGTGGGTGTGCACCCTCGGTCTCGCGCCGAACTCACGATCTCGCCCACGCGGCCGCCGCGCGTGTCGGTGCTTGACCGCTAGTGCACATCGCGCAGTAGTGTCTGCCGCACGGTAACGGGTCGACCCCGGTGGCCAGATCATCCTCGCGATGGATCCGCAGGCCAGGGCGTGGTCGATAGGTTCCGGACGCCGTCCCGACATCGACAACGAGGAGCCCGACCGTGGGGGTCACCCGCCGGATCATCTTCCCGACCATCCGCCTGATCCTGTGGGCGATCATCGCGGCCGCCCTCGTGAAGATCGCGTTCGCCGGTGCGGACGTCAGCACGGTAGACAACTCCCTGCAGCCCACCGGGGCGATCGTCGAGCCGACCGTCGAGGTGGCGACCGGCACGGTGACCAACGCGGTGACCGTGCAGGCGTCGGTGACCTCCGACGCGGCCGTCGTCGTGCGGGCCACCCTGGCCGGCACGGTGTCCAAGCTCCTCGCCGCGGACGGCGCGGCCGTCGCGGCGGGCACCCCGGTCCTGGAGATCCGGCAGGAGACCCCGCAGGACCCGATCGTCAAGACGAACCCAGAGACCGGCGAGGTGACCACCACCGAGCGCAAGCCGAAGGTCGTGATCGAGACCGTGAAGGCGCCGGTCGCGGGGACCCTGTCGCTGCCCACGCTCAAGGACCAGGTTGTCTCGGTCGGTGACGAGGTGGGCAAGGTGGCCCCCGGCACGCTCTCGGTCACCGGGACCCTCACGCCGGACCAGCAGTACCGACTGGTCGGCGCCCCGACGCAGGCAGCCGTGACGCTCAACGGCGGACCGGCCCCGTTCGACTGCACCGGCCTGCGCGTCGGTGCGGCACCGAGCACGGGTGCCGAGCCGGACATCACCGTCGCGGCGAGCACGTCGGGCACCGTCACCTGCGCGATCCCGGCGGGCGTCACCGCGTTCCCGGGCCTCGGCGCGAGCGTCGAGATCACCAACGGCACGGCCGCCGACGTCGTCGTCGTCCCGATCACCGCCGTGCAGGGAACCGTCCAGAAGGGCAACGTCTGGGTGGTCGCCGCCGACGGCAGCAACGAGAAGCGGCCCGTCGGGCTAGGACTCACCGACGGAGAGAACGTGCAGATCACCGAGGGACTGGTGGCCGGCGACACGATCCTGGAGTTCATCCCGGTGCCCGGTGGCGCCGGGAAGCCGGTCGACTGCAGCCTCAACTACGACCCGGCTGTGTGCGGCGGATGAGCCTCCTCGAGCTCACCGACGTCACGCGGGCAGTCCGGCTGCCCGACGACCGGCTGCTGCACATCCTCCAGGGCGTGACCCTCTCGGTCGACGCCGGCGAGCACGTCGCGATCGTCGGCCGCTCCGGCACGGGCAAGTCGACGCTGCTCAACATCCTCGGCCTGCTCGACGCGCCCACCACCGGCCAGTACCTGCTCGAGGGCGTGCCGATCGGCAAGCTCTCGAACGGCACGCGCACCAAGCGCCGGGGGCGGGACTTCGGGTTCGTGTTCCAGCAGTTCAACCTGCTCCCCGGGCGCACGGCGCTGGAGAACGTGGCCGCTCCCCTGCTCTACGCCCGGGGCCGGCAGTTCTGGTCGAGGACGCGCCTGGCCGCGGAGATGCTCGAGCGCGTCGGCCTGGGCGACCGGGTGGACACCATGCCCGACAAGCTGTCCGGCGGCGAGCAGCAGCGCGTCGCCATCGCCCGCGCGCTGGTGCGCGGGCCGCGGGTCATCCTGGCCGACGAGCCGACCGGCGCCCTCGACGTGGAGACCGGCGGCGAGGTCATGGACCTGCTCGACGAGATCGCGTCGCAGACCGGCGCCGCGCTGGTGACCATCACGCACGACCTCGCGGTGGCCGCGCGGGCGGAGCGCCAGTACCGGCTGACCGAGGGCGTCCTGGTGCCCATCAGCCTCGACACGACCTCGGACTGGGTGGGCGACGTGCCCACGCTCGTGGCGGACAGGTCCGCCCGCACCGAGCGTCGCCTGCCCGATCCCGCCGGCGAGGCGGAGGTGCTCGCATGACCGGCGTCGTCGGCGCGATCGTCGAGGCCTGGGGGGAGCTGCGGATCCACAAGCTCCGGGTCCTCCTCGCCCTCATCGGCGTGGCCTGCGCGGTCACCGCCATCACCGGCGTCACGGCGCTGGTGTCCATGCTCAACCAGTCGTTCAAGGAGCAGACCGAGCGCCAGTCCGGCCGCGTGGTCACGCTCAACGTCAACGCCTGGTCCATGGGAGAGAACGCCACGCCACCGACCGGGTGGGACGCCGAGTTCGACCGCGTGCTCGAGCGCTACGACATCACCTACGCCAGCCGCAACGAGTGGACGCAGGCCGTGGTGCGGTACCCCGACGGGACGCGGGCCACGCAGGTGCAGGCCGTCGACGCCGACCTCGGCACGATCAACCGGATCGTGCCGGTGCAGGGCCGCTGGTTCACCGACGCCGACGAGGAGGCGATGGCGCCCACGCTCGTGGTCAACGAGGCGTTCCTCGAGGCGCAGGGGCTGTCGGACCTCTCGTCGCACCCGACGGTGCAGCTGGGCGACCGCGCGCCGGTCACGGCGGCCGTCGTCGGCGTCCTGCACGACGACTGGGTCGACGCCGAGCCTGTCGCCTACGTCCTGTACGACCAGTTCCACAGCTGGATCGGTCCGGACGGCTCAGGCATGCAGTCCGGCGGCTCCGGTCCGGTGGTGCCCAACCCGATGATGCCCCCGCAGGTGCCGTCCATGTACCTGTGGGTGCCCACGGAGCAGTCGATGGACCTCGGCGACCAGATCAAACGGGACATGCAGGCGGTCGCGCCGGGCTGGGAGGTCGACGTCCAGGACAACAACTACAACACCGGCGGGCTCGACCGGGCGACGAAGTGGGTGGGCATCGGCGTCGGCGCCTTCGCGCTGCTGCTCGGCGGGCTCGGGCTGGTGAACATCGCGCTGGTGACCGTGCGGTACCGCATCCGCGAGATCGGCATCCGGCGCTCGTTCGGCGCCACGTCCGGGCGCGTGTTCTTCGGGGTCATGCTCGAGTCGGTCGTGGCGACGGTCGTGGCCGGGCTCGTCGGCGTCGTCCTCGCGGTGGCCATCATCAAGAACGTCCCCGTCGAGCGGATGTTCGGGAGCGGCATCCAGGACATGCCGCCGTTCCCGGTCAGCGCCGCGCTGGTGGGCATGGCCGCGGCAGTCGCGGTCGGCGCCCTCGCGGGCCTGATCCCCGCGATCGTCGCCGTCCGCGTCAAGGTCATCGACGCCATCCGATACTGACGTCTGACGGAGCGAAAAGGTTGTGCGACCTGCGGTGGATGTGCGACGACACACCGGCTCCCTACGGTCGAGGTCGTGACACCACGACGCCGGGCGTCCGCGGAGGGGCGGACGCCTGGCGCTCGTCACGACGCCGTCCCAGAGATCACCCTCGAGGTGGATCTTTGGCCCACTCTGTGCCGCTATGTTCAGCGTCGACACGAGTGAGACCACCTGTGACTCCACCGCCGAAGGGGCCGACACGATGAGATCCACACGCACCACCACCGCGCTCGCCACCGCGGCGGTCGCGGTGACGCTGCTCGCAGGCTGCAGCGGTGGCGGGAGCGATCCCACAGACGACGGCACCCTGACGTACGAGGACAGCCCGCTGAGCGTCTACTGGGAGCAGCTGGGCGGTTCGCAGGACCCCTCCGACGCCGAGGCCCAGCAGGCCCGGTCGGAGGAGATCGTCGCCGCCTGCATGCAGGACGAGGGCTTCGAGTACACGCCCCAGGACGCCTCGGGCATGACCCAGAGCATCGAGGACGAGGGCGACATGCCCGCCTGGGACTCCCTGGAGTTCGCCGAGCAGTTCGGGTACGGCGCCACGACCTACGCCGACATGCCGATGAACCAGGGTGCCGAGGAGTGGGTGGACCCCAACGCCGACTACCTGGCGTCCATGAGCGAGGGCGAGCAGCAGGCGTTCTACGAGGCGCTGTACGGCAAGCAGACGATGTCCGAGGAGCCCACCGACGACGAGACGGCCGTGGAGCAGGAGTACGACTGGACGACGGCCGGCTGCCAGGGCAAGGCCCAGCACGAGGTCTACGAGGAGGGCCAGGTCTACGACGACCCGGAGTTCAAGGACCTGATGGACGGCATGTCCGAGCTGTACACGGACGTGGAGAAGGACGAGCGGACCATCGCCGCGTACCGCGAGTGGGCGGAGTGCATGGCGGAGGAGGGCTACGACTTCGCCAACCCGCAGGAGGCGCAGAACAGCATCTACGAGGCGGTCAACGAGATCCCGTACGACGAGGAGGACGGCTCGCAGGACCCGGCCGCGCTGGCCGAGCTCCGCGAGGAGGAGATCGCCACGGCGACTGCTGACCGCACCTGCCAGACCAGCACGGGTTCGGCGCGGGCCGCCCTCGAGGCGCAGTTCGCCGTGGAGCAGGACTTCATCGACGCCCACAAGGACGAGCTCGACGCGATGGTCGAGAAGGCGGCGCAGGCGGACAAGACGTGAGCACCCACGTCACCGGCGGGCGCCGCACGATCGTCGTGATGGCGGTCGTCGCCGTCGTCTGCCTCGCCGCCGGGCTGTTCCTGAGCCAGCTGATCGTGTCGCCGGGCAAGGCGGCCGCCGACGCCGCTCCCCCGACCGCGGGACCCATCACCGTGCCGGTCGAGAGCCGCGTGATCTCCAACGAGCTCGTCATCCGCGGCGACGTCGGGTACGACGACCCGGTCGCCCTGCGGGTGGAGACCGGCGACCTCGGCGGCCCCGCCGTCGTCACCGGACAGGTGCCGCAGGTGGGGGCGCAGATCGGGCCGGCGTCGGTCGCCCTCGAGATCGTCGGCCGGCCCGTCATCGTCCTGCCGGGAGACCTCCCCACCTACCGGTCGCTGCGGGCCGGGGTCTCCGGCCCGGACGTCCGCCAGCTGAAGGCCGCGCTCGCGTCGCTCGGCATCGACGCCGGCGACCCCGCCACCGACACGTACGACTCCGCCACCGCGGCGGGCGTCCGTGCGCTGTACCAGAAGGTCGGGTACGAGCCCCCCGCCGCAGGCGAGGAGCTGCAGGACACGGCCACCGCGGCACGCGAGGGCGTCCGGTCCGCGCAGGACGGCCTCGCCGCCGCCCAGCGCGAGCTGGCCGCTGCCGCCGCCGGCCCGGTGTCGTCGGTGATCATCGGCCTGGACACCGCCGTGGCGGTCGCCCGCCAGACGCTCGCGGACGAGCAGGGCCGGTGCGCGGCCCCCACCGAGGAGGCTCCGTGCAGCCAGGCCGCGCTGGTGCAGGCGCAGGGCGCGCTCGCCCAGGCCGAGGCCGAGCGGGCCGAGGCAGGAGCGGCGAAGGACGTCGGGTCCCAGCGCGCCGCGGTGAACTCGGCGCAGGCGCAGCTGACGGCAGCCCGGGAGCTCCAGGCCGAGGCGCAGGCCGCGACGCTCACGCCGCTGCCGGCCAGCGAGGTCGTGTTCGTGCCGACGCTCCCCCGGCGGGTGGACGTCGTCAGCGCGATCCGCGGCGGGACGGTGACGGGCGAGTTCATGAGCGTGTCCGGCGCCACCATCCAGATCACCGGCAGCGCGACGCGCGCGGACGCGGAGCTGCTGACGGTCGGCGCGACGGGGTCGATCACCCTCGACGACCAGGAGCTCCCGGTCACCGTCGCCGCGGTCAAGGACTCCGCTGAGACGCCCACGGATCCGGGCACGCCGGAGGGTGAGGAGCCCGAGCAGCCTGCGGCACCGAAGGGCGATCGTCGGGCGGTCGTCTTCACGCTGGGGAGCCTCACGCCGGAGCAGGTGGTCGCGCTGCAGAACACCAACGTGCGCGTCCGCGTGCCCGTGAGCTCGACGCAGGGCGAGGTCCTCGCCGTGCCGCTGGCCGCGCTGACGGCCGGTCCGGGGGGCGAGTCCCGAGTGGAGCTCGCCGGCGCGGGCGGGAAGGCCAGCTCGCTGGTGACCGTCACCACCGGGCTGGCGGCCGACGGCTACGTGGAGATCTCGAGCGCCGAGAGCCCGCTCGTGGCCGGCGACCTGGTGGTCGTGGGCGTCGCCGACACCGAGAAGAAGACGGCCGACGCGGAGGCGGACGAGTGACGGTCCTCGACCTGCTCGACGCCCCCGAGCAGCTCGGGCCGCCGGCGCCGGTGCTCGAGCTGCGGGGTGCCGCCCGCCAGTTCCCGGGCGACCCCCCGGTGCACGCGCTGCATCCTGCCGACCTCGCGGTGGCGACCGGCGACTACCTGTCGGTCGTCGGGCCCTCCGGCTCGGGCAAGTCCACGCTGCTCAACCTGCTCGGCCTGCTGGACAAGCCGACCGAGGGCGAGTACCTGCTCGACGGGATCCCCACGGCCGGCGCCGGCGAGCGCGAGCGTGCCGCACTGCGGGCCGGTCACATCGGCTTCGTGTTCCAGGCCTTCCACCTCATGCCGCACCGGACCGTGCTCGAGAACGTCCTGCTCGCCACGCTCTACAGCGGGGTGCCCCGGTCCGAGCGCCGCGACCGGGCACTGGCCGCGCTCGACCGCGTCGGGCTGAGCCACCGCGTCGACTTCGTCCCCACGGTCCTGTCGGGTGGCGAGCGGCAGCGGGCGGCCGTCGCGCGCGCGGTCGTCGCGCAGCCGCGGGTGCTGCTGGCCGACGAGCCGACGGGCAACCTCGACTCGGAGAGCTCGGCGAGCGTGCTCGACCTGTTCGACGAGCTGCACGCGGGCGGGCTGACCCTGCTGGTCATCACGCACGACGACGAGGTCTCCGCGCGGGCGCAGCGCCGGGTGCGCATCGCCGACGGCTACCTGCGCGAGATCCCGTGACCGCCCTGGCGGAGCGGGTGGCGCGGACCGACCGTTTCGGGCTCCGGGACCTGCTCGCCGAGGCGGCGGCGGGCATCGGTGCGCGCCCGGGCCGGCTGCTGCTCACCATCCTGGGCACCGTGCTGGGCATCGCCTCCGTGGTGGTGACCGTCGGGCTGGCGCAGACCGCGTCCGGTCAGATCAACAAGCAGTTCGACGCGGTCGCCGCGACGCAGGCGGTGGCCGAGCCGGAGACCAGCAACGGCTGGGACGGCTCCGAGCGCGCGATCGGCACGCTGCCGTGGGACGCGTCGGAGCGCGCCGAGCGCCTCGCGGGCGTCGAGGCTGCGGGGACCTTCTCCGCCGTGGACGTCGGCGACGCGGAGATCACCGCGGTGCCGGTGCACGACCCGTCGGCCGCCCGCACCGCCGCGCCCGACGTCGTCGCCACCTCCCCCGGGGCGCTCGAGGCCATCGGCGGCCGGGTGGTCCAGGGCCGCTACTTCGACGCCGGGCACGACGCCCGCGCCGACCGCGTGGTCGTGCTGGGGGTGGACGCGGCCCGGCGGCTCGGCGTGGTCCGCGTGGACCGCCAGCCGTCGATCTTCATCGGCGACCGCGCCTACCAGGTCATCGGCATCATCGACGACGTGGTGCGGCGCTCCGACGTCCTGGGCGGCGTGCTGATGCCCGAGGGGACCGCTCGTGCCGACTTCGGCCTGGCGGCACCGGGCGAGCTCCACCTGCACCTCGCCGTCGGCGCCGGGCCGGTGGTCGGCAGCCAGCTGGCCACCGCGCTGGACCCCAACGCACCCGAGACCATCGACGTGCAGACGCCGCCGGCCACCTCGAAGGTGCGGCAGAGCGTGCAGGCGGACGTGAACACGATCTTCCTGGCGCTCGGCGGAGTGGCTCTGCTCATCGGAGGTGTGGGGATCGCGAACGTGACCCTGCTCTCCGTGCTGGAGCGCGTCGGCGAGATCGGTCTGCGGCGGGCGCTCGGGGCCACCCGGCGGGACATCGGCGCGCAGTTCATGGTCGAGTCCGTCGTGGTCGGGCTGCTCGGCGGGATGCTGGGCGCCGCCCTCGGGGTGGCCGTCGTCGTCGGTGTCAGCGCTGCGCAGGAGTGGACCCCGATCCTCGACCTGCGGATGGTCGGCGTCGCGGCGCTGGCGGGCGGCGTGATCGGACTGCTCGCGGGGCTCTACCCGTCGCTCAAGGCCGCGTCGATCGAGCCCATCGCCGCGCTACGCGGGGGCGTCTGACGCGTCACGTCCTCGTGCAGCGCCCAGAACACCGAGTACGGGATCCCGCCAGGGTCGGGCGGTCGCGTCGCGAAGTCCTGGAAGACCGCGTGCACCCGGGTCATCAGCTCCTCGAGACCGCCCGGGTCGAGTCGCAGGCCGAGGCGGGTGACCAGGACGTCGGCGGGGTCGACGAGGGCGACCTCCTCGAGGAAGGTGTCGATGAGGATCCGGCTCATGCCCGGGCCGCCGGGGGTGCGCCACGACTTGCGGGTGGCGCGGTAGGGGACCTCGCGCGCCCCGCGGGCACCCCGCCGGACGGGTTCGGCGCTGAGGAAGCCCCGGTCGACGAGCGTGCGGACGTGGTGCAGGACGGTCGCGGGGTTGCGGTCCAGGCGCTGCGCGATCTCCCGGTTGGTGAGCGGCTCGTCGAGGCAGAGCCGCAGGATCCGGATGCGCAGCGTGCTGGCCAGGGCGCGCGCGTCCGCGTCTGCCTCCGCGGTGGCAGCCTCGTCGAGCGGTGCGGCCTCGGTCATGCGCCGATCCTCCCACAGTGATTGACATTTCCCAATCAGTCGGCTCATCCTGGTCGCGTGAGCACCGACCCTTCCACTCTGGCACCCGGGCGACCCCGCTCGCTGGTCCACCACCCGGACTTCCGCCGACTCTGGACGGGTGACGCCCTCGGCCAGCTGGGCGCGCAGCTGACGGCCCTCGCGCTGCCGATCTTCGCGGTGCAGCAGCTGGCCGCGACCGAGTGGGAGATGGGCGTCCTCACCGCCGCGGAGTACGCCGCGTTCCTGGTGATCGGCCTCCCCGCGGGCGCCTGGGTGGACCGGATGCGCAAGCGTCGGGTGCTCATCGTGGCGGACCTCGTGCGGGCCGCCGTGCTCGCCGCGGTCGTGGTCACGGCCGGCACCGGGCACGCGTCGATCCCGCTGCTCGTCGTCGCCGCCCTGGTCATCAGCGCCGCCACGGTGTTCTTCGACGTCTCGCACCAGAGCTACATCCCGGGACTGGTCGGCCTCGAGCACCTGGTCGAGGGCAACTCCAAGCTGCAGGCCACCGCCTCGGTCGCGCAGGTGGCGGCCCCCGCGCTGGGCGGTCTGCTGCTCCGGGTGATCACCGCGCCGGCGCTCATCGCGGTCACCGTGGTCACCTACCTGATCTCGGCGTTCGCGGTGGGCCGCATCCGGCACGTCGAGACTCCGCCGCACCCCAGCACGCGCCGGCCACTGAAGGTCGAGATCGCCGGGGGCCTGCGGTTCGTCGTGCACGAGCCGTACCTGCGCCGGATCGTCGCGTGCACGTCGCTGGGCAACTTCGCCGGGTCGCTGGCCGGTGCGGTCACGGTGATCTACGTGCTGCGCACGCTCGACCTGGGCACCGCGACGTGGGGCGCGATCGTCTCGGCCGGCGCGATCGGCGGGCTGCTCGGCGCCGTGGTCGCGGGCCGGCTCGCGCAGTGGATCGGCGAGGGCCGGATCATCCCGCTGTCCGCGCTGGTCATGGCGCCGGCCTCCGCGCTGATGCCGCTGGCGTCCACCGGCGTGGTCCCGGCCGCGGCGCTGCTCATCGCCGGTGGCGCGGCGTTCGGGTTCGCCGTGATCGTCTACAACGTGGCCCAGGTGAGCTTCCGCCAGCGCGTGTGCCCGCCGCCGCTGCTGGGTCGCATGAACGCGTCCGTGCGGTTCATCGTGTGGGGCTCGATGCCCATCGGCGGCCTGCTCGGCGGCTGGCTCGGCACGCACCTCGGCGTGCTCCCGACGCTCTGGGTCTCGGTCGCGATCATGGCGCTCGCCGCGGTGCCCGTGGTCGTCTCGCCGCTGCTGGGGATGCGCGACCTGCCGGGCGCCCCTGTGCTCGACGCGTGAAGCGCCGGACAGGCGAGTCCGACTCCCGCTAGTTTCGGACGGCACCCGCTCGCCGACGATCCACCGGGGACACCACATGCCGCACCGCGCACCAGCCGGAGTCCTCGCGGCGATGCTCGCTGTGCTCGTCGGCGCCTGCTCTCCCCAGCCCGACACCGCCGAGACCGCTGGGCCGTCCGTGTCCCCCACCACCAGGACCGCCGCCCAGGGCCCCCGTCCCCCCGGACCGCTGTTCAGCTACCTCCAGCAGGTCGGCGCCGACGGGGAGGCCGACCGCGTCGAGCGGGAGAAGCGCGTCGAGGAGCTCGTCGCCGCCTGCATGGCCGACGAGGGCTTCGAGTACTGGCCGCGGGAGCCCGCCCCCGAGTGGGACGAGTGGGAGCAGTTCACCCTCGAGTACGCCCAGCAGTACGGGTACGGCTCGACCACCACCGGCCCACCCCCGGACACGACGGAGCCCGCCGACCCCAACGAGGAGTACCTGGAGTCGCTCTCGTCGAGCGCACGGACCGCGTACGACCAGGCGATGTGGGACTTCAGCGACCCGGAGAACCCCGGCGGGTGCGCAGGGGACGCGCAGACCACCGTGTACCAGGACGGGCGGTGGGAGGAGGACCCGGCGTTCGCCGAGCTGCACGCGCAGTACGAGACCTGGCTGTTCGCGATGCTGGAGGACCCCCGGATGACCGAGGCGGCCACCGAGTGGTCAGCGTGCATGGCGGACGCCGGGTACGACGTGGCCACGCCGAGCGACGCCCAGGAGAGCCTGTCGGGCGGCAGCTCGGGCGTGATCATCACCCCGGAGGTCCAGAAGAGGGAGATCGACACCGCGGTCGCCGACCTCACGTGTCAGATCGAGACCAACTACCAGACCTCGATGCTCGCGGCGCAGCACGTCATGGAGCAGGAGTTCGTCGACGCCCACCGCGAGCAGCTGGAAGCACTGGTGGAGGCGTACGCCCTCGACGCGGGCTGATCAGCCCTGGGGATCGTCCGCCCGCAGCAGCACCTCGAGCCGCGCCCGGTACTCGGTCTCGTCGATCTCCCCGCGGGCGTAGCGCTCGGCGAGCACGGTCCGGGCACCTCCCCCGTCGCGCTGTCCGTCCCAGGCCGCCCAGTGGCGCCGGCGTCGGCGGCCACCCAGGGCGAAGAGCAGGGCGATCAACCCGAACCAGAACAACGGGACGAGCAGGAACCAGGGTCCAGGTCCCCAGCCCCAGCCGTAGCCGACCGGGTGGGACACGAGCGTGGTGAGCATGACGACCTCCGAGGACGCGGCGGCCGACCGTCGACCGCACCACCACCGTCGCTCGGGCACCGACCGCCCGTCGTCGTCCTGGCGGAGCGTCCCGGTCGCTCCGGCCGGAGTCAGGCGGACCAGCCGGGTCGCACCAGCCCGGACTCGTAGGCCACGACCACGAGCTGCGCGCGGTCGCGAGCGCCGAGCTTCGTGCCCGCGCGCAGCACGTGGGTCTTGACGGTGAGCGGGCTGAGGAACAGCCGCGCGCCGATCTCGTCGTTGGACAGCCCCTCGGCCACGAGCACCAGCACCTCGCGCTCGCGCGGGGTGAGGTCGGAGAGCGCGGCCGGCTCCGCGACCTCCCGCGTCGCGCGCGCGACAGTGGCCAGGAGACGTCGCGTGACCGTCGGCGACAGAAGAGCATCACCGGCCGCGACCACCCGGACGGCCCGCAGCAGGTCCGCCGGCTCGGTATCCTTGACCAGGAAGCCCGAGGCTCCCCCGCGGATCGCCTCCGCGACGTACTCGCCGAGCTCGAAGGTGGTCACCACCACCACCCGCACCGCGGCTGCGCGCGGGTCGTCGACGATGCGGCGCGTCGCCGTCAGGCCGTCGGTGCCCGGCATCCGGATGTCCATGAGCACGACGTCGGGCAGGAGCTCGAGCGCGAGCCGGACCGCGTCGTCACCCGTGGCCGCCTCGCCGACGACGGTCAGGTCGGGCTCGGCGTCGATGAGCGCACGGAAGCCGCCCCGGACCAGACCCTGGTCGTCCGCCAGCAGCACCCGGATCACCGCGGGACCTCCAGTCGGACGTGGAAGCCGGTCGGCCCGGACGCGGCGGACAACGTGCCACCGAGGGCCTCTGCCCGCTCGCGCATGCCGCGCAGGCCGTACCCCTCGACGAGCGTGCCGACCGGGGGTCCGTCGTCCCGGACGTCGAGCACCACCGTCTCGCTCACGGCCAGGCTGACCTGCACGGATGCACCAGGAGCATGACGTCGGACGTTGGTGAGCGCCTCCTGGAGGGTGCGGAGCACCACGGTGCCGACCTGGTCACCGACCTGCGCGTCGAGCCCGTCCGCCTCGACGCGCAGGCCCTCGTCGCGCGCCCGGTCCACCAGTCCCTGCAGGCTCCTCGTCCGCGCCGGCTCCCGCGGGGCCTCACCGTCTGCGCGCAAGATGCCCAGCACGTCCCGGACCTCGTCGAGCGCATCCCTGCTGGCCTCGCGGATCTCCACGAGCGCCCGGCGCGCAGCCTCGGGCTCCCGGTCCATCAGGTGCAGGCCCACCCCGGCTTGCACGGTGATCCCCGACAACGAGTGCGCCAGCACGTCGTGCAGCTCGCGCGCGATCCGCAGCCGCTCCGCCGCGACCGCCGACTCCTGCCGGGACAGGCGCGCGGCCCGCAGCGCCTGCATCCGCTCCCCGCGGCCGCGCGCACCCTCCCCCACGAGCATCGCGACGAGGAGCCCGGTGACCGCGAGCGTGGCGTAGACCGGGCGCGGGGACGGGGTCGTTGCCGCGAGTACCGCGACACCGAGGGCGCCGACCGTGCCGGCGCCCCAGGACAGCCACCGCCGGCGCGTCGCGCCGAGAGCCACCACGACGACGGCCAGGGGCACGAGCACCGGCCCCGGCTCGTAGCCGAGCGCCAGGTAGGTCAACGGACCGGCGACCGCGAGCACCGCGCCGAGCACCGCGACCGGTCCGCGCTGCACCACGGCGACGAGCGCGGCCGGTGCGAGCAGGAGCAGGACTGCGGCGAGCAGGTCGAACGGCCGGCCCTGCGGGTGCCACCTGCTGGCAGCCGCGCAGCCGAGCACGGTGACGATCGCCAGGAACGTCGCGGGGACGACCGCCCAGCCCGGCCGGACACGTCCCCAGGGCGGTCCGGTCCACGGCGCGCTCGTCACCCGACCACCGTAGCCAGCGGGAATCGCCCGCCGCGTCGTCCGGACGGAGCGCCGTCACCGCTCCCGGAGGACTAGGTCCGGAGACGCCGGACCGCGAGAACCAGCACCGCGCCGCCCAGCACCAGCGCGGACCCCAGCAGCAGCAGAGGTGCAGCCTCGGCGCCCGTGACGGCGAGGACGTCGTCCGTGCCGGGCGCCGGCTCGGGGCCGGGCGCCGGCGGGAGCGGCGGGATCGCGGTCACGGTGAGCGTCACGGTGGTCGTTGCGCACAGGTCCGGCGCGATCGCCGCGCAGATCGTGTAGTCGAACGCGTCCGCGCCCGAGAACCCGGCGTCCGGCACGTACCGGGCGGTCCCGCCGGAGATCGTGACGGTGCCGTGCGCGGGGCCGACGGTCACCGTCGCCGGACCGACGGCCCCCTGGTCGTTGGCATCGATGTCGACGTCGACGGCGGTCCCCTCCGCAGTCGTCGCTGCGTCCGGCACCGCCAACGGCCGCACCTCCACCGTCACGAGCCCGGTCGTGCACAGCAGGGGGACGCCGTCGTCGCACACGATGTCGCCGTAGTAGTCCCGGCCGGCGAAGACCGCGAGCGGACGGTAGGTGGTCGACCCGTCGGGCGTCACGCTCGCGGTGCCGCTGCGCGGTGGGATGCCTCCGTGCGCCGTGACCGTGTCCCCCGCGTCCGGGTCCGCGAGGACCAGCGTGCCTGTGACGGGGATCCCGGAGCTCGTGGCCAGGGTCAGCGGGTCCACCGTCGGCGGGAGGTTCGGGGGGATCACGTCGACGAGCACCGAGGCGGCGTCACAGAACGTCGGCTCCGTCGGAGAGCAGATCCGGTAGCCGAACGTGTCCGTACCGGTGAAGCCCGGATCCGGCGTGTAGGTGGCCTCCCCGGTGGCGGGATCGAGCACCACCGACCCGTTCGTCGGCTGCGTCACGACCACGGGGTCCAGCGGCGCGCCCGCCGTGTCGTTGGAGACGACGGGCACGACGACCGGGACGCCCGAGAACGTCACGGCGACGTCGTCCGTCGCGCGCGGACGGATGTTGAGCGTGACCGTGCCCGTGTCGCACGCCGGGGTGGGTGACGCGTTGTCGCACACCTGGAAGTCGAACGTGTCGACCCCCGCGAAGTCCGGGTCGGAGACGTAGGCGAAGCCGCCGCCGGCGCTCAGGACCAGCTGGCCGTGGGTCGCTGCGGTCGCCTGCGTGAAGGAGAGCTGCTGCCCGGCGTCGGGGTCGCTCGCCGTCACGGTCCCCACGACGAGCACCCGTGTGGTCGTGTCCCGCACGAGGTCGTCCGCGACGGGCGGCTGGTTGGGCGGCGGCGGGGCGGCGAGCACGGCCGTGGACACCTGGCTCGCGTCTGCCGACCCGTCGTTGTTGGCCAGGACCGGGTCCGGCGTGCTGGACGTGGACCGGACCACGTTGACCAGCGTCGACCCCGCGGGCGCCGACACCGTGCCGGCGTAGCCGAGCGTCACCACCTGACCCACGGAGACCGTCCCCAGCTGCCATGTCAGCACCCCACCGGTGAGCGTGCCGGTGGTCGAGGCGGGGTCGAGGGCCAGGCCCGTCGGCACCGGGTCGCTGACCACCACGTCCACCGCATCCTGCGCCCCGGTGTTGCGGACGGTGATCGAGTAGCTGACCGTGCCGCCCTCCAGCACGGTCGCCGGCCCGGTCTTCGACGCCTCGACGTCCGCCCACGCAGCCGGCGAAGCCGCACAGGCCGGCTCGAGGATGTCGACCGTCGTGCGCACGACGTTCGCGATCGTGCCGGTCTCGACGTCGAACACCTGGCCGCCCGGCGCGACGGTCTGCACCCGGATCGGGTCCGCCGCGGACGCACCGACCCAGCTGCCCTGCACGCTCGTGGTGCCCGAGAACCGATAGCTGCCGAACCCGCCGACCGAGCCGTCGTCGACCAGCCCGACGGCGCTGGTCACCCCCTCGTGCGACTGCTGCCAGCTGCCGTTGTTCCGGAAGTCGCCCCCGACCAGCACCAGTCCGGCGTTGCTCGAGCCGGTGCCATCGTTGATCAGGTCGCCCTGCGCGTCCACGACGCACGAGTTCACCAGCGAGCCCGCCGAGTTGACGGTGACCCCGGCGGAGAACGTGGCCTGCCCGCTGGTGGTCAGGGAGCCGCTCACGGTCGCGGCGCCGGCCACCGACAAGGTGCCGGCGTTGTCGAAGGAGACGGCGGCGTTGAAGTTCATCGCCCCCTCGACGGTGAACGACCCCTCGTTGACGAAGGCTCCGGCCGCGGGGCTGAGGTCCGAGGCGATCGTCAGGTCGGCGCCGGGAGCGACGTGGATGTCGGCCGCACCGTTGACTCCGAGGCCCTGGAACGTCCCGCTGCCCTCGAGCTCGAGCGAGAAGCCGGCGGCCACCACGACGGACGGCATGGTCACGGCGCCCCCGGCCGCGACCACCAGCGCCCCGGCGGCGTTGTTCAGGTAGCCGGCACTCAGGGTCGCCCCGGGCCCGACGCACAGGGTCCCGCCCACAGGGAGTGCATCCACCCCGCCGGTGAAGCCTGAGGCGACGAGGACCGTCTCGCCGGCGGCCACGGTGATCGTGAGGTCACCGGCGGCGACCGTACGGTCGGGCGCCGCGCACTGGGTCGCAAAGTCGGCCGACGCGATGGAGGCGTGGACCGCGCCCAGCAGGGCTGCGAGCAGCACACCGAGGAGGAGCGCGCACGTCCTGGAGCCACGTCTGGGCATGCGTACCCCCTGCCGGCCGGGTTGCTCCCACGGTAGCGGTCGCCCGGGAGGGGCGCCGGTCAGAGGTCGAACTCGACCACCAGCGGCGCGTGGTCGGAGAACCGCTCGGCGTACGTGGGCGCGCGGTCGACGGTGGCGCGCACAGCGGCGTCGGCCAGGTCCGGCGTGGCGAGCTGGTAGTCGATGCGCCAGCCCGCGTCGTTGTCGAACGCCTTGCCGCGCCAGGACCACCACGTGAACGGTCCCGGCCCCTCGCCGCCGAGCTCGCGGCCGAGGTCGTGCCACCCGAGGTCGTCGAACCAGCGGTCCAGGTAGGCGCGCTCGCGCGGCAGGAAGCCCGCGGACTTGAGGTTGCCCTTCCAGTTCCTGAGGTCCACCTCGCGGTGCGCGATGTTCACGTCGCCCGCGACGACCGCGTAGCCGCCCTGCTCCGCGATGTCCGCCAACCGTCCGGTGACGTGGTCGAGGAACGCGTACTTCTCGTCCATCGACGGCGTCCCGGCGGTGGCGGAGTGCAGGTAGGTGGACACGACCGTGAGGGTCCGCGCCGGCGCGCCGTCGTGCGACGGCAGCTCCAGGTCGGCCTCGACCCAGCGGCCGGAGTCCCCGGTCACGCCCGTCCTCAGGCCGATCCGGACCGCGGTCATCGGCAGCCGGCTCGCGATGGCGACCCCCGCGCGGCCCTTGGTCTCGCTGGCCTCGTGCGCCAGGTCCCACTCCCCCGCCGGCAGGTGGTCCGCCAGGATCTCGTCCGACGCGCGGACCTCCTGCAGGAGGATCACGTCCGGCTGCCGGGCCTCCAACCAGGCACCCATGCCCCGCTTGTAGGCAGCCCGGATGCCGTTGACGTTCACGCTCGCGATGGTCAGCACCGGACCATCCAACCCGATGCCGCCGACAGCTCCGTCACCTGCCCGCGTAAGCCGCTTCGAGGGCATCGATGTCCAGCTTGCCCATGGTGAGCATGACCGCCATCGCGCGAGCGACCCCCTCGGCGTCGGGACGCGACATCACGTCGTCGAGCTGGACGGGGACCACCTGCCACGAGACTCCGAACTTGTCGACGAGCCACCCGCACTGGCTCGGGCGGCCGCCGTCGGCGGTCAGGACGTCCCAGTAGTGGTCGACCTCGGCCTGGTCCTGACAGTCCAGGACGAACGAGAAGGCCTCGTCGAGCGTGAAGTGCGGGCCACCGTTGAGGAACGTCGCGCGCAGGCCGTCGATCGTCAGCTCGACGATGAACTCGGCACCCTCGGCCAGGCCGGGCGTCCCGGGCGGGGCCGTCGCGACGGAGTGGATCGTCGTGCGCGGGATCACGGACGCGTAGAACTGTGCGGCCGGCACGGCCTGGTCGTCGAACCAGAGGTGCGGGCGGACGATACCCATGGCGGTGCTCCCTCCGACGGCCGGGGCCGGCCGTCCTTACGGACAGCCTGGCCCCGACCAGCGGTGGTGTCAGCCCAGGAGTCGCTCGGCCGTCTCGACGACGTTGGTCAGGAGCATCGCCCGCGTCATCGGACCGACCCCGCCGGGGTTCGGCGACACCCACGACGCGACCTCGCGCACGCCGGGGTCGACGTCGCCGACGACCCGGCTCTTGCCGGTCTCCGGGTCGGTGGACCGCGAGACGCCGACGTCGATGACGACCGCGCCCGGCTTGATGATGTCCGCCGTGATGATCCCCGGCACCCCGGCCGCCGCGATGACGACGTCGGCGTTCCGGGTGTGCTCCGCGAGGTCCTCGGTGCCCGTGTGCGTGAGCGTCACGGTCGCGTTGATCTCCCGACGCGTGAGCAGCAGCCCGATCGAGCGCCCGACGGTGACCCCACGGCCGACGATGACGACGTCGGCGCCGCGCAGGTCGATGTCGTGCCGGAGCAGGAGGTCGATGATGCCGCGCGGCGTGCACGGCAGCGGGGACGTCACCGGCTCGTTGACCCGCAGCACCAGGCGACCGAGGTTGGTCGGGTGCAGTCCGTCGGCGTCCTTCTCGGGGTCGACGAGCTCCAGCACCCGGTTGGTGTCGATGCCCTTCGGCAGCGGCAGCTGGACGATGAACCCGGTGCACTCCGGGTCCTCGTTCAGCCGTCGGACGGCCGCCTCGATCTCGTCCTGCGTGGCCGTGGCCGGCAGGTCCTCCCGGATCGAGGCGATGCCGACCTCGGCGCAGTCCTTGTGCTTGCCGGCCACGTACCACCGCGAACCGGGGTCGTCGCCGACGAGCAGCGTGCCCAGCCCGGGCGTGACCGAGCGCGCCGCGAGCGCCGCGACGCGTTCGGTCAGCTCGGCCTTGATCCGGGCCGCGGTGGCGGTCCCGTCGAGGAGCTGCGCCGTCATCAGTACTGCTGCAGGTCGGAGTACAGCGGGAACGCGTCGGTGAGCTTGAGCACGCGGGCCTTGAGCGCCTCGAGGTCGGTCGACGCGCCGTTGATCAGGGCGGTCGCGATGATGTCGGCGACCTCCGTGAACTCGGCGTCGCCGAAGCCCCGGGTGGCCAGCGCGGGCGTGCCGATGCGCAGGCCGGAGGTGACGCGCGGGGGGCGCGGGTCGAAGGGCACCGCGTTGCGGTTCACCGTGATGCCGGCCGAGTGCAGGAGGTCCTCCGCCTGCTGGCCGTCGAGGTCGGAGTGCCGCAGGTCGACGAGCACGAGGTGCACGTCGGTGCCGCCGGTGAGCACCGAGACCCCGGCCTTCGCCACGTCCGGTGCCGACAGACGCTCGGCGATGAGCCGGGCGCCGTCGAGGGTGCGCTGCTGGCGGTCCTTGAAGTCCTCCGTGGCAGCGACCTTGAACGCGACGGCCTTGGCGGCGATCACGTGCATGAGCGGGCCGCCCTGCTGACCCGGGAACACGGCCGAGTCGATCTTCTTGGCGTACTCCTCACGGCTCAGGATGAAGCCCGAGCGAGGACCGCCGATCGTCTTGTGCACCGTGGAGGACACCACGTCGGAGTGCGGCACCGGGTTCGGGTGCAGCCCCGCGGCCACCAGGCCGGCGAAGTGCGCCATGTCGACCCAGAGCTTGGCGCCGACCTCGTCGGCGATGGACCGGAACGCCGCGAAGTCGAGCTGGCGCGGGTAGGCGGACCAGCCACCGATGATCACGTCGGGACGCTGCTCGAGGGCCTTCTCCCGGACGACGTCCATGTCGACGAGGAACGTCTGCGGGTCCACGCCGTAGGCGCCGACCTCGTAGAGCTTGCCGGAGAAGTTGATCTTCATGCCGTGCGTGAGGTGGCCACCGTGCGCCAGCTCGAGGCCGAGGATCTTGTCGCCCGCGTTGATCAGCGCGTGCAGCACCGCCGCGTTGGCTGTGGCACCCGAGTGGGGCTGCACGTTGGCGTGCTCGGCGCCGAAGAGGGCCTTCGCGCGGGCGATCGCGATGTTCTCCGCGATGTCGACCTGCTCGCAGCCGCCGTAGTAGCGGCGGCCGGGGTAGCCCTCGGCGTACTTGTTGGTGAGCACGGAGCCCTGCGCCTGCAGGACGGCGCGGGGCACGAAGTTCTCGCTCGCGATCATCTCGAGCGTGCCCTGCTGGCGGGCGAGCTCGCCGTCGAGGACGGCGGCGATCTCCGGGTCCAGCTGGGAGATGTTCTGATCCATCAGAGGGATCTGGTCGGCGCTCATGAAGCACTCCTGTCGGCAGTCAGCGTGTACGCGCGCGTCCGGCACCCGCACACTCGTGTGTGGTGACCGGGGGCCCAGGCGTCCGACCCGTTGGTCTGCTGCTGCGTCGCTCCCCGGTGGTGACCCACCCGCTGCGCCAGTCGCGACGGGCTCAGGTTAGCAAGGCTCAGGCCTCCGCGTGCTCGCTGCCCGTGTCGCCGAGGATCTTGCGCAGGTACGCGTACGTCAGGTCGCCCGCGGTCTGGTCGTGCTGGTGCTCGTACCCGTGCTTGGCGTAGAGCGCGAGGTTCTGCACCGAGTCGCGGCCGGTGAACACCCAGACCTCCTCGATGCCCTCGGGCAGGTGCGGCAGGATCGCCATGAGCATCTGCGTGCCGAAGCCCTGCCCCTGCAGGTCGGGGGCTACGGCGAACCGGCCGAGCGTGGCCTTCGAGCCCTCGATGAGCATCCGGATCGACCCCACCAGGCGGTGCCCGTACCAGCCGCCGAGCGTGATGACGCCCTCGCGCTGCAGGTCCGCCTCGAGCTCCTCGAGCGTCTGCGTGAGCGGCGGGATGTGCGGGTCGCCGTACTGCTGGGCCTCCGTGACGAACGCCGCGCGGCGCAGCGTGAGCAGCTCGCCGGCGTCGTCGACGGTCACCGAACGGATCTCGAGATCGGGCTGCGTCATGCGGCCCATCGTGTCAGCCGATCCGCACGACCACTACTCTCGGACCTCGTGTCCTCCGACTCACTCGACTCCACCCACTGGGTTCTCACCCTCTCCTGCCCGGACCGCCCCGGGATCGTCCACGCGGTCGCCGGCCTGCTGGCCGAGCACGGGGGGAACATCACCGAGTCGCAGCAGTTCGGGGACCCCCTGTCGGGGCTGTTCTTCATGCGCGTGCAGGTCACCGCGTCGACACCGCGCGACGAGCTGGAGGTCGCGTTCGCGCCAGTCGCCCGGCAGTTCGCCATGGACTGGTCGCTCGACGTGGTGGGCCGGCCGGTCCGGACGCTCGTCATGGGCTCCACCGCCGCGCACTGCCTGAACGACCTCGCGTTCCGCCAGCGGTCCGAGAACCTGCCGATCGAGCTGGTCGCCGTGGTGTCCAACCACACGGTCCTCGAGCCGCTGGCCGACTTCTACGGGATCCCGTTCCACCACGTGCCCGTCACGGCGGCCACCAAGGCGCAGGCCGAGGCGCGCCTGCTCGAGCTGGTCCGCGAGCTCGACGTCGAGCTGGTCGTGCTGGCGCGCTACATGCAGATCCTGTCCGACGACCTGTGCCGCGCCCTGCAGGGTCGCGTGATCAACATCCACCACTCGTTCCTGCCGTCGTTCAAGGGCGCCCGGCCGTACGCGCAGGCCCACGACCGGGGCGTCAAGCTCATCGGCGCCACCGCGCACTACGTGACCGGGGACCTCGACGAGGGCCCGATCATCGAGCAGGACGTCGAGCGCGTCGACCACACCCGGCACGTCGAGGACCTGGTCGCCCTGGGGCAGGACGTCGAGCGCCGCGCCCTGTCCCGGGCCGTCCGCTGGCACGCGGAGCACCGGGTGCTCCTCGACGGGCACCGGACGATCGTCTTCCGCTAAACGCTTCGTGCCCTGACCACGAGCGAGTCCCTCCGGCACGCTCCGAGCATGAAGCCGTCCCTGCGCCGCGCCGTCGCGGCCGCCAGCACCCTCGCCCTCGGCGTCGTCGGCCTCGCCGCCGCCGCGCTGACCACCGCACCGGCCGCCCAGGCCGCCTCGCTGGTCAGCGTCCCGAGCTTCGGCAGCAACCCCGGCCAGCTCGGCATGAGCCTGTTCGTGCCGGACTCGCTGCCGGCCAAGCCCGCGGTGCTGGTGGCCGTGCACTACTGCACCGGTACCGCGCAGGCGATGTACGACGGCGCGCAGTTCGACGAGCTCGCCACCCGGTACGGCTACATCGTCATCTACCCGCAGGCCAACCGGAGCGGCAGCTGCTTCGACGTGAGCTCGTCGGAGGCCCTCACGCACGGCGGGGCCAGCGACCCGACGAGCATCGTGTCGATGGTCCGGTACGTGCAGCAGCGGTACACCACCGACACCAGCCGGGTGTTCGTCACCGGGGTCTCGTCAGGCGCGATGATGACCGAGGTCCTGCTGGCCACCTACCCCGACGTCTTCGCCGCGGGGTCCGCGTTCTCGGGCGTGCCGGCCACCTGCTTCTCGACGACCTCTCCCCCGCCCGGCACCACCTCGCAGGCACCCTGGAACAGCGACTGCTCGGGCGGCCGGCGCGTGCTGACCGGTCAGCAGTGGGGCGACCTCGCCCGCGCCGCCTACCCGGGCTACACGGGCGCACGCCCGCGGGTGCAGCTGTGGCACGGGTCCGAGGACACGACGCTGAGCTACGTGAACTTCGGCGAGGCGATCAAGCAGTGGACCAACGTGCTGGGCGTCAGCGCCACGCCGGCCTCGACCGACTCGCCCGCGAGCGGCCAGACACGCACCCGCTACGGCGCGACCGGCGACCGGGCACCCGTCGAGGCGATCAGCCTGCAGGGCGTCGGCCACAACCTGCCCGTGGACGCGGCGGCCGCGATCCACTTCTTCGGCCTGGACACGACGAGCACCCCGCCGCCCACCACGCCCGCCCCGACCACGCCCGTCCCGACGACGCCGGCACCCACGACGCCCGCACCGACGCCGACGGCCTCGGGGGCCTGCACCGTCACCTACTCCGTGAACCAGTGGAACACCGGCTTCACGGCGAGCATCACGGTCCGGTCGGCGGTCGCGCTGAACGGGTGGACGCTGACCTGGACGTACCCGTCCGGCCAGACCGTCACGCAGGCGTGGAGCTCGGTGACCACGCAGTCCGGGTCGGTGGTGACCGCGAAGAACGCCGCCTGGAACGGCTCGATCCCCGCGGGCGGCTCCACCCAGTTCGGCCTCAACGGCGCCTATACGGGCACGAACACGGCACCGACGACCTTCGCGCTCAACGGAACCCCCTGCACGCGGGCCTGACGGCTCCGGACCGGCGCCAGCCGCTCGCGTGATGACTTCGTCGCGCGAGGCGGAACGAAGTCTTCACGCGAGGACGGAGCAGGTGGGCGAGCACGGCGCGGCTCGGCCCCGCCAGCCGCGCGAGCGCAGCGCAGCCGCCACCTGCGCGGCCGTCTCGCACGGCTCGGCCACCACGTGCTGCCATCGGTAGCGGAGAGTGATCTCGGATCGCTCGATCAGCACGGCGTTGTCGCGCCACGTGTCGCGGGCTGTGCGGCCGGACGGGTGCGCGAGCTGTCCGTCCAGCTCGATCCTCACCCCGAGCCCGACGTGCACGCGATCGGCGCGGATCCAGCGACCACCTGTCCGCTCCCGCAGCTGAGCGCACGCGGCCGGCAGCCGGTGGCGCCGTTCGACATCCCGCACGTACCTGTGCTCGAGCGGTGACTCGATCCCCGTCCCCTCGTCTCCGAGCAGGTTCACGACCAGATCGCGGTGCCGGAGGAACCGACGCCCGCCGGCCTGCAGCAGGAGGCGACCGGGCAGCACGCCGATGCGGACCGCCTCGCACACCAGGCCGACGACGTCATCCTCCGAGTCGAGCTCGTGCACGAGATCCAGCACCGTGGCGTCGACGCCAACTGCACGAATCCGACCGCCTGCGTGCGGCATCGTGCGCCGGCGCCGGAGACCGAGGCCGGGCTGCGGCGAGACGGCACGATGCGCCGGGATGCTGACGACGATCCTCGGCCCCGGCGTGGAGACGATCCCGTGCACGAACGCGGCCGACGAGTGCGAGAGAGCAGCACCGTCGCCGGCGTAGAGCAGGGCGCCACGCGCGCGCTCGCGCCAGGTGATCGCACCCGAGTGGAGGGCGATGACGCCGCGCCACAGTCGCTGCCAGTCACCGTGGGCAACTCGTCGTGACACGACCGCGCGGCCCACTCCCCACGCGTGGAGCTGCGCGGACGTCACCACCGCCTCCTGCCGATGGACGGTGTTCCGCGCCGCGGCGTCCAGCTGGGGCGGGAGTCGTGCCGCGTGCGGCGCAGCGCGTCGAGCGTCACTCACGCCCTCAGGGTCCCGCAGACGCGGGGCCGACGACGCCGGCCATCCACAGCCGCGGCCTCGTGCGCGACGCGCCGTGGTGCACGTCCCGGCACGAGGTCGCCACGCGAACGTCGGCGGGCCGCGAGCAGCGGGCACGCCGCGCGTGGAGGCTCGCGTGAAGACTTCGTTGCGTCCAGCGCAACGATGTCTTCACGCGAACCTTCGGCCAGGGAGCGGCGGCGGGCGGCGACGCCGGAGAGTGTCAGGACTCGCGGGCGCGGCGCTGCAGCGCGTCGATCGTGACCGCGACGGCCAGTACTAGGCCGGTCACCACCAGGCGCGCCGACTGGTCGAGGTTCAGCAGCGTGAGCCCCGTGGAGATCGACTGCACGACGAGGATGCCGACGAGCGCCGACCACGCCGACCCCCGGCCACCGAACAGGCTGGTCCCCCCGATGACGGCTGCGGCGATCGCGGTGAGGTTGGTGTCCCCGGCACCGCTGCCCTGGTTGGCCGCCGCGAGGCGACCGACCGCGAGCACGCCACCGAGCGCGGCGAGCGTCGAGCACGCGACGAACGCGGAGACGAACACGCGTCGCACGGGGACGCCGGCCTTGCGGGCGGCCTCCGCGTCGCCGCCGACCGCGCGCACGAACCGGCCCCAGCGCGTCCGCCGCAGCATCAGGTCGGTGAGCGCGACGAGCGCGACGAAGAGCGCGAAGACCGCGCCCACGCCACGGTTGGTGCCGAGGTAGGCCACGACGACGGACAGCACCGCCGCGAGGGCGACCACCCGGGCCACGACCTGCCACAGCGGCGCGACCGGCAGCTCCACCCGGAGCCGGCGCACCCGGTCCGTGGCCCGTCCGGCGGCGTACCCGAGGACGACGAGCGCGACGATCGCCCACGAGGTCGCGGGCGCGAGGAACGCGGTCTGGCAGAACCGCACCAGCCACCACTCGAACGGCAGGTTGACCGAGCCGGTCGGCCCGAGCACGCGCATCTGCAGCCCCGTGACCACCAGCAGGCCGGCCAGCGTGAACACGAAGCTCGGCACCGCCAGCCGCGTGTGCAGGGACGCGTAGATGGAGCCGACGAGCACCCCGACGGCCAGCGCGGCGAGGACCGAGAGCCACAGCGGCCAGCCCAGCTGCACCGAGCCCACGGCCACCACGGCGGCGGCCAGCCCGGAGACGGCACCCACCGACAGGTCGATCTGCCCGACGTGCAGCGTGAGCACCACGCCGAGCGCGATCACGCCGGTGGCGGCCGACTGCTGCGTGAGGTTGACCAGGTTGTCGCTGGACAGGAAGTGCGGGTTGAGCAGCTGGAACACGATCCCGATCAGCACGAGCACCACGGCGACGGGCAGCACGCCGAGGTCGCCGGTGCGCAGCCGCCGCCAGGTCGTCGCGACGAGGCCCGAGTCGGCAACCACGGCGCTCATCGGGCGATCCCCGTCACGGCCGCCAGGAGCTCCTCGTAGCTGGTCCGCGCGGCGTCGAACACACCGTTGACGCGACCGAGCCGGAGCACGACGATCCGGTCGGCCACGGCCTGCACGTCCGCCAGCGAGTGGCTGGTCAGCACCACGCCGTGCCCGCGCCCGCGCAGGCGCTCGACCAGGGTGAGGAACTCCGCCGTCTGGCGCAGCCCGAGGGCCGCCGTCGGCTCGTCGAGGACGATCACCCGCGGCTCCCCCAGGAGCGAGCGCGCGATGGCGACCGCCTGCCGCTGTCCGCCCGACAGCGCGGCGACGGGGACCCGGACCGACGGCACGCGGGCGGCGAGCTGGTTGAGCAGCTCCCACGCGTGCTTCTCCATGGTGACCTCGTCGAGCAGGAGCCCGCGCTCGGCCTCGTGCCCGAGGTAGAGGTTCTCGACGACGTCGAGGTTGGCGCACAGTGCCAGGTCCTGGAACACCGCCGCGATACCGAGCCCGCGCGCGACCGACGGGTCCGAGAGCGTCACGGGCTGGCCGTCGACCAGGACCTCGCCGGTGTCCGGGGCGAGCGCGCCGGTGAGGGCGCCGACGAGCGTCGACTTGCCCGCACCGTTGTCCCCGATGACGGCGACCACCTCGTGGGCATGCACCTGCAGGTCGACGTCGACGAGGGCGCGCGCCGCTCCGTAGCTCTTGGACACCGCGCGCAGGGCGAGGATCGGCTCGCTCACGGCGCACCTCCGTCGAGCAGGCCCGCAGCGGCGCAGGCGTCGGTGTAGGGATCCACGCAGATCTCCTCGGTGGTGTAGACGCCGCCGTCGACGATGACGCGGTGCAGGTTGTCCAGGGTCACGGGCACGGGGCTGAGCAGCAAGGAGGGCACACCCGCCACGCGGGCGGTCGTGACCGGCACCTCGCCGCGCAGCACGCGGACGGCCAGCTCGGCGGCGGTGCGCGCCTGCTCGCTGATCGCCTTGTAGACGGTCATCGACTGGTCGCCGGTGACGATCCGCTGGATCGCCGCCAGCTCCGCGTCCTGCCCGGTCACGGGAGGGACGGGGTCCAGCCCGGCGGCCTTCATGGCCGAGATCGCCCCGCCTGCCGTCCCGTCGTTGGCGGCGTAGACGGCGTCGACCAGGCCCGCGTACTGCGTGAGCTGCCCGGTCACCCACTCCTGCGCCTTGTCCGGGCTCCAGTCGGGGGTGTCGTACGACGCGAGGATCTCGATGGGTGCGTCGGCGAACGCGTCGGCGACCCCGGCCTCGAGCGCCGCGGAGTTCGGGTCGGTCGCCGCACCGTTGACCATGAGGACGCCCTGGGGCGGGTCGTCGGGACCGGTCCGGCCTGCCGCCAGCTCGCGCACGAGCGCCTCGCCCTGGTACCGGCCGATGCGACGGCTGTCGAAGGAGACGTAGTAGTCGAGGTCGGCGTCGGAGATGAAGCGGTCGTACGCGATCACCGGCACCCCCCGGCGGTGCGCCTGCCCGACGATGCTCACGGCCGCCGCGGCGTCGACCGCGTCGAGCACGAGCACGCCGGCGCCCTGCGTCAACGCCGACTCGGCCTGCTGCTGCTGGGTGGCGGCGTCCTGGTCGGCGTTGGCGTAGACGACGGTGCACTCCGGGCACCGGTCGTGGACGACCTTCTCGAACTCGGGGCGGTCCACCGCCTCGTAGCGGGCGGTCTTCGACTCCGGGAGCAGGAGGGCGATCACCTGGTCAGAGGGGGCGGCACCGGTCGGTGCGGCCGCGCACCCCGCGAGGGCGAGCACCACGGCCACGGCTGCGGTCAGCGCGCGGGTCACACGACCACCGCCCCGGCGCCGGCGATCGTGACCGTGTCGAGCGCCACCGCGAGCGCGCCGCGCACCTCGGCCGCGGCGCCGAGCTCCGCGCCGACCACGGGAACCGGGCCCGCCGTGCTGGGGATCGTGCGCTGGGCGAGGGCGACGCGCAGCGGCTCGAGCAGCAGCTCCCCCGCGTCCGCCAGCTCCCCGCCGACCACCAGGAGCTCGGGGTCGAACAGGTTGCACACGCTGGCGGCGGCGACGCCGAGGTGGTGCCCGGCATCGGCGATGACGCGCCGGCACCCGGTGTCGCCCGCCTCGGCGCGGGCGATCACGTCGCGCAGCGTGAGGTTGCCGTGGCTCGGCCGCAGCATCTCCAGCAGCACGGGCGCGCCCACGTACAGCTCCAGGCAGCCGCGGTTGCCGCAGCGGCAGACCGGGCCCTGGTCGTCGATGGTGGTGTGCCCGATCTCGCCCGCGGCGCCGACGCGGCCGTGGAACACCTCGCCGCCGAGCACGAGCCCGCCCCCGACGCCGTGCGAGGCGCGCACGTAGACCACGTGCTGCTTGCCCCGGGCCGCGCCCAGGCGGACCTCTGCGAGCGCGCCGAGGTTGGCGTCGTTGTCCACGTACACCGGCAGGCCGAGCCGCTCGCCGAGCATCTGCGGCACCCGTGCACCGTCCCAGCCGCGCAGCATGCCCAGCGAGGAGAGCTGGCCGGTGCGCACGTCGACCGGGGCCGGCACGCCGACGCCGACGGCGAGGACCTCGGGCAGGGTGGCGTCGACCGAGTCGACCATCTCGGTGAGGAGCATCGCGGCCCGCTCGAGGCCCTGGTCAGCCCGGTGGTCCGGCGGCAGGGGCATGCGCTGCTCCGCGACGATGCGGTGCGCGACGTCCGACAGGGCCACGCGCAGGGACCGGGTACCGAAGTGCATGCCGGCGACGAGGCCGAGGTTGCGGGCGAGGGTCACCTGCTGGGCGCGCCGACCGCTGCGCGACGTGGGGGCCGTGTGCAGGACGCCGGCGGTCGTCAGCTCCTTGACGATGTTGGACACGGTGGCCGGGGACAGGCCGGTGACGCCGGCCAGCTCGACCTGCGTGAGCGAGCCACGCTGCTGGACGGCGCTGACGATCCGCGCCCGGTTGGCTTCACGCAGTGAAGTCTGAGAGCCCGGTGTGACCCGGTCATTGCCCACCGGCGCAGGATACACAGCGGCCGACCTCGCCCCGGGTGAACCTCGTCGGCGCGCGGTGGCGGACCCGTCCCACTGCCTCGCTCTCCGGGCCGACCTGCGCAGACGGCGGAGAAATGCCCCAGACCAGGAGGTCTGCGGCGACCCGGGCGACCGCACGTCTCCACCGGGTGAACACCAGATCACGATTTGGCCACTCATGTGTTCACTTCTTGACTTCAACCTGGCCCGGCGATCTGATGTGACCCGGATCGGGCGAGGCGCAACGCAGAGCCTCCGACCGATCGTCCGGCAGACGCTCCCGCTCCGCCGGGCGAGCACACCGGGCCGCGGGAACCCCACCCCCGGCCAGCAGCACCCCATATCCACGGCAAAGAAGGCGTAGGAGTCACATGCGTACAGCACGCAAGTTCACCGCCATGGCCGCAGGTCTCGCCGTCGCCAGCCTCGCGCTGGCCGCGTGCAGCTCCGGCAGCGGCAGCGATGACGAGACCGGCGGCACGGGCAGCGGCGACGAGGTCGAGGTCTTCACCTGGTGGGCCAGCGGGTCCGAGAAGCTCGGCCTCGACGCCCTCGTCGGCGTGTTCGAGACCCAGAACCCCGACGTCGCGTTCGTCAACGGCGCCGTCGCCGGTGGCGCGGGCTCCGCGGCCAAGGACCTGCTCCAGTCGCGTCTGCAGGCCAACGACCCGCCGGACACGTTCCAGGCCCACGCGGGCGCGGAGCTGACCGACTACATCAACGCCGGCCAGGTCGAGGACGTCTCGGCCCTGTACGACGAGTTCGGTCTGCGCGACGCGTTCCCGGCCGACCTGGTCGAGCGCCTCACCGTCGACGGCAAGATCTACTCGATCCCGTCGAACATCCACCGCGCCAACGTCGTCTGGGCCAACACCCAGCTCCTCACGGACTCGGGTCTCGACCCGGCCGCGACGTACGCCTCGCTCGACGACTGGTTCGTCGCGCTCGACGCCGTCAAGGAGAAGACGGGCCGCACGCCGCTCTCGGTGGCGACCACGTGGACCCAGGTCAACCTCTTCGAGACCATCCTCCTGTCCGACCTGGGCGCCGACGGCTACAACGGCCTCTGGGACGGGTCGACCGACTGGGCCAGCCCCGAGGTCACCGACGCGCTCGCCGACTTCGAGAAGCTCATGAGCTACACGAACGAGGACCGCGACGGTCTCGACTGGCCTGACGCGACGCAGCAGGTCATCGACGGCAACGCCGCGTTCAACGTCATGGGCGACTGGGCCGTGGCCGCGTTCGAGGAGGCCGGCAAGAAGGCTCCGGCCGACTACGTCTACATGCCGGTCCCCGGCACCGACGGCGTGTTCGACTTCCTCGCCGACTCCTTCACGCTGCCCGTCGGTGCCCCGCACCCGGCCGGCGCCAAGGCGTGGCTGAAGACGATCGGGTCGCTCGACGGCCAGGTCGCGTTCAACAAGGCGAAGGGCTCCATCCCGGCCCGCAACGACGCCAAGCCCGAGGACTTCTCGGAGTACCAGCAGTCCGCGATGACGTCCTTCGGCCAGGACACCATCGTGTCCTCGCTGGCGCACGGCGCGGCGGCCCCGGCCGCCTGGGCCAACGCGATCTCGGACGCCACCAGCAAGTTCACCACCGGTGGTGGCGACCTCGCCGGCTTCCAGGCCGACCTGGTCGCGGCCGCCGAGGCGAACGCCGGCTGATCCGCCTCACCGCATGACACGGTCCCGTCCCCGGCCCTGGCGATCCCAGGGCCGGGGCGGGGCCGCGTGCAGCACCTGCTCGACCCGGGTCGGCTGACCCTCCACCGCCTGACCCGTCCGAACGCTCGTCACGACTCCAGGAGGCACTCGTGCCCCGACAGATCCGTAAGTGGGGGCCTCCCCTCCTGCTCATCTCGCCGACCCTGATCCTGCTCGGCGTCTTCGTCTACGGCCTCCTCGCCGTGAACGCGAACACGTCGATGCAGGACATCCACAACTCCTCGCAGGCCAACGGCAAGGCCCCCGTCAGCTTCGTCGGCCTCGAGAACTACATCTCGCTGTTCGGGTCGGACGAGTTCCAGCACTCGCTGAAGAACCTGGTGCTCTACACCGTGGTCTTCCTGGCGGGCACGATGTTCTTCGGGTTCGTCTGGGCATGGCTGCTGGACCGGCCCGTGCGCTTCGAGGGCGTCTTCCGCTCCATCTACCTGTTCCCCATGGCGGTCTCGTTCGTCGCCTCGGGTGTGGTGTGGCGCTGGCTGCTCAACTCCAACCAGGGCGAGAACGCCTCGGGCCTCAACCGGTTGTTCCAGATGATCGGCCTGCCGTTCCTGCAGAACAACTGGTGGAACAACGTCAACGTCGGCATCGCGGCCATCGCGATCCCCGCCATCTGGCAGCTGTCCGGCTACGTCATGGCGCTGTTCCTGGCCGGCTTCCGGGGCATCCCCGAGGAGCTGCGTGAGGCGTCGCAGATCGACGGCGCCAGCAACTGGCAGATGTACCGCCACGTGATCTTCCCGCAGCTGAGCCCCGTCGCCCTGTCCGCGGTGATCATCGTCGGCCACATGTCCCTCAAGGCGTTCGACCTGATCATGTCGATCTCGAAGCCGGCGAACTACCAGACCAAGGTGCCGGCCATCGACATGTACGTGTTCAAGTCGAGCTTCGACTACTCGAACGCGGCCGCGGTCGGCGCGATCCTGCTCGTCATCGTCGCGGTGCTGATCATCCCGTACCTGGTGCACCTCAACCGGACGGAGAAGCACTCATGACCACCGTGACGCCCGCTGAGCTCACCGCTCCCCTCGGCCGCCCGGCCACACCCGCCGCGGAGCTGACGCGCAGCAGGTTCTCGAAGGGCCGCACCGCCAAGTACGCGCTGCTCATCTTCTTCACGCTGCTCGTCCTGATCCCGGTCTACGTGCTGATCGTGACCAGCTTCAAGGGCCTGGGCGACGCCACCCCGGCGCGCGCCTGGAACCTGCCGCAGGTCTGGACCACGGAGAACTGGAGCGCCGCCTGGACGTCCCTGTCGCCGTCGCTGTGGCGCACGTTCCAGATGGTGATCCCCGCCGCGATCATCTCCTCGTTCCTCGGGTCGATGAACGGCTTCGTCCTGGCGCGCTGGCGCTTCCGGGGTGCGGACATCGTCTTCACCCTGATCCTGTTCGGGATGTTCATCCCGTACCAGGCCGTGATGATCCCGCTGCTGCAGCTCATCCTCGGCGCCGGGATCCCCTCGGGCGTCCCGTCGCTGATCATCCTGCACGTGATCTACGGTCTGCCGATCACGACGCTGATCTTCCGCAACTACTACATGTCCATCCCCGAGGAGCTCGTCGAGGCCTCGCGCGTGGACGGTGCGGGGATGCTGCGGACCTACTGGTCCGTGGTGCTGCCGATCTCGATCCCGAGCTTCGTGGTGGTCCTCATCTGGCAGTTCACCTCGGCGTGGAACGACTTCCTGTTCGCGGTGTTCTTCTCCTCCAGCCAGAACGGCCCGGTCACCCTGGCGCTCAACAACCTGGCCAACGGTGCCCTGCTCACCAACTACGGCATCTCGATGGCGGGCGCCCTGCTCGCGTCGCTGCCCACGCTGCTGGTGTACATCCTGCTCGGGAAGTACTTCATCGGCGGCCTCATGTCCGGGTCGGTCAAGGGCTGACGCCCCTGGCGTGACCACCCGCCGCGGTCTCCGCAACCCGGCACGCACGAAGGGCCCGCGACAGTCACTTGTCGCGGGCCCCTCGTGTGCCTGGCGATCAGCGCTTGCCGCCCCCGAGCAGGCCGCCCAGGATCCCGCCGATGTCGATCCCGCCCGACGAGCCGCCGCCGCCGAGCATCCCCCCGAGGACGCTGCCGAGGCCGCCGCCCGAGGAGCCGCCACCACCGAGCACTCCCCCGAGCACGTCCCCGAGGCCGCCGCCGCCCTCGGTCGCCGCGCTCTGCGTCCCGCCCGAGCGACCGGCCAGCTGCTTCGCCAGGAACGCCATGACGATCGGGGCGAGCATCGGGAGCACCTTGGCGATGATGGACTGGTCGGGCGTGCGCGAGTCGGAGCCCAGCGCCGCCACCACCTGGTCCTGGTTCGCGCCGAAGACGTTCCGCACGATCTTGGCGCCGTCGTCGGTGTCCACCTGGTCGAGGTCCACGCCGCCCTCGACGAGCGACGGGTCCTTGGTGCCGAGCGCGCGCGAGAGGGACGCGGCACCGGCCGGGTCCTGCGCGTTCGCCTCGATCCCGCCGAGCAGCGCCGGGAGGGCCGCGGCGACCGCGCTCTGCGCGGTGGCGGTGTCCACCCCGAGCTTCGCGGCGAGCTGGTCGATCGGGATCGTCGCGGTCAGGTCGTCGAGGGCTGCCACGGCTGCCTCCTCCTTGAGGGCCGAGCCGGCGGGGTCGCAGGCTGCACGGCCGCATGCGGTGCACCCGCACACGTCCTCACCGTAGAGCGAGGTCCGCACCGCCGCACCGGACGACGACGGGGCAGGACCGTCGCCGGTCCTGCCCCGTCCTCACCTCACGTGGTCACCGCCCCCAGGGCCACCAGCCGCCGCCGTGGCCGTGGCCCGCCTTCTCCACGAGCACCGCGACCGTGCGCGGCGGGACGGTCACCGTGCCGGTGGCCTTGTCCCACGTGGTCGCCTTGACCACCGGGTCGCTGCCCGAGGCCTGGACCGGCGACAGCGCCAGCCGGTGCCCCGCGAGGTCGGCGACGGTCTGCGTCGTCGCCTCGTCGGACCCGTTGACCACGACCAGGACGCCGTCGAGCGTGCGGTCCACGTCCTTGGTCCAGCGCCGCGTCGCCGAGTCCCAGCCGGGCTCGTCGTCGATGGCCATGACCACCACGCCCGGGTCGGCGTCCGGGCCGGAGCCCGGGAAGCTGACCTTCTGCTCGATCAGGTCGGCCGAGCCGAGCCGGAACAGCGGCGTGGAGAACCGCAGCCGCAGCAGGTCGTCCGCGGCCTTCGACGCCGTGGCGATGTCGGCCGGCGTCGGCTTGAGCGCCGGGTCGGCCAGCAGCGGCTGCTGGATCGGCCACTTCGCGGAGTTGTCGGCCGCCGGCGGCAGACCGCGGCCGAAGCCGTTGTCCTGGCCGGACAGGTCGAGCAGGTTGAACCAGTCGCCGGAGTTGTAGCTGTTCCGGTCGAGCGACTTGCTCCGCAGCAGGTCCGCGCCCGCGTGCCAGAACGAGGGCGTCTGGGCCAGGGCCGTCGTCGCCAGCGAGACGGTGTTCATGCGCACGCGGTCGGCCATCGGGGTATCCGTCGGCAGCTTGTACGTGAGCGAGTCCCACAGCGTCTCGTTGTCGTGGGCGTCGACGTAGGTGATGACCTCCTCCGGGGAGTCGGCGTACCCGGCCGGCTGGCCGTTGTAGTCGAGCTGCGCCCCTGTCTGGACGGTGCCGGCGCTCGTGAGGAACGCGTAGTCGCGCAGGTTGCCCGCCATGCCGAGGCGGACCAGGTCGGCGTCGTGCGCCGCCCGGGCCAGCTGGTCGGCCTCCGAGCCGTTGATCGCGTCACCGTTCGGGTCGGTGCCGCCGCCGGAGCCGAAGCCCTGGATGCGGGGGTTCTCGTCGAACGGTCCCCCGCCCCGGACGGCGTCGCGCAGGCGGTCGGAGAAGGTGCCGATGCCCGTGCCGCCCAGCTGACCCTGCGTGGCCTGCGTGAACAGCGCGTTGTTGGCGACCTCGCCGAAGTTCCACCCCTCGCCGTACAGGTAGACCTTCTTCCCGTCGACGCCGTCCTTCTTCGGGGTGAGCGCGTCGAGGGCGGTCCGGACGGCCTCCATGTTCTCCACCGAGTGGTGGCCCATGAGGTCGAACCGGAACCCGTCGACCTTGTAGTCACGGGCCCAGGTCACCACGGAGTCGACCATCGCCTTCTGCGCCATCTGGTGCTCGGTCGCGATGTTCTGGCAGCAGGTCGAGGTCTCCACGTTCCCGAGCGCGTTGAGCCGCTGGTAGTAGCCGGGCACCACGCGGTCGAGCACGGACTGCGGCGACTGACCGCTGGCCGTCGTGTGGTTGAACACCTGGTCGAGCACCACCTGCAGGCCGTCGGCGTGCAGCGCCCCGACCATGGTGCGGAACTCGGCGACGCGTGCGCCGCCGTCGGCGTTCACCGCGTACGACCCCTCGGGGGCCGTCCAGTGCAGCGGGTCGTAGCCCCAGTTGAACCCGTCGGCGTCGGCCACGGCCGTGACGCACGCCTGCTGCTGGTCGGAGTCCGGTGCGTACGACGCGAGGTCGCAGTCCGGGGTCTCCTGGAGCGCCCTGTCCTCCTGGATCGAGGCGATGTCGAACGTCGGCAGCAGGTGGATCGTCGTCAGGCCCGCCTTCTCGAGCTCACGCAGATGCGTGCGGCCGGCGCCGTTCGTGGCGAACGCCAGGTACGTGCCGCGCTTGGCCGCCGGGACGGTCAGGTCGCTGATGGAGAAGTCCCGCACGTGCAGCTCGTAGATCGTCTGGTCCACGGGCCGCACGACCGGCTGCTTCGCCTTCTCCCACTGGCTCGGGCGGAAGGCCTTGTCGGCCAGGTCCACCAGCACCGAGTGCGTCGAGTTCAGCGTGAGCGCCACCGAGTACGGGTCGGTCACGCGGTTGACCTCGACCTTGTCGGTCGTCGGCGCGTAGACCGTGACCTCCCAGAGGTAGCGCGCACCGGCCCAGGACTTCTTGCCGGGAACGGTCCAGGTGCCGTCAGCCTGACGCGTGGCGGCCACGCGCTGCTCGGTCGACGAGGTCCCCGGCCAGACCAGCAGCTCGACCTTCTGTGCCGTCGGTGCCCAGACGGCCAGCGAGGGGACGCCCTTCTTCCAGGTGGCGCCGAGGGTCCGCTCCTGCGCGTCGCCGGCGTAGACGTCGTCGAGCACGCCCGGGATCTGCACCCCGGTCGCCGCCTGGTAGGTGCCGTCGGACGCCGCCTGGGTGACCAGGAGCGCGCCGCGCAGCAGGTCGGCCGTCGGGGCGTCGTCGGGTAGGTGCAGCGCGACGTACCCGGTGGCCAGCGCCGGGAAGCGCTCGCGCTGTGCGGCCGTGAGCCCGGCCGGGTCGTAGGTCAGCGGGACGGGCGCTCCGTCGCCGCCGACCAGCACGCCGTCCTGGACCTTCAACCCGCCGGTGGGCGAGGCGTGCAGCGCGAAGGTGCTCGCGGCCGGGTCGGTGGCCCACGCCGCGGGCCACGCGATCGTGTCGTCGTCGATCCAGTGCGCCTGCGCCTGCCCGGTGCCGGGCAGCGGCGGGTCGGACACCTCGATCGTGAGGATGTGCGTGGCCAGCACGTAGGAGAACGTGACGGGCTTGCCGCCGGGCGCCGAGAACGGGATGTTCGCGCCGCCGGGGGCACCGCCGGCACCGTAGTTCTCGGCCCAGCCGAGGTTGTGCGCCACCTTGACCTCGTACGAGCCCGCGGGGATGTCCGGGGCGGTGAACGTGTAGGTGCCGTCACCGTCCAGGTCCTGCAGCCAGCTCTTCAGGCAGTCCGGCATCCAGTCGCCGGTGCAGCCCAGCTCGCTGTTGACGGACCCCGGCACCGTGAGGATCGGGCCCTGGGCGGTCGACGTGAAGTAGTGCGTCGTCTCGTCGTAGTAGAACGTCACCGGGCCGGCCGTCGTGACGGAGTACGTCACGTTCGCGCCGCCCGCGACGCCACCGGCACCGTAGTTCTCGTCCCATGCGCCGTTGATGGCGACCTTGTACTCGTAGGTGCCGACGGGCAGGTCGAACGTGCCGGACCAGACACCGTCCGACGCGCGCTTGGTCAGCTGAGCCGCCTCGCAGGCCGGCTGCCAGTCGCCCGCGCAGGTCATCTCGCTGTTGTGGCTGCCGGGCACGGACACCGACGTCGGGCTGACCGGCCCGGTGTCGGGGACCACGCCGTCGACGGCCACGCCGACGCTCGCGTAGGTGGACGCGGCCGACTTGTGCCCGGCGGCGTCCACGGTCACCGCGCGGTACTCGACCACGGCGCCGTCGGGCAGACCGGACACCGTGTGGAACACGCGGGGCGACGTCGTCTCCGAGGTGCCCAGCGGGGTCCACGTGTCGTCGCCGAGGACCCGGTACGCGAACGAGGTCTGGCTCCAGACGTCGTCGGCGACGTCCGCGCCGACGGCGGACTGCCCGGTCAGCCCGGCGCCCGCGGTGGGGACGGTGAGCGTGATCGGACCCGCCGCGTCCGGTGCGGCGACGGTCGTCCCGGCCTTGAGCACGACCGCGCTCAGGGCGGGGATCGTCACCGCGACCTTGCCGTCGGCGGCGGCCGTCACGCCGGTGGACGTCCCGTACAGCGGGGCGAACGTCGCGCCCGGCGTCAGGGTGTCGATGGTGACCGTGGTCGGCGTGGTCCCGTTGTTCGTCGCGACGAGGTGCTCGACCTTCTCGTCCGCGTCGACCCGGGAGAACGCGTAGACCGCGCCGGAGGCGTACCGCTCGATCTGAGCGCCGTCCTGCAGGGCCGGGTGCGCGGACCGCAGGGCGGCCAGCTCGGCGATGTGGTCGTACAGCGCGGTGTCGGTGCCGTACCGGTCCACCGAGCCGACGGTCGTGCCGTCGAGCAGCGTCTGGTTGGCGTACTCGGGCACCTGCGTCGCGAACAGCGACTGCCGCGCGTCCTTGTCGCCGCCGGTGCCGACCCCCGCGAAGCCCTGCTCGTCGCCGTAGTACACGACCGGCTGCCCGCGCGTGAGGTACATGAGGGAGTGCGCCAGCTCGGAGCGCTGCTCCGGGTTGCTGGCGTCCTTGACGAAGTAGCCGATGCGGCCCATGTCGTGGTTGCCCAGGAACGTGGGCAGCGCCTGCGCGTTCGTCGTGGGAGTCGTGTACATGTCGTCGCCCGCGTAGAGCGCCTTCAGGCCACCCGCCGAGAAGCCCTTGGCGTAGTTGGCGGCGGCCGACTGGAACGTGAAGTCAAGGACCGCGTTCATGTCGCTGTCGCGCAGGTACGGGGACAGCTTGGCGGGGTCGGCGTCGTAGACCTCGCCGAACATGAAGAAGTCGGGGTTGCCGACGGAGGTCGCGTGGTCGCGCACCGCCGTCGCGAACTTCTCCCAGAACTCGAAGTTGACGTGCTTGGCGGTGTCGATGCGGAAGCCGTCGACGCCCATGTCCACCCAGTCGTTGTAGACGTCGACAAAGCCGTTCACGACCGTCGGGTTCTCGGTCATCAGGTCGTCCAGGCCGGAGAAGTCGCCGTACGTCGTGGACTCCCCGGTGTAGGTCGAGTTCCCGCGGTTGTGGTAGAGCGTCGGGTCGTTCAGCCAGGAGGGAACCTTGACGTTCTCGTCCTCGGGCGCGATCACCGGCGTGTACGGGAAGCTCGTCGCGGCGTCCATCGTCGGGAACGTGTCGGTGCCCGCGTAGGTCGCGGGGTCGAACTCCGTGCCGCCGGCGTCGGTGTACGGGCTGGTGGCCTGGTCGATGTAGCCGTACTGGCCCTCGGTGTAGTCGATGACGTCGGCCGTGTGGTTGGTGATGATGTCGAAGTAGACCTTGATGCCGCGCGCGTGGGCGTCGGCGATCAGCGCCTCCAGCTCGGCGTTGGTGCCCAGGTGCGGGTCGATCTGCGTGAAGTCGGTGATCCAGTAGCCGTGGTAGCCGGCGGATGCGTCCGCGCCGGTGCCCTGCACGGCACGGTTCTTGAACGACGGGGTCAGCCAGATGGCCGTGGTCCCCAGGCCCTCGATGTAGTCCAGCTTGCTGTGCAGGCCGGCCAGGTCACCGCCCTCGTAGAAGCCCTTGTCCGTGGGGTCGAACCCCGTGGCCAGCCGGTCGCCCGTGAGCCCGCCGGTGTCGTTCGCGTCGGCACCGTCGGCGAACCGGTCGGTCATCACGAAGTAGAACTGCTGGTTCGCCCCGGGGTCGCGCACGGGGGTCGCGACGAGCGCGTCGTCCGCCGGCGTGTAGCCCGCACCCAGCTCCAGCGGGGTCAGCGCGACCCGGTGCGTGGTGTCGTCGTAGGTGAACCGCAGGGTCGACGGGCCTTCGAGGACGAGCGGGATGTTGTTGTTGTCTCCCGTGCTCCCGTTCTTGCCGTACGCCTCGTCCCAGCTGTCGTTGATCGCAACCTTGTACTCGAACGCACCGGCCGGGACCGTGAAGTCCGCGGAGTACACCCCCGCCGTGGCGGTGGGAGCGAGGTCCGTGGCGTTGCACTCGGGCTGCCAGTCCCCCGGGCAGCCGATCTCGCTCTGCAGGCTGCCGACGAGGGCGACGGTGCGGTCGGCGGCTGCGGCGGGCGTTCCTACGGCGGCGACGAGCCCGACACCGGCGACCGCGAGGGCGGTCAGCGCGGCGAAGGCTCGGGACAAGGAGCGGACGGGGGCGTCGGCGGGCGACATGGCGACTCCTTCGTCTCCCCGCACGTCGATGTGCGGGGCAGGTGTCGCCGACCGTATCCGCTTGCAGCAACTTGCAGCAAGGGATACGGGCGATTGGGCAGTCTTCGGATGGTTCGGACTAGACGGTCACCGGGTTCGCCAGTGCGGTCAGCAGAGCCGCCGAGTCCGCGACCGCACCGAACACGCCGCCCTGCATCGTCACCATCTTCAGCGCAGCCAGGTAGTTGCCGTAGTCCGTGGCGCCCGTGCAGTCGGACAGGAGCAGGCACTCGTACCCGCGGTCGTTGGCGTCGCGCATGGTGGTGTGCACGCAGACGTCGGTGGTGATGCCCGTGAGGATGATGTGCGTGATCCCCCGGTTGCGCAGGATCAGGTCGAGGTCCGTCGCGTAGAACGAGCCCTTCCCCGGCTTGTCGATGACCACCTCGCCGGGCAGGGGCGCCACCTCGGGGACGATCTCCCACCCGGGCTCGCCGCGCGTGAGGATCCGGCCGCACGGGCCAAGGTCCCCGATGCCGGCGTCGATCCGCCGCGAGCGCCACAGCTTGTTCGCGGGCAGGTCGGACAGGTCCGGGCGGTGGCCCTCACGGGTGTGGATGATGTGGAAGCCCAGCGCGCGCGCCACCTCGAGCATCGCCGCCGTGGGCGCCAGCCCCGCCCGGGTCAGCTCCAGGTCGTAGCCCATCGCGGCGACGTATCCCCCGGGGCCGCAGAAGTCCTGCTGCCAGTCGATGTTGAGCACGGCCGTCGTCTCGGCGGTGAACGTGCCGTCGTAGGGCCAGGAGTAGGGGTCCGCGACGACGGGTCCGTACGCCACCGTCGTCGTCGTGAGCTGGTCGGTCATCGTGGTCTCCTCGGGTCAGCGCAGGGCGGGCAGGGGTGCGAGTGCGTCGACGACGTCGGTGGAGTACCCCACCGCGCCGAAGATCCCGCCGGACATCTCGATGCTGGAGATCGACGCGTCCACCAGGTCAGGGTCGATCGGTACGCAGGCGTCGACGACGAGCAGGCACTCGTAGCCGCGGTCGTTCGCGTCCCGCAGGGTCGAGTGCACGCAGGTCTCCAGGCCGACGCCGACGACGACGAGCCGCCGGGTGCGGCCGGTGCGCAGGACCAGGTCGAGGTCGCTGGCGTAGAAGCCGTCGATCCCACCGGCCTGCAGCTCGAGGTCGGCCGTGAGCCCGTGCTCGTGCGGGCCCGCACCCGGGTCGGGAGCCGGCGCCGTCGTGCGGACGACGAGCACCCTGCCCCCCGCGGCCTGCACCGCCGAGGCGAGGGGCTCCACGGGCGCGGCGAGCTCGCAGTCCCCCGCCGGCAGGACGACGAGCAGCGCCGTGCGGGTGCCGTCGAGGTCGCCGTCGAACGGCCACGGGTACGGCGTGGTGCCGGAGACGTGCATGGTGCCCCTCCAGGTGGGGGCGGGGGCCGGCGGACCGGCCCCCGCCGGGGGTCAGGAGACGGTGCCGGTCACGCCCTGGACGAAGTAGTCCATCTGCTCGATGGTCTCGATCGGCGGGGTCTCGCCGTCGGCCACCGTCACGGTCCCGTCCTGCGCGGTGACCGGTCCGGTGAACGGGCTGCCACCCGCCTCCAGCTCCTCGGCAGCCGCGGCGATGAGCGCCTTCGTCTCGTCGGACACGCTCGGACCGAACGCGGAGGCGACGAACGGGTTCTCGCCGCTGGCCATGTTCGCGCGGTAGTTGCCGTTGTACTCGCTGCCGGTGAAGCCGCCGTCGATCGCCGTCTGCACGATGTCCGTGTACAGCGGGCCCCAGTTCCACTCGGACCCGGTGAGCCAGCCCACGGGCGCCAGCGACGACGCGTCCGCGTGGTAGCCGACGGTGAAGGCGCCCGCGGCCTCGGTCGCCTCGATGATCGTCTTGGTGCAGTCCTGGTGCTGGGTCATCACGTCCACACCGGAGCTGAGCAGCGACGCCACCCGGTCGGCCTGCGTGGCCGGGTCGCACCAGCTCGTGGTCGACACCGCGGTCACCTCGACGTCCGGCCGCACCGACTGCGCACCGAGCGTGAACGCGTTGATGTTGGCCAGGGTCTGCGGGATCGGGATGGCGTAGATGTAGCCCAGCTTCCCGGACTGCGTCGCGGCCCCTGCGGCGATCCCGGCCAGGTAGACCGGCTCGAACACGCTGCCGAAGTAGGTCCCCATGTTCGCCGGCGCCGGGTCGAGCAGCCCGCCCTGGTGGACCACGACGACCTCGGGGTGCGCGTCGGCCACCTGCTTGGCCGCGTCCAGGTGGCCGTAGCTGGTGGCGAAGATGATCGTCGCCCCCTGCGCGACCATGCTCTCCATCGTCGTGGCGGCCGTGTCGTCCTCGGGGATGTTGTACGCCTCGAGGACCTCGAGGTCGGGGAACTCCCCGCGCAGCGCCTCGACGCCCTGGAACACGGCCTGGTTGTAGCCGAAGTCGTCCTTCGGCCCGACGGCGATGACTCCGACCTTCGTGGCGTCCGCCCCGGGTGCGGAGTCGCCGGCCGGAGCGGAACCGTCGGCCTCCGGGGTGCTGACGGCGGGGCTGCACGCGGCGAGGACCGCGACCACCGCCGCGACGAGACACACGCGTGCTGTTCGGGTGAGGCGCATGGTGATCCTTCCGGGGACGGGACAGGAGGGGGTCAGGTGGTGCGGCTGTTGTCGAACACCTTGAGCAGCTCGTCCGGGGCGGCCAGCATCGTGCGGCGGCCCAGGATCGCCAGGACGACGAGCGTGAGGACGAAGGGCACGGCGTTCAGCGCGAACTGGTTGACGGCGATGCCGGAGGTCTGCAGGACGGAGGCCAGCGACAGCGCCGCGCCGAACAGGTACGCGCCGGCCATGATGCGGATCGGGTTCCACATCGCGAAGATCACCAGGGCCACCGCGATGAACCCGCGGCCGGCGATCATGTTCTCGAACCAGCTGTTGGCGTAGGCGATGGAGATGTGCGCGCCGCCGATCCCCGCCAGCGCCCCGCCGGCGACGGTCGCGCAGTACCGCACGGCCTGGACGGAGTACCCGTTCACCTCGAGCGCCTCCGACCGCTCACCCGCCGTGCGCACCAGCAGCCCGACGCGCGTGCGGAAGAGCACCCACCAGATGACCGGCGCCGCGACGTAGGCGACGTAGACCAGCGGGTCGTGGTCGAACAGGATCGGGCCGAGCCCGGGGATCTCGCTCAGCCCCGGCACGGGGACCGGCGTGAACGCGTTGATCTGGCGGCTGACGTAGGAGACGCCGAACAGCGAGGTGACACCGAGCGCCAGGAAGTAGAGGGTGAGCCCGCTGGCGAACTGGTTGGCCCGCCGGCTGACCACGAGGACCGCGTGCACGAGGCTCAGCAGAGCCCCCGCGAGGGCGCCGCCCAGCACTCCCAGCCACGGGTTCCCGGTCTCCGCGGTGACCGCGTACCCGCCGAGGGCACCGAGCAGCATGGCGCCCTCGGTGCCGAGGTTGATGACGCCGCCCCGCTCGGAGATCGTCTCCCCGAGGCCCGCGTACATGATGGACGTGCCGCCGCGCACTGCCCCGGCCAGGATGTCGATGATCACGAGCGCACCTTCCGCGGACCGGTCCAGCCGAGGACGGCCAGCAGGACGAGCCCCATGAGGATGTTGACGCTCGCCGCCGGCAGGCCCGAGCCGATCTGGAGGCTGTTGCCGGACACCGCGATCGCGGCCAGCACCAGCGACGCGAGCAGCAGCGGCAACGGCTTGTGCCGGGAGAGCCAGCTGGCCAGGAACGCGACGTAGCCGATGGTCAGGCCGAACGTCGGCCGCAGCTTGTACTCCATCCCCGCGAACTGGATGAACCCGGCGAGCCCCGCCAGCGCCCCACCGAGCAGCAGCGCGGTGAGCAGCAGCGTGACCACCGGCAGGCCCGCGCGGCGGGCGGCTTCGGAGTTGCCGCCGACCACCGAGAGCCGGAAGCCCCACGTGGTGCGGGTGAGCGCGAACCAGACGGCACCCGCGGCGACCACCGCCAGCGCCACCCCGACGTGGATGGCGGTCCCGGCGAAGACCGGCAGCTTCATCGCGTCGTTGAGCTCCACGCTCGTGGACTGCCCGAGCGCCGCCGGGTCCTTCCACGGACCGAGGATGAGGAAGAGCATCGAGTAGAGCGCGACGTAGTTGAGCAGCAGCGTGGTGACGGCCTCGTTGACCTTGACGACGAGGCGCATCGCGGCGGCGATGCCGGCCCACGCCGCCCCCGCGGCCATCGCCGCCACGATCATCAGGAGCATGATCAGCCACGGCGACGCTACGGGCGTGAGCCACAGCGCGACACCCGCCGCGGCAACGCCCCCGATGATCAGCTGACCCTCGCCGCCCACGTTCACCAGCCCGGCGCGCGCCGGCACGACGACCGCGAGCCCCGCCAGCGCGATGGGCGCCGCGCGCAGCACGATCTGCTGGAACTGCCCGGGCTGCGTCAGGGTCGACGTCCAGATGTCGGCGTACACCGCGAACGGGTCCGCGCCGTTGGCCAGCACGAACGCCCCGAAGACCACGAGGCCGGCGATCAGGGCACCCACCCAGCGCAGGAGCGCGGAGCCCCCGGTCCGCACGCGGCGGGGGACGTCGGCGGGCGGCGCGGCCGCGGCGGATGCGGGGGCCTCCTTCGTCACCTCCTGGCTCATGCGACACCTCCGAGCATCAGTCGTCCGAGGGACATCCGGTCGGCGCCGGCGGTGTCGACGACCCCGACCACGTGCCCGTCGTGCATCACGGCGATCCGGTCGGCGACGGCGATGAGCTCGTCCAGGTCCTCCGAGACCATGAGCACGCCGGCCCCACGGGCCCGGTGCTCGAGCAGCAGCTCCTGCGTCCGGCGGGTGTTCGCGACGTCGAGGCCGCGGCTCGGGTAGGCCGCGACCACCAGGGGGCGTCCTGACCCAGCTCGCGCGTGAGCAGGACGCGCTGGATGTTCCCCCCGGACAGCGACGAGAGCGTGCGCCTGGTGGGCGCCATGTGCAGACCGACCCGCTCGTCCAGCACGGCGGTGCGCGCACCGACCTCCGGCCAGTCGATGCCGAGGCCGCGACGGGGTACCGCGCGGCCGTCGAGGACCATGTGCTCGAGCACCGTCAGCCCCGGCACCACCGAGTCCGCCACCGGGTCCTCCGGCACCGCGACCGCGGCGCCTGCGCCGACGTCGACCGACCCCGACGTGACCGGCCGGAGCCCGAGCGCGACCTCGCACAGCTCCTTCTGGCCGCTCCCCGCGACCCCGGCCACGCCGACCAGCTCCCCGGGGTAGACGTCGAGGTCGACCCCCTTGAGCGCCACGTGCCCGCGGTCGCCGAGGGCCGTGGCACCCGCCAGCGTGAGCACCGGGTGGTCCCGCGGCGGGACCGCCGCACGTTCCACCGCCAGCGGCGGCACCCGCCGGCCGACCATCGCCTCGACCAGCTCGGCGTCCGAGAAGTTGCCGGGGTCCTCCGCGTTGAGGATCACCTGGCCGCCGCGCAGGACGGTGACCTGGTCGGCGATCGCGCGGACCTCCCCCAGCTTGTGGGTCACGAGGACGACGCCCAGCCCCCGGTCGCGCAGCTGCGCCACGACGCCGAACAGGGCCTCGACCTCCTGCGGCGCGAGCACGCTCGTCGGCTCGTCGAGGATGACCAGCCGGGCACCGGTCATGAGGACCTTGAGGATCTCCGCGCGCTGCCGCTCGCCGATGGACAGGTGGCGGACCTGCGCGGACGGGTCGACCGCCAGCCCGTACGCCTCCGACGCCTCCGTGATGCGCGCGGCCAGCTGCGTCAGGCGCAGCCTCAGGCCCTCCGGGAGCGCGAGCGCGATGTTCTCGGCGACCGTGAGCGCGGGCACCAGCCGCAGGTCCTGGAACACCATGCCGATGCCGAGGGCGCGCGCGTCTGCCGGGCTGCCCGGTTCCACGGGGGCGCCGTCGACGAACATCCGGCCCTCGTCGGGCGTGTAGACGCCGTAGATCATCTTGAGCAACGTGCTCTTGCCCGCACCGTTCTCGCCGATCAGCCCGTGCACCGTGCCGGGCAGGACGGTGAGGTCGACGTCCCAGTTGGCCTGCACCTCGCCGAAGCGCTTGGACAGGCTGCGCACCTCGAGGAGAGCGGCCGGCTTGCCCACCCGGCCGCGTGCGCGGGCGACGGCGTCGGTCGTCATGGTCGGCGCGGCCGAGCAGCAGTATCCACAGCGGTATCCGCTCGTGTATCCATGCGGGGAGACTAGAAGTGCGATGTTTCGGACATTCGCGGCACACGTAACGCTTGCGTGTCCGCAGGGCACGGGTCCTCGACCCTCCACCTACGCTCACGCCATGCCCCGGACCCGCGTGCTCCTCGTGCACGGCGCAGCGACGACGGCACGGGTCTGGGACCCGGTGGCCGAGCTCCTGCGCGCGGACGATCTCGACGTCGTCGCCCCCGACCGTGCGAGCAGCGGCGACCTCGCCGTCGAGCTCGCCGCCCTGGCCGACGACGCCGCGGGCGCGATCGTCGTCGGGGTGAGCGGGGGCGCCACCCTCGGGCTCGCGCTCGCGGCGTCCGACCGGGTGCTCGCGGCCGCGGTCCTGCACGAGCCGGCGGTCGGCTCCCTGGTCCCGGGCCTGCTGGACCACGTCGTGGCCGGCTATGCGGCCGACGGTGTGCCCGGGTTCGGTGCAGCGCTCTACGGACGCTCCTGGGACCCGACGATGGCGCCGACCGATCCGGGAGCCGTCGGCCGGGACCTCGCGATGTTCCGGCGGTTCGAGCCCTCCGCGCCGAGCCCCGGGCAGGGTCGCGTCCTCGTCACCGTCGGTGAGCTCTCCCCGCCCGCGCGGCACCGGGCGGCGTGGGTGCTGCACGACCGGCTCGGCGTCGAGGTCAGGGTGCTGCCGGCGACGGGGCACTTCGTCCAGCACGACAACCCGGCGGCGCTGGTCGAGGCCATCCGGTCCGTGCTCTAGCCGCGGAGCTCCGCCAGCCGCCCGGCGATCTCCGTCTCGTCGGCGTCCACCTCCACCAGCTTGTCGCGGCTCGTCGCCCCCGAGACCGGCCGGACCTGCCGCGGGCGCACGCCGAGCGCCTTCGCGAGGGCCTCGAGCGCGGCCTGGGTCGCGGCGCCGTCGACCGCCCGGGCGCTCACGGCGACCACCAGCCGGTCCGCGTGGGTACCGCCGACGGCTGTCCGGGAGGCTCCCGGCCGGACCCGGATGGCGACCCGCACGTCAGGCTCGGGGCGGCGCGACGAGCCGTCCCGGTGCCCGCCGGGCACGCGCGAACAGTGCCACGCCGACCACGGCGACGACCACGCCGACCAGGACGAACGGCCACGGGTTCGCCTGCGCGATGCAGTCCGACGCCCCGGTCACGCCACCGGTGCAGAACTCACCGGGGCCGAACCGGTTGAGCCACCCGATCGCCAGGGGCAGCGCCCCGAGCCCGGTGACGATCCCGAGCTGGGCGGGTCGCGGCCCCTGCCGCACGACGAGCACACCGACCACCAGCAGGAGGCCCAGCGCCCCGAACAGGCCGACCCTCCCGACCTCGCGGCCGAGTCCGAAACCGACCCCGATCCCGGCACCCAGCAGCACCCAGCCGAGGAACGCCCCGATGCCCGTGCCCGGACGCGCGACTGCGACCTCCTCGGCCCACACGGTCAGAGCAGGCCGAGCGCCTGCACCGCGTCGCGCTCCTCGACCAGCTCCGCGACGGACGCGTCGATCCGGCCGCGGGAGAACTCGTCGACCTCCAGGCCCTGGACGATCTGCCAGGTGCCACCCTCGGACGTGACGGGGAACGACGAGATCAGGCCCTCCGGGACCCCGTACGAGCCGTCGGAGACGATGCCCGCCGAGGTCCAGTCGCCCGCGGGCGTGCCGTGCACCCACGTGTGCACGTGGTCGATGGCCGCGTTCGCCGCGGACGCCGCCGACGACGCGCCGCGCGCCTCGATGATCGCCGCGCCGCGCTTGGCCACGGTGGGGATGAAGGTGTCGCGCACCCAGGCGTCGTCGCCGACGACCTCGAGCGCGGGCCGGCCGCCGACGGTCGCGTGCGAGAGGTCGGGGTACTGCGTCGCGGAGTGGTTGCCCCAGATGGTCAGACGCGCGATGTCGGCGACCTTCGCGCCGGTCTTCGTCGCCAGCTGCGAGACCGCACGGTTGTGGTCGAGGCGCGTCATCGCGGTGAACCGCTCGCTCGGCACGTCGGGGGCGTGCGACGCCGCGATGAACGCGTTCGTGTTCGCCGGGTTGCCCACGACGAGCACCCGCACGTCGTCGGCCGCGCCCGCGTTGATCGCCTCGCCCTGCGGCTTGAAGATGCCGCCGTTGGCGGACAGCAGGTGGCCGCGCTCCATCCCCGCGGTGCGCGGCCGGGCGCCGACGAGCAGCGCCACGTTGACGCCGTCGAACGCGGCCGTGGCGTCGTCGTAGATCTCGACGCTGTCCAGCGTGGTGAACGCGCAGTCGTCCAGCTCCATCGCGGTGCCCTCGGCGGCCTTGACCGCCTGCGGGATCTCCAGCAGCCGCAGCCGGACGGGGGTGTCGGGGCCGAGCAGCTGGCCGGACGCGATGCGGAAGAGCAGCGCGTAGCCGATCTGGCCGGCGGCTCCGGTGACGGTCACGGTGACGGGCGAGCTGGCCACGGAACGGGCTCCTTCGATCGGCGACGGCGGCGCCCTCACGCTACCCCGCAGACGCACGACGGCGCCCACCCGTGCGGGTGGACGCCGTCGTGACCTGCAGGATCAGGCGAGCTTGGCCGCCAGGTTGGCGTCGAGCGTCGCGAGGAACTCCTCCGTGGTCTGCCACGCCTGGTCCGGGCCGACCAGCGACGCGAGGTCCTTGGTCATCGCGCCTGACTCGACGGTCTCGACCACGACCTGCTCGAGCGTCTCCGCGAACTGCGTGACCTCGGGGGTGCTGTCCAGCGTGCCGCGGTGCTTCAGGCCACCGGTCCAGGCGTAGATCGACGCGATCGGGTTGGTCGACGTCGGCTTGCCGGCCTGGTGCTGGCGGTAGTGGCGCGTCACGGTGCCGTGCGCGGCCTCGGCCTCGACGGTCTTGCCGTCCGGCGTCATGAGCACAGACGTCATCAGGCCGAGCGAGCCGAAGCCCTGCGCGACCGTGTCGGACTGCACGTCGCCGTCGTAGTTCTTGCAGGCCCAGACGTAGCCGCCCTCCCACTTCATGGCCGCGGCGACCATGTCGTCGATGAGGCGGTGCTCGTACGTCAGGCCGGCGGCCGCGAAGTCCGCCGCGTACTCGGCGTCGAACACCTCCTGGAAGATGTCCTTGAACGCGCCGTCGTAGGCCTTGAGGATCGTGTTCTTCGTCGACAGGTACACCGGGTAGCCGCGCTGCAGGCCGTAGGCGAACGAGGCGCGCGCGAAGTCCCGGATCGAGTCGTTGAAGTTGTACATGCCCATGGCCACGCCGCCGCCGTCGGGGTACGTGACGACCTGCTGGTGGATCGGCTCGGAGCCGTCGGCGGGCGTGAACGTCATGGTCAGCGTGCCGGCGCCGGGGACCTTGAAGTTGGTCGCGCGGTACTGGTCGCCGAACGCGTGACGGCCGATGATGATCGGCTTGTTCCAGCCCGGCACCAGGCGCGGGATGTTGCTGATGATGATCGGCTCGCGGAAGACGACGCCGCCGAGGATGTTGCGGATGGTGCCGTTGGGCGACACCCACATCTTCTTCAGGCCGAACTCCTCGACGCGGGCCTCGTCGGGCGTGATGGTGGCGCACTTGACGCCGACCCCGTGCTCCTTGATGGCGTTCGCCGCGTCCACGGTCACCTGGTCGTCGGTGGCGTCACGGTTCTGGATCGACAGGTCGTAGTAGCGCAGGTCGATGTCGAGGTACGGGTGGATCAGGCGGTCCTTGATGAACTGCCAGATGATGCGCGTCATCTCGTCGCCGTCGAGCTCGACGACCGGGCCGACAACCTTGATCTTCGCCATGCGGGAATCTCCTGTGCTGGGGACGGGTGGGGGCACGGCACGATGGAGCGTCTGCCGGCGCGGGTCCGCGGACAAGATTACTCGACGTCGAGAGATCCGCGTGGGTCGCCCTCCGGTCGTTTGTCGTGACCGGACTGCGCAGGACTGGCATGCTGGCCCCCGACAGGGGAACGACGCCGAGCACCGCGTCGCCACGGCCGCACAGCCGGGCGTGGCAGTCTCCCCGCGCACCAGCTCTTCCACCGACGGTTACTCACGACAGGATCGACATGTCACAGGACAACCCCGACAAGGCCGCCGCCTCCCCGGAGCCCGACACGACCACGGCCGAGGGCGCTCCCGCCCCCGCGCCCGAGGAGACGACCGCAGCCGCCGCGGCCGAGGAGGTCGCCGAGCAGACGACGGTCGCGCCGGAGGAGACGGACGAGGACGTCGTCGTCGAGGAGCTCGACGCGTACGTCGTTCCCGCCGGCACCGTCGTCGTCACCGGTCCGACCCTGGTCGCGCGCCTCGGCGCCGAGGCGTTCGGCACCTTCGCGCTCGCGCTGGTGGGTCTCGGCATCGCCCTCTACACCGGGCTGAGCCAGGTCGACGGGCTCGCCGTGGCGCTCGGCTTCGGCATCGCGGTGCTCGCCGCGATCATCGCGGTCGGTCACGTCTCCGGCGGCCACTTCAACCCGGCCGTGACGCTCGGTGCCGCGATCGGCGGCCGCACGCCGTGGAAGGACGTCCTGCCCTACTGGCTCGCCCAGCTGGTCGGTGGCATCCTCGCGGCCGCGATCCTGTTCATCACGATCCCGTCGACGCTGCCCAGCCTCATCACGCAGGACACCGAGGCCACGGCGAAGACGTTCTTCACCAACGTCGCCAACGGCTTCGGCGAGCACTCGCCCCTGGCCACCGCGTCGTCCGGGCAGGTCGAGTTCTCGCTGGTCATCGGCCTGCTCGTCGAGATCGTCCTCACCGCCGTGTTCGTCGGCATCATCCTCGGCGCCACCGACCGTCGGTCCGCGAACGTGCAGGCCCCGTTCGCGATCGGTCTCGCGCTCGCCGTCCTGCTCCTGGTCGCGACGCCCGTGACCAACGGCTCGCTCAACCCGGCCCGCTCGACGGCCGCGGCGATCTTCTCCGAGAGCTGGGCACTCGGCCAGCTCTGGCTGTTCTGGGTGGCCCCGCTGGTCGGTGCCGCGCTGGCCGGCCTGATCTACCGCGCGTTCGCCGCGGAGCCGGTCGAGGACAACCTGCTCGAGGAGGACGACGCGTACGTCACCACGGACGACGTCCTGGTGGTCTCGGAGCGCTGAGCCCCACCCGCACGACCCGGACGCCCGGTGCCCTCGTGGTGCCGGGCGTCCGTGCGTCCCCGCCGGGTTCAGCGCGGGAGGAGCTGCGCGAGCAGCGCGACGCCCACGCCGAACAGGGCGAGCACGGCGACGTCGATCGCCTTGGCCCGCACCGTGAGGGCCACAGGACCCGGTGAGGGCAGCACGGCCCGCACGACCGCGCCCACGAGCGCGACGCCGGCGAGCACGAACGCGCCCGCCCGGGTGCCGACCGCGAGGGCCACCACGGTCGCGACGACGATGCCGGAGCTGGTCCACCACAACGACACGTTCCGGGCGGCGTCGAGCGACGCGCGCGCGATGGCGCGAGGGTCGAGCGGAGCCTCTTCGACGGGGATCGGCCCGGTGGACGGCGGGTCGACGGGTCGCGGGTCCTGCACGGCCCTCTCCACGCGCTCCCGCGCCCCGGCGCCGGGGTGAGCGGGAGCCGCGCGATGCACCCCGGCTCCCCCGCTCATGCGCTCCTTCACCATCTCGCTCGTGCCTCCCGACGGGAGACTACCGTTGCGAGGTGAGCGCCCGGACCGACGACGAGCCCCTCGACCCCTCCCGACCGCGTGACGTGCTGGTCGTCGGCGCGGGACTCGCGGCCACCCAGACGGTCGCCGCGCTGCGTGAGCGGGGGTTCGACGGGCGGGTCGTCGTGCTCGGCACCGAGGGCATCGCCCCGTACGACCGGCCGCCGCTGTCCAAGCACCTCCTCGACCGTACCGCGCCCACCTGGCTCACCGACGAGATCGGCGTGGACCTGCTCGCCCTCGCGGACGAGGTCCACCTGAGCACCCCGGCACGCGCGCTGTCGCTCTCCGGGGTGCGCCCCGAGGTGCTGACCGACGACGGCCCGATGTCGGCCGACGCGCTGGTCGTCGCCACCGGCGCGCACGCCGTCCGCCCGCCCGGGTGGGAGGCCGCACTGACGTTGCACACCGCCGCGGACGCCGACCGCCTCCGCACGGCACTGCAGCCGGGGACCCGGCTCGTCGTGATCGGCGCGGGCTGGATCGGCGCCGAGGTGGCAGGGGTGGCCGCCGCCGCGGGCATCGAGGTGGTCGTGGTCGAGGCGACGGGGGCGCCGCTCGCCGCGGCGCTCGGGCAGGTCGTCGGCGAGCTGACCACCTCCTGGTACGCCTCGGCCGGTGTCCGGCTGCTGACGGGCGAGCACGTGGTCGAGGTGGGTGCCAACGGCGTGAGCCTGGCCGACGGCAAGCTGATCGAGGCGGACGTCGTCCTCGCGGCGGTCGGCGCGCGCCCCACCACCGACTGGCTCGCCGGCGCCCTCCCCCGCGAGGACGACGGCTCGCTGCGGGTCGACGAGCACCTCGCGGTGATCGGCGCCCCCCGCACGGTCCGGGCCGTGGGCGACGTCGCGCTCCGCCGGTCTCCCCGGCACGGTTGGATCCCCGGCGGGCACTGGGACGGTGCCCTCCGCGGGCCCGCCGGGCTCGTCGCCGACCTGCTGGGCACCCCCGACGACACCCCGGCCGACGGCGCGCCCTACGTCTTCTCCACCCAGCTGGGGCACGAGCTGGCCCTGTTCGGGCATCCCCGCACGCAGGACGAGGTGGTGCTCCGCGGCGACCCGGCCGGCGCGGGGTGGGCGGCGCTCTGGTACCGGCGCGGCTCCGACGAGGTGGGCGCGATCCTCACCGTGGACCGCCCCCGCGACGTGGGCGCCGCGCGCCGGCTGTTCACCGGCGCGGGGCTGCCCCGGCTCGACCGCACGCTGGCGCGCGACCCGGGGCGGCCCCTGCGCGAGGCCGCGCTCGCCTGAGGACCGAGTGCCGGCTCAGTGCGCGAAGTGGCGCGTGCCGGTGAGGTAGAGCGTCACCCCGGCGGCCTGCGCGGCCGCGACGACCTCCTCGTCACGGACCGAGCCGCCCGGCTGCACGATGGCGCGCACGCCCGCGTCGATGAGCACCTGCGCGCCGTCGGCGAACGGGAAGAACGCGTCCGAGGCTGCGACTGCCCCGCGCGCCCGCTCGGCGTCCCCGGCGTTGGCCCGCTCGACGGCCAGCCGGCACGAGTCCACGCGGTTGACCTGGCCCATCCCGACGCCCACGGACGCACCGGCGTCGGCGAGCAGGATCGCGTTCGACTTCACCGCGCGCACCGCCCGCCACGCGAACGCCAGGTCGGCGAGCGTCGCGGCGTCGGCCGGTGTGCCCGCCGCGAGCGTCCACGCGGTCGGGTCGTCGCCGGGGGCGTCCACCTGGTCGAGCTCCTGGACGAGCAGGCCGCCGCTGATCGCTCGACGCTCGGTGCGCACACCGTCCACGGGCGTCACCTGGAGCAGGCGGATGTTCTTCTTGCGGCTGAGGATCTCGAGGGCACCGGGCTCGAACGCGGGGGCGACGACGACCTCGGTGAACACCGGTGCGATCTGCTCGGCCGCGGCGGCGGTCAGCGTGCGGTTGGTGGCGATCACGCCGCCGAACGCCGAGACGGGGTCGCACGCGTGGGCCTTCGCGTGGGCGTCGGCCACGTCGGTGCCTACCGCGATGCCGCACGGGTTGGCGTGCTTGATGATGGCGACCGCGGGGTCGGCGTGGTCGTGCGCGGCCCGCCACGCGGCGTCGGCGTCGACGTAGTTGTTGTAGCTCATGGCCTTGCCGTGCAGCTGCTCGGCACCGGCCAGACCGCGGCCCGCGGCACCGTCGGGCGTCAGGTACAGGGCGGCCTGCTGGTGCGGGTTCTCGCCGTAGCGCAGCACCTCGCCGCGCACCCAGGTGGTCCCCGTGAACGCCGGGAAGCCGGAGTCGGCTGCCCGCTCGTCGGGTGCGTACTCGGCGGCGAACCAGCTGGCCACCGCGGCGTCGTAGGCGGCGGTGTGGGCGAACGCGTCGGCCGCGAGCAGGCGACGCGCTGCGAGCGTGAACCCGCCGGCGCCGACGGCCGCGACGACCTCGTCGTACCGCGCCGGGTCCACCACGACGGCCACGCTCGGGTGGTTCTTCGCCGCCGCGCGCACCATCGACGGGCCGCCGATGTCGATCTGCTCGACGCACTCGTCGGGGCCGGCACCGGACGCGACCGTCGCGGTGAACGGGTACAGGTTGACCACGACGAGCTCGAACGGCTCGATGCCCAGCTCGTCGAGCTGCGCGAGGTGCGCGGGGAGCCGGGTGTCGGCCAGCACGCCGGCGTGCACCCGCGGGTGCAGGGTCTTCACGCGCCCGTCGAGGCACTCCGGGAAGCCGGTGAGGTCCTCGACGCGGGTCACGGGCACACCGGTGGCGGCGATGGTGGCGGCGGTGGAGCCGGTGGAGACGATCTCGACGCTGGCGGCGTGCAGCGCAGCGGCGAGGTCGGTCAGGCCGGTCTTGTCGTAGACGCTGACCAGGGCTCGGCGGACGGGCCGCTGGAAGGTGTTCTCGGACATGGCGCTCCCGGATGTGCAGGGTCGGCTAGGGCGGACCCATGCACCCAGGCGGGCGGTGCGTGGCGGGGCACTGCGGCCGCTCCCCGGTGGTTGCACCCACCTGCGCCAGTCACGACCGGGGCCGAGTCTAGCCGAGCGTCAGCCGACGATCGCGCGCCGGCCCTCGATCCGCAGGCCCTCGCGCGCGATCCGGCCCACCCACTCGACCAGCAGCTCCCGCTCGACGGTCTTGATGCGCTCGTGCAGCGTGGCCTCGTCGTCGTCGGGCTCCACCGTGACCGTCGCCTGCGCGAGGATCGGACCGGTGTCGACGCCCTCGTCGACCACCATGACCGTGCAGCCGGTCACCTTGACGCCGTACGCGAGCGCGTCCCGCACGCCGTGCGCGCCCGGGAACGACGGCAGCAGCGCCGGGTGGGTGTTGAGGATCCGACCGCCGAAGCGCCCCAGGAACGTCGCGCCGAACAGCTTCATGAACCCGGCGAGGACGACGAGGTCCGGCGAGAAGACCGACACCGTCTCGGTGACGGCCGCGTCCCAGGCCGCGCGGTCGTCGAAGTCCTTGAGCGAGACGACCGCGGTCGGGATGCCGGCCTCGCGGGCGATGTCGAGCGCCCGGATCCCGCTGCGGTCCGCCACCACGGCGACCACCCGTGCGCCGTAGGCGGGGTCGTCGTGGGCGGCCAGCAGGGCGGCCAGGTTGGAGCCCGTGCCCGAGACCAGGACCACGAGCCGACCCGAGTCGCGGGTGGCCGGGGTGGGGCGGTGGGGCGTCTCGTGCGTCACGGGCCGACCCTACTGGCCACCGTGCAGCCCGGGCACGCGCGTCCGCCGACCCCGCCCGTGGGCGAGAATGCACGGGTGAGCAACCCCTACGCGCCCCCCGACGCCGACCGGAAGGACGCACCCGCACCGCAGGACGGACCCTCGTGGCCGCCGCCCATGCCTCGGCCGCAGGCCCCGGCCGACCCCGAGCGCCAGCCCCCGGACCCCGAGGTGGCGGCGCACGCCACGCGTCTCACGCGGCTGTTCGGCGTGCTCGTGCTCGGCTCGGTCCTGGTGGCCACGCTGCCGCTGCCGTGGCAGGCCGCGGGCCTCCTGTTCGCGGTCGCCGCCCTGGTCGTGGGGGTCCGCGGGCTGATCATCGCGGGGCGCGCGCGGACCCGCGGCCTGGTGCCGCTGCTCGCGGTGGGCGTCGTCATCGCGCTGTCGTGGACGCTCATCCTCGGCGTGCAGCTGGCGCTCTGGCCGGTGCAGCAGGACAAGCAGGAGTGCCTCGAGGGCGCCCTGACGATCAGCGCGACGAACGCCTGCGAGACGCAGTACGAGAAGGATCTCGACGACCTGCGCACGTCGCTGGAGAACCCGGGCTCCTGACGCCGGTCAGTCGGGGTCTCGGCGCAGCAGCCGCCCGAGCCGCGCACGGAGCGGCGCATCGCCGGGGAGCGCCACCACCAGCGCCCCCACCAGCACGCCGGCGCCGGAGAGCAGCCCGACGAGCACGCCCTGCGCGCCCACGTGCGCCAGCCGGTCCGGCCCGATGCCGCCGCTCGCCGCGGTCACCAGCACCGCGACCAGGACCGCCGTCGTCACCCCGGCAGCTGCGCACGCCAGCATCGCGTCCCACCAGCGCTGCGTCTGGAGCCGTCGGTGCAGGTACCAGCCGACGAACGCTCCGACGGCCACGACGACCAGCGGCACCAGGCTCGTCGCCGGACCTGCGACGTCGGGTCCCGGGAGCGCACCGAGCATGGGGACTGCCGGCAGCGCACCGCCGACGACCCCGTCGGGCCCGAAGTGCGTCCCCTCGCCGACCGCGAAGCCGGCGCCGGTGAGCCACGCGAGCGCCCACACCACCAGGTTGGGGAGGTAGGCCAGCTCGGCGACCGCCAGCACGACGCCGCCCACGGCATCGAGGCCGAGCCCGCGGACGACGTCCCCGATGGTGGCGCGGCCGGCCACCACCCACAGGGTGGTCACCAGCGCGGCGACCAGCACCAGCGACGCCGCTGCGAGCACGCCGCCGGCGGCCCCGGTGCGCAGGGGCGTCGGGCACCGCGACCACACGGCGCGGGTGAGCGTCCGGAGCGGCGGAGCCTCCGGACGCGCGAGCAGCCCCGTGCCCAGGCCGACGGCGGAGACGAGCGCTCCGCCGACCAGCGCCCGGGCGAGCCCGGCGCCGGACACGCCCGACAGCAGCGCGACGAGGACCGCGACCAGCGTGTACGTCCCGACTCCCGCCACGTAGGAGGGCCAGGTCGCCAGCCCGGACCTGCGGGCCGACGCGTAGCAGACGAAGAGCGCGAGCGCGGTGACGCCGAGCGGCACCAGGGACACCACGACCGGGCCGACGTGCGCGGGCACGCCGTGCCCGAGCAGCCACAGGGCGGACCCGACGCCGACGGAGCGGAACCAGCCGACGCCGCTGTTGGAGGGGTCGGCCGAGGTCGCGACGTAGGCAGCCACGGCCGGCAGGGCGAGCACGAGGAACGACAGCAGCGCCGCCTGCAGCGCGGACAGGACACCCGCGACCCAGCGCGGCGCTCCGTCGAGCGCGCTGGTGAAGAACGTCGGGGTCGGGTCGTCGGACAGCGTGCGGCGACGACGACGGTCGACGACGGGGGTGCCCCCCGTGCGGGGGCCGGTGGCGCTCACCGTGCCATGGTCGCTGCCGCGCTCGCCGGAGCGGCGAACCCGGCGCGGCGCGTCGGCTGTCGGGTGAGACACGTCGACCCCGGTGGCCGCAGGGCTCACCGGGGTCGACGACGGACGGAGGTCAGCTCAGGAGCTGGCGCGCGAGCTCGGCCGTCTCGGACGGCGTCTTGCCGACCTTGACGCCGGCAGCCTCGAGGGCTTCCTTCTTGGCCTGCGCGGTGCCCGACGAGCCGGACACGATGGCGCCGGCGTGGCCCATCGTCTTGCCCTCGGGGGCCGTGAAGCCGGCGACGTAACCGACGACGGGCTTGGTGACGTGCTCGGCGATGTACGCGGCCGCACGCTCCTCGGCGTCGCCACCGATCTCACCGATCATCACGATGACCTCTGTCTCGGGGTCCGCCTCGAACGCCGCGAGGGCGTCGATGTGCGTGGTGCCGATGATCGGGTCGCCGCCGATGCCGATGGCCGTGGAGAACCCGAAGTCCCGCAGCTCGTACATCATCTGGTAGGTCAGCGTGCCGGACTTCGACACGAGGCCCACGCGACCGGGGCCGGTGATGTCGGCCGGGATGATGCCGACGTTCGACTTTCCGGGGCTGATCAGGCCGGGGCAGTTGGGGCCGATGAGCCGCACGCCCTTGTCCAGCGCGAGCGCGAAGAACTCGGCGGTGTCGGCCACCGGGACGCCCTCGGTGATGATGACGACCAGCGGGATGCCCGCCTCGATCGCCTCGACGACGGCCGCCTTGGTGTGGGCCGGCGGCACGAAGACGACGGAGACGTCCGCGCCGGTGGCGTCCATCGCCTCGGCGACGGAGCCGAAGACGGGGACGTCGGTGTCACCGAACGCGACGGACGTGCCCGCCTTGCGCGGGTTCACCCCGCCGACGACGGACGTGCCGGACGCGAGCATGCGGGTGGTGTGCTTCTGGCCCTCGGAACCCGTCATGCCCTGGACGATGACCTTGGATGCCTCGGTCAGGAAGATCGCCATGGTGGTGTCTGCTTCTCTCTGCGTCAGGGGGTTCAGGCCGCGGCGTGGGCGAGCTCGGCCGCCTTGTCGGCGCCGCCGTCCATCGTGTCCGCGATCGTGACGAGCGGGTGGCCGGCCTCGGCGAGGATCCGACGACCCTCGAGCACGTTGTTGCCGTCGAGGCGCACGACGAGCGGCTTGGAGGCCTCGTCGCCGAGGATCTCGAGAGCCGCCACGATGCCGTTGGCGACGGCGTCGCACGCCGTGATGCCGCCGAAGACGTTGACGAAGACCGCCTTGACCTGCGGGTCCGTGAGGATGATGTCCAGGCCCGCGGCCATGACCTCGGCGCTGGCGCCGCCACCGATGTCCAGGAAGTTGGCCGGCTTCACGCCACCGTGCGCCTCACCGGCGTACGCGACGACGTCCAGGGTGCTCATCACGAGCCCGGCGCCGTTGCCGATGATGCCGACCTCGCCGTCGAGCTTGACGTAGTTGAGGTCCTTCTCCTTGGCGCGCGCCTCGAGCGGGTCCGCTGCGGCGGCGTCCTCGAGGTCGGCGTGCTCAGGGTGGCGGAAGGAGGCGTTCTCGTCGAGCGTGACCTTGCCGTCGAGCGCGACGATCTCGCCGTCCTCGGTGAGGACCAGCGGGTTCACCTCGACCAGCGTGGCGTCCTCGCTGCGGTACACGGTCCAGAGCGTCTGCAGGACGGCCGCGACCTTGGGGGCGATGTCCGCGTCGAACCCGGCGGCGCGCACGATCTCGTCGGCCTTGGCCTGGTCGATGCCGGTGCGCGGGTCGACGGCCACCTTGGCGAGGGCGTCGGGACGCTCCACCGCGAGCTGCTCGATGTCCATGCCGCCCTCGACCGAGCACATGGCCAGGTACCGGCGCTCGGCGCGGTCGAGCAGCAGGGAGAAGTAGAACTCCGTGGCGATCTTCGCGCCGGCCGCGATCATCACGCGGTGGACCGTGTGGCCCTTGATGTCCATGCCGAGGATCTCGGTGGCCTTCTCGGCCGCGTCGTCCGCGGAACGGGCCAGCTTCACGCCGCCGGCCTTGCCGCGACCACCGACCTTGACCTGCGCCTTGACCACCACGACGCCCGGCTGACCGCCCAAGAGCTGCTCCGCGCCGGCGCGGGCCTCCTCGGGAGTCGTGGCGACGACGCCGCCGAGCACGGGGACGCCATGCTTCTCGAAGATGTCACGTGCCTGGTACTCGAACAGGTCCACCTGGTCTGGGTCCTCTCATCAACCGGCATTCGACGGCCTCTGTGCGGCCGAAACGCCCCGGATGATGGTAGCCGCCGGGTGGAGATCTCTTCACATCGAGAGATGTGGCGTGCGCAACGCCCCTCTCGTCCACCGCTTCTCCGCAACCCCTCCCCCGAACCGCCGCAATCCGCTACGTTCCCGGCATGGATCCGGTGACGATCGTGGCTGCCCTGCTCGGCACCGACGTCGACAGACACGCACGGTGAGCGCGCCGTCGGACACGGCGCCCACGGCGTCGGTCGCGCGACTCGCCGTCCTGCGCGACGTGACGCGCCGCGTGCCCGACCCGCGCACGCTCGGCCGGCCCGTGCTCGTCGGGGTCGACGGCATGGACGGCGCCGGCAAGACCACCTTCGCCGACGAGCTCGCCGCCGAGCTGCGCCGGGAGGGCCGGGACGTGGTGCGCATCTCGGTCGACGGGTTCCACCGCCCCCGCGACGAGCGCTACCGCCAGGGCCGGCACTCCCCCGAGGGGTTCTGGGCCGACTCCTACGACTACGACGCCCTGCGCACCGAGGTGCTCGAGCCGTTCGCCCCCGGGGGCTCGCGCCGGTTCCGGCGGGCCGTGCGGGACGTCGCCACCGACACCGCGCTCCACCTCCCGCGCGAGGCGGGCACGGACCGCACGGTCCTCGTGCTCGACGGGATCTTCCTGCACCGCGACGAGCTCGCCGCCTGGTGGGACTTCTCGGTGTACCTCGACGTCGACTTCGGCGAGACGTTCGCCCGCATGGCCGTCCGTGACGGCTCCCCGCCGGACCCGACCCACCCGGCGAACGCTCGCTACGTCGAGGGCCAGCGCCGCTACCTCGCCGCGTGCCGGCCCGCGTCCCGGGCGACGGTCGTCATCGACAACCGCGACCTGACCCGCCCCCAGGTGATCCCCCACCCCTGACCCGGCCCCCACCCGCGGACGTCCGCACTCCGGCAGCCTCCTGCCCGCACGAGTGCGGACGTTGCCGTCCCTCCCGTCGCTGCGTCCGCACTCCGTCGGGTTCCTCCCCGCACGAGTGCGGACATCGCTGTCAGTGTGAGTTGACAATCATCCAAGTGTCAACGTAGGTTGACGGGCATGTCCGATGAGCTCATGACCGCAGCCGCGAGTGCTGCCGAGCCTGCCGAGGGCCTGCGGGCCGTGCGGGCGCTCCGCGCGCTCGCCGACCGGTTGGAGGCCCTGCACGTCGAGCGCGCCCGCGGGCTCGGTTGGTCCTGGCAGCAGGTCGCCGACGCCCTGGGCGTCTCCCGGCAGGCGGTCCACAAGAAGTACGGAAAGAGGGTCGGCTGATGTTCGAGAAGTTCGCCAAGGACGCCCGCGAGTCGGTCGTCGGTGCGCAGGAGGAGGCACGCGCGCTCGGTGCCGACCGGATCGGCACCGAGCACGTGCTGCTGGGCATGCTCCGCACCCCCGACTCGGTCGCCGCCCAGGCCCTGGCGCGCCTCGGCGTCACCCACGGGGACGTGCTCGCCGCGGTCCGCGCGCTGCCGCCGGGCGCCATCGACGCCGACGCGCTCGCCGGCGTCGGCATCGACCTGGAGGCCGTCCGTGCCCAGGTCGAGGCGTCGTTCGGCCCGGGAGCGCTCGACACGCCGCTGCCACGCAGCCGGGCCGGGCACCTGCCCTTCGAGCCGTCGGCCAAGAAGCTGCTGGAGATCGCGCTGCGCGAGGCGATCCGGTTCAAGCACCGCCGGATCGACACCGGGCACCTGTTGCTCGCGGTCGCCCGGCTGGACGACAGCACCGCGTACGGGGCGCTCAGCTCCCTGGGCGTGGGACCCGCGGCCGCGCGCGAGGCCGTCACCGCCGTGTGGGCCGACGTCCCGGTGGGCTGAGGCACTCGGATGCCGACCGACTGGGCCGCGGTCGCTGCGCGGGGCAGGTTCGCCGCGCGGGCGGGTCGCCTCTCGCGGGCGGACCGCTACAGCTTGGTGACGGGCGAGAACCTCAGCAGCAGGCGCTTGGTGCCGTCGGTGCCGAAGTCGACCTTGGCCACGGCGTTGGGTCCGGCCCCTTCGAGCCCGATCACCGTGCCGAGCCCGTACGAGTCGTGCGTGACGCGGTCGCCGATGGCCAGCTGCGGGATCGCGGAGTCGGGGCGCGGCTTGGCCGAGCCGAACGTCGCACCGGTCGACGGGAGCGGTTTGTGCTCGGTCCGCGGTGCTGACGACGCCCGATAACCGCCGCTCCCGCCGGACGACCCGTAGCCCGAGCCCCACCCACCGCGCAGCTGCGAGGTCGACGACTCGCGGCGACGCCAGTCGATGAGCTCGTCCGGCAGGTCGTCGAGGAACCGGCTGGGCGGGAACTCGTTGGGCACGCCCCACGCCGTACGGACGGCCGCCCGCGAGATGTACAACCGCTCGCGCGCCCGGGTCAGCCCGACGTACGCGAGCCGGCGCTCCTCCTCCAGCTGCTGCGAGTCCGACAGCGACCGCAGGTGCGGGAACGTGCCGTCCTCCATGCCGGTGAGGAACACGACAGGGAACTCGAGGCCCTTGGCGGTGTGCAGGGTCATCAGCGTGACGACGCCGGGGTCGGGGCGGGACTCGCCGTCGCCGTCCCCGCCGTCGTCGTCCGGGATCTGGTCGGAGTCCGCGACGAGCGAGACGCGTTCGAGGAAGTCGGCGAGTACGCCCTCGGGATCACTCTGCTCGAACTCGGACGCGACGGCGTGCAGCTCGGCCAGGTTCTCCACCCGGGAGCCGTCCTGCGGGTCGTCGCTGGACCGCAGCTCGGCGAGGTAACCCGACCGGTCGAGCACCGCGCCGAGGACCTCAGCGGGGCCCGCGGTCGACGCCAGCGTCCGCAGGTCGGTCATCATCGAGGCGAACGCCGACAGACCCGTGATCGCGCGCGTCCCGAGGCCGGGGACCTCGTCGAGCCGGTCGAGAGCGGCGCCGAACGAGATGCGCTCGCGCTCCGCGAACGAGGCGACCATCGCCTCCGACCGGTCTCCCAGCCCGCGCTTGGGCACGTTGAGGATGCGGCGCACGCTCACGTCGTCGTCGGGGTTGTCCAGCGCGCGCAGGTACGCGACCGCGTCCTTGATCTCCTTGCGCTCGTAGAACCGGGTGCCGCCGACCACCTTGTACGGCAGGCCGACGCGGATGAGCACCTCCTCGAGCGCCCGGGACTGCGCGTTCGCGCGGTAGAACACCGCGACGTCGCCGGGGCGCACGCCGTCGGAGTCGCCCAACCGGTCGATCTCCTCCGCGACGAACCGCGCCTCCTCGTGCTCGGTGTCCGCGACGTACGCGACGATCTGCGCGCCCGCCCCCGAGTCGGTCCACAGGCGCTTGTTCTCGCGGCCGGGGTTGCGGCTGATCACCGCGTTGGCCGCGGACAGGATGGTCTGCGTCGACCGGTAGTTCTGCTCGAGCAGGATGGTCCGGGCGTCCGGGTAGTCCACCTCGAACTCGAGGATGTTCCGGATGGACGCCCCGCGGAATGCGTAGATCGACTGGTCGGCGTCGCCGACGACCGTGAGCTCGCCGCGCGGGAGCTCCATGTCCGTGGAGTCGTCGACGATCCCGCGCGAGGAGCCGACCAGCTCGCGCACCAGCGCGTACTGCGCGTGGTTGGTGTCCTGGTACTCGTCGACCAGCACGTGCCGGAACCGGCGCCGGTAGTGCTCGGCCACGGCGGGGTAGGCGCGCAGCAGGTGCACGGTGGTCATGATCAGGTCGTCGAAGTCGAGCGCGTGCGCCTGCTTCAACCGCGCCTGGTAGCGCGTGTAGACCTGCGCCAGTGCGGTGTCGAAGTCGTTCGCCGCGCCGCCGCCGGACGTCGCCGCGAAGGTCTCGGGGTCCACCAGCTCGTCTTTGAGCGACGAGATCTTGTTCGCCAACGCCTTGGCGGGGTAGCGCTTGGCGTCGAGGTCGAGCTCGCGCGCGACGAGGGTGAGCAGGCGTTGCGAGTCGGCCGAGTCGTAGATCGAGAAGCTGGACCGCAGCCCCAGGGTCGCCGCCTCGCGGCGCAGGATCCGCACGCACGCCGAGTGGAACGTGGACACCCACATGCGGCCGGCGGCCGGGCCGACGAGGCCCTCGACCCGCTCGCGCATCTCCGCGGCGGCCTTGTTGGTGAACGTGATCGCGATGACCTCGCCCGCACGCGCCCGGCCGGTGGCCAGCAGGTACGCGATGCGGTTGGTCAGCACCCTCGTCTTGCCCGAGCCGGCGCCGGCCACGATGAGCAGCGGACCGCCCTGGTGCAGGACCGCCTCGCGCTGCTGCGGGTTGAGGCCCTTGAGCAGGGCGTCGGCCTCGGCTCGGCGGCGGGCGGCCGCGGCCTCGGCCGCGGCGTCACCGGAGGGGTCTGCCGAGGCGCCCGGCAGGGGCAGGGAGAGGTTCTCGAAGAGCGACGTCATGGCACTCCCAGGATAGGCGCCGGGACCGACAATCCCGTCCTGGACCTGTGGACGTGCCGGGTCAGCGCAGGGCGAGCGCGGTGAGCCACGCACCGGTGGCCACGAGGGCCGCGGCGAGCTCCACCAGGATGGTCAGACCCGTCGCCTGCAGGGCGGCGACGGTCGCCCGCCACGCCGGCCGGGGCTCGCGAGACCGGAGGTACTCCGCGACGTAGATCCCGAGCACGAAGCCGACGAACAGCCCGACGACGGGGATCACGAAGAAGCCGACGATGCCCGCGATGCCGCCCCAGACGAGGGTGGACGACGGCACACCCGCGCGCTTGAGGTGCCGGCCCGCCAGCAGGTACTTGCCGACGAACGCCAGCGCGGTGACCACGACGGTGATCGCGACGACCGTCCAGCCCGCGACTCCTCCGGTGACGACGCCCCAGACGATGACCGCGCCGGCCACGAGCAGCCCGCCGGGCAGGACCTGGACGACGACCCCGAAGAGCCCGACCAGCACGACGAGCCCGACCAGGAGGTCACCGACGGAGTTCACGGGTGGACAGTAACGTCCTCAGCGCCAGAGGACCGCGATGGCGACGTTCAGCGCCGTGAGGCCGGCGATGGCGCCGAGGTAGCCGGTGGTGACGCGCGACGGCTTGCGGACCCCGAGGATCACCAGGGCGGCGACGACGAGCGCGACGACGAGCTTGACGGCGACCTTCGTCGTGTTGGGGTCGTGCCCGGCGAGGCCCGCCGACGCGATGCCGACCATGAGGATGCCGGTGACCAGGGCCGTGAGGATGCCGTGCAGCACGCCGGTCGCGATCTTCGGGGTGCGCAGGTTGACCAGCGAGCCGCCGAGCACGATGGCCCAGCCGAGCAGGTGCAGGACGATGAGCAGGTTGTAGACGAGATCCATGGCGCGAGCCTATCTGACGCTGAGTCAGAAAAAGGACGCCGCCCATGCGCTACTGTCTGGCGACATACCGAACAGTCGGTATCGAAGGAGTGGGCATGCGCAGGTTCGAGGGCAGGGTCGCCCTGATCACCGGGGCCAGCCGCGGGATCGGTCTGGCCGTCGCGGAACGGCTGGTCACCGAGGGTGCCACGGTGGTCATCACCGGCCGCAAGCCGGAGTCGCTCGAGCAGGCCGTCGCGCGTCTCGACACGATCGCCCAGGGACACGCGGTGGGTGTCGCGGGCCAGGCCGACGACGAGGACCACCGCGCCGACGTGTTCGCCCTCGTGCGCGACCGCTTCGGCGGCCTCGACCACCTGGTGAACAACGCGGGGATCAACCCCGCCTACGGCCCGGCGCTGGAGATCGAGAGCTCGGTCGTGCGCAAGATCCTCGAGGTCAACGTGGTCGCGGCGCTCGACTGGACACGGTCGGCGGTCGAGGCGGGCCTGCGCCGCTCGATCGTCAACACCGGCTCGGTCGCGGGCCTGTCGGCCAGCCCGGGCGTGGCGTTCTACGGCGTCTCCAAGGCCGCGCTGCTCAACCTCACGCAACAGCTCGCCGTCGAGCTCGCGCCCGGGATCCGGGTCAACGCGGTCGCCCCCGCCGTCGTCCGGACACGGCTGGCGCAGGCGCTCTACGAGGGCGACCGCGAGGCGGCCCTCGCCGCGGTCTACCCGCTCGGACGCATCGGGGAGCCCGAGGACGTGGCCGGCCCGGTCGCGTTCCTGCTGTCCGACGACGCCGCGTGGATCACCGGCCATACGCTCACCATCGACGGCGGCGCCAGTGCCGTCGCCGTCGGCTAGTCGCACACGAGAGAGGCACCACCATGGCCACGTCCAGCGTCGTCGACGACATCACGCAGGCCGCCGTCGACCTGTTCTCCACCCAGGGGTACGCCAACACCTCGGTGCAGCAGATCGTCGAGGCGGCCGGCGTCACCAAGGGCGCGATGTACCACTACTTCGAGTCCAAGGACGACCTCCTGTTCTCGATCTACGAGCGGATGCTGACGCTCCAGACGAACCACCTGGAGGAGATCGTCGGGCGCGGCGCCCCGACCGCGCAGACGCTGCACGACGTGTGCGTCGACGTCGTCGAGACGTCGATCGACTTCCTGCCCGAGGGCACCGTCTTCTTCCGCAGCGTCCACATGCTCTCCGAGCCGCGCCAGAAGGAGGTCACACGCCGCCGCCGGCAGTACCACGACGTGTTCGCGGGCCTGATCGAGCGCGGCCAGGAGGAGGGTCTCTACCGGACCGACATCCCCCGCGCGGTGCTCGTCGCCCACTTCTTCGCGGACGTCCACTACCTGTCGAACTGGTACTCCCCCGACGGCGCCGAGGACAAGGGCGTCCTCGCGCAGCAGCTGACGGACCTCTTCCTCGTCGCGATCAAGGCCTGAGCCCGGTGCGCGCCTGGCACGTGACCCGGCACGGCGAGCCCGCCGAGGTCCTGGAGCTCGCCGAGGTCGAGGATCCGACGCCCGGCCCCGGGCAGGTGCTCGTCCGGGTGCGTGCGGTCGCGGTGAACTTCCCCGACGTGCTGCTCGCCCGCGGCGAGTACCAGGTCCGCCCTGCGCTGCCCTTCTCCCCCGGCATCGAGCTGTGCGGCGAGGTGGTCGGTCTCGGCGACGGGGTGTCCCGCGTCGCGCTCGGCGACCGCGTCGTCGGGTCCCGGATCGGAGTCCTGTCGGAGCTCGCGGTGCTCGACGAGCGCGAGGTGTTCCCTGCGCCGGCCGCGCTCGACGACGCCGAGGCCGCGGCGCTGACCATCGGCTACCAGACCGCCTGGTTCGGGCTGCACCGGCGCGCGGCCCTGCAGCGCGGCGAGACCCTGCTCGTGCACGCGGCCGCGGGGGGTGTCGGCACGGCTGCCGTGCAGCTCGGGGCCGCCTCGGGGGCGCGGGTGATCGGCGTGGTCGGCAGCGCGGCCAAGGCGGAGGTCGCTCGGACGGCCGGCGCGGACGTCGTGATCGACCGGTCGGCGCAGGACGTCGTGGCGGTGGTCAAGGCGGAGACCGCGGGTGCGGGTGCCGACGTGGTGTTCGACCCCGTCGGCGGGACCGCCTTCGAGCAGTCCACCAGGTGCATCGCTTTCGAGGGCCGGATCGTGGTGGTGGGGTTCGCGGGCGGGACCATCCAGGCGGTCAACGCCGGGCACGCGCTGGTGAAGAACTACGGCGTGCTGGGCCTGCACTGGGCGCTCTACGCGCAGCGCCGGCCCGAGCTGGTGGACGCGGTGCACACCGAGCTCACCCGGCTCATCGACCAGGGCAGCGTCCGCCCGGTCGTCGGCGAGGTCGTCGCGTTCGAGGACGCCGCCGCGGCGGTGCAGCGACTCGCCGACGGCGGCACCACCGGGCGCCTCGTGGTCCGGGTCTCGTGAGCGCGCTCGACGGGCGCGTCGCGATCGTCAGCGGCGCCGCGGGCGGGCTCGGGTCCGCCTTCGTGCGCGCCCTGCACTCCGCGGGCGCGAGCGTGGTGATCGCGGACCTGGTCGACGACGCCGCCGCCGCGCTGGCCGCCGAGCTGGGCGACCGCGCGCTGGCCACCCACCTGGACGTCACCTCGCAGGAGAGCTGGACCGCCACGGTGGAACGGACCCTCGCCGCCTTCGGCGCCGTCGACGTGCTGGTGAACAACGCGGGGATCGCCAACGCCGGGCCGATCGACCACTACCCGCTCGCCAAGTGGGACGCCGTCATCGCGGTCAACCTCACGGGCGTGTTCCTGGGCGCGCAGGCCGTGGTGCCGGCGATGAAGGCGGCCGGGCGCGGGTCGATCATCAACATCTCGTCCGTCGAGGGCATGCGCGGCGGCGACCACCTGCACGGCTACGTGGCGTCCAAGTTCGGGGTCCGGGGCCTGACCAAGTCGCTCGCCGTCGAGCTGGGCCGCGACGGCATCCGGGTCAACTCCGTGCACCCGGGCTTCGTGCTCACCCCCATGACCGCGCGGCTGGACCCCACGGCGACGGCCATCCCCCTCGGCCGGCCGGCGGTCGCGGCCGACGTCGCGGGCACCGTGGTCTTCCTCGCGTCCGACGACTCCGCGTACACGACGGGCACGGAGCTGGTGGTCGACGGCGGCATGATCGCGGGCATCCCGCACTCCTGAACTGCTCCGCGCGACCATGACACAACTGTGCTCGACAGGACATACCGTCCGGTCGGTTTCTGTTGTACGTTCGTCCTCACCGACACGAAGAGGTGCCGATGTCCGCACTGACAGCTCCTCCCCGAGAGGGTGCCCCGCGCCTTGCCGTCCGCGGCCTCAGCGTGCGGTTCGGCGGCCTCGCCGCCCTCGACGACGTCTCGCTGCACGTCGACGAGGGCGAGGTCGTCGGACTCATCGGCCCGAACGGCGCAGGCAAGACGACCCTCTTCAACGTCGTCTGCGGCCTGGTCCGCCCCAGCGCGGGCAGCATCGCCGTCGGGGGCCTCCCGCTCGCGTCCGACCCGACGCGGCTGGCCGCGCGAGGCGTCGCCCGCACGCTCCAGGGGCTCGGGCTGTTCCGCGGCCTCACGGTCCGCGAGAACGTCCTGGCCGGCCGCCTGGGCGCGCACGACCCGGGCGCCGACACCCAGCGACAGCTCGACACCCTCGGCCTGGCCGGGCACGCCGACCGAGCCGTCGGTGACCTGCCCTACCCGGAGCAGAAGAAGGTCGCGCTGGCCCGCGCACTGGTCGCCGAGCCGAGCCTGCTGCTCCTCGACGAGCCGGCCGGCGGGCTCGGCACCGACGACATCGCGGCGCTCGGCGACCTGGTCCGGCACACCGCGGCCACCGGCTGCGCCGTGCTCCTGGTGGAGCACCACGTCGACTTCGTCATGAGCGTGTGCGACCGCGTCGTGGTGCTCGACTTCGGTCGCGTGATCGCGTCGGGCACCCCCGACGAGGTCGCCGGCGACCCGGTGGTCGACGAGGCCTACCTGGGGATCGAGGTGACCGCGTCGTGACCGCGCTGCTCGAGGTCCGCGGGCTCACGGTCGGCTACGGCGGGGCGCCCGTCCTGCGGGACGTGGACCTCGACGTGCCCGCCGGCAGCATCGTCGCGCTGGTCGGCGCCAACGGGGCCGGCAAGACGACCCTGCTGCGCACCCTGAGCGCGCTGGTGCCCGCGACCCACGGCACGGTGCGGCTGGCCGGTCGGGACCTCGCGGCGGTGAGCGTCGAGGACCGCGTCCGGAGCGGGCTCGCGCACGTGCCCGAGGGCCGCGGGGTCGTGGCCGAGCTGACCGTGGACGAGAACCTGCGGCTCGGCGGGCTGTGGCGCGGGGCCGACCGGCGCGAGGCGATCGCCGAGGTCTACGCGCTGTTCGAGCCGCTGGCACGCCGGAGGAACCACGCCGGCCACCAGCTCTCCGGCGGTGAGCGGCAGATGCTCGCGCTCGGTCGTGCGCTGGTCGCGCGGCCCACCGTCCTGCTGCTCGACGAGCCGTCTCTCGGGCTCGCGCCCCGCGTGGTCGCCCAGATCATGGGCGTCCTGCGCGGCCTGGCCGACCGCACCGGGCTGACCGTCCTGCTCGCCGAGCAGAACGTCGTCGGCGCGCTGTCCGTCGCCGACCACGGCGTCGTCCTCGGTCTCGGTGAGGTCGTGGCGTCGCGCCCGGCGCACGAGCTCGCCGCCGACGAGCGCCTCCGCCACGCCTACCTGGGGTTCTGATGGACCGACTCGTCTTCCTCCTGGGCACCGGCCTCGCGCGCGGCGCCGTCCTGGCGCTGTTCGCGCTCGCCCTCGTGCTCATCTGGCGCGGTGCACGCGTCATCAACTTCGCCCAGGGCGCGATGGCGGTGGTCAGCACGTACGTCGCGTTCGAGGTCACGGCCCTGACCGGCAGCTACTGGCTCGGGCTCCTGGCGGCTCTGGTGTCCGGCGGGGTGCTCGGGTTCGCCGTGGAGCGGGGGGTGATGCGGTTCGCGTCGCCCCGGTCTCCCCTGTCGGGCGTGATCCTGGCGATCGGCCTGGTGATGGTCCTGCAGTCGGCGCTGGGCATCGCGTTCGGTCCGGACTACCGGCCGATGCGCGTCCCGTTCGACGACAGCGCGGTGCTCGTCGGCGGCGTGCCGCTGCTGTCCCCGTACGACCTGTTCGTGCTGGTCACCGCGGTCGTGGTCATGGTGGTCCTGGCCGTCCTGTTCCGGTGGACGTCGCTCGGGCTGCAGATGCGTGCCGCCGCGTTCGCCCCCGAGGTGTCCCGGCTGCTGGGCGTCCGCGTCTCGCGGACCGTCACCCTCGGCTGGGTCCTGTCCAGCGTCGTCGGCTCGCTCGCGGCGCTGCTGCTGGTGCCGACGAGCCTCGGCCTCAACCCGCACGCCACCGACTCGCTCTTCGTGCTCGGCTTCACGGTCGCGGTGGTCGGGGGCCTGGACTCGCCGGTCGGCGCCCTCGTCGGGGGTGTCGTGGTCGGCGTCGCGATGAGCCTGGTGACCGGGTACCTGGGCGCCGGCCTGGTGCCGATCGCCGTGCTCGGCCTGCTCGTGCTCGTGCTCCTGCTGCGACCCGCCGGCCTGTTCGCGGCAGCCGCGGCGAGGCACGCATGAGCCGCCCGCAGCGCCTGCCCGGTCAGCGCCCGCTCGCCCGCACGCTCCTGCTCGCGGCCGGGTGGACCCTGGTCGCCCTGCTGGGGACGTTCGCGCTCGACCCGTTCCGCAACTACCAGCTCGCCCTCGTCGCCGCGTACCTGTGCGCGACCGCCGGGCTCACCGTGCTCGTGGGGGCCAGCGGCCAGCTCTCGCTGGGGCACGCGGCCCTGATGGCCGTCGGCGGGTACGGCTACGCGCTCACCAGCAACGCCCTGCCGTTCGGCGGCGTCGCACGGTTCGTGGTCGCCCTGCTCGCCGGGGCGCTGGTCAGCGCGGTCGTCGGGCTGCTGCTCGGCCTCGCGGCCGCCCGCCTGTCCGGGCCGTACCTCGCCGGGCTGACGCTCGCGGTCGTCGTCGCCCTGCCGGCGGTCGCCTCCACCTGGTCGACCGTGCTGCACGGCGACCAGGGCGTGCAGACGGCCTTCGAGGGTGTGCCCGACGCGCTCCGGCGGGTCATCGCGCTCGAGCAGTGGCAGGCGATGGTGGCCGTCGTCGTCGCGGCCGTCGTCGTCACCGGGCTGACCGTGCTGCGCGGTGGGCGGTTCGGGCTGCGGATGCAGGCGGTCCGTGACGACGAGGTCGCCGCCCGGCTCAGCGGCATCCCGGCCGGACGCGTGAAGGTGCTGGCGTTCACGGCCAGCTCGGTCGCGGCCGGGCTGGGCGGGGCGGTCCTGTGCTTCGTCGCCCAGGCCGTGAGCCCGGGCGCGTACACCGTCGGGTTCTCGCTGCTGCTGGTCGTCGCGGTGGTGATCGGCGGGCTCGGCAGCATCCTCGGCGCGGCACTCGGCTCGGCCGTCGTGGTGCTCCTGCCCTGGCTCATCGGCCGGCTGACCGCCGGCCTCCCCACCGACGCCGCCCAGCGCCTCGACGGCAACCTCGCGGTCCTGGTCTTCGGCCTCCTGCTCATCACGGTCATGGCGCTCGCCCCGCAGGGCCTGCACGGCGCACTCACCGCCCGGCGCAGACCCATCGACGACCCCGTCCGTACGGAACAACACACGAAGGTCCTCGTCCCTACCGAAGAACAGAGGTGACACCGATGTCACAGCGCTCCCGGTCCATCCCCGCGCTGGTCGCCACGGCGCTCGTCGCGGCCGGCCTGTCCGCGTGCTCCACCCCCGAGGCGTCGCCCGGCATCACGGACGACACCATCACGATCGGCACGCACACCCCGCTGACCGGCCCGGCCGCGGCCGGCTACTCGTCCATCTCGGCCGCGACGAAGGCGTACTTCGACTACGTCAACGACAACGGCGGGATCAACGGCCGCAGCATCGAGTACGTGGTCAAGGACGACGGCTACAACCCGGCGACCACGCAGACCGTCGTCCGCGAGCTGGTGCAGGAGGAGGAGGTGTTCGCGGTCCTCAACGGGCTGGGCACCCCGACGCACTCGTCGGTCGTCGACTACCTCAACGAGAACGAGGTGCCGGACCTGTTCGTCGCCTCGGGCAGCCCGCAGTGGGACCAGCCGGAGAAGTACCCGTGGACGTTCGCGTACAACGCCAGCTACATCGTGGAGGCGAAGGCGCTGGCCACGTACGCACAGGAGACGTGGCCCGACAAGACGTACTGCGTGCTCGGCCAGGACGACGACTTCGGGACCGACTTCACCACCGGCCTCCTCACCGTGCTGGGCGGCGACGGGCTCGCCTCGACGCAGACGTACTCGGTGTCGGTGCAGGACGTGGTCGCGCAGATCGGCGCCATGCAGGCGGCGGGCTGCGAGGTCAACTTCCTGGCCACCGTCAACGGGTTCACCGCCCTCGCGCTCGGCACCGCCGCCAAGATGAAGTACCGGGCCCAGTGGGTGTCGTCGTCGTCCGGCGGGGACTACCCGACGCTGGTCGGCTACCTCGGCGAGGACGTCGCGCCGCTGCTGCTCCAGGGCTTCGTCAGCTCCAACTACCTGCCGTTCAGCCCGGACGACGAGTGGGTCACGCTCTTCCAGCAGATCAACGACGAGTACAACGGCGGCGCCCAGTTCAGCGGGAACACCGTGTTCGGGATGTCGGTCGGGTACCTGTTCGCGCAGGCGCTCGCGCAGGCCGGCGAGGACCCGACGCGCGAGAGCGTGCTCGACGCCCTCGAGGTGGGCACCCTGACCGGCAACGGCATCGTCCCGCTGAGCTTCTCGAAGGACAGCCACGCGGCCTTCGAGGGCGTCGGCATCACCGCGGTCGACAAGGGCGTCCAGGACTACGTCGGTGAGGTGTTCACCACGGACGCCGGCAGCGGGGACGTCGTGCCGTTCACGGGCGAGCCGGTGGCGCTCGAGGGTGACGGGATCCCGACGGCCTGAGCCCGCACGCACCGGAGGCCCGGCCCCCCGATCGGGGACCGGGCCTCCGGTCTGTCACGCCTGGACGGGCTCCGTCTGGAACTGGGCGACGAGCTCGCGCTTGAGCACCTTGCCGCTGCCTCCGAGGGGCAGGGCGTCCACCAGGTGCACCACGCGCGGGAACTTGTAGGCCGCGATGCGCTCCTGGGTGAACGCGACCAGCTCCTCCGGTGTCGCCTCGTGCCCGTCGAGGAGCACCACCGCGGCGTGCACCTCCTGGCCGCGCGCCTCGTCGGGGAGCCCGAAGACCGCCGCGAACGCGACCGCGGGGTGCCGCATCATCACGTCCTCGACCTCGCTCGGGTACACGTTGTAGCCGTTGCGCACGATCATGTCCTTCTTGCGGTCCACGATCGTCACGATGTCGTCGGCGTCCATGGTGCCCAGGTCACCCGTGCGGAACCAGCCGTCCACCACCGCGGCGGCCGACGCCTCCGGGTTGCCCAGGTAGCCCTTGAACAGGGCGTGGCCGCGGATCACGATCTCGCCCAGCTCGCCGGTGGGCACCGGGACGACCCGGTCGTCGAGGTGCGCGTCCGCGATCGCGATGTCGACGCCCCAGAGCGGTCGCCCGACGGTGCCCGGCCGGATCGGCTCGCCGACGCGGTTGAACGCGACGGCCGGCGACGTCTCGGTCAGCCCGTAGCCCTCGTGCACCTCGGCGCCGAACTCCCGCGAGAACACCTCGAGCACCGCCACGGGCAGCGCGGCGCCTCCCGACACCGCGTACCGCAGAGGCGGTCGGTCCGTGCTGCGCGCGGCGGCCTGGAGGAGTCCGATGTACATCGTCGGGACCGCCGTGAACACGGTCGCCCCGTGATGGACCATCTGCGCGAGCGCCTGGTCCGGGTCGAACTTCGGCAGCAGGATCACGGCGGCGCCCCTGCGGAACGCCGTGTTCATCACCGAGACCTGCCCGAACGTGTGGAAGAGCGGCAGACCGCCGAAGACGACGTCGTCGCGACGCATGTCGAACAGGTCGATGAGGGCCACGTGGACCTGCTCGACGATGGACAGGTGCGAGCCGACCGCCCCCTTGGGCCGGCCCGTGGTGCCGCTCGTGTAGAGGATCGTCGCGGCGCTGATCGGGTGCACGGACTCGTACCGGTCGATCGGGTCCGCCGCTGCCGCCTCGTCCTCGAGCCGGGGGAAGGGGACCGCCATGCCGTCGGGGACCAGCACCGTGAGCAGCGGGAGGCCGGCCCGTGCCGCGGCGGGCGCCGCCTCGGCGAGCATCGGCGCCGCCGCGACCAGGAGCGTGGCGCCCGAGTCGCGCAGGACGAACTCGATCTCGTCCGCCTTGAACAGCAGGTGGACCGGCACGACGACCGCGCCCAGCGCCAGCACGCCGTAGTAGACGCGGGCGAAGTCGGGCACGTTCGGCACGATCATGGCGACGCGGTCGCCCGGCCCGATGCCGCGGGCGCGCAGGGCGCCGGCGTAGGAACGCGTCTGGTCCCACAGCTCGCCGTAGCGGACCACCTGGTCGCCCAGGAGGAACGCGGTGCGGTCGGGGGTGCGGTGCGCGGTCTCGGCGAGGATCGCCGCGACGGACAGGCTGGCGTAGCCCGCGCCATCGAGAGCCTGATCAGTCATGTCATTGTCCTTTCGTCGTGAGCTGGGCTCGCCCGAGTGAGGCGAGGTGGACCTCGTCGGGACCGTCGGCCAGGCGCAGGGCACGCGCGGCGGCGAACATCTCGGCCAGCGGCTGGTCGCCGGACAGGCCGGCCGCGCCGAACAGCTGGATGGCGCGGTCGAGGATCTGCTGCACGGCCCGCGGGACCGCGATCTTGATGGCCTGGATCTCGGTCATGGCCGCGCGGTTGCCGACCGTGTCCATGAGCCAGGCGGTCTTGAGCACCAGGAGGCGCAGGGCCTCGATCTGGAGCCGGGACTCGGCCACCCACTCGCGCACCACGCCCTGGTCCGCGAGGCGCTTCCCGAACGCGGTGCGCGACGTCGCACGCTCCACGACCAGGTCCATCGCCCGCTCCGCCATGCCGAGCGAGCGCATGCAGTGGTGGATCCGGCCCGGGCCGAGCCGCGCCTGGGCGATGGCGAACCCGTCGCCCTCGCCGGACAGCATGGTGGCGACGGGCACGCGCACGTCCTCGAACACGATCTCCGCGTGGCCCCCGTGGTCGCGGTCGTCGTACCCGAACACGGTCAGCGGCCGCACGATCCGCACCCCCGGGGCGTCCCGCGGCACCAGGACCATGCTCTGACGACGGTGCCGCTCGGCCGAGGGGTCCGTGGCACCCATGACGACCAGCAGCGCGCACTCGGGGTTCATGGCGCCCGTGGACCACCACTTGCGGCCGGTGATCACGTACTCGTCGCCGTCGCGGACGATGCGGGTGGCGATCTGCGAGGCGTCCGACGAGGCGACGTCCGGCTCGGTCATGCAGAAGGCGGACCGGATCTCGGCGTCGAGGAGGGGCTCCAGCCACTCCTCCTTCTGCTCGGCCGTGCCGAACTCCGTGAGCAGCTCCATGTTGCCCGTGTCCGGGGCCGCGCAGTTGAACGCCGCCGGGGCCAGGCGCGGGCTGCGGCCGGTGAGCTCGGCGACCGGCGCGTACTGGAGGTTGGTCAGGACGCTCGGCAGGAAGAGGTTCCAGAGGCCCTGCTCGCTGGCCAGCCCCTGCAGGCGCCGGACCACCGGCCGCGTCCCCCACTCGGTCGGTGTCGCCGCCAGCTCGGCCTCCAGCACCGGCTCGGCGGGGTAGACGTGCTCGTCGAGGAACGCCTGCACGCGGCCGACGACGTCGACCGTCACGGCATCGGGCGCGAAGTCCATCAGCGCACCCCCGCCAGCTGCGCAAGGCCCTCGTCGGCGAGTGGCCCGACCAGGCCCCCGATCCGGTCGAACCCGTCGCCGACCGTGTCCCCGCCGAGGAACCGGAAGTGGATCCCCTCGAGGATGACCGCGAGCTTGTACGCGGCGAACGCCCGGTACCAGCCCAGCTCCGGCACGCTGCTGCCCAGGCGGGCGCAGTACGCGTCCACCAGCTCGTCGAACGCCGGGTAGCCCGCGGCGGGGTCGACCGCGCTGGGCGCCACCCCCTCGGCGCCGGCGATGCCGCGGATGTGCCAGTAGAGGCCGAGCATGCCCAGGTCGACCGCCGAGTCGCCGAGCGTCGCCATCTCCCAGTCGAGGATCGCGGTGATGTGCGGGACCTCTCCCCCGACGAGCGCGTTGTCCAGCCGGTAGTCGCCGTGCACGATGCTGCTGCGCCGCGTCGTCGGCACCCGTTCCGCCAGGCGTCCCTGCAGGTCGTCGAGGCTCGGCACCGGCCGCGAGCGCGACCCGTCCAGCTGGGTCCGCCACCGTCGCAGCTGCCGGTCGAGGTAGCCGTCGGACCGCCCGAGGTCCGCGAGGCCGACGACCGCCGGGTCGATCGCGTGCAGCTCCGCGAGCAGCGTGGCCAGCTCGAGGCTCACGGCACGCAGCTCGTCGGCGGTGTAGGTCGTGTTCTGCGCCTGGTGCGCCAGCACGGCGCCCTCGACGAGGTCCATCACGTAGAACACCGTGCCCGTGCCCGCGGACGGGTCCTCCACCAGCGCGACCGCCGGGGGGACCGGGACGCGAGACCCCCGCAACGCGGAGATGACCCGGAACTCGCGGGCCATGTCGTGCGCGGTGGTCTGCACGTGCCCGAGCGGCGGCCTGCGGACGACCAGGGGTGTCGCGCCGCCGTCGACCCGGTAGGTGAGGTTGCTGCGCCCTCCGGCGATCACCCGCGCCGACAGCGGATCGTCGCCCACCGTGGCCGGGTGCTCGCGTCTCAGGAATGCCTCGAGTCGCGCCACGTCGAGCCCGGGCGGGTCCGGCATGCGTCGGGTCATCGTCGACCGCCTCTCCGGGAGGCACCTCGTCATACCGCCCGGTCGGTATGCTACCCGATCAGATGGTGAGCTCGCGCTCGATGGCCTCGCGGATGTGCGCGGGGATGGGGACGGGGCGTCGCGTGGCGTCGTCGACGAACACGTGCACGAACCGGCCCTCGGCGATCACGACCCCGTCGCGCAGGATGCCGAGCTCCCACGTCACGGAGCTCCTGCCCACGCGGCCGGCCCGCAGCCCCACCTCGAGCGCGTCCGGGAAGGCGGCGGACGCCGCGAACTCGCACGACGACGACACGCAGACGCCGATCGGCTCCCCGGCGGACGGGTCGAGGCCGGCCGAGGTCATGAGCCAGACGTTGATCGTCGTGTCCATGGCCTCGTAGTAGACGGTGTTGTTGAGGTGGCCGTAGACGTCGTTGTCGTTCCAGCGCGTCGGGAACGGAGCGGTGTGCGGATAGGTCATGGCCTGAGCACCAGCTCGAAGGCCGCGCGGGCGCGCTCGGCGCTGGGCACGTCGCCGGTGATGAGGTCCGCGTAGGTGAAGGACTCCGAGACGCGGACCAGCAGGTACGCCAGGTCGTGCGCGCCGACGGCACCGCCGAACGGCTGCTCGCCCAGCTCCTGGCGGACCAGCGCCTCGACAACGGCGACGTACCGCCGCTGGATGTCGCTCTCCTTCGTGGTCAGCAGCCGCAGGGCACGCGCCGGTTCGCGGCGCAGGAAGCCGCGGAAGTAGTCGGCGGTGATGAGGTCGCGCGCGAAGTGCGTGAGGACCGCCGCCACCCGGGCGGGGCCCTCGGTGCCGTGCGTCGCGGCCTCCGCCTGCTCGAGCGTGGGGACGGCCAGCGACCAGAGGACCTCCGAGAGGAGCGCGTCGCGGTTGCCCACCCACCGGAACAGCGAGGTGCGGTCGACGCCGAGCTTCGTCGCCAGGCGGCCCATGTCGATCCGGGCGCCCTCGATGAACGTCTCGCGGGCAGCGACGAACGCCCGCAGCGCCTCGGCGTGCTCGCCGTCCTCCAGCCGTTGCGACAGCCACGAGGGCGCGACGCGGGTGCCGATGCGGCCGAGGCCGCCTCCGATGACGTCGAGGTGCGACATGGCGGCAACCTACTCCTCGGCAACGGGGGGTATGCAACATCTGGGAAAATGATGCAGACTCGGAGCGAGATCAGAGCCGATCGACGAGCGGAGCCATGACGTGACTCAAACTGACGTGACCCACGCGCTGCTGACCAGCGACTTCTACTCCTTCCAGGACCTGCTCACGCCCGTCGAGAACGCGCACGTCATGGAGATCCGGGAGTTCCTGGAGTCCGAGGTCCGGCCGATCGCCGACGACTACTGGGACCGCGCCGAGTTCCCCGTGCACCTCATCCCGCGGGTCGGTGAGCTCGGGCTGCTCGGGCCGATGTGGCCGGAGACGGTCCGGTTCGAGAACAGCGCCGTCTACCGCGGGTGGGTCGCGCTTGAGCTCTCCCGCGTGGACGCCGGGTTCTCCACCTTCATCGGCGTGCAGAACGGGCTGACCATGGGCGCGATCGGCGTCGGCGGCTCGCCCGAGCAGCGCGCCGAGCTGCTGCCGCCCATGAGCCGCGGCGAGCTGGTGGGCGCCTTCGGGCTCACCGAGCCGCTGTCCGGCTCCGACACGGCGCGCGGCCTGCGCACCACCGCGCACCGCACCGGCGACACCTGGGTGCTGAACGGCGCCAAGCGCTGGATCGGCAACGCCACGTTCGCGGACCTCACCGTCATCTGGGCGCGGGACACCGCCGACGACCAGGTCAAGGGCTTCATCGTCCGCCGCGGCACCCCCGGGTTCACCGCCACCAAGATCGAGCGCAAGCAGGCGCTGCGGTCCGTGCAGAACGCCGACATCCTGCTCGACGGGGTCGAGGTGTCGGAGGCCGACCGGCTCCCGAACATCCACTCGTTCCGCGACGTCGCCACGGTGCTCCGCCTGACCCGGGCGGAGGTCGCGTGGCAGGCGGTGGGAGTGGCCGTCGGCGCCTACGAGGCCACCGTGAGGTACACCCTCGAGCGCGAGCAGTTCGGCAAGCCGATCGCGTCCTTCCAGCTGGTCCAGGACCGGCTCGCCCGGTGCCTGGGCAACATCACCGCCAGCATCGCGCTGTGCGTCCGGGCCTCCCAGCTGGGTGACCAGGACCGACAGGGCGACCAGCACTCGGCGCTGGCCAAGGCCTACACGACGACCGCGATGCGGGAGACCGTGGCCCTGTGCCGCGAGACGCTCGGCGGCAACGGCATCCAGCTGGACCACGGCGTCGCGCGCTACATGGCCGACGCCGAGGCCGTGTACTCGTTCGAGGGAACCAAGGACATGAACCACCTGATCGTGGGGCGTGCCATCACCGGCATCGCGGCGTTCGTCTGATGGCCGAGGCGTACATCGTCGCGACCGCCCGCTCGCCCATCGGCCGCGCGTTCAAGGGCTCGCTCACGGACGTCCGTCCGGACGACCTCGCCGCGTCGATGGTCCGCGCCGCGCTCGCACAGGTGCCGTCGCTCGACCCCGGCCGCGTCGAGGACCTGCTGCTCGGCTGCGGCATGCCCGGCGGCGAGCAGGGCATGAACATGGCCCGGATCGTCGCCGTGCTGCTCGGCCTCGACTCCGTCCCGGGCACCACCGTGAACCGGTACTGCTCGTCGTCGCTGCAGACCACCCGGATGGCGTTCCACGCGATCAAGGCCGGCGAGGGCGACGTGTTCGTGTCCGCCGGCGTCGAGTGCGTGAGCCGGTCGGTGGTCGGGTCCTCGGACCACATCCCCGGCGTGGACCTGCTGAACCCGCGGTTCGCCTCCGCCGTGGCGCGGACGGCGGAGCGCGCGGCCGGGGCCGACGTCTGGACCGACCCGCGCGACAGCGAGCTGCTCCCCGACGCGTACATCGCGATGGGCCAGACGGCCGAGAACGTCGCCGCGCTCACCGGCACCACGCGCCGCGAGCAGGACGAGTTCGCGGCCCTGTCCCAGAACCGCGCGGAGAAGGCCCTGGCCGACGGGTTCTGGGCGGACGAGATCACCCCGGTGACCCTGCCGGACGGCACGGTCGTGGCGCACGACGACGGACCCCGCCCCGGCGTCACGGTCGAGGCGCTCGCAGGCCTGAACCCGGTGTTCCGGCCCGACGGCACGGTCACGGCCGGCAACTGCTGCCCGCTCAACGACGGCGCCGCGGCCGTGGTGATCGTGAGCGACCGGATCGTCGACGAGCTCGGCCTGACCCCGCTGGCGCGCATCGTGTCCACGGCGGTCAGCGGACTGTCGCCGGAGGTCATGGGCCTCGGACCGGTGGACGCGTCGCGGATGGCCCTGGCCCGTGCCGGCCTGGGCATCGACGACATCGACCTGGTCGAGCTCAACGAGGCGTTCGCCGCGCAGGTCCTCCCGTCGGCGCGCGCCCTGGGGATCGACCACGACAAGCTCAACGTCCACGGCGGCGCGATCGCGGTCGGTCACCCGTTCGGGAGCACCGGCGCCCGGCTGACGACGACCCTGCTGCACGGCCTCGCGGTGCAGGACGGTACGTTCGGCCTGGAGACCATGTGCGTCGGCGGCGGCCAGGGCATGGCGATGGTGGTCGAGCGGGTCTCCTGACGCTCCGAGAACCCGCAACGTCCGAGGAAGTGGCTGCTGGAGCGCTCACTACCTCGGACGTTGCGGGTGTTCAGGCGGCCGCGACGTAGAGGACGACCGTCTCCGCGATCAGGGCCGGCTTGGTCGCGCCCTCGATCTCGACCGTCACCGTGAAGGTCGCGCGGACGCCCTGCGGGGTCGGCTCGGCGGAGGTCACTGTGGACGTCGCCCGGATGCGCGACCCGGCGGTCACCGGCTGGAGGAACCGCACGCGGTCGAGGCCGTAGTTGACCACCAGCCCGGTCCCGCCGACCTCGACCAGCCCGTCGGTCAGCACCGGGATCAGGGCGAGCGTGAGGTACCCGTGCGCGACGGTCGCGCCGAACGGACCCTCGGCAGCCCTGACCGGGTCGACATGGATCCACTGGTGGTCGTCCGTGGTGTCGGCGAACGCGTCGATCCGCGCCTGGTCGACGGCGAACCAGCGGTCGGCCGTCGCGCTCTGCCCGACGGCGGCCACGAGCCCCGCGGGAGCGTCCACCGCGATCACGCCTTCGGCCCGCCGGCGACGTAGAGGACCTGCCCGTTGACGAAGCTCGCGGCCTCCGAGCAGAAGAACGACACGGCGTTCGCGATGTCCGCCGGCTGACCCACGCGCCCGACCGGGATCTCCTTGGCGGCCCCCTCGAGGAACTGCTCGAACGTGATCCCGAGCCGCTCGGCGGTCTGTCGCAGCATGTCGGTGGCGATGAACCCCGGGGCCACCGAGTTCACCGTGACCCCGAACCGGCCCAGCTCGATGGCCAGCGTCTTGGTGAACCCCTGCAGCCCGGACTTGGCGGTCGCGTAGTTGGCCTGCCCGCGGTTGCCCAGCGCCGACGTGCTCGACAGGTTGACGATCCGCCCCCAGCCGGCAGCCACCTGGTGCTTCTGCACCTCGCGGCTCATGAGGAAGGCGCCGCGCAGGTGCACCGAGATGACGGAGTCCCAGTCGGCCTCCGACATCTTGAACAGCAGGTTGTCGCGCAGGATGCCGGCGTTGTTGACCAGGACCGTGGGCGCCCCCAGCTCGTCGGCCACGCGCGCCACGGCCGCGGCGGCGGCGTCCGTGTCGCCGACGTCGGCCCCGACCGCGACGGCACGCCCGCCGGCAGCGGTCACGGCGTCGACGGTGGCCGCGCAGTCCTCCTCGCGCAGGTCGAGGACGGCCACCTGGAAGCCGTCGGCGGCGAGCCGGAGGGCGGTCGCGGCGCCGATGCCGCGGGCGGCTCCGGTCACCAGGGCAGTGCGTGTCACGAGGGGGTCCTTTCGTCGAGAACGATGAGCTGGCGGAGCTCGCCACCGGCCGCGAGGCGGTCCATGGCGACGTCGAGGTCGTGCAGGGTGATCCGTGAGGAGACCAGGCGCTCGAGCGGGAGCCGCCCCGAGCGCCACAGGTCGACGTAGAGCGGGATGTCGCGGGCCGGGACGGCGGAGCCGAGGTAGCTGCCGACGACGGTGCGGGCCTCGGCGGTGAGCACCAGCGGGCTGACCGCTGCGCGCGCGTCGGGGGCGGGCAGGCCGACCGTCACGGTGGTGCCGCCCGGCGCGGTCGCGGCGAACGCGGTCTCGAACGCGCGGGCGTTCCCGGCGGCCTCGATGACGACGGGCGCCCGGGCAGTGAGCTGGTCCGGTGAGTACGTCGCGGTCGCTCCGTTGGCGCGCGCCGCGTCGAGCTTGTCCGCGAGCGCGTCGACGCCGATGACCTCGAACCCGAGCGCGACCGCGACCAGCAGCGCGGCCATCCCCACGCCTCCGAGCCCCACGACCATCACGGTGTCACCCTCCCGCGGTCGGCCGGCGTTGACCACCGCTCCCCCGCCCGTGAGCACCGCGCAGCCGAGCAGGGCGGCGACCTCGGGCGGCACGTCGGGGTCGACCCGCACGACGGACGTCCGGCTGACCACGGCGTGGCTGGCGAACGCGGACACCCCCAGGTGGTGGTGGACCGGCTCGCCGTCGCGGTGCAGCCGCATCCCGTCGCCCACCAGCGAGCCGCGGCCGTTCGCCGCGCTACCCACCCGGCACGGCAGCCGCCCGTCGGTCGCGCACTCCGGGCAGTCCCCGCAGCGCGGCAGGAAGGTCATGACGACGCGGTCGCCGAGGGACAGGTCGTCGACCCCGGCGCCGAGTCGCTCGACGATGCCCGCGGCCTCGTGGCCCAGCAGCATGGGGGTCGGCCGGACGCGGTTCCCGTCCACGACGGAGAGGTCCGAGTGGCAGACGCCCGCAGCCTCGATCCGGACGAGCACCTCGCCGGGTCCGGGATCGTCCAGCTGCAGGACCCCCACCGTGAACGGCCTCGAGGCCGCGAACGGTGCGGGGGCGCCGGATCGTTCCAGCACCGCGCCCACGATCTGCACGTGCACCTCCGGGTCGACGACGTTGTCTCCATACCGACCGCGCGGTATGTTGCAGGCCACAGTACACACGATCCGCCGACGCAGGAGGGCTCGATGACGAGCACACCGGTCCAGGGCTTCGCCGACGAGCGGTTCGCTCCGCTGCGCGCCTCGTTCCAGCACCACCTCGACACGGGCGCGGAGCTCGGTGCGAGCGTCGCCGTCGTCGAGCGCGGGGCCCTGGTGGCCGACCTCTGGGGCGGGTGGGCCGACCCCGAGCACACGCGTCCGTGGACGGCAGACACCCTCACGAACGTCTGGTCGATCTCCAAGACGATGACGTCCCTGTCGGCGCTCGTCCTCGTCGACCGAGGGCTGCTGGACCCCGACGAGCCGGTCGGCACCTACTGGCCGGAGTTCAAGGCCGCCGGCAAGGAGGGCGTGCTGGTCCGGCACGTGCTGAACCACACCTCGGGCATCTCGGGCTGGGACCAGCCGGTCACGGCCGAGGACATCCTCGACGTCCCCGCGGCGACCGCGCGGCTCGCCGCCCAGGCACCCTGGTGGCCGCCGGGCACCCTGTCCGGGTACCACCTGCTCGACTACGGGCACCTGCTGGGTGAGCTGGTCCTGCGCGTCACCGGCCGGTCGCTCGGTGAGTTCTTCCGGGCCGAGATCGCCGAGCCGCTCGGCGCCGACTTCTGGCTCGGCCTGCCCGCCGGCCAGGACGTGCGCGTCAGCCACGTCGTCCCGCCGCCGCCGTCGCAGATCGACCTCGCGCAGCTGCCCCCGGACTCCCCCGCGCGCCGCACGCTCACCGGGCCGGTGCTCGACGCCTCGATCACCTGGACGCGGGAGTGGAAGTCGGCCGGCATCGGGGGCGCCGGTGGCCACGGCAACGCGCGCTCGGTGGCGACGGTCCAGTCGGTGCTCACCAACGGCGGGGGCAGGCTGCTGTCCCCCGAGACCGTCGACCTCGTGTTCGCGCAGCACACCGACAACGTCGACCTCGTGCTCGGCGTGCCCCTGCGGTTCGGTCTCGGCTACGCGGTCCCGAACCCGGCGAGCACCCCGTACATCCCCGAGGGACGCGTGGCGTTCTGGGGCGGCTGGGGCGGCTCGCTCGTCGTCAACGACGTCGACCGCGGGCTCACGTTCGCCTACGTGATGAACCGGATGTCCCCCGGGATCCTCGGCTCGGCCCGCTCGGACGCCTACCTCCAGGCGCTGTACGGCTCCCTCTAGTGCCCGGCCAGCCGCAGGCCGATGTCGACCAGCTCGACCCGGTCGAGCCCCGCCACCTCGTCCAGGTCGAACCACGCCGCCGTGTCGGTGCTGCCGTCGGCCTCGTCGCGCAGCTCACCGCCGACGACGTGCGCGCGGTAGATGACCCGCAGCCCGTGCAGGTCGCCCTCGGTGGGGTCGAGACGGGTGGCGGCCGGGACGACGATCGAGTCGATGCCGAGCAGCTCGTCGAGCACCACGTGGTACCCGGTCTCCTCGAACACCTCGCGCACGGCTGCGTCGGCCGGGTCCTCCCCCGGATCGATGCCACCGCCCGGGAGGGTCCAGCCCGAGATGGGCCCCTCCAGCCAGTGCGGGAGCAGCACCCGCCCGGACTCGACGACGATGGCGTAGGCCGCGACGCGTTGCTTCACCCGCAGGAGCCTAGGGCTCCCCGGGCTACAGGAGCCGTCGTGCCGCCGCCCAGCGCGTCAGCTCGTGCCGGCTGGAGAGCTGCAGCTTGCGCAGGACCGCCGAGACGTGGGTCTCGACCGTCTTGATCGAGATGAACAGCTCGGACGCCACCTCGCGGTAGGAGTACCCGCGCGCGATCAGGCGCATGACCTCACGCTCCCGGGCGGAGAGCCGGTCCAGCTCGTCGTCGCCGATCGCGATGTCGCCCGCGGCCGCGCCGAACGCGTCGAGCACGAACCCCGCCAGCCGCGGCGAGAACACGGCGTCCCCGCCGGCCACGCGGCGGACCGCGTCGGACAGGTCGGTGCCGTCGATCGCCTTGGTGACGTAGCCGCGAGCGCCGGCGCGGATGACCGCGACCACGTCCTCGGAGGCGTCGGACACGGACAGGGCGAGGAACCGGGTCTGGCCCAGCAGGTCGGTGCACGCCCGGATCACCTCGGCACCGCCTCCCCCGTCGCCGCCGGGCAGGTGCACGTCGAGCAGGACCACCGGGGGCTTCAGCTCGCGCACGAGCCGGATCGCCTCGTCGACCGTGTCCGCCTCGCCGATCACCCGCACGCCGGCGTCGAGCGACGCCTTCACGCCGGTCCGGAACATGTGGTGGTCGTCCACCAGCACGACGTCGACTGGCTCGCTCATGACTGCACTCCCTGTTCGTCCGACACCCGGATCGGCACCACCAGGTGCACCTCGGTCCCGCGCTCGGGGCTGCTGGTGACGGTGGCGGCGCCGCCACGACGACGCACCCGCCCGATGATCGACTCCCGCACCCCGAACCGGTCGGTGCCCACCTCGTCGAGGTCGAACCCGTCACCGTGGTCGCGCACGAACACCTCGACCTCGGACGTGCCCACCTCGAGGTAGAGCGACACCGGCGGGCGTCCGTGCACCACGGCGTTGACCAGCGCCTCGCGCGTGGCCTGGAGCAGCGCCTCGGTGTCGGCGTCGGGCACCCGGTCCCCGACCACCACCGACTCGACGGCCACGGGGTCGCCGGTCGGACCCGAGCGCGAGTCCTCCACCTCGGCGATGATCCCCCGCAGCGCCGCCGCCACGGAGGTGCCCGGCGCCGGGCGGTCGTCGTAGAGCCACTCGCGCAGCTCGCGCTCCTGCGCACGCGCCATGCGGGCGACCTCCGCGGAGTCGTCGGCCCGCGAGCGGATCAGGGCCAGGGTCTGGAGCACGGAGTCGTGCAGGTGGGCGGCGATGTCCGCGCGTTCCGACTCGCGCGCGCGGGCGGCCCGCTCGTCGCCGAGCTCCCGCACCAGCCGCAGCCACCACGGGGTGAGCACCAGGGCCACGCCGCCGAGCATCACGAGCGCCGCGACGATCGACTGCGCGAGGGTCGCCGTGTCGACGCCCTCCCCGGACGCGAGGCCGACGAACAGGAGCACGCCGACGCCCGCGAGCAGGATCCCGCCGGCGACCCGCAGGAGACTCACGGGAGTCCGCCCACCGGCCCGGTCCCGCAGCCGCCCGCGCTGCAGCTCGTCGAGCTGGCTCCACGCCAGCCACAGCCCCGCCAGGACGATCAGGGCGGGAAGAAGCCAGTCCGCGTCCACGTCCGCCCCGGACCGGACCGCGATCAGCAGCGCGGCCGCGATCACCAGCACCGCGCCGATGGCGATGTCCGTCACGGGGATGCGCCGGCCCGGCTCGATGACCGCCTGTCGACGGGCCAGGCGGGACAGGGCGCTCGGGCGGATGTCCTGCGCGGCCGCGGCGGGGTCACCCGCGGGGATCGCCAGCCACCAGAACACGTACAGCAGAGGTCCGACAGCGGCGACCGGCGTGAGCACGACGAACGCGAGCCGCACCAGCCCGACCGGGAGGTCCAGGTGCGCGGACAGCCCGAGGGCGACGCCGCCGAACCACCGCCCGCGCGCGGGGCGCCGCAGCGGCAGCCGGCGCGTGGGCGCGAGAACGGGCGTGGTCGGGTGCACGGTCCGATCGTCACACGCCGCGAGGCCTTCCGGGGTCGCGTCCGGGGTCGGTTCAGGGGTTCGCAGGCTCAGGATCAGGGTGCGCTCAGGGGACCACCCGATGCCGCGCGCTGGTCAGGGCGAGCAGGATCGAGACATGGACACGACCACCCCCGCCGGCCCGGAGCCGGCACCGGCCGCCCCGGCACCGGACCCGGCCCCCGCGCAGCACTCGAACAGCTTCTTCGCCGGGGTGCGCCGCCTCGGCATCACCCGCGCCGACGACCGCTGGATCGGTGGAGTCAGCGGCGGGATCGGCGACCGCTTCGGGATCGACCCCCTGCTGGTCCGCGGCATCTTCGTCGCGACGCTGCTGCTGGGCGGGCTCGGCCTGGTGGCGTACGGCGTCGCCTGGGCACTGCTGCCCGAGCGCCGCGATGGTCGCATCCACCTCGAGGAGATGGTCCTCGGCCGGTTCGACATCGCGCTGCTCGGCGCTCTCGCCTTCGTCATCGTCGGCATCAACCGCGGCGACAGCTGGTTCTTCTTCTGGGGACCGCCCGGATGGGTGCAGGGCATCCTCTGGCTCGCGTTCATCGGCGGGATCGTCACGCTGATCGCCGTCGTCGCCAACCAGAAGTCGTCCCAGCCGCGCCCCCCGGCACCGCCGTTCACGCCGTACGTGCCGCCGGCACCCGCGGCGAGCTACCCCGCCGCCGGCGCGTACACCGCCCCGGTCACCGACACCCCGCCGACGACGTCCGCCTACGGCGTGCCGCCTGCGCCCGCCCCCGCCTGGACCTCCTACGCCCCGCCGCAGCCGGTTCCCGCTCCCAAGCCCGTGCAGCCGCCTCGCCCCCCGCGGCCCCCGCGTCCGCGCACCCCGGGTGCCGGCGTCGGCACGGTCGGCGTGGTCGTCGCGCTCAGCCTGCTGGCGCTCGCCCTGCTGCTGATGGCCGAGCGCTCGGGCGACTTCACCGGTCCGGTCGCGCTCACCGCGCTGGGCATCGGCATCGTCCTGGCCGGCCTCGGCATCATCGTGTCCGGTCTGCGCGGCCGCACCAGCGGCGCGCTCGGCGGGCTCGCCGTCGTCGCCATCATCGCCGCCGTGCCCCTCGGCGCGGTGCAGAACGCCACCTGGAACTGGTCCACGGACGCGCGGCACGACTTCGCCGCCGACGGGGTGGCCGTCGTCACCGACCGCTCCGAAGCCGCGGACGGCTTCTCCATGGGGTTCGGCGACGCCACCATCGACCTCACCGAGCTGCCCCTGACGTCCGAGACCCTCGAGGTCCCGATCTCGCTCGCCGCCGGTGACCTCACCGTCATCGTGCCCTCCGACGCGAGCGTGACCGCCGACGTCGAGGCCGGCGCCGGCACGGTGCGCTGGGACGTCGACGGCCAGAGCAGGAGCGTCGACGGCGTCGGCCTCAACCCCCGCACCTTCACGACCGACGACGTCGGCCCCGACGGCCCGCAGCTCGCCCTGCAGGTGCAGATCGGCGCCGGCGACGTCTCGATCATCGAGGAGAACTGATGTCCACCGACAAGACCCCCCGCGACGACGACGAGACGCTCGCCCTGCCGGTCACCGGCACGGAGCCCGCCGCCGACGACACGGCCGTCATCCCGGTCGAGGAGAGCGCCACGCACGAGGACCCGTCGGTGCTGACGCTCGACGAGACGACGCCGCTGCCCGTGACCCAGCCGGCCCCGTTCGGATCGCCCGAGCCGCCCACGGCGACGTCCCCGATCGGCGCGCTGTACTCCCCGTCGGAGCGCCCCGCGCCGGCCGACGTACCGTCCAGCAGCCCGGACCCGTTCGTCGCCGCGGCCGCACCGTCCGAGCCTGCACCCGTCGACCCGCCCCGCCGCCGTCTCCGCGTCGGGACGGTCGTCTGGGGTCTGGTCATCGCCGCGATCGGCGTCGGCCTCCTGGCGTGGGCGGCGGGGGTCGAGATCGACCTCCAGCTCGCGATGATCGTGCTCCTCGCGGTCGCCGGGACCGCGCTGCTGGTCGGCTCGATCGTCAGCGGAGCCCGCAACGCCCGGCGCTGAGCGGCCGTGCACACAGCGACGGCCGGGCGGAGAGACCTCCGCCCGGCCGTCGCTGTGTGCAAGGTCAGACCACGGGGTCCGGGTTCCCGGTGGCGGACGTGTCGGTGTACGTGGTGGTGGTGGTGCCGACCTTGCGCAGCGCCCACCCGATGAGGATGAACACGACGCCGATGCCGACGACGAGCAGAGCCACGCCGAACGCCACGACCGACGTGAACAGCGAGGCGCGGAGGAACGATGCCGTCATGACCGTGCCGCGGCGCTCGTCGTCCTGGTCCAGCTGCGCGTAGGTCTGGCCGTCGGTGGCCTCGAGTGCGTGGGTGTTGATGATGTCGGCCTGGAACCAGGCCTCCCACGGGGTGTCGACCAGCTGGCCGCCGAACGCCTGCGCGTCCTCGGACACCGTGATCTGCTCGGCCGCCAGGTTGCTGGCCACGGCGCCCCACGTGATTCCACCCGCGATGATGAAGATGATCCCGAAGATGATGGTCAGCAGCCCGAGCACGCGGACCGACCTCGGTTGTCCCGTCGTCGTCGTCATGTCTCCCTCTCTGAACCCCCAGAGGACGGGCAGGTGTGCCGTGCGGCCCCTGACAGAACCGTCCAACGGGACCGACTCTAGTGAGAGGCGGGTGACGAAGTGGGAGATTTCGCCGCGCGTGCCCGCGCGTACTCGGCGTCCGCGGCGGCCAGCACGTCGTCCCACCCGAACCGGGGCCGCACCGCACGGTTGTGCGTGAGCATGCCCTCGAGCAGGCGGCCGTCACGGGCGAGGTGCACGATCGCCTCGGTCATCTCGGCGTCGTCGGCGACCAGGAGCCCGTCGACGCCGTCCTCGACGAACTCCTCGATCCCCGTGCCGCGTCGGGCGACGATCGCCAGCCCGGCCGTGCGGGCCTCGAGGGCCGCGATGCCGAAGGCCTCGAGCTCCGCCGGGGCGAGGAACACGTCGGCGTCGGTGTAGGCGCTGCGGACCTGGGGCCGGGTCAGCCGGCCGCGCAGGTCCACGACGTGCTGCAGCCCCTGTCCTGCCACCGCCGACGCGACCCGGCCCTGGGCAGGCCCGGACCCGATGATCGACAGGCGCAGACGGTCGGGCGGCAGCCGTCGCGCGGCCTGGCCGACCAGCTCGACCAGCGGCACCGCCCGCTTGCGCGGCGCCAGGCGCATCGTCGAGACCAGCCGCAGCGGCCCGTGCTCGCCGGGGCGGCCGCGGCCCTCGGAGAAGCTCCTGGGTGCCCAGAGGTCGAGGTCGATCCCGTTCGGCATCACGGAGACCTCGGTGCCGAACACCTCCTGCACGCGGGCGGCCGCGGCGTGGCTGACGGCGCTCAGCGCGGCGGGCGTCCGCTGCCAGTGCGTCCGACCCACGACGGTCCGCAGCGCCCCGACCACGCCGTCCAGCATGCAGTGCCACGTGATCGCGGTCGGCAGCCCCGCGTCGAGCGCGATCCGGGCGCCGTCGTACGCGAACGGGGACAGCACCCCGGCGTGCACGTGCACGACGTCCGGGCGCAGGGCCGCGTAGGCCTCGCGCACCAGGCGCGGGCCGACGGGGTTCACGGGGAGGTCGAACGGCAGCCGTGCACCGAGCCGGTGCACGTGGACGCCGTGCTCGAGATCGACCACTCCGCCGCGCTCGCCGCCGACCCCGAGCGTGGCGGTCAGGACGTGCACCTCGTGGCCGGCGGCGACCTGCCGCGCGGCGAGGTCCCCCACCTGCGACTCGATCCCCCCGGTGCGCGGTGCGTAGCAGTCGGAGACGTGGACGATCAGCACGCGCTCACCGTAACGGCGCGAACCGGACGACCGACCACGACACGGGACATGTCACCCGCGTGCGCCACCGGCGGCCTCGATGCGGGCGAGCGCCTGGGCGTGCACCTTGCGCTCGAGGATGAACGACATGACCGGCACGACGCCGGCAGCGGCCATCGTGGCGAGCCGCCCGAGCCGCCAGCGCATCTTCGACCAGAGGTCGAAGACCGTGACCAGGTAGACGACGTAGATCCAGCCGTGCGCGTACGCGATCCAGGAGCCGATGACGGGGTTCGGGGTGCCGGAGGCGTCCACCCCGCTCGCGTGGAACGCGTACTTGAGGACCAGCTCGACGCAGAGCAGCAGCAGCATGGTGCCGGTGATCCAGGCCAGCACGCGGTAGCGCTTCGTCGCTCCCGCGGCCTTGCGCACCCAGGGGTCGACGCCGGTAGCGGTCTCGGTCACAGTGTCACTCCCAGTCACTCCCACTCGATGGTGCCCGGCGGCTTGCTCGTCACGTCGAGGACGACGCGGTTGACCTCGGGCACCTCGTTGGTGATCCGGGTCGAGATGGTCGCCAGGACGTCGTAGGGCAGGCGGGTCCAGTCGGCGGTCATCGCGTCCTCCGACGACACCGGCCGCAGCACGACCGGGTGCCCGTACGTCCGGCCGTCACCCTGCACACCTACCGAGCGCACGTCCGCCAGGAGCACCACCGGGCACTGCCAGATGTCCCGGTCCAGGCCCGCGCGGGTCAGCTCCTCGCGGGCGATGACGTCGGCCGCGCGCAGGATGTCGAGACGCTCCGCGGTCACCTCGCCGATGATCCGGATGCCCAGCCCGGGTCCGGGGAACGGCTGGCGCCAGACGATGCCCTCGGGCACCCCCAGCTCCAGGCCGACCGCGCGGACCTCGTCCTTGAACAGGGTGCGCAGCGGCTCGACCAGCTCGAACTGCAGGTCGTCGGGCAGCCCGCCCACGTTGTGGTGCGACTTGATGTTGGCTGCACCCTCGCCACCGCCGGACTCGACCACGTCCGGGTAGAGGGTGCCCTGGACGAGGAACTTCACCTCGTCGTCGCTGTCGGACACGATCTCGCGGGCGGCGTCCTCGAACACCCGGATGAACTCGCGGCCGATGATCTTGCGCTTGGTCTCGGGGTCGGTGTGCCCGGCCAGCGCGTGCAGGAACCGCTCGCGGGCGTCGACGACCTTCAGCTGGACGCCGGTGGCGGCGACGAAGTCCTTCTCCACCTGCTCGGCCTCGCCCGACCGCAGCAACCCGTGGTCGACGAACACGCAGGTCAGCTGGCTGCCGACGGCCCTCTGCACGAGCGCGGCGGCCACCGAGGAGTCCACGCCGCCGGAGAGCCCGCAGATGACCCGCGCGTCGCCGACCTGCGCGCGGATCTTCTCCACCTGCTCCGCCACGACGTTCCCGGCGTTCCAGTCGGGGGCCAGGCCGGCGCCCTCGTAGAGGAAGTTCTCGAGCGCCTTCTGGCCGAGCGGCGAGTGCTTGACCTCGGGGTGCCACTGCACGCCGTAGAGGCGGCGGGCGCGGTCCTCGAACGCGGCGACCGGGCTGCCCGCCGACGTCGCCAGCACCTCGAACCCCTCCGGCGCGGCGTGCACCGCGTCGCCGTGGCTCATCCACACCGTCTGCGAGTCCGGGCTGCCGGACAGCACCGTGCCGGCGGACGTGACCTCGACAGCCGTCCCGCCGTACTCGCGCTGGCCGGTCTGCGCGACCGTCCCGCCGAGCGCCGCCGCCATGGCCTGGAAGCCGTAGCAGATGCCGAGCACGGGGACGCCCGCCTCGAACAGGGCGGGATCGACGAACGGCGCGCCGGTGGCGTACACCGACGAGGGCCCGCCCGACAGGATGATCGCCGCCGGGTCCTTGGCCAGCAGGTCCGCGACCGAGGCCGTGTGCGGCACGATCTCGGAGTACACGTTGGCCTCGCGCACGCGGCGCGCGATGAGCTGCGCGTACTGCGCGCCGAAGTCGACGACGAGCACGGGGCGGTGGGTGGTGGCGGCCAGGTCAGGCGTCTGCGTCACGCCCTCAGGGTAGTCGGCGCGCGGGGAAGGTCCGTCCGTGGTCCGCGTCACGGAAAACGGTTCGATCCCTGTCAGTACCCCCCCGTAACGTTGCTCCTCGTGCGTTCCCTCCCCCTCGACGATCCCGGCACCCCGCCTCTGAGCGGGCCTGTCGCGCTGCTCTGGTGGCTCGCCCAGCGACAGTGGGGCATCCTCCTGACCGCCGTCGGCCTCGGCATCACCATGTTCGCGAGCCAGGCGTTCACCCCGTTCGTGGTCGGTCGCGCCATCGACGACGGTCTGGACAGCGGGTTCGGCCCTGACCTGTGGCGCGCGTGCGGCACCCTCCTGGCGCTCGGCGCCGTGATCATCACCGCGTCGGCCATCGGGCACCGGTACGACGTCAACAACTGGCTCCGCGCGGCCTTCACCTCGTCGCAGCTGGTCGGCCGGACCGTCGCGCGCTCCGGCCACACGATCACCAAGGAGCTCCCGACGGGCGAGGTCGTCTCGGCGGTGGCCAACGACGCGCTGCGCATCGGCGAGGTCTTCGCGATGGCCGCGCACTTCCTCGGGAGCCTCGTCGCGTACGGCATCGTCGCCGTTCTCATGCTGCGCGTGTCCGTGCCGCTCGGGCTCGTCGTCGTGCTCGGCCTGCCGACCGTGGCCGCCATCCTCGGCCTGCTGGTCAAGCCGCTGTCCCGGCGCCAGGCCGCGCAGCGCGAGGCGTCCGGCCGTCTGACCACGCTCGGCTCGGACACCGTGTCGGGACTGCGCATCCTGCGCGGCATCGGCGGCGAGGAGGTCTTCACCGGCCGGTACCGCGCGCAGTCGCAGGAGACGCGGCGCCGCGGGGTCGAGGTGGCCAGGACGCAGTCGATCCTGGACGCCCTGCAGGTGCTGCTGCCCGGCGCCTTCGTCATCACGCTCATCTGGCTCGGCGCGCACATGGCGCTGGCCGGCACCATCACGCCCGGTCAGCTGGTGTCCACGTACGGCTTCGCGGCGTTCCTGTCGTGGCCCGTGCAGAACGCCACGCAGATGCTGCAGGCCGCGACGCGCGCGCACATCGGCGCCGGCAAGGTGGTCAAGGTCCTCCAGGTCGTCCCGGCCACGGGAGCGACCGGCGGGACGGCCGCCGCGCCGGGACCGCACGCGTCGCTGGTCGACGAGGTCAGCGGCCTGGAGCTCGAGGCCGGCCGGGTGGTCGCGCTGGTGAGCGTCGACCCCGACGAGACCGCGCGGATCGCGACGCGGCTCGGCCGGTTCGACGACGAGGCCGAGAAGGACACCCCGGTGCGCCTGGGTGGCGTGCTCCTGTCCGAGCTGGACAAGGAGGTCGTCCGCGAGCGCATCGTCGTCGCAGAGGCGACGCCGCACCTGTTCTCCGGGCTCCTGGCCCAGGAGCTGGACGTGCGCGGCGACGCCACCGAGGACGACCTGCTGCGGGTGATCGGCACGGCCGACGCGCAGGACGTGCTCGACTCGGTGCCCGACGGGCTCGCCGGGGAGCTGCCCGAGAAGGGCCGCTCGCTGTCCGGCGGGCAGCGGCAGCGTGTCGCCCTCGCGCGGGCGCTCCTCATCGACCCGGAGATCCTCGTGCTCGTGGAGCCGACCAGCGCGGTCGACGCCCACACGGAGGCGCGGATCTCGGCACGGCTGGCGGACGTCCGGCGCGGTCGGACCACGCTCGTCGTGACGGCCAGCCCCCTGGTGCTGGACCACGTCGACGAGGTCGCGTTCGTGCAGGACGGCGTCGTCGTCGCCCGTGGCACCCACGACGCGCTGCTCGTGCACGGCGCGGGGAACCTCGAGGTGGCCCGCGCCTACCGCGCCGTCGTGGGACGGAACATGGACGAGGAGTCGCTGGAGAACCGCACCGTCGAGGCGCTCGAGGACGACGAGCGCCTGTACCAGGAGCTGATGGCCGCGCAGTCCGCGGGCACGGCAGGAGAGAACAGAGGAGGTCAGTCATGAAGCTTCCCATCGCCGACTCGGCGACGGTCCGTGCCTACGCCGCCCTCCTGTTCCGCAAGCACCACCGCCCCTTGACGCTCATCGCGGTCCTGCACACGCTGGCCGCCACCGCCGGCCTGGCCGGTCCGTGGCTGCTGGGCATGCTCATCGACGCGGTCACCGACGGCACCACCGTCGGGTACATCAACACGCTCATCGCCATCGGCGCGGCGGCCGTGCTGGCCCAGACGGTGCTCATCCGGTTCGCGCAGCGCTCGTCGATGATCTTCGGCGAGGAGGTCTTCGCCGAGCTGCGCGAGGAGTTCATCGAGAAGGTCACGGCCCTGCCGCTGTCGACCGTCGAGCGTGCGGGGACCGGCGACCTGGTGGCGCGCACCACCAACGACGTGAACAAGCTCCAGCACGCGGTCCGCTTCGGCGTGCCCCGCGTGATCGTCGCGGTCGTCACCATCTCCCTGACGATCGTCGCGTGCCTCGTGCTCTCGCCGGTGGTCTCGCTGGCGATGTTCTTGGGCGTCCCGTCGCTGCTGCTCATCGTGCGCTGGTACCTCAAGCGCGCGACCCCGGCCTACCAGCGCGAGTCCGCGGCGTACGCGGTGCTCAACGGCACCATCACGGAGTCAGTCGAGGGTGCCCGCACGGTCGACGCCCTCCGGCTGGGCGCGCGCCGCATGCAGCGGGTGAACGACGACCTGGCGGAGGCGTTCGAGGCGGAGAAGGCGACGCTCCGGCTGCGCACGATCCTCTTCCCGGGCATCGACCTCACGTTCGTCCTGGCCCCCGCGGCCGTGCTGTTCTGGGGCGGCTACCTGGCCTCGCAGGGTCACGTCTCGGTCGGCGCGGTGACGACGATCGTCCTGTACACGTACCAGATCACCGGTCCCGTCTGGGAGCTGATCTTCTGGGTCGACGAGATCCAGGTGGCCGCGACGTCGCTCGCGCGCATCGTCGGCGTCCAGCTGGTCGAGCCCGACCGTCGGGCCCGCGAGGGCGAACCGGTCGACGAGGACATCGCCGCCCGGGACCTCACGTACGCGTACCGCGAGGGTCACAACGTGCTGCACGGCATCGACCTCGACCTCGCGGCCGGGGAGCGCCTGGCGGTCGTCGGCCCGTCCGGTGCCGGCAAGTCGACGCTCGGCCGGATGCTGGCGGGCATCCACCCGCCCACGGACGGCACGGTCACGGTCGGGGGCGTGCCGCTGATCGACCTGCCGCTCGAGGAGCTGCGCGGGCACGTCGCCCTGGTCACCCAGGAGCACCACGTGTTCGTCGGGTCGGTGGCCGACAACCTGCGCCTCGCCCAGGTGGACGCCGACGCGGCCGCGCTCGAGCGCGCCCTGCGCGCGGTGGACGCCTGGGAGTGGGTGCAGGCGCTGCCGCAGGGCCTCGAGACTGAGGTCGGCTCCGGTGGTGTCGCGCTCACACCCGCGCAGGCCCAGCAGATCGCGCTGGCCCGGCTGGTGCTCCTCGACCCGCACACGCTGGTGCTCGACGAGGCCACCTCGCTGCTCGACCCGCGGGCGGCCCGGCACCTCGAGCGGTCGCTGTCGGCCGTTCTCGCCGGGCGCACGGTGGTCGCCATCGCGCACCGCCTGCACACCGCGCACGACGCGGACCGGGTGGCGGTGGTCGACGGCGGCCGGATCGTGGAGATCGGTCCGCACGACGAGCTGGTCGCCGCGGGCGGCGACTACGCCGCGCTGTGGCACTCGTGGCAGCACGACTGAGGTGACCGGTCCGATGGTGCTGCGCGGGGGTGTCGTCGTTCCTGACGACGCCCTCGCGTGGCGCTTCTCGCGCTCCAGCGGCCCGGGCGGTCAGTCGGTGAACACCACCGATTCCCGCGTCGAGCTCACCGTCGACCTGGCACGGATCCCCTGGACCAGCCCGACGCAGCAGGACCGCGTCCTGGAACGCCTGGCGGGTCGGCTGCGGGGTTCGCTGCTGACCCTGAGCGCCCAGGAGTACCGGTCCCAGCTGCGGAACCGGGAGGCGGCGCTCACCCGCGTGCACTCGCTGCTCGACGACGCCCTCGCTCCCCCGGGGCCGACCCGCCGCGCCACCCGGCCGAGCCGGGGGTCGCAGGTGCGCCGGGTGCAGGGCGAGCAGAAGCGCCGCGCGGTCAAGGAGCTGCGGCGCCGCCCTCCGCTGGGCTGACCGGCCCGTCCGGCTCCCGCCCGGCACCGCGGGCCTCGTCGCGCACCAGGCGGAGCCAGAGCAGCACCGCGAACGCACCGAAGATCCACCACTGTGCGGCGTAGGCGAGGTTCTGGATGTTCAGCCCGGCGCCGGGCTTCGTCGGCGGGTCGAGCAGTGCCACGGCGGCCGCCTGTGCCGGGTCCGACGCCGAGACCACGAGGTACCCGGTGTAGATCGGTCCGCCCCAGGAGTTGAGCAGCTCGGCGGAGCTGATGGCGTCGGTCCGCCCGTCGGCCACGCCGGCACCCGCCTGCTCGGACGCCTGCAGGTAGCCGGTGACCTCGACGGGTCCGGTCGGCGGCTCGTCGGCGTCCGCGGGGCTCGCCACCCAGCCGCGGACCACGGGCAGCACGGCGCCGTCGGTCGTCCGCAGCGGTGTCAGGACGAGCAGGCCGGTGGTCCCGTCGTGCGCGCGGCCGGTGACCAGCAGCTGACCTGCGGCGTCGTAGGTGCCGGTCACGGACACCTTGCGGCCCACGAGGTCGCCGGTGAACGTGGTCTGCGGGGCCAGCACGTCGTCGAGCGGGACCGCCGGCGCGGCGACGAGCTCGGCGGTGAGCCGCTCCGCCGCGGCCGAGCCGTGCACCTGTGCGCGGTCCAGCTGCCACGCGCCGAGCCGGGCGCACAGCGCGGCCGCCGCGAGCAGGAGGACGAGGAGCAGGAGCATCCGGGGTCGGAGCGCGGCACGGAGCATCGTCGTCGGCGGACGCCGCTCGGCCTGCGACCACGCGGAGAGGGCCGGTGCCGGCGCCTCCGCGGCGCGCCCGGGCGGGCGGCCGTGACCATCGTCACTGCCCGCCGCCGACCCCGTCGCGCGGTCGCGCGCCACGGCTGCGGGGGGCTGTTCGGTCACGCCTCACGGTACCCCGCACGGAGGCACGGATCGGTACACGCGACCCCCTCCAGACGGGCCCACGACCCCGCTGACCTGCGCAACCGTTCCGTCCGGATCCCACCACACGTTCGATTCCCGTTCGCCTCCCCCTCCTGCGCTGGAGGGCTGAGTGCGGTTGTATGACAACTGGGTACGCGCGGCGCCGGGAGGACCTAGGTCCTCCGGGTGCGACGGGCCCCGACGCAAGGCTGACACCGGACCGGCGAACTGCCGGAACGACGACTGGGGAGCGCGCATGAGCACGACGACGTCGCAACGCGGCACGTGGCGGACCGGGAGCGGGGACGCTCTCGACGCCGAGACCCTCAACCGCATCGACCAGTGGTGGCGAGCTGCCAACTACCTGTCGGTCGGCCAGATCTACCTGCTGGACAACGCGCTGCTGCGCGAACCGCTGACGCGCGACCACGTCAAGCCGCGCCTGCTCGGGCACTGGGGCACCACCCCCGGTCTCAACTTCCTGTACGCGCACCTCAACCGCGCGATCGCCGAGCGCGAGCAGTCGACCATCTACATCACGGGTCCCGGCCACGGCGGCCCCGGCCTCGTGGCCAGCGCCTACCTCGACGGCACGTACTCCGAGTACTACTCGGACATCACCGAGGACACCGAGGGCATCCACCGGCTGTTCCGGCAGTTCTCCTTCCCCGGCGGCATCCCCAGCCACGTGGCCCCCGAGACCCCGGGGTCGATCCACGAGGGCGGCGAGCTGGGCTACGCGCTGAGCCACGCCTACGGCGCCGCGTTCGACAACCCGGACCTGCTGGTCGCCACCGTCATCGGCGACGGCGAGGCCGAGACCGGCCCGCTGGCCACCAGCTGGCACTCGAACAAGTTCGTCAACGTCGAGAACGACGGGGTCGTCCTGCCGATCCTGCACCTCAACGGCTACAAGATCGCCAACCCGACCGTGCTGGCACGGATCCCCGAGGACGAGCTCGCCTCGCTCATGGTCGGGTACGGGCACAAGCCGCACATGTTCGTCGCGGGCTTCGACGACGAGTCGCACGAGGACATCCACCGCCGGTTCGCGACAATGCTCGACGAGGTGCTCGACGAGATCGCGGAGATCAAGCGCAGCGCGCACGCCGGCAACGAGCAGCGCCCGCAGTGGCCGATGATCGTGTTCCGCACCCCCAAGGGCTGGACCGGTCCGGACTACATCGACGGCAAGAAGACCACCGGGTCGTGGCGGGCGCACCAGGTGCCGCTGGCCAACGCGCGGGACACCCCGGAGCACCTCGACGTGCTGCGGCAGTGGCTCGAGTCGTACCGGGTCAACGAGCTGTTCGACGAGAACGGCAAGCTGCACGACGACATCCGCGCGCTCGCTCCCCAGGGGCACCTCCGGATGAGCGACAACCCGCACGCCAACGGCGGTCTGCTGCTCAAGGACCTGCGTCTGCCGGACTTCCGCGAGTACGCGGTGGACGTGCCGGTGCCGGGCGGCTCGATGAGCGAGGCGCCGCGCGTGCTGGGCGACTGGCTCACGGACGTCATCCGGCTCAACCCGGACAACTTCCGGATCTTCGGGCCCGACGAGACGGCGTCGAACCGCCTGCAGTCGGTGTTCCAGACCACGGACAAGCAGTGGAACGCGGAGTTCTTCGGCGCGGACGTCGACGAGCACCTGGCGCGCGCCGGCCGCGTGCTGGAGATGCTCAGCGAGCACCAGTGCCAGGGCTGGCTCGAGGGCTACCTGCTGACCGGCCGGCACGGCCTGTTCAACTGCTACGAGGCGTTCATCCACATCATCGACTCGATGTTCAACCAGCACGCGAAGTGGCTGAAGGTCACCGACGACATCCCGTGGCGCCGGCCGATCGCGAGCCTGAACTACCTGCTGTCCAGCCACGTCTGGCGCCAGGACCACAACGGCTTCAGCCACCAGGACCCGGGGTTCATCGACCACGTGGTCAACAAGAAGGCCGACGTCATCCGCGTCTACCTGCCGCCGGACGCCAACACGCTGCTGTCCACGTACGACCACTGCCTGCGCAGCCGGCAGTACGTCAACGTGGTCGTGGCGGGCAAGCAGCCTGCGCCGAACTTCCTGACCATGGACCAGGCCGTGGCGCACTGCACGCGCGGGCTCGGGATCTGGGACTGGGCGGGCTCGGAGGTGCCGGGCGAGAAGCCCGACGTCGTCCTCGGCGCCGCCGGTGACGTGCCGACGCTCGAGGTGCTGGCCGCGGCGGACATCCTGCGCCGCGAGCTGCCCGACCTCAAGGTCCGCGTGATCAACGTGGTCGACCTGATGCGCCTGCAGGACGCGCGGGAGCACCCGCACGGCCTGTCGGACGCGCAGTTCGACGGCCTGTTCACGGACGACAAGCCCGTGATCTTCGCGTACCACGGCTACCCGTGGCTCATCCACCGGCTCACGTACCGGCGCAAGGGCCACACCAACATCCACGTGCGCGGCTACAAGGAGGAGGGCACCACGACGACGCCCTTCGACATGGTCATGCTCAACGACCTCGACAGGTTCCACCTGGTCATCGACGTCATCGACAACGTGCCGCACCTGCGCACGGCCCAGGCCAACCTGCGGCAGAAGATGGTCGACGAGCGCCTCCGGGCCCGGGAGTACACCCGCGCGTTCGGCGACGACCTGCCCGAGGTCCGGGACTGGGTCTGGCCCGACGCGCAGGACGAGTCCGACTCCGGTCAGGTGGCGGCGACGCTGTCGACCGGTGGCGACAACGAGTAGCACCCCCACGTCCGTGGGGCGGGCGCCGCTGCCCGCCCCACGGTCCCGCACCAACCGCACCACCACATCGGAGACGCCCACCGTGGCCCGCAGCATCTACGTCACCTCCCCCGAGGGGGATTCCGGCAAGTCCATGGTCGCGCTCGGACTGGTGGACCTCCTGGCCCGCACGGTCCAGCGCGTGGGGGTGTTCCGACCCGTGGCGCGCTCGACGGACGTGCGGGACTACGTGCTCGAGCTGCTCCTGCAGCACGACGGCGTCGACCTCACCTACGAGGAGTGCGTCGGGGTCACGTACGAGCAGGTGCTCAACGACCCGGAGCAGGCGCTCGCGCAGATCGTGTCCCGGTACCACGACGTGGAGCGGCGCTGCGACGCCGTGGTCGTCGTCGGCACGGACTACACCGACGTCGCGGGACCCACGGAGCTGGCCTACAACGCCCGCATCGCGGCGAACCTCGGCGCCCCCGTGGTGCTCGTCATCAACGGCGGTCACCGCAAGCCCGCCGTGATCGCCCAGGTGGCCGACGTGGTCGTCACCGAGATGCACGCCAACCACGCGCAGGTGGTCTCTGTCGTCGCCAACCGCTGCGCCCCGGGCTCGGTCAGCGGCGTCCGCGACGCCCTGCGCGCCGGCACGGGTCTGCCGTCGTGGGCGGTGCCCGAGAACCCGCTGCTCACCGCGCCCACGGTCCGGCAGCTGTCGGAGTCCGTGCGCGGCACGCTCATCGCGGGCGACGAGTCCCTCCTCCAGCGCGAGGTGCTCGACGTCATCGTCGGCGCCATGTCCATGGAGCACCTGCTGGGCAAGCTGACCGACGGCGCCGTCGTGATCACGCCCGGCGACCGGTCCGACGTCCTGCTCGGGCTGCTCATGGCGCACCAGGCCGAAGGGTTCCCGTCCCTGGCCGGGATCATCCTCAACGGCGGGTTCCGCCCGGCGCCGCTGATCGCACGGCTGGTGAACGGCCTCGGGAGCAAGCTCCCGATCCTCAGCACCGAGCTGGGCACGTTCCGGTCCGCGAGCGCCGTCGCCGACACGCACGGCCGCCTCACCGGCGACTCGCAGCGCAAGATCGACACCGCGCTCTCCCTGTTCGAGCAGCACGTCGACGGCGCCGCGCTCCTGGCGGCGCTGGACGTGGAGCGGCCCGAGGTGGTCACTCCGCTGATGTTCGAGTTCGCCCTGCTGGACCGCGCCCGGGCGGACAAGCAGCACGTGGTGCTCCCCGAGGGCAGCGACGACCGGATCCTGCGCGCCGCGTCCACCCTGCTGCAGCGCGGGGTCGCCCAGATCACGATCCTCGGCGAGGAGCCGGCCATCCGCTCCCGTGCCACGGAGCTGGGCCTCGACCTCGACGCCGCCGCGATCATCGACCCGCACGACCCCGTCCTGCTCGAGAAGTTCGCCGAGGCGTACACCGAGATGCGCAAGCACAAGGGGATGACCGTCGAGCGGGCGCGGGAGATCGTCTCCTCGGTGTCCTACTTCGGCACGATGATGGTCCAGCTCGGCCTGGCCGACGGCATGGTCTCCGGCGCCGCGCACACCACGGCGCACACCATCAAGCCGTCGTTCGAGATCATCAAGACCTCCCCCGGCGTCGGCAACGTGTCGAGCGCGTTCCTCATGTGCCTCGAGGACCGGGTGCTCGTCTACGCCGACTGCGCGGTGATCCCGGACCCGACCGCGGAGCAGCTGGCTGACATCGCCATCTCGTCCGCGGGGACCGCCCAGCAGTTCGGCATCGAGCCCCGCATCGCGATGCTCTCCTACTCCACGGGCGAGTCCGGCTCGGGCGCGGACGTCGAGAAGGTCCGCACGGCGACCGCGCTGGTCCGGGAGCGTCGGCCGGACCTGTCGGTCGAGGGCCCGATCCAGTACGACGCCGCCGTCGACGCCTCCGTCGCCAAGACGAAGATGCCCGACTCGGCGGTGGCCGGACGCGCGACGGTGTTCGTGTTCCCCGACCTCAACACCGGCAACAACACCTACAAGGCCGTGCAGCGCTCCGCCGGAGCCGTTGCCATCGGCCCGGTGCTCCAGGGACTGCGCAAGCCGGTCAACGACCTGTCGCGCGGCGCCCTGGTGCAGGACATCGTGAACACGGTGGCGATCACGGCCATCCAGGCCCAGACGGAGACGCCCGCATGAACCCCCTCACCCGCCCGGTCCCGCACATGGCGCACGGAGCGCACGGCAGCGTGCTCGTCGTGAACTCCGGCTCGTCGTCCATCAAGTACCAGCTGGTCAACCCGGTCGGCGGCGAGGCGATCGCGTCGGGTCTCGTCGAGCGCATCGGCGAGAGCGAGGGGCTGGTCAAGCACACGTACGCCGGCAACACCACGGAGCGCACGGACGCGGTCCCCGACCACGGCGCCGGCCTGCGCGCGGTCCTCGCACTCTTCGACGAGGTCGGTCCGGACCTGGCCGAGGCCCACGTGGTCGCCGTCGGTCACCGCGTGGTGCAGGGCGGCTCGGTCTTCGGGTCCCCCGTGATCGTCGACGACGACGTCGTCGCGCAGATCGACGCCCTCGCGCCGCTGGCGCCGCTGCACACCCCGCCGAACCTCACCGGTATCCAGGTGGCCCGCGAGCTGCTGCCGGACGTGCCCCACGTGGTCGTGTTCGACACGGCGTTCTTCCGCACGCTGCCCGAGGCGGCGGCCACCTACGCGATCGACCGTGCGGTGGCCAAGGCCCACGACGTGCGGCGCTACGGGTTCCACGGGACGTCGCACCAGTACGTGTCGGGCAAGGTGGCGCGGGTGCTCGGCCGCCGGCTCGAGGACATCAACCAGATCGTGCTCCACCTGGGCAACGGCGCGTCGGCGTCGGCCGTCCGCGGGGGCGTCGCGGTGGAGACGTCGATGGGCATGACACCGCTGGAGGGCCTGGTCATGGGCACCCGGTCCGGCGACGTCGACCCCGCCGTGCTCATCCACCTGCAGCGCAACGCGGGCATGTCGGTGGACGACATCGACGACCTGCTCAACCGCCGGTCCGGCCTCAAGGGGCTCGCGGGCGAGAACGACTTCCGCGAGCTGCACAAGCTGGTCGAGGCGGGCGACGAGGACGCGACGCTGGCGCTGGACGTGTACGTGCACCGGCTGCGCAAGTACATCGGCGCGTACCACGCGGTGCTCGGCCGGGTCGACGTCATCGTGTTCACAGCCGGTGTCGGCGAGAACGACGACATCGTCCGCGCCCGCGCGCTCGAGGGGCTCGAGGCGATGGGCATCGCGGTCGACCTGGAGCGCAACGCCGGTCGCAAGAAGGAGCCGACGATCATCTCGCCGGACTGGGCCAGCACGCTGGTGATGGTGGTGCCCACCAACGAGGAGCTCGCCATCGCCCGCCAGGCGGTCGCCACCGTCGAGGCGGCCGGCTACGAGGGCACCAGCGACGAGTCGGACCCGGCGCCGGCGGCCGCGGGGCACGCCTGACGGGTCGCTACGGCAGCCGCAGGGCCTTGAGCGTCCGCAACACCTCGGTGTAGACGCGGGGCCACGTCTCGGTGCCCAGGTCGAACATCCGGTGCAGACCGACGCCGGGGCCACCGAGCACCCCGTGCACGCCGTGCTGGACCGCCACGGTCTGCACGCGGGTGCTCGCCCACAGGCCCTCGCGGCCGTGCCGGCTGCCGATGCCTGACGCTCCGACCCCGCCCTGCGGCGCCCCGACCGAGCCCCACGTGGCCACGTAGCCCTCGTTGACGTTCACCGTGCCTACCCGGACGCGCTCGGCGAGGGCCGCGCCGCGGCGGGTGTCGGCCGTCCAGATGCTCGCGTTCAGGCCGAGGTCGCTATCGTTCATCGCCGCGACTGCCTCGTCGTCGGAGGCCACCCGGGAGATCGCCACGACCGGCCCGAACGTCTCCTCGCGCACCAGCCGCGCCTCGTCCGGCACGTCGGTGAGGATCGTCGGCTCGTAGAACCACGGCCCGACGTCCGAGCGGTGCACCCCGCCGGCCAGCAGGGTCGCCCCGTGCCCGACGGCGTCCTCGACGTGCTCGACGACCGTGGCCAGCTGCGCGGCCGAGGTGAGCGACCCGATGTCCGAGCGGTAGTCCAGCCCGGAGCCGAGACGCAGCGCCTTGGTGCGCCGGACGAACGCCGCGGTGAACGCGTCGGCCACGTCCTCGTGCACATAGATCCGCTCGATGCTCACGCAGACCTGCCCGGCGCCGACGAAGCAGGCGCGCACGGCCCCCTCGGCGGCGACCTCCACGTCCACGTCGTCCGCGACGTACATCGGGTTCTTGCCGCCGAGCTCCAGGGTGGCCGGCACCAGCCGCTCCCCCGCGTGCGCGGCGACGACCCGGCCGGTGCGGGTGGAGCCGGTGAAGCTCACGTGGTCGACGTTCTCGACGACCGCCGCCCCGACCGTCGGCCCGTCACCGACGACCACCTGGAGCAGCCCGCCGGGCAGCCCGGCGACCTCGAGCAGCTCCGCGGCCCACAGCGAGGTCAGCGCGGTCTGCGGGTCGGGTCGCAGGATGACCGCGTTGCCGGCCACCAGCGCGGGAAGCACGTCTCCGAGCGTGAGGGTCAGCGGGAAGTTCCACGGGGCGATGATGCCGACGACGCCGACCGGGTGCCGCAGCACGCGCGTCGTCGTCAGGCCCGGGATGAGGCCGGGGACCCGGCGCGGCGCGAGGTAGCGCCCGGCGCGTGCGGCGTAGTGCCGGGCCACGAGCGCGATGTCGCAGACCTCCTCGAACGCCGAGGCGCGCGCCTTGCCTGACTCCACCTGGATGAGGTCGAGCACGTCGCTCTGCCGCTCGAGCACCAGGTCGTGCACGCGGGACAGGACCGCGGTCCGCTCGCGCAGCGGTCGGGCCGCCCACAGCCGTTGGGCGGCGCGCGCCGCCTTCGCGGCGCGCGCCACGTCGTCCGGCGTGGACAGCGGGATCGCGGCGATCGGCCCCCCGGTGAACGGGGCGTGCGACGTGAACGTCCCGGCCTCGGCGGACGAGACCACGCGGCTCAGGAGCGGACGGACGTCGTCCGGCTCGAGCACGTAGGTCGCGAGCGGGTCGGTCTCAGGGTCGTGGAGCTCGATGTGTCCCGGGTCGTGCGCCATACCGGCGAGAGTACGCGCGGGGATCCGGGATCCTGCGCCCTCACACGCCCAACGTCTCCCGCACCTCCGGGTGCACCAGGGCGAGGACGGCAGCGCGCCCCTCGCCCGCCGACTGGGCCGCGAGCGCGGCGGCGGCCATCGTCGCGCACTCGGCGGACGTGTGGTGCCGCAGCGCGTACCGGACCGCCGGGATGGCGCCGACCGACATCGACAGGCTGGTCACCCCGAGCCCGACGAGCACGAGGGCCAGCACCGGGTCCGACGCCGACTCCCCGCACACCCCGACGGGCTTGCGCGCCCGCAGACCGGCCCGCGCGGTGCTGTCCACCAGGTCGAGCACGGCCGGCTGCCACGGGTCCAGCAGGTCGGCCAGCTCGCCGCGGAGCCGGTCGCTCGCCATCGTGTACTGCGCGAGGTCGTTGGTGCCCAGCGAGACGAAGTCCACCTCCGCGAGGATCTCCCGCGCGCGCAGGGCAGCAGCCGGGACCTCGATCATCACCCCGACGATCGCGATCCCCGCGGCCCGCGCCCGGCTGGCGAAGTCGCGCGCCTCGGCGGGCGTCGTGACCATCGGCGCCATCACCCACGGCGTGGTGCCGGTCTCGGTCTGCGCGCGGGCCAGCGCCTGGAGCTGCGTGTCCAGCAGCTCCGGGTGCGAGCGCACCAGGCGGTAGCCGCGCACACCCAGCGCCGGGTTCTCCTCGCCCGCCTGCGTGACGAACGGGAGCGGCTTGTCGGCACCCGCGTCGAGCGTGCGCACCACGACCTTGCCGCCCGCGAACGCCTGCAGGACGCGGCTGTACTCGGTGACCTGCTCGGCCTGCGACGGGGCCGTCGCGCGCCCCAGGTAGAGCACCTCGGTGCGGAACAGCCCGACGCCCTCGGTGGGGACGGCGCTCGCCCGGTCGGCGTCCTTGCCGGTGCCGATGTTGGCCATCAGCTTCACGGCGTGACCGTCGGCGGTCGCTCCGGGGGCGGTGTCCGACTCCAGCGCGGTGGCCGCCGCACGGCGCGCACGCGACTGCTCCCGGATCTCCGGGCCCGGGTCGAGCGTGACCGTCCCGGCGACGGCGTCCACGGCCACCTCGGTGCCGGGCTCGAGGTCCATGATCCCGGTCGTCCGGACGATGCACGGGATGCCGAGCTGGCCGGCGATGATCGCGGTGTGGCCGGTGGGCCCGCCGCGCTCGGTGACGATCGCGAGGACCTGGCGGACGTCGAGCTCGGCGGTGTCGGCCGGTGCCAGGTCGGCCGCGACGACGACGCTCGGCTCGGTGAGCGGAGGGACGCCGGGCTCGTCGAGGTCGAGCAGCACCGCGACGACGCGGTCGCGGACGCTGCGCAGGTCGGTCACCCGCTCGGCCAGCGCCCCGCCCGCGGCGGTGAACATGTCGACGAACCGCGCGATGGCGCGGTCGACGGCCTCGGCCGGGGTCTCCCCCGCGGCGACGCGCTGCTCCGCCTCGGCGCGCAGCGCGGGATCGGCGGCCATCTGCGCGGTCGCGCCGAGCACGGCCGCGAGCGCACCGGTCGCTGCTCGCGCGCGGCTCTCGAGGGAGCTCGCCACCTGGTCGAACGCGGGGCCCAGCTGCGCGGGGTCGCCGCCGCCCTGGGCCGGGATGACAGGCGACGGGTACGCCTTGGCGACCGGCCCGACGACGAGCCCGCGGCCCACCCCCACGCCGACCAGGGTGCGGCGTCCGGCGTCGACGCTCATACGTCGGCGTCCAGGTCCGTGGCCAGCAGCCCGACCAGGGAGTCCAGCACGTCGTCGGCCTGGGGCCCGTCCGCGGTCAGGACGACCTCCTCGCCGTGCCCGGCGGACAACGTCATGACCATCAGCACGCTGGCGGCGTTGACGGGCGAGCCGCCCTGCTTCGCGATGGTGACGGGGATGCCCGCGGCACCCGCGGCCTGCGCGAACACGGAGGCGGGGCGCGCGTGCAGGCCCTGGGCGGAGGCGATCGCGACGGTGCGTTCGGTCATGGCAGGTCTCCTTGAATCAGCGGAACGAGGAAGCAGGGGGTCTCAGGCGAGACCGGCGGGGGCGGTCCGGAACAGGTCGACGGGCTCCAGCGCCGGGTCGGGTTCGGCGACGACCTGCACGGCGGCGAGGTCGAGGTCGTCCGGTCCAGGGATGGCGCTGCCCGGCAGCCCGACGGCCGCGCGGCCCCAGGCGACGGCGGCCCGCAGGCGTTCGATCGGCTCGCCGTCGGTGGCGAGGAAGCCGGCGAGCGTGCAGTCCCCGGCGCCGACGGTGCTGCGGGGCACGATCGGCGAGCCGCCGGCCCACCAGCTCCGCGTCGCCGTGACGAGCAGGGCACCGTCGGCGCCGAGCGACACCAGCGCGCTGTCGTGCCCGCGGGCGAGCACCGACCGGGCGCCCGCGACGATGTCCCCGACGGTGGTCAGGGACGCGCGGAGCACGTCGCAGAGCTCGTCGAGGTTCGGCTTGAGCAGCGCGGTGCCGCCCGCCTGGACCGTCGCGTCGAGCGCCTTGCCCGAGGCGTCCACCGCCACCGGGATGCCGCGGGCGGCGGCCGCTGCGACGAGCCGAGGGTAGAGGTCGGCGCCCGCACCGCGCGGCACGCTCCCGGCGAGCACCAGCCAGGAACCGGCCGTACCCGCGACGTCCAGCTCGCGCTCGACGGCGGCCACGAGCGCCGCGGCCTCGTCGTCGTCGAGCGTCGGACCTGCGGCGTTGACCTTGGTGGTCACACCGCGGGCGTCGACGACCGCGACGTTGCTGCGCGTGGCGCCCCGCACCGGGACGGCCCGGGCGGCGACGCCCAGCCCGCCGAGCAGCTCGACCAGCTCGGCGCCGTCGGCTCCGCCGACCGGCAGGACGGCGCGCGTGGGGATGCCGTGCCGGGCCAGCGCCCGGGAGACGTTGATGCCCTTGCCGCCGGCGTGCACGTGCGTGCCGTGCGCGCGGGTGACCTCGCCGACCGCGAGGACGTCGACGTCGAAGGTGCGGTCGAGGCTCGGGTTGGGGGTGACCGTGATGATCAAGGTGTGCTCCGTCGAAGTGGTGGTCCAGGGGTGCCGAGGCCCCGGCGCGTCGTGCCCGCGCCGGGGCCTCGGCCGTCAGTCGGTGCTCACGTGTTTACCCGCTGGACGATGTCGTACAGCTCGTCCGCGGTCGACGCGTCCAGGACGCGGCGTACCTCGTCCTCGTCGGCGAAGATCACCGCGATCTTGCCGAGGATGCCGAGGTGCTCGTCGTTGACGCCGGCGATCCCGACGACGACCCGCACCGGGTTGCCAGCCCAGTCGATCGGCTCGTCGTACCGGACCAGGCAGAGCGCCGAGCGGACGATCGCGTCCTTGGCGGCGTTCGTGCCGTGCGGGATCGCCAGGTAGTTGCCCATGTAGGTGGACACCGTGCGCTCCCGCTCGGCCATCGCGTCGAGGTACTGCGCAGTGACCGCGCCCGACGACGCGAGCAGCTCGCCCGCCTCCCGGATCGCCTCGTCGCGGGTGGTCGCCCGCCCCGACGCGACGACGAGGTCCCTGGTCAGGATGTCGCTCACGATGCCGTGGCTCCGTCCCCGGCGCCCTCCTTGACCTCCTGCACGACGGAGTCGTACACGGGGCTGTTCATGAAGTTGTCCACCGAGACGTGCCGCGAGCTCGGCGCGTGCTTGCGTGCACGGTCGGTCAGCTCGCGCTGGCTGATCACCAGGTCGGCGTCGTCCTGCAGGTTGGCGACGGCCTTGTTGACCACCGTCACGCCTTCGACGCCGGCCTTGCGCAGCTTGTCCCGCAGGACGCTGGCGCCCATCGCGCTCGACCCCATGCCGGCGTCGCACGCGAACACGATCGACCGGATCGGCCGGACCGCCGTGGCCGTCGTCGTGCCACCGGCCGCCAGAGCGGCCTCGGCCTGCTCCGCGGTGTGCTGCTCGACGACCAGCGCGCTCAGCGCCGCGCTGCTCTTGCCCTTGTTCGCCTCGGTCTGCGCGATCGCGGCACTGAGGTCGCCGCTCTCGCCCGCCGCGAGGTCACGCTTGCGCGTGGCCCGCAGGATGACCGCCGCGATGAGGAAGGACACGGTCGCGGAGAGCACGACCGACAGGATCACGCCGGGGAAGCTGCCTCGGGCCGTCTGCGCGAAGACCGCGAAGATGCTGCCCGGTGCCGCCGGTCCGACCAGCCCGCTTCCCATGACGACGTTCGTCCCGATGCCCGTCATGCCACCGGCGATCGCCGCGATGATGAGGGTCGGCTTCATGAGCACGAACGGGAAGTACACCTCGTGGATGCCGCCGAAGAACTGCACGATGATCGCGCCCGGGGCGGTCGACCGCGCCGCACCGACACCGAGGAGCGTGTAGGCGAGCAGGATGCCCAGGCCGGGGCCGGGGTTGGCCTCGACGAGGAACAGCAGAGACTTGCCCTGCTCGGCCACCTGCGCCGCGCCCAGGGGCACGAGCACGCCGTTGCCGATCGCGTTGTTGAGGAACAGCACCTTGGCCGGCTCCACGATCACGCTCATGAACGGCAGGATGTGGTTGTCGGCCATCAGCTGGACGATGTCGCCGAGCCACGTGCTGATCTGGGTCACGATCGGGGCGACACCGTAGAACGCGGCGACCGAGAGGGCGCCACCGACGATGCCGGCCGAGAACATGTTGACGAGCATCTCGAACCCGGGCCTGATCTTGCCGTCCCAGAGCGAGTCGATCTTCTTCATGATCCAGGCCGACAGCGGGCCGAGGATCATGGCGCCGAGGAACATCGGGACCGTGCTGCCGACGATGATGCCGACCGTCGCGATGGACGCGACGACCCCGCCGCGCTCGCCGTAGACCATCCGGCCGCCCGCGTTCGCGATGAGCAGCGGGAGCAGGAAGGTCACCATCGGGCCGACGAGCCCGAGGTACTGGTGGAACGTCGTGCCGTCCTCGGCCATGACGAGCTGCGTCGCCGCACCCGACCATGCGCCGGGCAGGTCGGCGTTGCCGAACCCGCCGAGCACGCCGTTCGGCAGCCAGCCGACGGCGATGAAGAGTGCCGTGATCAGGCCCCATGCCAGGAATGCCGGCAGGTTGGGCATGATCATGCCGGTCAGGAATGCACCGAACCTCTGGACATGGACCTGGGCGGCCTTGCCTCGGGACACGGGTGGAGCACCTGCTGTCGTGGTGGCCATGCGTGGCTCACTCCGCTCTGTGATCGTCGTTGATCTGATGGAAAGACGGTCGCGATCGTCAGGGTTCGATCGTGACCTTGATGCCCGCTCCCGAGCGGACGATGTCGATGCCCTCCGCGACGCGGTCGAGCGGCAGCCGGTGCGTGATCAGGTCGGCCACGGGGACGCGGCCGTCGGCGATCATGGCCAGCGCCTGCTTGTTGTGGTCGGGGCTCGACCCGTTGGCACCCATGAGCATCAGCTCCTTGTAGTGCACGACGTTGGAGTCCAGCGTGATCGTCGGCTTGTCCTTGGGCAGTCCGCCGAAGAGGCTGAACCGACCGCGCGGGGCGAGCATCTGGAGCGCCTGCTCCTGGGCGGCACCGGAGGCCGCGGCGGTGATGACGACGCTGACGCCCTTGCCTCCGGTCAGCTCGAGGACCGCCGCGACCGGGTCGACCTCGGCGGCGCAGATCGCCGCGTCGGGCTTGACGACCTCGGCGGCGAGGTCGAGTCGCTCGCGGCTGAGCTCCACGAGGTAGACCGTCTCGGCACCGCGTGCCCGGGCCAGCCGGACGTGCAGGCAGCCGATCGGGCCGGCGCCGACGACGACGACGGTGTCGCCGTCGTGCACGTCGACGAGCTCCTGTGCGTTGATCGCGCACGCGAACGGCTCCGCGACGGACGCCTCGGCGAAGCTGACGCCGTCGGGGATCCGGTTGAGCCCGTCCACCTTGAGCACCGCCGGCGGGACGATCATGAAGGGCGCGAACCCGCCCTCGAAGTCGTAGCCCATCGACACCTGGTTCGGGCAGATGGTCATGAGACCGGAGGTACAGAACTCGCAGTCGCCGCACGGGATGGCCGCGATGACCTGCACGCGGTCGCCCGGCGCCCAGCCGGTCACGCCCTCGCCGACCTCGACGATCTCGCCCGCGATCTCGTGGCCCATGACGCGGGGCGGACGGATGCGCTGGTGGCCCGAGGTGGAGATCTTCACGTCGGTGCCGCACATGGAGCAGGCGCGGACCCGGATCTTGACCTCGCCGGCGCCGGTCGTCGGCTCGGGGGCGTCCTCGGTCCGGACGTCGCCGGGGGCGTAGAAGCGGAAGACCTTCATCGTTCTCCTTCGATCGGTGCTGTGTTGTGCTGCGGTGTTCAGTCAGGCCCGGACCACGCGTGGTCCGGCGGACTCGATCTCGTCGGCGAGCTCGGCGTCGATGCCGGTGTCGGTCACGAGGGTGTCGACGGCCGACAGGGGCGCGACGATGGCGAGGTCGGACCGGCCGACCTTGGTGTGGTCGGCCAGGACGACCGTGCGCCGGCCCGCGGCGACGAGCGCGCGCTTGACCGCGGCCTCCGCCAGGTCGGGCGTGGTCAGCCCGTTCTCGACGGTCAGGCCGTTGGTGCCGAGGAACGTGGTGTCGACGCGCACGTCGGCCAGGGCACGCTCGGCCCACGTGCCGACGGCGGCGAGGGTGCGTCCGCGGATCGTGCCGCCGACGACGTGCAGGGTGATGTTCGGCCGGGTGGCCAGCACGATCGCGACCGGCAGCGCGTGCGTGACGACGGTGAGCTCGCGGTCCTGCGGGAGCATCTCGGCCAGCCGGACGGTCGTGGTGCCGGCGTCCAGGATGATCGCGCCGCCGTCGGGAAGCTCGTCGAGCGCCGCCTTGGCGATCCGCTCCTTCTCCCCCGCGAGCATGCGCTCGCGGTCGGCGATGCCAGGCTCGAAGCCGAGCCGCTCGACGGGGATCGCCCCGCCGTGCACGCGCCGCACGAGGCCGAGCCGCTCGAGGGCGCTCAGGTCGCGGCGGACGGTCTCCGGGGTGACGTCCAGCTCCGCCGCGAGGTGGGCGACGTCGACCCGGCCGTCGGCGCGCGCACGGAGCAGGATCTGCTGGTGCCGCTCCTGTGCGTACATGCGCTGCGCTCTCCGTCCGGTCCCGGCACGACCGATGTCTCCGTCGGGTGCCGGCAGGCGTCGTCGGTGACGCCTGCCGTGGAGCAGCATGCAGCAGCGAAGCAAACAACGTCAAGCAGACTCGGACTCAAACAGAGCCAAACCAACATTTGCTTCTCGCGCATAGCAGGTCGAAACACAGATGCACCAGGACTTCCGACCGACCCGTCGAGAGAACCGACCCGTTCGGACATGCAGAGACGCCCGGAGCAGCGTCTCCGGGCGTCTCCGGGCGTCTCCGGGCCGTGACGGTCAGTGCGGCTGGTACGGGCTGACGACGACCTCGACCCGCTGGAACTCCTTGAGGTCCGAGTAGCCGGTGGTGGCCATCGCGCGGCGCAGGGCGCCGATGAGGTTCAGCGTGCCGTCGGCCGTGTGACCGGGCCCGAACAGGATCTGCTCGAGCGACCCGGCGGTGCCCACCTCGACCCGCTCGCCGCGGGGCAGCTGCGGGTGGTGCGCCTCGGGACCCCAGTGCCAGCCGCGACCGGGCGCCTCGGTGGCCCGCGCGAGTGCGGCGCCGAGCATGACGGCGTCCGCGCCGCACGCAACGGCCTTGACCAGGTCGCCGGAGCGCCCGACGCCGCCGTCGGCGATCACGTGCACGTACCGGCCACCGGACTCGTCGAGATAGTCGCGCCGCGCGGCTGCCACGTCAGCGACGGCCGACGCCATGGGAGCGTGGATGCCCAGCGACAGGCGCGTGGTGTGCGCGGCGCCGCCGCCGAAGCCGACGAGGACGCCCGCCGCACCTGTGCGCATGAGGTGCAGGGCCGCCGTGTAGGTCGAGGCGCCGCCGACGATCACCGGGACGTCCAGCTCGTAGATGAAGCGCTTGAGGTTGAGCGGCTCCGCGCGGCCCGAGACGTGCTCGGCCGACACGGTGGTGCCGCGGATGAGGAAGAGGTCGACGCCGGCGTCGACGACGGTGCGCCAGAACTCGTTGGTGCGCTGCGGCGACAGGGCGCCCGCCACGGTGACGCCCGCGGCGCGGATCTCCTTGAGGCGTGCCGTGATCAGCTCCGCCTGGATCGGCGCCGCGTAGATCTCCTGCATGCGGGCGGTGGCACGGGCGCTGTCGAACGTGGCGATCTCCGCGAGCAGCGGCGCGGGGTCCTCGTAGCGGGTCCAGAGGCCCTCGAGGTCGAGCACGCCGAGCCCGCCGGCCTTGCCGAGGGCGACCGCCGTGGCCGGGCTCATCACCGAGTCCATCGGGGCCGCGATGATCGGCAGGTCGAAGTGGTAGGCGTCGATCTGCCAGCCGACCGAGACCTCCTCGGGGTCACGGGTCCGCCGCGACGGGACGACCGCGACGTCGTCGAAGGAATAGGCGCGGCGTCCGCGCTTGCCGCGGCCGATCTCGATCTCGTTGCTCACCCGGCCAGGCTACCGGGGTGCGGGGTGCGGACCCGAAACCGCGGCACGCGGGCGGCCCTCCCGGGCGATGTCGGACCTCGGTGCGAGTCTGGCTCTGCACGCACCACGCAGGACGAGAGCGGGACACGATGAGCTGGACGGACGGGCCTCTGCTCGGCTTCGACACCGAGACCACGGGCATCGACGTCGACAACGACCGCATCGTCACCGCCGCGCTCGTCCGCCGCGACGCCTCCGGCACGCACGTCCGCAGCTGGCTGATCAACCCCGGGGTCGAGATCCCCGAGGCGGCCGCCGCCATCCACGGCGTCAGCACGGAGCACGCCCGCGAGCACGGCCGGCCGCCGCGCGAGGCGCTCGAGGAGATCGCGACCGACCTGGCCGAGGCCTTCCGCGGTGGCGTCCCGGTCGTCGCGTACAACGCCGCGTTCGACCTGTGCCTGCTGGACGCGGAGCTGCGGCGGCACCGTCTGCGGACGTTGCCGGACCGCCTGTGCAGCGATGCCCGTCCCGTCATCGACCCGCTCGTGCTCGACCGCGCGGAGGATCAGTTCCGGCGTGGCAAGCGCAAGCTGGTCGACCTGTGCGGCTACTACCAGGTGGTCGAGTCGGGGAACCTGCACACCGCGGACGTGGACGTCGTCGCGACGCTCGACGTGCTCGAGCGGATCGTCGGGCGGTTCCCGCACCTGGCCGCGCTCGACCTCGACACGTTGCACGAGTACCAGTCCACGGCACACCAGGCCTGGGCCGAGGGGTTCAACGCGTGGCGCGCTGAGCAGGGCTTCGACGGGCCCGGCGCCTCGGACGTGTGGCCGACGCGTGAGCCCGTCGGGACGCTCTGGTGAGATGCGCGTCATATCGCGGCTGAGTTCGAGGCGCACCGACGTGACGGATCTGACCGATTCGATCGCCCGGCCCAACGTGGCAATATCTCATCCATGAGTTAGCGTCTTCCCCATGACTACGACGACCACCCCGGTTCCGACGAGCACCGGATCCCTCCCGATCATCGAGGACCAGCTCGCGCACGTCGGCTCCCTCGTCCGCTCCGCCCGCCAGCACCGCGGCCTCACCCAGGCCCAGCTGGCGGAGCGCCTGGCCACCAGCCAGTCGGCGATCCACCGCATCGAGCAGGGCGCGCAGAACGTCAGCCTGGAGATGCTCACGCGCATCGGGGCGGCGCTCGACTCCCCCATCGTCACGCTCGGCGGTCCGCAGCGCACCCACCTGCGCGTGCACGGCGGCCAGACCCTGAGCGGCCGGATCGACGTCAACACCAGCAAGAACGGGGCCGTCGCGCTCCTGTGCGCCTCGCTGCTCAACCGCGGCACCACCCGGCTGCGCAACGTCGCCCGCATCGTCGAGGTGGACCGGATCGTCGAGGTGCTGCGCTCGATCGGCGTGCGCGCCACCTGGTCGACCGACGGCCGCGACCTGGAGATCGTCGTCCCCGAGCACCTGCAGCTCGAGGCGATCGACGTGGACGCCGCCCGTCGCACCCGCTCGATCATCATGTTCCTCGGCCCGCTGCTGGGCCTCGAGGACGAGTTCCGGCTGCCGTACGCCGGCGGCTGCGACCTGGGCACCCGTACCGTCGAGCCGCACCTGATCGGCCTGCGTCCGTTCGGCCTCGACGTCACGGCCACCGCCGGCGACTACCACGCCCTGGTCACCCGCGGTGCCGCGCAGAACCTCGCGGTCGTCCTCACCGAGCGCGGCGACACCGTGACGGAGAACGTGATCATGGCGGCCGCCCGGCGCGAGGGCATCACCACCATCCGCAACGCCAGCTCCAACTACATGGTCCAGGACCTGTGCTTCTACCTGGAGCTGCTCGGTGTGCGGATCGACGGCATCGGCACCACGACCCTGCGCGTGCACGGGCTGGCGGACATCGACGCCGACGTCGAGTACGCCGTCTCGGAGGACCCGGTGGAGGCGATGAGCCTGCTCACCGCCGGCATCGTCACCGGCTCGGAGGTCACGGTCGGTCGCGTGCCCATCGAGTTCATGGAGATCGAGCTCGCGACGCTGGCCGAGATGGGCCTGCGCTTCACCCTGTCCGACGAGTACGCCGCCGCCAACGGCCGCACCCGCCTGGTCGACGTCACGGTGCACCCCAGCGAGCTGCGCGCGCCGATCGACAAGATCCACCCGATGCCGTTCCCCGGTCTGAACATCGACAACCTGCCGTTCTTCGCGGCGATCGCGGCGTGCGCGGAGGGCTCCACCCTGATCCACGACTGGGTCTACGAGGGCCGCGCGATCCACCTGACCGACCTGACCCGCCTCGGCGCCGACGTCCGCCTGCTCGACGCCCACCGCCTGCAGGTCTCCGGCCCGACGCACTGGTCCGGCGCCGAGGTCTCGTGCCCGCCGGCCCTGCGCCCCGCAGTGGTCATCCTGCTGGCGATGCTCGCCGCCAAGGGCACCTCGGTGCTGCGCGACGTCGACATCATCGCCCGCGGGTACGAGCAGCTGCAGGACCGCCTGGTGCAGCTCGGCGCGCAGATCGAGACCTTCCGCGACTAGCCCTCGGGTGTGGCGGGGCCGGCCAGGTGCGTCCGGAGGTCCGCCATCGTCCGCCCGAACGCCGCCTCCAGGTCGACGTCGTACGCGTCAGCCAACGACATGACCGACCACAGGCAGTCCGCGAGCTCGTGCGCCAGCGCCTCGTCGAGGTCGGCGCGCGGCCGCACGCCTGCCTTGCCCTGCACCAGCTTGGCCAGGTCACCGACGTCGCCGAGGAACCCGAGCATCAGCTCCTCCGTGCTCCAGCTGCGCCCGAACCTCTCGGCCTCGCGCGCGGCGTAGGCCGCTCGGACCGCACGCGCCTGCGTCTGCATCTCCCCGAAGTCCACCAGCTCAGTATCGAGGGACCGCACGCGCCCGCGGGCGACTACGCCGTCAGGACGATCGGCCCGTCGTCGGTGATCGCCACGGTGTGCTCGCTGTGCGCCGTTCGCGCGCCGGTCGCACTCCGCAGGGTCCATCCGTCGCGGTCGGTGACCAGCGTGGCGGTGTCCACCATGACCCACGGCTCGATGGCCAGCAGCAGGCCAGGGCGCAGGACGTACCCGCGTCCGGGTCGGCCGGCGTTCGGGAGGTGCGGGTCCTGGTGCATGGTCGACCCGACGCCGTGCCCGCCGAAGTCGGTGTTCACCGGGTAGCCGGCGGCGGTGAGCACGCTGCCGATCGCGTGCGACAGGTCACCGATCCGCGCGCCGGGGACCGCTGCCGCGATGCCGACCTCGAGTGCCCGACGCGTGGTCTCGATCATGCGGAGGTCCGCGGGGTCGACCGCGTCCCCGACGACGAAGCTCACGGCCGAGTCGGTGACGATGCCGTCGAGCGACGCCGCGAAGTCGAGGGTGAGCAGGTCACCGTCGCGCAGCGCGTAGTCGTGCGGGAGCCCGTGCAGCACGGCGTCGTTCACCGACGTGCAGATGACGTGACCGAAGGGTCCGCTCCCGAACGAGGGGGCGTAGTCGACGTAGCTGGACACCGCGCCGGCCTCGGCGATCAGCTGCGCCACCCAGGCGTCGATCTCCAGCAGGTTGGTGCCGACGGTGGTGCGCTCCTGCATCTGACGCAGGGCGCCGCCGACGAACGCTCCACTGGCGCGGGCACGCCCCAGCTCCGCGGGGCTGAAGAGCTCGATCATGGGAACCACCTTGCACGGTAGGGATAGGTATACCGGTAATCATATCCCGGGATTATCATTGGCGTCATGGTCCGACTGCCCCTGTCCCCCACCGAGGTCGAGCGCGGCGAACGCCTCGGCGCGCTGCTGCGCCAGGCGCGCGCCGACCGCTCCATGGTCGAGGTGGCGCTGACGGCAGGCATCTCACCGGAGACGCTGCGCAAGATCGAGACGGGACGCGTGCCCACCCCGTCGTTCTCGACGATCGCCGCGATCACCACCGCCCTGGGCATCTCGCTCGACGACGTGTGGGCGGCGATCCGTGAGGACGCCGGAGCGAGCCGGCTAGTCGCGTCCTAGCGCCGGGACCGGCTCGACGACCCCGCTGCGCAGGTGCTCGTACACGATCGACGTCCGGACGTCGGCGACCTCGGGCCGCTCGGTGAGCCGGTCGATCACGAACGCGTAGAGCCGGTCGTTCCCCGCCACCGCCACATGCAGCAGGAAGTCCTCCGACCCGCTGGTGACGAACACGCCGATCACCTCAGGCAGCGCCGCCGCCCACGTGCGGAACCCCTCGATGTTCTGCCGCGTGGGAGGCCGGACCCGCAGCGCGATGAGCGCCTGCACGGGTCGACCGATCTCCGCGAGGTCCACGTCGAGGACCGCCCCGCGGATGACGCCGCGGTCCCGCAGCGAGCGCGTGCGGTCCAGCGCGGTGGTCGGTGACACCCCCACCGCGGCCGCGACGTCGCGGTTGGTCCGCCGTGCATCCACCTGCAGCTCTCGCAGGATCGCCGTGTCAAGTGCGTCAAGATGCGCCATCCGGCCACTCTATCCGCATGTCATACGGACTGATTGATAGCGCACCGAATGCATGCCTACCCTTCTCATGTCCTGACGTACGAACGAGGAGCACAGCATGTCGATCGACACCCCGACACGAGTCGGCTTCGAGCCCGACGAGATCCGCACGGGTGAGCCGACCCGGGCCGCGCGCCTGAAGTGGGTGGTGGTGGTCGACGAGTCGCTGCCGCCGGGCCGCGCGGCCAACGCGGCCGTCTGTGTGTCGGCCGCGACCTCGAGCGGGGTCGACGGCTTGCTCGGTCCCACGGCCCGGGACGCCACGGGCTCCGACCACCCCGGGCTCCCCTGGGCCGGCTGCTCGGTGCTCTCCGCCTCGGCCGACCAGCTCGCGCAGGTCCGCGCGAAGGCCGCCGCCTCCCTGGGGGTGTTCGTCGCGGACATGCCGGCGTCGGCGCAGCACACCCGCGTGTACGACGAGTACCTGGCCGAGGTGGCGACCGCTGACGCGCCCGCGTACTACGCGGTCAGCATCGTCGGGCCGCGCAACCGCGTGGACAAGATCGTCGGGAAGCTGCCCCTGCTCCCCTAGCGGCCGGTGTAGTTGGGCGCCTCGACCGTCATCTGGATGTCGTGCGGGTGGGACTCCTTGAGGCCGGCCGCGGTTATCCGGATGAACTGCCCACGGTCCTGGAGCTGCGGGATCGTGTGCGCGCCGACATAGAACATTGACTGGTGCAGCCCACCGATGAGCTGGTGGGCCACCGCCGACAGCGGTCCGCGGTACGGCACCTGGCCCTCGATGCCCTCGGGGACGATCTTCTCGTCGGAGGACACGTCGGCCTGGAAGTACCGGTCCTTGGAGTAGGAGATGCGGCCGCGGGACGCCATGGCCCCGAGCGATCCCATCCCGCGGTAGTGCTTGAACTGCTTGCCGTTGACGAACACGAGCTCGCCCGGCGACTCGTCGCACCCGGCCAGCAGGGAGCCGAGCATCACGGTGTCCGCACCGGCGACCAGCGCCTTGGCGATGTCCCCGGAGTACTGCAGGCCGCCGTCGCCGATGACCGGCACGCCGGCCGGCTTGCACGCGCGGGCGGCGTCGTAGATCGCGGTCACCTGCGGCACCCCGACGCCGGCGACGACGCGGGTGGTGCAGATGGAGCCCGGCCCGACACCGACCTTGACCGCGTCGACCCCCGCGTCGACCAGCGCCTGCGCGCCCGGCGTCGTCGCGACGTTGCCGCCGATGACCTGGACGTGGCGGGTCGACGGGTCGGACTTGAGCTTGCGCACCATGTCGAGCATCAGGCGGGCGTGCCCGTTGGCCGTGTCGACGACGAGCGCGTCCACCCCGGCCTCGACCAGCGCGGTGGCCCGCTCCCACGCGTCCCCGAAGAACCCGATCGCGGCACCGACCACCAGCCGGCCCTCGCCGTCCTTCGTCGCGTCCGGGTACTGCTCGGACTTCACGAAGTCCTTGACCGTGATCAGCCCGCGCAGGATGCCCGCGTCGTCCACCAGCGGGAGCTTCTCGATCTTGTGCTTGGCCAGCAGCGCGGCCGCGTCGTCGCGCGCGATGCCGACGGGCGCGGTGACCAGCGGCATCGGCGTCATCACCTCGCGGACGCGGCGCGTCTCGAACTCCTGCGGCGGCACGAACCGCAGGTCGCGGTTGGTGATGATGCCGAGCAGCAGCCCGATCTCGTCGATGACGGGCAGCCCCGACACGCGGTAGATGCCGCAGAGGTGGTCCAGCTCCGCGAGCGTCGCGTCCGGGCCCACCGTCACGGGGTCGGTGATCATGCCGGACTCGGAGCGCTTCACGAGGTCGACCTGGTGGGCCTGGTCCTCGATGGACAGGTTGCGGTGCAGGATCCCGATGCCGCCCTGGCGCGCCATGGCGATGGCCATGCGCGACTCGGTGACGGTGTCCATCGCAGCGGACAGCAGCGGGACGCGCACGGAGATCTCGCGCGTCAGGCGCGAGGAGGTGTCCACCTCGCTCGGGATGACGTCCGTCTCCCCCGGCAGGAGGAGCACGTCGTCGTAGGTGAGCCCGATGCGGGCGAACGGGTCGGCAGGCGAGTGCTCCGTCATCCGGCAAGGATACGCGGGCGCACGCGTGCTGAGGGCCCCGCCCTACTGGATGAGACCCCGCCGCAGGCCGATCGCGACCGCCTGGGCGCGGTCGTTGGCCCCGAGCTTGCGGAACAGCCGGCGCGCGTGGGTCTTCACCGTGTCCTCGGACAGGTAGAGCTCCGCGCCGATCTGCGCGTTCGAGCGTCCGTGGCTCATCCCGGTGAGCACCTCGATCTCGCGCTTGGTCAGCGGCACGCCGGGGATCGCACCCGTCGTCGGCACACCGACCGGTGCGGCGTTGGCGTCGGGAGCGCCGACCGTGGACACCCCGGCCGCGGGCGTGCGCAGGTCGCTGGCGCGGAAGCTGCCCTGGCTGGGCACGTCGACAGGCTGCGTGCGGGGCACGGTCTGTGCGGGCAGCACAGGGCTGGCCAGCACGTGCGCCGCCACGGCGGACAGCTCCGCGCGGCCGACGTCAGGTGCCAGGAACCCGCGGGCGCCGAGCGCGAGCGCCCGGTCGAGCGCCACGCTGTCGTCGGGCAGCGCGAGGAGCACGATGGCAGCGGCGGGCGCGACCGCGCGCAGTCGGCGGATCGCCTCGATGGCACCCGGGGCTGCCAGGTGTGCGTCGAGCAGGACGACCGTCGGCGGCATGCGCCGAGCCAGGCTCAGCAGCTCGTCGACCGACGACGCGGCCCGGACCGGACCGAGCGCGGGCACGCCGATGGAGGTCACGACGAGCCGCTCTCGAACGACCGCCGAGCCGTGAACGACCACGACTCCCGCCATGTTGGTTCCCCTCTCGGGCCCCGAACGGGGCACCTGAGTGCTATCGGCTGATGATCACGCTGAAGTTAGCCGGAGAGACGATCCGTCCCCACGGCGGGAGGGGCTTCGTCCGCCCCTGCGCCGCCTGCGTGGAATGTCTCCCCCACTCGGCCGTGCCGTCAGGGCTCGCCACCCGACGTCGCGACCGCGAACACCTCGTGGAGCAGGCCGGTGAACGTCCGAGCCCGGTGCACGGACCTCCCCAGCGGGACGGCGTCCGCGGCACCGTCCGGGACCATCACGAACTGCGCCAGGTCCGGCTGCTCGGCCGCGAGCCGGTCGACCACCTCGAGGTCGACGTCGACCCGCTGCCCGATCGTCACGACCGCCCTGGCGCGCGTCATGGCGGTGAGCTCGACCGCGTGGTGCGGACCCACCGGCCCCCCGACGATGCGGGCGTCGACCCCCTGCGCCGCGAGCGCGCCCGCGAGGGCGTGGGCGACGAGCGGCCGTGCCTCCCGGGGGGCGACGAGCACGAGGACGACGGGCCGTCGGGTTCCCGTCAGCGGCACCGGGTGCTCGCGCAGGGCGCCGAGGACGCCCGCGTGCACCGCGGCGACCGCGTCGACCCCGGGCGGGTCCACGACCGTGCGGCGGGCGAGGGCCGCGATGACCGGCTCCACCAGGCCCGTCCACCAGAGCGCGACGTCGGCGCCCTGGTCGATCGCCAGCAGCCGCGCGCACCCGACCACGTCACCGGCGAGCGCGGCGTCGACGACCGCGGTCGGCGTGGTCGGCACGTCGTCGTGGGAGTGGGCGGGGCTTCCGGCGGTCACGTCGGTCGCCAGGGCGATCCGCGCCGACTCCGCCGGCGCCACGCCGTCCAGCGTGAGCCGCCGCATGACCAGCAGCCGCTCGACGTCGACCGCGGAGTAGCGCCGGTGCGCCCCCGCGGAGTGCTCGGACGGCCCGAGCCCGTACCGGCGGTCCCAGGTGCGCAACGTCGCAGGTGCGACACCGAGGCGTCGGGCCACCGCGGCGACGGCGAGCGCAGGCGCAGGAGGCACGGCCGGCCCCGCCAGTTCGTCGTCCTCGCGCGTCACCATGGCGCGATTCTGCCAGGCCGACGCGATTCGGCCTCATCGGGCGCGTCGGACCACGACACGCCGACCAGGGACTTCATGCACAATCGCGCCACCAAATCAATGTGCGAACGGGTCTTGAACAACTTCTGGCGCGGTTGTAACGTCCTCTCCAACGCGTCACCCCGGTGGGACACCATCCGGTTCCCGTGTTGACGACTTCCCGGCACAGCCGCCCCGCACGGCGGACTGGGTCGGATCGACTGAGGAGGAACTCATGGCCGAGATCTCGCGCCTTCCCGGACCGGTGATGGACCTGTGGGAGTGGCAGTTCGACGGAGCGTGCCGCGACGAGGACCAGGACCTCTTCTTCCACCCCGAGGGCGAGCGCGGTTCTGCCCGCCGGCGCCGCGCCGAGGCGGCCAAGGCGATCTGCGCCACGTGCCCCGTGATCAAGGAGTGCCTCGAGCAGTCGCTCGCGGTGCGCGAGCCCTACGGCGTGTGGGGCGGGCTCTCCGAGGACGAGCGCTCCGCCGTGCTCGCCCAGCGCGGCCGCGCCAGCCGCGTGGGCTGACCCGACCTGGACGACCAGAGCCCCTCTCCTCGGCGGCACGATCGAGGAGAGGGGCTCTGGTGTGTCCGGCGCCGAACGCGCGAAGGCCCCCCACGGCAGTGCCGTGGGGGGCCTTCGCGGGTGAGCGGGGCGCGTGGCGCCCCTCAGCTCACTTGACGACGATCGCGAGGATGTCGCGCGCGGAGAGGATGAGGTACTCCTCGCCGTCGTACTTGACCTCGGTGCCGCCGTACTTGGAGTAGATCACCTTGTCGCCGACGGCGACGTCGAGCGGGATCCGGTTGCCGTTGTCGTCGACACGGCCGGGTCCGACCGCCTGGACCTCGCCCTCCTGGGGCTTCTCCTTGGCACTGTCCGGGATGACGAGACCGAAAGAGGTCGTCGCCTCTGCCTCGAGCGTCTTGACGACGATCCGGTCCTCGAGGGGCTTGATGGAGACCGACACAGCGGACCTCCCCTTCGCATGTGAGTAGTTCTCTGAGGTACGTGCGCGCTCTCGGACACGTCGTCGCGGGTGCCGTGGCCTGGAGCGCTGCTGGCACACTCACCGGGAGAGTGCCAGCCACTCACTCTAGGAACCGGTTAGCACTCGGTCAAGGCGAGTGCCAACGAGCGGTCCTGGCGAGTCTCTGCGTGCGAGGATCGCCGCATGGATCGCGAGGGCATCGCCCAGCTGCTCAGCCCCGCCGGATGGGCACTGCTGTCCGCGCTGCCGCCCTACGACGAGACCCGCACGCTCGCACTCTCGGAGCGCATGCGCGACGAGGGCATCGATCCGGCGCTCGTCGCCGCGGCGCTCACGCAGTCGCGCCTGCGTGCGAAGGCCGCCGCGAAGTTCGGCACGTTCGCCGACGGCATGCTCTTCACCGCCGCGGGCCTCGAGCAGGCGACGCGGCTCACGGTCGCCGCCCACCACGCGCGCAGGTTCCGCGACGCCGGCAGCACCCGCGTGGCCGACCTGACCACCGGGATCGGTGCGGACGCCATGGCCTTCGCCGGCATCGGCCTGCGGGTGCTGGCCATCGACCTGGACGAGGCGACCGCGGCGATCGCCACCGTGAACCTGCGGCACTTCCCCGACGCCGAGGTACGGCACGGCGACGGGCTCGCTCTCGACCTCGAGGCGGAAGGTGTCGACGGTGTGTACGCCGACCCGGCCCGCCGGACCTCGTCCGGCAGTCGCGTGTTCGACCCGTCCGCCTACGAGCCGTCCCTCGACGCGGTCCTCGCGGTGCGCGAGCGGGTCCCCGCCCTCGGCCTCAAGCTCGGTCCCGGCATCCCGCACACCGCCCTGCCCGACGACGCGCAGGCCCAGTGGGTCTCGGTCGACGGCGACGTGGTCGAGGTCGGCCTCTGGTTCGGCCCGCTCGCGCCCGAGGGACCCGGCCGGTCCGCCCTGGTGCTCCGCGACGGCGAGGCCCACGTCGTGCGCGCCACCACCGATGAGCGCCCGCCCGCCGGGGCGGTCGGCGGCTACCTCTACGAGCCCGACGGCGCCGTCATCCGGGCCGGCCTGGTGGGCGAGATCGCCCAGCAGGTGCAGGGCCGCCTCGTGGACCCCACGATCGCCTACGTGACCTCGGACGCGCTGACTCCTGTGCCCACCGCCACCGCGTACCGCGTGCTCGACACGATGCCGTTCGGTCTCAAGCGGCTCCGGACCTACCTGCGAGGACGTGACGTGGGGAAGCTGACCATCAAGAAGCGCGGGACCGCCGTGGTGCCGGAGCAGCTCCGTCGGCAGCTGGACCTGCGCGGCAGCGCGACCGGGACGATCATCCTCACGCGTGTCGCTGGCAGCCAGCAGGTGCTCGTGGTGGAGCCCGTCTGATGGCCGCGCCGGTGCGGGTGCCGTTCGCGCACTCCGAGCGGTCGAGCGTGGGGATCGAGTGGGAGGTCGCCCTCGTCGACGCCGACTCCGGCGACCTGCGCCAGGCCGCGGAGGCCATCCTGGCGACCGTCCGGCCCACCGACGGCTCCGAGCACCCGCTGATCACGCAGGAGCTGCTGCTCAACACCGTCGAGATCCGCTCCGGCAAGTGCCGCACGATCGCCGGGGCGACGGCCGACCTGCAGCAGGCCCTCGACGAGGTGGAGGCGGCCGCGGCCCCGCTGCGCATCGAGCTCATGGGCGGCGCCACGCACCCCTTCGCCAACTGGGCGCAGCAGAAGGTCACCGACAAGCAGCGGTACGCCACCCTCATCGACCGGACGCAGTGGTGGGGCCGGCAGATGCTCATCTACGGGGTGCACGTGCACGTCGGCATCGAGGACCGGGACAAGGTGCTGCCCATCGCCCGGGCGATGCTCAGCGTCTTCGCGCACATCCTGTCGCTGTCGGCGTCGTCCCCGTTCTGGGGCGGCAAGGACACCGGCTACGCGTCCAACCGCGCCCTGCTGTTCCAGCAGCTGCCCACCGCGGGCCTGCCGTTCGCGTTCGAGGACTGGTCGCAGCTGGAGCAGTACGTGGGCGACATGCTGCACACCGGCGTCATCGACCAGTTCGACGAGATCCGGTGGGACGTCCGCCCGTCGCCGCGGTTCGGCACCCTGGAGATGCGGATCGCCGACGGCGCCTCCAACCTCCTCGAGGTCGCCGCGATCTCCGCGCTGACCCACTGCTTCGTCGAGCACTTCTCGTCGATGCTGGACCGCGGGGAGAGCCTGCCGACGCTGCCGCCGTGGTTCGCGCAGGAGAACAAGTGGCGCTCCGCCCGGTACGGCATGGACGCCATCATCATCACGAACGCCGCCGGCGACGAGGAGCTGGTCACGGACTCGATCGGCCGCTGGCTCGTCGAGCTGGCCCCCGTCGCCGAACGCCTCGGGTGCGCCGCCGAGCTCGAGCAGGTGCGCGTGATCCTGCGCCGCGGCGCGTCGTACCAGCGGCAGCGCGCGGTCGCCCGGCGGCACGCGGGCGAGCTGGACGCCGTCGTGCGCTCCCTCGTCGCCGAGCTCAAGGCCGGTCGCCCGCTCTAGGCGGAACTGGGTCACGCCCGCTACTTGTCAATACCAACTACTAGGCATAGCGTGGGCGCCATGGACGAGCCCCGCGATCCCCAGCTCCTCAAGGGCGTGCTCCCGATGCTCGTGCTCGCGCTCCTGACCGAGCGCGAGTCCTACGGGTACGAGCTGGTCACCCGCCTGCACGAGGCCGGGCTCGACGACCTCGGCGCCGGGACGCTGTACCCGGTGCTCAACCGCCTCGAGCGCGACGGGCAGATCTCGTCGCGCCTCGTCGCCTCCAGCGCGGGTCCCGCCCGCAAGTACTACCTGCCCACCGACACCGGAGCGGAGCAGCTCTGGAGCACCGCCCGGGCGTGGCAGCAGCTGGCCGTCACGGTCGACGGACTGCTCGCCCGCGCCACCTCGAAGGAGCCCTCATGAGCACGTCCCTGCGCGACACCCTCGTCCGTGAGCGCTACCTCCTGCGGTTCGACTGGGCCATGCAGGACTTCCCGAAGCACAAGACGGTCGTGCGCGAGCTCCGCACGGAGCTCACCGCGGCCGCGTCCGAGGTGGGCATGCGGCAGGCCGTCGCGGACCTGGGTCACCCGCGGGTGCTCGCGGACGGCTACCTCAGCGAGCTGGGCCGGCCCGTCCCGCGGTGGACCACCGGCGCCGTCTGGGGCGGTCTCGCCGTCGGCGCGGTCGTCTACCTGGTGATGGCCTACACGTTCGGGACGCTCGACACGCTCGAGCAGCTGGGCGGCGGGACGATCGAGCGCGAGTTCCTGGGCGCGACGGCCGTCTTCACCAGCGCCGACGGCGGCATCTCGGCGGGCACCACGCTCACGTGGCAGGCGCTCGTGTTCTACGCCCTCGTGTTCACCGTGCCGTTCCTGCTGGGCGCCCGCGTGTGGCGGGTGTGGAGCCGGCCGGCCCACGCGCGCAGCCCTCGCAGGACGGCACCCACGACGACGGCCGCCTAGCTCCCGTCGGCGACGATCAGCTCGTCGGCCATGCCCGCGGCGTAGTGGTGCGGCAGGTTGCAGACGACCTCGTACCGTCCGGCCGGCAGGTCGAGCGTGACCCAGCCGACGGAGCCGGAGGGCAGACCGTCGCCCGCACCCTCGGCGCACGGCGCCGACGCCTCGCCCAGGCTGCCGGTCTCGTCCACGGAGCCGTCGGCGCCCTGCGGCAGCTCGCCGACGGACGCACCGGGGGCCAGCGGCAGCACGACGAGCTCGTGGGTGCGCAGCCCCATGTTCCGGGCGACCAGCGTCACCGTTCCCGCCTCGACGGACGCGGGGACGACCCGGAGCATCGCCCTGCCGCCGTGCATCCGGCGGACCATGCCACCGTCGCCGAGCATGACCGCGACGGTCGCTCCCGAGGGGTCGACGGTCGGCGTGCACGCCGAGCGGACGACGCCGGCACCGCGACCGTGCATCATGCCGGGCCCGGCCTGCTGCTGGTTCACCGTCACGCAGCCCGTCAGCACCGCCGCCGAGGCCACCGCCACCAGGACTCGTCCAGCTCGCACCACACCCACCGCCTCCGGACCGGCGCCGCGCGGCGCGCGACCCCTTCCTCATGGCACGCCGGAGCGTCCCGGCACGACAGGGCAGAAGGTCCTCAGACCAGCACCTGGGTGAGCGGCATCGAGGAGTCGACGGGCAGGTCGAGCGACGACGGCGGCAGCCCGCGGCGCACCACCGCCGAGCCGAGCGCGGCGATCATCGCGCCGTTGTCCGTGCAGTAGCGGATGGGCGGGATGCGCAGCTCGATGCCGGCCTCCGCGCAGCGCTTGGCGGCCATGTCCCGCAGCTGGGAGTTGGCGGAGAACCCTCCGCCGACCACCAGGGTGTCCACGCCGTGCGCACGGCAGGCGGCGATCGTCTTGGCGGTCAGCACGTCGGCCACGGCCTCGGCGAACGACGCGGCGACGTCCGGGAGCGGGACCTCCTCGCCGGCGTCCTGCCGGGCCTCCACCCAGCGCGCGACGGCGGTCTTCAGGCCGGAGAACGAGAAGTCGGCGGCGTGCGCGGCCTGGTCCTTGGCGGCGGTGAGCCCCCGCGGGAAGCGGATCGCGGCCGGGTTCCCCTCGCGGGCCAGCCGGTCGATGTGCGGGCCTCCCGGGTACGGCAGGCCGAGCAGGCGGCCCACCTTGTCGAACGCCTCCCCCGCCGCGTCGTCGAGCGTCGAGCCGAGCTCGGTGACGTGCACGGTGTCGTCGAGCAGCAGCAGCGACGAGTGGCCGCCCGAGACGACGAGCGCCATGACGCGCTCGGGGAACGCGCCGTCCACCAGCTCGTCCACGACGGCGTGCCCGATCACGTGGTTGACACCGTAGAGCGGCTTGCCCAGCGCGAGCGCGAGCGCCTTGGCCGCGGAGGCGCCCACGGTGAGGGGTCCGACGAGGCCGGGGCCGGCGGTGACCGCGATGGCGTCGACCGCGCCGAGCGAGACGTCCGCCGTGGCCAGCGCCCGCTCGATCGTCGGCACCATGGCCTCGAGGTGGGCCCGCGACGCGATCTCGGGGATGATCCCGCCGAACCGCGCGTGCTCGTCCACCGAGCTGGCGACGGCGTCGACCAGCAGGTCGTAGCCGCGCACGAGAGCCACGCCGGTCTCGTCGCAGGACGTCTCGATCCCGAGCACGAGGGGGTCAGCCATGCGGACCAGGATAGGTGGCCGCGACGTGGTGACGACCGCCACACCGTCGCCCGGAACAACCCAGGGTAGTTGACGCTTCAACCGTGCATGACCACTGACACCACCGTCCTGGACGGCCTCGACTTCCCCACCTCCGGTCTGGCCGTCGGCGACGACGTCGCGGACCTCCTGTTCCGCGAGGCCCGCACGGCCGCCGCGTTCACCCACGACGAGGTCAGCGACGAGCAGATCGCCGCGGTGTACGACCTGGTCAAGTGGGGCCCGACCGCCCTCAACACGGTCCCCCTGCGCCTGCTCGTCGTCCGCACGCCCGACGCCCGCCGGCGCCTCGCCGCGCACATGAACGAGGGCAACCGCGACCGCGTGCTCGAGGCCCCCGTCACGCTCGTCCTCGCCGCCGACACCGGCTTCCACGCGCACATCCCGACGCTCGCGCCGCACATGGCCGCCCTCGCCGACGCGCTCGAGGGCCAGCCCGAGCAGCGCGAGTCGATGGCCCGCATGAACGCCCTCATCCAGGCCGGCTACCTGATCGTCGGCCTGCGCGCCGCGGGCCTGGCCGCCGGCCCCATGGGCGGCATGGACGCCCAGGGCATCGACGCCGACTTCTTCGCGGAGAACGGCTGGAAGTCGCTCCTCGTCGTCAACGTCGGGCACGTCGAGGGTGCCGGCACGCACTACCCGCGCGCCGAGCGCCTGAGCTACGCGCAGGCGTCGCTCACCGTCTGACGGACCTGCTCAGGAGGCCGCGATCCCCTCGGGGGTCGCGGCCTTCCCCGTCTCCACCGGGCGGGCGGGGTCGTTCGACCACTGCGACCACGAGCCCGGGTACAGCGCCGCCTCCACGCCGATCGAGGCGAGTGCGGCGACCTCGTGCGCCGCGGTGACGCCGGACCCGCAGTACACGGCGACCGGACCCTGCACGCCGGCGAACCGCGCCCGCAGCTCCTCGTCGGGCAGGAACGACCCGTCGGCGCCGACGTTCCCGGCGGTGGGCACGGAGACCGCTCCGGGGATGTGGCCCGCACGCGGGTCGACGGGCTCGACCTCACCGGCGTACCGCTCGGCCGCGCGGGCGTCGAGCAGGGAGCCGGTCCAGGCGGCGGCCTCGTCGGCGTCGATCGTCGGCAGCGCTCCGGGGACCAGCACCACGTCCCCCGGCTCCGGCGTCACCGACCCGGCCTCGAGCGCGAACCCCGCCGCGGTCCACGCCGCGAGCCCGCCGTCGAGCAGCCGCACGTCCCGCACGCCGGCCCAGCGCAGCAGCCACCAGACGCGCGCCGCCGACATCCCGCCCACGGCGTCGTAGGCCACCACCGACCGCTCGCCCGAGACGCCCCAGCGCCGCGCATCCGCCTCGAACGCGGCGAGGTCGGGCAGCGGGTGCCGGCCGTCCCGCGGGGTCGGCGGCGCGGCCAGCTCGGTGTCCAGGTCCACGAAGACCGCCCCGGGAAGGTGGCCCGCGAGGTACTGCTCGTGGCCGTCCGTCTGGCCCAGCGCCCAGCGCACGTCGAGCAGCACGGGGGGCTCGTCGCCCGCCAGCACCGCCGCGAGCGCCTCGGCCTCCACGATGACCGCGTCCCTCGTCATGCAGGTCCCCCCTCGTCGTGGCGCAGCGCCAGGCGCATGGTCCACGCGTCGATATTGCCTGGCTGGTAGTACGCCCGGCGCATCCCGAGCTTCTCGAATCCCACGCTCTCGTACAGGTGGATGGCGGGGTCGTTGTCCACGCGCACCTCGAGCAGCACGACGGCCGCACCGAGCGTCCGGGCGCGGTCCAGGAGGTTCTCCAGCATCCGTCGCCCCAGCCCGCGCCCCTGGAACCGCGCGTCGGTGCCGATGGTCATCACCTGCGCGTCGAACCCGTCGAACCACAGACCCGCGTACCCGACCAGCTCGCCGTCGACGACCGCGCCGACGTACCAGCGCCCGGGCCCGCCGATCTCGGAGGCGAGGCTCTCGGGCGACCACGCGGCTGCCTCGAAGAGCTCGACCTCCATGCGCACGAGGGCCGGCAGGTCCGCCGGGCGCAGGGCGCGCACGACGACGCCGCGCGGCTGCTCCGTCATCCGAGCACGCGCTTGCGGGCCGCCTGCGGCACGGCGTCGGGGCGGCGCAGGTAGAGGGGCTCGGTGCCGAGCTCCTGGCCGGCCGCCGTCCGTGCCAGCGCCAGCCGCGCGAGCTCCGCGGGGTCGGGGTCGAGCGCGCCCACCGTCGGGCCACCGCGCAGGACGTCGGGGTAGAGCAGCGCCCCGCGGCCGATCGCCACGGCGCCGGCGGTGCGCGGGTCGGCGGCGACGTCGGCGGCCGCGGCGACCTCGGGGCCGGCCAGCACCTCGATCTCCCCCGGCGCGACCAGCCGGTACAGCGCCCAGTAGACCTCGCGGCGCCGGGCGTCCGTGGCGACGAGCACCTCCGTGCCGGCCGGCAGCACGCGGGACGCCTGGAGCGCGACCGCATCGAGGCTCGGGACGCCGTGCACGGGGATGCCGAGAGCGAGCGCGAGCGTGCGGGCGGTGACCAGCCCCACTCGCAGCCCGGTGAACGGGGCGGGTCCGGTGCCGACGACCACGGAGGTGAGCTCGCGGCGGTCCACACCGGCCTCCGCGAGGACGTCCGCGATCATCGGGGCCAGCAGCTCGGCGTGGTGCCGCTGCTGCGCGTCGGAGCGCGCGGCGAGCACCACGCCGGAGTCGTCGGTCAGGGCCACCGCGACGGCGGCGGACGTGTCGAGCGCGAGGACGGGCACGGCGCTCAGCCTGCCACCGGGTCGGCGTCGGGCAGCGCGACGTCCGCCCAGCGTGCACCCACGGCGCGCACGGTGACCACGCGCTCGCCCGCGGCGGCGTCGGCGAGGTCGTCGTCGGTCAGCGCACCACCGCGAGGGCGAGCCAGGACGACCTCGAGGCGGTCCTGCGCGAGCGACTCCACCCAGCCCTCGCCCCACTCGACCACGGTCACGGCCTCCTCCAGGCTCGCGTCGAGGTCGAGGGCGTCCACCTCCTCCAGCGAGCCGAGCCGGTACGCGTCGACGTGCACGAGCGTCGGACCGGTCGAGCCGTCCTCGCGCGGGACCGGCGGGTGCTCGCGGGCGATGATGAACGTCGGCGACGCCACCTGCCCGCGCACGTGCAGCCCGGCCCCGATCCCCTGCGTCAGGGTCGTCTTGCCGGCCCCGAGGTCGCCCGTGAGCACCACCAGGTCGCCGGCCCGCAGCACGCCCGCGAGCGCGCGTCCGTACGCCCGGGTGGCGTCGGCGTCGGGAAGCCGGACGGTCACCGCGGTCATGCCGGGAGCTCGCTGTCGACGTGCACCCGCGGCACGCGCGCGCCGACCCGCGTGACGATCTCGTAGGAGATGGTCCCCGCGACGCGCGCCCAGTCCTCTGCGGTCGGTCCGCCGTCGCGTCCGGTGCCGAACAGCTCGACGCGGTCCCCCGCGTGCTCCGTGGCGCCCGGGCCCAGGTCGAGCACCACCTGGTCCATGCAGACCCGGCCGGCCACGCCGAGCGTGCGACCGCCCACCCGCACGGGTCCGCCGGGCCGCTCCTGCGTGCCGGACGCGTGCCGCGGGATGCCGTCCGCGTACCCGAGGGGCACGAGGCCGAGCACGGTGTCCGTCGGCGTCTCGTACAGGTGCGCGTAGGAGACGCCCTGCCCGGCCGGGACGTGCTTGACGTTCGCGAGCTCGGCCTCCAGCGTCATCGCGGGCACGAGCCCGAAGTCGTCGGGGCCCCCGAGCTGCGGCACCGGCGACAGGCCGTAGACGGCGATCCCCGGCCGCACCAGGTCGTAGTGCGCCGCGGGCGTGGTCAGCGTCGCCGCCGAGTTGGCCAGGTGCCGCACCTCGAGGGCGATGCCCGCCCCCTCGACCGTCTCGAGGGTCTCCGCGAACACCTCGGCCTGGAGCTTGACGGTCGGGTGCTCGGGCTCGTCGGCGAACGCGAAGTGGCTCCAGAGCCCGACCACCTCGAGGGCCCCCTCCGCCCGCAGGCGCAGGACCTCGGGGAGGAGCTCGGCCAGGTCGCCCAGCGTCAGCCCGTTCCGGCCGAGGCCGGTGTCGACCTTGAGGTGGGCCCGCGCGGTCCGACCCGACGCCCGCGCCGCGGCGGCGAGCTCAGCCAGGGCCCACGGCGCCGAGACCGAGACGTCGATGTCGGCGTCGACCGCCTCGCGCAGGGGGGCGCCGGGTGCGTACAGCCACGTGAGGACCCGCGCGTCGGCGATCCCCCCGCGTCGCAGGGCCAGGGCCTCGTCCACCTGCGCGGCGCCGAGCCACGTGGCGCCTCCGGCCAGGGCTGCGGTCGCGGTGGGCAGGAGACCGTGCCCGTAGCCGTCCGCCTTGACGACGGCCATCACCTGGGCGGTCGGTGCGTGGGCGGCCAGTGACCGGACGTTGGCGCGGACGGCCGCGAGGTCGACGACAGCGCGTGCGGGATAGCTCACGGCGACCAGTCTCGCACCGTCCGTCAGGCGGGACGGACGATCACGTCGGCACGCGCGGCGGTCGCCGCGACGAGCTGGGCGTTCCGCTCGTCGGGACCGTGCGACCAGGCGCGGGCCGCCTCCGGGGACTTGCCGAACGCCTCGTGCCGGGCCACCAGCCGGTCCAGCCGGAGTCCGTCGTCGGGCGCCAGGAACCACGTCTCGTCGAGCAGGTCCGCCACCGGGCCGAACCCGTGGTCGTCGAGCAGCAGGTAGTTCCCCTCCACCACCACGAGCCGGACCTCGGGAGGGACCGCGATGGCGCCCGCCACCGGGTTGCGCAGGTCGCGGCGGTACTCGGGTGCGTAGACGGTCCGCTCCGGGTCCCGCAGGCGGGTCAGCAGCGCGACGAAGCCGTCCGCGTCGAACGTGTCCGGTGCTCCCTTGCGGTCCGCCCGGCCGATGCGCTCGAGCTCCGTCTGCGCCAGGTGGAACCCGTCCATCGGCACGGCGACCGCGGAGCGCCCGACCGCGTCGACCACGTCCGCGGCCACCGTCGACTTCCCTGCGCCGGGCGCCCCGACGATGCCGAGGAGCCGGCGCGGACCGCTCGCCAGCAGCGCGTCCACGCGGGCGCGGAGATCGGGGGTCAGGGTCATGCGTCGAGCAGCTCGGCGATCGTGCCGGGCAGCGCGTCCGCGACCTCGCGCGCGGAGACCGGGCCGCCCGGGGTGGCGCGGTGGGCCGCCCGACCGTGCACCAGCGCGGCCGTGGCGGCGAGCGCGGCGGCGAGCGAGGGGTCGTCGTGCACGTCGTCCACCCGGCCTGCCAGCAGGGCCCCCAGCAGGCCCGCCAGCACGTCGCCGGCGCCCGCCGTCGCCAGCCACGCCGGGGCGTCGGCCTGGGCGTAGGCGGCGCCCTGCGCCCCCGCGACGACGGTCACCGGACCCTTGAGCAGGACCGTGGCCCCCGTGAGCTCGTGGGCCCGCCGTGCCCAGCGCAGCGGCTCGGCCTCGACCGCGCGCCGGTCGACGTCCTCACCCCGCTGGCTCAGCACGCGCGCCAGCTCGCCCGCGTGCGGCGTGAGCACCGCGTGCGGGCCGACGCGCGCCGGGAGCAGCTCCAGGGCGCCGGCGTCGACCACCGCGGCCTCCCCGCGCTCCAGCACGTGCTCGAACGCGTACTCGATGCGGCGTCGCTGCCCGGCGTCGTCCGGCGAGACCCCCGGCCCGAACACCCACGCCTGCACCCGCCCGTGGCCGACGACGACCTCCGGGTGGGCCGCCACGACCGCGTCCCCGGCGTCGCCCAGGTACCGCACCATCCCGACGCCCGCACGGACCGCCGCACCCGTGGTGAGGACCGCAGCCCCCTGGTACGCCCGGGAGCCCGCCACCACGCCCAGGACGCCGCGCGTGTACTTGTGCGCGTCCGGCGCCGGCACGGGCCAGAGGTCGGCGACGTCGGACGGTTCGAGCCGGACCACCTCGGGGGCACCGGCCGGCTCGAGGCCGAGGTCGACCAGCACGACCCGTCCCGCGGCGCGCCCGCCCGGCGGCAGCAGGAGCCCGGGCTTGGCGACGCCGAACGTCACCGTGAGGTCGGCGTCCAGCACCACCCCGTCGCGACGTCCGTCGTCCACACCGAGGCCCGACGGCACGTCCACGGCCACGACGTACGGACGGCCCCGCGCCACGATCTCCTCGACCAGGGCGCCCGCTGCCCCGCGCAGCCCGGACCCGTCGGTGCCGATGCCGAGGATGCCGTCCAGCAGCAGGTCGGCGGCCGACGCCGCTGCGGCGGCCTCCTCGGCGCGCAGCACCCGTCCCCCCGCCCGGAGCAGCGCGTCCAGCCCGCCCTCGTGCACGCGCGCGCCGGTGAGCACCGCCCGGACGTCGACGCCGCGGCGGGCGAGCAGCGCCCCCGCGTACAGGGCGTCGCCCCCGTTGTTGCCGGAACCGACGAGCACCACCACCCGCGCGCCCGCCACGGCGCCGCGGAGCTCCCGCAGAGCCGCGACCACGTGGACGTGCAGGGCGAACGCGGCCCGCTCCATCAGCGGGACGCCGGCAGCCAGCAGGGGCTCCTCGGCGGCACGCACCTGCGCGGAGGTCCAGGTCTGCAGCACGTCTCCCATCCTGGCGGGTCAGGCGGGCGGCTGTCCGATCGGATCGATTCGAGCGATCACGCGGCACCGGTGCTCGTGCGCAGGTAACGTGCCGAGCATGCGCTTCGGACTCTTCATCCCCCAGGGCTGGCGGCAGGACCTCACCGGCATCGACCCCCGCGACCACTGGCAGACCATGAGCGGCCTGGCCGACCACGCGGACCAGGGCGACACCTACGACTCGATCTGGGTCTACGACCACTTCCACTCGGTCCCCGAGCCCAACGGCGAGGCCACCCACGAGGCCTGGAGCCTCATCAACGCGTTCGCCGCCACCACCAGCCGCGTCCGGCTGGGCCAGATGTGCACCTGCATGGCGTACCGGAACCCGGCGTACCTGGCCAAGGTGGCCACCACGGCCGACATCATCTCGGGCGGCCGCGTGGAGATGGGCATCGGCGCCGGCTGGTACGAGCACGAGTGGCTCGCGTACGGGTACGGGTTCCCGTCCGCCGGCACCCGGATCGCGATGCTCGACGAGGGCGTGCAGATCTTCAAGCAGATGTGGACCAACGGCACCGCCACCCTCGACGGCGAGCACTACAAGGTCGACGGCGCGCAGCTGTCCCCGCTCCCCCTGCAGGTGGACGGCCCTCCCCTGTGGATCGCCGGCGGCGGCGAGAAGAAGACGCTGCGCATCGCGGCCGAGCACGCGCAGTACACCAACTTCGCGGGCGCCCCGGAGGCCTTCGCGCACAAGTCCGAGATCCTGCGCGGCCACTGCGAGGCCATCGGCCGGCCGTTCGAGGAGATCACCCGGTCCGCCAACTACAACGTGGTCATCGGGTCCACGCAGGCCGAGGTCGACGACCGCATCGCCTGGGTCGAGGAGCACCTGAGCAACACCGTCCCCGCCAAGGCGGCCGAGGTCGCGGAGGACTTCCGCCACGGCACCCTGGTGGGCACCCCGGAGCAGATCGTCGAGAAGCTGCAGGGCCTGGAGAAGCTCGGCATGACCTACGCGATCACGTACTTCGCCGAGGCGGCCTACGACCGCTCGGGCATCGAGCTGTTCGAGAACGAGGTCGCCCCCGCGCTGCGCTGACGCGTCAGTCGCGCTCGGCGACGACCACGGCGGAGGCGATGCCCGCGTCGTGGGAGATGGACAGGTGGAACCGGTCCACGCCGAGCGCGGCCGCCGCGGCGGCGACCGTGCCCACCACCTCGACCACCGGCTGCGCGCCGGCGGTCCGGCGCACGGTCGCGTCCTGCCAGCTCATCCCCGCCGGGGCGCCCAGCGCCTTGGCGATCGCCTCCTTGGCCGCGAACCGCGCGGCCAAGGAGGTCTCCGGCATCTGCCGCTCCTCGGGCGTGAACAGCCGGTCGCGCAGCGCAGGCACCCGGTGCAGGGTGTCGACGAACCGCGCGACGTCGACGACGTCGATCCCGACGCCGATGATCACGCGGCGCTCACGCGGTGATCACTCGACCGTGACGGACTTCGCGAGGTTGCGCGGCTGGTCGACGTCGAGCCCCTTGGCGGTGGCCAGCTCGCACGCGAAGATCTGCAGCGGCACCACGGCGAGCAGCGGGGCGAGCAGGGTGGGCGACTGCGGCACGTAGAACACCTCGTCCGCGTACGGCAGCACGTCCGTGTCTCCGTCCTCCGCAATGACGAGGGTGCGCGCACCCCGCGCGCGGATCTCCTGGATGTTGGAGACCACCTTGGAGTGCAGCGAGTCGCGGCCGCGCGGCGAGGGCACGATGACGAACACCGGCTGCCCCTCCTCGATCAGCGCGATCGGGCCGTGCTTGAGCTCCCCGGCGGCGAACCCCTCGGCGTGGATGTAGGCGAGCTCCTTGAGCTTGAGCGCGCCCTCCATGGCCACCGGGAACCCGACGTGGCGGCCCAGGAACAGGACCGAGCTGGTGTCCACCATCGACCGCGCGGTCTGGCGCACGCGGTCCGCCCGGTCGAGCACCTGCTGGATCTTGTCCGGCATGGCGCGCAGCTCGGTGAGGATCTCCCCGACCTCGTCGGCGTACTTGTTCCCCCGCAGCTGCGCCAGGTACAGGCCCAGCAGGTACGCGGCGGTGATCTGGGCGAGGAACGCCTTGGTGGACGCCACCGCGATCTCCGGCCCGGCGTGCGTGTAGAGGACCGCGTCCGCCTCGCGCGGGATGGTCGAGCCGTGCGTGTTCACCAGCGCGAGCACCTTGGCGCCCTGCTCACGCGCGTGCCGGACGGCCATCAGGGTGTCCATGGTCTCGCCGGACTGCGACACGGCGACCACGAGCGTCCGCTCGTTGACCACCGGGTCGCGGTACCGGAACTCATGCGCCAGCTCGACCTCGACGGGGATCCGGCACCAGTGCTCGATCGCGTACTTGGCCACGTGCCCGGCGTACGCCGCGGTGCCGCACGCGACGACGACGATCTTGTCGACCGACCGGAGCACCGACTCGTCGATCCGCACCTCGTCGAGGACCAGGCGCCCGTGGGCGTCGGTCCGGCCCAGCAGGGTGTCCGCGACGGCGTGCGGCTGGTCGTGGATCTCCTTGTCCATGAAGGAGGCGAAGCCACCCTTCTCGGCGGCAGCGGCGTCCCAGTCGACCGTGTACCGACGCGCCTCCGCGGGCAGCCCGTCGAAGCCCGTGACCGTGACGGTGTCCGGCGTGATGGTCACCACCTGGTCCTGGCCGAGCTCCAGGGCCTCCTTCGTGTGCGAGATGAACGCCGCCACGTCGGATCCCAGGAAGTTCTCGCCCTGGCCGATCCCGACGACCAGCGGGGAGTCGTGCCGGGCGCCCACCACGAGGCCGGGGGCGTCCTCGTGCACGGCCAGCAGCGTGAACGTGCCGTGCAGCGAACGGGCGACCTCGGTCATCGCTGCCGTGAGGTCCCCGGTCGACTCGTAGGCGCGCGCGATGAGCTGCGCGGCGACCTCGGTGTCGGTCTCGGAGACGAACTCGACGCCGTCCGCCACCAACCCGGCCTTGAGGGAGGCGAAGTTCTCCACGATGCCGTTGTGGATCACCGCGAGCTTGCCGGCCACGTGCGGGTGCGCGTTCACGTCGGTCGGTCCGCCGTGCGTCGCCCACCGGGTGTGCCCGATGGCGGCGGTCGACTCCGGGAGCGGACGCAGGTCGAGCTCCTCGACGAGGTTGGCCAGCTTGCCGGCCTTCTTCGCGGTCGAGAGCCTCCCGTCCGGACTGACGAGCGCGACGCCCGCCGAGTCGTACCCGCGGTACTCGAGCCTCCGCAGGCCCTCCAGCACGACGTCCAGCGGATGATCGCTGGCTACCTGGCTACCGACGTAACCGACGATTCCACACATGGCGGGGAGTCTACCGGGGTGCTCGGGGGTCCTCCGGTGCGCCGCGTTCCCCGCGCTCAGGCACAATCGTCCTCGTGCCACCGTCGCTGACCCCGGCCACGCCCTACGTCGACCTGGACCGCGACGCCTGGACGCGGCTCTCCGCGTCCACCCCGCTGCCCCTGACCGACGCGGACGTGGAGCGCCTCGCCGGTCTCGGCGACCCGATCGACCTGGCCGAGGTCGACGCGATCTACCGGCCGATCTCCCGTCTGCTCGACCTGCACATCGAGGCCACCCGCGGCCTGCACGCGGCGTCGAGCACGTTCCTGCGCGAGGACGTCGGCGGGACCCCGTTCGTCATCGGCGTCGCCGGCTCCGTGGCGGTCGGCAAGTCGACCACGGCCCGCCTGCTGCGCGAGCTCCTCGCCCGGTGGCCCGCGACCCCGCGCGTCCAGCTGATCACCACCGACGGCTTCCTCTACCCCAACGCGGAGCTGGAACGTCGCGGGCTGATGGACCGCAAGGGCTTCCCGGAGTCGTACGACCGTCGGGCCCTCCTGCGGTTCGTCTCCAAGGTCAAGGCCGGTCGCCCCGAGGTCCGGGTACCCGTGTACGACCACCTGACCTACGACATCCTCCCGGGGCGCGAGATCGTGGTGAACCGCCCCGACGTGCTCATCGTGGAGGGGCTCAACGTCCTGCAGCCCGCCCGGCCCACCGCCGAGGGCACCTCGAACCTCGCGGTGAGCGACTTCTTCGACTTCTCGATCTACGTCGACGCGCGCACGAGCGACGTGCGGCGCTGGTACGTGGACCGCTTCCTGGCGCTCCGGCAGACCGCGTTCGCCCGGCCGGAGTCGTACTTCCACCGGTACGCGGCGCTGAGCGACCTCGAGGCCATCGAGCTCGCCGAGGGGATCTGGGACTCCATCAACGAGCCCAACCTCGTGCAGAACATCCTGCCCACCCGCAGCCGGGCGACCCTGGTGCTCACCAAGGGGCGCGACCACTCGGTGGAGCGGGTCCGGCTCCGCAAGCTCTAGCTCAGGGGCTCGTCGTGGCCTCGTCCGCGGGCGCGATGAGCCGCACGGGGTACTGCTCGCTGTCGGTCTCCTCGAGGGCGTCGAGCGCGTCCGCCACCGCCGGCTCCGGGGAGCCGCAGCGGTCCGTCGGCCACACCGGCCGGATGGCGCGACCGAGGGCGTCGACGAGCCACAGGGCCGGCGGGACCACCGCAGCCGTGCTGCACGTGCCACCCCGGGGGGCCGACGGGCGTCGCAGCGCGGCGACGAGCGGGTCGAGGTCGCCCTCGCGCCAGCTCGCGGTCAGGGCGACCCAGGTCCCGGACGAGTCGTGCAGGGTGCCGCCCGGCGAGCACACGACGACGCTCGCCGCGCGGAAGTCGTCGGGGACACGCCCTGTGTCAGGAGCGTCGGCGTGCGGCGTGCCGGTCTCGGCCGACTCCCCGGCCGACACGAGACCCAGGTCGGCGAGCACCCGCGCCGACAGGCAGTCCGCGGCGGGGGCGACGACGGCGGTCGGCGAGTCGGCGGCGGGCTCGGGCGCGCTGCACGACGACGCCAGACCCGCCACCAGGGCTGCAGGCAGCACGAGGCCGACGGCCCACCGCGCGCGCCTGCTCATCTCGCCCCCTGCCTGCTCTGCCCATGCCTGAGGACACCCCCGGGGGTGTCGACAGGCTCGGGAGCGCCGACAGCGACGTCGGCACAGTCAGAGAGTAAGCACAGTCATGGGGCAAATGACCGGGTGAGACCGGATCGTTAGGCGGCGGGGTCGGATCGTGAGCGTCCTGTGACCGGAGGGGCCGACTCGGTCTCCCGCACGGTGTCCTCGACGGTCGGACGGAGCTCCGACGTCGGCGCCGGCGTGACGGCGCGCTGCCCGGTGAACCGGCGCAGGATCCAGTCGACGACGAGGCCGATCACCAGGCCGCCGACGACTCCGACGGCCACCGCGGCGATCGTGTTGTCGTGCAACCAGGCGCCCGCGCCGATGCCGATGAGCGACGAGTAGGCGCCCCACGTCAGGGCCGCGATGGCGGTGAGCCCCATGAACCGGCGGCGGCTGTACTTGACGGCGCCCGCGGTCATGTTGACGGCCACGCGGCCCACCGGGATGTAGCGGGCGGCGATGATGAAGGCGGCGCCGCGGTTGGCCAGGGCGTTCTCCGCCCAGTCGACGGCCGCCCGCCCGCGGGTGGTGCGCAGCAACCGCAGCTCCCGCACCTTGACCTTGGTACCGATCTGGTAGGCGATCTGGTCACCGGTCCACGCGCCGGCGGCCGCCACGAGCATGATCATCGGCAGGTTCGGCGTGCCCTCGGCCATCGAGACCACCGACAGGGCGATCACGATGGACTCGCTGGGGATCGGGGGGAAGAAGCCGTCGATCGTGGCGAACAGGTAGAGCACGACGAAGATCCACGGGGAACCTACGAGGGCCAGGGCCCACCCCTCCAGCACGTGACATCAGCTCCTGCGTCGTGCACCGGCGGCGATCCGCCCGGTGTCGTGCCTCCACGGTAAGTGTCGCCCCTGCCCGGACGACATAGGGGTGACCCCCGGTTCATCCCTGGTGCAGCCCCTATTCCTCCCGGGGTCGGACCCGGGGTCCCCCCTCGGGCCCTTGTTCAGGACAGGGGGAACGAGAGAGCACGGGCGGCCGCCTCGGGACTGGGCTCCGCCGACCACCGGGCGCCGAACTCGTCGGTCGCCGCGAGCGAGCGCAGCTCCGCGCGATCCAGGTACAGCGTCCCGCCCAGGTGGTCGGTCTCGTGCTGCACGATCCGCGCGGACCAGCCCTCGACCACCTCGTCGACCGCGGTGCCGTGCTCGTCCGCTCCGGTCAGGTGCACGCGCCGCGCGCGGGCGACCACCGCCTGGTAGCCGACGACGCTGAGGCAGCCCTCGTAGAACGAGACGCGGTCCTCGTCCAGCGGCGTGTACCGCGGGTTCACCAGGACCCGGAACGGCAGCGGCTCGCGCTCCCGGACCTCCGCGTGCTCCGGCGAGATGGAGCCCGGGTCCTCGAGCACGGCGAGGGCCAACGGCAGACCGAGCTGCGGCGCCGCGAGGCCGACCCCGGGGGCCGCGCGCATCGTCCGGTGCATGACGTCGACGAGCACGGCCAGCTCCTCGTCGGACAGCTGGCCGTCGTACGGCGTCGACACCGCGCGCAGGGCCGGGTGCCCCGCCTGCACGATGGGCGCCACCCCCTCGGGCGAGCGGGTGCCCGACTCGATGATCCAGAGCGCGACGTCGCGCAGCGCCTGGTCCCACTCGGGGCCGGACGGCACTAGAGGGCCAGCCGGTGCTGGACGACGTCAGCGAGCTCGCGCGCGACGCGGTCCGCCTCGGACTGCGTGCCGGCCTCGACCATCACGCGGACGAGGTCCTCGGTGCCCGACGACCGCAGCAGCACCCGCCCGGTCTGGCCGAGGCCCTCCTCGGCGGAACGCACCGCGTCGAGGAGCCGCTCGTCGGTGCCGGCGCGCCGCTTGTCGACACCGGGGACGTTCACCAGCGTCTGCGGCAGCCGCCGGACCACGCCCGCCAGGTCGGCGATGGTCGCCCCCGTCGCCGCCACCCGGGCGGCCAGCTGCAAGGCCGTCAGGACGCCGTCGCCGGTGGTCGCGTGCGCCGCCATGATGATGTGCCCGGACTGCTCGCCGCCGAGGGAGTAGTTCCCGGCACGCATCGCCTCGAGCACGTACCGGTCGCCCACCGCGGTGTCGATCGTGGCGATCCCCGCCTCGCTCATCGCGATCTTGAGCCCCAGGTTGCTCATCACCGTGGTGACCAGGGTGTTCGCCACCAGGTCGCCCCGGTCGCGCATGGCGATCGCGAGGATCCCCATGATCTGGTCGCCGTCCACCAGGTTGCCCGCGGCGTCGACCGCCAGGCACCGGTCCGCGTCCCCGTCGAACGCGACCCCGAGGTCCGCCTCCGAGGCCACGACCGCGGCCTGAAGCTGCTCGGGGTGCGTCGATCCGCACTTCTCGTTGATGTTGCGACCGTCGGGCGAGGCGTTGATGACGACGACGTCGGCGCCGGCCGCCCGGAGCGTCGCCGGTCCGACCTCGCTCGCGGCGCCGTTCGCGCAGTCGACCGCGATGCGCAGCCCCGTGAGGGGGACGTCGATCGTGCCGACGAGATGCTCGATGTACTGCTCGCCCGCGCGCCCGGTGTCGACGCGGATGCGCCCGACGTCCCCGCCGAGCGGCCGCTCCCAGTGCTCACCCATGCGCGCCTCGATGGCGGCCTCGAGCTCGTCGTCGAGCTTGTGCCCGCCGCGCGCCAGGAACTTGATCCCGTTGTCGGGCATCGGGTTGTGCGACGCCGAGAGCACCACGCCGATGTCGACGCCGAGCTCCGCGGTGAGGAAGGCGACCGCGGGCGTCGGCAGCACGCCGACGTTGTTGACGTCCACGCCGGCCGAGGCCAGCCCGGCGGACACGGCGGCCGCGAGGAACTCCCCCGACGCGCGGCTGTCACGCCCGACGATCGCGCGGGGCCGGTGCCCCTCGAACTGGCCGAGCGAACCCAGCACGTGCGCGGCCGCGACCGAGAGGTCGAGCGCGAGCTCGGCGGTCACGTCCCGGTTGGCGAGCCCACGCACGCCGTCGGTCCCGAACAGTCGGCCCATGGTCAGACTCCTTCGTCCTGGCGGCACGGCGCTGCTGATGCATGCCCCACGCGCCCGCCCTCGCTGATGGTTGCAGACATGCCGATGGCCCCGCTGGTCGTGAGACCGGCAGGGCCATCGGGCCGAAGTGCGTCGATCAGCGCTTCGAGTACTGCGGTGCCTTGCGGGCCTTCTTGAGACCGGCCTTCTTGCGCTCCACGACGCGGGCATCGCGGGTCAGGAAGCCGGCCTTCTTGAGGGCCGGGCGGTTGTGCTCCTCGTCGATCGCGTTCAGCGCACGGGCGATGCCCAGGCGCAGCGCGCCGGCCTGGCCGCTCACGCCGCCGCCGGTGATGCGCGCGACGACGTCGAAGCGACCCTCGACGTCGACCAGCTTGAACGGGGAGTTCACGAGCTGCTGGTGCACCTTGTTCGGGAAGTAGTCCTCGAGCGTGCGCCCGTTGACCTTCCACTGACCGGTGCCGGGGACCAGGCGCACGCGCGCGATGGCCTCCTTGCGACGGCCGAGCGCGTTCGCCGGTGCCGTGATGCTCTGACCGCGGCCCGTCGGGGCAGCCGTCTCGGAGGTGTAGCTGGTGGGGGTGTCATCGCCCTCGAGGTCGATGTCGACCGTGGTCTCTGCCACTGGTGTCCTCGCGTCCTTGTTCTCTGTACTCAGCCGGCTCACGCCTGCTGAGAGACCTGGGTGATCTCGAAGGGCTTCGGCTGCTGCGCCGCGTGCGGGTGCTCCGCACCGGCGTAGACCTTGAGCTTGGTGAGCTGCTGACGCGCGAGCGAGCTCTTGGGGAGCATGCCGCGGACAGCCTTCTCGATCGCGCGCTCGGGGTGCTTCTCCAGGAGGTCGGAGTAGGCCACGGCGCGCAGGCCACCCGGGTATCCGGAGTGGCGGTACGCGAGCTTGTTCTCGCGCTTGTTGCCGGTCAGTGCCACCTTGCTCGCGTTGATGACGATGACGAAGTCACCGCCGTCGACGTGGGGGGCAAAGGTTGCCTTGTGCTTGCCGCGCAGCAACGTGGCCACATGTGTGGCCAGGCGACCCAGGACGACATCGTTCGCGTCGATGATGTGCCAGGTCCGCTCGACGTCGCCGGGCTTCGGTGTGTACGTGCGCACGGTCGTCAGCCTTCGTTTCGTTGCGAATCTTGTCGGGGCGGAGCTCCGCAGGGTGCGGGTCCGCCGATGCATGCTTTCGTCGGCTTCCGGGCGGCGAGCGGGAACGCACCAGCCCTGCCGTTCTGGCTCGGTGCTGAGTGCTGAGAAGGCACTAGCAGCCGCCGGAACGGGGACGCACAACGACACACCAGGGTAGCCGCCGTGCCGCCGGAGGGTCAAAACGCGTCAGCCTGCCGAGGGCGGCCCGTGGCGTCGCACCGGCCGCAGAGCCGCCGACGCCGCGGTGACCACCCGCTCGGTCAGGTCGTCGAGCGTCGGTGTGCGCAGCGCCCAGTGCTGCCAGTACAGCGGGACGTCGAGGTGGCGCCCGGCCCGGATCTCCACCAGCGCGCCGGCGGCGATCCGCTCGGCCGCCGCTACCTCCGGCACCATCCCCCACCCGAGCCCGGCCTCGACCAGCCCCACGAACGCCGACTGCGACGGCACGTAGTGCACGCGCGGGGTCACCGTGCGCCGGCCGACGACCGACGCGACGAAGCGTTCCTGCAGGCCATCCTCCCTGTTGAACGCCAGGAGGGGCGCCGCCGCGAACACCTCCGCACCGAGCCCGTCGGCGAACCAGCGCTCCGCGCGCTCCGGTGCCGCGACCGCGAGGTACCGCATCGCGCCCAGGCGGCGGACGCGGCAGCCCTGCACCGCGCGCGGGTCCGCGGTGACCGCGGCCATCACCGTCCCGTCTCGCAGCAGGTCGGCGGACAGGTCCTGGTCCTCGCGCCGCAGGTCGAGCAGGACGTCGGCGGGCAGGTCGGCGACCGCGGCGGGGAACCACGTGGACATCGAGTCGTCGTTCACGGCCACGGGGAGCCGGCGCGTGGCCGGCCGGGCGCGCGTGCCACCCGGTGCCGGGACCAGCAGGCCCATCGCGTCACGCCCCAGGAGCTCCACCTGGCCGGCCAGGCGCACCAGCACCTCGCCGTCCTCCGTGGGCCGGCACGGGCGCGTGCGCAGCACCAGCACGCGTCCCACCTGCTGCTCGAGCGCCTTGATCCGCTGGCTGACGGCCGACGGGGTCACGTGCAGGCGTCGTGCGGCCGCGTCGAAGCTGCCCTCGTGCACCACGGCCGCGAGGGCGCTCAGCTGGTCCGCGTCGAACGCCACATGAATGATCCTAACGGTTCACCAGGAATCTGAACTGGACTTCATCGACGCCGAGTTCGTACCGTCGTCCCGTGACCACCGCTGCCCTCTCGGGCTTCCTCACGGGCCTGTCCCTGATCGTCGCGATCGGCGCGCAGAACGCGTTCGTGCTCCGCCAGGGCATCCGGCGCGAGCACGTGCTGCCCGTCGTGGCGGTGTGCGCCGTCGCGGACGCGCTGCTGATCGCCGCGGGCATCGCCGGCCTCGGGGCGCTCGTGACCGACCACCCGGTGGTGCTGGCGGTGACGAAGTACGCGGGCGCCGTGTTCCTGCTCGTGCTGGCCGTGGGCGCCGCGCTGCGGGCCCGCCGCCCGGAGCGGCTCGATCCCGCGGGCGACGGCCCTGCGGCCCTCGGCGCGGTCGTGTCGACGTGCCTCGCGCTCACGTTCCTCAACCCGCACGTGTACCTCGACACCGTGGTGCTCCTGGGCTCGCTGGCGCACCAGCACGACCCCGGCGCCTGGGTGTTCGGCGCCGGGGCGGTCACCGCCAGCGTCGTGTGGTTCACCGCACTCGGCTTCGGGGCCACCTACCTGCGGCCGGTGTTCGCCCGCCCGCGCGCCTGGCAGGTGCTCGATGTCGTCATCGCCGTGGTGATGGCGACCCTCGCGGTCCTGCTGCTGGTCTGAGCCTGCTGGTCGGGGCTCAGCGCACCCGGTCCACCCGGCCGGCGTCCCACACCGGCTCGGGCGTCTCGACCACGTCCCCGTCCGCGCCGAACACGAGGAACCGGTCGAAGGTGCGCGTGAACCAGCGGTCGTGCGTGACTGCCAGCACCGTGCCCTCGAACGCCGCCAGCCCGGTCTCGAGCGCCTCGGCGGAGTGCAGGTCGAGGTTGTCGGTCGGCTCGTCGAGCAGCAGCAGGGTCGCTCCCCCGAGCTCCAGCAGCAGGATCTGCAGCCGTGCCTGCTGGCCGCCGGACAGCGTCTCGTAGCGCTGCTCCGCCGCGGAGACGAGCTCGTACCGGTCGAGCGCCTTGCTGGCCTGCTCGCGCCCGAGCCCCGCGCGGTGCCCCTCGCCGCGGTGCAGGATCTCGAGCAGCGTCCGTCCGACCAGCTCCGGGTGCCCGTGGTTCTGCGCGAACCAGCCCGGCCGCACCCGTGGCCCCAGCACGACCTTGCCTGTGTGCTTCACCGGTGCCACGGGGAGGTCGTCGGCGGGCTCGTGCTCGGGACCGGGGTCGCTCCCGCCGGCGGCGAGCAGCCGTAGGAAGTGGGACTTGCCGGACCCGTTGGAGCCGAGGACGGCCACCCGCTCGCCGAACCAGACCTCCAGGTCGAACGGGTGCATCAGCCCGGTGAGCTCCAGACCGGTCGCGACCACCGCGCGCTTGGCGGTGCGTCCGCCGCGCAGCCGGACCTTCACGTTCTGCTCGCGGGCCAGCAGCGTCGGTGGCCCGGCCTCCTCGAACTTGCGCAGTCGCGTCTGCGCTGCGGAGTACCGCGACGCGAGCCCGTCGTTGAACGCCGCCTTCGTGCGCAGGGTGAGCACGAGCTCCTTGAGCTTCGCGTGCTCCTCCTCCCACCGCCGCAGCAGCTCCTCGAGCCGCGAGCGCCGGTCCTCGCGCGCCTGGTGGTAGGACGCGAACCCGCCGCCGTGCACCCAGACCGCAGCCCCCATGACGCCGGGCTCGAGGGTCGCCACCTGCGTGGCCACACGGGCGAGCATCTCGCGGTCGTGGCTCACGAACAGCACGGTCTTGTTCGACGCCCGCAGCCTGTCCTCGAGCCAGCGCTTGGTCGGCACGTCGAGCGCGTTGTCCGGCTCGTCGAGCAGGAGCACCTCGTCGGGGCCGCGCAGCAGGGCCTCCAGGACGAGCCGCTTCTGCTCGCCGCCGGACAGGGTGCGCACCTCGCGGTGCTGGGCGGCGTCGAACGGGATCGACAGGACGGCGTCGGTCACCCGGTCCCAGCCGGCCTCGGCCTCGTACCCGCCGACGTCGGCCCAGTCGACGAGCGCCTGGGCGTACCGCATCTGCGCCGGCTCGTCGTCGGTCTCCATGATCGCCAGCTCCGCCGCCGCGAGCTCGACGGCCGCGTCCCGGACGGCGGGCGACGCGAGCGAGGCGAGCAGGTCACGGATCGACCGGTCGTCGTCGATCCGGCCGATGTCCTGGCGCATGATCCCGAGGCCGCCGCTGCGCCCGATCGACCCCGCGTGCGGCGCCTCGTCCCCCGCGATGATCCGCAGCAGCGTCGTCTTGCCGGCGCCGTTGGGGCCGACGAGCGCGACGCGCGCGCCGTCGGCGACGCGGAACGACACGTCGTCGAGGAGAGGGCGTCCGTCGGGCAGGAAGTACCCGATGCCGCCGATGTCGAGGTGGCCCATGCGTCCAGTGTCCCTGCCGCCCCGTCGGCGGCCCATCTCATTGCCTGTGGCACGGCGCACAGCATCGCTGCCGAGCGCGGGTCCGCGGTCTATCGTCGGAGCATGAGCGACACCTCCGGCACCAGCCCCGACCCCGAGCTCGGCAGCGAGGGCGACACGGACCAGCTGCCCAGCGAAGACACCCTGCTCGACCGCGGCGTCGACGACCTGCTCGACGAGGGCTACACGGTCCCCGACCGGCCGCGCACCAACCACTACGGCGAGACGGCGTGGGAGGAGGCGCACCGCGAGACGATCGACCAGCGCATCGGCCAGGAGGAGCCCGAGGTCTGGGAGGCGCGGCCGCGGCCCGAGCGCGAGGAGTTCCGCGCCGGCCGGCTCATCGAGGACGACGGCGCCGTCGAGGCGGGCGGCACCGACGGGTTCGCCATCGACGCCGGCATCTCCGGGGGCGCCGCGAGCGCCGAGGAGGCCGCCGTGCACCTCATCGAGGAGGAGTACGTCGACGACCGCCGGTACCGCGACGACGTCGAGGACTGACCTGCTCGCCCGAGGCAGAGCGGAAGGTCCGTCCGACCTTCCGTCGACGAGGTCCGAGCCGGTTCAGCCGCAGCAGTCGCCCGCGGCCGGCGGGTGCTGCAGGTCCTCGGCCGCCCGCCGCGCACGGGTCAGGACCGCCCGGGCTGCCAGCTCGTCGTCGGCGGGATAGCTCACCTCGTCGAGCATGAGGCCGTGCGCGGCCACCACGTGCACGCCCACCCCGCGGCGCCGGGCGGCGAGCAGCTCCGCCGGCCAGCCGGACGCCTGGCGCCCCTCGCCCACCGCCAGGCTGGCGCCCACGAGCGAGCGCACCATCGAGTGACAGAACGCGTCCGCCCGCACCGTGGCGACGACGAGCCCCGCGTCCGGCCCGTCCACCGGCCTCGACCACGAGAACGCCTCGAGCGTCCGGATCGTCGTCGCACCCGGCCGCGGCTTGCAGTACGACGCGAAGTCGTGCCTGCCGACCAGCGGCTTCGCGGCCGCCGCCATGGCGTCCACGTCCAGCGCGCGGCGGTGCCACAGCACGTGCGCGCGGGACAACGGGTCGCGTCGGGCGGAGTCGTCGCAGATCCGGTACGTGTAGCGCCGACTCAGGGCCGAGAACCGCGCGTCGAAGCCGTCCGGCGCACGAGTCAGCGCGTGCACCACCAGGTCCGGGGGAAGGATGCCGCCGAGCCGGGTGAGCAGCACCTCGTCGACCGGGCGGCGCGACCGCCCACGGGACCTCTCGATGAGCCCGCCGGGGATGTCGACGTGCGCCACCTGGCCGCGCGCGTGCACGCCCGAGTCCGTGCGCCCGGCCACCGTCACGCGCGGCGGGCCGTCGGTGCGCAGGACGGTGCCCAGCGCGGCCTCCAGGACGCCCTGCACGGTCCGCAGGTCCGGCTGGATCGCCCAGCCGGCGAACCCCGTCCCGTCGTAGGCCAGGTCCAGCCGCAACCGCACGGCGGCCGGCTCGGCGGGCTGCTCGACAGGCGGCTCGGTGGGGTCCAGGCGTTCGCTCACGGGCCCACACGGTACTCGGCGCTAGCGTGGGCCCGTGTCCACCAACCCGTTCACCCTCGCCGTCGACTGTGGTGGCGGAGGGATCAAGGCGTCGGTCCTGGATGCCGCGGGCACTCTGCACGCCCCCGCCGTGCGGGTGCCGACGCCGTACCCGCTCCCGCCGGACCGGCTCGTGGCCACGATCGCCGACATCGCCGCCGGGCTGCCGGCCGCGGACCGCGTCACCGTCGGGATGCCGGGGATGATCCGGCACGGCGTCGTCGTCGCGACCCCGCACTACGTCACCCGCGCCGGACCACGCACCGCGGTCGACCCGGACCTGTTCACCGCGTGGGCCGGCTACGACATCCGGGCCGCCGTGCAGGAGCGTCTCGGCCTGCCCACGCTCGTGCTCAACGACGCCGAGGTGCACGGAGCCGGCGTCATCTCGGGGACGGGCATCGAGCTGGTGCTCACGCTCGGCACCGGGCTGGGGACCGCGCTGTTCGACGGGGGCGTCCTCGCGCCGCACCTCGAGCTCTCGCACGCACCCGTCCGGTGGGGCACCACCTACGACGCCTACATCGGGCAGGTCGAGCGCGCCCGGCTCGGCGACGGCCTCTGGTCGCGGCGGGTGCGACGTGTCGTCGAGGGCTTCCGGCCCGTGTTCGTCTGGGACCGGCTCTACCTCGGCGGAGGGAACGCCCGGCAGGTCACCCCTGCGACCCTGGCGAAGCTCGGCGACGACGTCGTCGTGGTACCCAATCAGGCGGGCATCGTCGGCGGCGTCCGGGCGTGGTCGCTCAGCGACTGACCGCGGTACGACCCGCACGCTCACGCAGCTCGACCTCGTCGACCGCCTCGAGCAGCACCCGCGTGAACCGCGCCGGCGCCACGAGGCTCACCAGGTGCGTCGCCCGCGGCACCACGACGAGCCGCCCGTCGCGGCACGCAGCGAGGAAGCGACGCTCCTCGCCGCGGAAGTGGTCGAACGCCCCGTTGACCAACCAGACCGGCGCCTCGATCCGCGCGAGGTCCTCCAGCGGCGTCGCCACCGTCATCTCGCGCAGGACCTCCTGCGTGGCGTCCAGCGCGAACCCGCCCGCTGCGACGTCCGCGGCACCCTCGTGCGGCAGGACGCGGTCGACGAAGAACTGGTTCAGGCGCGCGCCGCGGTCCGGCAGCCGGGCGATGCCCTGGGCGCCGACCGACCACCCCGCCAGCAGCACCCGGTGCGGCTGCGTGGAGCAGGACGCCGCCACGAGGCCGGCAACCTGCTCGGGGTGCCGGGCTGCGTGCCGGATCGCCACGTACCCCCCGAGCGACAGCCCGACGACGAACGCCCGGCCGCCGACTCCCTCGATCGCCTCCGCGACCGTGTCCACCGCCGAGTCCAGGGTGAACGGCTCGCCGATCCGGGAGCCGTGACCGGGCAGGTCGACGGCGACCGCCCGCCGGCCCACCCGCTCGAGGGCCCGCACCTGCGCGCGCCACATCGTGCGTGACGTCCGCAGCCCGTGCACCAGGACGACCGGCAGGCTCATGCCCCCGACTCTAGGCGCGGGACGGGACGCGAGAAGGCCCGGGACCAGCAGGTCCCGGGCCTTCTCGGTGCAGCTCTCAGATCACGCCTTGTCGGCGTCATCCTTGGTCTCGACGGGCGCGTCCTCGACGGGCGCGTCCTCGACAGGGGCGTCCTCGACGACCTTGTCCTCGGCCGGCGTGTCCTCGACCTTGTCGGCCTTCTTCGCCTTCGGCGCAGCCTTGGAGGCGGCCTTGGTGGCCTCCTTCACGACGGCCTGCTTCGGGGAGAGCGGCTCGAGGACGAGCTCGATGACGGCCATCGGGGCGTTGTCGCCCTTGCGGGGGCCGATCTTGGTGATGCGCGTGTAGCCACCCTGACGCTCGGCCACGGCCGGGGCGATCTCGGTGAAGAGCACGTGCACGACGGACTTGTCCTTGACGACGGTCATCACGCGGCGGCGGGCGTGCAGGTCACCACGCTTGGCGAACGTGATGAGGCGCTCGGCGAGCGGACGGAGGCGCTTGGCCTTCGTCTCGGTCGTCGTGATGCGCTTGTGCTCGAACAGCGACGTCGCGAGGTTCGCGAGGATCAGCCGCTCGTGCGCCGGTCCGCCACCGAGCCGGGGACCCTTGGTGGGCGTAGGCATGGTCTTTACTCCTTGAGTTCCAGTGATGGGCTGCAGGCAGGCCGGCTCACGCCGGCCCGTCTAGCTCCCCGGCGTCAGTACTGCTCGTCCTCGACGAAGTCGCCCTCGTCGTCGCCGTAGTAGGCGGTGGCGGACGGGTCGAAGTCGAGCGGGCTGTCCTTGAGCGTCAGTCCGAGCTCGGCCAGCTTCTCCTTGACCTCGGTGATGGACTTCGCACCGAAGTTGCGGATGTCCAGGAGGTCGGCCTCGGACCGGGCGACGAGCTCACCCACGGAGTGGATGCCCTCGCGCTTGAGGCAGTTGTAGGAGCGGATCGTGAGCTGCAGGTCCTCGATCGGCAGAGCGAGGTCCGCGGCGAGCGCAGCGTCGGTCGGCGACGGGCCGATCTCGATGCCCTCGGCCTCGATGTTGAGCTCACGGGCCAGACCGAACAGCTCGACCAGCGTCTTGCCGGCGGAGGCCAGCGCGTCACGCGGGCCGATCGCCGACTTGGTCTCGACGTCGACGACCAGCTTGTCGAAGTCCGTGCGCTGCTCGACACGCGTCGCCTCGACCTTGTAGGTCACCTTGAGGACGGGCGAGTAGATCGAGTCGACCGGGATGCGGCCGATCTCGGCGTCGAACGACTTGTTCTGGTTCGCCGACACGTAGCCACGCCCGCGCTCGACGGTCAGCTCGATCTCGAGCTTGCCCTTGTCGTTCAGCGTGGCCAGGTGCAGGTCGGGGTTGTGCACCTCGACGCCGGCCGGCGGCACGATGTCAGCGGCGCTGACCTCACCGGCACCCTGCTTGCGCAGGTACATCACCACGGGCTCGTCGTTCTCCGAGGAGACGACCAGCTGCTTGATGTTGAGGATGATCTCGGTGACGTCCTCCTTGACGCCCGGCACGGTGGAGAACTCGTGCAGCACGCCGTCGATCCGGATGGACGTGACGGCGGCACCGGGGATGGAGGACAGCAGCGTCCGGCGGAGCGAGTTGCCGAGCGTGTAGCCGAAACCCGGCTCCAGGGGCTCGATGGAGAACCGCGACCGGTTCTCCGAGATGACCTCTTCGGTCAGGGTGGGGCGCTGTGCAATCAGCACGGTGTGTTTTCCTCTCAGCGGGCGTCCGCCATATGACGCTGCGCAGTACTACAAGCCGGCCTGGTCTCGGTCTACCTGGTCGGCGTCAGGATGTCCGGGTCGGTGCGCGCCTTCCGGCAGCGCACCGACCCGATCGAGCCGACGGTCAGACGCGGCGGCGCTTCGGCGGACGGCAGCCGTTGTGCGCCTGGGGCGTCACGTCCTGGATCGAGCCGACCTCGAGGCCGGTCGCCTGGAGCGAGCGGATCGCGGTCTCACGGCCGGAGCCGGGGCCCTTGACGAAGACGTCGACCTTCTTCATGCCGTGCTCCTGGGCGCGACGAGCGGCCGCCTCGGCGGCGAGCTGCGCCGCGAAGGGGGTCGACTTGCGCGAGCCCTTGAAGCCCACCTGGCCCGACGAGGCCGACGCGATGACGGCGCCGGTCGGGTCGGTGATGGAGATGATCGTGTTGTTGAACGTGCTCTTGATGTGCGCCTGGCCGTGGGAGACGTTCTTCTTCTCCTTGCGGCGCGGCTTGCGCACGGCGGAACGGGTCTTGGGAGGCATGCTCTTCTTCTCTCGAGATCAGCTGGGGATGACCGGGCGGCGCATCGCGAGGATGCAGCCAGCCGGGAGGGCTACTTGCGCCCGGCCTTCTTCTTGCCGGCGACGGTGCGCTTCGGGCCCTTGCGGGTACGCGCGTTGGTCTTGGTGCGCTGACCGCGCACCGGAAGGCCACGGCGGTGACGCAGGCCCTCGTAGCAGCCGATCTCGACCTTGCGGCGGATGTCCGCAGCGACCTCACGGCGAAGGTCACCCTCGAGCTTGTAGCTCGCCTCGAGGTAGTCACGCAGCGCGACGAGCTCGGCGTCGCCGAGGTCCTTCACGCGCAGGTCCGGGCTGATGCCGGTCGCGGCCAGAGTTGCCTGGGCGCGGGTACGGCCGACCCCGTAGATATAGGTGAGCGCGATCTCGAGCCGCTTCTCGCGGGGGAGGTCGACGCCGATAAGACGTGCCATGTGCCTGGTGGCTCCTGAACTGCATCGGAGGTCTACCGCACTGCCCTCCCGCGTGCTGCGGGCCCCGGCCTCCGACCGAGGGTGCACCGGCGAGTGATCGCCGGAGTGGCTGTGCGCTTGCTGGTCCTCCGTGGAGGACCGGTGGTGCTGGTCGAGCTGCTGGTCCGACGGACCGGCGTCAGGGCATCAGCCCTGGCGCTGCTTGTGGCGCAGGTTCTCGCAGATCACCTGGACGCGACCGTGCCGGCGGATCACCTTGCACTTGTCGCAGATCTTCTTGACGCTGGGCTTGACCTTCATCGCGTGTTCCTCCGCCGCCGTTGCGCCCGTGACAGGGCTGACGGCGTGTTCGAGTGGCTGTTACTTGTAGCGGTAGACGATCCGGCCACGGGACAGGTCGTACGGGCTCAGCTCCACCACCACCCGGTCCTCGGGGAGGATCCGGATGTAGTGCTGTCGCATCTTGCCCGAGATGTGGGCGAGCACCTTGTGGCCGTTGGTGAGCTCCACGCGGAACATCGCGTTCGGCAGAGCCTCCACGACGCTGCCCTCGATCTCGATGACACCGTCCTTCTTCGCCATATCCTCCGCTAACTGTCGGTCCTGATGGATCAACCCACGACGACCGGCCCCGCCCGGACGGGCGGCGACGACGAGGTGGGAACTAGATGTGGACAGCGCGCCACGAGAACCGGGCGCACACCCAACGGACGATCTTACGCCATCAGGCCCACGGGACGAAACCGCCCCCTGCTCCGGACACGTGCCGTCCGCCACACCGGGGCACGACGCACGCGAGGAGGGCCGTCGTCGGCGTGACGACGGCCCTCCAGCGCTCGATCAGCTGGCGCGGCGGCGCCTGATCAGGAGCAGTGCTGCCCCCGAGAGCACCAGGATCCCCGCGGCGAGCACGCCCGGCAGCGGGGACGAGCCGGTCGCGGCCAGCGTCGCACCACCGGTGGGGCCTGCGGCCAGGACCTCGGAGTAGAAGGTCGCGCTCGGGCTCGGCGTCGAGGCCACCACGACGACGGGCGTGGTCTGCGTGGGCGTGGGCGTGGAGCCCACCTCGGTCACGGGGGTCGGCGTGACCGTCGGCGTCGGCGAGGCCGGCGTCGTCGGCGTCTGGCTGGGCGCGGGAGGCGTCGCCACGGGGACGGTCGGCGTCGGCGTCGAGGTCGGGCTCGGGGACGCCGTCGGCGTGGGCGACGGCGACGTGGTCGGCGCCGGGGCGCACGGCGGCACCGTCACCATGGCGGACAGCTCGAAGTGCTTGGCGTCGAAGAGCGCGCCCTTGGGGTTCTCCTTGCTCCGCCAGCCGATGTAGTCCGTCGGGTAGTGGGGCGCCTTGTTGCCGGTGAAGACCGTCGCGTCGCCGTACGCCTTGTCCTCCTGGACCGCCCAGCCCGGACCGCAGACCGTGACGCCCGCGGGCAGGGCCGCACGGATCTCCTCGAGCGTGAGGTCGCGCCAGTAGCCCCCCGGCCAGGTGGTGACCAGGTACTGCTGGGTCGAGTTCTCCCAGGACACCGGCTTGGAGACGTCCTTCTTGAGGTAGACGTAGGCGCCCGTGGTCTCCGGCTCGCTCGTCTGCTGCTTCTTGGGCTGCGGCTGTGGCTGCTGCCACTGCTTGCCACCGCGGCCGTCGTTGCCGTGCGCCTGCGCAGCACCTGCACCGGTGAGGAGCAGGGCGGAGGCGACGGCCACGGCGCCGACGAGGCGGGCGTGGCGCCCGAGGCGGCGGGCTGAGAACGGGGAAGGACGAACGCTGCGCTGCATGAGCCACCCATCACGTCGAGTGCAGGCGCGCGCTGACCACGTGCCTGCCGGAGTCGGGCCTCCCCACCCCTTCACCGCAGCGGCCGAGCCGCGCGGGCCCCAGGGACGCCCGTGGCGGAACGTTCACCGCCGGGCAGGACGGTATCCGACAAACCGGTCATCGCGGGCGTATTTGGCCAGTTCACCGACAAATTGTGGACAACTGGACACAAGTTCACCTGGATGGACCTACTCTGAAGTAACTCCGGGTGGGTCAGGCGAGCGGTGCGATGGAGACACCCAGCGCGGCGAGCTTCTCCGCACCGCCGTCGGGCGCGGTCAGCACCCAGATGCCGTCGTCCAGGACGGCGACGGTGTGCTCCCAGTGGGACGCGCGCGAGCCGTCGCCCGTCACCACGGTCCAGTCGTCGTCGAGGACCTGGGTGAACCGCTGACCGCGCACCACCATCGGCTCGACGGCAACGCACAGTCCCGCGCGCACGCGTGGGCCGCGGTCGCGACTGCGGAAGTTCGGCACGTCCGGCGGCTGGTGCATCGCCGTACCGATGCCGTGCCCCACGTACTCCTCGACGAGGCCGTACCGCTGACCGCCGTTCAGCCCTTCGACCGCAGCGGCGTCGACGACGTCCTCGACCGCCTCCCCCACCGCGCCGAGCCGCTCGGCTCCGGCCAGGGCGGCGATGCCGGCCCACATGGCCCGCTCCGTCGTCTCCGCCAGGGCGACGTCCTCGGGCGCGGCGCCGTCGAGGACGAGGGTGATCGCGGAGTCGCCGTGCCAGCCCTCGACGATCGCACCGCAGTCGACCGACACCACGTCGCCGGGCTCGAGCACGCGGGGTCCGGGGATCCCGTGCACGACCTCGTCGTTCACCGAGACACAGAGGGACGCCGGGTAGCCGTGGTAGCCGAGGAACGACGGCGTGGCGTGGCGGTCACCGATGACCTCCGCGGCCACGGCATCGAGCTCACCCGTCGTGACCCCTGCGGCGGCCCGCTCCCGCACAGCGGCCAGCGCCTCGGCCACCACCAGCCCGGCACGCCGCATGAGCAGCACCTGCTCGGGCGTCTTGTACTCGATCCGCTCGCGACCGAACATCGTCAGCCCGCGCTCGGCGCGCCGATCGCCGCGACGAGCCGCTCGGTGACCGCGTCGACGTCGCCGATCCCGTCCACCTGCGCGAGCAGTCCGCGGTCGGCGTACACGTGCGCGATGGGCGCGGTTTCCTGGGCGTAGACGTCGAGCCGGTGGCGGACCACGTCCTCGGTGTCGTCCTCACGGCCCTCGATCTCCGCGCGCTTCAGCAGCCGCGCCACGACGACGTCGGGGTCGGCGGTGATCTCGATCGCCAGGTCGAGGCTCAGCCCGGCGTCGGCGAGGATCGCGTCGAGCTCTCCCACCTGGGCGACGTTGCGCGGGTACCCGTCGAGCAGGAACCCGTCCGCCGCGTCGTCCTGGGCGAGCCGGTCGCGCACCATCTCGTTCGTCACCGAGTCCGGGACGAGCGCACCGCGGGAGGTGTACTCCTGGACCGTCTTGCCGAGCGGCGTGCCGCCCTTGATGTTGGCGCGGAAGATGTCGCCGGTCGAGATGGCCGGGATACCGAGCCGCTCCGCGATCCGGACGGCCTGGGTCCCCTTGCCCGCTCCCGGAGGACCGAGCAGGACGAGACGCGTGCTCAACGCAAGAACCCTTCGTAGTGCCGCTGCTGCAGCTGGGACTCGATCTGCTTCACGGTCTCCAGGCCGACGCCGACGACGATGAGGATCGACGCCCCACCGAACGGGATGTTGGTGCCGACCCCCATCACGATGAACGCGATGGTCGGGATCAGCGCGACGATCGCCAGGTACACCGAGCCGGGCGCGGTGATGCGGGAGATCACGTAGTCCAGGTACTCGGCCGTCGGCCGGCCGGCGCGGATGCCGGGGATGAACCCGCCGTACTTCTTCATGTTGTCCGCGACCTCGTCCGGGTTGAACGTGATCGCCGTGTAGAAGTAGCAGAAGAAGATGATCAGGACGACGTAGATCGCCAGGTGCAGCGGGGCGCTCGGCGACGCCAGGTACCGCTGGATCCACTGGACCCACGCGGCGGTCGGGTCACCGAACTGCGCGAGCAGGCCGGGGACGGCGAGCAGCGACGACGCGAAGATCACCGGGATGACGCCGGCCATGTTGATCTTGATCGGGATGTAGGTGCTCGAGCCGCCGTACATGCGCCTGCCCACCATGCGCTTGGCGTACTGCACGGGGATGCGCCGCTGCGACTGCTCGACGAACACCACCAGCGCGATGACCAGGACGACGATCGCCAGGACGACGATGAACTTCGAGATGCCGTTGTCGCCGCCGGCGATCGACCACATGGCGCCGGGGAAGCTGGCCGCGATCGACGTGAAGATGAGGAGCGACATGCCGTTGCCGACGCCGCGCTCGGTGATGAGCTCACCCAGCCACATGATCAGGCCGGTACCGGCGGTCATGGTGATGACCATGAGCAGGAGCGTCTGCCAGCTGTCGTTCGGGATGACGTCGACGGTGCACCCGCTGAACAGCTGACCGCTGCGCGCGACCGTGATGATCGTCGTCGACTGCAGGATCGCGAGGCCGATCGTCAGGTACCGCGTGTACTGCGTGAGCTTCGCGGTGCCGGACTGGCCCTCGCGGTGCAGCTCCTCGAAGCGAGGGATGACCACCCGGAGCAGCTGGATGATGATGCTCGCCGTGATGTACGGCATGATCCCGAGCGCGAACACCGACAGCTGCAGCAGTGCACCGCCGCTGAACAGGTTCACCAGCCCGAGCAGGTCGTTGCCCTGGGACTGCGCGATACACGTCTGCACGTTCGGGTAGGAGACTCCCGGTGTCGGCAGGAACGAGCCGGCACGGAAGATCACCATGATCCCGATGGTGAAGAGCAGCTTGCGCCGCAGGTCGGGCGTCCGGAACGCCCGCACGAATGCGCTGAGCACCTGTCCTCCTGGGCCGCCGGAGCGGCATCACGTACGACCGGTCCGTTCCGGCCGTGCAGCCCGCGACGAGTCGCGAGCACCGGGGCACCCTAACTGATGCCCGCCGACATACGGAACGGGACCGGTGGGTAACTACGCACCCACCGGTCCCGTCCTTCGATCAGTCCTGCGCGACGCTTCCGCCGGCCGCCACGATCGCGTCCTTCGCGGACGCCGAGTAGGCGTCGACCGCGACGGAGACCTTGACCGTGAGCTCGCCGGTGCCGAGCACCTTGACGGGCTGGCCCTTGCGGACCGCGCCCTTCGCCACGAGGTCGGCGACCGTCACGTCGCCACCGTTCGGGTACAGCGCCGAGAGCTTGTCCAGGTTGACCACCTGGTACTCGACGCGGAACGGGTTCTTGAAGCCGCGCAGCTTCGGGAGGCGCATGTGCAGAGGCATCTGCCCACCCTCGAAGCGCGTCGGCACCTGGTAGCGGGCCTTGGTGCCCTTGGTGCCACGACCGGCCGTCTTGCCCTTGGACGCCTCGCCACGACCCACGCGGGTCTTGGCGGTCTTGGCGCCCGGGGCCGGACGGAGGTGGTGCACCTTGAGCGTGCCGCCGTTGCCGGGCTGTGCGGCGGCCTCAGCCGCCTTCGCCGCAGCAGCGGAGACCGACTTCTTGGGCGCAGCGGCCTTGGGCGCGGCCTTGGGAGCCTTCGCCTTCGGTGCAGCCTCGGTCGTCGCCTCGGCCTTGTCGGCCTTGGTCGGCTTGTCCGCAGCAGCGGACTTCGCCTTGGTCGCCTTCGGAGCGGACTCCGTGTCGGCGGCCTTCTTCGCGGGGGCCTTCTTGGCAGCGGCCTTCTTGGGGGCCGTCACCTCGTCGGTGCCCTTCTCGTTCTCGTCAGCCATGGTCACTCCACCTCTTCGACCGCGACAAGGTGCGTCACCGTCTTGACCATGCCGCGGATCTCAGGACGGTCCTCCTTGACGACGACGTCGCCGATCCGCTTGAGGCCGAGGGTGCGCAGGGTGTCGCGCTGGTTCTGCTTACCGCCGATGCCAGATCGCGTCTGGGTCACCTTGAGTCGAGCCATCACGCACCTGCCTTCGAGCCCGCCGCTGCGGCCAGGCCGGCAGCCTGGGCACGGAGGAGGGCAGCCGGGACCACGTGCTCGACCGGGAGCCCACGGCGCGCGGCCACGGCCTCGGGACGCTCGAGGCCCTTGAGGGCCGCGACCGTGGCGTGCACGATGTTGATCGCGTTGGACGAGCCGAGCGACTTGCTCAGCACGTCGTGGATGCCGGCGCACTCGAGCACGGCGCGCACCGGACCACCGGCGATGACGCCGGTACCCGGGGACGCCGGACGCAGGAAGACGACACCGGCAGCGGCCTCACCCTGGATGGGGTGCGGGATGGTGCCCTGGATGCGCGGGACCTTGAAGAAGTTCTTCTTGGCCTCCTCGACGCCCTTGGCGATCGCCGCGGGCACCTCCTTGGCCTTCCCGTAGCCGACACCCACGGTGCCGTCGCCGTCGCCGACCACGACGAGCGCGGTGAAGCTGAAGCGGCGGCCACCCTTGACGACCTTGGCCACGCGGTTGATCGTCACGACGCGCTCGAGGAACGCGCTCTTCTCTGCGGCGTCGCGTCCGCGACCGCCGCCGCCGTCACGGCCGCGGCCGCCGTCGCGGCGGTCACCGCCGCCGGTCCCGGTGCCGCCCGCGGGCGCCCCGGTGTTGCTGCGCTGAGGAGCAGCCATCAGTGAGTCCTCTTCTTCATGTCGCAGTTCGTCGTCGTCACAGCTTCAGACCGCCCTCGCGAGCGCCGTCGGCCACCGCAGCGACACGGCCGTGGTACTTGTTGCCGCCGCGGTCGAAGACCACAGCGTCAAGGCCGGCAGCCTTCGCACGCTCGGCGATGAGCTCGCCGACCTTGCGGGCCTTGGCGGTCTTGTCGTCGTTCGAGCTGCGCAGGTCGGCCTCGAGGGTCGATGCGGAGACGATCGTCTGACCGATGCCGTCGTCCACGACCTGCGCCGAGATGTGCCGGGCGGACCGGGTCACGACGAGACGGGGACGCGCGGCCGAGCCGGCGACCTTCTTGCGAAGGCGCAGGTGGCGGCGCTGGCGGGCAACACGCTTGCCCTTGCCGAGGATCTTGAGAGCCATGATTACTTACCGGCCTTTCCGACCTTGCGGCGCACGTTCTCGCCCGCGTACCGGACGCCCTTGCCCTTGTACGGCTCGGGCTTGCGGATCTTGCGGATGTTCGCGGCGACCTCGCCCACCTGCTGCTTGTCGATGCCCTGCACCGAGAAGCGGGTGGGTGCCTCGACGACGAAGGTGATGCCCTCCGGCGGGTTGACCGTGACCGCGTGGCTGAAGCCGAGCGCGAACTCGAGGTCCGCACCCTTCGCGGTCACGCGGTAACCGGTGCCGACGATCTCGAGCTTCTTGACGTAGCCCTCCGTCACACCGATGACCAGGTTGGCCAGCAGCGTGCGGGTGAGGCCGTGCAGCGAGCGCGAGGCGCGCTCGTCGTCGGGGCGGGTGACCACGAGGGCACCTGCCTCGTCACGAGCGACCTCGATGGGTGCGGCGACCGTGTGCGTCAGGGTGCCCTTGGGGCCCTTGACCGTCACGACGGCACCGTTGATGTCGACATCCACGCCGGTGGGGACCGGGACGGGGACTCTGCCGATTCGGGACATGGCTAGCTCCTTTCCGTCTCGGACTTACCAGACGTAGGCGAGGACTTCCCCACCCACGCCCTTCTTGGCGGCCTGCTTGTCGGTGAGGAGACCGGAGGACGTGGACAGGATCGCCACGCCGAGGCCGCCGAGCACCTTGGGCAGGTTGGTCGACTTGGCGTACACGCGCAGGCCCGGCTTGGACACGCGCTTCACGCCGGCGAGCGCACGCTCGCGGTTGGGGCCGTACTTGAGCTCGATGATGAGGTTCTTGCCGACGACGGCGTCCTCAACCTTCCAGCCCGTGATGTAGCCCTCCGCCTGGAGGATCTCCGCGATGTGCGACTTCAGCTTCGAGAACGGGATCAGCACGGTGTCGTGGTGAGCCGAGTTCGCGTTACGCAGCCGCGTGAGCAGGTCTGCGATGGGGTCGGTCATGGTCATGGGGCTTCCGCCCTTCCTCGCCGGGGTATCCCGCCCTTGTGGGGGCTGGACCTACCGACGTTCGTGGTGCGTGGGTTACCAGCTGCTCTTGGTGACGCCGGGGAGCTCGCCGCGGTGGGCCATCTCGCGCACGCAGATCCGGCACAGGCCGAACTTGCGGTACACCGAGTGGGGCCGGCCGCAACGCTGGCAGCGCGTGTAGCCACGCACTGCGAACTTCGGCTTGGCAGCAGCCTTGTTCTTGAGGGCAGTCTTCGCCATGGTCAGATCTCCTTGAACGGGAAGCCGAGGAGCTTGAGGAAAGCGCGACCCTCGTCGTCGGTGTCGGCCGTCGTGACGACCGTGATGTCCATACCGCGGACCCGATCGATCTTGTCCTGGTCGATCTCGTGGAACACGGACTGCTCCACGAGGCCGAAGGTGTAGTTGCCGTGACCGTCGAACTGCTGCGGCGAGAGGCCACGGAAGTCACGGATGCGCGGCAGCGCGGTGGAGAGCAGGCGGTCCAGGAACTCCCAGGCACGGTCGCCACGCAGGGTGACGTGGGCGCCGATGGGCATTCCCTCACGCAGCTTGAACTGCGCGATCGACTTGCGAGCCTTGGTGACCTGCGGCTTCTGGCCCGTGATCTGGGTCAGGTCGCGGATCGCGCCCTCGATGAGCTTGGAGTCCTTGGCGGCCTCGCCGACGCCCATGTTCACGACGACCTTCACCAGGCGCGCGACCTGGTTGATGTTCTCGTGCGAGAACTGCTCGAAGAGAGCGGTGCGGATCTCGTCGTTGTACTTGGACTTCAGACGCGGGAGCGCCGGAGCCGTGAGAGTGGTCTCGGTCATCAGATGTCCTTACCGGAGCGCTTGGCGACGCGGACCCGAACGGTGCGGGTACGGCCGTCGCGCTCGACCTGCTCGGTGCGGTAGCCGACCCGGGTGCCCTTCTTGGTCTCCGGGTCCACGAGCATCACGTTGCTGATGTGGATGGGGGCCTCGACGGTCTCGATGCCGCCGGTGCGCGTGCCGCGCTGCGTCTGGCCGGCCTTCACGTGCTTCTGCACGCGCTGGACGCCCTCGACGACGATCCGCTGCGACTCGACGAGGACCTCGAGGACGCGACCGGTGCTGCCCTTGTCGCGGCCCGAGATGACGAGGACGAGGTCGCCCTTCTTGATCTTCGCCATGGTCAGAGCACCTCCGGCGCCAGCGAGATGATCTTCATGAACTTCTTGTCGCGCAGCTCGCGGCCCACCGGGCCGAAGATGCGCGTCCCACGGGGCTCCCCGTCGTTCTTGAGGATCACGGCGGCGTTCTCGTCGAACTTGATGTACGAACCGTCCGGACGGCGGCGCTCCTTGCGGGTGCGCACGATGACAGCCTTGACGACGTCGCCCTTCTTGACGTTGCCGCCGGGGATGGCGTCCTTGACGGTGGCGACGATGACGTCACCGATGCCTGCGTAGCGACGGCCGGAGCCGCCGAGCACACGGATGCAAAGGATCTCCTTCGCACCAGTGTTGTCGGCGACACGAAGTCGCGACTCCTGCTGGATCATTACCTACTCCTGTCGTCTGGCGGGTTCTCGAGCCGGGTGGTCGAGCCTGGCCGAACGGATAGTTGCCGTGATGCACACGTCGCGCCGGGTGGTGTCGAGGACGTCCACCCGGCGCCCGTGGGCAACTGGGGATGGTGCTGCTTACTTGGCCTTCTCGAGGACCTCGACCAGGCGCCACCGCTTGGTGGCGCTCAGCGGCCGGGTCTCCATGATGACCACGAGGTCGCCCACGCCCGCCGAGCCCAGCTCGTCGTGCGCCTTGACCTTGCTCGTCCGCCGGATGACCTTGCCGTAGAGCGGGTGCTTGACCCGGTCCTCGACCTCGACCACGACGGTCTTCTCCATCTTGTCGCTGACCACGTAGCCGCGGCGCGTCTTGCGGTCGCCGCGCTTCTCAGCGATCGCTGTCGTCTTCTCGTTCTTGTCGTCGCTCATCTGTCTCACTCGCTCGCGCTCGGGGCGGTACGGATGCCGAGCTCGCGCTCACGCAGGATCGTGTAGATCCGCGCGATGTCGCGGCGAACGGCCTTGAGACGCCCGTGGCTCTCGAGCTGGCCCGTCGCGGACTGGAAGCGGAGGTTGAACAGCTCCTCCTTGGACTTCTTCAGCTCGGCGACAAGCTTCTCGTCGTCGAAGGTGTCCAGCTCGCTGGGAGCCAGTTCCTTGGTGCCGATAGTCATCAGTTACCACCCTCGCGAACCACAAAACGTGTCTTCATCGGGAGCTTGTGCTGCGCGCGGCGCATGGCCTCGCGAGCCAGGGGCTCCGGGACGCCGGCGAGCTCGAAGAGAACTCGGCCGGGCTTGACGTTGGCGATCCACCACTCCGGCGAACCCTTGCCGGAACCCATGCGGGTCTCGGCAGGCTTCTTGGTGAGGGGACGGTCCGGGTAGATGTTGATCCAGACCTTCCCTCCACGCTTGATGTGGCGGGTCATGGCGATACGAGCAGCCTCGATCTGCCGGTTGGTGACGTAGGCCGGCTCGAGAGCCTGGATGCCGTAGTCACCGAAGGAGATCGCGGTACCACCGGTCGCGGCGCCGGAGCGCCCCGGGTGGTGCTGCTTGCGGTGCTTCAACCTGCGCGGGATCAGCATGCTCAGGCCTCCGTTCCGGTCTCAGCGGCCGGGGTCTCCGCCGGAGCGGCAGCGGCCTCGGTCGCCTCAGGAGCGTCTGCACGGTCGCGACGAGGAGCGGCGGCACGGGGGCCACGGTCGCTGCGCTCGCCACGGTCCGTCCGCGGGCCACGAGCCGGGCGCGGGGCCTGGGTCGCCTGCTCGCGAGCAAACTCCTTCTCGGTCATGTCGCCCTTGTAGACCCACACCTTGACGCCGATGCGCCCGAAGGTGGTGCGAGCCTCGAAGAACCCGTAGTCGATGTTCGCGCGGAGCGTGTGCAGGGGCACGCGGCCCTCGCGGTAGAACTCCGTGCGGCTCATCTCCGCACCACCGAGGCGGCCGGAGACCTGCACGCGGATGCCCTTGGCACCGGCGCGCTGGGCCGACTGGATGCCCTTGCGCATGGCACGGCGGAACGAGACGCGGCTCGCCAGCTGCTCGGCGATGCCCTGGGCGACCAGCTGAGCCTCGATCTCGGCGTTCTTGACCTCGAGGATGTTCAGCTGCACCTGCTTGCCCGTGAGCTTCTCGAGCTCGCCGCGGATGCGGTCGGCCTCCGCGCCACGACGCCCGATGACGATGCCCGGGCGGGCGGTGTGGATGTCGACGCGGACGCGGTCACGCGTGCGCTCGATCTCGACCTTGGCGATGCCGGCACGCTCGAGGCCCGTGGCCATGAGCTTGCGGATCTTGACGTCCTCGCCCACGTAGTCGCGGTAGCGCTGACCCGGCTTGGTCGAGTCGGCGAACCAACGCGACCGGTGGTCGGTGGTGATGCCCAGGCGGTACCCGAGCGGGTTGACTTTCTGTCCCACTATCGGGCCCGTCCCTTCGTCTCGCGCTCAGCGACGACCACGGTGATGTGGCTCGTCCGCTTGAGGATCTGGCTTGCCCGACCCTGCGCCCGCGGACGGAACCGCTTGAGCGTCGGACCCTCGTCGACGAACACCTCGGAGATGTAGAGGTCCGCCTCGTCGAGACGCTCGTTGCTGCGCTTGGCAGCCTCACGAGCGTTCGCGATCGCGCTCTCCACAACCTTGAGCACCGTCTCCCCCGCGGCCTGCGGTGCGAACTTCAGCACCGCCACAGCCTCGCCGGCCTGCTTGCCACGGATGAGGTCCACGACGCGCCGGGCCTTCTGGGGCGTGACGCGGACGAACCGCGCCTTCGCCTTGGCTTCCATTGCTGTCCTGCCTTCTTGTCTCTGCCGGTTAAGGGCGTCGCCTGGCTGACCCGGGGGTCAGCGGCGACGACCCTTCCGGTCGTCCTTCTCGTGGCCGCGGAACGTCCGCGTCGGGGCGAACTCGCCGAGCTTGTGCCCGACCATCGCCTCCGTCACGAACACCGGGGTGTGCTTGCGTCCGTCGTGCACCGCGAACGTGTGGCCAAGGAAGTCCGGCGTGATGACCGAACGGCGCGACCACGTCTTGATGACGTTCTTCGTGCCGGCGGTGTTCTGGACGTCGACCTTCTTCTGCAGGTGACCGTCGACGAACGGGCCCTTCTTCAGGCTACGTGGCATCTCAGGCTCCTATCAGCGCTTGTTCTTGCCGGTGCGCCGACGGCGCACGATGAGCTTGTCGCTCGGCTTGTTCGGACGGCGGGTACGGCCCTCGGCCTGGCCCCACGGGCTGACGGGGTGACGTCCACCGGACGTCTTGCCCTCGCCACCACCGTGCGGGTGGTCGATCGGGTTCATGGCGACACCACGGACGGTCGGGCGCTTGCCCTTCCAGCGCATGCGGCCGGCCTTGCCCCAGTTGATGTTCGACTGCTCGGCGTTGCCCACCTCGCCGACCGTGGCGCGGCAGCGCAGGTCGACGTTGCGGATCTCACCGGACGGCATACGCAGCTGGGCGTAGGGGCCGTCCTTGGCGACGAGCTGCACGGACGCACCAGCCGAGCGGGCGATCTTCGCACCGCCACCGGGCCGCAGCTCGATGGCGTGGATGACCGTACCGGTCGGGATGTTGCGCAGCGGCAGGTTGTTGCCGGGCTTGATGTCGGCGCCGGGGCCGTTCTCGATGCGGTCGCCCTGCGACAGCTTGTTCGGCGCGATGATGTAGCGCTTCTCGCCGTCCGCGTAGTGCAGGAGCGCGATGCGGGCCGTGCGGTTGGGGTCGTACTCGATGTGAGCGACCTTGGCCGGCACGCCGTCCTTGTCATGACGACGGAAGTCGATGACGCGGTATGCACGCTTGTGACCGCCACCCTGGTGGCGCGTGGTGATGCGACCCGTGGAGTTACGGCCGCCCGTCTTGTGGAGGGGACGGACGAGCGACTTCTCCGGCGTGGATCGCGTGATCTCGACGAAGTCGGCGACGCTGGAGCCGCGACGGCCCGGCGTGGTCGGCTTGTACTTACGAATACCCATGAGTTCTCAGTCCTTCGCTCAGCCGACCGGACCGCCGAAGATGTCGATCGTTCCCTCGCGGAGGGTGACGATCGCACGCTTCGTGTCCTTGCGGCGGCCGATGCCGAAACGGGTCCGACGGGCCTTGCCCTGCCGGTTCGCGGTGTTGACCGAGTCGACCTTGACGCCGAAGACCTGCTCGACGGCAATCTTGATCTCGGTCTTGTTGGCCCGCGGGTCGACGAGGAAGGTGTACTTCCCCTCGTCGAGCAGGCCGTAGCTCTTCTCGGAGACGACCGGCGCGATCAGGATGTCGCGCGGGTTCTTGCCGATGTCGGTCACTTCGTCTCCTCCTCGGACTCGGAGGACGTGGCCACAGCGGAGGCACCCTTGACGGGGCCCGCCAGGAACGCGTCGAGCGCGCCCTGCGTGAACACGACGTCGTCCGAGATCAGGACGTCGTAGGTGTTGAGCTGGTCGGAGACCAGCAGGTGCACCCGCTCGACGTTCCGCAGCGACTTCCACGTGATCTCGTCCTGACGCTCGACGACGACCAGGACGTGCTTGCGCCCCGACAGGTTGTCGAGCACGGCGAGCGCGGACTTGGTCGACGGCGCGGTGCCCGGGGCGAAGCCCGAGACGACGTGCACGCGACCGGCACGAGCGCGGTCCGAGAGAGCACCGCGGAGCGCCGCGGCCTTCATCTTCTTGGGGGTGCGCTGCGAGTAGTCACGCGGGGTGGGGCCGTGGACGACGCCACCACCGGCGAACTGCGGAGCACGCGTCGAACCCTGACGGGCGCGGCCGGTGCCCTTCTGCTTGTACGGCTTGCGCCCACCACCGCGCACCTCGCCACGAGACTTCGTGTCGTGGGTGCCCTGGCGAGCCGCCGCGAGCTGCGCGACGACGACCTGGTGGATCAGCGGGATGTTGGTCTGCACGTCGAAGACGTCCGCGGGCAGGTCGGCCGAGCCGGCCTTCTTGCCCTCGGAGTCGACCACGTCGACAGTCAGCGTGTCACTCATGGTCACGCCCCCTTCACAGCGGAACGCACGACCACGACGCCACCCTTGGGGCCGGGGACGGCACCCTTGACGAGGATGAAACCCCGCTCGACGTCGACGGCGTGCACGGTCAGGTTCTGGGTGGTCTGGCGGTCCACGCCCATGCGACCGGCCATCTTGATGCCCTTGAACACGCGCGACGGCGTCGAAGCGCCACCGATCGAGCCGGGCTTGCGGTGGTTGCGGTGCGCACCGTGCGAGGCGCCGACGCCGTGGAAGCCGTGACGCTTCATGACACCGGCGGTGCCCTTGCCCTTGGTGGTGCCGATGACGTCCACGAGCGAGCCGGCCTCGAAGAGGGCGGCCGTGAGCTCCTGGCCGAGCGTGAACTCGGAGGCGTTCGGCGTACGGATCTCGGCCACGTGCCGGCGGGGGGTGACCCCGGCCTTCTCGAAGTGGCCCTTCAGCGGCTTGGTGACCTTGCGCGGGTCGATCTGGCCGTGGGCCAGCTGAACCGCGGCGTAGCCGTCAGCATCGGCGGAGCGCACCTGGGTCACGACATTCGTCCCGACAGCGACGACGGTGACCGGGACGAGACGACCGTTGTCGTCCCACACCTGGGTCATGCCGAGCTTCGTGCCGAGGAGAGCCGTGACTGCGCGCTCGTTCTGCTGGGTAACCATAGAAATCAGTTCCTTCCCAGCGTCAGAGCTTGATCTCGATGTTCACGTCCGCAGGCAGGTCGAGACGCATGAGCGAGTCGACGGCCTTCGGCGTGGGATCGATGATGTCGATGAGCCGCTTGTGAGTACGCATCTCGAAGTGCTCGCGGCTGTCCTTGTACTTGTGGGGCGACCGGATGACGCAGAACACGTTCTTCTCCGTCGGCAGCGGCACCGGACCCACGACCGACGCACCAGCGCGAGTCACCGTGTCGACGATCTTGCGCGCCGAGCTGTCGATGACTTCGTGGTCGTAGGACTTGAGCCTGATGCGGATCTTCTGTCCCGCCATGGCGCTTCTACTTCCCTCTGTTTGGAACCGGCCCGTCCGACCCCCGCACTCGGGCGTGTCGCTAGGCGCGACACACCGTTGCGCTGCGTACCGTTTCCGGCACGAGATCGGTGGTTGTTGTCGGGCGTCAACCACCGGGTGATCCCGGGGTCCAGACGCCTTCCACGTGTGTGAGCCCTGTCGTGTGCTGCGCGCGCGAACGCGCCGCCCTCAACTAGGCAACCTGAACAGTGTGCCAGAGTGCGCCCGGGAACTCCAATCGCCTCCGTCACACCCGTGGGCTCGTCCCGCGTGATCTCCCCCACAGGCGGGGCCGCCGCCGCTACCGTTCGGGCATGCACCGACCGACCGGCCGCCTCCTCGGGGTCACCGTCGCCGCCCTCGTGCTCGCGGGCTGCGCGTCCGAGCCGGCCCGGCCGTCCTCGGCGGTCTCGCCGAGTGCAGCCGGCACGACGACGACGTCGACGCCGGCCACGCCGAGCGCGCCGCCGGTGAGCCCGAGCTCGTCGACGACCCCGGTGCCCGGCGAGCCGTGCGACCCCGCCGACGGCTCCCCCGACTGCACCGACGCCACCAGCGACGGGCTGTTCCGGTACGTCGAGGGCTACGCCGACTGCGTCGCGCAGCTGCCCGGCGAGGAGCACAGCATGTGCACCGACCTCGACGGTGACGGTCGCGCCGGCTACCCCGACTCCGGCTGAGGCCCCGACCGCGGACATGACGGAAGGGCCCGGGAGCCGAAGCTCCCGAGCCCTTCCGTCAGTTCAGCTGCCCCGAGGGGCGAGCATCACTTGATGATCTTGATGACCTTGCCCGAGCCGACGGTGCGGCCACCCTCGCGGATGGCGAAGCCGAGGCCCTCTTCCATCGCGATGGGCTGGATGAGGTTCACGTGGATCTCGGTGTTGTCGCCGGGCATGACCATCTCGGTGCCCTCGGGCAGCGTGATGACGCCGGTGACGTCGGTGGTGCGGAAGTAGAACTGGGGGCGGTAGTTCCCGTAGAACGGGTTGTGACGGCCACCCTCGTCCTTGGCCAGGATGTAGACCTGGCCCTCGAACTCGGTGTGCGGCGTGATCGAGCCGGGCTTGACGACGACCTGGCCGCGCTCGACCTCCTCGCGCTTCGTGCCACGCAGGAGCAGACCGACGTTCTCGCCGGCCTCGGCGTAGTCGAGCAGCTTGCGGAACATCTCGACGCCGGTGACCGTGGTCTTGATCGCCTTCTCCTTGATGCCGACGATCTCCACCTCCTCGTTCACCTTGAGCTTGCCGCGCTCCACGCGACCGGTGACGACGGTGCCACGACCGGTGATCGTGAAGACGTCCTCGATCGGCATGAGGAAGGGCTTGTCGATGTCGCGCACCGGGTCCGGGACGGACTCGTCGACAGCGGCGAGCAGGTCCTCGACGGACTTGACCCAGATCGGGTCGCCCTCGAGCGCCTTCAGGCCGGAGACGCGCACGACGGGAACCTCGTCGCCGTCGAAGCCCTGGGCCGAGAGGAGCTCGCGCACCTCGACCTCGACGAGCTCCAGGATCTCCTCGTCGTCGACCATGTCGGTCTTGTTCAGCGCGACGAGCAGGTAGGGCACGCCGACCTGACGGGCGAGCAGGACGTGCTCACGCGTCTGGGCCATCGGGCCGTCGGTCGCCGCGACCACGAGGATCGCGCCGTCCATCTGCGCCGCACCGGTGATCATGTTCTTGATGTAGTCCGCGTGACCCGGAGCGTCGACGTGAGCGTAGTGACGCTTCTCCGTCTGGTACTCCACGTGCGCGATGTTGATGGTGATACCGCGCTGCTTCTCCTCGGGCGCCTTGTCGATCTCGTCGAACGGCGTGAAGGGGTTCAGGTCGGGGTACTTGTCGTGCAGCACCTTCGAGATGGCCGCGGTCAGCGTCGTCTTGCCGTGGTCGACGTGGCCGATGGTGCCGATGTTGACGTGCGGCTTCGTCCGCTCGAACTTCGCCTTGCCCACTGGGTGTCCTCCTCAGGACTTGGTAGAGATTGGCCGACGTTCTGCGGCTACCGGACGGTAGCCGTTCGACGCGGCGTCCTACGGGTCGGTTTGTGTGATGGAACTACAGGGTTCGACCTGTGGGACTACTCGCCCCGGGTCTTCTTGATGATTTCCTCGGCAACGTTCCGAGGAACCTCGGCGTAGCTGTCGAACTGCATCGAGTACACCGCGCGACCCTGGGTCTTCGACCGCAGGTCACCGACGTACCCGAACATCTCGGAGAGGGGCACCGTGGCGCGGATGACCTTCACGCCCGTTGCGTCCTCCATGGCAAGGATCATGCCGCGGCGCGAGTTGATGTCGCCGATGACGTCACCCATGTACTCCTCGGGAGTACGGACCTCGACGGCCATGACCGGCTCCAGGAGAACCGGGTCGGCCTTGCGGACCGCTTCCTTGAGGATCATCGAGCCCGCGATCTTGAACGCCATCTCCGAGGAGTCGACGTCGTGCGCGGCACCGTCGAGCAGGATCGCCTTGACGCCCACGAGCGGGAAGCCCGCGAGGACGCCGAGCTGCATCGCGCTCTGGATGCCGGCGTCGACCGACGGGATGTACTCGCGCGGGATGCGGCCACCGGTGACCTTGTTCGAGAACTCGTACAGCTCGCCCTCGGCGGGGTCCAGCGGCTCGAAGGTCATCTGGACCTTCGCGTACTGGCCCGAGCCACCGGTCTGCTTCTTGTGCACGTAGTCGATCTTCTCGACCGAGCGACGGATCGTCTCGCGGTACGCGACCTGCGGCTTGCCGACGTTGGCCTCGACCTTGAACTCGCGACGCATGCGGTCCACGAGGATGTCGAGGTGGAGCTCGCCCATGCCGCCGATGACGGTCTGGCCGGTCTCCTCGTCGTGCTTGACGCGGAAGGTCGGGTCCTCCTCGGCCAGCTTCTGGATGGCCACGGAGAGCTTCTCCTGGTCACCCTTCGTCTTGGGCTCGATGGCGACGTCGATCACCGGCTCCGGGAACGTCATCGACTCGAGCACGACGGGGTGCGCCGGGTCGCTCAGGGTGTCACCGGTGGTGACGTCCTTGAGGCCGATGAACGCGTAGATGTGACCCGCCGTGGCGTCGTCGACCGGGTTCTCCTTGTTGGAATGCATCTGGAAGAGCTTCCCGATGCGCTCCTTCTTGTTCTTGGTCGAGTTGAGCACCTGGGCGCCCTGCGCCACCTTGCCGGAGTAGACCCGGACGTAGGTGAGCTTGCCGAAGAACGGGTGCGAGGCGACCTTGAACGCGAGGGCCGAGAACGGCTCCGTCGAGTCGGGGTGGCGCTCGACGACGAGCTCGGGGTCCTTCATGTCGTGGCCCTCGACCGCCGGGACGTCCAGGGGCGTCGGCAGGTAGTCGATGACGGCGTCGAGCATGGGCTGGACGCCCTTGTTCTTGAACGCCGAACCACACAGGACCGGGTACGCCTCGCTGGAGACGGTGAGCTTGCGGATGCCGCGCTTGATCTCGGCGACCGTCAGCTCCTCGCCACCGAGGAACTTCTCGAGCAGCTCGTCGTCGGTCTCGGCGACGGCCTCGAGGAGCTCGGCGCGGTACTTGTCCGCCTTCTCCACCAGGTCGGCCGGGATGTCCTCGACCTCGTACTTCTCGCCCAGGGCGGTCTCGCCGCGCCAGACGAGGGCACGCATGGTGACCAGGTCCACGACGCCGATGAAGTCGTTCTCGGCTCCGATGGGCAGCTGGATGACCAGCGGCCGGGCCTTGAGGCGGTTCACGATGGTGTCGACGGTGAAGTAGAAGTCCGCGCCGAGCTTGTCCATCTTGTTGACGAAGCAGATGCGCGGGACGTCGTACTTGTCGGCCTGACGCCAGACAGTCTCCGACTGGGGCTCGACGCCCTCCTTGCCGTCGAAGACGGCAACAGCGCCGTCGAGGACGCGCAGCGAGCGCTCGACCTCGACCGTGAAGTCCACGTGGCCCGGGGTGTCGATGATGTTGATCTGGTTGTCGTGCCAGTAGCAGGTCGTCGCGGCGGACGTGATCGTGATGCCGCGCTCCTGCTCCTGCTCCATCCAGTCCATCGTCGACGCACCGTCGTGCGTCTCACCGATCTTGTAGTTGACCCCGGTGTAGAACAGGATCCGCTCGGTGGTGGTCGTCTTGCCGGCATCGATATGCGCCATGATGCCGATGTTGCGGACCTTCGTGAGGTCCGTCAGCACATCCAGTGCCACGTGAGTTGCCCCTTGTCGGTTGGCTTGGGTGGCGCCACCGGTCCGGCCCGAGGATCGGACCGGCGGCGCAGCGCCCGTGGGTGCCGGGATTACCAGCGGTAGTGCGCGAAGGCCTTGTTGGACTCGGCCATCTTGTGCATGTCCTCGCGACGCTTCACCGCGGCACCGAGGCCGTTGGACGCGTCGAGGATCTCGTTCATGAGGCGCTCGGTCATCGTCTTCTCGCGGCGTGCGCGCGAGTAGTCGGTGAGCCAGCGCAGCGCGAGGGTGGTCTGACGGACCGGGCGCACCTCGACGGGCACCTGGTACGTGGCGCCACCGACGCGGCGCGAGCGCACCTCGAGCGACGGGCGGACGTTGTCCAGCGCGCGCTTGAGCACGACGACCGGGTCGCCCTGCGTCTTCTCACGGACGCCCTCGAGGGCGCCGTAGACGATGTGCTCCGCGACGGACTTCTTGCCGTCGAGCAGGACCTTGTTGATCAGCTGCGTGACGACCGGGGACCCGTAGACGGGGTCGATGACGAGCGGCCGCTTCGGGGCCGGACCCTTGCGAGGCATCAGCCCACCTTCTTCGCGCCGTAGCGGCTGCGCGCCTGCTTACGGTTCTTGACGCCCTGCGTGTCGAGGGCACCACGGACGATCTTGTACCGGACACCCGGGAGATCCTTCACACGGCCACCGCGAACGAGCACGATCGAGTGCTCCTGCAGGTTGTGACCGACACCGGGGATGTACGCGGTGACCTCGACCTGGCTCGAGAGGCGGACGCGCGCGACCTTGCGGAGCGCGGAGTTCGGCTTCTTCGGGGTCGTGGTGTAGACGCGGGTGCACACACCGCGTCGCTGGGGGGAGCCCTTGAGGGCAGGCGTCTTCGACTTGTTCGTCTTCGCCTGCCGGCCCTTGCGGACCAGCTGCTGGATCGTAGGCACTACGTCTCCGTCTGTTGGATGAATCTCTGGTCGACCGGCACCCGTCACCCTGGACGGCCGGCATGGTCGAGGATCGTCGCCCGTCGCGCGACTACCTCGCAGTTCTTGCGTCCCGAACCGACCCCCGCGCCCGGGCGTGTCGCCCCGGTCCTCCGCACCGCAGTCCGCAAGGTTGCCTTGAGGAGAGACGGCGCGGTGGAGAGAGACCACCCGATGCCCCCGGACCCACCATCCTGAACTGAGTCCAGGACCAGGCGTCCACCGAGTGCATGCGCGAGAGCCCGACGGCGCGGGCACGGTGTCCTACGTTACCTGGCGCCTGGGGAGGCGTCAAAGCGGCTGACCACAGAGCCAGCCCTCACGGGGCACCCTCAGAGAACACCAGGAGCGCGCCGGGGATTCCCGGGACGAAAGGCCCGAGGGGGCCCACCGTGACGGTGGACCCCCTCGGGTGAGGCGTTGAGGCCGAGATCAGCGGTAGTCGCCGAAGTCGATGTCCTCGAGCGGGATCGCCTCGCCGGAGCCGAGGCCCAGGGCGGGGAAGTCGATCTCGTCGTAGCCGAAGGTCGGGTACAGCTCGGCCTTGGCCTCCTCGGTGGGCTCGACCGCGATGTTGCCGTAGCGGGGAAGCCCCGTGCCGGCCGGGATGAGCTTGCCGAGGATGACGTTCTCCTTGAGGCCGAGCAGCGGGTCGGAACGACCCGACATCGCGGCCTCGGTGAGCACCCGGGTGGTCTCCTGGAAGGAGGCCGCCGACAGCCACGAGTCCGTCGCGAGCGACGCCTTCGTGATGCCCATGAGCTCCGGACGACCCGACGCCGGCTGACCGCCCTCGGACACCGCAGCGCGGTTCGCGTCCTCGAAGCGCCCACGCTCGGCGAGCTCGCCGGGCAGCAGGTCGGTGGTGCCGGAGTCGAGGACCGTCACGCGGCGCAGCATCTGCCGCACGATGACCTCGATGTGCTTGTCGTGGATGTCCACACCCTGCGAGGAGTAGACGACCTGCACCTCGTCGACCAGGTGCTTCTGCGTGGCACGCGGGCCGAGGATGCGCAGGACCTTCTTCGGGTCCACCGCACCCACGACGAGCTGGGTACCCACGGAGACGTGGTCGCCGTCCGAGATCAGCAGGCGCGAGCGCTTGGTGATCGGGTAGGCGATCTCCTCCGAGCCGTCGTCCGGCGTGAGGACGAGGCGACGCGAACGGTCACCCTCCTCCACCGCGATGCGACCGGAGAACTCCGCGATGGGCGCCTCACCCTTGGGGGTGCGGGCCTCGAAGAGCTCCTGGACACGCGGCAGACCCTGCGTGATGTCGTCGGCCGACGCCACGCCACCGGTGTGGAAGGTACGCATCGTCAGCTGCGTGCCGGGCTCACCGATCGACTGGGCCGCGATGATGCCGACGGCCTCGCCGATGTCGACGAGCTTGCCGGTGGCCAGCGAACGGCCGTAGCAGCGGGCGCAGGTGCCGACGCGGGACTCGCAGGTGAGCACCGAGCGGATCTTCATCTCGGTGACACCGGCCTCGAGGAGGCGGTCCAGCAGCACGTCGCCGACGTCGTCACCGGCGTGACCGATGACCTCGCCGTCGATCTCGACGTCCGTCGCCAGCGTGCGCGAGTAGACGCTCGTCTCGACCTTGTCGTGACGACGCAGCGTGCCGTCCGAACCCGGGACGCCGATCGGCATGGTCAGACCACGCTCGGTGCCGCAGTCGTCCTCACGGACGATGACGTCCTGCGAGACGTCCACCAGACGACGGGTCAGGTAGCCCGAGTCGGCGGTCCGCAGAGCGGTGTCCGCCAGACCCTTGCGGGCACCGTGCGTCGCGATGAAGTACTCGAGGACCGACAGCCCCTCGCGGTAGTTCGACTTGATCGGGCGAGGGATGATCTCGCCCTTCGGGTTGGCGACGAGGCCACGCATACCGGCGATCTGGCGGACCTGCATCCAGTTACCACGCGCGCCCGAGCCGACCATCTTGTAGACGGTGTTCTGGCGCGGGAAGTTCTCCTGCATCGCCTTGGCGACCTTGTCGGTGGCCTGCGTCCAGATCTCGATGAGCTCCTGACGACGCTCGTCGTCGGTGATCAGGCCCTTCTCGTACTGGCCCTGCACCTTCGCCGCACGTCCCTCGTGCTCCTCGAGGATGGCCGCCTTGGCCGACGGGGTCGCGACGTCCGAGATGGAGATCGTGACGCCCGAGCGGGTGGCCCAGCGGAAGCCGGCCTCCTTGAGCGCGTCCAGCGAGGCAGCGACCTCGACCTTGGGGTAGCGCTCGGCCAGGTCGTTGACGATGACCGAGAGACGCTTCTTGTCGACGACGCCGTTCTCGTACGGGTAGTCGACGGGCAGGAGCTCGTTGAAGAGCGCCCGGCCCAGCGTCGTCTCGTACAGCAGCACGTCGCCCTCGGACCAACCCTCGGGCGCGTCCTCCTCGGTCAGGACCAGGTCGTCGAACCGGATCCGCACCACGGCGTTCAGGTCCAGGGAACCCTGGTCGAACGCCATGATCGCCTCGGAGACCGTGCTGAACGCACGGCCGGCGCCGAGCGCGTCGTCCTTGTCGTTGGTCAGGTGGTACAGGCCGATGATCATGTCCTGCGAGGGCATGGTCACCGGACGACCGTCCGACGGCTTGAGGATGTTGTTGCTCGAGAGCATGAGGATGCGGGCCTCGGCCTGCGCCTCCGCGCTCAGGGGCAGGTGGACGGCCATCTGGTCACCGTCGAAGTCCGCGTTGAACGCGGCGCAGACGAGCGGGTGCAGGTGGATCGCCTTGCCCTCGACCAGCTGGGGCTCGAACGCCTGGATGCCCAGACGGTGCAGCGTGGGTGCGCGGTTGAGCAGCACCGGGTGCTCCGTGATGACCTCCTCGAGCACGTCCCAGACGACGGGACGGGCGCGCTCGACCATGCGCTTGGCCGACTTGATGTTCTGCGCGTGGTTGAGGTCCACGAGGCGCTTCATCACGAACGGCTTGAACAGCTCGAGCGCCATCTGCTTGGGCAGGCCGCACTGGTGGAGCTTGAGCTGCGGGCCGACGACGATGACCGAACGGCCCGAGTAGTCGACGCGCTTGCCGAGCAGGTTCTGACGGAACCGACCCTGCTTGCCCTTGAGCATGTCCGAGATGGACTTGAGCGGGCGGTTGCCCGGACCGGTCACCGGACGGCCGCGGCGGCCGTTGTCGAACAGCGAGTCGACGGCCTCCTGGAGCATCCGCTTCTCGTTGTTGACGATGATCTCGGGCGCGCCCAGGTCGAGCAGCCGCTTGAGGCGGTTGTTCCGGTTGATGACGCGGCGGTACAGGTCGTTCAGGTCCGAGGTGGCGAAGCGGCCACCGTCGAGCTGGACCATCGGACGCAGGTCCGGCGGGATGACCGGGACGGCGTCGAGCACCATGCCGGTGGGCGAGTTGGTCGTCGTGAGGAACGCGTTGACGACCTTGAGCCGCTTCAGGGCACGCGTCTTGCGCTGGCCCTTGCCGGTCTTGATGATCTCGCGCAGCGAGTCGGACTCGGCCTCGAGGTCGAACGCCTCGAGACGCTTCTGGATCGCCGCGGCGCCCATCGAGCCCTCGAAGTAGTTGCCGTACCGGTCCTGGAGCTGGCGGTACAGCATCTCGTCGCCCTCGAGGTCGGCGACCTTGAGGTTCTTGAACCGGTCCCAGACCGCGTCGAGGCGGTCCAGCTCCAGGTCCGCACGCTTGCGGATCTGCGCCATCTCGCGCTCGGCGGAGTCGCGCACCTTGCGGCGTGCGTCGGCCTTGGCACCCTCGGCCTCGAGCTCGGCCAGGTCGGCCTCGAGCTTGGTGGCGCGGGTGTTGATGTCGTTGTCGCGGCGGTCCGAGATCTCCTTCTTCTCCAGGTCGATCCCGTTCTGGAGGTTGGGGAGGTCCTCGTGCCGGCCGTCGACGTCGACCCAGGTGATCATGTAGGCCGCGAAGTAGATGACCTTCTCGAGGTCCTTCGGGGCGAGGTCCAGCAGGTAACCGAGACGCGACGGCACACCCTTGAAGAACCAGATGTGCGTGACGGGCGCGGCCAGCTCGATGTGGCCCATGCGCTCACGACGGACCTTGGAGCGGGTCACCTCGACGCCGCAGCGCTCGCAGATGATGCCCTTGAAGCGCACGCGCTTGTACTTGCCGCAGTAGCACTCCCAGTCCCGGGTGGGACCGAAGATCTTCTCGCAGAACAGGCCATCCTTCTCCGGCTTCAGGGTCCGGTAGTTGATGGTCTCGGGCTTCTTCACCTCGCCGTGCGACCAGGCACGGATGTCGTCGGCCGAGGCAAGGCCGATACGCAGCTCGTCGAAGACGTTGACGTCGAGCAAGAGGGGTCCTACTTCCTTCGCTTGCCGGTCTCGAGGACCAGCGGAACGGAAATGTTGCTAAAGGGTGCGGGCACCCGGTCCGGCATCTCGTGAGAGCAGCCGGACCGGGGCTCGACGTCAGATCTCTTCGACGCTGCTGGCGTTCGGGCGCCGGGACAGGTCGATGCCGAGCTCTTCCGCTGCGCGGTAGACCTCGTCGTCGTTCTCCTTCATGTCGATGGAGACGCCGTCCGAGGAGAGCACCTCCACGTTCAGGCAGAGCGACTGCATCTCCTTGAGGAGGACCTTGAAGGACTCCGGGATGCCCGAGTCGGGGATGTTCTCCCCCTTGACGATCGCCTCGTACACCTTGACGCGTCCGGGGACGTCGTCCGACTTGATGGTGAGAAGCTCCTGCAGCGTGTAGGCGGCGCCGTACGCCTCGAGGGCCCACACCTCCATCTCGCCGAACCGCTGGCCACCGAACTGCGCCTTACCACCCAGCGGCTGCTGCGTGATCATCGAGTACGGACCCGTGGAACGTGCGTGGATCTTGTCGTCGACGAGGTGGTGCAGCTTGAGGATGTACATGTAGCCGACCGCGACCGGGTCCGGGAACGGCTCGCCGGAACGCCCGTCGAACAGGCGCGCCTTGCCGTCGCCACCCACGGTGCGGACACCGTCACGGTTCGGCAGCGTGGCCGAGAGCAGACCGGTGAGGGTCGTCTCCGGGACACCGTCGAACACGGGCGTGGCGACCGGGTTGCCGGCCGGCGACGACGCGGCGATGGCCGGGACGTCGTCCCGCCAGGACACGTCACCCTCGGCGAGCTGGATGTCCCAGCCCTGCTTGGCCACCCAGCCGAGGTGCGTCTCGAGGACCTGGCCGACGTTCATGCGGCCGGGGACACCGAGCGGGTTGAGGACGACGTCGACCGCGGTCCCGTCGGCGAGGAACGGCATGTCCTCGACCGGCAGGATCTTGGAGATGACGCCCTTGTTGCCGTGACGGCCGGCCAGCTTGTCGCCGTCCGTGATCTTGCGTCGCTGCGCGATGTACACGCGGACCAGCTCGTTCACGCCGGCGGGCAGCTCGTCGCCGTCCTCGCGGCTGAACGTGCGGACCTCGATGACCGTGCCGGACTCGCCGTGGGGCACCTTGAGCGACGTGTCGCGGACCTCGCGCGCCTTCTCACCGAAGATCGCACGGAGCAGGCGCTCCTCCGGGGTCAGCTCGGTCTCGCCCTTGGGCGTGACCTTGCCGACGAGGATGTCGCCGGCCGCGACCTCGGCGCCGATGCGGATGATCCCGCGCTCGTCCAGGTCCGCGAGGACCTCCTCGGAGACGTTCGGGATGTCCCGCGTGATCTCCTCCGGGCCGAGCTTGGTGTCGCGCGCGTCGACCTCGTGCTCCTCGATGTGGATCGAGGACAGGACGTCGTCCTGCACGAGGCGCTGCGACAGGATGATCGCGTCCTCGTAGTTGTGGCCCTCCCACGACATGAACGCGACCAGCAGGTTGCGGCCGAGCGCGAGCTCGCCCTCGTCCGTGGCCGGACCGTCGGCGAGCACCGAGTTGACCTCGACGCGGGCGCCCTGGTCGACCAGCACGCGCTGGTTGTAGGACGTGCCCTGGTTCGAGCGACGGAACTTGGCGACGCGGTACGTCGACGTGGTGGCGTCGTCGTTGGCGACGACGATCAGGTCCGCCGACACCTCGGTGACGACACCCGGCTTCGTCGCGACGATGACGTCGCCCGCGTCGATGGCCGCACGACGCTCCATGCCGGTACCCACGAGCGGGGCCTCGGAACGGACCAGCGGGACGGCCTGGCGCTGCATGTTGGCACCCATGAGGGCACGGTTGGCGTCGTCGTGCTCGAGGAACGGGATCAGGGCCGTGGCCACCGACACCATCTGGCGCGGGGAGACGTCCATGTAGTCGACGGCCTCGCCGGCGACGTACTCGATCTCGCCGCCCTTGACGCGGACGAGGACGCGGTCCTCCTCGAAGGCACCGTTGGCCTTGAGCGGGGCGTTCGCCTGCGCGATGACGTGGCGGTCCTCGTCGTCGGCGGTCAGGTAGTGGACCTCGTCGGAGACCTTGCCCTTGATGACCTTGCGGTACGGGGTCTCGACGAAGCCGAACGGGTTGATCCGCCCGTACGTGGCGAGCGAGCCGATGAGACCGATGTTCGGGCCCTCAGGGGTCTCGATCGGGCACATGCGGCCGTAGTGCGACGGGTGGACGTCACGGACCTCCATGCCGGCGCGGTCGCGGGACAGACCACCCGGGCCCAGCGCGGACAGGCGACGCTTGTGCGTCAGGCCCGCGAGGGGGTTGTTCTGGTCCATGAACTGCGACAGCTGCGACGTGCCGAAGAACTCCTTGATCGACGCCACCACGGGGCGGATGTTGATCAGGGTCTGCGGGGTGATCGCCTCGACGTCCTGCGTCGTCATGCGCTCGCGCACGACGCGCTCCATCCGCGACAGGCCCGTGCGGACCTGGTTCTGGATGAGCTCGCCGACCGCGCGGATGCGACGGTTGCCGAAGTGGTCGATGTCGTCGGGCTCGACGCGGATCTCGACGGACTCGCCGCCACGCGTGCCGGGCAGCGAGGGCAGGTCGATGTGCAGCGACGCGAGGTACTTGATCGTCGCGACGACGTCGTCCTTGGACAGGACCGAGTCGGCGAGCGGGACGTCCAGACCGAGCTTCTTGTTCAGCTTGTAGCGGCCGACCTTGGCGAGGTCGTAGCGCTTCGGGTTGAAGTAGAAGTTCTCGATCAGCGCGCGGCCGGCCTCGACCGTGGGCGGCTCGCCCGGGCGGATCTTGCGGTAGAGGTCGAGCAGCGCCTCGTCCTGCGTCTGGACGTGGTCCTTGTCCAGCGTGTCGATGACGGCGGGGTACGCGGCGAACTCCTCGCGGATCTCCGCGTCCGTCATGCCGAGCGCCTTGAGCAGCACGGTGGCGTTCTGCTTGCGCTTGCGGTCGACGCGCACGCCGACGTTGTCGCGCTTGTCGATCTCGAACTCGAGCCAGGCGCCGCGGCTCGGGATGACCTTGGCCGTGAGGACGTCCTTGTCGGACGTCTTGTCCGCGGTGCGCTCGAAGTAGACGCCCGGCGAGCGGACGAGCTGCGAGACGACGACGCGCTCGGTGCCGTTGATGATGAAGGTGCCGCGCTCGGTCATGAGCGGGAAGTCGCCCATGAAGACCGTCTGGCTCTTGATCTCACCGGTGGTGTAGTTGACGAACTCCGCCGTGACGAACAGCGGGGCGGCGAAGGTGAAGTCCTTCTCCTTGCACTCCTCGGCCGTGTACTTCGGCGGCTCGAAGCGGTGCTCGCGGAACGACAGCGACATGGAGCCGCCGAAGTCCTCGATGGGCGAGATCTCCTCGAAGATCTCCTCGAGACCAGCGGTCTCGGGAACGTCCTGCCGACCGGCCTCGAGGGCCTTGGCCACACGGCCCTGCCACTTCTCGTTGCCGAGCAGCCAGTCGAAGCTCTCCGTCTGCAGACCGAGCAGGTCCGGGACCTCGAGGGGCTCGTGGATCTTGGCGAAGGAGATACGGCGAGAGGCGGTGCGGTTCGCGATGGCGTCGGCGGTCGGAGCAGAAGGGGTGCGCGAGGCAGCCAAAAGAGGGGTCCTTCCCAGCGGATCGAGTGCACGCTGCACTGGTCCTGGCTAGGCGCGATCCCCCGGCCGGCGAGCCCCACGACGTCGTGCATTGACGACGAGGGTGGGCTCGGGTTATACGGGATCGCGGGCACAGGCCAGCGCAAAGCGCTAGCATACTCGGCCGCGGCTGCAAAGTCCACCCGGCATCGACACCCCTGGAGTCCCCCACCGAGATGGGTGACCGACCCTGAGGCGTCCGGTACGAGCGGGCGGCTCCGCCCGCACGACGACGTCGTTGTCGTCGCGCACATGGTGGCACACGGAACGGGCCGGCGAAAGCCTGTCCCTCATCCGGACGCGACGAGGCCCGCGTCCCCGAGGGGGCGCGGGCCTCGTCTGCGAGCTGGCGTGCTACCTCCGTGCGACCGGCGGACCGGCGACGGAGGCGGCGATCACTTGAGGGTGACCGTGGCGCCGGCGGCCTCGAGGGTCGCCTTGGCCTTCTCGGCGTTCTCCTTGGTGATGCCCTCCAGGACGGCCTTGGGAGCGGCGTCCACGAGGTCCTTGGCCTCCTTCAGGCCGAGGCTCGTCAGGACGCGCACCTCCTTGATGACCTGGATCTTCTTGTCACCGGCGGCCTCGAGGACGACGTCGAACGAGTCCTTCTCCTCCTCGGCCTCGACCTCGGCAGCGCCACCGGCGCCGGCGGGGGCCGCAGCGGCGACGGGAGCGGCAGCGGTGACCTCGAAGGTCTCCTCGAACGCCTTCACGAACTCGGAGAGCTCGATGAGGGAGAGCTCCTTGAACGCGTCGATGAGCTCGGTGGTGGTGAGCTTCGCCATGGTGGCGGTTCCTTCCGATCAATGCCCGGTGGCCGGTGCGGCTACCTGGGCGGGGGTTCAGTGAGTGCCTGTCGCCGGGTGGCTCAGGCAGCGACCTCGGTCGACTCCTCGAGCTTGAGCCGGAGAGCGTCGACGGTGCGTGCAGCCTGAGCGGCGGGGGCGGTGAACAGGTAGGCCGCCTGGAAGAGCGACGCCTTGAACACGCCGGCCGCCTTGGCCAGCAGAACCTCACGGGACTCGAGGTCCGCGAGCTTGGTGACGTCCGCAGCGGTCAGGGCGCGTCCGTCGAGGACACCGCCCTTGATGACCAGTGCGGGGTTCGCCTTGGCGAAGTCACGCAGTCCCTTGGCGGCCTCGACCGGGTCACCGGAGACGAAGGCGATCGCCGACGGGCCCGTGAGCGCGTCGTCGAGGCCTTCGAGGCCGGCATCCTTGGCCGCGATCGCGGTCAGCGTGTTCTTCACCACGGCGTAGGTTGCGTTGCCGCTGAGCGCCTTGCGCAGCTTCTTGAGCTGAGCAACGGTGAGCCCGCGGTACTCGGTCAGCACGGCCGCGTTGGAGTCACGGAACAGGTCCGTGAGCTCTGCGACAGCGGCTGCCTTGTCCGGCCTCGCCATGGCAATCCTTCCGATGGTGGTGCCACCGGTCGTCACGTCCCCCAACAGGAAGAGCCCCGCGCAGGCGCGGGGCTCGGCAGGCAGCTCGGCGCAAGCCGAACCATCCGGGAACACTCACCTGCGCTGGCCTCCGCGTGCTGCGGGACTTCGGGCGATCGGGCGTGAGCACTGCGTGCGCACGACACGGTCGACGACCGGCGGTCTTTGGGTCCCCTCAGGGTACGGCACCCGCCGGAGGTGACCAAATCGCCCTCAGAGCGGGGCGCCGAAGCAGACCAGCGGCGCGACGACCCCCGTCTGGGCCGCGTCCTCCGCGGTCGCCGTCGCGACAGCCTGCGCCACCGGCACACCCGTGGCCAGCAGGGCGTGGGTGCGCGTCATCACCGCGAGCGCGGTCGCGTCGGGCAGCGGGGCCAGCGCGGCCACGACGCAGCCGACGCCGGTGCGCAGGAGGACGCTCGCGAGCCCGAGCGCCTCTCCCCCGGCCCGGATGCTCGCGCGGCCCACCTCGCAGCTGGACAGCAGCACGAGGTCCGGCGACGCTCCGCCCGAGTCCAGCTCGTGCGCGAAGAGCGGCCCGTCGGCCATCCGGACCGAGGAGAACAACGGGTTGTCGGGCTCGTGGCGGCCGTGCGCGGCGAGGTGCACGATGCCGGGCGAGCCCAGCAGGCCGATCATCCGGGAGACCGTGGCCTCCTCACCCACCACGACCTCGCCCCCGGGCCACAGCCGACCGATCTCCTCCGCCTCCGCCTCGGCGTGCCGCAGTCCCGGCCCGGCCGCGGCGCTGACCCGGGTGGGCGCGCTGCTCGCCGTGCCGGCATACGTCATCCAGTGGTGCACCGACGGCGCGACGACGGTCGGCAGACCCACCCGGGACGGGAGCATCGACCACGGCAGCACGCCGAGCCAGCCGGTCGCCACGACGACGAGCTCCCCGGGTGCACCGAGCGCGGGCTCGAGCCGCTGCTCCAGCCTCGTCATCCCGTGACGCAGGGAGCTCAGCGCGACCCCGCGCAGGTCCGCGGGCACCAGCGGGTTCGCCGTCACCTCCAGGTCGGCGTGCACCCGGCGGACCAGCTCGGCGATGCTCGCCGTCTCCCCGAGGTGGTGCAGCTCGGTGCGGTGGTCGCCGACCTCCACGGCCAGGAGCTCCCCGCGGTGCTCGAGCACGTCGAGGACCACCGCGCCGGGTCGGTCGCGCAGCAGCCTGCGCACCTCCACCGTGCGGCCCGCCCGGTCGCCGCCTGCCCGTCCGCTCTCGTGCCAGGACCGGGCCAGGATCTCGTGCTTCAGGCGCTGCGCCTCGCGCTCGACACGGACGAGCCGGGGGTCGCCGCCCACCCGCAGCCGCACGCCACGGTTCTTGTCGATCAGCTCGCGCAGCTCCTCGAGCAGGGCCGCCGAGACGGGGTCGCTGGGCGGGTTGACCCGCGGGGTGCCGCCGATCACGGACCGCACCCGCTCCGCGGCGTCCAGCACCGCCGAGGCGCGGCCGGTGGCGAGCGCCAGCGACACGTCGAGCGCCGCCAGCCCCGTCCCGTGCACCGCGCCGGCGGTCCGCAGGTCGAGCGAGCCGAACCGCGACCGGTGCAGCCCGAGATCGCGCTGACCTGCGCGGACGTACCGTCCGGCGCGCTCCCGGTCCCCCGCCTCGAGCGCGAGCATCGCGCGGATGCGGCGCCCGTGCAGCCGGACCGCGATGGGGTCGCTGTTCCGCACCGGCCCGAGCCCCTCGAGCACGGTCGCCGGCTCCGTGAGCACCCCGCGCGCGAGGTCCGCCTCGATCCGCACGTACGCGGCCGCGGTGGCCCAGATGGTGCGGCCGGTAGACACGCACATCCGCTCCAGCCGGGCCGCGCTGCGGGCCAGCGACGCCCAGCGCGCGCGGGAGTGCACGTCGCCGGGCGCGGTCGCGTACGCCTCGGCGTCCGCCTGCAGCGCCAGCAGCGACGACCGGACCACCCAGGCGTCGTCCCCCCGCCGACGGAACCGGCGTTCGGCGGACAGGGCGAAGTCCCGCGCGGCAGCGAGGTCGCCGCGCAGCATCGCGCACTCCGCCCGACCGAGCTCGCACTCGGCGACGTCGCGCGGGAGGTGCTGCTCGGCGAACCGGGCGGCCGCCTCCGCCAGGGTGCTGTCCGCGACACCGACGAGCCCCGCCTCGAGGAGCACCCGCGCGCGGTCCTGGAGCGCGGTCGGCCGGGGCGGCCCCGGCAGGATCGCGGCGGCGGCCTCCATGACGGCCAGGGCCTCCGGCATGCGGCCGGCGACGAAGCTGAGGTAGCCCAGGTTGTGCTCCGCCTTGAACACGAGGCGGACGAAGCCGGCCTCCCGCGCGCGGCGGGCGCACTCCGCGAAGTCCGCCCGGGCCGCCGCCACCTCGCGCCGCTCGATGTGCAGCACCCCGCGGTTCAGGAGAGAGCGGCACGCGTCGATCGGGTCGGCGTCGTCGGACGCGGCGATCGCCACGTCCAGCTCCCGCAGCGCGTCGTCCTGGCGACCGGCCCGCAGCGCCAGCAGGCCACGCAGGCCAGCGACCGCCGGGCGCAGCCCGCGCCAGCCCCCGCCCGACGCCTCCTGCTCGGCAAGCATCGCGTCGAGTCGTTCGAGCACCGGGCGCGGCCCACCCCGGGTCTCGAAGTCACACTTGGCCAGCTCGACGAGCGCCCGACCACGCCATCGCGCCACCTCGGGCGTCGAGGGCATCGCGTCGAGCGCGCGCAGTGCAGGACGCAGCCGACGACGCGCGCGGGTCGGTCGACCCTCCGCGTTGTCGTCGTCCGCGCGCTGCACCTGCTCGGCCAGGGCGCCGAGTGACGGCGATCCGGCCGCCGCCGGACCGCCGGGTTCGGCCATCTGCGCTAGAGCTCGATCTGCGGCGTGACGATGGGGACCGTGGGGTCCGAGGGTCGACGGAGCACCAGCCGCGCAGGTCCTCGCTCGATGTCGGAGAACGAGAACCGGCCGTCCACGTCCGACGTCGTCGAGGCGACGTCTCCGCCCTGGTGCAGCTCGACGGACAGCTCGCCCGCCGGCGCCGCCCAGCCGTCGACCCGCACGCGGCCCGCCTCCGCGTGCACCGAGATCATCACGGTGAGCACGTCGGTGGTGAACGTGATGGTGCCGGCCTCGATGCTCGTCTCGTCGGCGCGGACCGCGAGCGCGGGCTCACCGACCAGGTGCAGCTCGGCCACCTCGGCGTGCATCGCCTCGATGGTGAGCGCCATGCCGATGCTCTCGATGAGGCCCGGAGGTACCGGGTCCGCGCGCTCGACCAGCTCCGCCAGACGGTTCAGGATGCGGCGGTCGTCGATGTCCAGGCCACCCGCGGCGACCAGCGCGAGGGTCCTCTCGTCGGTGCTCATGACACGCTCCAGGCGGGGTCGGAGGCGAGTGCGACGCGGAGCTTGGCGAGGCAGCGACCGCGGGTGGGTCCGATGCTCCCCACCGGCATGCCGAGCGCCCGGGAGACCACCCCGTAGTCCGGGCGGTCGACCAGCGCGACCAGGCCGAGCAGCCGCCTGCACCGGTCGGGCAGCTCGGCGACGTGCTGCCAGAGCAGCTTGTCCCGCTCGGAACGCACCGCGACCGTGTCGGGCAGGTCGTCCGCCGGTGCCGCGAGCCAGTCGGTCACGTGCTCGTCCTGCTCGTGGCGGACCATCTCGTCGCGGCTGCGCCGCACGGACCTCCACGCGGCGCGCTTGGCCGTGACGAGCATCCACTGGAGGGTCGCCCGGGGATCCCGGATCGACTCGATGTCCCGCACGAGGGTCAGCCAGGTGTTCTGCACGATGTCCTGCGCCAGCTCGGGGTCAGCCCCCTGGGCGCGCACGGTGTGCCACAGCAACGGAGTCATCACCTGCACCAGGGCGGCGAGCGGCGCACGGTCTCCGTCGCGGTAGGCCACCACCGCGCGGGCCGCCTGGTCGGCGAGCCCCTCACCCTGGCTGCGGAGCTCGGTGTCCACCGGCTCCACCAGGTCGTCACTCATCATGGACCCCTCACAGGCAGGCCTCGTCGGGCGGCCGCCCCGCACACAGTAGGACGACCCGGACAACCCCGACAAGGACGATTGACGTCGCTCGCCGCTGCCCCGAGCAAGCCGCTGGTGACGACCTGCCCCCGCGAGCACCCGCGGGCGACCCCACTCGACGGGGTCGACGAAGAGGAGCATCCCCTCGGCAGCCAGATACATCTCTGGGAGTGTTCCTTCCTGGCGGATGTATCTGGCCTGACTTCACCCGCTCCTGACGAGCACCCGACCGGTTGAGGAGACGCGCGACATGACTGAGCAGGACCCCACACCCGACCCGTACACCCGCGAGCAGATCCGAACGACGAAGCGCACCGTGGAGGACGCGCTCATCGCCCGGCCCGGCGTGGTGGGGGTCGACATCGGCGAGAAGTGGTCGGACGGGTCGCCCACCGGCCGGCAGGCGATCGTGGTCCACGTCGAGCGCAAGCGTGCCGCGGGCGAGCTGCCCGACAGCGAGCGCATCCCCAGCGAGATCGACGGCATCCCCACGGACGTCGTCGAGCACCGCGTGCGTCTCTTGTCCAGCTCGGAGCCCACCCCGGCGAGCAAGCGCGTCCGTCCCCTGGCCGGCGGCATCAGCATCGGACCGGCCGCCCCGGTGACGATCCCCGTCGACGGCACGGCCCAGCTGCGGTCGGTCAACGGCACGCTCGGCGTGCTGGTGTACGAGCGGCACACAGGCCAGACGTTCGGGCTGACGAACTGGCACGTCGCTGCGGGCGACGGGCTCGAGGACGTCGCGAGCACCTGGATCCAGCCGGCGCTCGCCGACGGTGGGAACCCCCGCTCGGACCGCGTCGGCGCCCTCGTGCGTGGCGCGCTGACCGACCACATCGACGCGGCCGTCGTCGCGCTGGCGCCTGGCGCACCCTGGGTGCCCGGCATCGTCGGGATCGGACCCGTGACCGGGTCCGAGCCGGCCACCGAGGGGTCAGCCGTCCGCAAGACCGGCCGGACCACGGGGCTGACCAGCGGCACGATCACCTCGACCGACTACACGACCTCCGTCGACTTCGGTCCCGGCATCGGGTGGAAGACCCTGCGCGACCAGATCCGCATTGAGCCCGCCGAGGGCGTCGCCGCCTTCTCGGCCGAGGGCGACTCCGGCTCGGCGATCATCACCGAGGACGGACGGGTGGTGGGCCTGCTCTGGGCGGGCGAGGACGACGGCTCGTTCTCCGTGGCGAACCCGATCGGCGCCGTGCTGGGCACGCTGGGTGTCGACGTCCTGACCCCGACCGCGGCGCGCGCCCTCGCGGGACGCCGGGGGGCACGGTCGCGTGCTGCGCGGCCGACCGGGGCTCCGTCGCTGTTCCCGCCGATCGAGGCGGCGTTCGGCCGTCGCCGTCCCCGTCGGCGCCCTGCTGCGGCACGCGGCACGGCGACGAGCGGCAACGGCGCCACCGGGCGTCCCGTGGCGGCCCCGGCTCAGCCGGGCGCAGCGGCCTCCGCCCAGTCGGCCGCGACAGCCGGCGCGGACGCCCAGCCGTTCACCGAACCGTTCACGGAACCGTTCACGGAACCCTTCACGGAACCGTTCACGGAACCGTTCACGGAACCCTTCACCGAGGCCCTCGGGGCCAACCCGTTCACCGAGCCCTTCACCGAACCGTTCACGGAGCCCTTCACGGAGCCCTTCACCGAACCGTTCACCGAACCGTTCACGGAACCCTTCACCGAGGCGTTCGGCGCCAACCCGTTCACCGAGCCGTTCACGGAGCCGTTCACCGAACCGTTCACGGAGCCGTTCACCGAGGCGTTCGGGGCCAACCCGTTCACCGAGCCCTTCACCGAGCCGTTCACCGAGCCCTTCACCGAGCCCTTCACCGAGCCCTTCACCGAACCGTTCACCGAGGCCCACACCCAGGCAGCTGGCCCCGGCGGTGCCGCCGGTGCCCGCGCACGGGCCTTCGCGTCGCTCCGGCTGCGCGAGGCGTTCTGGGCGGGTTACGTCACGGCCATCGTCCGCGGCCGGGCCCGCTGACCCAGCACCCGAGCTCGAGGCAACAGAGAGGAAGGCAGCGCGATGTCCGTCGACGTGGAGAGCACGGCCGGCCGTGACCGCACAGCGGTCGACCGCAGTCCCTCCGCACGCGTCGTCGCGCTGCGTCCGCGGGTCGGGCGCCACACGGCGGCCGGTCCGTCGCCGGAGGTCGTCGCGCTGGTCCCGGACCCGGGGCACGCGACGGTCCCCGCACACCCGGCTCGGCACCAGCGCGGTGGGGGGACCGCGCTGGTGGGGAGCTCGAGGACCTCGTCGGCCGGTTCCACGAGCACGGGCCGGCCTCGGTCCTGCGCGCGGAGCTGACAGCCCTCCTCTCGGCGTGGGCGGCAGCCCTGGTGCGCCTGCACCGCACGCCGCTCACGGCGCTCACGCCGACCGCTGACCTGCCCTGGGTGCTCGACGCGCCACTGCCGGACTGGCTCGACGAGCTCCCGGTGCAGGCGGGACCGGTCTGGGCGGTGCGGGCCCACCCCGCGATCGGGCGTGCTCTCGCGGGGGCCCGATCGGCGTGGACCACCGCGCAGTGGATCCACGGCGAGCCGACGGGCGACGACGTGGCCGTGACCCGGGTGCGCGGGGCCGTGCGCGCGGTCCTCCTCGGCGGCGTCACGGGGCCGGACGGCGCGGCCCCGGGTCGCGACCACCGCTCCGCCGGGTGCGGAGACCCGCGGTGGGACGTGGCCACGGCGCTCGACTGGGTCGCCATCGCGCTCGGCCCGGCCCTCGACCCGGCCTGGGGGCTGGACCCGGTGGCGATGTTCCTCACGGAGTACCGCAGCCTCGGAGGGGACGCGACACCGACCCGCTCGATGGCGGTCGCCCGGACGGTCGGCACCGCGGTCGAGTGGAGCGCGCAGCTCGCCGTCGCCGCCGAGCCGACGGACGACGAGCTCAGCTGGCTCTCCGGCCTGTGGACCCGGCCGCTCGAGCTGGTCGGGGCAGCTCGACCGGGTGCGGCCCGGCGCGCGCGCTGACCCGGTCCGGCCGGGAGCACGCGCGCTGCCCCGGTTGGCTCCGGGAACGACGAAGGCCCGGTCCGCAGGGGGGACCGGGCCTTCGTCGCGCTGGAGCTACCGTCAGGCGGCGTCGTCCTCGAGCAGGTTCCGCGTCTTGTTCTGGTCGACGAGGATGCCGGGGCCGTTCGTCGTCGAGAAGGTCGCCTTCGCGATGTAGCGGCCCTTCGACGCGGACGGCTTCAGACGCAGGATCTCGTCGAGCGCGGCTGCGTAGTTCTCCACCAGGGCGGTGTCGCTGAACGAGACCTTGCCGATGATGAAGTGCAGGTTCGCGTGACGGTCCACGCGGAACTCGATCTTGCCGCCCTTGATGTCGGACACGGCCTTGGCCACGTCCATCGTCACGGTGCCGGTCTTCGGGTTCGGCATGAGACCACGCGGGCCCAGGACCTTGCCCAGTCGACCGACCTTGCCCATGAGGTCGGGCGTCGCGACGGCGGAGTCGAAGTCGGTCCAGCCGGCCGCGACCTTGTCGATGAGCTCGTCGCCACCAACCTCGTCGGCACCCGCGGCGCGGGCCTGCTCAGCGCGCTCGCCGGTGGCGAACACGATGACGCGGGCCGTCTTGCCGGTGCCGTGGGGCAGGTTGACCGTGCCGCGGACCATCTGGTCCGCCTTGCGCGGGTCGACACCGAGGCGGAAGGCCACCTCGACGGTCGAGTCGTACTTGGTGGTGGCGGTCGTCTGCGCGAGCCGGACAGCCTCGAGGGGGGTGTAGAGGTGCCCCTCCTCGATCTTCTCGACCGCGGCGCGGTACGCCTTGCTGTGCTTAGCCATCTGCTTGGTTCTCCTTGATCAGCAGTCGTGGTCTGCGGGCCGCACACGGCCCTGCCACTGGGTGGGCTGGATCAGCCCTGGACGGTGATACCCATCGAGCGAGCGGTGCCCGCGATGATCTTCTCGGCCGCGGCCAGGTCGTTGGCGTTGAGGTCCTCGAGCTTGGTGCTCGCGATCTCGGTGATCTGGGCCTTGGTGAGCGTGGCGACCTTGACGGTGTGCGGGGTCGGGGAACCCTTGGCCACACCGGCGGCCTTCTTGATCAGCTCGGCGGCCGGCGGCGTCTTCGTGATGAAGGTGAACGAGCGGTCCTCGTACACCGTGATCTCCACGGGGATGACGTTGCCGCGCTGCGCCTCGGTGGCCGCGTTGTACGCCTTGCAGAACTCCATGATGTTGACGCCGTGCTGACCCAGCGCCGGACCGATCGGCGGCGCGGGGGTGGCGGCGCCGGCCTTGATCTGGAGCTTGATCAGGCCGGTGACCTTCTTCTTCGGGGGCATAGCTGCTTCCGTTCGTGTCGTGGGCCGACGCCGTGGGCGATGACCCGGTTGCAGTGCCGCCTCGCAGCGCGAGGAAGCTCAGTCAGATCTTGGCGACCTGGCTGAAGGACAGCTCGACCGGGGTCTCCCGGCCGAAGATGGAGACGAGCACCTTGAGCTTCTGGCTCTCGGCGTTGATCTCGGAGATCGTGGCCGGCAGCGTGTCGAACGGGCCGTCCGTGACGGTGACCGACTCGCCGACGGTGAAGTCGACCTTGATCTGGGAGGCGGCCTTGGCGGCCCCGGCAGCGGTGGTCGCCTGCTTGGGCTCCAGCGACGGCGCGAGCATCGAGAAGACCTCGTCCAGCGTCAGCGGGACGGGCTGGTGCGTGTGGCCGACGAAGCCGGTGACGCCCGGCGTGTGCCGGACGGCGCCCCACGACTCGTCGGTGAGGTCCATGCGGACGAGGACGTAGCCGGGGATCCGGACGCGCTTGACGACCTTGCGCTGCGCGTTCTTGATCTCCACGACCTCCTCCATGGGGACCTCCACCGCGTAGATGAAGTCCTCCATGTTCAGGCTCTGGCGACGGTTCTCGAGGTTCGCCTTCACGCGGTTCTCGTAGCCGGCGTAGGAGTGGATGACGTACCAGTCACCCAGCTGGCTGCGGAGCTGCGCCTTGAACGCGGCGACCGGGTCGTCCTCGACGTCGGGCTCTTCCTCGGCCTCGTCGGACTCCTCGGTGACCTCGTCGGCGGCAGGCTCGGCACCCTCGTCGGCCGGCTCGTCGCTCTCGGTGGCGTCGGCGCTGACATCCTCGGCTGAGGCGTCCTCGACAGCCGACGACTCGACGGCCTCGACCGACGCGATGGCGTCCTCGAGCTCCGCCTCGGCGCCCGTGGTGGGCTCCTGCGACTCCTGCGACACGTGCGAACCTGCTTTCTCCTGCGTGTGCGCCCCGGCGGACCGGGGCGATGAGTGCTCCACCCGGGTGGGGCGACTGCCTGACTGTCGGGGCTGGCCCCGAGGGGCTGTCAGCCTCCGAAGACCCAGAACGTGAGCTTGCCGATGCCCAGGTCGACCACGGTGACGAAGGCCATGACCACCGCGACGAACACCAGGACGACGCTCGTGTAGGTGATCAGCTCCGACCGCGTGGGCCGGACGACCTTCTTCAGCTCCGCGACGACCTGGCGGACGAAGAGCGCGATGCGGGCGAACAGTCCGCCACGAGACTGCGACGAACCCTTACCGGCAGCCTTGGGTGCCGACGGGCGCGCCGCCGAACCCTCGGCGTCGGACGCCGCAGCCGGTGCTGTTTCGCTCACGTCTGACCCCTACGTCTCGTGTGTGGTCAGGCTCCGTGCGGAACCTGACGGACGGACGGGCCGACGCGTCGCGCCGGACCGACCGGCGGTCCTGCTCGCCTCCCGGACCCCCGGGCGAACCCGGAGGACCAGACGCGTGCGCAGGGCAGACAGGACTCGAACCTGCAACCTGCGGTTTTGGAGACCGCTGCGCTACCAATTGCGCCACTGCCCTACGGCGGCCTGGGCCTCCACGACGATCCGTCCGCCCGTAGGCGCGCACCGACGGACACCACCCGCAGGGGCTCCGCACAGGCTCCCGGAGACCTCCGGGGCACGGCTCATCATGGCGGACGTCAACCGCCGGGGGTCCACTGTACGCGACGAGGGCCCGTGGGTCGAACCGTCCCGATGCCCGCCGGAGGTGCGAAATGGCGGGCACGAGCGAGCGTGACCTCTGCCACTATGGGCCCCGTGAGCGAGCAGACCTCCCCCCGCCCCCGCGTGTCCGCCCGACTGGCTGCGATCGCCGAGTCCGCGACGCTGGCGGTCGACGCCAAGGCCAAGGCCCTGAAGGCCGCCGGGCGTCCGGTGATCGGCTTCGGCGCCGGCGAGCCCGACTTCCCGACGCCCGAGTACATCGTCGAGTCCGCGATCGCCGCCGCGCAGGACCCGGCCAACCACCGGTATACGCCGGCTGCCGGGCTGCCTGCGCTGCGCGAGGCGATCGCCACCAAGACGCTGCGCGACTCCGGCTACGCGGTGAAGCCGTCGAGCGTGCTGGTCACCAATGGCGGCAAGCAGGCGGTGTACCAGTCGTTCGCGGCGATCGTGGACCCGGGCGACGAGGTGATCCTGCCCTCGCCGTACTGGACCACGTACCCGGAGGCGATCCGGCTGGCGGGCGGCGTCCCGGTCGAGGTGTTCGCCGGCGTCGACCAGGGCTACCTGGTGACCGTCGAGCAGCTCGAGGCGGCGCGCACCCCGAAGACCAAGGTGCTGCTGTTCAACTCGCCCTCCAACCCCACCGGGGCGGTGTACTCCCCCGAGCAGACGGCCGCGATCGGGCGCTGGGCGCTCGAGCACGGCGTGTGGGTGATCACCGACGAGATCTACGAGCACCTGACCTACGACCACGCCGTGTTCACGCCGATCGTGCGCGTGGTGCCGGAGCTCGCGGACACGACGATCGTGCTGAACGGCGTCGCCAAGACCTATGCGATGACCGGGTGGCGGGTGGGCTGGATGATCGGCCCGGCCGACGTGATCACCGCCGCGACGAACCTGCAGTCGCACCTCACGTCGAACGTCGCCAACATCTCGCAGCGCGCCGCGATCACGGCCCTGAGCGGGGACCTCACGGCCGTCGAGCAGATGCGCACCGCGTTCGACCGGCGCCGGCGGACGATCGTCGAGATGCTGTCGCAGATCGACGGCGTGCGGATCCCGGCCCCGGAGGGCGCGTTCTACGTGTACCCGTCGGTCGAGGGGGTGCTCGGCAGGACGATCCGCGGGGTCACCCCGCAGACCTCCGCCGAGCTGGCCACGCTCATCCTCGAGCAGGCCGAGGTCGCAGTGGTGCCGGGTGAGGCGTTCGGACCGAGCGGGTACCTGCGGCTGTCGTACGCGCTCAGCGACGCCGACCTGGTGGAGGGCGTCACCCGGATCCAGTCGCTGCTCGCCGAGGCCGAGTAGCTCGCGATGCCGGATGCCGTCGAGGTCGTCGGGCTGCGCAAGGCCTACGGCGAGAAGCGGGCGGTCGACGGCCTCGACCTGCACGTCGCGCACGGCGAGGTGGTGGCCATCCTGGGCCCGAACGGCGCCGGCAAGACGACGACCGTCGAGATCCTCGAGGGCTACCGGTCGCGCGACGGCGGCGACGTGCGCGTCCTCGGCCAGGACCCGCAGACCGGCGGCCGGGACTGGCGCTCGCGCCTCGGCATCGTGCTGCAGACGAACAACGACCTCGCCGAGGCGACGGTCGCGGAGCTCGTCCACCACTTCGCCCGGTTCTTCCCGGACCCGCGCGACCCCGACGAGGTCATCGCCGCCGTGGGCCTGCAGGAGAAGGTGAGGACCCGTGCGCGGCAGCTGTCGGGCGGGCAGCGTCGACGGCTCGACGTGGCCCTCGGCATCGTCGGCAGGCCGGAGCTGCTGTTCCTCGACGAGCCGACGACGGGGTTCGACCCGCAGGCCCGGCGCTCGTTCTGGGACCTGGTGGAGGCGCTCGCCGACGGCGGCACGACCATCCTGCTCACCACGCACTACCTGGAGGAGGCCGAGCGCCTCGCCGACCGGGTGCTCGTGGTCCGCGACGGTCAGGTGGTCGCCGAGGGGACCCCGGCGGACCTCGGCGGCCGGACCGCGCGGCAGGCGGTGGTGCGCTGGACGCAGGACGGTCAGACGCGCGACGTCCGCACGGACACCCCCACCCAGGTGGTTCTCGAGCTGACCGGGACGTTCGGCGGCGAGGTCCCGGGGTTGCAGGTGCTGCGCCCGACGCTGGAGGACGTGTACCTGAGCTTGATCGACGGGGGGACCTCGTGAGCGTCGTCGACACCCGGACCCGGCTGCCGGGCGTGCTGCGCCTCGGGCTGGCCCGGACCGGCTACGAGGTGCGGACGTTCTTCCGCGAGCGCGACGCCGTCGTCTTCATCTTCGCGTACCCGATCATCATGCTCGCGATCTTCGCGACGGTGTTCGGCCAGGACGGTGCGACGGTGGGCCCGGAGCCGGGGATCCCGTTCGCGCAGTACTTCCTGCCCGGCATGGTCGCGACGGGCGTCATGCTCTCGAGCTTCCAGCAGCTCGCGATCTCGATCGCCGTCGAGCGCGACGACGGCGGGCTCAAGCGGCTGCACGGCACGCCGCTGCCGCCGGCGGCGTACTTCCTGGGCAAGACCGGAGAGGTCCTGGCGACCTCGCTGATCCAGACCGCGCTCCTGCTGGCCGCGGCGGCGCTGCTCTTCGACGTCCCTCTGCCGACGACCGCGACCGCCTGGGCCACGTTCGCGTGGGTGTTCGTGCTCGGCACGGCGGCCGGGACCCTCGCCGGGGTCGCCTTCTCGTCGGTCCCCCGCAGCGGGAAGTCCGCGAGCGCGGTGGTCACCCCGGTGGTCCTCGTCCTGCAGTTCATCTCCGGGGTGTTCTTCGTGTTCCAGGACCTGCCCACCTGGATGCAGCAGGTGGCGTCGGTGTTCCCGCTGAAGTGGATGGCGCAGGGCATGCGCTCGGTGTTCCTGCCGCCCAGCGCCGAGGCGTGGGAGGTCAGCGGCTCGTGGCAGCACGGGGCGACGGCCGTCGTCCTGCTCGTGTGGGCGGTCGGGGCGCTGGTGGTCGGGATCCGCACGTTCCGGTGGCAGCGGCGCGACGACGGCTGACCCGGAAGGCGCCTGCACGGGGCGGGGCGAGCCGGACATACTTGCGTCCATGTCACGCAGCGCCAGGGCCGGCGGTCGCGCCGAGGTCCTCGGCGTCTCGACGGGCTCCATCCCCGCCTACCAGCGCACCCTCGCGCACCTGACGGTCCGTGCACGGCTGCTGACCGCCGTGCTGATGCTCGCCGCGCTGACCGTCATGATCGCGGGCGGCACGGCGTTCGCCCTCCAGGCCGCCGAGACCGACGAGCGGATGGACAACTCGCTGTCCCGTGCCGTGGCCGCGCTCCGCGTCGTCGAGGCGGGCAAGGACCCGACGACGAATCTTCCGTTCGACAGCGTGAGCGACGTGCTCAAGCAGGGTGTGCGCAACCGGGTGCCCGGCAAGAACGAGGGAGTGCTCACGCTGCTCGACGGCAAGCTCAGCTGGTCGCCGGCCGCAGAGACGCGGTCGGTCCGGCTCGAGCGGGACCCCGAGCTGGTCGAGGTACTCGCCGCGCTGCCCGCCGACACCCTGTCGCTGCCGCGGACCGTCGGAACCTCTGTCACGCAGTACCGCCTGATCGCCGTCCCGGTGCTCCTCGCCGGAGATCCCGGCACCGGCATGTTCGTCGTCGCCTTCGACCGGTCGGCGGAGATGTCGAGCCTGCGCAAGACGTTCCTCACCTACTCCGCGGTCGGGCTCGCCGCCCTCGCCGTCATCGCGGTCGTCGCGTGGTTCGTCGTCGGTCGGCTGCTGCGGCCGATCCGGCTCCTGCGTGAGACCACCCGCAGGATCACCGAGTCCGACCTGTCGGAGCGCATCGCCGTGACCGGCAAGGACGACCTGTCGAACCTCGCCCGGACGGTCAACGCGATGCTCGACCGCCTGGAGCGGGCGTTCGGGTCGCAGCGGGAGCTGCTCGACGACGTCGGGCACGAGCTGCGCACGCCGCTGACGATCGTCCGCGGCCACCTCGAGCTGGTCGACGCCGACGACCCGGACGACGTCCGCGCCACGCAGGCGCTCGCCCTCGACGAGCTGGACCGCATGCAGCGGCTGGTCGACGACCTCATGACGCTCGCCACCGCCGACCGCCCCGACTTCGTCCGGTACGCGCCCACCGACGTCGGACGGCTCACGGACGACGTGCACGAGAAGGCGCGCGGGCTCGGCGACCGGCACTGGGTGGTGGCGGCACGGGCGGACGTGACCGTCCAGCTGGACGCGCAGCGGATCACGCAGGCCTGGCTGCAGCTGCTCGCGAACGCGTACCGCTACTCGGCCCCGTGGTCGACCGTGCGCCTGGGCAGCGAGGTGGCGGACGACCGGCTGCTCCTGTGGGTGCGGGACGAGGGGCCGGGGGTAGCGCCGGACGAGGCGGACCGCATCTTCGAACGGTTCCACCGCGGTCAGGCCGACCGCCTCTCGCACGGGGCGGGCCTGGGCCTGCCGATCGTCGCGGCGATCGCACACGCGCACCACGGACGTGTGTTCGTCGAGCAACCACCGGCTAACGTCGGGCCCGGCGTGGTCTTCGTGCTGGACCTGCCGGCCGTCGACCTCGTGGACGGCGAACCCCGACCCGTCACGGAGCTGGTGGAGTACCTATGACGCACATCCTCATCGCGGAAGACGAGGAGCGCATCGCCGCGTTCGTCGCCAAGGGGCTGCGCGCCTCCGGCTTCGAGACGAGCGCGGTGACCTCGGGCGAGGAGGCTCTGGCGACGGTGCAGTCGGGTGGCATCGACCTGCTCATCCTGGATCTGGGCCTGGTCGACATCGACGGGTTCGAGGTCCTGCGCCGCCTGCGCGCGGCCGGCGAGACCGTCCCGGTGATCGTGCTGACCGCGCGCTCGTCCGTCACCGACACGGTCACGGGGCTCGAGTCCGGGGCCGACGACTACATGGCCAAGCCGTTCCGGTTCGAGGAGCTGCTCGCCCGCGTGCGGCTGCGGCTGCGGGCGCAGGGTGCGGCCACGGGTGAGGCGTCGGTGCTCAAGCACGGTGCTCTCCAGCTGGACCTGCGGACGCGGCGGATCAAGGTGGGCACGCAGGAGGTGGACCTGTCGGCGCGGGAGTTCGCGCTGGCCGAGACGTTCCTGCGGCACCCCGGCGACGTGCTCACGCGCGAGCGACTCCTGTCGGAGGTGTGGGGCTTCGACTTCGACCCGGGCTCCAACGTGGTCGACGTGTACGTGCGGTACCTGCGCCGCAAGGTGGGCGCCGAGCACTTCGACACCGTCCGCGGCGTCGGGTACCGGCTGATCGACGCGACCGCGGCAGGCGTGTGAGCCGGGATCTCGCGCTTCTGCCGAAGGCGCACCTGCACCTGCACTTCACCGGCTCGATGCGGATCTCCACGCTGGCCGAGCTGGCGACGCTCCACGGGATCCGGCTCCCGGCCGCCCTGCTCGACGCGGATCCCCTGCACGTGCCCGCCGACGAGCGGGGATGGTTCCGGTTCCAGCGCCTGTACGACGCCGCGAGGGCGTGCGTGCGGGGCGAGGCCGACATGCGCCGGATCGTCGCGGAGGCCGCCGAGGACGATGCCCGGGAAGGATCGGGCCGGCTCGAGATCCAGGTGGACCCGACGTCGTACGCGCCGTTCGTCGGCGGCCTGACGCCCGCCCTGGAGATCGTGCTGGACGCGGCCCGCGAGGCCTCGGCGACCACCGGCGTCGACATCGGGGTCATCGTGGCGGCCTCCCGGATGCGGCACCCGCTCGAGGCCCGGACCCTCGCGCGCCTGGCCGCGACGCACGCCGGCGACGGCCCCGGGCAGGTGGTCGGCTTCGGCCTCTCGAACGACGAGCGCCGCGGCGAGACCCCCGAGTTCGCCGCCGCGTTCGCGATCGCCCGACGGGCCGGCCTGGCCTCCGTCCCGCACGGCGGCGAGCTGCTCGGTCCCGCGCACGTGGAGGACGTCGTCGGGCACCTGCGGCCGGACCGGATCGGGCACGGCGTCCGCTCCGCCGAGGACCCCCGGGTGCTCGAGCGCGTGGTCGAGGAGGGCGTGGCGCTCGAGGTGTGCCCGGCGTCGAACGTGTCGCTCGGCGTGTACGCGACCGCCGCCGACGTCCCGCTGCGCGCGCTCGTGGACGCGGGGGCGACCGTGGCGCTGGGTGCCGACGACCCGCTCCTGTTCCTCTCGCGGCTGGTCGACCAGTACGCGATCGCGCGGGACGAGCACGGGTTCACCGACGACGAGCTCGCCGAGCTGGCGCGGTCGTCGATCCGGGCCAGCCGCGCCGCCGACGACGTGCGGGCGCGGCTGTTGGTCGGCGTGGACGACTGGCTGGCCTCTTGACTCGTGAGGGCGATCGCGTCATTGTATCAATCAGTTGACTGATTGATACAGAGAGAGGATCCCGATGGCTGCCCTGTACCCGTTCGCTGTGCTCCTGCTGCTCGGCGTCGCCGTCGGCGTGGCGCTGCGCCCCATCCGCTCGCTGGGCCCGGTGAGCACGTCCGAGGCATGGCTCGCGGCGGCGCGCCATGCCCGCCGGGTGGCGACCGTCGCCTGGACGGTGCTGCTGGGCACCCAGCTCCTGGCCCTGTTCGGGGCGTCGACGATCCTGCGGGGCTTCCAGGTCGGCCTGATCCCGACAGCGAGCGGGGTGGCATTCCTTGCGGTGCTGGCGGCGGGCGAGCTCACCTGGCCCCGTCCGACCGGCGCGGTCCGCCGCGCACCCCTCGCCCGCCGCGGACTGCACGATCTCGCACCGGTCGGCCTGGTCCGCGTCGTCGCGGTGTGGGCGACCGCTCTCGGCGCCCTGCTCGTCCTGTGCGGAGCGGCGGCCGCCGACGACGGCCGCTCGCTGACCTGGCGGTTGTCCGCGAGTGCGACCAGCGGCGCCGGCCCGTTCCCCGGGTGGTACTACGGCGTCCCGCTGGGACTCGGCGCGCTCGTCGTGCTGGCCGGAGGCGTGGGAGTCCTCGTGCTCATCGCGCGCCGGCCCGCTGTGAGCGACGCTGCACCGAGCGACGACGCCGCCCTGCGGCGACTCTCCGCCCGACGGCTCCTCGGTGGGGTCCAGCTCGTCCTGGCGTGGACGCTGGCCGGCTGCCTCTTCTACGCGGGTGACGCCCTGCGCAGGACCCAGGAGGGTTCGTTCGACGGCGTCGTCCTGGGCAGCCCGGTCCTCGTCGCCGTCGCCGTGATCGGGATGTGCGCCGCACCGGCCGTGGTGATCGTCAGCGCGGTGGTCGCCTGGCGCTCCGCGGGCGCGCCCCGCCGCCTCGCCGGATCCGCGGACCAGCGCTCCGACGCCTACAGCCAGCCCCAGACGGCATGACCGCGCAGCTCGAGGTCGACCTGACCTCCGGAGTTCCCGCGTTCGAGCAGATCCGCGCGCAGGTCGTCGCGCACGTGGCCGCGGGTCGGCTCGTCGCGGGCGACCGGCTGCCCACCATCCGTGCGCTGGCCACGGACCTCGGCCTCGCCGCGGGCACCGTGGCGCGAGCGTTCCGCGAGCTCGAGGCGGAGGGGGTCGTCGAGACGCGGCGTCGGGCGGGAACCGTCATCGCCGAGGGCGCGTCGGTCCCCACCGACATCGCGCGACGGGCCGCCGAGACCTATGTGACCGCCGTACGGGCGGCCGGACTGACCGACGACGAGGCGCTCGTGCTGGTGCACGGCGCGCTGCTCGGGCGGCAGAGCGTGACGCGTCAGAGCGTGACGCCCACCAGCACGGGCTCGGGCTCCAGCTCCACGCCGAAGGTGGACCGGACGCCGTCGCGCACCTGACGCGCCAGCGCGAGGAGGTCCTCGGCCTTCGCTCCCCCGCGGTTGGTCAGGGCGAGCGTGTGCTTGGTCGACAGGGTCGCCGGGCCGGGTGCGCCGAAGCCGCGGGAGAACCCGGACCGCTCGATGAGCCAGGCGGCGCTGGTCTTCACGCGGTCGTCGTCCGCCGGGAAGCGCGGGGCGTCCTCCGGCAGGGCAGCAGCCTCGGCGAGGCTCAGGTGCGGGTTGGTGAAGAACGAGCCGGCGCTCCACGTGTCGTGGTCGGCGGCGTCGAGCACCATGCCCTTGCGGGTGCGCAGGGCCAGGACGGTGTCGCGCACCTCGCCCAGCGGGGCTCGGCCGCCCACCTCGACCCCCAGGGTGCGGGCGAGCTCGGCGTAGGCGATCGGGCGGGACAGCGAGCCCGGGCGGAGCTGGAACGTCACGTCGAGCACCACGTAGCGGGGGGTCGGCGACCACGGGGACTGCGGGTCGGCCGGGTCCGCCTGGCGCATCGAGCGCTTCAGCAGCGAGGTGCGGTACCCGAACGCGAGCGTGACCAGGGGCAGCGTGCGCACCTTGCCCCGGCCGCGGTCCCACACCCGGACGGTCGCGATGCTCTGCGACACCTCCTGGCCGTAGGCGCCGACGTTCTGCACGGGCGTCGCACCGGTCGACCCCGGGATCCCCGACAGCGTCTCGATCCCGGTCAGCTCCTGCTCGACCGCGTAGCGCACCACGTCGTCCCACGGCGTGCCGGCCGGGACGGTGAGGGTGGCTCCGGCGCAGGCGGACGCGTCCGGCACCTCGATGCCGCTGCGCACGTCCCGCACGACCACCCCGTCGAACCCGGCGTCGGCGACGAGCAGGTTGGAGCCGCCGCCGAGCACCAGCACCGGCTCGGAGTCGGCGTCGGCCGCGCGGACCGCGTCGATCAGCTCCGCCTCCGTCGTCGTCTCCACGTACCGGCGCGGCGCTCCGCCCACCCGGAGGGTGGTGAGGTCCGCGAGGGTGGTGGACGACGGGGCGGTCCGGGGCGGCCAGGTGATCGTCGGGGGGACGGTCGCCGGCGAGCAGTCGGCCGTGCTCAGCTCACTCTGCACGCCCTCAGGCTACGCGGTCCTTGTTCAGGGGCGCGGCGGCGTTGACCACGAGGAGGCCCAGCACGATCGGGACGATGATGACCAGCAGAGCGTGCCGGTAGCCCACCTGCTGCGCGAACAACCCGAGCAGCGGCGGGCCCGCGAGGAACGCGCTGTACCCGATGGTCGAGACGACGCTGACGCGCTGGGCGGCCCGCAACGGGTCGTCGGAAGCGGCACTCATCCCCACCGGGAACCCGAGGGCGGCACCGGCACCCCAGGCGACGATGCCCACGACAGCCAGCCACAGCGGGTCGGCCAGCCCGAAGATCAGAAGGCCCACGAGCGACAGCCCGGCGCACAGCCGCAGGACCGCCACGCGGCCGTACCGGTCGAGCAGGGTGGTGCCGAACCAGCGCATCGCGGTCATCGCCGTGACGAAGACTGCGAACGCGATCGCGCCGACCGCGTCCGTCACGTCGAACCCGTCGACCACCGCCAGGCTGACCCAGTCGTTGGCCGACCCCTCGGTGAGCGCCGCCGCGAGCACCACGAGTCCGATGAGCAGCGTGCGGGGCTCGAGCCAGGCCGCCAGAGCACCCCGGGCACCCTTCGCCGGGCGGTCGCCCGCGTGCCGGACCTCGGGCTCGTCGGCGGTCGGCAGGAACACCCGGACCGCGAACGCGACGCCGATCACCGACAGGACGACCGCGATCGGGATGTGCACGACGACGGGCACGTGCAGGCCTGCCGCGACGGCCGCGACCCCGGCGGCGGCGACCGTGCCGAACGAGAACCCGGCGTGGTACCGCGGCATGACGGTCCGGCCGAGGTGCTGCTCGACGGCCGCGCCCTCGACGTTCATCGACGCGTCCCACACACCCGTGCCGACGCCGAAGAGGACGAGGCCCAGCCCGACGACCAGCACCTGGCCGAGGGCGACCCCGACCGACGCGACGATCAGGCCCGAGGCGTTGAGGATCGCGAACGCGAGGACCGTGCGGCGGGCACCGAGGCGCTCGACCACCATCCCCGACAACGGCAGCGAGAGGAGCGACCCGACCGAGCCGACGAGGAGCAGCAGCCCCATCTGCGCCGGCGAGAAGTCCAGGCCGTCACGGATGGCCGGCAGGCGCGCGGCCCAGCTGGCGAAGTTGAACCCGTTGAGGAAGAAGACGGCGAAGACGGCGATCGACGCCCGCTCGACCGCCCGCGAGGCGCGTCCGGGCGCGCTCGGGAGGGTCAGCTCGTCGTCGTGTCCCGCTGGCGTCGTCATCGGCCCTCCGGTGCTCATGATGTCGTCCGTTCCATGGTCAGGGCACGCGCAGGGGTCGGCGTCGCCGGCTGCGCCGCGTGCGGGCGGTGACGTGGTCGGCGTGCCGGGCCACGATCGCGCCGTACGGATCGGGGTCGGCGTCGGCGAGGTGCGCGAGCGGCTCGTCCTGATGACGCGTGGGCGGGTCCTGGTTCGACACCGGCTCCGGCGCGACACGGTGGGCCAGCAGGACGCTGGCCACCATCGCGACCGCGATGAGCGCCAGGGCGTGCCGGGCCCCGGTGGAGGCGGCGGCGATCCCGAGCAGCGGCGGGGCAGCGATGGAGGCGACCGAGGCGAACGCCGACACGACGGCCACCCGGCCGGCGGCCCGCATCGGGTCGTCGGACGCGGCGGCGATGCCCACGGGGACGGCGAGCGCGGCGCCGAAGCCCCAGAGCACGATGCCGACGCCGGCGAGCGCGAAGCCGGGCGCGAACCCGAAGAGCAGCAGTCCGACGATCGACACGGTTCCCGAGACGCGCAGGACGGCCACCCGGCCGAACCGGTCGATCACGCGCGTGCCGAGGAGCCGGACGAGCGTCATGGCACCGACGAACACGGCGAGCATCGCGCCGCCGACGGCCTCGGTCTGGTCGAAGCCGTCGACGACCGCCAGCGACAGCCAGTCGTTGGCCGACCCCTCGGACAGCGCGGCGGCCATGACCACGACGCCGATCAGCAGCGTGCGCGGCTCGCGCCACGAGTCGAGCGCGGTCGCGATGCGGCGGCGCCGGCCCATGGTCGCCGTGCCGGTGACGGCACGGCTGGGCGTGCGGGGACGGTCCCCGGGCGCGTCGGGCAGGACGAGCCCGCGCAGGGAGGCCAGCCGCCAGACGACCGCGAGGACCGCGACGGCGGTGAACTGCACCGCCACCGAGACGCCCAGGTGAGAGGCCGTCGCTCCGAGGGCCGAGCCGGTGACCGCGCCGATGGAGAAGGCGGCGTGGAACTGCGGGATCACCGTGCGGCCCATCGCCCGCTCGATCCGGGCCGACTCCACGTTGAGCGGGACGTTGCCGAGCGCCACCGCGACGCCGTTGAGGAAGATGCCGACACCGAGCAGCTCGACGGAGCCGACCGTGGGCCCGACGCCCATGAGCACGAGCGCCACCGCCAGGACCGCCGTCGAGGCCACGACGGCCGCCCGGCTGCCGAACCGCTGCACGACCACGCCCGAGACGGTCACGGTGAGCAGCGCGCCGACCGAGCCGACGAGCAGGAGCACCCCGAGCTCGGAGGTGGACAGGTCGAGCAGGTCGCGGACCGTGGGGATGCGGGCGAGCCAGCTGGAGAAGGTGATGCCGGTGAGGGCGAAGAGGCCCATGAGGAGCCAGCGGGCTCGACTCAGGGAGGGGGAAGGGTGGCGCACGGGCTTGCTCCGGGGCATCGGGTCGAGCGGCGATCGAATCGATTCGACCAGGCGCCGTCGTCGGTGGTCGAATCGATTTGAGGGTCGCAGCCATTCTGCGGGTACGCTGGCCGCTGCGTCAACCGTGCGCTCGTCACGCGCGTCGCGTGCACCCGGGTGCCGCGGCGCCGATCCGGAGGTCCGACCCCTGTCTCCGCAACGCCCCACCCTGGCCGACGTCGCCGCCGCCGCGCACGTGTCGGTGTCGACCGCCTCGCTCGCGTTCTCCGGTGCGGGTCCGATCGCCGCGGCGACGCGCCAGCGCGTGCTCGACGCGGCCGCCGCGCTCGACTACTCCGGCCCGAACCCCCTCGGCCGCCAGCTGCGCCGTGGCCGGTCCGGGATCGTCGGCGTCGTGGTGGGCGACTCGCTGCGCCGGTCGTTCCGGGACCCGGTCTCGATCCAGGTGCTCGACGGGCTGGTCAGCACGCTCGGCCCCCTCGACCTGGGCGTCCTGCTCATCCCCGGCTCGAGCGACCCGGCCGGCCCCGCGGTGGACCCCCTGCTCGAGACCGCCGCGATGGACGTCGCCGTGATCATGTGGGGCGGCACCACCGACGACCCGATGCTCGGCGCGCTGCGGCGGCGCGGGACGCCGACCGTGCTCGTCGAGGGTCAGCAGCTCCCCGACGTGGCGTCGGTCGGGATCGACGACCGTGGTGGCATGCGGCAGGCCACGGAGCACCTGCTCTCCCTGGGCCACACCCGGATCGCGTCCGTCACGCTCCCGTTCGACCGTGCCCGCGGGGAGGGGCTCGTCGCGCTCGACCAGATGGACCACCTCAACTGGGAGATCACCCGACGCCGGCTCACCGGGGTGACCGACGCGGGCGTGACGCCGGTGGCGATCTGGGAGACGCCGGCCTCGCTGGTGGAGCACGGGCGCACCGCGGGGATCGCCCTGCTGTCCATGCCCGAGCGCCCGACCGCCATCGCGTGCCAGTCCGACCTGCTCGCGTCCGGCGTCGTGCTCGCCGCGCGCGAGCTCGGGCTGCGCGTGCCGGAGGACGTGTCGGTCAGCGGGTTCGACGGCCTCGACCTGCCCTGGCTCGCCCCCGACGTGCTGACCACGGTCGTGCAGCCGCTCGCGGAGAAGGGCGCCGCGATCGGGCACGCCGTCGAGGACTTCCTGGCCGGCGAGGGTCCCTCGCGACGGGAGCTGCCGGTCAGCCTGCGGATCGGCACGACGACCGGTCCGGCGCCGACCGTCAGCTGAGGCGGACGACCGCCTGCGCCTTACCGAGCACGCGGACCCCGTCGACCGCGACGGTCAGGTCGATCCGTGCCGTGCCGGCCTCGGCGTCCAGCGCCCCGACGACGGCGATCACCTCGACGGTCGCCGCGCCCGGGTCGGGCACCGGCACCGGCCGCGTGAAGCGCACCTGGTAGTCGAGGACCGCACCCGGGTCCCCCGCCCAGTCGGCGACGACGCTCGACGCGGCACCCATGGTCCACATGCCGTGCGCGATGACCCCGGGCAGACCGACCGAGGTGGCGACGCGGTCGTTCCAGTGGATGGGGTTGAAGTCGCCGCTGGCGCCCGCGTACCGGACGAGCCGTGCGCGGTCGACGGTGATCTCGCGGCGAGCGACCTCGTCGCCGACGGCCAGGCTCATGAGTCCTCCGGGCGCACGGCCAGGGTGGAGATCACCGTGGTGACGGGCTCGCCGTCCTCGGCCGCGATCTCGGCGCGCGTGGTGATCATGGCCAGTCCCGCGCGCACGGTGATCGAGTCGACGTGGAGCACCGTCACCAGGCGGTCGCCCGCGTGGATCGGCCGGTGGTGCGTGAACCGCTCGTCGGCGTGCACGACGCGGCTGAAGTCGATCCCGGCGGCGGGGTCCTCGAACAGCTGCGCCTCGGCGCGCTGCGCCACCAGGACGGCAAACGTCGGCGGCGCGATCACGTCGGGATACCCGAGCGCGCGCGCCACCGACGGATCCGTGTGGGCTGCGTGGGAGGCGCCGACCGCGTCGGCGAACTCCTGGAGCTTCTGGCGACCTACCTCGTAGGCAGCGGTCGGCGGGTACTGACGACCCGCGTAACCGACGTCGACCGGCATCGGTGCGAGGTCAGCGGGTCTCGCGGTGCAGGGTGTGGCGGTTGTCGCGGGGGCAGAACTTCTTCATCTCGAGACGGTCGGGGTCGTTCCGACGGTTCTTCTTGGTGATGTAGTTCCGCTCCTTGCACTCGGTGCACGCGAGCGTGATCTTCGGACGGACGTCCGAGCTCTTGCTGGCCATGGTCTTGCCACCTCTCGCACCCGGAACGGGATGCATGCGATCTTGTCATTGCGCGCCGGCCGACGCACAGCTGTGTCACTGGGATGTAGCGGGAGCGGGGATCGAACCCGCGACCTCACGATTATGAGTCGTGCGCTCTAACCACCTGAGCTACCCCGCCTCGGGTGATATCGGGGTGCGACCTGCGTCGCACCCCGAACACACCACAGAGCCCCGAAAGGGAATCGAACCCTTGACCTTCTCCTTACCATGGAGACGCTCTGCCGACTGAGCTATCGGGGCAGCGCGAGCAAGGTTACACGGGCCCCGGGGTGCTCGCGAAATCGGCTCCTCGCACCGAGGGCCGGGCCCGTTGCCTAAACGATTCATCTCATGGTCCCCGCCCGCCGTCGCGTGCCACGATCCGGCCCATGCGCCAGCCCCGACGCAGCACCGCTGCTGCCCTCACGCTCTCCGCCGCCCTCCTGCTGAGCACCGCCGCGTGCACCGGTGGCGACGCCGACGACGCCGCCCCGACCACCGACGAGGTGACCGCCCCGACGTGGCCGACGGCGATCGACCCGACGGCCACCACCGAGCAGTTCTGGGTGGTCTGGACCGAGGTCGTGGAGACCGGCGCCGGGGACACGACCACGCTGCAGCCGTCCATCGACTCCCTCGCAGCCCTGGGCTACCCGACCCTGCCGCTGGACCCCGCCTGCCAGAGCGGCGCTGAGGAGCAGCTGGCCGGCCTCACCGGCTACGGCGACCCGCTCGGGGTCGGCGTGGCCTTCGGGTCCGCGCAGGACGCCGGCGTGTTCGACACGCTCTACGAGGGCGCGACGGTCTCGATCACCCCCGGCACCTACACCTGCGGCACCGCGTCCTGACACCCGGGACCTGCCGGACGAGAATGGGCGTCCAGGCAGAGAGCGGGGCAGCACCATGAGCAGGGCACTGATCGTCGTAGACGTCCAGAACGACTTCTGCGAAGGGGGTTCGCTGGCGGTCACCGGCGGGGCCGACGTCGCGCGCGCGGTGTCCGCCTACGTGCGCGACCACGCGGACCGGTACGCCGCGGTCGTCGCCACCCGGGACTGGCACGCCCCGCTGCCGGACACCAACGACGGGCACTTCGCCTCCGACGCCGAGCCCGACTACGTCACCACCTGGCCGGTGCACTGCGTCGCGGGGACCGTCGGCGCCGAGTACCACCCCGACCTGCACCTGCCCCCGGACACCGTCCACGTGCGCAAGGGGCAGAGCCGGCAGGACTACTCCGGGTTCGCCGGTGAGGTCGTCGGCGCCGAGGGAGCCCGGCTGACGGAGGTCCTCACCGCGGCGGGCGTCACGGAGGTGGACGTCGTCGGCCTGGCCACCGACCACTGCGTCACCGCGACCGCCCTGGACGCCCGTGCCGACGGGTTCGACGCGACCGTCCTGGTGGACCTGACGGCCGCCGTGGCCCTGCCCACGACGCTGCGTGCCGTGGCCCGGTTGTCGCAGGGGGGCGTGAGCGTGACGACGGCCGAGCCGCCCGCCTGATCAGCCGCGCAGGGCCAGCGCGAACGGGAGCACGGCCGGCGCACCCGCCCGGCGCAGCTCGCGGGCGGCGACGGTCATGGTCCACCGGCTGTCCACCAGGTCGTCGACGAGCAGCACCGGCCCGGTCGGCAGCTCCAGCGCGGACGCGTCGAACCGGTTCCAGACGCCCGCCAGCCGGAACGCGCTGTTGCCACCCGGCTCCCCGCTCGGACCGCCGTCGCGCATCGCCAGGGCACCCGCGTACGGCAGCCTGCCGATCTCGGCGATCCCGCGGGCCAGGGAGTCGACGAGCAGCGGCCGCCGCCGCGACGGCAGGGCGACCACGGCGACCGGCCGCTCGTCCCAGCCCCACTGCGCGAGCACGCGCACGCAGCCGTCGAGCATGGCCCGTGTGACGGGCGCATCGACCGCGCCGGCGGCGAAGATCTCCCGCAGGGCGGTCCCCCACCCCAGGTCGGTGAGCCGGGCGAGCGCCCGACCCTCGACCGCACGCTCCGACTCGGCCAGGCGCCCGCGCACGGGCAGGCCGAGGCGGTCGGCGCCGACCGGCCACTGCACACGCGGTTCGACGGGCACCCCCACGCGGTCCAGGGAGCGCTCCGCCGAGGCTGTCGCTCCCTCGGCCACGTCCCGGGGGTACCAGGCGCCCGCGCACGAGTCGCACCGCCCGCACGGGGTCGCCGTCTCGTCGTCCAGGCTCCGCTGCAGGAACTCCATGCGGCAGCCGTCGGTGCGCTCGTACTCGAGCATGTGCTCCTGCTCGGCCTGACGGGCCGCGGCGATGCGTGCGTAGCGCTCCGCGTCGTAGGTCCACGGCAGCCCGGTGGCCACCCAGCCGCCCTGCACGCGTCGCACGGCGCCGTCCACGTCGAGCACCTTGAGCAGCAGCTCCAGCGGGGTGCGCCGGACGTCCACCCGGGCCTCCAGCGCGGGCGTGGACATCGGCCGGTCCGACAGCTCCGCGATCACGCGCTCCGCCCGGTCCTGGTTCGGCATCGAGGCCGTGGCGAAGTACTGCCAGATGTCGGGGTCCTCGGTGCCGGGCAGCAGCAGCACGTCCGCGCTGTCGGTGGCGCGGCCGGCGCGGCCGACCTGCTGGTAGTAGGCGACCGGCGAGGACGGCGCCCCGAGGTGCAGCACCCAGCCGAGGTCCGGCTTGTCGAAGCCCATGCCCAGCGCGCTCGTCGCGACCAGCGCCTTGACCTCGTTGGCCTTGAGCGCGGCCTCGGCGGCCTCGCGGTCCGCGGGGTCGGTCTGCCCGGTGTAGGCGCGCACGTCGTGGCCGGCCTCGCGCAGCAGGCGGGCGGTGTCCTGCGCGGCCGCCACCGTGAGCGTGTAGATGATGCCGGAGCCCGGCAGGTCGCCGAGGTGGCTGAGCAGCCAGGCCAACCGTGTCCGCGCGTCGGGGAGCCGCAGGACGCCGAGCCGCAGGGACGCCCGGGCGAGCGGCCCGCGGATGGTCAGCACGCCGTCCCCGCCCGCATCCAGCTGCTCCGCGACGTCCGCGACGACCCGGCTGTTGGCGGTGGCCGTCGTCGCGAGCACCGGGACACCCGGGGGCATCGTCGCGATGAGGTCCCGCAGACGCCGGTAGTCGGGGCGGAAGTCGTGGCCCCAGTCGCTGATGCAGTGCGCCTCGTCGACCACCAGCATGCCCAGCCGCCGCACCAGCGCCGGCAGCTGGTTCTCCCGGAACGCGGGGTTGTTGAACCGCTCCGGCGAGACGAGCAGCACGTCGACCTCGTCGGCGGCGAGGCGCGCCAGCAGCTCGTCCCACTCGTGCGCGTTGGTCGAGTTGATCGCCACGGCCCGCACCCCGGCGCGCTCGGCGGCTGCGACCTGGTCGCGCATCAGCGCCAGCAGCGGCGAGACCAGCACGGTCGGACCGGCACCCCGCTGCCGCAGGAGCATCGTCGCGACGAAGTACACCGCCGACTTGCCCCACCCGGTCCGCTGCACGACGAGCGCGCGACGGTGGTCGTCGACGAGCGTCTCGATGGCCTCGAACTGCCCCTCGTGGAAGTCGGCGGTGGGGTTGCCGACGAGTCGGCGCAGCACGTCGAGGGCGGCGTCATGGGTGGTCTGGGGCACCCGCCCACCCTGCCAGCACTCGCCCACACCAACGACACGACCCCGGACCGCAGGCGGTCCGGGGTCGTGATCACAACGTGGCGGGTGAGGGATTCGAACCCCCGTAGGCGTTGCCAGCTGATTTACAGTCAGCCCCCTTTGGCCACTCGGGTAACCCGCCGGGGATGCCTGCCGAACGAGAGGACGCCCCAGGGGCGAACGCGCGTGCAGCGTGCGGGTGGAAGGATAGCAACACCCGGGCGGTGCTAGCGAAAGCGATGCCGTGCCCGCGCCCCAGTGCCCGTAGCAGCAGGAGGAAACATGGCGAGCGAAGCCTCGTTCGACGTCGTCAGCAAGGTCGACCGCCAGGAGGTGGACAACGCCCTGAACCAGGCCGCCAAGGAGATCGCGCAGCGGTACGACTTCAAGGGCGTCGGGGCCTCGATCGCGTGGAGCGGCGAGAAGATCCTGATGATCGCCAACTCCTCCGAGCGCGTGCTGGCCGTCCTCGACGTGTTCCAGTCCAAGCTGATCCGGCGCGGCATCTCGCTGAAGTCCCTGGACACCGGTGGCGACGACGGCCCCGAGCCCAAGCCGTCCGGCAAGGAGTACCGCCTCGAGGCCCTCATCAAGGAGGGGCTGAGCAGCGAGACCGCCAAGAAGGTGGCCAAGATCGTCCGCGACGAGGGGCCCAAGGGCATCAAGACGCAGATCCAGGGCGACGAGCTGCGCGTCACGGGCAAGAGCCGCGACGACCTGCAGGCGGTCATCGCGCTGCTCAAGGGCGCCGACGTCGACGCCGACCTGCAGTTCACCAACTACCGCTGACGACGTCCAGCTCGGTGGTCCGCGCCGAGCTCGGTGGTTCGAGACACCGAGCTCGGCGGCAACCACCGAGCTCGGCGCCGGGTCAGTACCGCGAGATGCCGTCCTGCGGGCCGGCCTGGCGCTCCAGGCGGGCGATCCGGTCGGCCATCGGCGGGTGCGTCGAGAAGAGCTTCGCCATCCCCGCGCCGCGGAACGGGTTCGCGATCATCAGGTGCGAGACGTCCACCAGCTCGCGGTCCTGCGGCAGCGGCCGGGCCTTGGTGCCCATCTCGAGCTTGCGCAGGGCGGACGCGAGCGCGAGCGGGTCTCCGGTGAGCCGGGCCCCGTCCTCGTCGGCGTCGTACTCGCGGGTGCGGGTGATGGCGAGCTGGACCAGCATCGCGGCGATCGGTGCCAGGAGCGCCAGCAGCAGCCCGGCGATGGGGTTGCCCCCGCGGTCACGGTCGCTCCCCCCGCCGAAGAACAGGGCGAACTGCGCGAGCGACGTGATCACCCCGGCCACCGCGGCGGCGACGGACGACGTGAGGATGTCGCGGTTGTAGACGTGCATGAGCTCGTGCCCGAGCACCCCCCGCAGCTCGCGCTCGTCGAGCAGCTGCAGGATGCCCTCGGTGCAGCAGACCGCGGCGTTCTTCGGGTTGCGGCCCGTGGCGAAGGCGTTGGGCGCGGCCGTCGGGGAGATGTACAGGCGGGGCATCGGCTGGCGGGCGGCGGTGGAGAGCTCGCGCACGATGCGGTACATCGCCGGCTGCTCGATCTCGCTGACCGGCCGGGCCTTCATGGCACGGATCGCGATCTTGTCGGAGTTCCAGTAGCTGTACGCGGTCATCACCAGGCCGAGCGCCGTGAACAGCAGGAGGAACTTCGGCGTCCCCCGGCCGAGCAGCCACCCGATGCCGAGCAGCACGGCCCACATCACGCCGAACAGCGCGGCCGTCTTCAAACCGTTGTAGTGCCGGTGACCCATGTCTCTCTCTCCTCGCAGCAGTGCACCCGTGGAACGCACGCCACCGCGCCGGGGTTCCCTCGTATCCTGACCCCACCCTTCCCACGACACCTCCGGAGCACGCCGTGCGCAGAGCCCGCTGGACCACCCTCGCCGCGATCGCCGCCCTGACGCTCGCCGCCTGTGCACCGACCGACGAGGACGCGGGCGAGGCGCCGAGCGACGGGACGCTGGCCACGGTCACGGACGGCGTCCTCACCATCGCGACGTCCGACCCGGCCTACCAGCCCTGGGTCATCGACAACGACCCGACCAGCGGCGAGGGCTTCGAGTCGGCCGTGGCGTACGCCGTGGCCGACCAGCTGGGCTTCGACAAGGACCACGTGGAGTGGACCGTGGCCAGCTTCGACCAGATCATCGCGCCGGGCGCCAAGGACTTCGACTTCGCGATCAACCAGGTGTCGATCAGCGACGAGCGCGAGGCCAACCTCGACTTCTCCTCGCCGTACTACACGACCTCGCAGGCCGTCGTGACGCTCGAGGGCTCGGCAGGCGCCGACGCGACGACGCTCGCCGACCTCAAGTCCCTCAAGATCGGTGCGATGGTCGGCACGACGAGCCTCACGGCCGCGCAGGAGACCATCGACCCGAGCACCCCGGTGTCGCCGTTCAACGACAACGACCAGGTCAAGCAGGCCCTGACCGCCGGGCTCGTGGACGCGATCGTCGTCGACCTGCCGACCGCCCTGTACCTCACGGCGGCCGAGCTGGACGGCGGGAAGATCGTCGGCACGCTGCCCGACAGCGCCGGGGGTGACGAGTTCGGGCTCGTGCTCGACAAGGGCAGCGCGCTCACCGGGCCGGTCACCGACGCTGTCGACGCCCTGCGCGACGACGGCACGCTGGCCGACCTCGAGGCGGAGTGGCTCACCGACGCCGCGGGTGCACCGGTCCTCCAGTGAGCTGGGTGCCCTCCGAGCGCCAGCAGGAGCGGGACGCCTACCGCCGCAGCCGTGCCCGCCGGTCGACCGCGGTCGCGTTCCTGTCGACGATCGCGCTCGTCGCCATCGCGGTGCTGGCGCTGGTGTCCTCCCCCGGCTGGCCGCGCGTCAAGGCGTCGTTCTTCGACTGGGACGTGGCGCTGGACTCGTTCCCCGCGATCCTGCAGGGGCTGTGGCTGAACATCCGCGTCATGGCGGTCAGCGCGGTCCTCATCGTCATCGTCGCGATGGGCCTCGCGCTCGCCCGCACGCTGCGCGGACCAGTGTTCTTCCCCGTCCGGGCGCTCGCCACCGGCTACGTCGACGTGTTCCGCGGGCTGCCGCTGATCCTCGTCCTGCTGCTCGTCGGCTTCGGCCTGCCCGGCCTGCGGCTCCAGGGCATCCCGACGTCGGCGGTCGCGCTCGGCACCCTCGCGCTGGTGCTCACGTACTCGGCGTACGTCGCGGAGGTGTTCCGGGCCGGGATCGAGTCCGTGCACCCGTCGCAGGTGGCCGCGGCGCGCTCGCTCGGGCTGACCCGCGCGCAGGCGATGCAGCACGTGGTGCTCCCCCAGGCGGTCCGGCGCGTGATCCCGCCGCTGCTCAACGACCTGGTCGCCCTGTCCAAGGACTCCGGGCTCATCTCGATCCTCGGGGCCATCGACGCGGTCCGCGCCGCGCAGATCGAGACCGCGCGGTACGCCAACTTCACTCCCTACGTCGTCGCGGGGGTGCTCTTCGTCGCCCTGACGATCCCGCTGACCCGGTTCACCGACGTGCTGGCACGACGCTCGGGATGGGTCGGTGCGCAGAGCACGCTGGCCGGCGGCGGGGCGCTGCGATGAGCCCGGGACCGATGCGCGACCCGATGCCCGGCCGCCCGCTGCGCCTGGACCCACCGCTGCTGTCCGTCCGCGGGGTCCGCAAGGCCTTCGGCGACCACGTGGTGCTCGACGACCTCTCGCTCGACGTGCACGCGCACCAGGTCGTCGTGCTCATCGGCGCGTCCGGCTCCGGCAAGTCGACCCTGCTGCGCTGCATCGACCTGCTCGAGGACGTCGACGACGGCGTGATCGAGCTCGAGGGGCAGGACATCACCGACCCGCGGCTGGATGCCAACGCGGTCCGGGCCCGCATCGGCATGGTGTTCCAGGCCTACAACCTGTTCCCGCACCTGCGCGTGATCGACAACGTGACGCTCGCCCCGCGGCTGGTGCACAAGACCTCGCGCGCGGAGGCGGAGGCCGAGGCGCTCGCCGTCCTGGAGCGCGTGGGGCTGGCCGCGAAGGCGCAGGCCTTCCCCGACGAGCTCTCGGGCGGTCAGCAGCAGAGAGTCGCGATCGCCCGCGCCCTCGTCGGCAAGCCGGCCGTGATGCTGCTCGACGAGGTGACAAGCGCGCTCGACCCGGAGCTGGTCGGCGAGGTCCTCGCGCTGCTGGCGGAGCTCAAGCAGACCGGGCTGACCATGGTGATCGCGACGCACGAGATGGGCTTCGCGCGCGAGGTGGCCGACGAGGTCTGCTTCCTGCACGAGGGTCGCGTGCACGAGCGCGGCACGCCGGCTCAGGTGCTCGGCAGCCCCCGTGAGGACCGCACGCGCGAGTTCCTACGCCGCATCACCGGCCCGTAGACGACGACGTCCGAGGAAGTGAGCGCTGGAGCAGCCACTTCCTCGGACGTCGCGTGGTCAGACGGGGTCAGTCGCGGCCGAGGGACACGTTCACCATCTCGTCGCGCGGGACCAGCTTCACGCGCTCGCGGCCGTGCGGCTCCCCGAGCGAGCGCTCGTAGGCGTCGAGGAGCTCCCAGCCCTGCCAGGTGATCACGTCGACGCCGCGGCCGTGCAGGAACTCGGTGACCGCCTCGGGATCGCGGTCGGTGGCCGTGTAGAACGCCTCGCCGCCGTCTGCGACGTCCTCGCCCAGGTGGCGGATGGTCTCCGACGCGTCCGACTTGGTGTGCCCGATGAGGCCGACAGGCCCGCGCTTGATCCAGCCGGTCGCGTACACGCCGGGCAGGTGCTCGCCGTCGACGTCGACGACGCGGCCCTCGCGGTTGGGGATCACGCCGGCGACGTCGTCGAACGGGATGTCCACCAGCGGTGAGCCGAAGTAGCCGACCGCGCGGTACACGGCCTCGACCGGCCAGTCGTGCAGCTGGCCCGTGCCCGTGACGTTGCCGTCGCCGTTCAGGGCGGTGCGCTCGGTGCGGACGCCGACCACGCGGCCGTCCTCGCCCAGGATCTCGACCGGCTTGTGCAGGAAGTGCAGGTGGATGCGCCGGCTCGCGGTGTTCTCCTCCGGCTCCTTCAGGGTCCAGTCCGTCAGGGTCTTGACCACCTGCTTGGTCTGGTTCGAGGAGTGGATGGCCGCCATCGAGCCCTCGTCGAAGTCGAAGTCCTCGGGGTAGACGATGACGTCGACGTCCGGGACGTGACCGAGCTCGCGCAGCTCGAGCGGCGAGAACTTGACCTGGGCCGGGCCGCGGCGCGCGAACACGTGCACGTCCGTCACCGGCGAGGCCTTGAGGATCTCGTAGACGTTGGCGGGCAGCTCGGTGGGCAGCAGGTCGTCGGCGTGCTTGGACAGGATGCGGGCCACGTCGAGCGCCACGTTGCCCGCGCCGAGGACCGCGACGTGCTGGGCGTTCAGCGGCCAGGTGCGCGGCACGTCGGGGTGGCCGTCGTACCAGGACACGAAGTCGGCGGCGCCGTAGGAGCCCTCGAGCTCGATGCCCGGGACCGGCAGCGCGGCGTCGCGGATGGAGCCCGTCGAGAAGATGACCGCGTCGTAGAACTGGCGCAGGTCGTCGAGCTTGAGGTCGGTGCCGTAGTCGACGTTGGCGAGCAGGCGGATGTCACCGCGCTCCAGCACCTTGTGCAGCGCCACGATGATCTGCTTGATGCGGGGGTGGTCGGGCGCGACGCCATAGCGCACGAGGCCGAACGGCGCGGGCAGGCGCTCGAAGAGGTCGATGCTGACGTCGAGGTCGGTCTTCGACAGGATGTCGGCGGCGTAGATGCCGGCCGGGCCAGCGCCGACGACGGCCACTCGCAGAGTCGGGGTGCTCACGGGACGCGGGTGCCTTCCGATCAGGGGAGCCCTGCGGGAGGTGCGTCACGCCGGGTGCAGGCACGACGGACGGCACCGTGCAGGACTGTGCTCGAGGCCAGTGTAGGACCGGGCGTGAGGCACACCTTCCGTGGCCGCCAGCATCTGGACAGACGTGAGACGCGCGAAGGGGTGGCGCCGCACACCTCCACGCGCTCGACGCCACCCCCGTCCGCGGGTCTTCTGCATGACGAGCCGCCGCCGTCGGCACCTCGTCACGCAGCTGACCGGTCTAGCTGCGCCAGGTGTCGGTCAGGGTGAGGACCCCGCTGGCCGGCACCGTCGCGGTGCGGTTGGACCCGGACTCCCAGGTGACCGCGCCGTTCGACTCCTTGCGCACGTACTTGTACTGGACGACCGTTCCCGCCGGCAGGGTCACCGACGCCCGCCACACCGGGTAGGTCGCGGACGAGAGCGCGACGGCGCTCGCCGGGTTCCAGCTGCCCAGCTCCGCGCGGTCGCCCACGACGAACACGTTCTGGCCCCACGACGTCGTCGCGTTGACACCGAAGGAGATCTGCGACGTCGTCGGCGTGGGGGTCGCCGTGCCCCCGGCCGGCTGCCCCACGTGCAGGGCGACCGAGCCGTTGGCGGGCACCGTGAACGACGCCGAGCCGCCGGACGCGACGGTGACCGTGGTGCCCGAGCAGCCGCCGCTGGTCGTCGCGCCGCTGATCACGTCGCAGTACCGCCCGGCCGGCAGGGACGTCTGGAACGTGCGCTGCAGGGCCGAGCCGTTGCGGTTGATCGCCACGTACCCGAGCGACCCGCGCCCGTACGCCAACCGGCCGCCGTCGCTCCAGACGTTGGTCAGGGCCGCGGTGCCGACCGCGTTGCGGAAGCCGACCATGTGCGCGGTCTCGTTCCACCGGTGCGCGCAGGTCCAGGTGCCCTGTCCGCAGACGGCGTCGTTCACCTTGCCGTTGCCCTGCTGGGGCGCACCGGTGTCGTTGTTGCTGAACGCGTAGCCCGAGTACACCGTCGGCCAGCCGTACGGGTAGCTGAGCGCGAACACGTTGGCCAGGCGGTAGTCCGACCCGTTCTTGTAGCTCAGGGTCTCGCCGTTGCGCTCGGTGTCGTGGTTGTCGACGAACACGGCGGCCCTGTCGGTCGGCAGCAGCCAGGACTGGTCCTTGAGCCCGCCGAGCGAGGACAGGTTGCCGCTCTGGAACACCGACTTGAGGTTCCGGGAGTAGGTGAACTCGTTGGAGTCGCCAGAGCCGAAGTACTCCGCCGGCTGGATCGGCTCGCCGCCGCCCGCGATCACCTCGTGCTCGATGTAGACGCTCTGGTCGGTGAGCTTGCCCCGGATCGCCTCCAGGTCGACGGCGGCGATGTGCTTGGACGCGTCGACCCGGAAGCCGCGGACGCCCAGCGAGATGAGGTCGTTGAGGTAGGCGGCGATCTCCGAGCGGACGTAGTCGCTGCCCGTGTCGAGGTCCTGCAGCCCCACCAGCCGGCAGTTCTGCACCTGGTAGCGGTCGGTGTAGTTGCTGATGTTGGTCTTGCAGGAGTGGAAGTCCTGGGGGCCGTAGCCGCCCTCGGGTCCGGGATAGCGCTCCTCGGAGTACGCGGTGCCCGCCCACCCGGTGCCGGCGCTGGTCTGGCCGGACATGTGGTTGACGACGACGTCTGTGATGACCGAGACGCCCGCCGTGCGGCAGGTGTCGATCATGGCCTTGTACTCGGCGCGGGTGCCCAGCTTGGACGCCACCTTGTAGCTGACCGGCTGGTAGGAGGTCCACCACTGGCCCGCGAGCACCACGTGCTCGTTGGGGGGCGACGTCTGGACGTACCCGTAGCCGGCGGGGCCCAGCTGGGTGGAGCACTCCTGCGCGATCGCGTTCCAGGTCCACTGGAACAGGTTGGCGGCCGGGCGCATCGTCGCGGGTGCGGCTGCGGCGGGCGGGGCGGTGGACAGGCCCGCGGCGGTCAGCCCGGCGAGGGTCAGGACCGCGGCGAGCAGGGCGCCGAGGGCGGCTCGGCGCGGTCGGACGTGGATCGGGTGGTCAGACACGTGGTGCACTCCTCGAGGTGGGGCCCGACGACGTCGTCGAGCCGCTCGCGGTCACCGCACCGTCGCGGGACCGACCTGCATCCGCCCGACGCGCACCGGGTGGTGGCGGCGCACGGCAACGCGGGTGGGACCGGCGGGACCGGTCCCGGGAGGAGGTGTGCCGACCGCCGGAACCCGGTGGAGGGCGCGCTGGACCGGCGGAGCATCGCGCTGTAACACGACCTGCAACGCCGGTGAAACTTGCTGCAACCGGACACTAGGGGAGGTCTCCCGACGCGTCAACAGGGACCTAGGCTCTGCTGGTGACCGACTCCCCCGCCACGCGACCGGCGGCCACCCCCCTCGACGGCCTCGGCCTGGCGACCGGCGTCGGCGCCTACGTCCTGTGGGGCGTGCTCCCCCTGTACTTCCCGCTGCTGCAGCCCGCCGGAGCGGTCGAGATCATCGCGCACCGCGTCGTCTGGTCCCTGCTGTTCTGCCTCCTCCTGCTGATGGTCACCCGCACGTGGGGCACGTTCGTCGCGGCGCTGGGCAACCGGCGGACCCTCGGCGTGCTCGCGATCGCGGCCGTCCTGCTCGCCGTCAACTGGCTGGTGTTCGTGTTCGGGATCCTCACCGACCGCGTCGTCGACGCCGCCCTGGGCTACTTCATCAACCCGCTCGTGACGGTGACGCTCGCGGTCGTCGTGCTGCGCGAGCGGCTGCGCGCGGTGCAGTGGGTGGCGCTCGGGTTCGGGGCCGCCGCGGTGGTGATCATCACCGCGGGCTACGGGCAGCTGCCCTGGATCGCGCTGACCCTCGCCCTGAGCTTCGGGTTCTACGGGCTGCTGAAGAACCGCGTGGGGCGCAGTGTCGGTGCGGTGCCGGGTCTGGCGGTCGAGACCCTCGTCCTGTTCCCCGTGGCGCTCGGCTACCTGGTCTGGCTGAGCGCGGTCGGCGAGGGGACGTTCGAGACCGAGGGGCTCGGGCACGCCCTGGTCCTCGCGTCGTCCGGCATCGTCACGTCCATCCCGCTGCTGCTCTTCAACACGGCTGCCCGACGGCTCCCCCTGTCGATGATCGGGCTGCTGCAGTACATCGCGCCGACCCTGCAGTTCCTCATCGGAGTCCTTGTCCTGCACGAGCAGATGCCGGCCGCACGCTGGTGGGGGTTCGCGCTCGTGTGGGTGGCGCTCGGCATCCTCACGGTCGACGGCATCCGCCACGGTCACGCCCAACGGCTCAGCCGTCGCGCGGCCGACGTCAGCGCCGCAGCGTCGCGTCCACCACGATGACCGTGATGTTGTCGTGCCCACCGGCCGCGAGGGCCGCCGCCACCAGCCGGTCCGCCGCGGGCTGAGCCGCGTCCTCGGCTCGCAGCTCGGCCTCGATGCGCGCGTCCGACAGCTCGTCCGTGAGGCCGTCGGAGCACACCAGCATGCGGTCGCCGGGGCTCACCGGGAGCAGCCAGACGTCGGGCTCGACCTGCGTGGCGCCGCCGCCGAGCACCCGCGTCACCACGTTCCGTCGCGGGTGGCGGCTCGCCTCGTCGGCGGGCACGATCCCGCTGGCCACCAGCTCCGCGACCTCCGAGTGGTCGAGCGTGACCTGCTCGAGCACGCCGCCCGCCATCCGGTACGTCCTGGAGTCCCCCACGTTGACCACGAGCCAGCACGGGGTGTCGCCGTGCTCCGTCAGCACGACGCCGGTCGCGGTGGTGCCCGGTCGCCGTCCCGTGGTCGCCGGGAGGTCCCGGACCGCGGAGTGCGCCTGACGGACCGTCCGGCGCGCGTCGTCGGGTCCCGGGGTGCCGACCGCCAGACCCCGGAGCACCTCGATCGCCGTGCGGCTGGCCACGTCGCCGGCCTCGTGCCCGCCCATGCCGTCCGCCACGAGGTACACCCCGTCGGCAGCCCAGTGGAAGTCCTCGTTGCGAGCCCGCTGTCCTCGCGCCGTCGCGACACCGACGTCCAGTCGCACCCGGTCCTCGATCATCGGCGCGCCCCCGCGGCCCGGCGTCGTCGCTGGGCGGTCGGCGTCCTCACGGCGGCCATGCTACGGGTCGGCGCAGCCGCGATGCAGGTCAACCGTCCTGGACCAGCAGGCTCCGCCGGCCGAACCGCACGGTCCACCCGCGCTCGACCACCGCCCGCGTGCCCGGGGGCAGCGCGACGCTCGTGCCGTCCGGGCCGACGAGCACCGTGCCGTTGGTCGACCCGCGGTCCACGACCCACAGGCGCCGACCGCCGGGCTCCGGTCCGAACGCGAGGTGGACCCTCGAGATCGACCGGTCGGGGTCGTCGATCGACACCACGTGGGCGATCCCCGGCTCGGCGGCCGGGCTGCGTCCGACGAGCCCGTCGCCCTCGACGTCGAGCTCCTCGCCGGTGTCGAACCGCAGGTGCAGGTGGACGCGGGGCGCCGGGGCCGACGGACGCAGCCGGGTGTGCTCCAGGTCGCCCAGACCGACATCCGCCGGCTCCGGGTCGTCGAGCCCCGGGTCCGCAGGACGCACCACCGGCGCGTCTGCGAGACGCTGGAGCTTGCCCAGGCCCGGGTCGGCCGGACGCACGCGCGGGGCTCCCGTGAGGTCGGGGCGCGGCCCGGGGAGGAGGCCGGGTGCTGCGACCGGCGGTGCGGGGACGTCGAGGGCCGGCGCGTCCGGCACGTCGATGACCGACGCCGCCGCCGGCGCCTCGACCGCGGGCGGTGCAGCGTCGACGCCGGGCATCCCCGTGATGACGGGGGTCTCGAGGGGTGCAGGGGTGGTTCGGGTCCGGTCGTGCGGGGCGCTCCGGACCAGGCCGGGGGCGTCCGGTCCGGGCGGCGGCGGCACGAACGGGATCGGCTCACGCGGCCCCTGGCCGACGGCGTCCGGCGGCACGGACGGGCTCGGCTCGCGTGGCCCCTGGCCGACGGCCCGCGCGACGGCGGTGTTCCACGCCGCCGTGGTGCCCGCTCCGACCACCGGCGACCGCAGGGCTCGTGCGCGCAGGACGAGCGTGCCGGCCGCCTTGTCGTGCCAGCCCCGCTGCGCCGGGCTGTGGTCCCACGCACCGGACGCCACCACGACCCACTGGCCCACCAGGCACGCGAGGGCACCGGCCGCGACGACCAGCTGCCGGACGAGGATCGCCAGCATGCCGGCGGGCCGGCCCGTCGGGACGGCCACCGTCCGGATGCCCACCACGGCGCCGCCGACCGTCGCGCCCGTGCGAGCCTCCGCCACCCACTGCCCGATCGCCACCAGCAGTCCCAGCAGGCCGGGCAGGAGAGCGGACCGAGGCGCCGACGTGGCCGCGGCGATCGCGTAGCCGAGGCCCACCGCGGCCAGCGCGACGAGCAGGTCGAGGGCGTGCGCCAGCACGCGCGTCCCGACGGGGGCGACCGATCCCGGCGTGACGGGAGCACTGCTCGTCGCGCGCCGGGCGGCACGCGTCTGTACCGCCGCTGTCGGCTCGGTCGGGGTCGTGCTCACGGCGGTCCTCCGGCTGCGGTCCCCGGAGCGGGGCCGCGCGGCCATGGTGCCAGATCGCGTTCCCGCGACAGGCTCAGGACGCGCGGTCCACCAGCGCGTCCGCGAACGACACGAGGGCGTCCTTCACCGGACCGGCCGGCAGCGGGTCGAGCTCGCGGACGGCGGCCTGCGCCAGCGCGACCGCGCGGTCGCGCGTCTCACCGACCACCGGGTGCACGCGCAGCGCGGCGACGGCCGAGGCGAGGTCGTCATCGCCCGAGAGGTCGCCGTCGAGGAGAGCGACCAGTCGCCGGTCCTCCTCCGTCGCGTCCGGGCCGGCGGCGCGGGCGCGCAGGAGCAGCGCCGGCATCGTCGGCACCCGCTCCCGCAGGTCGGTGCCGGGGGTCTTGCCGGTGACGTCCCCGTCGGAGGTGAGGTCGATGACGTCGTCCGCCAGCTGGAACGCCACGCCGATCTTCTCGCCGAACCCGGTGACGGTGGCCACGACGTCGGGCCGGCACCCCGCGAACATCGCGCCGAACCGGGCCGACGTGGCGATGAGCGACGCGGTCTTGTCCGCCAGCACCTGCAGGTAGTGGGCGACCCGGTCGTCCTCGGGCCGCGGGCCGACCGTCTCGTGCAGCTGACCGAGGCACAGACGCTCGAACGTGGCGGCCTGGATGCGGACCGCGTCGGGACCGAGCCCGGCCACGGTGGCCGACGCCCGGGCGAACAGCAGGTCCCCGGTGAGGATGGCGACCGAGTTGCCCCAGACCTCGTGCGCCGCCGGGGCGCCGCGGCGCAGCGGCGCGGAGTCCATGACGTCGTCGTGGTAGAGCGTGGCCAGGTGGGTGAGCTCGACGACGACCGCGGCGTCGACCACCTCACGCCGCGACCCGTCGCCCAGCTCCGCCGCCAGCAGGGTGAGCAGCGGACGCAGCCGCTTGCCGCCGGCGTTCACCAGGTGGCGCGACGCGTCGTCCGCCAGGGGGTCCACGTTGGTCACCGCGTCCCGCAGACGCTCCTCGACCAGCGCGAGCCGCACGGCCAACCGGTCGGCCAGGTCAGGATCGGCCAGCGGGAAGGCCGTCAGGGAAGTCACGGCTAGAACCTATCCCGGCGCAGCGACCGCGCCCGACAGGCGGGGCACTCAGGGCAGGAATGCCGCCACGCCGTCGATCAGCTCGAGCACCGGGGACGGGAACACGCCGAGAACGACCGTGAGGATCGCGCAGACCGCGATCGCGACCACGGCGAACCCCTCGGTCCCCACGACCGTCGTCGTGACCGTGGAGCGGGCCTCGACCACGACCGCGGTGTCCCCGATCGCCGCGAAGCCGTCGCCCGAGGGCGCCGCCACCGCCGTGCCCGTGGCCTCCTCGTCGGTCCCCGCCGGCTCCGTGAAGAACATCAGCACGATGATCCGCACGTAGAAGAACACCGCCGCCGCCGACGCCAGGACGCCGATGAGCGCCAACGGCCAGGCGCCGCCCTCGACCGCCGCGGAGAACACCGAGAACTTCCCCGCGAAGCCGGCCGTCAGCGGGATGCCGGCGAACGACAGGAGGAACAGGGCGAACGTGAGGGCGAGCAGCGGGTGGGTGCGGCCGAGGCCGGCCCACTGCGACAGGTGGGTGGCCTCGCCGAGGACCGCCCCCGGTCCCTCGCCGGACCGCTCGCGCACCAGCCAGACGATGCCGAACGCGCCGATCGTCGCCGCCCCGTAGACCAGCAGGTAGAAGAGGACCGCCGTGATGCCGGCCTGGTTCAGCGCGATGATGCCCGTGAGGATGAACCCGGCGTGCGCGATCGAGGAGTACCCCAGGACGCGCTTCATGTCCGTCTGCACCAGCGCGGCCACCGTGCCGACGACCATGGTGAGGATCGCGACCGTCCAGAGCACCACGCCGAGGTCCCATGCCAGGCCCGGGAGCATCGTGTAGACGATCCGCAGGAGCGCACCGAACGCGGCGGCCTTGGTGCACGCGGCCATGAAGCCGGTGATCGGGGTGGGCGCACCCTGGTAGACGTCCGGCGTCCACGTGTGGAACGGCACCGCGCCGACCTTGAACAGCAGGCCGGACAGGATCAGCACGGACCCGACGAGCAGCAGGCTGTCCAGCCCGCCGGGCACCTGCGTGGCCTCGGCGATCTCGGAGTACCGCAGCGAGCCGGAGTAGCCGTAGACCAGCGCGATGCCGAACAGGAGCAGCGCGGAGGAGAACGCGCCCAGCAGGAAGTACTTCATCGACGCCTCCTGCGAGAGCAGGCGACGCCGCCGGGCCATGCCCGTGAGCAGGTACAGCGGGAGCGAGAGCACCTCGAGGGCGACGAAGAGCGTGAGCAGGTCACCCGTGGCCGGGAAGATCAGCATGCCGCCGGTGGCGAAGAGCACGAGCGGGTAGACCTCGGTCTGCCGGACGCCCTTGCGGCGCGCCAGCTCCTCGTACTCCGAGCCCGGGACCGCGGCGGCGTTGGGCGCGAACGCGTCCTCCCCCGTCTCCGTGCGGTCCGCGATGATCAGGAGCGCCAGCAGGGCGAGCAGGGCGATGGTGCCCTGCAGGACGAGGGTCGGTCCGTCGACGAGCAGCGACCCGCCGAGCACGACGGTCCCGCCCGTGTCCTCGACCCCGCTCCACAGCGCCGCGACCGCGATGATCGCGCCGAAGAGCGCGGCGAGCGCGAGGGACAGCTGCACGGTGCGCCGCGCGCGGACGGGCACGAAGGCCTCGACCAGCACGCCGAGCACGGCGGCGATCAGCACGATGACGACGGGGCTCAGGGCGGCCCAGTCGACGTCCGGTGCGACGAAGTCGGTCACTGGTCGCTCCCTTCGTCGTCGGTGATGTGCGAGGTGGCGGCGACGGGCACGTCCTGCACGCCCACCTGCTCGAGCGTGACGGACGCGGGCGGCCGGACCAGGTCGAGCGCGGGTCCGGGCACGAAGCCGAACACCACCATCAGGGCGAGCAGCGGGGCGACGACCCACTTCTCCCGGGTCACCGCGTCGGGCATGGTCGCGAGCTCCGGGCGGACCGGGCCGGTGAACATGCGCTGGTACGTCCAGAGCACGTAGACCGCGGCGAGCACCACGCCGAGGCTCGCGACGATGGCCGCGGCCGGGTGCCGGGCGAACGTGCCGACCAGGACGAGGAACTCGCTGACGAACGTCGACAGGCCCGGCAGCGACAGCGCCGAGAGGCCCGCCACGAGGAACGTCCCCGCGATGACCGGCACCACCTTCTGCAGCCCACCGAAGTCGGCGATCTGCTGCGACCCGCGACGGGCCACCAGGAAGCCGGCGATGAGGAACAGGGCGGCCGTCGAGAGGCCGTGGTTGACCATGTAGAACGACGAGCCCGCCACCGACGTCGAGGTGAACGCGAAGATCCCCAGCACGATGAAGCCGAAGTGCGAGACCGACGTGTAGGCGATCAGGCGCATCAGGTCCTTCTGCCCGATCGCGAGCAGCGCCCCGTAGAGGATCGAGATCACGGCCAGCACGATGACCACCGGCGCTGCCCAGCGGGAGGCGTTCGGGAACAGCGGCAGGCAGAGCGTGAGCATCCCGAACGTGCCGACCTTGTCCAGCACGCCGACCAGCAGCGTGGAGGTGCCGGCGGGGGCGTTCTCGGCGGCGTCGGGCAACCAGGTGTGCACGGGGAACATGGGCGCCTTGATGGCGAACGCCAGGAAGAACGCGCTGAACATGAGCTTCTCGGCGGTCGGGTCGAGCGTGAGCCCCGTGAGGTTCTCCGTCAGGAAGCCCTGCGGCCCGCCCGGTCCCTGCAGGTACAGGGCGATCACCGCGACGAGCATGATCAGCCCGCCGGTCAGCGAGTACAGGAGGAACTTCACGGCCGCGTACCGCCGCTGCGCCCCGCCGAACAACCCGATCATGAAGTAGACCGGGATGAGCATGGCCTCGAACAGGACGTAGAAGAAGAACACGTCGCGCGCGGCGAACACCGCCACGATGAACGCCTCGAGCAGCAGGACGAGGGCCAGGTAGCGGCGCAGCTGGTCGGTGGCGACGGTGAGCGCGCCCTGCTCGCGCCAGGCGGCCAGCACCACCAGCGGCACGATCAGCACCGACATGAGCACCAGGATCAGGCCCACGCCGTCGACGCCGACCGCGTAGGACACCCCGAACGCGGGGATCCAGCCGTGGACCTCGGTGAGCTGGACGGCGCCGGCGTCGGCGACGTCGAAGGCGGTGAGCGCAGCGACGCCGAGCAGGAGCTCGAGCAGCGCCACGCCGAGCGCGACGGCCCGGGTGCGGCCGGCCGGGAGCACCCACAGCGCCACCGCGCCCAGCAGGGGCACGACGATGAGGGCGGTCAGCCAGGGGAAGGAGGACGACATCGGTGTGAGCACTCCTCAGTTCTGGATGACCAGGACGGCGACGACGAGGACGACGAGCCCGAGCAGCATCGACGCGGCATACGACCGGACGTACCCGGTCTGCAGCCGCCGCGCCCATCCGCCCAGCACGACGGTGGACAGGCCGACCCCGGTGACGGTGCCGTCGATGGCCGTGCGGTCCGCGTACACGAGCGAGCGGGTGAGCGCCTGCCCCGGCTCGACCAGCAGGACGTCGTTGACCGAGTCCTGGTAGAGGTCGACGCGGGCGGCGCGGGTGAGCTCCGTGCCCACCGGGGGGATGACGGGCACCTGCGAGATGGCGTACCGCCGCCAGGCGATCACCACGCCGACGATCACGAGCCCGAGCGTGAGGACGGTGATCACCCAGATGGGCAGCACCGGCTCCTCGTGCTCGGGGTGCCCGAGCACCGGCGCGAGCCAGTCGACGAACCGACCACCGAGGTTCAGGAAGAACCCGAGTCCGATCGACCCGATGGCCAGCACGATCATCGGCCACGTCATGAGCCTCGGGGACTCGTGGGGGTGCTGCGCCGTGCCGTCGCGCTTGGTGGACCAGCGGCGCTCGCCCTCGAACGTCATGAAGAACAGCCGGGACATGTAGAACGCGGTGATCCCGGCGCCCAGCAGCGTGATGCCGCCGAACACCCAGGCCCGCCACGGCGACCCGTCGACCGGCACGAACGCGGCCTCGATGATCTTGTCCTTGCTGAAGAACCCGGAGAACGGTGGGACGCCGATGATGGCCAGCCAGCCGGCCATGAACGTCAGCCACGTGATCGTCATGTACCGCGCGAGCCCGCCGAAGCGGCGCATGTCCACCTGGTCGTCCATGCCGTGCATGACGGAGCCGGCGCCGAGGAACATGCCGGCCTTGAAGAAGCCGTGCGTGATCAGGTGGAAGATCGCGAACGCGTACCCGACCGGGCCGAGGCCGGCGGCCAGGATCATGTAGCCGATCTGGGACATCGTCGAGGCGGCCAGCGCCTTCTTGATGTCGTCCTTGGCGCAGCCGACGATCGCCCCGAACAGCAGGGTGATGGCGCCGACGATGACCACGACCAGCTGGGCCGTCGGAGCGGCGTCGAACAGGGGTGCCGACCGGACGATGAGGTAGACGCCGGCGGTCACCATGGTCGCCGCGTGGATGAGCGCGGACACGGGCGTCGGGCCGGCCATCGCGTCGCCGAGCCAGGACTGCAGCGGGAACTGTGCCGACTTGCCGCACGCGGCCAGCAGGAGCATGAGCCCGATGGCGGTGAGCGTCCCCTGGCTCGCGCTGCCCTCGACGCCGCTGAGCACCGTCCCGAAGTCCACGGCGCCGAAGGTCGCGAACATCAGCCCGAGCGCGATGATCAGGCCCAGGTCGCCGATGCGGTTGGCGACGAACGCCTTCTTGGCGGCGACCGCGTAGTCGTAGTGGTGGTTCCAGAACCCGATGAGCAGGTACGACGCCAGGCCGACGCCCTCCCAGCCGACGAACAGCAGCAGGTAGCTGTCGGCCAGCACGAGGATGAGCATCGCCGCGACGAACAGGTTGAGGTACGCGAAGAACCGGCGGCGGTCGGCGTCGTGCTCCATGTACGCCACGGCGTAGACGTGGATCAGGGTGCCGACGAACGTCACCAGCAGGACGAACGTCAGCGACAGCGGGTCGAGTCGCATCCCCGCGTCGAGCTGGAAGGCGCCGGCGTCGATCCAGGTGCCCAGCGACACGTCGATCACGCGGGCGTCGGCCGACCGCTGCAGCATGGCGACGAACACGATCGCGGCGACCACGAAGGAGGCCGTCGACGCCAGCACGCCGAGCCAGTGTCCCCACCGGTCGGACCGGCGGCCCGACAGCAGGAGCACCGCGGCGCTCAGCAGCGGGAGGCCGACGAGCAGGGGTGCGACGAGCAGCACCCCGCTGCGCACGATCTCGCTCGCGGGCTCGAAGCTCTCGGACGGCAGGCTGGCCACCAGAGTTGTCAGGCTGTGCACGGCCCCTCAGCTCTTCAACAGGTTGATGTCGTCGACCGAGGCCGAGCGCCGGGTGCGGAAGATGGCCACGATGATCGCGAGCCCGACGACGACCTCGGCGGCGGCGACGACCATCACGAAGAACGCGAGCACCTGCCCCGTCAGGTCACCGTGGATCCGGGCGAACGTGACGAGCGCCAGGTTCGAGGCGTTGAGCATGAGCTCGACGCCCATGAACACGATGATCGCGTTCCGGCGCAGCAGCACCGTCGTGGCGCCGATCGAGAACAGCAGCGCGGACAGGACCAGGTAGTGGGTGAGGCTCACTTGCCGTCCTCCTGTCCGATGACGCCCGAGGTGCCGGTCGACGGCCCGTTCTGGCCCGTGTCGCTCACGGCGGCGCCGAGCTCAGGCGCGTTCGCCGACGCTCCCTCGGGTGCCGCCAGGGGTGGTGGGGTGCCACGGACCTGGGAGGCGCCCGCGAGCACCCGCTCGGTCCGCGCGGCGAACTCCTCCGCGTCGGCCTCCTGGCCGCGGATGCGCAGCACGCGGGACACCGAGCTCTCGATGGGCTGGCCGTCAGGCCCGAGGGCCGGGACGTCCATCGCGTTGTGGCGGGCGTACACGCCCGGGGCCGGCAGTGGCGTGAGGGTCGCACCGGCCGCGACGCGCGCGTCGGCCCGCTCCCGCTGCCCGACGCGTGGCGTGAGGCGCTGCCGGTGCGTGAGCACGAGGGCGCCGAGCGCGGCGGTGACCAGCAGGGCGCCGACGACCTCGAACGCGAACACGTACTCGCCGAAGATGATGTGCGCGACGCCGGTGGGGTTCTGCGAGCTCGCCTCGCCGCTCAGGCCGAACGGCTTGCCGTAGCTGGCACGGCCCACGACCCCGACGAGCACCACGCCGAGCCCGGCGCCCGCCAGCAGGCCGATCCAGCGCTGCCCGCGGATGGTCTCCACCAGCGAGTCCGAGCTGTCGACGCCGACGAGCATGAGCACGAACAGGAAGAGCATCATCACGGCGCCGGTGTAGACGACCACCTGCACGACCCCGAGGAACACGGCGTCCTGCGCGACGTAGAGGAACGCCAGCGAGATCATCACCACGACCACCGAGAGCGCGGCGTGCACCGCCTTCTTGGCGAACAGCAGGCTCAGGGCGGCGAGGACCATGATCGGCCCGAGCGTCCAGAACAGCACCGCCTCGGCGGTCGTCGTCTCCCCCGTCTCGAGCAGGGTCGTGGCCAGGCCTCTCATCGCTTCCCCTGCTTCGTCGCGGCGGCCACGGTCGCGGCCATGACGGCAGCCGTCTCACCGGGCACGTTCGCCGCATCCAGCCCCGCGCCGCCGGGCAGCGTCGGGTCGTCGGGACGGTGCTCGGTGACCCACGCGGCCTGCGCCGGGGTCGAGGCCGTGACGGCCCCGCGGTAGTAGTCCGTGTCGGTGGTGCCCTCGACCATGGGGTGCGGCGCCTGGAGCATCCCGCTGCGCAGCGGGGCCAGCAGGTCCTGCTTCTCCCAGATCATGCCGGCACGCGTGGGACCAGCCAGCTCGTACTCGTTGGTCATGGTCAGCGCGCGCGTCGGGCACGCCTCGATGCACAGGCCGCAGAAGATGCACCGCAGGTAGTTGATCTGGTAGACGCTGCCGTACCGCTCCCCCGGCGAGCGCTGGTTGTCGGGGGTGTTGTCCGCGCCCTCGACGTAGATCGCGTCCGCGGGGCACGCCCAGGCGCACAGCTCGCACCCGATGCACTTCTCCAGCCCGTCGGCGTACCGGTTGAGCTGGTGACGACCGTGGTACCGCGGCTTGGTCGGTGCCTTCTCCGACGGGTACTGGTCGGTGACCGTCGGCCGGAACATGTTCGAGAGCGTGACGCCGAACCCGCCGACCGGGGCGAACAGGTCGGAGAGCGGACCGCGCGGCTCGATGAGGGACTGGTACCCCTCCTGCGGGGCCGCGACCTCGCCGGCGCGCGGCTTCGGCGCGACGGCCTTGCCCTTCGCGGGCTGGGCCGGAGCCGGCTTGCGGACGGGCTTGCGCTGGTCAGCCACCGTGCACCTCCTGGGTGACCTGGGGGGTCGTCGAGTTGTCGGTGTCCGCCGCAGCGGCTGCGTCCGCGGCTGCCCGCCGCTTGCGCGGAGACGGCGGCAGGACCTGCCCCGGCAGCGGGGGCACGGGGTACCCACCGGCGTACGGGTCGTACACCTGCGGACCGGGCGGCCGCTTCGGTGCGGGCGGCTGCTTCTTCTCCGGGACGAGGAACGAGATGAGCAGGCCCAGCAGCACGATCCCGGCGAGCACGAACAGGATCGTGCGCAGGTCCAGGCCGGAGAACTGCCGCACACCCTGGACGACGCCCACGCAGACCACCCACGCGAGGGCCGCGGGGATGAGCAGCTTCCAGCCGATCTTCATGAACTGGTCGTACCGGAACCGCAGGACGGAGCCGCGGATCCAGACGAACACGAACATGAGCAGCCAGAGCTTGGCCAGGAACCAGAGCACGGGCCACCAGCCCGAGTTGAACATGCCGTCGTTGATCGCGGAGATCGGCCACGGGGCGCGCCAGCCGCCGAGGAACAGCGTGGTGGCGACCGCCGAGACGTTGAGCATGTTGATGTACTCGGCCAGGAAGAACCAGGCGAACTTCATCGACGAGTACTCGGTCATGTACCCGGACACCAGCTCGCCCTCGGCCTCCGGGAGGTCGAACGGCAGGCGGTTGGTCTCCCCGACCATCGAGATGATGTAGATGATGAATGCCGGGAGCAGGGGCAGGAACCACCACACCGCGGTCTGCGACGTGACGATCTGCGACGTCGACATCGAGCCGGCCAGGATGAACACGCTGACCAGCGACAGTCCCATCGCGAGCTCGTAGCTGATGACCTGCGCGGTCGAGCGGACCGCTCCGAGCAGCGGGTACGTGGACCCGGACGACCAGCCGCCGAGCACGATCCCGTACACGCCGACGGACGCGCAGGCGAGGATGTAGAGGACGGCCACCGGGAAGTCGGTGAGCTGGATCGGGGTGTTCACGCCGAACATGCTCACGTTGGGTCCGAACGGGATGACCGCGAACGTCAGCAGCGAGCAGAACACCGCGATCATGGGCGCCACGATGTAGACCAGCTTGTCCGCGGCCTTGACCGTCATGTCCTCCTTGACCAGGAGCTTCATGGCGTCCGCGAGCGACTGCAGCAACCCGAAGGGGCCGTGCACGTTGGGGCCGGGCCGCACCTGCATGCGGGCGACGACCTTGCGCTCGAACCAGATGGCGATGAGCACGCTGGTCAGCAGGAACACGACGATGGCGACGGCCTTGATCAGCCAGATCCACCACGTGTCGTTGCTGAAGTCGGCGGTGACGGGTGCCACGGCCTCGCCGAGGATCCTCATGCGCTGGCCTCCAGGTCACGAGCACCCGGCGCGAGGCGCACCAGGTGACCCGCGTCGGCGTGCAGGGCGTCGCGGACACCGGCGCCGACCGCGTTCGTCGGCAGCCACACCACGTGGTCCGGCATCTCGGTGACGACCGCCGGGAGCGTGAGCGAGCCCGCGTCGGTGGACACGGTCAGGCTGCCGCCGTCCTCGACGCCGACCGCGGTGGCGGTGCCGGCCGAGATGCGGGCGACGGGGCGCTTGGCGGTGCCGGCCAGGAACGGTTCCCCCGACTGCAGGCGACCGCCGTCCAGCAGCTGGTGCCAGGTGGCCAGCACGGCGGTGCCCGGGGACACGGCGGGCGGCTCGGCGGCGGGCACGTCCGGCGCACCCACGCGGGTGCCGTCCCAGCCGCCCAGCTGGTCGAGCTCGTCGTGCACGGCACCGATCGTCTGCAGGCCGAGCTCGACGCCGAGGGCGTCGGCCAGCCGGTCCAGGACGCGGTGGTCGGCCATCGAGTGCGACACGAGCGCCTGCGGGAACGGGCGCGGGCGCCCCTCCCACGTGACGAAGGTGCCGGGCTTCTCGGTCGGCGGCGCGACGGGCAGGACGACGTCGGCGCGGTCGGTGACCTCGGAGTGCCGGACCTCGAGCGAGACGACGAACGTGGCCCGGTCGAGCGCCTCGCGGGCGATGGCCGGGTCCGGCAGGTCCGCGAGCTCCAGCCCGCCGACGACGAGGCCGCCGAGCTGACCGGCACGAGCGGCGGCGAGGATCTCGGTGGTCGAGCGACCGGGCTCGGCAGGCAGGTGGTCGACGCCCCAGGCGGCGGCCAGGTCGACCCGAGCGGCCGAGTCGGCGACCGGACGGCCGCCGGGCAGCAGCGAGGGCAGCAGACCCGCCTCGACGGCGGACCGCTCCCCGACGCGACGCGGGACCCAGGCCAGCCGTGCGCCGGTGCGCTGCGCGAGCCGCACGGCTGCGGAGAAGCCACCGGGCACGCCCGCCAGGCGCTCGCCGACGAGGACGAGAGCGCCGGCGGTGCCGAGCAGCGTCGCCGTCTCCGCGAGCGCGGGGTCGGTGCCGATGCCGTCGAGCACCTCGGCCTCGGTCCCGGGCGCCGCGGGCAGCAGGGTGCCCGACAACCGCTCGAGGCCACGGCTCGCCAGGGCGGCGACCGAGAGCACCCGGAGCTTGCGGGAGACGACCGAGTCGCGCAGGCGCAGGAACGCGATCCCCGCCTCCTCCTCGGCCTCGAGGCCGACGAGCAGCACCGCGGGGGCGCGGTCGAGGTCCGCGAACGTGACCTGGAGCGTGCGGCCGGCGACGTGGTGACCGAGGAAGGTCTCCTCCTCCGCCGAGTGCGGGCGGGCGCGGCCGTCGACGTCGTTGGTGCCGAGCGCCACGCGGGCGAACTTGCCGTACGCGTAGGCGTCCTCGAGCGTCAGGCGTCCGCCCGGCAGCACGGCGACGCCGATCGCCGTGTCACGCGGGTCGTCCGGCTGCTGGGCCGCGCGCAGGCCGGCGGCGGCGACGTCGAGCGCCTCCACCCAGCTGGCCGGCTCGAGCTCGCCGTCGGCGTTGCGGACCAGCGGGGTCGTGATGCGGTCCGGCGCGGACTGCCACGTGAACGCGAAGCGGTCCTTGTCGGTGATCCACTCCTGGTTGACCGTCGGGTCCTCGCCCGCCAGCCGCCGCAGCACGACGCCGCGGCGGTGGTCGATGCGGATGGCCGAGCCCTGCGAGTCGTGCTCGCCGATGCCGGGCGTGGAGACCAGGTCGAACGGGCGGGACCGGAACCGGTACGCCGCGCTGGTCAGGGCGCCGACCGGGCAGATCTGCACGGTGTTGCCGGAGAAGTACGACGCGAACGGACGACCGGACGTGTCCTCCGCTGAGGCGCCGAGCGGGGCCTCGCCGGCGAACCCGAGCACGTTCGTGTCGAACGTGCCGATCTGCTGGTTGGCGCCGCGCTTCTGGAGGTCGATGAACACGTCGCCGGCGATCTCCTCGGAGAACCGGGTGCAGCGCTGGCACAGGATGCAGCGCTCGCGGTCCAGCAGGATCTGCGTGGAGATCGCGATCGGCTTGGGGAACGTCCGCTTCACGTCGACGAACCGGGTGCTGGCGCGGCCGTTGCTCATCGCCTGGTTCTGCAGGGGGCACTCGCCGCCCTTGTCGCAGACCGGGCAGTCGAGCGGGTGGTTGATGAGCAGCAGCTCCATGACGCCGTGCTGGGCCTTGTCGGCCTCCGGCGACGTGTGCTGCGTCTTGACCTGCATGCCGGGCGTGGCCTCGAGGGTGCAGCTGGCCTGGGGCTTCGGCATCTTGGCCAGGGCGCCGTCGCGTCCCGGCGCCCAGACCTCGACCAGGCACTGGCGGCACGCGCCGGCCGGGGCGAGCAGGGGGTGGTCGCAGAAGCGCGGGATCTGGATGCCCAGCTGCTCGGCGGCGCGGATGACCAGGGTGCCCTTGGGCACGGCGGTCTCGATGCCGTCGACCGTGAAGGTCACCAGCTCACCCTCGGGCGCCACGGGCGCGACCGGCGCGGCCGGGACGAGGGAGGTCGTCGGCCCGGAGGACAGGATCGTCATGCGTGCACCCCAGCGAGCTCGTGCTTCGGCGTGTAGACGAACAGGGAGCTGTTCTCCGGCGGGAAGAGCACGTCCGCGGGGGTGTGCGTCCCGGCGACGAACTCCTCGCGGAAGTACTGCACCGCCGAGGTGATCGGGCTGGTGGCGCCGTCACCCAGGGCGCAGAACGCCTTGCCGAGGATGTTGTCGCACAGGTCGAGCAGCAGGTCGATGTCGGCGAGCGTGCCCTGCCCCGCCTCGATCCGCTGCAGCACCTGCGTCAGCCAGTACGTGCCCTCGCGGCACGGCGTGCACTTGCCGCACGACTCGTGCTTGTAGAACTCCGTCCATCGCGTGACGGCGCGGACGACCGAGGTGGTCTCGTCGAAGATCTGCAGCGCGCGAGTGCCCAGCATCGAGCCCGCCGCGCCGACCGACTCGTAGTCCAGCGGGACGTCGAGGTGCTCGGCGGTGAAGATCGGGGTCGACGAGCCGCCGGGCGTCCAGAACTTCAGCTCGTGGCCCTCGCGGATGCCGCCGGCCATCTCCAGCAGCTCGCGCAGCGTGATGCCCAGGGGCGCCTCGTACTGACCCGGCCGCGTGACGTGCCCGGACAGGGAGAACAGCCCGTGGCCGGTGGACTTCTCGGTGCCCATGGACTTGAACCAGTCCGACCCGCCCACGACGATGCCCGGCACCGACGCGATCGACTCGACGTTGTTCACCACGGTCGGCCGCGCGTACAGGCCCGCGACGGCGGGGAACGGGGGCTTGAGCCGTGGCTGGCCGCGCAGGCCCTCGAGCGAGTCGAGCAGCGCCGTCTCCTCGCCGCAGATGTACGCGCCGGCACCGGCGTGCAGGGTGATCTCCAGGTCGAAGCCGGAGCCGAGGATGTCGGTGCCGAGGTACCCCTTGGCGCGGGCCTCCTCGATCGACTTCAGCAGGCGGCGGTAGACGTGCAGCACCTCGCCGCGCACGTAGAGGAACGCGTGGTGGCAGCCGATCGCGTAACTGGTGATGATCATGCCCTCGATCAGGTGCTGCGGGCTGGCCATCATGAGCGGGATGTCCTTGCAGGTCCCCGGCTCGGACTCGTCCGCGTTCACGACGAGGTAGCGCGGTCCGCCGTCGGGCGCGGGCAGGAAGCCCCACTTCATGCCCGTCGGGAAGCCGGCTCCCCCGCGCCCGCGCAGGCCGGAGTCCTTGACCATGGTGACGACGTCGGCGGCCGGCAGGCTGAGTGCCTTGCGCAGGCCGCGGTAGCCGCCGGCGTCCTCGTACGACGCGAGCGTCCAGGAGCGGTCGGCGTCCCACGTGTCCGTGAGGACCGGGGTGAGGGTCGTCGCCATCACGACTCCTTCGCGTCGTCGGAGGACTGCTTCTTCTGCTCGGCGGCGGGCGACACGTCCGCCGGGGTGGTGACCGGGCGCTGCGCGCTCGACTGCTCACCGCCGACCTTCGGCTCGGTGCTGCCGCCGGGTGCCGCCGTCGTGCCGGTCGGGAACTCGGGAGCCGTCCAGTGCTCGGCCCGGGCCAGCTCGACGCCGCGCAGGGTCGGCACGCCGGCCCCGACGCCCTCGTCGGCACGCCCGTCGCCGAACCCGGCCAGCACGCGGGACATCTCCTTGAACGAGCAGACGCTCGCCGCGCCGCGCGTCGGGACGACCGGCTTGCCGGCGGTGAGGTCGTCGGCGATCTGCCGGGCGGTGTCCGGGGTCTGGTTGTCGAAGAACTCCCAGTTGACCATCACGACCGGCGCGTAGTCGCACGCCGCGTTGCACTCGACGCGCTCCAGGGTGATGACCCCGTCGTCGGTGGTCTCGTCGTGCCCGATGCCCAGGTGGTCCGAGAGGTCCTCCCAGATGGCGTCGCCGCCCATGATCGCGCACAGCGTGTTGGTGCAGACGCCCACCGTGTACGTGCCGTTGGGGTGCCGCTTGTACTGCGTGTAGAACGTGGCGACCGCGGACACCTCGGCGGTGGACAGGCCCAGGTGGGCCGCGCAGAACGCGATGCCCCGGGGGCTGACGTAGCCGTCCTCGGACTGCACCAGGTGCAGCATCGGCAGCAGCGCGGACCGCGCCTGCGGATACCGGGCGACGATCGCGTCCGAGTCGGCCGTGAGCCGCGCGTGCGTCTCGGCGTCGTAGCTCGTCTTGTGGACGCGGCTGGTCTCGATGCTCATCGGTCCACCCCTCCCAGCACCGGGTCGAGGGACGCGACGGCGACGACGACGTCGGCCACCTGCCCGCCCTCGCACATGATCGACGTGGCCTGCAGGTTGTTGAACGAGGGGTCCCGGAAGTGCGCGCGGTACGGCCGCGTCCCTCCGTCGGACACCAGGTGCACGCCGAGCTCGCCGCGAGGGTGCTCGACCGTCTGGAACACCTGACCGGCCGGCACGCGGAAGCCCTCGGTGACCAGCTTGAAGTGGTGGATCAGGGCCTCCATCGAGGTGCCCATGATCTCCCGGATGTGGTCGAGGGAGTTGCCCATGCCGTCCGACCCGATGGCCAGCTGCGCCGGCCAGGCGATCTTCTTGTCCTCGACCATGACCGGCCCGGGGCCCATCTTCTGCAGGCGGTCCAGGGTCTGCTCGACGATCTTCATCGACTGGTAGCACTCCTCGACGCGGAGCACGAGGCGCCCCCAGGAGTCGGCCGACTGCGCGACGGGGACCTCGAAGTCGTACGTCTCGTACCCGCAGTACGGGTCGGCCTTGCGCACGTCGTAGGGCAGCCCGGCCGATCGGAGCACCGGCCCGGTGATCCCGAGCGCCATGCAGCCGGACAGGCCGAGGTAGCCGACGTCCTTGAGCCGCAGGTGCAGGATCGGGTTGGCCATCATGAGGTCTTCGAGCTGCTTGAAGTAGCCGCGGACGAGCACCAGCGCCTCGCGGATGGTGTCGATCGCGCCCGGCGGGATGTCCTGCGCGACCCCGCCCGGGCGGATGTACGCGTGGTTCATGCGCAGGCCGGAGATCAGCTCGAAGATCTTGAGGATCTCCTCGCGGGCGGTGAAGCCCACGGTCATGATCGTCGTGGCGCCCAGCTCGTTGCCGCCCGTGGCCAGGCAGACCAGGTGCGAGGTGATCCGGTTGAGCTCCATCATCAGCACCCGGATGACGGTGGCCCGCTCGGGCACGTCGTCGGTGATGCCCAGCAGCTTCTCGACCGCGAGGCAGTACGCGGCCTCCTGGAACAGCGGCGCCACGTAGTCCATGCGCGTGCAGAAGGTCACGCCCTGGGTCCAGGTGCGGAACTCCATGTTCTTCTCGATGCCGGTGTGCAGGTAGCCGATGCCCGCGCGGGCCTCGGTGACCGTCTCGCCGTCGATCTCGAGCATGAGCCGGAGCACGCCGTGGGTCGACGGGTGCTGCGGGCCCATGTTGACGACGATCCGCTCCTCGCCGAGACGAGCAGCCTCCTCGGCGATCTCGGACCAGTCGCCGCCGGACGCCTCGAAGGACGGGACGCCCTCGGTGTCGGCGTCCACGACGTGCGCGGTGGATCGGGGTGTCTGGGTGGTCATCGGTACGACCTCCGCTGGTCCGGGGGCGGCACGGTGGCGCCCTTGTACTCGACCGGGATGCCCCCGAGGGGGTAGTCCTTGCGCTGCGGGTGGCCCGGCCAGTCGTCGGGCATCTCGATGCGGGCCAGACCCGGGTGACCGTCGAAGATCAACCCGAAGAAGTCGTACGTCTCGCGCTCGTGCCAGTCGTTGGCCGGGTACACCGACACGGTCGACGGCAGGTGCGGGTCCGAGTCCGGGACCGCGACCTCGAGCCGCAGCCGGCGCGAGTGGGTCACCGAGACCAGGTGGTAGACCGCGTGCAGCTCGCGGCCGGCGTCGTGCGGGTAGTGCACGCCCGAGACGCCCAGGCTGAGCTCGAACCGCAGGTCCTGGTCGTCCCGGAGCACCTGCGCCACCTCGACGACGTGCTCGCGCGCGATGTGCAGCGTGAGCTCCTCGCGGTCGACGACGACGGACTCGACGGCGTGCGCGAAGCCGGTGCCGGACTCGTCCAGCACCTCGGTGAGGATGTCCACGACCTCGTCGAACCAGCCGCCGTACGGCCGCTCGCTGGGCCCCGGGAGCGCGATCGCGGTGACCAGCCCGCCGTAGCCGGAGGTGTCACCCGTGCCGCTGGCACCGAACATGCCGCGCCGGACGTCGACGACCTCGATCTGCGTCCGGCCCTCGGTGGGAACGTTCTGCGACCCGGCCTCGAGCGCCGCCTCGCTGGTCTTCTGCGCCCCCGTCGTCGCGTCGCCCGGCTTGGCGGCGTCGGCGGCGTCGGTCTTCTCCGTCACTTCAGCAGCCCCGTCATCTGCGACGTCGGCGTCGCGGCCAGCGCGGCGGCCTCGGCAGCGGCGGCCGCTTCCTTGCGGTTGACGCCCAGCGGCTCGTTCTCGATCTGCTCGTGCAGCGCGAGGATCGCGTTGATGAGCATCTCGGGCCGCGGGGGGCAGCCGGGCAGGTAGATGTCGACCGGGATGATGTGGTCGACGCCCTGCACGATCGCGTAGTTGTTGAACATGCCGCCGGAGCTGGCGCAGACGCCCATGGAGAGCACCCACTTGGGCTCGGACATCTGGTCGTAGACCTGACGCACGACGGGGGCCATCTTCTGGCTCACGCGGCCGGCGACGATCATGAGGTCCGCCTGGCGCGGGGACGCGCGGAACACCTCCATGCCGAAGCGCGAGATGTCGAACCGGCTGGCGCCGGCGGCCATCATCTCGATGGCGCAACAGGCCAGCCCGAACGTGACCGGCCAGAGCGACGCCTTGCGGAAATAGCCGACCAGGTCCTCGACCGTGGTCAGCAGGAACCCCGAGGGTGCCTCTTCGATGCCCATCTCAACACTCCTTCGACGAGGCGGTCAGTCCCACTCGAACCCGCCGCGCTTCCACTCGTAGACGAACGGGACCGTGATGAGCACGAGGAAGCCGATCATCGCGACCAGCCCGAACAGGGCCAGGTCCGCGAAGCTCACAGCCCACGGGTAGAGGAAGACCACCTCGATGTCGAAGATGATGAAGGTCATCGCGACCAGGTAGTACTTGATCGGGAAGCGGCCGCCGCCGATGGCGTGCGGGGTGGGCTCGATGCCGCACTCGTACGCCTCGAGCTTGGCGCGGTTGTACCGCTTGGGGCCGAGGATCACGCTCGCGCCGACGCCACCGAGGGCGAGCACGGCGGCGATGCCCATGAGGAAGAGCAGCGGGACGTACGGGTTGCTCATCGTGCGTCACTCCACTTCGTTGTGGTCGGCGGCCTCATGCGGCCGGGGCGATCCGCGCCAGGCCGGCGATCACCCGGTCCACCAGGTCACCGCCCTTGGGCTCGTAGCAGTCGGACAGGAGCTTGAGCACGAACTTCATGACGAGCGGCCGCGGCAGACCGTACCGCGTGCACACCCGCATGACCTCGGGGTGCTCGATCAGCCGCACGAACACCCGGCCGAGCGTGTAGTAGCCGCCGAGGTCGTCCTTCATCCTGCCCTGGTACGTGGCGAACGCGCGCTCGCGACCTGCGGCGGTCCCGCGCGCGAGCCCCTGGGAGATGGCGTCGGCCGCGACCCGGCCGGCCTGCAGGCCGTACGCGATGCCCTCGCCGTTGAACGGGCTGATCATCCCGGCGGAGTCGCCCGCCAGCAGGAGACCGTTGCCGTACAGCGGTCCCCGGTTGAACCCCATGGGCAGGGCCGCGCCCTTGACGGGACCGACCTGGTTGTCGGGCGTGAACTCCCACTCGGCGGGCACGTGCCGCATCCAGGTGGCGAACAGCTTCTTGTAGTCGACCTTCGTCGGCGCCGCCGTCGAGGCCACCGAGCCGAGCCCGACGTTCGCGGTGCCGTCGCCGAGCGAGAAGATCCACCCGTACCCGGGCATGAGGTTGCCGTCGTCGTTGCGGAGCTCGAGGTGGCTCTCCATCCACGGGTCGTCGTGCCGCGGTGTCTGGAAGTAGGTGCGGACCGCGACACCCATCGGGCGGTCCATGCGCTTCTCCAGGCCCATCCCCGTGGCCAGCCGGGCGGAGACCCCGTCGGCGGCGATGACGACCGGCGCCCGGTACGTGACCGTCTCGCCGTCGACCTTGGCGTGCACCCCGACCACGCGGCCCGAGCGCTCGTCGCGCACCGGTCCGGTGACGGTGGTGCGCTCCTGCAGCTTGGCGCCCGCGGTCCGCGCGTGGTCGGCCAGCGTGTGGTCCAGCGACATCCGTGACTTCGCGAGCCCGTACGAGGGGTAGCTGGACAGCTCCGGCCACGCCAGCTCGAGGCGGTGGCCCCCGCCGATCACACGCAGCCCCACGTTGCGGATCCAGCCGTCCTGCTCCCGGATGGGCAGCCCCATCCGCACCAGCTCGGCGACCGCGCGCGGCGTCAGCCCGTCCCCGCACACCTTGTCCCGGGGGAACTCCGACTTCTCCAGGAGCAGCACGTCCAGGCCCGCGGAGGCGCAGTGGAACGCGGCAGCGGACCCCGCTGGGCCCGCGCCGACGACGATGACGTCCGCGTCATCCATCGCTGCATCCACCACTGGAGACCCCACTTGTGACGTTGTTCACGCACTGCTCCGGCGAGTGTAACCAGCGCCCCAAGGGCTGTCTGCGAAGGCTTTCCTTACTTCACGGAAGGGGGTGAGGAACATGCCGTGAAGTGCCGGTCGACCGCCCGGGAAACCCCGGCGAGCGGGCGCAGACGTGCCGCCTCGAGGCACATTGTTCACCCGCCGGGGCGGGGCCGTACAGACGGCGACGACGACGACGGGTCAGGCGTCCGCGCGACGGGAGTGGCGACGGGCCGCGAGGAGGAGGACACCCAGACCGAGCGCCGCGAACGACACCCCGAGAACGCCTGCGACGTCGGCGCCCGTGTGCGCGAGCCCGCCGGCGCCGCCCGACGGCGGACGGGCAGCCTGGGAGACCCCGGCCGGGGAGGTGGGCGTGGCGGTCGGCGTCGGGACCACCGCGGGGCCGGCGCCGGTCTGCACCAGCGTGACCGACTCCAGGACGGCCGCCACGCGGACGCTGCTGGACAGCGAGGACGACGCCGCGAACGTGACGACGAGCGGGATCCGCGCCGAGGCGCCGGGCGCGAGCTCGGGTCCGTGCCAGCTGGTGCCGCCGGGCACGGGCGTGCCGTCGATGCTCAGCGAGAGGTCACCGGCGAAGGTCCCCGGGGTCACGCCCAGGTCGTCGGCGACCTCGAGGTCCACCCGCGCCGGGTCGCCCGAGCTGTTGCGGACCCAGAGTGCCGAGGAGAGGACGTCCCCGGGCACGACCGCCGCCGGCGAGGAGAAGAGCATGCCGGGGAGCGCGGCCGACCAGGACGTCCCGTCGAGGGACAGCTCGAGCCGGTCCACCGCGAGCGCGGGACCGGCCGGGCCGACGACCAGACCACCGGCCACCAGCACGACGCCCGCCCAGGACGCGCCCCGCGCGCGCCTCATCGGTCTCGCCCGGCAAGGAGCGCGACCCCGAGGACGACCCCCGTCAGGACCACCAGCGTGACGACGACAGCCGGCGCGGCCGCGCGGCGCGGGCGTGCGTCCGGCGGCGGGCTCGACGGCGTCGGCAGAGCACGCACGGCGACGGAGGACCCGACGTCGGCGGGGACGGGACCGACCGGTGCGCTCGCGGGGACCTCGTCGGCGGTCCGGCGCCGGACGCGGTCCCGCACACCGGCGCCGACGAGCACGAGCCCGTAGAGGATGAGCGCGCCCGCCACCGACTTCAGCAGCCAGCCGGGACGGTTGATCCCGACCCAGGTGTTCAGGTAGCCGAGGTACGGCACGTGGTAGGCCACCACGCCGCGGACCTGGACCGCGCGCACCGGGTCGTCGTCGACGTTGTTGGCGTCGCCCCGCGTGACGACGAGGCGCTCGCCCTCTCCCGTGAACCCGACGCCGACGACGCGGTGCGTGACGACCTCCGGCTGGTTGGAGTGCAGCTGGTAGGTGAGGACGTCGCCGATGTCGATGCTCTCGACGGGGACGACGCGGGTCACGACGAGGGTGCCCGGCGGCAGCGTCGGCTGCATGCTGCCGGTGAGGATCGTGTAGGGCGTGGCGTGGACGGCCAGCGGCACCACGATCATCACCAGCGCGACCAGGACGAGGGCCACCAGCGCGAACGACGAGATCGCCGCGGTGACGTGGTCGACGCGGCGGGGCGGGCGGGCCGGGAGCGGCGTGGTGGCGTCCATCAGCAGTGCATGTCGACGACGCCGAGGAGGTTCTCGCCGTGCGCCGTCACGGCCGCCGAGGCGGTGGAGACCAGCCTGCCGGTCGGGTACACGGCGAACGCCTGCACGGTGATGGTCTGGTCCCGCACGCGGTCGGCGTTGTTGGTGCCCAGCTGCGTGGAGACGACGGAGACCGAGGTCGCCGTCGTCTCGGTCGTCGCGGAGGGGAACGAGCTCTGCCCCCCGGCGTCGTTGACGAACAGGACGCGGTACCGCACCTGCGTCGCACCCGCCGGGACGGCGACGGCGTTCCAGGAGACGACGACCGGGTCGTTCTGGAAGTTGAACGAGGGGTTGCAGGTGGCGTCGACCCCGCCCGGGGCTGCCAGTGCGGGCGCCGTGCCGGCGGCCGTGGCGCTGGCCGAGGCCATCCACCAGGCCCACGCCGAGGCCGAGCCCGCGAGCAGGAGGACGAGGGTGATCACGACGACGGACAGGACGCGCGAGCGCGCGGCGCGCACACCGGTCATCGGACCCCTCCTTCCTCGTCGCCCCGCGGGACTGTGCTCAGTTGGTCGAGCGGTTCTCCGCCGACACCGGTATCGAGACGCTGAGCGCCTGGCCGGCGGTGAGCGGGGTGGCGGCGGTGAACTCGACGCAGTGCTGCGCCGTCGCCGTGCCCGCCTGGATCGTCGTCTGCGACCACGGCAGCGCCAGGGTGGCCCCCGAGCACGACGCCGTGGGGAAGACCCTGACCGTGCCTCCGGCCGCGACCGGGGTCCCGAGCGAGTAGACCCACCGACCGTTCCCAGTGCGGGCCACGGAGAGCACCCCGGTCCTCACCGAGCCCGGCGCGGCGGCCGTCAGGTTCAGCGGCACCGCCCACGTCGTGGTCACCGCGAAGGTGCCGGACTGCAGTGCGGGACCGCTGCCGACGGCAGCCCCGCGCGACCACGCGGCGTAGGCCGTGGCGCTCCCCGACAGGAGGAGCGCCACGACCACGATCGCCAGGAGACGGAGGCGCACGGTGCAGGGTCGATCAGGGGAAGGTGACCTGGGTGAGGTTCAGCGTCGCACCGGCGAGGCTGACGCTCTTGCCCATGGTCGTCGCCGCGTCCGAGCCCGCCGTACCGAAGTTCCAGGTGACGATCGAGGTCACCGTGACGTCGAACGTCACGTCGGCCGAGCCGGTGCCGGGCGTCACGGTGAGGACAGAACCAGGGGAACCGGTGATCGTCGCGCCGGCCGGCGCGGTGGCCGACAGCGTCGTGGCCGCGGTGAGCGCCGCCGTGAGGTTGGCGTCGCCGGAGATGACCGGGGCCAGGTCGAGGTCCGCGGTGAACTTGAGGCGGTCACCGCGAGCGGTCACCGTGAAGACCTGCGTCCGCTTGACCACGTCGCCCGGGACGATGCGCGAGTTCGTCGCGTCGAACGTGCCCGCGCCCGAGTTCCAGGCCCACACCGGGGTGAGCGCGCCCACCTTGGGGACGATGGTCAGCGAGCCCGAGCTGATGCTCGAGCCGGCAGCGACCGCCGTACCGGTCTTCCATGCGGCCATCGTGCCCGCGCCGCCCAGCAGCAGTGCCACACCGGCGCCTACCGCGATGGCGCCCTTCGTCGTCTTGCGCATGTCCATGCCTCCCGTAGCCGAGGCCGGTGACAACGACCGGCTGCGAGGGCTCTCGGCAGGGCGGAGACCGAACTGAGCGGTTGAGAACCGTCATCATCCGATCGTGGAGAGTCACGGAGGGGCTACCACCCGAACACTTGGGAGTCCAGTGGAGGAAAACGCGTGAACCGGACTGTCCGGGGGCTACGCCGAACGGGCGATGGCGTCTGTGGCCGGACGGGTCCCCCGGTGCAGGGCGACGATGCCGCCCGAGAGGTTCCGGTACGCCACGTGGGACCACCCGGCGTGCTTGATGAGCAGGCCGAGCGCGTTCTGGTCCGGCCACTCGCGGATGGACTCGGCCAGGTACACGTACGCCTCGGGCTCCTTGGAGACCGCGCGGGCGACGGGTGGCAGCGCCCGCATCAGGTAGTTCTGGTAGACCACGCGGAAGGGCGTGAAGGTGGGGCGGGAGAACTCGCAGACCACCAGCCGACCGCCCGGCTTGGTCACCCGCAGGAGCTCGGCGAGGGCGGTCTCGACGTCCTGCACGTTGCGCAGCCCGAACGACATGGTCACCGCGTCGAACGACTCGTCCGCGAACGGGAGGTGCAGCGCGTCGCCGGCGACGAACGACAGGTCGGGGCGCCTGCGCTTGCCCACCTCGAGCATGCCGACGGACAGGTCGCACGCGACGACGCGGACTCCCGCGTCGGCCATCGGCTCGGACGACGTGCCGGTGCCCGCGGCGAGGTCGAGCACGGTCTCACCGGGCTGGGCGCCGACGGCCTTGAGCGTCGCCTTGCGCCAGGCACGGTCCTGACCGAGCGAGATGACGTCGTTGGTCCGGTCGTAGCGGTGGGCCACCGCGTCGAACATGGCGGCGACGTCCTGGGGGTCCTTGTCGAGGGAGGCACGGGACATGTGTCCATCGTCGCAGGTCCGACGCGCCCCTTCGACAGGGAGCACCGGTGACCGAGGCATACGCTGGTACCGATGAGTACGCAGACCTCCGCCCCCGCGGACGCGGTCCCGTACCCGCTCGTGGTCCGCACGGTCGCGCTGGACGCGCTGGGCGGGTCGACCGAGGCGGTGACCACGGACCCCCTGGACCTGCTCGGCCTGCTGCCGTCGCAGGCGCCGCTCGCATGGGTGCGTCGCGGGGACGGTCTGGTGGCGTGGGGCGAGACCCTGCGCATCCCCGTCAGCGGACCCGACCGGTTCGCCGAGGCCGAGCGGGCCTGGCAGGACGTCCTGGCGCACGCGATCGTGCGCGACGAGGTCCAGCTGCCGGGGACCGGTCCGGTGGCGTTCGGCTCCTTCGCGTTCGACGAGGACTCCCCGGCTGGCAGCGTGATCGTGGTCCCGAGCGTGATCGTGGGCCGCCGCGGCGGTCGCACCTGGCTCACCTCGATCACCACGGGCGCCCGGCTGGGTGCCGCGCCGAGGCTCGCCGACGTCGTCGGGCCACGCGTACCGCCCGTCGACCCGGGAGTCGTCGCCTACTCGGACGGCGCGGTGAGCGCGGACGGGTGGCGCGAGGTGGTCGCCCGCGGGATCGCCGCGATCAAGGCGGGCGACGTGGACAAGGTGGTGCTGGCCAGGGACGTGCACGCGCGCACCGAGAACCCCGTGGACGCGCGCTGGGCCCTCGAGCGGCTGGCCGTGCAGTACCCCTCGTGCTGGACGTTCAGCGTCGACGGCATGATCGGTGCGACGCCCGAGCTGCTGGTCCGGTCCGAGAAGGGCCTGGTCACCTCGCGCGTGCTCGCCGGGACGATCCGGCGCACCGGGGACAACGCGGCGGACATGGCCCGCGCGGCGATCCTCGCGCACTCGTCCAAGGACCTCGAGGAGCACGAGTACGCGGTGACCTCCGTGGCGCACGCGCTCGAGCCGTTCTGCTCGTCGACCAACGTGCCGGACGTGCCGTTCGTCCTGCACCTGCCCAACGTCCTGCACCTGGCGTCGGACGTCACCGGCGTCCTCACCGCTCCGAGCGGCGACGCGGCGCACCCGTCCTCGCTCGCGCTCGCGGCGGCCCTGCACCCGACGGCCGCCGTGTGCGGCACGCCGACCGCGGCGGCCCGCGAGCTCATCCGCAGCATCGAGGGCATGGACCGCGCCCGGTACGCCGGCCCGGTCGGCTGGTTCGGCGCCGACGGCGACGGCGAGTGGGGCATCGCGCTGCGCTCGGCGGCGGTCGACCCCGCCGACCCGCGGCGCGTCCGGCTGTTCGCCGGCTGCGGCGTCGTCGCCGCGTCCGACCCCGCCGCCGAGGTCGCCGAGTCCGAGGCCAAGCTGGTCCCCATGCGGTACGCGCTCGGCCGGGACGCCAGCGACAGCTGACGTCCCGGCCGAGAGGCCGGCGGCCAGGGGTCCGTGGGGGACGAACGACCCGGCGGCCGCCGGCGGTCGAGGGGCTGTGCTCAGCCCTGGCCCTGCTGCCCCTGCTGCTGCTGGAACCACTCCCACAGCTCGTCGGGGGTCATCCCCTCGGGGAAGCCGTTCTGCCCGGGCTGGTCGTCCGGCGCCTCCTGCTCGTCCGGCGCCTGCTGCTGCGGCTCCGACTGGGCCGTCTCCGGGCGGACCGCCAGGGTCACGTCGACCTCGATCGTCTTGCCGTCGCGGACGACCGTCAACGTGACGTCGGTGCCGGACGGGAGTGCCCGGACGTAGGCGGTCAGGGACTCGGCGCCACCGACGGCGTCGCCGTCGATCGCGACGATCGCGTCCTTCGCCTGGAGCTCGGCCTTCGCCGCCGGGGAGCCGTCCGTGACCTGCTCCACGACCGCGCCACGACGCGTCACGCCGTCGGCGGTGGCCGTGCCGTCGGACAGGGAGACCCCGAGGAACGCGTGCTCCGCGGTGCCGTCGTCGATGAGCTGCGCGGCGATGTTCTTCACCAGGTCCACCGGGATGGCGAACCCGAGGCCGATCGACCCGGACTCGCTCGACAGCGTCGCGATCGAGGAGTTGATGCCGATGACGCGGCCCTGCGCGTCGAACAGCGGACCACCCGAGTTGCCGGGGTTGACCGCCGCGTCGATCTGGATCGCGTTGGTGACCGTGGCCTCGCTCGTGCTGTCGCCGGAGGTGGAGACCGGACGGTCGACCGCGGAGACGATGCCCGTGGTGACCGTGTTGGCCAGGCCGAGCGGGTTGCCGACGGCCATGACTGGCTGGCCGACGACGACCTTCGACGAGTCGCCGAGGGCCGCAGACGTGAGGTCGTCCGGGGCGTCCTTGAGCTTGATGACCGCCAGGTCCGTGGTCGCGTCGGTGCCGACGATCGTGGCGTCGAACAGGCGGCCGTCGGTCAGGGTGACCTGGACCTCGCCGTCCGCGCCGGCGACCACGTGGTTGTTGGTGACGATGTGGCCGGCGTCGTCGATGATCACGCCGGAGCCCTCCGCGCCGCCCCCGTTGCCGGTGCTGACCTGGATGGCGACGACCGACTGCTGGACCGCCTGGGAGACCGCCTGCCAGTCCGGGTCCTCCGACGTCGAGCCGGCCACGGGGACCGTGTCGTTGGCCGACTGCCCGATGGTGGCCAGCGAGGCCGGGCGGTTGCCGGCCACGTCGTCGTCGGACAGCACCTGCGTGATCCCGACGGTGGCGATCGCCGCGACGATCGCCGCGGCCGCGGCCGCCGACGTGACGGGGAGCCACAGGCTGCGCTTGCGCTGCGGGGGGACGGGACCCTGCGGAGCCGGTCCCCCCGCGTAGGCCGCCGCGGGCTGGTAGGCAGCCTGCGGGGCGGTGGCCGGGTCCTGCGCGGCGGCGCGCTGCGCGGCCTCCCACTGGGCGCGGCGGACGGCCTCGAACTGGTCCATCTGCGACGCCTGCTGCTGGGCCGGCTGCTGCGCGGCGGCCTGCCGCTGTGCCGCCTCGTACGCGGCACGCTGGTCGGCCGGCGCGGCGGGGTGCGGCGGGAGGAACGGGTTGGTGGGGTGCGCCGGGCGCGGGTGCACGGGCAGCGGCTGGGTGGCGTTGACCGGCAACGGCTGCGTCGGGTTCACGGGCAGCGGCTGCGTCGGCTGCGTCTGGGCGTGCTGGTCGGCTGCGGGCGTCTGGTCGGCCGCGCCGTTCTCCGGGGTGGTGGTCATCGGGGGTGCCCTCCTTCGTCGACGACCATCAGACCTGGTCGCGCTGGAGGGACCCTTCGCAGAACCTGGGAATCCGCTGCGAGTTTCGCATGGACGCTCAGCCGGCGAGCACCGCGTCGACCGCCTGCGCGACCTCGGCCGCGATCCGCTCGCCGAGGGCGCGGCGGCCGGTGCGGTCGACCCGGACCTCCACCACGCTCAGGCCCGGCCCCGGTGCTGCCAGCGCCGGGAGCAGGCCGTCGACGTCGCTCACGCGCGTGTGCCGGACGCCGTAGCCCGCGCAGAGGGCCGCGAGGTCGGCGCCGTGCGGGGTGCCGAACACCCGCTCGAACACGTCCGCGCGCGCGGGCTCCCCCGGTTCGAGCGTCGCGAAGATCGAGCCGCCGTCGTCGTTGGCGACGACGAGCTGCAGGTGCACCGGCGCCTCCAGCGGGCCCCGGAGCAGGCCACCGACGTCGTGCAGGAACGTGAGGTCGCCCAGGAGGGCGCGGACCCGGCGGGTGGGCAACCCGAGGGCCGCTCCGACCGCGGTGGAGACCGTGCCGTCGATGCCCGCGAGGCCGCGGTTGGCCAGGACGACGGGCGGGGTGTCCCAGCGCGCCATCAGGTCGAGGTCACGCACGGGGTTCGACGAGCCGACGACGAGCGCGTCGTCCGGGCCGCTCACCTGCGCGACGACACGCGCGAGCGCCTGACCGGTCACGCGGGTGCCGCTGCGCGAGCGGCGACCCGTGTCGAGCCCGTCGAGCACCTCGTCGATCGCGGACCCCGCGGTCGCGTCGGCCGTGTGCCACGAGTCGAGCCAGCCGGCCGGTGCGGGCATCCGCCCCTGACGCATGCGCGCCAGCGGCTCGAGGAGCACGTCGGCCGCGTTGCGCGGGGCGTCGGGCCAGTCGGCGCCGCGCGGGGCGATGACGATCACCTCGACGTCGTCGCGGGCCAGCAGCTGCTGCACCGGGCGCGAGAGCGTGGGCCGCCCCAGCACCACGACCCGGCGGACGGCTCCCCCGAGCAGCGGGCGCGCGAGCAGCAGGCGGTAGGCCGCGATCGCGTGGGACCCGCCGCGCGCGCCGGAGGACGGCTCGGCCAGCAGGGGCCAGCCGTTCGCCTCCGCGAGCCGGCGCGCGGTCGGCCCGGCGCCGTCCCCGGCGACGAGCACGGTCGGCACTCCCCCGCGGCGTGCGGGTGCGGTGGGATCCGCGACCGCGGGCACGGCCCCCGTGGTCGAGCTCGGCGAGACGTGCCGGGCCTGCACCACCGTCAGACCGGCCGTCGACGGCGCGGGCCACGGGGAGTCGCCGGGCACGAGCGGCTCCCGGAACGCGAGGTCGAGGTGCACCGGTCCCGGGTCGCCGGTGCGCGCGCCCGTGGCAGCGGCCACCGCGCGGGAGACCGTGCGGCGCAGGCCGCGCGCCTCGTCGGAACGCCCGACGGGAGCCGGGACGTCGACGGTCAGCCGCACCGCGCCGGCGAAGAGGCCCACCTGGTCGGTGGTCTGGTTCGCGCCGGTGCCGCGCAGCTCGTGCGGGCGGTCGGCGGTCAGGAGGAGCAGGGGAAGCCCGCTGTGGTGCGCCTCGAGCACCGCGGGGTGCAGGTTGGCCACCGCGGTGCCCGACGTCGTGACCACGGCGACCGGCCGGGGCGCCTGCACCTGGTCGCCGTCACCGTGCGCGGACGCGCGGGCGAGCCCGATCGCCAGGAACGCGGCCGACCGCTCGTCCACGCGCACATGCAGGCGCAGGCTGGGGGCTCCGGCCGGGCGTTCGCCGTCGGGGCGGGCGGCGTCGGCGATCGCGTAGGCCAGCGGCGCGCTGCGGGAGCCGGGGGCGAGCACGACGTCCTCGACACCGAGGGCCGCGAGCGCCTGCACGATCACGCGGGCCGCCGCCGTCGCCGGGTCGGGATCGAGGGCGGTCGTCGTCGGCACGCCCGCCATCATGCCCGAGCCCGGACGGCCGCGACGCGCGCGCGCCACTGGTCCATGAGCTCGGGGGACGCCGCCGCGCCGGCGAGCAGCGCCGGGTCGGGCTCGGTCCGGCGGACCTCGAGCATGCCGTCGACCGGCAGGAACGGTCGGTCGACCAGGTCGGAGGTGAACAGCTGCGCGGTGGCCAGCCCGCAGGCGTAGGGCAGCTCCGGGAGCGCGGCGGCGAGCGCGACCCCGGCGGCGAGCCCCACGGACGACTCGAGGGCGGACGAGACGACGACCGGCAGGCCGATCCGCTCGGCCAGCTCGAGGCACGCGCGCACCCCACCGAGCGGCTGGACCTTGAGCACGACGACGTCGGCCGCCTGCGCCCGCGCGACGGCGAGCGGGTCCTGCGCTCGGCGGATCGACTCGTCGGCGGCGATCGGCACGTGGGTGCGGCGGCGCAGCGCGGCGAGGTCGTCCACGCCCGGCACCGGCTGCTCCGCGTACTCGAGGCCCCCGGCGGCGCGGTCGAGGGCGACCAGCCGGCTGACCGCGGTGTCGACGTCCCAGGCGGCGTTGGCGTCGACGCGGATGGCACCGTCCGGGCCGAGTGCGTCGCGGACCGCCTCCAGCCGGGCGACCTCGTCGGCGAGCGACTGTCCCGGCTCGGCGACCTTGACCTTCGCGGTCCGGCAGCCGCCCGAGGCCCGCACGATCCGGTGGGCAGTCTCCGCATCGACGGCGGGCACGGTCACGTTGACCGGGATCCGGTTGCGCACCGGCGCCGGCCAGCCGTCGTCGGCAGCCTCCCGGGCCGCGCGCCACCATGCCGCGGACTCCTCGGCGTCGTAGTCCCAGAACGGGCTGAACTCGCCCCAGCCTGCCGCGCCCCGCACCAGCACCCCGTCGCGGACCGTCAGCCCACGGAACCGCGTCCGGAGCGGCAGCGACCAGACGTGCAGGTCAGCGGGGTCGCTCGGCATCCCGCCAGCGTACGACGCCCGTCATCGACCCCACGCCGCGACCAGGATCGCGCGCGCCGTCCCGCGCACGTCCCGGTGCTCGGTGAGCGCGGTGACGACCGCCCCGTCGACCAGGGCGATCGTCACCGCCGCCGAGGTGGGCGCCCCGACCCGGGCGACCAGCTCGGCGAGGACGGCGTCGACCACCGAGCGGCCGCTGGCGAACGCACCCGCGAGCGCGGGGTGCCGACCGGCGCCGAGCAGGTGCTCGTAGTGGCTGCGCACCTCGGTGTCGTCCCCGGGGGGAAGCACGGCGCCGGCCAGCACGTCGGCGGCCGCCTCCGGGTCCTCCTGCACGGTGACACCGGGGGCACGCGCGACGACGGTCCGGGCGTGCTCGGCCCACGTCTCGGCGAGCGCGCCGCCGGCCGCCGCCGCCAGCTCGTCGAGGGACGCGAAGTAGTACGTGGTGGCCGACAGCGACGCCCCGGCCTCGAGCGCGACGCGTCGGTGCGTCAGGGCACCCGGCCCCTCGCGCAGCATCAGGGTCGCGGCCGCGCGGGCCAGCTCCTGGCGGCGACGCGCACCCTTGCCCCGGACGCCCCGCTCAGTCATGCGTGGGCACCACCGGAGGAGAGGTTGAGGCCCACGACGCCGGCGACGATGAGCACGAGCGACACGATCTTCAGCACCGAGACGGTCTCGTGGAACAGGACGACCGCGAGCACCGCCGTGAGCGCCGCCCCGATGCCGACCCAGACGCCGTAGGCGACCCCGACCGGGAGCGACTTCAGGGCCCAGCTGAGACCACCCATGGACGCGACGAGCAGGACGACGAACGTCACGCTGGGCCACAGCCTGGTGAAGCCGTCGGACGCCTTGAGGCTGAGCGCCCAGCCCGCCTCGAGCATGCCGGACAGGACGAGGACGATCCAGGCCATGGTGTGCACCTCCGCGTGCGCGCCGGGTGGCAACCTCCGCCGTCCCGCGCACGTTCTAGTACAAGCGTACCAGAACAGCCCTGCGCGGTTAGGCTGCCGCCGTGACCCTGCCTCCGCTGCCGGACCCCGTCTCCGACACCTTCGACCCGACGCGCTGGCGCACGGTCGACGGGTTCGAGGACCTCACCGACCTCACGTACCACCGCGGGTTCGCCCGCCCGAACGCGGACCAGGTGGCCTCGGGCGCGGTCGCGCGGGACCTGCCCGTCGTCCGCGTCGCGTTCGACCGCCCGGAGGTCCGCAACGCGTTCCGGCCGCACACCGTCGACGAGCTGTACCGGGTGCTCGACCACGCACGCACCACCTCCGACGTCGGCACCGTGCTGCTCACCGGCAACGGCCCGAGCCCGAAGGACGGCGTCTGGGCGTTCTGCTCCGGCGGCGACCAGCGCATCCGCGGCCGCTCGGGCTACCAGTACGCGTCGGGCGAGACCGCGCAGGACGTGGACCCCGCACGCGCCGGCCGCCTGCACATCCTCGAGGTCCAGCGCCTGATCCGGACCATGCCCAAGGTCGTCGTCGCACTCGTGAACGGCTGGGCGGCCGGCGGCGGTCACTCGCTCCACGTCGTCGCCGACCTCAGCATCGCCAGCCGCGAGCACGCCCGGTTCATGCAGACCGACGCCAACGTGGGCTCGTTCGACGGCGGCTACGGGTCGGCGCTGCTGGCGCGGCAGGTGGGCCAGAAGCGGGCCCGCGAGATCTTCTTCCTGGCCCGCGAGTACTCGGCGGAGCAGGCGCTCGCGTGGGGTGCGGTCAACGACGTGGTGGACCACGCGCAGATCGAGGAGGCCGGGCTGGAGTACGCCCGGGTCATGGCGACCAAGTCGCCGCAGGCCATCCGCATGCTGAAGTTCGCGTTCAACCTGGCGGACGACGGCCTGGCGGGGCAGCAGGTGTTCGCCGGCGAGGCGACCCGGCTGGCGTACATGACCGACGAGGCGGTCGAGGGGCGCGACGCGTTCCTGCAGCGCCGCGAGCCCGACTGGTCGGGCTTCCCGTACGCGTACTAGCTGCTGGACAGCGCCCAGCCGGCGAGGTCGACGATCGAGCCGAGGACGCCCGCGGCGCCGACGAGCAGCGCGACGAGGACGACGGCCGAGACGATGACCGCGCCGAGCGACCGGACGTCGTGCTCGACGGGGGTGGGCTGCGGGTGGGTGAGTGTGGCCATGCGCCCAGCCTCGCCCGCGCACGTGACGCCGGGCATCGGTCCGCGGGCTCGTCGTGCTCCCGCCCTGGGGTGGCCAACCCGCCCTCGGAGATCATCCCGTGGGCGGACAACCGATCAGGTCAGCCGATCGTGAGCGACCCGCTCCCGGCCGGCACGAGCTCGACCCAGGTGTTCCCCGGAGCCAGGTCGGCCGGGGCCCCGTCCATCGTGAACAGCCGCATCGGCGCGTCCTGGGACTCCTTCTGCCACCGGACGGGGATCGTCCTGCCGCCCGTCGCCGCGACGCCCTCACCCGAGCCGATCAGCTCGTACGTCGGCACGGGGGCGCCGCCCTGCGCACCGAAGCCGGTGTTCGGGTGGGCGGCGGTGATCGACACCACGTTGACCGCCGACAGCCGCGCACCGCTGCGGGCCGTCGCCGGCGCCGACCCCTCCGACCTCAGCCACGTCCCGCTCCCGGCGTCCCAGGTCCACGACGGGCTCGACGCGGGCGAGAGCCGGAACGCGAGCGTGCTCGCCGGTGCGCCTGCCACGACCGCGGTGGCGCGGTCGGCGCTGCGCGCGAAGGTGAACTGCTCGCCCGGGGGCGCCTGGTGGTCGGCGTCCGCCTGGTCCCAGAACGTCTGCGGGGTGCCGTACACGTTGTGCGGCGCGGCTCGGTCCCGCACCCGGTACATGCCCGGTGCGCCGGCGTCCTGGCTGATCATCTGGACGCCGCTGGCCTCCACCAGGTCGAGGATCCCCGGCTGACCGCCCGAGAAGGCGAGCAGCCCGTGCATGGGGGCCAGGATCAGGGGGTCCATCGGGCGGACGGACCGGATGGGGCCCACCTCGGCGGGCACCTGCGAGTGGTACACCGCGATGAACCGCGACACGTCGAACTCGACGATGGTCTCCCAGACGACGTCCGCCTGCTCCAGCCCGGTCTGCGGACGCGCCACCGCGGTGTTCTCGATCTTCACGGCGAGCGACGGTCGCGCAGCCGGCTCCCCCGCCACCCCGGTCAACGGCCAGGTGGGCGGGACGACCGGCACCGGCGCCGGTCCCTTGTCGGGCGCGATCGTCGGCCCCTGCACCACGGGGGACGGAGACTCCTGCGGAACTTCCTGCGGCGAGCTGCAGCCGGCGACAGCCAGCGCCAGCGCCGCGAGCAGCGCCGCGGCGCCTCCCGTCCGTCGTCGTGTCGTCGTCGTCATCGCGTTCCCCCGTCGTCCACCTGCACTGCACCAGGCTGCCGCACCGGCCGGCCCGGATCTTCTCAACTGATCGTGACGGCGCCCGAGTCCGTCGGCACCAGCTCCACCCACGTGGTCCCGGGCGCGAGCGCCAGGACCGCGCCGTCGGGCGTCGCGAGCGTGAGGACCGCGTCCGTGCCCGTCTTGCTCCACGTGCCCGTGACCGTCTTGCCCCCGGACGAGACGGTCGCGTCGCCCGCGCCCTCGAGCACGGTCTCCGGGACCGGGTTGCCGGCGGGGTCCTTGGTGCCGGAGTCGATGAGGCGGACCCGCAGCGTCACGAGGTTCGTCGCGGCGATCCGGGCGCCGGACCGCAGGGTCGCGGGCGTGGCGCCCTCCGCGCGCAGCCAGGTCGCCGTCCCCGCGTCCCAGGTCCAGGTGGGCCGCGAGAAGCCGGAGAGGCGCACGGCCACGGTCGACGACGGACCCCCGGAGACGGCCGCCGTGGCCTTCTCGGGCACCTTCGCGATGACGAACTGCGCGGCCGGCGCAGCGCTGTGGTTGCCGTCGGCCTGGTCCCAGAACGTCTGCGGCGTGCCATAGACGTTGTGCGGCGCCGGACCGACGCCCTTCTTGCGGTAGAAGCCACCTGCGCCGGCGTCCATGCTGATCGTCTGCAGGCCCGCGTTCTTCAACGCCTGGACGAACGGCTGCTGACCGCCGGAGAAGGCGATGAGGCCGTGCAGCGGCGCGGCGATCGCCGGGTCCATCGGACGGACCGACCGGATCGGACCCACCTCGGCTGGCACCTGCGACTGGTACACCGCGACGAACCGGCTGATGCCCCCCTCGACGACCTGCTCCCAGACGACGTCCGCCTGGTCGAGACCGGTCTGGGGGCGGGCCTCCGTCGAGTTCTCCACCTTGATCGCGAGCGCCGGGCGCGTGGAGACCTCCGTGGCGGTGACGCCCGTCAGCGGCCAGCGCGGAGGGACGACGGGTGCCGGCGGAGCTCCCTTGGCGGGCTCGATGACGGGAGCCTGCGTCACAGGCGCGACCGGCGTGGGGTCGCTCGGCGGTCCGCCGCACGCACCGAGCGCGAGCGTGGCGCCGGCGGCGAGGGCCACGAGCGCGGCTGCCCGACGGCGGGCGGGCGGGGCGGTGAGGACGGACGGCACGGTGCTCCTTCGGGTGTGAATCGCGCGACACTCTACGGCGTCGCGGCGCCGTGCCCGGGCGGGGGCGCGCGCAGACGGACCTACGCTGGGCGGGTGAGCCGGTCCCTGCGTGACGTCCCCGCGCGGCCGGAGATCCTGCTCCCCGCGCTCGAGGCCGCGCTGACCAGCACCGGACCTGCCGTGTCGCCGGGTGCGGTCGACGCCACCGAGGTCCCCGACGCCGTCGCCGTGGTGGTGCGGACCTCGGGTTCCACGGGCGATCCCCGCGCCGTGCTCCTCTCGGGGTCGGCCCTGCGCGCGTCGGCCGCCGCCACCGAGGCCCGCCTCTCCGGCCCCGGGCAGTGGCTGCTGGCTCTGCCCGTGCACCACGTGGCCGGGCTGCAGGTGTTGGTCCGCTCGGTGCTGGCGGGCACGGTGCCGGTGGCGATGCCGCCCGGACCGTTCCGCGCGCCCGCGTTCGTGGCGGCCGCCGACGCGATGGCCGGGACAGGGCCGCGGTACACCTCCCTGGTGCCCACCCAGCTGGTGCGGCTGCTCGACGACCCCGCCGCGACGACCGCCCTGGCCTCGTTCGACGCCGTGCTCCTCGGTGGGGCGGCGACGAGCCCGGACCTGCTGGCCCGCGCCACCGCCGCGCACGTCCGCGTAGTCACCACGTACGGCATGTCGGAGACCTGCGGGGGCTGCGTGTACGACGGACGGCCGCTGGACGGCGTGTCCGTCCGGCTGGACCCCGAGGGACGCATCCTGCTGGCCGGGCCCGTGCTGGCGGACGGCTACCTCGGCCGACCGGACCTCGACGCGGCTGCGTTCGTGCAGGTGGACGGCGTCCGGCACCTGCGGACCACCGACCTGGGCACGTGGTCCGGGGGGACCCTGAGCGTGCTCGGTCGTGCGGACGACGTGCTGGTCACCGGGGGCGTCAAGGTGCCGCCCGGTCCCGTGGAGTCGGTGCTCGCCGGGCTGCCCGGGGTCGGCGAGGTGTGCGTCGTCGGGATCGCGGACGCCGAGTGGGGGCAGCTGGTCGTCGCCGTCGTCGTCCCGCGGCCGGGCGTCGGCCCACCGTCGCTCGCCGACGCCCGCGCCGCCGTCTCCGCCAGGCTCGGTGCCACCCACGCGCCGCGGCACCTCGTGCTCGCGGACTCGCTCCCGCTGCGCGGGCCGGGCAAGATCGACCGTCGGGCCGCCACGCTGCTCGCCGCACGCCACCTCGAGAGGACCTCCCCGTGACGACAGCCAGCGACTGGGTGCAGGGTGCACGACCGCGGACGCTCCCGGCCGCCGCGGCCCCCGTGCTCGTCGGCACCGGCGCGGCCGCCCAGCTGGGCGAGGCCGACCTCGGGCGTGGCGCGCTGGCGCTCGGCGTCGCGCTCGCGCTGCAGGTGGGCGTGAACTACGCCAACGACTACTCCGACGGGATCCGCGGCACCGACGTGGACCGCGTGGGCCCGATGCGGCTCACCGCGTCCGGCAGCGCCAGCCCGGGCACCGTCAAGGCCGCGGCGTTCGCGGCGTTCGGCGTCGCGGGCCTCTTCGGGCTCGCGCTGGTGTACGTGAGCGGCTACTGGTGGCTGCTCGGCGTCGGGGTGATCGCGATCGCGGCGGCCTGGGGGTACACCGGCGGCAAGAACCCCTACGGCTACCTCGGGCTCGGCGAGGTCGGCGTGTTCACCTTCTTCGGCCTCGTCGCGGTGCTCGGCACCACGTACACGCAGGCCGACGAGCTCTCGTGGCCCGCCTGGGTCGGCGCCGTGTCCGTCGGCATGCTCGCGTGCGCGCTGCTCATGGCCAACAACCTGCGGGACATCCCCACCGACGCCCTCGTCGGCAAGCGCACCCTCGCCGTGCGACTCGGCGACCGGCTCGCCCGACGCGCCTACGCCGGCCTGGTGATCCTGCCCGTCCTGCTCGGCGGGATCGTGTGCGCGTTCGCGTCGCCGTGGGCGCTGCTCGTGCTTCTCCTGCTGGCGCCCGCGGTCATCCTCGCGGTCACCGTGCTGCTCGGTGCCCGCGGCCGCGCGCTGGTCCCCGTGCTCGCCGGGACCGGGCTGCTCGAGCTCGGGTTCGGCGTCCTCCTGGGGCTGGGTCTGGCCCTCTAGGAGTCCTGCGTCCGCGTGGCCTCGTCGGCCGCGTCCTCGACGTCGGCGTCCTCCTGCGCGCGCCTGCCCAGCACCGTCTTGTCACCGGCCGCTCTCCGACGCTCCGCGCGCTCCGCCAGCTGGCGCGCAGCCGCGTCACGCGGGCCGCTGAGCAGCACGTACGACAGCCCCCACGCCAGGAACGCGGCGACGATGACCACGAGCCACGACCGCAGCCCTGCCCACCAGAGCAGGCCGAGGCAGGCACCGAAGAGCGCGAGGCGCAGGACCGAGTAGACGACGAAAGGCACGGTCCCAGGGTAGGACGCTCCGCGGGGGCGCCCGTCCGCCGAGCGGCGTCTAGTCTGACGAGGTGAGGAACCTCGCCGTCCTGCTGATCATCGGACTGACTGTCTACTGCGTGTTCGACGTCGTCCGCAGCACCGCCGAGGAGCGGCTCGGGGTGCACCCCGCCTTCTGGGTCCTGCTGATCCTCTTCGTGCCGCTGCTCGGTGCGCTGGCGTGGCTCGCGGTTCGGTGGTCCCGACGCACCGCGGCCGCCGGGCACCCGGGCACACCGCGGCAGGGCCGTCGACCGACCGCCCCCGACGACGACCCCGAGTTCCTGTGGCGGCTCGACGAGGACCGCCGGCGGACCGACCCCGGCGCCTCGGGCGACGCGCCGCCGCCGCCGCCGGCTGCGTGACGCGTCTGACCGCGAGCGTCAGACGCCCGAGTACGAGTGCTTCCCGGTGACCACCAGGTTGACGACCGTGAAGTTGGCCAGCACGACCGCGTAGCCGACGAACACGAAGTACGCCGCGCGGCGCCCGCTCCAGCCGCGGGTGGTCCGGGCGTGCAGGTAGGCCGCGTACACGACCCACGCGACGAACGTGCCGACCTCCTTGGGGTCCCAGCCCCAGTACCGACCCCAGGCGTGCTCCGCCCAGATGGCCCCACCGATGAGCGTGAGGGTCCACAGGACGAACGCGATCGCGTTCAGCCGGAACGACATGGCCTCGAGCTCACGCGAGCCGGGCACCTGCTCGAGCCACCCGAACCGTCGCCCGCTGACCACCCGGCGGAACCGGTCGGCGCGGGTGGCAACGGCCGCGGGGACCGGCTGCCCGGTGGCGCCGACGGTCACCGCGGGGGCGTCGGCGGCGGCCTCTTCGCGGTAGCTCTTCAGCACCTGGAGCACCGAGGCGGCGAACGCGACCGTGAAGATGCCGGTCGCGGTGATCGCGACGCCGACGTGGATGATCAGCCAGTAGCTCTGCAGGGCGGGTTGCACCTGGTCGGCCTGGATGAAGAAGGCGTTCAGCGCGAGCACCAGCGCGAGCACCGCCATGCCCATGACCAGCACACCGACGAACGCGATGATCCGGCGGCGCTGCACGACGGTGAGCACGAGGACGGCCACGAAGACGCCGACGATCGTGAACTCGTACATGTTGGCGGTCGGCCAGCGACCGGCGGCGATCCCGCGCAGCACGATGCCGGCGAAGAGCATGACCAGGCCGAGCATCGTCGTGGACCGGGCGATCCCCTCGGCGCGCACCGACCGACCGGGCGCGCTCTGCTCCTCGGAGCCGCTGACGGCGGTCGCGGGACGCGCGCTGCGGCCGGCGCCCGCACCCGCGGTCGCGAGCTCGGGGACGCGTCGCTGCGAGCGCTCCGCGATCCGCGCGAGGTCGGCGCTGAACGCGATGAGGGCGATGGTGAACGCCGTCGCGGCACCCCAGACGAGCAAGGTGCTCAGGTCACCGGTGGTCATGGCGCGCTCTCTCCAGAGGTCGGGCCGCGTGGAGCAGCCGGGGGTCCGTCGTCGGTCGGGGCGAGGGTCGCTGCGAGCACCCTGTCGAGCTCGGGTTGGAGGCCGACGTCGTCGCCGCGCGCCAGGCCAGCCGCGGTGACCACTGTACGACCGGAGTCCTCGGTACCGCCTGGGGCGAACCGGAGCCAGAGGCGCCGACGCGGGGCGAACAGCGAGGTGGCGAGCCCGGCGAACGCGAGCAGCGCGAAGACGAGCACGAACGGCAGCGCGGGGTCGTGCCGCAGGTCGAGCGCCACGTACCGGGGCAGGCCGTTGAAGGTCAGGGTGCCGAGCCCGTCGGGCAGGTCGACGGTCTCCCCCGGACGCACGTAGAGCGTGACCGTGGTGCCGTCCTCGTCGACGGCCTGGGTCATCCGCGCCTCGTCCAGCTGGTAGACGTTCTGCGGCACCCCGGTGTCGAGCCCGAGGTTCCCGGACCACACCGAGAGCACGAGCAGGGGGTCGGTGGGCTGCGGGTCGATGGACCGGTAGAGGTCCTCGCCCACCTCCTGCGCGGTGGGGAGCAGGTAGCCGACGATGCCGATCTGCTCCTGGTCGCCCGACACGTCGGGCACCTTGAGCACGCCGCGCGACGTGTAGACCTCGTCCTGCGGCAGGAACGGGGTCGGGCCGGAGAAGGCCACCTCCCCCGCGGCGTCGTGCACCGTGATGTCGGGGGCGTACCCGTTGCCCTGCAGGTAGACCTTCGCGCCGCCGGCCTCGAGGGGGTGGTTGACCTTGATGGTCTCCGCCACCGGCTCCTCGCCCGGGTTCGTGAGCGTCACGTGCGCGGTGAAGTCCCGCGACTGCAGGGTCTCCGGGTCGAACCGGGACTCGAACTCGTCGAGCCGCAGCGTGAACGGGACCAGGCGCGACGGCGAGAACCCGGTGCCCTGCTCGAACGTGTCGTAGTCGACCTGCGCGTTGGCGAACCCGCGCCCCTGCACCACGATCGCCTGGCCGCGGTAGTGCAGCACCTGGCCGGTGGCCACGGAGATGAGCAGCCCGACGAGCGCGAGGTGGAACACGAGGTTGCCGGTCTCGCGCAGGTAGCCGCGCTCCGCGGAGACGGACCAGGTGCCGCCGCCCTCGTCGCGGGTGTCGACGCGGTAGGTCGGCACGAACGGGAGCCAGCGCCAGCCACCTCGCAGCACGCCGGCGGAGTGCTCGGCGGCCTGCGACGCCGGGACGTCAAGGTCCCCCGACCCCTGCGCGGGGAACCGCGTGAAGCGTCGGGGCGCCCGGGGCGGTCGACCCCGCACACCCGCGAGGTGGACCTTGGTGCGCGGCAGGATGCAGCCGACCAGCGAGACGAACAGCAGGAGGTAGATCGCGGAGAACCAGACCGACGAGTACACGTCGAAGAACCCGAGCCGGTCGAGCCAGGGGCCGGTGGTCGGGTGGTCGGAGATGTACGTCGCGACCTTGGCGGTGTCCTGCGCCCGCTGCGGCCAGACGGTGCCCGGCACGGCGGCCACGGCCAGGAGCATGAGCAGCAGGAGCGCGACGCGCATGCTCGTGAGCTGACGCCACGCCCAGCGCAGCCAGCCGACGAGCCCGAGCGTCGGGAGCGTCGGCGGAGCGGCCGGAGGGGCCTCGGTCGGCTCCATGAAGACGTCGGACAGGCCCTCGGGGCGATGGGTCGTCACGTCACACCACCGGCACGAACGGGTCGCCGCCGACGAGGACACCCTGCAGCCAGGACGCCCAGGTGCCCCACACGCCCGTCACCAGGGCGAGCCCGAGGATGACGAGCATCGCGCCGCCGAAGCGCATGATCGCCAGGCGGTGCCGGCGCAGGAACCCGAGAGCGCCCTTGCTCCGGTCCACGAACAGGGCGACCAGCAGGAACGGCAGACCGAGACCCAGGCAGAACGCCACGGCGAGGAGCGCGCCGCGGCCGGCCGAGCCGCCGTCGAGCGAGAGCGTGAGGATCGCGGCGAGCGTCGGGCCGATGCAGGGCACCCAGCCGAGCCCGAAGGTGATCCCCAGCAGCGGCGCTCCCCACAGGCCCGCGCGGGGGGCGAGGTGCACGCGCTTCTCGTTCTGCAGGAACGGGACGAGCCCGAGGAAGCCGAGGCCGAGCACGATGACGACGACGCCGAGCACACGGGTGATCAGGTCCTGGTACTCGACGAGCACCCCGCCGAGCGAGCCCGCGAGCGCGGCCAGCGCGACGAACACGGCGGTGAACCCGGCGACGAACAGGGCGACGCCCAGCAGCACGCGGCTGCGCGCGGGCGCGGTGCGGACGAGTGTGTCGCCCTCCGAGAAGACGCTCTGGGCAGACCCGGTCATGCCGCCGAGGTACCCGACGTAGGCCGGCACCAGGGGCAGCACGCACGGCGACGCGAACGACACCAGCCCGGCGACCAGCGCGACCGGGACGGCCAGCAGCAGCGACCCGGAGGCGACGGTCTGACCGAACGCGTCGCCGGCGTCGGCGAGCATCACGTCGTCGGCGCGGGCTCGGCGAGGAGCTCGTCGATCATCGAGCGGAGCGTGGACGGGTCGGCGAGGCCCAGGATCCGCCCGGCCACCTTGCCGGAGCGGTCGAGCACCACGGTCGTCGGCACGGCGTTGATCGGCACGGTGCCCTGCAGCGCCGCGATCGCGGCGCCGTCGGTGTCCGCGAGGCTCGGGTACGGGACCTCGAACTGGCGCTCGAACGCCAGCGCGGTGCCGGCGTCGTCGGTCCGGTTGATGCCCAGCACCTGCACGCCGTCGGCGGCGTAGTCGGTGGACAGGGCTGCGAGGTCGGGAGCCTCGGCGCGGCACGGCGGGCAGTTGGCGTACCAGGTGTTGAGGACGACGACGTCCCCGCGCCAGTCGGCCACGTCCTGCGCGGCGCCCTCGAAGTCCGTGCCGGCCAGCTCGAGCGGGCCGGTGCGGTCGTCGGCAGCCCAGGTCGTCGTGCTGCCGTCCCCGGATTGGTAGCCCTGGTCGGCGACGTCGTCGGGGTTCTCCTGGGCGCCGCCCGTGCAGCCGGCGAGCAGGAGGAGCGCGACGGTGCCCACCAGCAGGGCGCGACCGCGCACGTCAGACCCCCGCCACCGACGAGACGCCCGGCAGCAGCGAGGCGGCGGGCTCGCTGTAGCCGATGCCGACGAGGGTGTCGTCCTCGTACCGCAGGCTCGTGAGCGAGGCCACCGAGCACTGCCGCTTGCGGGGGTCGTGCCACAGGTGCCGGTTCTCCAGGGACAGGCGGGTGACCCAGACGGGCAGCTGGTGGCTGACCAGCACGGCCTCGTGCCCCCGGGCCAGCTCGCGCGCGGCCGCCACGGCGGCGAGCATCCGCTCCACCTGCTCCGTGTACGGCTCGCCCCAGGACGGCCGGAACGGGTTGCGCAGGTACGGCCAGTGCTCGGGGTGGCGCAGCGAGCCGTCGCCGACGCCGAACGTCTTGCCCTCGAAGTGGTTGCCGGCCTCGATGAGCCGCTCGTCCGTGCCGATCTCGACGTCGAACGCCGCCGCGATGGGGCCTGCGGTCTCCTGCGCGCGCTGCAGCGGGGAGGCGACCACCGCGACGACGTCGCGCGGCACCGGCCCGGACAGGTGCGCGGCGACCATCTCCGCCATCGCCACCCCGCGCTCCGAGAGCCGGTAGCCGGGCAGCCGTCCGTAGAGCACGCCGCGAGGGTTGTGCACCTCGCCGTGCCGCATCAGGTGGATCGTGGTCGCGACCATGGGCTCAGTGTCGCAAAGACTCCTGTGCACCACGGCCACGGGACCGGGTCACTCGACGTGACACGCGCCACCCGTGAGGTGCAGGCGCACGGTCTCCATCGCGTCGCCGAGCGCCGCGAACTGCTCGGGCGTGAGGATGTCGACCAGGTGGTCCCGCACGGACTGGACGTGGCTCGGCGCGGCGGCGACCAGCACCTGCCAGCCCTTCTCGGTCATGGTGCAGTTCACGCCGCGGGCGTCCTCGATGCAGGGCAGGCGCTCGACCAGCCCCTGCTCCTCCATGCGCCGGATGGTGTGGGTCAGCCGGCTGCGCGAGTGCGCGAGGTTGTCGGCGAGCTGCGCCATCCGCAGTGTCCGGTCGGGGGTCTCCGACAACCGGACCAGCACCTCGTACTCGTGCGTGGACAGGCCGGTGTCGCGCTCGAGCTCGTGCTCGAGCGCCGCGAACAGCCGCGCCGAGCCGCCGCGGAACGCGCGCCAGTGGGTCTGCTGCTCGGCGGTCAGCCACTCCACGGTGGTGGGTGTGTCAGTGGTCACAGCGAGGCCTCCGTCCGCGGGCATGGGGTTGCGCCCGCCCTCCGAGTGTAGTACAACTTTGAACTAACAGTTTGGTTGACAGTTCAACAACCACGGAGGACACCCCATGAGCACCACGACCGCGATCCCCACCGGCCTCACCACCGGCACCTGGGCCGTCGACGCCTCGCACACCGAGGCCGCGTTCACCGTCCGGCACGCCGGCATCTCCAAGGTCCGCGGCACCGTCGCGGTCACCGACGGCACCGTCGTCGTCGGCGACGACCTGGCGAGCACCTCGGTCTCCGTCACGCTGGACCCGTCCACCGTCACCACGGGCGACGCGAACCGCGACGGCCACCTCAAGAGCGGCGACTTCTTCGACGTCGAGAAGTTCGGCCAGTGGACCTTCGTCTCCACCGAGGTCCGCGAGGCCGGCAAGAACTACGTCATCGCCGGTGACCTCACCATCCACGGCGTCACGCAGCGCGTCGAGCTCGAGACCGAGTTCAACGGCACCGCGGTGGACCCGTTCGGCAACACCCGCGCAGGCTTCGAGGCCGGCGTGACGATCTCCCGCAAGGACTTCGACCTCACGTGGAACGCGGCCCTCGAGGCCGGCGGCGTGCTGGTGTCGGACAAGGTCGTCATCGCGCTCGACGTCTCCATCATCAAGGGCTGACACAGCTCGTCCCACGCGAACGGCCGGGTCCACCACGGACCCGGCCGTTCGCATGCTCACGCACCCGTCCCGGTACGACGCCGGTCGTGGAACGCGAGGATCTGCAGCTCGGAGGCCACGTCCACGGCCCGCAGGTCCACGGTCGGCGGCACGCGCAGGGCCCGCGGCGCGAACGTGAGGATGCCGACGACGCCGGCCGCGACGAGGGCGTCGCACACGTCCTGGGCGACGGACGCCGGGGTGGCGATGATGCCGATGGTCACGTCCGACCCGCTCACCAGCGCGGCCAGCTCCTCGGGCGGCTGCACCACGAGCCCCGCCACGGTGGTCCCGACCACCCCGGGGTCGGCGTCGACGAGGCCCACCACCGCGAACCCGCGCTCGGCGAACACCGAGTAGCTGGCCAGCGCGTGCCCGAGGTTGCCGATGCCGACGATGACGACCCGGCGCTGCGTGGTCAGGCCGAGCACCACCGCGATCTGCTCGGACAGGTGCACGACGTCGTACCCGACACCGCGTCGCCCGTACGACCCGAGGAACGACAGGTCCTTGCGCAGCTGCGCCGGGGTGACCCCCGCGCCGGCGGCCAGCTCCTCCGAGGACGTGGTGACGACGCCGTCCGCGGTGAGCCCGCGCAGCGCCCGCAGGTAGCCGGGCAGGCGCGCGACCGTGGCGGGTGGCACGTCGCGCGCGCCCGGACGCCCGGACGCACCGGGCTCACCTGCCCGGGTGCCCCTTCGCTGCGTGTCCACCTCGACCCCCGCGACGCCCCATGGACCCGGTCGCCCGGGCCCTGGGGGTCAGGCTAGGGGGCGGGGACCGGCGGCGGTAAGGGTTCGGCGCAGACGGGCCGCATCGATGCGCCAGTACCCCTGCCGCACGCCGTCGACCTCGACCACCGGCACCAGCTCGCCCAGCTCGTCGACCAGGTCCCGGCCCGACGACGAGTCGGCGTCGATGTCGACCTCGGACCACTGCTCGCCCGTCTCGGCGCACACCACGCGCACCACCTCGCGCGCCTCGTCGCACAGATGGCAGCCGGCCCGGCCGTAGAGCACCACACGCGTCATGGCCCCACCGTCTCACGGAGGTCCGGCGCCGACCCTGTACCGCCGGCGCGCTCGACCGTCGTTACAGTGACCGGGTGCGTCAGGCGTCCGGGAACACCACCGCCCCCGCTCCCGTGCTGCGGGACCCCGGGGCCGGTCCGGACGGTCCCGGTACCGGAGCCTTCTTCGACGTCGACAACACGATCATCCGCGGGGCCAGCTCGTTCCACCTGGCCGTGGGCCTGTACCGGCGCGGGTTCTTCCGCAAGCGGGACCTCGTCGAGTTCGGGCTGCACCAGTTCCGGTACCTGACGTTCGGGGAGAACAAGCACCAGATCGACGAGGTCCGCAGCCGCGCGCTGTCGATCATGCGCGGCCACTCCGTCGCCGAGGTCACCGCCATCGCCGAGGACATCTACGACGAGGTGCTCTGCCTGCGGATCTACCCCGGCACGCAGCGGCTCCTCGACCAGCACATCGCGGCGGGTCACTCCGTCTGGCTGGTCACGGCCACGCCGGTGGAGATCGGGTCCCTGATCGCCCGGAGGCTGGGGGCGACCGGGGCGCTGGGCACCGTCGCCGAGCACGAGGACGGGTTCTACACCGGTCGGCTCGTCGGGGACATGCTGCACGGCCAGGCCAAGGCCGACGCCGTGCGCGCGCTGGCCGAGCGGGAGGGCATCGACCTGTCGGCGTCGTACGCGTACGGCGACTCGACCAACGACGTCGCGATCCTGTCCGAGGTCGGCTTCCCCTGCGCGATCAACCCCGACCGCCGCCTGCGCCGGTACGCCGCCGAGGTGGGCTGGCCGGTCCGCGAGTTCCGCAACCGCCGCCGCAACGCCCGCCGCGGCACCACCGTCGCCAGCTTCGCCGGCCTCGCCTGGGCCGGGGGGCTCGTCACGCGCGCGGTGCTGCGGTCCTGGCGCGGCACCCACGACGGAGAGGACCTGCTGTGACCACCCTCGAGTCGACGGTCCGCCCGGCCGTCCCCGCGGACCTGGACCACCTGGCCGCCCTGGCGGCGCTCACGTTCCCGCTCGCGTGCCCGCCCGGGTCCACCCCGCAGGACCAGCAGGTGTTCATCGACACCGTGCTCTCCGTGGACCGGTTCGCGGAGTACCTGGACGACCCGTCCCGGGACGTGCTGGTCGCGCAGGACGGCGGCCTGGTCGGCTACACGATGCTCGTCGCGGGCGAGCCGGCCGACGACGACGTGCAGGCCGCCCTGCACCTGCGCCCGACCGTCGAGCTGTCCAAGTGCTACGTGCACCCCGACCACCACGGGGCCGGGATCGCGCACGCGCTGATGACGGCCTCGCTGGAGGCCGCCCGCGAGCGCGGCGCGCAGGGGATGTGGCTCGGCGTCAACCAGCAGAACGCGCGGGCGCAGGCGTTCTACGTGCGGTCGGGCTTCGCCATCGTCGGCACCAAGCACTTCACGGTCGGCGCGCGGGTCGAGGACGACTACGTGCTGGAGCGCCCCCTCTAGGGAGCGGTCGTGGCGACCGGCCAGCCCTCGTCGTCCCAGTCCAGCTCCCGGATCTCCAGCCGGAAGTCGCCGCCCGCGGCCGCGTCGTAGTAGTGGAACGCGAGGTACCCGCGCGAGACCGACTGCCCACCGGGTCCGACCATGTCGCCGTCCGAGGTGAGCAGCTGCTCGCCACCGTCCAGCGTCATCTCCGTGCCCGACCGGTCGACGTACGGCCCGGTGACCTCCCGCGACCGGCCGACCGCCATGTTGTAGGTCGAGTCGGTGCCCTGGCAGCAGGAGTCGCGCGACACGAACAGGTAGTACCAGTCGTCGTGCCGCACCAGGTAGGGCGCCTCGATCGCGTTCGGCGGCGAGGTGCGGCTGGCGATGGTCATCGGCGTCGCGCCCTCCACCGGCTTGCCGGACGGCCACGACAGCTCGACCAGCTGGATCCCGCCCCAGAACGAGCCGAACGCCATCCACGGCGTGCCGTCCGCGGCCTCGATCACGCCGGGGTCGATCGCGTTGTAGTTCGTCTCCCCCGGCTCGGACGCGATGACCTGTCCCTGGTCCACCCAGGCGTAGTCGGGGTCGTCCGGGTCGAGCGTCGTGTTCGTCGTCAGGCCGATGGCCGAGCGGTTGGAGCCGAACGTGGACGCCGAGTAGTAGAGGTAGAACGTGCCGTCGTGCTCGATGACCTCGGGCGCCCAGAAGTTCGACACCCCCGGCACGGCCTCGTAGGCCCACTCCGGCCGGGTCGCGGCGTCCCAGACGGTGCCGACGAGCTCCCACGTGAGGCCGTCGTCGGTGGACCGCCGGATCTGCGGGGCGCCGAGGCCCGTGCGGACGTCGCCGGTGGAGAACACGTACCAGGGCTCACCCTCGGCTCCGGCCACGAGCGCCGGGTCGTGCGTGTGGATGTCCCCGCTCAGCGAGAGGGCGGTGGCGGCCGGGGCGTCCGGCCGGGCCCAGACCGCGGCCGCACCGGCCCCGCCGACCAGCGCGACGGCGACCAGGGCGACCACGGTCCGGCGCACGCTCTCAGACCCCCAGCCGGACGACGTTCCAGGACACCGGCGGCACCTCGACGGTGAGCCGGCCGTCCCGCACGACCGCGGTCGCGTTGGCCCGCGGCGCCACCGAGGTGTCGTCGTCGGCCGTGGCGGACCAGGTGTGGTCCGGGTTGGACAGGGTGCTCGCCTCGACCACGCGCAGGCCGGGCAGCGAGCGGGCGTCGACCTCGAGCGTGACGGTCTCGGTCAGCGAGCGGTTCACCGCGAAGAGGGCGACCGCACCGGTCTCCGGGTCCCGCGTGGCGACCGCGTCGACCAGCGACGCGTCGCCGTACTTCGCGGTCTCGTACGTGGGCGACTCGACCGCCACCTGGAGCACGTCGCCCACGGCGTACCGGGACGCCTGCGCGAACGGGTGGAAGATCGTCTGCTTCCAGGACCGGCCGCCGGGCTCGGTCATGATCGGCGCGATCACGTTGACCAGCTGCGCCAGCGACGCCGAGTGCACGCGGTCGGTGTGCCGCAGCAGGGAGATGAGCAGGTTCCCGACGACGACGGCGTCGGCCACGTTGTACTTGTCCTCGAGCAGCACGGGTGCCACGGGCCAGTCGTGCCCGGTCGGCGGCTTGGACTCCGCGCGGTGCTGGTACCAGACGTTCCACTCGTCGAACGAGATGTGGATCCGCTTGTCCACCTTCTTGTGCGCCCGCACGGCGTCCGCGGTCGCGCTCACCGACTCGACGAAGTGGTCCATGTCCACCGCCGACGCCAGGAACGAGCCGAGGTCGCCGTCCTCCTCCCAGTAGTACGCGTGGGCGGAGATGAGGTCCACCTGCTCGTACGCCTCGGAGAGCACGATCCGCTCCCACTCGCCGAACGTCGGGATGGCGACGCCGGACGAGCCGCACGCGACGAGCTCCAGGTCCGGGTCGACCATGCGCATCGCGCGACCGGTCTCGGCGGCCAGGCGGCCGTACTCGTACGCGGTCTTGTGGCCGATCTGCCACGGGCCGTCCATCTCGTTGCCCAGGCACCACATGCGGATGTCGTACGGGTCCTGCGCACCGTTGGCGCGGCGCTGGTCGGACAGACGGGTGCCGCCGCGGACGTTGCAGTACTCGAGCAGGTCCACCGCCTCCTGCACGCCGCGGGTGCCCAGGTTGACGGCCATCATCGGCTCGACCTCCGCGAGCCTGGCCCAGCGCATGAACTCCTCGACGCCGACCGTGTTGGGGTCGGTGGAGTGCCACGCGAGGTCCAGGCGCGCCGGGCGCTGGTCGAGGGGGCCGACGCCGTCCTCCCAGCGGTAGCCGGAGACGAAGTTGCCGCCGGGGTAGCGCACCGTGCTCACGCCCAGCTCGCGGGTGAGCTCGAGCACGTCCTTGCGGAACCCGTCGGCGTCGGCGGTCGGGTGCGCGGGGTCGTGGATGCCGGTGTAGACGCAGCGGCCAAGGTGCTCGACGAACGAGCCGAACGTGCGCCGGCGGACCGGGCCGACCCGGAAGGCCGGGTCGAGGGTGAGTCGGACGGGGATCATGAGGTCTCCTGGTTCGGTCGGGTGTCGAGTGCGGTCCAGCGCACCCCGTGGGAGGGCACGTCGAGGACGAGCGCCCCCTCCGGTTCCCACGTTGTCGGGTGCAGGTCAGGGGTGGTGCCGGGTTCCCACAGGTCGCGGGTGGTCCAGGTGTCCCGGGCGGCGGCGTGGCCGACCAGGGACGAGAGCGGCAGCGAGACGGTCCGCGGCTCCGGGCCGGTCCAGAAGGCCGCGACGTAGGTGGTCGCGTCCTCCACGGAGGTCCAGACGATGAGCTCGCCGTCGCCGAGGGGCTCCCGGACGATCTCCCGGCCTCCCGTCGCGGCGCGCAGCACGTGCCCGACCGCGGGGTTGGCCAGCAGGTCCAGGGTCGCGGGGTCGCTCGTCGGCAGGTCACCGCCGACGATGAGCGGCGACCGGGCCATCACCCAGAGCGTGAGGATGGTCCGCTGCTCGTCGGGCGTCAGCCGGCTCTGCCGGTCGTCGCCGCGCTCGGCACGCAGGCCGATGCGCCCGAGCGGCAGCATGTCGGCGTCGGCCCACCCGCCCGGCTGCTGGAACGGGGCCCACCGGGCCAGCCGGGCGAACTGCGCGTGCACGTCCTCCCAGCGGTCCCAGAGGTCGTCGGAGATCCGCCACATCTGGGCGTGCTCGCGCAGGTGGTCGACCTGCGCGGTGGACAGGTGGGTGCCGGGCGACAGGGAGAGCACGATGTCCCGGCCGGAGCGCTCGATCGCCCGCGCCCACGCCTCGACCGCGTCGGGGTGGTAGGGGGCCAGCATGTCGTCGACCTTGAGGAAGTCGACGCCCCAGCCGGCGAGCTGCGCGACCAGCCCGTCGAGGTACGCCTGCGCGGCGGGGTGGTCGTGGTCGAGCCCGTAGTTGTCGTCGTTCCAGGGGCAGACCGAGGTCGTGTCGGCGGCGTCGCGGGCGGTCCAGGAGGTGCCCTCGACGGGCAGGTCCTGCTCGACCGCGATCCGCGGGATGCCACGCATCATGTGCACCCCGAACCGCAGGCCCAGGGCGTGCACCTCGTCGGCGAGCGGTCGGAAGCCTCGGCCGCCGGCCGCCGACGGGAACCGGTTCTCCGCGGGCAGCTGGCGCCCGAAGGCGTCGAGGACGAGGGACGAGCCGTCGTTGTAGCCGTGCGCGCGGGCCGCCGGGTCGTACCAGTCGATGTCCACGACGACCGTGTCCCAGCCGTGCGGCAGCAACCGTTCGGCCAGCACACGGGCGTTCGCGAGGACCTCGTCCTGCGTCACGGTGGTCCCGAACGAGTCCCAGCTGTTCCAGCCCATGGGCGGCGTCCGAGCGTGCAGCGACATCGTCAGCCCCTTCGCCGTCGGTCGTTTCTACATCGTTGTAGACGCATCATGCACGGCGGCTCCGAGGACGTCAACCGGCCGTTACCGGTTCGTGGCTTGACCGCACGCCGGTTCTCGTGTCATGTTCTACATCGTTGTAGATCAACGTTGTAGACACAGCGTCGATCAGAGCGAATGAGGTCAACGACGACCCTGACGGACCAGCCCCCACCGGTCCCGACGCGACCGTGACCTCGCACATCCTTGGGATATGGGAGGCAGGACGATGAAGAGGAACAGGCTCATCGCAGGCGCCGTGTGCGCCGCGGTCGCCGGGACGTTCACGCTCACCGCGTGCAGCGACGGCGGCGACGGCGCAAGCGACGGCGGAGACAAGCAGATCACGTTCATGTTCCGTGGTGGACCGGACGAGAAGGCGGCCTACGAGGCCGCCATCGCCAAGTACACCGAGGACACCGGCGTCAAGGTGAAGGTCATCGTGACCGACGCCGACCAGTACGCCACCAAGCTCCAGGCGGCCGTGGCCGGCAACAACGTGCCCGACGTGTTCTACATCGAGCAGGCCACGCTCCAGTCGTACGTCAGCTCGGGCATCCTCATGGACATCACCGAGCAGGTGGACGCCAGCGGCATCGACCTGGACAACATCTGGCCCTACGGCGTCGACTCCTACCGGTTCGACGGCACGCTCCAGGGCACCCCCGACGGCAAGCTCTACGGCCTGCCGAAGGACGTTGGCCCGTTCTCGTTCGGCTACAACAAGACGATGCTCGAGGCGGCCGGCATCCCGCTGCCCGACAAGGACACCCCGCTCACGTGGGAGCAGTTCGTCGACATCAGCAAGCAGCTGACCGTGGACACCGACGGGGACGGCGCCGTCGACCAGTGGGGCACCGGGCTCAACGTCCAGTGGAACCTGCAGTCGCTGGTGTGGAGCAACGGCGGCGACTGGACCAACGAGGACCGCACCGAGGTCACCGTGGACACCCCGGAGTTCGCCGACGCGCTGCAGAAGTTCGCGGACCTCACCAACGTGGACAAGGTCACGCCGTCGGCGTCCGACGCCGCGACGCTCGACACGTACCAGCGGTGGATGGCCGGCGAGATCGGCTTCTTCCCGGTCGGCCCGTGGGACGTCTCGGTCTACAACGACCTCGACTTCGACTACGACCTGATCCCCTGGCCGACCGTCGGTGACGGCGGCGCGGCGACGTGGCTCGGCTCGCTCGGCATCGGCGTCTCCGCGACGTCGAAGCTGCCCGAGGACGCGGTCAAGCTGGTCACCTACCTGAGCACCGACGCCGACGCCCAGCAGACGCTGGTCGACGCCAACATCCAGATCCCGAACCTCATCGACATGGCCGAGACCTGGGCCGCCGAGGAGGGCGCGGAGCCCGCCAACCGCCAGGAGTTCCTGGACATCGCGCAGGACTACGGCCGGGCGATGCCGGCGGCCTTCACGTACGGCGCCGAGTGGTACGACGAGCTCTGGACCAACATCCAGCCGGTGCTCGACGGCAAGCAGACCGCCGCCGACTACCTGGCCGAGGAGCAGCCGAAGATGCAGGCCCTCCTCGACGAGTCGAACGCCACGGCCGAGCAGGCCGCGGCCGGCAACTAGCCGCACCACCTCCTCCCGTCCCCGCCGCCCGGGCACGCCTCCGGTTCTCCAGATGACCGCGACGCAGCTGTCGACCACCCCCGGACTCACGTCCGAGCAACGAGCGAAGCAGGCCAACCGACGCCTGCACCGCACCGAGCACCGCTGGGCGCTCGCGTTCGTCGCGGCCCCGATCCTGGGGTTCCTGCTCTTCACGCTCTACCCGATCGGCTTCGCGGTGTACGCGTCGCTGACCAGCTGGAACGGTCTGGGCCCGATGACGTTCGTCGGCCTCGACAACTACGTGACCCTGTTCGGCGACGAGTACTTCCGCATCTCGCTGTACAACACGTTCTTCTACATGATCGGCATCCCGATCGGCCTGGCGCTCTCGCTGCTGCTCGCGCTGGCCATGAACCGCCGGATCCCCGGTCGCACCGCGTTCCGCACCATCTACTACGTGCCGGTGATCTCGTCGCTGGCCGCCATCGCGATCGTCTGGCAGTTCGCCTACAACGGCGACTTCGGCCTCATCAACCAGGTGCTCGCCTGGTTCGGCATCGACGGCCCCGACTGGCTGCAGAACACCGCGACCGTCAAGCCCGCGATCATCATCATGGCCATCTGGAAGGGCCTCGGGTACTCGATGCTCCTGTACCTGGCCGCGATCCAGGGGGTGCCGGCGTCCCTGCACGAGGCCGCGGCGCTCGACGGTGCCAACGCGTTCCAGCGCTTCCGGAACATCACGCTGCCCATGGTCCGGCCGGTGACCTTCTTCCTGGTCGTCACCAACATCATCGCCGGGTCGCAGATCTTCACGGAGATCAACATCATGACCCCCGCCGGCGGCCCGGAGTTCAGCTCCGCGTCGGTGGTCTGGTACATCGTCCGCAAGGCGTTCAAGTACCAGCAGATGGGGTACGCCACGGCGATGTCGATCGTCCTCGGGATCCTCGTCTTCGTCATCACCTTCATCCAGTTCCGCCTCAACCGGCGCAACAGCTTCAGCATCGACTGAATCGACTGAGGAAGAAACGGAACGCAGCCATGGCCACCACCTTGATGACGCCCCCGACGACCTCCCCCGGTCAGCGCGGCCCGTCCGAGAAGAACCGGATGAGCGCCAGCTCCCAGAACCGCCTCGGCAACGTGGTCGTGTTCACCCTGCTCGCCGCCGGCTCGCTCGTGATGCTCGCGCCGCTGCTGTGGATGTTCACCACCGCGCTGAAGACCAAGGTGCAGGTGTTCGCCCTGCCGCCGGTGTGGATCCCGGACCCGCCGCAGTGGAACACCTTCGTCCGCATGTGGACCGAGGCACCGATCCTGTCGGGCTTCCAGAACAGCCTGATCGTCGCGCTCTCGGTGACGGTGGTCGGGTCGCTCACGTCCGCGCTCGCCGCGTTCGCGCTGGCCAAGCTGCGGCTGCCCTACAAGAACGCGATCTTCCTCGTCCTGCTGTCCGGGCTGATGGTGCCGTACCCGACGATCATGATCCCGCAGTTCGTCATGTTCTCCCGGCTGCACTGGGTGGACACCCTGCTGCCGCTGATCGTGCCGCTGCTGTTCGGCAACATCATCATGATCTTCTTCCTGCGCCAGTACCTGTCGAGCGTGCCGGACTCCATGATCGAGGCCGCCAAGATCGACGGCGCCTCCTACCTGCAGATCTTCCGCGTGATGATCATGCCGATGATCCGCCCCGCGATCGCCGCCCAGTTCATCCTCTGGTTCATGGCGATCTGGAACGACTACCTGGCGCCGATCCTGTACTTGAACACCCCCGAGCGGCAGACGCTGCAGGTGGTCATCGCCAACCTCAACGTGGAGTTCGCGACGCAGCGGGACTACCCGCTGATCATGGCCGCGTCGTTCGTGGCGCTGCTGCCGATCCTCATCGTGTTTCTCATCTTCCAGCGGCAGATCATCGAGTCCGTCGCGCTCACCGGCTCGAAGGGCTGACCGATGGTTCCCGACACCACCGTCTGGGGCGGTCGGCACGCGCACGACCCGACCGCGGTCCGCGACGACGACGGCACGTACTGGCTGTTCTCCACCGACGCGTGGGCGGACGGTCCCGTGCGGGCCGGCGTGCAGGTGCGCCGCTCGGACGACCTGGTGACGTGGGAGTTCCACGGGTGGGCGCTCGACGGCGTCCCGCCCGCGGGGGCCGACTGGTCCGGTGCCGCCGGACTGTGGGCGCCGGACGTGGTGCGGGTGGGCGACGAGTGGCGGATGTACTGGTCCGCGTCGACGTTCGGCTCGCGCACCTCGGCCATCGGCCTGGCGGTCGCGCCGCACCCGTCGGGACCGTGGGAGGACCGCGGGCTGGTGGTGACCAGCCTGCACGACGTCGACGGCCCGAACGCGATCGACGCGAACGCGGTGGTCGACGCGGACGGCCGGCACTGGCTGGTCTACGGCTCGTTCTTCGGCGGCATCCACGCCCTCGAGCTGGACCCGGTCTCGGGCCTGGCGGTCGGCGACGCGCCCGGGATCCTGCTCGCCCGGCGGCCGCGCAGCGTCGAGGGGGCGGTGGAGGGCGCGTTCGTCCTGCCCCGCCCGGGCGGGGGCTACGCGCTGGTCCTCTCCTACGACTCGCTGTTCTCCACGTACCACGTGCGGGTGGGCGTCTCCGAGTCCGTGACCGGCCCGTACGTGGACCGCACGGGCCGCGACCTCACCGACCTGGACGGCGACCCCGCCCTCGTCGGCACCCTCATGCTGGCCGGGCACGCGCTGGCCGGCGGACGCGCGTGGCTGGCCCCCGGGCACGCCTCGGTGCTCACCGACGGCGACCGGCAGCTGCTGGTGCACCACGTCCGGGACGCGGGCGACCCCACCCAGCACGAGGTGCAGGTGCGTCGGCTCGTGTGGACCGCCGACGGCTGGCCGGCGGTGTCGCCGCAGCCCTGGGCCGGCGCCGCGGAGCCCGACGACGAGCGGCCCACCGACCCGGCCGCGCTGGCCGGCACCTGGGAGCTGGTGACGTTCGACCAGGCCACCGCCGGCGGCGTCGCCACCTCCCGCACGCTGACGATCGACGACGAGGTCATCGCGACGATCCGGTCGCACGGCGACGGGCACTTCACGTCCCCCGCCCTCGAGCTCGTGGTCTTCCCCTCGGTCGACGCGGTGCGCGGCGTGAGCACGCTGTCGTTCGCCGGCCTCGACGCGGACGGCAACGCGACGCTCGGCACCCGGGTGGTGGAATCGTGAGCAGCCTGCCGACGACGCACGACGACCTGGCGGTCGGCGGCTGGGCCGGGCGCGTCATGGTGTTCCTGCGCGTCGCCACCCAGCTCGTCGCCGTGAACGTGCTCGTCGCGCTCGGCACCCTCGCGGGCGGGATCGTCCTGGGCGCCTACCCGGCGCTCGGCGCTGGCGGCTCGGTGCTGGCCAGGCTGGCCGGAGGGACTCCGTCGGAGCACCTCTGGCAGGAGTTCTGGGCCGGGTACCGGGCGGGCTTCCGCCGGCTCAACGTGCTCGGCGCACCGCTCACGGTCGGCTTCCTGCTGCTGGCGCTCGACGCGTCGGTGCTCGCCGCCGCGTCGGCCGGTCCCGCGAGGGCCGCCCTCACCGTCGGCGTCGTGGCGCTCACCGGGTACCTGCTGGTCGCGCTCGCCACCCTGGTGCCGGTCGCGCGCCGGTACGAGGACGTCCCGGCCGCGCGCACGTGGCGGTTCGTCGCGGTCGCGCCGCTGCTCTCCCCGCTGACGGGCCTGGCCGTGGTGGTCGCCATCGCCGTTCTGGCGGTCACGTTCACCTACGTCACGGTCCTGATCCCGCTGGTCGGGCTCAGCCTGCCCCTGCTGGTCAGCGGCTGGCTCGTGGACCAGCGGCTGACCACGCTCGACGCCCGCGCAGCCTGAGCCCGCTCACGACGCGACCGGAGCGACCCCCGTCGCCTGCTCGCCCAGCGTCGACTCCCGGCCGATGATCTGGAAGTCCGTGATGACCCGCTCGAACGGGCGCCCGGGCTCGACCTCCTCGATGCGCGCCAGCAGCAGGTCGACGGCCGTCGTCGCGATCTGCACGCGTCCGGGCGCCACCGTGGTCAGGGTCGGGGAGGAGTACGCGGTCTCCTCGATGTCGTCGAAGCCGATGACGGCGATCTGCCCGGGGACGTCGATGCGGCGCGCGTGCAGCACGTGCAGGGCGCCGAGCGCGAGGGCGTCGTTGAGGCCGAACACGGCATCGATCTCCACGCCCGAGTCCAGGAGCCGGTTCATCGTCTCCGCGCCGGTCGCCCGGTGCCACAGGCCCGCCTCGCCGATCAGCGCGGGGTCCACCTCCAGGCCGGCCTCCTCGAGCGCCTGCCGGTACCCCTGCACACGGAGCGCGGCCGAACCGACGGTCTCGCCCTCGTGCGCGCCGATCACGGCGATGCGGCGACGCCCCAGGTCCAGCAGGTGCTGGGTCGCAGCCCGTGCGGCCTCGATGTTGTTCATGGTCACGTGGTCCGCCGGACCGCCGAAGATGCGCTCGCCGAGCAGCACCATCGGGTAGTCGACCCGGAGCGCCTCGGCGTCCTGCGGCCCCAGCTCCAGCGGCGAGAAGATCAGGCCGTCGGTGAAGTGGCGACGCTGGCCGGAGAGCACCTCGAGCTCACGCTCGCGCACCGACCCGGTCTGCTCGATGAGCACCGTGAGCCCGCGTGCCTCGGCCGCGCGGATGACCGAGTCCGCGAGCTCGGCGAAGTACGGGAGCGAGAGCTCCGGCACCGCGAGGCCGATGATGCCGGTCTTGCCGCGACGCAGGTTCCGCGCCGAGATGTTCACCTGGTACCCGAGGTCGGCGATGGCCTTCTCGACCCGCTCCTTGGTGGCCGGCCGGATGTACTGGTAGCCGTTGACCACGTTGGAGACGGTCTTGATCGACACCCCCGCCCGTGCGGCGACCTCGTGCATCGTCACTGCGGTACCGCGCCTCGCCGTGCTCATCGCGTTCTCCCGATCCGTCCGTGCCTCGTCGAGGGCCAGCGTGGCAGACCCGGCCCTCTCACGGTCGCTCCGCCACGGGCAGCCACACCCGCATCGCCCCAGGTCCGCGGCTGCCCCAGCGGTGGTAGGGCACGGCCCGCAGCGTGATCCGCCCGGCCGAGGTGCCCGGTCCGGGGGTGCCGACCCCTCCTGCGGACGCGGCGCGGTACAGCGGCCCGCCGGTCGCCGGTCGGTGGACCGCGACGGCCTCGACCGTGACCAGCGCGTCGACGCCCGCCACGGGAGACGCCGCGGACAGCGGGCTGCCGGGCACCAGGGCGAGATCCTCGAGCACCACCCCGGACGGCAGCCCGGCCTGCTCGACGCAGTAGACGACCGGGCCGCGGCGCAGCGCCACGCAGCCGCGCACCGCGTCGACGCGCGGGTGCGCCGCCACGGCGACCACGGGCATCGGGAGCTCGAGCTCGACCCGCCGCACCGGACCGGCCACGCGGACGTAGCCCTGCTCGACGACGACGTCGGTGACCGTGCCGTCGACGACGAGCCGCACCGCCTCGGCGTCGACCCAGGCCGGGATCCGCAGCGCCAGGTCCTCGGCCAGCCCGTCGGCACCGGCGTCGACGACCACCCGGCCGTCCCACGGGTACTCGGTGCGGACCCGCAGCACGGTCGATCCCACGGTCACGTCGGCGTCCGCGTAGAGGTGCAGCTGCACCCCGTCCGCGTCGCGCGTGGCCACGTAGCTCTGCAGCGAGGCCACCAGCCGCGCGAGGTTCGGCGGGCAGCACGCGCACGCGAACCACGGCAGCCGCTCGGCGGGCGCGAACTCGCTCGCGCCGTCGTGCCCGGTCCGCACCTGCAGCGGGTTGGCGTAGAGGAACCCCGTCCCGTCCACCGAGGTCGACGCCGGGATGGCGTTGTAGAGCGTGCGCTCCATCTCGTCGGCGAACCGGCTCTCGCCCGTGAGCAGGAGCATCCGCCACGCCCACTGGAACGTCGCGATCGCGGCACACGTCTCGGCGTAGGCACGGTCCGGCGGCAGCTCGTAGGGGTCGCCGAACGCCTCGTCCTTGTGCCGCGACCCGGTCCCGCCGGTCACGTACGTGCTGGTGCCCTGCGCCGAGTCCCACAGCCGCAGGAGGTACGCGAGCAGCTCGGGGTCACCGGTCTCGGCGACCACGTCCGCGACGCCCGCTGCGAGGTACGCCTGCCGGACCGCGTGCCCGGCCACCTCGGTGACCTTGCGGACCGGCAGGTGGTCCTGGTGGTACGCGGGAGGGAACGGGCCGGACCCGAGCACGCCGGAGCCGCGCAGGTCCACCTGCCGCCGGGCCAGCTCGAGGTACGACCGCTCGCCGGTGAGCCGGTACAGCTCGACGAGCGCGGTCTCCACCTCGGGGTGCCCGCAGTAGCCGTCCTGCCCGCCCTCACCGAAGCGCATCACCGCCAGGTCTGCGAACCGGCGCGCGACGTCGAGCAGGTCGGTGCGGCCGGTGGTCCGCGTCCGCGCGACGGCCGCCTGCACCAGGTGACCGAGCACGTACAGCTCGTGCCCCCAGCGCAGGTCGGCGAACACCTCGTCGCCGCTGTAGAGCGTGTGCAGGTACCCGTCGTCGCGCTGTGCCGCGGCGAGCAGGTCCACCAGCTCGCGCGCGCGGTCCTCCCACGGCTGGTCCTCGGGCAGCCGGCCGGCCTCCCACGCGAGCGCCTCGAGCGTCTTGTAGACGTCCGAGTCCACGAAGTTGAACCCGCGGTGGGCGGCGTCGGAGCGACCGACCAGGCGCCGGAAGTTGTCGACCGTGCCCGCCGACTCCAGCTGCGCGAGCACGTGCGGGATGGTGGCGTCCCGGTTCACCGACTGCCAGCGGCCCAGGAACGAGCCCGGATCGAGAGCGACCGCGTCGAACGGCAGGGGGGTCCGACGGACGACGGGCGCGCGAGGCACGGTCGGGCCGTCCACGACCGCGGTCGGCGTCGACATCGGGCTCCTGGTGACGTGGGGCACTCTCGAACTCTACATCGTTGTAGAAGCGTCCGACCTCAGCCGGGGCCAGAAACACGACGGGCCCGGCAGATGCCGGGCCCGTACGTCGGAGCAGGCGACCTCGCGGCCGCCCGGGCTCACTTCTTGTTGCGACGCTGGTGGCGCGTCTTGCGCAGCAGCTTGCGGTGCTTCTTCTTGGCCATCCGCTTGCGGCGCTTCTTGATGACGGAGCCCATGGGTCCTCACTTCGCTTCCGATGGAGGCCCGGCGACGGGCCGTTCTGGTGGTCGATCGACGCGTAGAAGAGATCGAGTGCAATCGAGTCGCCCACGCACGAACAAAGTCCGAGGCTCTACCTTACGCGATCCGGAGGGTGCCGGACGACGCGCGGGCTCTCAGGAGCTCCGTCGGTCCTCGTTGCGCACCTCGACGGCCGGCGACGTCGCGAGATAGTGGTCCAGCGCGTCCTGCGGGACACGGAACGAACGGCCGACGCGGACGCCGGGGAGCTCGCCGGAGTGCAGCAGCCGGTAGACCGTCATCTTCGAGACGCGCATGACGTCCGCGACCTCGAGCACGGTGAGGAATCGCGTGCGGCCGGGCTGGCCGGGCTGGTCGCGCTCGTCGCTCATGTTGTCACCCGTTCCGCCCGGCGCGCGGCGGGCCCGCGCACCCACCCTGCGGGTGCCGGCTCAGCCTAGTGGCCCGTGGGACGCGTGGGAAAGAGGGGACGCCTGGGACGTCGCCCGTGTGGCCCAGCACCTCAGTCGTGCTCGGGGTCCAGCCCGAGCGACGGGAAGACGGCCGCGCGGGTGGCCCGGATGGTGCGGTCGACGTCGTCCCCCGGGTCGTACCCGTTCGCCCACGGGCTGAACGTCGCGTCGCGGTCGTCCGTCATCCGGTCGGGACCCAGCCGCCCGTACCTCTCGCGCACCAGCGAGCGCCACTCCTCGGGGATCTCGGTGGCGGGGTCGACCGGGTGGTGCGTCGCGATGCCGAGCAGGTGCGTCCACGAGCGCGGCACCACGTCGACCACCGCGTAGCCGCCGCCCCCGAGCGCCAGCCAGCGACCGCCCGCCACCTCGTGCGCGAGCTCGTGCAGCAGCTCCGCGGCCCGCCGCTGGCCGTCCAGGCTCACCCGCAGGTGCGTCAGGGGGTCGAGGGTGTGCGTGTCGCAGCCGTGCTGGGTGACCAGCACGTCCGGCGCGAACTCCCGCACCACGGCGGGGACCACCGCGTCGATGGCCCGGAGCCAGCCGGCGTCGCCCGTGCCGGACGGCAGCGCGACGTTGACGGACGTGCCCTCGGCGCCGAGCCCACCGGTCTCCCGCGCGTGGCCGGTGCCCGGGAACAGGGCGTGACCGGTCTCGTGCAGCGAGACGGTGAGCACGCGGGGGTCGTCCCAGAACACCGACTGGACGCCGTCCCCGTGGTGCGCGTCGATGTCGACGTAGGCCACGCGCTGCGCCCCGGCGTCCAGCAGCGCCACGATAGCCACCGCCGCGTCGTTGTAGACACAGAACCCCGACGCCGCCGACGGCATCGCGTGGTGCAGGCCACCGGTGACGTTGACGGCGTGCTCCGCGCGCCCCTCCCAGACGGCGAGCGCCGAGTCGACCGACCCCTGCACCACCATGGCGGAGGCCTCGTGCATGTGCGGGAAGACGGGGTCGTCGCTGGAGCCCAGGCCGAACGAGAGGTCGGGGGTGCCGTCGTCGGACGCCCGGTGCACCGCGGCGACGTAGGCGGGGTCGTGCACGGTCTGCAGGAGCTCGTCCGACGCCTCCTTGGCGCCCACCAGCTCCACGTCGGGCCCGGTGAGCAGGCCGAGGGCCTCGGCGAGCCGGATGGTGAGGTCCAGGCGCTCCGACGTCATGGGGTGCCCGTGGCCGAAGTCGTACGCGAGCATCTCGCGCGACCAGACCACGCGCACGGGTGCCGACGACGTCATGGGCTCACCGTCGCACCCGACGCCCCCGCTGTCGATCCGACGCGGGTGTACCCGTCGCGTGCCTGTCGGGTCGAACCTCACGCCCGGGGCGTGCCAGAGTTGCCCCGACCGGCGAGCGCCGGGCCGGTTGCGGGAGGTGTGATGGCGCGGGGTGGCCCGGGCGTGGCGTGGCGGTGGCGTGAGTACGTCGACCGTTCCGCACGGCAGTCCCCCGCCCGCCTCGCGCTCGGCGTGTTCGCCCTCGTGATCGCCGGTGTCACCGCCGGTCTCTACGCACCCTGGGCGACCGCCAGCGGGCGTCAGGCACCGTTCGTCGACGCCCTGTTCACCGCGGCGTCCGCGAGCACCGTCACCGGCCTGGTCGTGGTCCCCACCGGCGAGTACTGGTCGGCATGGGGGCTGGTCGTCATCCTCATCGCCATCCAGATCGGCGGCCTCGGGGTGATGACCCTGGCGTCGCTGCTCGGCATGGCCGTGTCCCGCCGGATCGGCCTCACGCAGCGCCTGCTCGTCTCGTCGGAGACCAAGGAGACGCGGCTCGGCGAGGTCGGGTCGCTGATCAGGACCGTCATCATCACGTCCGTCGCGCTCGAGCTGATCATCGCGGCCGTGCTCTTCCCGCGGTTCCTCATGTTCGACGAGAACCTGGGCGAGGCGGCGTGGCACTCGATCTTCTACTCGATCTCCGCCTTCAACAACGCCGGCTTCGTGCCCACCCCGTACGGCCTGGAGCCGTTCGTGTCGGACTGGTGGGTGCTGATGCCCATCATCGTCGGCGTCTTCATCGGCTCGCTCGGCTTCCCGGTCATCCTCAACGTGGCCCGGCACCTGCGCGAACCCCGCCGCTGGAGCCTGCACTCCAAGCTGACCGTGACCACCAGCCTCGGCCTCGTGGTCGCCGGGTCGATCCTCGTCGCCGCGTTCGAGTGGACCAACCCGGGCACGTTCAAGCCGCTGGGCCCCAGCGCCACCGCGCTCGCCTCGCTGTTCGCCGGCGTCATGCCGCGGTCGGGCGGCTTCTCGACGGTGGACGTCGGGGAGATGCACGAGGGCACGTGGCTGCTCATGGACGCGCTCATGTTCGTCGGTGGCGGCTCGGCGTCGACCGCCGGCGGCATCAAGGTCACGACGCTCGCCGTCATGCTGCTCGCCATCCTGGCCGAAGGCCGCGGCGACAAGGACGTCGAGGCCTACGGACGACGGATCCCGCGCGAGGCGCTGCAGGTGGCGATCGCCGTCTCCCTGGTCTCGGCGACACTGGTGCTCGTCTCGTCGCTGCTGCTCCTGGCCCTGACCGGGCTCACCCTGGACAAGGTGCTGTTCGAGGTCATCTCGGCGTTCGCCACCTGCGGGCTGTCCACCGGCATCACGCCGGACCTCCCCGACCCGGCGAAGTACGTGCTCACCGTGCTCATGTTCATCGGCCGGACCGGCACGATGACGCTTGCGGCCGCGCTCGCGCTGCGCAACCGTCGTCGGGTGATACGGCTACCAGAAGAGAGGCCGATCATTGGCTGACAGATTCGGCGACTCGCTCAAGGGGCCGCAGAACGCACCGCGCACACCCAAGAAGGACTCGGGCGTGCTCGTCATCGGGCTCGGACGGTTCGGGTCCGCCATCGCGGCGACCCTCGACCGGCTCGGCCAGGACGTGCTCGCCGTCGAGCGCAACCCGGAGCTGGTGGCCCAGTGGGCCGGCCGGGTCGCGCTCGTGGAGGCCGACGCCGCCAACCCCGAGGCGCTCGAGCAGCTGGGCGCGCGGGAGTTCCCCGTGGCCGTCGTCGGCGTCGGGTCCTACCTCGAGGCGTCCGTGCTGATCACCGGCAACCTGGTGGACATCGGCGTGCCGCAGATCTGGGCCAAGGCCGTGAGCAACGAGCACGCGCGCATCCTGCAGCGCATCGGCGCGCACCACGTGGTGCTCCCCGAGGCCGACGCCGGGGCGCGCGTGGCGCACCTGGTGTCCGGCAAGCTGCTCGACTACATCGAGGTCGAGGACGGGTTCACGATCGTGAAGATGCGCCCGCCGAAGGAGACGCAGGGGTTCACCCTCGCGCAGTCGAAGGTGCGCGAGCGCTACGGCGTGACCGTGATCGGCGTGAAGAGCCCCGGCATCGACTTCGTCTACGCGACCCCGGAGACCCGCTTGTCGCAGAACGACCTGATCATCGTCTCGGGCCACGCCGACCTGCTGGAGCGCTTCGCGGCTCGCCCGTGACGATGCGCTGACCGGCGCCGAGTTCGGTGGTTCGAGTCGAGCTCGGCAGCTCGAACCACCGAACTCGACGCTCACCACCGAACTCGCGGGCGTTGCGGCCCTCGCCGGGTCAGCGGCGGCGGATCACCAGGAGGCGCTGCAGGACCACGAAGATCAGCAGCAGCGCGCCGATGAAGATCTTGGTCCACCACGAGCTGAGCGTGCCCTGGAACGTGATGATCGTCTGGATCAGACCCAGCACCAGCACGCCGAGCACCGACCCGAGCACGAAGCCGCTGCCGCCGGTCAGCAGGGTGCCGCCGATGACGACCGCGGCGATGGCGTCGAGCTCCATGCCGACGCCGGTCAGGGCGTACCCGGACCGCGAGAAGATGGCGAACAGGAGGCCACCGAGCCCCGCGCACGTGCCGCTGATGACGTAGACCAGCACCTTGGTGCGCGCGACCGGCAGGCCCATGAGCTTCGCGGACTGCTCGCTCCCCCCGATCGCGTACACCGTGCGGCCGAACCGCGTGTAGTGCAGCGTCACGAAGGCGATGGCCACGACGGCCAGCGCGATGACGCCGCTCGGCGTGATCACCAGGCCGTCCTCGGTGCCCCAGCGGGTGCGGGCGAGGGCGACGATGGTCGGGTCGGTGATCGGGATGGACTCGGGCGCCACGATGTAGCAGAGGCCTCGGGCGAGGAACATCGCCGCCAGGGTGGCGATGAAGGGTTGTATCTCGAACACGTGGACCATCACCCCGACGGCCAGACCGATGACGGTGCCGACGAGGATGACCAGCGGGATCGCGACCGCGGCTCCGTAGCCGTGGGAGAACATCCACGCGGCGACGCACCCGGACAGCGCGACGACGGCGCCGACGGACAGGTCGATGCCCCCGGTGAGGATCACGAACGTCATGCCGACGGCGATCACCACGAGGAACGAGTTGTTGATGAGCACGTTGGCCATGACGCGGCCGGTGAGGAAGTTCTCGTACCGCGAGCCGCCGATGGCCAGCATGATGATCAGGACGACCACGGTCCCGATGACAGGCAGGTAGCGCTCGTCGATGCGGAACCGGCGGACGCGGGAGCCCAGCGAGGGCGGGGCGTCGGCGGGACGAGTGAGCTGGTCGGTGGTCATCACGCCGGCACCTCCACGGGAGCAGGGGCTGTTCCGACCGGCGCAGTTCGCCTTCTCCGTAGCCTCCGCCTGACCACCGGCGACTGCAGCAGGCAGACCAGGATGACGACGAGCGCCTTGAACAGGGAGACCGCGTTGGCGGGGATGCCCAGGATCGTGACCGAGAACGTCAGGGTGGTGATCACGAGGACGCCGACGAGCGTGCCGACCAGCGAGAACTTGCCGCCGGCCAGCGAGGTGCCTCCGATGACCACCGCGAGGATGGCGTCGAGCTCGATGAACAGTCCGGCGTTGTTGGCGTCGGCCGCCATGATGTCGGAGCTGCGGATGAACCCGGCGACGCACGCGAAGAACGCGCACAGGATGTAGACGGTCCAGATGATCGTCCGGGCGCGCACGCCCGCCAGCCGGGAGGCGACGGGGTTGATGCCGACCGACTCGATGAGCACGCCGAGGGCCGTGCGCCGGGTGATCAGCGCGGTGACGAGGAAGAAGAACCCGGCGATCAGCGCCGCGACGGGCAGCCCCAGCCAGTAGCCGGTGGCGATCGTCTTGTAGGGCGCGCTGGTCACGGTGGTGATCTGGCCGCCGGTGATGAGCATCGCGATGCCCCGGCCGGCGGTCATGATCACGAGGGTCGCGATGATCGGTTGGATCCCGACGACCGCGACGAGGAACCCGTTGAACACCCCGATCAACAGGCAGACGAGCACGGCGCTGCCGATCGCGGACAGGACGACGGCCAGAGACCCGGGGTCGTCGGACGCGGCGATCTGGGACAGCGCGACCGCGCCGGCGATCGCCATGACGGCGCCGACGGACAGGTCGATGCCGCGCGTGGCGATGACGAGCGTCATGCCGAGGGCCACGAGGAGCAGCACGCTGGACCGCCGCAGGATGTCGATCGGCCCCCCGTACAGGTGGCCGTCGCGCACGGCGATGTCCAGGAAGGTGTTCGACTTGAGCACGCAGGCCAGCAGCAGCACGGCCAGCGCGACGACCGGCCAGAACAACCGGTGCCGGGTGACGGCTCCGACGGCGCTCATGACTGCCCTCCGCTCGCGATGAGGTGGACGACGTCGTCGGTGGTGACGTCGTCGGAGTTGGTGATCTGGGCGACGAGCCTGCGGTCGCGCAGGACGGCGATGCGGTGCGAGAGGCGCAGCACCTCCTCGAGCTCGGCGGAGATGAACACGACCGCCATGCCTTGCGCGGCCAGGTCCGCGACGAGCCGCTGGATCTCGGCCTTGGCGCCGACGTCGATGCCACGGGTGGGCTCGTCGAGGAGCAGGAGCTTCGGGGCGGTGGCCAGCCAGCGCGCGAGCAGCACCTTCTGCTGGTTGCCGCCGGACAGGTTGCCGGCGATCGCGTCGGGGTTGGCGGGGCGGATGCCGAGGGCCTCGATGTAGCGGTTCACCACCTCGTCGGACTTCCGCTTCGAGATCCGGCGCAGCCAGCCGCGGTCCGCCTGCAGGCCGAGCACGATGTTCTCCCGCACGGTCAGGTCGCCGACGATGCCCTCGGTCTTGCGGCTCTCCGAGGAGTAGACGATGCCGCGCGACAGGGCGGTGCGCGGGGTCCGCATCTTCGTGGGCGTCCCCTCGACGCGGATCTCGCCGGTGTCCGCGTGGTCGGCGCCGTACAGCAGGCGAGCGAGCTCTGTGCGGCCCGAACCGAGCAGACCCGCGAGCCCGACGACCTCGCCGGCGTAGACGTCGAGGTCGAACGGCTCGATCGTGCCCTTGCGCCCGAGGCCGATGGCCTGCACGTACGGCTGGGTGTCCGCGCGCTCGGCGACGGAGCGCTTGGGCGCCTCCTCGAGCTGCTCGAGCACCTCGAGCGCGCGGCCGATCATCTTCTGCACCAGCTCGACGCGGGGCAGCTCCGCCGTCAGGTACTCCCCGACGAGCGCACCGTTGCGCAGGACCGTCATGCGGTCGCTGATCTCGTACACCTGGTCGAGGAAGTGCGAGACGAACAGGATGGCGACGCCGCGGCGGCGCAGGTCGCGCACCACGCGGAACAGCCGGGCGACCTCGTCGGCGTCGAGGCTGCTGGTGGGCTCGTCGAGGATGAGCACGCGGGCGTCGACGACCATCGCGCGTGAGATCGCGACCAGCTGCTGCACGGCGAGCGAGTGCGCGGACAGCGACGACTTCGGGTCGATGTCGAGGTTCATGGTCCGCAGGTGCTCGCGGGCCGCCGCGCGGGTGCGCCGCCAGTCGACCACGCCGCCCCGGCGCACCTCGTGGCCGAGCATGATGTTCTCCGCGACGGACAGGTTGTCGCAGAGGTTGACCTCTTGGTACACGGTGCTGATCCCCGCGGCCTGCGCCTGCGCCGGACCGGCGAACGTGCGCTCCTGGCCGTCGATGACGATCTGACCGGAGTCGATCGTGTACACGCCGGTGAGGGCCTTGATCAGGGTGGACTTGCCGGCGCCGTTCTCGCCCATCAGGGCGTGCACCTCGCCGGGGAACAGTCGGAAGTCGACGCCGTCCAGCGCCTTGACCCCGGGGAACGTGATCGAGATCCCCGTCATCGCCACGATCGGGGCGGCGTCCGAGGTGCTCACAGCAGTGTCGTCGGTCATCGTCGACCTTTCGTCCGAGCCGGTCCCACGGTACCGGCAGGGCGGTGCTGCCCGGGGGGACGCGGAGGTCCCCCCGGGCAGCGGGAGCGGGTCGGGTCAGTACTGCCGGTCGGCCAGTACTGCCTGCGCGCCTGCCTGGTCGAACGCCTCGTCCTTGGTGACGATGCGGGGCTCGACGGTGCCGCCCTCGTCGAGGGTCTTGATGATGTCGGCGAGGTCCGGGCCGAGCAGCGGGTTGCACTCGACGATGTAGCTGATCTCGCCGGCGGCGAGGGCGGTCATGCCGTCCTTCACGCCGTCGATCGTGACGACCTTGATGTCCTGACCGGGCACCTTGCCGGCCGCCTTGATGGCCTCGATGGCGCCCAGGCCCATGTCGTCGTTGTGCGCGTACACGACGTCGATGTCCGGGTAGGCCTGCAGGAAGCCCTCCATGACTGTCTTGCCCTCGGCGCGCGTGAAGTTGCCGGTCTCCGAGGCGATCACCGAGATGTTGTCGTTGCCGGCGATGGCGTCCTCGAACCCGGTCTTGCGGTCGATCGCGGGCGCGGAGCCCGTGGTGCCCTGCAGCTCGACGACGTTGATGGGCTCGGTGCCGAGGTTCTCGGACACCCAGTCACCGATGCGCTTGCCCTCCTCGACGAAGTCGGAGCCGATGAACGTCACGTAGAGCGACGTGTCCTCGGAGTCGACCGCGCGGTCGGTGAGGATGACCGGGATGCCGGCGTCCTTGGCCTCCTCGAGCACGCTGTCCCAGCCGGACTCGACCACCGGGGAGAACGCGATGTAGTCCACGCCCTGTGCGATGTAGGACCGGATCGCCTGGATCTGGTTCTCCTGCTTCTGCTGGGCGTCGGAGAAGCTGAGCTTGAAGCCGGCGTCCTCCGTGAGTGCGTCCTGGATCGACTTGGTGTTGGCGGCTCGCCAGCCGCTCTCGGCACCGACCTGGCTGAAGCCGACGGAGATCGCGCCGTCGCTGCCGCCGTCGCCGCCCGCGGTCTCCGCGTCGCCGCCGTCGCCGCTGCTGCATGCTGCGAGCCCGAGTGCGAGCACCGCGATGCCTGCGGCGATCGATCGTGTCCTGAACATCTTGCTGACCATCTGCTTCTCCTCCTCGAGAAACGCACTCGCTCGCGGACCCGACCCACGCCGGCCGGCCCACGTCGTGCGCCCGGGGCACCGGGGCACGAGTCCTGCTGAACCGAGGTCCAGTAGGTGGTTCGCCTGATGTTAGCGCTCACATTCTCTCCGGTGGCGCGGTTGTCAGGTTGCATTCCGGTCACGCTTCGCAGCTGACGGGTGCACGGTCAGGCCCGCGCGGCACGTCCGATACCGCCGCACCTGTGACGCGTGGTGTCGGAGGGACGCGAGTGGCGGCTCAGAGCGAACGCCCGTCACTCCTGTCCCGAGCGCGGCTGGTCCGGTCGGCGGCCTACCGTGCCACCGCCACGAGCACGTCCCAGGAGCCGAGGGTGATCGCGTCGCCGGCGGCGACCGAGGGACCGGCGGCGTCCGCGGGCGGCGGGTCGGCGGGCGCGGTGCCGCGTGGGGCGACGAGCAGGTCGAGACCGGTCGGAGCCGTCACGGTGGCGGCCTCCCAGGACCAGTTGTGCACGATGTGGACGCGCGTGCCGTCCGGTCGGGTGGAGCTGTGGACGGTGATGCTCGGGGGCAGGTCCTCCCAGCCGGCGAGCGGGGCAGGCACCAGCCAGTCGGCCAGCGACCGGGCCAGCTCCAGGCCGGGCACGGTGCCGACGACGGTGATCCGGCCGTCACCGTGCGACCGCGTCGTGGCCGCGGCCCACGCGCCCAGGTGCGGGTGCTCGTAGGTGGCCAGCACGTCGGCGCCGTCGGCGACCAGGCACTCGGCCCACGCGGTCGCCTCCCCCGCGAGCGCCCCGGAGACCGGCACCGGCTCGGCGAGGTTGCTGAACTCCTCGTACCAGGCGCCCGCCGCGGTGGACAGCCGCGCGGGCTGCACCTCGGTGCGGGCCCGGCCCTCGTGGTCGGCGTAGCCGGTGCGGGGGCCGACGACCAGGTGCCCGCCGGCCTCGGCGTACCGGAGCAGCCAGGCGAGGTCCGCGTCGGACGCCGGGTAGTAGCCGGCGGCGACGAGCACGGGGTGCGTGCCGACGACGGCGGCGGGGTCCTCGCTGAACAGGTACCGCGGCCGCACCACGCGCACCTGGAGGCCCGCGTCGAACGCCCCCCGGTAGAACGCGCTGACGATCCGGGGGTAGCTGTTGGGGTCCCCCGTGCCGTCGGCCTTCTGCAGCGGCGGCTGGGCCGCGAGCGCGAACCGCGACTCGGTGGACGACAGGATCGCGATGTCGGAGTCGGGGACGGCGTCCGCCAGCTCCCCGCCGACCCGGGCGAGCTCGGCGCCGAGCAGCGCCATCTCGCGGTAGGGCCGCCCGGGGACCCCGCTGTGGGGCAGCACGCCGCCCCAGTAGGTCTCCGCGCCGTAGTGCAGCGTGCGCCAGTGCCAGTACTCGACCATCCGGGCACCGCGCGCCACGAGCGCCCACGCGGACTGCCGCCACTGGCCCGGGTAGGCGGGGTTGTTGGTGCTGGGGCCGCCGATCGCCTGCGCGTTGGTCTCGGTGACCAGGAACGGCTCGCCGCGGCTGGAGAACATCGCGTCGCCCACCTGGAACAGTGCCCACGTGCCGTACGCGGTCCAGTACTGGGCCGGGGTGTGCGTGCTCGGGTGGGCCAGCGAGTCCTGCATCCCGTAGTAGGCGTTCCCGCTGGTCACGTCCAGGACCGAGGCGAGGTCGGCGTCCTCCAGCGCGGGCCGGTCGTACGCGATGCAGGTGGTCACCCACTGGTCCGGCCGGGCAAGCGCGCGGACGGCCTTCGCCTGCCAGTCGATCATCTCGGTGGTCAGCGACGCCTGGAACCGCCGCCATGCCAGGTCGTACTGCGGCTGCGCGTTCCCGTCGGGGGTCCACAGGTCCGCCCACGTGGACAGCCGGTGCGACCAGTACACGAGCCCCCACTCCCGGTTCAGGGTCTCGACGTCCCCGTAGGTGTGCCGCAGCTCGTCGACGAACCTCTGGAACACCCCCCGGTTGTGCAGCAGGTGCAGCCCCGGCTCGTTGTCCACCTGGAACCCGACGACCGCGGGGTGGTCCTTGTAGCGCTCGACGATCTTGGTGAGGACGCGCTCGGCGTGGAACCGGAACGCCGGGTGCGTGATGTCGGTCTCCTGCCGGGCGCCCCAGCCCATCGGCTGACCCGTCCGGAGCTCGCCCGCGACCTCCGGGTACCGGCGCACCAGCCACATGGGCAGCGCGTACGTGGGCGTGCCCAGCACCACGTCGATGCCGCGCGCGTGCGCCCCGTCGAGGACGGGCTCGAGCCAGTCCAGCGCGAACCGGCCCTCGTCGGGCTCCCACGTGGACCACACCGACTCCCCGACGCGGATCACGGAGAAGCCCGCCGCCTGCATCAGGTCCAGGTCGCGCTCCAGGGTCTCCGGCCTGGGGTCGTCGCCCGGCCCCGCGTACTCGTAGTAGTACGCGGCGCCGAAGCGCACTCCTTCGTGCTGCACAGCCATGGTGAGGTGTCTCCGTCGCGCTGGTGGGGACCGTCAGCGCCCTGTCGGCGGTGCGGCCGTCGTCTCCCGGACCACGAGCTCGACCGGGACGTTCTCGCGGCGGTCCTGCCGCCGCGGGTTCTCGATGGCGTCGATGAGCATCCCGACGCCGAAGGTGGCCAGGTGGGACAGGTCCTGGCGGACGGTGGTCAACGACCGGGCCAGGTACGCGGCCTCGGGCACGTCGTCGAAGCCGACGACGCTCACTTCGCCCGGCACGTCCCGGCCGGCCTCCATGAACGCGCGCAGCAGGCCGATCGCCATCTGGTCGTTCGCGACGAACACCGCGGTCACCGTCGGCTCGGCCGCCAGGTGCACGCCCGCCTCGTACCCCGAGCGCGCGGACCAGTCGCCGGTGAGCACCGGGGGCTGCGGCGCCCCGGCGGCCTCGAGCGTCGAACGCCAGCCGTCGGTGCGCAGCCCGCTCGACCGCCAGCCGGCGGGGCCGGCCACGTGGTGCACCGTGCGGTGACCCAGGCCGAGCAGGTGCTCGGTGGCCAGCCGCCCCCCGGAGGCCTGGTCGGCGTCCACCACGACCTCGTTGGCCGAGATGCCGTACCGGCCGGACAGGCTGAGCACCGGCAGGTCCCCGATCGCTCCGGGCTCGAGGGTGAACGCGCCGACCGGCTCGTTGACCACGATGCCGTCGACCCCCTGGTCCACGAGCTCGCGCAGGGACCTGGTGATCGACTCCGGCTCGCCCTCGAGGGTGTTGACGACCGACATCGAGTAGCGGGCGCTGCGGATGGCGTGCTCCGCGGCGACCATCAGCGCCGACGGGCCGTAGTCGGTGGATCCGACCGACAGGACGCCGATGGTCCGGCTGCGCCCGAGCACCAGGTTGCGGGCCGCGCGGTTGGGCCGGTAGCCCAGCGTCGCGATCGCCTGGTGCACGCGGTCGCGCACCTCTGCGCTCACGTGCGGGTCGCCGTTGATGACCCGGGACACCGTCTTCTGCGACACCCCGGCGGACCGTGCCACGTCCACGGCGACGACCGGGCGGGGCTTGCTCGTGACGGTGCGATCAGTCACGGCGATGTCCCCTCGACGACGGCGATGTCGGATGACTACGTAGTCAACGTCAGGGCGACTCGGTGATCAAGGCCGGCAGGTCACAGGAGTGCAACGATTCAGCGGCGCCGCTGCCCCTCCTCGCTGATCGCGGGTCAGGGGGTGCGGCGGCGGAGGGTGGCGCTGCCGACCAGGAGCGCGCCGACGATGAACGCCGCGATCACCCCGACGTCGCCGCGGACGTCGGCCCACGCCCCGCCCGCCGCCAGCTGCTGCATCGCGTCGAGCGCGTACGTCAGGGGCAGCACGCGCGACAGCCACTCCAGGACGGTCGGCATCTCGTCGCGCGGCATGAGGATGCCGCAGGTGATCAGCTGCGGGAAGAGGACCAGCGGCATCAGCTGCACGGCCTGGAACTCGGTCCTCGCCAGCGCGGACGCCCCCAGCCCGAGCGCGCACCCGAGCACGGCGTCGAGCACCGCCACGAGCACCACCAGCCCGATCGGCCCCGCCACGTCCATGCCGCACACCCACACGGCGAACCCGACGATGACCAGCGCCTGCACGGTGGCCAGCACCGCGAACGCCAGGGCGTAGCCGACGACCACGTCGCCGCGCCCGATCGGCAGGGTCATCAGCCGCTCGAGCGTGCCGGAGATGCGCTCCCGCAGGGTGGCGACGCTGGTCACCAGGAACATCACCATCATCGGGAACAGCCCGACCAGCAGCGGCCCGAACTGGTCGAGCACCGGCGTGCCGTCGAACATCCAGGCGATCAGGCCGATCAGCACGCACGGGAGCAGGATGACCAGCGCGATCGTGCGCTTGTCGTGGCGCAGCTGCGTGAGCACGCGGCGCGCGGTCGCGGCGGTGAGCGCCGCAGTCATCCCTCGGCCGCGCTCCTGACGGGTCGTCGTCCGGAGGTCCGTCGCGACGCTGTGGGCGGCGTTCACGCGACTGCTCCCTTCGCAGCGTCGCGGGCCACGGCCTCGTCGACCAGGGCCAGGAACGCCCCCTCGGCGTCGGGGGCACCGGTGCGCGCGAGCAGCTCGTCGAGCGTGCTGTCGGACAGCACCGCGCCGCCGCGCAGCAGGATCAGCCGGTCGCAGCGGGCCGCCTCGTCCATCACGTGGCTGGACACCAGGAGGCTCACGCCGGAACGGGCGAGGCGGTGGAACAGGTTCCACAGGTCGCGGCGCAGCACGGGGTCGAGCCCCACGGTCGGCTCGTCGAGCACCAGCAGGTCGGGCCGGCCGAGCAGCGCGATGGCCAGCGAGACCCGCGAGCGCTCCCCGCCGGACAGGGTGCCGATGGACTGGTCGGCGTGCTCGACGAGGTCGACCTCGGTCAACGCCCGACGGATCCCGTCGGCGTCGACGCCGAGGATGGCCGCCGCGTACCGCAGGTTCTCCGTGACCGTGAGGTCGCCGTACACGCTGGGCGACTGCGTCACGTACCCGATCCGGCGACGCAGCGGGGCCGACCCAGCCGGCAGGCCCAGCACCGTGACGGTCCCCCCGTCGACGATCTGCGCACCGACGATCGCCCGCATCAGCGTCGTCTTGCCGCTGCCGCTGGGGCCGAGCAGCCCGACCACCTGCCCGGCCGGGACAGTCAGGTCCAGCGACTCGACGACGCGGGTGCCGCCGCGCACGACGCGGAGCCCGGCGACCTCGATCGCGCTATTCCCCATGTGAGGAATTGTGCTCCTCGCCGGTCGACCGGCACAAGGCGCTACTGCGTCGACTCGACGATCACCGCGCGCAGCCGCTCGATCGCCGCCGGGTCGCCGTCACGCTGCAGCGCGTCCGTGCCGCCGCGCCCCCAGAGCCAGAGCTCCAGGTCCCACGCGGAACCGGACACCGTCGCCGTGACGTCCTCGTCCTCCCCCTCCCACGGCGCCCCGCCGACCAGCTCCGCGCACTCGTCGTCGTACTGCTTCCCGCTGGCCGGCGACGTGCCGTGGAACCGCCCGAACGCCATGACCCACTCGCGGCCGGCGTCGGTGGCGTGCAGCCGGACCCGTTGGCCGTCGGGGGTGAACGACGCCCACTCCGGCAGCCCGCTGACCATGACGCCGAGCATCTCGTCGACGCCGTCCGCGGCGAGCACGACGCCCGGATCGGTGACCGGCAGCCCGGCGGTCTGCTCGGCGTCGACCCGGTGCACGAGCGCCTCGTGCGCCTGGCGCCGGAGCACCCAGCCGACGGTCCCCCCGACGGGCGACCAGGACCAGCACGGGTCCGCCGGGTCGTGCGCGGCGATCGCGGTCAGCAGCGCGTCCGTGCGGGTGCGCAGGAACGCCACGAGCTCGTCGTCCGGCAGGCGTTCCGTGTCCTGCGCGTCGTCGGGACCCGCGGGGGCGTTCCCGACGATCTGCGACCAGAAGTCCTGCACCTCGCCCAGGTGGTACGCCAGGTCGGCGGTGCTCCAGTCCGGGCACGCCGGGACCTGCGCGGACAGCGGCGCCTTCTCGAGCGCGTCGGCCGTGCGGGCCGACTCCTGCCCGATCACGCCGGCGTACGAGTCGAAGGAGAGGTCGACGGTGTCCATGCCGCGCACGCTATCGACCGGCACCGACAACGGCCTCCCGGATACCGTGGCGCGTGCTCTCCTCGACGCTCCGCCGCCACGGTCCCGCGATCGCGCTCGCCGCCCTGCTGGGCACGTCCGGCGTGCTGCACCTGCGCCGGCCGGGCATCTTCCGGCCGCTGATCCCCCGCTCCCTGGGCAACCCCGACCCGTGGGTGCTCGGGTCCGGCGTGGCCGAGATCGCCTGCGCGGCCGCCCTGACGGTGCCTGCGACGCGTCGGCTCGGCGGGCTGGCGTCGGCGGCCCTGCTGGTGGGCGTGTTCCCCGGCAACGTGACGATGGCGGTCCGCTCCCGGCCGGACGCGCGCGGCTGGGCGGGCAGGCCGGTGGTGGCCTGGGCGCGGCTGCCGCTGCAGGTGCCGCTGGTCGCCTGGGCGGTCGCCGTGGCCCGGCAGCCTAGGTGAGCGGCCCGGACAGGTAGCGCTGCAGCGTGGGCCCGACGAGGGCGACCACCTCGTCGACCGGCAACGAGGCCAGCGGCTCCAGCCGCAGCACGTGCCGGGCCACGAGGACGCCGACCATCTGGGACGCCACGAGCGACACGCGCAGCTGCTGGTCCGGCGGCGGCAGGACCCGCGCCACCTGCCCGAACACCTCGCGGCCGACGTACCCGACGAGCGCCTCGGCCTGCAGGTCGCCGGCCGTGATCCCGGCGAACGCCACCCGGAACGCCACCCCGCCGTCGGCCTCCCACACCCGGAGAACGGCGGTGAGCAGACGCGCCCCGAGCCCGTCGACACCGTCTCCGGCCAGACCGGACGCGATGGCCGCGGGGTCGGCGCCCGCCGGGATCATCCCGGCGACGAACAGCTCCGCCTTGTCGCGGAAGTAGTGCCGCACCAGCGCGGGGTCCACGTCCGCGCGACGCGCGACCGACCGGATGCTCGCCCCGTCGAACCCGCGCTCGGCGAACTCGTCGCGCGCGGCCGCCAGGATGGCGCCACGGGTGTCCTCGCCGGCAGGCCGACGACCGCGCCGACGCCCCAGGCTCGAGGTGGCGTCGTCGGTGCCGGTGGACATGGGCCCAGCGTACGGAGCCCCGGGTCACGACTCCGGGTGTGCGCTGCGCTGGGTCGGCACCTCGGTGAGCGTGGACGGTCGGCGGGCGGCGGCCCAGCGGTGCTGGCGGGCGATGACGGGCGATGACGGGCGACGCTACCGCGGACACCATCGCGGTGGCGACGGCTGCGGCCGTGCCGGCGAGCTGGAGGACGGTGGCGGCGAGGCCGCCGGAGACGAGTGCTGTCTGCAGGGAACGACGGACGAAGGAACGCATGGCGGACTCCTCAACGAGGGACGGACGGATGCGGGGCGGGTCGCGCATCAGCGCGACGACCCAGCTCACGCCGGGGAGTCGGGGACCTCCGGGCCGGGGGCGGACGGGGGTGCGGGCGATGGACTGCCACGGGTGGTCACCCCGCGAAGGGCGGGCGGCTGGACGCCGCTCGGGACGTCACCGTCGACGGCACCCCGCGCGGCACCGGTCGACGTGCTGCCGGACGGCGGAAGACCCACACCGTCGGCGCCGGGAAGGTTCGGGGGGCGGTGGGGGGCACGGCCGGGCGCGACCTCCGTGGGTGCGTGGACGGCGACGAGCGTGTCGGGCCGGCGGTCCAGGATCCCCGTCCCGCGCATGGCGGTCGTCGGGGCCAGGGCCGGCACTCGCTGTCCAGCGGGCTCGGCGGTCGACGGCACCGTGACGCTAGTCCCCAGCTCGGGGGCACCGGCCCCGGGTGACGACCCGTCGTCGGGCACCAGCACATCGGTCACCGGCCGGAGTCCCCCCGTCACCGGCTCCAGCGCACCCACCACGGGCACCAGCACATCGGTCACCGGTCGAAGCCCCCTCGTCACCGGCTCCAGCGCACCCACCACGGGCACCAGCGCATCGGTCACCGGCCGAAGCACCGGCTCCAGCACACCACCCACGGGCGTCAGCGCGTCCGCGACCGGCGTGATCACGGCGACCACCGGCGCCGTGACCTGCGCCGCGGGCACGGGCGAGGCGACGGCACCCACGACGCCAGCCGCAGGTGTCACGACGACGGAGAGCGGCCCGGCCACCGCACCCAGCACGTCCGCCACGGGTGCGACCACGGGCGTCACCACCGCGTCGGAGAGGACGCCCGTCGCGTCGGTGACCGGAGCGAGCACGGTCGGGAGGTCGCTCTCAGCAGACGGGCTCGCGTGCGCGGGCGCGGCCGACAGCAGGACCGAGACGAGTGCCGCCAGGAGGCCTCCGCCGACCGCGAGGAGTGCGCGGAGGAGCCAGGTCCTCCCTGACGCCCCCTGCACGGTCATGGCGTAATCCCCCTCGTCGCGCTAGTCACGACGCTAGAGACATCAGTTGCAACGAGCAATCGGGGGACTCAGGTCCACCCGTTCGGACGTACCTCTCAGAACCCCTGGGCCAGGCGGAAGTAGACCTGGTTCCACCGCACCTGGTCGCGGAAGCCGCGGCGCGTGGTGTCCTCGTCGATGACGAGCAGCTCGGTGCGCGCAATCTCCGCGAAGTCCTCGAACGCCTCGACCCCGACGGCCGTCGTGAGCACGGTGTGGTGCGCTCCCCCGGCGGTCAGCCAGGACTCGGCGGACGTGCGGAAGTCGGGGCGGGGCTCCCAGACGGCCCGGGCGACCGGCAGGTGCGGCAGGTCGGCGGTGGGCGGGACGACGTCGACCACGTTGGCGGTGAGCCGGAAGCGGTCGCGCATGTCGGCCAGGGAGACGACGACGCCCACGCCGGGGTCGGCGTTGAACACCAGGCGGACCGGGTCCTCCTTGCCGCCGATGCCGAGCGGGTGGATCTCCAGGGTCGGCTTCGACGTGGTCAGCGTCGGGCAGATCTCGAGCATGTGGGCGCCGAGGATCCGCTCCGAGCCGGGCGTCAGGTCGTAGGTGTAGTCCTCCATGAGCGACGCGCCGCCGGGCAGCCCGGCGCCCATCACCTTGGCGGCGTGGACCAGGATCGCGGTCTTCCAGTCGCCCTCGGCACCGAACCCGTAGCCGTCGGCCATGAGCCGCTGCACCGCGAGGCCGGGGAGCTGGCGGAGGTCACCGAGGTCCTCGAAGTTCGTCGTGAAGGCCTTGGCACCCAGCGACTCGAGCAGGGTGCGCAGGGCGATCTCCTGGCGGGCGCCGTAGCGCAGGGACTCGTGCCGGTCGCCGTCCGCCCGCAGCTCCGGGGCGACGTCGTAGAGCTGCTCGTACTCGGCCACGAGCGCGTCGACGTCGTCTGGAGCCACCGCGTCCACGGCCGCCACGAGGTCGTTCACGCCCCAGGTGTTCACCGAGACGCCGAACCGCAGCTCGGCCTCGGTCTTGTCGCCCTCGGTCACGGCGACGTTGCGCATGTTGTCGCCGAACCGGGCGAGCTTCAGCTCGTGCGTCGCGGCCCAGCCGGCGCAGGCGCGCACCCAGGTGTCGATCGACGCGACGACGGCCGGGTTGGACACGTGCCCCGCGACCGTCTTGCGCGCGGCACCGAGCCGGGTCGCGATGTAGCCGAACTCGCGGTCGCCGTGCGCGGCCTGGTTCAGGTTCATGAAGTCGAAGTCGATGGTGTCCCACGGCAGCTCGACGTTCGCCTGCGTGTGCAGGTGCAGCAGCGGCGTGCGCAGCGCGTCGAGGCCGGCGATCCACATCTTGGCCGGCGAGAACGTGTGCATCCACGCGATCACCCCGATCACGGCGTCGTCGGCGTTGGCCTCGAGCGCGGCGCGGCGGATGGCGTCGGAGTCGGTGAGGACCGGCTTCCAGACGAGCGTCGCCGGGAGCGTGTCGCCCAGGACCCGCGCGATCTCCTGCGACTGCGTGGCCACCTGGCGGAGCGTCTCCTCGCCGTACAGGCCCTGGCTCCCGGTGAGGAACCAGATCTCGCGGTCGGCGTAGGGCTTGGTCATGAGTCGCTCTCCGGGGTGTGGGTGGGCTGCTGTCCGTAGACGTTCTGGTAGCGGGCGTAGAGGGAGTCGATGTCCGACTGCGCGATCGGGACGGTGTCACCCAGCTGCCGCGCGATGTGCACCGTCCGGGCGACCTCCTCGACCATGACGGCGGCCTTCACGGCGGCCTTGGCGTCGCGGCCGATGGTGAACGGTCCGTGGTTGCGCATGAGGACGGCGGGGCTGCGGGAGACCTGCAGGGTCTCGACGATGCCGCGGCCGATCGAGTCGTCGCCGATGAGCGCGAACGGGCCGATCGGCACGTCGCCGCCGAACTCGTCGGCCATCATCGTGAGCACGCACGGGACCGGCTCGCCGCGGGCGGCCCAGGCGGTCGCGTAGGTCGAGTGCGTGTGCACGACTCCCCCCACCGACGGCATGTGCCGGTACACGTAGGCGTGCGCGGCGGTGTCGCTCGAGGGTGCTCGGGTGCCGTCGACCAGGTTCCCGTCGAGGTCGCAGACGACCATCGACTCGGGGGTCAGCTCGTCGTACGTGACCCCGGAGGGCTTGATGACGAACAGGTCGGCGGGCCCGGGAGCGGCTCCGACGACCACCCGCTGCGACACGTTCCCCGCGGTCCACACCACCAGGCCCCAGCGCGGCAGCTCCGCGTGCAGCTGCGCGACGACGGTCCGCGTCTGCCGGATCAGGTCCTCGGTGCTCACAGTGCCTCCACCGCGGCCTGCTCGATCGCCAGCCCGGCGCAGTAGCGCTCGAGGTAGGCGTCGAAGCCGCGGACGTCGTCCTGGTCCGGCGCGACCGTCTCCGAGACGGCGTCGCCGAACACGCGGGTGGTCAGGTAGGTGCTCAGGTCCTGCTCGTCGGCCGCACCCAGGTACGCGGCGAGCACCGCGATCCCCCAGGCGCCGCCCTCCCCCGCGGTGCTGCCCACGGTGACCGGCGCGCCGACCGCCGCGGCGAGCAGCCGCTGCGCCACGCCCGCGGTCCGGAACAGCCCGCCGTGCGCGTACATCGCGTCGAGCTCGACACCTTCTCCTCGCAGCACGCGCATGCCCAGGCTGAGCGTGCCGAACGCGCTGTAGACCTGGGTGCGCATGAAGTTGGCGAGGGTGAGCCGGCTGTCAGGGGTCCGCACGAACAGCGGCCGCCCCTCGGTCAGACCCGTGATCGGCTCACCGGACAGGTAGTTGTAGGCCAGCAGCCCGCCCCCGTCGGCGTCGCCGGTCAGCGCCTCGCGCAGGAGCGCGCCGAACACCTCGTCCGAGCCGGTGGGCTGCCCGATCGCGGTGGCGAACTGCCCGAACAGGTCCGCCCAGGCGCCGAGCTCGCTGGCGCCGTTGTTGCAGTGCACCATCGCGACCAGGTCGCCGCCGGGTGTGGTGACCAGGTCGAGCTCGTGGTGCACCTGCGCGAGCGGCTTCTCCAGCACGACCATCGCGAAGATGCTGGTGCCGACGCTGACGTTGCCGGTGCGGGGTGCGACGGAGTTCGTCGCGACCATGCCCGTGCCGGCGTCACCCTCGGGCGGGCAGAGCGGGATGCCCGGCTGCAGCGTGCCGGTGGGGTCGAGCAGCGCCGCGCCGGCCTCGGTCAGCCGGCCGGCCTCCTGGCCGGCGAGCAGGATCTCGGGCAGCAGCGGCTCGAGGTCCGCCCCGGGGAAGGCGGCGAGCATCGTCGCGTCGTACGCGTGCGTCGCCGTGTCGATCGGGAACATGCCCGAGGCGTCGCCGACGCCGAGCACCTTGCGGCCGGTGAGCTTCCAGTGCACGTAGCCGGCCAGCGTGGTGAGGAACCGGACCTGCGGGACGTGCGGCTCCGCGTCCAGCTCCGCCTGACGGAGGTGCGCGATGGACCAGCGCAGCGGGATGTTGTGACCGAACAGCCCGGTCAGCTCCTCGGCCGCGCGGCCCGTCGTCGTGTTGCGCCAGGTGCGGAACGGGACCAGCAGCTCGTCGGCCTCGTCGAACGCGAGGTAGCCGTGCATCATCGCGGAGATCCCGATGGCCTGCAGCCGCGCCGGCCGCACCCCGTACTTCTCCTCGGCCTCGGCCAGCAGCGCGGCGACCGACTCCTGCAGCCCGGTCCACACGGCGTCCAGCGAGTACGTCCACACGCGGTCGACGAACTGGTTCTCCCAGTCGTGGCTGCCGCTGGCCAACGGAGCGTGGTCGGGGCCGATCAGGACGGCCTTGATGCGCGTGGAGCCCAGCTCGATGCCGAGGGTCGTCGCGCCGGACTCGATGGCCGTCCGGGGGTCGGTTCCGTGGGGATCGACCGTCATCACGCGGCTCCGCTCTTGCGACGAGGACCGCGACGGACGCCGGCGGCCGAGACACATGTTAGCGCTAACATCTGCCCCGCGGTCCACCCGCCCCGACTCAGCCGTGCGAGGACCGACCGACTCCCGTGAGGGTGGTGAGCAGGAAGACGCTGTCCTCGATCGCGTGCACCGAGTGCCGCTCGTGCGTCAGCACCCACAGGTGACCGGTGCTCGCCTCGACGTCCCCGTCGGGCGACTCGACCCGCACCCTCCCGCGCCAGACCTGCAGCGTCGCGGCGTTCGGGGAGTTGTGCTCGCCCAGGCTCGATCCGGCGGTCATGGCCATGATCGTCTGCCGCAGCTCGCCGTCATGGGCGACGATGCCCGCCGAGCGGCCGTGCTGGTCGGAGCGGGCGGCGTCTAGGTGCTTCTCGGCGAGCTCGGCGATGTCGATCATGACCCGAGCGTAGGACTACGCCGGACGCACCGAGCTGGCCCGCACCACGAGCTCCGCGGGGATCTGCTGGCGCGCCACGTCCTCCCCCGCGAACGCGGACTGCAGCGAGCCGACCGCCAGCCGCCCGAGCGCCCCGAAGTCCTGCCGGACCGTGGTCAGCGGCGGCGTGTAGTGCGCGGCGCCGACCTCGTCGTCGAAGCCCACGACCGCGACGTCCGACGGCACGCCGACACCCTTCTCCCAGAACGCGTGCAGCAGCCCGAGGGCCAGCTGGTCGTTGGCCGCGAAGATCGCCGACGGCAGCCCCTCGCGGACCATCCGGAGCCCGAGCTCGTACCCGTCGGCCGCGTCCCAGCCCGCCTCGATGTGCTCCGGGGCACCCGGTCCGGAGACCTCGCGCCACCCGGCGAGCCGGTCCTGGGCGTCGAACCAGTCCTGCGGGCCGGCCACGTGCACCACCTCGGTGTGGCCCTGGTCGAGCAGGTGCTGGGTGGCCAGCCGGGCGCCGTGCCGCTGGTCGACACCGACCGCGTGCAGGTGCGCGACGGGCGGGACGTCGGACGCCGACGAGATGAGCACGACCGGCACCGGGGACGCGATCGCGGCGATGGCCTGGGCGACCTCGGTGGTGGGCGCGATGATCGCGATCCCGTCGACGCCCTGCCCCAGGAAGTGCTCGATCGCGGTGTGCATGCTGTCGCCGTCGAACTGCCGGATGGTCGCCACCGACACGTACCAGCCGACCACCCGGGCGGCCTCCTCGAGCCCGACCAGCGTGCTCGTCGGCCCGTACAGCGCGGTGGCGGGGGTGACCACGCCGAGCGTGCCGGACCGGCGGGTGACCAGCGTGCGGGCGGCGCTGTTGCGGCGGTACCCCAGCCGGACGATGGCCGCGTTGACACGCTCCCGCGTCTCCGGGCGGACGCTCGGATGGTCGTTCAGCACCCGCGAGACGGTCTGGTGCGAGACGCCCGCGAGCGCGGCGACGTCGCTCATCGCCGGCGGACGCGCGGAGGCGTTCATCAGTACTGCTTGCCGAGCTCACGCGAGCGGTCGCGGGCCGCCTCCGCCGCCGCGACGACCCCGGCGCGGACGCCGTGGGCGTCGAGCACCTGCACCGCGGCGACCGTGGTCCCGCCCGGGGAGGACACGCGCTCGCGCAGCACGGCCGGGTGGTCGCCCGACTGGGCGGCGAGCGCCGCGGAGCCCTCGACGGTCGCGACCGCGAGCTTCGTGGCCAGGTCACGGGTGAGGCCGAGCAGCACTCCCGCCTCGGCCATCGCGTCGATCAGGTAGAACGCGTAGGCGGGGCCGGAGCCGGAGATGGCGGTGACCGCGTCGAGGTCCTTCTCCTCCACACGGACGACGAGCCCGGTGGCGCCGAGCATCTTCTCGACGAGGGCCAGGTGCCCCTCGCTCGCGTGCGTGCCGGGGGCGATGGCGCTGGCCCCCTTGCCGACGACGGCGGGCGTGTTGGGCATGACCCGCACGACCGGCTGTGCCGGGTTGAGCCGCTTCTCGTAGCTGGCGATCGGCAGGCCGGCCGCCACGCTGACCACGAGCTCGCCGCCGCGCAGGGCGTCCTTGATCTCGTCCAGGACCGAGGCGACGACGTTGGGCTTGACGGCGAGCAGCACGACGACGGCGCGGGCCGCGGCCTCCGCGTTCGACGACCCGGTGCGGACCCCGTACCGGGCGGCGAGCTCCTCGGCCCGCGGCGCGTACCGCTCGGTGACCTCGACCTGCTCGGCCGTCCAGCCCGCCGTCAGCAGCGCGCTGAGCAGGGTCTCCCCCATGACACCGCCGCCCAGCACCGCGACCCGCGGTGTGTCGGCGGTGGGCTCGTCGGTCATCGTGGTCCTCCCGTCCGTGCCGCCGGAGGGCGACGCCGCGAGCCTATCCACGCGGGGCGGGACTCGGTGGCGACGCGAGGGATCGGGGAACCGCCGCTCGGTCCCCCGATCCCTGGCCCGCGGTCAGCCGTTCCCCGGAGGGGCGAACCCGGCCGGCGGACCGCCGTCGCCACCCTGCATCACGAAGCCCTCCGGAGGGCCGCCCTGCGTCGCGTCTTCGCCCAGACCCGACAGCCCGGTCGTGGTCGACGTGCTGGTCTCGATCGGCTCGTCGAGGTCCGCGAGGACCACCTCGTCGCCGGCGGACAGGCCGTCGGTGATCTCGGTGCGCTCCGTGCCGACCGCGCCGCGGGTGACCGTGACCTCCGTCGGCGTGCCACCGTCGAGCACCTGGACCGTGGCCGTGGCGCCGTCGACGTGGACGGCCGACGTCGGCACCGTGAGCACCTGGTCGGCGCCCGCGACCGTGACCCGGACCTGGGCGGAGGCGCCGTCGAACAGCCTCTCCTCGGTCGGGTCGACGGCGAGCTCGACGGTGTAGGCCGGGTCGGCGGTGGTCGACGTGTCGAGGACCCCGATGCTGCTGACCGTGGCCGTGAGCGCCGCATCCGTGCTGGGCGTGGTCACCTGGGCCGTCTGGCCGACCGTGACGATGTCGATCTTCGTCAGCGGGACGCTGGTGGTGACCGTGTAGCCGTCGGGGCCGAGGATCGTGATCACCGCTGTGGTCGACGAGGCCGTGACCGAGTCGCCCGGTGCGAGCGCGACCGCCGCGACCGTGCCGGCGATCGGGCTGGTCAGGGTGGCGAACGGGAGCCGGCTCTGCGCGAGCGCGACGTTGGCCTCGGCCAGGTCGATCGCGGCCTGGTCGGCGACGACCGTCGCTGCCGAGGCCACGGTCGACGTGTCGTCCGACGAACCCGACGGCGTGCCGGTCGACGGGGTGCTCGCCGACGGGGTCGTCGTGGACGGCGTGCTGACGGACGGTGTGCTCGTCGACGGTGTGCTCGTCGATGCTGACGCCGCGACCGCCTTCTGCAGCACCTGCACCGCCTGGTCCAGCGCGGTCGCGAGCGTCATGAGCGCCTGCTGCTCCGCGTCGGTCGCGGTCTGCGCGTCCAGGGCGCCGGTCAGCGCGGCCTGGCAGTCCGCCAGGGCCTGCTCGACGGCGGAGACGTCGGGCTCGGTCGTGTCGCCGGCGTCCTCGGTGGCGGCGTCGGCGGGATCTGTCGGCTCCGTCGGCTCATCCGTCGGCTCCGGGTCCGCGGGCTCGACGTCGTCGCCGACCACCGCGAGGAACGCCGCGCACGAGGCCTGCGACGCCGTGACGCTCTGGCCGCTGGACGCGAGGGCGTCGGCGGTGACCTGGTACTGGTCGAGCAGCGCCTTCTGGGCCCGCTCGACGTCGGACAGCGCCTTCTCGACGGCGGGGTCCGCGGAGTCTCCGCGCGTGTCGTCGGACCCGGTGGTCGGTGCGGCGGAGGAGGCCGCGGGAGACGCGGACGGCGATGCCGACGGCGTCGATGACGACGAGGTGGAGGTCGCGGAGGACGAGGAGGTCGACGACGAGCTCGAGGTCGACGACGTCTGCGAGTCCAGGTCGTCGGACAGCTGCTGCTGGGCGCCCGCGAGGTCGGCCTGCGCCTTCTCGACCGCGTCCTGCAGCGCCTCGGTGTCGAGCGTCGCGAGCACGTCACCGGCCGCCACGGCCTGACCGACCGACACGGTGACGGTCGCGACCGTGCCGTCGACGGAGAACGCCGCGTCACGCCGGCTGGCCGACGCGATCGTGCCGACGGCGTCGATCACCTGCTCGACGCTCGACAGCTCGGCGGTGGCCGTCCGGTACCGACCGTCCTGTGAGCCGCCGACGGCGAGCGCGACGCCACCGCCCGCAGCCACCAGGACGACGGCCCCGGCGGCGCCGAACCCGATGATCCGACGACGGCGCGCGCGACGCCGCAGCGCGACGGAGGGGCGGACCGCGCGGTCAGGCATCGGTGCCGCCGTCCTGCGACGAGTCGTCCGACGACCCCTGCGAGCCGCCGCCGGGGAAGCCGCGCCCGCCGACCATGCCGGTGGTGCACTCGCCGTCGGTCGGCGCGGAGATCGTGATGCTCGTCGCGGTGACCTTGCCGCTGTCGTCGGACTCGCCGCGCGCGGTGGCGCACTGCCCCACGACGACCGCGGACGCGTCGGCCGCTGCGGTCGTCGTGTAGGTGGTCGCGTCGGTGACGGAGACGGTGCGCGAGGTCGTCGCGTCGTCCTGACCGGTGGCCTCGACCGTCAGCGTGCTGCCGTCGATCGCGGTGACCGTGCCGCCGGCCCCGCCGCCGAACATGCGCGCGCCGTCGGGTGCTCCGGACGGCAGGTCGGTGGGCGCGCCGTCGGGGGCCCGCATCGACGGCATGTCGGTGGGCGCGCCGTCGGGACGGTCGCCACCTCCGGGTCCGCCGGCGAAGCCGCCGAAGCCGCTGACGCACGTGCCGTCGTCGGCCGGCTGCGTGATCCGGATGCTGGTGGCCTCCACCGGCGCGGTGGTGTCCGTCGAGTCGTCGGCGGTGGCCGTCGACACGGCGACGACGCACGACCCGACCGTCACGTCGGCGAGCGTGCCGGCGACGGTCGCGGAGAACGTGGTCGCGTCCGTCCAGGTCACCGCGGTCTGCGCGTCGGTGGACCGGACCTGCATGACCGTGCCGGTCACCGAGGCGATCTCGCCGGACGCGCCGCCGCCACCACCGGGAGGCTGCGCGCCGCCGCCGTCCTGCTGCTGAGGGGTGGACGAGGCGGCCGGGGCGGCCGCCTCGGAGGTGCCGGCCGAGCAGCCGGCGAGGACGAGGACCGACGCCGCGGCGATCGCGGGAAGCAGTCGCGTGGTCAGGGTGGATATGGGGTCTCCTTGCTGAGAGGGGCTATTCCGCGCGCAGCGCGTCGATGGGGGCTAGGCGCGCGGCACGCGTGGCGGGGTAGACGCCGAACACCAGCCCGATGCCCATCGCGACGACGACCGAGCCGACGACCGCGACACCGGACACGACGACCGAGCTGTCGAGCAACCGGGGCAGGACCTGCGCGGCGGCGATCCCGAGGACCGCACCGAGCACCCCGCCGGCCAGGCCGAGCACCGTGGCCTCGACCAGGAACTGCCGGCGGATGGCCCACGGCGGGGCGCCGAGCGCCTTGCGCAGACCGATCTCGCGGGTCCGCTCGGTGACCGAGACGAGCATGATGTTCATGACCCCGATGCCCCCGACCAGCAGCGAGAGTGCCGCGATGCCGGTCAGGAGGACGGTCAGAGTCTTGTAGACCGCGGTCGCGGTGGACACGAGGGCGTCCTGGCTGTTGATCGTGAAGTCGGCGCTGTCGGCGTCGGTGATCCCGTGCAGGTTGAGCAGCAGGGCCTGCGCCTCCTGGTACGCCGCGTTCAGCTGGTCGGTCGACTCCGCCTGGACGTAGATCGTCGAGACCGCGTTCCGGTCCGAGCCGCCGACGACCGTGTCCGCCGCCGTCGACATGGGGATGACCGCGAGGTCGTCGAGGTCGCTGTCGCCGGACGCGCCCTCGGCCTCGAGCACCCCGACGACCCGGAGGTCGGTGTCGCCGATGGTCACGGTCTGGCCGACCACGCGGGTGGAGCCGAACAGCTCCTCCGCGGTCGACGGTCCGAGCACGACGACCGCCGCGCGGGAGGCCTCGTCGTCGGCCGTGAAGAACGCGCCGGACGCGAGGGTGCGGCCGCGGACGTCGAGCCAGTCCGTGCTGGTGCCGACGACGCTGGTGGTCCAGTTGGTGTCGTTGGCCTCGAGTGAGGTGGAGGTCGTCTTCTCGGCGGCGACCTTGCCGATGTCGGGCGCATTGACCGACGAGGCCAGTGCCTCCGCGTCGGCCGTGGTGAGCGTGGTGCGCGAGCCGAAGCCCCCGCGGACGCCCTCCGTGCTGGTGCTGCTGCCCGGCTTGACGATGAGCAGGTTGCTGCCCAGCTGACTGATCTGCTCGCTGACGTCCTTCTGCGTGCCGAGCCCGAGGCCGACCGTGAGGATGACGGCGGCGATGCCGATGAGGATGCCGAGCACGGTGAGGATCGACCGCATCGCGTGCGACGTCACCGCCGACCAGCCGGTGCGCAGGGTCTCGGTCCAGGTCATCGGGCACCGTCCGACACGATGAGTCCGTCGTGGACCCGGACGATCCGCTCCGCACGCTCGGCGACGTCCGCCTCGTGGGTGATGAGGACGATGGTGCGGCCCTGGGCGTGCAGCTCGTCGAACAGCTCCAGGACGTCGCGGGTCGAGGTCGAGTCGAGGTTGCCGGTGGGCTCGTCGGCCAGCAGCAGGGCCGGTTCGCCGACGAGGGCGCGGGCCACCGCGACGCGCTGCTGCTGCCCGCCGGACAGCTCGCCGGGCCGGTTGTCGAGCCGGTCGGCGAGCCCGACGCGGGACAGCGCGGCCGCGGCCCGGTCGCGTCGGACCCCCGCGTGCACCCGTCCGTAGACCAGCGGGAGCTCCACGTTGCGCCACGCCGACAGCGCCGGCAGGAGGTTGAACTGCTGGAACACGAACCCGATGCGCCGGTTGCGGATGTCCGCGAGGTCGATCTCGTCGAGCTCCCCCACGTCCTCGCCGGCCAGGTGGTACGTGCCGCGGGTGAGCGTGTCCAGGCAGCCGAGGATGTTCATCAGCGTCGACTTGCCGGACCCCGAGGGGCCCATGACCGCCACGTACTCGCCCTGCTCGATGCGCAGGTCCACGCCGCGCAGGGCCTCGAACTCGATGCTGCCGGACGTGTAGGTCTTCGTGACGCCGACCAGGTCGATGACGGTGCTGGTGCGTGTCTCGACGAGCGGCGACGCGAGCTCAGCCATTCGTCCGACCGCCCTGCATCTGGGTGGGGTCGAAGCCCTCCGGGGGACCGCCCTCGGGGAACGTGCCGCCGTCCTGGGTGCCCTGGCGTCCTGTCCCGCCGGTGCCAGGCGTGAACGTGGCCAGCACGACCTCGTCGCCCTCGGCCAGCCCCTCGGTGATCTCGGTGACGTTGCCGGAGGTCTCGCCGACCGTCACGGGCACGTCGACCGTCTCGCCGTCGGCGCCGACCTGCTGCACGGTCGTCGTGCCGTCTGTAGCCGTGGTGACCGCGAGGCTGGGCACCGTGAGCACGTCCGTCCGGCGCTCGTAGACCAGCTCGACCTCGGCGGCGACCCCGTCGTGCAGCCCCTCCTGGTCGCCGGTGACCGCCACGGCCACGGGGTAGGCCGCCACGCCGGTGTCGCTGGTGGACAGCAGCCCGATCTCGCTGATGGTGCCGAACACCGGGTCGGTCGCGCCGTCGAGGGTGACCTCCGCCTGGTCGCCCACCTCGATGAGCGCGACGTCCGCGTCGGAGACCGTGACGTCGACCTGCCACGCCTCGGTGCCGACGATGGTGAACTGCGCCGTGGTCTCGCCGCCGCTGCCGGAGGGCGCCGAGGAGGACCCCACCGCGTCGCCCACCTCGAGGTTCACCGCGGTCAGCAGCCCGGCGACCGGGGCCGTGAGCGTGGCGCCGTCCATCGCGGCCTGCGCGGTGTCCACGCCCGACTGCGCCACGTCGACCTGCGCCTGCGCCGCGGCGATCTGCGCGGTCCCGCTCGCGTCGGCCAGCTTGGCCTGCGCGCTGGCCAGCGTCGCCTTGGCCTGCAGCAGGTCCGCGGTCAGCTGCAGGGTGTCGACCGTGGCGAGCGTCTGCCCGACGGTGACCGCCTGACCGACCGCGACGGGCACACCGGTCACGGTGCCGCTCACCTCGAAGCTCACGTCCTGCTGCACCGACGGGGTCAGCGTGCCGCTGGCGCTCACCGACTTCTGCATCGTCGTCAGGCTCGCGGCGACCGTCCTGGTCACGGGTGCGGCCGATGCCGCCGACGCGTCCCTGATCCCGAACCACCAGACCGCTGCGCCGACGAGGGCCACGACGACCACGGCAGTGACCGTCCTCGTCAGCGGCGTCGTCCGCCTCCATACGTGCTGCATGTTCTCCCTCACGTCGACCCGGTCCTGTGACCTGGGCCGAACGTAGGGAGGGCGGCTGGGCCGGCCGTAGCACCGACCTGTGCCTGACCTGTGGATCGAGCGCGCTCAAACGATTCGGGCCTGTCCGGTCGATCCTTTGTTTGGTAACTTGACTAAGTTCGTTCCAGTGCTCGTCCGTGGATGCCGGCTCCGGGGGCGGGACGACCCAGGAGGTTCAATGAAGAACCGTCATCTCGCGCGCGCCCTCACCGCAGGGATCACCGCCGCAGCCCTGTGCGGGACCGTGACGCTCCCCGCGACAGCCGCCGAGACCGTCACGCTCGTCGACCCGGGCGCCAGCCCGCAGACCCGGTCCCTGTTCTCCTACCTCGACGACGTGCGCGGCGACGGCATCCTGTTCGGCCACCAGCACACGACGTCGTACGGCCTGACGTTCACCGGCGCGGACGGCCTGAAGTCCGACGTGAAGAACGTGACCGGCGACTACCCCGCCGTGTTCGGCTGGGACACGCTGATCCTCCAGGGCGACGAGGCCCCGGGCTCGGCCGGCAACACGACCGCGCAGAACATCGCCGCGCTCGACGACTACATCGGCAAGGCGCACGAGCTGGGCGGCATCAACACCCTGTCCGCGCACATGGAGAACTTCGTCACCGGCGGCAGCTTCTACGACACCACCGGCGACACCCTGCGCGCGGTCCTGCCGGGCGGCCCCAAGAACGCCGCGCTCAACGCGTACCTGGACAACATCGCGGCCGCGGCGGACGGTGCGCGCGACGCCGACGGGAACCTCATCCCGATCGTCTTCCGCCCGTGGCACGAGAACGCCGGCTCCTGGTTCTGGTGGGGCGCCGCGTTCGGCTCCCCCGGCGAGTACAAGGAGCTCTACCGGTACACGGTCGAGTACCTGCGCGACCTCAAGGGCGTCTCCAACTTCCTGTACGCGTTCAGCCCGGGCAGCGGGTTCGGCGGCAACGCCGAGCAGTACCTGCGCACCTACCCCGGCGACGAGTTCATCGACGTGCTCGGCCTGGACGCGTACGACAACACCGGCTCGCAGGCGTTCCTCGACGGGCTGGTCGCGGACCTCGGCATGATCGCCGACCTCGCCGACGCTCGCGGGAAGGTCTCCGCGTTCACCGAGTTCGGCGTCTCGGGTGGCGTCGGCACCAGCGGCTCGTCTCCCGAGCAGTGGTTCACCAAGGTGCTGAACGCCATCAAGGCCGACCCGCGTGCCAGCCGGTCCGCCTACATGGAGACGTGGGCCAACTTCGACGCCGGCCAGCACTTCGTGCCCGTGCCCGGCGACGCACTCCTGGAGGACTTCCAGGCGTACGCGGCGGACCCGTTCACCTACTTCGCGGGTGACGTCACCGGCGCGTTCGACCGTGCCGTCGACACGACTCCCGCGCAGCCGCTCGTGCACATCGCGTCGCCCGCGGACAGCGCGCGCGTCGCGACGTCGCCGACGACCATCCGGGCCACGGTCCAGAACGTCGACGCCGACCGCGTGTACGCGACGGTCGGGACCACGGAGATCGAGCTCTCCCCCGGCGACGGCCTCTGGTGGTCGGCGCCGTGGGACATCCCGGCCGCCGAGCTGGACAACAGCACGCAGACGCTCGAGGTGCATGTGATCGTCGACGGCGCCGAGGTGCTCACCGACAGCGTCTCCGTGGTCCTCGGGCCGAGACCGACCTTCGGGCCGGGCGTGGTCGACGACTACGAGGGGTACGGCGACAACACCGCCCTGCGGGCCGAGTACGTCTCCTACGGCGCCAACACGCTGTCTCTGGACACGAGCGGGCCGTCGAAGGCGCTGCGGATGGACTACGACTTCGCCACCCAGACCTACACGGGGTTCGGTAAGCAGATCAGCGGTGACTGGTCGTCCTTCAACGAGCTGGCCCTGTGGGTGAAGCCCGACGGGTCCGGCAACAAGATGGTGCTCCAGCTCGTGGCCGGTGGCGTCTCGTACGAGGCGTACCCGTCGCTGGCAGGCACGACGGCGGGCGTCGTCACGTTCCCGTTCGTCGACTGGCGTCCGGCCCCCTGGGACACCGCCAACGCCAACCGCCGGATCACCGACGCGGACCTCCAGGCGATCTCGCAGTTCAACATCTACGTCAACGCGGCCGACGACGGCACCGGCGCCTCGTCGGGAAGCATCGTCGTCGACGACATCGCCGCCCTGCCGGGGGTCGAGCCGCCACCGGTGTTCTCCGACGTGCTGCCGGGGTCCCCGAACTTCGACTCGATCATCTGGCTGCACGACCAAGGGCTCGACGACGGCTACGCGGACGGCACGTTCCGGCCGACGAAGCCGGAGACCCGTCAGGACGTGGCGACGCTGCTCTACCGCTACGCGGACGCGACCTGGGTGCCGACCGCCACGCGGCCGACGTTCCTCGACGTGCCCAAGAAGCACGCGGCGTACACGGCGATCGAGTGGCTGGCGCACGAGGGGCTGGTCGACACGACGCTGCCCGTCTACCTGCCGAAGGCGCCGCTCGACCGCTCGTCCGCCGCCGAGCTCCTCTGGCGGCTCGCGGGCAAGCCCGAACCGGCGGCACCCGAGGCGTTCACCGACGTCCCGTCGTGGCACCCGTACGGCAAGGCCATCGCGTGGGCCACCGAGACGGGGATCGTCGTGCCGACGTCAGCGACGAAGTTCGGCGTGCTCAAGGTGGTCACGCGCGGGGACTTCGCCGGGTACCTCGACCGCTACGACCACCGGCCGACGCCCCTGGAGCCCGTCGTGCTCTCCGACTTCGCGGACGGCGCCCAGGGCTGGGGGCCGATCGGGGAGGGCACCGTCTCCTCGACCGGAGGCACGCTCACCGTCGACGCGGCCTCGCCGGACGGCGGCTGGTTCGGGTTCGGCCCCTCGGTCGGCGACTGGACCGGGCGCACCCAGCTCACGTTCGACGTGGTGTCCACCACCGGGTTCGACACCAAGGCGGCCCTGCAGGTGGGCTCGTCGTGGACCTGGTGCGAGACCGCGCAGGTGGGCTGGATCTCCGGGCCGACCGCCGACGTGGTCGTCGACCTGGAGACCCTGACCGCCGACTGCGGCGCGCAGCTGGCCGACGTGAAGAAGGTGAACCTGTACTTCAACGCCGGCACCCACGTCCTGGACGACGTGGTGCTGCACTGACAACCCGCGTTGCGTCCGAGGATGTGGTTGCCCTGGCAGCCACATCCTCGGACGTTGTCAGTCGGCGGGCAGCAGGAGGCCGTCGCGGATGAGGCCGCGGGCCGACGGGAGGACGTCCGCCGCGACCGCGTCGCCGCCGACCTCCAGCAGGGCGCCCAGTGCGTTGACGATCTGGCCCACGGTGAGCTCGCCGTCGCAGACGCCGACGAACCCCGCCAGCGCTGTCCCGGCCTGCACGGCACGCCCGAAGCCGCCGCCCTGGCGCAGGAGCACGACCTGCGGGTCCGGGTCGCCCGGGGTCAGGTAGCGCTCCTCCGTGACGTCCGGTGCGACGACGAGGCGCTGGTCGGCCAGCTCGCCGTCCGTCATCGACTGCAGCCAGTCGTGAGCGGCGAGCGTCGCCGCGATGGACGGGCCCAGCGGCTGGCGGACCGTCCCGGTGACCTCCTCGAGGCGGCGCAGGGACGGCTCCCGGAGAGGCTTGCGGAGGGTCACGAAGCCGAACCCGATCCCCTCGACGTCCCGCGACGCGAAGTCGTCGAGCCACTCGCCGTACCGCGAGGCCCACGCCGCGCGGTCGCGGTCCGGCGTCGTTCCGCCGTCGCGGATCCACGTCTCGGCGTACTGCGCGGGGTCCTGCAGCTCGCGCTGGACCACCCAGCCGTCCAGCCCGCTGGCGTCGAGCCACGACCCCACCCGCTCGTGCCACTCCTCGCCGCGCCGCACCTCCCAGTTGCCCAGCAGCTGCGCCACCCCCCCGGGGGCGAGCACCGCGCCGACGCCCTCGACGAGCTCGCGCACGATCGCGTCGCCGGAGCGCCCGCCGTCGCGGTACTCGTACGACGGCATCCCCGGCGTCCGCGGCGTGATGACGAACGGCGGGTTGCTCACGACGAGGTCGAAGCGCTCGTCGGCGACCGGCTCGAGCATCGACCCCTCGCGGAGGTCGAGCTCTACCCCGGCGAGCGCCGCGTTGAACTGTGCGAACGCGAGCGCGCGCCGGGAGATGTCGGTGCCGACCACCCGGCGCGAGTGGCGGGACGCGTGCAGGGCCTGGATCCCGCAGCCCGTGCCGAGGTCCAGCACGTGGTCGCGGTCGTCGCGGACGGTCACCTGCGCCAGCGTGGTGGAGGCCCCGCCGACGCCGAGCACGTGGTCGGTGCGCAGGGCCGAGCCGGTGGCCAGCTCGCCGAGGTCCGACGCGATCCACCAGTCGACCTCGCCGCCGCCGTCGACCGCCGCGTACGGACGCAGGTCGACCCGCGCACGCACGTCGTCGCCGTCGGACTCCACCAGGCCCAGGCGCTCGGCGCCCGCGACCGTGAGCGTGGGCAGCGCCCGCTCGAGCAGCCGCCGCGGCGTGGTGGAACCGAGCAGGAACGTGCGGACCAGCGCCGCGACGACGTCGCCGGACGCCGCCGTGGCGCGCAGCGCGGGAACCGGCTCCTCGCGGTGCAGGGCGTCCGCGGCGACCGGCCCGAGCACGTCCTCGACCCCGGCCACGCCGTACCCGGCGGCGGTCAGGTCGGTGCGGAGGGCCGCGACGAGCGCGGCATCGGTCAGGGGCGCACCGGGCGCGGGCTGCAGGACCACCCCGCCATCATCCCTGCACAGTCCGGGCCTCCGGGTCCAGGAGCAGGTCGACGACGAGCGGGCGGTGGTCGCTGCCGTGCAGGACGGGCGGGCCGGAGGGGACCCGCGCGTCCTCGATGCCGAGGTCGGAGGACGCGAAGACCGCGTCGATCCGGTGCAGCGGGTCGATCGCGGGGTACGTGGGGTCGCCCTCGGGGTCGGCGTCGACCAGCACGCTGGACAGGCGCTTCCACGTGGGGCCGCCCGGGCGCTCGTTGAGGTCGCCGAGCACGACCGTCCGCGTGGCGGGGACATGGGCGAGCAGGATGTCGGACAGGTGCGCGGACCGCTCGTCGCGGACCAGCGACAGGTGCACGACGACGAACCGGACACCGTCGACCGTGGCCATGGCCACGCCCCGACGCGTGCGACCCGCGAGGTTGACCAGCTTGAGCGCGTGCGCGTGGGAGGCGGACCGGCGCGAGGCGACCAGCAGCGCCGTCGTCCGGGCACCGCGGCCGTTCACGACCGTCCGCAGGCCCACGTCCCGCGCGAACCGCCACATCTGCCACCGCCCGAGCAGCCCCCGCGGGGGTTCCTGCACGCCGAGCACGTCGGGGGCCGCGATGCGCACCACAGCGACGGCGTCCGCCCGGGACAGCTGCAGGCCCTTCAGGTTGTACGTCATGACCCGCAGGCGGCCGGCGTCGAGGCTCGTCGTCACCGGGACATCCTGTCGGACTCAGCGGCCGAGCAACCAGCGGACCTCGTTCCGGAACAGCTGAGCGCGGGACGGCGAGTCGTACGACCGGACGTCGTGCCCGAGGGCGTCGTAGACCACGCGACCGGGGCCGGGGGCCACCCAGACGACCGGGTGCGGGGCGCCCTCGTGCTCGGCGACGACGAGGACGTGCACGTCCGGCGACACCTCCAGCGACAGGTACTGCTCGTCGGGCGCCTCGACCACGGACAGCCCGGCCGTGACCGGGTGCGTCGGGTCCACCACGCGGAAGACCGACGGCCCGAGCGGCGGGTGCCAGGACGCGCCCTCGACCCACCGACCCCCGAGCGTCGACGCCCACGCGGGCCGGTCGAGGAACGTGTTCGCCGCCTGGTGCAGCCCGAGCACCGGGACTCCGGAGGCGACCAGCGAGGCGAGCCGGTCGTGGAACGGCGCCCAGTCGTCGTCGGTGCCGTCGAACTCGGGGTCCGGCCGGCCGCGCCCCGCGGCGACGATCACGAGGTCCGGGTCGACGTCGTCCAGCGCGGACGGCAGGGTGCCGCGGATCGTGGCGTCCACCCCGTCCTGCGCCAGCAGCCCGGCCAGCCGGTGGGCGACCGCGGCGGCGTCGTGCCACGGGTCCTCGTAGCGGCCGTGGCCGGCGAGCACGATCGCGTGGGGCATCGGTCCTCCTCCTGCACGGACGACGATGCCCCCGGCAGGAGCCGGAGGCATCGTCGTCACGCGTCAGTGTGCGAGCGCCTTCTCGGCCTCGCGGGTCAGGTCCTCTCGGTCGGCTCGCGCGGCCCGAAAACGAGACATCACGACGGCCCCGCCCGCCACGAGCGCGGCCGCGATCGCGATCGACAGGCGCGCCGTCTGGTTGGCGTCGGTCCCCACCGAGATGGCGACCACGGCCGGCGCGATGAGCAGCGCCACGAGGTTCATCACCTTGATCAGCGGGTTGATCGCCGGACCGGCGGTGTCCTTGAACGGGTCACCGACGGTGTCGCCGATGACCGCAGCCGCGTGGGCGTCGGACCCCTTGCCGCCGAAGTTGCCGTCCTCGACGATCTTCTTCGCGTTGTCCCAGGCACCGCCCGAGTTGGCCAGGAAGACCGCCATGAGCACGCCTGTCGCGATGGCCCCGCCGAGGAACCCGGCGAGCGGACCGACGCCGAGTCCGAACCCGACGGCGATCGGCGCGAACGCGGCGAGCAGACCCGGTGTCGCCAGCTCCCGCAGGGAGTCACGGGTGCAGATGTCGACGACCTTGCCGTACTCCGGGCGCACCTCGTACGTCATGATCCCGGGGTTCTCGCGGAACTGGCGACGCACCTCGAAGACGATGGCTCCGGCTGCCCGGGTCACGGCGTCGATCGCCAGGCCCGAGAACAGGAACACCGTCGCGCCACCGAGGATCACGCCGACCAGGGTGACCGGGCTGATGATGCTGTAGTTCAGCATCGCCGCGGTGAGCTCGTCGCCCGCCTGCCCCGCGGTGCGCAACGCGTTCTGCACGGCGTCCGCGTACGACCCGAACAGGGCGGTCGCGGCCAGGACGGCCGTCGCGATCGCGATGCCCTTGGTGACGGCCTTGGTGGTGTTGCCCACGGCGTCGAGGTCCGTGAGGATCTGCGCGCCCTCGGGCGTGACGTCGCCGGACATCTCCGCGATGCCCTGCGCGTTGTCGCTCACCGGGCCGAACGTGTCCATGGCGACGATGACGCCGACCGTGGTCAGCAGGCCGCAGCCCGCGAGCGCGATGAGGAACAGGGACAGCGACACGGAGCCGCCGGCCAGCAGGAACACGCCGCAGATGGCCGCCGCGATGATGCCCGCGGTGTACACGGCGGACTCGAAGCCGACCCCGATGCCGGACAGGACCACGGTGGCCGCGCCGGTCAGGGTGGTCCGCGCGACGTGCAGGGTGGGCTTGCTGGTGGTGCCGGTGAAGTAGCCGGTGACCCAGAGGATGACGCCCGCGAGCACGACGCCGATGGCCACGGCCACCGACGCGATCAGCCGCGGGTCGCCGGGGTGGGACTCGAGGCCGGCCGTGCCGCCCGTGAGCTCCGAGAACGACGACGGCAGGTAGATGAACGCCGCCACCGCGGAGAGCAGGACCCCCACCAGCGCGGAGGTGTAGAAGCCGCGGTTGATCGCCTTGAGGCCGCTCTCCGCGCCGCGCACCCGCGTGATGAACACGCCGAGCACGGCGACCAGGGCACCCATCGCGGTGACCACGAGCGGGAACACGAGCCCCTGCTCGCCGAACGCCGCCTTGCCCAGGATGAGCGCCGCGACGAGCGTGACGGCGTAGGACTCGAACAGGTCCGCGGCCATGCCGGCGCAGTCGCCCACGTTGTCGCCGACGTTGTCCGCGATCGTGGCCGCGTTGCGCGGGTCGTCCTCCGGGATGCCCTGCTCGACCTTGCCCACCAGGTCGGCGCCGACGTCGGCCGCCTTGGTGAAGATGCCGCCGCCGACGCGCATGAACATGGCGAGCAGCGCGGCACCGAAGCCGAAGCCCTCGAGCACGGCCGGAGCCTCTGCCCGGTAGATCAGCACGACGGACGCGGCGCCGAGCAGGCCGAGGCCCACGACGCTCATGCCGACGAACCCACCGGTCCGGAACGCGATGCGCGCGCCCTCCGCGCGCCCACCGACCTCCGACGCGGCCGCCGCCACCCGGACGTTCGCCCGCGTGGCCAGCCACATGCCCAGGTACCCGATCGCCGCGGAGAACCCGGCGCCGATCAGGAAGAACACCGAGCGACCGATCTTGACACCGCTGTCGCCCGGCAGCAGGAAGAGCAGGGCGCAGACGACGACCGCGAAGAGGGCCAGGGTCCGGAACTGCCGGCTCAGGTAGGCCGACGCCCCTTCCTGGACCGCGCGCGCGATCTCGCGCATGGACTCGGTCCCCTCACCGGCCGCGAGCACCTGGCGACGCAGGACGACGGCGATGAGCAGGGACGCGACCGCAACGGCCGCGATGACACTGACGATCGTGATGCTCGTTGACCCGAGCTCGACCATGCATCCTCCTCGGACATCAGCGAGGCCCCCCTGACCACGCCTGTCCCACAGCCCCGTTGCTGCGCGACTGGGCGAGTCTAGCCACGAGATGTGACGTGGATCGCACACCGACGCAGACGGGTGACCGGGACCCTGAACCGCGGGACGATCGGCTTCACCCCAACCGTTCGGGTGGTGAGGGCGTCTGGACAGGTGAGGGCAGCGCTGCCCGTCCAAGGAGGTCGACCATGAGCTGGGAGGACGATCTGGACCGGCTCGTCACCGAGCGGGGGTCGGCGCTGGTCGCGTACGCCTACCTGCTGACCGGGGACATGTCGGCGGCGGAGGACCTGGTGCAGGACGGGCTCGTGCGGACCTACGCACGCCGTCGGCCCGACGACGTCACCTGGGTCGAGGCGTACGTCCGGCGGGTCATCCTCCACACCTATCTCGACGCCTACCGGGCACGACGTCGCTTCGCCGCCGTGACCCACCTGGTCGCGACGCCCGAGGCCGCGGACGACCAGGCCGCCGCCGTGGGCGACCGGGCCGACGTGGCGCGAGCACTCACCGTCCTGTCCCCCCGCGAGCGCGCCTGCGTCGTCCTGCGGTTCTCCGACGACCTGACGCTGCCCGAGATCGGCCGGCGGCTCGGGGTGTCCCCGGGGGCGGTCAAGCGGTACCTGTCCGACGCCCGACACAAGCTCGAACCGCTCCTGGGACCGCAACCCGGCCTGTCCACCGAGGACGTCACCACGATCGCGAAGGGAGCCGGACGATGAACCACGACCTCGAGTCCGCCCTGGGCGAGCTGGCGGACCGCGCCGAGCAGAGCCACCGCGTCGGACGCGCGCCGCTGCCGGTCGCCCGGATCACCGCCCGCGCGCGCACCCGCCGACGCACCCGTGCCGCCGTGGCGATCGGAGGCGCGGCCGCCGCGGTCGTCATCGTCGCCGGGACCGCGTTCGCGTTCCTGCCGGACCGCACCAGTCCCGCGCCCCCGGCGACCCCGTCCCCGTCGGTCACGACGACGACACCCGCGCCCTCGCAGACCCCGACCCCGACCCCGACCGTCGCGCCGGTGGTGCTGCCCGTCGGCAACCCCGCCCTGCCGTTCGGCACCTGCGGCTCGCTGGCGTCGTCGGCGCCCGCCGACCCGGTGGACACCCGCGTCGTCGCGCGTGTGGTGCCAGACGCGGGCGCGATGGCGTCCGGCGGGCACCTGGCCGTCGGTGGCGAGGTCGAGCGCAGCCCCGAGCTCGGGGCGTCCCTGGTGCTCGCCGTGCCCGACGGCGGACCGCGGGTGGCGATCGTGCGCGAGGGCGTCGTCGTCGGCACCGCGGGCTTCTACCCCGGGACGTACGACGCGATGTCCGGCCGCAGCGGCAACCAGGGCGAGACGGCCTGGTTCCGGGGCGCCCTGGACCTCACGGTCTGCGATCCCGCGGACGGCGGCCCGGCGACCCCGGAACGTCCGCTGCCGGCGGGCACCTACGAGCTGCGGCCGTGGGCCACGGTGGTGACCTTCGACGGCTTGGTGGACATCCCCCAGGACCTGGCGCAGGGGACCCTCCCCCTCGCGCAGACGGCGGCGCTCGACGGCGCGGAACGCGCGACGGCCCTCGGCGAGCCGGCGACCGTCACCGTGACAGGTGAGGCCGACGTGCAGCTCGCGGCGCCCGGCTCGGACGTCCCGCTCGACGCGTCGACCACAGCGGCTCGGCCGGTGTGCGACGGCCCGGCACCGGCAGCCCCCGTCCGGACGGCGATGCTCGACCTCCAGGTCACCCCGCAGGCGACGACGTTCGCGGCCGGGTCGCCCCTGCGCGCGAGCGGCTCCGTGCAGTACACCGGACCGGGCCGGCTGCGGGCGTTCGGCTACTACGCGATCGAGTACTGGATCGTGCGGGACGGGATCGTGGTCGGCACCACCGTGCAGGCCAACGACGCCTTCTCCGTGGTCGACCTGGGCGCGGGCGCACCCCTGGCCTTCTCCGAGGAGGAGCGCGTGCTGACGTCCTGCATCTCCGGCGTGGAGCAGCCGCTGAGCGACGGGAACCCCCTGCCGGCCGGCGTCTACCAGGTGTACCCGGGCTGGATCTTCTCGGCACCCGTCGTGCGGCTGCCGTCCGAGACCGTGCCGCTGCAGGACACGAGCTCCGGCTACGCGGTCACGCTGGGCACGCCGTTCACCGTCACCCTCACATAGCCGATCCGACCAACGGTTCACACCTCCCGGTCGTCCAGGAAGATGACGGCACCACAGGGAGGTGGCATGACGGCCTGGGAACAGGTACTGGACGAGCTCGTGCGGGCTCGAGGGCGTGCGCTCGTGCGCTACGCGACCCTGCTCACGGGCGACGAGCGCGAGGGTGAGGACCTGGTCCAGGACGCGCTGGTGCGCTGCTTCAGCCAGGGGCGTCCGCTGCGTGAGCCGGCGGCCGCCGAGGCCTACGTGCGCCGGGCGGTGCTGACCATCTTCCTGGACGGTCACCGCCGCACGGCCCGCTGGACCGCGGTGCGCCACCTGCTCGCCCGCGACGACGACACCGCCGACCACGTCCCGGCGAGCACCGCCCGGCTCGACGTGCAGACCGCCCTGCTGACCCTGCGCCCACGGCTGCGCGCCTGCGTGGTGCTGCGGTTCTACGACGACCTCACCGTGCCGGAGATCGCCCGCCGCCTGGAGGTCTCCGACGGGACCGTCAAGCGTTACCTCTTCGACGCGATCCGGCACCTCGAGTCCCTGCTCGGACCGCTGCCCGACGCGCACACCCTCGACATCCAGCTGGTCCCGACAGGAGTGACCCGATGAGCCCCGACCTCGCCCGCGCCCTGCACGACGCCGTCGACACCGGCCCGGACGACTCCCCGTTCGACGTCACGTCACTCACCGGCCGCATCCGGCGCCGCCGGACCGTCCGCGCGGGTGTCCGCGGCGGGGTCGCCGTCGGAGCCGTCGGAGCCGTCGCGCTCGGCGCCGTGTACGTCGGGGGGCGACAGCCGATGTCCGTGCTCCCCGCGGCGCGTGCCGACGCCGGGCCCGGGACGTGCGGGTCGGACATCGGGCTCCTCCCGACGGCCGACCCCGTTCGGGTGGGTCTGCTGCCGTCGACGGACGGCTCCTGGTACATGGAGGACGCTTCCGCCGTTCCCCAGCAGGGCACCCACCTGGGAACGCTGCTCGGGCGCACCATGAGCCCGGTCCTCGTCCGCGAGCTGTCACCGGCTGCTCGGGACGCCGCGGTCGCCGAGCTGGTGCGCAGCGCGAACGAGACGCTGGCCGCCGCGGAGGAGCGTCGCGCGGCCGTGATGGCGGATCCGCCGGCTGCTGTCCCGCTCACCGCCGGCCAGGTCGCCGCACTGGACCGAGGGGTGGAGGTCGCGCGCCAGCAGCTCGAGGCCGCGGAGAGCTCGGAGCGGATCAGCGGCACCGGCGACGAGCTCGACAGCCAGATCCTGATCACCCACGACGGCACGGTCGTGGCGTCCGACGCCGACCCGTCGCCGGACCCGCGGTACTCGTGGCTGTCCTCGCCCGATCGCTCCGTGGTCTCGGGCATGACGAGCACGGAGCTGAGCACCTGCGCGACGGACGGGGACCCCGGGGGCGTGCCGTTGCCCTCCGGCGAGTACTCGGTCTACGTGAGCTATGCCGAGGCGGACGGGCGCGCCGTGGCGGGCCCCTGGTCCCTGACCCTGCTCGACATGCCCCCGGCACCGACCGGCTTCCCCGAGGGCTTCCCGGTCGACGACGTCCCCCTCATCGGTGGCCGGCTGGTGTCGGTCACCCCGATGGCTGGGTCGAACGGCGAGGGGTGGAGCGTCGTGATCGCCGCCGACGGGGACGACGCCGCCAAGGAGGCCGTCCGGCTGCTCGGCGACGACTGGTCGACCTACCCGGCGCTCGCGCCCCCGCCCGGCATCACCTTCCCCGTGGCGGGGTGGGAGGTCGGCGTCACAGCATCGACGTCGGAGGACGGAGAGCAGACGGTCGTCTACTCGATCCTCCCGGACTGATCCGTCAGCCGATCGGCGCGACCGTTGCACGCGCACCCGCTGCTCAGGCGTCGAGGGCCGCCTCGACCGTCTCGTGCACGGTGAACACCTGGAGCAGCGCGGTGATCCGGAAGACCTTGAGCAGCCGCTCGGAGTCGATCACCAGCTGCAGCTGACCGCCGGCCAGCCGGACCTTCTTCAGGGTGCCGACGAGCACGCCGAGCCCGGTCGAGTCCATGAACCTCACCGCTCGCAGGTCGATGACCAGGTCGGTGCGGTCACGGTCGAGCAGCTCGGACAGCTCGTCGCGCAGGACGTCGGCGGAGGACACGTCGATCTCGCCGTCCACCTCGACGACTGTCCGGGGACCGATGTCCCGGCTGGTCACGCGCACATCCATCGGGGCCCCTCCCTCTGAGCGCATTCAAACAGAGAGACGGCCCTCGCGACGAGGTGCGCTCAGCGCGTCGCCGCGAGGGCTTCCCGGTACTCGCTCGTCGTCCCGTCCGGCCGGACCTCCTGGAGCACGTGGTCGCGCACCCCGAGGTCGGCCAGGACGGCCCCGAGCTCCGCCACGTCGGCGTCGCTCAGGACCGTCGGGTCGACGGTGGTGCGCACCTGCACGTCGACCCCCGCGTCGAGCACCAGTCGCAGCGAGGCGAAGGCGGCGTCCGCGCTGGTCCGCGGCCCGCCGACCTGCGTGATCGCCCGGTACAGCCGCGCGGGTGCCTTCACGTCCAGCCCCACCCAGTCGACGTGCGGGAGCACGGCCTCGAGCCGTCGCGGGTAGGCGCCGGACGTGTGCAGTCCCACGCCGAACCCGGCGTCGTGCACCTGCACCGCGGCCTCGCGCAGCGCCCACTGCATCGTCGGCTCGCCGCCCGAGAACACCAGCCCGTCGAGCAGCCCGTGGCGCCGGTCCAGCAGGTCGAGCACGTCCTCCCACGGGACCTGGCCGGGAGCGCGCGGATCGAGGATCGACGCGTTGTGGCAGTAGGTGCACCGCCACGGGCAGCCCTGCAGGAAGACGGTCGCGACGAGCTTGCCCGGCCAGTCGCACGACGACAGCGGGACCAGACCCGCGACGGCGATCTCCTTCACACGAGCGCCGGCTCTCGGAACGGCGTGCGCTCGGCGTGCTCGCCCTGCTTGCCGATGTTGAACGAGCTGACGGGCCGGTGGTAGCCCATGACCCGGGTCCACACCTCGCACGTCATCCCGCACGTGGTGCACGTCTGGTGCTCGCCCGCGAGGTACCCGTGGTTCGGGCAGATCGAGAACGTCGGCGTCACCGTCAGGTACGGCAGGCGGAAGGTCGACAGGGCGCGCTTGACCAGCTCGCGGCAGGCGTCCGCGGTCGACAGCCGCTCGGCCATGTAGAGGTGCAGCACCGTGCCGCCCGTGTACTTGGTCTGCAGCTCGTCCTGGCGGGTCAGCGCCTCGAACGGGTCGTCGGTGAACCCGACCGGCAGCTGCGAGGAGTTCGTGTAGTACGGGTGGCTGTCGGTGCCGGCCTGCAGGATCCCGGGGAACCGGCGGCGGTCCTCCTTGGCGAACCGGTAGGTGGCACCCTCCGCGGGCGTCGCCTCCAGGTTGTAGAGGTGGCCGGTCGCCTCCTGCAGCTCCACCATCCGCGTGCGGACGTGGTCGAGCAGGCGGATGACCAGCTCGTGCCCGCGCGGGTCGACGATGCCGTACTCGTCGCCCGTGAAGTTCCGGACCATCTCGTGCAGGCCGTTGACGCCGATCGTCGAGAAGTGGTTCTCGAGGGTGCCCAGGTAGCGGCGGGTGTACGGGAACAGGCCGTCGTCGATCAGGCGCTGGATGAGCTCGCGCTTGAGCTCCAGGGACGTGCACGCCAGGTCGATCAGGCGGTCGAGCTGCGCGAACAGGCCGGCCTCGTCGCCCTGGTGCACGTAGCCCAGCCGGCCGCAGTTGACGGTCACGACGCCGATGGAGCCCGTCTGCTCCGCCGACCCGAACAGGCCGTTGCCGCGCTTGAGCAGCTCGCGCAGGTCAAGCTGGAGCCGGCAGCACATCGAGCGCACGTCGCCGGGGTTCAGCTCGGAGTTGAGGAAGTTCTGGAAGTACGGCAGCCCGTACTTGGCGGTCATCGCGAACAGCGCCTCGGCGTTCTCGCTGTCCCAGTCGAAGTCCTTGGTGATGTTGTACGTGGGGATCGGGAACGTGAACACGCGGCCCGAGGCGTCCCCCGTGGTCATGATCTCGATGTACGCGCGGTTGATCATGTCCATCTCGACCTGCAGGTCGCCGTACGTGAAGTCGCACGGCTCCTCGGCGACGAACGGGACCTCGTCGCGCAGGTCGTCCGGGCACACCCAGTCGAACGTGAGGTTGGTGAACGGCGTCTGCGTGCCCCACCGCGACGGCACGTTGAGGTTGTAGACCAGCTCCTGGATGCCCTGGAGCACCTGCGCGTAGGTCAGGCCGTCGAGCCGCACGTACGGCGCGAGGTAGGTGTCGAAGGAGCTGAACGCCTGCGCGCCGGCCCACTCGTTCTGCATGGTGCCCAGGAAGTTGACGATCTGGCCGACCGCGGCGCTGAAGTGGCGCGGCGGGCGCGCGTCGACCTTGCCGGGGACGCCGTTGAGGCCCTCCTGGAGCAGGTTCCGCAGCGACCAGCCGGCGCAGTAGCCGGAGAGCATGTCGAGGTCGTGCACGTGGATGTCGCCCTCGCGGTGCGCTGTGCCGACCTCGGGCGGGTAGACGTGGCTGAGCCAGTAGTTGGCGACGACCTTGCCGCTCGTCTGCAGGATCAGACCGCCCAGCGAATAGCCCTGGTTCGCGTTGGCGGACACCCGCCAGTCGCTCCGATCGAGGTACTCCTCGATCGACGAACCGACGTCCACGACGACCTTCTCCGACATGCCCGTACTCCCTGCTCCACGATGAGGTGCCTCCGACCGCCACCACAACATGCTGTGGTCGGGGCGGTCGATGAGGACTAGATGTAGAGATTTCTATGCCCGCAGCCTGGCGCGAGGTGGGCCTTTGGTCCCGGTCGCCGAACAGTCCCCGTGCGGGGATCGTCGTCGAGCGAGTGAAGTCGCGGCGTGTCGCTCCCGTCACCCTCTGACGAACCGCACGGGGTCGCCCGGACGCAGCTGCCCGAGCCGCCCGAGCGCGTGCCGACGGACCACCGCGACCACCGGGTAGCCCCCCGTCACGGGGTGGTCGACGCCGAACACGACCGGCCGGCCGTCGGGCGGGACCTGCACGGCGCCGACCACCAGACCCTCCGACGGGAGCTCGCGGCCGTCGTACTGGAGGGTCCGCCGGATGGCCGGCCCGTCGAGCCGCACGGCCACCCGGTTCGTCGCCGGAGTGACGCGGTACTCGTGCGGTCCGCACAGCCGGGCCAGCGCGTCGTCGAACCAGTCGGCGTGGGGGCCCGCCACGATCGGCAGGGCGAGCCGTTCCGGACGCACCGGGGCGACGTCCACCAGCGGCCAGTCCCGCGGCGCGGGTCCCACCGGCAGGACGTCCCCCGCGGCCAGCGGCGCCGGTCCCAGGCCTGCCAGCTGGTCCGTGCTGCGCGACCCCAGCACCGGCGGCACGTCGATCCCGCCGCGCACGGCCACGTACGTCCGCAGCCCGAGCTCCACGGTCCCGAGCCGCAGCTCCGACCCGTCGTGCAGCTCGATCACGGCCTCGTGCCCGACCGGCCGACCGTCGATCCACGCGGGCCCTCGACCGCCGGTCAACGCCACGGTCAGGTCCCCGCGGGCGCGCACCAGCAGCCCACCCAGGAGCACCTCGAGCCCGGCCGCACCCTCGTCGTTGGCGACGAGCCGGTTGGCCAGCCGCAGCGCGCCCGCGTCGGCCGCCCCGGAGCGCCCGACGCCGATGTGCGCCCAGCCGGGCCGCCCCAGGTCCTCGACGAGCGTGAGCAGTCCCGGCTCGACGACCTCCAGCGCACTCGTCATGACGCCGCGAACCGCACGCGCGTGCCGGGCTGGAGCAGGGCCGGCGTCTCGCGATCCACGTCGAACAGCTCGACGTCGCACCGGCCCAGCAGCCGCCACCCGCCGGGGGTCGCGGCCGGGTAGACCGCGCTGAACTCGTCGGCGATCGCCACCGAGCCGGCCGGAACGCGCTCGCGCGGGCTGTCCAGCCGCGGCACCCGCAGGAGCGGGTCGAGGCCGACCAGGTACGCGAAGCCCGGCATGAACCCCCCGAACGCCACGGTGTACCGCGCGCCGGTGTGCCGCGCGACCACCTCGTCGACCGTCAGGCCCGTCAGGCGCGCGACGCCGTCGAGGTCGGCGCCGTCGTAGACCACGTCGAGGACGACCTCGGTGGTGCCGGTCTCCCCCGCGGCCTCCGTACGCCCGGCCCACCAGCGCTCGACCGGCAGGCTCCCGGGGTCGGCGCCGTCCCGCACCCGGAGCAGGAGCGTCCGCGCCGCCGGCACCTGGTCGACGATCGCCTCGGCCTCCGGGTCCGTGGCGCGCGCGGCACGGACCGCGTCGTCCAGCGCGCGGACCTCGGCGAGATCCGCGAGCTCGACCAGGACGGCGTCGTCCCCGTAGGGGAGCACCCGCGGCGCGCGCGCGTCGGTCATGCGTCGATCTTGCCGGACCTACGGGACGGTGACGGTCCCGATCAGCTCCGCGACGGCGGTCGCGTTGGTCGACGGACCCGACCCGCCCTCGGCCGACGACGGCGCCACGGTCGCGACCACGAACGCGCGGAGCTCGCCGCTGGGCAGGGCCGCACCCTCGTCGCAGCTCGTCGGCGACGTGCGCACGGAGAAGCTCTGCAGCTGCCCCGGGGGGAGCGTGCCCGTCACGGACTCCCCGGACGCGGCCCAGATGTCCGAGTCCGCCACGATGCGGTCCGCCGCGTCGACGAGTACAACTCGCTCGTCGAGCAGCTCCGCCTCGGCAGTCCCCGACCAGGTCAGCCGGAGGTCGATCGAGTCGTCGCCTCGCACGGACCCGGAGATCCCCACCCGGTCGTCGCCCCGCGGGAGCACCGACACGTCGGCACCGCACCAACGCTCGCGCGAGTTCCCGGAGATCACCAGCGGCTCGCCCGGGCTGAGCGCCAGGCCCCCCTCGTACGGGAGGACCGCGTAGAGCACGTAGTCCCCGTCAGGCAGCACCTTGGTCGCGTCTGGTCCGCCGCACGCCGCGACCGAGAGGTCTCCGCCGCCTGCCATCGAGATCGGTCCGGCCGGGGTCGCGCCGAAGCTCATGAAGTCGGGGCTGGTTGCGACGACGACCCCGTCCTTGGCCACCACCACGCCAATCACCGACCTGAACGTCACGTTCTCCGGGACCCGCACCTCGACGGTCACGGGCACGGCGGAGTAGGTCTCCTCCGGGTAGGTACCCAGCGCCACGGCGAGCTCGAGCGGCGATGCGGCGGCAGGGCGATCGACCGCCCAGCCGCACGTGCCGGGTGCCGCGGCCGGGTCGGCGGTCGGCAGGGTCGTGGCCACCTGGTCGGCGGGGAGCCCCGTCACGGCGGATGTGCCGGGCACGCTTCGCGAGTACCGGTCGAGCAGGCCGGGCGTCTGCGTCGCCGTGACGGCGAGCACGCCCGCCAGTCCGACGCCGCCGGCGGTCCGGGCGGCGGTGCGCGCCGCCCGGCGGTGGCGGATCCGGCGACCGAGCACGGACGGCTCGAGCGTGCCCAGCGGGGCGTGGTCGGCGGCCTCGCGCAGCGCGGAGGACAGGTCGAGGCTCATCGGGTGCTCCTGGTGGCGATCAGGTGGGACTCGGACGGTGCGTCGGGGGCGACGGGACCGAGCACGCGCTCGAGGCCGTGCACGCCGTCGCTGAGGTACCGCTTCACGGCGCCGTCGGAGATCTGCAGCCGGTCGGCGATCTCGGCCACCGGGAGGTCCTCGAAGTACCGGAGCACCACGCACGCGCGGACCCGCGGGGACAGCCCGGCCAGCGCGGCGACGACGTCCCGCCGCGCGTCGACGCCGTGCCGGGGATCGTCCGTGACCTCCGGCGAGGCGAGCAGGTGCCGGACGCTCAGCCACCGCCGTCGGCGGCGGTACCCGTCGATGTACGACGAGAGCATCGTCTGGCGGACGTAGCCCTCCACCGCGGCAGGCACCCGGAGCGTCGCCTTGCGCGCGAGCACCGACACCAGGGCGTCCTGCACCAGCTCCTGGGCGTCCGCCGCATCCCCGGTCAGCAGGTAGCCGTACCGCAGCAGCGCCGGACCGCGCTCACGGACCAGCTGCTCCAGCACGTCCTGCCAGTCCACGCGTGGTGCCTGCTCTCCGTGCTCGAGGTGCGTCGGTCGATCGGCCCGACATCGACCATGACGGACGGGCGGCCCGATTCGTTGGGGTGCTCATCCGGCGAACGGCGCGACCGTCACCCCGTTCGCCCGCAGCTCCGCCCGCACCCTTCGCGCCAGCACCGCGGCCCCGGGGGTGTCCGAGTGCACGCACACGGACTCCGCCACCACCCGGACGTCCGACCCGTCGACCGCTCGCACCACCCCGTGCTGCGCGAGCCGGACCACCCGCGCGGCGACCTCGTCGGCGTCGGTGACCAGCGCCCCCGGCTCGGACCGGGGCACCAGCGTCCCGTCCGCCCGGTAGCCGCGGTCCGCGAAGGCTTCCGCGACCGCGCGTCGACCGGTCCGGGCGGCGATGTCCAGGACCGCGGACCCGGGCAGGCCCAGCACCGGCAGGTCCCCGAGCGCCTCGACGACCGACCGCGCGTGCTCCTCGTGGTGGACGACCGCGTTGTAGAGCGCTCCGTGCGGCTTGACGTAGGCCACGCGCGTCCCTTCGCGACGTGCGATCGCCCGCAACAGCTCGACCTGCTCCGACACCTGCTCCCGCAGCACGTCGGCCGGGACGTCCACGAAGCGGCGGCCGAAGTTCTCGCGGTCCAGGTAGGACACGTGCGCACCGACCGCGACCCCGCGTGCCGCCGCCGCCCGGCAGACCGCGGCCATGATCCGCTCGTCGCCCGCGTGGTAGCCGCACGCGACGTTCGCGCTGGTCACCACGTCGAGCAGCAGCGTGTCGAGGCCGTCGACACCCGCCTCCCAGGCGTCGAGCTCCTCGCCGAGGTCGCAGTTGAGGTCGATCCGCGCCGCCATGCCCCCGATCCTGCCCGACGAGCGCCCGGTGCGAGGATGGTCGCGTGGTGGAACCCGGTGAGCTGCTCGACGTGCTGCTCGCCGCGGGACGCCGCACCGACCGCATGACGCACGTGCGGCACCTCCCGTCCCGCCCGGGTGTGCAGGCGGACTGGCCGTCCTGGGCCGACGCCGACCTGGTCCACGGGTACCGCTCGCTCGGGGTGGACCGGCCGTGGCTGCACCAGGTGGCGGCGGCCGACGCGGCCTGGTCCGGGCGGCACACGGTCCTGGCCACGTCGACCGGCTCCGGCAAGTCCCTCGCGTTCTGGCTCCCCGCCCTGTCGACAGCCCGGTCCGCCGCCGCGGGCTCCCTGCTCGACCCGGGCCGCATCGAGTCGGTGAGCCGCCGCGCGACGACGCTCTACCTCTGCCCGACCAAGGCCCTCGCCGCCGACCAGCTCGCCGCCCTCGACCGGCTGCTCGTCGCCGCGCGGACCCGGGACGTCCGGGTGGCCACCTGCGACGGCGACACCTCGCTCGAGGAGCGCCGCTGGGTCCAGGAGCACGCCGACGTGGTGCTCACCAACCCCGACTTCCTGCACTTCGCCCTGCTCCCCCAGCACCGCCGGTGGGCGCGCCTGCTCGGGTCGCTGCGGTACGTGGTGGTCGACGAGTGCCACGCGTTCCGTGGCGTGTTCGGTGCGCACGTCGGGCTGGTCCTGCGGCGGCTGCGCCGGCTCGCCGCCTCGTACGGTGCGACGCCGACCTTCCTGCTGGCGTCCGCGACCACCTCCGACCCGGCCGTGAGCGCCGCCCGGCTGATCGGCGTCGACCCGTCCGAGGTCACCGCCGTCACTGCCGACGCCTCCCCCGCCGGCCGCAAGACGTTCGTCCTCTGGCAGCCCCCGGAGCTGCCCGGCACGGAGGCCCCGTGGTCCGCGCTGTTGCCTGAGGACGACCCGTGGGCCACCCCGCTCGCGCTGCCGCGGCACGTGACCCGCGGACCGGACGACCTGAGCGTCCCGGCGCCCGACGACGTCTGGGGGGACGGGTCGCCCGCGCCACCCGGGAGGACCGCGGACAGCACCGTGGAGCCCCTTGCCGTCCCGGCAGGTCCGGGTGGTGCGGAGCCGGTCGTGCTGTCGGAGCTGCTCGCCGCCGTCCTCCCCGGCATCGGCCACCCCGCGCCGGGCGAGGGGTCCGGCCCGCTCGGCACGGGCGACCGGATCGTCGCGGAGCCCTCCGACCGTCCGCGGCGTACCGCGACCGCGGAGATCGCCGACCTGCTCGCCGACCTCACCGCCGCGGGCGCCCGCTCGCTCGCGTTCACGCGGTCGCGCCGGGGCGCCGAGTCCGTGGCGGCCACCACCCGCGCGCACCTGCTGGAGATCGACCCCACGCTGGCGGCGTCGGTGTCCGCGTACCGCGGCGGCTACCTGCCCGAGGAGCGGCGGGCCCTCGAGTCGGCGATCCGGTCGGGGGCGCTGCGCGCGCTCGCGACGACGAACGCGCTCGAGCTCGGCGTCGACATCTCCGGGCTCGACGCCGTGCTCATCGCCGGCTGGCCGGGCACCCGGGTGTCGCTGTGGCAGCAGGCAGGACGCGCGGGGCGGGCCGGCACCGACGGGCTGGTGGTCCTGGTGGCCCGCGAGGACCCCCTGGACACGTTCCTGGTGCACCACGCCGAGGCGATCTTCGACACCCCGGTCGAGGCCACGGTCTTCGACACCACCAACCCCTACGTCCTGGCCCCGCACCTGTGCGCCGCCGCGGCCGAGCTGCCGCTGCGCACCGAGGAGCTGGACCTGTTCGGACCGCGCACCGCCGACCTGCTGGGCGAGCTGGTCGAGCGCGGCACCCTGCGCCGCCGGCCGTCCGGGTGGTACTGGACGCACAACGAGCCGGCCAGCCGGCTGACGGACCTGCGCGGGTCCGGCGGTGACCCCGTCCGCGTGGTGGAGTCGGTCACCGGGCGGCTGCTCGGCACGGTCGACGCGGCCTCCGCGGACTCCACCGTGCACGACGGCGCCGTCTACGTGCACCAGGGCGCCACATTCGTCGTCGACGAGCTGCGCCTCGAGGACGGCATCGCCCTGGTGACCCGTCGCGACGTGGACTACGGCACCTGGGCGCGCTGGGTCACGACGACCGAGATCCAGTCCGTCGACGCCGAGGTGCCCTGGGGTCCGGTGACCTGGGGGTTCGGCTCCGTGGACGTGACCACCCAGGTGCTCGGCTACCAGCGCAAGCGCATCCCCGACCTGCAGGTGCTCGGCACCGAGGAGCTGGACCTGCCCGCCCGCACGCTGCGCACGACCGCCGTCTGGTGGACCGCCCCCGCGGAGGTCCTCCTGGCGGCGGGCGTCACCGTCGAAGCCACGCCCGGTGCGCTGCACGCCGCCGAGCACGCGTCGATCGGCCTCCTGCCCCTGCTCGCGACCTGCGACCGGTGGGACCTCGGCGGGCTGTCGACCGCGCTGCACGTGGACACCGAGCAGGCCACCGTCTTCGTGCACGACGCCTACCCCGGCGGTGCCGGCTTCGCGGAGCGCGGCTTCACGCTCGGCGCCACCTGGCTGCGCGCCACCCGCGACGCGATCGCCGCCTGCCGGTGCCTCACCGGCTGCCCCGCCTGCGTGCAGTCGCCGAAGTGCGGGAACGCCAACAACCCCCTGGACAAGGCCGCGGCCGTCCGGCTGCTCGACGTGGTCCTCTCCCACGCCCCGGCGGCCTGACGACACGGTCGGGGCTCGGACCCGCTCCCGCCGAGGCGACCGTCGAGCCGTCACGACCGGGCCGACGCCGGACCGGCGCGCGCCCAGGCCGACGCGGCACCGGTCGCGGTCGGCACCACGACCCGCACGGTCAGCACGCCCTGCCCGTCGTCGCTGCACGCCGCGAGCGTCCCGCCGTTGCGCCGCACGGCCTGGCCGGCCACCGCGCACGGGTCGCCGGACCCTGCCGCCAGCAGCTGGGCAGCACCCGCGAGCGCACCCAGGTCCGCGGCGGTCTGCGCACGCCCCCGGGCCAGCTGCGCGGCGGCCAGCAGCCCGAGCAGTCCTGCCACGACGAGCAGCACCGCGACGAGGGCCAGCAGCAGGACCGTCCCCGACCCCCGCTCACCGCCGCGGCGCGCACGGGCCGCCGCCGACGCCAGCCACGTGCGTGGCAGCCTCACGGTGCGGCGCGCACGAGCCAGCTCCGGGGCGAGCCACGTTCGCCGCTCCGGGTGAATGCGTGGCCTGCTCACGGTTCGGCACGGGCGACGGCGGTCGCGTGCGCCCGCAGCGGTGTTCCGCGCCAGGACCCGACCGCGTCGGAGACCGTCACCGTCACCCAGCCCTCGGACCGGCTCACCGCCACCGCGGCACCGTCACCGGCGAGCCGCCGCGCGGTCGCCACGACCTCCCCGTCGGGCTCACCGAGCGCCGCCGAGCGGGCGCCGGCCCGTGCCGCGTCCGTGCAGCGGGTCTGCGCGACCGCGGCGGAGGCCACGGTGAGCAGTGCGACCAGCAGGACGACGACCGCGGGCAGCCCGACCGCGAGCTCGGCCGTGACGCTGCCCCGGTCGTGCCGGCCCGCGGACGTCACAGCGAGAGCGCCTGCCGAATGATGCCCATGAGCAGGCCCTTCACCTCGTTCCCCTTGAGGATGACGACGAGCAGCCCCGCGAAGCCGACGGCGGCGAGCGTCGCGATCGCATACTCGGCGGTCGCCATCCCGGCCTCGGCCAGCTCAGTGCGGGCGTGCCGACCGCGGGCGTGCCAGCCGACGACCGAGCGCGGGAGCACCGCCCGCCGCCGCACCGGCTCAGTCGGATCCGCTGGCGGGCGCGCCCCCCACCCGTCGAGCACCGGGGCGCGGACGGACGTCACGGCTGCGCCCCCCGGTGTCGGGTCGTCGTCGTGCGGCTGGTGGGGCCTCGTGGCGGTGGTGGTGTCGTGGGTCATGACCTCTCCTCTCCGGGAGCGCCGCGAGCTGTGCGGCGCCACGCCAGCCTCGGCGTCACCGAGCGGCTGGAGGGCGGCCGGCAGCTGATCCGTGGACTCCCACGCCCACCCATGGGCTGTGGACGCGTCGACGAGGTGCGTCGGCCGGGCCGTCAGCCGAGCAGGTCCCCGGCCAGGCTCAGGAGCATCGGCACCAGGCCCAGCAGCACGAACGCCGGCAGGAAGCAGAGCCCGAGCGGGAGGACGAGCTGGACGCCCAGCGAGCCCGCGGCCGCGGCGGTACGAGCGCGCCGGTCCCGCCGATGCTTGTCCGCCCTGCCGCGCAGCGCCGGACCGGGCGCGGACCCCGTGCTCCAGCTCGGCTCGAGCGCACCGACGACGTCGTCGACCGGCGAACCCGACCAGGCCGACTCCCACGACGCCCCGAGCAGCAGGGCCGTCGCGCCGCGCGTCAGGGCGTCGCCGCGCTCCCCACCGACGGCAGCTCCCACCGCGGACACCGCACGCGGCACGGAGGCACCGGTGCCGATCGCGACGTCGACGAGGTCGAGCAGCAGCACCGCATCCATCGGGGTGGCCTGCTCCCCCCCGGGGCCGGGTCCGCGTCGGGCGGCCCTCGGGGCCGATCGTGCGCGGGTCGACCACCACGGGCTCGTCGCCACCACCACCGCCGACGCGACGACGAGGCCGAGCACGCCGGGCGTCATCGCCGCCCGGTCGCCCGGGCAGGGCGGGGGTCTCCCGCTCGTCCGGCCCGGGACAGGAGCGCGGACGTCCACCACCGCCCCACGAGCAGGAGCACCACGCCGAGCAGCGCCGAGGTGGTGCCGAGCCCGCCCGAGAGCATCACGCCGACGGGGTCCGCGCCCAGCAGCGCGCCGAGCGCCACGCCGAGCAGCGGGAGCCAGGCGAGGACCTGCGCGGTCGACCGTGGCCCTGCCAGGGCCGCCCGGCGCGCGCCCTCGGCCTCCTCGTCGGCGGCGACCGCGGAGGCGATGCGGTCGAGCACGCCGGCCAGCGGTGCCCCCAGCTCCTCGGACAGGCGGGCCGCCGCGACCACCGCGTGCACCCGCTGCAGGTCCCCGTCGGGCGCGCGGCCGCGGACCAACCGCCGGCGCGGTCGGGAGGTGACCGTCAGCAACGCTCCGACGGTCGGCACCGGACCGTCGGTGACCGTGCCGAGCAGGCGCGACCACGCCTGCGCCGGGGTGGCTCCCGCACGGAGCTGTGCCGAGACGCCCAGGAGCACCTCCGACAGGGTGCCGCCCTGCCGAGGCTCACTCACCGCCGCACCTGCCTGGCCGCGCCGACCATGCGCACGCACCCGACGACCTCCCGTGCCCGCCACCGCCGCGACCGCCAGCGCGACCAGCATCCCCACGAGCGCGCTCATCGTCGCGATCCGGTCACCGCACGCCCCACCGGCAGTCCGAGACGGGCAGCCAACGACGGCCACGCGGGCCCCGCCGTCGTCACGCCCGTCGGCTCGACCCGCAGCGCGCACGCCACCTCCAGGTCACCCGAGGCCGCACGGTGGACGACGCCCACCTCCGCCACGTACCGGCGGTCAGCCCTGCGCAGGTGGAGGACCGCGTCGAACGCGCTCGCGGCCTGCGCGGCGACGGCCTCGCGGGACATCCCCGCCAGCGCGGCGAGCGCCTCGAGCCGGGCGGGCACGTCGGCCGCCGCGTTCGCGTGCACGGTCGCGCAGCCACCGTCGTGCCCGGTGTTCAGGGCGGCGAGGACCTCGCGCACCTCGGCGCCGCGGCACTCGCCGAGGACGATCCGGTCGGGGCGCATCCGCAGGGCGTGCCGCACGAGGGCGGCCAGGTCCACCCGCCCCGCACCGTCGACGTTCGCGTGCCGCGCGAGCAGCCGGACCACGTGCGGGTGCGCCGGCGCGAGCTCGCCGGCCTCCTCCACCACCACGAGCCGTTCGTCGTGCGGGACGAGCGACAACAGCGCCGCCAGCAGCGTGGTCTTGCCCGAGCCGGTCGCGCCCGAGACCAGCAGGTTGGCGCGCGTGGACACCAGCGCCCGGACCACGGGCACGAGGGCGGGCGCCAGGGTGCCGGACGCCACGAGCTGCTCGATCGTGAACGCGCGCGACCGCACCACCCGCAGGCTGATCAGCGCACAGCTCTCCGCGAGCGGCGGAAGGACGGCGTGCAACCGGGTCCCGTCCGGCAGCCGCGCGTCGACCGCCGGCGAGGCGTCGTCGAGGCGCTGGCCACCCGCCGCCGCGAGCCGGACCGCGAGCGCGCGGACGTCGTCGACGCCGCCCAGGTCCACGTCTGCCCTGGTCAGCCGGCCGGCCCGCTCCACCCACACGTCGCGCGGCCCGTTGACCAGGACGTCGGTGACCTCGGGGTCGTCGAGGAACGCCTGCAGCCGACCCGCACCGAAGAGCTCGTCGCGCACCGTCCTGGTCACCGCGGTGAGCGCGCTGGACCCGAGCACCGCGCCGACGTCTCGAGCCGCCGCGTCGACGACGACCCCGAGCGCCTCCCCGGTCCCTGACGCGCCCAGCCTCGTCCGCACGGCGTCGAGGAAGTCCGGTCCGACCCCACGCGCGAGCGCGGTCACCGCAGGCTCCGCTCGAGCGTGGCGACGATCCGGGCGACCGCGCGGGTGGTCCGGCCACCGGTGGGCACCCCGCCTCGTTCCAGGGCGGCGAGCACCCGCCGGTCCGTGGGCAGCCTGGCGAGGACCGGGAGGTCGACCGCCTCGGCCAGCTCCGCGGTGCCCAGACCCCCCGGGGCCGGACCGCGCACGACCAGCGACGCCGCCACCCCGTCACCCAGGTGGGGCCGCATCGCGAGGATCCCGGCGACCGTGCGCAGGTCCCGCGGTGCCACGACGAGCACCGCGTCGCACGCCTCCACGAGCGACTCCCCCGCCACGACCGCCGCGCGGTCCAGGTCCAGCACGAGCGCCCCGGTCGCCAGGGTCAGGGCGTGCAGGACGTCGGCGACGACCGCGGGCTCGGGCGGCCCAGGCCGCGCACGGTCGGCGCTGAGCACCGCGCACGATCCCCACCGGGGCAGCAGCGCCAGCACGTCCGCCCCCGAGACCTCGCCTCGCGCGTCGGCGAGGTCCGGCCACCGCACCCCGTCGGCACCCTCGAGCCCCAGCAGGACGTCGATGCCACCCGAGGCGCGGTCGAGGTCCACCAGGGCGGTCGCGGTCCGGCGCGCGAGCTGCCGGGCGAGCGCGGCCGCGAGCGTCGAGGCGCCGCCGCCCCCGCGTCCCGCCACCACGCCGACCACGAGCGCGCGGCGGGGACCGGGGGCGACCGACGGCCAGGTCGGTGAGGCGGAGGGAGCGCCCGTGAGGGGGGTCATCGGGTTCGCCTTCCGTCGGGGTCCGACCTGGCCGCCGGCGCACGACGAGCATGGCTGCGACCGACGGGCCGGCCGGCGGCGCGGCGTGGATCTGGGGAAGCCGACCGGGGACTGCTGGGCTGAGGGCGGCTCGCCAACGTGTGGGCGTCGGCCACTAGGCTCGCCGCGAGCCGCACGGCACCCCGACGACGACCGCCCGGAGCAGCATGGACGTGGATCCGCCGAACGAGGATCGATCGCGCGAGGCCGCGTTCTTCGACCTCGACAAGACGATCATCGCGACCTCGTCGGCCACGGCCTTCTCCCGCCCGTTCCTCGCCGAGGGCCTGCTCACCCGCCGCTCCGTCGTGCGCACCGCGTACGCGCAGCTGCTCTACCTGCTCGGCGGCGCTGACGAGGACCAGACCGAGCGCCTGCGCGCGCAGCTGTCGCGGATGGTCGCCGGCTGGGACGTGTCGCAGGTGTCGGCGATCGTCGCCGAGACGCTGCACGAGTCGATCGATCCCACGGTGTACGCGGAGGCGGTGGCGCTCATCGAGGAGCACCACGCGGCCGGCCGGGACGTCGTGGTGGTGTCGGCGTCAGGTGCCGAGGTGGTCGAGCCGATCGCCGCGATCCTCGGCGCCGACCACGTCATCGCGACCCGGATGAACGTGCTCGACGGCCGGTACACCGGCGAGATCGACTTCTACGCCTACGGGGAGAACAAGGCGTCGGCCATCCGCGAGCTCGCCGAGACGGAGGGCTACGACCTCGACGCCAGCTACGCGTACTCGGACTCGATCACGGACGCCCCGATGCTCAGCACCGTCGGGCACGCGTTCGCCGTGAACCCCGACCGCGCGCTGCGCAGGCTCGCGATCGAGCGCGGCTGGGGCGCCCTCTCGTTCGTCCGGCCCGTCCCCCTGTTCCCGCGCCGCGCCCGCATCGTCACGGCGGGAGCCGTCACCCTCGTCGTGGTTGCCGTGGTCGTCACGGCCCTCGCGATCCGTCGGAGCCGTCAGCGCCGCTGAGTCCGCATCGCGGACCAGCGTCCCAGCATCCGGCGCGCCCGGACGGGTGGCCTGCACCGTCGTCGCCACGGCTGTCGCGGACCCGGGAAGTGAGGTACCAAAGGAACACAACTGCATGACCGCGAGGGCACCCACGCGCAGGAGAGCCCACCTATGGGCAGGTCGACCGGGCTGGTCCCGTCGCGACCGACACCGGTGCACGCTTGATCACCCTCCGGTCCGCTGTTGGCGACGGCGCCCCACGGGGCGCCGTCGTTCGTCTGCGGCGGCTCAGCCCAGCGAGCCCGCGAGCACCGCATCCGCGATCGCCCGCCCCTCGGCCGCACCGCGCACGACCGCGTCCCCGGACGCGCGCACCCACGCCGCCACCCCCTCCGGCGACCCCGTCGCGAACCCCGCGGCGGCGCCCAGGTACGGGTTCAGCGCGTCCGCCCAGACGACCTCGGCAACCACCGAGCCGGTCGGGTCGAGGCCACGGGTGGTGAGCAGCAGCCGATGGACGGCCCGTGCGACCAGCCCGTTGCCGGCGAGGAAGGGCCGCAGCGCGAGCATCTCGCCGTGCACGACGGCGCCGACCACCAGCGCCGGGACGGCCGTGGCCCGCAGGGTCCGGTCGAGCAGGTCGATGCGCGCGGCCAGCTCGTCGCCGACGGGCGCCGGTCCCAGGCCGGTGAGGTCCTGCGGCACCTCGTCGACCCGCAACCGGCCGACGTCCGGCTCGTCGAGCCACCCGCCGGTCGCGGCGGCGTGCACGCGGGCGAGCAGCTGGCGCAGCGGCGGGAGGGCGGCCGAGCCGCCGGCGCCGAGCGCCGGCATCCACTGCTCCACCAGCACCGTGGCCCGCAGCGCACCGACGACGACCGGGTCGGAGCCGCCACCGGTGGCGAGCTCGCGGACGAACGAGAGCGGCACGCGCGCGCCCTCGATCGCGCACGACGCGCGGGTGGCCCGCAGGCCGGCCTCGGCACGCACCTCGCGCCACCGCCGGCGGTAGGCCTCGTGCCAGCGCAGCTCCTCGCAGGCGATCCGGGAGCGCTCGACCGCCTCGGCCACCCCGGCGAGCTCGAGGAGGGGGGCGAGGGGGTCGGTCACGCGGTCACCCTATAGATGAGTCCACAATGTTCGAATGGTCTCCCCGAGCGTCTCCTCGTCCATCACCGCGCGCCTCGAGGTGCAGGCTCGGCCGACCGCGGTCAGCGAGCTCACCACCGCGATCGAGAAGGCCGGCGGCATCGTCACCGCGCTGGACGTCACGGCCTCGGGCCACGAGCAGATGACGGTCGACGTCACCTGCGCGACGCGGGGCGAGCAGCACGCGGCGGACATCGTCGAGGCCCTCAAGGACCTGCACGGCGTCGTCGTCGAGCGCGTCAGCGACCGCACGTTCCTCATGCACATCGGCGGCAAGCTCTCGATCGAGTCCAAGGTGCCGCTGCGCAACCGCGACGACCTGTCGATGGCGTACACCCCGGGTGTCGCGCGCGTCTGCGAGGCGATCGCGGCGCACCCGGAGGACGCCCGCCGCCTGACCATCAAGCGCAACACGATCGCGGTGGTCACGGACGGCACGGCGGTGCTGGGGCTCGGCAACATCGGGCCGCTGGCCAGCCTGCCGGTGATGGAGGGCAAGGCGGTGCTGTTCAAGCGGTTCGCGGGCATCGACGCCTTCCCCATCGCGCTGGACATCACCGACGTGGACCAGATCGTCGAGACGATCTGCGCGATCGCGCCCGTGTTCGCGGGCATCAACCTCGAGGACATCTCCGCGCCGCGCTGCTTCGAGATCGAGCGCCGGCTGCGGGAGCGCCTGGACATCCCGGTGTTCCACGACGACCAGCACGGCACCGCCATCGTCGTCGTCGCGGCGCTGACCAACGCGCTCAAAGTGGTGAACAAGGACCTGGCCACCGTGCGGATCGTGCTCTCGGGCGCGGGCGCCGCCGGCACGGCCGTGCTCAGGCTGCTGCTCGCGGCGGGCGCCAAGGACGTGGTCGTCGCGGACATCGAGGGTGTCGTCCGCGCCGACCGGCCGGGGCTCGACCCCTCCCTGTTCTGGACCGCCTCCATGACCAACCCACGCGGCATCTCGGGCAGCATCCCGGACGCGCTCAAGGACGCCGACGTGTTCATCGGAGTCTCCGCGCCGGACGTCATCACGGGCGACGACGTCGCGACGATGGCCCCGGACTCGATCGTGTTCGCGCTGGCCAACCCCCGCCCGGAGGTGGACCCGGACGACGCGGCGCAGTACGCGGCCGTCGTCGGCACCGGCCGGTCCGACTTCGCCAACCAGATCAACAACGTGCTCGCGTTCCCGGGAGTCTTCCGCGGGCTGCTCGACGCGCAGTCGCACCGGATCACGGACGGCATGCTCCTGGCCGCCGCCTACGCGCTGGCGTCGGTGGTCACGGACGACGAGCTCAACCCGACGTACATCGTGCCCAGCGTGTTCAACCCGGAGGTCACGACGGTCGTCGCCGCAGCCGTGACGAAGGCCGCGCACGAGACGATCGAGGTCTAGACCCGCCGCGCGAGCGACGTGGCGGCCCGCTGCGTCGCGTCGACCAGCCCGTCGGGGACGTCGCCGTCCGCGAACGTGACGGCGAGCCCGGCGATCGGGTGCCCGGTGTGGTCCCGCACGGCCACGGCGACCGACGCGAACCCGCTGGTGACGTCCCCGTGCTCGGACGCCCACCCGGCACGTCGCACCTCGGTGAGGACCGCCCGCAGCTCGGACAGGCGCCGCGGGCCGACGCCCGTGCGGTCGACGAACGCGTCGCGGTCGGGGAAGAGCGCACGCACCTGGGCGGTCGGCAGGTCCGCGAGGATCGCGCGCCCGCTGGCCGTCAGGTGGGCCGGCAGCCGCACCCCGACGTCCGTGACGAGGGCGGGCCGGCCGGCCGCGCGCTCCTCGACGACGTACAGGACGTCCCGCCCGTGCAGGACCGCGAGGTGCGCGCTCTCGCCCACCTGGTCGACCAGCCGCGCGAGCACGGGCCGCGCGGCACGGGCCAGCGGCGCCTGCCGGGAGTAGGCGGAGCCCAGCTCGAAGGCACCGAGGCCGAGGCCGTAGCGGCGCTCCTCGGGCAGGTGGGCGACGAAGCCGTGCTCGGTGAGGACCGCGAGCAGGTGGTACGTGGTGGACCGCGGGAGGTCGAGCGCCGTCGCCAGCGCCGCAGCAGGCAGCGGACCTGTCCGCGACAGGTGGCGGAGCAGGCGCAGCGTGGCGTCCGCCGCGGGCACGGTGGTCACGGGTCCTCCTCACGTGTCTGAGATCCCAGACACTATCCGTGCGCGACACCTACGCCCCGCCCGGGGGCACGCGGTGTCATGAACCATGAGCACCGTCGTGGTCGGCACCGGACCCGTCTCGATCGCCGACGTCGTCGCGGTGGCCCGGCACGGGGCGGGCGTCCGGCTCTCCGACGACGCGCTGGCCGCGATCGCCCGCGGCCGCGCGGTCGTCGACGAGCTCGCCGCCGACACCCGCCCGCACTACGGCATCTCTACCGGCTTCGGCGCCCTGGCCACCCTGTCCATCCCGGCCGACAAGCGCCTGGACCTGCAGCGCAGCCTGGTCCGCTCGCACGCCGCCAGCACGGGTCCCGAGGTGGAGCGGGAGGTGGTCCGCGCGCTCATGCTGCTGCGCCTCTCGACCCTGGCCACCGGCCACACCGGCGTCCGCCCGGAGACCGCGAGCGCGTACGCCGCGATGCTCGACTCCGGCCTCACCCCGGTGGTCCGCGAGTACGGCTCGCTCGGCTGCTCGGGCGACCTCGCACCGCTGGCCCACTGCGCGCTGGCCCTGATGGGCGAGGGCGAGGTCCGCGACGCCTCCGGGAGGCTCGTCGAGGAGGCGCGCCCCGGCCACACGCTCACCGAGAAGGAGGGTCTGGCCCTCATCAACGGGACGGACGGCATGCTCGGCATGCTCGCCCTCGCGCTGCACGACCTGGACGTCCTGCTGGACACCGCCGACGTCGCCGCGGCGATGAGCGTCGAGTCCCTGCTCGGCACCGACGCAGTCTTCGCGGCCGACCTCCAGGGCCTCCGTCCGCACCCCGGACAGGCCACCTCCGCCGCGAACATCCGCGCTGTCCTGCACGGCTCCGGGATCATGGCCAGCCACAAGACCCCCGAGTGCACCCGCGTGCAGGACGCCTACTCGCTGCGGTGCGCGTCGCAGGTGCACGGGGCCGCCCGGGACACCGTCGAGCACGCGCGGGCGGTCGCGGAGCGCGAGCTGGCCGCCGCGATCGACAACCCGGTGATCACGGACGACGGCCGCGTCGAGTCCAACGGCAACTTCCACGGCGCCCCGGTCGGCTACGTGCTCGACTTCCTGGCGATCGCCGTGGCCGACGTCGCGAGCATGTCCGAGCGCCGCACCGACCGGTTCCTCGACGTCTCGCGCAACCACGGCCTGCCCGCGTTCCTCGCGCACGACCCCGGCGTCGACTCCGGCCTGATGATCGCGCAGTACACGGCCGCGGGGCTGGTCAGCGAGCTCAAGCGGCTGGCGGTGCCGGCGAGCGTCGACTCCATCCCGTCGTCGGCCATGCAGGAGGACCACGTGTCGATGGGCTGGCACGCCGCCCGCAAGCTGCGCCGGGCCATCGACGGCCTGACCCGGGTGCTCGGCATCGAGCTGCTCACCGCCGCACGCGCGATCGACCTGCGGGCGCCGCTGCACCCGTCGCCGGTGACGAGAGCCGTCCGAGACCTGCTGCGCGAGGCAGGCATCCCCGGCCCGGGGCCGGACACCTACCTCTCCCCCGACCTCGAGACCGCGGCGGACGCCGTCAGGTCGGGGGCCGTCGCCGCACAGCTAGGAGCACGCTCATGACCGCCGGCCCCCGCCCCGTCCGCGCCCCGCGCGGCACCACGCTCACCGCCCGCAGCTGGCAGACCGAGGCGCCCCTGCGGATGCTCATGAACAACCTCGACCCGGAGGTGGCCGAACGCCCCGACGACCTGGTGGTCTACGGCGGCACCGGCAAGGCCGCCCGGTCGTGGGACGCGTACGACGCCATCGTCCGCACGCTGACCACGCTCGGCGACGACGAGACCCTGCTGGTCCAGTCGGGCAAGCCGGTCGGCGTGCTGACCACGCACGAGTGGGCACCGCGCGTGCTGATCGCCAACTCGAACCTCGTCGGCGACTGGGCCACGTGGCCGGAGTTCCGGCGGCTGGAGCAGCTCGGGTTGACCATGTACGGGCAGATGACCGCGGGGTCGTGGATCTACATCGGCACGCAGGGGATCCTGCAGGGCACGTACGAGACGCTGGCCGCGGTGGCCGCGAAGCGGTTCGGCGGCACCCTGGCCGGCACGCTGACCGTGACCGGCGGCTGCGGCGGGATGGGCGGCGCGCAGCCGCTCGCGGTGACCCTGAACGGCGGGGCGTGCCTGATCGTCGACGTCGACGGTGACCGGTTGCAGCGGCGGGTCCGCGAGCGCTATCTGGACCGGGTGGCGACGAGCCTCGACGAGGCGATCGCGCTGGTCAGCGCGGCCAGGGCATCGAAAGAGGCCCTGTCCGTCGGCGTCGTCGGCAACTGCGCGACCGTGCTGCCCGAGCTGCTGCGCCGCGGGGTCGAGGTCGACGTGGTCACCGACCAGACGTCCGCGCACGACCCGCTGAGCTACCTCCCGGTCGGCGTCGAGGTGGCCGACTGGGCGTCCTACGCCGCGGCCGAGCCGGAGGAGTTCACCGAACGCGCGCGTGAGTCGATGGCGCGCCACGTCGAGGCGATGGTCGGGTTCCTGGATGCCGGTGCCGAGGTGTTCGACTACGGCAACTCGATCCGCGACGAGGCCCGGCAGGGCGGCTACGAGCGTGCCTTCGACTTCCCCGGGTTCGTCCCCGCGTACATCCGGCCGCTGTTCGCCGAGGGCAAGGGCCCGTTCCGCTGGGCGGCGCTGTCGGGCGACCCGCGCGACATCGCGGTGACCGACCAGGCCGTGCTCGACCTGTTCCCCGACGACGACGACCTGCACCGCTGGATCCGCGCCGCGCAGGACCGCGTCGCGTTCCAGGGACTCCCGGCGCGCATCTGCTGGCTCGGGCACGGGGAGCGCGACCGGGCGGGCCTGCGGTTCAACGAGCTCGTGGCGTCCGGCGACGTGGCAGCCCCGCTGGTCATCGGGCGCGACCACCTCGACGCCGGCTCGGTCGCGTCGCCGTACCGGGAGACCGAGGGCATGGCCGACGGCTCCGACGCGATCGCCGACTGGCCGCTGCTGAACGCGCTGGTCGCCGCGTCGTCGGGGGCCACCTGGGTGTCGATCCACCACGGCGGCGGCGTCGGCATGGGCCGCTCGATCCACGCCGGCCAGGTGTCCGTGGCCGACGGGACCGAGCTGGCGGCGCGCAAGCTCGCCCGGGTGCTCTCCAACGACCCCGCGATGGGCGTGCTGCGGCACGTCGACGCCGGCTACCCGCGGGCCGACGACGTGGCGACGGCGAACGGGCTGCGCGTGCCGATGCGGGAGGGCTCGTGACGTTCGCGGGCACGTGGTCGGACCTGTCGTCGGTCGGGCGCGCCACCGACGGGGGCTACCGCCGGTTCGCCTGGACGCGCGAGGACCACACGCTGCGCGAGTGGTTCGCCGGTGAGGCGCAGTCCCGGGGACTCGACCTGGTCACCGACCGCGCGGGCAACCAGTGGGCCTGGTGGGGCGACCCCGACGCGACCCCGGGGGTCGTCACGGGAAGCCACCTCGACTCCGTCCCGGGCGGCGGCGCGTTCGACGGGCCGCTCGGGGTGGTCAGCGGGTTCGCGGCCCTCGATCTGCTGCGGGAGCGCGGCGTGACACCGCAGCGGCCGCTCGGGATCGTGAACTTCGTCGACGAGGAGGGCGCCCGGTTCGGCGTCGCCTGCGCGGGCTCCCGCCTGATCACGGGCGTGCTGGACGCGGACCGGGCGCGGGCGCTGCGCGATGCCGACGGAGTGAGCATGGCCGACGCCCTGCGCACCGCCGGCCGCGACCCCGCGGAGCTCGGTCCCGACCCGCAGGCGCTGCGCCGCATCGCGTCCTTCGTCGAGCTGCACGTCGAGCAGGGCCGCGCCCTCGTGCACACCGGCGACGCGGTCGGCGTCGGCCGGATGATCTGGCCGCACGGCCGCTGGCGTGTGGAGCTGCGCGGCGAGGCCAACCACGCCGGCACCACCCCGCTGGCCGACCGGCACGACCCGATGCTCGACCTCGCGGCACTGATCGCGCAGGTCAGGCGGGCTTCCGAGGACGCCGGCGCGCTGGCGACCGTCGGAAAGCTGCGGGTGGACCCGAACGGCGTGAACGCGATCCCGTCGCAGGTCACCGCGTGGCTCGACGTCCGCGCATCCGAGGAGTCCGCGGTCCGGGAAGTCCTCGCATCGCTGGCCGCGTACGCACCCCAGGAGGAGTCCTGGACTCCGGTCACCGTGCTCGACGCCGACCTCGCGGAGGTCGTCGCGGGAGCGCTGGACGCCCCACCGCGCCTGGGCACCGGCGCGGGCCACGACGCGGGCATCCTCGCGGCCGCGGGCATCCCCACGGCCATGCTCTTCGTCCGCAACCCCACGGGCGTCTCGCACGCACCCGAGGAGGACGCCGACGAGGCCGACTGCGTCGCGGGCATCGACGCGCTGGCCGCGGTCCTGGGACGGTTGCTGACGTGACCACGTACTGGGCTGCGCACGCGTGGCTCCCGGACGGCTTGGCCGACGACGTCCGGATCACCGTGGCCGACGGACGGATCGTCGCCGTCGACCAGGCACCGGCGAGCCCGGACGACCACCGGCTGCCCGGCGTCGTCCTGCCCGGCTTCGCCAACACGCACTCGCACGCGTTCCACCGGGCGCTGCGGGGGCGGACGCACGACGACGGCGGCACGTTCTGGACGTGGCGGGACCGCATGTACGCGCTCGCCGCCACCCTGACCCCCGACACGTACCTGGACCTCGCCCGCGCCACCTACGCCGAGATGGTGCTCGCCGGGGTCACCGCGGTCGGCGAGTTCCACTACCTGCACCACGGCCCCGGCGGCACCCCCTACGACGACCCGAACGTCATGGCCGAGGCCCTGCGCACCGCCGCGCGCGAGGCCGGCCTGCGGATCACGCTCCTGGACACCGCGTACCTGACCGGCGGGATCGACGCGCCGCTGGAGGGCGTCCAGCGACGGTTCGGCGACCACGACGCCGACGCCTGGGCCGCCCGCGTCGCCGCACTGCGCCCGGACGACACCCTCACGGTCGGCGCGGCGATCCACTCCGTGCGCGCGGTCCCGCTGGACGACCTCCCCCGGATCGCCGCGCACGCCACCGGCCGCCCGCTGCACGTGCACCTGTCCGAGCAGCGGCTGGAGAACGAGCAGGCACTGGCCACGTTCGGCGCCACCCCGACCCGGGTCCTGGAGGACGCGGGGGCGCTCGGCCCGAGCACCACCGCGGTCCACGCCGTGCACGTCACACCGGAGGACGTCGCGATCCTCGGCTCGACGCGGACCGGGATCTGCCTGTGCCCGTCCACCGAGCAGGACCTCGGCGACGGCATCGCGCCCGGCGCCCTCCTGCAGTCGGCGGGCGCGCGCCTGAGCGTCGGCAGCGACCAGCACGTGCGCACCGACCTGCTGGCGGAGGCGCGATCGGTCGAGATGCACGAGCGGCTCGCCGAGGAGTCCCGCGGGGTCCTGTCCCCCGCCGAGCTGGTCGCCCTGCTGACGACCGGCGGTCACACGAGCCTCGGCGACCCGACAGGCGGACGCCTGGCCGTCGGCGCCCCCGCCGACCTGGTCGCCGTCCGCACAGACACCCCCCGCACGGCCGGGGCGGACCCCGCGCAGCTGGTCCTGGTGGCGGGCAGCGCCGACGTCGACACGGTGGTGGTCGGCGGCGTCGTGCGGGTCGAGGGCGGCAGGCACGTGCTCGGCGACGTCGGGGCCATGCTGGGCTCGGCCGTCCGCGCCGCGTGGGAGGAGACCCGATGACGTCGCACCTGGTCACCGGCATCGGTGAGCTGACCACGCACGACGACCGCTTCGGCGGCCCCCTGCTCGACGCCGCACTGGTGGCCGAGGACGGTCGGGTCGCCTGGGTCGGTCCGGCCGCGGACGCCCCCGACGCCGACCGTCGCACCGACCTGGCCGGCGCCGCGGTGGTCCCGGGGTTCGTCGACTCCCACACGCACCTGGTGTTCGGCGGCGACCGGTCGGCCGAGTTCGAGGCTCGCATGGCCGGCACGATCTACACAGGCGGCGGCATCATGACGACCGTCGCGACCACGCGCGCGACGTCCGAGGACCAGCTCCGCGCGCGCCTGCGGGGCCTGGTCGACGAGGCTCGCGGCCAGGGCACGACGACCCTGGAGATCAAGAGCGGGTACGGCCTCGACGTCGAGACGGAGGTGCGCCTGCTCCGCCTGGCCGGCGAGGTCACGCCAGAGACGACGTTCCTGGGCGCGCACGTCGTGCCGCCCGGCATCGACCGTGCCGAGTACCTCGCCCTGGTGACTGGGCCCATGCTCGAGGCCTGCGCGCCGCACGCCCGGTGGGCCGACGTGTTCTGCGAGCCGGCCAGCCCCCTCGCGTTCGACGGTGACGAGGCCCGCGAGGTGCTCGTCGCCGCACGGGCGGCGGGCCTGCGCCTGCGGGTGCACGCCAACCAGCTCGCGCCCGGCCCCGGGGTCCAGCTCGCCCTCGAGCTCGGTGCCGCGAGCGTCGACCACTGCACCTACCTGTCGAACGCCGACGTCGCGGCCCTCGCCGACTCGCGCACGGTCGCCACGCTGCTGCCCGGCGTGGAGTTCTCCACCCGGTCGCCGTACCCCGAGGCCCGCCGCATGCTCGACGCGGGCGTCGAGGTGGCGCTGGCCAGCGACTGCAACCCCGGCACGTGCTACTCCACGTCGATGCCGCTGATGATCGCGCTCGCCGTCCGCGAGATGCGGATGACGGTCGCCGAGGCGGTCCGGGCCGCGACGCTCGGCGGCGCGCACGCCCTGCTCCGCGACGACGTCGGCCACCTGCGGGTCGGTGCCCGCGCGGACCTCGCCGTGCTCGACGCCCCGAGCTACCGGCACCTGGCCTACCGACCGGGAGTGCCGATCGCCAAGGCGCTGACCCTCTAGGCCCAGGTGGCCCGGCGGTACTGGGGCTGCCAGGCCTCGACGTCCGCCGCACCGAGCTCGTGCGCGGCACGCAGCGGCCAGAACGGGTCCCGCAGGCCCTCGCGCCCCAGCAGGACCGCGTCGGCGGACCCGTCGGCCAGCACGGCCTCCGCCTGCGCCGGGTCGGTCAGCAGGCCGACCGCGGCGACCGGCAGCCCGGACGTCTCGCGCACCTCGCGCGCGGCGGGCACCTGGTAGCCGGGCCCGACGGGGATCGACGCGGGCGCGTTGCCCCCGGTGGACACGTCCACCAGGTCGACGCCGTGGCCGCCCAGCTCCTTAGCCACCTGCGCCACCTCGTCGACCGTGAGGCCGCCCTCGACCCAGTCGGTCGCGGACAGCCGGACGAACAGGGGCTTGTCGTCGGGCCACGCCGCGCGCACGGCGTCGGCGGTCTCCACGAGCAGCCGGGCGCGGTTCTCGAGCGAGCCGCCGTACTCGTCGTCGCGGTCGTTGGACAGCGGCGAGAGGAACTGGTGCAGCAGGTAGCCGTGCGCCGCGTGCAGCTCGACCACGTCGAAGCCGGCGTCGTCGGCCCGGCGGGCGGCGTCGGCGAACGCCGCGGGGATGCGGGCGATCTCGTCGAGGGTCAGCGCGTGCGGCGTCGCCAGGCCCGGGAAGGCCGCCGCCGACGGGCCGACGGTGGCCCAACCGCCCTGGTCGGCCGGCACGGAGCCGCGCCCCTCGGAGAACGGCGAGAACGTCGACGCCTTGCGGCCCGCGTGCGCCAGCTGCACGCCGATCAGCGTGCCCCGCTCGTGCACGAAGTCGGTGATCCGGCGCCACTCGGCGACGTGCAGGTCGTGCCACAGCCCGGTGTCCTCCGGCGAGATGCGCCCCTCGGGCACCACCGCGGTCGCCTCGGCGATCAGCAGCCCGAACCCGCCCGACGCCCGCGAGCCCAGGTGGACCAGGTGCCAGTCGTTGGGGCTGCCGTCGACGGCCGAGTACTGGCACATCGGCGCCAGCCAGGCACGGTTGGCGAAGGTGGTCCCCCGGAGGGTGAGCGGCGAGAAGAGAAGGGTCACGTGCGGTCGCAACCGACGACGGCCGCCCTCGATTCCCCCGGGCCCTAGGACCCCCATCACGTCGACGACGCCGCGCGACCATGGACGGGTGCTGAGCATCCCCGACGCGGTCGACGCCCAGGCGGTCGCCGCCCACCACAAGGTCGAGCTGATGGCGACGCCGGGGGTGTACCTCGTGCGCACCATGCTGGCCGGCGCCTACATCGGCATCGGCGTCCTCATCATGGCCACCGCGGGCGGTCCGCTGTTCGTCGCGGAGTCCCCGTTCACGCCGCTCGTGCAGGGCCTGGTGTTCGGCGTCGCGCTGACGATCGTGGTGGTGGCCGGGGGCGAGCTGGCCACCTCGGCGATGATGATCCTCACGCAGGGGGCGATCCGGCGCGCGATCAGCTGGGGACGCGCCGCCGTGATCCTGCTGGCCTGCATGGCCGGCAACTTGGTAGGCGCCATGGTCTTCGCGTTCCTCGTGCACGTCTCCGGCGTCCTGGCCCCCGGCACGGCCGGCGGGGCGGTCCTGGCGAGCATGGTGGAGCACAAGGCCCACGAGACGTCGGTGCAGCTGCTGGTCCGCGGGATCCTCTGCAACGTGATGGTCTGCCTGGCCATCTGGTGCGCGGCGCGGCTGCGCAGCGAGGGGGCGCGGATCGCCGTGATCTTCGCGTGCGTCATGGTGTTCATCACCTCCGGCTTCGAGCACGTGGTCGCCAACATGACCACGTTCTCGCTCGGCCTGTACGGCAGCCTGCCGGGTGCGACCGTCGCCGAGATGGCCCGGAACATCGCCCTCGTGGGGCTCGGCAACCTGATCGGCGGCGGGATCCTGGTCGGGGCCGCGTACGCCTACGGCAGCCGGCCGCGCCCCTCCCTCGAGCAGCCGACCGCGCCCGACACCAGCGCGCTGCACAGCGACCGGGAGCCGCTGGCAATACGGTGACTCGAACAGCGGCGCCGCCCGACGCCGCCCGAGTGGCCAGCTTCGAGGAGCACGCATGAGCACCTCCGACCCGCACCGCCCCGGCGGCGCGACCGACCGTCCCGACGAGACGGACACCGCGATCGAGCAGACGACGCCGGGCGCCGACGACTCCCCGGCCCACGAGGTCGCACCGACCGTCGAGACCCTCGACCCGCCCGCGGCGACGGAGCCCGAGCCCGAGCCCGCCGAGCCGGTCACCGAGCCCGCCGTAGAGCCGGTCGCCGGGACGCCCGAGGCCGAGCTTCCTGCGAGCACCGAGACCCTCCCAGCCGCAGCACGCACCACCCCGGAGGCGAGCCTCGACACCGGCCGGCACGCGGTCGTCCGGCCGGCACCCACGCCGCCCGACGAGCCCGCTCCGGACCCGGTCGTCACCCCGGCCACGCCGCCCGTCACCCCCACGCCGCCCGTCGAGGCCGCCGCGCCCGTCGAGGCCGCCACCCCGGAGCCGCCAGCCCCCGCGCCCGCGGCCGCACCTGCCGCGTTCGCCGCCGCGACCCCCGCCGCGGCCGGCGACGACCACCTCTTCCCCGACCCGAACGCCCCGCGCAGCACGACGGTCGGCTCCCACATCCTCGGCGTGCTGGTCGGCCTGATCCTCGGACCCGTCGGTGCCGGCGTGCTGCTGCTGGGCGAGTCGCGGATCCTGCAGGCGCAGGTGGACGGCTGGGACGCCTCGACCGAGGTGCTCGGCATCGTGCTCGTCACGCTCGGCGTGCTGCTGCTCGGCGCGGTCCTGCTGCTCGGGCTCTGGACGCCGTCGGTCCCGATCACAGCGGGCACCGTGCTCACGCTCGCCGGCATCGTCTACCTGTACCTGCCGTCGATCGCCCGCGAGCAGACGCTCAACCTCCTCACGTCGTCGGGCTGGCGGGTGACGGTCACGCAGGTGACTGTGGCGGGCACCTCGGGGATGACGCTCGCCGTCGGGTTCCTGCTGCTGCTGGCGGGGCTCGTCGCGGCTGCTGCGCGCCGTCGTGGGGTCCACCTCGGGGAGTTCCGCGAGCGCCACCGCCCCTGACCCGGGGGCGTGGGCGCGCCGGTCTCCGGCTAGAGTGCGTTCCCGGACCCCGGTCCACCTGCATCGACGTCGCTGCACAGGAGGTGGTCCTCGTGACCGACACCCCGCCCGAGACCCACGAGCCCGGCCTCGAGAATCTGCTCACCGAGGATCGCCGGTTCCCCCCGACGCCCGAGTTCGCGGACCAGGCCAACGCCCAGCGCGGCCTGTACGCGTGGGCCAACGCGGACCGGCCCAGCTTCTGGGCGGAGCAGGCCCGTGAGCTGCTCAGCTGGGAGAAGCCGTTCGAGGAGGTCCTCGACTGGTCGAACGCGCCGTTCGTGCGCTGGTTCGCCGACGGCACGCTGAACGCCGCCTACAACGCGGTCGACCGGCACGTCGAGGCCGGCCACGGCGACCGCGTCGCGCTGCACTTCGAGGGTGAGGGCGGCGACACCCGCACCGTCACGTACGCGGACCTGCAGCGGGAGGTGTCCAAGGCCGCGAACGCGTTCACCGCGCTGGGCGTCGGCACGGGCGACCGCGTCGCCATCTACCTGCCGCTGATCCCCGAGGCCGTGGTCACGATGCTCGCCTGCGCGCGCATCGGCGCCCCGCACTCGGTGGTGTTCGGCGGGTTCTCGGCCGAGGCGCTGAGCACCCGGATCAACGACGCCGAGGCCAAGCTCGTGGTGACCGCGGACGGCGGGTACCGGCGCGGATCGGCCAGCGCGCTGAAGCCGGCCGTCGACGAGGCGCTGACCAAGGGCACGCCGTCGGTCGAGCACGTCCTCGTCGTGAAGCGCACCGGCCAGGACGTCACCTGGAACGACGAGCTAGACGTGTGGTGGTCGGACGTCGTCGACACCGCCAGCGACCAGCACACCCCCGTCGCCGTCGAGGCCGAGCACCCGCTCTTCATCCTCTACACGTCGGGCACCACCGGGAAGCCCAAGGGCATCTTCCACACCACCGGCGGGTACCTGACCCAGGCCGCGTACACGCACCGCAACGTCTTCGACCTCAAGCCGGAGACGGACGTCTACTGGTGCACGGCGGACATCGGCTGGATCACCGGCCACACCTACGTCGTCTACGGCCCCCTCATCAACGGCGCCACCCAGGTCATCTACGAGGGCACGCCCGACACCCCGCACCGCGGCCGCTGGTGGGAGATCATCGAGAAGTACAAGGTCTCGATCCTCTACACGGCCCCCACGGCCATCCGGACCTGCATGAAGTGGGGCTCGGAGATCCCGGGGAAGTTCGACCTGTCGAGCCTGCGGGTGCTCGGGTCGGTCGGTGAGCCGATCAACCCCGAGGCGTGGATGTGGTACCGCCGGGTGATCGGCGGCGACCGCACGCCCATCGTCGACACGTGGTGGCAGACCGAGACCGGCGGCATCATGATCAGCCCGCTGCCGGGCGTCACCGAGACCAAGCCCGGGTCCGCGCAGGTGCCGCTGCCGGGCATCGCGGCGGACGTGGTCGACGACGACGCGCAGTCGGTGCCCCACGGGTCCGGCGGCTACCTCGTCCTCACGGAGCCGTGGCCGGCGATGCTGCGCGGGATCTGGGGCGACCCGGACCGCTACGTCGACACGTACTGGTCGCGCTTCAAGGGCCTGTACTTCGCGGGTGACGGCGCCAAGAAGGACGACGACGGCGACATCTGGCTGCTCGGCCGGGTGGACGACGTGATGAACGTGTCGGGTCACCGGCTGTCCACCACGGAGATCGAGTCGGCGCTGGTGTCGCACCCGTGGGTCGCGGAGGCCGCGGTCGTCGGTGCCGCCGACGAGACCACGGGCCAGGCGGTCGTCGCGTTCGTCATCCTGCGCGGAGACGCGGGCGGTGGCGACCAGGAGGCCGACGCGGTGCAGACCGAGCTGCGCAACCACGTGGCCAAGGAGATCGGCCCGATCGCCAAGCCTCGGCAGATCCTGGTCGTCGCGGAGCTGCCGAAGACGCGGTCCGGCAAGATCATGCGCCGCCTGCTGCGGGACGTCGCGGAGAACCGTCAGGTCGGCGACGCGACGACGCTCGCGGACTCCTCCGTGATGGACCTCATCGCGCGGGGTCTGTCGGCACCCGGGGCGAAGCAGGAGGACTGAGCCGCAGCGGAGCGCAGGCTCAGGTCGACATCACGTACGAGGACTGACGGGGCTGACCGCCTCCGCCGCGGCGTTCGCCGGGCTCGTCGCGAGGGCGATGCACCCGACGAGTGCCGCGGCGGTTCCGACGACGGCCGCGGCCTCCCACCCGTGGCGGACCACGTCCCCCAGCACGACCATGCCGACGATCCCCGGCACGACGACCTCCAGCACGGACACCGTGGCGGCGGCCGACCCGACCGGTCCCTTCTCGAGCGCCCGCAGGTAGGCCAGCGCGGCGACGACGCCCGACACGACGATGACGAGCGCGAGCGGCTGCAGGACGGTGTCGAGCAGGCCACCCGACGCGTGCGCGGCCCGGGCGGCGATCGCCGCGACCGAGTAGCCGAGCCCGGCGATCGTCGCGAGCAGGAGCGGGTGACCCCGCCGGTAGGCCAGCGCGAAGACCGCCGCGAGGAGGCCGGCGGACACCAGCATCACGGGCACGAACCCGTCGGGTGGGGCCACCGCGGGCTGGTCGCCGCCGGACAGCGACACCAGGACGAGCGCGCCCACGACGACCGCGACGGCCACCCGGTCGATCGGTCGCATCCGGGTGCCCAGGACGAGCCGCGCGAGCACCACCACGACCACGAGCGACGACGCGATGATCGCCTGCACGACGAACAGCGGCAGCCGGTCCAGCGCGACGAGGGACAGCAGCCACGCCAGCCCGTCGACGGCGAACGCGGCGATGACCAAGGGCTGCGCGACCACCGCCAGCCCGGCGGCCCGGCGCGTGGCCACCGCCTGCATGATCGTGCTCACGCCGTAGCCGACGGACGCGACGGAGGCCGCGAGCACCGCGAGCACGGCACTGCTCACGGCGCTGCCCCGATCGAACCGAGGAACCGCCCGATCACCGGGATCTCCGTCACCCCCTCGGCGCCCGCGAGGACCAGCGCCTGCGTGGCGACGAACTCGACCGAGTCGAGCACCACGTACCGCGGTACCCAGCCGGGGTCGAACTTCTCGTTGAAGGTGCTGAGCGTGCCCATCTGCGTGCCCTGCGACAGCCGCTGCAGGATAGGTCGGGCCAGGGCGTCCATGCGCGAGCCGGCCTGCGGGTCGCCCTCGAGCACCTCGCGCATCATCGCGAAGTTGAGGCCGAGCCCGCGTTCACCGCGACCGGCGAGGTGAGCGATGGTCGAGACGATCGTGGCGTCGATGAGCCCGTTCGGCAGCCCCTCCGTGTCGGTGCGCCGGCGCATCACGTCGAGCGACCAGCCGCCGATGTCGGTCGCCGGGACCCACTGGCAGAAGGCGTCGACCCGGCCCGACGGGTCCCGCGTGACGGAGAGCATCAGGCCGGTGTCGGCGGGCTGGAACAGCCGGGAGAGCGTCATCGAGAAGCCCCGTTCGACGTCGCCCTGCCGGGACTCGTCGCTCATCGCCTCGATCATCGCCCGGAGCTCGCCGTCGAGCGTCGCGGGGTCGTGGAAGGTGGTGACGTAGCCCGCGCGCGCGATCCGGTTCACCGCCTGGCGCAGCGACTTGTGGGAGCGCCCCTCGAGCGTGAACGTCGAGCAGTCGACGATGGCCTCGTCGCCCAGGTACACGGTGCGCAGCCCGCTGGACTCGTACTCGGGGAGCCAGTCGGCCGCCGCGCCGATGACGGCCACCGACCACCCGAAGTCGTCGGCGTGGTCGAGGAACTCCGCCCACGCGAGCACCTTCTCCTCGGCCGGCCCGATGGGGTCGGGCGACACCAGGCACACCCCGCCGCGCACCGAGTGCGCCACCACGGACCGCCCGGTGAAGAACCAGTCCTTGTCGTCGCGGAGCGCGAAGTAGTCGAGGGTGCCGCCGCCGTGCTGCTGCACCACGAGGCGCGCGCGCTCCCGCTCGTCCAGGTGGTCCCGGGGGCTCAGCCGGTGCGGGCGGCGCGGCGACAGGAGCGACCAGAGCAGGGCCGCGAGGCCGCCGACGGCCAGCAGGTAGGTGACCGGCGCCAGGAACCGCCCGAGCCGTTCGATGTCGGCGTCGGAGGGGTCCGCGACGACCACCCAGACCACGAGCCCCGCCAGCACGGCGACGACGCACGCGGCGGCGACGACCAGCCCGACGACCGCCTGCCGGACCGCGTGCCGCGTGGGGAGGACCGGGAACGCGGTGCCGCGGGACGCCAGCCAGCCGGCGCACACCGCCACGACGACCGCCGCCAGAATGTCCGGGCCCTTCGCCAGGTGCAGCGCCGCCGAGATCGCGAGGGCCACGATCGTCGCAACCCACGCGAGCCGGTGCCCCCGCCGCAGGCCGCGGGCGGTGAGCAGCAGGACGACGGACACGAGCACGAGCGTCGGCCGGGCCGTGTGCTCGACCAGGCCGGGCACGAGGTCGCGGACGAAGCCCATGCGCTTCCAGAGCGGGTGCACCACCGCCGACAGCAGCCCGAGGATCGCGAGGACGAGCACGACGCGCGAGGCGACCACCCGGACCCGGCTCCTGCGGCGCTGCTCCTCGATGGCCGACCGTGCGGAGCGAGGCACGAGGGGGCTGCTGGCCGTCATCGGTCCAGTGTGCCCGCCGCGTCCCACCCGGCGGGAGGGTGTCAGGCTGGTCCCGTCCCACCCGGGCGAGGAGGAGCCGATGGTCCGTGCGCAGGATCCACCCGGCAGCCACCTCCCCGCCGACGTGCTCGAGGAGCTGGGGGCCGGCGGGGACTGGCTCAGCTCGTGGTGGACCGTGGTCGCGCTGCTGCTGCTCGCGGTCCTCGCGGTGCTCTGGGCGGTCCGTCGGCGCGCCGGGCACCGGCGCGCGTGGCCGCAGTGGACGGCCGCCGGCCTCGCCGTCGCGCTCGCGGCCCTGTTCGTGGCGAACATCGTCGTGGGCTACGCGCCCGACGTGGCTGCCGCCCGCGTGGCCCTGGCGAGCCGGGGGATCGGCCAGGCCCCCGAGGCGCACGCCGCAGGCACGCACGACGGCGGGGTCGAGTCCGTGCAGATCCCGGCACCCGCAGCCGACCGCATGCCGGACGACAGCCTCACCTGGGTCTACACGCCCCCGGGGTATCCGGACGGGTCGACCCGGTACCCGGTCGTCTATCTCGTGCACGGCACGCCCGGCGCGAGCGGCGACTGGTTCGCGGCCGGCGACGTCCCGCACGCGATGGACGTGCTGCTCGCGCACGGGCTGGTGCAGCCGATGATCGTCGTCGGCGTGGACGTCAACGGCACCGGACCCGGCGCGGCCGACACCGAGTGCCTCGACTCGACGACAGGCGGGTCGCAGGTCGAGACCTATCTGACCGACACGGTGATCCCGTGGGTCGACGGGGCGTACCGGACCGCGGCGGACTGGCAGCACCGCACGGTCGGCGGCTTCTCGGCGGGCGGCTTCTGCGCGCTGGACCAGGGCCTGCGGCACCCCGAGCTGTACGGCACGATCCTGGCGATCGAGCCGTACGGCGACCCCGGCGCGGGCGGTCGGGCGATGCTCGCGACGGAGGCCGAGTGGGACGAGCACGACGTCCTGGGCTACGCGCCCACGATCCCCCTCCCGCACGACGTCGCGCTCTTCGTCGACATCGCCGGTCGCGAGCACGGCCAGCCCCGGCGGGACGGCACCGCGATCGCCGAGAGCCTGGCGGCGCGGGGGCAGGACGTGCTCCAGCGCGAGGAGCCCGGGCAGCGGCACACCTGGACCATGGCGCGGGTCGCGATCCCCTACGGACTGGTGTTCGCGTCCGCGCACATGCCGTGAAGCGTTTAGGCGATGGAGAGCGCCTCCCCGACCTGGTTGTGTGACCACGCACCCGCCCGCCGGCCGGCCGGCGGAACGGCGGGCGGGTGCATCCACACGTCGACCGCCCGCTGCGCGGTCCCCAGATGCCCACGGAACGAGGAAGTCCCATGAGGTCTCGTAGGTCCCTGCTGTCCGGCGCCGTCCTGGCTGCCGCCGTCGTCGCGCTCGGTGCGACGTCGCTGATCTCCACGTCGGCCCAGGCCGCGACGCCTCCCGGCCTGCACGTCTCCGGCACCCAGCTCGTGGAGAAGGACGGCACCCCGTTCATCGCCCGCGGCGTCAGCCACGCCCACACCTGGTACGTCTCGCAGACGCCGACCGCGATCCCCGCCATCCGCGCCGCCGGCGCCAACGCGCTCCGCGTCGTCCTGTCCGGCGGCGACCGCTGGACCAAGAACGACGCGGCCGACGTGGCCGGCATCATCAGCCAGTGCAAGGCCAACAAGCTCGTCTGCATGCTCGAGAACCACGACACCACCGGCTACGGGGAGCAGAGCGGCGCGGTCACCCTCGACACCGCGGCCAACTACTGGGTCAGCATCGCGTCCGCGCTGCAGGGCCAGGAGGACTACGTCCAGATCAACATCGGCAACGAGCCGTTCGGCAACAACGCGACGACCAACGCGACCTGGGCCTCCGCCAGCTCCGCCGCCATCGCCAAGCTCCGCGCGGCCGGCCTGCACCACAACATCGTGATCGACGCCCCCTCGTGGGGTCAGGACTGGGCCGGCATCATGCGCGACAACGCCGCCACCGTGGCCGCGTCCGACCCTGACAAGAACGTCCTGTTCTCCGTGCACATGTACGGCGTCTACAACAACGCCTCGACCATCAACGCCTACCTCGACGCCTTCAAGGCCAAGGGTCTGCCGCTGGTCATCGGCGAGTTCGGGAACATGCACTCCGACGGCGACCCCGACGAGGACACGATCATGTCCGAGGCCGTCAAGCGCGGCATCGGCTACTACGGCTGGTCCTGGTCCGGCAACGGCGGCGGCGTCGAGTACCTCGACATGGTGACCGGCTTCAACCCGGCGCAGCTGTCCTCCTGGGGGACGCGGATCTTCAACGGCACCAACGGCATCAAGTCGACGGCCGTGACGGCCAAGGTCTACGGCGGCGTCCAGCCGACGACCCCGGCCCCCACCACCCCCGCACCGACCACTCCCGCGCCGACGACCCCGGCACCGACCACGCCCGCACCCACGACGCCGGCACCGACCACCCCGGCTCCGACGGGCAAGACGTGCACCGCGGCCCTCGTGGTGAGCAACACCTGGCCCGGTGGCTACCAGGCGGCCGTCACCGTCAAGGCCGGCACCGCGATGATCAGCAGCTGGAAGACGGCGTTCTCGCTGCCCGCCGGCGGCACCGTCCAGAGCGGCTGGTCCGGGACGTACTCGCAGTCAGGCACCGCGCTGACCGTGTCGAACGCCGGGTGGAACGGGCTCCTCGGCGCCGGCTCGAGCACCACGTACGGCTTCGTGGGTGCCGGCACCGCGCCGAGCGCCTCGACCACGGTGAGCTGCACCGCCGGCTGAGGTCCCAGGACGGCGCAGGGCCGGGTCGCGACGACGACCCGGCCCTGCGCCGTGCCCGCTAGACCCAGAGGCTCCGGAGGTTGCGCACGGCCTCGCGGCCGGCCCGGTTGGCGCCGACCGTGGACGCGCTCGGGCCGTAGCCGACCAGCTGGATCCGGGGGTCGGCGTCCACCTGGGTGCCGTGCATGACGATCCCGCCGCCGGGGGCGCGCAGGCCGAGCGGGGCCAGGTGGTCGAGCGACGCGCGGAACCCGGTGCACCAGAGCAGGGTGCGCGCGGCGACGTGGCCCGGGCCGCTCACCCAGCCGTCGCCGGGCGTGTCCGGGGCGTCCCACTCGACACCGTCGGGGGTGATCCGGTCGAACATGGGGCGTGCGCGCAGGACGCCCGCGGTGATGCCGATCCGGTACTCGGGGGTGAGGGGCAGGCCGGTCACGCTGACGATGCTCTGCGGCGGCAGGCCGGCCCGCGTGCGTTCCTCGACCTCCGCCACGGCCTCGCGGCCGACCTCGGGGGTGAACGCCTCGTCGCGCCACTGCGGCGGCCGGCGGGTGACCCAGGTGGTCGTCGTCACGCGGGCCAGCAGGAGCGTGAGCTGCACGGCGGACGTGCCGCCGCCGATCACGACCACGTGCCCGTCGGCGAGGTCCTCGGGGAGCTGGAAGTCGTGCGAGTGCAGCTGGCGCCCACGGAACCCGCCGCGGCCGGGGTAGGCGGGCCAGAACGGCTTCTGCCACGTGCCGGACGCGTTGATCAGCCCGCGGGCGCGCCAGACGACCGTCTCGTCAGGCCGCTCGATGCTGCGCGACCGCACGAGCAGCCGGTCGCCGTCGGTCTCGACGCGCTCCACGCGCACGGGCCGCTGCACGCGCAGCTCGAACGCCTCCTCGTACTGCGCGAAGTAGTACGGCACCGCGAACGCCGCCGGCTCGGTGAGGTCCGGGACCAGCAGCGGCATCCCGGGCAGGTCGTGGACCCCGTGCGCGTCGGCCATGGTGAGCCCGGGCCACCGGTGCTGCCAGGCACCTCCGGCCTGCGGGGCGTCGTCGAGCACCACGAAGGTGGCGGGCGCGGTCTCCCAGCCGGACTCCCCCACGGCCACCAGCCCGGCGCGGCGCAGGTGGTAGGCCGCGGACAGCCCGGCCTGACCGGCACCGATCACGGCGACGGTCACGTCCACGGGGCTCGCGGCGGCGGACGGCGATCGGCGCGCCCGTCGCGACCGGCGGGTGTCAGGGGTCCCGTCAGCCGTCGTCGGGGGGCTCCCAGAGGCATCCATCGCCCGCCAACGTACCCGCTCACCCGCCCGGCACCCCCGTCGCAGGTCCCGGTCGTGGTGGGATGGGCCCATGCTCGACGACGCGTCCGCGCAGGTCATCCTCAGCGCGACGGCCGGTCCGCTGACCACCGCGACCGCCGATGCCGTCCGCGCCCTCGCGGACCGGGCGGCGGCCGCGGACGGTGTCGCCCCCCTGTCCGAGCAGCCGCTGCTCTGGCTGACCGAGGCGGAGGCCCCGGTCATCCACCTGCACGCCACCGGCGTCGACGGCCTGGTCGGGTACGCGCAGCTGGACGTCGGCACGCAGTCCTCCGTGAAGGCCGAGCTGGTGGTCGACCCGGCGCACCGCCGCCGCGGGATCGGCCGCGCGCTCGTGGACCGTGCACGGGCCGAGGCGTCGGTGGTCCCGGGCCGGGAGCTGCGGGTCTGGGCGCACGGGGACCTCCCGGCCGCGCGGGCGTTCGCGGACGACTCGGACATGCCCGTGGTGCGCGAGCTCCTGCAGATGCGGCTCGACCTGACCACCCGCCCACCCAGCACGGCCGGCCTCCCGACGGGGGTCACGGTGCGGCCGTTCGAGCCGGGGCGCGACGAGGACGCGTGGCGCCGCGTGAACTCCCGCGCGTTCGCGTACCACCCGGAGCAGGGCCGGATGACGTCGGCGGACCTGCGCGCCCGGGAGGCGGAGCCCTGGTTCGACCCCGCAGGCTTCCTGCTGGCGGAGCGCGACGGCATCCTGCTGGGCTCCGTGTGGACCAAGGTGCACCCCGCCGGCGAGCACGGCCCGGACCCGGTCGGGGAGATCTACGTCGTCGGCGTCGACCCGGACGCGCAAGGGCTGGGCCTCGGGCGGGCCCTCACGGCGCTCGGGCTGGACCACCTGGCCTCCCGCGGGCTGACCGCCGCCATCCTGTACACCGGAGCGGAGAACACCGTCGCCGTGCACACGTACGAGCGCGCGGGCTTCGTCCGGTCCGCGGTCGACGTCATGTTCGGTTCGGATACCCCGAGTTCACCTCCGGGTGTCACGATGGGCGCATGACGGACGCCCCTGCCATCGATCCGGCCCTGGCGGCCCACATCGCCGAGCACATGGCGCAGGCCGAGCTCGACGAGTCCGCCGTGGACCTCGAGCCCCTGCCCACCGACCGGTTCCTCGACCGCGAGCTCTCGTGGCTGGCGTTCAACCAGAGGGTGCTCGAGCTGGCCGAGGACCAGGACATCCCGCTGCTCGAGCGGGTGCGGTTCCTGGCGATCTTCGCGTCCAACCTCGACGAGTTCTTCATGGTCCGGGTGGCCGGTCTGAAGCGCCGGATCGCCACGGGGATCGCCGTGACCGCCGCGTCTGGCCTCTCCCCCCGGCAGGTCCTCGAGTCCATCAGCGAGGAGGCGCACCGGCTGATGGCCCGCCACGCGGCGGTGTTCGCGGAGCAGGTGCAGCCGGCGCTGGCGCACGAGGGCATCACGCTGGTCCGCTGGGACGAGCTGGGTGAGAGCGAGCAGGACCGCCTGCGCAAGTTCTTCCGTCGCCAGATCTTCCCGGTGCTCACCCCGCTGGCCGTCGACCCCGCGCACCCGTTCCCGTACATCTCGGGGCTGTCGCTCAACCTCGCGGTCGTGGTGACCAACCCCGCCACCGGCAAGGAGCACTTCGCCCGCGTCAAGGTGCCGCCGCTGCTGCCCCGGTTCATCGCCGTCGACGCGGCCGGCCGGCCGAGCGCCCCCGACGTCCAGGCGGCGTCGCCCGAGAAGGGCCCGATGTCGTTCGTCCCGGTCGAGGACGTCATCTCCGAGCACCTCGAGCAGCTGTTCCCCGGCATGGTCGTCCAGGAGCACCACACGTTCCGGGTCACCCGCAACGAGGACGTGGAGGTCGAGGAGGACGACGCCGAGAACCTCCTCAAGGCCATGGAGAAGGAGCTGCTGCGCCGGCGCTTCGGACCACCCGTGCGCCTGGAGATCGCCGACGGGATCAGCCCGCGCATCCGCAACCTGCTCATCCGCGAGCTCGACGTCGCCGAGGACGAGGTGTACCAGCTGCCCGCGCCGCTGGACGCCACCGGACTCAACCTCATCGCCGACCTGGACCGGGCCTCCCTCCAGTTCCCCCGGTTCATCGCGTCCACACCCCGGCAGCTGGCCGAGGTGGAGAGCGCGACGCCCGCGGACATGTTCGCCAAGATCCGCGAGCGCGACATCCTCCTGCACCACCCGTACGACTCGTTCTCCACCTCAGTGCAGGTGTTCCTGCAGCAGGCGGCGGCCGACCCGCAGGTGCTCGCCATCAAGCAGACCCTGTACCGGACGTCGGGCGACTCCCCCATCGTCGACGCCCTGATCGACGCCGCGGAGGCCGGCAAGCAGGTGCTGGCCCTGGTGGAGATCAAGGCGCGGTTCGACGAGCAGAACAACATCTCCTGGGCCCGCAAGCTCGAGCAGGCCGGCGTGCACGTGGTCTACGGCATCGTCGGCCTGAAGACGCACTGCAAGCTGTCGCTGGTGGTGCGCCAGGAGTCCGACGGGCTGCGCCGCTACTGCCACATCGGCACGGGCAACTACAACCCGAAGACCGCGCGGCTGTACACCGACCACGGGCTGCTCACCAGCGACCCGGAGGTGGGCCAGGACCTCACGCGCCTGTTCAACCAGCTGTCGGGGTACGCCCCGAAGTCGCGGTTCCACCGGTTGCTCGTCGCCCCCCGCTCGGTGCGGGCCGGGCTCATCGAGCGCATCGACCGCGAGGCCGCCGCCGCGCGGATGGGCCAGCCGGCGTGGATCAAGATCAAGGTCAACTCGATGGTCGACGAGGCCACGATCGACGCGCTCTACCGCGCCTCGCAGGCTGGAGTCCCCGTGGACATGGTGGTCCGCGGCATCTGCGCGCTGCGGCCCGGGGTCCCCGGCCTGTCGGAGAACATCCGCGTGCGCTCGATCCTCGGCCGGTTCCTGGAGCACTCCCGGATCTTCGCGTTCGCCTGCGCCACGCCCCAGGCCGACGCCACGTTCGACGGGCCCGAGGTCTACATCGGCTCCGCGGACCTGATGCACCGCAACCTGGACCGGCGCGTGGAGGCCCTGGTCCGCATCGCCGACCCCGACCAGGTCAGCGAGCTCATCGAGCTCATGGACGAGTCCACCGACGACGGCACCTCCTCGTGGCACCTCGACCAGGACGGCACGTGGACCCGGCACCACCTCGGTCCGGACGGACCGCTCATGGACCTGCAGGCCGCGCTCATCTACCGGCAACGGCGCCGGCCGGGCACCGGGCGGTGAGCCCCGTCCAGGCACCGGCCGTCGTCGAGGCGGCCGGCGCCCTCGTGTGGCGCGTTCGCCTGGGGCGGCTCCAGGTCGCTCTCGTGCACCGACCCCGCTATGACGACTGGTCCTGGCCGAAGGGCAAGGTGGACCCGGGCGAGACGATCCTCTCGGCGGCGACCCGTGAGGTGGCCGAGGAGACCGGTCACGACGTGGTGCTCGGCATCCCGCTGCCCGGGCTCGAGTACCCCCTGTCCGACGGCCGCCTCAAGCGCGTGCACTACTGGGCCGCCCAGGTGGCCGGCCGGCCCGACGCGGCCGCGCTGCGCGCCCGACCCCCCGTGCCGCCCGCGTCGACCAAGGAGATCGACCAGCTCCGGTGGTGCGACGTCGCCGCCGCGTCCAAGCGGCTCACCCGCGACGACGACCAGGAGCCGCTGGCCGAGCTGGTCGAGGCCTACGACAAGGGCAGGCTGGACACCCGCGCCCTGGTGGTCGCGCGGCACGGCACGGCACGCCGGCGCTCGGACTGGAAGGGCACGGAGCTGGACCGCCCGCTCACGCCCGAGGGCCAGCGTCAGGCGCGCGCGCTGGTCTCGGTCCTGTCCACGTTCGGCGTCGGCAAGGTGGTCACGAGCGCGTGGGCGCGGTGCGTGAGCACGATCGCGCCCTACGCCGCCGCGGCGCAGCTCACCCCGGAGGTCTCGTCGATCCTCACCGAGGCGCAGCACTCCACCTCCCCCGCACGGGTGGCCGCCGAGGTGCTCACGCTCCTGGAGCTCGGCGGCGACGCCGTCCTGTGCACCCACCGGCCCGTGCTGCCCACCGTGGTCGACGTGCTGGCCCAGCACGCCCGGCGCCCGGTCGCGGACGCCCTGCCCCGGGCGGACCCGTTCCTGCACCCGGCCCAGGTGCTGGTGGCCCACGTCGCCCAGACGCCCAAGGGTCCGCGGGTGGTCGCCACCGAGACGCACCGGCCGCACGAGCTCTAGCCCGGGAACGACGCGAGGCGCCGCCTGATCGCTCGGGCCGCGCCTCGCACCGTGCTGGGAGAGGTCCTCAGGTGAGGATCGGGTTGAGGATCCAGTAGACGCACGCGGCCACGAGGGCGGCCATGGGGATCGTCAGCACCCACGCGACGCCGATGTTCCCGGCGACGCCCCAGCGGACCGCGGAGAGCCGCTTGGTGGCGCCGACGCCCATGATCGCGGACGTGATCGTGTGCGTCGTCGAGATGGGCGCGTGCAGCCAGTAGGCACTGGCGTAGAGCACGGAGGCCGCCACGGACTCGGCGACGAAGCCGCGCGCGGGGTCCAGCTCGATGACCTTGCGGCCGAGGGTGCGCATGATCCGCCAGCCGCCGGAGTACGTGCCGAGCGAGATCGCGGTCGCGGCGGAGAGCTTGACCCACAGCGGGATGGTGTCGCCGGTGTGGAACCCGCCGGCGACGAGGGCGAGCACGATGACGCCCATGGTCTTCTGCGCGTCCTGCAGGCCGTGCCCGAGGGCCATGGCCGCCGCGGACGCGGTCTGCGAGATCCGGAACCGGCGCATGGTGCGTGCGGGTGCGGAGTTCCGGACCAACCAGAGGACCCCGACCATGAGCAGGAACGCGAGCAGGAACCCGACGAACGGCGACAGGATCATCGGGATGACGACCTTGTCGAGGATCGCGTCCCAGTGCACCGTGACGCCGGACGCGATGCCGACGCCCGTCAGCCCGCCGATCAGCGCGTGCGTCGAGGACGAGGGCAGGCCGAGACGCCAGGTGATGAGGTTCCACGTGATGGCGCCGATCAGCCCGGACAGGACGATGATCAGCGCCTCCTGGGAGCTGACGCTCGAGATGCTGATGATGTCCTCGGCGATGGTCGTCGCCACCTGCGTGCCCAGGAGGGCGCCGACGAGGTTGAAGACGGCCGCCATGATGAGGGCAGCACGGGGCGTCAGGGCCCGGGTCGACACCGAGGTGGCGATCGCGTTGGCCGCGTCGTGGAACCCGTTGGTGTAGTCGAATCCGAGCGCGAACGCGACGACGACGATGACGAGCGCGAGCTCCACCTGGCTCAGGACTCCTTGAGCGCGATGGTCTCGACGGTGTTCGCCACCTTCTCGAAGGCGTCGGCGGCGTCCTCGAGCTTCTCGACGATCTCCTTGACCTTCATCAGCTGGATCGGGTCCGTGACCTCGTCGAACAGCTGGGCGAGCAGCTTGCGGTGGATCTTGTCGGCCTGGTTCTCGAGGCGGTTGACCTCGACCCAGTACTCGGACAGCGACTCCATGGAGCGCAGGCGGGGCATGGCCTCGGCCGTGAGCTCGGCGGCCCGCTGCAGCACCTGCACCTGGTCGGACACCCGCGCGGGCAGCGCGTCCACCTTGTACAGGACGATGAGGTCCGCGGCCTCCTCCATGTAGTCCATGCAGTCGTCGAGGCTCGAGGCGAGGTCATAGATGTCGTCGCGGTCGAACGGGGTGACGAACGTCTGGTTCAGCCGTCGCATGATCGAGTGCGTCGCGTCGTCGGCTTCGTGCTCGGCGTCGGCGATGCGCTTGCCGATCTCCTTGCGCGTCGGGCGGTCGGCTCCGAGCATCTCGCCGAGGAGGTTGGCTCCTGTGACGAGATGGACCGCCTGGGCGGCGAACAAGTCGAAGAACGTGGTGTCGCGCGGGGTGAGGCGCAGGCGCACGGCAGGCTCCGGAAGGCAGGGCGGGAGGGGGGAAAGCCAGGGAGGAAGGGCGGGATCAGGCTAGGACACGCTGGGTGGAATGCCTAACGCACGCCATCGTGCGCATGGACACAGGGTGACAGCCAGGTGGCGCCCGTGGGTCCGCCATGAACCGGCGGAGAGGGTGTGCGACGCCGGACCGCGGAGCGCCTCTCGGCGCGTGGCCGCTCGAAGCGGCTTGAGATGGAGCCCGGGGCTACCGCGGCCCGACGTCGCCGCTCATCGTACGCCCGGATGCCGGTCGCGGCGTGGGACCTCGGGTGCCGCAGGCGGGCGATCGGTGCGCTACCTGCGGGTTCACCCGTGCGCGATCGCCGGGCGTGGGCGACGTCACTCCAGGCGGTCCGCCCGCCACAGGGACGCCGCGTGCTCCAGCTCCTCGGCGGTGCGCACCAGCGACGCGGCGCCACGGGTCAGCCTCACGGCTCCGCTGGGGTCGATGTCGTCGAGGTGGTCGGCGTCGAACGCGGCACCCGTGGCGAGCACCCGGCAGAACGCGGCCGCTCGCTCGAGCGCGACGTCCAGCTCGCCCGTGTAGACCCCCGACAGGACCGCGTCGGCGACCACCCGGACGTCCGCGGGCCCGGGGGCGTCGGCGACGCCGGCCACCGCGTCGTGCACCGGGGCGGCCGCGACGCCGAGCCGGTAGCGGTCGGCGACGGTCGCGGGATCGCGCCGGACCCACTCCCGAAGCAGGTAGAGGCGCCAGAGGGCACCGGGGAGGCTGTCGGCCTGGCTCTCGGACCAGAGGGCCGCGACGACGTCGAGCCCCTCGCGCTCGACGAGCGACACGAGCCGGGCGACGACCTCGGGGTCGGTGTTCGCGCGGCCCTGGTGCACCAGGGCGGCCGCGGTGGTGTGCGCCGCCTCGTTGCGCAGCGCAGGGTCGTACCCGCCGGGGAGCTCCTCGGCCTGCGCGGGATCGAGCATGGCGGGTCGACGAGGGCGCTTCGCCCCTCCACCGCCTGTCCCGTCCATCGGACGATCTTGCACCGGACGGCGGGCCGCAGCCAGCAGGCACGCCTCCGACGTGCGCGCCCACCGGGTGAGGTCCAAGGTGGGGATGATTCCCCGGGAGCGGCTCGGGGGCGCCACGGAGGTACCGACATGTCCCACGCGTCAGGGTCGCCGCAGGGGGCGACGGGCGGTTCGGCCGTACCGCCGCACCCGTACAAGAACAAGGCCATCGGGCTCGCGGTCGCCGCCGCGGTCGGTGGCTTCCTCTTCGGGTTCGACAGCTCGGTCATCAACGGCGCGGTCAACGCGATCGAGGGCGAGTTCGACATCGACCCGGCCGTCACCGGCATCGTCGTCGCCATCGCGCTCCTGGGCTGCGCGTTCGGTGCGTGGCTGGGCGGCAAGCTGGCGGACCGGTGGGGCCGCACCCGGGTGATGTTCCTCGGCGCGGTCCTGTTCTTCGTGTCCTCGATCCTGTCCGGCATCGCGTTCAGCGCCTGGGACCTGGTCCTGTGGCGCGTGATGGCGGGCATCGGCATCGGCATCGCGTCCGTGATCGCGCCGGCCTACATCGCGGAGATCGCCCCGGCGGCGATGCGCGGTCGGTTGGGGTCGCTGCAGCAGCTCGCGATCACGCTCGGTATCTTCGCGGCCCTGCTCTCCGACCAGCTCCTGGCGACGTCCGCGGGCGGTGCGGCGGAGGACCTGTGGTTCGGGCTCGAGGCCTGGCGCTGGATGTTCATCGTCGCGGTCATCCCGGCCGCGGTGTACGGCATCCTCGCCCTGCGGATCCCCGAGTCGCCGCGCTACCTCATCGCCACCGGCAAGCGCGAGGAGGCCAAGGCGGTGCTGGCCACGACGCTGGCCGAGGGCGACGACGTCGAGGCCCACGTCGCCCAGATCGAGAAGACGATCGAGTCCGACAAGAAGCTGGAGTCGCAGGCGAGCCTCAAGGGCCCGCGCTTCGGGCTGCTGCCGGTGGTGTGGATCGGCATCCTGCTGTCGGTGTTCCAGCAGTTCGTCGGGATCAACGTCATCTTCTACTACTCGACGACCTTGTGGCAGGCGGTCGGGTTCGAGGAGAGCCAGTCGTTCATGGTCTCGACGATCACGTCGATCACCAACGTGCTGGTGACGTTCATCGCGATCGCGCTCATCGACAAGGTCGGGCGCCGGCCGCTGCTGCTCACGGGTTCCGCGGGCATGGCCGTCACGCTCGGCATCATGGCGCTCGCGTTCACGCAGTCGTCCGGGTCCGGCGAGGACGTCACGCTCGACGGCTCGTGGGGCGTCATCGCCCTGATCGCCGCCAACCTGTTCGTCGTCTTCTTCGGCGCCACGTGGGGCCCGCTGGTGTGGGTCCTGCTCGGCGAGATGTTCCCCAACCGCATCCGGGCCGCGGCCCTGGGCGTGGCGGCGGCGGCGCAGTGGATCGCGAACTTCCTGATCACGGTCTCGTTCCCGCCCATGCTGGCAGCGTTCGGCGCATCGATCCCGTACCTGATGTACGCGATCTTCGCGGCGCTCTCGTTCTTCTTCACGCTCTGGAAGGTGCCCGAGACCAAGGGCATCGAGCTGGAGGACATGGAGGGCGTCAAGGTGGACCGGAGTCGTCGGGGTACCTCCACGTCGGCCTGACGCACGACCCACCGCACGCGGCCGGGCCTCTCCACAGGCCCGGCCGCGTCGTCGTGCGTGTGCGGGGAACAACACCCGGCGTCAGTTGCTTGAAGCAATTATAAGTCGTATGGTTGCATCAAGCAACAAAAGGAGTCCCATGCCGTCCGCCCAGCCCGAGACGCCCCCGCAGACGCTGCTGCGGTCGGTCGAGGCCTTCAACCGCGCGCTGCGCGAGTCGTCCCTGGGGGTGGCCCGCGACATCGGGTGCTCCAAGGGCACCCTCGCGATCGTCCGGATCCTGCAGCACCGCGGCACCCTCCAGGTGAGCGACCTCGCGCACATCCTGCGCGTCGACATCTCGGTGGCCAGCCGCCAGGTGAGCCAGCTGGTCGACGAGGGGCTGGTCGAGCGCGCGGTCGCCGACGACGACCGCCGCGCCCGCACCATCCAGCTCTCCCCCGCCGGCCGGTCGCTCGCGGTGGAGATCGCGGCCGCCCTCGGGCGGCGCGCCGCCGACGTGTTCGCGGACTGGTCGCCCGGCGAGCTGCTCGACGCCGCCGCGACCCTGGACCGGCTCGGCGAGTCCGTGTCCCGCTTCGCCGCCCCCGCGGACGCAGCCGGCGTCCTCACCTCTGCCTGAACCCACCTCCCGACCTGCCGACGTCGCCGGGTCTCCCTGCCAGCACCCACGAGAGCGAGACCATGTCCAGCACCACCCCCACGCCCACGAGCACCGCCGAGATCGCCCCCAAAATGACCCACCGCGAGGTCCTCGAGGCCCTCTCGGGCATCCTGCTCGGGATGTTCGTCTCGATCCTCGCGACGAGCGTCGTGTCCTCGTCGCTGCCGCGGATCATCTCCGACCTCGACGGCACGCAGTCCGCCTTCACGTGGGTCGTCACCGCCACCCTGCTCACGACCACGATCTCCACCCCGATCTGGGGCAAGCTGGCCGACCTCGTCGACCGCAAGCTGCTCATCCAGCTCGCACTGGCGATCTCGGTGATCTCCTCGGCCCTCGCCGGGTTCTCCCACGACACCGGCATGCTCATCGGCATGCGCGCCCTGCAGGGCATCGGCGCCGGTGGCCTGACCGCGCTCGGCACGGTCCTCATCGCCGACATCATCAGCCCGCGCGAGCGCGGCAAGTACATGGGCCTCATGGGTGCCGTGATGGGCATCGGCATGGTCGGCGGCCCGCTGCTCGGCGGCGTCATCACCGACAGCGCCGGCTGGCGCTGGAACTTCTTCCTCGGCCTGCCGTTCGCGGTCGCCGCGATCATCGTGCTCCAGCGGACCCTGCACCTGCCCGCCCGCAAGTCCCGCCAGGTGACGATCGACTACGCCGGCGCCACGCTCCTGTCGATCGGCATCGCGACCCTGCTCCTGTGGATCACGTTCGCCGGCACCTCGTTCGACTGGGCCTCCTGGCAGACCGCCGCCATGCTGGGCGGCTCGCTGCTCGCCCTCGCGCTCGCCGTGTGGGTCGAGTCCCGCGCCGCCGAGCCGATCATCCCGCTGCACCTGTTCAAGAACCGGACGCTGGTCCTCTCCGTCGTCGCCAGCATCGCCGTGGGCGTCGCCATGTTCGGCACCACGGTGTTCCTCAGCCAGTACATGCAGCTGGCGCGCGGCAAGACACCGACCCAGTCGGGCCTGCTCACCATCCCGATGATCGTCGGCCTGCTGGTCTCCTCGACCATCTCCGGACAGATCATCAGCCGCACCGGCAAGTACAAGAAGTTCATGATCGCCGGCGCCGTGCTGCTCACCACGGGCACGGGGCTCATGGGCACCATCCACTTCGACACGAGCTTCACGCTGGTCTCGCTGTACCTGGTCGTCATCGGCGCGGGTGTCGGCATGCTCATGCAGAACCTCGTGCTCGCCGTGCAGAACACCCTGGACGTCCGGGAGGTCGGCTCCGGCACCTCGACGGTCGCGTTCTTCCGCACCCTCGGCGGCGCGCTCGGTGTCTCCGCGCTGGGCGTCGTGCTCTCCCACCGGGTCACGGACCTGATGGCCACGGGCCTCACGGCGATCGGCATCGACCCGTCCGCGATGGGCTCGGACGGAGCGATCCCGGACCTGTCGACCCTCCCGGAGAACATCCGGATGGTCGTCGAGCAGGCGTTCGGCAACGGGGTCGCGGACCTGTTCCTCGTGGCCACGCCCGTCGCGCTGATCTCGCTGATCGCCGTCCTGTTCCTCAAGGAGGTGCCGCTGGGCAACCGCTCGGGCATCGAGCAGCTCCTCGAGCAGGAGGCCGCGATGCTCGCGCCGGCCACGTCGGAGGCGGCAGTCGACGCCGAGCTGGAGACGCTGACCGACGAGCAGCGGGTCGCGACACGCGACTGACCGCAGCACACGGACGCGCCCCCCGGTCCTCAGACCGGGGGGGGTCCGAGTTGAGCCGACCGAGCTGGGTGGCCAGCGCCGCGATGTCGGTCTCGCCCCACCCGGTCAGCGCCTGGCGCAGGAACGTCCGCCGGGCCTGCTGCGCGCTCTCGAAGCGGCGCTGCCCCTCGTCGGTGAGCTCGAGCAGCTGACCCCGGTAGTCGTCGGGATCGGGCCGCCGGGACACCAGCCCGAGGGCGCCGAGGCGGGCGAGCTGGCGGGACATGGTCCCGCGCCCGACGCCGATGTTCATGGCGAGATCGCTCGCCCGCACCCCGGGCGACGCGGCGATGAGCGCCAGGAGCGAGTAGGCGGCGGGCTCGAGGTCGGGATGGACGTCCCGCGAGATCGCTGCCGACGACGCCTGCGCGCGGCGCAGGAGGAGGCCGAGCTCTCGCTCGAGCTGGCGGAACTGTTCGTCGACCACGGGGACATCCTGGCGGAGAAAGCACACAGATCGCTGCATCGCCACCCGAGCAGGTGGAAGCGTTTCAGCAGATCACCGCAGCCAGGGGGTGTCAACACCCCGGACCCTCGCCAGGGAGGCGCGGGTCAGTGCGACCAGGTCGACCGCTGACGCGCGACGTGGGCGATCGCGGCGATGCGCGCCGGGTCGAGCCGCACCGGCATGGCGCGGAAGACGGCCTGCACGTCCTGGCGCGCGATGGCGAACGCGTCGTGCCCCGGCTGGACCGTGCGCACCTCGAGGTCGCCGTGCACCACGACCACGCCGCGCACGGTGATCGCCGCGCACGCGGCCGCCAGGAGCGCACCCTGCACGCGGGTGGCCTCGAGCCGCGCGTCGCGCAGGTACGACATGGAGCGGCCGTCGACCTCGAGGGTGCGTCCCTCGACCACGACGCGCTGTCCCGGGTGCCGGCGCTCGGCGACGGTGAAGATGCCGGCCGGGCCGATGAGGAGGTGCTCGACCAGGCTGCCCTGGCGGCCCAGCGGTACGTCGTGGATGACCTGCCAGCCCTCGTCGCCCAGGCGCTCCAGCCGGGTGCGGACCGAGCTCCCGCGCTCTCCGCGCCGGGTCGCCAGGTCGATCGCGTCCCAGTCCTCGCCGCCGAGCCACGCCTGCAGCGCCGCCTCGTCGACCGGGTGGAGGTCGCCGTTGGCGGTGGTCGGCATGCTCAGCGCCAGCTCGGACACGTCGGCGCGCAGGTACGCCTGCGCCGCGCGGCGCAGACCGCTCTCGAGCAGCGGGTCGTCGACCACGACCTCGCCGGACTGCAGATCGACCGATCCGACCCGGGCGCCGGACTCCTGCGTGACATAGAGACGGTCGGCGCCGTACCGCCTCCACCGCCGCACCGTCAGGACATCTTCCACGCGTGCATTATCGGCACCCGGGCGCCCGGACTTCACACGTGTCGACCATCTGGACGTCGCCCGTTCGGGGTGTCGGGTCCGGCACGCCGGAGGACACCCCGAACGAGTTCGTGCGCAGGTGCGCTCAGCCCTCGGCCTCGAACGTCAGGCTGACCGAGTTCATGCAGAACCGGTCGCCCGTGGGGGTCTGCGGGGCGTCGTCGAACACGTGCCCGAGGTGCGACCCGCACCTCGCGCAGCGCACCTCGGTGCGGACCATGCCGAGGCTGCGGTCCGAGATCAGCTCCACCCGGTCGCCCGCCAGCGGCGAGAAGAAGCTGGGCCAGCCGCAGTGCGAGTCGAACTTGGTGTCGGAGCGGAACAGCTCGTTGCGGCACGCCCGACAGCGGTAGACCCCCGTCCGGTTCTCGTCCAGCAGCTCGCCCGTCCAGGGCCGCTCGGTCCCGGCGCGCCGGAGCACGGCGAACTCCTGCGGCTCCAGCTCCAGGGCCCACTGCTCGTCGGTCTTGGTCACCTCGTACGTCATCGGATCCTCCTGGGGAAGTTGGCGTCCGATGTAACCGCCGAGCGGGTGCGGACGTTCCCGACGCGCCGGGGCAATCCCTCTGACCTGGGATGTCGCTGTCCGGCCGAGAGAACGAATACTCTCGGCTCAGCGCGGCCCCCTCCCGACCCGCGCTCGCCCCAGCTCACGAGGTCCCGCGTGCCAAGAGCAACCCGCCGTCGCTGGCCGCTGACGCGCTCGTTCGCGGTCATCAGCATCGCGGCCATGGCTGTGCTCGGGCTCGCGCTCGTGGCGGTGACGTGGAGCGTGATGAGCCAGCAGTCGGTGCGGGACGGCATCGCGACCGCCGAGACCGTGACCTCCTACGCCAACGCCACCGTGCCGACCGACTCCTACGTGACGCAGGACGCCCTCACCCCGGAGCAGAGGGACGCCGTGGAGGCCGCGACGGCCGGGTTCGGCGAGCGGCTGGTGGAGCTGCGGCTGTGGGCGCTCGACGGCTCGCTCATCTACAGCTCCGCCGACCAGACCACGACCGGGTTCCCGGATGGCGCCCGGCTCGACCTGGTGACGCAGAAGGACGGCCGGCCGAGCGCCCGCGTGATCACCGACGTGCGCGGAGCCGAGGTCGAGGGCGAGGGCGGGACCGAGCGGCGCGTCCTGGACGTCTACGTGCCGGTACAGGCGGGCGACACCGCGGGGCGCGACCCCGCACGGCCGCGCGACGACGTGGTCGGCGCGGCCGAGGTCATGCTCAACCACGACGCCGCCAGCATCGCCCTCGCCGACGCCGTCCGCACCGTGTCGCTGGTGGTGGGCGTCGGCCTCCTCGCGCTCTGGACGGTCCTGTTCCGGACCGTGTGGACGGCCTCCCGACGGCTGCAGGCGACGGCGCTCGAGAACGCCCGGCTCGCCCTGCTCGACTCGCTCACGGGACTGCCCAACCGCCGCATGCTCGCCGAGCGGATGCGCCGCACGATCCTCGAGGCGGAGGAGACCGGCTCTCGCGTCGGCCTGATGCTCCTCGACATCGACCGGTTCAAGGACATCAACGACTCGCTCGGCCACGACCGCGGCGACGAGCTGCTGGAGCAGGTCGCGGAGCGGCTGCGGGGGGCGCTGCGGGACGACGACATCGTGGCGCGGCTCGGTGGCGACGAGTTCGCGATCCTGCTGCCCGATGTGCGCTCGGTGGCCAACGCGGAACGGCTGGCCCGCCGGGTGCGCGGCCTGTTCGTCCCGCCCTTCATGCTCGGCGAGCTGCCCCTGCACGTGGACACGTCGGTCGGCGTGGCGTGCCTGCCCGACCACGCGACCGACCCGTCGTCGCTCATGCGCACCGCGGACGTCGCGATGTACGCCGCCAAGCACCGCCGCACCGGCGTCTCGGTGTACTCGGCCGACGAGGACGACTCGTCGCCGGCCCGCCTGGTCCTCCTGGGCGACCTGCACCGCGCGCTCACCCCCGCGGCGGACGCCCCGCGCGAGCTGCGCATGCACTACCAGCCCAAGATTGAGCTGGCGACGGGCCAGACCGTCGGGCTCGAGGCCCTCATGCGCTGGGTGCACCCGACGCGCGGCGTGCTGCCGCCCACCACGTTCATCCCCCTCGCCGAGCAGTCCGGCCTCATCCACGACGTCACGCGGTACGCCCTCACGGAGTGCGTGACGCAGCTGGCCGCGTGGCGGACCGAGGGCCGTGCGACGCCGGTGGCGGTGAACCTCTCGGCGCACGACGTGACGACCGCGGCCGTGGTCGACCTCATCGAGTCGCTGCTCGAGGAGCACTCCGTGCCGCCGGACCTGCTCGAGGTCGAGATCACGGAGACCGCGCTGGTGGCCGACCCCTCACGGGTGGTCCCGGTGCTCGAGCGGCTGGGCGCGCTCGGCATCCGCGTGGCCATCGACGACTTCGGCATCGGCAACACGTCCATCTCCCAGCTGCGGGACCTGCCCGTGGACGAGCTGAAGATCGACCGGCTGTTCGTCGCCGACCTGGGGGTCGACGGACGGGAGGGCTCGGAGGTCGTGGTGCAGGCCATGGTGGACCTGGCGCACTCGTTCGACCTGCGGGTGGTGGCCGAGGGCGTCGAGGACGAGTCCACGGCCGTGATCCTGCGCCGGCTCGGCGTCGACCAGGCCCAGGGCTTCCTCTACTCGCAGGCGGTCCCGGCCGACGACCTCCCCCTGACCCAGTCGGTGCCGCGTCCGCGACGTGGTCGGGGCACGCGCAGCGGGGTCGTCCTGGCGACGACCCCGACCACCAGCACCCGTCGGGCGCGCCCACCGCGAGCGCCTGGCGCAGACAACTCGATCGGGTGAGTATCGTGCTTTCGTCTCAAGTCGGGCCCCGAGGTGCCGATACGACAGTCTCGACTCTCGCCCCAAGGGGGGTTCCCGCATGATGGACGACCTGCTCCAGGAGATGATCGACCCCGCACCGGTGCACCACGACGCACCCCGCCGTCGACGCCTGTGGACCACCGTGGCGATCGTCGGCCTCGCTGCCGTCGGTGCCACGACGCTGACGACGTCCGCCATCTTCACCGACAACGACACGGTGTCGGCCGAGATCCAGAGCGGGACCGTGGACCTGGTCGTCGGCTCGACGACCGCCTTCGCCTTCGCGCCGCAGAACCTGAACCCCGGGGCCACGACCTTCGCCCCGCTCCTCGTCTCCAGCACGGGCTCCCTGGAGCTCCGGTACGCGATCTCCTACAGCGCGGTCCCGACGGCCGGACCCGCCGGGAGCCCCGTCGTCGAGGACACCGACGGCACGACGGCGGTGGCCACGGGCGCCAACCTGGCGAACGTCCTCGAGCTCAGGATGTTCCGCGTCGACGCGGCAGCGGACTGCAACGCGGCCAACACCGCGGGCACACCGCTCAACGCAGCGGGCACGGTCACCCCGTGGCCCGCCACCACCACCGAGCTGGTCGGGAGCCCGGCCACGCTGGCCCAGACCGGCGACCGGGTGCTCAACGCGGGCACCCCGAGCGAGTGGCTCTGCGCGCGGGTCGACTTCCCCTCGTCCGCCGGCAACGAGTACCAGGACTCCGGCGTCGAGCTCACCCTGCTCTTCAACGCCGAGCAGACGGCCAACAACACCTGAGCCTGATGGCCCCCTGGTCGGACGGGCAACGAGACGCCCCAGCCGTCGACCGACGCGCGCCGCGCGTGCTCGGTCGGCGGCGTGCTCGTGCTCCCAAGCCCACGTGGCGCCGGCTCGTCGGTGTCGCCCTGTGGACCGTCGTCGTCATCTGCGGGGCGGCCTACGCCACGTCGCTGGCGGTGCCGCTGTGGTTCCAGGCGCACGGCCAGCGCCTGCTCATCGTGACGTCCGGCTCCATGGCACCGAAGTTCGACGCGGGTGACGCGGTGGTGCTCCGGGCGATCTCCGACGAGTCCGACCTCAAGGTGGGTCAGGTCATCTCGTTCTGGCCCATGGGCACCACCGAGCTGGTCACGCACCGCATCGTGGCGCTGCGCAAGCTGCCGGACCTCCGCCAGGACGAGGCGACCGGCCGGATGGTGCCCAAGCTGAACGCCGCCGGGGAGCAGCTCACCAAGTCGTACGTGGTGACCAAGGGCGACGCCAACGCCGAGCCCGACGTCAACGCGACCCCGATCGGCCGGATCCGTGGCGTGCAGCTCGCGGTGCACCGGGGCTGGGGCTGGGTGCTGCAGTGGGCAGGATCCGCGCAGGGACGCGCGACGATGCTCGTACCGCCACTGGTCGCGCTCGCTACGCTCGAGCTGCTCGCCATCGGCGACGCGCGGCGTGCCCGTCGGGCGAGCCCGGTGCGCACGGACCACATGGACAGGAGGGTCGATGAGCTCCTCCTCGACTGAGCGCGACGACGTCGCCCCTGGCCGCCGCTCCTTCTGGTCCGTGGACCGTGGCGGCCTCGTGCGCCTCGGCATCGTGCTCGCGTTCGCCGTGGCGGCGCTGCTGAGCCCGCTGGTGGGCTCGACGTCCGCGCAGTTCACCGACAGCACCGAGGTGTCGATCACGTTCTCCGTCCCGCCCGACCCGGCGCCGGTCCCGTGACGGCGCCGGCCCCGCGCGGGGTCGGCGCCGTCAGGGTCAGGACCGCAGGCCGCGCGCCCCGAGGAGCACGGCGTCGGGGTCGTACACCAGCGAGAGCATCTGCAGCCGGCGCGCTGCGTCGGGCGTGAACACCCGCTCGATCCACTCCTGGCCCGCCGTGTCGGTGAAGTTGGGCAGCCCGCCCTGACGCGTCCAGGCGGCGAGCCCGTCGTGCACCCGAGCCGTGTCGGCGGTGACCATCTGGGCGATCTCCGGGATCATCACGCCGATCGTGAAGAGCGAGTACGCCGCGTCGCGGTGCGGGAACGCGCTGGGCAGGCCGCGGTCGTCGCGGACCTTGCCGCCCAGCTGACGCACCTCGACCATCGCCTGGGCGGTCTGCGCGTCCGGGCCGACCAGCTCGAGCAGACGGTCGGCGCCGTCGATCCCGAACGAGTGCAGCAGGCTGTGGTGCTCGTGCAGCGGCATCGGGTCCACGGGGTCGCTGTGCACGTCGCCGAGCGACGAGTACGGCATGACCTGCACGGTGTCGATGAGCGGCGCGGCGACCGAGCGGATCGCCCGGATCATCTCCTCGCCGACGGCGGGGTCACCGGTCCAGGCGAAGCGCACCGAGACCGACGTGGTCCCGCGCAGCGGCTCCGGGAAGATCGGCATGTCGGGCAGCCGCATCACGGCGATCGACGTGGTGCCCTCCTCCGGCAGCAGCTCGCACCACTGGCTCCAGGTGCGGATCACCGCGGCCGCGTCGGCCGCGCCGAACCAGAGGGCGCCGGCGTACAGCTCCGCCTGGTCGACGAGGTCGATCTCCACCGCGGTGACGATGCCCAGCGCGCCCTTGCCTCCGCGCAGGCCCCAGAACAGGTCCGGGTGGCTCTCCGCGGTGACGCGGCGGAACACGCCGTCGCCGGTGACGAGCTCGAACGCGCGCACGGTGTCGGACGCGAGCCCGTGGGTGCGGGCCACCGGTCCGAGACCGCCGCCGGTCAGGTAGCCGACGACGCCGACGTCCGGCGACGAGCCGGCCAGGCCGGCGAGCCCGTACGGCGCGCACGCCTCGAGGACGGCCGCCCACTTCACGCCCGCGCCGATGCGCGCCCAGCGCTCGTCGGCGTGGACGGTGACCTCGTCGAGGGCCGCGGTGCTGACGAGGATCGCGTCCTGCATGGTCTCGGTGGCCCCGTGGCCGGTGCCCTGGACGGCCACGCGGACGCCGGCGGTGGCCGCGGCCCGCAGCGTGCGGCTGACGTCGTCGGACCCCCGGGCGGCGACGACGGCGGTGGGCCGGATCGCCTTGAGGAGGTTGCTGGTGCCCGTGAGAGCGGTGTACGCCTCGGTGCCGGGCAGGTGCACAGGGACGCCGGAGTCGGCGAGCGCCTGCACGGCTGCTGCGGTGGCCGGACGGTAGTCCGCACCGATCAGCGAGCTGAGGATGGTCATGATCGTGCCCTTTCCTGTCCGCGCCGTCGTTCGGCGCACGGGCAGAAGGGGACACGGCCGGGGCCGCCTGATACATCCGAGATGTCCGGAGTTGCGGAGCAGTACGTCAGCCCGGGGGCGTGGCCGGCAACGTGATCGTGAAGCTGGTCCCCTCACCGAGGGTGCTCTCGATGCTCAGCGAGCCGCCGTGCGCGTCGACCACGGCCTTGGTGATCGACAGCCCGAGCCCGACGCCGGGGATGGCCCGCCGGGTGGCCGTCGACGCCCGGAAGAAGCGGTGGGTCAGCTGGGACAGCTCGTCGGGCGGGATGCCGATGCCGCTGTCCGCGACCACGATGACCGCGCCGCCCCGCTCCCCCGGACCGACCTCGAGCCGGACCGTCCCCCCGGACGGCGTGAACTTGATCGCGTTCGAGACCAGGTTGTCGACGGCCTGCGCGAGCCGGACCGGGTCGGCGTCGAGGACCGTCGAGGTCACGGAGGGCACCAGCTCGATGCCGGCCGCCTCGGCTGCCGGGGCCGCGGCCGCCACCGCGGCGGACACGATCTCGCCGGCGTCGATGTGCTGCGGCGAGATGGAGAACCGGCCCGCGTCCACCTGGGCGGTGAGCAGCAGGTCGCCGACGAGGCGCAGCTGGCGCCGGGCGTTGCGCTCGATGACGGTGAGGTACTCGCGCTGCTCGTCGGACAGGGGGTCGGTGCCGTCGGTGAGCAGCTCGAGGTAGCCGAGCACCGAGGTGAGCGGTGTGCGCAGCTCGTGGCTCACCAGGCTGACGAACTCGTCCTGGAGCCGCGCCGCCTCGCGCTCGGAGGTGACGTCGGTGGCGACGACGACGTAGCCGCTCGTCGTGCCGTCCGCCTCGGCGCGCCGGGTGACGGCGAGCCGCACGGTCATCCGCACACCGTCGCGCGCGATGTACGTCCAGTCCCGCACCTCCGGCCTGCCCGCGAGCGCCGGCGCGACGAGCGCGTCGACCAGGGTCTGCGGGTGGTCGATCGGGCTGTCGTCGGAGAACAGCAGCGCGCGGCGCGCCTCCAGCTCGTCGCGGTCGTGGAAGTCGGTCAGGCGCATGCGTCCGACGACCTCGCCCTGCCCGTACCCGAGCAGACCCTCCGCGCCGGCGTTGAACACCTCGACCATGCCGGTGGCGTCCGTCGCGATGATGGCCTGCTCGGTGGCGGAGTCGATCACGGAGATCAGCTGGTCGCGGGCCGCGCGCCGCTGGTTGGCCACGCGGGCGAGCTCGACGGCGTCGGCGCGGGCACGGTCCAGCAGCACCGCCTGGTCCATCTGCAGCGACAGCAGCGCCTCGCTGCGGGCCCGGAGACGGGCCGTGATCTCGTGCACCGTGACGGCGACCACGAGGGCCACGAGCGTGACGAACAGCGTCCGGACGACGGTGTCCACGGTGACGGGCACGCTCGCGAGCAGGACCGGGGAGAACACCACCCCGGCGACCCCGAGCGTGGCGAGCAGGATCCCCCGCCGTCCGCGCTGCGACGCGAGCGTGATGACGGGGAAGAACACGAGCGTGGTGTACGGCGAACCCGGCCCGCCGGTCCCGGCACGCAGGAGCGCCACGGCCAGCAGCTGGACCACGGGCAGGACGTCCTGGGCGGCCTCGGGCCACCGGCTCCAGGGCAGCAGCCGTGCGGCGACCAGCTGACCGGCGGTGAGCGCCCCGGCGATGAGCACGTCGACCGGGCTGGTCACGCGGACGCCCGGGATCAGGAGCGTGAGGAGCGCGACGAAGAACACCCCGACGAACGGCAGCTGGCGCTCGACCACGCCGCCGTCCGGTCCGAGGTGGCGGGCGAGGCGCCGCACGAAGCGCGAGCTCGTCGTGAGCAGGTCGGTGCGCTCGGTCGACCAGATCTCGCTCATGCGCCGGTCACGGTTCCGTCCCGAGCGCGCGGGCCAGCGCGGCCTGCACGCCCTCGCCGGTGAACGGCTTGGGCAGCCATGCCTCCACCTGCGGGTAGTCGTCGGGGTCGAGGACCGACGTGATGATCACCGGCAGGCCGGGGCGGCGCGCGTGCAGGACGTCCACCAGCTCCCACCCGCCCATGCCCGGCAGGCGCAGGTCGACGACAGCGACGTCGACCCCGAGGTTGTCCTCGTCGCCCAACGCCTCCTCGGCAGTCTTGACCGCCACGACGTCGTAGCCCAGGCGGCGCAGGTGCCGCTCGATGAGGGCGAGCTCGTCCGGCTCGTCGTCGACCACCAGCACGCGCGCGCTCACAGCACGCCCTCGTGCAGCAGGAGCACGACGACCGTGATCGCGGTGGCCACCAGCGCGACCACCAGCAGCAGCCGGCGCTCCGCGCGCGCGTTCGACCGGATCTCGTCCTCGAGGGCGTCGGGCGACAGCGTCGCCCACCAGCGGGCGTCGTCGCCCGTGGCCGCCCGGTGCGCGCCGGTCATCCCATCACCCGTCCTGTCTTCTCCGTCTTGTCCCACACCGCGGCGGCGCCGCGCCATTGCTTCACGTACGCGTCCAGCGTGATGGCGCAGAGCACCGGGCCGAAGCCCACCACGTAGAGCAGCGGGAGCGCGAGCCACCGCACCGGACGGACGCGCTCGAGGATCCGGATCACCCACGCCAGGAGCATCGCGAGCACCGACCAGGAGTAGAGGGTGAGCGTCCAGACCGCGCGGCCGGTCTCGGTCATCTCGAGCCCGAGAAGTGCCGGGATCCGCTCCTCCCAGAGGTTCGGGAACCAGGCGGCCGTCATGACGACGAGCGCGCCGAGCCCGGGGAACACGATGCCCTGGAACCAGGACCGCCGAGCCGTCTCGCGGTCCAGCAGGAGGGTGGTCACCGTGATGAACACGTAGGCGCTCACCGCCACCCACCAGAAGCCCTGGAACACCGCGGTCGCCGTCACGCTCGCCACGAAGTACAGGCCGACGAGCCCGACCGCGGCCAGCGTCATGGCCACCGGGAGCAGGTAGATGGCGAACCAGATGATCCCGAAGTCGAGGTTGCCCAGGTTGTGGACCCGGGAGGGCCGGAACCAGACGCGGGCGAAGGTGCGGGTGATCTGCACGTTCCCGCGGGCCCAGCGCACCCGCTGCTTCCACAGGGCGGTGACCGTGTCGGGCTCCTCCGCCAGCACCACCGCGGCCGGCTCGAACACCACCCGACGCCCGTTCAGCTGCGTGAGGAACGTGGTGTAGGTGTCCTCGGCCAGCGTCGAGGTGTCCACCTGCCCGCCCACCGCCTCGAGGTTCTCCCGCGAGTGCAGCTGCGCGCCGCCCGCGAGGCAGGCCATCGCGCCCATGACGTTCTGCGCGCGCCGGGCCGCCGCCTGCGCGGTCACGTACTCGTACCCGATGAACCGTGCGACGCTGCCCGGCCGCCCGCTGCCCTCGCGGATGAACGCCGTCACGGCACCGACGTTCTCGTCGGCCAGGTGCCGGGCCATCCGGCGCAGGGAGTCGGGGCGGTAGATCACGTCCGCGTCCATGATGAGCAGCGCCTGCATCCAGTCGTCGTCCAGCGCGTACCGGATGCCGTGGTTGAGCGTGTGGGCCTTGCCCTGACCGCCCTGCTCGCGGCGCAGGTGCACGATGCGGTCGTCGTACTGGGCGGCCTTCGCGCGGACGACGTCGGGGGTGTCGTCGGTGCTCGCGTCGTCGACGACGAACACCTTGAGCCGGTCCGGCGGGTACTGCAGGCTCATGAGCCGGTCCAGGGACGCCGCGAGCACGGCCCCCTCGTTCCACGCGGGGACGATGACGACGACCCGCGGCAGGTGCGGCGCGGAAGCGCGCAGGTGGTTGCGGAACGCGTGCACGGGGACCAGGAGGTACTGGTAGAGCCCGGCGAGCACGGGGATCACGCCGATGCCGACGAACGCGACGAAGACCGCGACGAGCGCGTCCTGCCCGGCACCCGTCATCCCTGCACCCAGCGGTAGACGCCGACGTCCGAGGCGACGTGCGCGTCGGTGGACGCGACCAGCTGGACGCCGGCCGCCCGCCAGCGCTCCGTCGCGCGCGGGCCGGGGCAGTGCCACTTCTCGTTGACCTCGACCGTGGTGCCCGTGGCGACCGCGGCGTCGGCCAGCGCGTCGAGGAGCTCGTCGGGGACGTCGTCCTCGGTGAGGCCGATCTTGGGCAGGATCGAGAACGGGTGCGCCAGCTGCGCACGGCCCACGGAGCGCATGGCGCGGATGGTGGCGGTGACCAGCAACTCGACCACGTCGGCCGGGGCCAGCCCGGCGTCGATCCGCTCCCGGGTGGCTCGGGGGCTCCACGGGCCGTCCGGTCCGGGCACCTGGTGGTCTGCCAGGAGCACCCGGTCCGCGCCGCCCGGCGAGCCCAGCGCGGCGAGCACCTCCGGCGGGGCGTCGACGGCGCCGGACGCGTCGAGGATCTTGGCCTCGACACCGGTCAGCACCGTGAGGCCCTCCAGCCGCGGCAGGGCGCGGACCACCGAGAGGAACTCCGGCACGTACGTCGTCGAGACGCGGACGTGGTCGACCATCCGGATCTCGCGCAGGCGGGCGACCTGCGCCGCCGCCAGGTTCTCCGCAGGCGTGCTGACGGCGTCGTCGGAGAACGTGGAGTGGACGTGGTGGTCGCCGTCGGTGGCAGGACCTGCGCTCATCGTGGCGGCAGGACGTCAGCGATCGGCAGGAAGACGTCCTCGAGGTAGCGCACGTTCGCGATCTCCTGGAAGTCGACGTGGTCCGGCACGGGCCGGCCGAGCACGGCGTCGAGCGTGAGGGACGGCATGTCGACGCCGGCGGCGATGGTCAGCGGCATCGCGCCGGGGAACCGCGGGTTGACCTCGAGCAGGGCCGGGCGGCCCTCGACGTCCCGCTTGAGCTGCACGTTCGCCACCGTGGTCAGGCCGATCGCGCGCGCGACCGCCGACGCGGTCTCGACGAGCTCGTCGTCGTGCACCGTGACCCCCGCGACCGCGACGCCCGAGTCCACCCGCAGGCGGGCGCGCGGCACGGCGGCGATCACGCGACCGTCGAGCCCCGCCAGCACGTCCACCGAGTACTCGTCCCCGGGCAGCAGCTCCTGGACCAGCAGGTCCTCCTCGGCGTCGTGCACCGCGTCGAGCTCCGCCTGCGTGCCGATCAGCCGGATCCCGCGCGAGCCTGCGCCACGGCGGGGCTTGACGATCACCGGGAAGTCCCAGCCGGAGACCGCCTGGGGCGTGCCGATCAGCTCGGTCCGGGGCACCCGGACGGTCCGCGCGCACGCGGCGGCGAGGGCCAGCTTGTCCAGGCAGGTCTCGAGCGTGCGCAGCGACGGGGACGCGAGGATCGTGCCGTCCGCGAGAAGCTCGTCCCGGGCCGCGGCGAGCTTGGGCAGCTCGACGTCCACCGTCGGGAAGAGCACGTCGACGCGCTCGTCGAGACAGAGCTTGCGCACCACGTCCACGAAGTCGGCGGCGCGGCCGGCCGGGACCAGGTGCCGCGACCCGGCGTCGACGAGGTACAGCGCGCTGGCCCACCGGTCCATGTCCGCCGCGATCACCTCGACGTCACCGCGACGCTGCAGCGAGCGGATCACCGCAACGCCCGCGGGTCCCCCTGCACCCGTGACCAGGACCCTCATGCGTGACCTCCGTGCCCGTCGACCTTCTCGGTGGCGGGGGCGGCGGCAACGCCGATCGCCCGCGCCTTGCTGCTCAGCATCGTGGCCGCCCGCACCATCTCCAGCGGCTCGGCGTACTGGCCGCCGCCGAAGCGGGACCAGTACCGCGCGGTGGCCCGGACCAGCTCGGGATCCATGTAGTCGCGGTGGGACTGCGACTCGAACGCCGCCAGCATCTGCAGCTTGGCGTCGAGGAAGCCGTCGACCGGCACGAACCGGGTGGGCCGGAAGTCGATCGTCGACGACGGGCTCTGGAAGCACGCGAGCGACGGGACGCGGCGGGCGGCGACGTCGACGGCCTGCCGGACCGCGCGGTGGTCCTGGTGCCGGTCGTGCTCGCTGTGCGTGTAGACGACCGACGGCTCGGTCTCGGCGATGAGCTCCTCGATCGTGGTGATCAGCCCGCCCGCGGGGTCGAGCCGGGTGTCCTCGAAGTCGTGCAGGTAGAGCCGCGCGCCGATGACGCCGGCTGACGCGAGCGCCTCGTGCCGGCGGGACTGCACGTCACCACCGATGGCGCCGCCGGACAGGGTGAGGATGACGACGGTGTCGCCGGCCGCGCGGTGCGAGGCGAGCGTCGCGCCCACACCGATCTCCACGTCGTCGGGGTGGGCGCCGACCGCCAGGACGACCTCGTTGCTGCCCATCGCCGCGCGCTTGGCACGCCCCTCGACCGCGAGCGCCGTGACCCGGTCGAGGAGGGTCGCGGCGGCCACGGGCTTGACCAGGAACTCGTCCGCGTCCCGCCGCAGCGCCTCGACGGCGTAGTCGACGCTCGCGAACGCGGTCATGACGGCCACCGGGGTGCCCGCCGCGCGGGAGCGCAGCTCGACCAGCAGCTCCAGGCCGCTCATGCCGGGCATCTGGATGTCGGTGAGCACCACGTCGAACTCGTGCGCCGCCACCTCGGCCAGGGCGGACATCGGTTCGTGCACCACGGTCACGGCCATCCCGCCGCGACGCTCCAGCACCGTGCGGACGTACTGCGCGGTGTCCGCGTCGTCCTCGACCACCAGGACCCTGATCTGCTCGTTCGTCACGCCGTGTAGCCCCTCGGTAGCCGACTGCTCCCCCCACGCTATAGACAGGCCCTCCACCCCGCCCCTCGGGGAATAGGACCGAGGACCCCCCTGTTGAGCGGCAAGTACATGCAAACGCATGGAACTCTTCACCAGAGCGAGGCGCGAGATGCAGTTCGGGATCTTCACCGTCGGCGACGTCACCACCGATCCGACCACCGGCCGGACGCCGGACGACACGGAGCGGGTGCGCAACATGCTCACCATCGCCCAGCACGCCGACCAGGCCGGCCTGGACGTCTTCGCGACCGGCGAGCACCACAACCCGCCGTTCGTGCCCTCGTCGCCCACCACGATGCTCGGCTACCTGGCGGGCACGACGAAGAACATCATCCTGTCGACCGCGACGACGCTGATCACCACCAACGACCCGGTCCGCCTGGCCGAGGAGTACGCGATGCTCCAGGTCATCTCCGACGGCCGGATGGACCTCATGATGGGCCGCGGCAACACCGGCCCCGTGTACCCGTGGTTCGGCCAGGACATCCGCCAGGGCATCCCGCTGGCCATCGAGAACTACGCGCTGCTGCGCCGCCTCTGGGAGGAGGAGGTCGTGGACTGGCAGGGCAAGTTCCGCACGCCCCTGCAGGGCTTCACCTCCACGCCGCGCCCGCTCGACGGGGTCCCGCCGTTCGTGTGGCACGGCTCGATCCGGAGCCCCGAGATCGCCGAGCAGGCCGCGTTCTACGGCGACGGCTTCCTGCACAACGCGATCTTCTGGCCGCTCGAGCACGCCGCGCAGATGGTGAAGTTCTACCGCGAGCGCTACGAGCACTACGGGCACGGGCAGGCCGACCAGGCGATCGTCGGGCTCGGCGGGCAGGTGTTCATGAACAAGAACTCGCAGGACGCGGTCAAGGAGTTCCGGCCGTACTTCGACAACGCGCCCGTCTACGGGCACGGTCCGGCGATGGAGGACTTCATGCGCGACACCCCGCTCACCGTGGGGAGCCCGCAGCAGGTCATCGACCGTTACGGGAAGTTCCGCGACCAGGTCGGGCACTACCAGCGCCAGATGTTCCTCATGGACCACGCCGGGCTGCCGCTCAAGACGGTGCTCGAGCAGATCGACATCCTCGCCACGGAGGTCGTCCCGGTGCTCCGCGCCGAGGCCGAGTCCGCGCGTCCCGCGCACGTGCCGGCGAACCCGCCGTCGCACGCGGACCGGGTGGCGGCCGCGCTGGCCGCGGGTACCGTCCATGAGCAGGTCGTCGCGCAGGACACCTACACCGGCCTGCGGGCCGAAGACTCCCTCTCCTCCTGATGCTCGCGAAAGGCACCACGATGAGCGACCGCTCGATCGTCGTCATCTCGGCCGGGCTGTCCCAGCCCTCGTCGACGCGTCTGCTGGCGGACCGCCTCGCCGACGCCACCGTCACCGAGCTCGCCGCCCGCGGCATCACCGCGCACGTCGAGACCGTGGAGCTGCGCGACGTCGCCCACGAGATCGTCAACATGACGCTCTCCGGCTTCGCCTCCGGCGCCCTCAAGGACGTCCTCGAGAAGGTCACCGCGGCAGACGGCGTCATCGCCGTCACGCCGATCTTCTCGGCCTCCTACTCCGGGCTGTTCAAGTCGTTCGTGGACATCCTCGACAAGGACGCCCTCGTCGGGCGGCCCGTGCTCGTGGGCGCGACCGGCGGCACCGGCCGGCACTCGCTGGCCCTGGAGTACGCGCTGCGCCCGCTGTTCGCCTACCTGCGGGCCGACGTCGCCGGCACGGCCGTGTTCGCGGCCACGGACGACTGGGCCGACGGCGGCGGCGACGACGTCAACCCGCTGCCGAACCGCATCCGCCGCGCCGGCCGCGAGCTGGCCGAGATGGTGGCCGACCGCGAGCCCTCCGCGCCCGTGGGGCTGTACGACGCGGTCCCGTCGTTCGAGCAGCTGCTCGGCGGCGCCTGATATGAGCATGACGACGGGCCCGACGCACACGCGTCGGGCCCGTCGTCGTGCTCACTTCACGCGCAGCGACACGATCTTCCCGTCGCCGAACACGTCGGTGGACACGTACAGCTTCCCGTTCGACCACTCGAGCCCGGCCGGCTGGTTCAGCGACACGAGAGGCGTCACCACCCCGCGCTTGGTCACGGACGAGACCTGGTTCACGTACAGCTCCGCGACGTAGACCGTGCCGCCGGAGCCGATGGCCAGGTTGGTCGCGCCGGAGAAGCCGGTGGCGAGCTGCTTCACCGCGCCGGTCCACGGGTTCACCCGGTACACCGATCCGAGCGGGCCGAGGCTGCCGTCCTCGGGGCCGCCGGGCAGCGAGGACACGTAGAGCCAGCCGTCGTGCCCCAGCTCGACGTCCGTCGGCACCGGCTCGAGGTTGTACTCGTGGCCGACGACGCAGTCGGGCAACCCGAGCGCCCCGGCGATCTCCGCGGTCACCTCGACCGGCACCGGGGGCAGGACGGCGACCGTGCTGACGCGCCCGCGGTGGTCCACCTTGAGCAGCGCGTTGGCGCCCGCGTCGGCGACGTACGTCACGCCGGGAAGGCTCAGGGAACCGTAGGCGTGGCTGTCGATCGCGCCCGTGTACGGGGCGAACGGCGGGACGAGGGTTGCGGCGCACGCGGGGTCCAGGTCGGTGAACGCGTACCCCTGGCTGCCGTCCGGGTTGGCCTGCTGCTCGTACGCCAGCAGGTCGGCGACGACGCGGATCTGCCCGTCGTGGCCGCGCCGCTTGAGCACGGAGGAGACGACCTCGAACTGGTCGCCCGCCCGCTCCGCCCAGGTGACCGACCCGAGCAGCGTCGAGACCGCCGCGACGTCGGTGCCGGACGACGGGGAGAGCTCCTGCGGGGCCTCACCCGGACGGATGCTCACGAGCGTGCCGGCGAACGCCTGCCCGACGTAGAGCGTGCCGCGCCGGTCGAGGTCGAACGTGAGCGGGGTCACGAGATGCTCGGCGACGGTCGTCGGCTCTCCCGCGGTCGGTGGCTTCGGGCCGTGCCCGTGGCCGGGATGCCAGCCGCGGGCCAGCTCCTGCGCGGTGGTGCCGTGATGACCGAAGCCGTCCCGGTCGGCGGCGGACGCCGGAAGGCCGGCGACGAGCAGACCGCCCGCGGCGAGCGCGGCGACGGCGATGGACCTGGTCCCCCTCATGCTTCCTCCTCGTCGAGAAAACATCGCCCGCGTCGTCAGCGACCGGCGGAGGTGTCGGTGGATGCGGACGAACCGCCCGAATCGGGCGCCGATCCACTATGAACCCGCTGTGAGTTGGCTGTCCAGGTCGTTCCGTGCACGCCGACGGCGGGGAGCCTCGAGGGGCTCCCCGCCGTCGACGGTCCTGCACCCACTGGCCGGCCGGTCGTGCCTCGGCGCGGGTGGGCGGCGGGTCTACTGCGGGCTGAGGGTGAACGTCGAGCCGGCCTCGGCGGGCTCCACGTCGAGGCGCAGGTCGGCCAGGGTGGCCGAGGCCCCGGGGTCGACGTAGACGCGGGTGGACCCGTCGGTCACCACGTCGTCGCCCGGGACGGGCTCGGGGACCAGGGCCAGCTCGAACCCGCCCGCCTCCTGCTGCGCGATGCGCAGGCCGCCCGTCTCGTCGGGGAGGCCGGCCTGGGTGGTGAGCGTGTGGACGGTGGACAGAGCGCTGTCGGTCAGGGTGAGCACGAAGGCTCTCCTCTCGGTTTGCCGGTGGGACCACCCTCGGGGGCGGCTCGTCGGACGCCTCCACCGTGGTCACGTCCGGTGTGCGGCTGCAACTCGGCGTCCGCTGGGCGAGACCCGAGCCTCCGACGGCGGCCCCAGGTCGCGAGGCCCGTGCGGTCCCCCTACCCTCCGCACTACGGTCGGTGGCATGCCGATCCCGCTCCGGGTCGCGCGGTTCAACCGCCGGGTGACCAACCCCCTGCTGGGGACGATCTCGGACTGGCTGCCGCCGTTCGCGACGCTGCACCACGTGGGCCGCACCAGCGGGCGCCGGTACCGGACCCCCGTGTTCGCGTTCTCGTCACCGCGCGGGGTGGTCATCGCCCTCACGTACGGTCCCGACGTCCAGTGGCTGCGCAACGTCGAGGCCGGCGGTGAGGCGCGCCTGGTCCGGCGGGGCCGCGTCCTGGCGCTGAACCATCCACGCCGGCTGCACGGGCAGGTCGGAGCCCGGCTGGTGCCCGGGGTGATCCGCGCCGGCCTGCGCCTAATGCGGGTCGACGACTTCGTCGAGCTCGCCAGCGACCCGCGCCCGTAAGAGTCGTCCGCAAGAGTCGTCCGAGGAGGAGCCATGCCCCGCGAGGGATACCCCGCCGCCACCGTCGAGGAGTACCTCGACGCGATCCCGCCGGAGCAGGGTGCCGCGCTGCGCGTGGTGCGCGACCGGCTGCTCGCCGTCGTTCCCGACGCCGAGCAGGTGATCTCCTACCAGGTGCCGACCATCCGCTACCGCGGTGCCGGGCTGGTCGCCCTGTCGGTGGCGAAGACCCACTGCAGCCTGCACCTGATGAGCCCGCCCGTGGCGCGGTCCCTCGCCGGCGTGCTGTCGGAGGGGAAGCTGTCCGGGGCGACCCTGCAGTTCGACGCCGGTTCCCCGCTGAGCGCGGAGACCGTCCGGCTGATCGCGGAGCGCCGCATGGCCGAGGTCGACGCGCGGCTCTCACCGGCCTGAGGGTGGTCAGCGGCCCGACGTCGAGAAGTGCTGGTAGTCGATCGGGGACTCCCAGTCGCCGCCCCACAGCCAGCCGACCGACGCGAACGCCCGGACCACCTCGTCCCCGTCGTGGATCACCCCCGGGCTGTCCGGGCGGTCGGCGAACGCGCGGCCCTCGGTGGGCGCCACCGACGACCCCCGGACGTAGGGGTTCTCCACCGGGTTGAGGTCGATCGCCCGGCCGTACGCGTGCTCGGACCACCCCGTGCCGCCGGTGATCGCGCGGCAGTTGAAGGCCGACGTGTTGTCGGCCGCCATCGACTCGTCGTCGCTCGCGCCGAAGTCGTCGACCAGCCGCATCGATCGCACCGGGTAGCCCGCCTCGAAGAGGGCTCCGAACACCGTGACCATGGCCTCGGCCGCGTCCGCGTGCACCACCAGCTCGCCCTGCCGGTCGACGCCGTCGAAGCCGCGGTGCGTGACCGTGACGTACCGGAGGTCCTCCAGGGGCACCGGGCAGCCCGGGCGCCAGGACGGCTCCATCCGGGCGGCCAGCTCGGGGGTGATCAGGGAGATCGCGGACGTGAACGCCGGCGGGAGGGCGACCACCGGATCGTCTGTGGCGCCCGGGGCGCTCGGGGCGGTGACCGGGGTGGGGGTGGTGGTCGGCGTGGCGGTGGGCCTGGGGGCGCGGCTCGCCTCCGACGACGCGCACCCCGACAGCAGCGCGACGACGATCATGATCACCACCGCGCGCACCCCTCGCCCCATGCGGACCAGTGTGGCGCGGGGACACCGCCCGGCGTCGAGACCTCGCCTCACACCCGCTGTCTTCTCCCGCGTCGGGGTGCAGCTCCGCCACCGGCGCTCAGACCACCCCGCGCCGGCTGCCGACGATGCCCGAGGACACGGTCGTGCCCGCCCACAGGTCCGGGTCCGTGCAGCCCTCCGCGCAGTGCATCCCGCAGGTGGGGCACACCCAGAGCGTGTGGTGCCGGTCCACCGTGCACCCGCACGTGACGAACCGCTCCGACGGCCGGCCCGGGCCGCTCGTGGTCCACCGGTGTCCCGCGGGGCAGCCCGGCGGCGGCACCCGCACCCAGCCGCGTGGCGTGCGCTGCCACTTCGACCAGTCGGTCTCGCGAACCATCGAACAAGTGTACGAGTGCCGTGTGATCTCCCACGTGTCCGCCTGTGGCGTTTGCGCAGGTCAGCGGCGAATGTCAGCGGCCGGTCGTACAGTTGTTCTATGCCCGGATCGGGTGAACTCTGCGGCGGGAGGTGGCGGCGATGACGGCGGTGCTCAACGCGGTCGGCCCGTGTGCCCACGGGCCACTCCCTGCCGTTCCGCCCGTCGTCGTGGACTCGTCGGCCGTCGACGGCCTCAGCAGTGACGCGCCGACCGCGCGCACCTCGACCGCGGCTGGGTTCGACCACGGTCCGCTGGTGTGGGCCGACTCGTCGCGTGGTGCGCGGCCGGGCGTGGTGCCTGCGGTCCGGCCCGGTGCTCGGGTGGTCGACCTGGGTTGCGTGGAGAGCTTTCCGTTGCCGGGCGTGGCCGTCGGGGAGCTGGCCTCCCTGCTCGCAGACGTGCCGCTCGCGGACGTCTCGGACACCGCCCTCGTGAACGCGGCGACGGCCTGGCAGCAGGTCATCGCGATGGCGCAGGCCAGCCAGGCGGCCGTGATCCGGGAGATCGAGGTCCGCACGCCCGACGCGTCGGCGCGCGTGCCCGACGAGCTGGCGTGTGCCCTGGTGTGCACCACTCGCGCGGCCCAGGACCTGTTCCTGCGCGCCTGGGGCGCCGGGCAGCACCCCGCCGTCGGCGACGCGTGGGCGTCGGGCGCGATCGAGGCGCGCAAGGTCGACGTGATCCTCGCCGAAGCCGGTCATGCGGCACCCGGCGCGGTGGAGGCGGTCGTCGCCGACGGGCTCGCGCGGGCCGGGGACCTGACCGCCCCGCAGCTGACGCGACATCTGCGCACCGCCGTGATCGCGACCGATCCGGCCACCACCGAGACGCGCCGCGTGGCCGAGCGGGCACGCCGCGGCGTGGAGCTGGTCCTCGCCCCGGACGCGATGGCTCGCCTGATCGCCTACCTGCCCGCCGAGCACGCGACCGCCGCGTTCACCGCGATCGACGCCCTCGCCGGGCACGCCGCCCTGGACGGCGACACCCGCACCGTCGACCAGCGCCGGGCGGACGCGTTCACCGACGTCTTCACCACGATCCTGGACAGGCAGGCCACCCCCGACGGCACCCCGTTGCCCACCCGGCACGGCCGACGCGCCGCGCTGCAGGTCACGGTCGCGGCCAGCACCCTGCTCGGTCTGGACGACCAGCCGGCGCACCTGGGCTCGTACGGGCCGATCCCCGCCCAGGTCGCCCGCGAGCTGGCGCAGGACGCCACCTGGCGGCGCCTGCTCACCGACTCCACCGGGCAGGTCTGCGCCGTGGGCACCGCGACCTACCGGCCCGGCGCCGACCTCACCCGGACCGTGCAGGCCCGGGACGTGACCTGCACCTTCCCCGGCTGCCGGCAACCGGCCACGCGCTGCGAGATCGACCACCGCGTCCCCTACGACCACTCCCGCCCACGCACCGAGCACGGCCACGACCCGCAGACCACGACCGACAACCTGCACGCCCTGTGCAAGCACCACCACCAGGCCAAGACCAAGGGCTGGTGGCGGGTCACCCATGACCGCCGCACCGGGGTCTCCACCTGGACCGACCGCCACGGCCTCACCTACGCCCGCCACCCCGCGCGCATCCTGGTCGCTCCCAGCGCGTTCGAGCACGGACCACCACCCCCACCATCCCGCGACTGGGGCGACCCACCCTTCTGACCTGCACTGAGCCGCTGTCGAGTGTGGAGCCCCGCCGCGTGTGCGTGGATCGATCGCGCCGGTCGATCCAGCCGCACCAGTCGCAAGAGCCGTGCAGCGACGACGCGGTCACCGGCGGCGAGCCGTGGACGACGCCCGTCACGCCGCTGTCGGTGGTCGACGCCAGGATGGGGCGATGGACATCGACGACGCCCGGCGGTCGGCGCTCGCGCTGCCCGAGGTCACCGAGCGCGAGAGCTGGGGGCAGCCCGCCTGGTTCCACCGCAACCTGGTGGGGCGGATGTGGGACGCCGACCGGCTCACGGTCCGGGTGGAGGACGACGGCGAACGGCTCGCCCTGGTGGAGCAGCTGCCGTCGCTGTACTCGACGACCGACCACCACGCCGGCAGCAACCTCGTGCTCATCGCGCTCGATGTCGTCGATGCCGAGACGCTGCAGGCGCACCTCGCCGAGTCGTGGTGGTGGGCCGCGCCGCCCGTGCTCCGCCGTCGCTACCCGCACCTGGGCCCGCCGGACGAGGGCTGAGCCGGGCGCACGGCCTAGGCTCGCCACGAACCCGAACCACGAACCAGGAACCAGACCAGGGACGAGGGAGCAGATGACCGAGCCCGACTGGGTCCGCCACGCGATCTGGTGGCACGTCTACCCGCTGGGCGCCGTCGGCGCGTACCCCGGAGAGCCGCCCGGCCCGGACGAGCACCGGCTCCGCCGACTGGTCTCCTGGCTCGACCACGTGGTTGCCCTCGGCGCGTCCGGCCTCCTGCTCGGCCCCGTGTTCGCCTCGACCACGCACGGCTACGACACCGTCGACCACCTGCGGATCGACCCCCGCCTCGGCGACGACACCGACTTCGACGACCTCGTCGCGGAGGCCCACGGCCGGGGCGTGAAGGTCTTGCTCGACGGGGTGTTCAACCACGTGGGCCGTGACTCCGCGATCGCCCGGCGCTCGGTGGACGCGCTCGAGGGCCGGTCCGACGACGAGGTCTGGCTGTTGCGGGATGCCGAGGGCGCGTTCGTCGGGTTCGAGGGCCACGGCGCCCTGGTCACGCTGGACCACGCGCACCCGAGCGTCGTCGACTACGTGGTCCGCGTGATGAACCACTGGCTGGACCGCGGCGCCGACGGGTGGCGGCTGGATGCGGCCTACGCGGTGCCGACGACCTTCTGGGCGCAGGTCCTCCCCCGGGTGCGCGCCGAGCACCCGGACGCGTGGTTCGTGGCCGAGGTCATCCACGGCGACTACCCCGCGTTCGTGCAGGAGTCGACCGTCGACTCGGTCACCCAGTACGAGCTGTGGAAGGCGATCTGGAGCTCGATCTCCGACCGCAACCTGTGGGAGCTCGCGTGGTCGCTGACGCGGCACGACGAGTTCCTCGAGTCGTTCGCGCCCCAGACGTTCGTCGGCAACCACGACACCACCCGGATCGCCAGCACGATCGAGGACCCGCGCCACCGGGCGCACGCGGTCGTCGTGCTCTGCACGGTCGGCGGGACCCCGACGGTCTACGCGGGCGACGAGCTGGGGTTCACCGGCGTGAAGGAGGAACGGGAGGGCGGCGACGACGCGGTCCGCCCGGAGCTCGCCGTCGACGGACCAGGTCTCGTCGAGGACCCGGTGCTCCGCCTGCACCAGGACCTCCTCGGCCTGCGGCGTCGGCACCCGTGGCTGCACCGCGCCCGCACCACGCAGGTCACGCTCACCAACACGACGTTCGTGTACGAGGTGCGGGACGGGGACGACGCGCTGCTCGTCGCGCTCAACCTGGACGACGAGCCGTTGGCCCGCCCGGTCGGCGAGGTCCTTGCGAGCGACGACGAGACGCGCGGACGGTCCGACGTCGCGCCGCACGGCTGGGCGGTCGTCGCGCCGTAGGTGGTCGACGTGCCGTAGCGCCGGGAAGGGCGGTGCGCCGGTACCCAGCCGGCACACCGCCCTCCCCTCACCGCACCCCCGGCGGTGGCCCTCCCGGGATCACCAGGTCGACGGCGCGGGGGGCACCACCACCGGCGGACGGTCGTCGCACGTGATCGTGTTCGGGAGCTGCCACGAGCCGAACCAGGGACCGGTCGTCCCGCCGCCGTCATTGCCTCCGAGGTCGATCGACGACCACTCGGACCCGGTGGGCGGGAAGTTGAACGACCCGCAGTTGTTGATGCCGACGGCACCGACGTTGCGGGCATCCACGTTCTCGAACGTCGCCGACCCGGCTGCCCGGGCGCTGAGCACCGAGGTGCCGGTGCCGTCCACGCGGATGTCCTTGAAGTGCAGGTTGGTGACCGAGTAGAGGTCCTTCACGGGCCAGTCGGCGACGACCATGATCGCGTTGTAGGTGGTGTCGAGGAAGTGGTCGCCGACCACCTGGATGTCCGCGTCGATGTTCCCCTGGAGCGCGTAGAACCAGATCGCCCCGAGCCCGATGTTCCAGTTGAGCTCGTAGGTGCCGGCGCGGACGGTCGTGTTGTCGGTGATCCAGAGGCTGCCGGTGAACGGCTCCGCGCCGAACCGGGAACCGACCTGGATGCCGCTGCCCTCGCGGATCGGGTCGGCGACGAGGTTGCCGACGAGCGTCGTGTCGTGACCGCCGTAGATCGCGATCCCGTTGGCGAGCGTCGGTGTCTGCACGGTGTTCTGCGCGAACGTGTTGCCGGAGTTCGTCGTGTGCTCGGCCCACATGGCCAGCCCGTCGTCGCCGGTGTTCCGTACGACGTTGTTCACCGCCGAGGAGTTGGTGACACCCGTGTGGAAGTTGAGCCCGTCGGCGATCTGGTCGACGAAGTAGCTGTTCTTCACGACGAGGTTGTCCATGGGGCCGTCCACCCACACGCCGACCTTGGTGTGCTGGATGTAGAGCCCGTCGATGGTCGAGTCGCTCAGGGCGCCACCGATGCCGTTGACCTGGTCGGTGTCGATCCGCTCGCGCACGTCACCGACGATGGCGAACCCGGACAGGTGCACGTTCGACGAGCCGCCGACCGACGCGTCCTTGCCGTAGAACCCGACGCCGGTGTGGACCGAGCCGTCCGGGGCGGGGGTCGACAGGGCGACCTCCTTCCCGCGGATGATCGTGTACCAGCTGCCGGCGCCCTCGATCGTGACGTCGTCCACCACGATGTGCCGGTTCACCTGGTAGGTCCCCGGCGGCACGTACACCGGCAGGTCCTTCTTCTGCGCGAACGCGACGGCCTTGTCGAACGCGTTCGCGGAGTCCTTGCGGCCGGACGGGTCCGCGCCGAAGAGCAGCACGTTCGCCGCCTTGAGCCGGACGTGCGGGAGCCCGACCTGCTCGGAGTCGAGCAGGTCGATGGTGGTCCACGCGGCGTTCGTGCCCTGCGGGGCGGTCAGCCGGACCTTCGCCCCCGCGGGGTAGCTGCGACCGAGCAGCAGGCGCTGCTCGTCGTAGAAGTGCATCGGCCGGAACGGGGTGGTGATCGTCGGGGTCGGGGTGGTCGCCGCGGGCACGCACCCGCACTCGGTGATCCACCAGTCGGGGTGCAGCAGCCCGGCGTTCGGGTCGTTGGTGAACGGGTACTGGTTGTACAGCCACGAGTACTGCGAGGTCAGGGTCATCGTCCGCTTGCCGGAGCCGTTCACCGTGACGTCGAGGGGTGCGGTGATGCCGCCGCCGGTCGCCGAGTCCGGGATCGCGTAGCGGACGGTGAGCGCGTTCGCAGCCTTCGGCAGCGTGAACTCCACGTACTGCCCGGGCAGGAGCTGCACCGCCGAGCGTCCGGACGCCTCCGCGGGCAGCGTGTACGCGGTGCGGTCGGGCCCGATGACGGTGCCGGTGGTGACGGCCTTCTCGGCCTCCTGCTCGAGGAACGGGACGGTCGCACCCCGCCCGCTGACCAGCGCAGGGTCGAGGGCCGCCCGGGTGACGGGCGTGGGCACCGGCGCGGGCGGACGACCGTGGGCCGACGCCGCACCGCCCGTGCCGACGACGACGGCGACGGCCAGCAGGACGGCGAGCACGCGGGGTGCCCGACGACGGCCGGACAAGCTGACTGTGTTCCTCACGGAGCGCCTCCTTGCGCAGCCGGGACGGCGCTGGGGTGACAGGGGGCACCGCGCCGCGTGGACGGACACACCGTACGTTCTGGACAAACAGGTAGACAAGACTGAATCGGATAATGCAAGAACTTACGCACCGAACCGCAAGTTGGCGTCGAGATCGAGCGTCCATGGCCACCGGACCCGGCACGCCGAAGGAGCACCCGACGCGCGCCGCGGGAGGTGCCGGGTGAGACTGGTGCGCATGATCACTGCACCGATCCCCACCCTCACCCTGCCCGGCGGCGAGATCCCAATGGTCGGCCTGGGCACCTGGCAGTCCGAGGGCGGCGAGGCCGAGCGCGCGGTCAGCGCGGCCCTGCAGCTGGGCTACCGGCACATCGACACCGCCACGGGCTACGGCAACGAGGACGAGGTCGGCCGCGCGCTGGCCACGGTCGGCATCGACCGCGACGACGTCTTCGTCACCACCAAGCTGCCCCCCGACCACGCCGGCCGCGCGCGCCGCACGCTCACCGAGTCGCTGGCCGCGCTGGGCACCGACCACCTGGACCTGTGGCTGATCCACTGGCCGCCGAACCGCCAGGCGTCGCCGGAGACGTGGCAGGTGTTCCGGGAGGTCCGCGACGAGGGTCTGGTGCGCTCGATCGGCGTGTCCAACTACTCGATCGCGCAGCTCGACGAGCTCATCGCCGCCACGGGCGAGGCCCCGGCGGTCAACCAGATCCCGTACAGCCCGCGCGACCACGACCCGGACCTGCTGGCGGCCCACCGCGAGCGCGGCATCGTCGTCGAGGGGTACAGCCCGCTGAAGCGGACGAGCCTGGAGGCACCCGCACTCGTCGCCGCCGCGCAGGCGCACGACGTCAGCCCGGCTCAGGTGGTGCTGCGCTGGCACGTCCAGCACGACGTCGTCGTCATCCCGAAGTCGACCCGGCAGGAGCGGATCGCGGCCAACCTGGACATCCTCGGCTTCGAGCTCACGGCCGACGAGATGTCGGCGATCGACGCCCTGCGCTGAGGATCACTCGAGGCGCATGACCTCCTCCGACTCGGGCGACCACCCGAGCAGCAGACCGCGGTGCATCATCACGTCACCGACTCCTTCCGGGTACGGGACGTGCCGCGTCTGCTCCCCCGTGGCGAGGTCGTACCCGGTCATCCCTCCGCGGACTCCATCGGACCCGAGAGCGGCGTCGCCGGACGTGGACGACATCAGCAGGTCCCGGCCGTCGGTGGCCAGCGAGCCGACGGCGGCGACCGGAACCTCTCGCTGCCACACGACCTCCCCGGTCCTCCCGTCGAGGGCGGCGAGGCCGCTCGCGGTCGTGAGGTACACCCGGCCGCGCACCAGCAGCGCGAAGCCCGTGCTCTGGACGTCGGACTCCCAGCGGTGGTCGCCGGTCCGACGGTCCCACCCGTGCACGCGCTCGCGGGACGTGAGCACCAGGCCCGGCACGCTCCCGTCGTCGACGGTGAGGTCCATCGCCCCGCCCTCGAGCACGACGTCGTCGGCCGGGTCGGCGTCGGCGGCGAGCAGCGTGGTCGCCTGGGTCCCGTCGACGCCGTAGTCGAACACGACGAGGTTGCCCGTCGTCGGGTCGACGCCGTACCCGCCGTTGCCCGGTGCGGGGCGCAGGTCGTCGCGGACGGACTCGCCGGTCGACGAGAGCAGTCCGAGGCCACCACCCTCCCCGAGTGAGAAGGCCACGACGTCGCCCGCGCGGAAGATTCCCCAGTAGAGCGAGGCCTCCTCTGCGCCATGCGTGTCCTCGCGTGGTTCCTCGTGCCGCCACCGCTCGTCGCCGGTGCGCAGGTCGTACGCGACGATCTCGATGCGCTGGGCGTCGCGGATCCCGACGAGCACGAGGCCGGGGAGCACGGCGAGCTGCGCGGCGGAGTCGACGGCGCGGTCCGAGATCACGCGCCCGTCCGTCGGGTCGAGGACCACCGCGCGGGTGGTCGTCGCCGGCACCCGCTCGTCGGTCCCGTCGTCGGCGGCATAGCGCGTGAACCCGTCCGTGACCAGGCACACGGCCACGGTCGCCACCTCGTGCGGACGGGCATCGGACTGGCACCCGCCGCCGTACGCGGACTCCCGCGACGCGGCCCGCTCGACGTTCGGCCCCAGGAGCGGGGTGGACCAGACCGTCTCGCCCGTGCGCTGGTCCACGGCCGCGAAGGCCTGCGACCCGTCCTCGGCCACCACCAGGCTCGCCGTCGCGCCGCCCACCGACTCGATCCCCGACCAGAGGCTCGAGACCTCCCCCGGCGGGAGCGCCCGCGCCACCGTCAGCTCGTCCCCGAACGCGGGCACGACCCCCGGGACCTCGGAGAGCCTCGCGATCGCCGCGTTCTCCCGGGCGTCGACCACCCACTGGGTCCCCGCCAGCGACAGCGCGACGGCCACGCCTCCGGCGACGACCCACCGCAGTCCCCGGCGGCCACGCACCGGCGCCTCGGGCTGCTCGGAGCCGGGCTCGAGGCCGGCCTCGATGCCGGGCTCGTCGCCGTCGAGCAGCTCGACCTCCTGCATCCCGCCAGCCCGCGCCATGACCGGGACCCTATCCGGGGGCCGCGCGGCCCGTGGTCGTTCTTGTTGATATTCATTCTCATTCGCTGTTAGCGTCCCCCCATGACCTCCCCTCGATCCCCGCTCCGCGGCCGTGCCCGCCGCCTCGGCCTCGTCCTCCCGCTGACCCTGCTCGCCGCCTGCGCGAGCACCCCGGCCACAGATGCCCCGGCCACGGACCCGGCGTCCGACGCGCAGGAGACCGCGACGCTGCAACCTCGCCTGGTCCTCACCTACGACGGAGGGATCCAGGTCCTCGACGCGACCACGCTCGAGACCCTCGCCGACCTCCCGCTCGACGGCTTCGCCCGGCTCAACGAGGCCGGGGACGGCCGGCACCTGCTCGTCTCGACCGACGGCGGCTTCACCGTCCTCGACGCCGGCGCCTGGGCGGAGGCGCACGGCGACCACGCCCACTACTACGCCGCCGATCCCGTGCTCACGAGCACCGTGTACCCGGCCGAGAAGCCGGGGCACGTGGTGCCGCACGAGGGACGGACCGCCCTCTTCGACGACGGCACCGGCACGGTCACGGTGATCGACTCGGCCCACGTCGCCGACGGCCCGGCCGGCGCCCGGACGCTCTCCACCCCGTCCGCGCACCACGGAGTCGCGGTCGAGCTCGAGGACGGCACGCTCGTGGTCAGCGAGGGCACCGAGGACGTCCGCACCGGGATCCGGGTGCTCGATGCTGCCGGTTCCGAGGTCACCCGGACGGACGAGTGCCCCGGAGTTCACGGTGAGGCGGTCGCCGCCGACGAGGCCGTCGTCGTGGGTTGCGAGGACGGCGTGCTCGTCTACCGCGCAGGCACGATCACGAAGGTGGCCTCGCCCGACGGCTACGGCCGGATCGGCAACCAGGCCGGCACGGAGGTCTCGCCGGTGGTGCTGGGCGACTACAAGACCGACCCCGACGCGGAGCTGGAGCGGCCGACGCGCGTCTCCCTCGTCGACACCGTGACCGGCACGCTCCGCCTCGTCGACCTGCCCGCCAGCTACTCGTTCCGGTCGCTGGGCCGAGGCGCGGACGGAGCCGCCCTGGTCCTCGGCACCGACGGGGCGCTGCACGTCATCGACGCGACCTCGGGAGCGATCGAGCGCTCCGCACCGGTCGTGGAGCCGTGGACCGAGCCCGACGACTGGCAGGAGCCCCGGCCGACCCTGCGCGTGCTCGACGGAATGGCGTACGTGACCGACCCCGCGGAACGTCGGCTGCACGTGGTCGACCCCGTCACGGGTGAGCTCTGGAAGAGCATCGCGCTGACGGTGACCCCGAACGAGCTGGTCGGGGTGGTCGGAGCCACGCACTCCCACTGACCCGTCGGGCAGGTCCTCGGCGGAACCCCGAGGGCCTGCCCGGCGCTCACCCCAGCACCGCCAGGCGCCCGTCGTCTCCCCAGCCCAGGAACAGGTGCCCGAGCGCGACGCTCGACCGCAGGCCGTCCGGGAGCGGGACGCGCCAGACGGTCCGCCCGTCGTCCAGGGCGTAGGCGACCAGCTCGCTGCGAGGGCCGCCGCCGACGGGCTGGTCGGCCGCGACCAGGAGCTCGCCGTCCGTGACCAGGAACCCCGGCACGTTCCCCTCAGCGGTGGCGCCCCGCCAGACCACGTCCCCGGTCCTGCCGTCGAGCGCGACGACCCCGGCCTGCGTGCTCAGGTAGACCCGACCCCGCAGGACCAGCGCGTTCACCGACGCGACGACGTCCGACTTCCAGCGCGCCTCACCGGTGGACCTGTCCCAGCCGCGCACGTTCCCGCCGGACGTGAGCACGAGGTCCGGCACGCTCCCGTCGTCGACCGTGAACGGCAGCACCTCACCCGGCAGCTCGACGTCCGCACGCCCCCGCTCGACCAGCGTGGACCACAGCCCACCCGAGCCGCTGCTGTACAGCAGGACCGCGCGGCCGGCGACGGGGTCGACCGCGTGGTCCGCGTTCCCGGGTCGGCTGGCGCGGAGCACCTGTCCCGAGGGCGAGAGCACCGTGGCGGTCCAGCCGGGGATCGTGACGCCGACAAGCCCGTCGACCGCGAACAGGCGCACCTCGCCGGCGAACGCCCGGCGGTCGGCACCCGGCAGCGGCGGGTCGAACCGCCAGCGCACGTCGCCGGTCCGGATGTCCCGGCCGGTCACCTCGGTCCGGCCGTCCCGAGCGGGCACGCCCACGACCGCGAGCCCCGGCAGGGCCGTCAGGGTGGTCGCCCCGGGTGCGGACACGTCGGCGACCACGCGCCCGTCGGCGGTGTCGAGGAGGACCACGCGGGTGCTCGTCGCGGGCTTGCGGGTCTCGACGCCCTCGTCCCCGTAGTGCACGAACCCGTCGCTCACCAGGCACGCCGCCTGCCGGGGCGTGCCGTCGCCCGCCGGCACGGGCACGCAGGTGCCGGCCGCCGACCGGTCCAGCGACCGCGCCCGGTCCGCGTCGGCCCCGACGAGCGGCGTCGAGAACCGCTGCTGCCCCGTGCGCTGGTCGAGCGCGACGAACGCCTGGGACCCGTCGTCCGCGACGGACAGACCGAGCACCGCGCCGCCGACCTCGATGCCCTGCGTGAGCACCCCGGTCGCCGCGGGGTCCGGCCGCCACAGGACGCCGACGTCCTCGTCGATCGCGCGCACCACGCCTGGCGTCGCCGCCAGCCGGGCCGACGCCGCTCGCTCCCGGCCGTCGAGGACCACCTGCGTCACGACCAGTGCCGCGACGACCGCGCCCGCGACTCCCCCGACCCACCACCAGAGCCGCGCGGGGCGCGCAGGCGGAGCCGGGGCGGGCGCCGACGACTCGGCCGCCTCGTCCAGCTCGACGTGCTGCATCGCACCGCGCGCCATGGCCAGACGCTAACCCCGCCCGGCGGTGGCGGCGCGCGCACGGCTCCGGAGACTCAGAGCGTCGAGCGCGCGCTGCCTGGTCACCAGCGGTGCGCGACGTCCACGACCACGCGTGACCCGCTGCCCGGACCGTCCAGGACGAACACGCGGAACGGCAGCCGTGCCCGGACGCCGAGGCCGAGGCTCGTGTACCCCTCGAAGCTCCCGGCGAACACGACCTGCCGGAACGTGCGGTACCCGGAGACGTCGCGCAGCTCGAGCCGGTTGGCCGGCGAGTAGGTCGGGTTGCCGTTGACGTCGTACGCCGGGTCGTTCACGGTGATCTGCAGGGCGGCGCCGCCACGGGTCGGGATCGGCTCGCCGGAGCCGTCCTGCACCACCTGGGGTACGTAGGACACCGTGTACCCGCCGACATCGCCCGCGACGTCGACCACGAGCCGGTCGTAGCAGCTGTGCCGGCCGGTCCGGACGTTCACCACCGGCGCCTGCGACAGGGACGGCGCCGACTTGGTGAGCGACCCCCACACGAGGCCGCAGTAGGGCGCCGCCGTGGCGGGCGATGCCGGGATCATCAGGAACGTGCTGACCAGCAGCAGGACCGACAGGAATGCACGCCTCATCGCACGACTCCTCCGTCGCGCGGGCCCCCGCGGATGGATGCCCGATCATCCAGTTTACGACCGGCGGACCATGACATAACGGGTGAAACGGTGCCGTTCAGAGCTCGGGGACGCACGCCCCGCCGCCGAGCGCGGCGAGCCCGGTCAGGTCCCCGGAGCCGAGCTCGGCGACTCCCTCCTGCGCCTCGGGGTACATGATCTGCGTCGCGTCCTCGACGTGCTGGAGGCCCACGAGGTGCCCGACCTCGTGCAGCACGATGGACCGGGCGATCGCGTCGCCGCCGGGATGGGTGGCGGACTCCGCGAGCTGCGGGGCGTCGAGCATCACCTGCCCCGTCACGTAGACCTCCGGCCCGTCCGCCAGGCTCACGTGGACGCTCCCGGCCGCGCCGGCCACGAACCCGGCGAGGGTCGCGTCCTCCCGCGGCGAGGACCAGCTGAACAGCACGGGCACCCACCGGTCGCCGTAGCGCTCGAGCTGGTACGGCTCCCTCTGTGGCGACGGGGCCTCCGTCGTCGGGCCGTCGTCGACGAACTGCAGCCCGGTGGCCTGCGAGATCCGGGCGACGGCGTCCGTGATGAGCTGCTGGCCACCCTCCGGCGCGGCGTCCGGCCGCGTCACGTAGTGGATCGGCCGGCACGGGTCGTGCGCGACGGGCGTGGCGCGGTCGCCCTGCAGCGCCACGTAGGCGAACGACGTGCTCGTGCCGGTGACCGGCGGCGGCGTCCCCAGCGGTGCGGTGGCGGCGCCCACGCCGGGTGTCGGCGCGTACGGGTTGCGGGCCGTCGTCGGGGCCGGCTCCGGGGCACCCGCCCAGGCGAGCACCTGCGGCAGACGTCCCGACTGCACGACCCAGGTCCCGCCCAGCAGCGCGGCGAGGACGAGCACGGCGACCACCGTCGACGAGCGCGACGACGACCGGGTGGAGGGAGCCGCCGGGCTGGGTGCGACCGCGCGGGCGCGACGCGTCCCGGCCACCCGGACCCGGCGCCGACCCCCGAACCGCCCGCGTCGGCGGCCCGGTGCGTCGTCCCGGACCACGGGTGGCCCCGCACTGCGGCCGGCAGCCTCGTCGATCACCCACTGCGGCACGCGCCCGGACGGGGAGCGCGGCAGGTCGTCCGGGGCCCCAGGCCCAGCAGGTCCGTTCACCAGCGCCCCTCGCTCACGGGCCCGGGACGGACCCTCGACGTCGTCGGCACGGCGGCACCCTCGGTGGAGGGTGCGCGCGCGGAAGCCCGGCCGCCGGAGGGAGGGTATCCGGCAGCCGGGCTTCGCGTGGGCTACTTCAGCCCGTTGGAGAGCGCGCTGATCAGCTCGCCGTTGGACGTGTCACCCGACAGCTCCCAGAAGAAGGCGCCGCCGAGTCCCTTGCCCTTGGCCCACGACGTCTTGCCGGCCAGCGTGCTGGGCGTGTCGTAGCCCCACCACTCCGAGCCGCACTTGGCGTACGCGGTCCCTCCGACGGTCCCCGTGGCCGGGCACCGGGTCTTGAGCACCTTGTAGTCCTCGATGCCGGCCTCGTACGTGCCGGGTGCCGCGCCGGACGCCGAGCCACCCGGGGCCGTCTGCGTGACGCCCGTCCAGCCGCGGCCGTAGAAGCCGACGCCGAGCAGGATCTTGTTCGCCGGGATGCCCTTGGCGATGAGCTTGTTCACCGCGGCCTCCGTGTTGAAGCCCGCCTGCGGGATGCCCGCGTAGGACGTCAGGGGCGAGTGCGGCGCCGTCGGACCCGTCGGGTTGAACGCCCCGAAGTAGTCGTAGGACATCGGCATGATCCAGTCGAGCTTCTGCGCCCCACCGGCGTAGTCGGCGGCGTCGATCTTGCCGCCGGTGCTGCCGTCGGCCGTGATGGCCGCCGTGATCAGCTTGCCGCTGCCGAACTTGTTGCGCAGCGCGGTGATCACGTTGTTGAAGGCCGCGGGACCGCTGGAGTCGCACGACAGGCCGCACGCGTTCGGGTACTCCCAGTCGATGTCGATGCCGTCGAAGAGACCGGCCCAGCGGGAGTCGTTGAGCAGGTTGTAGCAGGAGTCGGCGAACGCGGTCGGGTTGGCCGCCGCCTGCGTGAAGCCGGACGACCAGGTCCAGCCGCCGAAGGACCAGATGACCTTGAGGCCGGGGTGCATGGCCTTGAGCTTCTTCAGCTGGTTGAAGTTGCCCCGCAGGGGCTGGTCCCACGTGTCGGCGACACCGTCGACCGAGTCGGCCGCCGTGTACGCCTTGTCGTAGGCCGCGTACGAGTCACCGATCGAGCACTGGCCGCCGGTGGTGTTGCCGAACGCGTAGAGGATGTGGGTCAGCTTCGAGGCCGAGCCGCTCGTCTCGATGTTCTTCACGTGGTAATTGCGGCCGTAGACGCCCCACTCGGCGAAGTAGCCGACGAGCTTCTTGCCGCCCGGGGGCGGCGGCGTGGTGGTGGTCGGGGTGGGGGTCGGCGTCGGCGTCGTGGTCGGCGTCGGGGTGGAGGTCGGGGTGCTGGTGGGAGTCCCCCCGGTGCACGCCACGCCGTTGATGCTGCACGTCGCGGGGCTCTTGAACGGCCCGGTCGCCACGTAGCCCCAGGTCAGCGAGGCACCGGGCGCGAGGGTGGGCGACCAGCTCTTGTTCTTCGCGGTGTAGTGGCTGCCGCTGCGCGTGACGTCGGCGTCCCACGAGCTGCTGATGGTGTCCCCGGCGGGGAGGTCGAACTCGATCGTCCACCCGTTCACCACCGTGGTGCCGGAGTTGGTGACCTTGACGTTGACCTGGTGGCCCGTGCCCCAGTCGCCGGCGGAGGTGAACGTGGCGCCGATCGAGCCTGCGGCGAACGCCGGCTGGGAGGCGACCAGCGCGGCGAGCAGCGTGATCACCGCGGCGAGCGCCGTGGTGATCAGGACGGGACGTCGTCGGCCCATCGGTGTCTGGCTGGAGTGTCTGGCGAAAGCCATCGTGCGGTCCCCTGTCCATCGTCGGAGCGTCGAATATGTAAGGAGTGCGTACTAATGGTTCACAAGGACGGTAACCGGGGTCACAGGGTGAAGTCAACGCCTGGCGCCACATCGGTCGAGCGTCACCCGAACGTGCATTTCTTTCCCGATCAACTCCGGAATGCGCTGTCCCCGAGGTCGGCGGGGCGTCGTCCGGAATGCCCGGAACAGCCGGGGAGAGACGCGACATCGTGCCTGCTGGAAACGTGTCACTGCGCTCGCAGCCCGGTCCCCGTCTCGGCGTCGCCAGTGGAGCGCCGGGGTCCCTGGAGTGCCGTCACTCGCCCGGGCGAGAATGCGTCACGTGCATTGTTCGGCGCATTGTTGCCGCTGGTTCCAGGACAATGAATTCCTAGGTGCTACAGCCCGTCGCGCGCGTACCCGGCGCTGATGTCCGTGCCGCAGGTCCACCGACTCCTTCTCCGTGCACGCGCGCGTGTCGCCCCACAGGTGTCGGTGGGTGCGCGCACCATGGAGGTGAGCGAGGACGAAGGAGTCGGGACATGACGCTCGTCGATCAGCACCACCGGGTCGATCCTCAGGTCGAGGCGCGCGTCCGGCGCGAGGTCGCCGGCGCTACCTGGTTCCAGCTCGCCGCGGCCACCAGCCGGGCGCACCACGAGGTCGACGAGGCCCGCCGCGGTCGCGACGACGACGTCCTGCTGCGCGCCGTGGACCGGCACGCCGTGCTCGAGCGCCTGCTGGCCGAGGCGACCGAGCAGCTCCACGCCCCTCGCTAGCGGCGCACCCTGTCGTCCGACGCGTCCCAGCCGGGCCTCGTCGCCCGGCTGCCTGCCCGGTCGGACCGGCCGCGGTAGACCACGTAGGGCCGCCACAGGTAGAAGATCGGGACGCTCAGCACGTGCACCAGCCGGGTGAACGGCCACAGGGCGAACAGCAGCATGGCCACCATCGCGTGTGCCTGGAACCCGAACGGCGCCTCGGCCATCAGCTCCGGCTTCGGCTGGAACAGGAAGATGCCGCGGAACCACTCGGACACACCCGTGCGGTAGTCGTAGTCACCGTTGAGGTTCAGCACCGAGCCCGCGACCGTGTTCCAGACGCCGAGCACGATCACCAGCGCGAGGAACAGGTACATGACCTTGTCCATCTTCGTCGTGGCGCTGAACACGGGGCCGACCGTGCGCCGGCGGTAGATGAGCAGGGTCAGGCCGACGAGCGTGCAGAACCCTGCCACGGCCCCGATCGAGACGGCCATGACGTGATACAGCTCCTCGGAGATGCCGACGGCCGACGTCCAGCTTTCCGGGATGCCCAGCCCCATCACGTGCCCGAAGAACACCGCGAGGATCCCGAAGTGGAACAGCGGGCTCCCCCAGCGCAGCAGCCGGCTCTCGTACAGCTGCGACGAGCGCGTGGTCCAGCCGAACTTGTCGTACCGGTACCGCCACACGTGCCCGCCGACGAAGAACGCCAGGCACACGTACGGGATGACGACCCAGAGCAGGACGGCGCTCATCGCGGCATCTCCAGGTGAAGGTGGACGGAGGGAACGAGGATCTGGCTCATCGCGGCATCCCCGACATCGCCGGGTGCACGGAGGGAACGAGGATCTGGCTCATCGCGGCATCCCCGCCATCGCCGGGTGCACGGAGGGAACGAGGATCTGGCTCATCGCGGCATCCCCGCCATCGCGCCGTAGGGCTCGAGGCCGACCTGCTCACCGGGTGGGCCCTCGGCGGCCAGGCGCGCCACAGCCTCCCGCTCGTCGCCCTTCAGCGGCGGCAGCGTGGAGCAGACCGCGGTGAGCGCCCCGGCCCACGGGGAGCCACGGTCGACCAGTGCGAGCCGCAGCAGCTCGAGTCCGGCCCGGTGCTCGAGCAGCAGCCGCGTCCCGGCCTCCACGTCGGCCGTGGCGCTGAACTCCAGGACGACGCAGAGGTGGTCGGGGAGCTCGTCGGCACTGATCTCCAGGCCCGCCGCACGGAACGCCCGCTTGAACGCGAGCAGCGCCATCCCGCGCTCGCGGGTGTCCCCGTACGCGTAGTACGTCAGGTAGAGGCAGATCTTGCGGCGCAGGTCGAAGGTGTCGACGTACTCGGCGGTCAGCTCCGTGAGCGGGGCCGTGGCGAGGTGGTCGAACAACGGGTCGAAGGCCCGCGTCGGGGAGATCGCGCGCAGGTCGGGCACCTGCGCGACGAGCTCCGCCGTGGGGTACTCCAGCAGCAGCGCGGCGATCCGGTGGGTCAGCGCCCTCGTGCGGGCGTCGTCGCGCCTCATGACGGGTCCTTCCGCTGGGGGAACAGCCCGGGCGGCGGGTTGCCCTTGCCGTCCCAGTTGAGCAGGTTGACGCGTCCGCCCTGTCCCCCGGTCGGCGTGACCTCGTCGGCGGTCTGCCGGTCCTTGAGCGCCCGGAAGTTCTCCACCGCCAGCGGCGTGCCGGCACCGGAGCCCTCGCCGAACGGCCCGGAGCCGCCCATGCCGGGGCCGCCCTCGTAGTCGAGGCTGCACTCGGTCGCGATCTCCTCCAGGCCGTGCGCCGCCTCCGCGTGGGCTGCGGGGATGACGTACCGCTCGTCGTACTTGGCGATGGCCAGCAGCCGGTACATGTCGAGCATCTCCTGCTCGGTCATGCCGACGGCCGCGGGGATCGACGGGTCGGCGTCGCGACCCATCGAGATGTCGCGCATGTACGAACGCATCGCGGCGAGCTTCTTCAGCACCCCGGTCACCGGCACCGTGTCCCCCGCGGTGAACAGCTCGGCCAGGTACTCCACCGGGATCCGGAGCTGGTCGATGGCGGCGAACAGGTTGCCCTTCGACTCGGCGTCCTCGCCGGTCTCGGCGACCGCGTCGACCACCGGCGACAGCGGCGGGATGTACCAGACCATCGGCATCGTGCGGTACTCAGGGTGCAGCGGCAGGGCCACCTTGAACGTGCTGATCAGGGCCCAGATCGGGGAGCGCTGGGCGGCCTCGATCCAGTCGCGCGGGATGCCGGCCCGCTCGGCCTCCCGCACCACCGCGGGGTCGTGCGGGTCGCAGAACACCCCGCGCTGCGCCTCCAGCAGGTCGTGCTCGTCGGTCACCGACGCGGCCGCCAGCACCTTGTCGGCGTCGTAGAGGACCAGGCCGAGGTACCGCAGCCGACCGACGCACGTCTCGGAGCAGACCGTCGGCAGGCCCACCTCGATGCGCGGGAAGCAGAACGTGCACTTCTCGGCCTTGCCGGTGCGGTGGTTGAAGTAGATCTTCTTGTACGGGCAGCCCGTGACGCACTTGCGCCAGCCCTTGCACTGGTCCTGGTCGACGAGCACGATCCCGTCCTCGGCGCGCTTGTAGATGGCGCCCGAGGGGCACGACGCCGCGCACGACGGGTTGAGGCAGTGCTCGCAGATGCGCGGCAGGTAGAACATGAACGTCTGCTCGAACTCGAACTTGATCTTGGTGGACACCCTGGCCAGGATCGGGTCGCCCGCGAGGGTCGCGGCGCTGCCGCCCAGGTCGTCGTCCCAGTTGGCGCTCCACCCGATCTGCATGGGCTCGCCGCTGATCAGCGACCGCGGCCGGGCCACCGGGGTGTGCTCCTGGAGAGGTGCGGTGGTCAGCGTCTCGTAGTCGTACGTCCACGGCTCGTAGTAGTCGTCGAGCGACGGCATCTTGGGGCTGACGAAGATCGTCGCCAGGTTCTTCAGCCGCCCGCCCGCCTTGAGCTTGAGGCGGCCGCGCTTGTTCAGCGTCCACCCGCCCTGCCAGCGCTCCTGGTCCTGGTAGGTCCGCGGGTACCCCTGCCCGGGTCGCGTCTCCACGTTGTTGAACCAGACGTACTCGGTGCCGGCGCGGTTGGTCCACGCCTGCTTGCAGGTCACCGAGCACGTGTGACAGCCGATGCACTTGTCGAGGTTCATCACCATCGACATCTGCGCCATGATCCGCATCAGTACTCCACCTCCTGCGAGCGCCGACGGATGACCGTGACCTCGTCGCGCTGGTTGCCGGTGGGCCCTAGGTAGTTGAACGCGAAGGTCAGCTGGGCGTAGCCGCCGATGAGGTGGCTGGGTTTCATGAGGATGCGGGTCAGCGAGTTGTGGATGCCGCCGCGCTTGCCGGAGGTCTGCGAGCGCGGGACGTCGATGAGCCGGTCCTGCGCGTGGTGCATGTAGACCGTCCCCTCCGGCATGCGGTGGGACACGATGGCGCGGGCGACGACGACGCCGTTGCGGTTGACCGCCTCGATCCAGTCGTTGTCCGTGACCCCGATCTTGTCCGCGTCCTTCTGGCTCATCCAGATGCCCGGACCGCCGCGCGACAGGCTGAGCATCAGGAGGTTGTCCTGGTACTCGGAGTGGATGGACCACTTGTTGTGCGGCGTCAGGTACCGCACCGCGATGCCGAGCTCCCCGCTGGACCCGATCTGCGGCTCCCCGAACAGGGCGGCCATGTTCAGGGGCGGGCGGAAGACCGGCAGGTTCTCGCCCAGCTCGGTCATCCAGTCGTGGTCGAGGAAGAAGTGCTGCCGGCCCGTGAGGGTGTGCCAGGGCTTGAGGCGTTCGACGTTGATGGTGAACGGCGAGTACCGCCGGCCGCCCGACTCGGAGCCGGACCACTCGGGTGACGTGATGACGGGCGTCGGCGCGGCCTGCGTGTCCGCGAACGTCACCTGCTTGCCCTCGTGCTCCGCCGCCAGGTCCGCCAGCTTCCGGCCGGTGCGCTTCTCGAGGGTGTGGAACCCCTCGGTGGCCAGGTGCCCGTTGGTGGTGCCGGACATCGCGAGGATCGCCTCGCACACGTGCACGTCCCGCTGCAGCGACGGCCGTCCGTCGCCCGCACCCCCGCGGACCAGCCCGTTCTTCTTGCCGAGGTACTCGATGGGCTTGGTGAGGTCGAACGTGATGCCCTTGGTCGTCGCGCCGAGCGACGAGGCTAGCGGACCGAGCGCGCCGAGCTTGTCCGCGACCGCGGGGTAGTCCCGCTCCACGACCACCAGCTTCGGCATCGTCACGCCCGGGACCGGGTCGCACTCCCCGGTCTTCCAGTCGCGCACGATGCCCGACGGGGTCGCCATCGCGTCCGGGGTGTCGTGGGTCAGCGGGACCGCGACGACGTCCTGCCGGACGCCGAGGTGCGTCGCCGCGAGCGTGCTGAACGCCTTGGCGATCTCGTGGAACGCGTCGAAGTCGGTGCGGGTCTGCCACGGCGGCGCGATGGCCGGGTTGAACGAGTGCACGAACGGGTGCATGTCCGTGCTGCTCAGGTCGTACTTCTCGTACCAGGTGGCCGCCGGCAGGACGACGTCGCTGAACACGGTGGTCGACGTCATCCGGAAGTCGAGGGTGAGCAGCAGGTCGAGCTTGCCGCGGGGCGCCTCGTCCCTCCAGACCACGTCCCGCGGTCGGTGCGCGGGCGGCGCCTCCTCGGCCCGCAGCGACGAGTCGGTGCCCAGCAGGTGCTCGAGGAAGTACTCGTTGCCCTTGGCGGAGCTGCCCAGCAGGTTGGACCGCCAGATGGTGAGCACGCGCGGGAAGTTCTCGGGGGCGTCGGGATCCTCGCCCGCGAACCGCAGCGAGCCGTCCTGCAGCGCCGCGGGGACGTACTCCGTGGCCGGCTTCCCCGAGGCGGCCACGTCGTCCGCGAGCGTCAGCGGGTTGCGGTCGAACGTCGGGTACGACGGCATCCACCCCAGCCGCGCCGACTGCGCCAGCACGTCCGCGGTGGTCATCCCCGCCCAGAGCCCGCCCGACTTCGACGCCGCGAGCGCGTCCGCGCCGAACTGGTCGTACCGGAACTGGTCGGTGTGCAGGTACCAGTACGCGGTCTGGATCATGTTCCGCGGCGGCCGCGACCAGTCGAGCGCGTTCGCGTACAGGCCGTACCCGGTGATCGGGCGGACCTTCTCCTGGCCGACGTAGTGCGCCCAGCCGCCGCCGTTCACGCCCTGGGTCCCGCACAGTGCGGTGAGCGTGAGGAATGCGCGGTAGATGGTGTCGGCGTGGAACCAGTGATTGGTCCCGGCGCCCATGAGGATCATCGACCGGCCCTTCGACTCCTCCGCGTTGGCGGCGAACTCGCGGCCGATCTTCTCCGCCTTGGCGGCCGGCACCCCGGTGATCTCCTCCTGCCAGGCGGGTGTGCAGGGCGAGCCGGCGTCGTCGTAGCCCGTGGGCCAGGTCCCGGGCAGCCCCGGGCGGCCGACGCCGTACTGCGCGAGCAGCAGGTCGAACACCGTGGTGACCGTGCGGCCGGCCACCTGCCGCGTCGGGACGCCACGCAGGATCGCCCCCGCGGAGCCGTCGACCGCGTCGAACCGGGGCAGGGTCACGGCCGCGGTCCCGGAACCGGAGCCCGCCGCGCTCAGCTGCGGTTCCACGGACGCCAGGTCGAGGTTCCAGCGCCCTTCCCCCTCGGCGCCGAACCGGAACCCGAGCGACCCGTTCGGCACCACGGGCTGCCCGGTCGTCTCGTCGAGCAGGACCGTCTTGAACTGCGCGTTCTCCGACGTCTCCCCCAGGTCCGCGGCGGTGAGGAACTTGCCGGGCACGAACCCGGCTCCGTCAGGGTCAGGGTCAGGGTCGAGCGTGATCAGGAACGGCAGGTCGGTGAACTTCTTCACGTACCCGTCGAAGTACGGCGTGGTCCGCTCGACGAAGAACTCACGCAGGATCACGTGCCCCATGGCCATAGCCAAGGCGCCGTCGGTGCCGGGCGCCGGTGCGAGCCACTCGTCGGCGAACTTCACGTTGTCCGCGTAGTCCGGCGAGACAGCGACGACCTTCTGGCCCCGGTACCGCGCCTCGACCATCCAGTGCGCGTCCGGCGTGCGGGTCACGGGCACGTTCGAGCCCCACATGATCAGGTACCCGGCGTCCCACCAGTCCCCCGACTCGGGCACGTCGGTCTGGTCGCCGAACACCTGCGGCGAGGCCACCGGCAGGTCCGCGTACCAGTCGTAGAACGAGAGCATCGGGGCGCCCAGCAGCGCGTAGAACCGGGCACCGACGCCGTGCGACACCATCGACATCGCCGGGATGGGCGAGAACCCCGCGATCCGGTCCGGGCCGTGCTCCTTGATCGTGTGCACGTGCGCGGCGGCCACCATCTCGACGGCCTCGGCCCACGACGCCCGCACCAGCCCGCCCTTGCCGCGCGCCGCCTTGTACCGCGCGGACCGGACGGGATCGCCGACGACGTCCGCCCACGCCAGCACCGGGTCACCCAGCCGCGCCTTGGCCTCGCGGTACATCTCCAGCAGGAGGCCGCGGACGTACGGGTACCGGACGCGCGTCGGCGAGTAGGTGTACCAGGAGAAGGCGGCCCCGCGCGGGCAGCCCCGCGGCTCGTACTCGGGGCGGTCCGGGCCGGTCGACGGGTAGTCCGTCTGCTGGGCCTCCCACGTGATGATGCCGTCCTTGACGAACACCTTCCACGAGCACGAGCCCGTGCAGTTCACGCCGTGCGTGGACCGGACCACCTTGTCGTGGCTCCAGCGGTCCCGGTAGAACGTGTCCGCGTCGCGCCCGCCGATCTGGTGCAGCGTGCGCAGGTCCGCCGACACCTCGTTCTTGCGCAGGAACCGGCGCGTCTTGAGCAGCGCCTCGACCACACCCTCGTCCAGTCCGGTCATGACTGCTCCTTCAGTGGGTGGCGGTGGCGTCGGCACGTGCGCGAGCGGCCCGTCGCACGGGGCCGGCGGTGAACCAGGCGACGGCGAGCGAACTCACCGCGAGCAGCACGTACCCGAGGCTGTAGTCGCCCACCAGGTCGAAGACGGCCCCCATGACCAACGGCGGGAAGAAGCCGCCGAGGCCACCGGCGGCGCCGACGATGCCCGTCACCGCGCCCACCTTGTCCTGGGGAGCCACCTGCGCGACCAGCGCGAACACCGCCCCGGAGGCCGCCCCGAGCGCGGCGGCGAGGCCGAGGAACGCGATCGTGGCCAGCGGGATCAGGGGCAGCTCGAGCGCGGCGACGAGCGCCAGGACGCCGGTGACGACGAAGGCAGCCAGGAGGACCGGCACCGGACCGACCCGGTCGGAGAGCGTGCCACCGACCGGACGCATGGCCACCGCGAGGACGACGAACCCCGCGGTGCGCGCGGCGGCGTCGGCGGCGGTGAGGTCGTACGCGTTCACCAGGTACGTGGGCAGGTAGACGCTGAACGCGACGAACCCGCCGAAGCCCAGGGCGTACAGCAGGGACAGCTGGCCGGTGGCCGGGATCCGCGCGGTCGCCCACGTGCGGGCCAGGAACGAGCCCGTCGGCACCGGCCGGCCCGGCTTGTCGCGCAGCAGCAGCGCGGAGGCCACCGCGTAGACGGCCAGCACGCACGCCACCAGGATGAACGGCGCCTCCGGACCGTAGGCGTCCGTGATCCGCACGGTGGTGAACGCGGAGATCGCCGTGCCGCCCATGCCGAGCCCGAACAGCCCCAGCGCGGTCCCCCGCCGCTCGGGCGCGAACCACTGGTTCACCGCCGGCACGCCGATCGCGAACGCGGTACCGCCGAGCCCGAGGAAGAAGCCGCCGACGAGCATGGCCGCGTAGGTCTCGGCGACGAACCCGATGAAGAGCACCGGCAAGATAGTCAGCACGGTGACCGTCGGGAACATGCGGCGCGAGCCGAACTTGTCGGTCAGCGCCCCGACGGGGATGCGGCCGAGCGACCCCACGATGACGGGGACGGCGACCAGGACCGACTGCTGCACGCCCGTGAGCCCGAGCGCCTCGCCGTAGGAGTTGCCGAGCGGGCTGATGAGCGCCCAGGCCCAGAAGTTGACCAGGAAGCCGAGCATCGCGATGACGAGCACCCGCACTGCGATGCGTCCGTCGGACTGCTCAGCCATGAGACCCCCCGAGCGTGGTCCGGCGTCGTTGCGCGGACCTGGCGTGCTTCGGAACTTAGCACGCGCGCTCGGAGGAGAACTCGGGACCTTCGGCCCTGGTCAGACCTCGCCGGGGAGCGCCGTGCGGATCACGATGCGCGTCCACGCCCCGAGGTACAGCCGGTCGCCGTCCTCGATCTCCTTGCGCTGGCCGGCGGGGATCGGCGTGGTCGGCAGCGGGTCGCCCGCGCGGCTCACGTAGGTGCCGTTGGCGGACTGCAGGTCCTCCACCCACCAGCGCTGACCGTCGGTGTTGAGCTGGCAGTGCCGGCGGGACACCCCGGAGTCCGTCCCGCAGTCGACCGCGGGGTGGATGTTGCGGGACACGGACGGGCGGCCGACGAGCACGCTGCGCTCGCGCAGGGGCACCAGACCGGGCAGGCCGGCCGACGGCATCGGGTCCTCGGGCTGCTGGGCGGCGTACCAGTCGGGGTCCACCCAGACCTCGGCCACCCAGGACTCGGCGCCGTCGGGGGCGGGCGTCGGGAGGGCTGCGGCCACCGGGTCGGGGTCGGGGTCGGGGTCGGTCGTCACCGGCACGGGTGCGGAGACCGGGGCCGGCGGCGCGACCGGGGCGGGCGCTGTGCCCGTCGTGAAGTCGTAGCCGCAGACCTCGCAGAACAAGGCCAGCGACGAGGCGGGCGCGCCGCAGTGCGGGCAGGTGGTGGCGGTCCCGATCCCCGCCGCGGCCGGCTCGGGAGCCTCCGCCGGGGCCGACGCCTCGATGGGCGCGCCGCAGACGTCGCAGTAGTCGGTGGACGTGGACGTGTGGCCGTTCGGGCAGACGACGGTGCTCACCGGCGGACCCGCGTCGTCTTGGTGGACGCGGTGTCGAGCGCCATCTCGTCGAGCTTGTCGGCGTTGCGCTTGAGGCGCACGGTGCCCTTCTCCTCGTCGTCGATCTCGACCACCCGCCGCAGCCGGGAGGTGGCCTCCTCGTTGCCGGTCTCGGCGGCCAGCTGGACCGCGCGGCCCAGCTTGACGGTCGCCGTGGCCTCGTCGCCGGACGCCTTGGCGGCCAGCCCCTCCTGGATGACGGACGCGAGCTCGGCCTGGCCGGTGTAGTGCGCGACCTCGGGGTTGATGCGCGCGGTGAGCGAGCTGTCGTCGGACCAGCGGGCCTTGACCAGCCCCGACGCCAGCACGTCCCCTCCGACCGCGATCTGCACGCGCGCGGCCAGCTGCTCGGCGCCGACGGGCTTCGACGGCACCCGGATGGCCACGTGGTAGTCGCGGGACTCGTCGCCCCACGCCCCGGTCGGGTACGCCCCCGTGAGCGCGTTCACCTCCGTGCGCCTGGACGTGATGTCCTCCACGGTCGGGGCGACCCGCCGGACGAACAGGACCTGCGCGCCCTGGGGTGCCCAGACGCGCAGCTCGGCGTCCGCCACGCCCTTGGACATCGACTCGTTCACCAGCGCCTTGAAGTCCTCGGCGATGTCCGCCGGGTTCCGGATGAGGTCGACCGTGCCCAGCAGCGCCGTCGCGATCTCGCGCAGCTCGGCCACCTCCCAGCTGGACCCGACGCCGCGCGCGTCGCACTGGAAGTGCCCGGTGACGTCCGCGATCGCCTTGGACAGCTCGGCGCGCGGCTCCGACTCGTTGCGCCCGTCGGTGAGCAGGATCGCGTGCTTCTGCGCCGCCTGCGGGACCATCGCGAAGATCGCGTCCGCCAGCCGCAGCCAGGTGCTCATCGCGGTACCGCCCGAGGGCCGCATGAACGAGATGGCGCGCTTGGCCTCCTCGCGCGCGCCTGGCTCCATCTGCACGATCGCGACCGGGGCGTTCGGGTACGGGAACGCGCGGTTGGCCACGTGGCTGCCGCCGATCACCGCGAACCAGGTGCCGTCGGCGATCTGGTCGACCGCCACCTGCGCCGCGTACTTGGCGGCCTCGATGTTCGGCCCGCTCATGGAGCCGGACGTGTCGATGATGACGATCTCGGCGACGCCTCCGCCGGACGACGCCGCGGTGCCCGCGCCGGTGCTGGTCACGGTGACGATCGCGTGCACGTCCGTGGCACCGTCGGAGAGGAACTCGTTCTGGAACACCTCGGTGCGGAAGTCGGCCACTGTGGCTCCTCAGGCTGCGGGCGGTGCGGACTGGGCCGACACCGTCTCTTCGGTCTGGACAGTATCGAAGGGTGCGGCGACACGGGCCAGCGCGGCGGTGATGTTGTCGTGCCCGCCCTGCTCGTTGGCCCAGCGGACCAGCTCGCCGGAGATCACGTCGGGCGACTGACCGACCTTCTCCGCGGTGCGATGGAGCAGGTCCGCGACGTCGTCGGCCTCGGAGCAGTAGTTCCACAGCCCGTCCGAGCAGACCAGCACCCAGCCGGGCCCCTGCGCGCGGGTGGTCGCGGTCTGCGGGACGACGGTCTCCGCGTCGGGTCCGAGCCAGCGCGTGATGGCGTGCCCCTCGCGGGAGGCCTCCGCGCGTGCCCGCGGGATGCCGCGCGCGATCATCTCGTTCGCGGCCGAGTCGTCCACGCTGATCTGGTGGGCGTCGCCCGCGTCCGGGATCCAGTACGCGCGGGAGTCGCCCAGCCAGGCCGCGACGACGGTGGGACCGTCGACGACGGTCGCGACGAACGTGCACGACGGCGGCTCGGCGCGTCCGGACATGTCCCCGACCGCGAGGGCGATGGCCTTGTCGGCCGCCGCTGCCGCGTCGACGAGAAGAGCGGACCAGGCCCCGACGGACTCGGGGGTCGCGCCGACCAGGACGTCCCGCGCCGCGCGCGCGGCGGCGAGGCTCGCGATGTCGGAGTCCGGGATGTTGGACACCCCGTCGCAGACCACCAGGACGGCGGTGGTGCCGACCACCGCGAGCGCCATCGCGTCCTCGTTGCGGCTCTTGCGCCGACCCTTGTCACAGACCCCGCCGAGGAGCGGGGACGGCAGCTCGGCCCAGTGGTCGCGCTCGCTCACCGCGAGCTCGCCGCAGTGCTCGCAGTAGCCGTCGGCAGCGATCGTGCCGCCGCAGGACCGGCAGACCGGGGTGGTCGGCGCGTCAGGCTCGTCGAGCACGGCGACCGCCACCGGCGCCGGGGCGCCGAGGGCCGTGCCGCAGTGCTCGCAGAACGCCGAGCCGTCGGCGGCGACCGTGCCGCAGCTGGGACAGGTCACCACGTCGTCCACCGGCGGACCTCGTTGGCCCGGTCGACCAGGGCGATCCGCTCGTCCGGCGTCGGGGCCAGGGCGGCGTACTCGCGCAGCGCCCCCTCGAGCGCGTCCCGCAGCTCGGGCTCGTGCGCCGGCACGGAGCCGAGCTGCACGGTCTTCGACGGTCCGTCCTTGAGCACCGCGGCGAGCGCGGACCCGAGCACGTCCACCCGCAGGGCGGCGCGCGCCCGCGGCTCGATGGACACCGACTGCACGCTGGCCAGCGCGTCCGACAGGGCGCGCAGGTCGCCGCTGGACGTCGCCAGCAGCTGGGCGCGCATCATCCGGGCGTCCACGTACGAGCTGCGCGTGGGCGTGACCAGGTCGAGCGCGGCGAGCGCCCCCGGCAGGTCGCCCCGAGCCCGGCGGATGCGGGCCAGCCCGAACGCGGCGGGCGCGGTGTAGTTCGCGTCCGAGCGCGCGCAGATGATGTAGAGCGACTCGGCGATCTCCGGCTCGTTGCTCAGCTCGCACGCGGTGGCCAGCGCCAGCTTGGGCGCCAGCTCCCCCGGCACCTGGCCGTAGACGGCGTTGAACGAGGCACGCGCCGCCACCGGGTCGCCGGTGCTCAGCTGCGCCAGCCCGCCGAGCCACGCCGCGCGCCACTCCCACGGGTCGTCCGTGAGGATCTGGGAGAGCGTCTGGTCGAGCACGTCCTGCCGGCCGGCCTCGATCGCCGCAGTCGCGCGCCGCAGCCGCACCTCGACGGTCTCGTCCGGCGCGTCGGCCAGCGCGACGAGGCGCTGGTCCGCGTTGCTCACGTTGACGCCCGCCAGCCAGCTCGCTGCCGGGTCGCTCGCGTCCACCTTGAGCGCGGGCAGCTGGTCCCAGGCGAGCGCGTGGCCGGCCTCGTCGGACGTCGGCGCCTCGAACAGCACGGAGGCCGCCGAGTGCAGCGCCGGGCTGCCCGGACCACGGTCGGTGGCGACGACCTCGCGGAGCACGCCCAGCACCTGAGCGCGCAGCTCGTCGACCGTGGCGAACCGGTCCGACGGGTCGAGCGCGCACGCCTTGGCCAGGAGCCGGTAGAACGAGTCGTAGGTCTGGAACACCTGCGTGTCCGCGACGGCGGGGAGCGACGCCACGTAGGTGCTCGTGTTGCCGCGGAAGTCGAGCACCAGCGTGGCCAGCGTCCGGCCGATCGTGTAGATGTCGGACGCCACGGACGGTCCCACCTCGGCGACCTCGGGCGCCTGGTAGCCGACCGTGCCGAAGATCGCCGAGTCCAGGTCGTCGATCCGGCGCACACCGCCCAGGTCGATGAGCTTGACCGCGTCGCCCTGCTGGATCACGTTGTCCGGCTTGAAGTCGCAGAACAGCAGGCCCACGTCGTGCAGGTAGGCGAACGCGGGGAGGATCTCGAGCACGAACGCGAGCGCCTGGTCCACCGGCAGCGGGGTGTTGACGCCCCCGGCGGCCTCGCGGCGGTCGTGCAGGATCTGCTTGAGCGACCGGCCGCCGACGAACTCCATGACGGTGTAGCCGGCGCCCTCGTGCATGGCGAAGTTGTAGATCTCGACGATCAGCGGGTGCTCGACCTCGGCCAGGAACTGGCGCTCGGAGATCGCCGCCGCGTACGCGTCCGGGTCCCCCGAGTTCAGCAGGCCCTTGAGCACCACCCACCGGCCCGAGACGTTGCGGTCCCGCGCCAGGTAGATCCAGCCCAGGCCACCGTGCGCCAGGCACCCGACCACCTCGTACTGCCCGCCGACCAGGTCGCCGGGGTTGAGCGCCGGCGTGAAGTCGAACCGGTTGCCGCACTTCGGGCAGAACCCCGCGGTCCGGCCGGGAACCCCCTCGCGCGACCGTCCCACCTCGGCGCCGCAGGCCGGGCAGAACCGCTTGCGCTCGGGCACCTCGGGCACGGCCATGACCGCCTGCAGCGGGTCCTGCACCGGGGCCGGCGGGACGGTCGTGAGCCCGGCGCCCAGGCGCGCGCCGCGCAGCCGGGTCGAGGAGGTGCCGACGCGGCGGGTGGGTCGCGTGCCCCCGGTGGCGGCCGTGCGTGCCGAGCCGAGCGCGGCCGTGGCCAGCCGGCTCGAGCTGGTGCGGCCGGTGCGCGTGGACCGCTCCGCGTCGGGGTCGGTGGCGGCGGCCGCGCGGTCGGGGCTCGCCTGGGCGACCCCCGTGCCGAGCAGCGAGGTCGCTGACGCGGGGGTGCCGGACGCCGGGGCCGTCGCGGTCTGCGGCGACCCGCAGACGTTGCAGTAGCCGTCCTCGTAGGTGCCCGTGCAGCCGGGCTCCGTGCAGGCGATCATCGGGCTCGTCCCTCCTGACCCACCGAGGGCAGGTCGCGGCTGAGGTACTCGTACTGCTCCACGAGGAAGCGGGTCAGGGTGAGGTCGCAGGGCGTCTGGGCGACGACGGCGCGGGCCTCGTCGTACCCCGAGCGGACCGTCGGCGACGCGCTGCGGCCGTTGGCGTCGGCCGCCGCGCGGGCGCCCTCGAGCCGGTAGCGCAGCTCCGCCCGCTCGCGCAGGGGCTTGCTGTAGGCGTCGGCGACCGCGTCGAACGCGCGGCCCACGGCGGCGAGCCGGTCGACAAACGCGTCGAGCTCCGTGCGGGTGTCCGGCACCGCGCCCAGGCGCGACACGTCCGGCACGGCCAGCTTGGGCGGGTGCGCGATCTCGCGGCGGCACCGCTGCGCCAGCTCGTGCAGCGTCGGCTCGCGCTTCTCCAGCGCGGCCATCGTGTCCCGGGCGTCGGCGCGGCCCTTCTCGAGCGTGCGCCGCTGCGACACCTGCACGATGAGGTCCCGCTCGGCCAGGGCCGCACGCGCCTCGAGCTCGGCCAGCGGGCCGGAGATGTCCGCACCTCGGGCCGCCTGCGCGACGAGCTTCCGCTCACGGGTGCGCAGCGTCTCGATCAGCTCGCGGGAGTCGGTGTCCACGCCGGCGAGGTCCTCGCAGCGGACGAGGCCCGCCCGCAGCCCGCGCAGCCGCGACGCCTGGTCGGCGGTGTCCGGGTCGAACGACAGCCGCGCGCGCACCTGGGAGATCATCGCGTCGCACAGGGTCACGGCCTCGACCAGCGACACCAGCGCTGCGCCCAGCCCCGAGTCCAGCCGACCCCAGACCAGCTGCGACATCTTCTCGCGGTCCACCGCGTCCGCCCGGCCCGAGTCCCACACGACCACCAGCTCGTCGGTCCGCGACCGGATCGCCTGCCACATGGTGAGCGCCAGCAGCACGTCGTCGGTGTAGCTCTCGGACGCGGGCGACGCCTGGGCCGCCTGGTCCAGGCGGTTCAGCTCCGTGCGCCGGTGTGCCAGCCACGCCTCGAGCCCGCTGAGGTAGCGGAGCAGCTCCGGTGCGGGGATCGGCTCACCGAGCCGCCCGGGCGCCTCGGGCGCCTCGGGTCCGCTCACCGGCCGTACACCGAGACCGGCGGCGCGGGTGCGGTCCCCAGCGCACCGAGCCAGCGGTCGTAGGAGGCGGCCCAGGTGCCGTCCGCCTTCGCCTGGTCGAGCACGCCGTTGACGTACTGCACGAGGTCCACCTGGTCCGCCGCGACGCCGACGCCGTACGGCTCCGCGCTGAACGCCTCGCCGACCACCTTCGCGTACGGGTCCTGCGCGGCGAAACCGGCGAGGATCGTGTCGTCGCCCGTGATCGCGTCCACCCTGCCCTGCTGGAACAGGACCAGGCAGCCGGTGTGCGTCGGGGCACTCACGGCCTCGACCCCGGGGTACGTCTCCTCGAGCCGCTCCAGGGTGGTGGTGCCCTCCGGGGCGCAGACGCGCTGGTCGCCGAGGCCTTCGAGGTCCTCGATGCTCTGCGCCTCCGAGTCCCGCGTGACCAGCACCTTCTGGCCTGCGGTGAGGTACTCGGCGGAGAACGCGATGGTCTCCCACCGCTCGCAGTTGATGGTGAACGTGCGGGCCACCAGGTCGACCTCGTGGTTCTCCAGCACCTCGAGCCGCTGGGCCGACGTGATCACCCGGAACTGCAGCCGGTTCGGGTCGCCGAAGATCGCGGCCGACACGGCGTGCAGCATGTCGATGTCGAAGCCCTCGATCTGGCCCGACAGCGGGTTGCGCGAGCCCATCAGGAGCGTGTCGGCCGAGACCCCGACCCGCAGCGCGCCGCGGGCACGGATGGCGTCCACGCTCGGCGTGGCGGCGCCGGGTGCCGGGGCGTAGGAGGTCGTCGACTCGATCGCGTCGTCGCAGACCGTCGCGGCCGGGAGGGCGACCGAGGCCGCCGCGCGCTCCTGCTGCGCTGCCGGGGCCGCGGCGGGGGCGCCCGCGCAGCCGGCCAGCAGGGCGACCGAGGCGAGGATCGCTGCGAGACCCAGGCGGGTCGGACGTGTCGTGGTCACCGGTACTCCTCCACTCGGGTCGAGATGCCGCGCCAGGACAGGACCGCCGCCAGCACGCCGGCGACGAGCATCAGCCAGCCGACCAGGACGGACGACCCGCCGGAGCCGGACAGGGCGTCGTGCGTCTGCGCGGCGCTGGACTCCAGGCTGCTGGACGCGGCGGTCGAGAACTGCGCGAACAGGTCGTTGGGGGCGCCGGGCTCCTCGCTGATCGCCAGGGCGACGGCGCCGTCCCAGTCGCCGCCGTCGTCGAGCGCGCGGATCTCCTCGTGCGAGGCGACCCACCGGTTCAGCAACACGACGAGGGTGTCGTCGACGGTCGGCCGGACCAGCAGGTCGCGCGCCTCGTCGGTCTTGGCCACGAACTGCTCCTCGTACACCGCCCCGGAACCGCGCTTGATGAGCGTGAACGACTCCTGCGACTTCGCGTCGTTGGCCAGCGAGTACGCCTGCGACACCGAGACCGTCGCGTCGTAGGGACCACTGCGCGCGTCGCCCGCCTTCGCCGCGGCCGACCCGAGCACCACGGCGCCGCCGATCGTCGCGGCGAGCGCGAGCACCGTGGACCAGAACAGCCCGGCGTTCAGGCGCCGGTGGGTGCGCTTGGCCAGCCACACCTGCACGACGACGAGCACCGCGAGCGCGAGGATGCCGAGGGCCAGCAGCCACGGCACCGAGCCCACCGAGTCGAACGAGGAGTCCACGCGGTCGCTGTTGGCCTGCACCAGGTCGTCCAGGTGCGGCAGCACGTCCGTGCGCAGGACCGCCGACGCCTGGTCGAGGTAGGCGGCACCGACCGGGAAGCCCTGCCGGTTGTTGGCGCGGGCCTGCTCGACCAGGCCGGTGTACGTGGTCAGCCCGGCGGTCGCCTGGCCCAGCAGCTCCGCGTCGGCGCCGTTGGAGCCGGCCAGCTGCGCGAGCCCGTTGGCGGCGGACGCGACGGCCTCGTCGTACCGGGCGCGCTGCTCCGGCGGCTCCAGGCCGCCGACGAGGAACGCGTTGGTGGCGGTCGCGTCGGCCACCACGAGGTCGTTGCGGACGTCCTGGATGCCCACCAGCTGGGTGGTGTCGGCGTCGGCGTCGGACAGCGCCTCGGACTGGGCCAGACCGGCGTTGAGGCCGATCACGCCCACCGCCGCGGCGGCCAGCACGGACACGACACCGGCGACCCGCAGACGCCCGGGAGTGCGGCTCAGCGCACCGCGCAGCCCGGCGCGGTGGACCGGTGGGGCCGCGGCGGAGGGCGCCGCCGGCGGGGCGATGGTCTGCGTCACGCGGACTCCTCGATGTGGGCGTCGGTCTCTGCGGCGGGCTCGTCGGCGGCTGGCATCTCGGCCTCCGGCTCGTGGGCCACCGGTTGGTCGGCCTCCGGCTCGTCGGCCACCGGTTGGTCGGCGGCCGGCTCGTCGGCCACCGGCTCGTCGGCGGCCGGCACCAGGTCCTCCGGGAGGATCAGCCGGAGCTGCTCCACCGTCGGTTGCTCAACGTCCCGCAGCCTCCAGGCGTGCCTGGTGATCGCCTGGTCCAGCACGTTGCGCGCGTACCGGCCGTTGCCGAACCCCTCGTCGCGGATCTGCAGCGACGCCAGCTCCTCGAACCGGTCCAGGCACTCGGGCGTCGGCTCGAAGTCGGCCTTGGCCGCGGCGCGGGCGAAGATCTCGCGCAGCTCGGCGTCGGTGTAGTCGTCGAACTCGACCGTCGTGGAGAACCGGCTCTCCAGGCCCGGGTTGGTGGCCAGGAAGATCGCCATCGGCCCCGGGTACCCGGCGACGATCACCACGAGGTCGTCGCGGTGGTCCTCCATGTCCTTGACCAGGGTGTTCACGGCTTCGGCGCCGTACTGGTCCTCGGCCAGCCCGTAGGCCTCGTCGACGAACAGGACCCCGCCGAGCGCGGTCGCGACGACCTCCGACGTCTTCACGGCCGTCTGCCCGAGGTACCCCGCGACCAGCTCGGAGCGGTCGACCTCGACCAGGTGGCCCTTGGTCAGCAGCCCGAGCGCCCGGTAGATGCCGGCCACCAGCCGCGCGACCGTCGTCTTGCCGGTGCCCGGGTTGCCCAGGAACACCAGGTGACGGGTGAGCGTGGGCGCCGTCAGACCGGCCTCGGTGCGCAGGCGCTCGACCCGCAGGAGCTGGGTCTGCTGCCGGATCTCGGCCTTGACCCGGCGCAGGCCGACGAGCGCGTCGAGCTCGGCGAGCAGCTCCTCGAGGGTCTTGGCGGGCTTCTCCTCGGGGACGTAGGTCGTGCCGGCGACGGGCGTCGGGTGGACGGGGACCAGCCCCGGCTCCCCGGCGCCGGGCTGCGGCGGCAGGGCGAGGGCGGACAGGTCGAACGCCGACGGGTCGACGCGGGGCAGGTCGAACGCGGACGGCAGCTCGGTCGCCACCGGGACCTGCCCGTCCACCGCGGCACGCTGCACCGCGGCGGTGGCCGAGGCGCGTGCGATCACGTCGATCGGAGCGGGTCCGAGGTCGCAGGCCGCGGACACCACGTCGGCCAGCGCGCCGGCGTAGGCGGCGGCATGGGGTGTACCGACGAGCCCGGCGAGCAGGTCGGTCGGGGACGACCGCCAGCGCCGCGCGCTGGAGGCCGCCGCGAAGAAGGCGCCGAAGGTCGCCTCGTGCGCGCCGACCGCGGTGAGCCAGGCGGCGGCCGCCCCCGGGATCGACTCGGCGACGGCGGCGGCGAGGCGCGCGCCCTCGTCACGCGCGGCGGCGCCCTCCAGGCCGGCAGCGGCGCCGACGGTCTCGAGGGAGTCGAGGGCGTCGGTCAGGGTCACGGGCGCTCCACCTGGGGCGTGTCGAGGCCGGCCTCCGGGGCCAGCGCGAGCGAGGTGCCGCCGAACTTCTCGGCGAGGAACAACCCGTGCGCCACGAGCGCGTTGGCGTCCTCGCGGGAGACGGCGTCGGAGATCTTGTCCAGGGTGACGCCCAGCAGGTCCAGCTGGTCGCAGAGCACCATGAGGGAGGTCTTGCCCTTCGACACCACGCGGCGGTCGGCGAAGTCCCGCGGGAGGCGCAGGTAGCCGCCCACGGCCTCGGGCAGGTAGCTCGTGGCGGTCGCGACGACGGTGTGCGCCTGGCGGCTGCCGGCACCGAGCCGGTCCAGGCGCGGCGCCATCTCGTCCACGGTCCGGGTGATCCGCAGCACGCGCGCGGTCACCGCGGCCGGCACCTTGCCCGCGATCTGCTGCTCGACCTGGTGGGCGGACGCGACGATGTCCGCCGTCGTCGGTGCCGGGGGCGCAGCAGGGACCTCGGGCTCCCGACGCCGCCCCCTCAGGCGTGCGAACCAGCTCATCTGCGGCGCCTACGTGCCGAGATCGAGCGAACCGCTGGCGACGTCCGTGGTGTCCGCGCGCTTGACGCGGTCGAGGTAGGTGCGCGCCTTCGTCGTCTCGGTCTCGAGCACGCCGATGGTCGTCGCCATCGAGTCGAGCGCCTTGACCTTGAACGTGTCGATGGAGTCCATGGTCGCGTAGATGTCCGTGAACGCCTGCTGCAGCTGCGGCAGACCGACGGTGGCCTGCGCGGCCTGCTCCTGGATGCCGGCCGACTGCTCCTTGAGCATCTTCGCGGTCGACGCGATCAGCCCGGTCGTCGTGGCGTTCAGCGCGGTGATCTGGTCGAGCACCAGCCGCTGGTTGTTCAGCGCCTGCGCGACGATCACGGCCGTGCGCAGGGCGGCGACCGTGGTGGTCGTGGCGCGGTCGACGCCCTTGATGAGCTCGATGTTGTTCTTGATGATGATGTCGATCGCCAGGTAGCCCTGGATCGAGACGGCCAGCTGGGTCAGCAGGTCCTGGTGCTTCTGCCGCACGTAGAACAGGACGTCCTCGCGCAGCGCCTTGGCCCGTGCGGGATCGGTGGCGTCGAGCTCCGCGATCGCCGTCGACACGCGTGTGTCCAGCGACTCCGCGACGTAGATGTACTGGTGCAGGCGGGCCATCGTGTCCCAGAGGTGCTGCTTCTCCAGGTTGAGCGCCGCGTTGTCCTTGCGCAGCTCGTCCTGGCCGTTGTAGAGCGCGCGGACGATGGCGTCGATCTGCTTCTGCGAGCTCTCGTACCGGCGGAAGTAGTCGGTGAGCGAGTCGCCGAACGGGATGAGCCCGAGCAGCTTCTTGCCGATCGTGGCCTCGCTGGGGTCCAGGCTCTCGACGGTCTTGCGCAGGTCCAGCAGCGACTTGCTCACCTGCGACGTGCCGGAGACACCGCCCTCGCGGAGCTCCTTGACGGGCATCTGGAGCAGACGGTTCGAGGTGTCGGCGGCCGCGCGGATGTCCGCGTCACCCATGAGGCGGATGTCGTCGGCCTTGCTGGCCAGCTCCGGCGAGCCCACCTGGGCCTTCATGAGGCCGTCGACGTAGGAGTTGACCTTGGCGTCGAGGCCCGGGAGCGCGGACTCGGGGATCTGCGGGGCCATCGCGGGCGCCTGCGTGGCCGCCACCGGCGCCATCGGAGCGGGGGCCTCGAGCGCGAAGACGGACTGCGGCGCGGGGGGCTGCAAGGGGGCTGCGTCGGTCATCGTCGTCCTTCATGTCCGGGCGGCGCAGTGGGCCTGATCGCCCGCATCCTCGATGGTCATGGAATGGTCAAGTCGTCCTCCAGCGGACACTAGCACGGGGGTCCTCCACCGGTGCCGGTGCCCGGGCGCCTGACCTCGGATTTCGCCTAGCGGCGAACAGCACGGTCTCTGGCCCTCCCGCGCCACCGCCGCGCATGATCGACGGCACGTACGTCGCCGGTCCGAGGGGGAGCCATGCTGCCGTCCGACATCCGTACCACCACCGTGCACGTCGGTCCGTTCCTCGACGATCTCGGGGAACCCTGGTCCGGCACCATCACCGTGGAGTCGTCGATCGCGCGGGTCTGGGACGCGTCCGCCGCGGTGATCAGCCCGCGACCGGCCGTCGTCGCCCTGGGAGACGACGGCACCGCGGCGATCCCCCTGGCCACCACGGACCAACCGGGATTCAGCGACGGGGCGGGCCGGCCGGTCAGCGGCTGGACCTACACGCTCACGGTCGAGCTCGCGGGGGTGGCACCGGTCCGCCGGACGTTCGACCTGCCGACGAGCACCGGCCCCGACCTCCGCCTCACGCTCGCGCCGGTCGCGCCACCCGTCGCTCGGGGCCTCACGCGTCGCGACGCCCTCCGCGCCGGCGCCGCAGCCCTCGTCGCCGGCTCCGCGGCCACGGCCGCCGCCCAGCCCGCGGCGGCTGGCCCTCACCTGCGCGGCGGCGTCGTCCTCCCCACCGCCAGAACCGTGTTCGACGACGACCTCCAGGTGGGCACCACCGCCAACCCGAGCACCCTCCTGGTGAAGTCGTCACCGGCGGGCGGGACCGCCGGTGGCCCCGGGAGCTACGACTCCACCGGCCGGATCGTCATGGAGACGTACCAGCCGCACTTCGGCTCGTACGGGGAGTCGCTCCGCGTGCAGCTCAAGGACGCCCGCGCGAAGGGCATGCTCACGTACCAGGGGAGCTGGCCCACGCCGCACTACCCCGACGGCGACTACACCTGGCTGCCCACGCACCCCACCACGCCGGTGACGATCGCGTGGATCGGCGCGCACTTCCTCAACAACGACGACCCGGGCTCGCTCGAGAAGAACCTGTGGCACGGGCACATCAACTTCGAGGTCCCCGACGCCAAGGGCGCCCTGCGCACCCGCCTGGAGATCAAGCTCGTCGACCCGGTGACCGGCAAGATCGGCACCGACCGCTCGGCCGTCCGCACGAACATGGCCGACTTCGAGCTCCAGGTGGGCGCGGCGGACGAGCAGCTGCGGATCGTCGGCACCGACTCCCACCCGAAGGACCTGGTGTTCGCCACCGAGGTGGGTGCCAGGCAGCCCCGCTGGATCCTGCGGGCGACCGAGAACGACGCCAACCTCGAGCTCCGCCGCTACCGGGCGGGCAACGCGTACCAGGACGCGCCGCTGGTGGTCGACCGACTGACCGGGCTGGTCGCGGTCGGTGGGGCGGCGGGCACCTCCGCGGGCCTCAAGGTCGCGCAGCGCGGCGGGGTGGGGATCACCGTGACTCCCCTGGCGGCCGGGGGCCAGGGCATGCTGGTCGCCGGGACCGACCCGACCGCCCGGATCGTGCAGGGCGAGGTCACGGGGGACCCCCAGCGCCGGTTCGTCGCCCTCGTCGACGGCACCCTGCAGTGGGGCACCGGCGCGACGGAGCGCGACACGCTCCTGTACCGACGGGGACCGAACCAGCTGGGCACCGACGGGGGCATGTTCCTGCGCAGCAGCACGACCCCGGCGACCGCCACGACCGGCGGGGTGCTGTTCGTCGCCGACGGTGCACTGAAGTTCCGCGGTGCGGCGGGCACGGTGACCACGCTGGCGGCGGCCTGAGAAGATGCGGGTCGGGGCACACCGACAACCAGAGGGACACACACATGTCGACCGAGGACACCGGGTCGCTGGACGACCGCCTGCACCGCCTGGGGATCGCGTACGACGTGCAGCGGATCGTCGCCACCGGGATCGGCATGCTCCCGCTGAGCGAGACCACCAAGGAGTCCCTGACGTCGAGGAGCGCCACCGCGGTGGTGGTCGTCGGGGAGACCGGCGTTGCCCTGGTCAAGGGTGCCGCGGAGGCGGGTCGGGGCGCCGCCACCGCCGCCAAGGACGGCGCCGAGACGTTCCAGCGCACCCGGCACGCGCACGCGTCCCCGTCCGCCGACGCGCCGGCTCCCCCGGTCGAGGACGTCACCACCCGGCTCGAGCGCCTGAGCGCGCTGCACCGCGACGGTCACCTCGACGACGCGGAGTACGCGGCCGCGAAGGCGAAGGTCCTCGCGGGGAGCTAGTCGGCCGCGGGCTGAGGGGCCGAGCCGGTGGCCAGCGGGAGGATGACCGTGTCGATCATCTGCACCACGAAGTCGTCGTCGATCTTCTGCCCGGCGACCATCTTGCGGTAGGCGATCATGGCGGGCGCCACGGCGGCGACCATCTCGAGGTCGATGTCCGGGCGTAGCTCGCCGCGGGCCCGCGCACGCTCGAGCAACCCGCGCATCAGGTCGACCCGGGAGCGCACGAACTGCTCGTGGAAGACGGCCGCGACCTCGGGGTTCTCCTTCACCGCAGACCACAGGCCGGACATCAGCTCGGAGTCGTCCGTGCGCGGCTTGCCGAACCGCACCGAGAGCAGGTCGGAGCGGAGCGAGCCGGTGTCGGGGAGCTGGTCGACCGTCGGCGCGACACCGCGCATGCACACGACCGCGTCGACCGTGAGCTGCACCTTGGACGGCCAGCGGCGGTAGACGGTGGCCTTGCCCGCACCGGCGCGGTCCGCGACGGCGTCCATCGTCATGCCGTCGTAGCCGCGCTCGGCCAGCAGCTCGCGGGTGGCGAGCAGGATCGCGTCGTCCTTCGACTCGTCGCGTCGTCGGCCCGGGCGGCGCGTGATCGTCGTCGACCCGTCCTCCACGGTGCTCCCTCTCTCGGTGCTGCTGATCGGCCCTCAGGGTAGCGCGGAAACAAATCGAGACTGAGGAGTTCCGAAACTCGTCAGTTCCATATTACGCTCGCTCCACCGACCACGACGTCTCAGGAGCATCACCATGTCCACTGTTACCCCCGCACCGGAGAGCCGGCAGCGCTGGCTCGTCCTCGCGACGGTCGCCCTCGCCCAGCTGATGGTCGTGCTCGACGCGACCATCGTGAACATCGCGCTGCCCTCCGCCCAGGCGGACCTCGGGTTCAGCGACAACGACCGCCAGTGGGTGGTCACCGCCTACGCGCTCGCCTTCGGCAGCCTGCTGCTGCTCGGCGGCCGGCTCGCCGACATGTTCGGCCGCCGCCGCATGTTCCTCGTCGGGCTCGTCGGGTTCGCCGTCGCGTCCGCCCTCGGCGGCGCCGCGCAGAGCTTCGAGCTGCTCATCGCCGCCCGCGCCCTGCAGGGCGTGTTCGCCGCGGTGCTCGCACCCGCCGCCCTCTCCGTCCTCACCACCACGTTCACCGTGCCCAAGGAGCGCGCCCGCGCGTTCGGGGTGTTCGGCGCGATCGCCGGCATGGGCGGCGCCATCGGCCTGCTGCTCGGCGGCTACCTCACCGAGAACTTCAACTGGCGCTGGAACCTCTACGTGAACGTGCTCATCGCCGTCGTCGCGTTCGTCGCCGGCAGCGTCCTGCTCTCCCGCACCGACGTCACCCACCGCAGCCGGTTCGACGTGCCCGGCGTCGTCCTGGCGTCCACCGGCCTGTTCGCGCTGGTGTTCGGCTTCTCGCAGGCCGAGCCGCAGGGCTGGGACGCTCCGGTGGTCTGGGGCTCGCTGGCCGCCAGCGTCGTCCTGCTGGTCGCGTTCGTCCGTCGGCAGCGCACCGCCGAGTACCCGCTGCTCCCGCTGGAGATCGTCCTCGACCGCGACCGCGGGGCCGGGTTCCTGGCCATCCTCGTCGCCGGCTCCGGGATGTTCGGTGTGTTCCTCTTCCTCACCTACTACCTGCAGCTGACCCTCGGGTACACCCCCATGCAGACGGGCTCGGCGTTCCTGCCGATGGTCGTCTTCATCATCCTCACGGCGCAGGTCCAGTCGAACATCCTGGTCCCGCGGTTCGGCCCCAAGCTGCTGGTGCCCGTCGGCATGACGGTCGGCGCGCTGGCCATGCTCTGGTTCACGACCCTCGACGCCGAGAGCAGCTACGGCCACGTGGTCGTCGGGCTGATCGCCATGGGCATCGCGATGGGCTCGATCATGCCCGCGTCGTTCCAGATCGCGACGCTCGGCATCTCCCCGCGCCAGGCCGGAGCCGCCTCGGCGATGGTCTCCACCAGTCAGCAGGTCGGCGGGGCGATCGGCACCGCGGTGCTGAACACCCTGGCCGCCACCGCCGCGACCGCCTACCTCGCGGACCACGCGCCCGCCACGCCGCAGGTGATGGCCGACGCAGCCATCCACAGCTTCTCGGTGGCGTACTCGTGGTCCGCCGGGATCTTCCTGCTCGGCGCGGTCCTCACCGCGACCCTGTTCCGCACCCGCGGCGACCGGGCCGCCCGCCTGGCCGACGCGGCACCGGCCGCCGCGCACGGGGAGCCGGTGCTCGCGCACTGACCCCCTACAGGCCGACCATCCCCATGCCGGCGTCGTTGTAGCGGTTGCCGTGCACGCCGATCCGGTCGGCGGCCTGGGTCAGCTCGGCGAGGTCCTCGGTGCTCAGCGCGAGCCGCGCGGCACCGAGGTTCTCGTCGAGCCGGCTCAGGCGGCGCGTACCGGGGATGGGCACGATCCACGGCTTGCGCGCCAGCAGCCACGCGATCGCGACCTGGGCCGGCGTCGCACCGTGGCGCGACGCCACGGCGGTGACCAGGTCGACGAGGGCCTGGTTGGCCTGCCGGTTCTCCTCGGTGAACCGCGGGATCGTCGTGCGGATGTCCTTCTCGGTGAACGTGGTCGTGGTGTCGACGGTGCCGGTGAGGAACCCCTTGCCCAGCGGGCTGAACGGCACGAAGCCGATCCCGAGCTCCTCGAGCACCGGCAGGACCTCGGCCTCGGGGTCCCGCGTCCACAAGGAGTACTCGCTCTGCAGCGCGGTGACCGGCTGCACGGCGTGCGCACGGCGGATCGTTCCCGCACCCGCCTCGGACAGGCCGAAGTGCCGGACCTTGCCCGCGGCAATCAGCTCCTTCACCGCCCCGGCGACCTCCTCGATCGGCACGTCCGGGTCCACGCGGTGCTGGTAGTAGAGGTCGATCACGTCGATGCCGAGGCGCCGGAGCGACGCGTCGGCCACCTCCGCGATGTGCTCGGGCCGGCTGTTGACGCCGACCGACTTCCCGTCCTGGATGTCGAACCCGAACTTGGTGGCGATGACGACCCGGTCCCGGACGGGCGCGAGGGCATCGCCCACCAGCTCCTCGTTGACGAATGGCCCGTACACCTCGGCCGTGTCGAAGAACGTGACGCCGCGGTCGACCGCGCCGCGCAGCACGGCGATCATGTCGTCGCGGTCGCCCGGGTTGGGTCCGTAGCTCTGGCTCATCCCCATGCAGCCGAGGCCGATCGCCGAGACCACCAGGTCGCTTCCGAGTGTGCGTGTGTCCATGCGATCGACCGTACGGCGCAGGTCCCCGACGAGGGAGGCCCTGTCAGTACCCGTTCCGGTGGGCCTCGACCGCGCGGTGCACGCTCCCGTGGAACCGGTCGGCCCCGACGCGGTCGACGACGCCGTCGCGCGCCAGCGTCGCCCGCACCGACGGCTTGACCCGGGCCAGCCGGACGGCCAGCTCCCGGTCGGCGGCGAGGTCGAGCACCTCGTGCAGCACCCCCGCGCCCTGGGCGTCGACGAAGGTGATCGCGCCGCAGTCGATCACGATCGCCGTCAGGCCCGGGACCGCGTCGGCGACCTCGCGCACCCGGTCCTCCAGCGCGTCGGCGGTAGCGAAGAACAGACCGCCGTCGATGCGGAGCACCGCGATCCCTGGCTCCTGCTCGTCGTCCGGGTGCTCGCCGAGCTCACGGAACACCTGCGTCCCCGGCTCGCGCACCATCACCGGCAGGGACGGGCGCGTGGTCACCGAGACCAGCCACAGCAGCGACAGCCCGATCCCGACGAGCACCCCGGCCAGCACGCCGACCACCAGCGTGCTCACCAGCGCCACCATCGCGATCCAGAAGTCGAACCGCTGCACCCGAGCCAGCCTGCGCATGGCGGGCACGTCCATCATCCCCATGACGACGGCCTCGATGATGATCGCCGCGAGCACCGCCGTGGGCAGCCCGGAGAACAGGGGCGCCAGCAGCAGCAGGGTCAGCAGGACCATCGCGCCCGACGTCAGCGACGCGACGGGGGTGCGCGCCCCGGTGCGGTCGTTCAGCGAGCTCGCCGACAGGCTGGTCGACACCGGCATGCCCTGGACGAGTCCGGCGCCCACGTTGGCGGCGCCCTGGGCGAGGGACTCCTGGTCGATGTCGACCCGGTAGCGGTGCCGGGCGGCGAACGTGCGGGCGTCGCCGGCCGTCTGCGAGAACCCGATCATCACCAGCGCGACGGAGGCGAGCGCCACGGTCGCGACGTGGTCGAGCAGCAGAGCCGGGTCGGGCACGACGACCGACGGGAGCCCGCGGGGGACGTCACCGACCAGCGCGACGCCGCGCTCCCCCAGGTCGAGCAGCCAGCTGGCCAGCAGCCCGCCGACCACGAGGACGAGCGCGCCGGGCACGCGCGGGGCGATGCGCCGCAGGCCGAACACCGTCACCAGCGCGACGACGGCGACGAGGAGCGTGGCCGGGTGGGCGTCCCCGAGCGTGCCGAGCCAGGACCAGAGCTCCTGCGGTGGCGTGGAGCCCGAGGCGCTGGTCCCGGTGAGCTTGGGCAGCTCGCCGATGACGACGTCGATCGCCGCCCCGAACAGGAAGCCGGTCACCACCGCCCGCGAGAGGAACTGTGCGATCCACCCCATCTTGAGCACCGCGAGGACCACGAACACGATGCCGGAGACGAGGGTGATCCCCGCGACGAACGAGGCCACGTCGGCGCCCGTGAGCCCGGCGGCGAGCACCGCGCTGGCGGCCACCGCGGCCAGGCCGGAGCTCGGTCCGGTGGAGATCTGCCGGCTGGTGCCGAAGATCGCGTAGAGGATCGCGCCGGCCGCGGCGGCGTACAGGCCGTTCTGGAGCGGGATGCCCGCGATCCCCGCGTACCCGAGGTTCTTGGGCACGATCAGCGCGGCGACCGCGACCCCGGCGGCCACGTCGGGACGGAGCCACCGACGGTCGTAGCTGCGCAGCACGCCGACGATGGGCACGCGCTCGGACCAGCGGCGACGCTTCGCAGCCATGACTGGACCCTAGCGACGGGACCGCCCAGGCGTCAGTCCCTCAGGACGGCTCCTCCGCGATCCGCTTGATCGCCGCGAGCCTGCGGTCCCACTCGGCGCCGATGGCCTCCAGGGCGCGCGCGGTCTCGGACAGTCGCGATCCCAGGGCCTGGTAGCGGATCTCGCGGCCGGCCCGCACGGGGACGACGAGCCCCGCCTCGGCGAGCACCGCGAGGTGCTTGGCGATCGCCTGCCGGGTCACCGGCAGGCGGGTGGCCAGCGCGGAGGCCGACAGGTCGGATCGCCCGAGCTCCTGGAGGATCTGCCACCGGGTGTCGTCGGCGAGAGCCGCGAACACGGGGGCCAGCGTCGCGCTGCTCATGCCGCGCCCTCGAGGAGGGCGACCAGCTCGTCGAGCTCGGCGGTCCAGCCGCCGCGGTTGTTCTCCATCGCGACCAGCGGGTCCCGGCCGAGCAGGTCGAAGCCCGACTCGAGGACGGTCAGCAGGGTGGCGTCCCCGTCGGGAACGAGCGTGAACCGGACCAGCGTGGAGTTGTCCTCGCGCAGCGGCTCTCCCGGCGATCCCCACGTGAAGGCGAACACCACGGGCTCGTCGTACTCCTCGATGCGGACCGGGAACTCGCCGTACCCCTCGAACCCGAACGTGCCCATGCCCCCGACGCGCAGGTCCGGCAGGTCGGCGGTGCTCCCGAACCACTGCGCGACCAGGTCGTCCCGCGTCAGGGCGGCCCACACCCGGTCCGGCGTCGAGCGGATGTGCACGGTGCGCGTCACCTGGTAGCCCTCGGTGTCGATCACGGCCTGCGGGTTGACGGTCGCCATGGGAGGTCCTCTCGGTCGATGCCTGCAACTCAAGGGTTGCACGAGCAACCAGCCGGTTGCAACCGGTAGCGTCGCCACGTGCTCCCGGTCCCCGCCGTCCCCGCCGACGTCGACGCCATCCACGCCCTGCGCCGGTCGCTCGAGGACTGGATGGCCGAGCACGGCACGGTGCAGTGGCCGCAGGGGTCGCTCCCCCGCGAGCGCGTCGCCGCCCAGGTCGAGGCCGGCGAGTGGCACGTGGTCCGCGACGACGAGCTCGGCGTCGTCGGCACCCTCCGGCTCCTGTGGACCGACCCCGACTTCTGGGGCGACGACCGCACCCCCGCCGTCTACGTGCACGGCCTCATGGTCGACCGCCGGGCCGCCGGTCGCGGGCTCGGCGCCGCCCTGCTCGACTGGGCGGCGGCGCAGGGCCGGGACGCCGGCGTCGAGGTGCTCCGGCTCGACTGCCGGACCACCAACCCCGTGCTGCGCGAGTACTACGAGTCGTCCGGGTTCCAGGCCGTCGGGCAGGTGGACTTCGCCGACTTCTCCTGCACCCTGCTCGAGACCTCGCTGCGTGTGGGTGGCAGTGCCTAGGTTGGACATATGACGCAGCAGCAGCGGACCTACCCGCAGGGCGTGACGTCCTGGGTGGACATCGAGCAGCGGGACGTCGACGGAGCACTGGCGTTCTACGGCGCCGTGCTCGGCTGGACGTTCCACCAGGCCAGCCCGCCCGGGGCGCCGCGGTACGTGATCGCGCAGATCGACGGCCTCGACGTCGCCGGCGTCGGCGAGGGCACCGACGAGCCGGGCTGGCACACATACGTGGCGGTCGACGACATCGACGCCGTCCTCGACCGGATCACCTCCGCGGGCGGGGCCGTGACCACCGGACCGACCGTCGCGGGCGAGGGCGGCACCTGGGCCGGCTTCACCGACCCGCAGGGGGTGCCCCTCCGGCTCTGGCAGCCGAAGCGACGGCTCGGCGCGCAGATCGTCAACGCACCCGGCGCCTGGAACTTCAGCGACCTGCGCAGCGACGAGCCGGCCACCTCCTTCTACACGCAGGTGTTCGGGTGGGTGTTCGACGACCTCGGCTTCGGCACGATGATCCGGGTGCCCGGCTACGGCGACCACCTCGCGGCCACCACCGACGCGGACATCCGGGAGCGTCAGGCAGAAGTCTCCGTGCCCCCCGGGTTCGAGGACGCGATCGGCTGGGTAGCCCCCGCCGTCGAGAACGAGGCACCGCACTGGCACGTGACGTTCGCCGTCGCCGACCGCGACCGGACCGCCGCGCTGGCCACCGAGCACGGCGGCGAGGTCCTCGCCAGCGAGGACACACCGTGGGCGCTGACGACGACGATCCGGGACCCCCAGGGCGCGCTGTTCACCGGGAGCCAGTTCACGCCCCCGGAGTGAGCCGGACCTGCCCGGACGCCGTGGCACGTGAGCACGGCGTCCGGGCGGGCGCTCAGTTGACCCGCGTGATCCGGGTCAGGGCCGGCGGGCTGATGCCGGTCGGCTCCGCCGCGGCGAGGTAGGCCTCGAACGCCTGCAGGTCCTCGAGGCCCCCGACGCGGGCGGTGCCGCTGCGCAGGACACCGAACCCGTCACCGCCGTCGGCCAGGAAGTTGTTCACCGTCACCCGGTAGCTCGCGGCCAGGTCGATCGGTGCCCCGCCGATGCTGATGCTCGCCGGGTTGACCGCACCGAGCGCCGGGTCGGTCGCGCAGGTGGCGTTGGCCGCGGAGCCCGCGATCGCGCCGTCCCACGTGTACGAGAACCCGGCGGACGGCAGCAGCACCTTGAAGAACCCCGGGGTCGGGGTCGCAGCCGGCGAGTTCAGGCCGCAGAACTGCTGCTCGAGGAGCAGGTCGATCTGCGCACCCGTGAGAGTCAGGGTCTGCAGGATGTTCCCGAACGGCTGGACGGTGAACGCCTCGCCGAACGTCACCACCCCGTTTCCCTCACCCGCCGCGCTGCCCAGGTACGTGAGCGGCCCGCGCACACCTCCGGGGTTCATGAACGCGACGACGGCGCTGCCCTGGGGGGGCGGTCCGGCGGTCGCGGCCAGCTGGGCGTCGGCGATCACGTCGCCCATGACCTGTTCGAGGTTTGCGTTCGGTGTGTTCGGCAGGTCGGCTGTGATGTGCCCGATCGGCCGGTTGGCGATCGGCGCCGCGACCACGTTGTAGCGCGCGATCAGGTCGACGATCGCCTGGTCCTCCGCGACGTCCCGCGTGACGATCCGGTTGTTGATCGTGAGCCCGGCGACGTCGCGCGTGCGGCGGTCGACCGTCATGTCGATGTCGGTGACGAGCCGGCCGAAGCTGTAGGCGCTCGTCGTGGGGATCCCGTCGATCACGCAGTTGTACGGCTGGTGGGTGTGCCCGCTGACCACCAGGTCCACCTCGGGGTCGAGGTTGGTGACGATGTCGACGATGGGGCCGGAGACGCCCGCGCAGCCGTTGATGTCCAGCGCCGTCGGCGAGCCACCCTCGTGCACGAGGACGACCACCGCCTCCACGCCCTTCTTGCGCAGCTTCGGGATGAGGGCGTTCACCGTGGCCGCCTCGTCGCGGAACTCCAGACCCTGGATCCCGGCGGCGCTCACGATGTTCGGGGTGCCCTCGAGGGTCATCCCGATGAACGCGATCTCGGCTCCGTTGAACTTCTCGATCGAGTACGGCGCGAACAGGGTCTTGCCGGTCGCGGTGTTCACCACGTTGGCGGCGAGGAAGTCGAAGTCCGCGCCCGCGAACGGCGTGCCGTCCTGGCAGCCGTCGGTGGGGTGGCACCCGCCCCGATCCAGCCGGAGCAGCTCGGCCGCACCCTCGTCGAACTCGTGGTTGCCCACGGCGTTCAGGTCGAGCCCGATCGAGTTCATGGCCTCGACCGTCGGCTCGTCGTGGAACAGCGCCGACAGGATCGGGCTCGCACCCACCAGGTCACCGGCGGACACCACGATCGAGTTCCGGTTGGTCGCCTCGAGGCTCTTGATGTGCGTGGCGAGGTAGGCGGCACCGCCGGCGAGCGTGGTCGGGCCGACCCTGCCGCTGCTGCCGGCCGGGGGGAGCAGGTTCCCGTGGAAGTCGTTGAGGGCGAGGATCTGCACCTCGACCTTCGAGCGGTCCTGGATGACCGGTGGCTTCGGCTTGTGCGCCTGAGCGGGAGCCGCTGCGAGTGCGAGCGTGAGGGCGGCGACCGCCGCGGTGGCGACGATGCGCGGCCGACTTGTGCTAGTTCGGGTCATTTTCGGACAGTACTGCTGCGGGACCCGCCGGTCCATGGTCGGCGAACCTCACGGCCAGCTCGGCCTGGATCCGGACGTGCCGCTCGAGGAACGCCCGCTCGTCGAGCCGCTTGCGCCGCAGCCAGCCGGTGACCTCGTCGTTGCACTTGCTCGCGTTGCACGAGCCGCACGCCGGGGCGATGTTGTCGAGCGTGTAGCGGCCACCGCGGGAGATCGGCAGGACGCAGTCGCGCTGCAGCGGGCGGTCGCTCGCCCCGCAGTACGCGCAGCCGCCCCACGCGGCAGTGAGCGCGGCCCACTGCGCCGGGAGGAGGTCGTGCTCGACGGCGGCCATCCGGCGCTGTCGGCGCTTGGCGTACCGCGCCTGGCGGGTGCGGTTGGCCGGCATGCACCCACGGTAGCCAGGCCGGCCGCGTCCCCGGCGCCACCACGCGCGCGCCGGTCGGGCCCGTGGTTGATCGCCTGGGCGGGTGAACGATGACCAAACCGCCACGGAGGGGGTGAAGAAACCGGTAGGTTTCCCCCGCGCCGGGCTGTCATGGGGCGCTCGACAAGCAAGGGGTTCCCGCATGACGTCGTCGTCCCGTCCCTCCGCCCGCCGCCTCGCCGGCCTCCTCACGGCGCTCGCGACGCTGCTGGTCCTCGGCGGGCTCGCCCCGTCGAGCGCGCTCGCCGACGAGCTCACGGGGTACGCGATCTCGGGCACGGTCACGGACGACACCGGTGCACCCGCGGAGGGCATCGCGGTCACGGTCTCCCCGAACGGGCTCGGCGGGCCCGCCACCACGGACGCGGCCGGTCACTACTCCGTGCCGAACCTCCTCCCCGGCTCGTACGCCGTGACGTTCACGCCGCCCGCGGGCAGCGCCCTGCTCGGTGAGACGTACGACGACGCGCCGCAGTGGACCCCGACCAGGGTCACCGTCGGCTCGGCCGACGTCACGGGCATCGACGCCGCGCTCGACCGCGCCGCGACGATCACCGGGCGCACCGTCGACGCGGACGGCAACCCGATCCCGGGCGTCGGGGTGCAGCTGCAGTCGGCCGCCTTCACGTACACCACGGCCACGACCGGCGAGGACGGGACCTTCACCGCCGCCGGCCTGCGCCCCAGCGACTGGCGCATCTCGTTCACCGCGCCGAGCGGCTCCGGGTGGGTCTCCGAGTACTACGACGACGTCCTGACCTGGGAGGCGCAGACCGCCGTCCCCGTCGCCCCCGGCGCCACCGTCACGCTGAACGATGCCGTCCTCGCGCACGGCAACACGATCACCGGCCGGATCCTGGGGCCCGACGGGACTCCACGAGCGGGTGTCGAGGTCTTTGCGGGATCGAACGAGAGCAACGGGGCCGGCGCGACGACGGACGCGGACGGGATCTACACGATCGTCGGGCTCGCCGACGGCGACTACACCGTCTACGCCCAGCCGGACTGGGCCGGCAACCTCCTCGCGGTCGTCTACCCGGGCAGCTGGGACTGGGACGACGCCCAGGACGTGCACGTCTCGGGCGCGGAGACGCGTGCGCTCGGCGACATGACCATGGTGCAGGGCGGCACCATCTCCGGAACCGTGACCGACTCGGACGGCGCCCCGGTCGCGAACGCGAACGTGCGGGCGGCGTCGGGCGACGCCGAGAACGGCGCGACCACGCAGAGCGACGGCTCGTACTCGATCAACCTGCTGCCGCCCGGCAGCTACCGCGTCTCCGCGTCCGGCTACAACCCCGCGATCGTGCGCACGTACTACGCAGCGACGCCCGGCGAGACGCGCGCCAGCCAGGCCACCCCGGTGGTGCTGGCGACCGGCGGGGCCGTGGGCGACATCGCGATCCACGCCTCCACCCGGGGCACCGCGCCCGCGACGATCGTCGCGACCGCGGCGCAGCCGCCCGCCCTGGGCGAGCCGTTCACCATCGACGTCGCGGTGTCCGGAGGCCAGGGCGTCCCGACGGGCTCCGTGTGGGTGGGCAACACCATTGCGACGGAGGTCAACTTCGCCGATGCGGACCTCGACGCGACGGGACACGCCACGCTGACGTTCGAGGCGACCGACCAGGGCTCCTATCCGTGGATCGAGGTCTGGTACGTCGGCGACGCCACCTACGCCGGCGGCACCGTCAACGTCGACTACGTCCCGGGCGGCGCGGCACCGTCGATCACCGCTCTCGCGCCGGCGTCGGGCACGGTCCTCGGCGGTGAGCAGGTGACGGTCACCGGTACCGGCTTCGGGCCGGACAGCACCGTCACGTTCGGCGGGGTCGCAGCGGCCGCCGCGGTCCACGGGCCGGACTCGCTCGTCGCGACCGCCCCGGCGCACGCCGCCGGACCGGTCGACGTGGTGGTCACGACGCAGGGCCAGGCGAGCGCGCCGGTCAGCTACACGTACGAGAAGGTCGCGACGAGCCTCGCGCTCACCGGACCGAGCAGCGCGACCCCCGTCGGCACCGCTGCGGCGTTCACCGCCACGGTCACCGGCTCCGCCGCGACGCCGACCGGGTCGGTCACGTTCGCCGTGGACGGCGGCGCACCCGTCAGCGTCCCGCTCGTCGGTGGGTCAGCGGTGCTCAGCACCTCGACCCTGGCCGTCGGCGCGCACTCCGTCGTCGCGACCTTCGCCGGGGACGACACCTACGGCGCGTCCTCCGCCCAGGTCGCCCACACGGTGAGCGGTTCGGTCGGCACGCTGCCCGTCGTCGAGCGCGCCCTGCCGAACGTCGGGCTGTCGACCGGAGGGACGCTGACGGTGGTCACCGGCAAGAACTTCGTCAAGGGCCGGACGACGGTCTCCTTCGGCACGGTCACGACGAGCAAGGTCACCGTCCTGAGCAGCACCGCGCTGGTGGTCGTCGTGCCCAAGCACGAGGCCGGTGCCGTGCGCGTCTCGGTCACCACCCCGGCCGGCCGCTCGACCACCTCGGCGCGGTTCACGTACGTCGCGCCGCCGGTGCGCGCCGGGCGGTAGCTGACCAGCGGGATCGACGCCGAGCGGGGCGGCGCGTCACCACCACACTCACGTCAGGTGCTCCGCCGCGGGGGGATCGTCCTCGTGGCGGTGCCCCTCGACCAGCTCCTCGAGCGCCGACCGCGGCAGCGCGTTCCCGTCGACGAGAGCGACGGTGATGTCGCTGTGGGCGATCACGGTCGAGGACCGGGCGCCTTCCAGCAGCGCCCGTTCCCCGATCACGGCACCGGGTCCGATCTGGGCGACTCGCACACCGTCGCACTCGACGTCGATCACGCCGTCGAGCAGCAGGGCGACCTGGCTGCCGGCATCACCCTGGCGGAAGAGCGTCGAGCCGGCAGGAAGCTGGCGGACCTGCTTGTGCCCGGACATCACCGTCGAGGACAGTCGTCGCTCCAGCTCGGTCTCAGCCTCGGTCGTCAGGGCGGCGTGCTCGGAACCCGACCACGGGTTCTCCGTGGGGCTCATGGCGTGGAACCAGCTGTCGGCGTCGGCCACGGCGACCTTCTCGACGAGCCGACCGTCGCCGTCGTACACCCAGTGGCGTGGGAATGCGCTGGCGCCGGTGACGCGGTGCTGCGACGTCCCGTCCGCGTGCAGCTCCAGCTCCAGGGTCGTCCACACCAGGGGCGACACCAGCCGGGGCCGTCCCTGGACGCGTCGCAACGCCGGCAGAGCAGCCCGACCGCCGGCCGTCTGCCGCACCACGACCACCGCGCGGTCGTCGCTGATGCTGGTCGTCACCAGGTCTCGTCTGGCGATGGCGGGGAATCGCACGGCGCCACCCAGCACGTTCGTCCTGCCCATCATTCCGCGGCTGTACGGAAGCAGGCGAACGTGGTCGATCCTGCCGGCGGTGACCTCCGCCGCGATGGACAGGTTGTTCAGGAAGCGGAACCTGCCCGCGCGGCGCAGGGCCTCGACGTCCACCAGGAGATCGGGCGGCGGGGCGTCGTAGTGAGTGAGACCGACGTCGAAGGGCAACCGCATCGGCCCGTGCATCAGCTCGGAGGGAAGCCACGACAGCGACGTCACCTGGGCGGTCACCGTGCTCACTGCGGCACCCCGAGTCGGTGAAGTCGCCACCGGCCGGGGAGCCCGCGCAGCGTGCGCGTCCCCGCCGGCTCGACCGGTAGGTGATGGCCCGGGGCCAGCATCAGGGCCGTGTCGGACACGAGGACCTCACCTGCCGCCGCCAGCGCGGCGACCCGAGCGGTGGCGTGCACGGCCTGGCCCGCGACGCCACCGTCGACCAGGCTGACCTCGCCGGCGTGGACGCCCTGGCGCACGGCGACACCATCGGCCTGGCAGCGGTCGCGGATGTCGGCGGCGCACGACATCGCCTGGCTCGCCAGGCGGAAGGTCGCCAGGAACCCGTCGCCGGCGGTGTCGATCTCGCGTCCGCCGTGTCGCGTCAGTGCCTCACGCACCACTCGGCGGTGATCTTCCAGGAGTCGACGCCATGCGTCCTCGCCCACCCGTGCAGCGGTCTCGGTCGACCCGCAGAGGTCCGTGACGAGCATGGCGACCAGCTCGCGACGGGTGCCGCCGCTGACCCGCGTGCCGAGGAGGAAGTCCTCCAGCTCGTCGAGGACAGGTCCGCCGGCCACGATCAGGTCCAGAAAGCTCCCTCCGAGCTCGACGACCCGCGCGTCCTCCAGGTGGTCGGCGAGCCAGTGGACGGCGCGGACGTCGACCAGCGGGACGTCCTTGACGTGCAGCAGCAGGACCGGCACGTGCACGTCTGCCAGGAACGGTCGGGCGTCGGCAGCCAGCATCGAGCGCAAGGACCAGGCGGCTGTGGTCGGCGTCGCCGCCATGCGCTCCCACCGCTGCCATGCGCCGACGACTCGGGCGTCGCGGCCGATCTGGCCCCCGAACATGTCCAGCGTCCGCGCCTCGCCCCAGCCCCCCTCCGTGCTGATGTTCTGCAGCGCCTGGACCGTCTCCGGGATCAGGCCGTACGGGTGGTCCTCGTCACGGATGAACGTCGCGACGAGCTCGTTCCCGACGATCCCGAGCACCCGTTCGGGGTAGAGAGCCGCTGCTGCCAGACAGGCGAGGCCTCCGTCGATCCCGCCGACCAGGACAGCGGTCTCGAACTCGGCGGCGTCCATGACGGCGATGATGTCCGCGGCGCCGGTGGCGACGTCCACGTCCCCCGACACGCGGTCGGAGAGCCCCACCCCGCGTTTGTCGAACACGGCGACCCTGGCGATCGTCGACAGCTGCTCGAGGAAGCCGGCGAGCTCAGGAATCTCCCACATCGCCTCGAGATGTGTGGGGCCGGCGAGCGACACGACCACGTTCCGGTCGCCCACGCCCAGCACCGAGTAGGCCACGTACACGTCGTCGGACTTGGTGAAGCGCGTCTCCGGGCGCACCGTTCCCCCCGGGGCGCGGCGAGCCGCGGCGGGCGCGTCGGTCCCACGAGCATGGTGGCACCGCCCTCAAGGCACAGTCCAGGCCCACGTCCTCGGCCGACGCGCTCGCGACGCGCAGCTCTCGTCCGTCAGCTCCGGGAGGAGGGACGGGGTGTCGCGGCGCCCCAGTCACGCACCGGGTTGCCCGGGACGTAGAGGTCGTCGTCGGTGAGCTCGCGACCGGTCCGGGTGTCCACGACGCTGACCCGTGTCCCGTCGTCGACGATCTGCAGGTCGGAACCGATGGGCAGGTCGTAGATCCCGATCAGGGCCGGCTCGAGGGCGCACACCTGGTTGAACGCGGCGATCTGCAGGTTCCCCGGCGTGGCCAGGTACTGGGCGTCGTCGATGGCGGAGAAGATCCGCCACCCGTTGTCGGCGGGCGCCCTGGACGGCTCGCGCACCATCCACCGCGCCCGGGCACGGCGTTCCAGCACGTTGCGGGAGGCCAGACACGCGCCAGCGTTGGCGATGAACTCCACGTAGGGCAGCCCTTCGGCCATCAGCACACTCCTCGAACTCGGTAGACACGAACGGCGGCGGTCGTGGCTACGAGAGGTCCCGCTCGGACTCCGGCACGAGCAGCCCGTGGTCGGCCACGTACTTCTGGACCATTCCCCACTGGACCGGCGCTACCTCACGGAAGTTCCAGGACGTGCGGTAGGTGGGGCGCTTGAACTGCCCGATCGTGAACAGGTCCAGGTCGTCGCGGGCGAACATGATCGGGAGGTACCCGTGCACCGCGTTGTCCTCGCCCCACTGGGCGGCTTGCTCCATGAGGGTCTGCAGCGGGGTACCCCACCGCTTGTTCACCTCGTTGACGTCGACGCCGCCGGCGAGCAACCGCCGCAGCAGAGCGAGGTCCACCTCCTGGGCGTTGTTCCGGTAGCGGCCGAACAACGTGTGGAGCACGTTGCCGCCGGTGCCCCGGTCGCGCCAGGTCGGGTCCGCACCCTCGTCGAGCAGGAAGTTCGCGATCGCGGCACGGTTCACGGCGTCCTTGTTGGACATCGCGTGCGCGATCAGGGTCTCACCGCCGGAGAACCGGCGGTTGACGTCGCCGGGCTGGTAGTACTCCAGGAACTCCTCGAGGGAGCCGCTCCTCGCTGTCCCCACAAGCGTCATCGTGACCTCCCCTCCCCGTGCTTCATCATGCTTCATCGACGTGCGAACGGTTCCGGCCCGGATGGGCGACCTGATAGTTGTCCGGATCACGGAACTCGGCCAAGAACTGCTCCTGGGTGATCTCGTGCTCCAGGTACCGCCGACGCAGGCTGTGGTACTCCTCCCCCGTGACGTGCCCCATGTCCCACAGCTCGTCGCGAGGCTGTCCGGGCTCCCAGTAGACCCGAACGAGATCATCGTTCGCATCGACGACCTGGACGTAGGTGTCGCCGCTCTCGTCGACGAGCTTGGGCGCCGCGTCCCAGACGGCCTCGACCTGCCCCGGGGCGTAGTCGGGCCGGGAGTTGGCGTACGTCAGCAGGGCGCCCTGCTCGTCGTACCCGAACGAGCCCGGGACGCCCTGGTCGGGCATCGTGCCGGGTGCCGGGAAGCCGGTGCCGGGGCGCTCGGCGACCCAGGCCTGGTGCTCGGGGTCCCACGTCATGTGCCAGCCGCGGGTGCCGTCGGCACGGGTCTCGCCCAACGGTTCACCGGTGCGGTGATCGACCGGCCGACCCTCGCCGTCGACGGGGGCGTCGTCCCACGCGCGCTGCACGTCGGCGTCGGTGTACGGGTGCGGCGCCTCCGTGGCCGGAACCGTGTCGATCGGCGGGTCGTCCGAGCTCCACACCGGACGCGCCGGCAGCTCGCCACCAGCGGGCTCCTCACCGCGTGGACCGGGTGTCTCCCCACCCCCTCCGCCGCCGGGCGTCCCGCCCTCACCGCGGCCACCGCCACCGCTTCCGCCGGACGGGCCGGGATCGCCCCCGCTGCCGTGCGACGAACCGCCGGTGGGTGCGTCGGTGCCGGGCGCGTGCACCGGACCGGCGGGTGGCGCCTGCGGTCCGACGAGGTCGTCGCCTCCTGAGCCGAGGCCGCCGGGGGCGTCGCGGATCGGGGTGCCGTCGGGTCCGACCAGCTCGCGGGCGGGGACCTCCACCGGGTCGCGGGCAGGCGGGACACCGTCGGCCAGGTCGTCCAGAGTGGTCGGCAGGTCGAGGTTCGTCGGCATGTCCGGCACCCGGAGGGCGTCGCCCAGGCCCGCGGTGGCGCCGCGCATGCCTGCCAGCAGGTCGTCCAGCTTGGGCAGCACGAGCCTGCCGCCCTTGAGGGCCAGCGCCACGGGGTCGACGAAGTCTGCGATCCGGGCGCTCTTGGCCAACCAGGACGCGGCCCGCCCGCTCTTGGCGGCCAGCGCGCCGCCCTTGACCACCCCGGCGGCCTGCCCCGCGACCGGGATGAAGAACGTGCCGATGTTGAACAGCGCACCACCGGCGCCGCGGGCTCCGTCGCCCTCGGCGAAGGCGTCGTAGGAGATCAGGCCCTTGCCCATCCCGAGCCAGGAGTCCCCGGCGTTGCCCCAGGACCACTCGCCGTCCGCGTACCCGATCAGGCCACCCATCGCGGTCCACGTGGTCTTCATCGTCTCCCACGACCAGGACCAGTCCTGGATGCCGACCAGCGCGCCGAGGCCCACCAGGGTCCCGCCCAGCCCGTCCACGACCAGCCCGTCCCAGACGAACTCCTTGACGCCGACGGCGGCGGACTTGGGGCAGTGGTCCTTGCGCTCCACGGACGAGCCCCACGCCATCTCGGCGTCGGCGGGGATCGCCGAGACGCCGTACCCGAGGGGGTCGTCCTCGCTGGTGGCGGCGTGCCAGGGGGCGGCGCAGTACAGGGCGCGGATGCCGTTGGCGCAGGTGCGCTCGGCGTCCCAGAGCTTGACCTGGGCGGAGTTGACCCGGTTGACCAGGTCGGTGTTCTCGTCGACCAGGTCCTGGTCGTAGTCCCACTCGGAGTTCGAGGCGATCTTGTCCCGGAACGCGTACGCGTCGCGCCTGACCGCGTCCAGGGAGGCCTTGANGTGTTCTCGTCGACCAGGTCCTGGTCGTAGTCCCACTCGGAGTTCGAGGCGATCTTGTCCCGGAACGCGTACGCGTCGCGCCTGACCGCGTCCAGGGAGGCCTTGATCGGGCGGATCTCCTCGGCGTAGGCCGTGAGCACGGTCGCGACCTGCTGGACGGCGTCGCCGAAGGTGCGGGCGTTGGTCTCCACGGGGTCCATCACGGTGAACAGCTGCCCGGACTCGGGCGCCTCGTAGTGCGCGCCCAGGCCACGCCACGTGCCGACGACCTCCGCACCCGCGTCGCGCACCGACCCGCCACCGGTGCTCAGCGAGTTCGCCGCCGAGATCACGCCGTCAGGATCCAGGTCCGCACCCGGGATCGCGGACGGCTGGATGCCCTTACCCACAGCTGCCCACTGTCGCCCCCTGCTGCTGCCGAAGTCACGATCGTAGGGGTGCAGTCGGGAGGCGCGGGGCGGTTTGCCCACTCCGGGGACGGGGCCGTCCCCCGGCCTACGCACCCGGTCGGACGACAGTGCGCCCGGGTGCGGGCGGGACCCTGGACCTCACCCACCCTGCGAGATGCCGTGTCGTAGGGTCTCTGGCGAAGGTGACGGGGGCATCCGCACGGCCGGTGAACTCCCCCTCCACCGGGCCTCTAGCTCAATTGGCAGAGCAGCGGACTTTTAATCCGCGGGTTGTGGGTTCGATCCCCACGGGGCCCACCGACCCACCTGACCGACGACGGCCGACGCAGCGTGCGTCGGCCGTCGTCGTCGTCCGGTGCTCAGTACAGGGTCGAGGCCAGACCCCGCGGCCACGCGAGCGTGGCGAAGATCTGGACGGCGGCGGACTGGTCGAGCAGCGTGGTGGAGTCGGACTCGTCGAGAACCAGGAACAGGTTGGTCTGCGGGTCGCGGACGTCGTTCCAGAGGGTGTCGGCGTACGCCTGCTGGGCGTCCCGGTAGGTGTGCCCGCCGGTCACCGACTCCAGCAGCATCAGGTTCTTGAAGTAGATCGAGTTGAAGAAGATCGGCTGGTCGGCCAGTCGGGTCCCCTCGGAGTAGAACGCCAGGGACGCCTTCGCGAGCGCCTTGGCCCTGTCCAGGTAGGTGACGTCGCCCGTGGCCTGGTAGAGCAGGGTGTAGGTGCCGATCGGGGTGCCCTGGTTGTACGACCACTGGGTGGTGTCGATGCGGCCGTCGAGCTTGATGTTGTCCCAGTAGAGGCCGTTCGGCGCCAGCAGGGTGTCCTCGGCCCACTCGACGCTGCGCGTGGCCCAGTCGAGGTACATCTCGTCGTGCGTGATCAGGTACAGGCGCGTGGCCAGCTGCGCGCCGGGGAACGTCGAGACCGTGTTGCGGTCCTGGCTCCAGGGGGCCTGCGTCCAGAAGACGCCGCCGGGGGCGGCGTGCGTGGGGTCGGTGTCCCAGCCGGACGCGACGAGCGTGAAGATCTCCTTGGCGCGGTCGAGCGCGGCCCGGTCACCTGTCTGGAGGTACTCCTGCACCTTGGCGAGCGCGACCCACTCGTTGTCGTCGTAGAACATGTCGCCGCCCTGCCCGTAGGGCGCGCGCACGTACGAGTCGTAGCCGGGCAGCCCGGTGCTGCCTCCGGTCTCGTTCCAGTAGCGCTCCTGGCCCACCTTGCGGTCGGCGAGGTCGACCCGGAACTCTCGTCCGGCGCGGCCCGGGAGGCCGGTCAGGTCGAGGGTCGCGATGTGCGCCTGCGAGAACGGCCACTCGAACGAGTACTGCCGGTCCTCGTCCGTCGGCACGGTGCGCTCGAGGTAGAGGCTCGACCCGTCGGCCACGTAGAGGTGCTCCTGCATCGCCTCGTAGGCGGCGATGGCTCGTGCGGCGTTGCGCGGTTGCCCGGGGCTGTTCTCGTGGTCCGGCCCGGCGACCGCCGGCACCGCACCCAGGGTCACGGCCAGCGCGGCCCCCGTGACGAGCGCCGTGGTCTGGATCAGTCGTGTCAGCTTCATTGCTCCCACTCCGTCGTAGCAGATCCTGTTTGAGCATATTCAGACGGTTCTCAATATATCCAGCATCTGGAGGAATACAAGGTGTGCTAGATATCCAGGGACGGCCCGGATGCGAGGCCCGTGAGCACAGGAGCGGGACGTGGACGCGACGCTGTACACGCAGGTGTTCGAGGCCCTGCGCGCGAGGATCGAGTCCGGCGACCTGGAGGTCGGGGCGAAGCTGCCGGCCCAGAACGAGCTCGCCGCCTCGTTCGGCGTCTCGGTCATCACGATCAAGCACGCGCTCGCCCTGCTGCACGACGCCGGCTACATCGAGCGGCGGCCGCGGATCGGGTCGGTGGTGGTGAGCACGGTCCCGACGAGGTCGGGCCGACGGGTCCTGCCGACGATCGGCTGCATCCTCACCAACTTCGACGACAGCTTCGGCACCCGGGTGCTGCACGGGCTGCTCGACGCGAGCATCGGCGTGGCCAACGTCGTCCTGTCGCGGACCGAGGGCCACCACGACCGCGAGCAGCAGCTCATCGCGCAGTACGAGCACCTCGACGGGCTGATCCTGCTGCCGTCGTCGTCGGACTGGATCCCACCCGCGATCCTCCAGCTCGTGCACCAGGAGCATCCGCTGGTCATCCTCGACCGCCTGCTGGTGGGCCTGCCCATCTCGACGGTGTGCTCCGACCACGTGGGCGCCGGCCGGCAGGCGGCCGAGCACCTGTTCGCGCTCGGGCACCGCGACATCGGGCTCGTCACCTCGGCCGGACAGGTCTCGTCGCTCGACGACCGGCACTCCGGCTTCGTCTACGCGCACGCCGCCCGCGGGCACGCGTTCGACCCGCGCCACGAGTTCCGCGACGTCCGCTCGACCGTCCCCCACTCGACGGCCTCGATGGACGACGACGTCGCTGCGCTCAAGGAGTTCGTGAAGGCCACCCCGGAGCTGACGGGGTTCGTCGGTGGTGAGTACTCCGTCAGCCTGCTGCTGCGCCGGGCGTGCCTCGAGCTCGGGATGCGGGTGCCGCAGGACGTCTCGATCGTCTCGCTCGACTCACCCGACAACGCCTACGACGACGCGGCCCAGGTGTTCACCCACGTGTCCCAGGACGAGCCCGGCCTGGGACGCGCAGCCCTGTCCGGGGTGCTCGCCCAGCTCGCCGCGCGGGGCTCGATCGTCAAGTCGGTCCTGCCGACGACCCTCGTGGTCGGGGAGACCACGCAGGAGGTCACACCCGGGGTGAAAACGACCGCGGACCGTTGACCCGAACGGGTGAACAGGCGGAGTGTCCTTTTTGTCCCGTTTCGGGCGGCGGGGGCGCTCTCGACGACGAGAGCCACGCCCGAGGCCGGGCCAAGGGGGAACCATGAGCATCTTTCCGCGGCGGCTGGTGCACGGCACCGGCACGCCCATGGAGCTGGACGACACCCGGCTCCTGATCGCGACGAAGGACCGCATCGACCCGGACGACCTGGCCGCGCAGCTCAAGCAGGCTCGCGTCGTCCTCGAGGACGCCGGTGACGAGCCGGACGCCCGCCGCTTCGAGCGGATCAACCACACCGACAACCGGTTCTGGGTCCGCTCGGCCGATCGCGAGCCGCTCGACGAAGGGCGGATCGCGCTGCTGCGGGAGGTCCTGGGCGCCCTGCTGGCGTGGATCGGCCCGGTGTACCGGCTCGGCGGCGCGCAGTCTCGGTCGATCGGGCGCAGCGCCCTGGTGGCGCCGCTGCCCCACGTGGTGCTGGTGCGGTTCCGGCGCGGGCTCGAGGGTCCGGTGGGGCGCACGATGACGTCGGCCGCCCGCGGCCTGAAGGTCACCGAGGACCGCGAACGCTCGAAGTACCTGAACGGGCTGCGCTACTTCGTGATCGACGACCCGGCGCAGGTCAACGCCTACCAGCTGCGGGACCTGCTGCTCGAGAGCCAGCGGGAGCAGGTCGCGGACGTGCGCCTGGAGACCATGCCGATGGTGGTCCCCACGGCGGTCATCCCGAACGACACCCTGTGGGCGCAGCAGTGGGACATGGTCCAGATCGAGGCACCCGCCGGGTGGGACATCTCGACGGGGGCGGCGTCCGTCGTCGTCTGCGTGCTCGACGAGGGGTGTGACCTCACGCATCCCGACCTGGTGTTCGCGGGGACGGGGATCAACCTCGGGACCATGTCCGGGGACGGCTCGCCCACGGGGTCGCACGGGACTGCGTGCGCCGGCATCGTCGCCGCGACGTTCAACAACTCGGCAGGCGTGGCGGGCGTGGCGGGGACCGCGCAGATCCTGCCCGTCGCGTTCGTGACGTGGAGCGACGCCGAGATCGCCGCCGGGATCAGCTGGGCCACCACCAACGGGGCCGACGTCATCAGCATGAGCTTCGGGGGGTACGGGGTCGACCCGCTGATCGTCGACCCGTCGATCGTGGCGGCTGACGCCGCGGGCCTCGTGATGGCCGCCGCGACGCACAACTACAACAGCGGCTCCATCACGTACCCGGCGACGCACCCTCTGGTGATCGGGGTCGGAGCCTCGGACCAGGTGGACGACCGCAAGTCGCCGGCCAGCCCGGACGGCGAGACCTGGGGGTCGAACTTCGGCCCGGAGATCTCGGTGGTCGCGCCCGGGGTGCTGGTGCCCACGACGGACCGGCAGGGCGCCGACGGCTACAACGTGGACGGCTCGGGCGGCGTCTGGGCCGGGGTGAACTACCCCAGCTTCGGCGACGCGGCGGGTGACTACGTGACCGTGTTCGACGGGACGTCCGCTGCGACCCCGCACGTCGCCGGCCTCGCTGCGCTGCTGCTCAGCGAGTACCCGGGCGTCACCAACGCGGAGGTGCGCCGGATCATCGAGCGCACGGCCGACAAGACGGGCACGACGGCGTACGCCGAGACCGCCGGCTACGACAGCGGCACGTGGAACCAGAACATGGGCTACGGCCGGATCAACGTCCGCAAGGCCCTGGACCTCGCCGACCTCATGATCCGCGACTGGCCCGGCGACACCGGGACAGAGCCGTCAGCGCCCAGCGGCGGCAACTTCTGGAACTTCGCGGACGTCGTGGTGCGGATCTTCGACGACGACGTCTTCGTCCCCAGCGACCCGCTGCAGTCGCAGAACCTGGAGATCGGCCAGACGAACTACCTGTACGTCCGGGTGCGCAACGTCGGACCGCGCGAGGCCCGCAACGTCACGGTCGACGCCCGGCTGACCCCGTTCGTCGGCACCCAGTTCGTCTACCCGACGGACTGGACGGCGGTGGACGGCACCCACCTGGCACCGACCCCGATGACCGCGACCTTCGCGACGATCCCGGCCGGCGGCGAGGAGATCGCCAAGTTCTCGATCTCCGCGGCACAGGTGGGGATCCTGCACTCGAACGCCTGGCACCCGTGCGTGGTCGTCTCGGTGAACGCCGACAACGACTACGCGTTCGCGTCGGCCGCCTTCGTCTCGAACCCGGTGGTCACGCGGATCGGCAACCTGGCCCAGAGGAACCTGTCGCTGATCAACGTGCTGGCGGACACCGCGGCGGCGTTCCCGTTCCTGGCCGGGAACGCGCTCAACACCGACCGCTTCCTCGAGCTGGTGATCAACCGGTCGGCCCTCCCGAGGGCGGCGTCGCTCCTGCTGGCCCTCGACCGCGGCAACGACTACTTCCCCGACGTCGACGTGGACGCCCATGTCCCGGACGGCGGCGGGGGCGGCGGTCACGACGGGTGCGGCGGCGGCCTGGTGTTCCTGGACCGCACGCGGGTGCGGACCCGGTTCGGCTGCTGCGAGGGGGTGCTCACCCTCGAGAGGGGCTCGCGCTTCGACTGCGGCGACAAGCGTCGGGTGCGGGACGTCTCGGTGAAGGGCGGCGACGTGGTCGTGCGCGACGGCCAGCGGTACGCGCTGATCACGGACGACATCGCGGTGGTCCGGCTCGAGAAGGCGGCCGGACAGCTGCTCCCGCTCGTGCTCGAGGCACGGCTGCCCGGCGGGGTCGAGGCCGGTCGGCAGCTGGAGGTGTCGGTGGCGCAGCGCGACGAGTCCCGCCAGGTGGTCGGCGGAGCGTCGGTGCTGTTCCTCACGGCCTGAACCGAGGACGGGCCCGCGACCTGCGTCGGCGCAGGTCGCGGGCCCGTCTCGCGCGCCGGTATCTCAGCCCGCGGTCCCGACCCTCACCAGTGCGGCAGTTCACCGCTGGGCGAACAGCCGATCCGGAATGGTGGCCGGGGGGCGACCGTTCGGATGAGCAGCACCCGCGGAGCCCGCGCTCCGCCCCCTGCACCGAGACGAGGTACCTGGACATGAGCACCACCACGATCGACCACACCGTCACCGCCGCCGAGCTCACCCGGCAGGACCGGTGCGACCGGTGCGGGGCCCAGGCCTACGTCAAGGCGACCCTGCCGACGGCCGACGGCATGGACCTGCTCTTCTGCGGCCACCACTTCCGGGCGCACGAGCTCAAGCTGGTCGCGGCCGGCGCGACGATCCACGACGAGCGCCACCGCATCGACGAGCAGCTCTCGGAGCGCTAGACGGGGTCGGTGTAGAACCCCGCGTCGAGGTCGGCGAGCAGCGTGGGGCGCGTCGGTGCCCAGCCCAGCAGCTCACGGGTGAGGCCGCTGGACGCCGGGATGTCGAGCGCGAAGAACCGGCCGATCCAGCCGAAGTGGCCGTCGACGTCGCGCGCCGCGATCGACTGGGTCGGTAGGCCGAGACCTCGGCCGAGCGCCTCGGCGATCTCCCGCGTCGGGACGCCCTCCTCGGCGACCGCGTGCACCACGCTGCCGGCGGGTGCACCCTCCAGCGCGAGCCGCACCACGTGCGCGGCGTCGAGCCGGTGCACCGCCGGCCAGCGGGCGGACCCGTCCCCGACGTAGCCGGACACGCCGGTGCTGCGGGCGACTCCGGCCAGGGTGGCGACGAACCCGTGGTCACCCTGACCGTGCACGGTGGGCGCGAAGCGCACGCTGACCGACCGGACCCCGCGGTCGGCGTGCTCGAGCGCGAGGTTCTCGGCGCCGCCGCGCATGCTGTCCGGCCCGTGGCTCGGGTTGGGGTCGCGCTCGGTCACCGCCCGGCCGGGCGTGAGGCCCGCGACGCCGGACGCCAGCAGGAACGGGCGGTCCGACCCCTCCAAGGTGCTGAGGAACGTCTCGACGACCGCGCGCTCGGTGCGCCACGCGCCGGGCATGTCGGAGAAGTCGTGCTTGAAGCCGAGGTGGATCACGGCGTCGGCTGCCCGGGCGCCTGCGCGGAGGCTGTCGAGGTCGTCGAGGCTCCCCCGGTGCACGGACGCGCCGGCGGCCGAGACCGCGGCCGCCGACTCCTCCGAGCGGGCGAGACCGGTGACCTGGTGCCCCGCCGCGAGGAGCTCCGCGGTGACCGCGGAGCCGATCCAGCCGGACGCACCGGTGACGAACACGTGCATGGGGAGCTCCCTCGAACTGATGTCAGCAACTGTCATCACGACAGTACGCCTCATGTCAGTCGCTGTCATCACTAGACTTGTCGTCATGGGTCGATGGGAGCCGGACGCACGCGGTCGCTTGGCACGCGTCGCTCTGGAGCTGTACACCGAGCGCGGCTTCGAGCAGACGACCGCCGAGGACATCGCCGAGCGCGCCGGCGTCACCGAGCGCACCTTCTTCCGGCACTTCGCGGACAAGCGCGAGGTCCTGTTCGACGGCTCCGCCGCGCTGCAGACTCACCTGGTCGACGCCATCGCGTCCGCACCGGCCGGGCTGCCGCCGATCGAGGTCGTCGGCCGGGCGTTCGCCGGCGCAGGGGCGCTGCTCGAGGAGCGGCGGGACTTCGCCCGGCGCCGGGCCGCGGTCATCGCCGCCACCCCGGCGCTCCAGGAGCGGGAGCTGCTGAAGCTCGCGACCATGGCCGCGGCGGCGGCCGAGGCCCTGCGCGCCCGTGGCGTCGCGGACCCCGCCGCCGGGCTGGCGGCGCAGGTGGGCGTGGCGGCGTTCACCACCGGGTTCGAGCTCTGGGTCGCCGACGCCTCGCCGGACGGCCTCGCCGCGACCATCGAGGGGGCGCTCGCCGACCTCCGGGCCGTGACCGCGCCATGACCGTCGAGGTGCTCCCCGCGCTCGGGCGCTACGACGACTTCTTCGAGGTGGTCGGCGTCAAGAAGCCGGGCGGCGCAGGGTGCTGGTGCATGGCGTACCGGGACAGCCGGGTGCCCAACGAGGAGCGCGCGCAGTACATGCGCGACGAGTGCGCGCAGGAACCCGGACCCGGCGTGCTCGCCTATGTGGACGGCGAGGCCGCGGGGTGGTGCTCGGTCGCGCCACGGAGCACCTACCGACGACTCATGCGCTCGCGGACCATCCCGTTCGTCGACGACCGCGACGCGTGGAGCATCGTGTGCTTCGTGGTCCGGCCGGCGTTCCGGCGCCGCGGGCTCATGCACGAGCTGCTCGAGGGGGCGGTCGCGCACGCCCGGGCCTCCGGCGCGGAGGTCGTCGAGGGCTACCCGATCGCGATCGACGGCGGCGACCGCGTGGACCTCATCTCGGGGTATGTGGGCACCCGCCGGCTGTTCGAGGCCGCGGGGTTCACGCAGGCGGCCGAGACGACCGGGCACAGCGGCGGCCGACCCCGTGTGATCATGCGCCGGGAGCTCCGTGACCGGGGATGATGGGCTGATGCCAGACGACACGGCGCTGCGCGGCCGGCTGCTCGTCGCCACCCCGAGCCTGCGCGAACCGACCTTCCACCGGACCGTGATCCTGCTGCTCGACCACGGCGAGGCCGGTGCGGTGGGCGTCGTGCTCAACCGCCCGTCGACGCTGGACGTCGCCGCGGTGCTGCCCGAGTGGCACGCCCACGTGAGCGACCCGCCGAGGCTGTTCCACGGAGGCCCCGTCGGACTGGACACCGCCATGGGGGTCGTCACCATCCCGTACGGCTCGGACCCGTCCTCCGAGGTCGACCGCATGACGGGACTCTTCGGCCTGGTCGACCTGGATGCCGCCCCGGAGTCGGTGGCCCCGCACGTCGGCGGGGTCCGCGTGTTCGCGGGGTACGCCGGGTGGGGCGACGGCCAGCTCGAGGCGGAGCTGGCCGAGCGCTCCTGGTTCGTGGTCGACGCGGTCCCCGACGACCTGCTCACCCCGCAACCGACCGCGCTGTGGCGGCGCGTGCTGCGACGCCAGGGCGGTGACCTGGCGATCGTCTCGACCTTCGCCGAGGACGCCAGCCTCAACTGAGACCGGACGGCCGATCCGGGCCGCCTGTGCCAGGATCGCCCGAGCGCACGACGACGAGGGAGAACTGATGGCAGGCGGTCTGGCGGCTCTTCTCGACGACATCGCCGCCCTGGCGAAGCTCGCCGCGGCCTCGGTCGACGACGTCGGCGCGGCGGCCGGCCGGGCGAGCGCCAAGGCTGCGGGCGTCGTCATCGACGACACCGCCGTGACGCCCCGCTACGTGCACGGGTTCACGCCGGACCGCGAGCTCCCCATCGTGCGCCGGATCGCCGTCGGATCCCTGCGCAACAAGCTGCTGTTCATCCTCCCGGCCGCCCTGCTGCTCAGCCAGTTCCTGCCGTGGCTGCTCACCCCGATCCTCATGGTCGGCGGCACGTACCTCGCCTACGAGGGTGCGGAGAAGATCTGGGAGCTGGTCAGCGGGCACGCCAAGGAGCACACGACCACGCCGGTGGCGGCCCAGGGCGAGGGCACCGAGAAGTCGATGGTCAGCGGCGCGATCCGCACGGACTTCATCCTGTCGGCCGAGATCATGGTGATCGCCCTCAACGAGGTGGCCGACGAGCCGTTCGTCTCCCGCGCGATCATCCTGGCCGTCGTCGCGCTCGCGATCACCGCGCTGGTCTACGGCGTGGTCGCGCTCATCGTGAAGATGGACGACATCGGGCTGCACCTCGCGCAACGGCGCAACGGCGCGGCGGCCGCGGTCGGGCGCGGGCTCGTCCGGGCGATGCCGAAGGTGCTCTCCGTCCTGTCCACCGTCGGCATCGTGGCGATGCTCTGGGTCGGTGGGCACATCCTCCTCGCGGGCGTGGACGACCTGGGCTGGCACGCCCCCATCGACCTCCTGCACCACCTCGAGGAGGCCGTGCACGGCATCCCGGGCGTCGGCGGGCTGCTCGCGTGGCTGATCGACACCCTGGGCTCCGCGCTGGTCGGTCTGGTGGTCGGCGCCGTCGTCGTCGCGATCATGCACGTGATCCCGAAGCGCCGGAAGGCCGAGCCCGCGCACTGACCGGTTGGTAATCGTTGTAGAGGGTCTTGCCGCAATCCTCCCGATCGCCCTATGGTCGTCGCATTCACCGGGATGTTAGCGCTCACATCGGGCGCGACGGAGTCCCGGGCGAGGCGCACGACGATGTGCGCGCAGGGAGGCAGCCATGCCCGTCGCACTGTCGCGACCGAGCAGCAACACCCGTCCGCACCGCCGTCTGGGGCTACGAGCCGCCCTCGCCGTCGCCCTCGTCGTGCCGCTGGGCGCCACCGTCGTGGCACCCGCGAGCGCCGCGCCACCCGTCCCCGACGGCGCGTGGACCGACACCTTCGACTCGGCGACGCTCAACGCGCGCTGGACCGCCGTGAACGACGAGCCGACGGCGCGGTCGCTGACCGCGAACCCCGGCGCTCTGACGGTGACCGCGCTGCCCGGCGACACCTGGCAGGGCAACAACTCCGCCCGCAACGTGATGACGATCGACATCCCGGACGGCGACTTCTCGATCTCCGTGGACGTGCAGGCGCCCGTCACCACGACGTTCCAGGGCGCCGGGCTCATCGCGTACCAGGACCTGGACAACTACGTACGCTCCGGCCTGACGTTCGTCGGCGGGATCACGCCGTCGGGGATCGCGATCGAGAACGACATCGAGACCGCGGCCATCTTCGCCGCCGACCACTTCGAGGACCGCCCCGGATCGACGGGCGAGACCCTCCGGCTGACCCGCACGGGCGACACCGTGACCACCGCGCGCTGGGACGAGCCGACGACCGCGTGGGTCGACGTGAGCTCCGTCGACGTCACGTTCCCGATCGAGCACGTGGGCCTGTACGCCCTCGGCGCGCAGGACGGCACCACCTTCCCCGCGGTGTTCGACGACGTCACCCTGGTGGCCTCCCCCGGCGAGGACGTGGTGCCCGACGGACCGTTCACGCTGCGGGCACCCGGGACCGCGCCCCACCTGACCACCGGCGCCGACGACGCGATCGTCGTGGTCCAGCAGCGCCCCGGCGACACCCTGGTGCTTGACGCCACCGCGGTCTCCGGCGGTGTGACCCTCGCGGCCGGGGACCGGGCCGTCACCGTGCTCGCCGACGGGCGTCTGGCCCTGGGCGACGCCCCGACCACGCTGCTGCTCACCGAGGCGGGCGGCGGCAGGCTGCACCTCACGACCGCGGACCGATCCCAGGCCGTGGGGATCGTCGACGGCGCCCTCGTCCTGGGCAGCGTCGACGACGCCGCCGGGTTCGTCCTCGAGCCGTTCGCGGTCGCCGAGGGCACGACGATCGCGATCGACGGCGACGGGACCGACGCCGAGATCTCCGACCGGCTGTACGGGATCTTCTACGAGGACATCAACTACGCGGCCGACGGCGGCCTGTACGCCGAGCTGGTGCGCAACCGGTCGTTCGAGTTCAACGCGTCGGACAACGCGAGCTTCACCGGCCTGACCGCCTGGGACGTGCTCGACCGCAGCGGCGCCGGGACCACGGTCTCGGTGGTCGACGACGACGGCCGGCTCAACGCGACCAACCGCAACCGGGCCGTGCTGGTCGCTGCCGCGGCGGGCGACGGCATCCGCAACGCGAGCTACAACGCGGGCGTCGCCGTGCGCGACGGAGAGTCCTACGACGCGAGCGTCTGGGTGCGCACCACCACCCCGCAGACGCTGACCCTGGCGGTCGAGGACGGCACGCAGACGATCGCGGCCGGGACCGTCGACGTGGACGGCTCCGACACGTGGAGGAAGTACGAGGTCACGCTCACCGCGAGCGCCACCACCGACGCGGGACGGTTCGTCGTCCTCGCCGGCACGGCCTCGACGCTCCACCTCGACCAGGTGTCGCTCTTCCCGCAGGACACCTGGGTCGGACCGGTGAACGGCACGTCCGTGCTGCGCAAGGACCTCGCGGAGAAGATCGCCGCGCTCGACCCCTCCTTCCTGCGCTTCCCCGGCGGCTGCGTCACCAACGTCGGCACGTTCCGCACCTACGAGGAGTCCGGGTACACCGACCGGCGCCGCACGTACCAGTGGAAGGAGACGATCGGGCCCGTCGAGGAGCGGGCCACGAACTGGAACTTCTGGGGCTACAACCAGTCCTACGGCATCGGCTACCTGGAGTACATGGAGCTGGCCGAGGACCTCGGGGCCATCCCTCTGCCCGTGCTGTCGGTCGGCGCCAACGGCTGCGGGAGCACGATCCCCGAGATGACCGACCCGACGCAGATCGCCCGCTGGGTGCAGGACACGCTCGACCTCATCGAGTTCGCGACAGGCGACGTGTCGACCACCTGGGGCGCCCAGCGTGCCGCTCTCGGTCACCCCGAGCCGTTCGAGCTGCCGTACATCGGGCTCGGCAACGAGGAGAACACCACCACGTTCGAGGCCAACTTCCCGGCGTTCCGGGACGCGATCGCGGCCGCCTACCCGGACGTCAAGATCATCTCCAACTCGGGTCCGGACGACACCGGCGCCCGGTTCGACACCCTGTGGGACTTCGCCCGTGAGCAGGACGTGGACCTGGTCGACGAGCACTACTACAACGACCCGAGCTGGTTCCTGACCAACACGGAGCGCTACGACTCCTACGACCGCGAGGGTCCGCACGTGTTCCTCGGCGAGTACGCCTCGCGCGGGAACACCTGGTGGAACGGCCTGTCCGAGGCCGCGTACATGACGGGTCTGGAGCGCAACGGCGACCTGGTGGAGCTCGCGTCCTACGCGCCGCTGCTGGCCAACGAGTCGTACGTGCAGTGGTCGCCGGACGCCATCTGGTTCGACAACGACGAGTCCTGGGCCAGCGCCAACTACTGGGTCCAGCACCTGTTCTCGAACAACGTGGGCGACCAGGTGGTGCCCAGCACGCTGACCACCCCGTCGGTCGATCCGCAGCCGCTGGACGGCGGAGTGTTCTTGTCCACCTGGAACACATCGGCGGCCTACGACAACGTGCGCGTCTCCGAGAACGACGGCGGCGCCGTGCTGTTCGAGGACACGTTCGCCGACGCCTCCGCGTGGACCCCGCAGACCGGCTCGTGGTCGGTGGTGGGCGGCGAGTACGTGCAGGCGAGCACGACGACGACCGACGCCCGCAGCATCCCCACCGGCGCCTACGAGCAGGACTGGAGCGACTACACGCTCGAGCTCGACGCCCGCAAGACCGCGGGGGCCGAGGGCTTCCTCGTCGGGTTCGCCGCGGGCGGGCCGAGCGACTACTTCTGGTGGAACCTGGGCGGCTGGAACAACACCCGCCAGGCGCTGCAGAAGGCCGACGGCGGTGGCGCCGGCGAGGTGAAGGCGGTCGAGGGCCACAGCATCGCGACCGACCAGACGTACCGGGTCAAGGTCGTGGTCTCCGGCCGGCACATCGAGCTGTACCTCGACGGGGTGCTGCAGATGTCCTACGACGACCCCGCCCCCGCGGCGGACGTCTTCCAGGTGGTCACCCGCGACGAGGACAGCGGCGACATCGTCGCCAAGGTCGTCAACGTCTCGGCGGTCACCCAGCGCACGCAGGTCGAGGTCTCCGACGCGGAGATCGCCCCGACCGGCTCGGTCACGGAGATCGTCGCGCCGCCGGGCGCGACCAACACCAAGACCGCACCCGGCACGGTCGAACCGGTCACGCGCGAGCTCGACGGGCTCTCGTCGTCGTTCACGTACGACCTGCCGCCGTACTCGGTCACGTTCCTGACCCTGCACACGGTGCCGGCGGACACGACCGCGCCGACGGTCGACTCGCTCCTCGTCACCCCCGATCCCGTGGGCGACTGGCGCGCGGCCCCGGCGACGGTCGTCGCCACCGCGTCCGACGACCGTGCGGGCGTCTCGCTCGAGATGTCGGTCGACGCCGGACCGTGGACGCAGACCAGTTCCGTGCAGGTCGACGGCCACGGCGAGCACACGGTCGCCGTCCGTGCGACCGATGCGGCCGGCAACGTCTCCACGGTCCGGTCGGTGACGTTCGCGCTCGACGCGATCGCCCCGACGTCGTCGGCGAGCGTGGACGCCCAGCGGCGGGTCACGCTCACGGGCGCCGACGAAGGCGCCGGGGTGGACCGGGTCGAGTACCGGATCGGCACCGGTGCCTGGACGACTTACGCCGGCCCCGTGCAGGTCGGCGCCGAGGCCACGGTCGTCGAGCACCGGGCGGTCGACCGCGTCGGGAACGTCGGCGCGACGACCAGCACGCAGGTGCCCGTCGCGAACGCCGTCCGGTCGACCACCTCGGTCTCGATCGAGCCCCGACCGGTCCGTCGCTCGTCGCAGGCCGTCGTGACCGCCTCGGTCCGGGCCGCCACGGGCGCGGCCCCGACGGGTGACGTGACCACGACGGTGCGCGGCGTGCGGCTGCGCGGCGACGGACCGGTCGTCGCGCAGGTCACCGGGGCTCTGACGCCCGGTGGGCAGCGTGCCTCCACCGCCACCCTGCGGCTGCCCCGGCTGCCCGTCGGGCTGTACGTGGTCGACACCCGGTACGCCGGGTCGCCCACCGTCCAGGCCTCGTCCGACCGGAGGCTGCTGATCGTCCTTCCGTGACGTCGCGGATCGAGCGGGGCGCGTGCGCGGGGGACCGCGCAGGCGCCCCGCGTCGTCGTGTCACCCGAGCCGATCGTGACCATCCCGAGATGTGGATGTTACCTACCGGTAAGACCCTCGTTATGCCGGACACATCGGTGTGCTACCCATAGCCCACTGAGAACCCAGCCGGCGGGTGCGCCCCTGCGCGCCCGCGGCTCTGACAGAAGAGGTAGCGCATGACCTCCCTCGCACCATCACGCCGCCGCGTCCTCGCGGCGACCGCCGGTCTCGCGGCGACCGCCCTCGTGCTCACCGCCTGCTCGGGCAGCGACGACGACGGCGGAGCCGACGGCGGGAGCACCTCCGCCGGGGGTGCGCTGACCATCGGCACCACCGACAAGGTCACCACGCTCGACCCCGCGGGCTCGTACGACAACGGCTCGTTCGCCGTGCAGAACCAGGTGTTCCCGTTCCTCATGAACACCCCGTACGGCAGCCCGGACGTCGAGCCGGACATCGCCATCTCGGCGGAGTTCACGGCCCCGACCGAGTACACGGTCGTGCTCAAGCCGGACCTGAAGTGGGCCAACGGCCACGACCTGACCGCCTCGGACGTCAAGTTCACGTTCGACCGCCAGGTGGCGATCGCCGACGAGAACGGCCCGTCCTCGCTGCTCTACAACCTGGAGAGCACGGAGGCGGTCGACGACACCACGGTGGTCTTCCACCTGAAGTCGGAGAACGACCAGATCTTCCCGCAGATCCTGTCGAGCCCCGCCGGCCCGATCGTCGACGAGGAGGTCTTCGCGGCCGACGCGCTGACGCCGGACAACGAGATCGTCGACGGCAACGCGTTCGCCGGCCAGTACACGATCACCAGCTACTCGTTCAACGAGCTGATCTCGTACGAGGCGTACGCGGACTACATGGGCGTGCTGCCCGCGGCGAAGACCGCCGAGGTCAACGTCAAGTACTACGCGGACTCGTCGAACCTCAAGCTGGACATCCAGGAGGGCAACATCGACGTGGCGTTCCGGAGCCTCTCGGCGACGGACATCGAGGACCTGTCGACCAACGACAACGTCAAGGTCGTCGACGGCCCCGGCGGGGAGATCCGCTACATCACGTTCAACTTCGACACGCAGCCGTTCGGCGCCAAGACGCCCGAGGCCGACCCGGCCAAGGCCCTCGCGGTCCGCCAGGCGGTCGCCCACCTGATCGACCGGGCGCCGCTGTCGGAGCAGGTCTACAAGGGCACGTACACGCCTCTGTACTCCTACGTCCCGGACGGCCTCACCGGTGCCACCGAGTCGCTGAAGGGTCTGTACGGCGACGGGGACGGCGGCCCCGACGCCGACGCCGCCACGGCCGCGCTCGAGGCCGCCGGCGTCACCACGCCGGTCACGCTCAGCCTGCAGTACTCGAACGACCACTACGGCCCGTCGTCGGCCGACGAGTACGCCCTGATCAAGGAGCAGCTGGAGAAGGACGGCCTCTTCACGGTCGACCTGCAGACCACCGAGTGGGTCCAGTACGCCAAGGACCGCACCGCCGACGTCTACCCCGCGTACCAGCTCGGCTGGTTCCCGGACTACTCGGACGCCGACAACTACCTCACGCCGTTCTTCCTCACGGAGAACTTCCTGAGCAACCACTACGCCAACCAGGAGGTCAACGACATGATCCTGGAGCAGGCGACGACGGAAGACGCCGACGCCCGCACCGCGCTCATCGAGGGCATCCAGGACGCCGTCGCGCAGGACCTGTCCACCGTCCCGTATCTTCAGGGCGCCCAGGTGGCGGTCGTGGGTACGGACGTGACCGGCACCGAGGACACGCTCGACGCGTCCTTCAAGTTCCGCTACGGCGCGCTCGCCACGAGCTGACCGCAGCAGCACCGCATGCCGACGGTCCCGCCTCCGAGCAGACTCGGGGGCGGGGCCGTCCGGCTCGTCCGACCGCAACAGGCAAGGAACCCATGACCTCCCTCACCACCGACGCCCCCTCGGGCGTCGCGCCGGCGCCGGACGCGCGGGCGCCTCAGCGCAGGCGACCGGGCGGCAAGCTCGGCAGCTACCTGCTGGTCCGGTTCCTGTTGATCTTCCCCACGATCTTCATCCTGGTGACCACCGTCTTCGTCCTCATGCGGGCGACGGGCGACCCGATCACCGCCTCCCTGGGTGGCCGCCTCACCGCGGACCAGCTGGCCGAGCGCATCGAGGCGGCCGGCTACGACCGGCCGATCTTCGTGCAGTACCTCGAGTACCTGGGCCGGGTGTTCCGCGGCGACTTCGGCAGCTCCATCTCCGACAACCGCCCGGTCACGGAGATCGTCCTCACGTACGGCGCCGCGACTCTCGAGCTGGCGTTCTACGCGATGCTCGTCGCGCTCGTGGTTGGCATCCCGCTGGGCCGCATCGCCGCCGCCCGCCGCGACAAGGGCGTGGACGCCTCGCTGCGCATCTCCGGGATCCTCGCCTACGCGACGCCCGTGTTCTTCGCCGGCATCCTGCTCAAGCTCGTCTTCTCGGTCTGGCTCGGCTGGCTCCCGGTCGCGGGCCGCGCGTCCACGGACACGCAGATCGAGCTCCAGCGCAACGGCGCGGGCACGGGCATCTACCTCATCGACGCGATCAGCACCGGCAGCCCGGAGGCCGTCCTCGACGTGCTGGAGCACGCGATCCTGCCGGCCCTCGCGCTCGGCCTGCTGACCGGCGGCATCTTCCTGCGGCTCGTCCGCACCAACGTCATCGGCACCCTCAACACCGGCTACGTGGAGGCGGCGCGCTCGCGCGGCGTCAACGAGCGCCGGCTGCTGCGCCAGCACGCCTGGCGCCCAGCGCTGGTGCCGATCATCACCGTCATCGGCCTGCAGGTGGCGTTGCTGCTCAGCGGCGCCGTGCTGACCGAGAAGACCTTCGAGTGGAAGGGCCTCGGCTTCCAGCTGGTCCAGTACCTGCTCGCGCGCGACTTCGTGGCCGTCCAGGGCATCGTCGTGCTGCTCGCCGTGGTGGTGGCGCTGACGAACTTCGTCGTCGATGTCATCGCCGCCCTCGTCGACCCCAGGATCAGGTACTGACATGGCCGATCTCATCCCCGAAACCGGCCTCGTCGTCGCCCACGCGACCCCGCCGACGCCCGAGCACACCTCGCTCTGGAAGCGGCTGCCGGTCGTGCACCAGGTCCGCACCAGCGTCGGCCTCCAGCGCACCATGCTGCTCGTCGGCATCGTGCTGACCCTGGTCTTCCTGTTCGTCGCCGCCTTCGCGCCGCTGCTGGCGCCCTACGGCTACGCGCAGCTGAGCTCCGGCGACGTGAACTTCGGCGCCCAGCAGCCACCGTCCGCCGAGCACTGGCTCGGCACCACCGTCGGCGGCTACGACGTGCTGTCGCGCACCATCTGGGGCGCCCGTCCGGCGTTCCTGGTGATCGTCGCCGCCGTCGTGCTCTCGATCTTCATCGGCGTCGTCGTCGGCCTCGTGTCGGGGTACTTCGGCGGCTGGGTCGACCGGGTCCTCGTGGTCATCGCCGACGCGCTCTTCGCGTTCCCGTCCCTGCTGCTCGCCATCGTCGTCGCCATCGTCATCAGCGGCGGGCAGTCGTCGATGTGGGGTGGCGTCATGGCCGCCGCCATCTCGCTCAGCGTCGTGATGATCCCCCAGTACTTCCGGGTGGTCCGCGCCGAGGTGGTCCGGGTCAAGGCCGAGGCGTTCGTCGAGTCGGCCCGGGTGATCGGCTCGGGCCCCGTGCGGATCATGGGCCGCCACGTCCTGCGCAACTCGACGCGGACGCTCCCGCTGATCCTCACGCTCAACTGCTCCGAGGCGGTCCTCACGCTCGCCGGTCTCGGGTTCCTCGGGTTCGGCATCGAGCCGACGAAGGCCGGCGACTGGGGCTACGACCTGTCGCGGTCGCTCTCCGACGTGACGAGCGGCATCTGGTGGACCGCGGTGCCGCCCGGCCTCGCGATCGTGCTCACCGTGCTCGGCGCCACGCTGGTCGGCGAGTCGCTCAACGACCTCGCGGACCCGCGCCTGCGCACCCGCCGCGCGGCGAAGGCCGCGGCCCTGAGCCCGGTCACCGCCGTGCCGGGCGGGGTCGCCACCGACCGCGTCCCCGGCGTCGAGAGCATCGACGAGCTCGAGGGACCGTCCGACCTGTTCGACGACGACGAAGGACTCCGCTCATGACCAACGTCGTCGACATCACCGACCTGCGGGTCTCGTTCGCCACCGACTCGGGCACCGTCCGCGCGGTCGAGGGCGTCACGCTGCAGGTCGCCTCGGGCGAGGTGCTCGCGATCGTGGGCGAGTCCGGCTCGGGCAAGACCGTGACCGCCCGCACGATCCTCGGCCTGCTGCCGGAGACCGCCCTGACCAGCGGCGCCGTGCTGCTCACCCGCAAGGACGGGTCGGCCACCCACGACATCGTCACGCTGCGCGGGAACGACCTGCGGGACGTGCGGGGGCGGGACGCCGCGATGGTGTTCCAGGAGCCGTCGACCGCCCTCAACCCGGTGTTCCCCGTGGGCTGGCAGATCGCGGAGGGCCTCCGGGCGCACCGCAAGCTGTCGGACAAGGACGCCCGCGCGCAGGCCATCGACGTGCTGCGCCTCGTCGGCATCCCCGACCCGGAGCACCGTGTCGACCACTACCCGCACCAGTTCTCGGGCGGCCAGAAGCAGCGCATCGTCATCGCGCAGGCCCTGGTGCTCGACCCCGGCCTGATCATCGCGGACGAGCCGACCACCGCCCTCGACGTCACCGTGCAGGCGGAGATCCTCGACCTGCTGCGCCGGCTCCCCCACGAGTTCGGCTCGGCGATCGTCCTGATCACGCACAACATGGGCGTCGTCGCGGACCTCGCCGACCGCGTCGCCGTCATGTATAACGGCGAGATCGTCGAGCAGGCGGACGTCCACACCCTGTTCTCCGCACCCCAGCACCCGTACACCCGACGCCTGCTCGACGCGGTGCCGCGGGTCGGCGGCCGTCGGCTGCGCGACCGCGTGCGGGTGGGCGACGAGCTTGAGGCCATGGTGGTCGACGACTCGGCGACGCCCGTGGTCGAGGCGAAGGACCTGCGCATCGTGTACCCCGGTCGGCTGCGGCAGCCCGACTTCACCGCGGTCGACGGCGTCGACCTGGTCATCCGTCCCGGCGAGGTGCTCGGCCTGGTCGGGGAGTCGGGGAGCGGCAAGACGACCATCGGGCGCGCGATCGCCGGCCTCACCCCGATCAGTGACGGGTCCCTGAGGGTGCACGGCGTCGAGATGCTCCGCGTCAAGGAGAAGACGTTCCGCCCGGTCCGCAAGCGCATCGGGTTCGTCTTCCAGGACCCGGCGACGAGCTTCAACCCGCTGCTGACGATCGCGCAGTGCGTCGCCGAGCCGATGGTGGTGCACGGTCTGGCGCCGAACCCGCAGGAGGCGCGGCCGAAGGTCGACGAGCTGATGGAGGCCGTGCAGCTGCCGAAGGCCTTCGGCGACCGGTTCCCGCACGAGCTCTCCGGTGGTCAGCGCCAGCGCGCCAGCCTGGCCCGCGCGCTCATCCTGGGTCCGGAGCTGCTCATCGCCGACGAGCCGACCAGTGCGCTCGACGTGTCCGTGCAGGCCCGGGTGCTCGACCTGTTCGCCCGCCTGCAGGCCGAGCTGGGCTTCGCGTGCCTGTTCATCAGCCACGACCTGGCCGTCGTCGACCTGCTGGCCCACCGCATCGCGGTCCTGCACCGTGGCGTGCTGGTCGAGGAGGGCACGGGCGACGAGGTGCTCGGAGCGCCGAAGCACCCGTACACCCAGCGCCTGCTGGCCTCGCTCCCCGTGCCGGACCCGGTCGAGCAGGCCGCCCGCCGCGAGACGTGGAGGAACCTGCGCGCGCACGGGTGAACGTCGGACCGGATCACCTCCGGGTGGGCCGGTCCCCTCCTAGCGTGACCAGATGTCCCCCGCCGACCGGCCCGTCCGCGCGCGCCTCGTGCGCGTGCTGAGCGTGCTGGCGGTGCTGGCGACGGTCCCGCTGTGGGCTCCTCCGGACCACGTGACCACCGCGGACGGCGTGTTCATGGTCGCCATGGCACCGCCGCAGGGCGTCGCGACCGTCCGGCTGGTCTCGCTCGTGCTCGTCGTGGTTCTCGCCCTCGCGACCCTCGTGGTGGGCCGGAGGGCCGGCGCGGTCGCGGTCCGCCGCCTCGCCGTGCTGTTCGTCGTGCCGGCGGTCACCCTCAGCTGGGTGTCCTGGCGGACGGAGGGCGGAGGCAGCTACACGGTCGCGCTGGTCGGCTCGCTGGGTCAGGACCCGCCCCACGCGTTCGAGTCGCCCTGGCTGCCCGTGGCCGTGGCGCAGGCGGCGCTCGTCGTCCTCCTGTGGGCGCTCGCGGTCCTCGGCCTCGTCGCGCGGTTCAGGCGCTGAGCGGCTGCGCGCACGCCTCGCGGCGGGCCGTGTAGCGGTCGTACAGAGTGACGACGAGGGCGACCACGTACGCGAACAGCAGCACGTCGCCCACGGACACCTGGCGGGGCTGCCCGGTGGCGAACGCCGCGAACACCAGCATGGCGACCACGCTGATGACCGTGTTGACCACCACCTCGATCCCGAGCGCCGCCCGCCGCCGACGCAGCGCCAGCGCCGCGTGCACCAGCACCGTCCCCGTGACCACGAGCGCGACCACCGAGAGCCGCCCCTCCACCAACGGGTACGACTCGAACAGGACCATCGTGACCAGGCCCGCCAGCACGACCTTCTCGACGAGATGGCCCACACCCGTCGGCGCGACCCCGACCGGACCCCTCGGGACCCAGCCCACGCGTGCGGCGATGACGTCGGCGTCCAGCGTGAACGGCCAGTCCGCTGGCGGCAGCCCCCGGGCCACGCGTCGGCCGACGACGACCAGCACCACCGCCAGGACCGCCAGGACGCCCCACACCCACGGGTGCTCGGTGACCAGCTCCCCGAACTCGTCCGTGAAGTCCAGCTGCGCGACGTGGATCCACCACTCCTGCGGCAGCTTGATCACCACCCAGATGAGCCCGGCCGTCCACAGGAGGGCGGACCTGCTCAGCCGGGCGGCGTCCCAGCGCGTGCGGACCACCTCGAGGGCGATCACGAAGTACTCGAACGTGTTGGGGAAGACCATGAGCAGCCAGCGCGCGTCGGTGAGCTCGAAGAGGAGCACCCCCACCAGCCGGTAGTACCAGAGGAACGCCGCCAGCCCGACCGCGAACGGGTTGCGCCAGTTCCGCAGCACCGACAGGTAGGCGATCGTCAGGTAGTAGATGTCGAGCGCCTTGTCGTACGACTGGTAGTTGTCGAGCGGGAAGTCCGTGAACGCGGCGAAGATGGACTTGTCGACGCCGTCGATGACCAGCGCGGCGAGGATGGCCGGCAGCGGGAACCGCGGGATGAACAGCGGCACCACCAGGCGCAGGCCGACTACCAGCACGAACACCGTCCAGTCGAGACTGCTCGCGCTCGCCATGCTGCGGACTGTAGCGACCCGGAACCGCCCCGCGACGATCCCGTCCGCCCCTAGCCTGACGCCATGCGGAACACGCTCGTCGTCGCCGGTGCGCTGGTCGCCGTCGCGCTGTGCGTGCCCGTCGCGCTGGGCTCGGAGCGCACCGGCGCGCAGGTCGTCGGGGTCGCGGCGGTCGTGGCCCTGGCGGTACTCGTGTCGGTGCGACACGCGAGTGCGGCACGCCTCGCCGGATGGTTCGCGGTCCCCGCTCTCGTGCTGGGATGGTCCTGGTGGCGGCAGACGTCGTGGTTCGTGTACTCCGTCGTCGCCGGGACGAGCGTCGGGCCGGACCTCTCTGCCGCACCTGCGGTCGAGCTCTCCGGAGATCCGGGGCTGTCCGTCCCGCTCGCCCTTCCGGCGCTCGTCGGGGTGCTGTGGCTCCTCGCCACCGTGGGGCTGCTCACGGTGACCCGCCGGCCGGGCCCCTCGGCGACCCGCACGCTGGCCGTGGTCGCGGCCGTGCTCACCGTCCCGCTGTGGATCGCCCCCGCCGCTCGCATGACCACCACCGGAGCCGCGATCAGCAGCCTGGCCGTCCCCCGCGAGGTCGCCGCCGCACAGCTGTGCTCGCTGGTGCTCGTCCTCGTGGTCGGTGCAGCCGTCGTAGCCACGCCGGAGCCCCGGCCCGCTCGCGCCGCGACCTACGCCCTCCCCGCCCTGGGCCTCACCTGGACCTCGGTGCAGGGCGCCCTCGCGTACGGCTATGCGGGCTTCGGCGCGACCGGTGCACCCAGCCTCGGCGACGCTCTCCCGTGGGTCGTCGTCACGGTGGCGCAGGCGCTCCTCGTCGGAGTCCTCTGGGTGGTCACCGCCCTCGGCGCGCGCGTGCTGTTCACGCGCTACCGGCCACCCGATGTCGTGCCGGTCAGCCCGTCCGGGCGATGACGATCAGCAGCATGGTGACCAGGAACCCGGTGACCAGGTTGAGCCAGAGGAACCGCCGCCAGCCGGTGTTGGCGCGTTCGCAGTCCTCGTCGCGCACCGACCAGAACTGCGCCGTGCTGATCGCGTACGGGATGGGCAGCACCGCAGCGAGCGTGCCCGGCCAGGGGACCACCAGCAGCACGGCGGCCGCCAGCACGTAGAGCACCGTCGCGGCGACGACCGTCGGGTGCGCCCCCAGAGCGGTGGCCACCGACGCGATCCCGCCCTCGCGGTCCGCCCGCACGTCCTGCACCGCCCCGAACGCGTGCGATGCCATGCCCCACAGGACGAACGCGACGAGCACCGGCCAGATCGTGGGCGCGCCCAGGTCCGCGTCCACGAGGACCAGCGCGTAGAGCAGCGGGCCGACGAAGTGCATCGCGGACGTCAGCGAGTCCAGGACCGGCCGCTCCTTGAACCGGAGCACCGGCGCGGAGTACGCGACGACGAGGAACAGGACGAGCGCGAGCGTGAGATTGGCGGCCAGGTCACCGACCACCAGCAGGTACACGACGAACGGCAGGGTCGCGACGACGCACGCCCACAGGATCCGGCGGTGCACCTCCCGCGCCCGGGCCGGCTCCACGAGGCCGCCCTCGATCCCGCCCTTGCGGGGGTTGCGCAGGTCCGAGGCGTAGTCGAACACGTCGTTGATCCCGTACATCAGCAGGTTGTACGGCCCGAGGAAGAACAGGGTGCCGATGACGAACGTCGCGTCGATCCGCCCGCCCGTGGCCAGCAGGTAGCCCGCGGCGAACGGGTAGGCGGTGTTGATCCAGGAGAACGGCCGGGACGCCGCGAGGACCTCCCTCACGCGGGGTCCTGCCGGGTCTTCCGCCGTCCGAGCGCCACCCAGAGCACCGGCATGCCGACGCCCGCGGCGATCGCGTACGCGAAGTCCTCCAGGGGAGCGCCCCAGATGTACCGGCCGAGGATCTTGTCGGGGTCGAACACGTAGAGGCCGACGTCGATCATGATCGTGTCGAAGACGGCGGTGAGCACGCACAGGTGCAGCACGGTCCAGACGATCGGCATGCCGCGCATCCCGCGCAGCACCCGCCAGGAGACGGCACCGAGCACCGCGAGCACGAGGACGTTCAGCACGATGTTCGTCATGGCGCCTCACCCTCGTCGAGCACCCGGCGCCCGGCCTCGCGCTGCGCGGCGCTCTGGTCGAACCAGCGCCACGCGAGCAGGGCCGTGTAGCAGAGCAGCGCCAGGAAGAACGCCTCCTCCACCGGCAGCTCGGGGGCAAGCAGCAGCCCGGTCATGTGCGGCGAGTCCCCGCGCGCGAAGATGCCGAGCACCAGCCCGAGGCCGTCCCACAGCAGGAACCCGACGACGCCGATGCCGACGGTCAGCGCCGCGCGCCGGGCGTCCGCCCAGAACGCGAGCCGGAACCGGCGGTCCAGCAGGGCGAGCCCGCCGAGGGAGAGCAGCAGGGCGCCGAGGTACGCGAACCTCATCCGACCGACTCGCTCCAGACCCCGCGGGGCCGCGCCGCGGCCAGGTAGCCCGGACGCAGCGGAGCGGGCAGCGGGTGCGACGAGGTCTCGCCCAGCATCCGCTTGACCACCAGCTCGGCGCTGATCAGGCACATCGGCAGTCCCACACCCGGGATCGTGCCACCTCCGACGTGCAGCACGTTCGGGACGCGCGAGGACACGTCGCCCGGCCGGAACATCGCGCTCTGCCGCAGGGTGTGCTCCATGCCGAGGGCACTCCCGCGCCAGGCGGAGAAGTCACGGGCGAAGTCGGCGGGGCCGACCACCCGACGGGTCACCACGCGGTCGCGCAGCCCGGGGATCCCCGCCCAGTCGCCCACCTGGTCGAGGAACCGGTCGGCGTACCGCTCGATGTCGTCGCGGTCCCCCGCGCCGAGCGACGGGTCGGCAGGGAACGGGACCAGCACGAACAGGTTCTCGTGGCCGGGCGGCGCTGCGGTCGGGTCGCTCGCGGTGGTTCGCGAGACGTACATCGACGCCGCCTCGGGCACCCGCAGGCCGTCCGCCGGGGTGGCGCGGCCGGTGCCGAGGATGTCCTCGAAGTTGCCCGGCCAGTCGCGCGTGAAGAACAGCGAGTGGTGGGCCAGCTCCGGCAGCTCCCCGCGCACGCCGGCCATGATCAGCAGCGCCGAGATGCCCGGACCGCGGTCCTCCCACCAGGGCGCCGGCAGGTCGCGGTACGTGCCCAGCAGGGTGGTCTCGGTGTGGTGCCGGTCCGCGGCGGACACGACGACGTCGGCCGGGATCACCGAGCCGTCCGTCAGCCGGACCCCGCGGGCCGACCCGGACCTGCGCGGGTGCGCCAGCGAGGGACGGGCGTCCTCGATCTCGATCGAGGCCACATCGGCCTCGGTGCGGATGTCGACGCCCTCCTTGCGGGCGATCCGCTCGAGCGCCTCGATCACCGTGTACATCCCGCCGCGCGGGAAACGTACGCCGTCGACCAGGTCGAGATGGCTCATCAGCGAGTACAGCGCGGGGACGCGGTACGGCGACGAGCCGAGGAACACCGCGTGGTACCCGAGCACCTGCCGGAGCACCGGATCGGTCACGGTCGACGCGACCTTGTCCGCGAGGGTGCCGGTGAGCAGGCCGGCCAGCGTGCCGGACTGCCGGACGATCTCGGCGGTGAGCAGCCGGTCCGGGCGCGCGAACGTGGTGTAGAGGAACGAGTCGAGCGCAGTCCGGTACGCCTGCGTCGAGGCCTCCGTGTACCGCCGGATCGCCTCGCCGGCGCCGGGCTCTCTCGCCTCGAACGTCGCCCAGTTGGCCTCCGGGTCGCCGACCACGTCGAACGGCTCCGCAGGTCCGCCGTCGACCGGCTCCGGGAACAGCCGGTACGCCGGGTCCAGCCGCTCGAGGTCGACGTGGTCCTCGATCCGCTCGCCCAGGAGCGCGAACGCGTGCTCGAACACCTCGGGCATGAAGTACCAGGACGGCCCGGTGTCGAACCGGAACCCGTCGATCGACACCGTGCCGGTGCGGCCGCCGAGCCGGTCGTGGCGTTCCAGCAGGGTCACCAGGGCGCCCCCGCGGGCGAGCAGCGCGGCGGTGGTCAGGCCGGCGATGCCGCCGCCGATGACGACGACCCGCCCGGGTCCGCTCACGCGCCGACCTCGCGACCGGAGCGCGCCTCCGCCAGCACGGACTCGCCGATGACGAGCAGCTTGACCGGGGTGGGCAGGCGCACCCGCCCGGTCAGCAGAGACTCCGGGGGCCGCGTCGCGATCTCGTCGACCAGGCGCTGGTACAGGGCCAGCGTCGCGCCCACCGCGTAGCGGGCCCGTCGCGGCAGGGTCGGCACCGCCGCCCGGGCGACGGCCACGTCCGCGGAGATCTCCGCCAGGATCGCGTCCAGCTGTGCCTGGTCGAGCTGCCCCGGCGTCGTGCCGGGGAAGTACGTCCGGCCCAGCTCCTCGGTGTCGTCCCCGAGGTCGCGCAGGAAGTTGATCTTCTGGAACGCCGCCCCCAGCGCCCGCGCCCCGGCCACCTGCGTCTCGTCGGGCTCGCGCACGGGTTCGTCGGGACGCCGGTCCTCGTTGAGGAACGCCCGCACGCACATCAGGCCGACCACCTCGGCCGACCCGTAGACGTACGCCTCGAAGCTGGCCCGGTCGTGCTCGTGCACCGTGAGGTCCGCCCGCATCGAGGCGAAGAACGGCCGCGTCTCCGCGGCGGTGATCCCCACGCGCCGGGCCGTCCGCGCGAACGCGTGAACGATCAGGTTGGTGGAGTACCCCGTGCGCAGGGCACGCGCGGTCTGCTCCTCCAGCTCGTCCAGCTCGGCGCCCGCGTCGTCGCCGCGGTAGGTGTCCACCACCTCGTCGGCCAGCCGGACCAGCGCGTACACCGCGCGGATGTCCTGCTGCGCGCGGCGCCCGAGCAGACGGGTGCCCAGCCCGAACGACGTCGAGTACGCGGCCAGCACACCGGCGCTCGTGCGCGCGGCCGTGGCGTCGTACAGCCGGAGCGCCCGGTCACGGGCCGATCGCACGTCCGACATCCGCTCCCCCAGCACTCAGTGACCCCGTCCGACCAGATCGTCGACGACGCCCACAAGGTAGCCCCCCAGCGGCTCGGGCAGGCTGCCCGCCGCCAGCGACCGCGCGTGCAGACCGGTGCGCCGGGTCAGCTCCCGCACCGCGTCCAGCGCTCCGCTGGACACCATGACGTCCCGCACGGCCGCGGCCCCCGGCTCGTCCAGGTCCGGCCGGCCCACGTGCGTGTCGAGCACCGCGCACCCGGTCGCGTCGGTCATCGCGTACGCCCGCCGCAGCAGCTCGGTGCGCTTGCCCTCGCGCAGGTCCGACAGCACGGACTTGCCGGTGACCGCCGGGTCGCCGAACACGCCGAGCTCGTCGTCGGTCAGCTGGAACGCGACCCCGAGGGCCGAGCCGACCCCGTCGAGCTGCGCGATCCGCTCGTCGTCCGCCCCGGCCAGGATCGCGCCGACGACCAGCGGCAGGCTGCCCGAGTACGCGGCGGTCTTCAGCTCCGCCACCGCGAGCGCGTCCACGTCCCGCGGCGAGGAGAGCGACGCGGTCACGTCGAGCAGCTCCCCGACCACCGTGGTCTCGATGCCCTCCGCCAGCAGGCCGACCACCCGGAGCAGTGCCGAGCGGTCCGCCGGCGCGCTCACCACCAGCGAGAACGCCGAGGCGATCGCCAGGTCGCCGGCCAGCAGCCCGGCCGCGAGCACCTGGTCGTCGACCCCCCGGTCGTCCAGGCCGCTGGTCGCCAGGCGCGCGCGTGCGGCGCCCGCGACGTTGGGGCGTCCCCGCCGCACCTCGTCGTGGTCGAGCAGGTCGTCGTGCACGAGCATCGCGGTGTGCAGGACCTCGATCGCGGCGGCCACCGGCGCGATCGCCGCCCGGTCCGTGCCACCGAGCCCGAGGTACGCGGCGACCGCCAGCCGTGGGCGCATCAGCTTGCCGCCGATGACACCCGCGAGGTCGGTCCACAGGCGCGCGGCCACCTCGGACCGGCCGGCCGCGACACGGATGCGCGCCTCGACGAAGTCCTGCAGGACGGTCGCCGTCACGGCCATCGCCCCCTCGACCGCCTCCGCGAGGTCGGCGGCGTCCGCCGTGCGGGCGGGCGCCCGGTGCACGACCACGCCCGGTGCAGCCGTTGACTTCCCGACCATCCCGCGTCTCCTGTCCCTGCTGCTGGAACCGACCCGCGCCACCTGCGGAGGAGATCCTCAGCGTACTGAGGATGCTCCGACCCGCCACCGCGCGCGGCTGTCGACCCTCTTCGGCCCGAGCCCCCTCCACGGATGCACCTGGCGCAGCATTTCTTCGCGGCACGGACGCGTCCGCTGCGCGCCGCCGTCGTCGGTACGCTCGGGTGCATGACATGGCTGGTCACCGGGGGTGCCGGGTACATCGGGTCGCACGTGGTGCGGGCGTTCGGGCAGGTCGGGCTGGACACGGTGGTCCTGGACGACCTCTCCAGCGGGCACCGGGCATTCGTCCCCGAGGGCGTGCCGCTGGTGGAAGGGTCGATCCTCGACACCGACCTCGTGGCGGACACGATCTCCCAGCACGCGGTCGTGGGCGTCGTGCACCTGGCGGGGTTCAAGTACGCGGGTGTGTCCGTCGACCGTCCGCTGCACACGTACGACCAGAACGTCACCGGCACCGCCCACCTGCTGGAGGCCATGGCCTCGCAGGGCGTCGACGCGATCGTGTTCTCGTCGTCGGCCGCCGTGTACGGCACCCCGGACGTGGACCTGGTCACCGAGGCCACCCCGACCACCCCCGAGTCGCCCTACGGCGAGTCCAAGCTCATCGGCGAGTGGCTGCTGCGCGACCAGGGCCGGGCCGCCGGTCTGCGGCACACGTCGCTGCGGTACTTCAACGTCGTCGGCTCCGCCACGCCGGACCTCTACGACACCAGCCCGCACAACCTCTTCCCGCTGGTGCTGGACGCCCTGGTGGAGGGCCGCACCCCGCGGATCAACGGCACCGACTACGCGACGCCGGACGGCACCTGCGTCCGCGACTACATCCACGTCGCGGACCTGGCCGACTCCCACGTCGCCGCCGCGCAGGTGCTCGCCGGCGGCGGCACCCTGGAGCCCGTCTACAACCTGGGCTCCGGCGACGGCGTCTCGGTGCGGCAGATCATGACCGCGATGGCCGAGGGCACCGGTATCCCGTTCGAGCCCGAGACCGCCCCGCGCCGACCGGGCGACCCGGCCCGCATCGTGGCGTCCGGCGAGCTGGCGGCCCGCGACCTCGGCTGGCAGATGCGCCACACCCTGCTGGACATGGTCACCAGCGCCTGGGAAGCCCGCCAGGCCCACTAGCCATCCCCACAACGTCCGAGCACGTGAGCGCTTTGGCAGCCAGATGCTCGGACGTTGCGCTCTGCGGCGCACAGCGTCCGAGCTAGTGAGCGCTATGGCAGCCAGATGCTCGGACGTGGCGCCTGCCTAGAGCGCCTGCAGCCTCGGGAGCTGGTCGACCAGGGCCTCCAGGACCGACTCGTCGCCGGCGTAGATCCCCTCCTCGCGCGGCCAGTGGATCACCACGTCGCTGAACCCCAGCGCCGCCGCACGCTCGATGCCCTCGGTCACCACGTCCAGCGAGGTCATCGAGAAGATCGGCGCCCCGTCCAGGCTGAGGTACCGGCGCAGCGGGGGCGCTCCGGCGGGCCGGTGCTCCGCCTCGATCGCCTCCACCTGCTCGAGCATCGTCGCCAGCCCCGTCCACCACTGCTCCTGCGCGGCGGTCGCCTCGGTGGGGACGTCCTCGGTCGCGTACGCGGGACCGTAGGTGGCCCACCCCTGCCCGTACCGCGCGGCCAGCGTCATCGTCCGGGGTCCGTTGGCGGCGACGACGAACGGCGTGCGCGGCTGTGCGATCGTGCCGGGGATCATCCGCGCCTCGTCGGCCCGGTAGAACACGCCCTGGTGCGAGGTCACCGGCTGGGTCAGCAGCGAGTCGAGCAGCCCGACGAACTCCTCGAACCGCCGCGTCCGCTCGCCGCGCGTCGGCGGGTCGCCGGTGACGGAGGCGTCGAACCCCTCACCGCCCGCCCCCAGGCCGAGCAGGAACCGACCGCTGCTGACGTCGTCGAGTCCCATGACGTCCTTGGCGAACGGGACGGGGTGCCGGAAGTTCGGCGACGCCACCCAGGTGCCCAGCCCGATCCGCTCGGTGACGGCGGCGGCCGCGGCCAGCAGCGGCACGGTGGCGAACCACGGCTGGTCGACGAGCGTGCGCCAGGCCAGGTGGTCGTACGTCCACGCGTGGTCGAAGCCCCACTCCTCGGCCAGCTCCCACTTCCGGCGAGCCGACGCCCACCGCTCCTGCGGCAGCAGCACGATCCCCACAGCAACCATGCGCCGACCCTATGGTCCCGCCCGCCCCACGTCCGCACGCGTGCGCCTGGGAGCCCGCCGGAGTGCGGACGCACGGCGAGGGTCAGGCGTGCGCGTGGTGCTCGCGGCCCGTGGTGGACGGCGGTTCCAGCTGGAACGTGCAGTGGTCGACGTCGAAGTGGCCGGCCAGGCAGTGCCGCAGGTCGTCGAGCACGCGGCCGGCCTCGCCCCGGGACAGGAGGTCGTCGGGCACCTCGACGTGTGCCGAGAGCACCGGCACGCCGGACGTGATGGTCCACGCGTGCAGGTCGTGCACGCCGAGCACGCCCGGGACGCCGCAGATGTGCGACCGGATCGCGTCCAGGTCCACCCCGCGGGGCGTGGCCTCGAGCAGCACGGTCCCCACCTCGCGCAGCAGGCCGACGGCGCGCGGCACGATCATCAGGCCGATCAGCACGGAGACGATGCCGTCGGCCCGCAGGAACCCGGTGGCCAGCACGACCACCGCCGCGACGACCACGGCCGCGGATCCCAGCAGGTCCCCCAGCACCTCGAGGTAGGCGCCGCGGACCGTGAGCGACTCCTCCTGCCCGCGGCGCAGCAGGGCCAGGCCGACCCCGTTGGCGGCGAGACCGACGACGGCCACGGCGAGCATGAGCCCGGCCTCGACCTCGCCGGGCGTCAGGATCCGCGCGATACCGCCGACGATCACCCCGACCCCGACGGCCGCGATGACCAGCCCGTTGATCAGCGCCGCGAGGATCTCCGCGCGCTGCCAGCCGAACGTGCGCGCGGCCGTGGCGGGCCGGGCGGCGAGCGCGGTGGCGCCGAGCGCGAGACCCACCCCGGCGGCGTCGGTGAGCATGTGCCCGGCGTCGGCGATCAGGGCGAACGACCCGGAGACGAGCCCGCCGACCACCTCGACCACCAGCACGACGAGCGTGAGGACCAGCACGGCCAGGAGCCGCCCCCGGTGCGCCTGTGCCGCCGTCCCGTGCCCGTGGTCGTGTCCCACTGGGTCAGTCCCAGCCCAGCTCGTGCAGGCGGTCGTCGTCGATGCCGAAGTGGTGGGCGATCTCGTGCACGACGGTGACGGCGACCTCCTCGACCACGTCCGCGCGGTCGTCGCAGATGGCCAGGGTGGGGAGCCGGAAGATGGTGATCCGGTCGGGCAGCGACCCGGCGGCCCAGAACTCGCCGCGCTCGGTCAGCGGGGTCCCCTCGTACAGGCCGAGCAGCTCGACCTCGCCCTCGGGAGCCTCGTCCTCCACCAGCACGACGACGTTGTCCATCATGGCCGCCAGCTCGTCGGGGATCTCGTCGAGCGCGTCGCGGACCGCGTCCTCGAACTCGGCGAGCGTCATGTCGACCATGGGCACCATCCTGCCTGGTCGGCGCCACGTGACGGGGGCCACCGGCAACCGCTTTGGAGTTACGGCCGATCACCCCGTATGCTCATCACCGGTCATCCGGCGCCTCGACGTCAGGGGTTGGACAAGCCCCCATCGTCTAGCGGCCTAGGACCCCGCCCTTTCACGGCGGTAGCACGGGTTCGAATCCCGTTGGGGGTACGAGCAGGATCAGCAGTACAGGCCTTGCAGCAGTTCAAGGCCCCGTAGCGCAGTTGGTTAGCGCGCCGCCCTGTCACGGCGGAGGTCGCGGGTTCAAGTCCCGTCGGGGTCGCTCGATACGCCCGGTCAGCAGTTCTGTGATGAGCAGAGACCGGGCCGCGTCGTTTTGGCCACTTAGCTCAGTTGGTAGAGCGTTCGACTGAAAATCGAAAGGTCGGCAGTTCGACCCTGCCAGTGGCCACATCAGGAGCCCCGCCCGGATCACCCGGAGCGGGGCTTCGTCGTGAGCGCGGCAACTCTGCCACCAGGCGTTCTGCTCCTACGCTGGGGCCACCGCACGCCGTACGAGGAGGACCTCATGGCCAGCACCCCTGGCGCCGATCGACCGCGCAGCTTCTTCGACCGCTTCTCCGAGCCCTTGGCGGACCGGGCGCGCGAGAAGTTCGCGCAGGTCGAGGACCACGTGCGCGAGAGCATCCAGGTGGAGATCGACGCGGTCACCCGCAGCGTCCGCGCCCGTGCGATCGAGGTCCGTCCCGCGGCCGTGGGGTTCGCCGTCGCCACCCTGCTGGCCTTCTTCGGGCTCGCCCTGCTGATCACCGCCGCGGTGCTCGGCCTCGCGCACGCGGTCGACGCCTGGCTCGCCGCGCTGCTCGTCGGTCTGGCCCTGCTGCTCATCGGCACGGGCGTCGCGGCCTGGGCGAAGCGCCGGCTGCCCCCGGGCCCGGCCGTCTCTGTCGTCCGCCTGCACGAGCCGGCACACCCCGCCGAGGAGCAGGTTCACCCCTGGGCGGACTGAGTTTCCCTGGTTGATCAGGGCCCTTCCTCTCGCGTGGCGGTTCGCCGACCACCAGACTGGGTGCTCAACGGATGTGCAGACGAGAGGCCGTGCCCCATGACCACCCAGTCGGGACCGCCGGGCGACGAGAAGTCGCTCGGCCAGTTGGTGTCCGAGATCAGCGAGCAGGCCGCGCGACTCGTGCGCGCGGAGATCGACCTCGCCAAGGCCGAGCTCACCGGGCGCGCGCAGCAGCTCGGGATCGGCGCCGCGCTCGTCGCCGTGGGCGGGGTGCTCGCCCTGTACCTGCTCGGCGCCGGGATCGCGCTGGCGATCATCGTCCTGAACCTCTGGGTCGACCTCTGGCTGGCCGCGCTCATCGTGTGCGTCCTGCTGCTGATCGTGATCGCCGTGCTGGTCCTCATCGGGATCAACCGCATCAAGGCCGGGTCACCCCCCACCCCGGCCAAGGCGATCGAGGGCGTCCACGAGGACATCGCGACGCTGAAGGCAGGGTTCTCCGCATGACCGACGAGTCGAAGCCCAAGGACGCACCCAAGCCGTTCACCACCCCCGAGATGGAGGCGCTGGAGGCCGAGCTCGCGCTCACGCGCGCGCAGCTGGCGTCGAACGTCGACGAGCTCGTGGCTCGGCTCGACCCCCGCGCTCAGGCGGGCCGTGCGGTGGAGTCAGGGCGTCAGCTGTGGAGCGACGCCAAGAACAGCGACGCCGACCCGGCGGCGCGCAAGAAGGCCTTCGCGATCCTCGGCGGCGCCGCGGCCGGCGCTGCGGCCCTGCTGGCACTCGTCATCGCGGGGCGCCGCAGGGGCTGACGTACGACGACGGCGAGGGCGCCACGTCGCGACCTCGCCGTCGTCGTCATGCCTGGCGCGCGCCGCCGCGGGCGCGCAACGGCCGAGGGCACGTCGAGCAGGGTCGACGACCTCGGCCGAGTGAGTGTGGTTCAGCCGTCGGAGAGGCGCTGCTGCGGAACCCCGTTGAGCAGGTCCCTCACCTCGGACTCGCGGTAACGGCGGTGGCCGCCCAGCGTGCGGATCGAGGACAGCTTCCCGGCCTTCGCCCAGCGGGTGACGGTCTTGGGATCGACCCGAAACAGTGTCGCGACCTCGGAGGGCGTGAGCAGGGCTTCTGAGTCTGCGGCGTGTGCGTTCATCTGCTGCCTCCTGGCAAGCGTGCGGCCTGCGGCGTCGACGTCGTCGATGCCCGGGCCAGTTCAGGTGCGGGTGATGCGGTCCTGCGGGTGTGAAACGTTCTCGATCTGGCAAGGGTACGGGCCGAAGCCCCCAAACCTGACATCGCCCCACTAGCATGAACGAAAGCCGCAGATAGCGCGTTCCCGGACACGGTCCAGTAACGAACCTTCACGCCGCTCTCATACACTTCTCATACTTCGCGACTCTCGAGCCGTGGCACCACCCTAAACCCGACCATTCGGTCATACACGCCGGGACGCGCTGGACCGTCCACGGGGCGCTGGACGCCAGTCCGGCTCACCCCGGCCGGCCCGCCTCGGCGTCGCCGGCGGGGACGTGACACGCATCGCGCCAGGCGAGTGGTCGGAATACCGAACGAGCATGTACCGTTGCCCCACGAAGAGACGATTCAGCACCCCGGGGCCGCACGTGTCAGCACGGAGCCGCCCCGCATCCACGTAAGAGGGGGTCGATGCCATGGGGCGCGGCCGTCAGAAGGCTAAGCAGACGAAGGTGGCCCGGGAGCTGAAGTACTTCAGCCCGGATACCAACTACCGAGCTCTCGAGCAGGAGCTCACGTCGCACGGCCACAACGATGTCGTCACCGACAACCGCCCTCGCGCGGCTGTGGAGACGGACACTGACGACGACAGCGACGACTACCGACGCTGGTCGGACGACGATCGCTGATTGTTCTCGCCACCTGCGCTGAGGCGTAGGCACGCACACGCGCTCGCACCATCCCTCGGGGTGGTGCGAGCGCGTGTGCGCACGCGTGCGATCAGACCCGGTACGCGCCGGTGAGCTGGACGGCTCCCCCGTGGACACCCTTGGTGCCCGCGACGAACCCCGGGGCGCCCACCACGTCGGTGCTCGGGTCGGCGTGCCGCACGGTGCCCAGCTCCCACGCGGGCAGGCCCAGCTCGGCCGCGTGCGCGAGCACCCCGGCCACGGAGTCGGCGGCCACGATCGCCACCATGCCCACGCCCAGGTTGAGCGTGCCCTCGAGGTCGGTCCACGGCACCTGACCCAAGCGTTGCACCAGGGAGAACACCGGCGGCAGCGTCCAGCCGCCGCGGTCGATGTCCGCCACCAGGCCCTGCGGCAGCACGCGCGCGACGTTCGACGCGAGCCCACCGCCGGTCACGTGGCTGTACGCGTGCAGCCCGTCGACGCCGGCCCGCTCCACCAGCGCCAGGCAGTCGCTCGCGTAGACGCGGGTGGGCTCCAGGAGCTCCTCGCCGAGCGTGCGGCCCAGCTCGTCCACGTGGCGGTCCAGCGCCCAGCCGGCCACCGACACCACCTTGCGGACCAGCGAGTACCCGTTGGAGTGCAGCCCGCTCGAACCGAGCGCCAGCAGCACGTCACCGGCGCGCACCCGCTCGGGGCCCAGCAGCCGGTCGGCCTCGACCACGCCGGTCGCGGCACCGGCCACGTCGTACTCGTCGGGACCCAGCAGGCCCGGGTGCTCGGCGGTCTCGCCGCCCACGAGGGCGGTCCCGGCGACCGAACAGGCTGCCGCGATGCCGCGCACGATGCCGGCGATGCGCTCGGGCACCACCCGGCCGCACGCGATGTAGTCGGTCATGAACAGCGGCGTGGCGCCGACCACGACGATGTCGTCGACGACCATGCCCACCAGGTCGAACCCGATGGTGTCGTGGATGTCGAGGGCCTGCGCGATGGCGACCTTGGTGCCGACCCCGTCGGTCGAGGTGGCCAGCAGCGGCTTGCGGTAGGTGAGCAGGGCGCTGGCGTCGTACAGACCGGCGAAGCCGCCGACTCCCCCGAGCACCTGCGGCCCGTGCGTGGCGCGGACGGCGTCCTTCATCAGCTCGACGGCCTTGTCGCCGGCCTCCGTGTCGACACCAGCGGCCGCGTACGTGACCTGCGGGCCGCTCACGGGTGGTCCAGCGCGCTCGCGCCACCGGCGCTCGGCACGATCGACAGGAGCCCGTCCTCCGGGGCACCGAGCGGCAGCTCGCTCTGCTCGAGCAGGAACTTGCCGATGCGGTCCGCCGGCGGAAGCTCGATCGGGTACTGGCCGGTGAAGCACGCGGCGCACAGCTGCGACGCGGGCTGCTCGGTGGCGGCGATCATGCCCTCCGGGGAGATGTAGCCGAGCGAGTCGGCGCCGAGCGACGCGGCGATCTCGTCGACCCCCAGGCCGTTGGCGATGAGCTCGGCGCGGGACGCGAAGTCGATGCCGTAGAAGCACGGCCACTTGACCGGCGGGGAGCTGATCCGCACGTGCACCTCGGCGGCGCCGGCCTCGCGGAGCATCCGGATGAGGGCGCGCTGGGTGTTGCCGCGGACGATCGAGTCGTCGACGACCACCAGGCGCTTGCCGCGGATGACTTCCTTGAGCGGGTTGAGCTTGAGCCGGATGCCCAGCTGGCGCAGCGTCTGCGACGGCTGGATGAACGTGCGCCCGACGTACGCGTTCTTGGTGAGCCCCTGGCCGAACGTGATACCGGACTCGGCCGCGTAGCCGACCGCGGCGGGCGTGCCGGACTCGGGCACCGGGATGACCAGGTCCGCCTCGACGGGGTGCTCGATGGCGAGGCGCCGGCCCATCGCGACGCGGGCGGCGTGCACCGAGCGGCCGGCGATCGAGGTGTCCGGGCGTGCCAGGTACACGTACTCGAACACGCACCCGGCGCGGTCGACCTTGGCGAACCGGCTGCTGCGCAGGCCGTCGGCGTCGATGGCGATGAACTCGCCGGGCTCGATCTCGCGGACGAACGACGCGCCGACGATGTCGAGGGCGGGCGTCTCGCTGGCCACGACCCAGCCACGCTCCAGGCGGCCGAGCACCAGCGGCCGGACGCCCTGCGGGTCACGTGCGGCGTAGAGGGTGTGCTCGTCCATGAAGACGAGGCTGAACGCGCCGCGCAGGCGCGGGAGCACCTCGAGCGCGGTGGCCTCGAGGGTGTGGTCCGGGTCCCCCGCCAGGAGCGCGGTGATCAGCGCGGTGTCGGTCGTGTTGCCCCGGGCGAGCTCGCCGCGGCGCTGGCTGCCGTAGCGCTCGGCCACGAGGTCCACCAGCTCGGCGGTGTTGGTGAGGTTGCCGTTGTGGCCGAGGGCCACGGTGCCGGCGGCCGTGGGGCCGAGCGTCGGCTGCGCGTTCTCCCAGGTGCTGCCACCGGTGGTCGAGTAGCGCGCGTGCCCGATGGCGATGTGCCCCTGCAGGGCGTTCAGCGCGGTCTCGTCGAAGACCTGGGAGACCAGGCCCATGTCCTTGTAGACGAGCAGCTGCTGGCCGTTGGAGGTGGCGATGCCCGCCGACTCCTGGCCGCGGTGCTGCAGCGCGTACAGGCCGAAGTAGGTGAGCTTGGAGACCTCCTCACCGGGGGCCCACACACCGAAGACGCCACAAGCGTCCTGGGGGCCTTTTTCGTTGGGGAGGAGGTCGTGGTTCAGACGTCCGTCTGCGCGGGGGGCCACGTTCCTATGGTCGCACACGCCTCGGGGCGCGCACGGAACGTGCCCAGCTGTCAGACGTCGGCGGAGTGCGCCCGGCGGACGCTGCGCCGGTCCGCCAGGACGGCGAGCGCGCCGCCGACGAACCCGCCGAGCACCGCGCCGCCGACGGCCATGACCGTGCGCACGGCACCCTCGCCGTCGAGGAACGAGATGAAGCCGGACCCGTCAGCCACCCACGGCACGTCGGGCCGGACGATCGCGACCAGGATCAGGGCGGCCACGATGCCGACGAGGGCGCCGGCGGTGATGAACGCGCCGTACTTCGGGGCGTGGCGCACGACCGCCGGCTCGGCCACCGCGGCCAGCTCCTCCTCCGAGGGGATCGGCACGCCGCGCGCGTCGAGAACAGGCTCGGGGGTCGGGTCGGGCTGGGGGTCGTCAGGCACCCCGCGATCTTAGGTCAGCGGGTCCGGGCTGCCTGCAGCGGGAGCCACTCGCGCAGGTCCGCGCGCTCCCCCGAGGCGCGGATCCTGCCCTGCGCCACCGCGGAATCCCAGGTCAGCGCGCCGGTGACCAGCTCGAGCCAGGTCTGCGCGTCGGTCTCCACCACGTTCGGCGGGGTCCCTCGCGTGTGCCGCGGCCCCTCCACCGCCTGCACCGCGCCGTCCGGGGGCACCCGCACCTCGACCGCGTTGCCCGGGGCCACCTCGGCCAGCTCCTCGAGCGTGAACCGCACCGCCGTGCGCCGTGCGGGCGTCGGGACGGCGGCCGGGTCCGCGCGCCAGACCGCGAGCGCGGCGCGGCCGTCGGCGGGGTCGGTGCGGCGGCGGGGAGGCATGAGGCGATTGTGCCTCCGCTACGCTGCTGCCATGTCCTCGACGACCTGGCGCTGGCTGCACTAGACGCAGCCCGCGGTCGTCCTGCCCCCGAGCTGCTCACGCGGCGTCGGGGGCATCGCTGTCTCCGGGGGCACGTGCGCAGCTCCGTCCCTCGAAGGAGTCCTGCCATGGCCCAGCAACGCATGCTCACCGGCGAGCGCCCCACCGGCCCGCTGCACCTCGGCCACCTGTTCGGCACGGTCGCCAACCGGGTGCGCCTGCAGCAGTCCGGCGTCGAGACCCTGCTGGTGCTCGCCGACTACCAGGTGATCACCGACCGGGAGGCGCCGGGCGACATCGCGGGCAACGTGCGCGAGATCGTCCTCGACTACCTCGCCGCCGGGATCGACCCCGACGCGGCGACGATCTTCACGCACAGCGCGGTGCCCGCCCTGCACCAGCTGATGCTCCCGTTCCTCTCGCTCGTCAGCGCGGCGGAGCTGGAGCGGAACCCGACCGTGAAGCAGGAGCTCGCCGACTCCGGCAGGTCGCTGTCCGGGCTGCTGCTCACCTACCCGGTGCACCAGGCGGCGGACATCCTGTTCTGCCACGCGACGGTGGTGCCGGTGGGCAGGGACCAGCTGCCGCACCTGGAGATCACCCGGACGATCGCGCGCCGGTTCACCGCCCGGTACGGACCCTGCTTCACGGAGCCCGAGGCCCTGCTGTCCGAGGCGCCGACCGTGCTGGGCACCGACGGCCGCAAGATGAGCAAGAGCCGCGGGAACGCCATCGAGCTGCGGGCGACCGCCGACGAGACGGTCCGCGCGATCCGGTCGGCGAAGACCGACACCGACCGGCACATCACCTACGACCCGTCGTCGCGACCCGAGGTGGCCAACCTGCTCCTGCTGGCATCACTGTGCACGGGGGTCCCGCCGGAGGCGATCGCCGACGAGGTGGGGAGCCGCGGCGCCGGACACCTCAAGGCGCTGGTCGCGGACGCGCTCGTCGACCACCTGGCTCCGCTGCGCGCTCGTCGGGCCCTGTTCGCCGCCGAGCCGGGGCTGGTGGCCGACATCCTCGCGCAGGGCAACGCCCACGCGAACGAGCTCGCGGACGCCACGATCCGTGACGTCCGCGAGCTCATGGGGATGGTCTACGCCTGACTGCTGATCACCACTTCGCGTTGCGGGCCAGCTCCAGGGCGATGTCCTGGAACCAGGCGCCGGCCGACGGGCCGCCGTTGCAGGTGCCGTCGGACTCGCCGGGCAGCTTGACCCAGAGCAGGGCGTCGAGGCCAGAGCCGTCGTTGACCAGGGTCGGCTTCTCGCCGAGCGCCCGGCCGCGCGGGTTGCACCACTCGCCGTTGGAGCCGTTGCCGTTGCGCGAGGTGTCGATGACGAACTTCTTGCCGCCCAGCTGCTGCGAGATCTGCTGGCCGTACGTCTTCGACGCCGCGGTGGTCTGGTAGTTCGACGTGTTGAGCGCGAAGCCGACCGCGTACTCGAAGCCCACCTGGTTGAGGCGGCTCACGGCCGTGCTCACGGGCAGCCACGACGAGTGGCCGGCGTCGATGTAGACGCGGGCGCCCTTGAGGGTCAGCGACTTGGCGGCGTACTTGAGGAAGCCGATCCGGTCGCCCTGGCCGGCGCAGTCGCCCAGCTGGGCGAGGGCGTCGGGCTCGAGGACCACGTACGGGTTGCCCTGGATGCCGGACGCGACCGTGTCGATCCACGCGGCGTAGGCGCTCTCGGCGACCCCACCGCCGGAGTACGAGCCGCAGTCGCGGCCGGGGATGGCGTACACGACGAGCATCGGCGTCTTGCCGGCGGCCACCGCGCGGGCGGTGTAGTCGGCGACCTCAGCCTTGGCGTGCGCCGGGTCGGCCCAGTTGCCCACCCAGTAGGCCTGGGGCGTGAGGGCGATCTTCGCCAGCAGCGTCTTGTCGGTGCCGCTCGCCGACTGCCAGGCGCGGTAGCCCTGCGTGGTCGGGTCGACGTAGAAGCCGCTGGTCGGCTGCGGGTTCGTCGGGGTCGGAGTCGGCGTGGGGGTCGGCGTGGGCGTCACGGTCACCGTCGGGGTCGGGGTGGGTGTGGGGGTCGTCGTCGGGGTGGGGGTGGTCGTCGGCGTCGTGCCGGTGCACAGGGTGCCGTTGACGGTGAACGTCCCGGGGACCGGGTTCGAGCCGCTCCAGGAGCCGTTGAAGCCGAAGCTCGTCCTGGCGCCCGTGGCCAGCGAGCCGTTGTACGGGAGGCTCGCGACGGACACCGCGGAGCCGCTGGTGCTCGCCGTGCCGTTCCACAGCTGCGTGATCTTCTGGCCGGCCGCGAACGTCCAGCCCACGGTCCAGGAGCTCACCGGGTCGCCCAGGTTGGTGACGGACACGTCGGCGCCGAAGCCCCCGGCCCACTGGTTGGTGACCCGGTACTCGACCTTGCAGCCGGTGGCGGCCTGCGCGGCGGTGGCGGCGGTGACGGCGGTCAGGCCGGCGACCGCGACGGCCGCGGCGGCGAGCAGCGCGGTGGCGGTTCTGCGGGTGGGCATGGATCTCCTCGGGACGACAGCTCGGGCCAGCTCGGGTCGGGGCGGGCTCCCGTCCTCGTCGACGACGCCGCACCCGGTCCCGACGAGGAAACCTGACGCCGCGACCCTCTGGCGAGCGCTCGGCCGGTTCCGAAACGATTAGGTACCGGAACGGGCTCGTCGATGCGCTTCCGCGTCCGCGCGTCAGCCCCGCGGTCGACCCGGCCCGCGCATCCCCCGCTGGTACTCCTTGGTGATCTTCTTCCAGCGGTCCCGCTCCTCGGCGCGCAGCCGGACGTCCGAACGGCGCGCCTGGTAGGCGGCCTCCTTGGCCAGCCGCCGCCAGCTGTCGAGCCTGCGCTCCGCCAGCTCGCCGCTGTCCAGGGCCGCCTGGATCGCGCAGCCCGGCTCCCCCGCGTGGTGGCAGTCGGCGAACCGGCACGCCGCAGCCAGCTCCGCGACGTCCGCGAACGTGGTGTCCAGCGCGGCGGCGTCCGCGACCACACCGACCCCGCGGATGCCGGGGGTGTCGATGAGCATCGCGCCACCGGCCAGCGGGACCAGCTCGCGGTGGGTGGTGGTGTGCCGGCCGCGCCCGTCGGCCCGACGCCCGCCCGTCTCCATCACGTCGTGGCCGGCCAGCGCGTTGACCAGCGTCGACTTGCCCGCTCCGGACGGGCCGACGGCGACCAGCGTGGCGCCCGGCACCAGGAGCGCGCGGAGGGCGTCGAGCCCCTGGTCGGTGGGGACGCTGACCGTGTGCACGTCGACCGCGAGGGCCACCGCGGCGACCTCGGCGGCCATGCCGTCGGGGTCGGGGACCAGGTCGGCCTTGGTGAGCACGACGACGGGGGTGGCGCCCGATCGCCACGCCAGGGTCAGCAGCCGCTCGATGCGGCCGAGCTGAGGGTCCGGGTCGAGGTGCTCCACGACGAGCACGATGTCGATGTTCGCCGCGAGCGCCTGCACGCGGGACGTGGCACCGGCGGTGTCCCGGACCAGCGCGGTCGTGCGGGGCTGCAACGCGGTGCCGGTCTCGTCCACGCGCAGCCAGTCGCCGACCGTCGGGGCGAGCCGGTCCCCGTCGTCCGTGGCGACCAGGCCGTCCCGGTCCAGCGTCACGCGCCGGGGCTCGTGGGCGCCGTCCAGACCGTCCGCGGGCAGCACGAGGACCGCGCCCTTGTCGGCACGGACCACGCGGAAGAGATCAGCTGGCACGCCTCGACGGTAGGAGCGCCACGGCTCCCGGATCCACGGAAATACTGGTCGAGAACACCCTCAGGGGCGTCCTCCAGGTGGGTTCAGCCGAACCAGTGCGGCAGCGTCGCCTCGTGGGCCTCGCGGGCCTCCGCCAGGGGCAGGGTGAACAGGCCCTGGACCTCGACGGCCGGGCCGTGGACGTGGTCGGACTCGTCCACGGGGGTGCCGGCGCCCGGGGAGCAGGACTCCGCCGTCTCGCCCAGCCGCAGGGTGGGGACGCCGCGCGCGGTGCAGAGGTCGACCAGGCGGACCTCCTCCGAGCGCGGGACCGCGACGAGCACGCGGGCCGTCGACTCGGAGAACAGGGCCTCGAAGGGAGTGACGCCGTCGCGCTCGCAGATCGGGTCGAGCGACACCTGCACGCCGACGCCGAACCGCAGGCTCGACTCGATGAGCGCCTGGATCAGGCCACCCTCCGACAGGTCGTGGGCGGCGTCCACCAGGTCGTCGCGGCTGGCGTGCGTGAGGACCGCGGCGAGCCGGCGCTCGGCGTCCAGGTCCACCGCGGGCGGCAGTCCGCCGAGGTGGCCGTGCACGACGTCGGCCCAGGCGGAGCCGTCGAGCTCGGCACGCGTGGTGCCGAGCAGGTAGACGGCCTGGCCGGGGGCGGTCCAGCCGGACGGGGTGGCGTCGGCGACGTCGTCGAGCACGCCGAGGACGCCGACCACCGGGGTCGGGTGGATGGCCGAGTCGATCAGGCCGGGCTCGCCGGTGCCGTTGTAGAGCGACACGTTGCCGCCGGTGACCGGGACCTCCAGCACCTGGCACGCGTCGGCCAGGCCGCGGATGGCCTCGACCAGCTGCCACATGGAGTCGGGGTGCTCGGGGCTGCCGAAGTTGAGGCAGTCGGTCACGGCCAGCGGGCGGGCGCCCGTCGTCGCGACGTTCCGGTAGGCCTCCGCGAGGGCCAGCTGCGCGCCCGTGTACGGGTCGAGCTTGGCGTACCGGCCGTTGGCGTCGGTGGCCAGCGCGACGCCGAGCCCGGTGGACTCGTCGACGCGGATCACGCCGGAGTCGTCGGGCTGCGCGAGCGCGGTGTTGCCCTGCACGAAGCGGTCGTACTGGTTGGTCACCCACGCCTTGGACGCCAGGTTGGGGCTGCCCAGCAGCTGGAGCGCGGTCGCGCGGATCTCGGCGTTCGTGGCCGGCCGCGCGAGGGCCGCCGTCGTGTCGGCGTTCAGCCCGTCCTGCCAGGCCGGCCGCGCGTACGGCCGGTCGTACACCGGGCCGTCGTGCGCGACGGAGCGCGGCTCGACGTCGACGATGCGCTCGCCGTGGTGGTCGATGGTGAGCCGGCCCGTGCCGGTGACCTCGCCGATCACGGCCGTCTCGACGTCCCACCTGCTCGTGATGGCCAGGAACTCGTCGAGCTGGTCGGGCCGGACGACGGCCATCATCCGCTCCTGCGACTCCGACATGAGGATCTCGCCGGCGGTCAGGGACGGGTCGCGCAGCAGCACGTTCTCCAGGTCCACGTGCATGCCGCCGTCGCCGTTCGAGGCCAGCTCGCTGGTCGCGCACGAGATGCCGGCCGCGCCCAGGTCCTGGATGCCCTCGACCACGCGCGCGGCGTAGAGCTCGAGGCAGCACTCGATGAGCACCTTCTCCATGAACGGGTCGCCCACCTGCACCGACGGGCGCTTGGACGGCTTGGTGTCGTCGAACGTCTCGCTGGCCAGGATCGACGCGCCCCCGATGCCGTCGCCACCCGTGCGCGCACCGAACAGGACGATCTTGTTGCCGGTCCCGGACGCGTTGGCCAGGTGGATGTCCTCGTGCCGCAGGACGCCGAGGCACAGGGCGTTGACCAGCGGGTTGCCCTGGTAGGACGCGTCGAACACCAGCTCGCCGCCGATGTTGGGCAGCCCGAGCGAGTTGCCGTAGCCGCCGACGCCGGCCACCACGCCGTGCACCACGCGGGCCGTGTCGGGGTGGTCGACGGCGCCGAACCGCAGCTGGTCCATGACCGCGACCGGGCGCGCGCCCATCGAGATGATGTCGCGCACGATCCCGCCGACGCCCGTGGCCGCGCCCTGGTAGGGCTCCACGTAGGACGGGTGGTTGTGCGACTCGACCTTGAACGTGACCGCCCAGCCGTCACCGATGTCGACGACGCCCGCGTTCTCGCCGATGCCGACGAGCAGGTGCTCCTTCATGGCCGGGGTGGTCTTGTCGCCGAACTGGCGCAGGTGGTTCTTGCTCGACTTGTACGAGCAGTGCTCCGACCACATCACCGAGTACATGGCCAGCTCGGCGGCCGTGGGGCGGCGCCCGAGGATGTCCCGGATCCGCTGGTACTCGTCCGGCTTCAGGCCCAGCTCCGCGAACGGCTGCTCCTGGTCGGGGGTCGCGGCGGCGACGTCGACGGTGTCGGTCTGGGGGGCGCGCGCAGGTGCGGTGGTCATCGATTCCCTCGGTGGAGACCCGTGGCTCGGCGCCGCGCGTGCCCGGTGGCGCGAACAGGCCCAGCCGACGTCGGCAGACGCGCACAGGATACCGGCGCGCGTCGACGGTCGGACCCGGCGTCCGCGAGCGCGGCCGCCTGGGCGATCCGTCCGAGTTGCGAACCTCGTCCTGCCGTGTGACCGTCATCACATGAAAGCGCTTCCTACGGACGCAGGGGCGGGGACGCCCGTGACGATCTACGACGTCGCCGCGCGTGCCGGCGTCGGGATCGCGACCGTCTCCCGTGCCCTGCGGGGGTCGGCGCCCGTCGCCGACGCGACCCGGGCGAAGGTGCTCGCCGCCGTGGAGGAGCTCGGGTTCCGCCCCAGCCACGCCGGCACCTCGCTCGCCGCCCGCACGCACGCCGCCAACGGCATCGTCTTCCCGGACCTGTCCGGCCCGTACTACGCCGAGGTGCTGCTCGGGTACGAGGAGACCGCCTCGCGGCTCGGCCGCAGCGTCCTCGTCCTGGCCACCCACGGCCGGGACGACCCCGTGTCGTCCGTGCGCGACCTCGCCCTGCGCGTCGACGGGCTCGTCCTGCTCGGCCGCACCGTCCCCGACCACGTGATCGAGGAGCTCACCGCGTTCGGGCTCCCCGTCGTCGTCGTGGCCCGGCCCGAGGTCGGCGCCGCCGACTCCGTCCGCGCGGACGGGCTCAGCGCCGCACGCGCCCTCGGCGAGCACCTCGCCGGGCACGGGGTCCGCCGGGTCGCGTTCCTCGGGGCGCCGGAGGAGTCCCCCGACGTCGCCGAGCGGTGGCGCGGGGTCCGCGAAGGCCTCGGCAAGCACGGCATCGAGCCCACCGTGACCCCCTGCCTGTTCGACGAGGCGTCGGGCACGCGCGTCGCGGCGTGGCTGCTCGCAGGCGAGGAGCGTCCCGACGCCCTGGTCTGCGCCAACGACGAGATCGCCCTCGGAGCGATCCTCGCGGCGGAGGAGGTCGGCCTCCGGGTCGGCGTCGACGTCGCCATCACCGGCTGGGACGACGTCATGGCCGCGCGCCACGCCCGCCCCGCCCTCACCACCGTCCGCCAACCGATGCGCACGCTCGGGGCACTCGCCGCCGAGGTGCTGGACCAGCGCATCACAGGACACCGCACGACGCCGCGGCACGAGTCGCTCGCCACCGACCTGGTGGTCCGCGACAGCTGTGGCACGCACCCCTGACACGACCCCACGAGGGGCTGTCCAGGTTCGAGGAGGAACCATCATGAGGAGATCCACGCGCGTCAGCGTCGCCGCGCTGGCCGTCACGGCGTTCGCCCTGACCGCCTGCGGCCGGAGCGACACCCCAGCGGACGACGCCACCGCCGAGGCGGTCGCCACCGGGGACGTCAGCGGCACGGTCACCGTCTGGGCGATGGGCACGGAGGGCGAGGCCCTCGGCGAGTTCGCCAAGGCGTTCACCGAGGAGAACCCGGACGTCACGATCGACGTCACGGCCATCCCCTGGGACGCGGCCCACGACAAGATCGCGACGGCCATCGCGGCCGACGAGGTGCCCGACGTCTCGATGATCGGCACCACGTGGATGGGTGAGTTCGCCACCAGCGGCGGGCTGGACCCGACCCCGCCCGACCTCATCGACGAGTCGACGTTCTTCCCCGGCGCCTGGGGCTCCACCGAGGTGGGCGGCACGTCCTACGCGGTCCCGTGGTACGTCGAGACCCGGGTGCTCTACGTCGACACCGCGCTGGCGGAGCAGGCCGGCGTCTCGCCCACCCCCGCGACGTGGGAAGACCTGATGGCGACGTCCAAGGGCATGCAGTCGGCCGGCGCCCAGTGGGGCATCTCGCTGCAGGCCGGTCAGACGGGCGCGTGGCAGACCTTCCTGCCGTTCGCGTGGCAGGCGGGCGCGGAGATCATGAACGAGGAGCAGACCGAGTTCACGTTCGACAGCCCCGAGTTCGTCAAGGCGCTCACCTACTACCAGTCGTTCTTCACCGACGGTGTCGCCCCCAAGGAGCTCCCTGAGGGCACGCTCGAACCCGACTTCGTCGCCGGCAAGATCGGCGCGTTCCAGTCCGGGCCGTGGCACATCGGGATCCTCAACGACACCGGCGGCGAGGGGTTCGTCGACAGCGTGACGCTCGCGCCGCTCCCGTCCGACGAGAAGCCGGCGTCGTTCATCGGCGGCAGCAACCTCGCCGTGTTCAAGAGCTCGGAGAACCGCGACGCCGCCTGGAAGTTCGTCCAGTGGCTCAGCCAGCCCGAGATCCAGGCGCAGTGGTACGCCACGACGAGCGACCTTCCCTCCGTGCAGTCCGCGTGGGACGAGGGCGACCTCGCCGACGACGCCGCGCTGGCCGTGTTCGGGGAGCAGATGACGACCGCCCAGGCGCCTCCGTCGATCCCGACGTGGGAGCAGATCGCGAACGTCATCGACACCGAGCTGGAGAAGGTCTGCAAGACAGGCATGGACCCGCAGGAGGCTGCCACGTCCATCCAGCAGCAGGCCGAGTCGATCGGCACGGGGCTCTGACCCCATGTCCACGACCCTGACCTCCGGGTCGGGCGTGCGGAACCCGGGGGCGGCCGACCAGGCCGCCCCCCGGCTCCGGCGCTCCTCCCCGATGCACCGTCGGCGCAGCATCGCCGCGTGGGGCATGGCGGCACCGTTCGTGCTGTTCTTCCTCGTGTTCACCGCGTGGCCGGTGGTGTCGTCGCTCTTCATGAGCGTCACCGACCTCAAGAGCCGCGACCTGCAGAACCCGTTCGCGGTGAACCTCGTCGGGTTCGAGAACTTCTCCACGGTGCTGACCGACCCGCTCTTCCAGAAGGCCGCGCTCAACACGCTCTACTTCGTCGTCGTCGGGGTGCCGCTGACGATCCTGCTCGCCCTGGCCATCGCGCTCGCCCTGAACACCGGCATCACCAAGCTGTCTGGGTTCTTCCGCGTCGGCTACTACCTGCCGGTGGTCACCTCGATCGTGGCCGTGGCCGTGGTGTGGCGGTTCCTGCTGCAGCCGGAGAACGGGCTGATCAACGAGGTGCTCGGCTGGTTCGGCATCCAGGGTCCCGACTGGCTCGGCAGCACCACCTGGGCCATGCCCTCGCTCATCGCGATGTCGGTGTGGCGCTCGCTGGGCACGCTCGTCGTGATCTTCCTGGCTGGGCTCCAGTCGGTGCCCAAGGCCCTGCACGAGGCCAGCGCGCTCGACGGCGCCAACGCCTGGCAGCGGCTGCGCAACATCACCCTGCCGACGCTGCGCCCGACCATGCTGTTCGCCGGCGTGATCACCGGCATCGGCTTCCTCCAGTTCTTCGAGGAGCCGTTCGTGATGACCCAGGGCGGGCCGCTGAACAGCACGCTGTCGGTGGCCTACCTGATCTACAACACCTTCGGGTTCGGCAACTACGGCGTCGCCGCGGCCATGAGCTACGTGCTGTTCGCCGCGGTCGTCCTGCTGACCGTCATCCAGTTCAAGGTGCTGGGCGAGCGGGACGACGCCACCGGGCGGCGCCGCTGGTTCCGCCGGACCGGGGGTGCGAAGTGACCACCACCGCCAGTACCACCAAGCCCCGCGGGACCGAGGGCTCGCACCTCGGAGAGCCGCAGGCGCGGCCGTGGATCTACGCCGTGCTGGGCGTCGGGCTCGTGCTCGTCGTGACCCCGTTCATCTGGATGCTGCTCGGGTCGTTCAAGTCCGAGGGCGAGCTGCGCGCCAACCCGCCCACGTGGTGGCCGCAGGCACCGACGCTGGACAACTTCCGTGAGCTGTTCACGCGCCTCGACTTCGTCCAGTTCTTCACCAACTCGATCGTCGTCGCCCTCGCGGTGACGCTCGGCAACCTGCTGTTCTGCTCGATGCTCGGGTACGCGTTCGCCAAGATCGACTTCTGGGGGCGCACCTGGCTGTTCCGGCTGGTGCTGGCCACGCTGATGATCCCCGGGATGGTGACGCTGGTCCCGCTGTTCGTGCTGGTCAGCAACCTGGGCATGGTCAACACCTACTTCGGGCTGATCCTGCCGTTCCTGGCCGGGCCGTTCGGGGTGTTCCTCATGCGGCAGTTCATGCAGGGGATCCCCGACGAGCTCGTCGACGCCGCCCGCGTGGACGGCGCCGGGGAGCTCCGGATCTTCTGGCGCGTGGTCATGCCGCTGTGCAAGCCCGCGCTCGCCACGCTCGCGATCCTCACGTTCCTGGGCTCGTGGAACAACTTCCTGTGGCCCTTGGTGGTCGCCAGCACCGAGGACATGTACACGCTGCCGGTCGCGCTCGCGCTCTACAGCGTCGGGCAGAACGCCACCCAGTACGGCCTGCTGCTGGCGGGCTCCGTGGTGGTCGTCGTCCCCGTGCTCGTCGTGTTCCTCGCGCTCCAGCGCCACTTCGTCCAAGGGCTGGCCACCACCGGCCTCAAGACCTGACCTCCGAGAAGGGCTCACTGATGAGACTCCGACCTCTCGCGGCCGCAGCAGCGGCTGCCGCACTCCTGCTCACCGGTGCCACGACCGCCTCCGCCGGCGGACGCCACCACGACGACGACCTCGGCCTGACCCGCCACGACCGCGCGGACCTGCACCGGTGGGGTGTCGACACGTGGGCCTCGTTCGTCGCCATGACGGACGAGACCACGGGCCTGCCCGCCGACAACATCGACGCGTCGCTCGACCCCGCGACGCGCTCCGGCTACACCTCGCCGACGAACATCGGTGCGTACCTGTGGTCGACCGTCTCGGCCGAGGAGCTCGGGATCATCGGCAAGCGCGAGGCCCGCGAGCGCATGAAGCAGACCCTCGCGACGATCGCGACGATGGAGCGCCACGAGCCGAGCGGCATGTTCTACAACTGGTACGACGAGGCCACCGGCGCCAAGCTCACCCAGTTTCCGAACGGCGAGACGATCTACCCGTTCCTGTCGAGCGTGGACAACGGGTGGTTCGCGGCCGCGCTCATGGTGATCGCCACCGCCGAGCCGTCGCTGCGGCGGCAGGCCAACGCGCTGCTGGAGCCGATGAACTTCGCGGCGTTCTACGACGCGAACCAGTTCGGCGGCACCAAGCCCGGCCTCATGCGCGGTGGCTTCTGGGCTGCCCCGCCTCCCCAGGAGACCGACCCGGGGACGGTCGCCGGGTCGCCGGTGTTCTTCACCAAGAACCACTACGACATCACCAACTCCGAGCCGCGGATCGCCAGTTACATCGGCATCGCCCGCGGTCAGATCCCGCCCGCGCACTACTTCGCGACCGCCCGCACGTTCCCGGCCAGCTGCGACTGGGCCTGGCTGGAGCAGCGCCCGGTCGGCGTGACCCGCACGTACGAGGGCATCGAGGTGTTCGAGGGGGCCTTCACCTACCGCGGCATGCACATCGTGCCGACGTGGGGCGGCGACATGTTCGAGGAGCTCATGCCCGACCTGTTCGTGCCGGAGTCCGAGTGGGCCCCGAAGAGCTGGGGCGTCAACCACCCGCTCGCGGTGCGCGCGCACATCGAGCACGGCCTGATCGAGGCCGGCTACGGCTACTGGGGCTTCTCCCCCGCCAGCGACCCGTTCGCCAACTACGACGTCTACGGGGTCGACGCGATCGGGATGAACCCCGAGGGCTACCCGTCCGACGCGGAGAAGACCAACGTCGACGCCGGCTACGACGGCTGCCGCCCGGCGACCAACCCGACGCCGACCTTCGGTGACGGCGTCGTCACCCCGCACGCGTCGTTCCTCGCCCTGCCGTACGCGCCCCGCGAGGCCGTCGACAACCTGCGCAAGATCGAGACGGTCCTCGGCGCGTACGGGGACGGCGGGTTCTACGACGCGGTCGCGGTGCGCACCAACACGCAGGCGAAGCGCTACCTCTCGCTCGACCAGGGCATGGTCCTGGGCGCGCTGGGCAACGTGCTCGGCGGCGGCATCCTGCACGACTCCTTCGGCACCCGGCAGGTGGAGAAGGTCCTGCGTCCGCTCATCGGCCAGGAGGAGTTCGGCGCGGGGGTCGTCAAGTGACCGACGCGCGCGCGGACTGGGAGGACCGGATCGGTCGGCGCTCCGACACCGCGGCGGCCGGGGCGATCCCCGTCCTGGCCTCGCCGGCCGGGCTGTACGCGGCGCCCGGCGTCGGCCAGGTGTCCCTGCACTGGGAGCCGGTGCAGGGCGCGGTCGGCTACCAGGTGATCCGGGACGGCGTCCCGCTGGACCACCACGGCGGCGACGTCCTCGCGGTGCCGCACGGGCCCTACGCGGACACGACGGGCGAGCCCGGCGTCCCGCACAGGTACACCGTGGCCACCGTGACCGACGTCGACGTGACAGGCCCCGGGGGCGACGAGGTGGTCGCCGCGTCGCTGCCTGTCGGTGACCCCGCCGTGGTGGAGGTGCTCGTCGACCTCGACACCGTGGTCCGGGAGCTGCCCCGGCCCTGGCGGCCGATGATCGGCTCGGAGCACCTCAGCCTGCTGCTCAGCGAGGAGTCGGTGGGCGGGCAGAGCATCGCGGCCGACCTGACGAGCGCGCTGCGCGCGGCGCACGACGAGCTGGGGGTCGCGACCGTCCGGGCGCACGCGATCCTGTGCGACGACCTCGGCGTGTACCGCGAGGTGGATGGCCGGCCAGTGCACGACTTCACCGGCATCGACGCCACCTACGACGCGCTGCTGGCCCTGGGCCTGCGGCCGGTGGTCGAGCTGTCGTACATGCCTCGCGACCTGGCCTCGAACCCGGACGTGACCGTGTTCGGGTACGGCGCGATCGTGTCCCCGCCCAAGGACTGGGACCGCTGGGGCGCGCTGATCACCGACCTCGTGGGTCACCTGATCCAGCGCTACGGGCTGGACGAGGTACGCGACCGGTGGTCGTTCGAGGTGTGGAACGAGCCGAACCTGGAGGTGTTCTGGTCGGGCACGCGCGAGGAGTTCTGGCGGCTGTACGACGTGACCGTGAACGCCGTGCGCGCGGTCGACGACCGGCTCGTGGTCGGGGGGCCGTCGACGGCGGCGGCGGGCTGGGTGGACGGGCTGCTCGAGCACGTCGCCGGGTCCGGCGCTCCCGTCGACTTCGTCTCGACGCACACCTACGGGAACGCGCCGCTGGACCTGCGGGCCACGCTCGCGCGGCACGGGCGCGAGGACGCCGAGATCTGGTGGACCGAGTGGGGCGTGAGCCCGACGCACTTCGGCAACGCGAACGACGGGGTGTTCTCCGCGGCGTTCCTCGCGCGCGGGATGCGCTCCGCGGCCGGCCGGATCGAGGCCCTGTCCTACTGGGTGGTGTCCGACCAGTTCGAGGAGCTGGGCCGCCCGCCGCGGCTGCTGCACGGCGGGTTCGGGCTGCGCACGGTCGGCGAGCTGCGCAAGCCGCGCTGGTGGGCCCTGTGGCTGCTGGAGCAGCTGGGGTCCGACGAGGTCGCGGCGACCCTGACCGGGGACGGCGCGGACAGCCTGGTCGAGGCGTGGGCGTCGCGTGACGGCGACGACGACGTCAGCCGGGTCGCCGTCGCGCTCTGGAACGGCACCCTCGACCAGGGCAAGGTCGACGGGTCGGCCGCGCTGGACCGGACCGTGCACCTGGTGCTGGACGGGCTCCCGCCGGGGTCGTGGACCGTGCGGGAGTCGCGGATCGACGCGGACCACTCGAACATCGCGGCCGTGTGGTCGTCGCTGTCCGAGGGAGCCGACTGGCCGACCGACGACCAGTGGGCCACGCTGCGGGCGGCCGACCGGCTGGCCGTGACCGAGCGGCCACTGGACGGCTCCTCGATCGACGTCCACCTGCCCAACCCGGCGATCGTCCTGGTCGAGCTGGTTCGCGTGTGAGCTCGTGGTGGCGCAGCGCCGTGGTCTACCAGGTGTACGTGCGCTCGTTCCTGGACGGCGACGGCGATGGCGTCGGTGACCTGGCGGGTCTGACCGCCGGGCTCGACGCCGTCGCCCGCCTGGGTGTCGACGGCCTCTGGCTCACGCCGGTCTACCGGTCCCCGCAGGCGGACCACGGGTACGACGTGGCGGACCACCGCGACATCGACCCGCTGTTCGGGGACCTGGCCGCGTTCGACGCCGTCGTCACGGCCGCGCACGACCGTGGCCTTCGGGTGGTGATGGACCTGGTGCCCAACCACGTGTCCGACCAGCACCCGTGGTTCGTCGCAGCGCGGGGGGGCGGTCCGGAGCGGGCGCTGTTCCACGTCCGGTCGCAGCCGAACGGCTGGCGCTCGATGTTCGGCGGCTCCGCGTGGTCGGCGCTGCCCGACGGCGACTGGTACCTGCACCTCTTCGCGCCCGAGCAGCCCGACCTCAACTGGGCGCACCCGACCGTGCAGGAGGACTTCGCGGCGACGCTCCGGTTCTGGCTGGCCCGCGGCGTCGACGGCTTCCGCGTGGACGTCGCCGGCGGGCTGGCCAAGGAGCCGTCGTACGCGGAGGTGCGTCGCGGCGAGGACCACCCGCACTGGGACCGGGCCGAGGTGCACGAGATCTACCGCTCCTGGCGGCGCGTGCTCGGCCCCGACGTCCTCGCGGTCGCGGAGGCGTGGGGGCCGCCCGAGCGCACCGCCGCGTTCGCCCGCGCCGACGAGCTGGGCCAAGCCTTCGCGTTCGACATCCTGCGCACCCCGTGGTCCGCGGCGGCGCTGCGTCGGACCGTCGACGCGCAGCTGGCCGCCCATCGCGCCGTCGGCGCCCTGCCCGCCTGGGTGCTCGGCAACCACGACATCGCGCGCGCCGCCACGCGCCTCGGACCGGAGCGTGCGCTGGCACTGCACCTGTTCCTGCTCGCGCTGCCCGGCGCGTTCTTCCTCTACGCCGGCGACGAGCTGGGCATGCCCGACGCGGACGTGCCGCCGGAGCGGTGGCAGGACCCGCAGTCGCTGCGGTCCGGCGGCCGGCTGCCCAACCGCGACGGTGCCCGCATCCCGCTGCCCTGGACCTCGGGCCGGAACCTCGGGTTCACCACGGGCGACCCGTGGCTGCCGGTCCCGGCCGAGTGGTCCGTCTACGCCCGTGACCGGCAGGAGGCCGACCCGAGCTCGACCTGGTCGGTGCTGCACCGGGCGCTGTCGGCACGACCGGCCCTCTGGACGACCGAGGACCTGACCTGGGAGGACGCCCGTCCCGGGGTGCTGGTCGGACGGCGTGGCGGCGCGCGGGTGGTGCTCAACGCGTCGTCCCGGCCCTGGCGGCTCCCGGACGGTGCCGCGGTGGTCGTCCGGAGCTCCCCCCGCGCAGACCCGACCGTCGTCACCCCGTCGGAGTGCGCCTGGCTGACCGACGGGCCGGTACGTTTCCGAGGATGAGGACGCGAGGTGCGACGGCGGCGGTGCTGCTCGCCGTCATGCTCGCGGCCTGCACCCCGAGCCGCGCCGAGCCCCCGGCGCTGCCGTCACCCACCGCATCCCCCACCCCGACGGCCACGACGGACCCGACCGATCCCGACGTGCTCCGCGCGACCGGCACCCCCGTCGCCTCCGGGGCGGTGGCCCTCACCGTGGTCCCGCCCGGCACGGACGTCCGGACCGACGACGACGGGTCCGCCCACGTGACCGCCCCGGGCGAGGCGCTCGTCGTCGCGCCCGTCGGGATGACGCTGACGGCGCTCGCCGACGGCTCGGCCGTCGTCAGGGACGCCGGCGGGGTGTTCGTCGGCGGACTCGTCACCGAGCCGCGGGGTGCGGGCCTCAGCCAGGTCGGTCCCGAGGTGCTCCGGCTCGACACCGGCTCCGCCGGCCTCTGGTTCACCACCGCAGTCGTGCTCGGCGCCGTCTGGGGTGAGGCCGAGGGCGGGCGCTCGCTCGCGGTCACCCCCAGCGCGTGGGCGCGAGCCGGCAGCCAGGCGGCGCAGGAGGGCCTGTGGGCGCAGGTGGTCGCCCTGGCACCGGACGCCGACAGCCCGGGCATGCAGGCGCAGCTGGAGTGCCACGAGCTGGGCGCTCCCGACAAGGCCACCTGGAACCTTGAGCCGTGGCGCCCGGAGGTCGGGCTGGTCGAGATGATCACCGCCCGCTGCAACCCCTGAGCTCCGCCTGACACACGCCCGGCCCGGCTCCCGCGTGATGCGCAGGGAGACGGGCCGGGCTGCCGTCGCCTCGGGGGGTGGAGGCGTCGGGTGGGCGCGCCGGGTCGGCGCGCGGTCGGGGTCAGCGCTTGTGCTTCTCCGGGACCGGGGCGTCGCCGGACGCGCGCTGCGCCCGGTAGTAGGCCCGCGCCTCGTCCTGCCGGGCCTGCTCGGCGCCCGACGCGATCGGGGCGCGCAGGTGTGCCTGCTCGTAGCCGAACGCGTCGACCAGGGACTGCGCGTGCGGGCGCAGCCGGGCCAGCAGCCGGTCGATGTAGGACGTGACCGTCCGGGCGCGGCCCGCGGAGAGCCGGCCGTTCAGCAGGTACCAGGTGAGGTGGCGCTCGATGAGCGTGAGCCCGAACAGGTCGCGCACCCAGGTGAGGATCTGGCGGGTCCCCGGGTCGGTGACCCGCTCGAGCGCGGCGGTGAACGACTCCCACTGGACCAGCTCGGCGTGCGCGCGGGCGGCCTCGACGAGCTCGTGCTGGTGCGCGTTGAACAGGGCCGCGGCCGTCGCGGGGTCCGCCTTCTGGGCCGGGCGCAGCGCCTGGGCGATCTCCGCGACCATCGTCTCGACACGGTCCACCAGCAGCTCGCGCTGGGTGGCCGTCTCACGGAGCTGGCCGGCCGACCGGCGCGGGTCGCCGACGTCGGCAATCGTCTGCACGGCCCGGTGCAGGGGTGTGCGGTACCGGGCGGCGTCGGACGCGCGCTCGGCCACCATGCGGGCGACCTTGGTGGCGTCCAGGTGCTTGAAGCTCTTGGAGTAGTCGGTGAGCAGACGCTTGCCGACGAGCTGCAGCAGGACCGTGTTGTCGCCCTCGAACGTCGCGTAGACGTCCAGGTCGGCCCGCAGGCTGGTCAGCCGGTTCTCGGCCAGGAACCCGGCGCCGCCGCACGCCTCGCGCGCCACCTGGAGGGTGTTCAGCGCGTGCCAGGTCGACGCCGGCTTGAGCGCGGCGGCCAGGGTCTCCAGGTCCTCGCGCGTCTCCGGGGTGTCGTTGCGGCCCGAGAACACGTCGTCGAACGCGGCGAGCAGGTCCTCGTGCGCGAACCCGGCGGCGTACGTCTCCGCGAGCAGCGGGAGGAGGCGGCGCTGGTGCTCCGCGTAGTCGAGGATCACGACCTCCTCGGTGGGCGACGCCGCGTTGAACTGGCGGCGCTGGTTGCCGTACGTGATCGCGATGGTCAGGCCGAGGCGGGCGCCCGTGACCGCGGCACCGTCGAGCGAGACGCGGCCCTGCACGAGCGTGCCGAGCATGGTGAAGAACCGGCGGCCGGGGCTCGCGATCGGCGACGAGTAGGTCCCGTCCTCGGCGACGTCGCCGTACCGGTTGAGCAGGTTGGTGCGCGGGATGCGGACCTGGTCGAACCAGAGCCGGCCGTTGTCGATGCCGTTGAGGCCGCCCTTGAGCCCGTCGTCCTCGCCGCCGACGCCGGGCAGGAACTCCATCGTCTCCGGGTCGCGCAGCGGGACGTAGAAGGCGTGCACCCCGTGGTCGACACCCGCGGTGACCAGGCGGGCGAAGACGGTCGCCGCCGTGCCGTGCAGGGCGGCGTTGCCCAGGTAGTCCTTCCACGCCGCGCGGAACGGCGTGTGGATGACGAACTCCTGCGTGGCCGGGTCGTACGTCGCGGTCGTGCCGATGGCGGCGACGTCCGAGCCGTGGCCCGTCTCCGTCATCGCGAAGGCGCCCGGGACCGCGAGCGAGAGCGAGTCGGCCAGGAACTCGTCGTGGTTCCGCTCGGTGCCCAGGTGGTAGATCGCGGAGGCGAACAGTCCCCACTGCACCCCCGACTTGATCTGCAGCGACGGGTCCGCGTGCGTCAGCTCCTCGAACCGCGCCAGGAAGCCGCCGTGGTCCTCGGCGCCCCCGAACCGCTCCGGGAACGAGCGGTGCACGTCGCCCTCGGCGACCAGCAGGCGCAGCTGGCCGATGACCCGCTCGCGGTGCTCGGCCAGCGTCAGGCCCTCGATCCGGTGGAACCGCTCGTCGGCCATGAGGTTGCGCGCCGCGAGTCGCAGCTCGGGGTAGTGCCCCAGCAGGACCTTGCTCAGGTGCGCGATGTCGACGTTGCGGACGTCCGCGTCGAGGCGCGGGTCGCCGGAGCCGGGAGCGTCGACGGTCGGGCGCGGGGTGGTGGTGGTCATCGGGACTCCTCCGGGACGTGCGTGTGGTCGGGGGACGTGCGGTTGCGGTCACGGGCGAGCAGCCCGACGGGTCCGGCCCAGAGCCACGCGGCGACCTGGGCGGTGATCTCCTCGCGGTCCGGGCTGGCGGGCTCGTCGCGGTGGGCCAGCCACCACTCGCCGGAGCCGCGGACGAAGCCGACGGCGCCGGCGGCCCAGGACTCGGCGAGCGCGACGCGGGCGGCGAGAGCCGAGTCGTCCTCCTGGGAGGCCTCGGGCCTCCGAGCCGTCCTCCGACCCTCGTGCTCCTCAGTGAGCCCCCGCGCGAACGGGGCGGCGACCAGCGCGGTCACCGAGTCGAGGAAGTGGCCGAGCGGCCCCCCGGACTCGACGGAGCCGTTGCGGGTGACGAACGCGTACACGTTCGGCGACGACTCGATCATCTCGAGGTACACCGCGACCATCGCGCGCAGGCCGTCGCGGGGGGTCGGCGCGATCCGCAGGACGCCCTCGAGCGCCCCCTGGATCTGGAGCACGACGGCCTCGGCGACGGCGATCTGCAGGCCGGTCTTGTCGGCGAAGTACCGGTAGACGATCGACTTGGAGGTGCCCGCCGCGGCGGCGATCTCCTCCATCGACACGTCCGGTCCCTTGTGGTGGACGGTCCGGCGGGCGATGCGGACGAGCTCCGCGCGGCGTGCCTCGCGGTGGTCGGCCCAGCGGGTCGAGCGGCCGTCGGCGGCAAAGGCGTCGTCCGGCGGTCGGCGGGTCGCAGGGGGAGTCGGCAAGGCCGGTCGCGCACGACCGGCCTCGGAGTTCAGCAGCGTGAGGGCCGTCGCCTTCGACGGGCCCGGTGTGACAGGGCTCACGAGACCGAAGGTATCAGGTACTGTGGGTTTCGGACACCACGTCATCATCCTCGAGCGCCTCGCGCTCGGTCCCCCCGCCCTCAGCGACGATGCGAGAGGAACGCGCCTCATGGCCCGCCCCACCCCCACCCCGAGCGTCCGCAAGGCCTACGTGCTCGGCGGCAACCGGATCCCCTTCGCCCGCGCCGGCGGACCGTACGTCCGCGCCAGCAACCAGGACATGCTCACCGCCGCGATCGACGGGCTGGTCGCCCGGTACGGCCTGCAGGGCGAGCGCATCGGTGAGGTCGCCGCGGGCGCCGTGCTCAAGCACAGCAAGGACTTCAACCTCACCCGCGAGTCCGTCCTCGGCTCGGCCCTCTCCGCCGAGACCCCCGCGTACGACGTCCAGCAGGCCTGCGCGACCGGCCTCGAGACCGTCGTCTCCCTGAGCAACAAGATCCGCCTCGGCCAGCTCGAGTCCGCGATCGCCGGCGGCGTCGACTCCACGTCGGACGCCCCCATCGCCGTCAGCAACCGGCTGCGGCGCGCGCTGCTCGACCTGTCGCGCGCGCGCTCCGTCGGGCAGAAGCTCGCGGCCGTCGCGAAGATCCGCCCGAAGGACCTCGCGCCGTCGGCGCCGAACACCGGCGAGCCGCGCACGCACCTGTCGATGGGCGAGCACCAGGCCCTGACCACCGCGCAGTGGGGCATCACGCAGGAGGCGCAGGACGAGGTCGCGCTGGCCAGCCACCAGAGGCTCGCCGCGGCCTACGACTCCGGGTTCTTCGACGACCTGGTCACCCCGTTCCGCGGCCTCACGCGCGACGCCAACCTGCGCGCCGACTCCTCCCTGGAGAAGCTGGCGAAGCTCAAGCCCGCGTTCGGCCTCGGGCTGGACACGCCCGCGACGATGACGGCCGGCAACTCGACGCCGCTGTCCGACGGCGCCTCGGCGGTGCTGCTCGGCTCCCAGGAGTGGGCGGACGCGCACGACCTGGTCCCGCTCGCCTCGCTGGTCGACGCCGAGGCCGGTGCGGTCGACTTCGTGCACGGCGACGACGGCCTGCTGATGGCCCCCGCGTTCGCGGTGCCGCGGCTGCTCGCCCGCAACGGGCTGACCCTCGCCGACTTCGACTACATCGAGATCCACGAGGCCTTCGCGGCCACCGTGCTGACGACGCTGGCCGCGTGGGAGTCCGAGGAGTTCGGGCGGACCCGTCTCGGGCTCGAGGGCGCGTTCGGGTCCGTGGACCGCGCCAGGCTCAACGTGCACGGCTCGTCGCTGGCAGCAGGGCACCCGTTCGCCGCGACCGGGGGGCGGATCATCGCGACCATCAGCAAGGAGCTGCACCGCCGGAAGGTGGCGTCCGGCTCGGACACGCCCGTGCGTGCGCTCGTGTCCATCTGCGCAGCCGGCGGGCTGGGCCTCACCGCGATCCTCGAGGCGGCCTGACCATGACGGACACCTACCTGAACCTGCTCAACAGCGGGTTCACCAAGAAGCTCGCGAAGCAGCTGGGCCTCCCCCAGCCGGCACCCCTGAAGCGCTACACGCCCGGGCAGCCGCTGGCCGAGGGGGCCGTGCTGGTGCTCGGCCGGGGCTCGGAGTCGGACGCGCTCTCCGGTCTGCTGTCCACCGACTGGAACCTCGACGTGCACCGCCACGCGACGCCCGGCACCCGGTACTCCGCGGTCGTCCTGGCCCTCACGGAGCTGACCCACCCGGACCAGCTCTCGGAGCCCGTGCTCGAGATCGGCACGGTCCTGAAGTCGCTGCCCCGCGGCGGTCGGGTCGTCACGGTCTCGCGAGCAGCGGTCGCCGACGACGCCCCCGCGGTCGCCGCGGCCCGGCAGGGCGTCGACGGGCTGCTGCGGTCGCTGGCGAAGGAGCTGCGCGGCGGGGCCACAGGGAACGGGGTCGTGCTCGCGAACGACGTGCCGGTCACCGCGCCGTCGGTCGTCGGCGCCCTGCGCTTCTTCCTCTCGACGAAGTCGGCGTTCGTCGACGGGCAGCTGCTCACCGTCGACTCCGCCGCCGGTTCGCAGCCCGACGACTGGGACACGCCGCTGGCCGGCCGCGTCGCCGTGGTCACCGGAGCCGCGCGCGGCATCGGCGCCTCGATCGCCGACACCCTCGCGCGCGACGGCGCCACCGTGATCGCGGTCGACGTGCCCGCCGCGGGCGAGCAGCTGGTGGACGTCGCCAACCGGGTGCGTGGCACCGCGCTGCAGCTCGACGTCACCGCCGACGACGCCGGTGCGCGCATCCTCGAGCACGCGCTGCAGCGGCACGGGCGGCTGGACATCGTCGTGCACAACGCCGGGATCACGCGCGACAAGCTGCTGGCCAACATGACGCCGGAGAAGTGGGACTCGGTCCTGGCCGTGAACATCGCGTCGCAGCTGCGGATCAACGAGGCCCTGCTGACGTCCGGCGACTTCACGGACGACCCGCGCATCGTGTCGCTGGCGTCCACGTCGGGGATCGCCGGCAACCGCGGCCAGACCAACTACGCGGCCTCCAAGGGCGGCGTCATCGGCATGGTCCGGGCCACCGCGCCGCTGCTCGAGGCGTTCGGCGGCACCGCCAACGCGGTCGCCCCCGGGTTCATCGAGACCGAGATGACCGCGCGCATCCCCGCCGTCACCCGGCAGGTGGCCCGTCGCCTCAACTCGCTGCAGCAGGGCGGGCAGCCGGTGGACGTCGCCGAGACGGTCGCGTTCCTGTCCTCCCCCGCGGCCGGCGGGATCCTGGGCCGCGTGCTGCGCGTGTGCGGGCAGAACATGGTGGGCCAGTGACGACGACCGTCGTCCTGCCGTCCGTCCCGGCGCTGGGCGGGCTCTTCGCCCGCGGCGCGGGGCTGTCGTTGCAGCGTCGCGTCCGCTCCGGTCCGACGACGCTGCCGGACGTCGCGTACGTCGTCCGCGGGGTGCGTGCTGACGCTTCGCATCTCACGGCGTACCAGCACCTGCTCGGCGAGCCCGGGAGCGATCGGCTGCCCGCCGGCTTCGTGCACGTGCTGGCGTTCCCCGTGGCGACCGCGCTCATGGTCCGGTCCGACTTCCCCCTGGCGCTCGTCGGCCTGGTGCACGTGGCCAACCGCGTGTCGCAGCTGCGGCCGGTCCTGCTCACCGACGTCCTCGACGTGCGGGCGACCGCCACCGACCTGCGGGCTCACCGGTCCGGCACGCAGGTGGACCTGGTGACCGAGGTGTCCGTCGACGGCACGCTCGCATGGCGCGGGGTGTCCACCTACCTGGCGCGCGGGGTGTTCCTCGCAGGGTCGGTCGAGGAGACGTCCGATCCCTTCGTCCCGCCGACCCCGACCGGACGCTGGACGCTCGCTGGCGACACGGGCCGCCGGTACGCCGCCGTCTCGGGCGACCGCAACCCGATCCACCTGACCGCGCTCACGGCGAAGGCGTTCGGGTTCCCGCGGGCCATCGCGCACGGCATGTACACCGCGTCCCGGGCGCTGGCCGACGTCGGTGCCGCGCGCGGGGACGCGTTCGACTGGTCGGTCGAGTTCGTCAAGCCGGTGCTGCTGCCCGGGACGGTCACCGTGCGCATCGCCCACGACGGCGACGGCTTCGCGTTCGCCGGCTGGGACGCCCGCTCCGGCAAGCCGCACCTGACGGGCTCGGTCACCCCGCTGTCCTGACGGGCCGGGTCGTCGTCGACCCGGCCCGCCAGGGGCTTCTCAGAGGTCGGCCGGCCGCAGGACGAACGTGATCGCGTGCGCGATCTGCACGTTCCCCGCGTTCAGGTCGAGCTTGCCGCGGATCAGGAATGGGTTGACGTCGTTGCGGTCCTGGTCGCGCAGCTGGACCACTCCCCAGCGCTTCGAGAGCACGTCGACGGTGAACGTGCCGCCCTGCGCCGTGGTGAGGACGGCGTTGTCGCTGGCCAGCGCGGTGCCCGAGTCGATCGTCGCGCCCGCGACCACGTGGTACAGCAGCACCTGCTCGATCGCGTCGATGCCGACCGCACCCGCGAGCGCGGTGAGCACCTTCTCCTCGGTGCCGTACCAGCGGTGGGTCAGGTCCTTGGCCAGCAGCTGGAACGCGCGGTCCGTGGGGACGAACGCGGTGAGCGGGACGGTGCCGTCGGCCAGCACGGCGACGGGGCTGGTCGGCTTGGCGGCGAGCACCGCACCGACGGCCTGGTCGAGGATGTCGAAGTCGTACCAGTTGCGGTCGAAGGTGTCCCCGTCCGAGGCGAGCAGGGCGGCCAGGCTCGACGTCCCGGTGGGCGCGGCGCTCGCGGCGGGCGCCAGGGCGACCCCGGCTCCGGCGACCAGGCCGGCGGCGACGAGGGTGGAGAGCGTGCGACGGATCCTCATGGTGGCTCCTACGGACGACGGTCGCGGCCGACGCCCAGCGCCGCACCGCGCGGGCACCCGGAGGGCGCCCTGTGTCCTCTTCGTCCGTTCCCCCGCGCCCGGATGCACCCGCGGCCCGTCAGGCCCCCGAGCGCGACTTCGGCAGGTGCAGTCGACTTCGGCAGCTGGAACTTCCGAGCTCGACGCGAACTGCCGAAGTGAGCGCTGGGTAGCCCGCCGGGGCGGGACGGGTCAGTCGTCCAGGGCCGGTCCGCACGCCGCGGCGGCCGTCGCCGCGAGGTGGTCCAGGCCGTGGACCGCGAGCAGCGGGCGGGTGTCGTCGACCACGGCCCAGCAGCCGTCGACCACCTCGTAGCGGACGGCCGGACCCGTGGCGAGGTACTCCGTCAGGGCGGTGACCAGACGATCGACCGCCTCGCTGGTGGTGCCGACGCCGACCGACGCGCGGATGGCGCCGTTCGACGCGCCCAGGTGGGCCAGCAGCGGGTGCGCGCAGAAGCGGCCGTCGCGGACCCCGATCCCGTGCTCCGCGGCGAGGTACGCGGCGACCAGGCCCGGGTCGTGGTCCGGCACGGTGAACGTGAGGACGCCGACCGGTGCCGCGGAGTCCGGCCAGATGCGCGCGATCTCGACGCCGTCGATGGCCGACAGCCCCTCGACCAGGCGCTCGCGCAGCGCCTCCTCGTGCGCGGCGAGCGCCCCGGCCGGCAGGGCCGCGAGCTGGTCGCAGGCCTCCGCGAGCGCGATCGCGCCGAGCACGTTGGGCGACCCGGCCTCGTGCCGCGCCGGCGCCGGCTGCCAGACCGTCCGATCGGCCCGCACGTCGCGCACCGCACCTCCCCCTGCGAGGTACGGCGTACCCGTGTCGAGCCAGTCGCGGCGGCCGACGAGCGCCCCCGCACCGAACGGCGCGTACGTCTTGTGCCCGGAGAACGCCACGTAGTCGGCGTCGGTGTCGGCCAGCGAGAAGCCGCGGTGCGGGACCAGCTGAGCACCGTCGACGGCCACGCGGGCGCCCTCGGCGTGGGCGAGCGCGACGACCTGGTCGATCGGCAGCGCCTCCCCCGTCACGTTCGACGCACCCGTGATCGTGACCAGCGCGTACGGCTGGCGGGCGAGCTCGTCGCGCAGCGCGTCGAGGGTCCCGGCGACGGTCGACGCGATCGGCAGGATGGTGGTCCGGTTGCCGTGCCGCTCGGAGGACTGCACCCAGGGCAGCAGGTTGGCGTGGTGCTCGACGTCCAGCACCAGCACGCGGCCCCCCGGCGGGACGACCCCGGCCAGCAGGTTGAGCGAGTCGGTCGTGTTGCGCGTGATGATCGCGACGTCGTCGGGACGGGCGTCCACGAACCGCGCGATGGTCTGGCGCGCGGACTCGTACAGCGCGGTGGACACCTGGGACAGGTACCCGGCGCCGCGGTGCACGGACGCGTACAGCGGCAGCACCTCGGTGACGCGCGCCGCGACGGCCTCGAGCGCCGGGGCGCTGGCCGCGTAGTCGAGGTTGGCGTAGACGCGGTGCGTGCCGTCCACGAGCGGGACGGTGGTGGTGCCGCCGACCACGGGGAGCAGGGCGCTCACCTCGGTCGCACACGAGAGGCGCTCGGCGGTGACAGTCATGGTGGGTCCTCCGACACGTTCCGGGGGAACACCCGTCGAGAAGGTGGAACCCCGCGCTTGCCGAGCCCCGGACGGGACGCGGCCAGGTCGTCACCCGGGGCACCCCACCGCGGAGGAGGGTTGCCGGCCAGCGAGCCGGGGCTTGACGCTGGCGCTCATGACCTGCAACGAGGGTCCCGGCACCTCCCGGTGGCTGTCAACGCGCCGCCGACTTCGTCTCGCCCACCGGGACGCCTTGTCCACCACTTGGAAGGAGGGCGCCGCCGCGCGTAGCATCACGGCCACCATCCAGAGCGGCTGAGAGATCTGGCTCGACGACGCCGCAGCAACCCGCGGGCACCGTGTGCCCGGCCGAGGGTGCTACCGCCAGGACCGATGAGACGAGGACCTCGATGAGCTACGCCGGCGACCTGACCCCCCAGCAGGCCTGGGACCTGTTGACGTCCGACGAGAGCGCGGTGCTCGTCGACGTCCGCACCGACGCCGAGTGGCGCTACGTGGGCATCCCCGACTCGGCCCCGATCGACGGCCGGGCCGCGCTGGTCGAGTGGGTGTCGTACCCGTCCGGGCGCCCGAACCCGCAGTTCCTCAAGCAGCTGGCCGACGCCGGCGTCGCGGCGGGACGGCCCGTCGTGTTCCTGTGCCGCTCGGGCGTGCGCTCCGTCGCCGCCGCGCAGGCCGCCACCGCCGCCGGGCTGGGCCCGGCCTACAACGTGCTCGAGGGCTTCGAGGGCGACGTCGGTACCGACGGCCACCGCGGCCACTCCGGCTGGCGCGCGGCAGGGCTCCCCTGGCGGCAGGCGTGAGCGACCGGCGCGTCCCCGGGCCTGCCGACTGGGACGACCGCCGCACCCCGCGCACCGACCTGCGCCCGGACACGCTCGCCGTCCGCGGCGGCCTGGTGCGGTCGCAGTTCAACGAGACGTCCGAGGCGCTGTTCCTCACGCAGGGCTACGTCTACTCCGCCGCCGCCGAGGCCGAGGCCGCGTTCGCCGGAGAGGCCGACCGCTTCCTGTACTCCCGCTACGGCAACCCGACCGTGTCCACCTTCGAGGAGCGCCTGCGCCTGCTCGAGGGCGCCGAGGCCGCGTTCGCCACGGCGTCGGGCATGTCGGCGGTGTTCACGTCGATCGCCGCGATCGTGCAGTCGGGGTCGCGCATCGTCTCCGCGCGCGCGCTGTTCGGGTCCACCGTCGTGATCTTCGAGGAGATCCTGGCCAAGTGGGGCGTGCGCACCGACTACGTCGACGGCCACGAGCTGTCGCAGTGGGAGGAGGCGCTCTCCACCCCGGCGGACGTGGTGTTCTTCGAGACGCCGTCCAACCCGATGCAGGACCTGGTCGACATCGCCGCGGTCAGCCGGCTCGCGCACGCCGCGGGCGCCACGGTGATCGTCGACAACGTGTTCGCCACCCCCGTGCTGTCGCGGCCGCTGGAGCTGGGCGCGGACGTCATCGTGTACTCCGCGACCAAGCACATCGACGGTCAGGGGCGCGTGCTCGGCGGGGCGATCCTGGGCACCGACCAGTACATCCACGGTCCGGTCCAGACCCTCATCCGGAACACCGGGCCGTCGCTGTCGGCGTTCAACGCGTGGGTGCTGCTCAAAGGGCTGGAGACGCTGTCGCTGCGCGTGCGGCACCAGACGGCGTCGGCCCTGCAGGTCGCGACCTGGCTCGAGCAGCAGCCGGGAGTCTCGCTGGTCCGCTACCCGTACCTGCCGTCGCACCCGCAGCACGAGCTCGCCCTCGCGCAGCAGTCGGGCGGCGGGACCGTCGTGACGTTCAACCTCGCGGTGCCCGACGGGTCGACGCCGGACGTCACCAAGAAGGTCACGTTCGGCGTGCTCGACGCGCTGCGGATCGTGGACATCTCGAACAACCTCGGCGACGCCAAGTCGATGGTCACGCACCCCGCGACGACGACGCACCGCAAGCTCGGACCCGAGGGACGTGCCGCGGTGGGGATCGCCGAGTCGACCATCCGGCTCTCCGTGGGCCTCGAGGACCCCGCCGACCTGATCGACGACCTCACCCAGGCGCTGGGCACCCTCGACGACTGACGCTGCGCCACACTGACGGCATGAGCGCGTCGTCGTCGCTGGTCAGGCTGCTCGTCGGGGTGGTCGCCGGCCTCGTGGTCGGCACGGTGATCGGCTGGACGTCGGTCGCGTCGGTGCTCGCCGCGTGGGCGACAGTCGCCGCGGTGTTCGTCGTCTGGACCTGGGGCGTCGTCGGTCCCATGGGTCCCGACGACACCGCGTCGCACGCGACGCGGGAGGAGCCCACCCGGTTCGGCGCGCACGTCGTGGTGGTCGCCGCGGCGCTCGTGACCCTGGTCGGGGTCGTGCTCGTGCTCGTCGACAAGGAGATCGGCCAGCTGCTGCCGACCGTCGCCGTGCTGACCAGCGTGCTCGCGTCGTGGGCAGCCATCCACACGGTCTTCGCCCTGCGGTACGCGCGGATGTACCTCACCGACGGCGCCCGCGGGATCGACTTCCACATGACCGAGCCGCCGCGGTACACCGACTTCGCGTACGTCGCGGTGACCGTGGGGATGAGCTTCGCGATCTCCGACACCGACCTCGGGTCGTCGGCCATGCGCCGCACCGCGCTGGTCCACGCGCTGCTCAGCTACCTGTTCGGCACCGTGATCATCGCGCTGCTGGTCAACCTCGTCGCGTCGATGTGACGGCTCAGAGCCGGACCGTCTCGTTCTCGCCGCCGTCGTAGCGCTCGCCGGTCAGCTTGGCCTTGACCAGGCTGAACGCGGTGGTCAGCCGGCCACCCTTGGCGTGCCAGTACTCGGCGGTCTCCCCGTGCACCACGACGAGGACCAGGCCGGGGGTCTCGGGTCCGTCGGGGAACCACGCCTCCGCCGTCGCGCCCCACAGCTCCCGGTTCTTGGCGACGTCGCGGACCACCTCCGCGGGACCGGAGAACGAGACCCACGCGGTCGCGTCCGCGAACGCCGCGTTCGCCGGGCTGCCCGCCTCGATCTCGTGCACCTTGTGGCTGTCGGCGTCGGCGAAGAACCAGAGGTCGCCGTCGAAGTCCACGTCCTGCACGCCCATCGGACGGCTCACCAGCGAGCCGTCGGCGGCGACCGTGGTGAGCATCGCGATCTTCGCGTCCTTGATCAGTGCGGCCACCGTGGCCCGCTCGTCGTCCTGCGTCATCGGTCCTCCTCGCCCTGCGCGCGCTCGCGGGGCTGCTGACCGCGGCGGCCCGGCCACCGTAGGCATGTCGGAGGGATGCTGCATGCTCGGGGGATGACGGAGGAGTCCGACTACGAGGCGATCGCCGACGACCTGGTGGCCCGCGGCGCCACCCGCGCGCAGATGATGGGCCGCCCCATCCTCAAGGTCGGGTCGACCATGTTCGCCGCGCACATCGGCGACGACCGGCTCGCGGTGAAGCTCGGGCGCGACAGTCCGGAGCACGCGGAAGCACTGGCACTGCCCGGTGCGACCGTGTGGTCCCCGGGCGACAGCGGGCGGCTGTTCTACGACTGGGTGGCGCTGCCGGCCTCGGCGGAGGACGAGTGGATGCGGTTCGCCGAGATCGCGCGGGTGCGCGCTCAGACGTCCTTGGCCATCCAGAGCGACAAGAAGTCGCCGTCGTACGGGAAGAAGGGGACGACCGGGCGGTAGCCGGCGGACAGGTAGAGCGTGACGGCCTCGGGCTGGCGGATGCCGGTCTGGAGCACGACGCTGGTCAGGCCGTGCGTGCGGGCGTCGTCCTCGATGGCCGTGAGCAGCGCGCGGGCGGCACCGGCCCCGCGAGCGTCGTCGTCGACCCAGACCTTCTTGAGCTCCCCCGAGCCGGCCGGGTAGCCCTCCCGGGCCGCGCGCAAGGTCGCGCAGCCGACAGGCCGACCGTCGAGCCAGGCGATCACCGTGGACAGCGCGCCGACGCCCTGCTGCGGGTCGTCGACCTCGAAGCCGCCCGGCACGCTCGCGGGGATCTCCGGGTAGCGGACCTCGATGTCGCGCCACATCGCGAGCCGCAGCGAGGTGGCCACGGGGTCGGTCCACTCGGCGTGGGTGAGGGTGACCGTCGGGCGCTCGCCGGTGCGCGGCTCCCGGGGTGGTGTGGGCCCGAGGTCCTTGGCGAAGCAGCGCGACTCGGACTCCTCCGCGTACTCGCCGAAGTTCGGGATCGAGCGGTAGCCCTCGCTCAGGTACAGCCCGATGGCCGACGCCTGCAGCACGCCGGTCTCCAGGACGAGCCGGTGGAAGCCCCGCTCCTGCGCGACGGCCTCGAGCTCGCGCAGCACCGACCGCGACAGCCCCCGCCCGCGGTGCGCCGGGTCGACGAACATGCGCTTCAGCTCGCCGACCCCGTCACCGCGCTCACTGATCGCGCCGCACGCGACCGCCTCCCCGTCGACGCGGACCAGGAGCATCGCGACGATGCTCTCCCCGGTCATCTCGTGGCCGATGTCCTCCTCGCCGTACAGGGCGAGCAGCTCGGCCTGCTGTGCGGTGCGCAGCCGGAGCGCGTCGGGGTCGTCCCAGTCGACGAGCGCGATGCTGGTGGTCAACGCTCAGCCGACGAGGGCGGTGAGGACCGACGTGAAGAACCGCAGCCCGTCCGTGCCCGTGCGGGGGCCCTTCGCGCCGTCGGGTCCGAAGCCCGGCTCGACCGCGTGCTCGGGGTGCGGCATGAGGCCGACGACGTTGCCCGCCGCGTTCGAGATGCCCGCGATGCCACGACGCGAGCCATTCGGGTTCCAGCCCTGGTAGCGGAACACGACGCGGCCCTCGCCCTCGAGCTCGTCGAGGGTGTACTCGTCGGCGACGTACTGGCCGTCCTGGTTCTTCAGCGGGATCGTGATGTGCTCGCCCGCGGTGTAGTCGCGGGTCCAGGCGGTGTCGACGTTGTCGACCGACAGGACCTGCTCGCGGCACACGAAGTGCAGGTGGTCGTTCTTGATCATCGAGCCGGGCAGCAGGTGCGCCTCGGTGAGCACCTGGAAGCCGTTGCAGATGCCCAGCACCGGCAGGCCCTTGTTCGCCGCGTCGACGATCTCGCCCATGACCGGCGCGAACCGGCTGATGGCGCCGGCCCGCAGGTAGTCGCCATAGGAGAAGCCGCCGGGCAGGACCACGGCGTCGACCCCGTGCAGGTCGGCGTCGCCGTGCCACAGGCTCACGGGCTCGGCACCGGCGAGGCGGACCGCGCGGGCGGCGTCGCGGTCGTCGAGCGTGCCGGGGAAGGTGACGACGCCGACGCGCGTCATGCCTGGGTGTCCTCGTAGACCGCGACCACGTCCTCGATGACGGGGTTGGACAGCACGTGCTCGCCGGCCTCGCGGGCGGCCGCGAGGATCTCGTCGGTCACCGGCCCGTCGACCTCGAGCTCGAACCGCTTGCCCTGACGCACGGACGCGAACTGACCGAACCCGAGCCGCGGCAGGGCGCCGGCGACGGCCTTGCCCTGCGGGTCGAGGATCTCGGGCTTCGGCATGACATCGACGACGACTCGTCCCACGAAAGGGCTCCAGGTGTTCGCGCGGCGGTGGGGGGTCGCGGCGATTCTAGCGAGTGCGCGGAGGCGTGCTGCGCGGCTGCTCAGTCCGTGGCCAGGAGCGCCGGGACGAGGCCCTCCTGGTAGGTGTCGACTCGCGGGAGGCCGCCCGTGGACACGATGCTCCACACGTCCACGAAGGCCAGGTCGTCGGGCCCAGTCCGCGCGACGCGCCACGTGACCATCAGCGCCGGGAGGGCGAACAACGCCGCGACGGCCACCGCGACGGAGAAGAACAGGTCCGCCCGGCCGGTCCCCTCGATCCACGCGATGCCGACGGCACCGGCGGTCAGGAGGAGGATCATCGCCCGGTGCCGCGAGGTCGGCGCGACCAGCCACCTCGAGTGCTGCACCGGGCGCAGCGGGACGAGCCGACGCAGCATCGCCCGCGCGCGCAGCGCAGCCAGGCCGCCCAGGGCGACGGCCGAGACGAGCGCGACTGTCAGCGGTCCAGGAACGCCGTCGCGGCCCGCACTGACCGTCTCGACGCACGAGTGGCCGCACGAGACGGCGCCGAGCGCGGAGGGCGCCGCCAGGCAGGCCGCCAGCGCGGCGAGCCCCGCGGTCGCGAGGCCGACGGTCAGCAGCCCGGCGGTGCCGCGGGCCGTCAGTCGGTCCCGCAGGACCCAGCCGAAGAGCAACGTCTCGGTCGTCAGCTCCTCACCCGCCTCGGGCACCAGGTGCTTGCGTCCGCGTGCGCGCCTCACGCGTGAGCCGCGCCCGAGGATCCCCATGGACATCGCGAAGAGCGCTGGCAGGGCGCTGCCGGAAGGCGCGTGCGGACGGTCGCCGGTAGCGAGCGGGATGAGCACGGAGACGACGACCACCACGAGGGCCACGCTGAGCACCACCACGGCCGGGCTCCCCTCCGCCTCGATGTCGTCGCGCACCCACCCGCGGTACGGGGCCGGGACGCGCCGGTCCATCAGCCGGTACGCCAGCACGTGCCGCAGCGGAGGGCGGGTGCGCAGCCGCGTCGCCCACCCCGCGCGGACCAGGCCGACGACGGTCCCGGCGCTCAGGCGGGTCGCGTCGGGCCCCGCGAGGTCCGCGAGCAGCGCGGTGACCTCGTCGGCCCGCTCCCGGCGCCAGCGACGCGGGTACGCGCGCAGCCAGCGGTGGACGGAGCGCTCGAAGCGGGGGTCGATGGTCATCGGGTCTCCAGGACCAGGGCGGGGACGAGCTCGGAGTCGGGGCGGTCGACCGCGACCGGGCGGCCGGTCCAGGCGACGCGCCACAGGTCGACGAAGGCGGCGTCGGGGGTCGCCCGGGCCCGGCTCCTGACAACGACGGCCGACGGGAGGAGCAGCAGGCACAGCGGCCCGGCGACGGCCGAGACCGCGAAGACCCACGCCCCCGTCGCCTCCGCCAGCGCCGCCGCGACGACGAGCACGACCCACAGCGCGACACCCACGCGGGCCTGCGGTCGGAGCCCGAGGAGGTGGCGGGCGGGCTGCTCCGGCCGGACGGGCAGCCGACGGTCGAGGCGCCGTGCGACGACCGTGGCAGCCAGGAGCACCCCCATGACCGTGGCGACGGCCAGGAGCGCGGCGACGCCGGGAGCGAAGTCCCGCGCCGCGACCGTCGAGCCGACCTCGAAGCACGGACCGGAGGCGGGGAGGTCGCACGGCAGGCTGTCGAGCACCAGGCGGGCGGGCGCAACGAGCGCCGCAGCTGACCAGACCGCCGCACCGACCGCGAGCAGGAGCACCAGCACGCTGGATCCGGTCATGGCGGCGATGCGGGCCCGCGACGTCGACACCCAGACGAACGCCCCCACCGTGCGCGACTCACCCCAGCCGGGACGGGCGTGGTGCTGGAGCCTCCGGCGTGCGGCGCCCTCGGGCCTGACGCACAGCAGGGTGGCTGTGCCCGCGAGCGCGACCGCGATCCACGTCACGACGATCTCGTCGCGCAGATCGGAGGTCAGGGCCACATAGAGCGGCATGGCGAACATCCACGCGCGGCCCAGCAGGTTGCGCCGCAGGTGCCCAGGCGAGGTCATGTCGCGCCGCACCCAGTCGCGGTACCGCTCCGGCACGCGGAGGTCGAGCATCCGGTACGGCAGGTACACCCAGAGCGGCGGGGTCTGGCGCCAGCGCGTCGCGAGCCCGCCGCGCAGCAGTCCGAGGGCGGTCCGGGCGTCGAGGCGTCGGGCGCCGTCGTCGGCGAGGTCGACCAGGACGGCGGTGACCTCGTCGGCACGCTCCGCGCGCCAGCTCGGCGGGTAGGCCCGCAGCCAGAAGGCCGCGGACCGTTCGAGGCTGCGCATCACGTCGTCCCGAGGGCGGGTCGCGGTCGGGCCGCCAGGACGCGCCGGGCGAGGGACGCCAGGTCGGTCAGGCGTGCGGTCTCCGCAGCCAGCGCCGCGTAGCCGTCGGGGGTCAGGCGGTAGTAGCGGCGCAGCCGGCCGTCGACGACGACCTCGCCCGAGGCCTCCGCGTGACCCGCGGCGACCAGGCGGTCGAGGATGCCGTAGAGCGTGCCGGCGCTCAGGCGGACCTTGTCGTCCGAGAGCACCTTGACCGCCTGCACGATGCCGTACCCGTGGCGCGGCTCCTCGGCCAGCGAGAGCAGGACGAGGTACGCCTGCTCGCTCATCCGGAACGCCATGGCGGATATATATCGCGCGACGACCTATAGGCGCAAGAGTGTCAGTGGCGCACGGCATGATGCCCGCATGACCTCTCCGGCCCCCTCGACCCGCGGCTGGATCGGCCCCTACCTGGTGCTCGCGGTGCTGTGGGGCTGCAGCTTCCTGTTCATCGCCACGGCGTTGCAGACGTTCGCGCCCACGCAGGTGGCGTTCGGTCGCATCATCATCGGGTTCGTCGCGCTGGCGGTGATCCTGCTGGTCAGGCGCGAGCGCGTGCGGATCGGGCGGGGTCTGCTGGGCGACTTCGTCATCGTCGGCGCGGTGATGACGGCGATCCCGTTCGTGCTCTTCGCGCTCGCGGAGCAGCGGGTGACCTCGGTGCTCGCCGGCCTGGTGAACGCGACGACCCCGCTGTTCACCGCGGTGTTCGTGGCGCTCCTGCTGCCGTCGGAGCGGCCGGACCGGGTGCAGGTCGGCGGACTGGTCCTGGGCTTCGGCGGCATCGCGGTGCTGCTGGGCGTCTGGAACTCGGGCGCGATCGACCTGGTCGGCGGCGTGATGCTCCTGGGCGCCACGTTCTGCTACGGCATCGGCAACGCGTGGAGCCGGCGCCGGCTGACCACCACCGGCCTGTCGAACGTCGCGCTTCCGGCCATCCAGCTGGCCGTCGGCGCGGTGCTGATCCTCCCGTTCGCGGTCTCCACCCCGCTGACCGGCCCGCTCGCTCCGGCACCCGCGCTGGCGCTGCTCGCCCTGGGGCTCGGCGGCACCGGGCTGGCCTACGTCCTGTTCTGGCGCGTGCTGGCGATCGCCGGCGCCACGGTCACGGCGAGCGTCACCTACGTGATCCCGCTGGTCTCGACGACCCTCGGCGTGCTCGTCCTGCACGAGGGGCTGCACTGGTACGAGCCGGTCGGCGGCGCGGTCGTGCTGGCCGGCGTCGGGCTGACGCAGTGGGGGGCCGCGCGGCGCCGGTCGGCGGACGCGGCGCGCGCGGAGCGAGCCCCGGCGGGGTCGGACGAGGAGACCCGGAGCTCGGTCCGGAGCTGAGGTCAGGGCACGACGACCGTCATTCCCGGCCCGCTCGTCCCCTGCCCCAGGGCGGCGAGCGCGGCGGGCGCCTCCTCGAGCCCGATCGTGCGCCCGACCAGCCGGGACGGGTCCAGCTCCCCCGACGCGATCCGCGCCAGCATCGCCGGGTACTCGTGCGCGGCCATCCCGTGGCTGCCGTAGACCTCGAGCTCCCACCCGATCACCCGGCCCATCGGCAGCGGCGGGGCGGTGTCGGCGCCGAGCAGCAGCCCGACCTGGACGTGCCGACCGCGCCGACGCAGCGACAGGATCGAGGCCTCGGCCGTCGCGCGACCGCCCAGGGCGTCGAGCGAGACCGCGGCACCTCCGCCGGTCACGTCGTGCACCTGGGCGGCGACGTCACCGGACCCGTCGAGCACCACGGACGCTCCCATCGCCAGCGCCGCCTCCCGCGCGGAGGCGGACACGTCGACCGCCACCACCCGCGCGCCGGCGGCGACGGACACCATGACGGCCGACAGCCCTACGCCGCCGCACCCGTGCACCGCGACCCAGTCGCCGGCCGCGACCCGACCGTGCACGGTGACCGCCCGGTAGGCGGTCGCGAACCGGCAGCCGAGCCCTGCCGCGGTGACCGGTGACATGCCGGCGGGAAGTCGGACCAGGTTGACGTCGGCGTGGTGGATCGCGACGAGCTCGGCGAACGACCCGTCGTCGGTGAACCCCGGCTGCCGCTGGCGCTCGCAGACCTGCTGCTCGCCGGCCAGGCACGCCGCGCAGGTGCCGCAGGCGCACACGAACGGCACGGTGACCTGGTCACCGACCACCCAGGAGCGGACCTGCGGGCCGACTGCGCTGACCACGCCGGCCAACTCGTGCCCGGGCACGTGCGGCAGCGAGATGTCGTCGTCGTGCCCCTGCCAGCCGTGCCAGTCCGACCGGCAGACGCCGGTCGCGGTGACGCGCAGGACGACACCGTCGTCGGGGCAGCCGGGCGGCGGGACCTCCTGGACGGTGGGCAGGACGCCGAACTCGGAGATCACCACGGCACGCATGGCCTCATCCTCGCCGACCCGACCCGACCGTCAGAACCCGCGGTGCGTCCAGTCCCCCGCGACGAGCGTGCCGGCGACCGGCATCCCCCGCAGCGGAGCGGTCAGGGGGTCTGCGTCGAGCACGACGAGGTCCGCGGGCGCCCCGACGACCGGCGCCAGCCCGAGACCGTCGACCGAGGACTCCAGCGCCACCCGGCGGTCGAGCGCCTGCTCGGGGTGCCACGGCTCGCGGCCGTCGCGGGACCGGGTGACGGCCGCGTCCAGGGCGATCCACGGGTCCAGGGGTGCCACGGGCGCGTCGGAGCCGAGGGCCAGCCGCACGCCCGCCCGGTGCAGAGCGCCGAACGCGAACGCCCGGTCGGTGCGCCCGGCCCAGTGGTGGTCGGCGACGTCCCGGTCGTCCATCGCGTGCTCGGGCTGCACGCTCGCCACCACCCCGAGCTCCGCGAACCGCTGCACGTCGGCCCAGGACACCAGCTGCGCGTGCTCGATCGAACCGACCGCACCGGAGGAGGCGAAGGCGTCGAGCGCGAGCGCATTGGCGGCGTCGCCGATCGCGTGGATGGCGCAGCGCAGGCCGTGCCGGGTCGCGTGTGCCATGAGTGGGGCCAGCCGGGACGGCGGGACGGCGAGCACGCCACGGGCGTTCGGGCCGGTCAGGCCCGGGTACGGGTCGTGGCAGTAGGCGGTGCGCGTGTTGAGAGAGCCGTCGGTGATCACCTTGAGAGGACCTTGCTCGACGAGCCCGCCGACGGGGTCGCCGGTGTGCAGGTCCTCGCGGACCACGCGGTCGAGGTACTCCTCCCACACGCCCGCCCGCACGCGCAGCCGACCGGGCCGGGCAGCGGCGCGACGACGCCAGACGGCGAGGTTGTCGGCGATCTCCAGGTCGACCACGCCGACGACCCCGCGTGCGGCCGCAGCGGCCGTCGCGTCGTCAACCAGCGCGTCCGCGACGTCGTCGGACACGTGGTCGACGACGCCCTGCAGCGGCAGCCACTCGTGCTCGCGCAGCAGGCCGGTCGGGTGGTGCTCGACGCCGAGGAACCTCAGGCCCGCCGTCGAGGCCCACGCACAGTGCAGGTCGCCGGAGACCAGCACCACCGGCACGTGACCGACGGCCGCGTCGAGCAGAGCGGCCGTCGGTTCGTCGGGCCACAGCCCGTCGCGGAAGCCGAAGCCGACGAGCGCGGTACCGGGCAGCGGGCGGGGCGCGCCCGAGACGAGCGCCACGGCGTGCGCGGCCGACGTGGCCCCGGAGACGTCCAGCCGGCGGCGGGCGAGCGCCCACTGGGTCAGGTGCACGTGCGCGTCCCAGAGCCCGGGGATCAGCCAGCGGCCGTCGAGCTGCACGGTGGGCGCGTGCACGGAGAGCGACGGCCCGACGGACGCGACCCGACCGCCGCGCAGGAGCACGTCGACGGGTGCGTCATGGTCGACCAGCCGCGCGGAGCGCAGGAGCAGGTCAGTCGGTACGGTCCCCATGTGAGCACCGTAGAGGCGGGATACGACCCGACGTTCCTCGGTCCGCGGGTGCCCCTCCCGGTGCCGGCCCAGACCGTCCGCACGCTGCCGTCGACGCACTTCACCGTGCTGCTCGACCCCGAGCGCCGGCTCGCGGCAGCGACGGCGGTGAACATCGACGGCGCCCAGCTGCTGGATCTCGAGCGCGGCGACGACTGGCACCTGGACCCCCGGGTGCCCGCCGACGAGCAGGCGGGACCCGAGCTGTACGCGCGCAACGACCTCGACCGCGGGCACCTGGTCCGCCGGCGGGACCCGGTGTGGGGCGACCTCGTCACGGCGCGCCGGGCCAACCTCGACACGTTCGCCTACCCGAACGCCGCGCCGCAGGCCTCCGCGTTCAACCAGGGCGAGCTGCTCTGGGTGGGCCTGGAGGACCACGTCCTGGAGTACGCGCGGACGAACGACAGCCGGCTCTCCGTCTTCACGGGACCCGTCCTCGCCGACGACGACCCGGTCTACCGCGGCGTCGGGATCCCGCGGCTGTTCTGGAAGGTCGCCGCCTGGGCGGGGCCCGACCTCCGCGCCACCGCGTTCGTCCTCGACCAGACCCCGTTCGTCACGAGCCTGCGGGCGGCCGCCGACGAGGTCCCGCCGCTCGGGCCGTTCCGCACGTTCCAGGTCCCGGTCGCGGACGTCGAGGACCTCACCGGGCTCGACCTCGGGCCGCTCACCGGCGCCGACGTGCTCGCACCCGTCGGCGCACGCGGCGACCGCGAGCGCTGGGTGCCGCTGGACACGCTGGAGGAGATCCGCCTCTAGTGGCGGACGTGCGCGTCCCGGCGGGCCGGCACCACCATCGGCGTCCCGGTCTCCGGGTCGGGCACCACGCGGCACGCCAGCCCGAACACCTCACGCACCAGCGGCTCCGTGACCACGTCCGCGGGTGGGCCCTCGGCGACGACCGCGCCCTCCTTCATGGCGATCAGGTGAGTCGCGTACCGGGCGGCCTGGTTGAGGTCGTGCAGCACGGCGACGAGCGTCCGGCCCTCCTCGTGCAGCCGCGCGCACAGGTCCATGACCTCGAACTGGTGGGAGATGTCGAGGAACGTCGTCGGCTCGTCCAGGAGCAGCAGGTCGGTCTGCTGCGCGAGCGCCATGGCCAGCCACACCCGCTGACGCTGGCCGCCGGACAGCTCGGCGACGAACCGGTCCCGCAGGTCGGCGACCTCGGTGGCGTCGAGGGCGTCGGCGACTGCACGGGCGTCGGCCGCCGACCACTGCCGCAGCAGGCCCTGGTGCGGGTACCGGCCGCGGGCCACCAGGTCGCCGACGGTGATCGACTCGGGCGCGATGGGGTTCTGCGGCAGGAGGGCAAGCCGGCGGGCGACGTCCTTGCTCTTCAGCGACGAGATCGGTACGCCGTCCAGCAGCACGTGACCGGCACGTGGCTTGAGCGTCCGACCGAGCGCGCGCAGCAGGGTCGACTTGCCGCACCCGTTGGGGCCGATGATGACCGTGAACGACGACCGGGGGATCCGCACGGACAGGTTCGTGGCGACGACCAGCTGGTCGTACGCGAGCGTCAGGTCGGAAGCCTCCAGCGGTGGACCGTTCACGCGGGACTCCTCCTCCACTCGCGGACCAGCAGGAACGCGAGGTACACGCCGCCGAGCGCGGCGGTGACGACCCCGACGGGATACACGACGCCCGGCACGGCGTACTGGGCGACGAGGTCGGCGACGACCAGCACCGCGGCCCCGCAGCACGCGGCGGCGACCATACCCGGTCCGGTCGACCGGGTCAGCCGCCGGGCGATCTGCGGGGCGGTCAGCGCGACGAACGCGATCGGCCCGCTCACGGTCACCGCCGCGGCCGTCAGGAGCACGCCGACCACCACCGCCCACGTGCGCACCCGGTCCGCCTGCACCCCGACCGCGACCGCCACCTCGTCACCCATCTCGACCAGCTGCATCGGCCGGGTGAGCACGAGCGCCGCGGGCAGCAGGACCACCAGCGCGCCGACGATGAGGATCACGTCCGACCAGGACCGGGACGCGAGGCTGCCGTTGAGGTACGCGGCGAGCACCTGCGCGTCCTCGCGGGTGGCCCGGGCGAGCGCCAGCTGCACGAACGCCAGCGACATGGCCCCGACCGCGATGCCGACGACCACCATCCGCAGCGGTGCGCGGAACCCCGCACCCGAGCCGAGGTAGACCGCGCCGATCGCGACCCCCGCCCCGATGAGCGCCCCGACGGGCACCGGCAGCGCGCCCGGCCACACGAGCCCTGCGGCCGCGGCACCCGCAGCCGCGCCGGCGCCGAGCCCGATGATGTCGGGGCTGCCCAGCGGGTTGCGCGTGACGGACTGGAACATCGCCCCGGAGACCGCGAACGCCGCCCCGGCCGCGGCGCCGACGAGCAACCGCGGCAGGCGGTTGGTCCAGAGCACCCACTCCTGCGTGCGAGAGCCGTGGCCGGCGACGACCGACGGCAGCTCCGCGAGCGGGATGCCGAGCTGACCGGCCGCCAGGGTGACCAGGGCGGTGACCAGCACGAGCACGAGCGCGGCCACGCAGACGACGACCGGGCGACGGTGCCAGCGGACGGTGACGGCGGGCCCGAGGGTCAGGACGGCGGTCACAGCCCGACCCTCCCTCGGCGCACGGCCGCGATGAGGAACGGCGCCCCGACGAACGCGGTCACCGCGCCGACCGGCAGCTCGCCGGGCCGCGCCAGCACCCGACCGAGGACGTCGGCGGCGAGCAGCAGCACCGGGCCGAGCAGCAGGCAGTACGGCAGGAGCCAGCGGTGGTCCGAGCCGGTGAACCCCCGGACGACGTGCGGGACGGCGAGCCCGACGAACGCGATCGGCCCGACCGCGGCGACCGCCGCGGCACACAGGACCGTGGCGCCCGCGGCCCCGAGCAGGCGGGTGCGTCCGGCACGCAGCCCGAGGGAGGTCGCCGCCTCGTCGCCGAGCGCGAGCGCGTTCAGCGGACGGGCGAGCAGCAGGCACAGGACGAGTCCCCCCACCACGAAGGGCAGCACGGCGCCGACCGTGGACGGCGGCCGCCCGGCGAGGGACCCGACCACCCAGAACCGGTACGTGTCGAACACCTCGGGGTTGGCGAGCGTGATCCCCTCGACGACGGCCACCAGCACGGCGGACACCGCAGCGCCCGCCAGCACGAGCCGGACGGGCGTCGCACGGCGTCCGCCGGTGCCGATCAGGTAGACGGCGAACGCCGCGAACAGCGCCCCGGGCACCGCGGCCCAGACCGACCGGCCGGCGGCGCCGCCGAGCACCGCGGCCGTGATCACCAGTGACGCCGACGCGCCCGCGTTGACACCGAGCAGGCCCGGGTCGCCCAGCGGGTTGCGCGTGAGGCCCTGGATCACCACGCCCGCGACGGCCAGCGCGGCCCCGACGAGCAGACCGAGCTGCGTGCGCGGGATCCGGGAGGCGACGACGGTGGAGACGAACGAGTCGTCGGGAGTGCGCCACGCCGACCACACGTCGCCGAGCGGTACCGGCTTGGCCCCGACGGCGATGCTCAGGCCCACCACCGGGCCGGCCGGCCGGCGCGGCGGTCGGGAGTGCCGGGGTGGCCGGTGCGGGGCTCGCGCGACGGTGGTGCTCATGGGTGCACGGTACGGAGGGTCAGGCCTGCGCCTTCTCCGCACCCGCGGTGATGAGCGGCAGGTACTCGTCGAGCGCCCACGGCACGCTCAGCGGCGTGGCCACCGAGACGGCCATGCCCAGCTTCGTGTCGAGCATCGGCACGTAGGCGCCGGACGCGAACGCGGGGATCTGCGCCCAGAGCGGCTGCGCCTCGGTCGACGCCTGCTCCTCCGCGCTGTTGAACCACGTGAACAGCAGGTCCGCGTCGTTCAGCTGGTCGGCGTTCTCGAGCCCGAGGGTCGCGACGAACGTGCCGGGCGACGAGGTCAGCGTCGAGACGGACGGCGCCAGCTCGAGGCCGAGACCGGTGAGGAGCTCGACGCGCGGGTCACCGGGCAGGTAGACCGACAGGGCGCCGGGCTGGTCCCCGCCGTACACGTAGGCGAACGTCTTCCCGGCGAGCTCGGGGTTGTCGGCGGCGGCCTCGTCGATCGCGGCCTGGCGCTCGTCCAGCAGCGGCTGCGCCTTCTCCGGCACGCCCAGCGCGTCGGCGGCGATGGTCACCTGGTCCTCGAGCGAGGTCTGCCACGGCTCGCCGGGGTACGCGACCACCGGCACCAGCGCGGACAGCTGGTCGAACGTCGCCTGGTCGAGTCCCGACTGCGGGGCCAGCACCAGGTCGGGCTCGAGCGCGACGACCGCGTCGATGTCGAGCTCGGGGTACATCGCGATGGTCGTCGGCAGCTCGTCGCCGGACGCCTCGACGGCCTGCCGGAACCACGGCTGGTAGCCCTCGGCGTCGCCGCCCCAGGTGTCCGACTCGATCCCGACCGGCGTGGTGCCCAGCGAGAACGCGATGTCCGCGGCACCCCAGCCGAGCGTCACCACGCGCTCCGGCTTCGCGGCGATCTCCGCTGTGCCGAGCGCCGAGTCGATCGACACGGGGAAGAGCGCGTCGGACGTGGGCTCGGCGGAGGTGTCGCCGGAGGCGTCGTCGGACGCCCCGCCGCACGCCGCGAGGGTGAGGGCGACGGCCGTCGCGGTGGCCACCAGGGCCGAGAGGCGCGCGATGCGCACGGTGGTGCTCCCATCGGATCGAGGTCGAGCTAATGAGGCAAGCCTAACCTCATAGATCCGTGCCGATCCGCGACGAGCGTGTCGGGAACCTCACACCGACAGGGACGTCCCCGTCAGCCGCTCGTACGCCTCGAGGTACCGGTCGCGGGTGCGCTCGACCACGTCCGCGGGCAGCGGCGGCGGCGCGGCGTCCGATTCGCGGTCCCACCCCGACGCGGCCGACGTGAGCCAGTCGCGGACGAACTGCTTGTCGAAGCTGGCCTGCGCGCGGCCGGGGTGCCACAGGTCGGCGGGCCAGAACCGCGACGAGTCGGGCGTGAGCACCTCGTCGCCGAGCGTGATCGCGCCGGTCGTGGGGTCGGTGCCGAACTCGAGCTTGGTGTCGGCCAGGATCACGCCGTGCTCGCGCGCGATCGCCTCGGCGCGCCCGTAGACCGCAAGGGTGAGCGACCGGAGCGCCTCGGCCGCGTCGGCGCCGACCTGCTCCACCACGGCCTCGAACGGCACGTTCTCGTCGTGCTCCCCCAGCTCCGCCTTCGTCGCGGGCGTGAAGATCGGCTGCGGCAGCCGCGAGCCGTCCACCAGCCCCTCGGGCAGCGCGATGCCGGTCACCGACCGCGACACCCGGTACTCCGCCAGACCCGAGCCGGTGAGGTACCCGCGCGCGACGCACTCCACGGGGAACATCTCCAGGCGTCGGCACACCATCGCGCGGCCGGCGACCGCCTCGGGCACGTCGGTCGACACCACGTGGTTGGGCACCAGGTCGGCGAGCTGCTCGAACCACCACAGGCTCAGCTGCGTCAGGACGATGCCCTTGCCGGGGATCCCCGGGCTGAGCACGTGGTCGAACGCGGACACCCGGTCGCTCGCGACCACCAGCACCACGTCCCCGAGCGCCGCCGTCAGCGCGGACCCGTCGGGCACGTAGAGGTCCCGGACCTTGCCGGAGTAGGTGTGGGTCCAGCCGGGCAGGTCCGGGGTCGTCGCAGTCACGGGCCCTAGTGTGCAGGTCCGCGCGCCGTCAGACGAGATCGTCTCCGCCCTCGAGCCCGTCGGGGATGGGCAGCCCGACCAGCCGCACCAGCCGCTCCACGGTCTCCTCGACGAACGTGTCCTCGGGCTCGTCCACGTGCTCGGCGGCCAGGAGCCGTCGGACGTGCTTGGCCTCGACGTCGACCGCCCCGACCAGCAGCGCCCACTCGGCGAAGGCCTCCGCCTCCGCCCCGAGGTCCAACGGGTCGCTCTCCGCCGGGTCGTCGAAGTAGTCCCGCGGCTGGAAGCCCAGGTAGAACCGGCCGAGCCCGTCCGGCGCGGGCCGGTAGTCGACCGTCGCGATGTCCCCGTCCTGGACCGTGATGCTCAGGCTCGGTGTCACCGAGGCGTCCCCGCCCCACTCGCCGCCGCCGTACACGAACTTCTCGGTGCTGCCCATCCCGCGAACCTAGACCAGCGGGGCGCCTGCCACCGCGGCCGCGATGTCCGAGCGGTGGTGCGAGAACGGCAGCTCGATCCGCTCGACGCCGGCGTAGGCCGCGGCGCGCGCGGCAGCCAGGTCTCGGCCGACGCCGACGACGGAGAGCACGCGACCCCCCGCGGCGACCAGGTGCGAGCCGTCGATCGCGTCGTCGTCGTCGCCGGGGGCGTTGAGCTGCAGGGCGGTGCCCGCGTGCAGGACGTGCACCCCGGGCAGTGCCTCGGCGGCCTCGATCCCGGTGATCGGGTCGCCCGTGCGGACGGTGCCCGGGTACCCGCCGGACGCGATCACCACGGTCACGGCCGCGTCGTCGCGCCACCGCAGCGGGGGCAGCGCACCGAGCGTGCCGGTCGCGCTGGCGAGCAGCACACCCGCGAGCGGCGTCTCCAGCCGGGCCAGGACGACCTGCGTCTCGGGGTCCCCGAACCGGGCGTTGAACTCCACGACCTTCAGGCCCGTCGAGGTGAGCGCCAGGCCCACGTACAGGACGCCGGAGAACGGTGTCCCGCGCCGGGCCATCTCGGCGACCGTCGGGCGCGCGACGCGCTCGACCACCTCGTCGACCAGGTCCGCGGGCGCCCACGGCAGCGGCGAGTACGCGCCCATGCCGCCGGTGTTGGGCCCCTCGTCGCCGTCGTGCGCGCGCTTGAAGTCCTGGGCGGGCACCAGCGGCACCACGTCAGCGCCGTCCGACAGGACGAAGAGCGAGATCTCCGGGCCGTCCAGGTAGTCCTCGACGACGATCCGGCCGCCGGGCTTGGCCAGGCACGCGGCCGCGTGCGCCAGCGCCTCGGCGCGGTCGTCGGTGACGACGACACCCTTGCCCGCCGCCAGCCCGTCGTCCTTGACCACGTACGGGGCACCGAAGGCGTCGAGGCCCGCGGCGGCCTCCTCGATCGTGGTCGCGACGCGCGGCTCGGCAGTGGGCACCCCGGCGGCGGCCATGACCTCCTTGGCGAACGCCTTGGACCCCTCGAGCTGCGCACCGGCCGCGGACGGACCGAACACGGGGATCCCGACCGCCCGTACGGAGTCCGCGACGCCCGCCACGAGCGGCGCCTCGGGTCCGACGACGACGAGGTCCGCGCTCAGCGACGTCGCGAGCGCCGCGACCGCGGCACCGTCCAGCTGGTCCACCGCGTGCAGCGTGGCGAGCGTCCCGATGCCGGGGTTCCCCGGGGCCGCGTGCAGCGCGGTCACCGCCGGGTCGACGGAGAGCGCGCGGACGAGGGCGTGCTCACGGGCACCGGTGCCGACGACGAGGATCTTCACGTGCCGGGAGCCTACCCGGCGGCCTCCGCGGACCGCAGGCGCGCCCGGAGACCGTCGAGCTCGTCGAGCATCGCCACCGGGAGCCGGCCGCCGAACTGCGCGAAGAACTCCTCGGTCAGGTCGCACTCCGCGAGCCACGCCACCGGGTCGACCTCGAGCAGCTGCTCCAGCGCACCGTCCGGCAGGTCCAGCCCGTCCAGGTCCAGCTCACCCTCCCCGGGCAGGATGCCGATCGGCGAGTCGGCCCCCTCCACCGACCCGTCGAGCCGCTCCAGCGCCCAGGCCAGCACCCGCGCGTTCTGACCGAACCCGGGCCACAGGTAGGACCCGTCCGCGCCCTTGCGGAACCAGTTGACGCCGAAGATCGCCGGCAGCGGGATCCCGCGGGCCGAGAGCTGCGCACCGAGCCGGAGCCAGTGCCCCCAGTGGTCGGCCATGTTGTAGCCGCAGAACGGGAGCATGGCGAAGGGGTCGCGACGCAGCGTCCCGACGGGGCCCTCGGCGGCGGCGGTCTGCTCGGACGCGATCGTCGCGCCCAGGAACACCCCGTGCGACCAGTCCCGCGCCTGCGCGACCAGCGGCACGTTCGTGGCCCGCCGTCCGCCGAACCAGATCGCGTCGACTGGCACGCCCTCGGGCGAGTCCCAGGAGTCCGCGATGGTCGGGCACTGGTCGGCGGCGACCGTGAACCGGCTGTTCGGGTGGGCGGCCGGCTCGTCGGACGCCGGGGTCCAGTCGCGGCCCCGCCAGTCGGTGAGGTGGTCGGGCGGGGTGTCGGTCAGGCCCTCCCACCAGACGTCGCCCTCGTCGGTGAGGGCGACGTTGGTGAAGATCACGTCGTGCGTCAGGGTCGCGATGGCGGCTGGGTTGGTGCGCACGCCCGTGCCGGGGGCGACGCCGAAGAAGCCGGCCTCGGGGTTGATCGCGCGCAGCCGACCGTCCGTGCCGGGTCCGCCGGGTCGCAGCCACGCGATGTCGTCGCCGATGGTCTCGACCGTCCAGCCCGGGATCGTCGGCTGGAGCATCGCCAGGTTCGTCTTGCCGCAGGCCGACGGGAACGCGGCGGCGACGTGCGACACCCGGCCGGTCGGCGACGTCACGCGCAGGACGAGCATGTGCTCGGCGAGCCAGCCCTCGTCGCGTGCCATGACGGACGCGATGCGCAGGGCGAAGCACTTCTTGCCCAGGAGCGCATTCCCGCCGTAGCCGGACCCGAACGACCAGATCTCGCGGGTCTCGGGGAAGTGGGCGATGTACTTCGTCGGGCTGCACGGCCACGGGACGTCGTCCTCGTGCGGCCCGAGGGGCGCACCGACCGAGTGCACCGCGGGGACGAAGCCGCCGTCGGTCCCCAGCAGCTCCAGCACCGGGGTGCCCACCCGCGTCATGATCCGCATGCTCACCACGACGTACGGCGAGTCGGTCACCTGGACGCCCAGCTGTGAGATCGGCCCGCCCAGCGGACCCATCGAGAACGGGACGACGTACATGGTCCGTCCGCGCATCGACCCGGCGAACACCCCGGCCAGCTCGGCACGCATGACGTGCGGCTCGCGCCAGTGGTTCGTCGGGCCGGCGTCGTCCGGGTCCTCCGAGCAGATGAACGTGCGGTCCTCGACGCGGGCGACGTCGGACGGGTCGGAGCGCGCCAGGTAGGAGCCGGGCCGCAGCTCCTCGTTCAGCCGGATCAGCGTGCCCGCCTCGACCATGTCCTCGACCAGCGCCGACGCCTGCGCGGCGGACCCGTCCACCCAGACGACCTCGTCGGGCTCGGTGAGCGCCGCGACCGCGCCGACCCACGACTGCAGCGCGCTGTGCCGCTGCCCTCCCGGCGCAGCGGGAACACGGACGGGCGTCAGGTCGAACGGGTACTCGAACGGATGCGGCTCGACGAGCGTCATGACGACCTCCGTGAAGGGACCAGGTCCTTCCACGGTGGACCTCTCCGCGCGCGGATTCCATCACCCACGGCCCGGAACAACCGCGGTTCTTACGATCTGCACAACTCAGGGGCGCGAATCGTCCTCGCGGGGCAGCGGCAGGGCGTCGAAGTAGATCCGCACGCGCCGGCGGCCCTCGACGTCGCCCGCCGCCTTGCGCTCCTTGGCGCTCTTGACCACGTCGTCGATGATCTCCTGCACCGCGACGACGACGTCCTGCAGCTCCTCGAGGGTGAGGTCCGCGGTCGTCCGGTCGTTGAGCGCCGCCTCCTCCCACTCCGGGGTGTCGCCCGTGAGCATCCACCGGCTCAGCACCTGCGCGCGCTCGGCGACGACCCCCTGCAGCAGCGCGTTGGCCGCCTCGGCGGTCCGGGGGTCGCGCAGCATGTCCCGCCCGTCGACGCTGTACCCGACCGCGCGCCACCACCGGTCGCGCCCCCGCTCGTGCGCCGGGTCGTCCTCGACGAAGCCGTGCTTCTCCAGCTGGCGCAGGTGGTAGCTGGTCTGGCCGCTGCTCTCCCCGAGGCGGCGGCCGAGCTGGCTGGCGGTCGCCGACCCGTGCTCGGACAGGTAGTCGTACATCGCCATCCGCAGCGGGTGCGCCAACGCCTTGAGCTCCTCCGGCCCGATGGCACGGGCTCGGAACGGGAGGGGCTTGCTCTCGCTCATTCGCAGAGATACCTTTGCAGAGTTGTCTTTGCAGAGAATTCTCTTCGATCCTACCGTCCCATCGCAGGAGTCCCCATGAGCGAGCAGGTCGCCACGCGCGAGCCCCTCGGCCGCCGGTTCACCGCCCACCTGACCGCGACCGGTCTGGCGAACCTGGGCGACGGCATCGTGCAGACCGGCGTGCCCCTGTACGCCCTCACGCTCACGCGCTCCCCCAGCCAGATCGCACTGCTCACCGCGGCGGCCTGGCTCCCCTGGCTCGTGCTCGGGCTGGCCGCCGGCGTGGTCGTCGACCGCCGCGACCGCAAGTACACCCAGGTGGTCGGCCTGGCCGCCCGCGCCCCGCTCCTCGGGGTGGCCGTGTGGCTGGTGGCCACCGGGCACATGACGATCGCCGCGCTCGCCGTGATCGTGCTGCTCTACGGCGTGACCGACGTGTTCGTCGACCTCGCCGGGTCCGCGCTGGTCCCCGACATCGTGCCGCGGTCCCGGCTGGAGGCCGCGAACGGGCGCACGCTGGCCGCCCAGCAGGTCATGTCCACGTTCGTCGGCGGCCCGATCGCGGGCGGGATGCTCGCGCTCGGCGCGGGCTGGGTGTTCGGCGTCCCCGCCGGGCTCGGTGTGCTCGCCCTGCTGCTCATCGCCACCCGGATCCCCGGGACGTACAAGCACGCTGCGACCGAGAAGCGCTCCGCGCTCGCCGAGGTGCGCGAGGGTGTCGGGTTCCTGGTCCGGCACCCCGTGCTCCGGCCGCTCCTGGTGGCCGGCAGCGTGATGAACATGGCCAGCACCGGCTACTTCGCCGTGTTCGTGCTCTGGATGGTGGGCCCCGGCTCGCGCGTCGGGCTCGAGCCCGCGCACTACCCGCTGGTGATCGCCGTGCTCGCGGTCGGCGCGGTGCTCGGCTCGTTCGCCGCCGAGCCGCTGGGCCGGCGCATCCCCGAGGTCCGGCTGCTGCTGGGCTGCTGGACCATCGACGCCCTGCTCATGCTGGTCCCGGTGCTCGTGCCCGCGGTGCCCGCCATCGCGGTCTCCCTGTTCTTCCTCGGTTTCCTCAACACCAACGGCAACGTGATCTCGCAGTCGATGCGCCAGCGGATGGTCGCGCCGGGCATGCTCGGCCGGGTGGGCGGCGCCAGCCGGACGCTCGGGTACGGGCTCATGCCGCTCGGCGCGCTGCTCGGCGGGCTGGTGGCCGAGCAGTGGGGACTGCCCGCGGTGTTCCTCGGCGCGACCGTCGTCTGCGTCGCGGCGGTCGGCTACCCGATCGCGGTGGTCCGCCAGCGCATGGTCGCCGAGCTCCAGCTTCCCGCGCCGGAACCGAGGACAGAACCCCTGCCGGCAGCCGTCTGAGGCCGCGATACTGACCGCGTGCCCCGGCTGACCCCTCCCGCGATCACCCCCGGAACCGTCTCAGGGTCGGTGCAGCCGGTCCTGCACGCCGAGGGCCTGCACCTGCGGCCGTGGCGCGCGCGGGACGCCGACGCGGTGGTGGCCGCCTACGCCGACCCCGGGATCCGGCGGTGGCACGACCGGTCCATGGACCACCACGAGGCGGCCGCATGGGTGGCCTCCTGGGCGGACCGGTGGCGCGCCGAGACGGGGGCCGGCTGGGCGATCGCGACCACCGACGCGGTGCTCGGCCAGATCAGCCTGCGGTCCTTCGACCACGGCGACGGTCGCTCGGACATCTCGTACTGGGTGCTCCCGGCCGCTCGCGGGCGCGGGGTCGCGACGACCGCCCTGGCCACCCTGAGCACCTGGGCGTTCGGCGCGCTCGGGCTGCACCGGATCGAGGTCGACCACTCGGTCGACAACCCGGCGTCCTGCCTCGTCGCCACCCGCGCCGGGTTCCGCCTGGAGGGGACCAAGCGCGGCGACGCCCTGCACGCGGACGGCTGGCACGACATGCACCTGCACGCCCGCGTCGCGGGGGACGTCAGCTGAGCAGCTCGTGCCGGACGATCGTGGCCTCGCGGCCGGGGCCGACGCCGACGGACGAGATGCGGGCGCCTGAGATCTCCTCGAGGTGCAGCAGGTAGCGCTGCGCCGCGGCGGGCAGGTCGTCGAACTCGCGGGCCCCCGAGATGTCCTCGGTCCAGCCGTCGAGGTACTCGTAGATCGGCTTGGCGTGGTGGAAGTCGGACTGGTCGTACGGCATCTCGTCGAACCGGCGCCCCTGCACGTCGTACGCCACGGCGACGGGGATCTTGTCCCGGCCGGTGAGCACGTCGAGCTTGGTGACCACGAGGTCGGTGAGCCCGTTGACCCGGCTGGCGTAGCGGACCACGACGGCGTCGTACCAGCCGGTGCGGCGCGGTCGGCCGGTGGTGGTGCCGAACTCCCCACCGGTCTGCCGCAGCCACTCGCCGTCGTCGTCGAGCAGCTCGGTGGGGAACGGGCCCTCGCCCACGCGGGTGGTGTACGCCTTGGCGACGGCGACGACCCGGTCGATCCTCGTCGGACCCACGCCGGAGCCCGTGCACGCGCCGCCGGCCGTGGCCGACGAGGACGTGACGAACGGGTAGGTGCCGTGGTCGACGTCGAGCATGGTGGCCTGACCGGCCTCGAAGACCAGCGTCTTGCCCTCGTCGAGAGCGGTGTTGAGCAGCAGAGGGGTGTCCGCGACCATCGGGTGCAGCCGGTCGGCGTGGCGCAGCAGGTCCTCGACGGTCTCGTCGACCGTGATGGCCCGACGGTTGTAGACCTTGACCAGCAGGTGGTTCTTCTGGTCGAGGGCGCCCTCGACCTTCTCCCGCAGGATCTTCTCGTCGAACAGGTCCTGCATCCGGATGCCGACGCGGTTGATCTTGTCGGAGTACGCCGGGCCGATGCCGCGACCGGTGGTGCCGATGCGGCGCTTGCCCAGGAACCGCTCGGTGACCTTGTCGAGGGTGCGGTTGTACGGCGCGATGACGTGGGCGGCCGACGAGACCTTGAGGGCGGAGGTGTCCACGCCGCGGGCCTCGAGGGCGTCGATCTCCTCGAAGAGCACCTCGATGTCGACGACCACGCCGTTCCCGATCACCGGGACGACGCCGGGCGAGAGGATGCCCGACGGCAGCAGGTGCAGGGCGTACTTCTCGCCACCGATCACGACCGTGTGACCCGCGTTGTTCCCGCCGTTGAACTTCACGACGTAGTCGGTCCGCGAGCCGAGCTGGTCGGTTGCCTTCCCCTTGCCCTCGTCGCCCCACTGAGCTCCGAGCACCACGACGGCCGGCATCTAGATCACCACTCCCCCTGCCTACGGTGCGGACCCGTGTACGGGGGCCGGGCACCGGGCGGCAGTGACCCAGTACCTCCGAGAGGGTACCGGACCGTCAAGAAATGGTCATGTCAGCGCAGGTTCGCGACCTCGTCCACCGACGTCCCGCTGTCCGCGAGGAACGTCTCGCAGCGCTCGGCCTCCTCCGACTCCCCGATCGCCTCCGCGGCCTCCGCGAGGGCGAGCAGGGCGCGCAGGAACCCCTCGTTGGGTGCGTGGTCGGCGGGGATCGGACCGCGACCGTGCCAGCCCGCGCGGCGCAGGGCGTCCAGCCCGCGGTGGTAGCCGGTGCGCGCGTAGGCGTACGCCGCGACCGGGTCGCCCTCGTCGGCGAGCGCCCCCTCGGCCAGGAGCGCCCACAGGAGCGACGACGCCGGAGCGGCGGGGACGGCCTCGCGCGGCGTCGACCCGCTGCTCAGCGCCGCACGGGCGTCCGCGTCGGGGCCGTCGGCGGGCAGCAGCGTCGGGGCGGGACCGTCCAGCAGGTTCTCGTGGCTCATGCGCACAGTGTCCCCCACCGTGTGCGCGGGCGGAGGGGCACGGTTACAGTCGTCTGGCCGACCTGGACTGCTGTTCGGCTCGCATCTCGCAACCCGACAGGGCACACATGATCGAGATCTCCACGTCCGCGACGACGACCACCTTGGCGATCGCCGGCGACCTCGACCTGGCCGAGCGCGACCAGTTCCCGGAGATCGCCGCGCGTGTCGTGGGCCTGCGCCGCCAGCTCCTGGTCATCGACATGTGCCAGGTCACGTTCATGGACTCCACCGGGGCGGCGTTCCTCATCTCGCTGGCCGACGCCGGCCGCAAGCGCGGGGGCGCGACCGTCCTGCGCGGCGCGGACCCGCGGGACCTGTTCGTCATCGAGATCTGCGGCGCGCTCGAGCTGTTCCGGATCGACGCCGAGCACCACTGCGAGTCCGGCGTCAGCGAGTCCGGGTTCCGCCACCCCGACGGCGCACCGACCCCGGCCTGACCCCGGCCTACCGCGGGACGGACGGCAGCGACCCCGGTCGCACCTTCGCCCACACCAGCTTGCCCCCGCGGGACTGCCGCCAGCCCCAGTCGGCCAGCCGCTCGACGATCTGCATGCCGAACCCGCCCACGCGCCCGGGGTGCCCGTCCGTGGTGACCGGCGGGGCGGGGTTCCCGTCCTCCACCTCGATGCGCAGGCCGTCGCCCGTGTCGTAGAGCTGCAGCGAGACGTGCCCGAACCCGTGCAGCACCGCGTTGGCGACGAGCTCGGACACGACAAGCTCGGCGTTGGCGGAGTCCTCGATCCCCCACGCGTGGCAGGTGCGCACCACCGCGTGCCGGGCGCGACCGATGGACGCGGCCTCGCTGGGCAGCGACCAGCGCCGCCTCCGAGGGCTGCGTGCCCGGGCGGAGGTGTCCAGCGGCGACGGCACCCGCACGACCACGACGGCGACGTCGTCCTCGCGGTGGTCCGCGAGCCGGGACAGCAGCTCCTCGCCGACCCCGGCCGCGTCACGCGCGGTGACCGCCGCGGCGACGGCGGTCAGGGCCGCGAGCCCCTCGCGCAGGCCGCGGTCGCGCCGCTCGATGAGCCCGTCCGTGTAGTAGACGATGACGTCGCCCGGGTCGAGGTCCACGGACTCCGTGGTCCGGGGCGTGCCGCCGAACCCGATCAGGGGCCCGCCCGACGCGTCCAGCTGCGTGACCGTGCCGCCCCGCACGTGCAGCGCCGGCAGGTGGCCCGCGCGTGAGTACTCCAGCCGCCAGGTGTCGTCGGTGCGCGCCAGCGTGGACAGGACGAGGCCCGCAGGGCGGGGCACCCGCATGCCCGCCACCAGCTGGTCGACGCGCTCCAGCACGGGACCGGGGGTCGTGAGGTCGAACATGTAGGAGCGCACCACCGAGCGCAGCTGACCCATCGCGGCGGCGGCCTCCACGTCGTGCCCGACCACGTCGCCGATCACGACGCCGACCACGTCGGGGCTGACCTGCAGCACGTCGTACCAGTCCCCGCCCACCTGCGCGTTCTCGGAGTTGGGCGCGTAGTAGGTCCACACGTCGAGCCCGTCGACCTCGGCCTGCTCCGGCAGCATGGCGCGCTGCAGCGTCTCGGCCAGCCGGTGCTCGCGGTCGTAGAGCCGCGCGTTGTCGATGACCATGCCGACCCGGCGCGCGGTGAGCTCGAGCACGGTGCGCACGGACGGCTCCAGGTCGCGCAGCCCGCCGCCCTCGTGCGGGTGCACCGCGAGCACGCCCAGCACGCGCCGGCGGCCCGTCAGCGGGAACACCGCCACACGGTGCTCGGCGGGGCGCGCGGCGTCCCCGAGGACGAGACCGGCCTGGTGGACCAGCCACGCCGACGCGCTGCCGGAGCCGTAGGTGCCGTCGAGCTCGAGCTCGACGGGCCGGTCCAGCTCCCCGTCGAGAAGCCCCTGCACGAGGTCGGGGCCGGCGTCGCGGGCCGGCGGGACCTCGCCGTGCCGGGAGCCCTTGCCGGTCGGCGCGTGCGGCACGTCGATCCCGTCGGCCACCCGCAGGCCGCCGTCGTTGAGGTAGAACGCGGCCCAGCCGACCACCGACCGACGCAGCACCGCCGCGATCTCCCGCAGGGCGTGCGGGTCGTCGACGTCCATGAGCAGGTCCGACACCTGCGCGATCAGCCCGAGGCTGCGCCGCTCGCGCCGCTCGGCCTCGACCAGCGCGGCCTGCTCCGCGTCGTGGGAGAGCTGCTCGGTCAGGTCCTGGAGCGCGGCGACCCAGTGGGAGAGGGCACCACCGTCGGACTCCGGCACGGGCGACAGGGTCACGCGGCACGCGAAGGGGGACCCGTCGGCCCGGCGCAGGGTGAGCGTCTGGACGACCGTCTCCTGCGCGTGGACGGCTCGCCGCAGCCGCTCGACGTCGGCCGACGGGAGCGCGTTGTCGCGCAGCACGTCCGCGTGCCGCCGCCGCGCCTCGTCGAGGCCGTACCCTGTGACCCTCTCGAAGGCGTCGTTCACCCAGACGACGGGCAGTCCCGACTCGGTCGCATCCAACAGGGCGATCGGGACGGAAGTTGCTCTGAGGGCACGATCGCGCACGCCGACGAGAGCATGATCGGACAAGGGGGCAGCGTGGGAGTTGACCGCTACCACCTCCGATCGTCTAGCGTGCCGAACAGGCAGGTCGTCGAGAAGCCGGCGCCGCCCTGGCCGGATGTCAGCGAAAGGAGCACCGTGCGCGACGGTAACAGCACCATCCCCGACGGGCCTGCGGACGCCTCGAACGCCGAGCCCGGCTCCGGGATCGTCGGCGAGCCCGGCGCGGTCCACGTCATCGTCGGCACCGACGCCACCCGGATCGTGCTCTCAGGAGAGGTCGACGCCGACCTCGGCGCAGAGCTGCAGGAGGCGACCGCGGAGGCCGAGCAGGTGGGCCTGCCCATCGAGGTCGACGCCCACCACGTCACGTTCATGGACTCGTCGGGCGTCGCGTTCCTCGCGCGCCTCTCCATCCGGTCCAAGCACCGGGTCAGGCTGCTGCGGGTGCCGCCGACCGTGCGGTTCCTGCTCGAGGTCACCCGGATCGGGGAGCTGCTCGACGTCGTCGAGGGCGACGAGTCGCAGTTCCAGCCGGTCGGCGACGGCCAGGGCTAGACACACGAAAGGCCCCCCGAGGGGGGCCTTTCGCATGCTGGTCGTCAGGCGCCGAGCGTGTGCCCCGCCGAGCGGAGCTGCTGAGCGGCCTCGACGAGGCGCTGGGCCATGCCGGCCTCGGCGAGCTTGCCCCAGGCGCGCGGGTCGTAGGCCTTCTTGTTGCCCACCTCGCCGTCGACCTTGAGCACGCCGTCGTAGTTGCGGAAGAAGTGGTCCGCCACCGGACGGCTGAACGCGTACTGCGTGTCCGTGTCGATGTTCATCTTGATGACGCCGTTGTCGACGGCCTCGGAGATCTCGGCCTCGGTGGAGCCGGACCCGCCGTGGAAGACGAGGTCGAACGGGTTCTCCTTGCCGATGGCCTCGCCGACGGCCTTCTGGATGTCCGCGAGGATCGACGGACGCAGCTTGACCGCACCGGGCTTGTAGACGCCGTGCACGTTGCCGAACGTGAGGGCCGTCAGGTAGCGGCCCTTCTCGCCCGAGCCGAGCGCCTTGACCGTGGCCAGGCCGTCCTCGACGGTCGTGTACAGCTTGTCGTTGATCTCGGCCGTGTGGCCGTCCTCCTCGCCACCGACGACGCCGACCTCGATCTCGAGGATCGTGCGGGCGGCGACGGAGAGCTCCAGGAGCTCCTCGGCGATGATCAGGTTCTCGTCGAGCGGCACGGACGAGCCGTCCCACATGTGCGACTGGAACGTGGGGAGCTTGCCGGCCTTGACCTGCTCGATCTCGAGCGCCAGCAGCGGGCGCACCCAGGAGTCGAGGTTCTGCTTGGCGCAGTGGTCGGTGTGCAGGGCGACGGTGATCGGGTAGCCCTTGGCCACCTCGGCCGCGTACGCCGCGAGCGCGAGCGAGCCGGCGACGCGGTCCTTGACGGTCGCGCCGGACGCGTACTCGGCGCCGCCGACGGAGACCTGGATGATGCCGTCGGACTCCGCCTCGGCGAAGCCCTGCAGGGCGGCGGTGACGCTCTGGGACGACGTGACGTTCACGGCCGGGTAGGCGAACTTGCCCGCCCGGGCCCGGTCGATCATCTCGGCGTACACCTCGGGGGTGGCGATGGCCATCTGCAGCATCTCCTGCGCGTAGTGGGGAGGGGTTATCGCAACGATTCTGGCACGCCCACCGGGTCGTGCGGCCGGGACGTTCTACCCCTGGACGGGAGGACCTGCGTGCTGCGCGATCCAGGCGTGCATCGCGATCGCGGCGGCCGCGCCCGCGTTGATCGACCGCGTCGAGCCGAACTGCGCGATGTGCAGGACGTCGACCGCGGCCTCGCGCGCGGCGTCGGACAACCCGACCGACTCCTGGCCGAACAGCAGCACGCACGCGCGCGGCAGCGGGTAGCCCTCGAGCGCCACGGAGCCGGGCAGGTTGTCGACGCCGAGCACCGGCAGACCGCTCTCCGCGGCCCAGGCCAGCAGGTCCGCCACCGACGGGTGGTGCCGGACGTGCTGGTAGCGGTCGGTGACCATGGCGCCGCGGCGGTTCCACCGGCGGTTGCCGACGATGTGCACCTCGGCGGCCAGGAACGCGTTGGCCGTCCGGACGACGGAGCCGATGTTGAGGTCGTGCGCCCAGTTCTCGATGGCCACGTGGAACGGGTGCCGGCGGGTGTCCAGGTCGGCGACGATCGCCTCGAGCGTCCAGTACCGGTAGCGGTCGACGACGTTGCGGCGGTCCCCCTCGGCCAGAAGCTCGGGGTCGTAGCGCTCGTCCGACGGCCACTCGCCCTGCCACGGGCCGACACCGACCTGCTCGCGCTCCTCGTCCACGGGCGCCACGGTAACGGGGCGGTCAGGCGAGCGTGACCTCCAGCTCGACGACCGCCCAGGACAGCGGCGGCAGCCGCAGGCTCACGGTCCCGTCCTCGGCTCGCACGCTGTCGAGCGGCACGAGGCCGACCCGATCCTGTGCGTCCTGTGCGTTGGTGGTGTGCCGGTCGCCGCCGGCCGGCACGGTGAGCACCTCGGCGCGTGTCACCTGCCCCGCCGCCCAGCCGCGCAGGTCGACGGCCACCTCGGCGTCCTCGTCGAGACCCCGGTGCGCCAGGAAGAGCGCGACGCGGCCGTGCTCCTCGTCCCACGTGGCCGACACGTCGACCAGGTCCACCGCGTCGAACTTCGCGGTGTCGTACCGGTCGGACGTCACCGCGGTCCGCAGCACGACCCCGCGGGCGAGCGCCGCCGTCCGGGCGAACGGCCAGAAGATCGACTGCCGCCACGCGGGTCCGCCCTCCTCCGAGCGGATGGGCGCGATGACGTTGACCAGCTGCGCCTGGTTGGCGATCTTCACGCGGTCGCCGTGCCGCAGCAGCGAGTTGAGGAAGGTGCCGACGACGACGGCGTCGGTAACCGAGTACTCGTCCTCGATGATCCGCGGGTGCTCGCGCCAGCTCCCCGCCTTCTCGATCACGTGCGGCTGGTCCTCGGTGTCCTTGCCGGTGGCGTACCAGACGTTCCACTCGTCGAAGGAGAGGTCGATGTGCTTCGTGTGCTTGCCGCGCGCGCGGACGGCGTCGGCGGTGGCCACGACCGACTCGATGAAGTAGTCCATGTCCACCGCGCTGGCCAGGAAGCTGGCGTGGTCGCCGTCGTGCTCCTGGTAGTAGGCGTGCAGCGAGACGTAGTCCACCTCGTCGTAGGCGTGCCCGAGGACCGTCTGCTCCCACGCACCGAACGTCGGCATGCCCGAGTTCGACGAGCCGCAGGCCACCAGCTCGATCCGCGGGTCCACCAGCCGCATGGCCTTCGCGGCCTCCTGCGCCAGCCGGCCGTACTCGTCGGCGGTCTTGGCGCCCATCTGCCACGGGCCGTCCATCTCGTTGCCCAGGCACCACAAGCGGATGTCGAACGGCTCCTCGTGCCCGTTCGTGCGGCGCCGGTCGGACAGCTCGGTGCCGCCGGGGTGGTTGGCGTACTCGACCAGCGCGCGCGCCTCCTCGACCCCGCGGGTGCCCAGGTTCACGGCCTCCATGACCTCGACCCCGGCGATGCGCGACCAGTCGACGAACTCGTGCAGCCCGAACGCGTTGGTCTCGACCGTGTGCCAGGCGCCGTCCAGCCGCCGCGGCCGGTCAGGACCGACCCCGTCCTCCCAGGCGTACCCCGAGACGAAGTTGCCCCCGGGGTACCGGATCACGGTCGCGCCGAGCTCCTTGACCAGGTCGAGGACGTCCCGGCGGAACCCGTGCTCGTCGGCCGCGGGGTGCCCCGGCTCGTAGATGCCGGTGTAGACGCACCGGCCCATGTGCTCGACGAACGACCCGAAGATCCGCGGGGGAACCGGTCCGACGACGAAGTCGCGATCGAGCGTGACGCGTGCGCGGGTCATCACTGCCCGCCGAACCCGGTGGTGGCGAACCCCTTGATGATCTGGCGCTGGAAGAACAGGAACACCACGACCAGCGGCAGGGCAGCGAGCACGGCCGAGGCCATGACCTGCGCGTACTGCAGGCCGTAGGCGCTCTTCACGGTCTGCAGCCCGACGGGCAGCGTCATCAGCGACGAGTCGCTGGTGGCGATGAACGGCCACAGGAAGTTGTTCCACGCCGCGATGAACACGAAGATCGAGACGGCGGCCAGGATCGGCCGCGACAGGGGCAGGACGATCGACCAGAACACCCGCAGGCGCCCGGCGCCGTCGATGCGTGCCGCGTCCTCGAGCTCGACCGGGATCTGGTCGAAGAACTTCTTCAGGATGAACACCATGGCCGGGTGGACCGTCTGCGGCAGGATCACGGCCCAGTACGTGTCCACGAGGTTGAGCGTGAGCATCTCGTAGAACAGCGGGACGATGAGCACCTGCGGCGGGATGATGATCGACGCGATGATCCCCCAGAACAGCCAGCGCCGACCCGTGAAGTCGAGCCGGGAGAACGCGTAGGCGGCCAGCGCGGTCACCGCGAGCGTGATGACCGTGATCGCCGTCGCGGTGATCAGGCTGTTCCACGTCCAGAGCGGGATGTTGCCCTCGCGCAGCACGTTCGCGTACGCCTCGGTGGTGAACCCGTCCGGCGGCAGCCACGACACGGGCGTCGCCGCCGCGGACGTCTCGGTCTTGAACGAGGTGGCGACCGCCCAGAGGAAGGGCAGCAGCCAGAACACCGCGAGCACGATCAGCGCGACGATCGCGCCGATGCGTCCGGGGCTGGCGAACCGCTCGCCGATGCGCAGGCCCGCCTTGTCGGCGAACCGGCCACGCTGCTTGTGCACCGGCCCCGGGGCGGCGGCGTTGGGCTGGGGAGCGACGGTCGTGGTCATCAGACACCCCTCCGGGTCGTCAGCCGCATCTGGCCGATCGAGATGATGACGATGATCGCGAAGAAGATGTACGCGATCGCCGAGGCGTACCCGAACCGGTAGCCGGTGAAGCCCACCTCGAAGACGTACTGGACGACCGGACGCGTCACGCCGCCGGGTCCGCCCTGGGTCATGATGTAGATCTGGTCGAAGACCTTCAGCGAGGCCAGGATCTGCAGGATCACGATGAGCACCGTCGTCGGGCCCAGCTGCGGGACGGTGATCGACCGCAGCTGGCGCCACCGGCCCGCGCCGTCCAGCGCGGAGGCCTCGTACTGCTGCTCCGGGATGTTCTGCAGCGCGGTCAGGTACAGCAGGAAGTTGAACCCGACCGTCCACCACAGGGTCATGAGGACGACCGCGAGCATCGCCCACTGCGGGTCCTGCAGCCAGGCGATCTGCTCGACGCCCACCGCCCCGAGCAGGTAGTTCACGAGGCCGAGCTGCGGGTTGTACATCCAGATCCAGAACTGCGCGGCGACGGTGGACGCCAGCAGGAACGGCATGAAGAACGAGAGCCGCCACAGCCATTGCCCCGGCAGCCCCTGGTGCACCAGCAGCGCCAGGATCAGCGCCACGATCACGAGCGGGACCGTGGAGAGCACCGTGAACCACAGCGTGTTCAGCAGCGAGCGCCACATGATCGGGTCCGCGAGGGCCTCGGCGTAGTTGTCGAACCCGATCAGCTCGCCGCCGGCACCCGTGATGCTCTCGCCGGTGAAGCTCAGGTAGAAGCCGTGGACCAGCGGCCAGATCAGGAACATCACGAAGACGACCACGAACGGGGCGACGAACGCCCAGCCGATGCGGTTGTCGCGGGCACGTCGTTCGCGCTCGCCGCGCCGGACCTCGTCGGGTGACGTGGTGCGAGGCGGGGCGCCGGTGACGTCGACGGCTGCAGAGGACACGTTCCGACTCCTTCGGGTCACACCGGGTTCGGCTTGGCCAGCTGGACGTTCACGCGGCGGACGAAGGCGGCGAAGCCGTCGGCCGGGTCAGCCCCGTCCAGGTAGACGCCCTGCACGGTCTCGAGGAAGTAGTTCTGGAAGTCGCTGCCCGACCCCGTGAACCACGCCTCCGGGTCGTAGTTGAGGATCTCCGCCGCGGCCGCGTAGTGCGCCTGCGGCTGGAGCGCCTGGTACTCCGCGCTCTGGACGACGGGTTGGAACCCGGGGATGTGCCCGGCCTCGGCCCACCCGAGCGAGTTCTGCAGCAGGTCGGCGACGAACTGGTAGCTCGCCCGCCGCTGCTCCGGGTCGGGGCTCGACTGGTGCGGCAGCGTGAACGCGTGCGAGTCGGCGTACGCCGCCGGGGTGCCGAACAGGGTCGGGATGGGCTGGGCGTCGATCGGCAGGCCCGAGTTCTTGGCGGTCGGCAGCTCCCACACGCCGGTGAAGAACAGCCCGCTCTCGCCGGACATGAACTCCGAGACGGCCGTGCCGTAGTCGCCGCTCGGCGTGCAGATGGTGCCGTCGAGCAGCTGCTGGATGAACTCGAGCGACTCCACCGCGGCGTCCTCGTCCACCACGGCCGTCTTGCCGGACAGGTCGAACTCGGCGTCGTGCTGCTTGTACAGCGTGTAGAACAGCCGCCACATCTGGGCGCCGTCGCCCAGGTACCCGTACGACAGGCCGTGCTTGCCGGTCACCGCCTGCATCGCGCGGGCGACCTCGAGGAACTGGTCCGGGCTCTCGATCGGCGCCAGCTGCCCGTCGGGCCCCAGGACGTCCGCCTGCTCGGCGATGTCGAGGTTGTACATCATGACGAACGGGTGCGAGTCGAGGGCGATCGAGAACTGCTGGCCGTCGAGCCCGCCCTTGGCCCAGACGCGCTCCAGGAAGTCGGACTCCTGCACCCCGAACTCCGCCAGCAGGTCCAGGTCCCACGGGTCGAGCAGGCCACCGGGCGCGTACCCGGCCACGCGCGACGCGTGCATGATCGCCACGTCGGGCGACCGTCCTCCGACGCTCGCCATGGCCAGCTTGGTGTAGTACGGCGCGCCCCAGGCCAGCACGGTCTGCGTGGCCTCGTACCCGTGGTCGAGCGCGTTCACCTTGTCGACGAGGCCGGCCATGTTGATGCCGTCGCCTCCGCTGAGCAGGTGCCAGTAGGCGAGCTGGCTGAGGCCGCTCGCGGAGGCCGTCGGTGCGCAGCCGGCGAGCGCCGACGCGGCGGCCACGCCCCCGACGGCGGCCAACGAGCCCATCAGCATCTGACGGCGGGTGAGCCCCGGACCGGGCGGCGGGGGTACGTCGGCGGCCGTGCGCAGCCGCGAGAAGTGGTGCGGTGCCATGCCCTCACTCCTTCGTGAGACACGCCTGACGTCATCGTCGGTGTGCAGGCCCGGCAGCGTCACCGTGCCCGATTCGCATCGTTACATCGTTGCAACAGGGCAGCAACAGGAGGCGCCCACGCCCGGGGACTGGCGACTCACACGGTCCGCACATCCCGCCCACCGGCTGCCCACGGACGGCGCCGTAGGCTGGGCGCATGCTGATGACGACCGCACTGGCCGCCGGACCGGTCATGGCCCTCGGGCCTGACTTCCTCAACGCCGACCACCTGATCGAGTCGTTCGGGGCGGCTGCGCTCATCGGCATCGCCGTCGTCATCTTCATCGAGACCGGCCTGCTGTTCCCGATCCTGCCGGGTGACTCGCTGCTGTTCACCGCCGGCGCCCTCGTGGCCCAGGACACGCTGGACATCAACATCTGGGTGCTCTGCCTGGTCCTGTTCCTGGCCGCGTTCCTGGGTGACCAGACCGGCTACCTCATCGGTCGCACGGTGGGCCCGAAGGTGTTCAACAAGCCGGACTCGCGGTTCTTCAAGAAGAAGTACATCGACCAGACCTACGCCTACTTCGACAAGTACGGCGGCCGCACGATCATCGTCGCCCGGTTCGTGCCCATCGTGCGCACGTACGCACCGGTCGCCGCGGGCGTCGGCGGGATGCGCTACCGCTTCTTCGTCACGTACAACGTGGTCGGTGCGCTGCTGTGGGCCGTCGGCGTGACCCTGCTCGGGTACTGGCTCGGCAACTTCACGTTCATCAAGGAGAACATCGAGGCGCTGCTCATCGTGGTGGTGCTCATCTCGGTGATCCCGATCGGCATCGAGCTCCTGCGCGCCCGTCGCAAGGGGGCCCAGCCCGAGGAGCGCGACGCGCGGTACGACGAGCAGGCCGAGCGCGAGGCCGTCGAGCGCAAGGCGTTCGACGCGTGACCCACCACGGCCCGCGGGAGATCCGCTCCTGGCTGTCCGACATGGACGGCGTCCTCGTGCACGAGGGCACCGCGCTGCCCGGCGCCGCGGAGTTCATCAAGGCCCTGCGCGAGGGCGAGCGCCCGTTCCTCATCCTCACGAACAACTCGATCTTCACCACGCGTGACCTGCGCGCGCGGCTGTCCGCGTCCGGGATCGACGTGCCCGAGGAGGCCATCTGGACCTCCGCCCTGGCCACCGCGCAGTTCCTCACCGACCAGATGCCCGGCGGCTCGGCGTACGTCATCGGCGAGGCGGGGCTGACCACCGCGCTGTACGAGGCCGGCTACACGCTGACCGCCGCGAAGCCCGACTTCGTGGTCCTGGGCGAGACCCGCACGTACTCCTTCGAGGCGATCACGCAGGCGATCCGGCTCATCCAGGGCGGCGCGCGGTTCATCGCCACCAACCCCGACGTCACCGGCCCGTCCGCGGACGGCGACCTGCCGGCCACGGGCGCGGTCGCCGCCATGATCAGCGCGGCGACCGGTCGGCAGCCCTACTTCGTCGGCAAGCCCAACCCGATGATGATCCGCTCGGCGCTCAACCGGATCGACGCCCACTCGGAGACCACCGTGATGGTGGGCGACCGGATGGACACCGACGTCGTCGCGGGGATCGAGGCCGGGCTGCGCACGTTCCTGGTCCTGTCCGGGTCCACCCGGCTGGCCGACGTGGAGAGCTTCCCGTTCCGGCCGACCGAGATCCTCGACTCGGTGCAGGACCTGATCGAGCGGGTCTGACTAGAAGCTGACCTCGGGCGCCGCGCGCACGCTGGGCTCGTCGACCTCGAAGTACTCGGCCCGCACGAAGTGGAACATGTTCGCGATGACGTTCGGCGGGAACGACTCGACCTTGGTGTTCAGCTCCCGCACGTTCGCGTTGTAGAACCGGCGGCCCGCGGCGATGCGGTCCTCGGTGTTGGTGAGCTCGAGCTGCAGCTGCTGGAAGTTCTCGCTGGCGCGCAGCACCGGGTAGGCCTCGGCCACCGCGAACAGCCGTCCGAGGGCCTGCGTCAGCTGGTTCTCCTGCGCGGCCTGCTCGGCCGGGCCGGCGCCCGGGCTGGCGGCGGCGGCGCGGGCACGCGCGACCTCGTCGAACACGCCGCGCTCGTGGGCCGCGTAGCCCTTGACCGACTCGACCAGGTTCGGGATGAGGTCGTGGCGACGGTGCAGCTCGACGTCGATCTGCCGCCAGGCCTCCTGCACCAGGTTCCGCAGCCGGACGAAGCCGTTGTACGTGGTGACAGCCCAGATGAGGGCGATCACGACGATCACGGCGATGACGATCAGGACGATGACACCGGTGCTCACAGCAGGCCTCTCGGAGGTCGGGCGGGTCAGGCGATCGTAGCGTCGGCTAGAGGGTCGGCGCGGGCGCCGGGTCGTACCCGTGGTCGAGCCAGACGTGCCGTGGGATCGCACGCACGACCGCCGCGAGGAGCTGCAACCGGGAGCTCAGCCGGTCGAGGTCCGTGGTGCCGAAGCTCCAGGACAGGATCCAGGTGCCCTCGATCCGCCAGGCGTTGCCGAGCGCGTCCCCCCGCAGCAGCCGCTCCATGAGCCGGGGGTGCAGGATCGCGTGCCCCACCCGTGCGTCGGAGGCCGCGACGCGGTACGCCTGGTTGAACGCCTCGGACTCGAACTGCAGGTCGCGGGCGCCCACCAGCTTGGCCAGCTTGGCACCGAGCCCCTCGGGCGTGACCTCGACGGTCGGCAGGTAGGCAGGCAGGGCGAGGGCGACGATGTGCGCGTGGTGCGTCGACCGGCTCTTCCCGCTGCCGGTGGTCCAGGCGTAGGTGAAGGACATCGCGGCCCGCGAGTCGAACGTGCCGCGCAGGACCTCGGTCGCGGCGCGGTTGCTGCCGACGCCGAAGGGCTGGTCCCGCGACAGGTCGATCAGGGACCGGTCGAACTCCTCGTAGGTCCAGCCGATGGCCGCCGCCCACTCGCGGAACCGCGCGTGCCGCTTGCGCTGCAACCACATGCCGACCACGAGGGCGGCGACGAAGCCCGCCCCGACGAGCAGGAAGAGCATGGCCTCCACGTCGTCAGGCCAGGCCGAGGTCGGCCAGGCTGAACAGGTAGTGGTACGGCACGCCGAGCGCCTCGATCTTGGCCTGCGCCCCGGTCGCGCGGTCGACGATCACGGCGACGCCCAGCACCTCGGCGCCGGCCTCGCGCGCGGCCTCGACGGCGGCGATGGGCGATCCGCCCGTGGTCGACGTGTCCTCCAGGACGACGACCTTGCGGCCCGCGATGTCCGGTCCCTCGATGCGGCGCTGCATCCCGTGCGCCTTCGTCTCCTTGCGGACGACGAACGCGTCCAGGTCCTGCCCCCGCGACGCGGCGGCGTGCAGGAGCGAGGTCGTGACGGGGTCGGCGCCGAGCGTCAGGCCGCCGACGGCGTCGATCTCCGCCGTGCCCAGCCCGACCTCCTCGAGCCGGTCGAGCATCAGGTGACCGATCAGCGGGGCAGCCCGGTGGTGCAGCGTGACGCGGCGCAGGTCGACGTAGTAGTCGGCCTCACGACCGGACGACAGCGTGACCTTCCCGTGCACGACCGCGAGGGTCTTGATGAGCTCGAGCAGCTGCTCGCGAGGGGTCGGGGAGAGAGTCACGGCGGTCAGGCTACTCGGCGGGCGCGTCCTGGCCCTGGAACGACCGGCGGTAGCGACCGAACGCGCGGACGGCCGACCGGGGGGCGATGCGCGCGGCCGCCGAGAGCGTCCGGTAGCGCAGGCTCGGCGTCGACAGGACGGCACCTCGACGGACGTCGGCCAGGCCGGTGGCCACCACGTCCTCCGCGTTCAGCCAGGCGACCTCCGGGTACGCGGTCATGTCGATCTCGCCGCGCGCGTGGAACTCGGTGTGCACGAACCCGGGGTTCAGGGAGGTGGCCGTGACGCCGGTGCCGCGGAGCTCGACCGCGAGGCTCTCCGTGAACACCCGCACCCAGGCCTTGTGCGCGGAGTACGTGCCGGAGGTGAGCAGGGCGGCGACGGAGGCGACGTTGAGGATGGCCCCGCGGCCGCGCTCGACCATGGCGCCCGCCGCAGCGTGGGACAGGACCATGACGGCCGTGACCATGACCGCGAGCGCCGACTCCTCGTCGGCCAGGTCGCCCGTGACGAACCGCTGGTTGAGCCCGAGGCCGGCGTTGTTCACCAGCAGCCCGATCGGTCGCTCGGTGGCGCGCAGCCGGTCGGCCACCCGCTCGACGTCGGCGCGGACGGACAGGTCGGCCACGAGGACCTCGGCGCGGATGCCCGCGGCGGCCTCGAGCTGGGCGGCGAGGCGCGTCAGGCGCTCCTCGTTGCGGGCGACCAGGACGACGTCGTGCTTGGCCGTGGCCAGCTGCCAGGCGAACTCCAGGCCCAGCCCTGCCGACGCCCCGGTGATGAGTGCGGTTGCCATGGGCCCACCCTACGGAGGCGGTCAGGCCTCGCGCGCGTTCCGAAGGTCCCGGCCCCGTCCGGCCCTGTGGACGGCGCGACCGGGACCGTCAGGGGCGGCACGTAGGGTGTGCGCGTGACTGACGGGTGGGGTGGCGACGTGCCGGACTGGCCTCTCGACGAGGAGCCGCCGTTCGACCCGTTCTACGACGCCGCCCCGCCGGAGCACGAGCCCGCCGCCCCGCCGTCGCGCGGTGGCCGTGCGGCTCCTCCCCCGCGTCCGGACATCCCCCGCGAGGTCGCCCAGGTGCTCGAGCCCGAGGCCGCGCTGGCCGCCGCGGCCGAGGTGCTGCGCAGCGTCTGGGGGTACGACGCCTTCCGCGGTGAGCAGGCCGAGATCATCGACACGGTCGTCCGCGGCGGCGACGCGCTGGTGCTCATGCCGACCGGTGGCGGCAAGTCCCTCTGCTACCAGGTGCCGGCGCTGGTCCGCGAGGGCACCGGTGTCGTCGTGTCGCCGCTGATCGCCCTGATGCAGGACCAGGTCGACGCCCTGTCCGCCCTCGGGGTGCGCGCCGGGTTCCTCAACTCGACGCAGCAGTCGTTCGAGCGTCGGAAGGTCGAGGACGCCTACCTCGCCGGCGAGCTCGACCTGTTGTACCTGGCGCCCGAGCGTCTGCGCGTGCGGGAGACCATCGAGCTGCTGGACCGCGGCACGGTCGCCCTGTTCGCCATCGACGAGGCGCACTGCGTGTCCCAGTGGGGGCACGACTTCCGGCCCGACTACCTGCAGCTGTCGATGCTGCACGAGCGCTGGCCTGAGGTCCCCCGGATCGCCCTGACCGCCACGGCCACCGAGCAGACCCACGCGGAGATCGCGCAGCGGCTGCAGCTGGGGGACGCCAAGCACTTCGTCGCCAGCTTCGACCGGCCCAACATCCAGTACCGGATCGCGCCCAAGGACAAGCCGCGGGACCAGCTGCTGAACCTGCTGCGCACCGAGCACGAGGGCGATGCGGGCATCGTCTACTGCCTGTCGCGGAACTCGGTCGAGCAGACCGCGCAGTTCCTGGTGGACCACGGCGTGCCGGCGCTGCCGTACCACGCAGGACTCGACCGGCAGGTGCGCGCGCGGAACCAGAGCAGGTTCCTGCGCGAGGACGGGATCGTGATGGTCGCGACCATCGCGTTCGGGATGGGCATCGACAAGCCCGACGTGCGGTTCGTCGCGCACTTGGACCTGCCGAAGTCCGTCGAGGGCTACTACCAGGAGACCGGCCGCGCCGGGCGGGACGGGCTGCCGTCGACCGCGTGGCTGGCGTACGGGCTGGCGGACGTGGTGCAGCAGCGGCGCATGATCGACACGTCCGAGGGCGACGCCGCCCACAAGCGCAGGCTCACCGCGCACCTGGACGCGATGCTCGCGCTCTGCGAGACCGTGTCGTGCCGGCGCGTCCAGCTGCTCAACTACTTCGGTCAGCCGTCGCAGCCGTGCGGCAACTGCGACACGTGCCTGACCCCGCCCGAGTCGTGGGACGGGACGGTGGCTGCCCAGAAGCTGCTGTCGACCGTCGTCCGGCTGGAGCAGCGGGGGCAGCGGTACGGCGTCGGGCACCTGGTCGACATCCTGCGCGGCAAGGTGACCCCGCGCGTGACACAGCTCGGCCACCAGGACCTGTCGACGTTCGGCGTCGGGCAGGACCTGTCCGACGGGGAGTGGCGCGGGGTGGTCCGGCAGCTGCTCGCGATGGAGCTGCTGGGGGTCGACACCGACGGGTACGGCACGCTGCGGCTGGCGCCGGACAGTGCGGACGTGCTGCGCGGCGCGCGCGAGGTGCGGCTGCGGCGCGAGACCGAGAAGGTCGTCCGCACGCGGGGCACGCGCGGTGCCCGGGCGACGGCAGCGGCGGACCTGTCGGACGACGCCCTCGAGCTCTTCGAGGTCCTGCGGGCGTGGCGGGCGGGCGTCGCCAAGGAGCAGGGCGTGCCCGCCTACGTGGTGTTCCACGACGCGACGCTGCGCGAGGTGGTCACGCAGAAGCCGACCTCGCTGGAGGCTCTCGGCGGGATCAGCGGGATCGGCGCGGCGAAGCTGGAGCGGCACGGACCGGGACTGCTGGCGGCGCTGGCCGGCGTGGGCGAACCCGCCTGACCGGCCTCAGTCGAGCATCCCGGCGAGCCGCCGCAGCGCGGCCAGACCGTCCGGGGTGCCCGGCCAGTGACGCACGACCGCATCAGGTCCGGCATGGCGCACCACGGACCGGAGCACCAGCGCGATGACGATCGCGTCGTCCGCGTACCCGATGACCGGGATGACGTCGGGCACCAGGTCGATGGGCATCGCGAGATAGCCCAGGAGCAGCCACAACCGGACGCGCACCCCGCGGGGCAGCGCCGCGTCGCCGGCGAGCCGGCGCAGCAGCCGGATCACGTCGGGCAGCAGGCGCAGCAGGTCCCGCAGGCGGAGCTCGTCGGGTCGCGTGGCCCAGAGCACGACGACGAGGGCCGACCAGAGCAGGAGCACGCCGCCGACGACGCCCACCACCGTCCAGGCCCAGCCCGGCATCGCCACCCCGTTCGTCGATCGCCAGCGTACGAGCACGTATCTGCTGGACACGTCCTGCTTGGATGCCAGACATGTTCCGGTACGAGCGTGACCCGCGGGTGGGCGACTGGCTGCGCCCGCGGCTGGGGCCGTTCGGGGCGGCGGTGGGATCCCTGGTGCCCCGCGGGTTCGCGGCGTACGCGCGCGTCCTGCACCCGATGTACGACGCCGACGACGTCCCGGTGACGTGGTCCGCGGTCGCGGCGGCGACCGGTCGCGTGGTGCATCCCACCGCCCAGTCGTGGCGGGTGGCGAGGCGGCCTGACCTGCATGCTCCCCAGGCCCGGCCGCTCGGACAGCGGGTCGCCGAGCCCGGTGAGTGGACCGGCGGCGAGCCCGCGGAGGGATCGCTGGGGGCCACGGAGCTCCGAACCCTGGCGGAGGTGCTCGGCCGGCACACCGTCGGTGACCTGGTGGTGGCGTTCTGGGAGGGCACCAGCTGGGAGGGCGGCATGCAGCTCGTCGCGTGGATCGGCGAGCCCCCCGCGCTGGGTCCCGCTCCCCCGGACCTGGCGCCCGAGGTTCTGCACGGTCCGAAGCTCGAGCTCCCGCACCGCGCGTACGTGCTGTTCCGTGCCCGGCCGAGCGACCTGGAGGCTCTGGCCGACGGTCGCGCGCGGGCGGACGTCGACCCGTTCCGGCCCGGGTGGCGCACACCGAACCTGCTCTGGCCCGACGACCGCAGCTGGTGCCTGGCGACCGAGGTCGACCTCGACTCGACGGTCGTCGGCGGGAGCCGGGAGCTGGTCGACGACCTGCTCGCGGCGTCGGACCTGGAGGTCGTCGAGGTGACCGAGACCGACTCGCTCGGCTGGCTCGACGACACCGTCAACGTGCCCTGATCAGACGCCGAACCTCCGGCGCTGAAGCTCACGGACCTCGTCGGCGAGCTCGGGGACCGGGCCCTCGACCGGGATGCCTGGCGCGACCACGGTGATCGGGAGCGCCGCGACCGGAGCAGCGGGGACGCCCCACTCCGCGAGCCAGGCGCCGGTCTGCGCCGACGACGTCGCGTAGACGATCCGGCCCAGGCCGACCCAGGCGTGGGCCGCCGCACACATCGGGCAGTGCTCGCCGGACGTGTAGACCGTCGACGCGGCGCGCTCCTCGGGCGTCAGGTGGTTCGCCGACCAGCGGGCGATCTCGAGCTCCGGGTGCCGGGTCTCGTCGCCGTCCTTGACGCGGTTGCGGTCCTCGAACCTGACCCGCCCGGCGGCGTCGACCAGCACGGAGCCGTAGGGCTCGTCGCCGTCGTCGAGCGCCTCGCGGGCGAGGTCCACGGCCCGACGCAGGTGGGTGAGATCGGCCTCGGTGAGCGTCATCGGCCCACCGTCGCGGCCAGGACTCGCGCGCGCAACCCTCGCCGGTGCGCGACGAGCGAGGCGCGCAGGTCCCTCGACCACGCCGGCTCGTCGGCCACGGTGTCGTCGCCGACGTGGGCGATGGCGACCAGCAGGCGGACCGCGACGGCGGCGCTGTGGAGCTCGAGCGCGGACTCCTCGTCGTCCCCGAGGGGCCGCACACCTCGGTAGCCCGTCAGGAACGCCGCGAGGAGGGCGGGCTGCTCGACGTGCCCGGGCGAGTCACCGACCAGGTCGCGGACCGCGGCGGCGATGTCCTCGACGAACGGGCCGGTCCGTGCCTCGTCGGCGTCGAACGCCGTCGGGACGCCGTCGCTCCAGCGCATGTTGTCCAGCTCGAAGTCGCCGTGCAACGTGCCCCGGGGGTGGCCGGCCCGGTCGACCTCCGCCAGGACGGCGCGTGCGGCCTGCTGCACGGCGGGGTCACGCTCGAGGGCGTCGAGGTCGACCGGCGGCGGCTCGTCGTCGGCACCCAGCGGCGGGGCGTCCCGGTGCAGGTGAGCCAGCGCGGCACCCCAGGACTCCGCAAGCCGAGGGGTCAGGTCCTCGAGCTCACGCTCCACGCCGGGAGCCGCAGGCACGGCGGTGGCGTGCACGTCTCCCAGCAGGGTCGGGACCGTCTCGACGAGCCGGCCGGCACGAGAAGGCACGGGCGCGACGGTCCCGCCGCCCGCAGCGGCCCACGCTGACAGGAGGCGCGCTGGGCCCTCCAGGTGGCGGACCGTCCGGAGCGACGCCGGGACGAACCGGAGGTACATCACGCCGCGCGGGTCGACGTCGGGCGGCACGACGAAGACGTGGGTCGCGCTGGACCGTTTCCACCGAGCCGCACCGGGGGCGATCCCCCACGCGGCCGCGACCGTGTCGGCCACCGGGCTGCGCCAGTCCGCGTCGACGGTGGCGTCGATGCGCGCGATCTCGGAGAGAGGAAGCACCCGGGCATCCTCGCGTCGACCGCCCGCGCGGGTCACGGTGATTCCCCGCGCGCAGTGGCGCGCAGCACACGTCGCGGATCCTGGTCACCCGCGACGGTGCTCGGGCGCGCTCATCGAGCGACCACGAACCCGGCGACCTCCGCGGCGACGTGGACCGTCCCTCCCGTCGCCATGTCCGAGTACAGGGTCACGGTCGCCGGGCCGGCGTCCGGAAGGGCGACCACGACGAGGTTGGGGATGTCGCGCCCCGGGATGTAGTTCACGGTCGAGATCTCAGGGACGGCTCCCGACCCGCTCGGGTAGACCCGCAGGTTGCCGAGCCCGCTCGGCCCGATCGCGGTGACGTTGAGGACCACCGACGTCGACCCGACGGGCACCAGCGCGGCCGGCACCTCGACGGTGTACGCCTTCCTCGCCTGGAGCGGACCAGAGACGGCGCCGACGTGCCCGGCTCCGCTCCTCGTGTCGAGGACGCGCGTCGGGCCCGTGCCCTGGAGCACGCTCCCGGCGGTGACGTAGCCGGCGACGTCGAGGATCACGTGCGCGGTGGACCCGCCCGTGTCGGAGAGGAACGAGATCTGGCCCGACGAGGACAACGGCACGATCGCCAGGTTCGCCTTGTCCTTGCCCGGCGCGTAGTTGACGACCGAAGCGTTCGGGACCGGCTGGCCGGCGGGGAAGACCCGCAGGTTCCCGGCCCCGCTGACGCCCGTGACGGTCGCGTTGACGATCACCGCCGCGGCGTCGGCCGGGACCCCGGCGTGGCCACCCACCTGCACCGTCTGGACCGTCCCCGGAGGGACGGGCCCGGACGTGCGGGTGTCGAGGAGCCGGACGGGGCTCTGCAGCTCGACACCCGAGCCGGGCATGACGAACCCCGTGACATCGAGCATCACGGTGGCGTGCGCGCCCACGACGCGGTAGCAGAGCGAGCCGTTCTCGGGCAGTGCGACGAAGGCGGTGTTCGCGACGTCGCGGCCGGGCTCGAAGTTCACCGTCGAGGAGGTGGGCACGGGGTAACCACCGGCAGAGGGGTACACCTGGACATACCCCAGCCCGGTCGCGCCCGCCGTGGTGACGTTGACGATCACTCCGGACGCCCCGCCGGGGACCCCGGCCGTCGGCGGGATCGGCATGCAGTTCTCCAAGGAGCTTCCCGGCATCCCCTCGTGGAACCGCGCCGGCGCGATCGCGACCACGCCGTCACTCGAGTCGACCACCCGCACGGAGACGGGGGTCGAGCTGCCTGCCGGGGTCGTCACCACCAGCGGGACTAGGCCGGGGGCATGAGCGGGTGCGTCGAACTGGACGACGTAGTCGTTGGCCGTCACATTGGCGGCCGGAACCCCGTCGAACGTGACGGTCGAGGTGCCGCGGACGTGCGAGCCGTACAGCTGGACGCGCTGACCGCCCGACCCGATGACCGCGGGCCGCACCTCGTTGATGACGGGGGCCACGCGTTCGATCACCGACACGTAAGCCCACCCCAGGGCCGGCCAAGAGCCGTTGTCCGAGTAGACCGCCCAGACGGTGTACGGGCCCACAGCGAGGTCGTCCAGCTCGATCGTCGCGACGCCGTCCACCATCGGGACCGGGATCTGGTCGCTGTCTCCGCCGAGGTCGAACAGGACGTCGCCGGTCGGCACGGCGCCTGGGGCGTCCTCAGCCGAGACGGTCGCGGTGGCCACCACCGGTTCACCCACGAGCACAGCCTCCGCGGCGACCGTCACGGTGATCGTCCAGTCCGGCGCCGCGGCCTCCGCGACGGTCGCGCCCGCCGTGCCGGTGACGGCAGCCATCGCGACGACGGCGGCGAACGCCAGCACCCGTTGCAGCGTCGGACGTCGGGTGGTCCCGAGGCGGGACGGCGCTGAGCGCATCGGTGCTCCTTCGAGAGGTCGCGCCCACGGCAGCGTGACGACGCCGACCCTAGGGCACCTCAGCTCCCGTCGTGGGGCTTTCGCCCACCCGACCGCGGGACACGACTGGGGACGCTCAGGGCGCGACCACGAACCCCGTGACGTCCGCCGCGACGTGGCCTGAGTCGGGCATCGGGAGCAGACTCGGCGGATGCCCACCAGCACGCAGGTCCAGCTCGTCCGACGGCCGCAGGGGTGGCCGGTGCCCGAGGACTTCCGCACCGTCACGGTCGACCTCCCGGATCTCGGGACGGACCAGGTCCGCGTCGCCAACGAGTTCCTCTCGGTGGACCCGTACATGCGGGGTCGGATGAACGACGCCGAGTCGTACGTCGCGCCGTTCGCCCTGGAGGCGACGATGACCGGCGGCGCGGTCGGCCGGGTCGTGGAGTCGACGTCGGCGGACGTGCCCGTCGGGGCCGCCGTCACGCACGACCTCGGGTGGCGCGACGTCGCGCAGGGGGACGCCGCGCAGTTCCGGGTGGTCGACGACGGCGTGCCGCTCTCCGCGTACCTCGGGGTGCTCGGCATGACCGCGTTCACCGCGCACGTCGGCCTGCTCCAGATCGCGCGGATGCAGCCCGGCGAGGTGGTGTTCGTGTCCGGGGCGGCCGGTGCGGTCGGGTCGATGGTGGGTCAGATCGCGAGGCTCAAGGGCGCCGCACGGGTGATCGGCTCCGCCGGGTCGCCGGAGAAGGTCGCGCTGGTGCAGGAGCGGTACGGGTTCGACGCCGCCTTCGACTACAGGGACGGGCACGTGTTCCGGCAGCTCCGGGCTGCCGCGCCCGACGGGATCGACGTGTACTTCGACAACGTCGGCGGCGTGCACCTGGAGGCGGCGATCGGCGCCCTGCGCCGTGACGGGCGGGTGGCGGTGTGCGGCGCCATCTCCGGGTACAACGACGAGCACCCGCAGCCGGGTCCGCGGAACATGGCGCGGATCATCCAGCAGGGGCTGACCCTGCGCGGGTTCACCGTCCCGTTCCACACGCAGCACTACCCCGCGTTCGTCGCGGACATGCGCGAGTGGTTCACGACGGGGAAGATCGCGTACGACGAGACCGTGGTCGACGGCCTGGACCACGCGGTCGACGCGTTCCTGGCGATGATGCGGGGCGAGACGACCGGCAAGACGCTCGTGCGGGTGGAGCACCGGTAGCGCACGAAAGTATCGAGCCCGCTGCCGACACCTGTCAGATTGGGCTGCCGGACGCATGGATCGTTGTCGACACCCCGGCACACGACTCCCGTCCCAGAGCGGGTGAGTTCCGGTCGTACACCTGGGCGACACCCGTCGTCGGTGTTACGTTCGGCCCGATAGTTGCGACGAGCAGACCGGACCTCCCTGATGACGACCACCAGCGCGGACAACGCCGCCGCCGACCACGACGACGTCGCCACCGCCCCCGACCTCCCCGGGACCGCGGCCACGATCGCCCTCATCGCGGCCGAGGCGGGCGTGTCCATCCCCACGGTGTCGAAGGTGCTGAACGGCCGGACGGACGTCGCCGCCGTCACGCGTGCCCGGGTCGAGGAGGTCATCGACCGCCACCAGTACCGCCGCCGCCGGGCACGCTCGCAGACGGGCCCGGGACTCCTCGACCTCGTCTTCCACGAGCTCGACGCCGGCTGGGCCGTGCAGATCATCAAGGGCGTCGAGTCGGTGGCGGGACCGGCGCGGATGGGCGTCGTGCTCTCCGAGCTGGGCGGAGCGCACCGGCCCCGGCAGGAGTGGCTCGACGACGTCCTCGCCCGCCGGCCACGCGGCGTCATCCTCGTCCTGTCCGACCTGGACCCCGCTCAGCGACGTCAGCTGGAGACGCGGTCGATCCCGTTCGTCGTCGTCGACACCGCCGGTGAGCAGCCCGCAGGCGTCCCCACCGTCGGGTCCGCCAACTGGGCGGGCGGCCTCGCCGCGACCCGGCACCTGCTCGGGCTCGGGCACCGGCGGGTCGCGGTCATCTCCGGACCGGTCGACGTCCTGTGCAGCCGCGCCCGGATCGACGGGTACCGCACCGCCCTCGACGAGGCCGGCATCACCGTCGACCCGTCCCTGGTCCGGTACGGCGACTTCTTCGTCGGCGGCGGCTACACGCACGGGATGGACCTGCTCGACCGGCCGGACCGCCCGACCGCGATCTTCGCCGGCTCCGACTTCCAGGCGCTCGGCGTCATGCGCGCGGCACGCGAGCTGGGCCTGCGCGTGCCCGAGGACCTGTCGATCGTCGGCTACGACGACCTGCCGCTCACGGAGTGGATCGGCCCCCCGCTGACGACCATCCACCAGCCGCTCCAGGAGATGGCCGCCACCGCCACGCGGATGGTGCTGGCCATGGCGCGCGGCGAGGCGCCGAGCAACCCGCGCATCGACCTGGCCACCGAGCTGGTGGTCCGCGAGAGCACCGCGCCCCCGGCCACCGTCTGAGCGGCGGCGGTCAGCGGCCGGTGCCGTCGACCGCGTGGGGCTCGATCGCGGCGATCTCGTCCGGGGTCAGCGCCGGGGCGCTCAGCGCCTTGACGTTGTCCTCGAGCTGGGCGACCGAGCTGGCGCCGACGAGTGCCGAGGTGATCCGGTCGTCGCGCAGCACCCAGGACAGGGCCAGCTGCGCGAGCGACTGCCCGCGACCGGCGGCGATCTCGTTCAGCGCCCGCGCGCGGGACAGGTAGGTCTCGGACAGCGCGGTCGGCTTGAGGAAGTGGCCGACGGCCGCGCGGGAGTCCTTCGGGACCTCGCCCGACAGGTAGCGACCGGTGAGCAGGCCCTGCGCCAGCGGGGAGAACACGATCGCGCCGATCCCCAGGTCCCCGACGACGTCGAGCAGGCTCTCGGTCTGACCCTCGGCCACGTTCTCCACGTGCCGGTTGAACATCGAGTAGCTGGGCTGGTGGATGAGCAGCGGGGTGCCCAGGTCGGCCAGCACCTGCTGCGCGGTCCGGGTCTGCGCCGGGGAGTAGTTCGAGATGCCCGCGTACAGGGCCTTCCCGCTGGTCACCGCGGTGTGCAGGGCGCCCATCGTCTCCTCGATCGGCACCGACGGGTCGGGGCGGTGGGAGTAGAAGATGTCGACGTAGTCCACGCCGATTCGCGCCAGGGACTGGTCCAGCGAGGACAGCAGGTACTTGCGCGAGCCGCCGTCGCCGTACGGCCCGGGCCACATGTCGTAGCCGGCCTTGGAGGAGATGACCAGCTCGTCGCGGTACGGGCGCAGGTCGGAGGCCAGGATCCGGCCGAAGTTCTCCTCGGCCGACCCGTACGGCGGGCCGTAGTTGTTGGCCAGGTCGATGTGCGTGATGCCCAGGTCGAACGCCCGCCGAAGGACCGCCCGCTGGGTGTCCAGCGGGGTGGTGTCCCCGAAGTTGTGCCACAGGCCCAACGACAGCGCGGGCAGGTCCAGCCCGCTGCGGCCGGTACGGCGGTAGGTCATCGAGTCGTAGCGGGCGTCGTCGGCAGCGAAGGGCATGAGACAACGCTATCCGTAGGATCGCCCCGTGCTGCACGTCGCGTTCTTCGAGCCCCGCATCCCCGGCAACACCGGCAGCGCCATCCGGCTCGCCGCCGGCACGGGCTCCACGTTGCACCTGGTGGAGCCCCTCGGGTTCGACCTGTCGGAGGCCAAGCTGCGCCGGGCCGGGCTGGACTACCACGACCTCGCGCACGTGGTGGTGCACGAGGACCTCGAGGCCCTGCTGGCGGCGGTGCCGGGGCGGGTGTTCGCGTTCACCACCCACGCCACCCAGCATCACACCGACCTCGCCTACCGCGCGGACGACGTGCTCCTGTTCGGTCCGGAGCCGACGGGGCTGCCGGAGTCCGTCCTCGATCACCCCCGGATCACCGCTCAGGTGCGGATCCCGATGCTCCCCGGTCGACGGTCGATGAACCTCTCGAACGCCGCAGCTGTCGCCACGTACGAGGCGTGGCGACAGCTGGGCTTCGAGGGCGGGGTCTAGCGGGCGGTCCTAGCCGGCCGTCCTAGCCCAGCTTCCACTTCTGGGCGTTGGCGCCGTTGCAGTCCCAGATGTGGACCTGGGTGCCGGGGGTGGTCGAGTGGCCGGGGTTGTCGAGGCAGCGGTTGGACTGCGGGTTGTAGTAGCCGCCGTTCTGCGGGATCCAGACCTGCGCGCCCGTGCCGTTGCAGTCCCAGAGCTGCACCTTGGTGCCGTTGGCGGTGCCGCCGCCGGCGACGTCGAGGCACTTGCCCTGGACGCGCAGCGTGGTGCCCGCCTGCACGAAGGTCCACTTCTGGGCGACCGTGCCGTTGCAGCCCCAGATCTGGATCTTGTTCCCGCTGGCGGTGTTCTGCGCGCTGTTGTCCAGGCACATGCCGTTGGCGTTGACGAGCGCGCTGCCGCTGCCGGTGGGCGGCGGGTTCGTCGTCCCCCCGCCGGTGAACGGCTGGATGATCAGGCCGGCCGCGGACGGCGAACCGTCGTGCACCAGGGACTCGAAGGCGCCGACGTCGTCGAACGCGAACGCGTACGCCTTGCCGTCGGCCATGTTGGCGTGCACGATCCGCGCGTACTGGTTGGTGGGGCTGCTCTTGTAGAACGCGGAAGCGTCGGTGCTCGGCTGCGTGTCGACCGTGCCGAGCGTGCCGCGGTTGAGGGCGGCGCACAGGGTGCGGGCGATGGGGCCGACGACCTGGTCGTTCGGGGCGTGCAGGGCGCCGTCGCAGCCCCAGACGTCCGCGCTGCTGGGCCGGGCGAAGGACGCCACCTGCTGGCCCGAGCCGTTGGTGAACGTCATCGTGGTGCCCGACGTGCGGCCGACGTACCTGAGGTTCGGCTGGTCACCGAACGGCACGACGGTCAGCGTCTTGCCCGTGTACGCACCCCATGCGGAGGCGATGTACGGGTCGAGGTAGGTGGTGCTCAGCAGGCCCGCGCCCGCCGCCTTCCCCGGGGCGAGCACCCGCAGGACCGTGCCGTCGGCGCGCTTCACCACCGTGTTCGCCCAGCCGGGCTGCGCGGCGATCTGGTTGATGGTGTTGGTCCGTCCGTTGGCGACGAGGTCGCCGGTCCGCCGGGTGCCGGACGCGCCGGTGACCGTCACGGCGTGCGGCAGGGCGAACATGTCCACCTGCGAGCTGTTCAGCCAGATGCCGGCGTCGTTGTAGGTGAACTCGCTCCAGTCGAACAGGATGTTGTGGTTGGCGTCGCCGCTGGCCCACGGTGCCGGCTGCACCAGCCCGTCGGGCGTGAGGAAGAACTTCAGCTTCTCGCCGAGGGAGAAGTAGACGCGGCCGGAGATGCCGCGCGGCACCTGGATGGTGGTGCTGCCGCCGTTGCCGGGTCCGGTGATCGCGACGTCCGGGGCGGGCGACGGCGGGTTGGAGCCCGCGGGCCACGCGGTGAACGTGCCGCCCGCGTTCACGTAGCCGAGGCGGCCGGTGGTCAGGTTGGTGCCGAGCACGTACACGTAGACGGCCTCGCCGCGCCCGCTCGAGTTGGTGATCGTCAGCGGCAGCCGGTCGGGGCCCACCGCCTGCGCTCCTGTTGCGGCTCCGACGACCGCCGTCGTCACCGCGACCGCGAGCGCACCGAGCGCCCCGATCAACCTCTTGCTGGTCCTCATCGACCTGCTCCTCACCTCGTGCACGACGACGCGAGGAGGGAGACCCCGCGCCAGTGTTGACACGTGTCAACCCAGTCGCAGGACCCTATGACCGTGGGGAGTGGGTCCGCAAGGGGCATTCCCCCCGAACCACGCGCACCCCCCGAATCGCTCAGCCTGCGGTGTGGCCGGCGGCGGGCTCGCCCGGCTGGGGCGGGCCGACGCGCATCGGGCGCATCATCTCGTTGTCCTCGTGCTCGACGATGTGGCAGTGCCAGACGAACTGGCCCGGCTGGCCGAACCGCATCCGGATCCGCAGCACCTCCCCGGGGTAGGCGATCACCGTGTCCTTCCACCCCCGCTCGTTGGGTTCCGGCTGCCGGGTGCCGCCGGCGGGCAGGACGGTCCGCGCCTCCTCGTCGATGACGACCGGCCCGCGCTCGACGACCTGGAAATGGACGTCGTGGACGTGGATGGGGTGCGCGTCGGCCGTGGTGTTGTAGATCTCCCAGAGCTCGGTCGTCCCCACGGCCGGCGCCTCGGTCACGGCCTCGCTCCATGCCGCGGTCGACCAGTGCCCCGCCGCGTCGACGGTGCCGAGCATCGCGGCGACGGGGGGCGGGTCCTCCGCCAGCTCGGGGGCCATCGACATCTCCTCCACCAGCGCCACGCGCCGGGCGACCGTCGGGACCAGCGCTGCCACCGCGGGCAGCACGAGGAACTCCGGCGGTGTCGTCGTGTCGGGCGAGGTCGCCGCCACCACGCGCAGCTGCAGGATCTGGCCGGTGGTGTCCGGGTCTGCCACGTCGAAGTCCTCGTCGGGCTCGCCGCCGCCGAACGGCTCGTCCGGCCCGACGTTCCGCAGCACCCACGAGCCGGTGGGCACGCCGGTGAGGTCCACGACGACGTCAGCGCGCTCGGCTGGAGCCAGCAGGAGGCGGCCGCCCAGGGTGTCGGTGACGTGGACCGGAGCGGCGAGGAACCCGCCCTCGGTGCCGATCTGCCAGACGTCGGCGCCCGGGATCGCGTTGAAGTCGAGGAGGAGGAAGCGCGAGTTGCACCCGTTGAGCAGCCGGAGACGGTAACGGCGCTGCTCGACGTCGAGGTACGGCCAGGTGTGGCCGTTGACCATGATCGCGTTGCCGAAGAACTCCGGGTTCCAGATCGGAGGGACGTCACCCTCGGGCACGTAGGGCCCCACCGTCCCGTCGAAGTACGCGCGGGTGTCGGGGTAGAACAGCGCGCCGTCGGTGGTGAACGTGCGGTCCTGGATCGCCAGGGGGATCTCCCGATAGGCGAGCGGCCCGGGATCGGTGGCTCGCGGTGCCGGCCCGGGCAGGACGGCACGGGTGCCGGTCCGGGCGTCGAGCACCGCGCCGTCGCCCTCGGGGCCGCCGCGCACGATGTACAAGCCTGCCGGGCCCGCGTAGACGTTGACGCGCGTCATGCCGAGGGTGTGGTCGTGGAACCAGAGCGTCGAGGCCCGGTGGTCGTTGGGGTACTGGACCGTGGCCGAGCCGGGGCTCCACTCGAGACCGAACCGGGCGGCCGCCTTGGCACGGAAGAACTCGTACCAGGTGCCGTGCGTCGCGTGGTCGGCCGGGAGGTCCACCGCGTTCGGGACGTACCACGCCTCGGGATAGCCGTCGCTCTCGTCGCCCACGCCCACCGCGCCGTGCAGGTGCGTCGTGATCGGGACCGGCCCCAGATACGGGCCGGGCACCTCCGAGAACGACGGTCGGCTGTCGCGGCCCATCGCACCGCCCGGCGGATTCGCCCAGTGCAGCGTCGGGTCCACGGGGAGCAGGTGCGGCAGGTAGCCCCCGGCGTCGTCGGTCAGCTCGTTGACCCAGCGGACACGGACGGGCCGGCGCCAGTCCGCCTCGATGGTCAGGCTCGGTGAGTGGTGCAGCAGCACGGCGTTGCGGGCCGCAGCCGCCGTCGGCCCGTACGCCCAGACCGTCGTGGCGGGCAACGGGGCCGGCAGCACCTGCTGGACGACCTGACGGACCGAGACCTCGTAGACGTCGGCGTTCTTGCCGCCGCGCAGGACGGCCGTCCCGGCACGCGGCATGACGGGCGGCACCAGGAGCGGTGTCAGGTACTTCGGCACCGACAGGGGGTCGAGGAGCGCCGCGGAGTCGTCCGCGGCGGCCTCGATCGCGAACGGCCTGCCCCCGGCCGACGTGACGAAGTAGAGCCCCAGTCCCGCCCCGGCGGCCTTGAGGACGGTCCGTCGCGTGACGACCAGGGCGGGAAGGCGAGCGTCGGTGCTCATGGGGGGCTCCTCGGGTCTTTCCTGTCAGACCAGGGAAGACCGGCTGGACGCGGGCGCAGTAGGTCCGAAAGTCCCGGAATCGGGACGTTTCGGACGTTCCCGGGACCGTGGGGCAGGATCGACGGGTGTTCACCACGCGCCCCGAGCTCACCGGTTCCTTCGGCATGGTCGCCTCGACGCACTGGCTGGCGTCGGCCGTCGGGATGCGGATGCTCGAGGCCGGCGGGAACGCGTTCGACGCGGCCGTGGCCGCCGGGTTCACGCTCTCCGTGGTCGAGCCGCACCTGAACGGGCCCGGCGGCGACGCCCCGATCCTCGGGTACCGCGCCTCCGACGGGCACACGTTCGTCGTCTGCGGGCAGGGCACCGCACCCGCCGCCGCGACGATCGAGACGTACCGCGACCTCGGCCTCGACCTCGTGCCCGGCACCGGGCACCTGGCCGCCGTGGTCCCCGGCGCGTTCGGGGCGTGGCTCGACCTCCTCGCGCGGTACGGCACCCTCCCCCTGGCCGACGTCCTCGCACCGGCCATCGGCTACGCCCGCGACGGCTACCCGCTGGTCCGCGCTGCGACCCGCACCATCGCGACCGTCGCCGACATGTTCACCGAGCACTGGCCCACGTCCGCGGCGGTCTACCTGCCGGACGGCCAGGTCCCCGCCGCGGGCGCCGGGTTCAGCAACCCTGCGCTGGCGGACACCTTCGAGCGGCTGCTCGCGGCCGGCGGCACCACCCGCGAGGCGCAGATCGAGTCCGCGCGGCGGGCGTTCTACGAGGGCTTCGTCGCCGAGGCCGTCGACGCCTTCCAGTCCGGCGTCGCGGTCCAGGACTCCTCGGGCCGACGCCACACCGGCCTGCTCCGCGCCTCCGACCTGGCGTCCTGGCGCGCCACCGAGGAGCCGACGACGTCCCTCCGCTTCGCCGGACGGACGGTCCACAAGACCGGCGCCTGGGGGCAGGGGCCGGTGCTCCTGCAGCAGCTGGCCATGCTCGAGGCGCTCGACGTGGGCTCGCTGGTGCGGTCCCACGACACGCTCGAGCTGGTGCACGCGGTCGTCGAGGTGGCCAAGCTCGCGTTCGCCGACCGCGAGGCCTGGTACGGCGACACCCCCGACGTCCCGCTCGAGACCCTCCTGTCCCCGGAGTACGCGGCGGCACGCGCTCGGCTCGTGGGCCGCGAGGCAGCCGAGGGGCTGCTGCCCGGGTCACCCGACGGTCGCGTGCCGCGCGTCGCCGCGAGCCTGTGGAGCTCCCGCGCGGGATCTGCCCCCGGCATCGGGGAGCCCACCGTCTCCCCCGTCGGGCTCAGCCCCGGCGACACCTGCCACGTGGACGTCGTCGACCGCTGGGGCAACCGGGTCTCCGCGACCCCGTCGGGCGGCTGGCTGCAGTCCAGTCCGGTCGTGCCCGGACTCGGGTTCGCGCTGCCGACGCGTGCGCAGATGTTCTGGCTGGAGCCGGGACTGCCCAACAGCCTGGCTCCGGGCAAGCGGCCGCGGACCACCCTCAGTCCCGGCCTGGTGCTCGACGACGACGGTGCCGGGATCGCGTTCGGCACGCCCGGCGGGGACCAGCAGGACCAGTGGACCGTGCCGTTCCTGCTGCGGCACCTTCTCGGCGGCGAGGACCTGCAGGCCGCGATCGACGCCCCCATGTGGCACTCGTCGCACGTGCCGAGCTCGTTCTACCCGCGCTCCCGCACGCCGCAGGGGCTGGTCGCGGAGTCGCGGCTCGGCACCGACGTCCTCGACGCCCTCGCCGGCCGCGGGCACGCGGTGGAGACGGTCGGACCGTGGGAGCTCGGGCGGCTGAGCGCCGCCGGCGTCCGGACGGACGGCCTGCTCGTCGCCGCGGCGAACCCCCGAGGGATGCAGGGCTACGCGGTGGGACGGTGACGCAAGTCCTCCGATGAATTGACCCGTCGATGAGGGTTCGATGAGGGATGCCCTCACGACCGGGACCAGAGATCGGACCACTGCTAGCGTCGCCCGCATGCCCAATGTCGTGGATGCCCACCTTCAGGTGTGGAACCCGGACGCGGTGCACTACCCCTGGATGACCGCGGAGAACGCGGCCGTGCACCGCCCGTTCCGCGTCCCGGACATCGAGGACCAGCTCGCCGACGAGGGCGTGTCGTGGGTGGTCCTGGTGCAGGCCGCCGACAACCGGGCGGACTCGGAGCTCATGCTCTTCCAGGCCCTGTCGTCGCCGCGGGTCGCCGGCGTCGTGGCGTGGGTCCCGCTCGATGCCCCCGACGACGCGGCCGCGCAGCTGGACAAGTGGCGCCGCGAGCCGATCGTGGGCATCGGCCACCGTGGTCATGACGAGCACGATCCCGACTGGCTCCTCGACTCCGCCGTCGACGAGAGCCTCACGCTCCTGACCGAGCGTCGGCTCACCCTGGACCTCACCGCGCACACCCCGGCGGCGCTCGCGCACGTCGCGGCGCTGGCGGAGAACCACCCGAAGCTGACGATCGTGCTGGACCACCTCGGCGCTCCCCCGCTCGCGGCCCTGCGCGCCGGGGCGCGGGACGGCTGGACGCGCTGGTCGGCCCTGCTCGGCGCGGTCGCGCAGCAGCCGAACGTCGTCGCCAAGCTGTCCGGCCTGACCACCGCGGCAGGGGCGGGCTGGACCCCCGACCACCTCCGGCCGGCGGTCGACCGTGCGCTCGAGGTGTTCGGCCCCGACCGGCTGATGCTCGGCAGCGACTGGCCGTACGCACTGCTCGAGGGCGACTCGTACGCGCACGTGTGGCACGGGCTGCGGTCGACGGTCGACCAGCTGACCGACGACGACCGGGCGGCGGTGCTCGGTGGCACCGCCACGCACGTCTACGGGCTCCCGTTCGACTCGTACTGACCGCGCGGGCGCTAGGTTCGCTCACGTGTCACGATCCGACGACGTCGTCGACGGGGTCAAGCAGATGATCCTCGACGGACGACTCCAGGCAGGCGAGCGGCTCCCCGCGGAGAAGGAGCTCGCCGCGACCCTCGGCGTCTCCCGCGGGTCGCTGCGGGAGGGCGTCCGCGCGCTGGGCACGCTCGGCATCCTCGACTCCCGGCACGGCGACGGCACCTACGTGACGACGCTGGACCCCGCGCTGCTGCTGGCCCCGGTCGGGTTCATCGCGGACCTGCAGGACGACGCCTCCGCGTTCCACGCCGTCCGGCGGCTCCTGGAGACCGAGGCGGCCGGGCTCGCCGCCCTGCACATCGACGACGACGGGCTCGCCCGCCTGCGCGTCGCGCTCGACGAGACGGCCCGCGCCCTCGTGCAGGTCCCGCTCGACCACGAGCGACTCGTCGACGCCGACCTGGCGTTCCACGAGGAGGTGGCGCGCGCGTCCGGCAACCCGGTGCTCGCCGCGCTCATCGAGGGGCTGGCCGGTCGGGCCTCACGGACGCGGCTCTGGCGCGGGCTCAGCGACGTGGGCGCCGAGGACCGCACCTTCGTCGAGCACGAGGCGATCCTGGCGGCCGTGGCGGCACGCGATCCCGATCGCGCACGGTTGCGGATGGCCACGCACCTGCTCGGGCTCGAGGACTCGGCCACCGGCGCGCGGGCGCCCTGGGACGACTAGCTCGACAGCTCCACGCGCCGACCCTCGCCGAGCTCCTGCTGGTCCTCGTCGGTCACCACGGCGAACGCCCCGTCAGGCAGCCCGGGCATGTTCGCCACGTCCGCCGCGACGGCCAGCAGGTCGGCCTCGGACTCGCCCGTGATGAAGAAGACGTACTCGTCGCCGAGCTCCTCGCCGTCGTCGTACACCTCGTAGCGGCCGTCCTCCTCGCCGACGCCCAAGGTCTCCTCGACGTCGTCGATCCACGGGAACTCGTACTCCCCAGGCGCGACGTCGGGGCTGGGTGTCAGCGGGACGTGGATCTCGACGATCGGCTGCGTCATCGCGGCAGGCTAGCGCCCGGGCGTCGAGTCGCGCAGGACGACCTCGGTGGGGACGTGCGTCAGGCGTGGCTCGTCGGACGCGTCCGCGAGCGCGAGCTCGGTGGCGGCGATGCCCACGTCGACCAGCGGGATGCGCACGGTGGTCAGCGCCGGGACGACGTCGCGCAGGGTCGAGATGTCGTCGAAGCCCGCGAGCGCGATGTCGTCCGGGACACGGATCCCGGCCTCGCGCGCGGCGGCCAGGGCGCCGAGCGCCATGACGTCGTTGACCGCGAACACCAGCTCCGGCAGCTCGCCGGCGCGCAGCAGCGTGCGCATGGCGTCCTCACCGCCCTCGTGCGTGAACGCGCTGGTGATCACCGCGTCGTCGGGGACCGGGTTGCCCAGCTCGGCGAGCGCGCCGCGGAAGGACTCGCTGCGCTCGCGCGCGGTCAGGTGGTCGGAGGGACCGGCCAGCACCGCGAACCGTCGGTAGCCGCGGGCGTGCAGGGCCTTGGCCAGGTCGCCGGCGCCCTGCGCGTTGTCCACGACCACGCTGTCGACGCCGAGGATCGGCTGACCGATCAGGGCGACGGAGCCACCCACCGCGCGGTAGTCGGCGAGCGCCGCGCGGAGCTCGTCGTTGGTGGCCTCGTCGTCCAGGCGACCGCCCGCGATGACGATCGCGCGGGCGCGCTGGCGCTTGAGCAGGTCCACCAGACCGCTCTCCCGGCTGGGGTCGTGCTGGGTGCTCGCGAGGGTCACCTGGAGGCCCGCACGGTCGGCGGCGCGGGTGACGCCGGCGGCGATCGAGGAGAAGTACGGGTCGGCGATGTCGTGCACGACGAGGCCGAGGGAGGTCGTCCGGCCGCGGGCCATCGCCTGCGCGTTGGCGTCCGGGGTGTAGCGCAGCTGGGCCGCCGCGGCGAGCACGCGGTCGCGCAGGTCGGCACGGACGGTGCGGTTGGCGCTGCCGTTGATCGCGCGGGAGGCGGTGGCGAGCGAGACGCCGGCCTCGCGTGCGACGTCGCTGAGGGTCACGGATGCGGCCATGTCAGGAGGGTAGGCGCTTGCCGCTGATGCGCGGCACGTTCGGGGCGGGCTCGCCGGTGGATTGCTCCGGAAAGCGGTATCCTGACCGGGTGACGACGACGCTCGCCTTGGCCGACGCCGTCCTGGTGCTGCGCCCCGACGACGACGTCGGCGTCGCCACGCGGGACCTGCAGTCCGGGACCGTGCTCGGGTCGGTCGTCGTCACCCAGAGCGTTCCGCGCGGGCACAAGCTCGCCGTCCGCGCGGTGCCGCGGGGCGCTCCGGTGCACAAGTACGGGCAGTCGATCGGCCGCGCCACCCGCGACATCGCCGTGGGCGACCACGTGCACTCGCACAACCTGGGCATGGACGACGACGAGCGCGCCTACGAGTTCGGCACCGCGCGGGTGACCCTGCCTGTTCCCGAGGGGCCGGAGCGCACCTTCGACGGGTACCTGCGCAGCGACGGCCGCTGGGGCACCCGCAACTACGTCGGCATCGTCACGTCCGTGAACTGCTCCGCGTCGACCGCCCGGCTGATTGCCGACCAGTTCCGCGGCCGGGTCCTCGACGCGTTCCCGCACGTCGACGGGGTCGTCGCGCTCACCCACGACACCGGCTGCGGCTTGGTCCCCACCAGCGAGGGTGCCCAGATCACGCGGCGGACCCTGCGCGGGTACGCCGACCACCCGAACATCGCCGGGCTGCTGGTCCTCGGCCTCGGCTGCGAGATGCTCCCCGCGCAGTCGCTGCTGGACGGGCTCGACCTGCCCGCCGACAAGCCCGTGACCACCCTCGTCATCCAGGAGACCGGCGGCATCCGCGCCACGGTCCGCGCCGGCGTGGCGGCCATCGAGGCGATGCTCCCGGACATCGACGCCCTGCGCAGGACCCCCGCGCCCGTGTCCGAGCTGGTCCTCGGCCTCAACTGCGGCGGGTCCGACGGGTACTCCGGCATCACCGCCAACCCCGCGCTGGGTCACGCGTCCGACCTGCTGGTCGCCCGCGGCGGCACGTCGATCCTCGCCGAGACGCCCGAGGTGTTCGGCGCCGAGCACCTCCTGCTGCGCCGGGCCGTGTCCCGTCCTGTGGGGCAGAAGCTGCTCGACCGGCTCGACTGGTGGAAGGGCTACACGGCGGCCGGCGGCGGCACCATGGACAACAATCCGTCGCCCGGCAACAAGGCGGGCGGGCTGACCACGATCCTCGAGAAGTCGCTCGGCGCCGTGGCCAAGGGCGGCACCGCCGAGCTGGTCGAGGTCTACGAGTACGCCGAGAAGGTGACCGCCCGCGGGTTCACGTTCATGGACACCCCCGGGTACGACCCCGTCTCCGTCACGGGCCTCGTCGCCGGCGGCGCCACGGTCGTCGTGTTCACCACCGGCCGCGGGTCCGTGCTCGGCTGCAAGCCGACGCCGTCCATCAAGGTCGCGACGAACACCGCGACCTACCTGCGGATGACCGAGGACATGGACCTCAACGCCGGGCGGATCGTCGACGGCACCGCGACCGTCACGTCCGTCGGCGAGGAGCTGTTCGAGCTGATCATCGACGTCGCGTCCGGGCGGCAGACCGTGTCCGAGGAGCTCGACCTGGGCTCGGACGAGTTCGTGCCGTGGCAGCTCGGCGCGGTGACCTGACCCGCCACGGTCGATCCGCGGTCAGTCGTCGAGCCACCGCAGGACGGTCTGACCGAACGCGCCCACCAGCGCGAGCCGCGAGGTCGTGCCGCACGCGCGGCACACCACCGAGTGGTTGACCCACGGCATGCCGTCGACCTGCTCGGTCCCGGACACGTCGAGGGTGGTCGCCCGGCACGCCGGGCAGAACAGGCGACCCTCGGGGTCCAGCTCGAGTGACGCTCCAGGCATCGCTGACGGCAACATCGAGTGGCTCACGGCGGGGACCTCCGGGTGGTGCAGACGGTGCGGGTGCAGGCTCAGTGCACCACGCCTGAGGTGGGCGCCGCCTGTCGGACACGGACCGGTCGGTGCCCGTCGTCCGTGTGAGGCCCGCGCACGGCTCAGCGGTCGACGCGCGCGCCCCCGCCGCCGGCGAGCTTGAGCACCTCGGCCTTGCTCACCATGGTCGTGTCGCCCGGTGTCGTCATGGCCAGGGCCCCGTGCGCGGCCCCGTACTCGACGGCCGTCTGCAGGTCCTCTCCGGCGAGCAGGCCGTAGGCCAGCCCGGACGCGAACGAGTCTCCGCCGCCGACCCGGTCGAGGATCTCCAGCCGCTCCCGGTGCGTCGCGCTGACCAGCCCGGTGCCCTTCGACCAGGCGATCGCGCCCCAGTCGTTGACCGTCGCGGAGTGCACCGTGCGCAGCGTCGTCGCGATGACCTGGAAGTTCGGGTACGCCTCGGCCACACGGTCGATCATCGCCGCGAACGAGCCGAGCTCGAGGGAGGACAGGTTCTCGTCGACGCCCTCGACCTCGAAGCCGAGCGAGGCGGTGAAGTCCTCCTCGTTCCCGATCATCACGTCGATCTGCGGCGCGATGGTCCGGTTGACCTCCTGCGCGCGGGCCTGGCCACCGACCGCCTTCCAGAGGCTCGGCCGGTAGTTGAGGTCGTAGCTGACGATCGTCCCGTGCTTGCGGGCGATGGTCACGGCCTCGATCACCGTCTCGGCCGCGCTGTCGGACAGTGCCGCGAAGATGCCGCCGGTGTGGAACCAGCGGACCCCGAGCTCACCGAACAGGTGCTCCCAGTCGACGTCCCCGGGCGCCAGCTGCGCTGCCGCGGTGTGTCCGCGGTCGCTGACCCCGACCGCCCCGCGCACACCGAAGCCGCGCTCGGTGAAGTTGAGCCCGTTGCGCACGGCCCGACCGACCCCGTCGTACGGGAGCCAGCGCACGAACGACGTGTCCACACCGCCCGTGAGGATGCAGTCCTCGACCAGCCGGCCGACCTCGTTGTCCGCGAGCGCGGTGACGATCGCGGTCCGCAGGCCGAACGCGCGCCGCAGGCCGCGGGCCACGTTGTACTCGCCGCCGCCCTCCCACACGCGGAACGAGCGAGCGGTCCGGATGCGCCCCTCACCGGGGTCGAGGCGGAGCATGACCTCGCCGAGGGACACGGCGTCGTAGCGCGTCTCGGCCGCGGGGCGGATGACCAGGTCGGACATGGGTGACGCTCCTTCGGGGGCGCTCGAGGCAGGGGTGAGCGAGCTCAGGGGTGGGCGACCAGGCTGACGGCCTCGGCGGTGAGGTCGCGGACGGCGTCGAGGTCCCCGGCACGGATGAGGTCGCGGGGAACCATCCAGGACCCGCCGACCGCGCGGACGGACGGCAGCGCGAGGTACTCGGCGAGGTTGGCCGGGCCGATGCCGCCGGTCGGGACGAAGCCGACGTCGCCGAACGGTGCGGCGAGGGCGGCCACCGCCTTGGCTCCGCCGGACGTGCCGGCGGGGAAGAACTTCACGGTGGTCAGGCCGAGCTCGAGCGCGGCCTGCACCTCGGTGGCCGTGACCGCGCCGGGCAGCGCGAGGATGCCGTGCTCCTGGCAGCGCTCGACGACCGCGCGGCTGGTGCCGGGCGAGACGACGTAGGACGCCCCGGCGGCCACCGCCGCGTCGACCTGCTGAGGCGTCAGCACGGTGCCGGCGCCGACCAGGACGTCCCCACGCGCGGCGATCGCGCGGATCGCGTCCGCCGCGGCGGCCGTCCGGAAGGTGACCTCGGCGACGGGGAGCCCCCCGTCGACCAGGGCCTGGGCCAGGGCGTCCGCGTGAGCCGCGTCGTCGATGACCACGACGGGGACCAGGCGGTGCGCCGCGAGGCTCTGCAGGATGTCGCTCACTTGTGCTCCTTCGCACCGTGCTCGGGCCCGCTGCTGGTGAGCGGGAAAGCGTTTGCCGAACTCGGAGGAGCATACGCTCCGCGCGGGATCCGGTAGGCGAGGTCGACGGCGGTGTCGACCGCCTCGTCGAGGTCGAGCCGGTGCTCCGCGACCAGTCGCGCGAGGAACCCGGCGTCGATCCGGCGGGCCAGGTCGTGCCGCGCCGGGATCGAGCAGAACGCGCGGGTGTCGTCGACGAATCCCGTGGTGTTGGCAAACCCGGCGGTGTCCGTCACGGCCTCGCGGAACCGTCGCATGCCGTCCGGGGTGTCCAGGAACCACCACGGAGCGCCCAGCCGCACGGCTGGGTAGACGCCGGCGATCGGGGCGAGCTCGCGGCTGAACGTGTCCTCGTCGACCGTGAAGAGCACGAGCCGCAGGCCGGGGTGGTGGCCGAACGCCTCCAGCACCGGGCGCAGGCCGCGCACGTACTCGGTCGGCACCGGGATGTCGTAGCCGACGTCGGGTCCGCGCAGGTCGGCGACCGCCCGGTCGTGGTCGCGCAGGACGCCCGGGTGCAACTGCATGACCAGCCCGTCCTCGGCGGACATGCGCGCCATCTCGAAGAGCATGTGCCCGGAGAACGCCTGGGCGTCGTCGGCGCTGACCTGCCCCCGCAGAGCCGCGGCGACGATCCGCTCCGCGGCGGCCTCGCTCAGCGGCGTGGTGTCGGCGGACAGGTGGCCGTGGTCCGTCGCCCGGGCACCCGCGGCGACGAACGCCCGCCGGCGCTCCTCGAGCGCGCGCACCAGGTCGCGGTACCCGCCGATGCTCACGCCCGAGCGCTCCTCGAGCAGCGCGACGTCCGCGCGCCAGCCGGGGCGGTCGACGTGGAGCAGGGCGTCGGGCCGGAACGTGGGCACGATCCGGTCGCCCCAACCCCGGTCCGCCAGCTGGGCGTGATCCGCGAGCGTCGCGGTCGCCGCGTCGGTGGTCGCCAGGATCTCGATGCCGAACTCGTCGAAGAGCGCCAGGGGCCGGAAGGCCGGCTTCTCCAGGCGCTCGGAGAGCAGGTCGTACAGGCGGTCGGCGGAGTCGGCGGACGGACGCTCGTCGAGCCCGAACACCTCGACCAGCACGTGCTCGAGCCAGTAGCGCGTGGGCGTCCCGCGGAACAGCGGCCAGTGGGTGGCGAACGTGCGCCAGACCTCGCGTGGGTCCGCGGTGACTCCCGGCCGGTCCCGGCGGGGGACCCCGAGAGCGTCGTGCGGCACGCCCTGGGACACCAGCATGCGCACCAGGTAGTGGTCGGGCGTGACCAGGAGGGAGGCCGGGTCCGCGAACGGCTCGTCCCGCGCCAGCACGCCCGCGTCGACGTGCCCGTGCATCGAGACGATGGGGAGGGAGGCGGTGGCCGCCAGGATCTCCCGGGCGATCGGGCGCACGGACGGGTCGCTGGGCAACGCCCGGTCAGGGTGCAACGACCACCCGGTCTCGCTCACCATCGACTCCTCCTCTGCCCGTCCCACCGCGGCGCGCGATGACGCGTGGTGCAAACGCATTCATCGCAGCAAACCAGGTGATCGCGCCGACCACAAGCCCTGTCCCTCCGCGGTCCCGCATCTCGGGACGACGGTTGCCAGCGGGCGACGAACCGTGCTGAAATCGCATTCATCTCATCCGGGGTCGAGCGAGGAGGGCACGTGGTGGTCACGCTGCGCGACGTCGCGCGCGCCGCCGGAGTCTCGCCGGCCACGGCGTCCCGGGCGCTCAGTGCACCCGACCTGGTGGCGCCCGCGCGGCGCGAGCACGTCCAGCAGGTCGCGCGTGAGCTGGGCTACCGGCCCAACCGCGCCGCCCGGGAGCTGATCACCGGCCGGACCGGCAACCTGTGCCTCGTGGTGCCGGACCTGGAGAACCCGTTCTTCGCGGCGGTCGCCAAGGGCGTCCAGGCGCGTGCCCGCGCGCTCGGCTTCGCGCTCCTCGTCGCTGACGCCGAGGAGGACCCCCGCCTCGAGGCGGAGCTGGTCGGGCACCTCGGCGCCCAGGTGGACGGGGTCGTCCTGTGCTCCCCGCGCATGTCGGACCTCGAGCTCGACCGGCTGTCCCACGACGTCCTCGACGACGACGTCCCGCTGCTCCTCGTCAACCGCATGCACGGCGGCTACCCGTCCGTGGTGATCGACAACGCCGACGGCGTCCGCCAGGCCGTCCGGCACCTGCACGCCCTCGGCCACCGCCGCATCGGGTACGCCGGCGGTCCGGTCGGCTCGTGGTCCGACTCCCAGCGCCGGCACGGCCTCGAGCACGCGTCGCACGGTCTGCGCAGCGTCGAGGTCACCGACCTCGGCCACTTCCCTCCCCTGTTCGGCGGCGGTGTCGCGGCAGGTGACCTGGTGGCGGCCAGCGGGGTCACCGCGGTGCTGGCCCACAACGACCTCCTGGCGCTCGGCATCCTCAGCAGGCTCCGCGCGCGCGGGGTCCGGGTGCCCGAGGACGTCTCGGTGGTGGGGTACGACGACATCCCGGCGGCGACGCTCGTCTCGCCGACGCTCACCACGGTCACCGTCCCGCTGGCCCGCCTCGGCCGCGCGGCCGTGGACCTGCTGGTCGAGGTCGGTCAGGTGCCGACCGCGACGGAGTCGGCGCTGGCGACTGCGCTGAGCTCGGCGGGTGCCGGAAGGGATCCCGGCGCTGCGGGGACGCCGCCGTCGGTCCTCATCGGGGTCGAGCTGGTGGTCCGCGCGTCGACCGGGGTGGCGAACGCGCAGACGTCCGAGGTCGGCGAATGACACCGAGCCGGCTCTCGCGAGCGACGCTCTCGGGCGTCGACGCCACACGGTCGGGTGTGCGACTGCCCGCGGTGGACCCGTCCGAGGTCACCGTCGGACTGGTGCACCTCGGCCTCGGGGCGTTCCACCGAGCACACCAGGCGGTCTTCACCGAGGACGCCGCAGCGGCGGCAGGCGAGAACGGCTGGGGCATCCTCGGCGTCACCCAGCGCAGTGCGCGGGTGGTCGAGCAGCTCGCACCGCAGGACGGTCTCTACGGCGTGCTGACCAAGGGCACGGACGAGACCTCGCTGCGCCTCGTCGGGTCGCTGCGCGACGTGGCATTCCCGGGCACCGACACCGCGCGGGTCCTGGCGACGATGGCGGCGCCGACCACGCACGTCGTCACGCTCACGGTGACCGAGAAGGGCTACCGCCGCGCGGCGGACGGCGGCCCGGACCTGACGGATCCCGACCTGTCGGCCGACCTGGACGCCCTCGCCGCCGACCTGCGCGGCCGGCCGGCGGACGAGCCCGCGCGCTCGCCGATCGGACTGCTCCTGCGGGGGCTCGCCCAGCGGGCACGAGCCGACGCCGGTCCGCTCACGGTCGTCTGCTGCGACAACCTCGCCGACAACGGCGCCGTGCTGGCCGCGCTCGTCGGCGCCACCCTCGACGCGATGCCCGACGGCCGGCGGCTGCGCGAGTGGATCGACACGTCGGTCCGGTTCCCGGGGACGATGGTCGACCGGATCGTGCCGGCCACGACGGATGCCCACCGCGCGGAGGCAGCCGCGCTCCTCGGGCTCACCGACGCAGGGCTGGTGGTGGGCGAGCCCTTCACGCAGTGGGTCGTCGAGGACGACTTCGCCGGACCGCGGCCCGCGTGGGAGCTCGCCGGGGCGACCCTGACGCCCGCCGTGGCGCCGTACGAGCGCGCCAAGCTGCGTGTCCTGAACGCCAGCCACTCGACGCTCGCCTACCTGGGTGCGCTGCGCGGGTACGCGACGATCGCCCAGGCGGTGGCCGACCCGGACCTGGCCGCCGCGGTGCGGGCGCTGGTCGACGAGGACGTGCTGCCCACCCTCGTCGCGCCGGACGGCATGGAGCTGACGGGGTACCGCGACGACGTGCTCGCGCGGTTCGCCAACCCGAACACCGGTCACACCACGGTGCAGGTGGCGATGGACGGGTCGCAGAAGCTCTCGCCGCGGCTGCTCGGCACGGTCCGCGACCGGCTCGCCCAGGGAGCAGTTCCCACGGCCGCCGCCCGGACCGTCGCCGCGTGGATCGCCTACGTGCGCGCGACGACCCAGGGTGAGCTCGTGGTCGACGGTCACCGGGTGCCGCTCGACGACCCGATGGCGGCCACCCTCGCGGACGCGACTGCGGGGCCGCTCGACTCGCTGGCCGACCGGATGCTCGACGTGCGGGCGGTGTTCGGGGACGACCTGGCCGACTCGGCCGCCTTCCGGTCCGCCGTGCGAGCGGCCGTCGCGAGCCTGGTCACCTCGCGGGTCTGACGACCACGTCGGCGCGCGGACAGCGCGCGGTGGGTCCGCCTCGCGGGTCTGAGGACTGCGTCGGCGCGCGGACAGTCCGCCGCGCGGGTCCGAGGTCTGCGTCTGCGCGCGGACAGGCCGCAGCGCGGGTCTGAGGACTGCGTCTGCGCGGCGGGTCCGCCGTGCGGTCGAGTCGGGCACCGAGGCCCCCGCACGACAGCACACCCGAGCGCCGGCGGTCCGAGCAGTGGCTCGCGTGAAGACTTCGTCGCACCCAGCGGAACGAAGTCTTCACGCGACCGTGTCGCAGGAGCAGGAGCAGGACCAGGAGCAGGAGCAGGACCAGGAGCAGGAACAGGAGCCAGTGCCGGCGCCGGTCCCGTGCGAGCCGCGGGCGTCCACGCGCCATTCCTGAGCTCGAGCCTTGACGCGCCCGCAGCGGCATGCGCTACAGTGGAAAGCGCATTCCCACTCCGACCGACACCGCGGTCCAGAACACTCGGAGCACTCATGACGACCCGCACCCTGCGCATCGGGATGAACGGCATCACCGGCCGGATGGGCTACCGCCAGCACCTCGTCCGGTCGATCCTGTCGATCCGCGACCAGGGCGGCGTCACGCTCGAGGACGGCACGCGCGTGCAGGTGGAGCCGATCCTGGTCGGCCGCAACGCCGACAAGGTGCGCGAGCTGGCGGAGCTGCACGGGGTCGAGCACTGGACCACCGACGCCGACTCGGTCATCAACGACCCGACCGTCGACATCTACTTCGACGCCCAGGTGACCAGCCGCCGCTACAGCGCGCTCACGGCCGCCATGAAGGCCGGCAAGCACATCTTCACGGAGAAGCCGACGGCCGAGACGCTGGCCGAGGCGATCGACCTCGCCCGGCTGTGCGAGAGCACGGGAGTCACGGCGGGTGTGGTGCACGACAAGCTGTACCTGCCGGGCCTGGTCAAGCTGCGCCGGCTGGTGGACGAGGGCTTCTTCGGCCGGATCCTGTCGCTGCGTGGCGAGTTCGGCTACTGGGTGTTCGAGGGCGACGGCCAGGAGGCCCAGCGGCCCAGCTGGAACTACCGCAAGGAGGACGGCGGCGGCATCGTCGTCGACATGTTCTGCCACTGGAACTACGTGCTCGAGGGCATCCTCGGCACGGTCAAGACCGTGAACGCGCAGACCGCGACGCACATCCCGACGCGCTGGGACGAGCAGGGCAAGGCCTACGACGCCACCGCCGACGACGCCGCGTACGGGATCTTCGAGATCGAGACCCCCGGCGGCGACCCCGTCGTCGCGCAGATCAACTCGTCCTGGGCCGTCCGCGTGTACCGCGACGAGCTCGTCGAGTTCCAGATCGACGGCACGCACGGCTCCGCGGTCGCGGGGCTGAACAAGTGCGTGGCCCAGCAGCGCGCGCACACCCCGAAGCCCGTGTGGAACCCGGACCTGCCGGTCACCGAGTCGTTCCGTGACCAGTGGCTCGAGGTGCCCGCCAACGGCGACCTCGACAACGGCTTCAAGCTGCAGTGGGAGGAGTTCCTGCGCGACGTCGTCGCCGGGCGCACCCACCGGTTCGACCTGCTGTCGGCCGCCCGCGGCGTGCAGCTGGCCGAGCTGGGGCTGCAGTCGTCGGCGGAGGGCCGGCGTCTCGACGTCCCGACCATCGCGCTGTGAGCCTCGACCGGCTGTCGCTGAACACCGCGACGACCAAGCGCTGGACCCTGCAGGAGGCGGTCGACGGAGCCGTCCGAGGCGGGCTTCCGGCGATCGGCGTCTGGCGCGACCGCGTGCAGGAGGCCGGTGTCACGGAGGCCGCGAAGATCGTCGCCGACGCCGGCCTGCGCGTCTCGTCCCTGTGCCGTGGCGGGTTCCTCACCGCGGAGGACGAGGGCGACGCCACGGCAGCGCTCGACGACAACCGCCGCGCGATCGTCGAGGCCGCCACGCTCGGCACGCGCGAGCTGATCATGGTCGTCGGCGGGCTGCCCGCCGCGACCGCACCGGGCGGCCCTGCACGACCCGGCACCACGGGCCGCGACCTCGTCGGCGCCCGGCAGCGGGTCGCGGACCGGATCGGCGAGCTCGCCCCATTCGCGGCCGGGCACGGTGTCCGGCTCGTGCTGGAGCCGCTGCACCCGATCTTCGCCGCCGACCGGGCGGTCATCTCGACGCTCGGCCAGGCGCTCGACCTGGCGGAGCCGTTCCCGGCGGACGTCGTCGGCGTCGTCGTCGACACGTACCACGTCTGGTGGGACCCGGACCTGCAGCGCCAGATCGCCCGGGCCGGAGCCCAGAAGCGCATCGCGAGCTACCAGGTGTGCGACTGGATCCTGCCCCTGGCGGCCGACGCGCTGCTGTCCCGCGGGCACGTCGGCGACGGGTACATCGACTTCGCGACGATCACGCGCTGGGTGGCCGAGACCGGCTACACCGGCGACGTCGAGGTGGAGATCTTCAACCAGGCCATCTGGGACGCCCCGGGTGACGAGACGGTCCGGACGCTCGCCGAGCGCTACGAGCGGCTCGTCCTGCCACACCTCTGATCGGCCGGGCCGCCCGCTCCCGGATTCGGGCAACTCACGGACGCGGACTGGCCACAGCCGACCCTGCTGGCCACAGGCAACTAGTGGCATCCTCTGATCGTGGATGACGACCAGGCCCTGCCAGACGGGGTCGACTCGGAGGTCTGGTTCGAGTGCGCTCATCACCCGGGCCGCCGGGACTACCTCGTCAGCGAACCGTGGCAGACCTTCCCCGGACGGATGCAGGCGTGGTGCGGGGCGCGGAACGTGTGGTTCCGCGTATCGAAGAGCAGCCTGCCGAGGCACCTCCCGCTTCCCACGCGGTACTGGGTCCAGGGGTTTCTGGTGGGGAGCGTTCCTCGTCAGCCCGACGCCGAAGAGCACAGTGCCGCCATGATCGAGTGGCGAGAACAGGCACACCACTTCGTCGCGACGGGCGAGTGGCAATAGCAGCCGCGCGTCCCGGCCCGCTCGTCAGGTCGGAAGTCCGCTGAGCACCGCGGCGAACCGCTTCCCGATCAGGCGGTGCGCCTCCGCGTCCGGGTGCATCTGGTCGCGCATCGGCAGGTCGTCCCAGTCGGACCAGCCGTAGAGGGTCGTGCCGTCGACGTAGGTCAGCGCGCTGTCCCCGCGGGCCTCGACGACCGCACGGAGCACGGACCGGATGACCGTCAGGGTCAGCTTGCCGTCGGCGACCTCCGAGGGCTGCCCGGTGGTGCGGAACACGGACGGGTCGGCTGGGTCGAGGGACGTCGGCCCCGGGGTGGTCTCGACCAGCGGGCACAGGAGCGGCGAGACGAGGACCAGCGGCGTGGCCGGGTGTCCGTCGCGGACGGTGTCGAGGAAGCCGTGCACCGCGGGGGCGAAACCTCGCAGGTGGATCGCGTCGTGGTTCACCACGTTGATGCCGAGCTTGAGGGTGATGACGTCGGCGGGCTGGTCGCGGATCGCGCGGGCCACGAAGGGGTCGAGCACCGCGTTCCCGGAGAACCCGAGGTTGACCAGGTCGAGCCCGGCTGCCCGGGCGGCGACCATCGGCCAGGCGCCGAGGGCCGAGGGTGCACCGGCACCGTGGCTGATCGACGAGCCGTGGTGCACCCAGCGCGGTGCGTGCACGGGGGTCGGCGCGGACACCGGTGCGTCGGTGGTGAGCGCGACGAGCCGGGTGGTCTCCCCCGGCGGCAGCCAGATCTCGACGTCCCGCTCGACCGTGCCGTCGCCCCCGAGCGCGAGCTCCACGACCCCGGCGGGACCGGGACGCTCGGCGGTCGTCCCGGCGAGGGGCTCGAGCAGGAACACACCGGCCGCGGATGCCACCGCGGACGACTGCGGTACCACGACCCCGTCGACGAGGACGTCGTACGGCTGGGGTTCCGCGGGCGGTGCCGGGTCGACGGCGACGCGGAGCACCTGGACGTCGAGCCGCACCGAGCGCGCGGCGGTCCGCAGCCGCAACCGGACGCCGGAGGGCTGCGACTCGACCATGGCCATGAACTCGTCGGGGAGCTGCGGTCGCGTCCAGGCGGGAAGCCGGTGCGGCAGCAACCCGGACGGGGTCTCCTCCACCCACGACGCCCCGCGGATCTCGACCCGAGGGTCCGGCAGGGCGATGCGCATCAGAAGACGTTCCCGTGCTCGCGGAACTCGCGCCAGACGTTCTCGAAGAAGTCGTCGTCCTCCGGGATCGGCCGGCGCGGCCGCCACCGGAAGACGGGCTCGCCGGCGGGGTCGTCGGGCGAACGCGGGACCACGGGGACGAACCCGTCGGCCGGGACCCACGACGTCTCCTGCACCTCGTCGTCCAGCGCGCCGCCGTCCAGCGTGAACCTGAAGACGTCAGGTAGCTCGGTGAGGCCGTGCGGGATCGCACCATCGGGGTCGGTGTAGAGGACCGACCCGCGCGACCGGCCGCCGTGCGCGACGTAGTCGGCCATGGCGGAGAGGTACACGTACGCGCTGGTGAGGATGTCGCGGACGAGGAACGTGCGGTTGATCGAGCGGCGCGACGAGGCGTCGGCGGAGACGGTGGCCTCGTACGACGAGAGCCACGCGTGCACCTGGACGAGCGCCTCCTGGATCGACTCCGCGGAGCGCACCGGGCCGGCCTTGGCGCTCATGAGCACCTGGACCTCGCGCAGCAGGTCGCCGGTGTTGTCGGGGGTCCCCGAGGCTGCGCGCTGCGAGGCGGCGGCGACCAACGAGGTCGCGGCGTCGAGCACAGTCGACGCTGCCCCGTCGAACGGCGCCGGATCGGCGGGACGTCGCGCCGCGATGAACTGCGCCGCCCGCGTCGCCCCCACCTGCCCGCTGTTCAGTGCCGCGCCGCCGGGCCGGTAGACCCCGTGCGCGCCGCCGGCCTCGCCGACCGGGAAGAACCCCGCGATGTTCGACTGCCACCACGCGTCGACCACGAGCCCGCCGTTGTTGTGCTGGGCGCACACGTCGACCTCGAGCATCGTCGTCTCGAGGTCCACGTACGGGTTCTTGCCCAGGTAGAACTGGTACGCGGGCTCGTTCATCCGCCGCAGCCGCTCGATGGGCGTGCCGAACAGGACGCCCGCCCGGTCGAGGTACTCGTACGCCTCGGGGCTGAGCACGGACGGGTCGAAGGACTCCTGGACGGGGTTCCGACGGAAGTCGAGGAACACCCGCCGCCCGCGCAGCACGGTCTCGCGGTAGACCAGCAGGTCGACCAGGGACGAGCCGTCGAGCGCCTTCCGGATGTCGAACGGCCACTGGTACCCCTTGAGGAACACCAGGGACATCAGCTGCCCGTACGAGGGGATGGCCTCGGTCAGGAACTCGCGCGGGTCCTCGCCAGAGGCGTCCGTCGAGATGAACGTCGGGATGACCTGCATGTACGTGCCCGACACGTTCCAGCGCGGGTGCGTCGAGGCCAGGCCGAACTGCCACTCGGTGAGGTTCTTGCCGTGCACGCCCGCGCGGTACGCCGCCCCGGACGCCCCCCACTGGCCGTTCGGGAACACGCGCGTCGCGTACATCCCGGCCGGACCGCCCGTCGCGTAGACGAGGTTGGTGCACCGGAACAGCAGGAACGGGGACTCGGCGCCGTCGTGCGGCACGTCGGTGCGCAGGACCAGCAGCCCCGCGACGGCGCCGTCCTGCACGATGACGTCGACCACCCGGCACTCGTCGTAGATGCGGGTGCCGTTGCGGTGGACCTTCTTCTCCAGCTGCTCGACCATCGACCGGCTGGTGTACGGCCCGACGGACGTGGCGCGCCGACGAGGATCGTGGTCGGTCTTGTAGCCGATGAACTCGCCGTACCGGTTCTGCGGGAACGGGACGCCCAGGTCGCACAGGCGCAGGAACCCGCGGGCGCTCAGGGCGGCCTCGGCCAGCGCGTTGTCGCCGTCCATCGCGCCGCCGGCGTACAGCGTCTCGGCCATCTCCCGCACGGAGTCCCCGTCGCCACCGGAGAGCGTGAGCTTGTAGTAGGTCTGCTTGTCGGAGCCCGCATTGCGCGACGAGCCGGCGTTGACCTTGTCGGCGACCATGACGACGTCGGTCTGACCGAGCTCCCACAGGCGGTCGGCCGCGCAGAACCCGGCGGAGCCGGTGCCGACGACCACGGTGTTGACGGTGACGACGGGGACGCCGTGCAGGGTCTCCATCAGAGCACCGGGATGTGCATGCCACCGTCGACGTGGAACACCTCGCCGGTGGAGTACGGGGTCTGCCCGGAGGCCAGGATCGACACCGCGCCGGCGACGTCGGACGGCCGTCCCCACCGGTTGATGGGCGCCAGCCCGTCGGCGATGAGCGCGTCGTACTTCTCGGTCACACCCGCGGTCATGTCGGTCGCGATGACGCCCGGGCGGACCTCGTAGACGACGATCCCCTCGGGGGCCAGGCGGACCGCGAAGAGCTGGGTGGCCATCGCGACGCCGGCCTTGGAGACGCAGTACTCGCCGCGGTTGGTGGAGACGGCGGTCGCGGAGATGCTCGACACGTTGACGACCGTGGCCCGCGGGCGATCCTCGTGCGACGCACCGAGCGCGATGACCTTGTTGGCGAAGGTCTGCGTCAGGAAGTACGGCCCGCGCAGGTTGATGCCGAGCACGCGGTCGAAGCTCTCGGCGCCGGCCTCGAGCAGGTCCGCCCGCACGCTGGGAGCGACGCCGGCGTTGTTCACCAGCAGGTCGAGGCGACCCCAGGCCACGACGGCGTCGTCGACGAACCGGGCGTGGTCGTCGAGGTCGGCCACCGAGCCGCGCACGTAGCGGACCCGGCCGGGCGCGTCGAGCGACTCGAGCAGCTCGGTCGGCTCCTCGCGGGTGGCCAGGATCGACACCGCGAACCCGTCGGCGAGCAGCCGCTGCGTGATGCCGAGGCCGATGCCCCGATTCCCCCCGGTGACCAGTGCGACTGCCGGCATCGTTGCCTTCCCTCGTGTGCGGGACGCGCGCGTGACCTGCGCGTCGGACTCGATCGTGCCACGGGGGCACCCATCAGGGCAAGCGCTTTCCGCGCCGAACCGGGCCCGCCACCTGGAGGTCAGCGCTACCGTGCCGCCATGTTCGGTGCCAACGTCCTCGTCATCGTGGCCTTCTACATCGGGATCCCGATCCTCGTTGCCTACGTCCTGTACGTGCTGATCCGCACCGCGGTGCGCGACGGCATCCTCGCTGCGCAGGACCGGACCGCCGCGGCGCTCGCGGAGGAGTCCCGGAGGACGTCGTGGAGCAGGACGTCGGACGCGCTGGCCCGGGACGACCGCGCGGAGGCCGGTCCGCCGGACCAGCACCCGTGAGCGGACCGGCCTAGCCTCGGACGATGCCCCGGGAGACGCCGAGCGCCGGCACGTCGGTGGCGCCCTGATGGGTGCCGTCGTCACCGCACTCGGCACCATGGGTGTCGTCGTCGCGCTCGGCTGGCTGCTCGCCCGGCGCCGGGTGCTCGGGGAGCGGGCGGCCCCGGTTCTCGCCCGCGTGGTGTTCACCGTCGCGACGCCCGCGCTGCTGGTCACCACGGTGGCGCACGCCGACCTGCATCTTCTGCTCTCGCGGACCGCGGTCGTCACCTGGACGTCCACGGCGGTGATCGCCCTCGTCGCGATCCTGGTCCTGCGCCTGGCATGGCGTCGGCCGGCGGCGGACGTCACGGTCGGCACGCTGGCGTCGTCGTACGTGAACGCCGGCAACGTCGGGCTGCCGCTGGCGGTGTACCTGCTCGACGACGCGGTCGCGGTGGTCCCGACCCTCCTGTTCCAGCTGCTCGTCCTGGCGCCGGTCGCGTTCGCGGTGCTCGACTCGCGCTCGGGACCCCTGCAGGGGCAGGCCGTGGTGCGCCGCACCCTGAGCAACCCGATCATCGTCGGCACGCTCGTCGGCCTGGTCCTGGCCGCCCTGCCGTGGGACCTGCCCGAGGTGGTCTACGAGCCGTTCCGCCTGGTCGGTGCCGCCGCAGCGCCGCTCGCGCTGCTGACCTTCGGCATGTCGCTCGCCGTCCCGCGCACCGTGGACTCGGCAGCCCCCCGCCGGGACCTCGCGCTCGCCGTCGGCCTGCGGGCGGTGGCGCACCCGCTGCTCGCGTGGGCGCTCGGCAGCGCGCTCGGCCTGCCCGCGCACGCGCTGCTCGCCGTCGTCGCGATGGCGTCGCTGCCGACCGCGCAGAACGTCCTCGTCTACGCGATGCAGTACCGGCACGGCGAGGCGCTCGCGCGCGACGCCGGGCTGATCACCACGATCCTGTGCGTGCCCGTGCTCCTGGTGGTCGCGGGCACGCTCGGCTGACCGTCAGGGCAGGCGCGCGCCCTCGGGGATCTCGATCCGGTCGTAGGCGAGCACGTTCGGGACGCCGGAGAGGCTCGCGTGGTGGAGCACCTCGGCGTTCTCCTCGACCGCGACGGCCACCTTGAACGCGAGCTTGAGCGAGACGCCCACCGCGAGCAGGCCGTGGTTGGCCCAGACGACCGCGTTGACGTCGTCGCCCATCAGCTCGGCGCTGCGCCGGCCGAAGTCCGCGTTGGTGGAGAACTCGAACGGCATGACCGGGATGGTGCCCTTGGCGTACAGGACCATGTTGAGGAGCACCGGGTCGATCTGCTGGCCGAGGACGCCGAGCACGTTCACGAACGTCGACTCGGTGTGCACGATCGCGCGGGCGTCGGGGCGGCGGCGGTAGTGGGCGAGGTGGACGGGCAGCTCGGTCGACGGGAGCAGGTCGCCCTCGAGCACGGTGCCGTCCATGGCGACGACGAGCATGTCCTCGGGCGACATCGCGTCGTAGCGGACGTCGGACGGGGTGATGACGACGGCCTCGGTGCCGTCGTCGGCGGTGATCCGCACGCTGATGTTGCCCTGCGTGTTGAAGTTCAGTCCGCAGCGGACCGACTCGCGGCAGTAGTAGAGGATCTCCTCTCGCAGCTGCAGGCTCGCGAGCGACCGGACTGACGTGTCGATGCTCATGGCACCCTCTCCATCGATCGATTGAATCCTTTCATCAGGATTCCGCGCAGAGTCACCCGCAGCGAGGGACCTTGGTCCCCGGGTTCGCCCGGGGAGCCGCAGCACGATGGCGAGGTCGACGCGCGGGCTCGTCCGCAGCGGTCCCGCGCGCCGGCACTCCAACGGCTCACCAGGTGCTGTCGCCCCGGATCACCACGTCCGAGCCGCCGTCCACGAAGACGAGCTGCCCGCACAGGTGGGTGTTCTCCTCGCTGACCAGCCACGCGTGCAAGCGCGCCGGCACCTCGGGCTGCATGTACCCGTGCAGCGGCATCGGCACCACGTCGGCCATCGCCGCGCGCTGCTCCTCGGTCGCGATCATCTCGGCCGTCATCGGGGTCTCGACGATCCCGGGGCCGATCCCGTTCAGCGGGATGCCCGCACCGGCCCACTCGGCCGTCGCGGCGTGCCGACGCATCCAGCGGCAGAGCGCCACCTTGGTCGACGAGTAGATGAGCTGGCCGAGGTCGGCGTCGACCAGCTCCTGCGCGCGCGCCATCGCCTTGGTCTCGTCGCCCGCCAGAGCGGCCTCGACCAGGAGGTCGTCGTGCGGCATGAGGCTCGCCATGGAGCTGGTGAGGGAGGCGCGCGGCGCGTCGGAGCCGAGCAGCAGCGGTCGCAGCCCGTCGAGGGTGGCCACGGCGCCGAAGAAGTTCACGGCGACGGTCGCCGCGACGGGGAGCGCCAGGCCGGCGTTCGCGATGACGGCGTCCACGGTGCCGCCGCTGAGCTCTCGGACCTGCTCGACCATGGCCGCGCGGCCCGCCGTGGTGGACAGGTCCGCGACGACCTCCGCGTCGTGGACGTCCACGCCGATGACTCGATCACCGCGGTCACGCAGGATCTCTGCGGTCGCGAGCCCGATGCCCGATGCCGATCCGGTGACGACGACGGTGCGCATGATGACCACTCCTCGGGACTGGGCCCGACGCCGTCGAGGGGCCTCGTCCCCACGCTAGGAAGATGCGCTCGTGCGCGGCTACGGACCTTCGACCCTGCGCTCGGCGGCGGCCCACTGACGGTCGGTCGGCCCCCCGGTGGCACCCGGCTCGTAGCGCCGCAGATCCAGTCCCCGGGCGCCCACCGCGCGCAGGTCCGCGAGGCTCCCGGACAGCACGCCGGCCGCCCGCGCCTGCACCAGGACGTTGCCCAGCGCGGCACCCTCGACCGGTCCGGCGACCACAGGCAGCCCGGTCGCGTCCGCGGTCAGCTGGCAGAGAAGCTCGTTGCGGACTCCCCCGCCGACCACGTGCACCACCTCGATGGAATGCCCCGCGAGGTCCGCCGCCTGCCGGACCGCCCGACGGTACGCCAGCGCGAGCGAGTCGAGGATGCAGCGGACCGTCTCGGCCTGCGACTGCGGGGGCGTCTGACCCGTCCGGGCGGCCTCCGCGGCGATCCGGGAGGGCATGTCGCCGGGCGGGAGGAACGCGGGTCCGTCGATGTCGACCACCGTGGTCAGCGCCGGGACGCGGGCGGCGGCCGCGAGCAGGTCCGGGAGGTCGGCGGGCAGACCGGCCTCGTTCCAGGTGCGGATCGACTCCTGGAGGACCCAGAGGCCCATCACGTTGCGCAGGTACCGGACCGTGCCGTCGACGCCGGCCTCGTTGGTGAAGTTCGCCGCGCGGCTCTCCTCGGTGAGCACCGGCTGGTCCAGCTCCAGGCCGACCAGGGACCAGGTGCCGCAGGAGATGTACGCGAAGTCCGTGCCGGTGGCCGGGACCGCGACCACAGCCGACGCGGTGTCGTGCGAGCCGACGGTCCACACGGGGACCGACCCGAGCAGCCCGACGTCCTCGCGCACGTGCCCGAGCAGCACCCCGGCGTCGCGCAGCGGCGGGAGCAGGCTCTCCGCGATGCCGAGGGTCGCCGCGACGTCGAGGGCCCACTCCCGGGTGGTCGCGTCGAGCAGCCCGGTGGTCGACGCGTTGGTCACCTCGGCGACCCGCACGCCGGTCAGCCAGTAGCCGAGCAGGTCCGGGATCAGCAGCATCCCGCGGGCCGACGCGAGCGCCGCCGTGCCCTGCGCGGCGACCAGCTGGAACACCGTGTTGAACGGCTGCACCTGCAGGCCCGTGCGGGCGTAGAGCTCGGGAGCGGGGATCGTCGCGAAGACCTTCTCGGGCACCCCGTCGGTCCGCGCGTCCCGGTAGTGGAACGGTGCGCCGAGCAGCTGCCCGTCCCCGTCCAGCAACCCGTAGTCGACCGCCCAGGAGTCGATGCCGACACCGTCCAGCGCGCCGACCTCCCGGGTGGCCGCGCGCAGCCCGTCGAGGATCCCCCGGTACAGCCCGAGCACGTCCCAGTGCAGCGAGCCGCCCACCCGGACCGGCCCGTTGGGGAACCGGTTGACCTCGTGCAGCGCGACGCGGTCGTCGACCACGGACCCGACGATGACCCGCCCGGAGGAGGCGCCGAGGTCGACGGCCGCGTACGCGCTCATCGGAGGAAGGCTGCGGCCACGCCGGAGTCGACCGGTACGTGCAGGCCGGTGGTCTGCACCAGGTCGGGGCCGGTCAGGGCGAACACCGCCGCGGCCACGTGCTCGGGCAGGACCTCGCGCTTGAGCAGGGTCCGCTGGGCGTAGTACGCGCCCAGCTCGGACTCCGGGACGCCGTAGGTGGCGGCGCGCTGGGCGCCCCACCCGCCGGCGAAGATCCCCGACCCGCGCACGACGCCGTCGGGGTTGACCCCGTTGACCCGGATCCCGTGCCCGCCCAGCTCGGCCGCGAGCAGCCGGACCTGGTGGGCCTGGTCGGCCTTGGTCGCGGAGTAGGCGATGTTGTTCGGGCCGGCGAACAGGGAGTTCTTCGAGGCGATGTAGACGATGTCGCCGCCCATGTCCTGGGCGATCATCGCGCGGGCCGCCTCGCGGGCGACCAGGAACGAGCCGCGCGCCATCACGTCGTGCTGCAGGTCCCAGTCCCTGGCGGTGGTCTCCAGCAGCGGCTTGGAGATCGACAGCCCGGCGTTGTTCACCACCAGGTCGATGCCCCCGAACGCCAGCGACGTCTCGGCGATCAGCCGGGCGATGTCCTCCTCGGAGGTCACGTCCGCCTTGACCGCGATCGCCACGTCCGGTCCGCCCAGGCTGTCCGCCACCTCCTGGGCGCCTTCGAGGTTGAGGTCGGCGATCACCACGCACGCACCCTCGGCGGCGAGCCGCTCGGCGATCGCCCGCCCGATGCCCGACCCCGCGCCCGTGACCAGGGCGACCCGGGTGGCCAGCGGCTTGGGCTTCGGCATCCGCGCGAGCTTGGCCTCCTCCAGCGCCCAGTACTCGATGCGGAACTTCTCGGCCTCGTCGATCGGGACGTAGGTGGAGATGGCCTCGGCGCCGCGCATCACGTTGATCGCGTTGACGTAGAACTCCCCCGCCACCCGCGCGGTCTGCTTGTCCTTGCCGAACGAGAACATCCCCACCCCCGGCACCAGCACGATCGCCGGGTCGGCGCCGCGGATCGCCGGGCTGTCCGGGGTGGCGTGCCGGTCGTAGTAGGCCTGGTAGTCCGCCCGGTAGGTCGCGTGCAGCTCCTTGAGCCGGCCCACGACCTCCTCCAGAGGCGCGTCCGACGGCAGGTCCACGACCAGGGGCTTGACCTTGGTGCGCAGGAAGTGGTCCGGGCACGACGTGCCCAGCTCCGCCAGGCGCGACAGGGCGGCGCGGGACACGAAGTCCAGGACCACCTCGGAGTCCGTGTAGTGGCCGACCTGCGGCTTGTCCGTCGAGGCCAGCCCCCGGATCACCGGGGCCAGCGCCGCCGCACGGGCGCGACGCTCGTCGTCGGGAAGCGGGCTCTGCACCACCTCACCGAACGGGTGCGGACCCGTCTGCGACACGATGAACTCCTCCGCGGTCCGCACGATCTGCAGCGACCGCTCCTCCGCCTCCTCCGACGTGTCGCCCCAGGCCGTGATGCCGTGGCCGCCCAGGATGCAGCCGATCGCCTGCGGGTTCGCGTCCTTGATCGCCGCGATGTCCAGCCCCAGCTGGAACCCCGGCCGACGCCACGGCACCCACACCACCGAGTCGCCGAACACCTGTCGGGTCAGCGCTTCCCCGTCGGCGGCCGTCGCGAACGCGATGCCCGAGTCCGGGTGCAGGTGGTCCACGTGCGCCGCGCCGACCAGCGCGTGCATCGCCGTGTCGATCGACGGCGCCGCACCCCCCTTGCCGTGCAGGCAGTAGTCGAACGCGGCGACCATCTCGTCCTCGCGCTCCACCCCCGGGTACACGTCCACCAGCGCACGCAGCCGGTCCAGGCGCAGCACCGCCAGGTTCTTCTCCGTCAGCGTGCCCAGGTCACCACCCGACCCCTTGACCCAGAGCAGCTCCACGTCGTCCCCGGTGACCGGGTCCGTCGCGGTGCCCTTCGCCGAGGTGTTGCCACCCGCGTAGTTCGTCGTGCGCGGGTCCGCCCCCAACCGGTTCGACCGTGCGACCAGCTCCTGTGCCACCGTGCTCATGCGCCCCACCCCGCCTGGTTGCCGCCGACGCGCTCGGCGATGATCGTCTCCGCATAGCCCGAGGCCTTGTACGCCCGGATCGGGTCGGGGTCGAGCCCCTGCGACTCGCGCAGCTCCGCGAGCAGCGGCCGCACGTCGGTGTTGTACGCGTCCATCACCAGCGCGTTCGCGCCCAGCACGTCACCCGCGAGCTGGGCCTCCAGCAGCGCCGCAGCGTCGACCAGCAGCGCCTTCGCCGTGGCCTCCTGCACGTTCATGACCGAGCGGATCTGCCCGGGGATCTTCGGCTCGATGTTGTGGCACTGGTCGAGCATGAAGTTGACCCCCGAGTCCGGCGCGAGCGCTCCGGACTGGACGATCTCGTGCATGATCCGGAACAGCTGGAACGGGTCCGCGGAGCCGACCATGAGGTCGTCGTCGGCGTAGAACCGCGAGTTGAAGTCGAACGCACCGAGCCGCCCGGCACGCAGCAGCTGGGCGACGATGAACTCGATGTTGGTGCCCGGCGCGTGGTGCCCGGTGTCCAGCACCACGAACGCGCGGTCGCCCAGCGCCAGGCAGTGCAGCAAGGACGTGCCCCAGTCGGGGATGTCCATCGCGTAGAACGCGGGCTCGAAGAACTTGTACTCGAGGATCAGCCGGTGGTTCGGGTCCAGGGCCGCGTAGATCTCGGCCAGCGAGTCGGCGAGCCGGTCCTGGCGGGCGCGCAGCGAGTCCTGGCCGGGGTAGTTCAGCCCGTCCGGCAGCCAGATCTTCAGGTCGGTGGAGCCCGTGGCGCGCATGACGTCGACGCACTGCAGGTGGTGCGCGATCGCCTTCTTGCGCACGTCCGCCGACGGGTGCGTCAGCGAGCCCAGCATGTAGTCGTCGTCCTGGAACAGGTTCGAGTTGATCGCCCCGATGGACACCCCGAGCCCGGCGGCGTGCGCGGCCAGGTCGTCGTAGTCGTCGACCAGGTCCCACGGGATGTGCAGGCTCACCCGCGGCGCCACTCCCGTGTACGCGTGCACCTGGGCGGCGTCGGCGATCTTCTCGTAGGGGTCGCGCGGCACTCCCTGCTGCGCGAACACCTTGAACCGGGTGCCCGAGTTCCCGAACGCCCACGAAGGAAGCTCGATCGTCTGCTGGGCCAGGGCATCGGTGATGGTCATGCGGGGAGCTCCTGTGGGTGGGTGGGGAGGCCGGCTGCACGCAGCTGGTCCTCCAGGTGGAACACCTCGTCGAGGACGTGGAAGCCCTCGTCGGGGCTGCCGTCGGCGACGAAGAACTCGCTCATCTCGGCCTGCCAGCGCGGGTTGACCGCCGTTCGGGTCATGGCCTCCTGGGCGGCGGCGTAGTCGTCGGTCTCGAGGTAGCCGACGAGCAGACCGTCCGGGGCGAGGAACAACGAGTAGTCACGCCAGCCGGTGTCGCGCAGCGCCTCGAGCATCTCGGGCCACACGGCGGCGTGCCGGGACCGGTACTCGTCCAGCCGGTCCGGCCGGACGCGGGAGATGAAGCACACGCGGGTCATGCGGCCGCCTTCCTCGAATCGCCTTTGAAACGATTCACGCACTCTATGTAAGCGTTTACCAGTGTGTCAAGAGACGCGTCGCGTGCGAACCCGGTGTGCCGGCGTCGCCGAGCTTGCGACCCCGCCCGAGGGCGCGATTCCCGCACGGCCTCTCCCTTGAGGTCGGTGAATCGATTCAGTACGCTGCACCGTACGCGCGCGGCTCCCGGCACACAAGAGTCGTGACGTCATCGTGATGCAGCGAGGCACCACGACGGCCCTGATCGGGGCAACTAGCATCGGGCCGCACGCTCGGTGCTCGAGGGAGGGACGGTCGATGTCGACGACGACACGGGGACGCGCTGACCGCCGACCCTCCATCACGGACGTCGCCAAGCGGGCGGGCGTGTCGGTCGGCACCGTCTCCAACGTGCTCAACCGCCCCGACCAGGTCAGCGACACCACGCGCGACCGCGTCCTGGTGGCCATCGAGGAGCTGCAGTTCGTCCGCAACGCCTCGGCCCGGCAGCTGCGTGCAGGGACCATCCAGACGGTCGGCGCCATCGTGCTCGACATCGCGAACCCGTTCTTCACCGAGGTGGCCCGCGGGGTCGAGGACCGGCTGGCCGCCGACGAGTACACCCTCATGCTCTCGTCCTCCGACGAGGACCCCGAGCGCGAGGCCCGGTACCTGCGGCTGTTCGAGGAGCATGGCGTGCAGGGCGTCATGGTCACGCCGTCGGCCGGCTCGCTGGACACCCTGCTTGCTCTGCGCGACCGCGGGATCGACGTGGTTCTGCTGGACACCACGTCCCCGGTCGACGACATCTCGTCGGTGGCCGTCGACGACGTCCGCGGCGGCGCGCTGGCCATCGAGCACCTGGTCGGCCTCAGGCACACGCGCATCGCGTTCATCAACGGGCCGCTCACCATCAAGCAGTGCCACGACCGCCGCGACGGGGTGCTCTCCGCGCTCGCCGGCGCCGGCCTCGACCCCGCCGACGCGCTGGTCGAGATCACCATCGGCTCTCTCAACGCCGACGGCGGCGAGGCCGGCATCAACCAGCTGTTCGCGCTCCCCGGCGACCGCCCCACCGCCCTGTTCTGCGTCAACGACCTCACCGCCCTGGGCGCCCTGCGCGCGCTGCGGGCCCACGGCGTGGCCATCCCCGCCGAGATGGCGGTGGTCGGGTACGACGACGTCGTGTTCGCGTCGATGCTCACGGTGCCGCTGACGTCCGTCCGCCAGCCGACCCACCAGCTCGGCTGGACCGCCGCGGACCTGCTCCTGCGCCAGCGGTCGGAGGGCGCGTCGTTCCAGCACCAGCGCGTCCAGTTCCAGCCGGAGCTGGTGGTCCGCGGCTCGTCGGACCCGTCGGCCTGAGACCCGCGCCCGGCCGCGGCACTCTCCCTCATGCCGAGTTCGTGAGTTTCCGTCGAGTTCGGGCGTTGCTACTGCCGAACTCGAGGGGAACTCACGAACTCACCCGTCCCGTCGCCGTCCAGCAGGACGGGGGCAGATGGACGGATCGGCAGGCAAGCGCTTACCGTGGCAGCCTCACCGTGCAAGGGAGCAGACGTGACGGAGTTGTCGCAGGGCGTGCTGAAGGTCGCCATCGTCGGGACGGGGGCGATCGCGCACGCGCACGCGTCGGTGCTCGCCGCTGACCCGCAGGTCGCGATCGTCGCGGTCGCGGACCCCAACCCCGCCGTGCGGGACGGGTTCGCCGGGCAGTTCGGCGTCACCGGCCGGTACGACAGCCTCGACGACCTGCTCGCTGCCGAGACGGTGGACGTCGTGCACCTGTGCACCCCGCCCGGCCTGCACAAGGACCAGGCGATCGCCGCCCTGCGCGCGGGCGCCCACGTGGTCTGCGAGAAGCCGCCGGTCCTCTCTCTGGCGGACCTGGACGCGGTGCTCGAGGTCGCTCAGGAGGTCGGGCGCGAGTACGCGGTGGTGTTCCAGCAGCGCACCGGCACCGCGGTCGGTCACGTGCAGAAGCTGCTGGCGGACGGCACGCTCGGGCGGCCGCTCGTCGGCGTCTGCCACACGCTCTGGTACCGCAAGCAGGAGGACTACTACGCGGTGCCGTGGCGCGGGAAGTGGGCCACCGAGGGCGGCGGACCGCTGCTGGGGCTGGGCATCCACCAGCTCGACCTGCTCGGGTTCCTGCTGGGCGAGTGGGCCGAGGTCGACGCCCGCGCGTTCCGGCTGGACCGCGACCTGGAGACCGAGGACACGTCGACCGCGGTGATCCGGTTCGCCAACGGCGCGATCGTGTCGGTGCTGACCACCGCGCTCGCTCCCCGGCAGACCAGCTACGTGCGGGTGGACACGACGCTCGGCACGGTCGAGGTCGAGCACCTGTACGGGCACGACGCCCGCGCGTGGCGGCTCACCCCCGCACCCGAGCGGACCGGCGGCGAGCCGGCGGAGGCGCCCTCGTCGTGGACCCTGCCCGGCGACGACGAGCCCTCCGGCCACACCCCGCTGCTCCGTGCGGTCTACGCGGCGCTGCGCGCGGGCGAGCCGCTGCCGCCGGTCGCCGCGGAGCCGCACCGGTCGCTCGAGCTGGTCACCGCGATCTACGCCTCGGCCTCCCTGGGCCGCCCGGTCACCAAGGCCGACCTGGCCCCCGGCAGCGAGCTCCGCAACGGCTTCCTGCACGGCGTCGAAGACCTCCGCCCATGACCTCCACCCCCGCGACGTCCGAGCATCTGGTCGCCGGAGCGGCCGCTTCCTCGGACGCAGTCGCTGGTGAGACCGCAGCGTCCGAGCCGGCGGTCGCCAGGGCAGCCACATCCTCGGACGTCCGTACCGCTCCCGATCCCCTGTTCACCGACCCCCTCGGCGCGCCCACCGATCCCACCGTCGTCGAGGGACCGGACGGGACCTGGTGGTTGTTCGCGACACAGCGGCGGGTCGACGACGACGGACCCGGTGTCAGCTGGGTGCACGGCACGGACATCGCGGTCGCGACGAGCACGGACGGCGGGCTGGCCTGGACGCACCGCGGGGTCGTCGACGGGCTGGACCCCGGAGAAGGCCGCAACACCCTGTGGGCCCCCGAGGTCGTGTTCGCCGAGGGCCGGTTCCACATGTTCGTCACCTACCTCAGCGGCGTGCCGGACCGCTGGCCGGGGCACGAGCGGCACATCCTGCACCACGTGTCCGACGACCTGGTGGCCTGGGAGTACCGCGGGGTCGTGCCGCTGAGCTCGGACTACGTCATCGACGCGTGCGTGGCACCGACCCCGACCGGCTACCGGATGTGGTTCAAGGACGAGGCCGCGGGATCGACCACCTGGTGCGCTGACTCCGACGACCTGCAGACGTGGGGCCCGTCACGGCCGGTCATCGAGGGCCGACCGCACGAGGGACCGAACGTGTTCACGCTCGGCGGGTGGCACTGGATGATCGTCGACGAGTGGCGCGGCCAGGCCGTGTACCGGTCCGACGACCTGGCACGCTGGACCCCCGACGGGCACCTCCTGGTCGACCCGCGCGGGCACCATGCCGACGTCGTCACCACCGACGACGAGGCCTGGATCTTCTACTTCACGCACGACGTCTCACCGTTCGGGGAGACCGGCGCCGGCGAGGACCCGGCGACACGGCGGGCCGTCGTGCGCGTCGCGGTAGCCCGCGTCGTCGACGGCCACCTGGTGTGCGACCCGGACGAACCCGTCCAGCTAGACCTCCGACGAGCAACGAGGACCCGATGATCCAGTACGGCGGCGACTACAACCCCGAGCAGTGGCCGCTGGCCACCCGCATCGAGGACGTGGAGCTCATGCAACAGGCCGGCGTCACGCTGGTCAGCGTCGGCATCTTCAGCTGGGCCCAGCTGGAGCCGCGCGAGGGCGAGTTCGACTTCGGCTGGTTGGACGACATCCTCGACCGGCTTACCGCTGCGGGCATCAAGGTCACGCTGGCGACCGCCACGGCGAGCCCTCCCCCGTGGCTCACCCGCAAGCACCCGGAGTTCCTGCCCGTGCTGGCAGACGGCACGGTGCTGCACCCGGGCGGCCGGCAGGCGTACCGGGTGTCCTCGGCGGCGTACCGCGAGTACGTGCTGCGCATGACCCGGACGATGGCGGAGCGCTACGGCACGCACCCCGCGCTCGCCCTGTGGCACGTGGACAACGAGCTGGGCTGCCACGTCCCGCACGACTTCTCCGACGACGCGGCGGCCGCGTTCCGGCGCTGGCTCGCCGACCGCTACGGCACCGTCGAGGCCCTGAACGCGGCGTGGGGGACGGCCTTCTGGTCGCAGCGGTACGACTCCTTCGACGAGGTGCTGCCCCCGCGCAGCGCCCCGACGTACCCGAACCCCACGCAGCAGCTGGACTTCGCGCGGTTCAGCTCCGACGAGCTGCTGGTGCACTACCGCGCGATGCGGGACGTGCTGCGCGAGATCACGCCGGACATCCCGACGACCACCAACCTCATGCTCTCCACCGGCACCAAGTGGATGGACTACTTCTCCTGGGCGGACGACCTCGACGTCATCGCCAACGACCACTACACGCGTGCCCACGACCCGGAGGCGCACGTCGAGCTGGCGTTCAGCGCCGACCTCACGCGCGGGGTCGCCGGCGGCGACCCGTGGATGCTCATGGAGCACTCGACCAGCGCGGTGAACTGGCAGCCGCGCAACCGCACCAAGCGTCCGGGCGAGATGCTGCGTCACTCGTTGGCGCACGTGGCCCGCGGCGCCGACGCGGTGATGTTCTTCCAGTGGCGCCAGTCCGCCGCGGGCGCGGAGAAGTTCCACTCGGCGATGCTGCCGCACGGGGGCACCGACACCGACGTGTGGCGGAACACGGTCACGCTCGGGTCGGCGCTGAAGGCGCTGAGCGAGGTCGAGGGCAGCCGGGTCCGGGCGCAGGCCGCGATCGTCTTCGACTACCCGGCGTGGTGGGGCACCGAGCTGGACAGCCACCCGTCGGCCGCCGTCACCTACCCGGACCGGGTGCTCGCGCACTACCGCGCGCTGTGGCAGCGGAACATCACGGTGGACATCGTGCGGCCGTCGGCGGACCTGTCGGGGTACGCGCTCGTCGTCGTCCCGACGCTCTACCTGGTCACCGACGCCGACGCGGCCAACATCGCGAAGGCTGCGGCCGACGGTGCGTCCGTGCTGGTCACGTACTTCTCGGGCATCGCCGACGAGAACGACCACATCCGGCTGGGCGGCTACCCGGGCGCGTTCCGGGAGCTGCTGGGGGTGCGGAGCGAGGAGTTCTGGGCCCTGCAGGACGGCGAGACCCTCACGCTCGACGACGGGACGCGAGCCGACGTGTGGTCCGAGCAGACGCACCTGTCGCCGGGGACGGAAGCGGTCCGCACCTTCGCCGACGGCGACCTGGCGGGCTGGCCGGCTCTGACGCGCCGGCCGGTCGGCTCCGGCGCCGCCTGGTACCTGGCCACCCGGCTCGACGCCGACGGTCTGCAGGGGGTCACCGACGCCCTGATCGCCGAGGCGGGGCTGTCCCCCGAGCTGGACGGCGTGGAGGCGGTCCGCCGGGTCGCCGACGACGGCCGCTCGTGGCTGTTCGTCCTCAACCACACGGGCGACGAGGTCACGGTGCCGGCGTCGGGCCACGAGCTGCTGCGCGACGAGACGGTGGCGGGCGGGTCGCTCGTCGTCGCGCCGGGCGGCGTCGCCCGAGAACGGCACGAGGACGTGACGTTCTCGCGGGGGACCTGACGTTCGCGCCGCGGCAGACGCGGCTCAGTAGCCCGCGAACCGGCCGACTGCCACGAAGGCCGCCAGCAGGAGCAGCGCGATGTTGGCCGGCAGCACCTGCGGCTCGTGGCGCCGGACGTGGGTGCGGATGGCCAGCGCCTGGACGACCGCCAGGCCGGTCGCGGCGATCGGCGTGAGGATCGGGGCGATCCCGGTGGCCTGCGGCAGGATCAGCCCGAGCGCGCCCAGGATCTCCACGACGCCGATGAACCGGACCGTGCCGGCCGAGAAGTCCTCGACCCAGGGCAGGTTCTTCTGGAGCCTCTCCTTCGGCTGCGTGGCCTTCAGCAGACCGGCCCCCAGGTAGGCGACTGCGAGCAGACCGGCGACGATCCAGAGGGCGAGGTTCATGCGGGCGTCTCCACGGGGTGGTTGGTTACTCCTTGTGCCTGACCACATCGTGGGGAACAGTGGAGGCACGCACAAGAAGGCACAGAGATGTGCCTGTGGAGGAACGGCTGACATGCACCTGCCCGTGACGTACGACGACGACGGCATCCCCCGCGTCAGCTGCGGCGCGGACGCGGTCGGCTCACAGGTGCGCGGCCTGCTCGACCGCATCGGCGACAAGTGGAGCCTGCTGGTCCTCGGGATGCTCCAGGGCGGACCGCAGCGGTTCACCACCCTGCTGCGCGGCATCGACGGCATCTCGCAACGGATGCTCACCCTCACGCTCCGGCACCTGGAGCGCGACGGGCTGGTGCACCGCGAGGTGTTCCCGGTGGTGCCGCCGAAGGTCGAGTACGAGCTCACCCCGCTGGGCCACACGCTGCTGCGTCCGGTGCTGGAGCTCGTCGCGTGGAGCCAGGAGAACGCCGACGAGATCGACCGGAACCGCGCGGCCTACGACGCGTCGAGGGGCTAGGACCGCACCACGTCCAGCTCCAGCTCCAGCCAGTGCGCCAGGTCCTCGATCTCCGCGTCGACCGCGGCGCGCGCGTCGGGCGACCACGGGTCGTCCTCGTGCACCGCGTGGACCCGCAGCACCCCGGCCTTCACGTCCGCCGCCACGTCGAGCTTGCCCACCAGCCGGTCGCCGACCAGGACCGGGAGCGCGAAGTAGCCCCAGCGCCGCGCGGCCACCGGCTTGTACATCTCGAGGATGTAGTCGAACTCGAAGACGTCGGTCATGCGCTTGCGGTCGTACAGGAGCAGGTCGAGGGGCGAGAGCAGCGCCGCGCGCCCCTCGAACGGCACGTCCAGCTGCGCGGGGTCGACGCGCCACTCGCCGCGGACGCCCTCGATGACCGCGGGCTCCCCCGCGTCCCGGACGTCGAGCGGCTCGACCGGCTGCTCGGGCCCCTTCGGCCTCGCGATGCCGAGCGCCGCAAGCCTGCGCTCGTCGCGGATCCGGTACGCCTCCTCCAGCGGCACCGGCGGGTCCGGCGGGTAGACGCGCTCGGCCAGGTCCCAGAGCCGGTCGCGGCCGGTGCCGCCGGCGGGTGCGACGTCGCCCATCTGCACCATGAGGCCGAGCAGCATGGTGACGTTGCGGTTGTTGTTCCAGCCGGACGAGCGCCACGGCCGCACGCACGTGTCGGGGAGCTCGCTGATCGGCAGCGGACCGTCGGCGCGCAGCAGCTCCAGGATGTCCTGCCGGCACGCCTCGTTGTCCGCGACCCATTGCCGGTTGCCCCGCTGCCAGTCCTTCACGCGGGTGCCGGTCCCGGGCCAGACGGCCATCTCCGCCCGGTACAGCGCCAGGTCCTCCGCCACCCGCAGCATGCCGCGGAACTCGATGATCGTCTGCTCGTCGAGCGCGTCCGCCAGCTCCCGCGGGTCGTACGCCGAGCCCAGCCGGCTCCAGAGCACCAGGTCCGCGCTCGGGGCGATCGCGCTGGTCGGGTTGAGCTGGAGGAACGACAGGGCGCGCACGGTCTCGTGCACGTCCGTGGGCCGGGCAGCGGTCAGGCGCTGTGCGCGCACGGCGATCCGGCGGGCGTCGGCACGAGAGAGGTGGTGCACCTTCCGCAGACTAGGTCCGGCCACCGACAGGGTGTCGCGCCGCGTCGGTGGTCTCTGTTTGGATCGACTCATGTCCGCACTGGTGATGGAGTCCCTGAACAAGTCCTACGGCGACCTCCGCGCACTGCGCGACCTGTCCATGGAGGTGCGTGCGGGCGAGATCGTCGGGTTCGTCGGCTCCAACGGCGCCGGCAAGTCGACGGCGATGCGGATCGTGCTGGGCGTGCTGGCGGCCGACTCCGGCGAGGTGCGCTGGGACGGCAAGCCGGTCGACCTGGCCGTGCGGCGGCGCATCGGGTACATGCCCGAGGAGCGCGGCCTGTACCCGCGCATGAAGGTGAGCGACCAGCTGGTCTACCTCGCGCGGCTGCACGGGCTGTCGACGGCGTCGGCCAAGGCCGCGATGGAGCAGTGGACCGAGGTGCTCGGCATCGCGGAGCGCCGCGGGGACGAGATCCTCAAGCTCTCGCTGGGCAACCAGCAGCGGGTGCAGCTGGCCGCCGCGCTGGTGCACTCCCCCGACATCCTGGTGCTCGACGAGCCGTTCTCCGGCCTCGACCCCGTGGCGGTCGACGTGATGAGCGGGGTGCTGCGGGACCAGGCCGCGGCCGGCGTGCCGGTGCTGTTCTCGTCGCACCAGCTCGAGCTGGTCGAGTCCCTGTGCGACCGCGTCGGGATCATCAAGACCGGGTCGCTGGTGGCCTTCGGCGGGATCGAGGAGCTGCGTCGGACCGACGACCGGCGATGGGTGGTGGACGGGCCACCGGCGGGGTCGTGGATCTCCGCGGTGCCGTCGGCCCGCCTGGTGTCGACGGACGCGACGCGGTCGGTGGTCGAGGTGCGGGGACAGGCCGACGACGGCGTCGACCAGCAGATCCTGCGGGCGGCGCTCGCGGCCGGGTCGGTGCACGAGTTCAGCCTGCTGCGCCCCTCCCTGACCGAGCTGTACCGGCACGTGGTCAGCACGGACTCCGCTACGGTCGAGCGCGAGACGGTGTCCGCATGAGCGCCCGTCCGACCCTCGTCGAGATCTCCGACGGCGCCGCCGTCCGCCTGGTCGCCGGACGGGAGATCAGCACGCGGTTCCGCTCCAAGGCGTTCATCTGGACGACCGTCGCGCTCGTCGCCGCCGTGGTGCTCGGCGGCGTCCTGCTCAACCTCGTCAGCTCGCAGTCCGACCCCACCCAGCACGTCGGCGTCCTGCCCGAGACGGCGGCGGTGTCCGAGCAGCTGGTGGCCACCGGCACGGTGACCGGGACGACGATCGAGACGCAGGAGGTGGCGTCCGCCGACGCGGGTGAGGAGCTGCTCAAGGACGGCACGATCGATGCCCTCGTCACCTCCACGGACCCCTTGACCGTGGTGGTGCACACGAAGCTGCCCGACATGCTCGCGCCCGTGTTCGCGTCGCTGGCGCAGCAGGAGGCGCTGTCGTCGGCGGTCACCGACCTGGGCGGCGACCCGGGCGAGGTCGGTCGCGAGATCGCCCAGGCGACGCCGGACATCACCGCGCTGGAGCCCGAGCCCGAGCAGGACGGCGCCCAGATCGTCGCCGGCTTCGTCGCCGGGATCCTGCTGTTCATCTCCCTCATGACCGCGGGCCAGCTGGTGGCGCAGGGGGTCGTGGAGGAGAAGGCGTCGCGCGTCGTCGAGCTGCTGCTGGCCACCGTGCGCCCGTGGCAGCTGATGGCCGGCAAGGTGCTGGGCATCGGGGTCATCGGGCTCATCCAGGTGGTGCTCGTCGTCGGCGCAGGCTCCGGGACCGCGCTGGCCCTCGGACTCGTGGACACCAGCTCGATCAACCTGGGCGTGACCGCGCTGTGGGTGGTGATCTGGTTCGTCATCGGCTTCACCATGTACGCGCTCGCGCTCGGTGCCCTGGCCGCGCTGGTGTCGCGGCAGGAGGACGTCGGCTCGGTGACCGCGCCGGTGCTGACCCTGATGATGATCCCGTACATCATCGGCGTGAGCATCGCCCCCTGGGACCCGACGAACCCCCTGGTCGTGTGGCTGTCCTACGTCCCGTTCTGCTCGCCCCTGCTCATGCCGATGCGGATCGCCCTCGGCGAGGTCGACGCGTGGGAGGTCGCGCTGGCCCTGGGGCTGTCGCTCGCCGTGATCCCTGTGCTCGTCTGGCTGTCCGGGCGGATCTACTCCCGCGCGGTCCTGCGCAGCGGCGGACGGATCAAGCTCAAGGACGCACTGACAGGGTCGTAAGCGTTTGCGCAGGTCACGCGATCTGTCCATCCCCCGATCGGGTTGCATCTGGACGCATGTCCCGTAGAGGATGCGCGACATGCCCGGAACCCCGCCTGATGTCGTCGAGCCGCTGCACCCGTCCGGCATCGCCGAGGCTGCGACGGTGCTGGCCGCGGCCCTCGCCGACGACCCCGGCTTCGTGCACCTGTTCCCCGTCCGCCGCCGCCGCGAGCGCGAGCTGCGGGCGCTCTACCGGATGACCCTGTCCGACTCCGTGCGGCACGGGCACGCGTTCGTGACCAGGCTCGACGGTGCCGTCACCGGCGCGATCGCGCTCTACCCGCCGGGGTCGTACCCGATGACGCCCGCCCGCTGGTGGCGACAGGCGCTCCGGATCGCGAGGATCGCCGTCAACACGCGCGAGCACAGCGTGGGGATCATCAAGTTCGGCGACGTCACCTCTGCCGGGGTGCCCTGCGACGCCTGGTACGTCGAGGCGCTCGGCGTCCGGCCCGACCTGCAGCGCGCCGGCCGCGGCAAGCGGCTGATGGCCACCGTGTTCGACCTCATCGACTCCGCGTCCGGGCCGTCCTACCTGGAGACCACCAAGCCCGACAACGTCGGCTACTACACCGCGCTCGGGTACTCGTCGGTGCGGACGCGGGTGCCGCTCTCGTCGGCGTCATCGGAGGGACCCTGGATCTTCCCCATGAGCCGCACCGCTGTCAGTCCCGCGGTCTAGCGTCCGGCCGCATGGAGAACGTCGACTACACGTCCACCTTCATCACGGTCGCGCCCGATACCGCTGCCGTCGCGGGTGTCGAGCCCGTGGGCTCCACCGTCGCCGCCACGACCTTCTCGCTCATCGCGTCCGCGCCGTACGCGCTGCGGTCGTCCGACGTGATCTTCCGGGTGTGGGCGGGCCGGCACGGCGTCTCGGCTGACTCCCTTGACGAGTGGGCTTCCTTCTATGCGACGCCTCGCGCGTGCCTGCGGTCCAGCGACCTGGGGAAGCGGTACGGGTGGGGGATCCATGCCGACGCCGACGGGCGGCTGGCGGTGTACGCGGTGGGGTCGTCCGAGTACGCGGCGTTGGCCGCGGGGACGGCGCCGGACGGGTCGGCCGTGACCGTGAAAGCGGCGATGCGAGACTCGCGGCGGTGACCGAATCGATACCTACGTTCGAAACCCACTCGGCTCGAACGCGACGGTCCGATCCGAAATGCCGGAGAGCGCGCCGGAAAGGAGGTAGAGCGGAACCTCCCGCGAGAACGAATCCATTAGCCACGCCTGCGCGCCCTGGCGGTACGGGTCCAGCGCGGATGGCTTGTACCTAACGAGAGACGACAGGTAGAACATCGCCGCGTACCTGGCCAAACTAACTGGTAGCGTGTACGAGTCAGATTTCTTCAAACTATGACACAACTGAAAGTCGGCGGCCTGAGCGACGGGGTCGGATGCGTGAGGCCCAAGGGAGTCCTTTACGTGGCTCATCGCCTGGTAGAAAGCGCTGTTGAAGTCTACCGACCCGCCGTATGGAAAGGTCCGCTTTGATTGGAGGATTCGCAGATTCATCGGGATGGATCGCGAACTGATCGCAAAATAGCGACGCCAATCCGGCAGGTCAGCAATGGGGACCTCGTGGAAATGGCGTGCAAGCGCCCTCGCGAGTGGCTCACGGCTTCCCATTCTTCCGTCGAGCAGAGCGAGGATGACCCAGGCCATCCCCCCGTCACTCGCCACAGTGTGATAGCTCGGAATCGTCTGTGGTCGCGATCGGCCAAACTCCTCCATCTCGAGCCCAATTTCTGGAATGATGGAAAGTAGATTAAGGACAGGTAATCGCGTACCTCGCGGGATCGTAGACCCTGTTCTGGCTTCGACCAACCTACTGAACACGCCATCTTGAACGGTGAGGTGGTCGCCGCGGATGGAGTCGCTCCCCGACGGATTGTAGGAAAGGCCGTGATTAATCTTCGCACCAGAAATGACGTTGATCGGCAAGCGAAGAAGTTCAGCTTTCGCTAGATTTAGGAAAGCGTAGTAATAAGGCAGTGCCGCTGCGGACCCACTGATCAAAGCACCTGCTCGCCAATAGGTTAATCCTTGCCTCACGAAGTTGTGGAGGTCCCGATACCTGGCGTTCTTTTCCGCAAGAGTGCCAGCGAACAGCGCTCGACCCTTTTGCGGGATATCGGCGTATTGCTGTAGCAGAAGCCAAAGCGTCTTGTCGCTTGCCACCTCAGTCAGCAAGTGGTGGCCGCTCGCGAGGGATGGCACAGCGCAGATCCAGTGGTCGACGCGACGGGTACTGACGGTCATAGCGCGAGGCTATCCCTGGCGCCTCAGGCTCTAGGTGGGTTCGGACTGGTGGCACTGCCTGCGGCCGCTCCCGCGATGTCGCACCCGGCTGCGACGATGAGCCGTGTCCTTGCTGCTGCTCTTCGATGACCCGTCGCGACCCGGCGTCGTCGAGCTGCAGTCGCTGACCGACGACGGGCTGCCGAAGGACTCCGTCTCGGTGGCCGCCGACGACCTCGCCTCGGCGGTCCGTGAGCGCGAAGCCGACCGGCCGCGGTGGGTCTGGGACGACACCGCGCGCCGCTACCCGTCGCTGCTGGCCGCCGGTGTCCGCGTCGAGCGGTGCCACGACCTGCGGCTCTGCCACGCGATCCTGCGCCGGAGCGTCTACTCGCAGTCGTCGGCACTGGCCGGAGCGGCGGCGGGGCCGTGGGACGGGCCCCGCGAACCGCCGCCCGTCGAGGGGAGCCTGTTCGACGACGTCGGACCCACGGTGGTCGCCGACCCGCTCGAGGAGCTGCAGCGCCAGCTCGCCGCCGTCGCGGGTGCCGACGAGCCGGGCCGCCTGCGCCTGCTGCTCGCCGCCGAGTCGACGGGCGCGCTCATCGCCGCCGAGATGCAGCACGACGGGATGCCGTGGAGCGTCGAGACGCACGACGCTCTCCTCACGGAGCTCCTCGGCCCGCGGCCGCGCAGTGGTCGGCCCGCCAAGCTCGAGGCCCTGGCCGACGAGGTCCGCACCGCGCTCGGGCAGCCGTCGCTGAACCTCGACTCCCAGCCGGATCTGCTGCGCGGGCTGCGGGCGGCCGGCTGCGACGTCGAGTCCACGCGCACGTGGGAGATCAAGGCGCTCGAGCACCCGGTGCGTGACCCGCTGCTCGCCTACAAGAAGCTGTCGCGCCTGCTCAGTGCCAACGGGTGGGCGTGGATGGAGGCGTGGGTCCACGACGGCCGGTTCCGGCCCGACTACGTGCCGGGCGGGGTGGTGACCGGGCGGTGGGCGACGAGTGGCGGCGGCGCGCTGCAGCTGCCCGCGAGCATCCGCGCGGCCGTGCGGGCCGATCCCGGCTGGAAGCTCGTCGTCGCCGACGCCGCGCAGCTGGAACCGCGCGTGCTGGCGGCGATGTCCGGCGACAACGCCATGGCCGCGGCCGGCAGGAAGGCCGACCTGTACCAGGGCGTCGTCGACGCCGGCATCGTCGAGACCCGCTCCGAGGCCAAATACGCGATGCTCGGCGCGATCTACGGCGCCACCACCGGCCCGTCCGCGGTCCTCATGCCGCGCCTCACCCGCGCGTACCCGCACGCGGTCGCCCTGGTGGAGGCCGGCGCCCGCGCCGGGGAGCGTGGCGCCGTCGTGTCCACCTGGCTCGGCCGCACCTCTCCCCGTCCCGACGCTGCCTGGCAGGCCGAGCACGCCGCAGCTTCGGCGGAGGGGGCGGGGGCCGACGACGTCCGCGCCGCGCGCCGACGCGGCCGCGACTGGGGGCGGTTCACACGCAACTTCATCGTGCAGGGCACCGCCGCCGAGTGGGCGCTGTGCTGGATGGCCTCGTTGCGCCGACGCCTGCTCGAGCTGGAGGGCCGGCCGCACCTGGTGTTCTTCCTGCACGACGAGGTCATGGTGCACGCGCCGGCCGAGGTGGCCGACGAGGTCGCGCTGGCCATGCGGTCGTCCGCCGTCGAAGCGGGGCGGCTGCTGTTCGGCTCCACGCCCGTCGACTTCGCGCTGAACGTGGCGGTGGTGGACAGCTACGACGAGGCGAAGTAGCTAGTGCATGAACGCGTACTTGAGCACGATCACCAGCAGCCCGAACGCGGCCGCGATCGCGACCTCACCCACCAGGGCGCGCCCTCGGACCCCCGCGCGGTGGGCCGCGAGCGCGGCGACGGCCGCGAGCATCGCGACTGTGAACCAGAGCGCGAGGAACGCCGCCCGGTAGACGTCCATGCCGACGAGCCTGCCGATCGCGAACACGACGAGCACCGGCAGGCTGCCCAGCAGGACCCCGGTGTTGTTGCGCAGCGCGTGCCGCAGTCGGTGCCCCGAGCTGTGGTCCTGGTCCTCGAAGCGGCCACCGACCGCGTCGGCGTACACGTGCGCCAGCCAGTAGGTGACGGACACCACGGCGGTGGCGAGGATGACGATGTCCCCGCTCTCGGCTCCCGCGCTCGTCGCCGCCAGGATGACGCTCGACACGAGCGCGCCGTAGAGGATCTCCGCCGGGCCCTTGTTCCGCATGAAGCGGTCCACGCGGGTGAACCGCTGTTGCTCCACGTTCATGTGCCCTCCGCGATCCGCCATGGGCTTCCTATCGTGGCGCACAAACTGCCGGGCTGTCGGGCTGGGCGACTCAGGCGGGCGTCGGCCAGGTCTGCAGTCGACCGCACATGCCGTACCGGCGCGGTGCAGGAGCTGCGTCCACGGCCGTCACGGACCCCCGAGAGAGGTGCTGCCCGACGCCCCTGATCAGGCCCTCGAGCGCGCCGGCCGTGGTCTCCGTCTCTGCGTAGACGGTCCGCGTCCACACGTCCTGCCACCGCGGCACCAGGGTCCGGACGATCCGTGTCGACGCCTCGTGCAGGGGCTTGAGGGCCGCGGCCGCGCCGATCCGGTCGACGGCCTCGCCCAGCTGGGCGTACCCCTCCAGCGCCAGGTCGCGCCGGCGACGGGCCGCGGCGGCGATCTCGTCCTCGGACGCGCCGGCGCCGGGCAGGGTGGCCGCCGCGCGGTAGGCGGCAGGGTCGGACAGCACGGAGGCGGGGAAGGTCAGGACGGCGTCCCCGGCCTCGGGCAGGCCGGCATTCGACATGAGGACGAGGACCTCGAGGTCACCGTCGTTGACCGCACGGTGCACGACACCCGGTCCGAACGAGACGATCGCCCCCGGCTGCAGCGGGTGCACGGTGAACCCCGCCGGGCCGAGGGTGTGCACGGAGCCGGAGCCGCCGAGCACCACGTACGCCTCCGACGACACGACGTGCAGGTGCGGCGATCCGCTGCCGGCGACGCCGACGCCGTCGGGCGCGGGCCAGTCGTACACGCGCAGGTTGCTGACCGAGACGCCCCCCGGAAGTCCGCTCATCCGACCAGGATCCCCCTGCCGAGCGTCGCGAGCGAGGCCGCCGACGCCGGGTCGGCGCCACCGTCGGCAATCACGACCGCGTACCGGAACCGGAGCGTGTCACCGGGAGCGAACGGGACCTCGGTGGAGAAGAACGGTGCGGGGTTGAGGCACCCGAAGTGCTCGGTGCGCGCGAACCACTGCGGCGGGTGCGAGGGGTTGTCGGCGCTGTCGACCATGACGACCGTCGACGCTCCCCCGGTCTCGTCGTGCCGGCCGACGAACCCCATCCACGGCCCGCGCGTCCCGCGGACCTCCTCGCCGCCGGAGAAGTCCGGGGCGAGCAGGGTGCCGCCGGTGAACGACCGGGGGCCGCGCCAGAACAGCCCGCCGTAGCCGGCGTTCTCCCGCCCGCGGGTGGTGGGCGAGCCGATGGTCAGGTCGGCGGACGACACGTTGGTCATGGTGGTCTCGAAGGTGAGCACCCAGGCGTCGTCGCGACCCGCGGGGACGACGAACCCGAGCGACCGGGTCTCGTCGATCACGTGCGCGCCCGCCTGCGTGTGCCAGGCGAGCGTGTGCGCGAGGTCGACCCGGTCGGCACCCACCGCCAGCGACGTGAGCGCCACGTGATCCATCGACCCGTCGTTCTCCAGCTGCACGTACCCCTGACCGTGCACGTAGGTGGGGCCGCCCCAGAAGTTGTGCTCGCCGACCACCGGCAGCGACCAGGCGATGCCCTTGTGCCAGACGTGGTCGTGCGGCCGGAACGCCGTGACCAGGTCGCCGCCGCGCGTCCGGACGGGGTGCAGGTAGGGGCGCGGGCTCTCGAGCTGGACGTCGGTGGGGACGTAGACGTACTGAGCGAGGGTGATCCCGTCGGCGACGACGTCGACGGCGCGGCCGACGCCGTGGAGGGCGGAGAGGCTGGTCACGAGGCGCCCGGCAGGGACAGGTCCGCGCCCAGGTCGAGGTCCGCGATCGTCACCGGCAGCCCGGTGACCAGCGACTGGTTCGCTGCGATGCCGACCGCCACGGCGCGCAGCCCGTCGAGGTACCCCGCCGGCCGGCCGAGCTCGTCGTCGGCGACGCGCAGGTGTCGTCGGAACACGTCCTTGAGCAGGATCGCGTCCCCGCCGCCGTGCCCGCCGATGCCGTCGGGGATCGCGTACTCGGTGGCCCTCTCCCAGTGCTTCTGCACGAGCAGCCGCTCCCCCTCGGGGCGCAGCGAGTCGCCGACGGAGGTCGGTGTGGCCGACGGGTCCAGCACCGCCTTCCCGAGCTCGTCGAGCTCGATCGCCCCCCGCTCGATCACCTCGAGCTCCGCGCGGCCGGCCGTGCCGTTGACGGTGACGCGGTAGCCCTCCCAGGGGCTGTGCGCGTTGAGCGAGTAGGTGAGGGTGGCGCCGCGGCGGTAGTCGACCAGCAGCGCCATGTTGTCCTCGATGGTGATGCCGGGGCCGAACACGTCCTGGTCGCGCAGGTAGCCGTCGTACTGCTCGGCGTCGAGGTAGAGGGACTTCAGGCGGGCGTCGTCGTGGAGGTCGAGCGTGAACGGGTCGCCGACGACGCCGGTGCCGCGAGCCGGCCGGGCGCCGAGCCCGCGCTCGGCGGCGTTGCGGTCGCCGTAGAACTTGAGCCCGCCGCGGGCGTAGACGCGGGCGGGCACGTCGCCGATCCACCAGTTGACCAGGTCGAAGTGGTGGCTGGACTTGTGCACCAGCAGGCCGCCGGAGTTCTTCTTCTCGCGGTGCCAGCGCCGGAAGTAGTCGGCGCCGTGCACGGTGTCGAGGGCCCACTCGAAGTGCACCGACGTGACCTCGCCGATCTCGCCGGACGAGATCACCTGGCGCAGGGAGGAGTTCCGCGGGGCGTACCGGTAGTTGAAGGTCATGACCACGTCGCGGCCGGTCTCGCGCACCGCGCCCGTGATCCGCCGGCAGCCGGGCCGGTCGATGGTGAGCGGCTTCTCGACGACGACGTCGGCCCCCGCGGCGAGCGCCCGCGCCACCAGCTCGGCGTGCGCGTGGTCGGGAGCGGTCACCACGACCACGTCCACCGATTGCTCGGCGATCATCTTCTCGAGCCCGTCGGGCGCGTACGTGGGCAGCGACGCGGGCCGCCCGAGCGCCTCGGACACGGCCGACTCGTAGTGCGCCATCCGGCCGGGGTTGGTGTCGAGGAGGGCGACCAGCGTCGCGACGTCGGCGTGCTCGCCGGTGATCGCGCCGATGTACATGCCCGCGCGATGGCCGGTGCCGGCGACCGCGTACCGCAGCTGCTCCCCCTCGGGTGCGGCGGCGAACTCGGGGATGACGCCGGGGCCGGCGGCGGTGCTGCTGCTCGATGCGGGGCGGGGTGCGGTCGGGTTCTGGTCGGTCACGGGTGTCCTCGGTGTCGTCGTCGCCTCGTTGCGGCGGACCGGTGCGGAAAGCGTTGTCCGTCACTAGGTAGCCTAAGCCGTGGGGCCCGTCTCGCACAGGCCTCACGGGCGACGGATCATGGACGAGTCGGCGGACTCGACGGACCACCCGCCCGCACCGAGCAGCGTCGCCCGATCCAGGAGAGACCCGATGTCCCAGCGCGCCACCGTCCTGCTGCACCCCGACTTCCGCGTGGGCGAGATCGACCGCCGCCTGTTCGCCTCGTTCGTCGAGCACCTCGGGCGCGCCGTCTACACCGGCATCTACGAGCCGGGCCACGAGACCGCCGACGAGCACGGGTTCCGCCGCGACGTCGCCGACCTCACCCGCGAGCTCGGCGTGAGCATGGTCCGCTACCCCGGCGGCAACTTCGTCTCCAACTACGTCTGGGAGGACGCCGTCGGGCCGGTGCAGGACCGCTTGCCGTTCATCGACCTGGCGTGGCGGACCATCGAGCCCAACACGGTCGGCACCGACGAGTTCCTCCAGTGGGCCGAGCGCGAGGGCATCGAGCCGATGATGGCCGTGAACCTGGGCACCCGTGGGGTCGCGGCGGCCGCGGCGCTGGTCGAGTACTGCAACGGCGAGGCGGGCTCGCGCTGGGCGGACCTGCGGATCGCGAACGGTCGCGAGAAGCCGTACGCGGTCAAGCTCTGGTGCCTGGGCAACGAGATGGACGGCCCCTGGCAGATCGGGCACAAGGACGCCGACGAGTACGGCAAGCTCGCCGCCGAGGCCGGCAAGGCCATGCGGCTGGTGGACCAGTCGATCGAGCTGGTCGTCTGCGGGTCGTCGTCGATGATGATGGACACCTTCGGCTCGTGGGAGCAGACCGTCCTCGAGCACACCTGGGACGTGGTCGACCACCTCTCCATGCACGCGTACTACGAGGAGCTCGACGGCGACCGCGCCTCGTTCCTCGGGTCCGGCACGTCCATGGACCGGTTCATCCGCCGGGTCGTCGCGTCCGCCGATGCCGTCGCCGCGCGCCGCCGCTCCGACAAGGTGGTCACCATCTCGTTCGACGAGTGGAACGTCTGGTACCTGCAGTCCCGCTTCCCCGGCGAGAAGAACCTGCCGCTGCAGCGCGACGCCCCGCGCATCATCGAGGACGTCTACTCGGCGCTCGACGCCGTCGTCGTCGGCGACCTGCTGGTCACCCTGCTCAACCACGCCGACCGCGTACCGGTGGCCTGCCTGGCCCAGCTGGTCAACGTGATCGCGCCGATCATGACCGAGCCCGGCGGGCCGGCCTGGCGCCAGCCCACGTTCCACCCCTTCGCGACGACGGCCCGGCTCGCCCGCGGCACCGCCCTCGACCTGCGGGTGTCCGGACCCACGATGTCGACCGCCGCGCACGGCGACGTCCCGGTGGTCACCGCCGCAGCGACCCTCGACGGCGACGACGTCGCGGTGTTCCTGGTCAACCGGTCCGCCGAGCCCGTCGAGGTCGAGCTCTCGCACCCCGGCGTCACCCTCGCGCTCGGCCGGGGCGTGCGGGTGACTGCCGACGACGAGCCCGCGGTCGAGGGACCGGAGCACGCCGCCGCCGTCGCCGAGCGTCACGTGTCGGAGGTCGACGGCCCCGCCGCAGCGACCGGCAGCACCGTGATCACCCTCGCGCCGGAGTCCTGGACCGCCCTGCCGGGGGTGCTCACCCGGGCCTGACGGTGGCGAGTGGCACCATCGAGGGATGAGGCGCATCGCGCTCGGGTTCGGATGGCTGCTCGGCGTGCTCGTCGCGGGCCTCGTCGGCGTCGGCATCGCCGCCCGGTTGAGCCCCCGGCCGGCATCGGTGGTGCTGCGGCGGAACATGGACCGCCACGGTTCCGCACGGTTCGTGGCGACCGCGCCCTTCGTGCCCGCGCACGTGGTGTCCGAGATCGACATCCCGTACCGCGACGGCGACCGCGACGCCCGGCTCGACGTGCACCGGTCGACCGGGTCGGACGGCACGCTGCCGACGATCGTCTGGGTGCACGGCGGGGCGTGGTTGTCGGGGAGCAAGGACCTCATCGCCAACTACCTGCGGGTCGTGGCCGGCGGCGGGTGCACGGTGGTGGGCGTCGACTACTCGATCGCCCCGCGCGCCACCTACCCGACCCCCGTCCTCCAGGTGCTCGACGCGCTCGCCTTCCTCACCGAGCACGCCGACGAGCTGGGCGTCGACCCGGACCGCCTGGTGCTCGCGGGCGACTCCGCGGGCGCGCAGATCGCGTCGCAGGTGATCGGCGTGGTGATCGACCCCGCGTACGCGGCCTCGATCGGCGCCCACCCGCGGGTCACCCGGGACCAGATCGCGGGTGCGGTGCTGTTCTGCGGGGTCTTCGACATGTCCCTCGCGCGCGGCCTGCGTGGCCGTCCCCGCTGGTTCGTCGACTCCGTGATGCGCTCGTTCACCGGCAGCGCGGACTACCTCGACGACCCCCGGTTCGCGGGCATCTCGGTGGTCAACCACCTGACCGCCGACTTCCCCCCGACGCTGGTGTCCTGCGGCAACGCCGACCCGCTGATCGGCCACTCCCAGTCGCTGCTCACCACGCTCGAGACCCTCGGGGTGCCCCACGAGACGCTGCTGTTCGAGCCCGACCACGAGCCTGCGCTCGGTCACGAGTACCAGTTCCACGTCCACACCGACGCGGGCCAGGAGGCACTGGCGACGATGCAGCGGTTCGTGGAGGGGCTGGACTGAGCTCAGCCCTGACGGACCGCCGCGCGGTGCTCGACCGCCACGACCGCGAGCGACAGCAGGCCCGGCACGATGACGACGAGCGGCGCGAGCATCCACACCATTACCGCGCACAGCCCGAGCGCGACGGCGAGCAGGAACGTGCCCGTGAGGTCGTCCCCGGCACGCTTGGCGGCGGTCTGCACGACGGTCGTCCACCGCGCCCCCGGCGACCAGCCGGCCGCCGCGCGCAGGACGATGACCAGCAGGATCGCGACCAGGAAGACGGTCGCGACCCGGACCCCGGCGCCGGCGGGCATCCCGCCCTGGCCGATGAGCTGCAGGTTGAACAGCAGGACCAGGAGCAGGACCGGCATGCCGATCGACACCAGCCAGACGCCGCGGCACGCCGCGCGGAAGTCCTCCCAGAGGGCCGCCACGGTGTCGGGGCGGCCGTCGAGGTGGCGCCGGACGTGGGACACCCCGGCGGCGAGCGCCGGGACGGCCGTGATGATCGGGAGGCTGAGCACCGAGACGCCGAGGCCGACGAGCAGGGCCTCGCTGAACAACCCGAACCGGCCGCCGCCGAGGAGGCGCTTGTCGGCGGGACCGGGCTGGGCGGCGTCGTCCGCGGGGCGGCCGGCGTCGTCGTCGGGAAGCGGGGTGCTCATGGCATCCAGCCTCACACGCTCGGGCCGCCCCGTGGAAACCGCCATCAGCCTTTGAGGCCCTGCGTGGCGACGCCTTCGACGAGGTAGCGCTGGAAGACCAGGAAGAAGAGCATGACCGGGATGAGGGCCAGGACGGCCATGGCCATCTGGGCGCCGTAGTCCGAGGTCGTTGTCTGGTCGACGAAGAGTCGCAGGGCGATGGGCAGCGAGTACAGGTCGGGCTTCTTCAGGTAGAGCAGGGGACCGAAAAAGTCGTTCCAGGACCAGATGAACGCGAAGATCGAGCTGGTCACCAGGGCGGGCTTCATCAGGGGCAGCATGATCGAGCGAAAGATCCGCACGTGCCCGGCGCCGTCGATGCGTGCGGCCTCGTCGAGCTCACGCGGCAGGTTGCGCATGAACTGGACCATGAGGAACACGAAGAACGCCTCGGCGGCCAGGAACTTGCCGATCAGCAGCGGCACGAAGGTGTCGACCAGGCCGAGCCGGTTGAACACGATGTACTGCGGGATGATCACCACGTGGAACGGCAGCAGGAGCGTGCCGATCATGAGGGCGAAGAAGATGTTCCGGCCGGGAAACTCGATGCGCGCGAACGCGTAAGCGCTGATCGAGCAGGAGATCGTGATCCCGATGACCGAGCCGACGGCCAGGATCACCGAGTTGCCGAAGAACGTCCAGAACGAGACGCCGCCGATGCCCTCGAGGGCCTTGGTGAAGTTGGCCAGGCTCGCGTTGGTGGGGATGAGGCTGACGTTGCCGACGATCTCGCTGGACGGCTTGAACGAGGACATCAGCATCCACACCGCGGGGTAGAGCACGATCACGATCAGGGCGAGCGAGCACAGGTGGAAGATCAGGGCCCGGCCGCGCTTGCGGTTCTTGGTGGACTGCCGCAGCCGTGCGCTGTCGTGGGCGCTGACGAGGTGGTCGGCAGTGGAGGTGACGGTGCTCATCTCACTTGCCCTCTCCGGAGTAGTGGACCCAGGACTTCGAGCTCCAGAAGAAGACGACCGCCAGGGCGCCGACGACGACCACCAGGATCCAGGCCATCGCCGAGGCGTAGCCCATCTGGAAGTCCTGGAAGCCACGGAAGTACAGGTAGAGCGTGTAGAACAACGTGGAGCGGGCGGGGCCGCCGGTGCCGTTGGAGATGATGAACGCCGAGGCGAAGATCTGGAACGCGTGGATCATCTCGAGCAACAGGTTGAAGAAGATGACCGGCGAGAGCATCGGTAGCGTGATCTGCCGGAACTTGCGCCAGGGCCCCGCGCCGTCGACCGACGCGGCCTCGTAGAGCTCGTTCGGGATCTGCTTGAGCCCGGCCAGGAAGATGACCATCGGCGCACCGAACTGCCAGACGGTCAGCAGGATGAGCATCGGCATGGTGCGCGACGGGTCACCGACCCAGCCGCCGGCCTCGAAGCCGAAGAACTGCTGGACCTGGTCGACGATGCCGTTGTCGATGAACATCGCCTTCCACACGATCGCGATGGAGACCGAGGCCCCGATCAGCGAGGGTGCGTAGAACGAGGACCGGTAGAAGCCCTTGCCGCTGAACGCGTTGTTCAGCAGCATCGCCACCGCCAGCGCGGCGAGCAGCTTGATCGGGGTTCCCAGCAGCACGTACGTGAGCGTGACCTTCCACGCCTGCAGGTAGTTCGGGTCCTGGGCGAGGCGCTGGAAGTTCTCCACCCCGATCCACTCGGGGGGCGCGAACAGGTTGTAGTTCGTGAACGCCAGGTACAGGGAGGCCAGCATCGGGCCTGCGGTCAGCAGGACGAACCCGAGCAGCCAGGGGCTGAGGAAGGCGTAGCCGGCCAGGGACTCGGACCGCTTGCGGCGCTTCCGGGCTGCGGAGTGCGCGGCGGTCGAGGGGCCTGTCGTCGGAGCCTCGGCAGTGAGGGTCACGAGCGTGATCCGTTCGTCGGTTTCAAGGTGGTGCTGGTGCGGGTGGTGGGCCGCCCGGAGATCACCGGGCGGCCCACCCCGTGTCACTGGGTGGAGAACTCGGCCTCAGAGAACCACTGCTCGGCGAACTCGTCGGGCGTGAGCGTGCCGTAGGCGAGCTCCTCGGCGAGGGTCCGCCACTTGGCCTCGATGGTGCCGAAGCCCTTGACGGGGATCGGCGTGGACTCGGTCACCTGCTCGGCGACCTTCTCCTCGTACGCGATCACCTGGGCGTCGACGCTGCCCTCGGTCGTGTCGACGGCGGCGCGCTGGTCGGCGTCGGCCGGCACACCCTTCGACGTGCCGAAGATCGTCCCGACCTCGGGGTCCGTGAGCAGGAAGTTGATCAGCGTCGCGGCCTGCTCGGGGTGCTTGGTGTTGGCCCCCGACGACAGCAGCATCGACGGCTTGAAGAACAGGGCCTTCTCGCCCGGCTCGATCGACGGGATCTGCGCCATGGACAGGTTCTGGGTGCCCGAGTCCGCGACGTAGGCGGCCAGGAAGTTGTCCCAGCTCATCTCCGAGGCGGTCTCGTTCACCGTGAAGCCACCCTTGGGTGCGAGGGCGAGGTTGCGGTCGACCGGGAAGACCTGCTTGTCGGCCCGCAGGTCGGCCGTGAGCTCGAGGAACTCGACCACGTCGGCCTCGTCGAAGCCGAAGGTGCCGTCGTCCTCGAAGGGCGTGATGCCCTTCTGCAGGAGCCACTGGATGAAGAACCAGAACGTGGCCGTGTAGTCGACCGCGCCGTAGAGGGCGTAGCCGTCAGCCGTCGTCGTGCCGGCGCCGGAGACCTCCGCGATGAAGTCGTTGTAGTCCTCCCACGTGTACTCGGCCTCGTCGGGGAAGGTGGCCCCGGTCTGCTCGATCACGTTGGGGTTCTGGAACATGGCGAACGTGTTGGTCGACGTCGGGATGCCGATCATCTTGTCCTCGAGCACGCCCGCCGTGGTGAGCGTCTCGTCGAAGCCGGAGAGGTCGATCGTCCCGTTGTCGACCCACTCCTGGAGGTCCAGCAGCTGCCCGTTCTGGTTGAACTCACGCAGGTACGACAGGTCGAACTGCATGACGTCCGGCAGCGAGCGTCCGGCGGCCTCGGTGGACCGTGCCGTCCAGTAGTCCGGGAACCCGGCGAAGCTGGTCTGGACCGTGATGTAGGGGTACTTCTCCTTGAACAGTGCCAGTGCCTCGTTGTACCGGGCTGCTCGGTCGTCGTTGCCCCACCACGTGAAGTTCAGGGTGACGGGGGACGTGTCGGGGCCGGTCGTCGTGGCCGTCGGTTCCGCGTCGCCGGATCCGCCGGACGAGCAGGCGGTCAGGGCGAGGGCGGCGACGGCCGCAACAGCGGCGGTCTTCCACAGGGTTCGCTTCATCGTCGTTGAGCCTCCTTGCTCGGGGGGTGAAAGCGCATTCCGGACGTTAGGCGAGCGCTTGCCGGGATGTCAACGGATCGCGCTGAATCGTTACAAACGCAGGAGGTCCCAGTTCCAGAGTGCCATCCACGACGCCGGGCCGCGCGCCGGTGTGTACGGTCGTGACGGCACGCGGTGGAGCCTGGAGGCGGCGTGTTGTATCGTTTCAATCTCCTGTGCTGCCCGACGACGCGCCTCACACCCTGGAGCCCCGGTGACCGACCGTCAGATCCCCTCGTGGTCCGAGCTCAAGCCCCTGATGCGCCCGAAGCCGCTGGTGCTGAACTCCACTGAGCGGCGCCTGGCCGATGCGCTGACCATCGCCGACCTGCGGACCGTGGCGCGCAAGCGCACCCCGCGCTCGGTGTTCGACTACACCGACGGCGCCGCCGAGGCCGAGATCAGCCTGCGCCGGGCACGCCACCTGTTCCGCGAGCTGGAGTTCCAGCCGTCGATCCTGCACGACGTGTCCCACGTCGACCCGACGACGGACATGATCGGCACCACGTCGGCGCTGCCCTTCGCGTTCGCCCCCACCGGGTTCACACGGATGATGAACCACGAGGGCGAGCGCGCGGTGGTCCGCGTGGCCCAGCGCCGCGGCATCCCCTACGCGCTGTCGACGATGGGCACCACGTCCATCGAGGAGGTCGCCAAGGCCGGCCCGGACGCCCACAAGTGGTTCCAGCTGTACGTGTGGAAGGACCGATCCGCGGGCGAGGACCTCATGGCACGCGCCAAGGCGGCCGGCTTCGAGGCGCTCATGCTCACGGTCGACGTCCCGGTGGCCGGCGCCCGCCTGCGCGACGCCCGCAACGGCTTCTCGATCCCCCCGGCACTGACCGTCAAGACGGTGCTGGACGCCGCGACGCACCCCGCCTGGTGGCTGAACCTGCTGACCACCGAGCCGCTGACCTTCGCGTCGCTGAGCAGCTGGTCCGGCACCGTGGCGGACCTGCTGGACAAGCTGTTCGACCCGACCATGACGATCGCGGACCTCGAGTGGATCCGCGCCTCGTGGGACGGGCCGCTGATCATCAAGGGGGTCCAGACGGTCGAGGACGCCCGCCGGGTCACGGACGCCGGCGCCGACGCGGTGGTCCTGTCCAACCACGGGGGCCGCCAGCTCGACCGGGCGCCCGTGCCGCTGCGCCTGCTGCCGGACGTCGCGGATGCCGTCGGCGACCGGACGCAGGTCTGGGTGGACACCGGGATCATGTCCGGCGCCGACATCGTCGCCGCGATCGCCCTGGGCGCCGACGCGACCCTCGTCGGGCGTGCGTACCTGTACGGGCTCATGGCCGGCGGCGAGCGCGGGGTGGAGCGGGCGGTCGACATCCTCGAGCGCGAGGTCCGCCGCACCATGGCCCTGCTGGGCGTCTCCACGGTCAAGGAGCTGGGCCCACAGCACGTCCGCCTGCCCTGAGACCCCACGCCCAGGCGGGACGTCCGCACTCGGGCAGCCTCCGACCCGCGGGAGTGCGGACGCTGGATCAGCAGTGAGCGGACACACGCCGGCCCGGGCGAGAGGGGTCGCCCGGGCCGGCCTGGTCGGTACTGACTAGCGCGTGACCTTGACCTTCACCTCCGGGCTGCTGGTCGAGCCGAGCGCGTTGGACAGCTCCGCGCGGTAGACGTGCGTGCCGATCGCGCGGCCGTTCACGGTCGTCGTGGCCTTCTGCGCGTTGGTGCCGTTGGCGGTCAGGGACCGGGTGTCGATGAGCACCCCGTCCTCGTACAGCCGGTAGGTCGTCGCGTTGGTCCCCCACCAGAGGTTGGTGGTGAGCGTGTACGACCCGTCGCCGTCCCAGTTGTCGTGGCTGAGCGCCGGGGTCCCCGGGTTGGCGGCCGTGACCTTGACGGTGAGCGGGGCGGTCGTCGTGGACCCGTGCTGGTTGGTCAGCACCGCGGTGTAGACGTACGTCCCGTTGGGCTTGCCGGCGATCTGGAACGCCGCCGACTGCGCGGACGGCGTGGCGTCGACGAGGTCGCGCGTGGCGACCGCGACGCCGTTCTCCAGCAGGGTCACGGTCTGGGCGTTCTGGCCCCACCACAGGTTCGCGGCCACCGTGAAGCTGCTGTCGTTGTCCCAGTTGTCGCTGGACAGGACCGCCTTGCCCGGCTTGGCGGTGGCCGGACCGGGCACCCGCTCGCCGGGACCGGTCGACGGTCCGGTGTAGACGATGCTCGGCGCCGCCGGCGTCGCCATGCCGTCACCGAGGAAGTACCCGGTGTGCGGCGGCTGGTTGTAGCCGGTGTTCTGCCACGCCACGCCCAGGCGGTACACCGGGTCGGACTGCAGGGTGCGCAGCCGGTGGTCGGTGAGGTCCACCGTGGTGGCGATCCGCAGGGCGGAGGAGTCGTCGAGACGCGTGACGATCTCCTCGCGCCAGTCGCCGAACAGATCGGCCTGCAGGGCGGGGGTGCCCTTGGTGCCGTTGTCGGAGAGGGTGCCGGTGGCCCGGTAGATCTCGTCCGACGAGGCCGACGACGGGTCCCACTTCGAGATCGTGGGGACGCCCGTGAGTGCCGTGGTGTCCCAGTCGTGGTCGGTGATCTCCCGCAGCAGGTCTCCGTCCCACCAGGTCAGGAAGTTCGCCGCGGGGATGGTGGTCCCCAGCAGCTCCCCGTCGGCCGCCCGCAGTTGACCCGCGCGCGAGTTCCACGTGCCGTCGGCCACCACGGCCCACGACTCGGCGCCGGGGTGCGACGCGTCGATGTCGTCCGAGGCCCCGCGACCGGTGTCGGCGGTGGCCGGCATCGACCAGAGCACCTCCCCGGTGGCGGCGTCGCGGAACGTCGCCCCGATGCCCTTGCTGTGCGGCGCCTCCTCGTGCACCGCGAACACCTCCAGGCCCGGCCGGCCGGGGTCGAGGTCGCTGACGTGCAGCGCGTCCCCGTGCCCGAGCCCGGTGCCGTAGAGCACCGTGCCGTCGTCGTCGATCGTCATGGACCCGAAGACGATCTCGTCCTTCTGGTCCCCGTCGACGTCGGCCACGGACAGGTTGTGGTTGCCCTGGCCGGTGTACTGCGAGCCGGCCTCGTTGGAGTCGAACGTCCACCGCCTCGTCAGCGAGGAGCCGTCGAAGTCGTAGGCCACCACCACGGTCCGCGTGTAGTAGCCGCGGCTGAAGATCACGCTCGGGTGCTCGCCGTCGAGGTAGACGACTCCGGCCAGGAACCGGTCGACCCGGTTGCCATAGGCGTCGCCCCACGCGCCGACGTCACCACGCGGCGGGGTGTAGTCGATCGTGTCGACCGCCGCGCCCGTGGCCCCGTTGAACACCGTGAGGAACTCCGGCCCGGTGAGCACGTAGCCCGAGGAGTTCCGGTAGTCCGCGCGCGCGTCGCCGATCACGGTACCGAGGCCGTCGACGGTGCCGTCCGCGGTCTTCAGGCTGACCTCGGCCTTCCCGTCTCCGTCCAGGTCGAACACCTGGAACTGCGTGTAGTGCGCGCCGGCCCGGATGTTCTTGCCCAGGTCGATCCGCCACAGCCGGGTCCCGTCCAGCTCGTAGGCGTCCACGTACACGTTGCCCGTGTAGCCGGCCTGCGAGTTGTCCTTGGAGTTGGACGGGTCCCACTTCACGACGATCTCGTACTGCCCGTCGCCGTCGACGTCCCCGACGGAGGCGTCGTTGGCGTGGTACGTGTACGGCTGACCGTCCTTGGTGTACGCGTCGGCCGGCTTGTCCAGCGGCACGTCCAGGTGCTGGCTGTCCCACACGCGGAACTCGGTGGTGGCCCAGCGCTCGATCCCGTCGACCACGGAGCTGACCCGGTAGACCGAGTCCGCGGTCCCGCGGACGTCCAGCACGTTGGTGCTCGTGGTGACCGGGAGCGTCGTGATCTTCGCGCCGTCCCGGTACACGTGGAACGCGATCGAGTCGGGGTCGAGGCCCAGCTGACGCCAGCCGACGTACACGCCGCCGTCGACCGAGACCGCGACCGGGGAGCGGTCGAGCCGCTCGGCCTGCCGGGCCAGGGTGGTGACGGCGGGCGTCGTGACCGTGGAGGACTGCGCGGAGACCCCGCCCGCGTTCACCGAGGCCACGCGGTACGTGTACTCGATGGTGGTGAGCACCGTGCTGTCCGTGTAGGTCGGTCCGCCGGCACGGCCCACGACGACGAACGAGCCGTCCTTGGCCTGCCGGTACACCTGGTAGAACAGCGCGCCGTCGACGGCGTCCCAGGTGAACGTGACGTCGTTCTTGTGGACGGCGCCGAGCGTCAGGCCCGTCGGCACCGCGGCCGTCGGGACGTCCGGGTCGACGGTGGTCACGTCGAGCGTGTCCGTGGGCACCGACTCCGCGCCGGCGGGGTCGAGGGCCACCACGTGGTACTCGTACGCCAACCCGACGTCCGGCGTGGTGTCGACGAACGACGTCGTGGTGACGTCGCCGAGCGCGACCGGAGCGGACGCCCCCGCGGACTTGCGGTAGACCCGGTAGCCGGCGGAGTCGGAGGTGCCGGTCCAGCTCAGCGCGACCTGCACTGACGTCCCGTCGATCGTGACGTCGTCCAGCGTCAGGGCGGACGGCGCCAGCAGCAGCGGCGTGATCTCGATGCCGTTCAGCCGGCTCGACGTCCCCGTCATCACGAGGTTCAGCTGGCCGTCCGTGACGAGCACCGGCTGGCTGACCTTCTCCGACACCGACCCCGCACCCGCGTTCGAGGCGCCGAAGTCCTTGCCCTCGAGCTGCACGTTCGAGCGGCTGGTGCCGATCCAGTCGCCGTTGTACGTCTTCACGGCGTAGGTGCCGTTCGGCACATCGACGGCGAACACGTGCTGGGTGCCCGGGAGCAGGAAGTCGCGCTGCAGGGCGTTCGGCGGCGGCGTGAAGTTGACGCCTCGGTCGCGGCCGCCCAGCCCGGTCGGGTTCAGCCAGCCCCAGCCGATCGCGGGGGTGTACGTCGAGTTCTGGTTCACCTCGGTGTAGCCGGGCATGAGCACGTTGCCGGCCAGCTGCACGTCGAACTTGTACAGCGCGGCCTTCGTGGTGACGCGCACGGCGACCGAGGGGACCGACGGTCCGCGGCCGTTCACCGCGACGACCCGCAGGTCGTACGACGCACCCTCGACGAGCCCACCGACCGCGGCCTGCGGGAGCGTGGAGGTGGCGACGAGCGCGTAGGCGTCGTCCCCGTCCGCGGCGGCCTTGCGGTAGATGCGATAGATGTCCGCGCCCTCGCTCGCCGTCCAGGTGAGCTGCACGCCGGCGTTGGAGACGCTGCCGGCCACGACCCCGGCCGGGGCGGCGGGCACGTCCGCAGGCGGCTCGACGTCCAGGACCTCGTCCGCGAGCGGGAGCGGCAGTGATGCGACATCCGTCGCGACCAGGCGCGCCAGCTGGATCGCCCCGTACTCCTGGAAGTGGGTGTCGTCGACGGTGCCGGTCGGCCGGTTGGGGTACACCCCGGCGGGGACGTGCAGGAACACGCTCGTCGACGCCTCGGGACCGATCTCGTCGAGGTACGACCGGCTGGATGCCGACAGGTCGACCAGCGGCGTGCCGGTCTCGGTGGCCAGAGCCGTGGCCGCGGCGACGTACTCGGGGAACGAGACGTTGAACGTCCCGGTCGCCGCGTCGAAGCTGCGTCGCGACACCGGCGTGACGATCACCGGCTGCGCACCGCGCTGGGTGGCACCGTCGACGAACGTCCGCAGGTACTCCGCGTAGTCGGCGGGCGCGGCGAACCGGTCGTCGACCCCGTAGGTGGCGTCGTTGTGGCCGAACTGCGCGAACAGGTAGTCGCCCGGCTTGACCTGCCGCAGGACCTCGTCGAGACGCCCCTGGCTGATGAAGTTCTTCGACGAGCGGCCGCCGATCGCGCGGTTGTCCACCGTGACGTCGTCGGACAGGAACCGGTCGAGCATCTGGCCCCAGCCGGCCTGCGGCACGTAGTCCGCGGTGTAGGTCTGCACGGTCGAGTCGCCCGTGAGCCACACGGTGGGCTCGCCGCCCGGCCCCCGCGGGCTCTGCGCGGCGATCCGGAGCTGGTTGAGCTTCGGGGCGGTGCCGGAGAAGTCAAGGTTGAGCTGGCCGTCCACGACTGCGATGTCGAACGACATCTCGAGGAACTGGCCCGCAGCCTGGGCCGTCGCCGCGACCTTCGCCATCTGCTCGGCGGTGATCGCGACGTCGGTCGCCTCGGTGGCGTCGCCCGCGATCAGGCTGACGGTGTAGTCGCCGTTGGGCAGGTCGACGACGAGCTCGGTGTCGCCCACGCTCACGAAGTCGGAGCGCAGCGCGTCGGCGGTGGCCCGGTCGGTCGCGGTGACGGCCCGGGTGTCGACGAAGCCGTAGCGGGTGGTCGCGCTGTACGCGCTGGTGGCGTCCAGCCGGATCGCGCCCGGAGCGAGCGCGCCGCTGCCCAGGTCGAAGTCGAGCACGTCCGGCACGGTCGGCGCGGTCGGCAGGCTGCTCACCGCGGCGGCCGACGGCACGGACAGTCCGGCCGCGTCGATCGCCTGCACCCGGTAGTAGCGCAGGACCGAGGTGTCGACGGCGTCGGTGGTGAGCACCGCACGAGCGCCCGTCCGGGCGACCTCGGTGTACGTCCCGTCGACGGTGTCCGACCGCGAGACCGCGTAGCCCGTCGCGCCGGCGACCTCGTTCCAGCGGAGCGTCACGGCGGTCGGGGTCACGTGCGCCAGGCGCACGGCGGCCGGCGCGGCGATCGTCGAGGTGCCGGGGTCCGGCTCCTCCGGCGTGGTCCCGGTCTGTGCGACGACGATCGAGCTCACGTACCCGCCCGCGCCGCTGCCGGTGATGCCGACGGTGAGCTGCCCGTCGGCGACCGTGGCGGGCCACGTGCCGGAGACGGTCGCGGTCTTGGTGCTCAGCGAGCCGCCACCCGCGCCCTCGAGGGTCACGGTGGTCTTGGTGGTGCTGCTCCCGGCGAGCAGGTCGCCCGAGCGCACCGTCACGTCGTAGGTGCCGTTGGGCACGTCGAGGACGAACGTCCACGCCGTGGCGAGCACGAAGTCGCGGTCCGCCGGGTCCTCGGCGCCACGGTCGCGGGAGATCGGCGTGATGCCGTCGGCCGGCACGATGCCGAAGCCGGTCGCGGCCGAGTAGCGGGTCGCGTCGGTCACCTGCTGGTAGCCGTCGGCCACCGGGCTCGTCGCGGTACCCATGTCGAACTTCCACGTGGTGACCGGGTCGGCCGCCAGGGCGGGCAGGCTCCCCGTCGCCGCGAGCGCGAGCACGGTCGCGCCGGCCAGCAGCGCCCGGGTCGTGCGTGGCGCCGGTCGTCCCTCGTCGTGCGTGCGCGTCGAGCGCATGGCATCACCCTTTGTCTCGTCGTTGAGAGCAGAGCCCGATCGGTCATCTTGGAACGATTCACCCGAGCAAGCAGGGACATTCCTACCGATCGCTCACCGGCCGCGCAAGAGTTTCGGGGAAACTGGGGAAAGCGCTCGCCGCACTGGTTTCCCGACGACTACGCAGTCATCCCCACGCGGTATCGCCCCTGATCAGCGGCAATGCCCGCGACCCGACTAGCGCGCGAGGTCGCGCCGCATCACGAAGTTCGTCAGCGCGACGCCGCGCAGCACGGGATGCTGCTCCGCCACGACCTCGAACCCCTGCCGCTCGAAGAACGGCCGCGCGGTGAGGCTCGCGTGCGTGGTGAGCTCGGTGGCGCCGAGGTCCCGTGCCGTCTCCCGCGCCCACCCGAACAGCGCCGTCGCCACGCCCGTCCGCCCGACGTCCGGGTCGACGAAGAGCATGTCGACGTACCCCTGCTCGTCGACGTCGGTGAACCCGACCACCCAGCCGTCGACCTCCGCGAGCTGCGTCCGGTGGGCCGCCCGCCGCGCCGACCAGCCCGCCACGTCGATCTCGTCCGACGCCCAGGCGGCCACCTGCTCGGACGAGTAGTCGCGGCTCGCCGTCGTCCGGATCGCGCGCAGGAACACCTCGAGGGTCGCGACGGCGTCGGACTCGCGGTACGGGCGCAGGATCACGACGACCGAGCCTAGGCGCCGACCGCACGATCAGACCGCGAACGGTGCCCCGAGCTCGGTGAACGTCGCGCCCTCGGCGGCCACCCGCGCGCACCAGTGCTCCACGTCCGCCACCACCGGGTGCCGGTCGCCGAGCTCACCGCGCCACTCGACGAACGCGTCCGGCACCGGTGTCGGGTCCGGGCCGGTCCGCACGGCCTCGAGCACCCGCAGGAACGCGCCGGTGTCCGCGACGGAGCAGCGCAGCCTGATCGCGGGGTGGGTGCGCGCCATGAGCAGCTGGGTGAGCAGGTCCACCCGCCCGCAGCGGATCCGCCGGGTGCCGCGCGGCGAGGACACCTCGATCTCGTCGGTCTCGTAGAACAGGGTCGCGGTGCCCAGCGTGCCGCGGACGGCGATCCGGGCGGGCGAGCGCTGCGGCGCGCACAGGGTCAGCCCCGCCGACACCTGCACCCCACCGCGCGTCCCGACGACGACCGCCGACGTGTCGTCCGCCTCGATCGGGTGGGCGCGGTGCAGGTCGACCCGCACGTCCGTCACGTCCTCCACGGTGCGCGCGCCGGCCAGGAGCAGCGCGGTCGCCACGGCGTGCGCGAGGGGGTTGGTGACCACCCCGTCCACCACCTCGACGCCGTCCAGCGTGCGCCGGCCGGCCCACCGGGCCCGCGCGAAGTACCCGGCGCCGCGCACCCAGGTGCCGACCGCGCCGACCCCGGTGAGCTCCCCGAGCTCCCCGGTGGCGACGATGCGCGCGACCTCGTCGACCGCCCCGGACCCGAACGTCTGGAACCCCACCTGGCAGAGCCGCCCGGTCTCCTCGACGACGGCCAGCAGCTCGGCGTGCTCGGCGAGCGACGCGGTGGTCGGCTTCTCCAGGAGCACGTCGCACCCGGCCCGCAGCGCGGCGGACGCCAGCGCGAGGTGGGTGTGGATGGGCGTCGCGATGACCACGACGTCCGGTCGGGCCTGCACCAGGAGGGTGTCGAGGTCCGGGAACCAGGGGACCTCGCCCTCGACGGGGCGCGGGTCGACGAGCGCGGTGAGGACGGCCAGGCCGCGTTCCTGCAGGTCGGCGACCTTGCGGACGTGCGTGGCGCCGTGGCCGTGCACGCCGACCACGGCGACCGTCGGCAGGTCCGTCGCCGGGTCGCTCACGGGCGTCGCCCCGCGAGGCGTCTGGGTGGTCATCCCCACGCCTGCGCGGCGAGGTGTCCCGCCTCGTCGGCACCGAGCGCCCGGTCCACCACGACGGCGGCGAGCCCCACGTCGAGCTGTCCGCCGTCGGGCACGTCGACCACGCGGTCCCACGCCAGGGCGGGGCCGGCGCCGACGTACTCGGCCACCCGCGCGAACCACGGCCGCAGCACCGCGGGGTGCTGCACCAGCAGGACGGTCGTCGTCGCCACCTCGCGGCGCTGCACGAACGCGAGCCACGGCGACAGGCTGCCGTGCACGGCCTCCTCGCCGACGAGCCCCTCGCCGAGCACCGTGGTGACGTCGGCCGACGGGAGGCGCCAGAAGATGCCGCCGTACCCGGCGCTGGGCCGGCCGTTGGTGCCGGGGCTCTCGATCCGCAGCGACCCGTGGGAGGCGTGCAGCACGCTCGACCAGCGCAGGGTCCAGCCGCGACCGTCCGCGAGGGGTGCCGCGCCCAGGCGGCGGTCCTCGGTCAGCAGGGGCCGGTCGCGCTCGTCGAGCCACTCGATCTCGTCGACGAGCGTCGCGCCCGCGTCGGCCAGCCGCGCACCACCGCTGACCTGCCGACCGTGGTTGGGCAGCAGGGTGGGGCCCTCGTCGCGCAGGAACGTGCGGCCGCCCCAGTAGCTGGTGCCGTTGACCACCGGCACGGCCATGGACACGCCGTAGTGGTGGCGGTGGTCGACCGGGCTGGTCTCGGTGAGCGCGGTGCCCGCCGCCGAGTGCACCGGGTGCAGGTACGGGCGCGGGGCGTGCACTCGGGGCACGCGCTCCCCCGACTCGTACCGGGCCAGCGGAACCGTCGAGGCATCCCTCGCCGTGCCGCTCAGCAGGTACGAGCCCAGGTCAGCGGCCCAGCCGGCCGTGGTGAGCTCGGGGACCTCGGGACCCACCGGGTCGGTCGCCGCGCGCCGCCCGAGCCGTGCCGCGGGGGGCACCGGGCCGCTGCTCGCACGGATCGCGAGGACGGGAGCGATCAGCGAGGGCGTCGGGTCGAGGGCGTCTCCGCCGACCAGCGAGCGCAGGTGCGCCCAGGCCTGCCGGCCGAGCTCGGCCTGCGGCACGGTCGCGGTGGTCAGCGAGGGCGTCGCGAACCGTGCGAGCTCGATGTCGTCGAAGCCCGTGATCGAGACGTCACCGGGTACCGCGACGCCGAGCTCGTTCAGGCGCGCGAGCAGCCCGAACGCGACCAGGTCGTTGTAGGCGACGACGGCCGTGGCCCGGGAGGCGAGCACGTCCTGCGCGGCGGCGTAGCCGGACTCGACCGACGATCCAGCGGGTCGCTCGCTCAGCCGGACGTCCTCGCGCCGGGCGGCCGCGGCGCGCAGCGCGTCGAGCCGGGCACCGTGCGACGCGCTGTCCGGCGGACCGGCCAGGTACAGCAGGTGGCGGTGGCCCAGGCTCGTGAGGTGCTCGACGATCTGGTCGATGCCGGCCGCGTAGTCGATGGCCAGGGTGGGCGTGGTGCCGTCCGCGGCGCGATTCACGACGACCACCGGGCGGATCTCGGGAAGCAGCGCGCGCAGGGTCTGCTCCGACATCCGCGGCGAGACCAGCACGAGGGCGTCGCAGCGCAGGCGGGCGTCGAGCGCGATCCGCTCCTCGTCGCCGGCGTGCTCGGCGGTGTCCGCCACCAGCACCCGGTAACCCTCTTCCGCGGCGGCCGAGGCCACCCCCCGGAGCACCTGCTGGAACATCGGGTTGGCCAGGTCGGGGACCACGACGGCGACGGTGTTGGTGCGTCCGAGCGACAGGCTCCGCGCGGTGTTGCTGGGTCGGTAGTGCAGCTGCTCGGCCACGTCACGGACGCGCGCGGCGAGCTCCGGGTCCACCGTGGAGCGGCCGTTCATCACCCTGCTCACGGTCGCCCGTGAGACGCCCGCGGCATGCGCGACCTCGGCGATGGTCGACGCGCTGCGCGTCCACCCGTTCTGCGTCACTGCAGCCTCCCGCGGTCACCCTCGAGCCACCGAGGTGGGGGTGGCTCCGCGCCGAACATACACCACGGGAAACCGGTTCCCAACCCACGGAAAGCGGTGCTACGGTACCGCCGAGGAACCGGTTTCTCGTTCGGGTCCTCCACGGCGAACACAGTGAGGTGTCGACGACATGTCCGTAGTGACGGAGCTACGCCGGACCGCCAGGTCCGCCCGGGGCGAGAAGGGCACGCCCTCGCGGCGCAGCCTGCGCAACGGTGACGGTAAGGCGGCCGCGCTCTTCCTGCTGCCCTGGTTCCTCGGCCTCGGCCTGATCACCATCGGCCCGATGGTCGCGTCGGGCTACCTGTCCTTCACGGACTACGACCTGCTGCAGCCGCCGACCTGGATCGGGCTCGAGAACTACACGCGGCTGTTCGAGGACCCCCGGCTCGCCAACTCGCTGCGCGTCACGTTCACGTACGTGTTCACCGCGGTGCCGCTGCAGCTCGCCGCGGCTCTGGGGCTCGCGCTGATGCTCGACCGGGGCCTGAAGGGTCTGCCGTTCTACCGGTCGGTCCTCTATCTGCCCTCGCTGCTCGGCGGTTCCGTCGCTGTCGCCATCCTGTGGCGGCAGGTGTTCGGCATCGACGGTCTGGTGAACCAGTTCCTGGCGCTGTTCGGCATCCAGGGCAAGGGCTGGGTGTCCGACCCGGAGACCGCGCTCTGGACCCTCGTCCTGCTGCACATCTGGACGTTCGGCGCTCCGATGATCATCTTCCTGGCCGGCCTGCGGCAGATCCCGGAGATGTACTACGAGGCCGCCGCGATCGACGGGGCCGGCGCGGTGCGCAGGTTCCGCTCGATCACGCTGCCGCTGCTCACGCCGATCATCTTCTTCAACCTGGTGCTCCAGGTGATCGGGGCGTTCCAGAGCTTTACGCAGGCGTTCGTCGTCTCCGGCGGAACGGGCGGACCTGCCGACTCGACGATGTTCTACACGCTCTACCTCTACCAGAAGGGTTTCACGGCCTTCGACATGGGGTACGCGTCCGCCATGGCGTGGTTGCTCGTCCTCATCGTCGCGGCGATGACCCTGATCAACTTCTTCGCCTCCAAGTTCTGGGTCTTCTACGATGACTGAGGTCCACGTGCGCCCCACGCCCACTGCCACCACGCTGTCGGCCCTCGCCGACGAGGCCCCCCCGGTGCAGCACCGCCGCTCCCCGTGGCCGGACCGCCGGCGCTCCGCGCTCAAGCACGCCGGGCTCATCGCGCTCTGCGTCCTGATGCTCTACCCGCTGATCTGGCTGCTGGTCAGCTCGTTCAAGCCGACCGAGCTGATCTTCCGGGACGTGTCGCTCATCCCGAGCGAGATCGACATGACCAACTACTCGGTGGGCTGGAACGCGCTGCAGTACCCCTTCGGGCGGTACCTGATGAACTCCGCGATCATCGTGCTCGGCTCACTGCTGGGGAACCTGGTGGCCTGCTCGATGGCGGCCTACGCGTTCGCCCGGCTGGAGTTCCGGGGACGCAAGCTGTGGTTCGCGGTGATGCTCATGTCGATCATGCTGCCGATCCACGTGATCATCGTCCCGCAGTACGTGCTGTTCTCGAAGCTCGACTGGATCAACACGTTCCTGCCGCTCATCGTGCCGAAGCTGCTGGCCACGGACGCGTTCTTCATCTTCCTCATGGTCCAGTTCTTCCGCGGGATCCCCAAGGAGCTCGACGAGGCCGCGCGTCTCGACGGCTGCGGGCACGGCCGCATCTACCTGCGGATCATGCTCCCGCTGTCGCTGCCCGCCCTGGCCACCACGGCGATCTTCACGTTCATCTGGACGTGGAACGACTTCTTCAGCCAGCTCATCTTCCTGATCCGGCCGGACATGTACACCGCTCCGGTAGCACTGCGCACCTTCATGGACTCCACGGGCGCCAGCTCGTGGGGCCCGATGTTCGCCATGTCGATCGTCTCGCTCATCCCCGTCTTCCTCGCGTTCCTCTTCGGCCAGAAGTACCTGGTCAAGGGGATCGCGACGACGGGCATCAAGTAGCAGTCCTAGTTCCGCCGGCCTTGAGACAGCACACCGTCGTCCTCGTCACCCAAGGAGAACCATGCGACCCCGTCCGTCCTTCCGCGCAGCTGCCGTGCTGGCCGTCGCGGCCCTCGCGCTGACCGCCTGCGCGGGCTCGTCCGACGAGCCCGCCGCCACGCCCACGTCGTCCGGCCCGCCGGAGCCCGTCGAGATCCGCTTCTCCTGGTGGGGCTCCGACACCCGCCACGAGCTGACCCAGCAGGTGCTCGACAAGTTCACGGAGAAGTACCCGCACATCACCGTGGTCCCGGACTACACCGACTGGAACAGCTACTTCGACAAGCTGGGCACCGCGGTCGCCGGCGGGGACGCACCCGACGTCATCACGCAGGAGGAGCGGTTCCTCAACGAGTACGCCTCACGCGGGGTGCTCGCCGACCTCAACGAGCTGGGCCTCGACACCTCGAAGATCGACGAGGGCGTCCTCCAGTCCGGCACCATCGACGACGCCCTCTACGGCGTGGCCACCGGCGTCAACGCGTACGCGATCGTCGCCGACCCGACCGCGTTCGAGGCGGCCGGCGTCGAGCTGCCCGACGACAAGACCTGGACCTGGGACGACTACGTCGAGATCGCCGACCAGATCTCCGCGGCGACCGGCAAGGCCGTGTTCGGCGCGCAGGACTACGGCTTCAACGAGCCCGGGTTCTCGATCTACGCCCGCCAGCGCGGTGAGTCGCTGTACACGGAGGACGGCAAGCTCGGGTACGAGGACAAGACGATCGCCGAGTGGTGGCAGCACTCGCTCGACCTGCAGGAGGGTGGCGGCCAGCCCGACGCCGCCACCACGGTCGAGGTCGACGCCGGCGGACCGGAGCTGTCGCTCGTCGCCACCGGCAAGGGCGCCATGGCGTGGTTCTGGACCAACCAGCTGACCGCGATCACCAACGCGTCCGGCAAGGAGCTCAAGCTGCTCCGCGTCCCCGGCGAGTCGGAGGAGGAGCGCACCGGCATGTACTTCAAGCCGGCCATGTTCTACTCCGTCTCCGCCAAGTCCGAGCACCCGGAGGAGTCCGCGCTGCTGATCGACTTCCTGCTCAACGACCCGATCGCCGGCGAGATCATCCTGTCCGACCGCGGTCTGCCGGCGAACACCGACGTCCGCGCCGCCGTGGAGGACAAGTTCTCCGCCACCGACAAGCAAGCCGCCGAGTTCCTCGCCGGTCTCGAGGGCGAGATCGTCGACGGCCCTGCGGTCCCGCCCGTCGGTGCCGGTCAGGTCGCCGAGATCACGCGCCGCATCAACCAGGAGGTCCTGTTCGGCCGGATGACCCCGGCCGACGCCGCCAAGCAGTACCGCCTCGAGGTCGAGTCGGCCATCGGCAGCTGACCCACCCCGCACCACCGGCGACGTCCGCACTCCCGGGGCCCCCACCCCGCAGGAGTGCGGACGTCGCTGCATGCAGGGCGGTTGCGTCCGCACTCGTGTGGGTTCCCACCCGCAGGAGTGCGGACGTTGCGAGGTGGCGGGGCTCAGGCGCTGGCGCGGATGCGGAGGGTCGGCTCGAAGATCGTCGACGTCACCCGGCGCCCCGGGTCCGCGATGGTGTCCAGCAGGATCCGGGCCATCTCCGCGGCCATCTCCTCGATCGGCTGCCGCACGGACGTGAGCGCAGGACGGGACAGGGCGCCGAGCGAGCTGTCGTCGAACCCGATCACCCGCACGTCCTCGGGCACCCGACGACCGGCCGCCTGCAGGGCCTCGATCGCGCCGAGCGCCATGAGGTCGTTGGACGCGAACACCCCGTCCAGGTCCCCGTACCCGTCGAGCAGCGCGGTCATCGCCGCGAGGCCGCTCTCGTAGGTGAAGTTGCCGCCGGCCGTGGGCACGAACGCCTGACCGTGCCGGGCCATCGCGTCCTGGAACCCGGAGAGCCGGTCCTGCGCGGAGGGCACGTCGAGCGGACCGGAGATGGCCGCGACGTGCCGGCACCCGCGGGCCACCAGGTGCTCGGCGGCGAGCCGGGCGCCGTCGCGGTTGGCGACGTCGACGAAGCTCAGCGGGATCGGGCGACCGGGTCGGGCGAACACGACGGCGGGCAGGCCGGCCTCGACGAGCAGGGCGGGCATCGGGTCCTCGCCACGGGTGGACACGACGAGGGCGCCGTCGGCGTTGCCGTTGCGCAGCGAGGAGATCACGCGCGACCGGTCGAAGTCCGTCTCCGCGAGCATGAGGATCGGGTCCACGTCGTGCGGGCGCAGGGCACGCAGCATGCCGCCGACCACCCGGCCGAAGAACGGGTCGGCGAAGTCGATGGTCGACGGCGACCCCTGCTCCTCCGCGCCGGACACGACGACGATCACCGCGCCGGTCCGGCGGGTGACCAGCGAGCGGGCCGCGAGGTTGGGGACGTAGCCGGTGGTCGCGATGGCCTCGCGGACGACCGCCTGGATCTCGGCAGCGACCCGGCGCTGGCCGTTGACGACGCGCGAGACGGTGGCCCGCGAGACGCCGGCCACGCGGGCGACGTCCTCGAGGGTGGGCGCGCCCGTCCCCGACGCGCGGCCGGGGACCGGCGTGCCCGACGGAGGCGTTGCCTCGAGCGTCCCGGCGCCGAGGCGCGCAGGCGGAGGCGCGTCGGCCGGGTCGTCTGCCATGCCCGCAGGCTACCAGGATCGGAGAGCGCTCTCGCGGATTTCGATCAGTGGTCGGCGTCACGGCGGACCATTCTCCGGTCATCAGGGCTGTACGCGCGGGTGAGAACGGGTATAGCGTCCCTTTTCGGGAGCCAGACCGGGCCCAACCCCCACCCAGCCAGCGCTGTGCCCGCCCCGAACTCGGTCGTCGCGGTAGAGCGCTCTCCCACTCGCATCACCGGCATCAGCTCAACGACGAACTGCACGCCCTGCGCACGGAGCGACGACGAGGTCGACTGCGGATCACCTCGTGTCCCCCGCGCCGGGCCAGCCCCGGAGGAGACACCTGTGTTCACGACCACCACCGACCGCCCGACCAGGAACGCACCCCCACCCGGCCGCAGCCGGCGCCTCCTGGGCGTCCTGACCGCTGCCGTGCTCGTCGCCGCCGGCATCGGCATCCCCGCCGTGGCCGCGCAGGCCGAGCCCGTCCTGCTGTCCCAGGGCAAGACCGTCACCGCGTCGTCCGTCGAGAACGCCGACTACACGCCGGCGTCCGCCGCGGTCGACGGGAACGCGGGCACGCGCTGGGCGAGCACCGCGTCCGACGCCCAGTGGCTGACCGTCGACCTGGGGGCGACCGCGCAGGTCAACCAGGTCGTGCTCACCTGGGAGGCGGCCTACGGGTCCGGGTACCAGATCCGGACGTCGGAGAACGGGACGTCCTGGACGAGCATCTACTCGACGACCACCGGCAAGGGTGGCAAGGAGACGCTGGACGTCACCGGCAGCGGCCGGTACCTGCAGGTGCTCGGCACCAAGCGCGCCACCGGCTACGGCTACTCGCTGTGGGAGGTGCAGGTCTACGGCACCCCCGGCGGGACGCAGCCCCCGACGGGCACCTGCGGCACGGCCAACGTGGCGCAGGGCAGGACCGCGACCGCGTCGTCGTCCGAGCAGGGCGCCGGCACCGCGGCCGGCCTGGCGGTCGACGGCAACGCCGGCACCCGCTGGGCGAGCACGTTCGCCGACAACCAGTGGTGGCAGGTGGACCTCGGCGCCAGCCAGGCGGTCTGCAACGTCACGCTCAGCTGGGAGGGCGCGTACGGCAAGACGTTCCGGGTTCAGGGGTCTGCCGACGGCACAGCGTGGACCACCCTGTCCACGCTCACGAACGGCACCGGCGGCACGCAGTCGATCGCGCTCACGGGCACCGCCCGGCACCTGCGCCTCGACCTGCAGACCCGGGGCACCGGTTACGGCTTCTCGCTCTGGGAGGTCGCCGTCCGCACGACCGGCACGACGACGCCCACCCCCGACCCGACCGGTCCCACCGGCCCAGCGGACGGCAAGGTCCGCGTCGCGGGCAGCCAGGGGAACTGGGCGCTGCTGGTCAACGGCCAGCCGTGGGTGACCAAGGGCATGACGTGGGGACCGGCCCCGGCCGACTTCCCGCAGCACGCCGCCAACCTCAAGGCCATGGGCGTCAACACCATCCGGACGTGGGGCACCGACGCGGGATCGAAGGTCCTGCTCGACGCCGCCGCGGCCGCGGGCATGCGCACGGTCGCCGGCTTCTGGCTGGCCCCCGGCGGCGGCCCCGGCTCGGGCGGCTGCCCGAACTACGTCACCGACACCGCGTACAAGACGAGCTCGATGAACGACATCGTCACCTGGGTCACCGCCTACAAGGACAACCCCGGCGTGCTCATGTGGAACGTCGGCAACGAGTCCCTGCTCGGCCTCGGCAACTGCTACTCGGGCGCCGAGCTCGAGGCGCAGCGCACCGCCTACGCCACGTTCGTCAACGACGCGGCCAAGCGGATCCACCAGATCGACCCCACCCACCCGGTCACGTCGACCGACGCGTGGACCGGCGCGTGGCCGTACTACAAGGCGAGCGCGCCCGACCTGGACCTCTACGGCCTGAACGCCTACAACGCGGTGTGCGACGCCAAGGCGACGTGGATCGCCGGCGGCTACACCAAGCCGTACCTCATCACCGAGGGCGGTCCGGCCGGCGAGTGGGAGGTCCCGAACGACGCCAACGGCGTGCCCGACCAGGGCACCGACGCGCAGAACGCGGCCGGCTACACGCGGGCGTGGGACTGCATCAAGGCCCACCCGGGGGTCGCGCTCGGCGCCACCCTGTTCCACTACGGCAACGAGGGCGACTTCGGCGGCATCTGGTTCAACGTGAAGCCGGGCAACAACAAGCGCCTCTCGTACTACGCGATCGCCAAGGCGTACGGCGGCTCGGCCGGGGCGGCGGGGGTCAACACTCCCCCGACGTTCAGCTCGATGACCGTGCCCAGCAGCGGCAACGTCGTCGCCGGTTCGACGTTCACCGTCACCGCGGCGGCGAGCGACCCCAACGGGGACCCGATCACCTACAACGTGCTGCTGAACAGCAAGTACGTGAACGACTCCGGAGGCCTGGCCCCCGCGACGTTCACGCGCAGCGGCACCACGTTCTCGGTGACGGCTCCGCAGACGCTCGGTGTGTGGAAGGTCTACGTCTTCGCCGAGGACGGCAAGGGCAACGTGGGCGTCGAGACGAAGTCGTTCCGCGTCGTCCCGCCGGCCGTGGGCGGCAGCAACATCGCCCAGGGCCGCACCACCACCGCGTCGTCGTTCGACCCGTACAACGGCAACTTCACGCCGAGCCAGGCGACGGACGGCAGCTACGCCACCCGATGGGCCAGCAACTGGGCCGACGACGAGTGGATCCAGGTCGACCTGGGCTCGGTCCGCTCGTTCTCGTCGATCCAGCTGGTGTGGGAGTCCGCGTTCGGCAAGGGCTACCGCATCGAGACGTCGAACGACGGGAACGCGTGGTCGACCCTGACCACGGTCACCGCGGGCGACGGGAACGTCGACACCCTGAACACCGCCGGCTCGGCCCGCTACGTGCGGGTGCACGGGACAGCCCGCGGCACCGCGTACGGCTACTCGCTGTACGAGCTGGGCGTTTATGCATAGCAGCATCGACGCTTCCGCAGCTCTTTGACACGTGCCCGGGGCGGGCGGCCACCCGCCCCGGGCACCACCCCTCGGCCAACCCCTCACAGAGCCGATACGCCGAAGGTTCGTGTGCATCGTCGCACCTCCTTCGGGTCTGTCCGATCCCTCCTGAAGGAGACCTCATGCCCACCCATCTCCACGCACCACGCTCCCGGAAAGCCCGGGCCTGGCTGGCCGGGACGTTGTCCGCGGTGCTCGTCGCGACCGGTCTCGGCGTCGCGATCGCCACGACCGCGAGCGCCGCACCCGTCAACATCTCGCAGGGCAAGCTCGCCACGTCCTCGTCGGCGGAGGGCCCGGACTTCACCGCGTCCAAGGCCGTCGACGGCAACGGCAACACCCGCTGGGCCAGCCAGTTCTCCGATGCGCAGTGGATCCAGGTCGACCTCGGCGCCACCGCCACCGTCGACCGCGTCGAGCTGCGCTGGGAGGCGGCCTACGCCAAGGCGTTCCAGGTGCAGCTCTCCCCGAACGGCACCACCTGGACCACCGTCGCGACCGCCACCAACGGCACCGGCGGCAACCAGACGGTCGCCGCGTCGGGCACGGGCCGCTACCTGCGGCTCAACCTCACCGCGCGCGGCACGGGCTACGGCTACTCGCTGTGGGACCTCGCCGTGTACGGCACGGGTGGTGCGAGCACGCCTCCGCACACCCCGAAGCCGCTGCCGCCGGCTCCGCCGGGCGCCGACACGACCGTGACGCACCACGAGTTCCAGGCCAACTGCACCCCGACGCACACGCTGAACGACGACCCGATCGTCTACCCCGGCCAGGCGGGCGCGTCGCACAGCCACACCTTCATGGGCAACCGCTCGACCAACGCGAACACCACGACGGCGTCGCTGCTGGCTGCGAACAGCACGAGCTGCACGGTCCCGCAGGACGAGTCGGCGTACTGGTTCCCGACGCTCATGCACGGTGAGAACAAGGTCGTCGCCAGCAACGAGCAGACCATCTACTACAAGACCGGGATCATCGACTACAAGAAGGTCGTCCCGTTCCCGCAGGGTCTGCGGTTCCTCGTCGGCAGCATGACGGCCACGAAGGACGAGTTCCGGACCGCTCCCGGCGCGGTCGAGGGCTTCGAGTGCGGGAACAGCTCGTTCAACTGGGACATCCCCGCGAGCTGCCCGGTCGGCTCGCAGCTCAACGTCCGCTACCAGGCACCGAGCTGCTGGGACGGCATCAACCTCGACTCGGCCAACCACAAGAGCCACATGGCGTACCCGGTCAACGGTGAGTGCACGGCGACGCACCCGGTCGCGGTGCCGATGATCGAGTTCAAGCTGTCCTGGCCGGCCGACGGGAACATGTCGGACGTCCGGTTCTCCAGCGGTCGTGGGTTCTCGTTCCACTACGACTTCTTCAACGCGTGGGACCCGGCCGTGCTCCAGGCGCTGACCGAGCACTGCATCAACGGCGGTCTGCAGTGCAACCCGCGCGGCTATGACCTGTACAAGCCGTGGGCCGGAGCGGTCCTGGACGCGAACTACAACCTCATCCCGTAGGGCCCCTCGCGCGTCCCGGTCCGCGAGGGCCGGGACGCGCCCACCTCTCCCGAAGGAATCCCATGCACACCCATGTCCACTCCCGGGCGCGAGCCTGGGTCGCGGCAGTGCTCGCGGCAGGCGTCGTCGCCGTCGGAGCGATCACCGCTGCCACCGCCGCGAACGCGGCGCCCGTGAACCTGTCCCAAGGCAGGACCGCCACGGCGTCCTCCACGGAGAACGCCGACTACACCCCCGCCCGGAACGCGGTCGACGGCAACGCCGCCACCCGCTGGGCGAGCCTGCCGGCGGACCCGCAGACCTTCCAGGTCGACCTCGGCCAGACCGCGACCCTCGACCACGTGACGCTCGTGTGGGAGGCCGCGTACGGCAAGGCGTTCACCGTCCAGACGTCCATCGACGGCTCGTCCTGGTCCACCGCGGCCACGGTCACCAACGGCACCGGCGGCACGCAGAACGTGAATGTCGCCGGCACCGCCCGGTACGTGCGGCTCAACCTCACGGCCCGCGGCACCGGCTACGGCTACTCGCTCTGGGAGTTCCAGGTCTTCGGCGAGGTCGGCGGGGTCACACCGACACCCACGCCCACCCCGACGGCGGGCACCTGCGGCACGGCCAACGTCGCCCAGGGCAAGACGGCCACCGCGTCGACCACCGAGAACGGCGGCACGCCCGCGAGCGCGGCGGTCGACGGCAACCTCGGCACGCGCTGGTCCAGCACGTTCGCGGACGCGCAGTGGTGGCAGGTCGACCTCGGCTCGTCGCAGAGCGTCTGCAAGGTCACGCTGCGGTGGGAGGGCGCGTACGGCAAGGCGTTCCGCGTCCAGACGTCCACCACCGGCACCACGTGGGCGACGGCGGCTACGGTCACCAACGGCACCGGCGGCGTGCAGACGATCGACGTCGCCGCGACCGCGCGCTACGTCAGGCTCGACCTGACGTCTCGCGGCACGGGCTACGGCTACTCGCTCTGGGAGGTCCAGATCAACGCAGGAGGCACCCCGCCCGTGACCGACCCGATCCCCGGCGGCGGCGACCTCGGCCCGAACGTCCACGTGTTCACGCCGACCACCGGGCAGGCCGCGATCCAGGCGAAGCTCGACGAGACGTTCACGGCCCAGGAGGAGGCGCAGTTCGGCACCCGCCGCGACCAGTTCCTCTTCGCCCCCGGCACCTACGACGTGCAGGCGCACATCGGGTTCAACACGTCGATCAACGGCCTCGGTCGCAACCCCGACGACGTGAACATCACCGGCGGCGTGTGGGCCGACGCGCAGTGGTTCGGCGGCAACGCGACGCAGAACTTCTGGCGTTCGATGGAGAACCTCAAGATCACGCCGTTCACCGGGGAGAACCGCTGGGCGGTCTCGCAGGCCGCGCCCATGCGGCGCATCCACGTCGCAGGGGACCTCGCGGTCTTCCCGTCGTCGTACGGCTGGGCCTCGGGCGGCTTCACGGCCGACTCCAAGGTGGACGGCGCGATGAAGTCGGCGTCGCAGCAGCAGTGGTACACCCGCGACTCGGCACTCGGCCGCTGGGAGGGCTCGGTCTGGAACATGGTGTTCTCGGGCGTGACCGGCTCACCGGCGCCGAGCTTCCCGAACCCGTCGCACACGGTGCTCGACACCACGCCCATCAGCCGGGAGAAGCCGTACCTGTACCTCGACGGCTCCAGCTACGCGGTGTTCGTGCCGTCGGCCCGCACCAACGCCCGTGGCGTCTCGTGGCCGAACACGCCGGGCACGTCGATCCCGCTGAACCAGTTCTACGTCGCCAAGCCCGGTGACACCGCGGACCGCATCAACGCCGCACTGGCCCAGGGCCTGCACCTGCTGCTCACCCCCGGGATCTACACGCTCGACAAGACGATCGACGTCACCCGTGCGGACACCGTGGTGCTCGGCCTCGGCTACGCGACGATCGTCCCGACGGCCGGCCAGACGGCCATGAAGGTCGGCGACGTCAACGGCGTCCGGATCGCCGGAGTCCTGTTCGACGCGGGCGTCACCAACTCCCCCGCGATGCTCGAGGTCGGGTCGGCTGGCAACCACACCGACCGCGCCGCCAACCCGGTCTCGCTGCACGACGTGTTCGTCCGCGTCGGCGGCCGGATCCCCGGCAAGGTGACCTCGGCCATCGTCGTCAACTCCGACGACACGCTCATCGACCACATCTGGTCGTGGCGCGGCGACCACGGGGCCGGGGTGGGCTGGAACGAGAACCCGTCCGCGTACGGCCTGGTGGTGAACGGCAACGACGTGCTCGGGCTGGGCCTGTTCGTGGAGCACTACCAGAAGGAGAACACCCTCTGGAACGGTGACCGCGGGCGGACGATCTTCTACCAGAACGAGCTGCCGTACGACGTGCCGAACCAGGCTGCGTGGCAGAACGGCACCCGTCGCGGCTACGCGGGCTATCGGGTGGCCGACGCCGTGACCACCCACGAGCTGTGGGGCGGCGGCGTGTACAGCTTCTTCAACGTCGACCCGAGCATCGTCGTCGACAGCGGGTTCCAGTCACCGGTCAAGCCGGGGGTGCGGTTCCACAACATCCTCACCGTGTCGCTCGGCGGCAACGGCGTGATCGCGCACGTCATCAACGACACCGGCGGCGTGGCGCAGGGCACGGCCACGATCCCGGCGTACCTGGTCAGCTACGGCGGCTGACCGACCACCGCGACGGCCCCGGCTCCCCTGCGAGCCGGGGCCGTCGTCGTATCTCACCCCGCCCCGCGGACTCCTTCGTGGCACCCTCGACATGCACGGGGGTGCCGCAGGTCGAGGCGCGGCTCACGGGACGGGAGGGTGTGTCGATGCCGGAGCAGGTCCTCCTTCGAGGGGCGGTCGCGTTCGACCCCGCCACCCACGGCTTCGCGTTCCCGAACGCGTTCGTCAACGAGGTGCTCACGCTGCCCAACGGCGCCAAGATCACGACGTCGGGCCGGTGCGGCGGGATGGCCTACGCGTCGCTCGACTACTTCCTCGCCGGGCAGCCGGTGCCCGCCTGGCGCGCCGACCTGTGGGCGCCGAGCCGCGTCCCGCCGGACTCCCACTGGCTCGCGCAGCTGTTCACCCAGCGCCTGCGGGACTCGTTCTTCACCGGGTCCGCCGCCAAGTTCGTCACCTGGTCCATGCACTCCGACGACGAGACCTGGGTGTTCAAGGGCGTCACCCGCTGGACCAAGGAGGAGGAGCTCCCCCGCCTCATGAAGTCCATCGACGCCGGCCGGCCCGTCGTCCTCGGGCTCGTCGTCGCGCGCAGCCTCGCGTCGATCGGCGACAACCACCAGGTGATCGCGTACGGGTACGAGCAGGACCGCGCCACGGGCCGGACCACCGTGCAGGTCTACGACAACAACTCGGTGGGCAAGGCCGTGACGCTCACGTCCGACCGCGACCAGCCCGACTGGAACGCGTCCAACGGCCACACCTGGCGCGGCTTCTTCCTGCAGGACTACACGCCCCGACGTCCTCGGGTGCTCACCAGGCGCCCGCCCGGCGTGAAGGACCAGGTCTCCACCGGCGACACCGTCAAGCTGTCGCACGTGTGGACCGGCCTCACCCTGCACTCCCACGACCTCCCGTACACGCACCGCGACAGCGACGGCCTGCAGCAGGTCACGTGCTTCTCAGGTTCCGACGACAACGACCGGTGGCTGCTCGTCGGGACCGCCGGGACGCCCGCCGGCACCGCGCTGCACGACGGGTCGGTGCTCCGGCTGCGGCACGTGTCGACCGGCCGCTGGCTCCGCAGCGAGTCCGGCATCCCCTCTCCTTTGACGCGCCAGCAGCAGGTCAGCGCCGTCGACACCCCCGACTCGTCCGCGGACTGGCGCGTCGAGATCGTCGACGACCGCCCCTGGACCGCCGGCGCCCGCGTCCGCCTCGTGCACGTCGCCTCCGGCGCCGCGCTGCACTCCCACCGCGCCTCGGACCCCCGGCTGACCGCCGGCCAGCAGGAGGTCACCGGCTATGCGGAGCGCGACGTCAACGACTGGTGGACGGTCCTCGAGCTCAGCTGACGACTCAGCCGACCCACACCTCGTCGACCGCCTGCACCAGGCTGCCCACCAGCGGCGGGGCCGTCGTCGGACCGAAGGACGCGTTCATCCCGCTCTCCACCACGACGTCATCACCCGTGACGGTCAGGGTGGCGGTCGCGACGAACGGCGCCTCGACGAACCGCACGGTCACCACGTAGGTGTCACCCGACGTCCACGTGCCGCTGACCAGCACGTCCTCGGGGTCCCGGCGCCGGAGAGTGGTGCGGGCCAGCGCCGGTTGCGCGTGCCCGACCGTGACGATCACCGTCTCCTCGCCGTGGTCGACGGTGAGCCGGTCGTGCTCGACGCCCACCTCCAGCACCGCGTTGCGGATCCCGAGCGTGTTCGGCTCGAAGGTGATCGTCCTCCCGCTCAGCCGCTCGGCCGTGCGGGACGTGGGCGATCCGGCCGGCGGGTCGAGGCGCAGGCCCGCGAGCCGGTCGGCCAGCTGCGCGCGTCCCTCGTCGTCGGCGGGCAGAGGTCCGTCCGACAGTCCCGGAAGCAGGTGCTCCCAGACCAGCTCGAGCTGGTGGTGCATGTCCTCGACGCCCGACGTGGTCACCACGACGACGTCCTGCTCCGGCAGCACCACGCAGAACTGCCCGAACGCACCGTCGCCGCGGTAGCTGTCGTGGCGTCCGCGCCAGAACTGGTAGCCGTACCCCTGCGTCCAGTCGGGATCGGGCCCTCCGTCGTTGGGCACCTGCGCGCGCGTCGCCTCGGCCACCCAGTCCGCCGGCACCACCTGCTTCCCCTGCCAGACCCCGCCCTGCAGGTAGAGCTGACCGAACACCGCCACGTCCTCCGTGGTCGCGGACAGGCCGGAGCCACCGACGTCGATCCCCTCCGGCGACTGCTGCCAGATCGCTCCCTCGATCCCGAGCGGCTGGAGCAGCCGGGGGCCGAGGTAGTCGAGCAGCCGCTGCCCGGTGAGCCGCTGCACGATCGCCGAGAGCATGAACGTGCCCGCGGTGTTGTAGACGAAGTGCGTGCCCGGCTCGTGCTCCACCGGCCGCTCCAGGAACGCCGCGACCCAGTCCTGCGCGCCCGAGTCGAAGACCGCACCGGTGGGGTCCTCGACGTGCCCGGTCGTCATGGTGAGCAGGTCCCGCACCCGCATCCGCTGCAGGTTCGCGTCCGGCGCCGCCGGTGCCTTGTCGCCCACGTGGTCCAGCACCAGGTCGTCGACCGTGAGCAGCCCCTCGGCCACGGCGAACCCGACCGCGGTCGACGTGAAGCTCTTGCTCAGCGAGTACAGCTCGTGCAGCCGGTCGGACGCGTACGGCGCCGCCCAGCCCTCCGCGACCACCGACCCGTGCCGCAGCACCATGAGCGAGTGGAGCTCGGGCCACCCGGCGAGCGCGTCGACCAGTCGGGCGAGCGCCCGCGGGTCCACCCCCTGCTCCTCGGGTGCGGATCGGGGCAGACGGCGGTGTCCAGGCATGACCCCACCCTGTCACCAGCCGCCGACAGCTGCGCTCTGCGCGCCCATCCCGCCGCCAGTTCGTGAGTTCCCGTCGAGTTCGTGAGCCGTAGCTCACGAACTCGTCCGGAAGTCACGAAGTCGGCGCTGCGACGAGCGGCCCGGGAACGCCGAACGCCCCGGTCCGCGAGGGACCGGGGCGTTCGTCGTGCGTGCGGTGCGGGGTCAGCCCACCTGGGGCAGGGTGCCCGTGCCGCTGTCGGTGACCACCGGACCCGCTGCGGGCAGGTCGGTGCCCGAGCCCGGCGTGCCGTACGAGGCGCCGACCGCGACCGGCTCGGCCGGGTGCGCCCCGCGCGGGACGCCACGGAACGTGAACTCCCCGAGCAGACCCTCGCCCTCGGCGTCCACGATCACCAGCTGGCCGGCCTTGAGCTCGCCGAACAGGATCTTCTCGGACAGTGCGTCCTCGATGTCCCGCTGGATGGCCCGGCGCAGCGGCCGAGCACCCAGGACCGGGTCGTAGCCCTTCTCCGACAGCAGCTTCTTGGCCGCAGGCGTGATCTCGATGTCCATGTCCTTGGCCCGCAGGCGCGTGGCCAGCTTGGCGACCATGAGGTCGACGATCGCGAAGATCTCCGGCTGGGACAGCTGCGGGAACACGACCACGTCGTCGACGCGGTTGAGGAACTCAGGCCGGAAGTGCTGCTTGAGCTCGTCGTTGACCTTGGACTTCATGCGCTCGTACGACGTCGACAGGTCCCCGCCGGCCTGGAAGCCGGTCATGAGGCCCTTGGCGATGTCCCGGGTGCCGAGGTTCGTGGTCATGATGATGACGGTGTTCTTGAAGTCGACCACCCGGCCCTGCGAGTCGGTCAGGCGACCGTCCTCGAGGATCTGCAGCAGCGAGTTGAAGATGTCCGCGTGCGCCTTCTCGACCTCGTCGAAGAGGACCACCGAGAACGGCTTGCGCCGGACCTTCTCCGTGAGCTGGCCGCCCTCGTCGTACCCGACGTAGCCGGGGGGCGAGCCGAACAGCCGCGAGACCGTGTGCTTCTCCGAGAACTCGGACATGTCGAGCTGGATGAGCGCGTCCTCGTCACCGAACAGGAACTCGGCGAGCGCCTTGGCCAGCTCGGTCTTCCCGACGCCCGTGGGGCCGGCGAAGATGAACGACCCACCGGGGCGCTTCGGGTCCTTGAGGCCGGCACGCGTGCGGCGGATGGCCTGCGAGAGCGCCTTGATGGCCGCCTCCTGGCCCACCACGCGCTTGTGCAGGTTCTCCTCCATGTGGAGCAGTCGGCTGGACTCCTCCTCGGTGAGCTTGAACACCGGGATGCCCGTGGCGATCGCCAGCACCTCGGCGATGAGCTCCTCGTCCACCTCCGCGACCGCGTCGAGGTCGCCGGACTTCCAGGCCTTCTCCTTCTCCACGCGCTTGAGACCGAGCTGCTTCTCGGCGTCGCGGAGGCGGGCTGCCTTCTCGAAGTCCTGCTCGTCGATCGCCGACTCCTTGTCGCGACGCGTCTCGGCGATCTGCTCGTCGAGCTCGCGCAGCTCCGGGGGAGCCGTCATGCGGCGGATGCGCAGGCGGGCGCCGGCCTCGTCGACCAGGTCGATCGCCTTGTCCGGCAGGTAGCGGTCGTTGACGTACCGGTCCGCCAGGGTGGCGGCGGCGACCAGGGCGGCGTCCGTGATGGACACGCGGTGGTGCGCCTCGTACCGGTCGCGCAGACCCTTGAGGATCTCGATCGCGTGCGCCAGGTTGGGCTCGGCCACCTGGATCGGCTGGAAGCGACGCTCCAGGGCCGGGTCCTTCTCGACGTACTTGCGGTACTCGTCGAGCGTGGTGGCGCCGATGGTCTGCAGCTCGCCGCGCGCCAGCATCGGCTTGAGGATGCTCGCGGCGTCGATGGCGCCCTCGGCGGCACCTGCACCGACGAGGGTGTGGATCTCGTCGATGAACAGGATGATGTCGCCGCGCGTGCGGATCTCCTTGAGCACCTTCTTCAGGCGCTCCTCGAAGTCACCGCGGTAGCGGGAACCCGCCACGAGCGCGCCCAGGTCCAGCGTGTAGAGCTGCTTGTCCTTGAGCGTCTCGGGCACGTCGCCGCGCACGATGTCCTGTGCGAGGCCCTCGACGACGGCGGTCTTGCCGACGCCGGGCTCCCCGATGAGGACCGGGTTGTTCTTGGTGCGGCGGGACAGCACCTGCATGACCCGCTCGATCTCCTTCTCGCGCCCGATGACCGGGTCGAGCTTGCCGTCGCGCGCAGCCTGCGTGAGGTTGCGGCCGAACTGGTCGAGGACGGCGCTGCCCGAGGGCTGACCCTCCTGCGGACCGCCGGCGGCGACGGGCTCCTTGCCCTGGTAGCCGGAGACGAGCTGGATGACCTGCTGGCGCACGCGGTTCAGGTCCGCACCCAGCTTGTTGAGGACCTGGGCGGCGACGCCCTCGCCCTCGCGGATGAGGCCGAGCAGGATGTGCTCGGTCCCGATGTAGTTGTGGCCCAGCTGGAGCGCCTCGCGCAGCGACAGCTCGAGGACCTTCTTGGCGCGCGGGGTGAAGGGGATGTGACCCGACGGAGCCTGCTGGCCCTCGCCGATGATCTCCTGCACCTGGGCGCGCACGGCCTCGAGCGAGATGCCGAGCGACTCCAGAGCCTTGGCGGCGACACCCTCACCCTCGTGGATCAGGCCCAGGAGGATGTGCTCCGTCCCGATGTAGTTGTGGTTGAGCATCCGTGCCTCTTCTTGGGCAAGGACGACCACGCGACGGGCTCGGTCCGTGAATCTCTCGAACATGTGCACTCCTCACGAGCTGCGTGCCGGCTCCCCTGGCTGGCGCACCGGGGGACGACGGGGCGGCGTTGTTCGATGCTAACGGCGGGGTGGTGCCTGGACTGCCCGTGTTCGCCGCAGGCGTGACGACGGCCCCCGGTTGCCCGGTGTCTGCCGGTTTCCGGATCCACGCGGACGCGGTGTCGCCGGTGGCCGTAGCCTGACGCAGCAGACGACCACCGGGAGCCGCCATGACCTTGCCCGACCTCGTGGTCCGTGCCGCGCGCGCCTGGGTGGGCGGAGCGTGGCAGCCCGCACAGGTCGCGGTGACCGACGGGCACATCACCGCGCTCGACGGGCCGGTGCCGGACGGTGCGACGGTCGTCGAGCTCGGCGCCGACGAGGTCCTCCTGCCCGGCCTGGTCGACAGCCACGTGCACGTCAACGAGCCGGGACGCACCGCGTGGGAAGGGTTCGCGTCGGCCACCCGCGCCGCGGCGGCCGGTGGCGTCACGACCCTCGTCGACATGCCGCTCAACTCGATCCCGCCCACCACCACCGTCCGGGCGCTGGACACGAAGCGCGCGGCGACCGCCCGCAAGCTCACCGTGGACGTGGCGTTCTGGGGCGGGGCCGTGCCGGACAACCTCGGGTCGCTCCGGCCCCTGCACGACGCTGGCGTCCGCGGGTTCAAGGCCTTCCTCACCCCGTCCGGCGTCGACGAGTTCGGGCACCTGGATCCCGCACAGCTGGAGGCCGCGCTCGCCGAGGTGGCCACCCTCGGCAGCGTGCTGGTCGTGCACGCGGAGGACCCGGCCGACCTGCGCGGCGACGGTGCCCTCGGCGAGCGGTACGCCGACTTCCTGGCCAGCCGGCCGGCCGTGAGCGAGCGGCACGCGATCGGCCGAGTGATCGACGCGATGCGGCGCACCGGCGCCCGCGCGCACGTCCTGCACCTGTCCGACGCCGGCTCGCTCGACCTGGTCCGCGCCGCCAGGGCGGAGGGCCTCCCCCTGACCGTCGAGACCTGCCCGCACTACCTGGCACTGCGGGCCGAGGACGTGCCGGCCGCCGCGACGCAGTTCAAGTGCTGCCCGCCCATCCGCGACGCCGGCAACCAGGACCTGCTCTGGGAGGCGGTGCTCGACGGGACGATCGACGCGATCGTGTCGGACCACTCCCCGTCCACCGCCGACCTGAAGAACGGAGACTTCGGGCTGTCCTGGGGCGGCATCGCGGGACTGCAGCTCGGGCTGTCGGTCGTCTGGACCGAGGCCCGCCGGCGCGGGATCGCCCTCGAGCAGCTGCTGCCGCTGTTCACGACCGGGCCCGCGCTCGTGGCCGGGCTGGACCTGGGCGAGCTGGCGGTCGGTGCGCCCGCGCACCTGGTGGCCTTCGCACCCGACGACGAGCGCGTGGTGGACGTGCACGCCCTCGAGCACCGGAACCCGGTCTCCCCCTACGACGGCTCCACGCTCGCCGGTGCCGTGCGGACGGTGTGGCTGCACGGGTCGCCGATCGTGCAGGCGGAAGCCGTGACCGCTCCGGGCACCGGCCGCGTGCTGCTGCCGGAGGTCGCCCGTGCGTGAGCCGTCAGGCCTCGCGGTGCCGGTGCCCGAGCGCCGCCGCCACCAGCGCGAGCACCCCCGCGACCAGCATCCCCACGCCGACGCCCTGCTCGCCCCCGACCTTCAGCAGCAGCGCCCCGACGCCTGCGCCCAGCAGGATCAGCAGCACCGCGAGCGAGCGCCGCGCCCATCCGTCGCCCGCCCCGCCGGCCAGCCGGCTGTCCGCCGCGAGCCCGGTGAGCGTGGACGTGACGACCACGGTGGTCACGTCCTTGACGGCGAGCCGTCGCGCGCTCGCAGCCTGGAGCCCCATCGCGACCGCCAGCAGCGCGGTGACGACGAACGCCCACCACGTCCCCTCGACCGGCGGCGCCACGAGCGCACCCAGGCCGAGCCCGACCGCGAGCACCCCGGTGGCCGCGAAGGTGCCGCTCGTGCGGTGCGACCAGCCGGCCGGTGCGGTCCGCAGCACGCGTCCGCCCACAGCGGCACCGGCCAGGAAGCCGGCCAGCGCGAGCGCCGGGCCGAGCACGGGCAGGTCGTCGGCCCCCGCGAGACCCATGCCGAGGATGACCACGTTGCCGGTCATGTTCGCGGTGAACACCCGGTCCAGCCCGAGGTAGCCGACGGCGTCGACGATGCCCGTCGTGAACGTCAGAGCCAGCATGAGCACCAGGTGTCGGCGCGCGTCGTCCCAGGTCCTCACCGCGTCATCGTGGGGGTGCAGGACCGATGAGTGCAACGTTGCAGCCGGGCGCCGGCGAGATCCGGGCGGCGGCCTACCTGCCGTCGACCCCGCAGACCGTGCTGTGGGGACGCCTGCCCTGCGGCGCCGACGAGCCCGTGCTGCGCATCGAGCCCGGCACCGAGGTCACCATCGACACGGTGAGCCACGAGGGCCTGCTGGACGACCAGGGCAGCGACCCGCTGGCGTTCTTCACCGGCCACGGGGTGGCTGCGGGCGACGTGCTGACGGACGCGATCGAGATCGTCGACACCCTCACCCGGACGAGCACCGACGGCCCGCACGTGGTGACCGGACCGATCCACGTCGAGGGCGCCGAGCCGGGCGACCTGCTGGCGATCACCGTGCTCGAGACCACCCCCCGCGTGCCGTACGGCGTCATCTCCAACCGGCACGGCCGCGGCGCGCTCGCCGGCGAGCTGCCGCGCGGGCCGGAGAACGTGAGCGTCTTCGCCACCGTGCGCGACGGCCTGGGCTGCCTGCCCGCGGTCGAGGGCGGCGCGCGGCTGATCGAGTTCCCGCTGGCCCCGTTCCTCGGGATCATGGGCGTCGCGGTGGCCGGTGACGAGCGCCCGCACTCGGTGCCGCCCGGCGCGCACGGGGGGAACATCGACATCAACCTGCTGCAGGTGGGCTCCACCCTCTACCTGCCGGTCCAGGTGCCGGGCGCGCTGGCCTACGTGGGCGACCCGCACTTCGCGCAGGGCGACGGCGAGGTCGCGCTCACCGCGCTGGAGGCCTCCCTGCGGGTCACGCTGCGGTTCGACGTGGTGCCCGCGGTCGAGGCACTGGCGCGGTTCGGGCCCTTCGAGGGGCCGCTGGTCGAGACGCCCGAGTACCTGGTGCCGACCGGTCTCGACAAGGACCTGGACGAGGCCGTCCGGAAGTGCGTCCGGGCGGCGCTCGCCCTGCTCCAGGCGCGCTGGGGCCTCGACGAGCACCTCGCCTACGCGTACCTGTCGGCGGCCACCGACATCAACATCTCCCAGGTGGTCGACAAGGTCTGCGGGGCCCACGCCCGGATCCGCGTGGCCGACTTCGACGGGCTCGCCCGATGAGCCTGCCCGCGGACCTGCAGGAGGCGTTCGACGCCTACGAGCACGCGCTCGCCACCGACGACGTCGAGGCGCTCGACGACGCCTTCGCGCCGGGGCCCCTGACGTTGCGCGGCGACGGCGACGGGCTGCTGGTCGGGCACGACGCCATCAGCGAGTTCCGCAGCACGCGCGGCGGGATCTCCCCCCGGGTGCTGAACCGGGTGGAGTTCCGGCAGCTCGCCGACGACTGCTGGCTGATCGTCGCGACCTACCGCTACGAGGGCGGCGGCACCGGGCTGCAGACGCAGGTCTGGCAGCTCTCCGAGGGCCGCTGGCGCATCACGGCCGCGCACGTCACCGGCCGGACGAAGAGCTTCGACACGTCCGTGTGGCGCACGGTCGGCGACCCGCTGTACCAGGGTGCGTTCACGGGTCCCCTGCTGGGTCTGCGGGTCGCCGTCAAGGACATCTTCGCCGTCCGCGGCTACCGGATCGGCGCCGGCAACCCGACGTGGCTGCGCGAGGCGGCCCGCGAGCGCGAGCACGCGCCGGCGGTGCTCGACCTGCTCAAGGGCGGCGCCTCGGTCCGCGGCCTCGCCCGCACCGACGAGCTCGCCTACTCGATCGCGGGCGCCAACCCGCACTACGGCACCCCCGCCAACGGCGCCGTCCCCGGAGCGCTCCCGGGCGGCTCGTCCAGCGGGCCGGCGACCGCGGTCGCCACCGGGCAGGCGGACGTGGGGCTGGCCAGCGACACCGCCGGCTCGGTCCGTGTGCCCGCCAGCTACCAGGGCCTGTGGGGGCTGCGCACCACGCACGGGCTGGTGCCGCGGCAGGGCATGCTGCCGCTGGCGCCGTCGTTCGACACGGTCGGCTGGCTGACCCGGACGGGCGCGACCCTGGAGCACGTCGTCAGCTGGTGCCTCGAGGACGACGCGCCGCTCCTGCCCTCCCGCCGGGTGGTCCCGGTCGAGGTCCTGCAGCTGGTGGAGCCGGCCACCCGCGAGGCGTTCGACGCCTGGTGCGCGGGGACGGTCGAGGAGGTCGAGGTCGGCCCGCTCGACGAGTGGTTCGAGGCGTTCCGCGTGGTGCAGGCCGCGGAGGCGTGGCGGGCGCACGGCGCCTGGATCGACGCACACCCCGACGCGGTCGGACCCGGCGTGCGCGAGCGGTTCGCGATCGCCCGCGACGTGACCGCGGCCGACGAGGCCTCCGCCCGGGCCGACGTCGAGCGGCTCGCCGGGGTGATCCGTGCGATCGCCGACGACGCGGTCCTCGTCCTGCCGACCACCCCCGGCCCCGCCCCCGCCCGGACCGCGAGCGCCGACGAGCTCGACCGGGTCCGCGGTGCCACGTTGCGGATGACCGCGCTGGCCGGCATCGGCGGTCTGCCCGCCCTCTCCGTCCCCGCCCTCACCTTCCCGTCCGCTCTCGGGCCGGCGCCGGTCGGCGTCTGCCTCGTCGGCCCCCGCGGCACGGATCTCTCGCTCGTCCGGCACGCCCGCTCCCTCGGAGGACTCGCATGACCGCCCCGGTGAACCCGCCCGCCCGCCTGCTCATGGGACCCGGACCGGTCAACGCCGACCCGCGCGTGCTGCGCGCGCTGTCCACCCCGCTGATCGGCCAGTACGACCCCGTGATGACCGGCTACATGAACGAGACGATGGCCCTGTACCGGGAGGTCTTCGCGACGACGAACGACGCGACCCTGCTCGTCGACGGCACGTCCCGCGCGGGCATCGAGGCGGCGATCGTGTCGCTGGTGCGGCCGGGCGAGCGCGTCCTGGTCCCGGTGTTCGGCCGGTTCGGGCACCTGCTCGCCGAGATCGCGCTGCGCGCGCGGGCCGAGGTGCACACCATCGAGGTGCCGTGGGGGCAGGTGTTCCCGGCCTCCGTCATCGAGGAGGCGATCGTCCGCGTCCGCCCGCACCTGCTGGCGGTCGTGCAGGGCGACACGTCGACGACGATGCTCCAGCCGCTCGACGAGCTGGGCGCGATCTGCGCGAAGCACGGCGTGCTGTTCTACACCGACGCCACGGCGTCCCTGGGCGGCAACGCGTTCGAGATGGACGCGTGGGGCCTGGACGCTGCCACGGCCGGCCTGCAGAAGTGCCTGTCCGGCCCCTCGGGGAGCGCGCCGATCAGCCTGTCGGACAGGGCGGTCGAGGTGATCCGGGGGCGCCGCCGCATCGAGGCCGGGATCCGCGAGGAGTCGGACGAGGACACCGGCGAGCCCGTGCACTCGAACTACTTCGACCTCGGCATGGTCCTCGACTACTGGGGGCCGCGGCGGCTGAACCACCACACCGAGGCGACGAGCATGCTGTACGCCGCCCGCGAGTGCGCCCGGATCATCCTGGAGGAGGGCCGGCAGGCGGTCATCGACCGGCACGAGCGGGCCGGCCGCGCGATGCTCGCGGGGGTCCGGGGACTGGGGCTGGGGGTGTTCGGGGACGTGGCGCACAAGATGCACAACGTGGTCGCGGTCGAGATCCCGGATGGCGTGGACGGGGACGCGGTGCGCGGGGCGATGCTCCAGGACTTCGGCATCGAGATCGGCACGTCGTTCGGTCCGCTGCACGGTCGCGTCTGGCGCATCGGCACGATGGGCTGGAACGCACGCCTCGACACGGTGCTCCTGACGCTCGCCGCGCTGGAGCAGACGCTCCGGCGGGCGGGTGCCCGGGTCCCTCACGGCGGCGGCGTCGACGCCGCCTACGCGGAGGCCTGATGCTCGACGCCCCCACCGCGGCGCGCCGCATCATGGCCCGCTGCGACGAGCTCGCGGCGTACACCTCGATGACCGGCGGGATCGAGCGCGTCTACCTGTCGCCCGAGCACGCCCGCGTGAACCGGGTGGCCGCCCGGTGGATGCGCGAGGTCGGGCTCGACACGTGGCAGGACGCCGCCGGCAACCAGTGCGGCCACCTGCCCGGACGCGACCCGGACGCGCCCTCGCTCCTGCTGGGCTCGCACCTGGACACCGTGCGCGACGCCGGCCGGTACGACGGGATCCTCGGCGTGCTCATGGCGATCGAGGTGGTCCGTGCGCTGCGACCCCAGGCACCGTCCCTCCGCTTCGGGCTCGACGTCGTGGCGTTCTGGGACGAGGAGGGCGCCCGGTTCGGGACGGCGCTGCTCGGGTCGTCCGCGATGGCCGGCCGCTGGAACGAGGCGTGGTGGGACCTCACCGACGAGCACGGCACCACGCTGCGCACGGCGTTCGGCGAGTTCGGTCTGGACCCGGGTCGGATCGGGACGGCCGCGCGGTCGAGGGAGTCGCTGGCCGGGTACCTGGAGGCGCACATCGAGCAGGGGCCGGAGCTCGACGACGGCGGCGCTCCCCTGGGCGTCGTGACGTCGATCGCGAGCGCCAGACGGTTCGCCGTGCAGATCGACGGCGAGGCCCGACACGCCGGCGGGGCCCGGTACGAGAAGCGGCACGACGCGCTGCTCGGCGCCAGCGAGGTCGCGCTGGCCGTCGAGCGGCTCTGCCGCGCCGAGCACCACATCATCGGCACCGTCGGCCGCCTGGAGACCTTCCCGGGCGCGGTCAACGTGGTGCCCGGCGAGGCCCGCCTCACGGTCGACCTGCGCGGCGAGCACGACGACGACCGCGACAGGGTCTGGGGCTCCATCACGCGGGAGCTCGACGAGATCGCCGGTCGACGCGGTCTGACCTGGTCCGCCCGCGAGCTGCACGAGGCACCCGCCGTCATGTGCGACACCCTGCTCCAGGACGTGGTGCGCGCCGGGATCGAGGACACCGGCCGCCGGCACGTCCCCGCCCTGTTCAGCCGTGCGGGGCACGACGCCATGGCCATCGGAGCGGTCACCGGCGTCGGCATGCTGTTCCTGCGCAACCCCGACGGCATCAGCCACCACCCGGACGAGGACGTCAGCCTGGCGGATGTGGAGACCGGCCTGCGGGCGCTGACCGCGACGGTCGAGCACCTCGCACGCGAGACCTCCTGAGAGGATCGGTCGGTGGAACCCCTCGTCTTCGACCCCGTCCCCGACATCCGGCTCATCGCGGTGGACATGGACGGCTCCCTGCTGGACGACGAGAAGCGGATCCACGACGACTTCTGGCCGCTCCTCGACGAGCTGGACCGCCGCGGGATCCGCCTGTGCCCGGCGAGCGGCCGGCAGTACGCGACCCTGCGCCGGCAGTTCGGCCGCGACGAGCTGGTCTACATCGCGGAGAACGGCTCCTACGTGGTCCAGCACGACGAGGAGATCAGCTCCGACGGCCTCGACCTGGGCACCGCGCGCAAGGCCGTCGAGACCGTGCGGGCGGCGAGCCACCTCGACCTGGGGACCGTGCTGTGCGGCAAGCGGTCGGCCTACGTGGAGCGCACGGACGACGCGTTCCTCGACCACGCGACGCCCTACTACGCCAAGCTCGAGCACGTCGACGACCTGACCGTGGTCGACGACCAGATCCTCAAGGTGGCCGTCTACGACTTCGGCTCCGCGGTGACGGGTGCGGGCCGGCTGCTGCAGCCGTTCGACGGGCTGGTCTCGGGCGAGCACTGGGTGGACGTGATGAGCCCGACCGCCGACAAGGGCCACGCGCTGCGAGCCGTGCAGGCCGCGCTCGGGGTCACCGCGGAGCAGACCATGGTGTTCGGCGACTACTTCAACGACATCGGCATGCTCGACGCGGCGTACTACTCGTTCGCCATGGACAACGCGCACCCCGAGGTCCGCGCGCACGCCCGGTTCGTCGCACCCGCCAACACCGCCAACGGCGTGGTCCGGACGATCACCTCGGTGCTGGGCCTGCGATGACCGTCGCCGGGCTGCTGCTCACCCCGGGGTTCGGCGGAAGTCGCGACAGCCCCGCGCTCGTCGCCGTCGAGACCGCCGTCGCCCCGCTGCCCGTGCTCCGGCTCGACCTCCCGAAGACCGCGGCACCGGCGATCGCCGCGGTCCGGGCGCAGGCCGAGGCGTTCGCGTCGTCACTCGGCGTCGGCACCGAGGCCCTGGTGCTCGGCGGCCGCTCGTTCGGCGGTCGGATGTGCTCGATGGCCGTCGCGGAGGGCCTGCCCGCCGCCGGACTGGTCCTGCTCTCCTACCCGCTGCACCCACCGGGCCGCCCGGACAACCTCCGCACGGCGCACCTGCCCGACCTCCGCGTCCCGGTCCTGGCGGTCTCGGGCACCACCGACCCGTTCGGCTCCCCCGAGGAGCTCACCACCCACCTGTCCGTGATCCCGGGTCCCGTCACCACCGTCTTCGTTCCCGGCACGCACACGCCGACGAGCGATACCGCTGTGGCCACCGCGGTCCGCGACTGGCTCAGCACGCTCGCGTGAAGACTTCGTCGCGCCCGGAGGAACGAAGTCCTCACGCGAGTGGTCAGGGGCGCGCGGAGCGCCTGCCCCGGGGGGACACGGTGCAGGACGCGTTGAGCCGCTCCCTCAGAGCTCGTTCGACCGGTCGGCGTCGGCGCCCTGGACGACCGCGGGGACCACGCCGCGCTCCTCCAGGACGCGCACGACGAACGAGGCGGCGACCATCGACGCCCCCACCCACACGGCGATCGAGATGACGGCCTCGAGCCAGCCGAAGACGTCGACCACCCCGAAGCCGTAGACGTCGACACTGAAGGGGAACGCGTTCATGAGGGCGTAGAACGCCGGCTGGACGACGAGCCTGGCGCCGAGCGCCACGACCACGCCGGTCCAGAGGATGCGGCGGGCGGTCCAGTACGGCGGCATGGCGGTGGCTCCTTCGTCGGCGACGGTGCGGGCGACACGCTAGCGAGAGGAGCGCAGACGCGGGCGCCATTCGGCGCGACCGCGGGCTGAGACGATCGTCGGCATGGACTCCCTGACCGTGCTGCGCTCCGCGTTCGCCCCCGTGCCCGGCTACCTCGACGCGGCCACGTGCGGGCTGCCGGCCCGGGCGACCGTGGACGCGATGCGCGGCGCCCTGGACACCTGGCAGGCCGGCAAGGCCGACCTCGCGGTGTACGACGAGGCGGTCAGGGCCTCGCGCGCCGCCTTCGCCCGGCTGGTCGGGGTCGACCTGTCATGGGTGGCGACCGGCTCGCAGACGTCCGCGCTGGTCGGCATGGTCGCGTCGAGCGTGCCCGACGGCGCCGAGGTGCTCGTGGTCGACGGCGACTTCGCCTCGGTCGTCTTCCCGTTCCTGGTGCACGCCGACCGCGGCGTCACCGTCCGGCAGGTGCCGCTGGAGTCGCTGGCCGACGAGGTCCGGGCGTCCACCCACACCGTCGCGTTCTCCCTCGTGCAGTCGCGCGACGGCCGGATCGCCGACGTCGACGCGATCCGCACGGCGGCCGCCGCGACCGGGGCCGTGACCGTCTGCGACGTCACGCAGGCCGCCGGCTGGCTGCCCGTGGACGCGACGCTGTTCGACGTCACGGTCTGCGCGTCCTACAAGTGGTTGTCCGCCCCACGCGGCACCGCGTTCCTGACGGTCCGCCCCGAGCTGCTCGACCGCCTCCGACCGACCAGCGCGGGCTGGTACGCGGGCGAGGAGATCTGGTCGTCGGTCTACGGCCCGCACATGGTGCTCGCCACGGACGCCCGACGGCTGGACGTGTCCCCCGCCTGGCTCTGCTGGGTGGGCGCGGTCCCCGCGCTGGAGCTCGTCGCGGACGCACCCGCGGACGACGTCCGTCGCTACACGGTGGGCCTCGCCGACTCCTTCCGTGCCGGGCTCGGGATGGCGCCCGCCGGGAGCGCGATCGTGGCCCTGCCCGACGACGAGGCCGGTTCCCGACGAGCCCTCCTCGCGGCCGGCGGCACCCGGGCGGCCGGCCGGGGCGGCGGCGTCCGGCTCGCGTTCCACGTCTGGAACGACGCCGACGACGTGGCGCGCGCCGTGACTGCCCTGGGCAACTCCTGAGGGGAACCTGAGGGTCGATTCGGGGGTATCCCCTATATCCCTGGGCCCGGCGACCTCGAAATCCTAGGATCGCTCACAGCACCGAGACCGGCGTCCGCCGCGGTATCTCCGGGCAGGCGGCCCGCCCCTTTCCAGTCGTCGTCGACATCCCCTGCAAAGGAACACCCATGTCTCAGGTCGCCGGATGGATCACCCATCGCTACCTCAAGTTCGCCGTCATCGTCTTCTGGCTCGTCGTGGTCGCGCTCCTCGGGCCCCTCGCGGGCAAGCTCACGGGCGCACAGGACAACGACGCCAAGTCCTGGCTGCCCGCCAACGCCGAGTCGACCGAGGTGCTCGACGTCGCGGGCAGCTTCGTGTCCGCCAACACGATCCCCGCGGTCATGGTCTACGAGCGCTCGTCCGGCCTCACGCCCGACGACCTCGCGGCCATCGCGGCGGACGCAGCGGAGTTCGGCACGCTCGACACGCTGGACGGCGAGGTCGTCGGCCCGATCCCGTCGGAGGACGGCCAGGCCGCGCAGATCATCGTCCCGCTCGACCTCGGGTCCGACGGCTGGAACCTCGCCGCCGACGCCGTCGTCGACCTGCGGGCCACCGCGGAGGACGGCCCCGACGGTCTCGACGTCTACGTGACCGGTCCGGCGGGCTCAGCCGCGGACTCGTCCGAGGCGTTCGAGGGCATCGACGGCACGCTGCTGTACGCGGCGGTCGCCGTCGTCATCGTCATCCTGCTCATCACGTACCGCAGCCCGATCCTGTGGATCCTGCCGGTCATCTCCGCGGGCGTCGCGCTCACCGTGTCGCAGGCGCTCATCTACCTGCTCGCCGACAACTACGACCTCACCGTGAACGCGCAGAGCGCCGGCATCCTCACGGTCCTCGTGTTCGGCGCGGGGACGGACTACGCCCTGCTCCTGGTCGCCCGCTACCGCGAGGAGCTGCGCAAGCACGGCGACCGGCACGAGGCGATGGCCCTGGCCCTGCACCGCGCCAGCCCGGCGATCATCGCCAGCGGTGCCACGGTGGCCATCGGCATGCTCGCCCTGCTGTTCGCGACGATGAACTCCACGGCCGGCCTCGGCCCGGTCGCCGCGATCGGCATCGGCGTGGCCCTGCTCGTCATGCTCACCCTCCTGCCGGCGCTCCTGGTCACCTGCGGCCGCTGGATCTTCTGGCCGCGCACCCCCAAGCTCGGCGACAGCGAGCCGTCCGAGCACGGCTTCTGGGCGCGCGTCGGCGGCCGGATCGAGCGCCGGCCCCGGGCGACGTGGATCGGCACGTCCGCGGCGCTCCTCGTCGCGTGCGTCGGCATCGTGGCGCTCAACGCGACCGGGCTGACCACCGAGGAGTCGTTCCGCGGCGAGCAGCCGTCGATCGTGGGCGAGAAGGTGCTCTCCGCGCACTTCCCCGGCGGCGCCGGCTCCCCCGTCGTCGTCATCGCGGACGCGGACCACGCCACCGACGTCGCCGCGGTCCTCGCGGACGTCGAGGGGATCGACCCGGCGAGCGTCTCCGAGCCCGTCGTGCTGGACGACCTCGCGTACATCGAGGGCACCCTGACGTCCGCACCCGACGCCGACGAGGCCTACGACACGGTCGACCGGGTGCGCGAGGCGGTGCACGCGGTGCCCGACGCGGACGCGCTGGTCGGCGGCACGACGGCGGTCAACCTCGACGTCCAGCGGGCCTCGGCCGACGACAACCGGCTGATCATCCCGATCATCCTGCTCGTCGTGTTCGTCATCCTCATGGTCCTGCTGCGGGCGATCGTGGCGCCGCTGGTGCTCGTCGGCACCGTCGTGCTCTCGTTCGGCGCCGCCATCGGCATCAGCGCGCTCGTGTTCAAGTACGTGTTCGGCTACGCCGGCGCGGACACGTCGTTCCCGCTGTTCGTGTTCGTGTTCCTGGTCGCCCTGGGGATCGACTACAACATCTTCCTCATGACCCGGGTGCGCGAGGAGGCCCTGCGGATCGGGCATCACCGTGGCTCCCTGGTCGGCCTGGCAGCCACCGGCGGGGTCATCACCTCGGCCGGACTGGTCCTGGCGGGGACGTTCGCGGTGCTCGGCACGCTGCCCCTGGTGGCGTTCGCCGAGATCGGGTTCGCCGTGGCGTTCGGCGTGCTGCTGGACACCCTCATCGTGCGATCGGTGCTGGTCACGGCGCTGAACCTCGACATCGGCAAGACGATGTGGTGGCCCAGCGCGCTGAGCAAGCAGAAGGAGCCCGAGCCCGCGGAGCAGCCCGTCGCGGTCCCCGTCTCCTGACCCGCTGACCCGAGATGCCCGGATCCTCCGCGATCCGGGCATCTCGCGCTAGCGTGGCCGCACGAGCGTGCACCACTCGTCGCAGCTTGAGGAGCTCTCGGTGACAGATACTCTCAGCAGCACTGAAGCTCCCACCCGGTGGTGGGCGCTCGACCCCGAGGCCGCGAGCGCGCAGCTCGGCACGGACGTCGGGGCCGGCCTGACCACGGCGGAGGTGACGACCCGCCGAGAACGCTACGGACCCAACACGCTCACCGCGCAGGCCGCACCGTCGGTGTGGTCGGTGGTGCTCGCGCAGCTGCGCGACCCGATGAACATCATGCTCGTCGCGGTCGCCGCGGTGAGCGCCGCGATCGGGCAGGGCTCGACCGCGCTCATCGTCGGGTTCCTGGTCGTGGTGAACGTGGTCATCGGCGCGCGGCAGGAGATGCTCGCGCGCAAGAGCGTCGACGCGCTGGCCACCATGCAGGAGCCGCAGTCGCGCGTGCGGCGGGACGGCGCCCTGGTGCAGATCCCCGCGCACGAGCTGGTCCCGGGCGACATCGTCGAGCTCGAGGCCGGCGACATCGTGCCCGCCGACGGCCGGCTGCTGCGGACCGCCACGATGGAGACGCAGGAAGCGGCGCTGACCGGCGAGAGCACCCCGATCGGCAAGGACGTGATCACCCTCGCCGACGCGGAGGTCCCGCTCGGCGACCGCGCCAACATGGCGTTCCAGAACACGTCGGTCACCCGCGGCACCGGCACGATGCTGGTCACCGCGACGGGCATGACGACGCAGATCGGCAACATCGCCACCCTGCTGTCGTCGGTGGAGAAGACGAAGTCGCCGCTCCAGCGCGAGCTCGACAAGCTGACCAAGGTGCTCGGGGTCATCGCGTGGAGCGCGGTGGCGGTCATCGTGCTCATCGGGGTCCTGCGCGGCCAGTCGCCGAGCGACCTGCTGTTCCTGGCGACCGCGGTCGCCATCTCCGCGATCCCCACGGGTCTGCCGACGTTCGTGCAGGCCATGCTCGCGTACGGAGCCCGTCAGCTGGCCGACGCGAAGGCCGTCGTCGCCAACCTCAACGACGTCGAGACGCTGGGGGCGACCAGCTCCATCAACTCCGACAAGACGGGGACGCTGACCCTCAACGAGATGACGGTCACCGCGCTGTACACGATCGGTCAGCACTTCACCGTCGAGGGCAGCGGGTACGCGAAGACGGGCCGCATCCTGCAGACGGCGGGCGCGGACGTCCCGGATCTGACACCGCTCGCGTACGGCCTGTGCCTGGCCAGCGACGCGACGGTGTCCGACTCCGGCGGCGTCATCGGCGACCCGACCGAGGCCGCGCTCGTGGTGCTCGCCGCGAAGCTGGGGATCGACGCGGAGGAGAGCCGCCGGACGTACCCCCGCGTCGCGGAGGTGCCGTTCGACTCGGCCTACAAGTTCATGGCCACCGCGCACTGGCTGCCCTGGCGGGGCGACCGGTCGCTCGTCGAGGTGGTCAAGGGCGGCCCGGACGTGGTCCTGCAGCGCTGCACGCACGCCCTCGCCGGTCCCGGCCAGACCGTCCCGCTGGAGGACATGCGCGCCGACATCGAGGCGGAGATGGAGCGGCTCGCCGAGCAGGGTCTGCGCACGCTCGCCTTCGCGACGCGGTTCCTCACGCCGGCCGACGAGGCCGCCCTGGTGGCCGACCCGATGTCCTACGTCGAGGACCTGGTGTTCGTCGGGCTGGTCGGCATCGTCGACCCGCTGCGGCCCACCGCCAAGGTGGCAGTCGACATCGCGCTGAAGGCCGGCATCGAGGTCCGCATGATCACCGGCGACCACGCGGTGACCGCGAGCGCGATCGGCAAGCAGCTCGGGCTCGGCCCGGGAGCGATCAGCGGACCCGAGCTGGCTGCCCTCACCGACGAGGAGCTGCTCGAGCGGCTGCCGAACCTGCACGTGTTCGGCCGCGTCACCCCCGAGGACAAGCTCCGGCTGGTCCAGCTCATGCAGAAGCAGGGCCTGGTGGTCGCCATGACGGGCGACGCGGTCAACGACGCCGCCGCGATCAAGCAGGCCGACATCGGCGTCGCGATGGGCTCCGGCAGCGAGGTCACCAAGCAGGCAGCTCGCCTGGTGCTCACCGACGACAACTTCAGCACCCTGGTGCACGCCGTCGAGCTGGGCCGCAGCATCTACCAGAAGATCACCGCGTACATCCGCTTCCAGATGAGCCAGCTCATCGGTCTGGTGGTCCTGTTCCTGGCGGCCAGCGTCTTCGACATCGCCGACGGTGTCGCGATGACCCCGATGATGGTGCTGTTCCTCAACTTCTTCGTCTGCGTGTTCCCCGTGATCGCCATCATGCTCGACCCGGTGGGACCCGGGATCATGGACCGGGCGCCGCGCGACCCGGACGTCGGGATCACCAACGGCCCCGCCGTGCGCCGCTGGATCATCAACGGCGCGATCCTGTGCATCGCCTCGGCGATCCCGCTGGTGCTCGGTCCGGACACCCCGGCCGCCGACCACCCGACGGCGTCGATGACGATGGCATTCGTCGTCATGGGACTCGGTTCGGTCCTGTCCGGCCTCGTCCTGCGCCGCGAGCCGGAGTCCGGCCTGGCCGCTCCGGTGCTGACCGCGGTCAAGGTGCTCTCGGTGCCGGTGATCCTCGTCGTGCTGGCCACCGAGCTGGGCTTCCTGCAGCGCTGGCTCACGACGCAGCCGCTCACCGGGTCCCAGTGGCTCGCCTGCCTGGGGCTCGCCCTGCTGCTGCCCGTCGTCGCGGAGGTCGACAAGGTGCTCATGCGCCGCAGGGCCACCCGGCCCGTGCTCGCTCCCCCGGAGGCGGTGAGCCCGGCGCGCGCCCGGGCCTGAGACGAGGGGATCGACATGACCACCACACCGGAGGACGACACCGCGGCATCCGCGGGGAATCCCCGACTCGCCATCCTGCTGGCGATGGCGATGTTCGTCCTCGTGGTGGACACGTCGCTGATGAACGTCTCGATCTCCGCTGTGGTCCGCGACCTCGACACGACCGTCAGTGGCGTGCAATCCGCGATCGCCCTCGAGGCGCTGGTCTCGGCCGCGTTCATCCTCATCGGCAGCAAGATCGGCGACCTGTTCGGCCGCAAGAGGGCCTACGTGGTGGGCCTGCTCGCCTACGCCGTCGGTGCCCTGGCCATGACCCTCGCGCAGAGCCTGGCGGCCATCGTCGTCTTCTGGGCCGTCATCGGCGGGCTCGGTGCCTCGCTGCTCCTGCCGGCGATGCAGTCGCTCATCCACGGCAACTTCGCCGGTGCGGCCCAGCGCAAGGCGTTCGCCCTGGTCGGCGCGGCCGCGGCGATCGCGGCGGCGGTCGGCCCCTTGCTCGGCGGATTCATCACCACGTACCTGTCCTGGCGGCTGGCGTTCCTGCTCGAGGTCGTGATCATCGCCGTCGTGCTCTCGGGGATCCGCCTGGTCAAGGACGTCCCGTACACGGGATCGCGCCACATCGACGGTGTCGGTGCCGTGCTCTCGGTGCTCGGCATGGGCGGCGTCGTGCTCGGCATCCTGGTCTGGCAGGAGGGTGGCGAGTCGGTGGCCGCGATCCTGGCCGTCGGCGTCGTGGCGCTCGGCTCGCTGGTCGTGTGGCTCCGCCGGCGCAGGCGGCTGGCGCAGCCGACCCTGATCGACCCCGACCTGTTCGCCTCCAAGGTGTTCCGGTTCGGGATCACCGAGCAGTCGCTCCAGCAGATCGCCCTCGGCGGCACCATGATCGCGCTGCCCATCTACCTGCAGGTGGTGCTGGAGTACAGCGCGATGGGGGCCGGCCTGTCGATCGCACCGCTGTCGCTGAGCATGTTCGCCGTCGCGCTCGTCGCGGGGAAGAAGGCCGGCACCCGTAACCCGAGCGGCATCATCCGGTGGGGGTTCACGCTCCTGCTCGTGGGCGTCGCGGCCGTGATCCTCGTCGTGCCGCGGGCGGACTCCGGCTGGTGGCTGGTGGTCCCGCTGCTCGTCGCCGGGTCCGGGCTGGGCCTGCTGGTGTCGCAGCTGAACAACTACACGCTGGCGCCGATCTCCGAGGAACGCGTCAGCGAGGCCGCGGGGATCAACTCCGCCGCCGGGTCGTTCGGGCTGTCCTTCGGCCTGGCGTTCGCGGGCGCGATCCTGCTGGCCGCGCTCTCGACGATCTTCACGTCGATGACGTCCGAGAGCACGGTGCTCGACGCCTCCGAGCAGACGCAGGTCGCGCAGGCGCTCGAGCGCGACGTGCAGGTGGTGAGCACCACGCAGCTCGAGGAGCTGCTCGCCGACCAGCCGGAGGAGACGCAGGACGAGATCATCCGGATCAACACCGAGGCCCGGCCGCTCGCCCTGCAGATCGCCATGCTCGTCCCGCTGGTCGCCGCGCTCGCCGGCCTGCTGGTCTCGTTCCGCATGGCCAGGCTCCCCTACGCGCCACCAGCCGCACCCGTCGAGGCCGCGGTCTGGGGATGAGACAGGCAACGCCCCTCCTTCGGAAGGACAGACATGACTGAGACCCGGAACTCGTTCGCGGTGGGACTGACCGTCTTCGCCGCGGTCCTCATGCTGCTCATCGGGACCTTCCAGGCCGTCGAGGGCCTGGTCGCCCTGCTCGGTGACACGCTCTACGTGGTCGGTCCGGAGTGGACGTTCTCGTTCGACGTGACGACGTGGGGCTGGATCCACCTGATCACCGGGATCGTCGTCGCCGTGGCCGGGTACTTCCTGCTCACGGGAGCGGTGTGGGCGCGCAGCATCGCGGTGTTCCTGGCTGCCCTCAGTGCCCTGCTCAACTTCCTGTGGCTGCCGTACTACCCGGTCTGGAGCGTCATCGTCATCGCGCTGAACGTGTTCGTGATCTGGGCGCTGACGGCCCACGGCCGCGACATCACCAGGTAGTCAGTCGCCGATCATCGGCGGCGGCGCCTGCAGGTCGTAGGCGCGGAACAGGACGGCGTGCTCGACCCCCATCGCGCGTCCCTGCATGCCCGCGATCATCGGGAGCATGTCCCGGGGAGCGGGGTGCCCGGGCAGCCCGGCGAGGTACTCGGCGTGGGCCTCCAGCGACGCGATCCCGGCCTGCAGCGCGTCGCCGGTCACGTCCACGCCGTGCGTCGGCCGGGGGTCGCCGCCCACCAGCAGCCAGCGCACCTGCCAGGGCTCGAGGGCGTCGTCGTCCAGCAGCTCGGTGAACACCCACCGGTTGCCGGCGTCGCGCACCGCGTCGAGCGTGGCCAGGCCGGCGACGCGGTGGTCGGCCATGTTGAGCCCGGCCACGAACTCGACCTCCCACGACCCGGTGAGCACCACGTCGGGCCGGTACTCCCGGATGCGCCGGGCGATGTCCCGCCGCAGGGGCAGCCCGTACTCGAGCACCCCGTCGGGGTGCTCCAGGAACCGCACGTCCGTCACGCCCACCGCGGCGGACCCGGTGACCTGCTCGCGGGTGCGGACCTCGCGGGTGCGGTCCGGCGGCGACGCGTCCATGCCGGCCTCCCCGCGGGTGAGCACCAGGTAGGCGACCTCGACCCCGCGTGCCGTCCAGACGGCCACCGCCGAGGAGGTGCCGTACTCCACGTCGTCGGGGTGGGCCACGACGCACAGCACGCGGCGGAACTCGGTATCCGGCAGCGCCGGCAGCAGCTCGGGCATGGTCGCGACGCTAGCGGGCGTCGAGCACCGTCCGGAAGGCCTCCAGCGCCCGCGGGGAGAAGAGCACGAACCGCACGAGGTCGACGCCGGGAGCGTCTCCGTGGTCGCGCACCGCCCTGACGGCGACCTCCGCGACCTCCTCGACCGCCCAGCCGTAGACGCCGGCGCTCACGGCGGGGAACGCGACGGTGCGCGCACCGAGCCGGCGCACGAGCTCCAGCGACCGCGAGAAGCACGACGCGAGCAGGGCGGGATCGGTCTGCCCGGCGTGCCGGTTGGGCCCGACCGTGTGCACCACCCACCGCGCGGGGAGCCGGAACCCGGGGGTCGCGACGGCGTCGCCCACGGGCAGCCCGTCGGGCAGCGTGGTCCGCCGCAGCTCCCGGCACGCCGCCAGCAGCTCCGGACCGGCGGCGGCGTGGATCGCACCGTCCACGCCCCCACCGCCGAGCAGGGACGAGTTCGCCGCGTTGACGACGACGTCGACGTCCTGCGTCGTGATGTCGCCCCGGACCGCCTCGATCAGCACCCGGCCATCATGACTCGCGGACATGGGTAAGGCCCCTCGGACGCTTACTCCGAGGGGCCTTCACCGGTGCTCAGGCTACAAGGCGGGTGTGCGCGGACGGGTGAACGACACGCGGCTCGTCCACAAATTCTGTCCACAGCCCTGTGTTAACCGGATGTTTCCGCAGGTGAACCTGTGGACAAGGTTGTGGGCACAGCGGTGGACAAAGAAAGGTCCAGGAAGCCCTTGTGGCCCCTTCCCCTGGAGGACTAGAAATCTCACATCGAGATCGACAGATCGAGAACCGCAGGTGAAGGACCCCACCCGGGTCGACTGAAACCGCAGGTCAGGTGGGCTCTTCGGAGTCCACGTGGACCGGGTCGACGATCGCTCGGACAGGACCGGAACCTCGACGCACGAGCCCCTTCGGGGACGCGAGCAGGCGGCGCAGAACGCCCTTCGGGGAGGTGGCGCCGGTGGGGACAGGCTGTGGATGTCGGGCCGACCGGAGAACGGACGACCACATCGTCGTGGCAACACGACGACCCGCGGATGACGACGCGGGGGTCGTCAAGGCGCCGGTTGGTTGCTCGCAGTCGTCCCGCCCACGGCGGGCCACAGGCGTCGGAACCCCTCGGGGTGACCATGCCGGTGGCGAACCGGGGTGACGGGACGTAGCCGCACCGTCAGCGCGGCGTCGGTCCCCGGTCCGCCGGAGACGGAAGACCTGCGAACACGGTAGGGCCCCTCGGACGCTTACTCCGAGGGGCCCTCTCCGTGTGACACGACCGTTCGGGGTGCCGGCCCTCCGCGGGCGGTGAGTCCAGATCACCACGGCCGCGGCGCTGCGGCCAGGGAGGGCATGCCGTGACGACCACCTCTGCCGACCTGTTCCCGTCGGACCAGCACGCGAACCCCCGATGGGTCGCCCGCGCTGTCGGGCTGCTCGTCCTGTGGGCTGCCTGGACCTTCGCGATCGCCGCCGTGCTGCTCGTCACCGGGACCGCGGGCAGGTCGTCCGACTGGCTGGTGGCCGTCGTCGCGATGCTCACCGCGCTCGCCCCGACGTGGCTCGTCGTCCGGGCGGCACGCCGGCGATGGGCGATCATGGCCGGTTCGGCCGTGGTCCTGCTCGGGCTCGGGCTGGCGCTCGGCACGCTCGGCGGTCCGAGCCTCGCCCGCATGACGAGCGTCGGGGCGTCCCTCCCGGTCGCGACCGGGGCGCAGCTGATGACCACGGCGAGCGTCGAGAACGCCCTGTGCATGCAGGAGTGCTCGCGGGTGGTCCACCTGTACGCCGTGCCGGATCCGGGCGCCGCCCAGTCGGAGGTGGGCGCGGGCCTCGTGGCGTCGGGGTGGCGGGCGGAGAACGCCGGTGGGTTCTGCCGCGACGGCTTCGGGGTGACGTTCGTCGACGGCGCGGACCCGGCCGTGGTCGACCCACCCGCCGCGCCGACCGGGCTCGAGCTGATGAGCGTCGTGACCACCGACTGCGGGCACATCTAGCGCGTCAGGCGTCGGGCACGGACTCCAGCAGGATCGTCACCGGGCCGTCGTTGACCAGCTCGACGGCCATGTCCGCGCCGAACACCCCGGTGGCCACCTCCAGCCCGCGGGCGCGCAGCGCGTCGACGACCGCGTCCACCAGCGGCTGCGCCACCGGCCCGGGTGCGGCGGCGTTCCACGTGGGCCGGCGGCCCTTGCGGGTGTCGGCGTAGAGCGTGAACTGGCTGACGACGAGCACCGGAGCACCGACGTCGACCGCGCACTGCTCGTCACGCAGGATGCGCAGCTCCGCGATCTTGCGCGCGATCAGCTCGACCTGCGCGGCCCCGTCCCCCGGCGTCACCCCGACCAGCGCGACGAGACCGGCCCGGTCGATCGCGCCGACGACGATCCCGTCGACCGTGACCGACGCGCGCGTGACGCGCTGGACCACCGCCCTCATGTGCCGAAGGCCGCGACGACCTCGCCCACCGGGGCACCGTGGCCCAGCACGGGCGTGAGCCCGACGGGCTCGACCAGCGCGGGGTCGACGCCGGCCACCACCAGGGCAGCAGCGAGGACGGCCGGCCTCGGGCGCGCCGAGCCGTCGAGGATCTTCACCGCCACCGCCCCGCCGTCGGGCAGACCGGCCGCGTAGACCCCGTCGGCGCCGTCCTTGGCCACGAGCCCGGGGACCGCTTCCATGAACCGGGTGGCGTCCCGGCCGGTCCCCGCGACGTGCCAGGGGTGCGCGGACATCGCCCTCCCCACGCGCGCCTCGAGCCCGTCGCCCGACGCCAGGCGCGCGAACGACCGGGCCAGCCCGCGCAGCGTCGTGGAGAACAGCGGGGCACCGCAGCCGTCGACCGTCGCCAGCTCCACCGGGACGCCGGTCAGCTCCCCGATCACGGCCCGGGTGGACAGCTGCAGGGGGTGCTCGGGGTCGAGGTACCCGTCGGTGGACCAGCCGGCCGCGACGCACGTGGCCAGCATGCCCGCGTGCTTGCCCGAGCAGTTCTGCGTGAGCGGCTCGGTGCCGTGCCCGTCCGCGCGCCACTGCCACGCGGAGTCGGCGTCCAGCGGCCAGTCGGGGGTGTTCCGCAGGTCGTCGGCACCCAGCCCGGCAGCGGCCAGCAGACCTCGGACGACGTCGAGGTGCCCCGGCTCGGCGTTGTGGCTGGCGCACACGAGCGCGAGCGTGGCGCCGTCGACGTCCAGTCCCGCGCGGAGCATCGCGACCGCCTGCAACGGCTTGAGCGAGGACCTCGCCCAGAGGGTCCCGTCGGCGTCGCCGAGCACCAGCCGCTCCGACCCGTCGGGCGCGAGGACGACCACGTGGCCGGCGTGCACGGACTCGACGAGCCCCCCGCGCAGCACCCGCGCCAGCGGGACCGCGTCGGTGCCGATGTCGGGCACGCTCACCAGCCGCCGGACGGACCGCTCGGGCCTCGGGGGCCACGACGGCGCGAGTACGGCGTGACGGCCGGCTTGACGTCCACGAGGTAGACGATGGCGCCCACCGCGGCCAGCAGGGCCAGGAACGACGGCAGGTGCGGCACGCCCGGGATGGGGATCACGCTGAACGAGACAGCCGTGGCCACACCGACGATCGCCCCCCAGAAGCCCTTGGTCCGCTTGCCCGCCTGCGGGAACGCGCTCGCGGGCCGCCGGAGCAGGTCGATGAGCGCCCACAGGCTCAGCCCGAAGATGGCGATGTAGAAGACGAAGAAGATGACGACCTGCGCGCTGGCGATCACGGGGTGAGCCTACGAGACGTCACGGCACCACGAGCAGCCCCTCGGCCCGCGCCGCGGCGACGAGGTGGTCGTCCCAGGCCGCCACGACCAGGTCCGGGGACCGCAGCTGCAGCGCCGACGCGAGGTGCAGGGCGTCGGCCGCACGCAACGGGTGCCTGCCGACCAGCGCGGCCGCCGCCTCGGTCACCACGTCCCGCAGCTCCAGCACGTGCAGCGCGGGCCACAGCCGCTCCCACGCGGCCAGCGCCTGCGCGGCGGCCTCCCCGTCGAGGCGACCCGCCCGACGGCCACCCGCGAGCACCGCCCGCACCTCGGCGTCCGCCAGCCGGGACGTGACCACGAGGTCGGCGCCGTCCCAGAGCGCAGCGACGAGAGCGGACCCCGGCTCGGCGACGCAGAGCTTCACCAGCGCGCTGGTGTCCAGGTAGACGATCGCCATCTCAGCGGCGCAGCCGGCGGACCAGGTCCGAGACCCCGCCCTTGGCAGCGGACCGGTCGCCCGACCGGGCGGTGGGCCGCGTGGTCGTGGCCGGCGTCAGCAGGCCGTCGCGCTCGAGCCGGCTGAGCAGGTCCGCCGACTCGATGCCGCTGAGCCGGGCCACGGGGATCCCGCGCTCGGTGATCACCACGTCCTCCCCGGCGCGCGCCGCCTCGATCCACTGCCTGAGCTCTGCGCGCAGCGCGCTGACCGGGACGTCCACGCAGCGACCGTACCGAACCCGCGGGTCCGCGGGTCAGATCTGCGGCAGGGAGTCGCGGGCCTCGCGCGGCGGGACGCCGGCCGCCTCCAGCAGGTCGACCACCAGCGAGCGCTGCAGCAGGACGAGGCTCTGCACCTGCCAGTCGCGGGCGGCCAGCTGGAACGGGTCGAGCGCCCCGGCGACGGCGAGCAGCTGCGACCGTGCCCGCTCCGGGTCGCGCCCGGAGCCCAGGGCGGCGGCGAGCTCGTCGGCCGCACGCGCGGTGTCCTCCACCTGCGCGGCGATCGTCGTCAGGTCGTGGCTCTGCGCGTCCACCGTCGACCGGGACCGGCGGGCCAGGACGCGGGCGTTGCGCATGGCGCGGTCGATGAGCACCGCGTTGCCACCGAGCCCCGCCAGCTCCTCGCGGTACTTGCGGATGGCCGGGGACACCCGGGCCAGCTCGGTCGCGCTCGTCGCGGTCTCGGACCACTCGTCGAGGGCCGGCTGGGACGCCCGCCCGCGCACCAGCGCGTCCTGCACGTCGTCCGTCGACCCGGTCCGCAGCCCGCTGGCCAGGAGGCGGAGCACGGCGGCCAGGTCCTCCACCGCGGCCCGCGCGAGGGTCCGCAGGTGCCGCCGCGGGTCGCGCGGGGTGAGCAGCGCGACCGCGAGCGCCACCGCACCGCCGATCGCGGCATCGATCCACCGGCCGAGGGGACCACCGGTCGCGGCGACCGCGGGCAGGCCGACGATGACCAGCGCCTGCACGCCCGCCTGCGTGGTGAGCATCCCGCCGCGGTCGAGGAACCGGGCCAGGATCGCGGCGATGAACAGGACCACGGCGACCTGCCAGGGACCGTTGCCGATGAGGTGCACCAGCAGGTCCCCGAGCCCGACGCCGATAGCCACCCCGACCGCCAGCTCCGCCACCCGCCGCACGGACCGGTCGGTGGTGAACCCGAGGGCGATCCAGGCGCTGACGGGCGCGAAGAACGGGTACGGGTGACCCACGGCGTACTTGGCGATGGCGAACGAGATCGCCGCGGCCAGCGACGCCTGGAGGATCGGGAACCAGGCCGCCCGCACGCGGGACGACCCCTGCCGGACCCGCGCCCTGATCACCAGGCGGGCGCGTGAGTCGGTGCCCGTCACGAGGAGCTCACAGCATCGGGTGCTGCCCCAGGCCGCGGGTCAGGGGTCCGCGGGCGGCCGGGCGGTCCACGGACACCCCGTCACCGGGCACGATCTGCTCCTGCCCGGCGGCGACCGCACCAGCCTCGCTGTCGACCACCAGCTCGGTGTCCGACGGCACCGACCGCTTCACCACGGCGAGCGCGACCGGGCCGAGCTCGTGGTGCCGCGCGACGGTGGTCACCTGACCGACCACCCGTCCGGGCTCCTGCGAGCTGTCCGTCTTCACCACGTCGTGCACCGCGGCACCGGGCTCGGGCAGCAGGTGCCCGGACCCGTCGAGGTGCAGCATCACCAGGCGGCGCGGCGGCCGGCCGAGGTTGTGCACGCGGGCGACCGTCTCCTGCCCGCGGTAGCAGCCCTTGGTCAGGTGCACGGCGGTGCGCAGCCAGTCGAGCTCGTGCGGGATGGTCCGGTGGTCGACCTCGTGGGACGCGCGCGGACGCCACGCCTCGACACGGGCGGCCTCGCTGGCCCACGTGCCGACGAGCGGCCAGCCGGCGGCCTCCCGGGCGCGCACCTCCTCGACCAGCCGGTCGCGCGGCACCAGCACGAGCCGCCAGTCGCGGTCCGCGCCGGGGTGCTCGTCGTCGGCCGGCCCGTACCGCGTGCCGCCGACGCCGGTGGTCGGCCACGGGTCGCGCCAGGTGATCCGCTCGTCCGCGGTGCCCTCCGCGTCGACGGGCTCGCCGATCGCCGCCCAGTCGTCGGTCACGTCCGCGATCTCGACCCGGAGCATGAACTTCATCCGGTTCAGCCACGCAGCGAGCCCGATCGGCGTCTCGGTGAGCAGCCAGGTGGTCTCGCCGTCGTCGACCACGCCCGCCGCGTGCTCGACGTGCCCCTGCGGGCTGAGCACCAGCAGCTCGGTCGACGTCCGCGGGGCCAGCGCGGTCAGCTCCTGCGAGGTGATCGAGTTCAGCCAGGACAACCGGTCCGGACCGGTGACGGTGACCACGCCCAGATGGGACTGGTCGACCACGGCGCCGCCGCGGGACAGGGCGCGCTGCTCGGCCGTCGGGTCGCCGTAGTGCCACGCGACGCCGTCGTCGGGACCCGCGGCCCGGACCGCACCCCGCCGGGCCAGCAGGGGGCTGCTGTGCCGCGGGGGCTCGCCGTGCGATGCCGGGGTCTCTACGGGTGCGTCGGTGGTCATCAGGCCTCGTCGTCGGAGAGGGCCTCGGCGCGCGCGAGGCGGCCGGAGGCGTAGGACTGCATGGGGTGGCCGAACGCCGCGATGTCGTGCGCCCACATGAGCTCACCGTTCACCAGGCCGTACAGGCGCTTGCCGGCGCTGACCTCGGCACCGCTGGCCGCGCGGACGATCGCGTCGCTGACCAGGTCGATCCGGCCCTTGCCCACCGCGCCGATGTACAGGGCGACATGGCCCGACGGGTCGGCGACCAGCAGCTCGACCGGGTGCTGCTCCTCGGTGAGTCCCCAGTCGGTGGGCCGCTCGGGCGGGATCCGCCAGTAGCCGGACTCCGTCTGCCAGACCGGGGCGGGCGGCTCGTCCTCGAGCGCGGCCGTGTCGGACGGCGCCACGACGAGCCGGATGGTCGACGTGTACGACAGGTACGGTCCGCCGTCGCTGGCGATGACGATCTCCTGCGTGAACGTCGCCTCGTCGATGCCGGGGTAGTCGACGACTCCCTCACCGCGCCAGGTGCCGAGGAGCCAGGCCAGAGGGTAGACCTCGGGAGCGAGCCCCTCGGGGTCGGGCAGCACGAACGGCACAGCGGTCCTCCCAGTCAGTCAGGGCATGACGTCAGCGCTGGCCCTTGTAGAGCCGGTAGACGACGAAGCAGGCGAACCAGCCGATGACGAGCGTCGCCGCGACCAGCAGGCCGATGAAGACTCCCTCGAGTGCAGTCATGCCGACGATCCTAACGAGAGCGCACCCCTAACCTGTTCCGATGACCCCCACGCCACGCCCCCTCGTGATCAAGACCACGTCCGGCACCGAGCGCCCGGAGGCCACCAACCAGGCCTTCACGGTGGCCGCCGCGGCGGTCGCTGCCGGCGCCGAGGTCAGCCTCTGGCTCACGGGCGAGTCGGCGTGGTTCGCCCTGCCGGAGCGCGCGGGCGACCTGGTGCTCGAGCACGCGACCCCGCTCGCCGAGCTGCTGGACCTGGTGCTCGAGGGGGGTCGCGTGACCGTGTGCACGCAGTGCGCCGCGCGCCGGGGCATCGGGCCGGACGACGTGCTGCCCGGCGTCCGGATCGCGGGCGCCGCCGTGTTCGTCGAGGAGTCGCTCGCGGAGCGCGCGCAGGCGGTCGTCTACTAGGCGGTCCGGCCCGAGCGCACGCGCAGGCCGAGCAGGTACAGCTCGCACCCGAGGCACAGGCCGAACACCGCGTTGAGGAACGCCGCCACCAGGGCGAACGCGGCCGCGACGGGCACGGCGGCGCTCACGCCGGCGAGCCCGAGCACCAGACCGGCGCCGGTGATGAGCAGGCCGACCAGCTGCGCGAACGTCGGCGGGCGGGGGTCCTCGAGCTCGGTCGGCGGCGCCAGGCGCGGGCGGACGACCTTCTTGAACACCCAGCCCTGCCAGGTGCGGCCGATGCCGCCGAACGCCCCGAGCGCGAAGCTCGCGACGACCACCGCGAGGACCACGTAGGCCGCGGGGGTGGTGCCGAGCAGCAGCACGGCGACGAGCAGGACGAGGGTGACGGCGGCGCCGAAGCGCGGGCCGCGGGGATCGATGCCGGCGGGGGCGTCAGTGCGTACGGGCGTGCTCATGGGGGCTCCTGGGGTCGTGCGAGGGGGTGGGGGTCCGTCGGCCGGGATCACCGCACGGCCGGCAGTCGCCCCCCGGAGGAGCGCGGCGTCAGACGGCGGGGACCCCGCCCGGACACGACGCCTCGAGCGCAGCGAGCGCGTGGCGACGGTCGGTGGCACCGGACATGCGACCGACCACGACGCCGTCGGCGTCGAGCAGGAGCGTGGTCGGGGTGCGCATGATGCCGAAGCGTCGCACGAGATCGAGGTGCTCGACCACGTCCATCTCGACGTGTGAGAGGCCCTCGCGCTCGGACACCAGCTGCGCGAGCACCGCGTGGGTGCGGCGGCACGGTGCGCAGACCTCGCTGGAGAACTGCACGAACGTGGCCCGGGCGCCGAGCGGAGCACCCAGCTGGGCCGCGGTCAGGCGCGAGTCGTCGGCGGCGTCCGCCGGAGCCGACGCCAGCAGCGCCGGGTCGACCGCGGTGTACCGGCCGTTGCGCGCACGCCACCAGAGCCCGAGCACGGTGGCCAGGGCAAGCACGGCGACGACGAGGACGATGCGGGGCACGGTCAGCCCACCAGGACCCGGCCGACGACGTACACGAGGATGCCGGTCACCGTCACCGGCAGGGTCACCGCGGCGAGCGACGGCCAGCGGCGCTCGAGCGAGGGCAGCTGGTCGAAGAGCGCGTGCAGGGTGGCGACGAGGATGCCGACCGCGAGGCCCAGCAGCGCACCGGCGAGGGGATCGATCCCGGGGAGCAGCAGCGCGCCCAGGGTGCCGGCAGCGGCCGACGCGCCCGCCGTGACCAGCGCACCGACCCACGGCGCCAGGTGCAGCGCCACCACGGCGGAGCCCACGGCCAGCGCCAGCGCCCCGGCGACGACGATCGGCTCGCCCCCGGGGGTCCGGCCGATCGCGACCCAGCCGGACACCGCGACGGCGACGAGGGTCCCGGCGACGGTCCCCGACACCGACTCGACCAGCCGGGTGCGGCCGTCGCGACGCAGGAGCTCGTTGACGAACGCCAGCAGGATCGCCGCCGCGAACACCACCGGCAGGTCCCGCAGGTACGGCTGCGTGGTGGTGAGGTGGACGACCGTGACGGCCCCGACTCCCCCGAGCGCGACCACGGCGGCGGAGCCCGGGATGAACGGGAGGCCTGCGAGGGCCGGCCAGCCGAGCGCGAAGACGACCGCGAGCACGGCGGCGGTGATGCTCAGCGGGAGGCCGCCGAGGTAGCCGGCGACGGCGACGGCGGCGGCGAGCACGGCCGTGACGACCGCCCGGGTGGCGAGCTGCATGGGTCTCCTACCGTCCCGCGGGGGTCACGGACGCCGACGGCGAGAGCGCGCACGGGCGACCGGTCTGCAGGGAGGGGAGGAGCACGCCGCCGATTGTCGCATCTCGGCACCGTTTCACCCGCGTTACAGGTCATCCGTGTGGGGGATGCCACGCCAGCCCTCGACACAGCCGCGCAACCTGGCCGTAGCGCGCGGTACCGTGGCCCCCACTCGCACGCGGGGAGGTTCCAGGTGGCAGATCTGCTGCTGCTCACTCCAGCGTCCGGGGGCTCCGCCCAGGTGCTCCCGGCCCTCGGTCTGTTGTCCCATCGCGTCCGTGTGCTCCCCGTCGAACCGTCGGCTCTCGTGGACGCACCGGATGCGGACATCGTCGTGCTCGACGCGCGGCGGGACCTGGTCACCGCCAGGACCACGTGCCGGCTCCTGCGCGCCACCGGCCTGACCGTCCCCCTCATCCTCGTGCTCACCGAGGGCGGCCTCACGGTCGTCACCGCCGAGTGGGGCGCGGACGACATCATCCTGGAGACGGCCAACCCGGCCGAGGTGGAGACGCGCTTCCGGCTCGTCATGGAGCGCGCGGCCACCGCGGGCTACGACGACGCCCCGCAGGAGATCTCGTCGGGCGAGCTCACCATCGACGCCGGCGGCTACACCGCTCGCCTGCGCGGGCGGCCCCTGGACCTCACCTACAAGGAGTTCGAGCTCCTCAAGTACCTCGTGCAGCACCCCGGCCGCGTGTTCACGCGCGCCCAGCTGCTGCAGGAGGTCTGGGGCTACGACTACTACGGAGGCACCCGGACGGTCGACGTGCACGTCCGACGCCTGCGCGCCAAGCTCGGGCCCGAGCACGAGCAGCTCATCGGCACGGTCCGCAACGTCGGCTACCGCTTCGACCCGCCGAAGGACCGCCGCGGCGCCGTCGAGGGTCGCGCCGAGCTACCGGAGCCCGCGGAGGCGTAGCCCGCTAGCCTGACCCCAGGTGTGCCGGGAAGCCTGGTCGGCAGTCGCTCCCGCCTGCCCGGAGGTCCACGTGCCCACCCCCGCCCGCCGCCTGTTCGCCGCCCTCTCCCCCGGTTCCGAGCGCAACCTGCTCGACACCCTGCGCGAGGAGCGCGTCGGCGGCGCGCTGCTGCTGGCCGGGACGGTCGTCGCCCTGCTCTGGGCCAACGTCGACCCGTCGTCCTACACGGCGGTCTCCGACACCGTCGTCGGACCCGCGGCGCTGCACCTGGACCTCACGTTGGCCACCTGGGCGACCGACGGCCTGCTGGCGGTCTTCTTCTTCGTCGTCGGCCTCGAGCTCAAGCGCGAGATCGTCGCCGGAGAGCTGCGCAACCCGAGCACCGCGGTGGTGCCCATCGTCGCGGCGGTCGGCGGCATGCTCGTGCCGGCGATCTTCTACCTGGCCGTCAACCTGACGGCGGCCGACGGGAACGCGCGCGGCTGGGCCGTGCCGACGGCCACCGACATCGCGTTCGCGGTCTCCGTCCTCGCGATCGTCGGCCGCAGCCTGCCGAACGCCCTGCGCGCGTTCCTGCTCACGCTCGCCGTGGTCGACGACCTGCTGGCGATCATCGTGATCGGGGTCGTCTACACCGAGTCCGTCTCGGCCCTCTGGCTCGGCGCCGGCGCCGCCACCGTGGTCGTGTTCGCGCTCGTCATCCGGCGGGGGTGGGTCAGCGGGTGGCTGCTGGTGCCGCTCGGGGTGGTGGCGTGGGCCGCGGTGCACGCGTCCGGGGTGCACGCGACGATCGCCGGCGTGGCGCTGGGTCTCGTCGTGCCGGGCACGCAGGAGGCCACCCGACGGGCACTGCACCTGACGGAGCTTCCGAGCGAGTCGCTGGCCGAGCGGTGGGAGCACGCCTGGCGCCCGCTGTCCGCCGGCATCGCGGTGCCGGTGTTCGCGCTGTTCGCCGCCGGGGTCACGCTCACGGCCGACGCGCTGCAGACGACCTTCGCCGACCCCGTGGCACAGGGGGTTGCCCTGGGCCTGGTGCTCGGCAAGCCGATCGGCATCCTCGGCGCCACGTACCTGGTCGCCCGCTTCACGCGCGCCGCGCTGGCCCCCGGGCTCGGCTGGGCCGACGTCGGCGCGGTCGGGCTGCTCGGCGGGATCGGGTTCACCGTGTCCCTCCTGGTGGGCGAGCTGGCGTTCGGGGCCGGCAGCCCGCACGACGAGCACGTGGTCGTCTCGGTGCTGGTCGCGTCGCTCGCCGCCGCCCTGCTCGGCGGTGGCGCCCTCGCGCAGCGCGACCGACATCACGCCCGGGAGGCGGCGACAGCCTCCCGCACCGAGCGCGGGAACCGGTAGGTTCGCACCGATGAGCACCGTCGACTCCGCCTCGCTCCTCATCGACGGCCCCTGGGAGCACCGCTACGTGGCCGCGAACGGCGCACGGTTCCACGCGGCTGTCGCCGGCCCCGACGACCGGGACGCACCCCTGGTCGTCCTGCTGCACGGCATCCCGCAGTTCTGGTGGGCCTGGCGGCACCAGCTCCCCGCCCTCGCCGACGCGGGGTACCGCGTGGCGGCCATGGACGTGCGTGGCACGGGCGGCTCGGACAAGCCGCCGCAGGGCTACGACGTCCCCACGCTGGCGGCGGACGTGGCCGGCGTCATCCAGTCGTTGGGTGCCGCGGACGCGGTGGTCGTCGGCAGCGGCACGGGTGGCGAGATCGCGTGGGCGATGGCCGGTCTGCACCCCGAACGGGTCCGCGCGGTCGGGGCCCTGGCCGCGCCGCACCCGCTGGACACCCGCGGGCACCTGCGAGCGGCGGTCCGCCCCGCCGCCCTGCGGCGGCTCGCGTTCGCCCAGCTCCCGTCGTTCCCGGAGCGCGCCCTCATGGAGGGCGATCTCGTGGCCCGCCTGCTGCACGAGTGGGGCGGCGCGCGCGGCTGGCTGGACGCCCGCGCCGAGGCGACGTACCGGTCCGCCGCGCGCGTGCCGTTCGCGGCGCACAGCCAGATGGAGCAGCTGCGCTGGCTGGTCCGCTCGATGCCGCGCCCCGACGGTCGGCGCTACCACGCGGACCTCGAGGAGAACACCCGGGCCCTGCCCGTGCTCCAGCTGCACGGGGGCCGGGACGGGCTCCGCCCGGCGTCGCACGCCACCTTGTCCAAGGACACGGCCGCCCTGGTCGCGTCCCGCTACCAGTTCGAGCTGCTGCCGCAGGTGGGGCACTTCCCCGCCGAGGAGGCCCCGGACCGCGTCACCGAGCTGCTCCTGGCCTGGCTGCGCGAGACCGTCCCCGCTATGGCTTGACGAGCGCCGCCGCCTTCACCGGATCGAGCTCCCCGATGCCGGCCGACGGGCACATCGACGCCACCGGGCAGGCGCCGCACGCCGGCTTGCGCGCGAAGCACGTGCGCCGGCCGTGGAAGATCAGCCGGTGCGAGGCCATGGTCCAGTCCTTGCGCGGCAGCAGGGCGCCGAGCTCCTTCTCCACCACCACGGGGTCCTCGCTGGTGGTGTAGCCGAGCCGCGTGGACAGGCGCATGACGTGGGTGTCCGTGGTGATGCCGGGGATGCCGAACGCGTTGCCGAGCACCACGTTGGCGGTCTTGCGCCCGACGCCGGGCAGCGTGACCAGGTCGGTCAGCCGAGGCGGCACCTGTCCGCCGAACCGCTCGACCAGGTCCCGGGACAGGCCCATGACCGACCTGGCCTTGGCCCGGAAGAACCCCGTGGGCCGCAGGATCTCCTCCAGCTCCTCGGGGTTGGCCGCCGCGAGCGCGGCCGCGTCGGGGTAGCGCGCGAACAGGATCGGCGTGGTGAGGTTCACGCGGACGTCGGTGGTCTGCGCCGAGAGCACCGTGGCCACCAGCAGCTCGAACGGCGAGGTGAAGTCCAGCTCGCAGCGCGCGTCCGGGTACCGCACGGTCAGGGCACGGTCGACGCGGCGCGCTCGTCGGGTGCGGGCAAGGGGCGACTCGATGTCTGCTCCGATCACCTCGGCAGCGTACGACCCGGTGCCGACACCCGTTCGGGGAGGCTCTGACCTCCGGTGCTGCTCCCTTGGAGTGATTCGGGGGCGCACACGGCGACCCGCGCTCAAGGTCGACCCGTACCGGGCCGAAACCAGACATCGAGCCCGTCCGACGTTTCCGTCTGAGGAGGACCTGTCCGCATGACGCCCCCCGTCGAGCAACGGGTCAGTGATCTCCGCCTCGACCGGCGCGCGTTGCGTGCGGAGCACGCCCGGGTCACCTGGTGGCGTCGGCTGGTCCGGGCCCGCCTTGACCTTGCGGTCGCCCAGGCAGCCCGCCCGCAGACGCTCGGCGAGGACGTCGCGTTCCAGCTCCCGCTGGAGGTCGGGCTCGACGTCCCGCGCCCGGCGGCGCTCGCCGCGGTGCTCGCCGACGCGGGAGACGAGGGCGTCGGCGCCGACGTGGGCCGCCTGCACGAGCTGCGCGCACTGGACGAACAGCTCTCCACCTACGCCGCGGGCGTCGAGGCCGCCCTCACCCGCGCCACCGACCGCCTCATCACCCGGCTGGCGGTGGACCCCGGGGTGGTCGTCGCCGGGCTTCGCGAGCCCTTGGGCCGCGGATGACGCCCACCATGGGGCAGACTGAGAGCCGCGCAGGCCGCTGACCAGCAGTCGGTGCGTCTGGACCCAGAGGTGAGTGATGCCGCGACCGGGACGATCCGGTCAGCGGCCAGAGAGGTGAGGTCCCTGTGGAGGACGACATCGTGCTGTCGGCGCCGCTGTTCGCCGGGCTCGACCAGGAGTCGTCGGAGGCGCTCGTCGCGTCGATGAAGCCGATCGACATCGCCCGCGGCGACGCCCTGTTCCACGAGGGTGAGCCGGGCGACCGGCTCTACGTCGTGCGCGAGGGCAAGATCAAGCTGGGCCGACGCTCCAACGACGGACGCGAGAACCTCCTGGCCGTCCTCGGCCCGGGCGAGATGTTCGGCGAGCTCAGCCTGTTCGACCCGGGTCCCCGCACCGCGACCGCGACCGTCGTCGCCGACGCGGTGGTGCTCGAGCTCGGTCACAGCGACCTCATCCGCTGGCTCCAGGACAAGCCCACCGTGGCGCCGCACCTGCTCCAGGCGCTCGCCCGCCGGCTGCGCCGGACCAACGAGGCGCTCGCCGACCTGGTCTTCTCGGACGTGCCCGGCCGCGTCGCCAAGGCGCTGCTCGACCTGTCGACCCGCTTCGGCGAGAAGGTCGACGAGGGCATCCGCGTGGCGCACGACCTGACGCAGGAGGAGCTGGCGCAGCTGGTCGGTGCCTCGCGGGAGACCGTGAACAAGGCGCTCGCCGACTTCGCCGCCCGCGGGTGGGTGCGCCGCGAGGGCCGCGCGGTGGTCCTGCTCGACGTGGAGCGACTGGAGCGTCGCGCCCGCTGACGCGGTCAGGCCAGCTCGACCACGATCTCGACCTCGACCGGCGAGTCCATCGGCAGCACGGCAACGCCCACGGCCGAGCGCGCGTGCACGCCGGCGTCGCCGAGCACCGCGTGCAGCAGCAGGCTCGCGCCGTTGACGACGGCCGGCTGGCCGGTGAACGCGGGGTCGCTGGCCACGAAGCCGACGACCTTGACCACGTGCACGATCCGGTCGAGCGCGTCGGCGCCCCGCGGCCCACCCTCGGCGGCGACGACCGCGGCGACAGCCGCGAGCGCGTTGAGCGCGGACGTCCGGGCGTGGCCGGCGGCGTCCTCCGGGGTGACCAGGCCGGCACCGACGCCGACCTTGCCGGTGGCCGGCAGGGCCCCCGCCACGAAGGGCAGCTGCCCACTGGTGTAGACGTAGGACCCGGACCGCACAGCCGGCAGGTACGCGGCGAGCGGCAGCGCCACCTCGGGGAGCTCGAGCCCGAGCTCGGCGAGGCGGGCAGCGGCGCCCATCAGGACTCCTTGGGCCGCTTGAGGTAGGCCACGAGGCCGGCGTCAGGGCCCTGGATCACCTGCACGAGCTCCCACCCGTCGGCGCCCCACTGATCGAGGATCGCCTTGGTGGCGTGAATGATGAGCGGAATCGTCGCGTACTCCCACTGCGTAGCCATGCGGCTCACCCTAGGGCCACGCGCCGGTGTCGGAGCGCTCTCACGAGCCGTCGACGGCGTCCGACCCGACCAGCTCGGTCCGCCAGGACCGCACCTCCGGTCGGCGCCGGAGCAGGGCCCGGCGCTCGCGCTCCGTCATGCCGCCCCAGACCCCGAAGTCCATGCGGTTGTCGAGCGCGTCCGCCAGGCAGGCGAGCCGTACGGGGCAGCTGGTGCACACCGTGCGGGCCTCGCGCTGGGCGGCCCCCTCGACGAACAGCGCGTCGGGCGCGAGCTTGCCCTTGCCGCATGCCGCGAGCGCGGTCCAGTGCGTGTCCTGCACGAGTGTGGTCACGCATCCTCCCGAGCACGCCGACGGGGCGTGCCGTGGCAACCGCACCCGAGTCCTGCCGGGAAACTAGCGCTCCGACGACCACTCTGGCGAGACTCCGTTCGGGTCATTCCGTCAGATGGACGCTTGACCGGGTCGGAGCGGGTGCAGTCACGGTCGTCGAGAGCATGTGCAGGTCCCGTGCAGGTCGGGGCGTCCGGCCCGATCCGTGGCAGCCCTGACAGGGGCGCCTACTACCCTGACGGCATGCCGAACCCTGCGCGCCAGCGCGGCCGACAGGTCAACGTCTTCCAGGCGTTGGCCCTCCTGCTCACCTTCGCGCTCGTCGCGGGCGTGGGCGGGGTGCTCGCCGCCGGTCTCGTCCTGCCCGGAGTCGCGGTCGCCAACGGCGTCACCGACCTGACGGTCACCGCGTTCGACGACCTGCCGACGGAGCTCGACCAGGGCACGCTGCCGGAGAAGTCGGTCATCAAGGCCGCGGACGGCACGCTGCTGGCGACGTTCTACCAGCAGAACCGTGTCGTCGTGCCTCTCACCGAGATCTCGCCGATGCTCCAGCACGCCGTGATCGCGACCGAGGACAAGCGGTTCTACCAGCACGCGGGCGTCGACCCCACGGGCATGCTCCGCGCGTTCGTGCAGAACCAGGCCAACGACGGCGGTCAGCAGGGCGCCTCGACGCTCACCCAGCAGTACATCAAGAACGTCCTCATCGACGCCGCTCTGGCCAAGGAGACCAAGGCCGAGCAGCTCGAGGCGATCCAGGCGGCGCGCGAGGCCGACGGCACCGAGGGCTACGCGCGCAAGCTGCGCGAGGCCAAGCTCGCCATCGCGCTCGAGAAGACGATGACGAAGGACGAGATCCTCGAGAAGTACCTGAACATCGCGCCGTTCGGTGCCTCGGTCTACGGCGCCGAGTCGGCTGCGCAGTACTACTTCACCAAGCCCGCGAAGGACCTGAACTACCTCGAGGCCGCCACGATCGCCGGCGTCACGCAGAGCCCGACCAAGTGGGACCCGGTGCTGAACCCCGAGGCCTCGCAGGAGCGGCGCAACCGCGTGCTCAAGCTCATGTACGAGCAGAAGTTCATCACGGAGGCCGAGTACGAGGCCGGCCGCGCCACCCCGCTGGCAGCCACCCTCCACCCCTCGCCGCTCAAGCAAGGCTGCATGACCGCGGGCGACGTGGTGCCCGGCTCCGGCTACTTCTGCGACTACGTCACCAAGGTCATCGGCAACGACCCGGCGTTCGGTGAGACCAAGAACGACCGCATCAAGCGCCTCTACCGCGGTGGCCTCACGATCACCACCACGCTGCAGCCCGGCGAGCAGGCCATCGCCGACGCCGAGGTCAAGAACGGCATCCCCGTCGACGACCCCTCGGGCGTGGCCAGCTCCATCGTCGTCGTCGAGCCCGGCACCGGGAAGATCACCGCGATGGCGCAGAACCGCCTCTACACCGCGGTGGCCGAGCACGGGGACCGCGAGACGCCGGTCAACTTCAACACCGACAACGCCTACGGCGGCGCGTCGGGCTTCCCGCCCGGCTCGACGTTCAAGCCGTTCACCCTCCTCGAGTGGCTCAAGCAGGGGCACAGCCTCCAGGAGACGGTCGACGGCAGCGTGCGGCCCCTGAACCAGAACATGTTCACCTCGTGCGGCGCCAAGGGCCGCAACGAGAAGTGGACCCCCGGCAACGCCGAGGGCAACGGCAAGACGATGACCGTGCTGGACGCCACCAAGAACTCGGTCAACCTGGCGTACCTGACCATGGCCATGCAGCTCGACCTCTGCGGGATCATGGACGGCGCCGCGCAGATCGGGATCCACAAGGCCGGCGGCAAGTCGGGCGAGGGCACCGCGGACCCGTACCCCGCCAACGTGATCGGGAGCAACTCGATCGCCCCGCTGTCGATGGCCGCCGCGTTCGCCACGTTCGCCGCCAACGGCACGTACTGCACGCCCATCGCCATCACCAGCGTGATCGACGCCGACGGTGTCGAGCTGGCGGTGCCGAGCGCCAACTGCAGCCCGGTGATCGACCCCAAGTACACGAGCGCCCTGACGTTCGCGCTGCGCAACGTCTGGCAGGGCACGGCCGACGGCGTCACGCCGCCCCCGTTCCCGACCGCCGGCAAGACCGGGACCACCAGCCACAACGAGCACACGTGGTTCGTGGGCTACTCGCCGCTGCGTGCCGCCGCGGTGTGGGTCGGCTACTCCGACGGCATGCGCCCGGTGCAGAACATCACGATCGCCGGCAAGAAGGTCCGGTACGCGTACGGCGCGACCATCGCGGCCCCGACCTGGAGCCGGTTCATGACCCAGGCGCTCTCCGGCGCGCCCAACGGCGACTTCCCGGCACCCGGTGACAAGGAGGTGTTCGGCGAGAAGGTGGCCGTGCCGTCCGTCGTCGGCCTCAGCGAGGCGGACGCACGCAACCGGCTCTCCGCTGCCGGGTTCCGTGCGTCGGTCGCTCCCGCGCAGGTGCCCTCCGCGCTCCCGGCCGGGGCGGTCGTCTCCCAGAGTCCGTCCGGCACCGCCGTGCGGGGCTCCTACGTGCAGCTGACCCTGTCCAACGGGCAGCCGCCCGTGGCACCGGTCGATCCGAACCAGCCGGGGCAGGGGCAGGGGCAGGGACCGCCTGACAACCGCGGCCGCAACCCGTGACGGACGGCGCCGGCCGCACGCTCGCCCGCACCGCCGGCGCCGTCGCGCTGGCCGGTGCGGGCGCGCTCGCGTACGCCTCGCTGATCGAGGTCCGCTGGTACACGCTGCGCGAGGTCACCGTCCCGGTGCTCCCGGCCGGTCAGGACCCCCTGCGCGTCCTGCACATCTCCGACCTGCACCTGACGCCGGGCCAGCGCAGGAAGGTCGACTGGGTGCGCGACCTGGCGTCGCTGGACCCGCACCTCGTGGTGAACACGGGCGACAACTGGGCCCACCTCGACGCGATGCCGGCGCTGCTCGAGGCGCTGGAGCCGCACCTCGCGGTGCCCGGTGCGTTCGTGCTCGGCTCCAACGACTACATCGCGCCGACGCCCAAGAACCCGGCCCGGTACCTGCTCCCCGACGCCCGCCGTCGGACCGCCGGACGCCCGGCGGAGCTGCCCTGGCGCGAGCTCACCGCCCGGTTCCGGTCGGCGGGCTGGATCGACCTCACCAACCGCCGGGACGTGCTCAAGGTCGACGGCCGCGTGCTCTCGCTCGTCGGCACCGACGACGCGCACCTCGACCGCGACCGGTTCCCTTCGGCCGGCGGTGACGACGACGCCCGCACCGGGTCGACCCCGGTGGACCTGCACCTGGGCGTCACGCACGCGCCGTACCGCCGCGTCCTGGACCAGCTGCACGCGGACGACGTGGACCTGGCGATCGCCGGGCACACGCACGGCGGACAGCTCGCCCTGCCGTTCTGGGGCGCCCTGGTGACCAACTGCGACCTGGACACCCGCCGCGCCAAGGGCCTGCACGGCTGGCCCGGTCCGCGTCCGGACCAGCCCGGGGGTGCGGGCTCCACGTGGATGCACGTGTCCGCGGGTCTCGGCACGTCGCCGTACGCGCCCGTGCGGTTCGCGTGCCGGCCCGAGGCGACGCTCCTCACACTCGTCGCTCCCTGATCCGGTTTCGTCGCAACCGGGGTCGTCGGCTATCCTTGCCAGGCTCCACGGGGTGTGGCGCAGCTTGGTAGCGCGCTTCGTTCGGGACGAAGAGGTCGTGGGTTCGAATCCCGCCACCCCGACAGACGAGAAAGGCCCCTGATCAGCAGATCTGCTGATCAGGGGCCCTTCTCGTGCGCTCAGCCGCGTGGTCGCAGGTACGCCGCGCTGCCGTCGCTGGTGCGGATCCGCACGTGGGTGGACGAGGTCGGGTCGACCTGGCCCTCGACCGTCTGCCGGCCGTCGGCCGTGGAGATGTCCAGCGCCACGGGCTCCCCCGTCCCGTACACCGTCACGTCGCCGTCGCTCGCCATGGCATCCACGTCCCCCTGCACCTCCGAGATGTCGGTGCGGCCGTCGCTGGTGCGGGTGGTGACCGAGCCAGAGACGTCCGAGACCGTGATCGAGCCGTCCGCGGAGCTCGCGTAGACCGAGCCGCGGATGTCGCTGACGTCGGTGCGGCCGTCGCTCGTGCGGATGCTCACGTCCCCGTCGATGTCCGACACGGACGACTCCCCGTCGCTCTGGTGGACGTCGAGCGGGCCGCTCAGGCCGGTCGCGGTGACGCCGCCGTCGCGGGCGCGGATGATCACCGACGTGCCGTCCGGCACCGTGACGTCCAGCGAGGTCGCGCAGAAGCCGGGCCGCCACCAGTCGCAGCGGTACTGCACCCGCAGCCGGTCGGCCAGCTCGTCGACCGAGTAGTGCGCGCGGGTGAGCGCCGTGGTCGCGGTGCGCTCCACCTCGACGCGGTCGCCGCCGGTGGTCACGGTGATCTGGCCGTCGGCGACCAGCTCGACCACCGGCGCGGCCGCGTAGTCGGCGCTCTCGGAGCGGGTGGTCGCGTCGTCGGACCCCATGACGAGCAGGTCGAGGGCGCTGAAGCCGGCGGAGACCAGCAGGAGGCCGCCGACGATCGCGCCGGTCCAGGTCAGCGCGCGTGCGCCGGGGCTGCGCGGTGTCGGACCCGCGGGGGCGGCCGGCCGCTCCAGGGTGGTGGTCATGGTCGTTCTCCGTTCGTGGGTTCGTGCTCCAACCAGCGCAGCACGGCGAGCACGCGGCGGTGGTCGTCGGCGGCCTGCGGGAGGTCGAGCTTGGTGAGGATGGAGGTCACGTGCTTCTCGACCGCCGGCAGGCCGACGACGAGGCGGTCGGCGATGGCGGCGTTGGAGCGGCCCTCCGCCATGAGACCGAGCACGTCCCGCTCGCGCGGGGTGAGGGTCTCGAGGCCCGAACGGCGGGTCCGGGCGAGGATCTGGGCGACGACCTCGGGGTCGATCACCGTGCCGCCGGCGGCCACGCGGCCGAGCGCGTCGAGGAACTCGTCCACGTCGGCCACCCGGTCCTTGAGCACGTAGCCGAGGCCGCGCACGTCCCCCGCGAAGAGCTCGCGGGCGTACCGCTGCTCGACGTACTGCGACAGGACGAGAACGGGCAGCTTCTTGTGCAGGCTGCGCAGGTGCACCGCGGCCCGCAGGCCCTCGTCGGTGTGCGACGGAGGCATCCGGACGTCGGTGACCAGCACGTCGGGGAGCTCGTCGTCGGGCCCGAGGGCGGCGACGACCTCGTCGGCGGTGGTGTAGCCGGTGACCTCGTGCCCTTCCGCCTCGAGCAGCCTGGTCAGGCCGTCGAGCAGCAGGACCGAGTCTTCGGCGATCACGATGCGCACGGCACCTCCACGGTGAGTCGGGTGCCGGCTCCGGCCGGGCTGTCCAGGTCGAACGTGCCGTCGAGGGCGGCGACACGGCTGCGCAGTCCGTCGAGCCCGCTGCCGGGTGTCGCGGTCGCTCCCCCACGGCCGTCGTCGGCGATGACGATCTGCAGGAGGGCGTCCGGGCTCACGGTGGCGGTGACCGTCACCTGCTGGGCGTCGGCATGCTTGGCGGCGTTGGTGAGGGCCTCGGCGACCACGAAGTAGGCGGCGGCCTGCGCGGACGTGCTGGCGCGGCTGAGGGCCGGTGGGTCGGGCACGTCGACACGGACCGGGACCGGGCTGCGGGCGGCCAGGGCGGACAGGGCGGCGTCGAGCCCGCGGTCGGTGAGCACGGCGGGATGGATGCCGCGGACCAGGTCGCGCAGCTCGGCGAGCGTCTCCTTGACCTCGCGGTGCGCGTGCTCCAGCGCGGCGGCGGCCTCGGGGTCGCTCGACACCTTCCGGCGGGCGGTGCCCAGCTCGACGCCGAGCGCGACCAGCCGCTGTTGCGCGCCGTCGTGCAGGTCCCGCTCGATGCGGCGGCGCTCGTCGTCGGCGGCGCCCACGGCGGCGGTGCGGGTCTCGGTCAGCTGGACCGCACGCCCCTCGGCCTGCGCGGCCCTGGCCTGTGCCTGCCGCGCCGCCTCGAGCGCCTCGGCCCGTGCGGAGGCCCCCAGCAGGGACCGCCCGATCCGGACGATCGCGAGGGACCCGGCCTGGGTGGCCAGGGCGGCGATCCAGGCGCACGCGAGCCCGGCCGGGACCATGAGGATCAGCGGGAAGGGCGGATGGGTGAGCCCGTTGGTCGCAGCGATCACCGGGTAGACCAGGCAGCCGAGCGCGAACCCGCCGGCGACGGTGACCAGGACGCTCTGGACCGTGAGGAGCAGGCCCGCGACCACCACGTAGGCCGAGTGCGCCCAGGTGCGACTGTCGGACAGGATCGCCCACCACGAGGCCCACACCCCGTCGCGCCGAGGGTAGGTCGGCGCCGAGATCTCGACCGCCAGCTGGGCCTCCAGCCGCGTCCGCTCGAGCTGGGCGAACGGCCGGCCCACCCACAGGGTGGCGACGAGCATCGGGATGCCGACCAGGAGCGCGACGAGCGACAGGGACAAGGACAGGGCGACGACCAGCCCGATCGCGGCGACCAGGAGGACGACGGATCCGACGACGAGCTGCGAGATCCCCCGCCACGTCGCCACCGACACGGGGGCCGCGGCGAGAGCGCGCAGGTCGGTGAACGCGGGGGCGACGACGCGCAGGTCGTCGGACACGCTGCCCGGGGACGTCGGTGAGGTCATGACAGTGACGCTAGGGGTCCGGGGCGACCGGCTGACAGCCTGACCACCCACCAGCACGCGGTGGGGTTTTCCCTACCCCGCGCAGGACGGGCCGGCCCTCCGCGGAGGACCGGCCCGTCGTCGGTGCGCTAGCCGATCGTGCAGGTGGCGCCGTTGAGCGTGAACGCCGTCGGGTTGGTGTTGGTCCCCGTGTGGGAGCCGTTGAACCCGATGTCGGTGCTCTGCCCGGCACCGAGGGTGCCGTTCCACGCCGCGTTCTTGGCGGTGACCGCCGTGCCCGACTGCGACCAGTCGGCGCTCCAGCCCTGCGTGACCTTCTGGCCGTTCGCGAACGTGAACCCGAGGGTCCAGCCGTTGAGGGCCGTCGTGCCGGTGTTGGTCACCTTGACGGAGGCCGTGAAGCCCGTGTTCCAGCTGCTGGCGGTGTAGGCCACCTTGCAGGAGCTGGTCGTCGTCGGGGACTTGGTGGTCACCGACAGGGCCGAGGACGCGGCGGAGACGTTGCCCGCGTTGTCCCGTGCCCGGACGGTGTACTGGTACGCCGTCGCCGCCGTGAGGCCGCTGTCCGTGTAGGACGCCGTGGCCGGCGTGCCGACCTTGGTGGTCCCCCGGTAGACGTCGTACCCGGCGAGGCCCGAGCCGCCCGTGTCCGTGGACGCGGTCCACGTGAGGGCGACGCTGGTCTCCGTGACCGTCGTCGCGACGAGGCCCGCAGGCACCGACGGGGCGATCGTGTCCACCGTGGTGGCCGGCAGCGTCGTCACCGACAGCGCGCTCGACGCCGCGGAGATGTTCCCCGCCACGTCACGCGAGCGCACGGTGTACGAGTACGCCGTCGCCGCCGTGAGGCCGGTGTCGGAGTACGACGTCGTCGTGGTGGAGCCGACCTTCGTCGCGCCCCGGTAGACGTCGTACCCGGCCAGGCCGGAGCCGCCCGAGTTGTCGGTCGACGCCGCCCAGCTCAGCGTGAGGCTGTTCTGGGTGACCGCGCTCGCGGCGAGGCCCGTGGGGACGCTCGGCGCGACCGTGTCGGTGGGCGTCGCCCTGGTGGTGACCGCGAGGGCCGACGAGGCGGCGGACACGTTGCCCGCCACGTCCTTGGCCCGGACGGTGTACGAGTACGCCGTCGACGCGGTCAGGCCGGTGTCGGTGTACGACGTGGTGGTCGAGGAGCCGACCAGCGCGCCACCCCGGTAGACGTCGTACCCGGCGACGCCGGAGCCACCCGTGTTGTCCGTCGAGGCCGTCCACGAGATCGTGGCCGACGTCGCAGTGGTCGTGCCGACGAGCAGACCGGTCGGGACGCTCGGCGCGACCGTGTCGGTCGGGGCGGGCGTCGAGAACAGCCGGTCGTAGTCCGCCATGGCCCCGGCGATGGCCGTCTGGGCCCAGAACCGGTGGAAGGTGAACGTCGGCGCGGCGCCGCCGTCCAGGTACGCCTGGACCTTGGACCACTGGGGGTCCTGCTTGTACCAGGAGCGGATGTCCAGGAACGAGACGCCCGGCTTGATGACGTCGCCGTTGGGCATCGTGCCCGTCCAGCCGGCCGGGATGTAGACCCCGTTGCCGCCCGCGACGTACGTGTCGTCGAACCGGCCGAAGTCCGTGCGGGTCTCCGGCGCGCTGACGCCCAGCGGGTCCTGGTTCGAGGCCCAGATGGCGTCGAGCAGGGCCTTGACCTTGGCCTGGATGGCGGTGTTCCCCGACTTGGCGGCGTAGAACAGGAGCGTGCGGGCGGTGTCGCCGGCGACGCCGACGTCCTGGCCGCTGCTCTTGACGACGACCTTGAGACCCGAGTTGGAACCCGGGCTCGCAGCGTTCCAGGTGTCCGGCTTGCCGGTCCAGGTCAGCTCCGACGGGACGGACCACGTGGAGCCCGAGACCGTGATGTTGGCCGCGGCCCACGGGGCCCACTTGTCGAGGATCGCCTTGGCCTGCGCGTTGCCCGACGCGTAGTACAGCTCCGCGACGCGCTGCATGCCCCACGCCTGCATGCCGAACCACTGGTTCGACGGCGGGTCGTTGTAGACCGGAGCCTCGGTGTAGCCCATGCCGTAGAAGGTCGGCGTGCCGGCCGGGGGCGTGGCGTACGCGCCGTCCCAGCTGTTGGTCGCGCCACCGGCGATGCCGCCCTCAGGGGCCTGCAGCCACTTGTAGAACTCGAGCTGGCGGGTCAGCGAGCTGGCCCAGTCCGACTTGGCGGTCGGCGACTTCGGCGTGAGGGCCGGGTCGGTGGACAGCACCCAGGCCGCGAGCGGGTTCTGGTAGCCGAAGTGCGCATGCGAGGACCCGATGCGCCAGGCCCAGCCGGCCGACGAGTCGAGCGCGCCGCCCCACGCGTAGTACCAGGAGAGCAGGCCGTGCGCGCTCTCCTTGCCGGAGCCGGCGGGGCACGACGGCGAGGTGCAGCCGACCGCCTTGAAGTACTTGTCGAACAGCGCGTAGCGCAGGTAGTCGCCCATCTTGGCGGCCTTGGCCACCGTGCCGGCGATCTGCGCCTGCTTGCCCTGCGCGGTCGCCCACTGGTTGGCCCAGTAGACGGCCTCGACCGCACGCGCGTCGGCGTCGGGGGCGTTGGTGTACTTCCACTGCTTGGCGTACGAGGCGTCCTTGGTGAAGAGGTCCAGGTAGCCGTTGGTGCCGCCGTACTTGAACTCCTCGCACGACGGCTGCGGGACGGTCTCCCAGACCGACTCCTGCGGGCCGCGCTGGAAGGTGTTGATGTAGGACGTGCCGGTGGCTGTCGGGCCGAGCTCGCAGCCCGCTCCCGGGGTGGCGCCGAACCCGTACTTGTTGTCGACGTCGGCGAGCCAGTGCATGCCGTACACGTCGGAGTTGCCGTAGGTGGCCTTCAGCTCCGCGCCGATCGGGTCCTTGCCCGACGTCACGCCGCTGTTCAGCTGCGACGGGTAGCTGCTCGGGTGGTTGAACTCCGAGGCGTACGTCGCCGGGCTGTTGGGGTTGTAGAACGAGTTGGTGGGCTGGTCCGCGCTCGTCGGGATCATGTACTTCTCGAGCGTGTCCCACGAGTGGTTGAACGGGGCCCAGTCCTCGGTGACCTGGCCGTAGAGCGCCTCGAGCCACACCCAGTAGGAGTACGCCTCCGACGTCGTCTCGTGGCCGTAGTCGGGCGCCTCGACGATGAGGGTCTCGACGGAGTGGTACGGGATGCCCTGGGGGCTGAAGTACCCGTTCGCCGGGTCCTTGAGCTTGTCGTACATGGTGAGGAACCGCTGGGTGTACTCGCCGTCGGCCACGGCGGCCTTGACGGGCGAGGCGGCCGGCACCGTGATGGTGGCCGGGCCGGCGGCCATGGCGGGCTGGATCCCGCAGATGGCCAGCAGCGATGCTGCGCTCAGGGTGGCCGTGGCCACCCAGGCAGATCGCCGTCGGGTCGATGAGGACATCTACTCGTACCTTTCTGGCTGTCGGATGCGCGCCCGCGTCGTCGCGGGTACGCCCCGCGCCCGCACGCAAGCGCGTGCGGGCGGTGACGGAGGTGCACGAAGGAACTGGCCCTCGGTGCCGGGTACTCCGCAACGGTGCGGGTGTCCGGGCAGACGGCGGCCGGGTCGGCGCCCACTTTCCGGCGGTGCACAGCCAGCGTCCAGACTCCTAAACGATTCGAGTGGGAGCGCGACCACATGGTCCTCAGGACCACCGGAAGAAGCGCGCCGCCACCGGCACCCCGACGACGGTCCACGCCACCAGGACCAGCAGCGACGTGGTGGGGAACGGCTGGCCGTACCAGGCCGCGGCGAGCGCCTCGCTGCCCGCCCCGAGGGGCGTATACCCCGCGATCGTCTGGACCACGTCGGGCATCAGGGGCAGCGGCAGCCACACCCCCGCGAAGAACAGCGAGACGAAGTAGACGGTCATCCCCCAGGCGGTCGCGGCGGCCGCGTTCGGTGCCAGCGCCGCGATCACGGACCCGACCGCGAAGGCCGCGAGGACGGTGAGCAGGAACGCGAGCAGCAGGACGAGTGGCTGGGCCGGCGCGGCCACGTCGACCACGGTCACGCCGAGCACGTACATGAGCACCGCCGCGACCAGCAGGGCGGCCAGGTTCACCAGCACCTGGGCGACCAGGATGCGCGACGGCGGCACGGGTGTGGCCGACAGCCGCTTGAGCACCCCCCGGCCGCGGTAGCCCGCGATGGTCTGCGGGTAGGAGGAGAGGCCGACCGTCGCCACCGCGAGGGCCAGGACGGTCGGGGCGTAGCCGGTGATGCCGTTGATCTGCGACAGGACCGGGTCCTGGTCGTTGAACGGCAGGTCCGCCCACGGCATCACCAGGCCGAGCACGGTGAGCAGGACGGCGGGGAAGAGGATCGCGAAGAACGCTCCCGACGGCTCCCGCAGGAAGAGCCGGGCCTCGACCGTGGTCAGGCGGGCCTGGGCGCCCGTGAGGGACGCGGTGACGCTCGAGCTGGACATGGTCAGACCTCCACAGGTGTCGTGAGTGCGACGAACGCGTCCTCGAGCGAGCTCTGCTCGAGGCGCAGGTTCTCGGGGCGGATGCCGTGCTGGGCCAGCGCGACGAGCACGTCCTGGACGACGTTGTCGCGGCCGCGGACCTCGAGCTCCCCGTCCCGCTCCGTCAGCGCGCCGAGGCCGTCGAGCAGCCCCAGCGGCACCGGGGCGGACGGGCGGAAGCGGAGCACCTGCTCGGCCGTCGCGCGCGCGACCAGCTCCGCCGGCGTCCCGGTCGCGGCGACCCGGCCGGCGTCGATGAGCGCGATCCGGTCGCAGAGCCGCTCGGCCTCCTCCATGAAGTGCGTGACCAGCACGATGGTCACGCCGCGGTCGCGGATGCGCTCCACCACCTCCCACGTGTCGCGGCGCGCGTGCGGGTCGAGCCCGGTGGTGAGCTCGTCGAGGATGGCCACCTGCGGGTTGCCGACGAGGGCGAGCGCCACCGACAGCCGCTGCTTCTGGCCGCCCGACAGCTGCTCGAACCGCGCACCCGCCCGGTCGGCCAGCCCCAGCTCGTCGAGCAGCTGCGCCGGGTCCGCGGGGTCGGGGTAGAACGAGGCGTACAGGTCGAGGGCCTCGCGGACCACCAGCTTCGGCTGCAGCTGGCTCTCCTGGAGCTGGAGGCCGACGACCTGCCGGAGGCTCTCCCGGTCCTTCTGGGGATCCAGGCCGAGGACCCGGACCGTGCCGGAGTCGGCCTGCCGCAGCCCACCGATGATCTCGACGGTGGTGGTCTTGCCGGCCCCGTTGCGGCCCAGCACGCCGAAGATCTCGCCGCGGTGGACCTCGAGGCTGACGTCGTCGACGGCGACCGTGCCGCCGTAGCGCTTGTGCAGGTTCTCGACCTGGATCACGGACATCGCGGGCTCCTTCAGGGTGTGGGGTGCCGCGGGAGCGGCCGACGGCCGGTCCCGTGACGTCGGGTCGTGTCAGGAGGTGCGGTGGGGCACCGACGCACCACGCGTCAGGCGGTCGAACGCGACCGCCATGAGGCCCGCGATCAGCAGGGTCACCGCGGCGCCGACGAGGAGCGGCTGGTCGCCGCCGAACCACGCGGAGGTCGAGAACGGGCCGGCGTCCTGCGCGAGCAGGGCCGAGACCAGCAGGATCGGGCCGGCGGTCAGCGGCAGCGCGAGGGTCCCCCACCAGCCGCCGAGCCGCTGGTAGGACATCCCGACCAGGAGCCCGGACACGTAGGCGACGAGGAACAGCAGTGCCGAGCTGACGAACAGCGTCGCGACGTCGGTGCCGTCGGGAGAGAACCCCTCGACGATCCGCCACTGCCACCCGAAGGCGTCGAACACGGCGCGCTCCACGACCAGCAGGCCGGCGAACACGACGCCGTAGACGAGGGCCAGGCCGCCGGCGGCGAGCAGCGACCCGAGCGCGAGGCTGCGCCGGGTCAGCCCGGCTGCGACGTGCACCGGCAGGTAGGCCGCGGTGATCGCGATGAGCACGGAGAACGGGAACCAGATCGCGCCCTGCCGAGCGAACGCCATGACGCTGTTGTTGACCTCACCCACCTGGTTGATCACCACGAGCGCCCCGGCCACGACGACGATCGCCATGCCCCAGGCCCACGCGGCGAGGTACAGGTTCATCCAGAGCAGCCACGTCGCGGTGGCGCGCACGGAGCTGCGGGTCGGGAGACGTGCCGTGTCGATGCTCATCGGGACTCCTCCGTGGTCGAGGCGGCGGCCGGGCGGTCGGTGAGGTGGACGAACAGGTCCTGGAGCGCCACGGGCCCGAGCTCGAGCCCGTGCTGCCGGGCCAGGGCCGCGTCGTCGGGCCGCGCGCCGATGAGGGTCGCCTGCGCGGTGCGACCGAGCTGCTGCCGGGCGACCACGTCGCGCCCGACGACGAAGGCGGTGACCGCGTCGGCCGGGCCGGTGACCGTCACGCCGCCGGCACGGAGCGTCTCCGCGTCGGACGCCGTCAGCACGGTCCCGCGGTCCAGCACCACGACGTCCTCGAGCAGTCGCTCGATCTCGCCGATCAGGTGGCTGGAGAGCACGATCGTGCGCGGGTGCTCCACCCAGTCGGCCAGCAGGGCGTCGTAGAACGCGTACCGCGACGGGGCGTCCATACCGAGGTGGACCTCGTCGAGCAGGGTCAGCGGGGTTCGGCTGGCGAGCCCGACGACGACCCCGAACGCGGACCGCTTTCCCCGCGAGAGGCGGTCGGGCCGGCTGAGGGGGTCGAGCTCGAAGCGGTCCATCAGCGTGCCCGCCAGCTCCCGGGAGAACAGGGGGCGGCGGTCCCCGAGGAACTCGAGCGTCTCCTTGAGCTTCTGGTCGTTGGCGACGTCGCCGCTCTCGCGCACCAGGCACGTCCCGGCCAGCACCCGCTCGTTCTCCCAGGGGTCCTCCCCGTCGACGAGGACCGTGCCGGACGTCCGACGGCGGAACGCCGCCAGGACCGACAGCGCGGTCGTCTTGCCCGAGCCGTTGCGGCCGAGCAGCCCCGTGATGACGCCGGGGCGGAGGGTGAACGACACCGCGTCGAGCGCGGTCGTCGTGCCGTAGCGTGCCGTGAGGTCCCGGACCTCGACGCCGAACCCGGTCATCGCTGCTCCCCCGTCGTCAGCCGCGCGACGATCTCGTCCGTGGTGATGCCCAGCACCCGCGCCTGCTCGAGCATCGGCTCGACGACGTCCGCGAAGAACGTCGCCCGGCGCTGCTCGAGCAGACGCTCCCGGGCGCCGTCCGCGACGAACATCCCGATGCCGCGGCGCTTGTAGAGGACGCCCTCGTCGACCAGCTCCGTGAACGCCTTCGCGGCCGTCGCGGGGTTGATCCGGAACGTCGTCGCGTACTGCGTGGTGGACATGACCTGCTCCTCCGCTGCGAGGGCTCCCGACAGGACGTCGGCGCGGATCTGGTCCGCGATCTGCACGTACAGGGGGTCTCGACCGTCGAACACGGTGCACCTCCTGTCCTGTTCAGTGGTTCATTACATGACCAACTAACCACAGAACCGGAACCGCCACAAGACCCGGACACAGCAACGTCCGCACTCGTGAGGGCTCCAGCCCCCTCGAGTGCGGACGTCGCGGTGGTGTCAGACGGCGGTGAGGCGCTGGGCCGCGACCAGCTCGGCGATCTGGACCGCGTTCAGCGCGGCGCCCTTGCGGAGGTTGTCGTTGCTGATGAACAGCGCGAGACCGCGGCCGCCCTCGACGCCCTCGTCCTGGCGCAGCCGGCCGACGAACGACGGGTCCTGACCGGCGGCCTGCAGGGGCGTCGGCACGTCGGTCAGCTGGACGCCGGGCGCGGTCGCCAACAGCTCGGCGGCACGTTCCGGGGACAGGGCGCGGTCGAACTCCGCGTTGATCGACAGCGAGTGGCCCGTGAACACCGGCACGCGCACGCAGGTGCCGGACACCAGCAGGCCGGGCAGGTCGAGGATCTTGCGCGACTCGTGCCGCAGCTTCTGCTCCTCGTCGGTCTCGAACGAGCCGTCGTCGACCAGGTTCCCGGCCAGCGGGATGACGTCGAACGCGATGGGCCTGACGTACTTCACCGGGGCGGGGAGCGTCACGGCCGACCCGTCGTGCACCAGCGCGAGCGTGTCCTGCTCGACGGCGGCGCGGATCTGGCTGTCCAGCTCGTCGGCCCCCGCGAGGCCCGACCCGGAGACGGCCTGGTACGTCGAGACGACCAGCCGCTTGAGGCCGGCCTCGTCGTGCAGGACCTTGAGCACCGGCATCGCGGCCATCGTGGTGCAGTTCGGGTTGGCGATGATGCCCTTGACGGCCCCCGCGAGCGCGCCCGGGTTCACCTCGGAGACGATCAGCGGGACCTCGGGGTCGCGACGCCAGGCCGACGAGTTGTCGATGACCAGCGCACCGGCCGCAGCGAACCGCGGGGCGTGCACCTTCGAGGCGGCGCCGCCCGCGGAGAACAGGGCGACGTCGATGCCGGACAGGTCCTCGGTCTCGACGTCCTCGACCACGACGTCGGTGCCCTTCCACGGCAGGGTCGTGCCGGCGGACCGCGCGGACGCGAAGTAGCGGATCGAGTCGACCGGGAAGTCGCGCTCGTCGAGCAGCCGGCGCATGACGCCGCCGACCTGGCCGGTGGCGCCGACCACCGCGATGTTCAGACCCATGGCCCTACCGTCCCGTCCCGCCGTACACGACGGCCTCGTCTTCCGTGGAGTCCAGCTCGAACGCGGTGTGCACCGCGCGGACGGCCTCGTCGAGCGAGTCCGCGCGGGTGACCACCGAGATCCGGATCTCCGACGTCGAGATCATCTCGATGTTGATGCCGGCGTCCGCCAGCGCGGCGAACAGCTTGGCGGAGACGCCGGGGTGCGACTTCATGCCCGCACCGATGAGTGACAGCTTGCCGATCGTGTCGTCGTACTGCAGCGACGCGAAGCCGATGTCGGGCTGGTGCTCGGTCAACGCGGCCGTGCCGGCGGCGCCGTCCGTGGCGGGCAGCGTGAAGGAGATGTCCGTCAGGCCCGTGGCGGCGACCGACACGTTCTGCACGATCATGTCGATGTTCACGCCCGCGCCGGCGACCACCTGGAAGATGCGGGCGGCCTTGCCGGGCACGTCGGGGACGCCGACGACCGTGATCTTGGCCTCGCTGCGGTCGTGCGCGACGCCGGCGATGATCGGCTGTTCCACAATCTCTCCTTCGGCAGCGGGCTGGTCCGTCACCAGGGTGCCCGTATGAGTGGTGAACGACGAGCGCACGTGGATCGGTACCCCGTACCGACGGGCGTACTCGACGCAGCGCAGGACCAGCACCTTGGCGCCGCTCGCCGCGAGCTCGAGCATCTCGTCGTAGCTGACCCGGTCGAGCTTGCGGGCGTTCGGCACGATCCGCGGGTCTGCGGTGAACACGCCGTCGACGTCCGTGTAGATCTCGCAGACGTCGGCCATGAGGGACGCCGCGAGCGCGACCGCCGTGGTGTCCGAGCCGCCGCGTCCGAGCGTCGTCACGTCGTTGGTGGTCGGGTTGACGCCCTGGAACCCGGCGACGATGGCCACCGAGCCCTGCGCGAGGGTCTGCCGGATGCGGCTGGGCGTGACGTCGATGATCCGCGCCTTGCCGTAGGCCTCGTCCGTGATCACCCCGGCCTGCTGGCCCGTGAACGACTTGGCCTCGACGCCCAGGTTGTGGATCGCCATGGCCAGCAGCGACATGGAGATGCGCTCGCCGGCGGTCAGGAGGATGTCCATCTCGCGCTGCGGCGGCAGCGGGGTGACCTGCTGGGCGAGGTCGATGAGCTCGTCGGTGGTGTCGCCCATGGCGCTCACCACCACGACGACGTCGTGACCAGCACGCTTGGCCTCGGCCACCCGCTTCGCGACGCGCTTGATGCTGGTGGCGTCGGCGACGGAGGAACCGCCGTACTTCTGCACGATCAAGGCCACGGGAGAGCTCTTTCGCGGGCTCGGACAGGACCGGGCGAGTGTACGGCCGTGCCCATCAGGTGGGCACTGAGTTTCAGATGGCGGATCACGGCCGCTCAGCCCTCCACAGCACCTGCACAGACGCCGACTCTGAACGCCCTCCCCGCAGGCAGGTCGAGGCCTAGGTTGGCGCCATGTCGAGCACCGTCGATGACGACACCACGACCGCACCCCCGCCCGCGACACCCCCGCCCGGAGCCGGCATCGAGGTGCGCGGTCTGCACCGAGCGTTCGGGCAGGTCAAGGCGCTCGACGGCGTCGACCTGACCGCGCGGGCCGGAGCGGTCACCGCGCTCGTCGGACCCAACGGCTCCGGCAAGACGACGCTGCTCCTGGTGCTCGCGGGCCTGCTCGTCCCGGACGCCGGCTCGGTGACGGTCGCAGGGCACGACCCGATCGCCCACGGCCCGGCCGCCCGCGCGCGGACCGGCTGGATGCCCGACACGTTCGGCACCTGGGACTCCCTGACCGCGCGCGAGGTGCTGCTGACGTTCGCGGCCGCGTACCGGCTGTCGGAGGCGGCCGCCACGGCCCGGGTCACCGAGCTGCTGGGCACCGTCCACCTCACCGAGTTCGCCGACCGCCCCGCGAGCGTCCTGTCCCGCGGCCAGAAGCAGCGCCTCGGCCTGGCCCGCGCCCTGGTGCACGACCCCGCGGTGCTGCTCCTCGACGAGCCGGCCAGCGGGCTCGACCCCCGCTCCCGCGTGGACCTGCGGATCCTGCTGCGCCGGCTCGCCGACGAGGGCCGCACCGTGCTCGTCTCCAGCCACGTGCTCTCCGAGCTCGACGAGATGGCCGACGACGCAGTCTTCCTCTCCCGCGGCCGCACGGTCGTCCCCGACGCCGGTCCGGGCGGCGGCCGCTCCTGGCACGTGCGTGCGCTGTCCGTCGACGCCCTGACCACCTGGCTGACCAGCACCGGCGCGGCGTGGCGGCCCGACGAGGCGCCGGTCTCCCCCACCGGCTCCGGCGGCGTGCTGCTCGAGGTCGACGGCGAGGAAGGTGCCGCCCAGCTGATCCGCGACGCCGTCGCCGCGGGGGTCGCGCTCGTGTCCGTGGTGCCGGCCGGCGGGGCGCTCGAACAGGCCTATCTGACCCTCGAGGAGGACCGGCGATGACGATGTCCGAGGTCGAGCTCGAGCACGAGCCGTCGACGACGCCGCCGAAGGCCCCGCGCTCCGCCACGTGGGGGCTCACGTGGCACGGCGTCCGGACGGTCGCCGTGCTGGAGCTGCGTCAGCGGGTGCGGTCGACCCGGTGGATCGTCGCGCTGATCGTGTGGTTCGTGGTCGTCGGCGGGATCACGCTGCTGACCTCCGGGGCCATCACCGCCCTCTCGTCCGGCGAGGCGTTCGGCGAACGCCCGTCGAACGGACCGCTCCTGTTCGGCGCCGTCACGTTCCTCGTGCTCGGCCTCGGGCTGCTGGTCACGCCGACCCTCGCGTCGACCGGGATCAACGGGGACCGCAACGCCGGCACGCTGGCGACGCTGCAGGTCACGCTGCTGACCCCCGCCGAGATCGCCGCCGGCAAGCTGCTCGCCGCCTGGGCCGCCGCCTGCGCGTTCCTGGTGGCGAGCCTGCCGTTCTTCGGGATCGCGCTCGCCCTCGGCGGCACCCCCGGCACCGCGCTGCCGCGGGTCGTCCTCCTGGTCGCGGTCCTGCTGGCCGCGGTGTGCGGCATCGGGCTGGGGTTCTCGGCGCTCACCGCGCGCACGGCCGGATCCACGGTGCTCACGTTCCTCACGGTCGCGGCACTGACCCTGCTGACCCCGATCCTCTTCGGGCTCACCTACCCCTCGATCTCGCGCACCCAGACCGTCGAGGTCTCGACCGTCCCGCAGGACTGGACCGGCGAGGTGGACGCCGAGTGCCAGGTGAGCGTCCAGCAGCGGACCGTCACCCACACGGAACGCACCTGGTGGCTGCTGGGCCTGAACCCGTTCGTCGTGCTGGCGGACGGTGCCGGAACGACCGAGTACACGAGGTTCTCCGGGAACGACAACGACCCGCTCGGTGCCATCCGGGACGGCGTCCGTGAGCTGCGTGCGGGCCCCACGATCCCGCTCGACGAGTGCTGGACCGACCAGACCTCGGTCGACGACAGGACCGAGGCGGCGTCGCGCACTCCCGTGTGGCCGTGGGGGCTGGCCGTGACCGTGCTGCTGGGCGCCGGCGGATTCGTGGTCGCGGTGCGCCGGCTCCACGTGCCCACCCGGACACTGGCCCGGGGGACGCGCGTCGCCTGACGGGTCGGGGCTCGTCGGGTCGACGGGTCAGGGCTGGAGGGCGTCGTACTCCGCCTCTGCGGCGACGTCGTCCTCCACGTCCAGCCGCAGGTGCGCCAGCATCGTCTGCAGGGTGCGCAGCACGCTCGACGCGCGCTCGCCCCAGTCGGACAGGTAGGAGAACTGCCACCACCAGAGGGCCTCGAGCACGCCGCCGGTCTCGTAGTGCCGCAGGCCCTGGGCCAGCGCCCCGGCGATCGCGACGAGGTCGCCGGACACGCTCGCGGGCTGGACGTCGACGCCCAGCAGCGGGTCGACCACCGCCGCGTACTCGTCGATGCCCTCGAACACGTTGGCCAGGTTGGCCCGCAGGGGTTCCACGTCCGGGTCGGGACCGAGGTCGGGCTCGAACCGCTCGGAGGGGACCACGTCCGTCGTCGCACCCAGCCGGGCGCCGGCCGCGAGCACGTCGCTGACCGCGAGCAGCAGCAGCGGCAGCGACGCGTCCGGGTTGGCCCCCGACGCGACCTCGGTGATGGTGGTCAGGTAGCTGCGGGTCTCGGCCGCGACCGCCTGGGCGATCTCGCGAAGATCCGCGTCTGCCGTGGTGCTCATGTGCCCGCTCCCCTACGCACTGATCCGTCGTCGGCCCTCGAACGCGCGGCCAAGGGTGACCTCGTCCGCGTACTCCAGGTCCCCGCCCACCGGCAGGCCCGACGCCAACCGGCTGACCGTCAGGCCCATCGGGACCAGCAGCCGCGCCAGGTAGGTGGCCGTGGCCTCGCCCTCGACGTTCGGGTCGGTGGCCAGGATGACCTCGGTGACGGTGCCGTCCGCGAGCCGCGTCATGAGGCCGGCGATGCGCAGGTCGTCCGGGCCGACGCCCGCGATCGGGTTGATGGCACCGCCGAGCACGTGGTACTTGCCACGGAACTCGCGGGTCCGCTCGATGGCGACGACGTCCTTGGGCTCCTCGACGACGCAGATGGTCACCGGCGAGCGGCGCGGGTCGCGGCAGATGCGGCACTGCGGCTCCTGCGCGACGTTGCCGCAGATCTCGCAGAACCGGACCCGCAGCTTCACCTCGGTGAGCGCGTCCGACAACCGGCGGACGTCCGCCGGATCGGCCGAGAGGATGTGGAACGCGATGCGCTGGGCGCTCTTGGGACCGACTCCGGGCAGTCGCCCGAGCTCGTCGATCAGGTCCTGGACCGCGCCTTCGTACACGCCTGCCAGCCTACGGGGTCGGCGGGGTCCCGCCGTCGGACGCCACCAGCTCCAGCTCGAACCCCTGGGCGTCCTCGAGGTAGGCCGCGTAGTGCTCCGGCCCGCCCGCGAACGGGTGCCGGTCCGCGAACAGCAGCGACCAGCCGTGCGCGGGGGCGGCCTCGACGAGCGCGTCCACGTCCGCGCGCGAGCCGCCCCAGAGGGCCAGGTGGTTCAGGCCGGGTCGGAGCCGGTCGTGCGGAACCGACGCCACGTCCGGGCCGGACTCGAGCACCACGTACGGCCCCGGGTCCCGCCCCCAGCTGACGCCGTCCGGCCACCGGTCGCGCACAACATAGCCCAGCCGGGTCAGCAGCCAGCCCCAGCTCCGCTCCGCCGCGTTCAGGTCCGCCACCCAGATCTCCAGGTGGTGCAGCGCACCGGGCGACTCGTCGGTCACGACGAGCCGTCGTCCAGCTGCTCGTCGATGACCGTGCCGCCGAGCATCTGCGCCACCAGCGGGGCACCCATCAGGCTCGAGGTGGTGATGTCCGGGTCGTCCGGCGACGGGTCGTCCGGGACGCCGGGCGTCATCCGCGACGCCGACTCGCGCGCCGCGGCCATGCCACGCTCCCGCGCGGTGCCGGCGGGCGGCGGGGCCATGTCCTGCGGAGGTGCGTCCGGGGTGGCCGGCTCACCGGGCTCGTCGTCCGGCGGCTCGGGCATCGGGGGTTCGTCGTCCCACGACGCCGCCGCCTCGGCCGGGGTCACCGCGCGTGGGTTGGCGCGATCGTCGGGTGCGGGTCGCGTCGCGGCCGGTGCCGCGGGAGCCGCGCTCACCTGCTCCGCGAGGATGCCCTCGACCCGCACGTCGAACCCGAGGGTCTCCCGCACGGCCCGCGCGACGACGTCCGCGTGGGCTCCGTTGCGGAACGTGGTGGCGAGCGCCGGGTTGTCGAAGGCCACCCGCAGTGTGGTGGCGTCGAGCTCGGCCACCTGGGCGTTCCGCGGGTCGATGAGCGCCCACGTGACCCGGCGCAGGCCCTTGACCGTCTCCAGGACCTCCGGCCAGCGGCGGCGGAGGACCTCGGTGTCCGGACCGCCGGACGACGCGCGGGCCGGGGTCGGTGCAGGGGCCGGTGCGGCCGGAGGGGCGGGGGCCTTCTCGGGCTCGACGGGGTGGACGTCGGCCGCCGGCGGCGCGGGATCCCACGGCGGGCTGTCGTCGGCGTCGCTGGTCGGTGGCTCGACCGGCACCTCCGTCGGCTCCGGGGCCACCGCCGCTCGAGACGACTCGGTCGGTGCGGCGACGGGTGCCGGAGGCTTCGTCGGCACCGGCTCGGGACGCGTGGTCGTCCCCGCACTCGGGGGTACGACCGCAGGAACCTGCGGCGCGACGTCCACGGGCCCGACAGCAGGGACCTCGGGTGCGGCGGCAGGAACCGGCGGCGCGGGGGTCTGCGGTCCGGCGACCGGCACGCGCACCCCGGCCGCACCGTCGGCGGGCAGGCCGCGCTCCAGCCGGTCGAGCCGGGCGCCGAGGCCCGAGCGGGTGTCCTCCGCCGCGGGCAGCAGCAGCCGCGCCATGAGCAGCTCGAGGTGCAGGCGCGGGGAGGTCGCACCGGTCATCTCGGTGAGCGCCGCGTTGCAGAGGTCGGCGGACCGGGACAGCTCCGAGGCGCCCAGGTGGCGGGCCTGCAGGCGCATGCGGTCGAGCTGGTCGGTCGGGACGTCGCGCAGGGCCGCATCGGCCGCGTCGCCCGAGGCCGCGATGACGATCAGGTCGCGGAGTCGCTCGAGCAGGTCCTCGACGAACCGCCGCGGCTCGTGGCCGGTGGAGATCACGCGGTCTACCACGCGGAACGCCGAGGCCCCGTCGCGGGCGGCGATCGACTCGACCAGGTCGTCGAGCAGCGACGCCTGCGTGTACCCGAGCAGAGCGGCGGCGCCCTCGTACCCGACCTCGCCGCCCCCGGAGCCGGCGATCAGCTGGTCCAGCACGGAGAGCGTGTCGCGCACCGAGCCCCCGCCCGCGCGCACGACCAGCGGCAGCACGCCGGAGGCCACGGGCACGCCCTCGCTGTCGCAGAGCTGCTGCAGGTAGGGGACCAGCACGTCCGGCGGGACCAGGCGGAACGGGTAGTGGTGGGTGCGCGAGCGGATGGTGCCGATGACCTTGTCCGGCTCGGTCGTCGCGAAGATGAACTTGATGTGCGGCGGCGGCTCCTCGACGATCTTGAGCAGCGCGTTGAAGCCCTGGTTCGAGACCATGTGGGCCTCGTCGAGGATGAACACCTTGTAGCGGTCCCGCGCGGGCGCGAACGTGGCGCGCTCCCGCAGCTCACGGGCGTCGTCGACACCGCCGTGGCTGGCCGCGTCGATCTCCACCACGTCCAGGCTGCCCGGTCCGCCGCGCGCCAGCTCGACGCAGGACGGGCACACGCCGCAGGGGGTGTCGGTCGGGTTCTCCTCGGTGTTCTCCGCGCAGTTCAGGATGCGGGCGAGGATGCGGGCGGAGGTCGTCTTGCCGCAGCCGCGCGGACCGGAGAACAGGTACGCGTGGTTGACCTGACCGCTGCGCAGCGCCTGCCGCAGGGGCGCGGTGACATGGTCCTGACCGATCACCTCGGCGAAGTTCTCGGGCCGGTAGCGCCGGTACAGGGCTGTCGTCACGCCACGAACCCTAGACGTCCTCGCCCACACACGGTCAGTCGGCCCGCACCACCGTGTCCGCCAGCACCGACCGCAGCAGCGGCCGGGACGTCTCGGTCGCCGCGTAGACCAGCGCGCACCCCCCGGCGAGGAACCCGAACAGGAGGAGGAGCCCCTGCGGGGAGCTCACGGCCGCGGCGCCGAACAGGGGGAAGAGCATCACCAGAGCGGTCGCGGCCGAGCCCACCGACACGAACAGCAGCGGGACCAGCACCGACCGGCGACGCACCGAGTCGAGCAGCTCCACCGGCATCCCGGCCAGGTTCTGCAGGGCGATCTCGCGCCGCCGGTCCAGCACCGCAGCCGCCTGCGCGATCCCGGCCGAGACCGCTGCCAGGAGGAACGCGACGACGAGCGTGACCATCCCGCCGGTGACCAGGTCGGCCATGAGGGTGTCGCCCTGCGGGTCCCCCGTGGTGTCCACGGCGGTGATCGCCGGCAGCACCGCGAGGGCACCCGCGACGAACCCGGCGAGCCCGAGCCCCCCGACCACACGCCATGCCGCCCTCGGGTCGTCCAGCAGCCGGCGTGCAGCCAGCAGCCGCGCCGGCGTCGTGGCGCGCCGCAGCTGCACCTTGCCGACGAGCGCGAGCACCCACGGACCGACCGCGTTGAGCGTCGCGAAGCCGACCGCCAGCGCCCCGACGAGCGCGCCGACGGCCGCCGCACCGAGCGCCCCGGCCGCGGCGCTGACCACCATGAACAGCCCGATCCCGACGACGGCGATCACCAGCCGCAGCCACGTCATGCCCTTCGGCGTCTCGCGCCGGGCGACGCCGAGCGGTGACACGCTCACGCGCCGCAGCGAGAACGCCCCGGACAGGGCGGCCAGCAGCGGCACCGCCACGAGCGTGACCGCGAGGCCCTGCCAGCCGACCCAGAGCTCGGCGACGGAGAACGTGGTGCCCTGGAACGGCAGGAGCGCGACGGCGGGCAGGAGCGCGCCGTAGAGCAGGATGCCGAGGACCGCGCCGACGAACCCCTGCCAGGCGGTCTCCGTGACTGTCAGGCCGACCACCTCGCGGGGCGTCGCGCCGAGCAGCCGCAGGGTGGCCAGCCGCGCATCGCGTCGGGAGACCCCGAGCCGGGCGGCCGCACCGCCGAGCGTCAGCAGCGGCACGACCAGCAGGACGACCGCGGTCCAGGCGAGGCTCAGGTACAGGCTGCGCAGGTCGTCCTGCCCGGGTGGCACCGGCAGCGCGGCGCGGTCGGCGAACCCGAGCAGTCCGCCGACGACGCTCAGGGTCAGCCCCGTGGTGACTGCGAACGCGGTGACGGCCAGACCGGTGGTCACGCGGGCGTCGCGACCGCCGGCGCGCTGGAACCGGGGCGCGAGCGCGACGACCGCGTTCACCGCGGCACCTCGGCGGTCGCGCCGACGACGAGCCCGTCCCGGACCTCGATGCGCCGGTCGCACCAGTCCGCCACCTGGCTGTCGTGGGTGACGACGACCAGGGACGCACCCGCCGCCTTCGTCGTCTCCGTGAGGATCCGCATGACGTCGTGGCCGGTCGCCTGGTCGAGCGCACCGGTCGGCTCGTCGGCGAAGACGACCGCGGGGCCGGTGATCAGCGCCCGCGCGACGGCCACCCGCTGTGCCTGCCCCCCGGACAGCTCCCCCGGCCGACGCCCCTCCATCCCGGCGAGGCCGAGCGACGCGAGCCAGCGGCCGGCCAGCTCGGTGGCGTCGCGCCGCGAGGTGCCCAGCAGCATGGCCGGCAGCGCGACGTTCTCGATCGCCGGCAGCTCGGAGAGCAGCTGGCCGAACTGGAACACGAAGCCGTAGCGCTGCCGACGCAGCAGCGAGCGCTCACGGTCGGACAGCCCACCCACCGGCCGCCCGTCGAGCGCGACCGAGCCGGAGTCGGGCGGCAGGATGCCGGCCAGGCAGTGCAGCAGCGTCGACTTGCCGGAGCCGGACGGGCCCATGACGGCGAGCGACTCACCGTCGTGCAGGTCGACGTCGACGCCGGCGAGCGCGGTGGTGGAGCCGAAGCGCTTGACCAGGCCGCGGGCGGACAGGCGAGGGGTGGCGGTGTTCATGCCGCCAGGCTGCCGGGCCGCACCTGTGCACGACATCGACCTCCGGGCCCTCCCTCGAGGCCACGGACTGCACCCAGGGACGGACGCGGGTCGTCCCGTGGCCACACCGGGTGATCGTGCGGGGTGAAGTCATCGTGCGAATCACCGCGAAGACCGCACCACCGATGGATGAATCTTCAACCACGCCATACGGTCACAGCCTGCCGATCGCCGCGCCCAGCTCCCGCCGCGCAGCCCGCGCACGAACCCCACCGACCGACGACCGGAAGCAGACCACCATGAGCACCACGCTCGACCAGACCCTCGCCGCCGCGCTCGAGATCGATGGTGCGACCGCCGTCGCCCTCGTCGACTACGAGAGCGGGATGTCCCTCGGGCACCAGGGGACGGGCATCGACCTCGACGTCGCCGCCGCCGGGAACACCGAGGTGATCCGGGCCAAGCTGCGCACCATGGCCGCCCTCGGCCTGGACGACCGTATCGAGGACATCCTCATCACCCTCGGCCAGCAGTACCACCTGATCCGCCTGCTCCAGGGCGCCGACGGCAGCGGCCTGTTCCTCTACCTCGTGCTGGACAAGAGCCGCGCCAACCTCGCGCTGGCCCGCCGCCAGCTGTCGAACCTCGAGCGCACGCTCACCATCTGACCCGTGGTGCCCGCGCGGGCCGCGCGGGCACCACTGCACCCTGAAGAGGACCCTCGTGATCGTCCGCCAGCACGCCCTCCAGATCGCCGCGGTCGTGCGGCGGGACATGGAGGGGATCCGCCGCGTGAGCGTCGTCCGCACCGACGGGCGACCGTTCTTCGACGATCCTGGCGACACCCCGACCGGTGAGGACTCCGAGGCAGTCGCGGCTGCCGTCGCGGCGACCGTGTCCTACGCCCGGCGGGCCGGCACCGCCCTGGCGACCGGGGCGATCGACGCCCTCACGATCCGGGGCCGGGAGGCGACCGTGGTCGCGCAGCCCCTCGACGACCTGCACGTACTCGTCGTGACCTGCGGACCGGACGTGAACCTCGTCCTGCTCGGTCGCGTGCTCGCCCGGATCACCGCCACCCACGGCCCGTCGTCCTGACCCGAGCTCAGACGAGCAGGGCGACGCCGGCCAGGACGACCGCCCCCGCGCCCACCACCGAGACGGCGAGGCGCGCGCGCAACGGGAGCCGCCCCCCGAACACTCCGCTCCCGACCGCCAGCAGCACCTGCCAGGCGAGCGACGCCGCCCCCGCCCCCACGACGAACGCGACCGCCGATGCCGCCCCGGAGACCCCCAGGGCGAGCCCGACCGCCACGGTCGTGAAGGTCAGCGCCGTCATCGGGTTGATCGCGGTGAGCCCGACGAAGCGCGCGTAGGCCACCAGGGGCGACGAGCCGGCAGACGGTCCGGTCTCCGGCGCCCGCCGTGCGGCGCGGACGGACGCGACGAGCCCCACAGCCCCCACGACCACGAGCACCGCCGCGCCGATCCCTCGGACCAGGGACGCGTGCTCGCCCAGCACGCGGCTGACGGGCGCACCGACCGCGACCGCCACGACGGCGTACGCAAGGTCCACGGTCGCGATGCCGCACGCCGCCGCGACCGCCACCCGGACACCCTCGACCAGGCCGGTGCGCAGCAGGAGGACACCGACCGGCCCGACTGGCATGGCCACCGCCAGGCCGGCCAGCACGCCGAGGAGCAGGGGTGACGACACCCCCACAGCGTGCGCAGCGCGGGGTCAGAGGTCACGCGGATACTGCGGGAACTCACGCGCGGCTGCGATGATCGTCGGATGGACGCCGTCGACGACGCAATCCTCCGCGAGCTGACCGCGGATGCGCGGTTGCCGTTCCGCGAGCTCGGGCAGCGGGTGGGTCTCAGTCCCAACGCGGCGGCGAACCGCGTCCGCCGGCTGCTCGAGGACGGGACCATCCGCGGGTTCACGGTGGTGACCGCCTCGTCGCCGGCCCGCCCGGGCACGGGCCTGGAGGTGTTCGTCGAGGTGCGCCTGGCCGACGGGACCACCAACGAGGCGTTCACCGCCGCACTCGGCCAGGGCTTCCCGCAGGTGCTCGACGCCGTGCACGTCACCGGCTCCTACGACTACCTGCTGCACGCCGTGGTGGCGGACCCGGCAGCGCTGGACCTGTTCGTCCGCCGGCTCAAGCGCGAGGCCGGGGCGGGCCAGACGTTCACGCGTCTGGCGCTGCGGGCATAGAAAAGGACCCCCCGCACACCCGCCAGAGCTCACCTGCCCTTGCTGCCTTCCGGCCCTGGGGGAGTTCAGCGAGATGACGCCGCACGAGGGGTCGGGGAAAAGCCTAACCCAACGGGACGGGGTCGCGTTCACACCCCGGACACCCGCTCGACTCTCGCGATGCCGTGATTGTGGGCAGACTGCGAGCATGGCCAGTGAGACGGAGCGGTACGACTACGACCTCGTCGTGATCGGCACCGGCCCGGGCGGGCAGAAGGCCGCGATCGCGGCGGCGAAGCTCGGGCACCAGGTCGCCATCATCGAGCGCCAGCACATGATGGGCGGCGTCTCCACGAACACCGGCACCATCCCGAGCAAGACCCTGCGCGAGGCCGTCATGTACCTGACGGGCATGGCACAGCGCGAGGTGTACGGGGCCAGCTACCGCGTGAAGTCCGACATCACGATGGAGGACCTGTTCGCGCGCACCCAGCACGTGATCGGCCGCGAGCACGAGGTCATCCGTGCCCAGCTGCTGCGCAACCACATCGACATCCTCAGCGGCACCGGCTCGTTCGTCGACGCGCACACCATCGGGGTCCTCGACGACGACGGCGTCCGCCGCACCCAGGTGACCGCGCGGTTCGTCGTGATCGCCACCGGGTCGCGCCCGCACCGGCCGGACTCCGTGCACTTCGACGGGCGCAGGGTCCTCGACTCCGACGGCGTCCTCGCGCTCGAGAAGGTGCCGAACTCGATGGTGGTGGTCGGCGCCGGGATCATCGGCATCGAGTACGCGTCGATGTTCGCCGCGCTGGGCACCCGCGTCACCGTCATCGACAAGCGTCCGGCGATGCTCGAGATGTGCGACCCCGAGGTGGCCGAGTCGCTGAAGTTCCACCTGCGGGACCTGTCGGTCTCGTTCCGGTTCGGCGAGGAGGTCGCCGGCGTCGACAGCAACACGCACGGCACCGTGACCCGGCTGGCGTCGGGCAAGCGGATCGCCGCCGACGCCGTCATGTACTCCGCCGGCCGCCAGGGTCAGACCGACGCGCTCAACCTGGAGGCCGCCGGCCTGACCGCCGACTCCCGCGGACGCATCGCGGTCGACGACCAGTACCGCACCGCGGTGCCGCACGTGTTCGCGGTCGGCGACGTCATCGGGTTCCCCGCGCTGGCCGCGACGAGCATGGACCAGGGCCGGCTGGCGGCGTACCACGCGTTCGAGGAGCCGGCCCGCGAGCTCCAGTCCGTGCAGCCGATCGGCATCTACACGATCCCCGAGATCTCCTACTGCGGCCGCACCGAGGAGGAGCTGACCACGCAGACCATCCCCTACGAGGTCGGCGTCGCGCGGTACCGCGAGCTGGCCCGCGGGCAGATCGTCGGCGACTCCTACGGGATGCTCAAGCTCCTCGTCCACACCGAGACGCGCGAGCTGCTGGGCGTGCACATCTTCGGGACGTCCGCCACCGACCTGGTGCACATCGGCCAGGCGATCATGGCGTGCGGCGGGACCGTGGACTACCTCGTCGACACGGTCCTGAACTACCCGACCCTGTCCGAGGCGTACAAGGTCGCGGCCCTCGACGCGACGAACAAGATCCGCCAGGTGGCCCGCTTCAGCCTCTGATGCAGAGGTGCAGGTTGACGCGCCGCGCTGGAGTCCCCACGATCGAACTCGTACGGCGCCCTGACCTGACTGAATGGCCAGCCAGGCGGCGGCGGGCGTCGGTCGCGGAGGATCGTCATGACCTCGCCCGTCTCGCTGCGCGACTTCGACGCGGTCCTCTTCGACCTCGACGGCGTCCTGACCACCACCCGCACGGTCCACGCGGCGGCGTGGAAACGGATGTTCGACGAGTTCCTCGCCGAGTGGGACACGACCCACGGAACGCACCTGCCGGCGTTCGACGAGCTGTCCGACTACGCCTCCGCCGTCGACGGCAAGCCGCGCGAGATCGGCGTCCGCGACTTCCTCGCCTCCCGCGGCATCACGCTCCCTCCGGGCACGCCCGACGCGCCGGCCGAGGAGCAGTCCGAGTGGGGGCTGGGCAACCGCAAGCAGATCCTCGTCGAGGACGAGATCGCCCGGAACGGGGTCGAGGCGTTCCCCGGGTCGGTCGCCTGGGTACGCGAGCTCCGGGAGGCCGGCCTGCGGACCGCCGTGGTCTCGAGCAGCCGCAACTGCGCGGCGGCCCTCGAGGCGGCGGGCATCGCGAACCTGTTCGACGCCCGGGTCGACGGCGAGACGATCCTCGAGCTGGGGCTGCGCGGCAAGCCGGCGCCGGACGGGTTCCTCGAGGGAGCGCGCCGCGTCGGCGTGACCCCGGAGCGCGCCGTCGTCGTCGAGGACGCCGTCGCGGGCGTCGCGGCGGGCCGAGCAGGAGGGTTCGGCCTCGTCATCGGCGTCAATCGCGACAACCACACCGAGGAGCTCCGGGCCAACGGCGCCGACATGGTCGTGGACGACCTCGGCGAGCTGCTCGCCGCTCCTGACGACGCGGTCCACCGCTCCGGACCTCGTCGCCACCGCCTGATGGCAGCGGCGCGGCGCATCGTCGCGGCGTCCTCCGACTACCCGGCCGACCCGTGGCAGCTCGTCGAGCGGTCCTACAACCCCGGCTTCGTCGAGCAGACGGAGACGCTGTTCGCCTTGTCCAACGGGTTCCTCGGCATCCGCGGGGCGTTCGAGGAGGGCACGCCCTCGATCACCCCGGACACCCTGCTCAACGGGTTCCACGAGACCTGGCCGATCGTGTACCCGGAGACGGCGTTCGGCTTTGCGACGACGGGACAGACGATCCTGCCGGTGCCGGACGGGACGACGATCCGGCTGCTCGTCGACGAGGACCCGGTCACCTGCGAGACGACGGAGGTCGACACCTTCGAGCGCGTCCTCGACATGCACCGCGGAGTGCTCACCCGCACGGTCGTGTTCCGCCTGCGCGACGGACGGCGGTTCCGGGTGCACACCGAGCGGCTCGTGTCGCTCGCCCGGCGGCACCTCGCGTGCCTCCGGTACGAGGTGACGGCCCTGGATGCACCGGGGCGGCTCCTCGTCTCGTCGGAGCTCGTGACCCCCGCGACCACCGCGCCGGCCGACGAGGTCGAGCTGGACCCCCGCCAGAGCCGCGCGCTCGCCCACGACGGACTGCGTCCGGACGTCGAGCAGGTCGACGGGATGCGCGTCGTGCGCACCTACCGGACGCAGAGCAGCGGGCTCGCCGTGGCGGCAGCCATGGACCACGAGGTCGACGCGCCGGCCCTCGCCCACGTCCGCACGTCGCTGGACGCCACGCGCGCGACCGTCGTCGTGGAGGTGGACGCGCAGGTCGGCGTCACCGTCGGGCTGACGAAGTGGCTGGGCTACCACTACGGCGCCGAGGACTGCGCCGTGCTGGCCGACCGGGCGAGCCTCACGCTGCACCAGGCGCGGGCGGTCGGGCGGGACGTCGTCGTCGCGGAGCACGAGCGCGAGGTCGCCGACTTCTGGGGACGCAGCGAGGTCGTGTGGGAGGGCGCGAGCGCCGCGCAGCAGGCGCTGCACATCAGCCAGTTCGCCCTGCTCCAGGCGTCGTGGCGCAGCGAGGGACACGGCGTGCCGTCGAAGGGCCTCACCGGGACCGGGTACGAGGGCCACTACTTCTGGGACACCGAGGCGTACCTGCTGCCGTTCCTCATCCACACGTCCCCCGACGTGGCGCGCAGCCTCCTCATGCACCGCGTGCGCATGCTTCCCGACGCGCGACGCCGGGCGGCCGAGGTGGGGTGCTCGGGCGCGCTCTTCCCGTGGCGCACCATCAACGGCGAGGAGGCGTCCGCGTACTACGCGGCGGGCACCGCGCAGTACCACATCAACGCCGACATCGCGTATGCCCTCGAGCAGTACGTCGAGGTCACGGGTGACACCGAGCTGCTCGTCGAGCACGGCGCCGAGCTGCTCGTGGAGACGGCCCGGATGTGGGTGGACCTCGGGTTCTTCTCCGACCGGCCCGACGGTCAGTTCGTGATCCACAAGGTCACCGGGCCCGACGAGTACTCGACCGTCGTCGACAACAACCTGTTCACCAACGTGATGGCGGCCCAGAACATGCAGGCGGCCGCCGACGCGGTGGCGCGGCTCCGGGCCGAGTGGCCGGCGGACCTGCAGCGGCTCGTGGAGCGCGTCGGCCTGCGCGACGACGAGGAGGGCCGGTGGCGACGCGCCGCCGAGCGGATCTACGTGCCGTACGACGAGAAGGCAGGCGTGCACCTGCAGGACGAGAACTTCCTCGAGCTGCCGCTCTGGGACTTCGCCGGCACCCCCGAGGAGAAGTACCCGCTGCTGCTCCACTACCACCCGCTGCACATCTACCGGCACCAGGTCATCAAGCAGGCCGACGTCGTGCTCGCCACCGTGCTGCTGCCCGACCGCTTCACGGCCGAGGAGCGGCTCCGCATCTTCGAGTACTACGACCCGCTGACCACGGGTGACTCGTCGTTGTCGGAGTGCATCCAGGCGATCGCCGCCGTCGACGTGGGCAAGTACCGGACCGCCGAGGAGTACCTCGTCGACGCCGCCGCGGTCGACATCGCCGACACGGCCGGCAACCTGCGCGACGGCGTGCACGTCGCCTCCGCCGGGGGCACCTGGATGGCGCTCGTGCAGGGGTTCGCCGGCTACCGGTGGCGCGGCACACGGTTCGCGCCGATGCTCCCGACGCGCGGGCGACGCCTGCGGTTCCCGCTCCGGATCCGCGGCTCGGTGCTCCAGGTGGACATCGAGCCGGAGCGTGTGACGTACACGGTCCTGAGCGGCGGACCGGTGTCGGCGTCCCACCACGGGGAGCCGTTCACCGTGTCGTCCGGCGCGCCCGTGTCGTTCACCGGCGTCTTCCACACGAGCGACGACAACGCGCCCGTGGACGACGAGGCGGCCACCTCCCGCGCCCCATCCCCTGCCGTCTGAGAGGCCCCGCAGGTTCGGGTACTCTTGTGCGGCGTCGGAAGGCACGGGGTTGGTAGTCGTGCCTCTGCTGACCAGGAGGATTCGCCTAGTGGCCTATGGCGCACGCTTGGAAAGCGTGTTGGGTGAAAGCCCTCGGGGGTTCGAATCCCCCATCCTCCGCACATCGAAGGGTCCGTGAGCAGCTGCTCACGGGCCCTTCGTCATGCGTCGGGCGTCAGAGCCAGAACTCGCTGAGCTGCTCGGCGAGGGCTCGGCCCTGATCACGCCCGGCTCGGGCGGCAGCCGGACGCAGCGACGGATCCATCGCACTGGCGCCGAACAGGTGATCCGAGGCGCTGCCCGGGACGACCGTCTCGACCCTGCTGCCCCTCGCACGGAGCTCGTCGACCTGCGCTGCCAGCCGCGTGCCCCACTCCGGCGGGTACAGCGATCGGCCGCCCAGGGGCGAGAGCACGAGCACCCGGTGGTGCCCGGCTGCGAGGTCGGCGTTCTCGGCGTTGGACCGGTAGCCGCCGTCGAGGTACCAGCCGTCGCCGATGCGGTAGGGCGAGCCGCCGCCGGACGTGCTGGCGGCGACGGCGTCGACCAGGTCGACCCCGCTGTCGCGGTCGAACACGACGGGGTCGCCGGTCCGGGCGTCGACAGCCGTGATGAGCACCCTGCGCTGCGGCCAGCTCCGGGTGGGCAACCGCGCTGCGACGATGGCGCGCCACCGCTCCGGCCAGGACCCGTCCGACGCCGCGGCCGTGGCGAGTGCCGCCGCGCCCATCCTCCGGCGCATGTCCGCGTGGTCCTCGGCGGCGGCAATGATCCGCTTGAACGTCTCCAGATGGTCGGTGACCGGCCGGGCACCTGCTGGACCGGTCCGCGGTGGGGGCGCCGCGGCAAGAGTGGCGGCGAGCAGCTCGGTCGGGCTCGCGCCGGCCAGCTGGGCGGCGGCCGTCGCGCCGGCCGACGTGCCGACGGTCAGGTCGGCTGTGGTCACGTCCAGTCCGGCGTCGAACAGACCGGCGATGACGCCGATCAGCCACGCGTTGCCCGTCGACCCGCCGCCGCCGAGGACCAGCGCTCGCTCGCCGGCGGCCGTCGGCGACGGGGACTGCAGGGGTGACGAAGGTGTGGTGTGCATGGGAGTCGCCTCTCAGCGAGTTGCCTGGTGGGCGCTCCCGGTGGCGACGACGTCAGTCGCGGGATCGTGGAGTGCGGGGGAGCACCACTGTGGACACTGCGTTCACGGGTCTCACCTCCTGCCGATGGATCGTCGATCTCCGGAACCGTCGCACACCCGCGACGGGTGGACAACGGGAATTGGACGGGACCTTCTGCTCTACCCCACCCCTGAGCGCCCGACGAACGCTGGGAGCGCGCGACGAGGCGTCCGCCGCCAGGCGGCTCCGCCCTCGCCCGAGGGAGTGAGCGCCATGACCAGGCACGTGGTCGTGCTGGGCGCGGGGACCGCCGGCACGATGCTGGCCAACAAGCTGCGTCGGAAGCTGGACGACACCTGGGTGATCACGGTGGTCGACCGGGACGATGCCCACCCCTATCAACCAGGCTTCCTGTTCGTGCCGTTCGGCGGCTCGACGGACGGGCTGGTCCGGTCACGGCACGCGTTCGTGCACGACGGCGTCGAGCTGGTGCTCGAGGGCGTCGACCGCGTGGACGCCGCGGCCCAGGAGGTGCTGCTGCTGGACGGACGCCTGCTCCCCTACGACTACCTGGTGATCGCGTCCGGAGCGTCGCTGCGCCCGGATCAGACCCCCGGGATGCTCGGTCCCGAGTGGCGGCGCAGCATCTTCGACTTCTACACGCTCGACGGCGCTAAGGCCCTGGCCGGCGCACTGCGGGACTTCCGCGGCGGCCGCCTGGTCGTGCACATCACGGACGTGCCGATCAAGTGCCCGGTCGCCCCGCTCGAGTTCACGTTCCTGGCCGACGACTGGCTGCGTCGGCGCGGGCTGCGCACCTCGACCACCCTGACCTACGTCACGCCCCTGGACGGTGCCTTCACCAAGCCCCTCGCCTCGCAGCGGCTCGGATCGATGCTCTCCGACCGCGACGTCGCCGTGGAGCCGGACTTCCTCGTGGAGCACATCGAGGACAGGACGCTGGTGTCGTACGACGGTCGCGAGGTCCCCTTCGACCTGCTGGTCACGGTGCCGTTGCACATGGGCGCCGAGTTCGTCACGCGATCCGGGCTGGGCGACGAGCTGGGTTTCGTCCCGGTCGACAAGCACACGCTGCAGTCGACGGCCGACCCGCACATCTTCGCGGTGGGTGACGCGGCGGACCTCCCCACCTCGAAGGCCGGCTCCGTCGCGCACTTCTCCGTGGACGTCCTCGTCGACAACCTCGTGGAGCTGGCGGCCGGCCGCCCGATGAGCCACTCGTTCGACGGGCACGCCAACTGCTTCGTCGAGTCCGGCGACGGCAAGGCCCTGCTCCTGGACTTCAACTACGAGACGGAGCCCCTCCCCGGCACGTTCCCGGCGCCGTACGTCGGGCCGATGAGCCTCCTCAAGGAGAGCCGGACCAACCACCTCGGGAAGCTCGCGTTCCGCTGGGTCTACTGGAACGTCCTGCTGCCGGGACGTCCGATGCCGCTCGCGCCGGCCATGTCGATGGCGGGCAAGCAGACCTCGAGCACGACGACCTAGGAAGGGACGCACGATGCCTGTCACGACCCTCGACGGACACCAGATCCACGTCGACGCGGAGGGGTTCCTCACGGACCTCTCGGAGTGGGACGACGAGCTCGCCACGGTCCTGGCGTCGCAGATCGGTCTCACGTTGACCGAGGAGCACCGAGCGGTGCTCCGGTTCCTGCGCGACGACTTCGCGCAGCGCGGCGAGACCGCGACCTTGCGGCGGGCGTCCGCCGGGACCGGGGTTCCTGTCAAGGACCTGTTCCGACTCTTCCCGCAGAAGCCGGCCAAGAAGATGGCGTACGTCGCCGGCCTGCCCAAGCCCGTGGGCTGCGTCTGACCCGGCACGACGACGAAAGGCACTGCCATGACCACCACCGAGACCGATCCCGTCGTCGTCCCCCGGTTCGACGCCGACGAGCCCACCGGCCGCAGGCTCGCGATCATCTGCTCCAAGGGCAACCTCGACATGGCCTACCCCGGCCTGATCCTGGCGAACGCCGCACTCGGCGAGGGCGTCGAGACCCACCTGTTCTTCACGTTCTGGGGCCTGGACATGATCACCAGGTCGACGATGGGCGACCTGAAGTTCACCATGCTCGGCAACACCGCCACGCACATGCCGCAGGGCCTGGGCGGCCTGCCCGGGATGACCGCGATGGCCACCTCCAGGCTGAAGAAGGCGATCGCCGACCTGGACGTCCCCGACGTGCCCGAGTTCCTCGAGCAGATCGTCGCGTCCGGCGGGCACCTGTGGGCGTGCCGGCTGTCTGCGGACATGAACCACCTGACGCTCGACGACCTCGACCCGGACGTCGAGGGGATCATCAGCGCCAGCGACTTCATCGAGAAGACCGACGGGGCGCAGCTCCTCTTCATCTAGCGGCTGCGCCCGAGTTGGCGCACGGATACCCCCCGGGGTATTCTTCTTCCTATGAACCACTCGCCCGAGACCCCCGACCGTCGGCGACTCGTCATCGTCGGCGGTGTGGCCGGCGGCATGAGCGCCGCCGCACGAGCGCGGCGCCTGGACGAGCGCGCCGAGATCGTCGTGCTGGAGCAGTCCGAGTACGTCTCGTTCGCCAACTGCGGCCTCCCGTACCACCTGTCCGGCGAGATCGAGCGCCGGGACGACCTGCTGCTGCACACGCCCGCCTCGCTCGGCGCGGCGCTCGCGCTCGACGTGCGCACCGGCAGCCGGGTCACGGCGATCGACCGCGCCGCCCGCACCGTCTCGGTGACCACCTCGGAGAGCTCGTACCAGCTGCCGTACGACGCGCTCCTGCTCTCCCCCGGTGCCGTCGCGGTGCGTCCGCCGATCGACGGCCTGGACCACCCCGCCGTGCACTCCCTGCGGACCATCCCCGATCTCGACGCCCTCGACGAGCACGTCACGCGGCTGGTCGACGGTCGCAGCGACGACGACCGGGCGCGCGCTGTCGTCGTCGGCGCCGGCTTCATCGGTCTCGAGGCGGTCGAGGCGCTGGTCGCCCGCGGCCTGGAGGTCGACGTGGTCGAGCTCGCGGACCACGTCCTCCCGCCGCTGGACGCCGAGCTGGCACCCCTGCTCGCCGACGAGCTCCGCGCGCACGACGTCGGCCTGTACGCGGGCGTCTCGGCGAACTCCGTCACTCCCGGCGCCGAACGCGGCGTCGACCTCGCCCTGTCGGACGGGACCACGCTGAGCGCCGACCTGGTCGTGGTCAACGTCGGCGTGCGTCCGGCGAGCGGGCTGGCCCGCGACGCCGGCCTCGCGATCGGTCCGACCGGCGCCATCCGGGTCGACGCCGACCAGCGCACCTCCGACCCGCACATCTGGGCCGTCGGCGATGCGGTCGAGGTCATCCACGCGGTCACCGGCGCGGTGGGTCCGGTGCCGCTGGCCGGACCCGCCAACCGCCAGGGCCGCCGAGCCGCGGACTCCATGCTCGGTCGTCGCCCCACCCCGCAGGCACCGGTGCTGGGCACCGCGATCGTGCGCGTCTTCGGGTTCACCGCGGCCGTGACCGGCGCGAACCAGCGCACCCTGGCCGAGGCGGGGATCCTGCACGAGGTGGTCCGTATCCACCCGGGCCACCACGCCGGCTACTTCCCTGGCGCGGAGCAGATCCACCTCGTCGCCAGCTTCGCTCCGGACGGTCGGCTGCTCGGCGCTCAGGCGGTGGGCCGTGCGGGGGTGGACAAGCGCATCGACGTCCTGGCCACCGCACTGCGCGCCGACATGACCGCCGACGACCTCGCCGAGCTCGAGCTGGCCTACGCCCCGCCGTACGGATCGGCCAAGGACCCGGTGAACATGCTCGGGTTCGTCGCCCAGAACGCGCTCGACGGGACCACCCCGCAATGGCACGCGACCGATCTGGACGACGTGCTGGCCGACACCCTCGTCCTGGACGTCCGCTCGCCGGCCGAGTTCGACCGCGGCCACCTCAAGGGCGCGCTCCACATCCCGCACACCGAGCTGCGCGGCCGTCTGGGCGAGGTCCGCGCGGCCGCCGCGGGCCGACCCGTCAGCGTGCACTGCGGATCCGGCGTGCGCTCCCACATCGCGACCCGCGTCCTGCTCGCCGAGGGCATGGACGCGCGCAACCTGTCCGGCGGCTGGCTCACCCTCACCGCCGTCCGCCCCGACCTCGTCGCCTGAAGGAGAGACCCCATGTCGCTCACCAGCAGCCTCCGCCGACTCTTCGGCAGCACGGACGACGGCAACGACACCCTGCGGCCCACGGTCGGCGCTGCGCGAGCGCTCGAGCTCGTCCGCGACGGCGCCGCCCTGCTCGACGTACGGGAACGCTCGGAGTGGAACACCGGCCACGCGCCCCAGGCCGTGCACGTGCCCCTCGGCGAGATCGACAAGGCCCCCCGACGGCTGACGCAGGACACGCCCGTCGTGGTGATGTGCGCCTCGGGCATGCGCTCGCGGCGAGCCGCCAAGCACCTGCGCACGCTCGGCTTCGACGCCACGAGCCTGTCCGGCGGCATCGGCGCCTGGCAGTCCGCCGGCGGCGCCGTCCGCCGCTGAACCCCCAACCCGGACGAAGGAGAACCCCATGTGCTCACCCGCCCGCTGCTCCGCCTGCGGCAAGGTCACCTGGTCCGGCTGCGGCATGCACGTCGACGCCGTCATGGCCGACGTCCCCCGCAGCCAGCAGTGCACCTGCCGCTGAGCGTCGACCCGGCACCGCCCGGGTACCGTGACCCACCCCCGACGAAGGAGAACGCCGCCATGGAGCTGGACAAGGACGAGATGGCCAAGGTGTCCAACCGGCTCAAGCGCGCGCAGGGCCAGCTCGCGGCGGTCGTGCGCATGATCGACGAGGGCCGCGACTGCGAGGACGTCGTCACCCAGCTGTCCGCGGTCTCCCGTGCCCTCGACCGCGCGGGGTTCGCCATCATCGCCACCGGCATGCGGCAGTGCCTGACGCAGCCGGACGACGGCGAGCCGGGCACCCTCGACGTGCAGAAGCTCGAGAAGCTCTTCCTCTCGCTCGCCTGACCGGGCGCGGTCAGGCCGTCGCGCCCCAGCCGTCGACGAACGCCACCAGCAGCTCCCCCTCGGTCCCCGTCGGCTCGCCGAAGGTGTCGAGGCTGTCCAGGGTGAGCCCGGCGGAGGTGACCAGCCGGAACCCGATCCCGGTCCCGGGACGCACCTCGACCTCGACGCCGGCGGGAGCGCCCGCCAGTACCGCGCCGAGGTCGTGGGCCTGCTCGAGCGTGAGGTCCGCCGTCCTCACGTCCAGCCCGTTCGCGTCCACCGTCGCGGCTGTCAGGAGAGTGGCCCACGCCGGTGCGGAGAGCGCGTCCAGGACGGGCAGGTACGCCGCCGGCTGCCCGTCGTACGAGGACACCGCGAACCGGTCGCCGGCCGTCCGGATCGTCAGCGCGACACCGTCGTACTGCGGGCCGTCGCCGACGGCGGCGTACATCGCGCGCAGGGTGAGCAGGTCGGCGACGGTGACCTGCGCGGAGTCCGGGGAGAGCACGGCGCCCACGACGGGTCCTGCCGCGGTCAGCTCCGCGAGCAGCGCATCGGCCGCCGTGTAGTCGCCCTGGCCGGTCCTCGTGACGTTCCCGAACTGCACGGTCGTGCGCACTGCCGGCGCCGCTCGGCGAGCGAGAGCCTCGACCTCGGGCGTCTCGTCGACGGCCACCCGCACGTCCAGCGTGGTGTCCGTGAGCTGGGCCGCCGTGACGGGGAACGCGGCGAGCACCGCCTCGAACGCGGCACGCGGGCCGGTCGCGCCGCTGGTGCGGTCCGCGACGATGGAGAACGTCTCCGCCGCGTCCCGGACCGTCAGCAGCTCCCCCGCCCGCACGTCCTTGGCCGCGAGAAGGGTGCGGAGCTGGTCGAAGACGACGAGGAAGCCGTCCGGAGCGGTCACCGTCACGCCGCCCTCAGAACGTCCGGAGGCTTCCGCGGCGGTGAACTCCGTCGCCGCGGTGCTCCGGTCGACGTGGTCGGCGAGCTGGATCATCGCGAGGTTGGCCGCGGGTGCCCCGGGGAACACGGCGAACCGGGCGACGAAGTCGCCCCTCGTGTACCCGATCGTGAACGTCGCCGACGCGCGGGACTCGAAGCTGGTGGCGCGACGCGCGACGTCGGCGACCTGCGACACGGTGGCGTCCGGGTCGACGACGACGCCCGCCCACAGGGTGCCGCTCCAGGGCAGGTCGTTGTTGGAGTTCATGTCCAGGCTGTCGACGTGCTCGGTGTCGGCCATCCACAGCCGGAACTCCGCGGCGGCCTCCGACCCGGCGTCGACGGACCCGCAGGCCGACACCCCGGTCATGGTGAGGCCGACGAGCACGACGAGGAGAAGACGGGCACGGCGGATCACGGAGTCCTCCAAGGATCGAACCCCTCGAGTGAGCCTCGGGCCGCGGTGCGACCTGCGCTCATCGGTTCGTTCGGGGACCGCGCGAACGTACGCCCACCCGAGCCCGTCGGGTGCGTCCGCGCCGGGCTCGGTCGGTTACGGTGTGCTGCCCTTGCGCCTTGAGGTGCGTGTTTGCTGCGCGCGATCCGCTGCACCCACCACCCGCACGAGGAGTCTCCGTGGCCACCGATCACCGAGCACGGCAGCGCCCGAACGTCCCGGCAGGGCCACGGACCTCGGCCGACGAGCCCTTGTCGACGAGCGGGATCGCGCTGCGTGGCGCCCTCGTCGTCGGCGGGCTCTACCTGGTCTGGCTCGGCGCGCACGGCTCGCCGTTCCCCGGCACCTTCGGCGGGGACGACCGCAACGCCTGGATTCTCGCGGGGCCGGGCGCCTGGACGGCGCAGTCGGTGGTCGTGCTGGCGGCGGGCGTGCTCGCGGTCCTCTTCGGAGCTGCCGGCCTGCTGTCCGCCGCGCCGTTCGGGGGCACCGCGTTCCGAGCGCGACTGCGCGCCCGCAACGACCTGATCCTCTTCGCGCTCTGCGGCGTGCTCTTCACGGCGGCGCTCGTCGCGCTCGCGGTGCTCTGGTCGTCGGGCGTGGCCTTCCGCACGTACGAGGTCGACGACTCCCCGGCGGGCGGGGCGATGTACGGCATCCTCATCGGCGTCTGCGCGATCGTCGCCGGGGTCGGCTGGGCGATGGTCGTCACCTTCGTCCGCGGGCCCGCGCGCACGCTCCTGCCGAACGAGAACCTCCCCACGGGGCGGCTGCTCCTGCGGCCCTTCGGCTACCTCGCCCTCGGCATCGTCTGGCTGGCGCTCTGGCTCGTGATCCTGGCCGTCGCCGCTGCCCTTCCGGTCGCCCTCTCCGACCGCGACCCGATCGGGCTCGCAGACGTGCCGCTGTCGCAGAGCGTGGGAGTGGTGGACCTGCAGGAGAACCCGCTCAAGCTCGTCGCGGTCGTCGTCCTGCTCGTGCCGGTGCTCGCCGCGATCTTCGGCTGGGTCGTCGTCATGTTCCCGCTCACGGCGTGGCCGCTCGCCGCGCTGTCGTTCGTGTACGTGGCCCGGTCGCTGCGTCCGAGCTTTGCCGGAGAGGCGCTGTCGGCGACGTCGTCCACCGACGAGGCGGTCGGGCAGCCGACGGCGACGGAGACCGCCCTGTCTCTCCTGCCGGTGCGCAGCAGCCGGCTCACCGACCTCCTGACGACGGCGTATTTGGCGGGGTGGACCCCGTCGTTCGCGATGATCCGCTCGTGCTTCTGGCTCGGGCTCGGCTACGTGTTGTTCACCGTCTGGATCGCGTGGCCGGTGACCGACGTGACCCTCGTCGTGCTGTTCTCCGCCATCAGCCTCGGGCTTGCCGGGTACACCGTGTTCCGGCTCGTCGGCCTCGCCCGCGCGGTTCCGACCCGACCTGTGCGCCCGCGCGCTCGCAAGGCCTAGGCGGTCTCACGGTCGGTCGGACGCGAGAGCCACGCGACCGCCCCCTGCGCCGCGACGACCCCTGTGCTGAACGACGCCTGCAGCAGGTAGCCGCCGGTGGGCGCCTCCCAGTCGAGCATCTCCCCCGCGACGAACGTGCCCGGCAGGCGGCGCAGCATCAGCGACTCGTCGACCTCGTCCCACGCGATCCCCCCCGCGGTCGAGATCGCGCGGCCGATCGGCATCGGTGCGGTCACCACCACCGGCACGGCCTTGACCAGGGCAGCCGTCGTGGCGGCGTCGCTCGGCAGCGGTCCCCCGCTGGACTCGCGCAGCAGCGAGATGCCGACCGGGTCGAGGGCGATCGAGCGGCGGAGCCAGGTCGAGCCGGAGTCCTTCGGGCGGCGGCGCTCCTGGAGGCGCTCGGTGAGCTGCTCGATGGTCAGATCGGGTCGGAGGTCGACCTCGAGGACGCAGTGCCCGTCGGCGTCGACGGCGTCGCGGATCGCGGCGCCGGTCGCGTAGACCGGGCCGCCCTCGAGCCCGGTGCGGGTCACCATCGCGTCGCCGCGCGCCGGCCGGGCGGTGTGGCCGCGGACGCTCAGGGCCACGTGCTTGAGCGGAGTCCCCTCGAACCGCTCCGCGAACGTGCTCGTCCAGTCGACGCGCACCCCGACGTTCGCCGGCCGCAACGGTGTGACCGCCACGCCGCGCTCGGAGAACGGGCCGAGCCAGCCGCCGTCCGAGCCGAGCCGCGGCCACGACGCCCCGCCGAGCGCGAAGATCACCACGTCGGTCGTGACCTCGATCTCCGCCCCGTCGGCCCCGGTGAATCGCAGGCCACCGGGGTGCTCCGTCCAGCCGAGCCACCGGTGCCGCCGCTCGATCCGGACGCCGAGGTCGGCCAGGCGCGCCAGCCAGGCGCGGACCAGCGGGGTGGCGCGGAACGACCGCGGGAACACCCGCCCGCTCGACCCGACGAAGGTCGGCTCGCCCAGGCCGGCGCACCAGTCGCGCAGGTCCTGCGGGCCGAACACGTCGAGCATCGGCGCGAGGTGCTCGGCGGCGGCGCCGTACCGCGCCAGGAACGGGTCGCGATCCTCGGAGTGCGTGATGTTCAGTCCGCCGTGACCGGCCAGGAGGAACTTGCGGCCGGGCGAGGGCATCCGGTCGTAGACCGTGACCGTCACACCCTCGCGGGCCAGCACCTCGGCGGCGATCAGCCCCGCCGGCCCGCCGCCGATCACGGTGGCGGTGCTCATCGACCGGGCCGGGCCGAGCGGGCGGGGTGCACGCGCTGACGGTAGCCCACCCGGTCAGCCGCCGTGCTGCCCGGGACCTCTCGTCCGCTGCACCGTGAGCTCGTAGGTGACGTCGACGACGGTGTTCTGGGCCGGGTCGGCCGCCTCGATGACGCCTTCGATGTGGACGGTGTGCGCGCCCGGCCGCAGAGACCGCAGCGTCACGTAGTAGCCGGCGTCGACGCAGGGACCCAGGAGGAACGGGCCGTCGGGCAGACCCGGCACGCCGAGCGCGGCGAACAGGTTGTCGTCCGGCATCGGCACCGAGAAGAGGCGCGACTCCTCGTAGCGGAGCTCGCTGCGGCGCAGCACGGTGCCGTCCACCGTCACGCGCAGCCCCGTGGCCGCGTCCTTGAACCCCGCGACCTGGGCCCGCAGGTACTCCTCGGTCCGTTGCTCGGGCGGGTCGTCCGGGAACGCGAAGGCGCCGAGGTTCACCACGGGGAACACGACCTTCTTCCCGTACGGGATCGTGCACTCGCGGGTGACGGGGCCGACGAGCGAGCCGGCGAGGAACCAGGTCCGGCCGCGCTGCCCCTCGTCGCAGAACTCGCCGGTCGTGTCCGTCAGCGGGTTGGTCGCAGCCGGCTGCGCGAGGGCCCACTGCCAGAACTCGGCTCCCGTCGTGCCGTACCGGTGGTCGCTGCGGTCGTGGGCCAGGGCCGGGCCGGCGGGCGCGACGAGGGCGAGGAGCAGGAGCGCCAGGACCAGCACGCGTGCTCGGGTCCTGCGGGGTCGGTGCATGAGGAACGTCATCGTGTCCTCCCAGGCCACGTCGACGGGACCTGCGTCCGCCCAGCGTCGACCCGTTCCGCCGCGGTGGTCAACCCCCTAGCGTGGCTCCCAGCGCCGGAGGGAGACGACGATGTCCGAGCCGCCCGTGATCCCGTCCCCGGCCGTGCGCGCCCAGATCCTGGCCACGGAGCACTGGAGCCTGCTGGGTACACGCAGCACCCTGTGGTCCGAGGTGATGAGCCGGATCACCATCCACCTGACGGTCGTCTCGGCGTCGCTCGTGGTGCTGGCGCTCGTGGCGCAGACCTCCGGGTTCGGCACCCCGTTCCGGATCCTGTCGATCGGGCTCGCGTCGGTCGCGCTGATCCTCGGCACCCTGACGGCCGTCCGCGTGATGAACGCGAGCCACGACGACAGCGCCCTCATCCTCGGCATGAACCGCATCCGCGCGGCGTACGTGGCCCTCGACCCGGGCGTCGCCGAGTACCTGGTGACCTCGTGGGGCGACGACCGGGCCGGGCTGATGCGGACCTACACGATGGGCCTGCGCCGGTCGACGCTGAGCCACGTCATCGGGAGCACGTCGATGTTCGTGAACGTGGTGAACGCGCTGGTCGCCGGCACCCTGGGCGCTCTGGTCGCGAACGCGGCCGGAGCGTCTGCCGCGGTGACAGCCGTCGTCGGCTCCCTCTGCGGCCTGGCCTACCTCGGCGCGTGGATCGAGTACGGCCGTCGCACCTTCACCGACCCCGGCGCCGGCGTCACGAGGACTGGTTGATCCGGACCATGTTCCCGGACGGGTCCCGGAACGCGCAGTCACGCGGACCCCAGTCCTGCTGGATCGGCTCCTGGAGCACCTCGGCGCCGGACGAGCGCAGGGTCTCGAAGGTGGCATCGAGGTCGTCCGTGCTGAAGACGAGCATCGGCAGGACGCCCTTGGTGAGCAGCTCCTGCATCACGTCGCCGTCCGCCTGGGAGCGGCCGGCGTGCGGGTCGGACAGGACGATGCCGAGGCCGGGCTGGGCGTCGGTGCCGAGGGTCACCCAGCGGTGCTCGCCGGAGGACACGTCGTTCTGGACCTTGAGGCCGAGGGCGTCGCCGTAGAAGGCGATCGCTTCGTCGACGTCGTTGACGGTGACGTTGGTGTACTGGAGTGAGATCGTCATGGAGACGACGTTAGGACGCCGCCTCGGCGGGCGCTTCTCTGATCCTGCTCGATGTCCTGCTCGATCCGTCCCGAGCCGGCCGCGTGTGCGTCTTGACCACACAGGTGGGCATCGCCTTGACCGCCGCGTGCTCGTGCCGCCGGTAGGCCGTGGGGCTCTCGCCGACGATCTCGGTGAACCGCGAGCTGAACGAGCCGAGCGACGTACACCCGACCGCCATGCACGCGTCCGTGACGCTCATGCCCGCGCGCAGCAGCGCCATCGCGCGCTCGATCCGGCGGGTCATCAGGTAGCTGTAGGGCGTCTCGCCGTAGGCCGCACGGAACTGCCGGGAGAAGTGCGCGGGGGACATCAGCGCCTTCTGGGCCATGGTCGGGACGTCGAGCGGCTGGGCGTAGTCGCGGTCGATCAGGTCCCGGGCACGGCGCAGGTGAGCGAGGTTCTCCAGCTCCTGCGGGGTCATTTTCCGACCGTAGCATCAGGCTCCGACGGCGTCTCGGGGCTGTCGGACGGCTGCCGTCGGGCGATCGCGAGGACGTGCCGGCGCTCGAACGTGACCGCGTCGCCCGCGTGCAGCCCGCGCAGCTCGGCGGGGTCGGACCGCAGGCTCCCGACCAGCTCCTCGTCGCCGACGGCGGTGACACGAACCCAGACGCGCTCCTCGAGCCCGTCGCGCGGCACGACCACCAGCTTCACCGCGTCGCCGACCTCGAGGGCCGACGTCGCCTCGGCCCCGGGCACCCGGGCGTGCCGGTCGACCGCGTCGGCCAGGGTCCACGGGGTCGAGCGTCGGAACAGGTTCACGCCGGGAGCATAGGTCGGCTCACCCGCGCGGCAGGACGGTGAGGACGCGCACCAGGTGGTCGTGGAACTCGGTCATGAACGCGCGCAGGAACTCGGCGGTCGACGCGTCGTGGACCGCGCCGTCGGGGGTGAACACGTCGGGCGAGTAGTGGATGTACGCCTCCGGGGACGTCATCTGGCGCGCGTTGCAGAAGCTGAGCACCGCGCGCAGGCTCTGCTGGCCCACCGCGGTGCCGATCTGACCGATGGACGCACCGATGACCGCGGCCGGCATGTGGTCGAACGAGTTCTGCCCCCAGGGTCGCGACGCCCAGTCGATGGCGTTCTTCAGGGCGCCGGGGATGGACCGGTTGTACTCCGGGGACACGAACAGGACCGCGTCCACCGCGCCGATGGACGCCTTGAGGGCCGCGGCCTCGGGCGGGTAGTCCGCGTCGAAGTCCGGGCTGTACAGAGGCAGGTTGCCGATGGGGAGCTCGACGAACTCCAGGTCGTCCGGCGCGAGGCCGATGAGCGCCTTGGACAGGATCCGGTTGATGGACGTGGACGAGAGGCTTCCGACGAAGTAGCCGACCGTGTAGGTGCGAGCCATGGTGTGTGTTCCGTTCCCGGCGACCGTGCGGCCGTCGACGTCGACGAGTGCACGAACCTGACGCGCTCCACGCTACGTCCGCGGCGCTCTGAGTACATTGCGAGACGCAGGCGCTCCGGAGCCGATCCGAGGAACCACGATGGTCGTTCGTCGCAGGGCCGCACTGACCCTCGGTCTGCTCGCCGCGGTCGCGACCGCCGCCTGCACCCCGCCGGAGCCCGAGCTCGCCGGCGAGCACGTCGACGTCGTCGGGCTGTGGAGCGGCCCCGAGCACGACGCCTTCGCGACAGTCGCGTCCACCTGGGAGGACGACACGGGCGCGGTCGTCGACTGGCAGGGCTCGCAGGACATCGCCCGTGACCTGGCCACGCGCCTGGAGGCGGACGACCCGCCCGACCTCGCGGTCCTGCCGAACCCCGGCCTCCTGCACGACCTGGCCGACGAGGGGGCGCTGGTCCCGCTGGACGCCGACCAGTTCGACGAGGACTACTCACCCGCCTGGATCGACCTCGGCAGCGACGGCGGCGAGCTGTACGGGGTGTTCGCCAAGGTCTCGAGCAAGGCGACGATCTGGTACTCCCCCGACACCTTCGCGGCGGGCGGCTACGACGTCCCCCGGACGTGGGACGCCCTGACGTCGCTGGCCGACCAGATGGTCGCGGCGGGCGTCAGCCCGTTCTCGGTCGTCGCCCCCAGGGGCCCGGCCAGCGGCTGGGCGCTCACCGACTGGATCGCCCAGCTGGTGCTCGGCGCGTGCGGTCCGGAGCCGTACGACCGGTGGGTCGCCGCCGAGATCCCGTGGACCGACGCCTGCGTCCGCGGCGCGTTCGACCGGTTCACCGCGCTCGTCACCACCCCGGGGTACGTGCTGGGCGGCACCGAGGCGATCCTCACGACCAGCGACGCCGACGGGGTCCTGCCCCTGTACACCGACCCGCCGACGGCCCAGCTGTACTCCATGGCCTCGTTCGCCCAGGGGTTCATCACCGCGGCGTACCCGGACCTGGTCCCGGGCGACGGCTACGACTACTTCCCGTTCCCCGCGGTCGATCCCGGCAACGCGGGTGCGATCACGGTCGGCGGCGACGTCGTCGTGCTGATGACCGACACGCCCGCCGCCAGGTCGTTCCTCGCGTACCTCGCGGGCGCCGACGCGCAGACCGCCTGGGTGGAGCTCGGCGGCTACACGTCCGCCAACCGGAACGTCCCGCCGGACTCCTACGCCGATCCGGTCGCCCGCTCCCTCGCCGAGCAGCTCACGCAGGCGGCGGTCACCCGCTTCGGCGCCGGCGACCTCATGCCCGCGGAGGTGCAGCGTGCCTGGTGGGCGGGGATGCTCGAGCTCGTCGAGGACCCGACGACCCTGGACGCGCTGCTCACCACCCAGACGCAGCTCGCCGCCGAGGCACGGTGAACGGTCAGCCCGCCAGCGCCCGCACCGTCTCGATCGTGTCCGCCTCGGCCGCCGACTTGTCGTCCCGGTACCGGACCACCCGGGCGAAGCGCAGGGCGAGTCCACCCGCGTACCGGCTCGACCGCTGCAGCCCGTCGAACGCGATCTCGACCACCTGCTCCGGCCGCAGGTGCACCACCCAGTCGTTCAGGGCCGACGTCGCCAGCTCGGTGAACCGCTGCGTCTGCCACCGCAGCATCTCGTCGGTCATCCCCTTGAACGTCTTGCCCAGCATCACGAACCCGTCGCCGTCGCGGGCGCCGAGGTGGATGTTCGACAGCAGCCCGTGCCGGCGTCCGGACCCCCACTCGACCGCGAGCACGACGAGGTCGAGGGTGTTCCGCGGCTTGACCTTGATCCACGCGGCCCCGCGCCGGCCGGCCTCGTAGGGGGCGTCGGCCGCCTTGATGACGACGCCCTCCTGCCCGGCACGCACCGTGTCCGTGAAGTAGGCCCGGGCGACCTCGACGTCCTCGGTGACCGCCCTCTCCACCACGGAGGCACCCGCGACGGCGTCGAGCGCGTCGAGCCGGCGAAGCAGCGGGGCGTCGACCAGGTCGGCGCCGTCGACGTGCAGGCAGTCGAAGAAGAACGGGGTCAGCGTGACCGCGGCCGCTACGTCCGCGTCCTTGGAGGCCGAGCGCGCCGACGTCTCCTGGAACGGTCGCGGCCGACCGTCCGGACCGACCGCCAGGGCCTCCCCGTCCAGCACCAGCTCGGAGGCCGGCATGGCCCGCACCACCGCGACGATCTCCGGCACGCGGTCGGTGATCTCGTCGAGGCTCCGCGTGAACACCCGCACGTCGTCGCCCTGCCGGTGCACCTGGATGCGGATGCCGTCGAGCTTGCTGTCCACCACCACGGGTCCCGGACCGAGGCTCGCCCAGGCGCCGTCGACGTCCGGGGCGGACTGCGCCAGCATCGGCCGAACGGGCCGCCCGACCACGAGCGTGAACGCGGCGAGCGCCGCCGCCGGGTCCGCCGACGTGAGCGCGGCGACCGCGACCGGCTCGGTGTCCCCGGCCATCATCGCGGCCCGGCGCACCGCGTCCGGGGGCACGCCCGCAGCCTCGGCGACCGCGTCGAGCACCAGCGCGTCGAGCGACCCCTGCCGCAGCTCCCCGGAGACCAGCCCGCGCAGGAGCCGCTGCTCGTCGGGCGTGGCGGCCCCGAACAGCGCCGCCGCCTGCGCGCTCCGCGCGGTGCCCGAACCGGGTCCGACCAGCAGCGACATCGCCTCGAACGCCGCGTCGACCTGCGCGACCGTGAGGCTCGGGGCGTCAGCCGGATCCGGCAGCGAGGTCAGCGACCGCCAGCCGAGGCCGGTCCGTCGCTGCCGCAGCTGACCGCCCAGGTACCGCGACACGACGCCGACGTCCTCCGCCGGGGTGCGCCGCAGCAGGTCGACCAGCAGCGCACGCTTGGCCAGCCGCGACCGCGTGGTGGCCAGGGCGGACGAGGTCGTCGCGAGGTCGGCGAAGAGCATGTCGGCATCTTCCCGCCGGACACCGACACGCGCGCGTCGCGACTCAGGCGTCGATGCCGCCGTCGACGTACAGCCAGCGGCCGTCCTCGCGGACGAACCGGCTGGTCTCGTGCAGCCGGCCGCGCTGGCCGATCGCGGTGCCGTCCTCGAGCCGGTAGTGGGCGACGAACTCCACGGTGCCGGTGTCGTCCCACGGCCCGCCCGCGTCCGTGCGCAGGATGTCCAGCCGGCGCCACACCATGTTCACGTCGAGCTCCAGCTCGTCCGGCCGGGTGCTCGGGTGCCAGGTGGCCAGCAGGTAGTGCGTGGCCCGGGTGGCGAAGCCGGTGTAGCGCGAGCGCATGAGGGCCTCGGCCGTGGGTGCACGGCGCCCGTCGGAGAGGTACTGGCCGCAGCAGTCGCCGTACGTGTCACCGGACCCGCACGGACAGCGGTCGTCGTGGTCGCTCATCGGTCTCCCGCCTGGTCGTCCGGGCGAACCTAGCAACAGTTCCCCGGGCTCGCAGAGGCCGCCCAGGTCTTCCACGGCGGAGAGTGTGAGCAGACCGATTCGCTTCTCACGTTCCGGTCAGAGCCATAGTGCCGTACGGTTGTGCCTGTAGTCGCAGTGAATCGCTTGTCATGACGGCCAGGGAAACTTGGCAGGACGTTCTCGAGGACCACCTCGGAGACGGACGACGAACACCGTGAATACCGGTCCCGGTCACCCGGGAGTTGTCCATACCGCACGTGAGAGAAGAGAACATCATGCCTGTTGGCACCGTGAAGTGGTTCAACGCCGAGAAGGGCTTCGGCTTCATCGCCCCCGAGGACGGCGGACCCGACGTCTTCGCGCACTACAGCGCCATCACCACGAGCGGCTACCGCACGCTCGAGGAGAACCAGAAGGTCCAGTTCGAGGTCACGCAGGGCCCCAAGGGCCCGCAGGCGTCGAACATCACGCCTCTCTGAGCTGATCTGAGCTCATAGCTCCACAGCACGAGACCCCGGCCTTGTGGCCGGGGTCTCGTCGCATCATCACCGAGGCGCCCCCGATCCCAGCTCATCTCCGACCGCACTCGCGCCGCGCATCAATTTCGCACGACCGACAGGACGGACGCCATGAGCTCCTCGACGCTTACCCCCACACCGCCCAGGCCCCGCGACAGAGCCGTCAGCGACTTCACCGAGCTGACCCGCACGGTCCAGGCCGCCGGCCTGATGAAGCGCCGCCCCGCGCACTACGCCGTGCGGATCTCCGCCGCCGTGCTGGCCGTGCTGGGCCTGATCGCCACGATCATCCTGGTCGGTGACTCCTGGTGGCAGATCGCCGTCGCCTTCGCCGCCGCCGTGATCCTCACGCAGGTCGCGTTCCTCGGCCACGACGCCGCGCACCGCCAGATCTTCGCCAACGGGCACGCGAACAACTGGACCTCCCTCGTGCTCGCCGACCTGTTCGTCGGCTTGAGCTACGGCTGGTGGCAGCGCAAGCACACGCGCCACCACGCCAACCCGAACAAGATCGGCTACGACGGGGACATCGAGCTCGACGCCCTCGCGTTCACGCCCGAGCAGGTCGCGAAGCGCACGTCGAAGCTGGGGGTCTGGTACCTGAACCACCAGGGCTGGTTCTTCTTCCCGCTGCTCTTCCTCGAGGGCGTCGCCCTGCACGTGGCCGCCGTCCAGCGCCTGTCGTCGCGCGACAAGCTCGAGCACCGGGCCGCGGAGATCGTCATGATGACCATCCGCCTCGTCGGTGGCACCGCGCTCGTGTTCCTGTCGATGTCGTGGCCGATCGCCCTGGTGTTCCTGGCCGTGCAGATGGGCGTCTTCGGGTTCTACATGGGCGCCTCGTTCGCCCCGAACCACAAGGGCATGCCGCTGATCCCCAAGGACTCGCGCCTCGACTTCCTGCGCCGCCAGGTGCTGACCAGCCGGAACATCGGCGGCGGCAAGTGGGTCGACGTGCTCATGGGCGGGCTCAACCACCAGGTCGAGCACCACCTGTTCCCGTCGATGCCCCGCCCGTCGCTGCGCCGCGCCAAGCCGATCGTCCAGGCGTACTGCCGCGAGCACAACATCCCCTACGTGCAGGTGTCGCTGCCGCGCTCGTACTCCATCATCGTGAACTACCTGAACACGGTCGGTAAGCCGGACCGCGACCCGTTCAACTGCCCGATGACCGCGATGTACCGCGTCTGACGCTGGGCGCCACGAAGCCCCCGTCGCCCCGTGAGGGCGGCGGGGGCTTCGTCATGCAGAAGGGCGCCGGCCGGTAGTGACCCCGGCCGACGCCCTCGGGACCGCGCGTGCCCGCACGGTCCCCCGCGACGCTCAGTCGAGCATCGAGATCACCTGCTGCGCCTGGTACCCGAGGATCGCCCGAGCGGCCGGCGTGACCGTCGACAGGCGCGTGCGCGGCGTGAGCAGCTCGACGTACGCCGTCAGCGACTTCACGGCGAGCTTCTCGTTGCCGGCGTCGGCTGCCTTGTCGGCCACCTCCACCGCCGCGAGCAGACCCACGGCCGCCACGCCCTTCACCGCACCGGCGGCGATCTGCGCCTTGGTGGCGTCACGCAGGGCGTCGATGCTGCCGGGCGCGTAGAAGGACGCCACCGGCACCTTCGTGTAGTCCGTGTCCGAGGCCAGGTAGAAGCCCACGTACGACGGCTGGTTGTAGGTGGTCTGCTGGCGGGCCACCTCGACGCGGTACTGCGGGTCGTGCATGAGCGTGTACATCTTCGTGTGGCTCAGACCCGTGTTGGTGAACAGCCGGATGGCCGACGAGTCCTCGGTGCGGACCAGCAGCTCCTCGCGCGAGTCGCCCAGGACGTCCGCCACCAGAGACGGGTTGCCCTTGGTGCCGTTGTTGGAGCGTGTCCCCGTGGCCGTGAGCTGGCGGCCACGTGTCCAGTCGTCGATCGTGACGTCCGCCGCTGCGGAGCCGTTGACGATCTGCGTCGTGCCGTCGGGCAGCCACCGGATGCTCATGTTGGTACCGGGGATGGGGCCGGGGGTGACGACGCCCGCCGCCGAGTACAGCCCGAGCGAGTTGGTGCCGCCGGGCAGGCTCGCCCAGACCTCCAGCCCGCGCAGCGACGGGAGCACGTCTCCGACCATCGACCGACCGGTGTCCCTGCCGGAGTACACGCCGAAGAGCACCTGGCCGGACTTGGCGTCGCGCAGGGCCATGCCGTAGGGCGCGAAGGTGGCGCCCTCGTGCGCGGTGTAGATCTCCAGGCCCGGGCGATCGGGGTCGATGTCGGTCACGTGCATCGCGTCACCGTGGCCGAGACGGACCACCTCGCCGGGGTCGGCGCTGCCCGCGGGCAGGGTGTCGAACGACGAGTAGAGGACCGACCCGTCGTCGTCGATCGTCGCGGCGCCGTAGACGATCTCCTGCTTGCCGTCACCGTCGACGTCAGACGCGGACAGCGAGTGGAACCCCTGCGTCGTGATCTTCCCGTAGACGGGGTCGGTACCGTCGCGGCCGTGCGGGCCGTCGTTGAACGGGTTCGTCATCGGTACGTGGCCCGAGTCGACGTACCAGCGCTCCTTCAGCTTCTTGCCGTCCCAGTCGTAGGCGACCAGCGTGGTGCGCGTGTAGTACCCGCGGGCGAACACCGCCGAGGGCGTCTGCCCGTCCAGGTAGGCGACGCCGGCCAGGAAGCGGTCGACGCGGTTGCCGGGCTCGATGCGGGCCATGGCGTAGTCGCCCCACAGCAGACCGTCGTCACCTCGACCGGGCTTGTAGTCGATGGTCTGGAGCTCCTTGCCGGTCGCCCCCGCGAACACCGTGAGGTACTCGGGGCCGTCGACGATGAAGCCCTCGAAGTTGCGCAGCAGGTTGCGGGCGCTGCGCGCGGGCGCGTAGACGTCGATGAAGTAGTCGGCCAGCGCCGTGGCGTCCTCCTGCGACAGCGGGTACGCGTACTGCGGCGCGATCCCGAGCGCGGCCTCGACGGTCGACGGCCAGTGCCCGGCGACGACCTCCGGGTGGCTGCTCCAGCCCTGCAGCATGGTGACCAGGTGGTCGACGTACCCCTGCTTGCTCAGGCGGTAGTCCGTGGCGTCGGTGACACCGGCGGCGCGGTCGCGCTGGGGCAGCGTCACGAACTTCTCGCTGACCACCGACCCGTCGGCCGCGTACTGCGTGATCCTGCTGCCGGGGGCCGTCTTCATCATCAGCTCGGCCTTGCCGTCACCGTCGTAGTCGTAGACGGGGAACTGCGTGTAGTGCGCGCCGGCCCGGATGTTCACGCCCAGGTCGATGCGCCACAGCTGCGTGCCGTCCTGCTCGTACGCGTCGACGAAGACGTTGCCGGTGTAGCCGACCTGGCTGACGTCCTTCGAGTTCGACGGGTCCCACTTGACGATGTACTCGTACTGCCCGTCGCCGTCGACGTCGCCGACGGACATGTCGTTGGCCGAGTACGTGTACGCCTCGCCCACGGGGGTCACCCCGTCGGCCGGCTTGTTCAGCGGGATGTCGAGGCTCGGCTGCGCCCACGGCGTCGCCTCGGCGCCGTCGACCTCGGCCCCGTCGACGACGGCGGAGACCCGGTAGCGCGACGTCGCGGTGCCGGCGGGGTCGACGAAGTTGGTGGAGTCGGAGACCGTGCCCAGCCTCGTGCCGTCGCGGTAGACCGCGAAGTCGGGGCCTGTCAGGCCGGTCGCCGTGGCGCCGGTGACCTCCGTGGCGAGCAGGCGCCAGGACAGGAACACGCCCTCGCCCGTGACTGCCGCGACGAGCCCGCGGTCGAGGCGCTCGAGGGTCAGCCCGTCGGGACCCTTGGTCGGACCGTGCCCGAGCGTCCCGGTCGCCGGCGCGGCGGTCGCGGGGGCGGCCGTCAGCGTCCCGACCAGCAGCACCGAGCCGGCGAGCAGCGCGGTGCCGGTGATCGTTCGTCCTCGTCGTGGCAGAAGACTCATCGTTGAATCCTTTCAATCGGCTAGGCGTCCCCCGCGGTGATGGCGTGCTCACAAGGAGGGAAGTCGGGGGCGCCTTTGACCCCGACCGCCCACGACCGTATCGCCTGGTTCACCCGAGTCAACCCGGTCTGCGACATTCGCAGGAATCCGTCGTCGGGAGCGCTCCCGACGACGGAAAACGCTATCCGATCGCGCCGCGGCGCACGCCCCGCCGACAGCTCCCCGGAGAGGTCACCCGCCGGGTGGGCACGGGCGACCTGCCCGTCACCTAGACTCCCAACCGTGATCTTCAAGGCGGTGGGCGAGGGCAGGCCCTACCCGGACCACGGGCTCGAGACAGCCAAGCAGTGGGCCGAGGTTCCGCCGCGCCAGGTGAGGCTCGACGAGCTGGTGACGACCAAGCGCACGCTCGACCTCGATGCGCTGCTCGCGGAGGACTCGACGTTCTACGGCGACCTGTTCGCGCACGTGGTCCAGTACCGCGGCGTCATGTACCTGGAGGACGGGCTCCACCGGGCCGTCCGGGCCGCGCTCCACCAGCGCGCGCTGCTCCACGCACGGGTCCTGGTGGTCAAGTGACGGAGCAGGACCGCGGCCGCCAGCTGCGTCGGCGGCACATGCACGAGCGTCAGGCCGTGATCTTCGGCGTCCTGCTGGCCGCACTGGCTCTGGCGGGCCTGGGCGCCGCGGCGGTGTTCACCGGCAGCCTCGACCTGCCGGTGTTCGCGCGCGAGTTCGCCGCCGAGCCCTCCCCGACCGCCACGCAGGCCCCGTACCCGTGCCCGCCGGCCGGCGCGCTGCCGGTGCCCACCAACCAGGTGAACCTCAAGGTCTACAACGCGACCACCCGCGTGGGCCTCGCCGGGGCCACCGCGGCGAGCCTCGGCGAACGCGGTTTCATCATCGCGCTCACCGAGAACGCCCCCGCCACGTACGACGGCAAGGCGCGCATCATCTTCGGCACGGCCGGCGTGGCCCAGGCGTACACGCTCGCGGCGCACGTCGACGGGGCGGTGCTCGTCCTCGACGCCCGCCTCGACCCCACCGTCGACCTGGCGCTGGGCGCCGAGTTCGCCGAGCTCAACCCCCTCGAGAGCGTGCTCCTCGACCCCGCCGTCCCGCTCGTCGCCCCGGAGGGCTGCACGCCGTTCGACCAGGTCGTCGCCCCTGCGGCCCCGGCCGTGACGGAGACCCCCGCCGCCGGCTGATCGTGCGGGCTTCCTGTCGCCGTGCCACCGTGGAGCCATGACCGCGGTCGCCGACCGCGTACGACGTGGGAGGTCGACGATGACCGAGTCCAGCTACGGCCCCGATCCGGTCCCGGAGACGGCCCCGGAGGCCCCGCCGGCGCCCGACGACGCCGAGTCGGCGGACGCGTACCTCGACGCCACGCGCCCGGCGGTGTTCCCGGTCGCCGGATCCACCACCGGCACGGTCCCGCCGCCGCTGGATCCGGGTCGGACCCCCTGAACTCGTCGCGAACAGCACCACCCCGGCCTCGACGCGCGGGCTAGCCTGGGGGCCCTGCCTCGTCGCCGGCTCCCCACGGGCCCCGCTCCCCGGAGGTCGCGCTGCTCCGCCGACTGCTGCACTCCCCGACGGCCGTCTGGGTCGCCTTCATCCTCGTGCACGGGTGGCTGGCGCTGGTCGGGCTCGTGCTCATCCCCCAGGAAGCCTTCTGGGACCTGGACCTGTACCGCTACTGGATGTGGCTCGGCCTGCACGACGGGCAGTGGCCGGTGCTCTCGGGCACCTGGGTCTACCCCGTCGGCGCCGTCGTGCCGATGCTCGTCGCCGCACTGGGCGGGACCGGCGGCGGGTCCTCGTACGCCGACGTGTGGGCGCTGCTCGTCACCCTGCTCGACGCGGCCGCGCTGGCGGTGCTGCTCCAGGTCCGCCGCCCGGGCCTGCCTCGCAGTGGCGCCACGACCGTCGGCGCGTGGTGGTGGCTCGCGTTCCTGCTGCTGCTCGGCCCGGTCGCGATGGGCCGGCTCGACGCCGTCATCGCTCCCGTCGTCGTCGTCGCCCTGACCCTCGCGCTCAACCACCCCCGCATCACGTCGGCCCTCCTCACCGCCGCCGCCTGGGTCAAGGTCGCCCCGGGCGCGCTGCTCATCGCGGTGTTCGTGGCGGTACGCCGGCCGTGGCGCAGCGTGGTCGTCCCGGCCGCGGTGGTCAGCGTGGTGGTGGTCGGGACGGTGGCGGCCCTCGGCGGGCTGCCCCACGTGCTGTCGTTCCTCACCGAGCAGGACCAGCGCGGGCTGCAGATCGAGGCACCCGGCGCCACGCCCTGGCTGATCACCGCGCTCTGGGCGCCGTCCGTCACCCGGGTGCTCAACGAGCCGCTGGTCACCTGGGAGCTCCACGGGCCCGGCACGCAGGCGGCCGCGGACGTCCTCGGCGCCCTCTTCTTCCTCGCGCTCGGCGCGGCGACGCTGCTGCTCTGGTGGCGTCGCGAGCAGCTGGGTGACCGGCTGTGGTCCGGCGGGATCGTGCGCACCGAGCTGCTGGTGCGGGGTGCCCTGCTCCTGACACTCGCCATGATCGTGTTCAACAAGGTCGGCTCGCCGCAGTACATGGGATGGCTGGCGCCACCGGTCGCGGTCGCGCTGGCCCTACGGCTGCCCGGCTGGCGGACCACCGCGTGGCTCGCCCTCGGCATCGCCGGTGCGACGCAGGTGGTGTTCCCGTGGTTCTACGACGGGGTGGTCCTCGGCAGCCCCGCGGTGACGCTCGTGCTGGCCGCGCGCAACATCGCCCTCGTCGTGCTGCTCGTGCACACCGTGATCTCGCTGGTCGGGCCGCTGCCCGACGATCAGCCGGACGCTCTGCGCCGCCAGGACCGGATCACGAGCGCCAGCCCCGCCGCGTAGCCGACCCCGAGCACACCGAGGTACGGGACATAGAACCGCCGCAGGACCGGGTGTGCGATCGCAGCCGCCCCGCCGATCCCGGCACCCATGGCCAGCGCCCGCGCGCCCCGCGCGCCCGCGGTGTGCACCGCGAGCGGGATCCGCGGGACGCCCGCGTCACCGGCCGCCGCGGCGTAGAGCTTGACCGGCACGCCGTTGGCTGCCTGCTTCCACACGCCCCGCGCACCGGCCGCCATGTGCTCCGCCGCCGCCGCGCGCATGCTCGCGGTGGTCAGGGGGGCCGGTGGGCGCAGCCCGCGCCGGGTCAGCTCGGAGGTGACCAGCACGCCCGCCACCGACCCGGCCGTCAGCCACCCGATGGCCGGCAGGATCCGACGCGGGTTCGCGACGCCCACGACCGCCAGGTACATCTCCATGGTCACGGGCCAGCTGATCCCCTCGGCGAACCCCCACGCGGCGGCGCCCGCCATCCCGGCCTTCCCGTCCATCGCGCGGTGCAGCACCTGCCACGTGCGGGACTCGGACCACGTCGCCGGCCCTTCGGCCAGCAGCGCCTCGAGCTGGTGGACCACCGGGGACATGTCGTCGTCGACGAGGTCCTCCGGCTGGATCGGGTGACCGAGCCGCACCTCCACAGGGCCGGGGTGCAGGCGGCCGCCCTTCGGCAGCAGGTCGTGGGTGCCGACGATGGCGACCGGCAGGATCGGGACGTCGAACTCGCGGGCGATCCGGACCGCACCGCTGCGCAGCTCGCCCAGCCGGCCGTCCGTGCTGCGCGTGCCCTCGGGGAACACCAGCAGGCTGGAGCCGGCGCCCAGCACCGCCTGAGCGCCCTCCACGAGCCCCGCGTAGCCCCCGCCACCCTTGCGGTGCACCGGGACGGCGCCGATGGCGAGCTTGAGCCCCAGGCGCATCCAGGCCTTGTCGAACCAGTAGTCCTCGGCCGCGACGACCACGGGCTTGTACGGCGCGGGGAACGCGGCGATCAGGGCCGGGGTGTCGGCGTGCGAGCTGTGGTTGGCGACGATGACCATCGCCTCGTACGGCGCCGCCCCGCGCACCTTGTACCCGCCGACCAGGTGGAAGACGTTGCGCCAGAACGTGTGCCGGGCGGCGCCCGCGAGGTTGAACCCGGGCGGCAGGCCGACCCGGCGGCGAGCGGTCATGCGAGCACCGCCGCGAGCGGGAGCACCAGCAGCAGGGAGTCGACGCGGTCCAGCAGGCCGCCGAAGCCGGGCAGCCATGCCCCAGCGTCCTTCACCCCGGCGCGGCGCTTCACCATCGACTCCAACAGGTCTCCTCCGACGCTCCCGAGCAGCACGGCGACGTACAGGCCTGGCGAGGCGGAATCGAGCACGACCAGCACGATCGCTGCCCCGACGGCGGCTCCGACCATACCTCCGACGGTCTTGTTCGGACTGAGCCGGGAGAGTGGTCGTCGCGCCCACGCGAACCGGCGCAGGCCGGTCCCGCCGCACCAGGCCGCGATGTCGGTGGCCGCCGCGGCGAAGCACAGCAGGTACGCGTCGCTGCCGACGAGCACCAGGTTGGCCAGCGACCAGCACAGCCAGATCGACCCGAAGGCGGTGAGCGTCGCGCGCTCGAGCCCGCGCTCCGAGTCCCCGGTCAGCAGGGCCGGGACCGCGCAGAGCAGCGCCACCAAGGGCACCAGGGCGAGCAGGTCCGGGGCCAGCCACGCCGCCATCGGATACGCGACGGCGAGCACCAGCAGCAGGATCGTCTCCGCGCGGGGCAGGCGGACCATCGCGGCGAACTCGCGCACCGCCTGCAGGGCCAGCAGCGCGGCGAGGACCGCGGTCGGGCCCGGTCCGAGCCACATCGGGATCCCGATCACCGGCAGGATCAGCGCCCACGTGGTCCAGCGGCGGCGGAGCTCCGGCTTGCCCGAGAGGAACACCGGGATCGCGGCGACCGCCAGGATCACCACGCTGACCGTCAGCAGCCAGACGGCCCGCCCCTCCAGGTCGAGGTGCCAGGCGGCCAGGCTCAGGTGGAGCTCGAGGTCCGGGATCACGCGAGGGCCCGGCGCAGCTGCCGCAGCCGCGTCGAGGCGGTGGCCAGCGACAACCCGACCGTGACCGCCAGCAGGAGCGGGGACAGCCCGGGCATGGCCACCATGAGCACCACCGCGAGGCACCGCTCCGTCTTGCCGAACGGTCCGCCGTTGAGCCGCGGCGCGCCGGCTCCCGCGCCGGCCAGCGACACGAACGTGGGCAGGGTCGCGACGACGGCGGCGACGAGCACGAACCCGACCGCCGCACCGCCCTGCAGCCGCCCGAGCAGCACGGCGAGGCCCGCGAACATGAGCAGGTCGCTGATCCGGTCGCCGAGCTCGTTGACCACGAAGCCCCACGGCCGGGAGACCCCGCGCGCCCGGGCGACCGCGCCGTCGAGGTTGGCGCCCGCCAGCCGCCCGGCGAGCAGCAGGAGCACCAGGGGCCACGAGCCGAGCGCGATCGCGACGCCGGCGACCGCGGCGCTGAGCACACCGAGCCACGTGAAGACGTCCGGGGACACGTCCCGGTCGACGGCCCACCGGACGATGCCGTCGAGTCGTCGGGTGTACCAGGGCTTGAGTGCGTACAGGCCGCGCATGCCGGGACCCTAGCGGGCCTCAGCCCAGCTGCGACGCCACCTCCGAGGCCACGAGCTCCAGGTGGTCCAGGTCGTGCAGGTCCAGCACCTGCAGGTACACGCGCGTCACGCCGAGCTCGCGGTAGGACCCGATCCGGTCGACCACGGCGGTCGGCGTCCCGGCGAACCCGACGGCCCGCACCTCGGACACGTCGCGCCCGATCGCGGCCGCGCGGCGTGCCACCTCGGCGTCGTCGCGACCCGCGCACAGCACCTGCGCCACGGAGAAGACGAGGGTCGAGGGGTCCCGGCCGGCCTCCTCGCAGGCCGCCCGGACGGTCGCGACGCGACCCTCCACGTCGGCGGGCGCGGGGAACGACATGTTGAACTCGGCGGCGTACTTGGCGGCCAGCGCGGGCGTCCGCTTCGGACCGCTCCCGCCGACGATGATCGGGACGGGCGACTGGACGGGCTTCGGCAGCGCCGGTGAGTGCTTGAGCGTGTAGTGCTCACCCGCGAAGTCGTAGTGCTCCCCGGCCGGTGTGCTCCACAGGCCGGTGATGACCTCGAGCTGCTCCGTCAGCAGGCCGAACCGCTTCTCGGGGAACGGGATCCCGTACGCGGCGTGCTCCTGCGCGAACCAGCCGGCGCCCAGACCGAGCTCCACCCGGCCGCCCGACATCTGGTCCACCTGCGCCACCTGGATGGCGAGCACGCCGGGGTGCCGGAAGGTGGCCGACGAGACGAGGGTGCCCAGCCGGATGCGGCTGGTCTCGCGGGCCAGCCCCGCGAGCGTGGTCCACGAGTCCGTGGGACCGGGCTGGGCATCGCCGTCACCCATCCGCAGGTAGTGGTCGGAGCGGAAGAAGGCGTCGAAGCCGAGCTCCTCCGTGGCCTTGGCCACCGCCAGCTGGTCGTCGTAAGAAGCCCCCTGCTGGGGCTCGGTGAAGATGCGCAGATCCATGCGGACCACCCTCACACAGTCGCCGCGTGACAGCGCACCGTGCGACGGTGGGGCGGTGAACGCTGGATTCCCCGTCATCGCGCCCGGCCGCCATCCCGCCGACGAGCCGTTCGCCGTCGCCGACTGGCGGCGACGCGTGGCCGAGATCTACGCCGACGTCCGCCGGCTGTCGTCCGACGACCCCGCCGCAGCGCACGCCACCTGGGTCCAGCGTCGCGACGAGCTGCTGGCCGAGCACCCGGCGTCCCCGCTCGACGCCGCGACGAAGGCGTCGTTCGAGGGCCTCGACATCCCGCACTACGACGCGGCCTACCGGTTCGAGTGCGAGATCCGCCCCGCACCCGCCCAGCGACTGGACGTGAGCACCGGGACCGACGGCGTGGTGCCGTTCGAGCGGATCGCCGACGTGGAGGTGGGCGACCTGGGGACCCTGGCGGTCTGGCGGTTGCGCGGGTACGCCGGCGGACTCTTCGTGCCCGTGAAGGACGCGTCGCCCGACACGTACGGCGGCGGTCGGTACCTGCTGGACACCATCAAGGGGGCGGATCTCGGCATGGCGGGAACACGGCTCGTGGTCGATCTGAACTTCGCGTACAACCCGTCCTGCGCCTACGACCCCGCGTGGACCTGCCCGCTGGCCACCCGCGCCAACACGCTGGCCGCGGAGGTCCCCGTGGGCGAGCGGGTGTTCGCATGAGCGCCCTGACCTCGATGTGGGCGTGGGACAACCCCGTCCCGCGGTCCGTCGACGCCCGCGGCCGCGACTACGCGCCCGCCGAACCCGCCGCGCTCGTCGCCTTCTGCCAGGAGCGCGCCCTCCAGCGCGTCTTCCTCTCCGCACCGTGGGCCGCCGACGAGGGGCCGGTGGGCGACTGGTTCGGCGCCGCGACCACCGCGCTGCAGACGGCCGGGGTTGCCGTCGGCCCGCTCGGCGGCGACCCCGGGTGGCTCGGGGAGCCGTCGCTCGCGGTGACCTGGGCGCTGACTGCCCTGCGATCCGGGCCGAGCGACAGCCTCCAGCTCGACGTCGAGCCGTGGGCGACGCCCACCTGGTCCACCGACCGCGACCGGCTCTGCGCGCAGTGGTTCACCCTGCTGGACGGCGTGCTGGCGGCGCTGCCGGCCGGCGTCGGGCTGGGCGTCGACACGCCGTGGTGGCTGGCGCACGAGGCGTGGGAGGGCGGCACGCTGCTCGACGCCGTCCTCGCACGCGCCTCGCGGGTGGGTGTCGTCGCGTTCAGCGACCACGCGCAGGGGCCGGACGGGATCGTGGCGCTCGCGGCCCCCGCGGTCGTCGCTGCGTCGTCGGCCGGACTGCCGTTCACCGTCGGGGTCGAGACGGACACCGCCGAGGTGGCGGGGGGCGCGCAGTACACGTTCATCGACGAGGGCCCCGTGGTGCTCGAGGCGGAGACCGCGCTGGTCGCCGACGCGTTCGGCACGCTCCCCGGCTACGAGGGCGTGACCGTCGAGCACCACCGCACCTGGCGCGCACTGCTGGGGCTGGACTGACCGGCATGTCTGTTTTCCCAGGTCACGGCCGTGTTGCGGTTCTTGCTGGGTGCCGGGTGATCGTTACCTGAACGGCGCGGTCGCGTGACCGTGCCGTGCTGGTCTCCGTCCTCGCGGACCGCGACGCTTCAGTCCTCGATCACTGGAGGCACTGATGCGCGGTCGGTCATTCACTCGGACACAGGCGTCCACCCGCGTGGTTGCCGCCGTGGCTGCGGTCGCTCTCCTGGGCGCCCTCGGTGCCTGCAGCTCGGACGGATCGAGCGACCCCTCCTACGACCAGGGCATCGCCTACGACGACTCCGTCGCCCCTGAGGACTGGCGCCAGGTCCCGGTGGACGAGCAGGAGGAGTACGACGACTCCCCGGAGCAGCCGTTCCAGGACGTGACGACGAGTCCGCTGTCGACGTTCGCCTCGGACGTCGACACCGCGTCCTACAGCAACCTGCGCCGCCAGCTGCGCCAGGGCGTCGCGCCGGAGGGGGTGCGGATCGAGGAGCTGGTCAACTACTTCGACTACGACTACCCGACCCCTGGGCCCGGCGCGGTGGACCCGTTCACCGTCACGACGCAGATCGCGGACGCGCCCTGGGCGCCCGACCACCAGCTGGCGATGATCGGCGTGCAGGCCACGGCCGCGAAGGCCACCAGCCGGGGCAACAACATCGTCTTCCTGCTCGACGTGTCCGGCTCGATGGACGAGCCGAACAAGCTCCCGTTGCTCGCCGACTCGTTCGAGCTGCTGGTGGAGCAGCTCGACGAGGACGACACCGTCTCGATCGTGACCTACGCCGGCAGCGAGCAGGTGCTCGCCGACTCGCTGCGCGGCGACCAGCGCGGCGAGCTGGTGCGGATCCTGCGCGAGCTGCAGGCCGGCGGGTCGACCGGTGGTGCGGCGGGCCTGCAGACCGCGTACGAGCTGGCGACGAAGAACTTCGTCGAGGGCGGCAACAACCGGGTCGTCCTGGCCACCGACGGCGACTTCAACGTCGGCCCGTCCACCCCGGAGCAGCTCACCGACCTGATCGAGGAGCACGCCCGGTCAGGCGTCTACATCTCGGTGCTCGGCTTCGGGATGGGCAACCTCAAGGACAACACGATGGAGGCCATCGCCGACCACGGGAACGGCAACTACGCGTACATCGACACCCTCGACGAGGCGCGCAAGGTCCTGGTGGACGAGTTCGACTCGACGATGTTCGTCGTCGCCCAGGACCTCAAGGTCCAGGTCGAGCTCAACCCGGCCACCGTGGCCGAGTACCGGCTGCTGGGCTACGACAACCGCCGGCTGGAGGACGAGGAGTTCGACGACGACACCAAGGACGCCGGCGACGTCGGCGCCGGGCACGCGGTCACCGCGTTCTACGAGCTGGTCCCGGCTCGGGGCGAGCAGCTCGACGACGACCTGGACTACCAGGACACCGAAGCCGGGAGCTCCAGCGACTTCCTGACCGTGCACGTGCGCTACAAGAGCCCGGGCGCCGCCACCAGCACCGAGGTCGTCTTCCCCGCCGGAGCCAGCGCCTACGACGCCAGCCCCACGGCCGACTTCCGGTTCGCGTCCGCCGTCGTCGAGTTCGGCCTCGCGGTGACCGACTCGCGGTACGCCGACGACGCCAACCCCACCCGGGCACGCGAACGCGCCCAGGCCGCCCTCGGCGACGACCCCTACGGTCTGCGGTCGGAGTTCGTCACCCTGATCGACACCTACCGGGAGATCACCGGCTGAACGCCGTCGGTCGGACCTGGCAGGCCGGGCACCAGTACAGCTTGCGCGCGGCCATCTCCTCCACGACCACCGGGGTGCCGCTGACCAGGCACGGCAGCCCGGTGCGGTGGTACACCCAGTGCCGCAGGGTGGTGTCCGTGACGGACTGTTCGCGCTCCGCGGCCGACAGGTCACCGCGCGTCAGGATGTAGCCCGCCTCGATCCCGTCGGCCAGCAGGACGGCCCAGTCGTCCCACAGCGCGCGAGCCACCTCGCGCGGCACGTGGCGGCCGGGGGTGTGCGGGTCGAGGCGGGCGCGGAACAGGAGCTCGGCGCGGTAGATGTTGCCGATGCCGGCGACCACCGTCTGGTCCATGAGCAGCTGGCCCACCGCGACGTTCCGGGAGGTCAGCCGGTCCACCACGACCTCCCTGGCGGCGGCCAGGTCGTCGGTGGACGCCGGGTCCGGTCCGAGCCGCTCGATCGCCGCCGCCGCCCCGCCCGGGTCGAGCACCTCGCACGCCGACGGACCCCGCAGGTCGGCGACCGTCGCGTCGCTCGCCAGCCGAACGCGGACCTGACCGACCGGGTGCGGCGGGAACGCCACCAGCCCGCCCTCGTCGGCCGGACCCTCCCGCTCGTCCTCGCCCATCCGCACGGCCCGTCGCAGCCGCGGCGCGCCCATGCTGCCCGCGGCGAAGCCGCCGGGTGTCAGCGGGGTCAGCGACCCGTGGAAGTCCCACGCGCCGTACAGGCCCAGGTGCACGCGCAGCACGTCACCGGCCTCGAACGTGCAGAACAGCTGCTTGCCCACGGCGTCCGCGGACACCATGACCTGCCCGCTGATCCGCGCGGCGCCGGCCGCGAACCGGCCCTGTGGCGAGGTCACGGTCAGTCGCCGGCCGACGAGGTCCTGCGAGAGCTGACGGGCGATGCGGTGGACGGTATGACCTTCGGGCACCCTCCGAAGGCTAGGCGACCCGCAGGCGCTCCGCCGCGATGGCAGCCTGCGCCGCAGCCCCGGCAGCCACCGCTGCGCTCTTCTCGTCCTCCTCGCGCTCGAGCATCTGCTGCTGGGCCAGCGCGGCCGACTCGAGCACGGCGGTGATCTCGTCGCCGATGAGCTCGTGCCGCTCGAGGAGTGCGTCCCGCAGCGCCTCGACCAGGTGGCGGTGGCGGGACAGCAGGCGGCGGACCGTGCTGCGGGCGTCGTCGAGGACGGCCTCCAGCTGGGCGCGGGCCTGCGCGTCGCTGAGCACCGCCGAGACCAGGTCGTGCGGCGTCGCGGCGAACGAGATGAGCGACCCCGTCATGCCGGCCGCGCCCACCATCTGCGCGGCGGTGCGGGTCGCCGACGCGAGGTCCCCGGCAGGACCGGTGCTCGTCTGGCCGAAGAACAGCTCCTCGGCCACCCAGCCGCCCATGGCGATCTGCACGAGCGCGCGCAGGTCGTAGTGCGAGTGCGTCCAGACCTCCTCGCAGTCGCCGTGCGCGAGCAGGCCGAGCGCGTCGCCGCGACGGATGATCGTGAGCACCTCGAGCGTGCGGTTGGGTGCGGCGAGCCAGGCGGTGACCGCGTGGCCGGCCTCGTGGGTGGCGATGAGCCGCTCCTCGGCCTCCGTGTACCGGACGGGCTGGCCGATGCCGACCATCTCCGTGATCCGGGCGTGCTCGATGTCCGCGTACGTCATGGCCATCGAGCCGCGGCGCAGCGCGTTGACCAGCGCCTCGTCCAGCAGGTGCTCGATCATCACCGGCGTCCACCCGTTCGTCGCGGCCGCGAGCCGGTCGCGCAGGGTCGTGTCCTCCAGCTCGGAGTCAGTGGACCGGCGTGCCAGGAAGTGGTCGACGAGCGCCCGGCGACCGACCGCGTCGGGAGTCGCGAAGGTGAGCCGGCGGTCGAAGCGCCCCGGACGCAGCAGGGCCGGGTCGAGGGAGTCGGCGCGGTTGGTGGCCGCGATGAGCAGGATCGGAGCCTTGACCGGCTTGCGCTGGCGCATCTGGCGGGCCGCCGGGAGCAGCAGGTTGGCGCGGGCGATGAACCAGTTGACGAACTTGTCGGACGTCGTGGGCTCGTCGAACGACTGCATCTGCACGAGCAGCTCGTTGACCACGCCGCCCGTCCCCTCGCTGATCACGGCGTTGGTCACCACGTGCGGGACGCGGAAGGCGTCGAACGGGCCCGTGGCCACCGCGGCGGCCGACATGCCGCCGCGCCGGATCGCGATCGCGTCGATCTCCTCGATGAACCCGATCGCGCCGCCCTCCGTGCGGGCCGCCTTGCGCAGCGCCTTGAAGTACGCGCGGATCTTCTTGGCGGTGGCGCCGTAGTACATCGACTGGAACGAGGTCGCCGAGACGAACAGGAACGGCACACCCGCCTCGGCCGCCATCGCCTTGGCGGTCATCGTCTTGCCCGTGCCCGGCAGCCCCTCGAACAGCAGGCCGCGGCGCGGCGTGCCACCCATCTGCTCGGCGAACTGCTTGTGCGTCTGGAACAGGTCGATCGAGCGGCGGACGTCCTCCTTGACGGGGTCGATGCCGATGACGTCGTCCAGCCGCACGTCCACCTGCTCGGGCCGGTAGACCACGTGCGGGGAGCGGGCGCTGCCCAGCTGCGTACCGACGAGGAGCAGCAGCAGCGCCCCGAAGAACAGCACCGGGACGAGGATCAGCGGGTCGATCTGCGGCATCGGGGGGACCAGCGGCCGGTTGAGCAGCGCGCTGCCGATGACGTACACCTCGATGGCGATGACGAACGCGGCGAAGCGGTACACGCGCTTGCGGCGGACCCGGTCGCGCTCGAGTGCGATGTCGTGCGCGCCCCGTCGGATGGGGGAGACGATCTCGTCGGCCACAGGCATGCCTTTCCCTCGGCGCCTGGGTTCAGACGACGCTGCGTCGCGGGAGGTGCGATCCGCCCATCGTCAGCCCGACCGGGTGAGTCGGCAAGATCGGACATATCGGACCACCCGAACGGTCCAACGCTCACCCGTCCGTGCGCAGGGTCCTCCGGAGCGCCTCGACCTCGACGGCGCCGAGACCGAGACCGTCCGACAGGTACCCCTCGAACGACCCGAAACGCTCGCGCACGAGGGCCAGCGCGGTGTCCAGGTACTCGGGCCGCACCTCGAGCAGCGGGCGCAGGTCGTCCGGGTTCCCGCCGGCGTCGCCCACCTGCTGGAGCAGCGGCGCGTACGTGGTGCGGACCGCGGGCCCGACCGCGAGGTACTCCTCCATCGCGCCCTCCTCGTCGACCCCCGCGGCCAGCAGCAGGACGGTCGTCGCCCAGCCGGTGCGGTCCTTGCCCGCGGTGCAGTGGAACAGGACGGCGCGGCGCTCGGCGTCGATCACCGCGCGGACCAGTCCCGCGTACGCCTGCCGGGCAGCCTCGCCGACCACGAGACGTCGGTAGACGGCGAGCATCTGGCCGGCCAGGTCGAGGTCCGCGAGGGCGTCGATCCCGCCGCTCGCCAGCACGGCGGGGAGCTGCGCCGCGGCGCCGCCGGGCAGGTCCGCGAGCGCGTCGAGCACCCGCAGCTGCGCGCCCGCGGGCAGCTGGTCGGGGCGGCTCGACCGCTCCGCCTCGGTGCGCAGGTCCACCACGGTCCGGATCCGCAGCCCCGCCAGCACCGCGTCCGTGCCGACGGACGGGTCCGCCAGCTCGGCCGAGCGGAACGCGACCCCCGTCGCGACCGTCCCACCGTCCGCGGTGGCACGACCTCCGAGGTCGCGCAGGTTGGTGACGGCGGGTGAGAGCAGGACGTGCGGGTCGGCGGCCACGCGCCTCAGGATGCCGAACCGTGGCGCAGCCGTGCCACCTGCACCAGCAGGTAGTCGCGCTCGGCCAGGCTGGTGGTCCCGCGCGCGGCCAGGAGCAGCTGGTCGGCGGCCTCGCCCGGTCGGCCCGCCCGCTCCAGCAGGTGGCCGCGGACGGCAGCGAGCCGGTGGTGCCCGGGGAGCCGGTCGTCGAGCGTGGCCAGCAGCGCGAGCCCGGCGTCGGGACCCTGGACCATGGCGAGCGCGACCGCGCGGTTGAGCGTGACCATCGGGTTGCCCGTGACGCGCTCGAGCAGCGCGTAGAGGGCCAGCAGCTGCGGCCAGTCCGTGGCGTCGGTGCTCGGCGCCTCGTCGTGCAGCGCGGCGATCGCGGCCTGCAGCTGGTACTCCCCCACCGCCCCGCGCGCCAGCGCGTCCTCGAGGAGCGCGATCCCCTCGTCGACCATCGCCCGGTCCCAGAGCCCGCGGTCCTGGTCGGTCAACGAGACCAGCTCACCGCGCGGACCCGTGCGGGCGGGACGGCGGGCGTCGGTGAGCAGGACGAGCGCGAGCAGGCCCGCCACCTCGGGATCCTCGGGCAGGCCGGCGTGCAGGGTGCGGGTCAGGCGCAACGCCTCGGAGGCGAGGTCGGCGCGGGCCACCGACGAGCCCGTCGTGCTCGCGTAGCCCTCGTTGAACATCAGGTAGAGCACGCGCAGCACCGCTCGGAGCCGGGCGGGGTAGTCCTCGGGCGACGGCATCCGGAACGGTCCGTCCAGCTCCCGCAGGGCCCGGCGCGCCCGGCTGAGCCGCTGCGCCATCGTCGCCTCCGGCACCAGGAACGCCCTGGCGATCTCCGCGGTGGTCAGCCCGCCGAGCGAGCGGAGGGTGAGCGCGACGGCCGACGAGGGGCTGAGCGCGGGGTGGCAGCAGCCGAACAGCAGCAGGAGCGAGTCGTCGGTCTCGAACACGTCCCCCGCGTCGACGGCCTCCATGGTGCCGACGAGCTCCTCCCGACGGCGCCGCGCCTCCTCGCTGCGGTACCGGTCGACCAGCTTGTTCTGCCCGACGACCACCAGCCACGCCCGCGGGTTGTCGGGCACGCCCTGCTCCGGCCACTGCGTCGTCGCGGCCAGCAGTGCGTCCTGCAGGGCGTCCTGCGCGTCCGCGAGGTCCCCCGACCGGCGGACCAGCACGCCGAGGACCTGCGGCGCCAGCTCGCGCAGCAGGTCCTCGAGGGGCGGGTCACTCGACAGGAGCGGGCGCCTCCATCAGGGCACGGACCTCGAACACCTGCTGCATCGGCGCACCCCCGGGTCCGGGCGCCGCCGACGCCGTCGCCGCGATCGCGATCGCGCGGGCCTCGTCCTCGACGTCGACCGTCCAGTAGCCGGCGAGGAACTCCTTCGACTCCGGGAACGGCCCGTCGGTGACCACGGGGTCGGACACACCGTCGCTCCGCACGAGCTTCGCGGTGGCCGGCCACGCGAGACCCTGCCCGTCCACGAACTCGCCGCGGGCCACCAGCTCGGCGCCGAGGTCGTGCTGGAACTGGATGTGCCGCTGCACGTCCTCGGGAGCCCACTCGTCGATCGGGGGCACGCCCTCGACGAAGTAGTTCATGAGCAGCATGTACTTCACGGTGTGCACTCCGTCTCTCGGGGCCCGGCGGGCCCGCTCGTGGAGAGGTCGGAGCCGGGCGCGGGTTCTCGACATGCATCCTGTCGGGGATCCGGCGCCGGCGACAGGTGCCGACTTGGCCGATGGGCTCGGCGGGGCGCACGATGGCTCGGACGACGGGGGCACGGGTGGTTCGCACGACGATCGCGGCTCTGACCGCGCTGGCGGTCCTGGCACTGGCCGGGGCGTGCGCGGACGCGCCCGAGGCAGGTCCTCCCGCTGCGGTGGTCGTCGCCGAGCCCGTCGCCGTCGACAAGGCGTCCCCGCCGGCCGTCCCCGCGCCGCCCGCCGCCGACCTCGCCGCCCTGCCGGTCGTCGACCTCCTGCACGTGGTCCCCGGCCTGCCCGGCACCGACGGGCTCCCCCAGCGCGCCAACGACGACCCGGCGCTCGGTCGCTGGCAGACCGCGGTCGTCGTCCGCGACACCGCGGCCCGCGCCGCTCCGGCCGGGACCCCCGTCGGCGTCGTCCCCGCCCTGACCCTCGAGGTCCGCACCACGCTCCCGGTCATCGACCAGCGCGGTCGCTGGTTGCGCGTGATGGTGGCCACCCGCTCCGCCCTGCCCAGCCAGGACGTCGCGCAGGTCAACGGCCGCAGCGTGTGGATCGACGCAGGCGACACCGAGGCCGCCGGCACCGACTGGACCATCGCGGTCGACGTGGCCGCGCAGACCATCACGGTCGACGACGGTACGACGACGCACGTGCTGCCGGTGAAGGCGACCGGCGCCCCGGCGACCCCGACCCCGCACGTCCCGGCGTTCCTGCTGGGCACCCGCTGGCTCGAGCCCGGCACCACCACCCCGCGCGTGCTGCTGCTGTCGACGCAGAGCGAGACGATCGACCACTACGACAAGCCGACCGGCACGGCGGTGACCGCGATCCACACCACCACCCTGCGCGGCACGGGTGCGGTGTCCAACGGCTGCGTCCGGGTGAGCGACGAGGTGCTCGACCTGGTGTGGCAGGCGCCCGCCGGGACGGTCGTCACGACCGTCGGCTGACCGTTCGACGAGCGCGCTGCGCGCGGCGCACCTAGCCTCCGGGGATGCGACCGCTGCCCCTCCTCCGCCGCCGTGCGCTCCTGCGCGCTGCCGCGTTCGGGGTCGCGTTCACGGTCCCGGTGGCGGTGCTCGCCTACGTCGTGCGCGCCGAGGTGGACGACGTCCTGCGCCTCGACCAGCACGCCATCGCGGCGGCGACCGACTTCACGCGCGCCCACCCGGAGCTCCAGCAGGCGCTGATCGTGTGGCAGCAGGCGTTCCAGGCGAAGTGGGTCAACCTCGTCGCGACCCTGGTCTGCGTGTGGGTGTGGCGGCGGCACGGGATGACCACCCGCGCGCTGTGGGCGTTCCTCACGGTGATGGCCGCCTGGACGCTGCAGCTGGGCGCGAAGGGGCTGGTGCAGCGGGCGCGGCCGGTCGTGGAGGACGCCCTGGAGCACGCCCCCGGGTCGAGCTTCCCGTCCGGCCACGCGACGAACACCGCGGCCGTCGCCCTGACCCTGACCCTGCTGGTGTGGCCGCTGCTCGGCCGGCGCGGACGCGTCGTCGTCCCGGTGGTCGCCGCCACCGCCACCGTGCTCACGGGCCTCGACCGCGTGATGCTCGGCGTGCACTACCCCTCCGACGTCGTCGCAGGGTTCGCGCTCGGGACGGCCCTCGCGGGGGCGTCCTATCTGGGCTACAGCGGCTGGTCCGTGACGCCCCCCGACCAGGAGACGTGATGCACACCTTCCTGCACCGCTACGAGCTGGACTCCTCGGCCCCCACCCGCAAGGAGGCCTGGCGCGACTTCGCCGTCCGCGTCCTGCTGCCCGCCGTGGGCCTGTGGGTGCTCATCGTCGGCGTCGGGTTCCTCATCACCGGGCCCCTGGACAACCTGCCGGGCGAGGCCGCCGTCAACGAGTGGTTCGTGGCGCAGCGCACCGAGACGCTCGACGCCGTCACCGCGGTCCTGTCCGCCATCGGCACCACCGAGTTCATCATCGGCGCGTGCGTGCTGTTCGTGGTCCTGTTCTGGTGGCGCACCAAGCAGTGGTGGGTGGCGATCATCCCCCCGCAGGCCATCGCCGTGCAGGCCCTCGTGTTCATGACGGCCGCCCTGGTGGTCGGCCGCGAGCGCCCCGACGTGGAGAAGCTCGACGAGTCGCCGCCCACCTCCAGCTACCCCAGCGGTCACACGGGTGCGTCGACCGCGTTCTACGTCGTGCTCGCCATGCTGGCCCAGCGCATCGGCAACCGGGCGCTGCGCATCGTCGTGACGATCGTCTGCCTGCTGATCCCGATCGCCGTCGGCACGGCCCGGCTCTACCGCGGGATGCACAGCCTGACGGACGTGACCATGGGGTTCGTCAACGGCCTCGTGTGCGCGTTCCTCGCGTGGAACTACCTGCGCCGGGACACCTCCGGAGCCGCCGCCGGGGCGTCCTCGCCGGACCGGAGCCTCAGCCACCGCTGAGCTGGTCACCCGGTCAGGTCGCGCCGGTGAACTCGACGTCGTCGGTCGCGAAGGAGCCGGTCACGGGGTGCGCCGCCTCGAACAGGCAGTAGCCGTGCGGGGTGTCGTGGTCGTTCGGGTCCGGCATGGCGGACCAGGAGATCCCGAGCTCCATGAAGCCGGGGATCGGGTCCGTCTTCGCCCAGCAGTCCTCCTCGGCGATGATCCGGTCGACGTCGGGGGCCGCCTCGTGCAGGTACATCACCTCCGTGAGGTGCGGCGTGGTGCACGGCACGACGACCGCGTCCGAGAGGTCCGGCTGCGCCGCCCTGCCCTCGATGCAGTCGCCCTCCCGCAGGTCGGCCCGCAGGAGGAAGTACGGTCGCCCGCCGCTCTCGTCGACCGGCCCCACCCAGTCGGGGTTGCCCGGGTGGTCGACCGACTTGTCGGGGACGACGCGTTCCGGTGGCCCGGTCGGTGTCGGGGTCGGGTCTCCCCCGGCGCCCCCACGCAGCGCCGCGCAGCCGGTCGTGGCCGCGAGGACGAGGACCACGAGCAGCGCGCTGGTCCGACGACGTCCGGTCTGCATCACGGCACCGTAGCGGTGCAGGGGCCTCGTTGGGCCTCCGATGTCACACGTGGGCACCGGTCGGTGTCTCCATGTCATGACCACCACCAGGACCCGAATCCCCCCGACAGACGTGACCGGCGCCTACGGAGCGCTCGTGAAGCTCGCGGCCCGCAGGATGCTCGGCCACGTGCCCGACTCCCTGGGCGTGCTGTGGCACCACCAGAGGGTCATGAAGGACACCATGGGCGTCGGGCGCAAGGTCGACGGCTGGCGCGAGCTCGACCGGGACCTCGCGTCATACGCGGCCATGGCGGCGGCCGCCACGGTCGGCTGCACCTTCTGCCTCGACCTCAACTACTTCCTGGCGCACAACCACGGGCTCGACGAGGCGAAGGTCCGGGAGGTGCCGCGCTGGCGGGAGTCGTCGGTGTTCACCCCGCGGGAACGCCGGGTCATGGAGTACGCGGAGGCGGCGAGCCAGACGCCGCCCGCCGTCACCGACGAGCTGTCGGACGCGCTCCTGGCCGAGCTCGGGCCGGCCGCGCTCGTGGAGCTCGCTGCCCGGGTGGCGTTCATGAACATGTCGGCGCGCATGAACCTCGCGCTCGGCATCCACTCCGAGGAGTTCGCCGCGGCGTGCGGCCTCCCGCCGCTCGCCGTCCGGTCCACCGTCCAGGGCGCCCCGTAGGCTCGCGCAGGTGGCCAGCCTCGACGAGGACCCGTTCGTCGTCCACCGGAACCTGCTCTTCACGGTCGCGTACCAGCTGCTGGGCTCGGCCGGTGACGCCGAGGACGTGCTGCAGGAGTCCTGGCTCCGCTGGTCCTCGGTCGACCGGTCGGAGATCCGCGACCCGCGCGCCTACCTCGTCCGCGTCGTGACGCGGCAGTCGCTCAACCACCTGCGCACCGTGTCGCGGCGCCGCGAGGACTACGTCGGCGAGTGGCTCCCGGAGCCGCTGCTGACCAGTCCCGACGTGGCCGACGACGTCGAGCTCGCGGAGAGCCTCTCGATGGCGATGCTCACCGTGCTGGAGACCCTCGGGCCGGCCGAGCGCGTGGTCTTCGTGCTGCACGAGGTGTTCGACGTGCCGTACGACGAGATCGCGGAGACCGTCGGGAAGACACCTGCGGCGGTCCGGCAGATCGCGCACCGCGCGAAGGGTCACGTCTCCGCGCGGCGTCCCCGGGTGCGCGTGGTGCGCTCCGAGCACGAGGACGTCGTGGAACGGCTGGTCACCGCCCTCAACACCGGCGACCTCGCCGGGCTCATGGACGTCCTCGCGCCCGACGTGGTCGCGGTCGCCGACGGCGGCGGGAAGGCCCGCGGGGCGGCGACCCGGCCGATCGTCGGCGCCGACAAGCTGGCGCGGTACCTCGTGGGAGGGATGGCGAAGGCAGGGGCCGGGCTGCGCGCTGCGGCGACCTGGGTCAACGGTCAGCCCGCGATCCGGATGGAGCTGGACGGGCATCTCCTCGGCGTGGCGAGCATCACCGTCGCCGACGGACGCGTGACGCAGGTCTACTCGATCGCCAATCCCGACAAGCTCACCAGGCTTGACCACGTGGCGGCGCTGAGCCGGTGACGGGCCGGTTCAGGACGGCACCGGTGCTCGCAGACCCAGCGACCGCAGCTCGAGCGACGCGAGCGCGCGGACGACCTCGGGGTCCCGACGCCGCCACGCGTTCGCCGGGTCGTCGCTCACGCCGGCGAGCGCGCGGACCGGCTGTGTCGCGAGCGCGCGGAGGGCGAACAGGTCCAGGTCGGCTGCCGAGTCCAGGATGCGCGTGGCTGCACGTGCGCGGCTGACGAACCGGCCGCGGGAGAACAGCCAGACCGCGACGACGAGCAGGATCGGGACCGCGGCGATCGTGAGCCCGAGCAGCAGCGCCAGCTGGTGGGCCCCCTGCTGCACCTCGACGCCCGCCTGCGCGATCGAGTCCGCGGCGCCACCGGCCGCGGTGAACGGGGCGCGTGCGTCGTCGCCGACGAGCGGGACACGCGCGACGGTGTCTCCGGCCGAGGTCAGGCTCTCCGAGAGCGAGGACCCGGCGTCCTCGAGGGTGCGTCCGGGCGCGGCGAGCCTGCCGACGACCTCGTGCACCCACAGCCCGGCACGGACCCACAGGACGACCCATCCGATGACGAGGACGTCGGCGACGAGCTGGCGCGCACGGCGCCACGGGGTCTGCGCGTAGAGGGTCACGCGGACATCCTGACGTGCGGGGGCACCGGGGGTCTCAGGGATCGCGGGCGATCCGCCCTTCGGGGACTCGCTCGAGCTGCGCCCAGCCACGCCACCCGCGTTCCTCGAGGATCGCCAGCAGCTGTCGAGCGACCGGCGTGGACTCGGTCATGGCTGCGTCCAGCAGGGCCGCGAACGGGTCCGAGGCATCGGCGTCGCCGATCTCCACCTCGCCGCTCTGGACAGCGCGGATGCGGAGGTCCTCGACGATGTCGGCGAGCTCGACGACTCGCGGATCGTCGGCCGACCACTCCGGCACCGAGCTGAGGAGGAGATAGAGCCGGGTCATGTCCGGGTCCTCGTCCAGCTGGCGGTTCTTCTCGGCCACCACGGACTCGATGTCGTGCGGGATCTGCGGGGCGAGCATGATCCACGCATCCCGTTCGAGCTCGATGTAGGCCTCGCCGACGCCGAGCCCGCGCAGCCGGTCCAGGTACTCGACGACGACCTGGGGAAGGGCCAGGTGATCGCCGGCAGCGAGCTGGGCGATCCGCTTGCGGTTGCTCTGGAGGCGACGGATGTCGGCGCTCAAGGCCTTGTCGATCGCCTCGACTGCTCGGGCGAACTCGTCGGGGCCGGCGACGAGGAGCTCCTGCACTCGAGCGAGCGGCACGCCCGCATCCGCCAGAACGCGGATCCGGATCAGTCGCACGACGGCGGCTGCGTCGTAGCTGCGGTAGCCGGAGCGGTCGCGTGCGGGCTCGGGGAGCAGGCCGATCTGGTGATAGTGCCGGACCGTGCGCACCGTCACCCCGGCGTAGGAGGCCAGCTGACTGATCGTGAGCATGGCTTCAGACTGCCTCAGCCGGCGACGCCGCGGACCGCCTCGGCGACCGCGTGGAAGTCCTTGCGGAGGATCGCGCCGTGAGTGCTCGCGACCTTGGCGTGGATCGTGATGTGCGGGTTGCGTTCGGCCACCGCGGGCACGCTGGCGCGGATCTTCTCCTGCCCATCCCCCGTGCTGCCGAACGACGTCCCGGACGCGAGGACATACCGGGTCGGCACGGTGATTCCGTCCATCACCGGACCGAGCTCCCGTTCACGCGCGAGCCTGCCGACGTCGATGTTGCACTCGGCCATCTCCAGGGCGGACATCCGCGGCGTCAGTCCCGTCACGCGGAGCGGCACCGTCAGCCAGTGCAGGCGACGGAAGACCGTACGGATCCCCTGCTCCATCTCGTCCGTGAGCCAGTCGTGCGGCTGTGCCCCATCCACCAGCACAGCGCCGATCGTCCGGTCCGGATGGCGGCTCGCCCAGTGTGCGGCGACGAAGGCGCCGTACGACCACCCGACCACCAGCGCTCGGTCGACACCTCGAGCGTCCAGCACGACAGCGACATCGCGGACGGCGGACTCGAACGAGTAGTCCGCCGAACGTCCGGACCGGCGCCCACGGGCCCGCTCGTCGTAGGTGATGTGCCGCCAGTCCGGCCCGAGCTCGGCGATGACCCGCCGCCAGTAGCCCTGGGTCGCGAACTGGCCGTTGAGGTAGATCACCGGCGTTCCGGACCCACCCGAGTCCGAGACGGCCAGGGCAGTGTCGTCGACCGGCACCATGCCGGTCCAGGTGGGCGTCGAGGTCGTCCTGCTCATGGCGTCTCCGTTCCGTTCTGCACCGTGTGATCCAGCGTGCAGGGGTGACGCAGCGTCAGGGTCAAGCCTCATGTGGCGATGCGAGCGGGAACGACGAAGGGCCCCACAGCCGCACGATCATGCGGGTGGGGGCCCTTCGACTGGCGGTAGCGGTGGGATTTGAACCCACGGTGGACTTTCACCCACACACGCTTTCGAGGCGTGCTCCTTAGGCCGCTCGGACACGCTACCTCGGGGAGAACGGTACCTGGTCGGGAGCCTCTCCCACGAATCCGCGATCGGTCCGTCGTACCGTGGTCCGGTGAGCACCGCGCACGACGCCGTCCCGATGACCGCCGGATCCCTGGCGGACGTCGTCGAGGTGCTCGCGGGCCACCGCCTGGCGGTCCTCACGGGCGCGGGAGTCTCGACGGACTCCGGCATCCCCGACTACCGCGGCCCCGACTCCCCGCCGCGCACCCCGATGACGTTCCAGCAGTTCACGTCCGACGAGGCCTTCCGCCGGCATTACTGGGCCCGCAACCACGTCGGCTGGCGGCACGTGCACCGGACGATGCCGAACGCCGGCCACCGCGCGCTGGCCGCCCTGGAGCACCGCGGGGTGGTCACCGGGCTGATCACGCAGAACGTGGACCTGCTGCACGAGGCGGCGGGATCTCGGCACGTGATCGACCTGCACGGCCGGTACGACCGGGTGCGGTGCCTGTCCTGCGGCACGGTGATCTCCCGCGCGGAGCTCGCCGACCGGCTGGACACGCTCAACCCCGGGTTCACCGCGGCCGTCGCGGACATCGAGATCGCCCCGGACGCCGATGCCGTCATCGAGCAGACCAGCGGGTTCGTCGTCGCGGCCTGCAGCGCCTGTGGCGGGATGCTCAAGCCGGACATCGTCTACTTCGGGGAGAACGTGCCGCGCGAGCGGGTGGAGCGGGCGTACGCGCTGGTCGACGGGGCTGATGCCCTGCTCGTGGCCGGGTCGTCGCTCAGCGTGCAGTCCGGGCTGCGGTTCGTGCGGCACGCGGCCCAGACCGGCAAGCCGGTGGTCGTCGTGAACCGGGGTGCGACGCGCGGCGACAAGTACGCGGCGGTGACGCTCGACGCGGGGACCTCGGAGACGCTGACCGACCTGGCCGAGACCCTGCCGACGCCCGCTCAGTCCCGCTGAGCCTCGAAGAACCGCTGCAGCAGCAGCCCGCACTCCTCGGCCCGCACGCCGCCGACCACCTCGACCCGGTGGTTCAGCCGCCGGTCGCGCACCACGTCCCACTGCGACCCGCACGCCCCCGCCTTCGGGTCCCACGCGCCGAGCACCAGCCGCGGGATCCGCGCCAGCACCGTGGCGCCCGCGCACATGAGGCACGGCTCCAGGGTGACGACGAGCGTGCAGTCGTCCAGCCGCCACCGCCCGAGCGTCTCGGACGCGGCCCGCAGGGCCAGGATCTCCGCGTGCCCCGTCGGGTCCGCCCGTGCCTCGCGCACGTTGCGCCCGCGGCCGACGACGTCGCCGGTCGGCCCGAGGACCACGGCACCCACCGGGACGTCCCCGGTGAGCACCGCCCGGCGCGCCTCGTCGAGCGCGAGTCCCATCGCCCAGGCGTCGGCCGTCTGCTCCGGACGGCGGGGCTCGATCATGGAGGCATCATGGCGCACGCGACGCCGGTAGGTTGTGCCCATGCGCCTGCACGTCGCGGACCACCCCCTGGTCGCCCACAAGCTCACCGTCCTGCGCGACGTCCGAACCGCGTCGCCCACCTTCCGGCTCCTGGTCGACGAGCTGGTCACGCTCCTCGCCTACGAGGCGACCCGGGAGGTGCACGTCGAGTCCGTCGACATCGTCACCCCGGTCACCTCCACCACGGGCGTCAAGCTGGCCGACCCGCGCCCGCTCGTCGTGCCGATCCTGCGCGCCGGGCTGGGCATGCTCGACGGCATGACGCGCCTGCTGCCCACCGCCGAGGTCGGCTTCCTGGGCATGCAGCGCGACGAGGAGACCCTCGAGGCGATCACCTACGCCAACCGGCTCCCGGACGACCTGTCGGGCCGCCAGTGCTTCCTGCTCGACCCCATGCTGGCCACCGGCGGCACCCTGGTCGCCGCCATCGACTTCCTGCTGGCGCGCGGCGCCCGCGACGTCACCGCGGTGTGCCTGCTGGCCGCGCCCGAGGGCCTGGCCGTCGTCGAGCAGGCGGTCGGCGACCGGGCCGACGTGTCGATCGTCGTCGCGGCCGTCGACGAGCGCCTGAACGACAAGGCGTACATCGTCCCCGGCCTCGGGGACGCGGGCGACCGGCTGTACGGCGTCGTCTGAGCTGTCCCGCCCTGACTGTCCACGCCCTGGGATACCGACGAATCCCCCTTGGTGACGACGAGCGGGCGTGCGACAGTCGCCTCATGACCACGTCTGCGCTGCGCCTCGTCGCCGCGTATCCGTGCGCGTGTCCTCGGTCCTGATCGCCCAGGCCCTGACCCCCAGCGCGGCCCACCAGCCGCGCGCCGCGCACCCGGAGACGTCCCATGGCACTGCCCACCCCGCTGCCCCGCCCCCAACCCGGGCTGCTCCTGTACGTGAGCCTGCCCGAGGGGAGCGGCCGCGCGCCCGGTGACCTCGCCGAGGTGGCCGAGGTGCTGCGCGAGTTCGCCACCGAGATGCTGCCGGGCGCCGACACCTACACCGCCCTCTCGCTGGCGCCGGCCGGCTCCGACGACGTGCACCGCCTGGGCGACCGGCTCAGCCACCTGCGGCTCCTCGACGTCCTCGCCGACGCCGGGGACACCGGCTGACGGCCCTCCGGTCGCAGGTCGGGGCACCTGTCCTTACCGTGGAGGGCATGCGCATCGCGATCGCTGGGGGCCACGGTCAGATCGCGCGACTCCTGTCCCGCGAGCTCACCGCACGGGGGGACGTCCCTGTCGCGCTGGTCCGGCAGCTCGCGCACGTCGACGACGTCACCGCGGACGGTGCCGAGGCGGTGGTCCTGGACCTGGAGCGCGCGAACGCGCTGGACGTGGCCGAGGCCATCGCCGGTGCGGACGCGGTGGTGTTCGCCGCGGGGGCCGGACCGGGCAGTGGAGCCGCCCGCAAGGACACCGTGGACCGCGCGGCGGTCGCGCTGCTGGCCGACGGAGCCGAGCAGGCGGGAGTGCGCCGCTACGTCCTCGTCTCGTCGATGGGGGCCGGTGCCCCGCCGCCGGCAGGGACCGACGAGGTGTTCGCCGCGTACCTCGTCGCCAAGCGCGCCGCCGAGATCGACCTGCGGATGCGGGACCTCGACTGGACGATCCTGCGCCCCGGCGCGCTCACGAACGAGCGTCCGACGGGTGCGGTGCTCCTCGACTCGTCCGTCCCGCGCGGCTCCGTCACCCGGGCCGACGTGGCTGCCGTGCTGGTGGCCCTCCTGCACGAGACACGCTCGGCGGGGCTGACCCTGGAGCTGGTCGGGGGCGTCGTCCCCGTCGACGCGGCCGTGTCCGCCGTCACCGGGAGCTAGGCCCGGGCGCGAATCCGCTCAGCCGACCGTCGACGGAGGCGCGGCCCGCAGCGTGATCGCGCCGATGAGGTACTGGTCTCCGGTCGTCGTGGCGGTCAACGAGCTGACGTCGCACGCGAGCGTCACCTCGCGGAACCCCTTGGCGTCGGTGCCCAGCGAGTTGGGGGCACGCCAGCCGGTCGCGGTGGAGTCGAACGCGTTGCCGCTCGAGCCGTTCGCCGGAACGAGCGGGTGCGCGCTGCTCACGCATGTGTCCCCGAGCACGAGCCGGTCTCCGCTGCTGGTGCGGTCGCCCTCCCACGCCACGACGCCGATCCGGGCGGTGCTGCCCGCCTCGGCGGCGAACTCGAACGCGGCCGCCGCACCCGACGTCCCGATCCACTTGCCGCCGTCGTACACCGTCACCGAGGCGTCCGAACCGGCGTCGGAGTAGACGACGACCATCGACCAGCCGGCGTAGTAGGTCCGGTCCTTGTCGGTGGCGGTCTTGCTGACGGCCACGTCCGCGACCGACCAGTCGCCCGCACCCCCGATCTGGACCAGGTGCGTCACGTCCGCGAACGACTGGTAGTACTGCCGGCTCGCGTTGTCGGTGGGCTGGGCGATCACCGTCCCGGTGACGTCCGTGTACGTCCCTCCGGGTCCGCGCAGCCGGGCGGACTCCAGCGAGTCGCTGAACTTGTCGTGCTCGCCCACGTTGGCCGACCAGTACAGCCCCGCGAAGACGATCTCTCGGCCGGCCGGAACCGCGAGTCGCGCGGTCGACGACACCGGCACCTTCGTGCGCGGGGTCTTCGGGGCCGGCGGCGCCTCGTCGAGCGGCACCATGGTGAGCGAGTTGTTGTCGCGGTCGCCCTTGGTGAGTGCGGAGACGCACTCCGGCGCGGCCGGGTTGCAGGACAGCAGCGGTGCACCGATCTCGGTCACGTCCGCGTGCGCGAACGTGCCGCGGACGGTGAGACCGCCCGACGCGGTCTGGACGGGCTGGTCGGCCTGGACCTCGGCAGCACCGGCCGCCGTGACCGCGACCGAGGCGTCGCCCTTCGCGCTCCCGGCCCACGTGACGCCGACCAGGACCTGCTCGGAGGTGCCCGCCTTGACCAGCCCGAGCTCGCAGGTCACCGTGCGACGGTTCGGCGACGCGGTGCACCGGTCGGTCTGCGCGCCCGCCGCGTCGAGGGCCGCCTTGAGGTGCACGGGCAGGCTCAGCGTGGCGACGGTCGCGGCGGCGTCCGCACCCGTGGCCGACACGGTGAACCGTGCCGTCCCGGTGCCGTCCGGCCGCAGCAGCACCACCGGGTCCTCGCCGCCGAGGGCGAGGACGGGTCCCGTCACGGCGACCGCGACGACGTAGGGCTCGGGCGCGTCGGCGTCGGGCGCCTGCACAGACACGGTGATGACGCCGCCCACCGGGAACGCGCCGGGGACGGCACGGAGCTGGACGGGCAGGTCCAGCGTGGCGCCGGGGTCGATGCGTGCCGTGGTGCAGACGACGGTCGGACCCGTGCCCGCGGGGCACCGCCACGCGCCGGCGGTGATCGCCGGGGAGGCGAAGTCGAGCGTGCTCGGCCGCCACAGCGTGACCTGGACGCCCTCGGCCGGCAGGTCGCCGGTGTTCGAGACGCTCAGCGGCACGGTGCTCGGCGCGCCGAGGGCGACGATCGAGGCTCGGGGGCCGCTGACAGCCAGCGCCGCTGGCCGCTGCAGCGTGAACGGCACGGTCAGGGTCTCCGACGACAGTCGACCGCTCGGAGCCAGCTGAAGCACCAGCGAGCGCTCCGTCACGACCTCCGGCGCAGCCGCGGTCAGGTGCAGCGCGAGCGGGACGTCGGTGCGCGGGCCGACGGCGCTCGGTCGGCAGGTCATCGGTCGCGTGCCGCTGCAGCTCCAGGGCGAGCCGGGTGCCGCGGCGGCCGTGACGCCGGTCGGCAGGAACGCGGACACGGACGCCGCGCCCGCGGGGATCTCGGTGCCGCCCACGTTGGCCACCGGGAGGTCCAGCTGCCGGGTCCGTCCGGTCACCAAGGGGATCGTGGGGGGCGCGGTGCGCAGCGTCAGCCGGGCGGGCGACGCGGTGATGACCAGCCGGATCGGTGGCGCGACATACTCGATGCCGGCGCCGAGGACGCGCAGACCGATCTCGCCGTCCGACCGGTCGAACGACTCGTCGATGGACACGCGCAGCGGAAGGACCGACGTCGACCGCGCCGGCAGGGCGTCGAGGGTGCACCGCGCCAGGTTGGTCCCGTCCCCGACCACGCACACCCAGCCCGCGGACGCCGTCACGGCGAACCGCCCGGCGGAGAGCCCGGAGAAGGCAGCGGCCGCGACGCCGTCGAGCTCGACGCCGGCCGGCAGCGTCACCTCGGCCACGAGGTCCGTCGCCGCGGTGCCGCCGTTGTTGCGGACGACGACGGCGAGCTCCTGGCCGCCCAGACCTGCCTCGAGCGCCAGCCCGCCGGAGGGCAGCTCGACCGCCACGTCGGCGGGGGTCGGTTCCTCGGGGTCAGCGGGATCCACGGGATCCGTCGTGTCCGCCGGGGCAGCCGAGCCGGTGGAGGCCGCGGACGCCGCGGTCAGATCGCCTTCGGGTTCTTGCACGTCCTCGTCGAGGATGATCTCGTCCGGAAGCAGCTCCGTGGGCTCGGGCGTCGGGATGTCCGTCGGCTGCGGTGCGGGCACGACGGCACCGGCGGAGGCCGACGGTGTGGGCGCCGGGGTGCTCGGGCTGGCGCTCGGAGAGGTCGTCGCCGTGGCCGTGCTGCCGTCCGGCGAGCTGAGCAGCGTGGCCACGCTGATGGCCGCCACGGCCGCGAGCGCGACGCTGCCGGCGGTGATCGCGGCGGCACCGAGCGGGATCGAGGCCAGGAACGCCGCCACACCCCCGGCCGCGGCCGCACCGCCCGCCGTGCCGGCCCCGACCACGCCGACCGCCCCGGTCGCCGCTGCACCGACCCCGGCCGTCCCCGCCGAACCGGCCGCCGCAGCGCCGCCGCCACCGGCTGCACCGCCGGCACCCGCAGCACCTGCACCCCCGGCACCCGCCCCGCCGGCACCCGCCCCGCCGGCAGCGGCAGCGGCCGCTCCCGCGGCGAGGCCTCCGCCGACGGGCAGGAGCACACCGAGGGCGCCCAGCCCGACCAGTCCCAGCACCAGCGGCGCGATGACCGCGCGCATGCCGTGGTTGACGTCACCGAGCTCGAGCAGCAGCCCGCGACAGGTCCCGCAGTCCTCGAGGTGCGCCTGCACCTGGGTGGTCTCGCGCGTGCCGAGCCCGCCCCGGACGTAGGCGCCGAGCTTGCCCGCGACCGCGCGGCACCCCTCGTCGAGCGGGTCCTGGAGGTGCTGCTGCAGGTATGCCTGACGCAGTCCCTCGCGCGCGCGGTAGGCGAGGGCGGCGACGCCGTTGGCGGTCAGACCGAGGATGGGGGCGATCTCCGCGGGAGACAGGCCCTCGACCTCGGTGTGCCAGAGCACGGCCTGCCAGCGCTCGGGCAGCGTGTGGAACGCGCGCGCGACGACGCCACGCTCGAACCCGGCCAGCGCCGGCTCCTCCGCGGTGCTCGCCCACGCGGTGCCGGCCTCGAGGACCGCGAGGTCGTCGGTCGGCTGCACGCGACGGGCCTTCTCGCGGCGCACCGCAGCCACGCGCCGGACCACGGTGAACAGGTAGGCACGGAACGCGGACTCGGGGCCGCTGCCGCGCTCGAGGGCGCCGAAGACGGCGGTGAAGGAGTCGGCGACGACGTCGTCGGCATCGGCCGAGGAGTCCGTGTACTGCCGCGCGACCACCCAGGCAGCGCCCGCGTGCCGCTCGTAGAGCGCGCCGATGGCGGCCGTGTCACCCGCGCGCGCGGAGAGGATCAGCTCCGCGTCCGCCGTGATACCGCCGTCCAGCTGCGTGCGTGCTGACACGAACAGCTCCTATCAGCTTTCAACGTCCGACCGCACAGACTGCCATATGCCTCGTTTCTACATAAGCGGAGAGAATCCCGGCGGGTGAAAAACTCGCCGACCCGCGTCACACCCGACAGGTGTCGGCCTCTCATCCAGCGTGACGATGATGAACTCGGGGTCGAACAACGCTGCCCTGCCGGACGTCTCGGGAGCTGTCCCGACGGACGCCCTGCCCACGGCAGTCAGAGAACGCTGGCGCGACGAGAGCGTGCGGTCCGTGTGGCTGCGGCCGTCGGACTGGTACCACCCGGCGGTCGACGCGCTGGCCACGGCCGTGCTCGCCGCCGGCGACCCCGTCGCTGCCGCCGAGGAGCTGGGCCGCGCCCGCGGCTACGACGGTGTCGGCATCGGAGAGACCGTCGACGACCTGGCCTGCCTGTACCGCACCCTCGGCGCCGCCGACCCGCCGATGGCCGTCCTGCGCGCCCTGTGCGAGGGCTGGGCCGACGCCCAGGCCGGGGCGATCGCGTTCGGCACCGCGCTCGACCCCGAGTCGGGCCTGCCGAGCCGTCAGTACCTCGCCATCCGGCTGGCCGAGACGTACCGCGACGCGGCGCTGCCCACCCAGCGCGCCCGGACCACCGCGGATCTCGGCCATCACCTCGTGCTCATCGACGTCGCCGCCGGGGACGTCGACCCGTTCACCCGGGCCGCACGGTCGGCGGCGGTCGGTGCCGCGATGACCACCACCTACGGCGAGGGTCACCCGATGGCGACGTTGGGCGGAGGCGTCTTCGCCGTGCTCGCGCGTGCCGACGAGGACCCGCACCCCCCGCTCGAGGCGCTGCACCTGGAGATCGCCCGCCGCTGCGAGCTGCTCGAGCTCCGGACGTCCACCCGCCAGCCGGTCCGGGTCTGGATCGAGCCCCTGCCGGCCACCCACGAGCAGGCTCTGCAGACGCTGGACCGGATCTCGCGGCCCTGACCTGCACATCCTGACGGGTGTCCAGCAGGTAAAGCGCAGGTCAGGGACTTCTTGGTACAGCAGTAGGGACATCTCGGACGAATGCGTCTACCGTCGATCCATGAACTCCGCAGGACTTGCTCCGAGCGGCCCTACGACGCCTTCAGAACGAAGGGCATCGGACGCCGCTGAGAACCACCCGCAGAACCCCGCACCCGACTTCCCGACGCAGCCGGATCGTCGGTCCGCCGGCGCTGGCACGCACCACCTGCCCGCGGTCGACCCGGCTCTGGCCGGCTCCGGCGAGCCCGGCCCCGTCCTCGCCGCCGGCGCGGCCGCCGACGTGTTCGCGCTCGACGAGCACACCGTGCTCCGCCGCTACCGCTCCGGCCGCGACGCCTCCGCAGAGGTGCGCCTGCTCCAGCACGTCGTCGCGCACGGCTTCCCGGCCCCCGCGATCCTGCAGGCGAGCGGCCCCGACCTCGTGATGGAGCGCCTGCACGGACCGACCCTGCTCCAGGCCTTGACCGCCGGAGAGGTCTCGCTCTCCGACGCGGCGGGGATCCTCACGGACCTGCACTCGCGGCTGCACGCCATCGCCCCGCCGCACGGCTGGGAGCACAGCGAGCCCGCCTCGTGGCCCGTGGTCACGTCCGGCCCGGCGATCGTCCACCTGGACCTCCACCCCGCGAACGTGATCCTCACGGAGAGCCACGGGCCCGCGGTCATCGACTGGACCAACGCGCGCACCGGCACGGCCGAGCTGGACGTCTCCCTGACCGCGCTGATCGTCGCCGAGGTGGCCGTCGACGCGGGCGGCGTGTACTCGCAGGCCGCCCGCGCGTTCCTGGCGGCGTTCCTGCAGGCGACCGACCTGGATCCACTGGAGGCGCTCGACGAGGCTGCCGCCGTGCGCGCGCTGGACCCGTCGCTGGTCCCGGGCGAGCGGGAGCTGGTGCCCGCCGCGGCGGTGCTCATCCGGAACCTGGTCGAGGTCGCCGCGCACCCCTGACCCCTGGACACGACGGCGGCCGCCCGGTCAGCTGGGCGGCCGTCGTCGTGTCTGGAGCGTCAGCGTGGGCTGAACGTGAGGCAGTCCGCCTCCTCGTGCCCGGCTCCGACGCGGATCGACTCCGCGGAGCACTCGAGCGACGAGTTGTGGACGCACTCGGCACGCTGGCACGCGCCCACGTGCGTGATGACCTTGTCGAGCCCGCCCTTGGTGCCCAGCGGGAAGAACGTCGTGCACTGCGCGTCGCCCGTGGCGCCACCGATGTTCACGGCGGCCGCGTGGCAGTGCGAGTGGTCGTTGTACGAACAGCCGGCGACCGAGCACTCGGCGACAGCGGGCATGTCCATCAGGGTGCTCATGTCGACCTCCGTGGGGGTGGGGACCTGCGCGTTCCTTCGACGGTAGACCCGTTCCGCGCACCCTGCCTAGGAAGGTAGGACTGCCTTACCCGCAGGTCAGGGCACTGATCCCCTCACCAGGGACCGCGGGAGCGTCGCCGTACGGCGGTCCACACGAGGAGGCCGACCACCAGCACACCCATCGCGACCAGCATCAACGCCGCCGGCAGCGCCGAGGGCACGGCGACGGCGAGCACGACACCGCCGACGACGAACACGACGCAGAAGACGAGCGCGAGGACGAGCTGCCCGATCGCCAGCGCGGTGAGCACCCCGCGCGTGGTCCGGCCGACGACCTCATACCCCGCCCGGCCCGCCGCGCTCTGCATGCCGGGTGCAGTCGACCCGACGCCCGGACCCTCCATCCAGCCCGGCGCCGACGCGTCGGGGCCGGGCCGGGCCACGAGCGTCTCGACCAGCAGCTGCTCGCCGATCCCCGCGGCCGCGCCCAGGACGCCACCCCGCGACCGCAGCTGGTACAGCGCCTCGACCGCCGCCTGCTCGTCGCCACGGATCTGCACGTCCCCGCCGGAACGCCCGGCCCGCACGTGGTCGGCGAGCGCCTCGGCCAGCGGCGAACCGGCGTAGCGGCTGTCCGTGATCGGCGGGAAGGCGTGGGTGATCGGCTCGCTCGGGCCGTAGAACGTGATGGGCCCGAACGCGTCGGTGACCTCCTGGCCGAGCACGGGCTTGCCGGGCGCCCGGCCGGGCTGGACGTGCTCCGTCCACCGGGTCCCGTCCCACCAGCGCAGGTAGCCGTCCCGCTGCGGGTCGGGGTACCAGCTCGGTGCGACTGCGTCCACGGGGACTCCAGGGCTCAGGGGCTCCCGACGACGAACGGCCGGTTCCCCAGGGGAATCGGCCGGTCGTGGTGCCGAGTTGAGCATCGGGTCGCAGGGCCTTGTGCTCGCACGATGACTCAGGACCTCGCCGTGCGTCGCCTCGAGAGGGCTGCGACCGCGCCTCTCACGACGGCGCCGAGCCCGGAGAGGACGAGGACGAACCCGACGGCAGGGAAGACGGCCAGCTCCAGCGCGGTGCCCGTCTCGTCCGGCACCCGCGCCTCGCCGTCACCCGGGCTCGCCGTCGTGTAGATGACGCGCGTCTCCGCGCCGATGGCCGGGCACGTGCTCCGGGCATAGTCGGCCCGCGCGGCGTAGACGGCACCGTCGACGACGAACTCGGCCTCGACCGAGCACATCCGACCGCCGTCGTCGCTGGTCGACAGGTGCAGGTCGACCACCGTCCCCTGCATCGAGGCCTCACCGACGCCCACCTGCGTCGCGACGATCTGCGGGACGCCGCTCAGCCCGATCAGGAGGAACGGGATCCCGATCAGGAGGTTGGGGATCGCGAGGAGGTCCCCGACGCGCACGGGCCTGCGGCTCCTGACGGTTCTGCCGACCTGCCGGGCGTCGGCGTCGATCTGACCGGACGGGCGAGGACCAGCCGCCGGGGCCGGCCACGAGACGGGGACGGACGTCGGGGTCGCGTCGACGTCTCCCGGGGCGCCGTACGCGTACCGCGCGGACCCCAGCAGCGGGACACCGGTGCGACCGGTCTGCTCGGCTTCCGCGCCGGCCCGGGGTTGCGGGATCCACAGCTCGGGAGTCGTCGGCGCGTCCTCGATCGAGGGCCGGACCTCGTCGGTCCAGCGCAGACCGTCCCACCAGCGGAGCGTGCCGACCGCGTCCGGGCTGGGGAACCACCCCGCCGGTGCTCCCGTCACATCTGCTCCCTCGGCACGTCGTTCGGGCACGGTGCGCGCCGCCGAGAACAGGATCGGCCCGATCGGACGGCGAGTTGAGCCGACGGGACCGGGAACGGTCGAACGGCTCCTCACCGGTTGCGGCCGGTCCCGGACGGCAGTCGAATGCCGTCAGGGGGGAACCCATCCCGAGGAGGAGCACCATGGACGTGACCGGCTGGATCATCGTCGCCATCGTCGTCGTGCTGGTGATCGTGGCAGCAGTCATGCTCAGCCGTCAGCGCGGCAACCGTCGCGCCGAGGCCGAGCGGGCCAAGGCCCAGAAGATTCGCGAGCAGGCCGCCCTCGACCAGGTCGAGGTCCAGCGGCGGGAGGCCGAGGCCGCACGCCTGGACGCGCAGGCGCGCCTCGCCCAGGCGGAGGCCGACGCCCGTGCCGCCGACGCGGCCGCGCTGCAGAACGAGGCACGGGCGCGCAGCGCGGAGGCCACCGGCGCGCGCTCCGAGCTCGACGACCGCCTCAGCACCGCGGACCGCATCGACCCCGACGTGGCGACAGAGCAGCCCAGCACCGCACGCGGGGTCGACCCCGCCGTGCCGGCCGAGCAGCCGCGCACCGACCCGCGCGTCTGATCCGGAACGACCGAACGGCCGACCCCCGAGGGGGTCGGCCGTTCGCGTGCGTGGGGCGACGGGGTCAGAAGTCCCAGTCGTCGTCCTCGGTGTTCACGGCCTTGCCGATCACGTACGAGGAGCCCGAGCCGGAGAAGAAGTCGTGGTTCTCGTCGGCGTTCGGGGACAGGGCCGACAGGATCGCCGGGTTGACGTCGGTCTCGTCGCGCGGGAACAGCGCCTCGTAGCCCAGGTTCATCAGGGCCTTGTTGGCGTTGTAGCGCAGGAACTTCTTGACGTCCTCCGTCAGGCCGACGCCGTCGTAGAGGTCCTGCGTGTACTCCACCTCGTTGTCGTACAGCTCGAAGAGGAGCTCGAAGGTGTAGTCCTTCATCTCCGCCTTCTCGGCCGCCGACAGCTTCTCGAGGCCCTTCTGGTACTTGTAGCCGATGTAGTACCCGTGCACGGCCTCGTCGCGGATGATCAGGCGGATCAGGTCGGCCGTGTTGGTGAGCTTGGCGCGGCTGGACCAGTACATGGGCAGGTAGAAGCCCGAGTAGAACAGGAACGACTCCAGCAGCGTGCTGGCCACCTTGCGCTTCAGGGGCGAGTCGCCGCGGTAGTACTCCATGACGATCTCGGCCTTGCGCTGGAGGTTCGCGTTCTCCTCCGACCAGCGGAACGCCTCGTCGATCTCCTTGGTGGAGCACAGCGTCGAGAAGATCGAGCTGTAGGACTTGGCGTGCACCGACTCCATGAACGCGATGTTCGTGTAGACGGCCTCCTCGTGCGGCGTGATCGCGTCGGGGATGAGCGAGACGGCGCCGACCGTGCCCTGGATCGTGTCCAGCAGGGTCAGGCCGGTGAAGACGCGCATGGTGAGCGTCTTCTCCTCCTCCGTCAGCGTGGCCCACGACTGCACGTCGTTGGACACCGGGACCTTCTCCGGCAGCCAGAAGTTGCCGACCAGGCGGTCCCAGACGTCGGCGTCCTTGTCGTCGTCCAGCCGGTTCCAGTTGATGGCCGAGACGCGGCTGACGAGCTTGAGCTTCTCGCTCATCGCAGTGCTTCCTTCGTGGTCAGGACGGGGGTCAGAGCATGCACGAGACGCAACCCTCGACTTCCGTGCCCTCCAGCGCGAGCTGGCGCAGTCGGATGTAGTAGATCGTCTTGATGCCCTTGCGCCAGGCGTAGATCTGGGCCTTGTTCAGGTCACGGGTGGTGGCCGTGTCCTTGAAGAACAGGGTCAGCGAGAGGCCCTGGTCGACGTGCTGCGTGGCCTCGGCGTAGGTGTCGATGACCTTCTCGTAGCCGATCTCGTACGCGTCCTGGTAGTACTCCAGGTTGTCGTTGGTCATGAAGGGCGCCGGGTAGTAGACGCGCCCGATCTTGCCCTCCTTGCGGATCTCGATCTTCGACGCGATCGGGTGGATCGAGCTCGTCGAGTGGTTGATGTACGAGATCGAGCCCGTCGGCGGCACGGCCTGCAGGTTCTGGTTGTAGATGCCGTGCTCCTTGACCAGCTCGGCCAGGTCGGCCCAGTCCTGCTGCGTCGGGATGCGCACGCCGGCCTCGGCGAACAGCGCCTCGATGCGAGCGGTCTTCGGCTTCCACTCCTTGGCGATGTACTTCTCGAAGTACTCGCCGGTCGCGTACTTGGAGTCCTCGAAGCCGTAGAACTTCTGCTTCCGCTCCTGCGCGAGCAGGTTCGACGCACGGATCGCGTGGTACGCCACCGTGTAGAAGTAGATGTTGGTGAAGTCGAGGCCCTCGTCGGACCCGTAGAAGATGCGCTCACGGGCGAGGTAGCCGTGCAGGTTCATCTGGCCGAGGCCGATGGCGTGGCCGCCGGCGTTGGCGCGCTTGATGGACGGGACCGACTCGATGTCCGTCTGGTCGGAGACGCCGGTCAGGGCGCGGATGGCGACCTCGACCGACTTGCCGAAGTCGGGCGAGTCCATCGACAGGGCGATGTTCATCGAGCCGAGGTTGCAGGAGATGTCCCGGCCGACCGTCTTGTACGAGAGGTCCTCGTTGTACTCCGACGGGGTCGAGACCTGCAGGATCTCCGAGCACAGGTTCGAGTGCGTGATCTTGCCGGCGATCGGGTTGGCCCGGTTCACCGTGTCCTCGAACATGACGTACGGGTAGCCGGACTCGAACTGCAGCTCCGCCAGCGTCTGGAAGAACTCGCGGGCGCTGATCTTGGTCTTCTTGATCCGCCCGTCGTCGACCATCTCGTAGTACTTCTCGGTGACGTTGATGTCCGCGAACGGCATCCCGTAGACGCGCTCGACGTCGTACGGCGAGAACAGGTACATCGGCTCGTTCTTCTTGGCCAGCTCGAACGTGATGTCCGGGATGACGACGCCCAGCGAGAGGGTCTTGATGCGGATCTTCTCGTCGGCGTTCTCGCGCTTGGTGTCGAGGAACCGGAAGATGTCCGGGTGGTGTGCGTGCAGGTACACCGCGCCGGCACCCTGACGAGCACCGAGCTGGTTGGCGTACGAGAAGGAGTCTTCGAGCAGCTTCATCACGGGGATGACGCCGGAGCTCTGGTTCTCGATGTGCTTGATGGGCGCGCCGTGCTCGCGGATGTTGCTGAGCAGCAGGGCCACGCCGCCGCCGCGCTTGGACAGCTGCAGGGCGGAGTTGATGCCGCGCGCGATCGACTCCATGTTGTCCTCGATGCGCAGCAGGAAGCAGGAGACGGGCTCACCGCGCTGCGCCTTGCCGAGGTTGAGGAACGTGGGCGTGGCCGGCTGGAAACGACCGGACACGATCTCGTCGACCAGGGAGATGGCGAAGTCCTGGTTCCCCTCGGCGAGGGCGAGGGCGACCATGCAGACCCGGTCCTCGAAGCGCTCGAGGTACCGCTTCCCGTCGAACGTCTTCAGCGTGTACGACGTGTAGTACTTGAACGCGCCGAGGAACGTCTGGAAGCGGAACTTCTTGGAGTACGCGTACTCGAAGAGCGTCTTGATGAACGTCCGGTCGTACTGCCCCAGCACCTCGGGGTCGTAGTACTTGTTCTCGACCAGGTAGTCGAGCTTCTCGTTGAGGTCGTGGAAGAAGACCGTGTTCTGGTTGACGTGCTGCAGGAAGTACTGCCGCGCCGCCTCACGGTCCTTGTCGAACTGGATCTCACCGTTCGCGCCATAGAGGTTCAGCATGGCGTTGAGGGCGTGGTAATCCAGTCCCGAGAGCTCTACGCGGGTATCTGCGACTGTCGTTGCCAAAATCTTCCCAATCCCTCGCGGACGGCTGTGACGTCCTCTTGCGTTCCCATGAGCTCGAACCCGTACAGGTAGGGGACGTGGCACTTGGCCGCGATGATGTCCCCCGCGATGCAGTAGGCCTCGCCGAAGTTCGTGTTGCCGGCCGCGATGACTCCGCGGATCAGCGCACGGTTGTCCTCGTCGTTGAGGAACTTGATGACCTGCCGGGGTACTGCTCCACCCTCGTTCCCTCCGCCGTACGTCGGCACGATCAGCACGTACGGCTCGGAGACGCGCAGGAACGGGTCCGACGGCCGGAGCGGGATGCGCTCGGCCGGCAGACGGAGCTTCTGCACGAAGCGGTGGGTGTTGTCCGAGGCGGAGGAGAAGTAGATCAGGGAGCTCATCGGTCGGTTCCCCTCAGCTCGGGTCGTGCGGTGGTGCGGGCGCGAAAAGACCCGCCGGATCGGCGCGGTGTCGAGACCGGCGCCGATCCGGGGAGCTCGTCAGGCGACGGCGGCCAGGCGGTCGGCCAGCGCCTTGATGCGGTCCGGGCGGTAGCCCGACCAGTGCTCGCCGTCGACGATCACGACGGGGGCCTGGAGGTGACCGAGCGACATGACGTAGTCACGCGCGTCGGCGTCCTCGCTGATGTCGACGACCGTGTACTCGGCGTCGAGCTTGTCGAGCGCGCGGTAGGTCGCGTTGCACTGCACGCACGCCGGCTTGCTGTAGACCGTGATCGTCATGGTGGGCTCCCCGTGTGGTCTGTCTGCGGCACGCTCCCCCCGGAGCGTTCGCGAAGCTTTTTCCTGAAGTTGAAGGGCCCGTCTCCGGGCCGGACGAGGTGCTGAGCCTGACGAGAAGGTTCTGCACTGCGTCGTGACTAGACACTACACCTAGGGGTCCCACACGCAATGGACCACTAGGGGTTGTAGTGACAAGCGTGTCATTCTTCACCCTGTGGAGAAGTTCCAGGCTACCGCCGACCACTGACACGGCCCCCGACCAGCGTCTTCGCAGGGCCGTGCACAGGCGTCCACAGGCACCCGTTCGGTGCCCACAGGTCGGTCCACACGGCAGTCCACACCCGACCCGTCCGATTCGCCCGGAACGCCCGGCACGACACGCCAGAGACGGATTTGGCGACCTGCACCAGACCGGGGCGTGTCGGCCGTGAGGGATGCTGTTCGCGTGCAGATCACGACGCTCGGAGGGCTCGCCGTCGACGGCCGGGCCGTCCGCGGCGACCGCCTCGCGGCGCTCGTCGGCGCCCTGCTCGACGCCCGCGGCCGCGCGGTGTCGTCGGTCGCGCTCGTCGAGGTCGTGTGGGAGGGCCTCCCGCCCGACGACGCCGCCGGCGCCGTGCAGGCCCTCGTGTCGCGCGCCCGCCGCCTCGGCTTCCCGGTCGAGGCCGCGCCCGGCGGCTACCGGCTGCCCACCGACGGGCTGCAGATCGACGTCGACGACGCCGAGTCCCGTCTGACGCGCGCCCGGACCGCGCTGCAGGCGGGGGACGCAGCGCAGGCGCGGGACCTGGCGCGCGAGGCACGCACGCTCCTCCCGGCGGTCCCGGACCTCGCGGACCCGGCGACCACCCGCCTGCTCGGCGGCGTCGTCTCCGTCCTGGCCGAGGCGGGGCTGGCCCTCGCCGAGGTGGACGGCGTGGCCGACGACCTGCGCCGGCTCGCCCTGCGCACCCCGCCGGACGAGCCGCTCGTGGCCCTCCTGGTCCGGGTGCTCGCGGCGCAGGGTCGCGACGCCGAGGCGCTCGAGGTCGTCGACCGGGTGCGGACCGAGCTCGCGGACCGCTACGGCACCGACCCGTCGCCCGTCGTCGCGCAGGCACACCTCGCGCTGCTGCGGGGCGAGCTGGGCGCGGCCGCTCCCCGGGTCGTCGCGGCGCTCCCGCCGGCCTGGCGCCGCGCGGCGACCCCGTTGGTCGGTCGTGACGGGGACATCGCCCAGGTGGAGGAGGAGCTCCGCACGTCGGCGCTGGTCACCGTCGTGGCCACGGGCGGGGCGGGCAAGACGCGCCTGGCAGGCGAGGTGGCCCGCCGCGCGGTCGGGGCCGGTCGACCCGTCCGCGTGGTCGAGCTGGCCGGTCTGCGCGCACCCGCCGAGGTGCTGCCCGCGGTGCTGGTAGCGATCGGCGGGTCCGACACGACCGCGACCCGGACCGACGTGCCCGCCGAGCGCCGCCTCCTCTCCCCCGAGGACCGCCTGCGGCTCGCTGCGGCGGACCTCGACGGGCTGCTGGTGCTCGACAACTGCGAGCACGTGCTCGACGCGGCGGCCGTCGTCGTCGGCGACCTGCTGGCCGTCGCGTCGCCCGACGTCGCGGTGCTGGCGACGAGCCGCGCGCCGCTCGGCCTCGTGGGCGAGTCCGTGCACCGCCTGCTGGCCCTTCCCGACGCCGACGCCCTGGAGCTGCTGGAGTCCCGAGCGCGCGCCGGACGGGCGACCGTCGGCTGGGAGCCCGAGCGGGCGCGCGAGCTGTGCCACCGTCTGGACAACCTGCCGCTGGCGCTCGAGCTGGCCGCCGCCCGGCTGCGGGCGATGACGGTCGAGGACGTGCTCGTCGGCCTGAGCGACCGGTTCGCGCTCCTGGACGACGCGCTCCGGGGCCTGCCGGAACGGCACGCGAGCCTGTGGGCGATGGTCGACTGGAGCCGCGAGCTGCTCGACCCGCCGGACCGCGACCTGTTCCAGCGGCTCGCGGTCATCCCCGCCCCGTTCACCGCCGAGACCGCCGTCGCCGTCGCGGGTGCGCCCGCGCCCGCCGTCCGGCGGGGCCTGGCCACCCTGGTCGAGCAGTCGCTGCTGACGCTCGACGAGCACGACGGCGCGCCCGCGCGCTACCGGATGCTCGAGACCGTCCGGGAGTACGGAGAGGCACGGCTGGACGCCTCCGGCAGGCGTGTGGACGCGATGACGGGGCTGGTGCGCTGGTCGGCCGCCGAGTCCGTGCGGCTCTCCGCGGGCTTCGTCGGCTCCGCCCAGATAGGCGCGTTCGACGAGTGCGCCGCCGAGCAGGAGACGTTCCTCGCCGCCCTGCGCTGGGCCGTCGAGCACGACGATCCCGTGGGCGCGGTCGACATCACCGCCGCCCTGTTCCACCTGTGGAGCGTGCGCGGCCTGCACCTCGAGGTCATCGAGTGGGGGCAGCGGGTGCTCCTCGCCGACGACCCCGCCGCCCGCCGCGCCTCCCCGATCTACCAGGGGATCGCGTCCGGCCGCCCGCTGCCCGACGCCGACCGTCTGGCGGCGACCTGCCTGTTCTCCTCGGTGAACGCCGGCGTCACCGTCTCCCAGCGGCTGGTGGCGCTCGGCGGGCGGGCCCTGCGGCTGCTGACCGCCGAGCGCCCCTCCGAGGTGTCCCCCCGCTTCGCCGCGCTCGTCGCCACCATGCCGGCGCTCGCCTCGACCGACACGTCCGTCACCTACGCCGCCGCTGAGCGCCTGGCGGCCGACGACGACGGCTTCCTGCACGGTCTCGGGCTGTTCATGCGAGCCGCCGCGCGGGAGAACGCCGGCGACCCGGAGACGTCCAGCGCCGACGCGCGCGCGGCCTACCGGGCGTTCGAGTCGATCGGCGACCACTGGGGCATGGGCATGGCCGCGCAGGGCGTCGGGCAGTGGCAGAGCGCTCGCGGGGAACCGGACGCGCAGGACTGGCTGATCCGCAGCCTGCGCCACCTCGAGCTGGTCGGGGCGATGCAGGACGTGCGGAGCATCCGGGTGATGCTCGACGTGCAGCGCGCGCTCGGCGGGGACGACGACGCGCTGACGCGGCTCCGTGAGGTGACGACGTCGACGCAGGTGGACGACGGCGACGCCGCCCAGGCGCTGCTCGGGCTCGCGCACGTCGCCTGCCGGGCCGGGCGTGCCCAGGAAGCGCTCGACAGCGCGGAGGCCGCAGCGGCGATCGTGGCCTCGATGACCGTGACCGTGCCCCAGGTGCGCATCGCGTTCCGCGTGGCCACCGCCGTGGTGCACCTGCGGGTGGCCGCCATGCAGCCGTCGTCCGCGGACGCGTCGGTGGCCACGGCGGTCGAGCTCATCACCGTCGCCGCGCCCGAGGCCCGGGTCACCACCGACATGCCGGTGCTGGGGTCGTTCGGGCTCGGGGTCGCCGAGCTGGCGGCCCACCGCGGCGACACCGAGCTCGCCCGCGAGCTGTGGGCGGCGGGCGTCCGGCTCGGGGCCAACCTCGTGATGATGTTCCAGCTGGAGATCGAGGGACCGCTGGCCGCTGCCCTCGGCGACGACGACGACCGCGAGCGCCTGCTGGCCTCGTGGCGCGAACGGTCGTCGGCGGCCGCGGCCGACCGGGTCCGGGAGCTGACCGCCGACCTCGGCTGAGGTGGGGCGCTCCCGGACCCGGTCGTCGTCAGACCTTGCGGCGGTAGGCCCGCATGGCCAGCGGCAGGAACACCGCGACCAGCCCGACGCACCAGGCCAGCGTCCAGTAGACGCTCTCGCCCATCGGCGTGCCGAGGAACAGTCCGCGCATCGCGGCGACCAGGTGGGTCAGCGGGTTCCACGCGACGAACGTCTGCATCCAGCTGGGCAGCGTGCCCGCCGGGACGAACACGTTCGACGCGAAGCTCAGCGGCATGATGATCAGGAACATGATGCCCTGCACGGCGCCGGAGGTCCGGACCTTCATGCCGACGAACACCGACACCCAGGACAGGGACAGGGCGAACACCACGGCGAGCAGGCAGCCCGCGACGGCGCTCAGCGGGTCGGTGAGGATCCGGAAGCCCATCAGGTAGCCGATGCCGAGCGTCATCACCGTGACGATGACGTACCGGACCACGTCACCCAGCACCGCACCGATCAGGGGCGCGGACCGCGGGATGGGCAGCGACTTGAACCGGTCGAAGATCCCCTTCTCCAGGTCGGTGTTGAGGTTCACGCCGATGGCGATCGCGCCGGTCGCGATGGTCTGCGCGAGGATGCCCGGCAGCAGGAACTGCAGGTAGGCGTGGGTGTCACCCGCCACCGCACCGCCGAAGATGTAGACGAAGATCACCAGGAAGATCGCCGGCTGGAGCGTGACGTCGATCAGCGCCTCGGGCGTCCGCCACGTCTTGATCAGGCTCCGCTTGGCCAGCGACAGCGAGTGCCGGACCAGCGGGAACGGCTTGCGGACGACCGCGGCGGCCGAGGTGGGGACTGCGCGCGGGGAACGGTGCTCGGTGAGCGTGGTCATCAGGCCACCTCCTTCGTGATGGTGGTGTCGTCCTCGGAGGCCGTGCGGCCGGTGAGCGAGAAGAACACCTCGTCCAGGCTGGGCAGGTGCAGGGACAGCTCGGTGACGCCGATGCCGGCGCTCGCCAGCCGGGACACCGTGGCGGTCAGGGCGGAGTCGTCTCGCACGGGGACCGCGAGGACGCCCTTGCGGATCTCCTCGGGCGCCGACCCGGAGGTCACCTGACCGAGGATGGTCGCGGCCTCCGCCATGCGGGTCAGGTCCGACGGACGGACCTCGAGGGTCTGGCCGCCGACGATCCGCTTGAGGCCCTCGGGGGTGTCGTGCGCGATGACCCGACCGTGGTCGATGACCGTGATCTCGTCGGCCAGCGCGTCCGCCTCCTCCAGGTACTGGGTGGTCAGCAGGACGGTCGACCCGTCGGTGACCAGCGAGCGGACCACGTCCCACATGTCCTCGCGCTTGGCGGGGTCCAGGCCGGTGGTCGGCTCGTCGAGGAAGATGACGTCCGGGCGGCCGACGAGGCTCGCCGCGAGGTCGAGGCGGCGGCGCATGCCCCCGGAGTAGGTCTTGGCGGGCCGGTCCGCCGCGGCGGTCAGGTCGAACCACTCGAGCAGCTCGGCGGCGCGGGCGCGGGCGCCGACCCTTCCCAGATCCAGCAGCGTGCCGAACAGGACGAGGTTCTGCCGGCCCGACAGGTCCTCGTCGACGGAGGCGTACTGGCCCGTGAGGCCGATCGACTGGCGGACGCGCTCCGCGTCCTTGACCACGTCGAAGCCGCCGATGCGGGCGTGGCCTGCGTCGGGGACGAGGAGGGTGGACAGGATGCGGACCGCGGTCGTCTTGCCGGCGCCGTTGGGGCCGAGCACGCCGAGGACGGTGCCGCGTGGGACGGCGAGGTCGACGCCTTGGAGCGCCTTCGTCTCGCCGAAGTGCTTGACGAGGCCTTCTGCCTCGATCACCAGGTCGTGTGTCATGCCTCCAGGCTGGAGGAGCGCGCTGACACCCCACCGACACGGCGCTGACACGGATCGACGCGCGCGACCAGCTAGGAGTCAGAGCCCCGCAGGACCCGCGCGGCCGCCCAGATGGGGTCGGGAGGATCGTCCGCGATCATGAGCCTCGCTGCTCCGTCACTCCGGTAGCAGGTGACCCATCGCCAGCGACCGACGCAAAGCGTCACCACTCGATCGCGATCTTCCCGGTCGACGTGCACGAGACCCTCGACGCCGGAGCCTTTGCCGATCTCCCGCTCGGGGACGGAGACGACGTTCCATGTCATCGCCGGATAGCCGGCAAGCCACTCCATCGCGCGCCCGAGGCCTCCCCCTTCGATCTCTGAGTCGAGCACCGTCAAGGCGTCGAGATCAGGCCGGGTAAGCGAGTGATCCAACGGCGACCACGCGGTACGGATCATGGCCACGTCGTCGTCCTCCACGGCGACCGCATCGATCCCGTGCTCGCGCAGGAATCTGACGAGCAGCCGCGAGTTGTGGCGGATCCGGAGGACCTCAAGCCTGCTCACGGTGGACATCATCGGAGCGCCGTTAGCAGGCGGTCCAGCTCGTCGTCGGACGTGTAGTAGTGCGGGCTCGCGCGGACGACCTCCGTCAGGCCGCGGACGCCGTAGTCGAGCTGGGCCGACGAGATCCGCGTGACGCTCACGTTCACGCCGGCAGCGGCGACGCGGGCGCGGACGTCGTCGGCCCGCATCCCGTCGACGGTGAACGTGACGATGCCCGAACGCCGCACTCCCTTGTCGCGGACGGTGACCCCGAGGGTGTGCGCGAGCTCCTCGCGGAGCCGGTCCGCGAGCGCCGTGACCCGCTCCTCGATCGCGGGCAGCCCGATCGCGAGCGCGTAGTCCGCCGCCGCGCCGAGCCCGAGGTTGTCGGCGATCGACCGCTCCCACGTCTCGAAGCGCAGGGCGCCCGGGACCACCTCCCAGGTCGTCGGCGACGTCCAGGTGGCCGCGCCGAGGCCGAGGACGGGCGGGACCAGGCGCTCGGTGATGGCACGGGATGCGTAGAGGAAGCCGGTGCCGCGGGGACCGCGCACGAACTTGCGACCGGTGGCGGCGAGCAGGTCGCAGCCGAGCCTGGTCACGTCGACGTCGAGCTGGCCGACCGACTGGCACGCGTCGAGCAGGAACGGGACGCCCGCCCGGCGGGTCAGGGCACCGACCTCCGCCGCCGGGTTCACGACGCCTCCCCCGGTCGGGATGTGCGTCAGGGCGACGAGGGCGACGTCGTCGTCGAGCCGGCGCTCGAGCTGGTCCAGGTCGACCTGCCCGTGCTCGTCGTCCTCGATGACCTCGAGGGTGGCGCCCGTGCGCTCGCAGGCCTGGAGCAGGGCGATCGCGTTGCTGATGTACTCCGTGCGCGCCGTGAGGATCCGCTGCCCCGTGGCGAGCGGGAGCGAGGAGAACGCCACGTTCCAGGCGGCCGTCGCGCTCTGCACCAGGGCGATCTCGTCGGGCTGGGCGTGGACCAGCCGCGCGACCGAGCCGTAGACCGCCGCGACACGGTCCTGCGACTCGGCCTCCGCCTCGTACGGACCGATCTCCGCCTCACGCCGCAGGTGCGCGATCACCGTGTCCGTCACGACGCTCGGGCGCAGGGCACCGCCGGCGTTGTTCAGGTGAGCGACGTGGTCGATGCCGGGCGTGTCGCGCCGAGCCTTGTCGAGGTCGATGCCGAGGTCGATCGTCACGGCGCCGAGTGTAGGCAGCCGATCGTCATCGACCCATGGCCACTCCCGCGGAAGTGGCCCCGAGCGCCTGCTCCCCCGGGGACGTCCGCAGGATCGAGCGCCCCAGCGACCGGATCTGCGGACGTCCGCATTCGTCGGGGCTCGGGGCCTCTCGAGTGCGGACGTTGCGGGGTGGTGGTGCGGGACGTCCGCGCTCGTGGGGGTTCCGGGCCCATCGAGTGCGGACGTTGCGGGGGGGTCAGCGGGAGCTGGGGCGCCAGAGGACGACCGCGGCGCGGTCGGCCGTCGTCGTCGGGCGGCGGCTGCGGCTGGCGGTGCGGTTGACCGCGACCACGTCGCCGCGGGGGTCGGCGGTGAAGATGCGACGGCCGGGGTCGACGAACGCGCGCAGGTACTCGATCTGCCGCTTCAAGCCTTCGAGCTCCGCCTCGAGCTCGAGGATCCGCTTGATGCCCGCCAGGTTGACGCCCTCGTCCTGGGACAGCCGCTGCACCTCGCGCAGGGTGGCGATGTCCCGCAGCGAGTACCGGCGCCCGCGGCCGCTCGCGCGGCTGGGGCTGACCAGTCCGAGGCGGTCGTACTGGCGCAGGGTCTGCGGGTGCATCCCGGCCAGCTCGGCGGCGACCGAGATGACGTACACCTTGGCGTCCTCGCCGGCCATGTCTACTTCTTCGCCGCGGCGAGCAGGTCCGCGCGCACGTCCTCACCGGACGTGGCGATGCCGAACGCCTGGACGGCCTCGCGGGCGGCGCCGTTGAGCCGCTGGGGCACGACGACCTGGACGGTGGTCAGCAGGTCGCCCTTGGTGCCGGGGACGCCCTTGCCCTTGACGCGCAGGACGCGCCCGGACGGGGTGCCCTCGGGCACGCGGACGCGGACGGTGGACCCGTCGAGCGTCGGCACCTCGATCGTCGCGCCCAGCGCGGCCTCGTCGAAGGCCACGGGCACGGTGATGCGCAGGTTGTCGCCGTCGAGGGAGAACACCGGGTGCGGCGTGACGCGCACGGTGATGACCAGGTCGCCCGCGGGGGCGCCACGGTCGCCGGGGCGCCCCTTGCCGCGCAGGCGGATCTTCTGGCCGTCTCGGACCCCCGCGGGGATGCGGGCGTTCACGGTCCGGCCCTCGACCACGAGCGAGACCGTCGATCCCTCGACCGCCTGCCGGAACGGGAGGGTCGCGCTGGTGGCCAGGTCGGCCCCCTGCTGCGGACCGGGGGCGAACCCGCCACCCGCGTTGCCGAACAGCCCACCGAGGATGTCCTCGAAGCCGGCGGCGCCGCCGGGCGCATTCGTGTACCGGACGCGACCGCCGCCCTGCTGACCGCCGAACATGCCACCGAAGACGTCCTCGAACCCGGCGCCGCCGCGGCCACCCGACGTGAAGCGCGGGCCGCCCGCCATGGCGCGCAGCTGGTCGTACTGGCCGCGCTGCTCGGTGTCGGACAGAACCGCGTAGGCCTCGCCGACGTCCTTGAACCGGGCCTCGGCCTTGGCGTCGCCCGGGTTGTGGTCCGGGTGCATCTGGCGCGCGAGCTTGCGGTACGCCTTCTTGATGGTGGCGGCGTCGGCATCCTTGGGCACGCCGAGGACGGAGTAGAAGTCCTTCTCGAGCCAGTCCTGACCGGTCACGCCGCCTCCTTCCTTGAGTCTGTGGAGCAGCGTCCGGGCAACGACCTGCTCGTTGCCCGGACGCTACCCGTGTTCTACGCCTCGGGGTCCACGACCGCGACGCGGGCCGCCCGGATGATCCGGTCGGGCGTGCGGTACCCCGGCTGGAGCACCATCTGCACGGTCGACTCCGAGACGTCCGGGGCGTGCGAGTGCATGAGCGCCTCGTGGATCGCGGGGTCGAACGGCTCCCCGACCGCGCCGTAGCGGGTCACCCCGAAGCGACCGAGGGTCGCGTCGAGCTTCTCCGCGATGGGCAGGAACGGCCCGGTGAGGTCGCCGTGCTGGCGGGCCAGCTCGATGTCGTCGAGCACCGGGATCAGCGCCTCGACGATCTCGTGCACCCCGCGGTCGTGGGCGGCGAGGGCGTCGGCCTTCGACCGCTTCACGAACCCGGAGTACTGCTGCTCGAGGTTGTAGTAGGCCGCCTTGGAGCGCTGGAGCTCGTCCAGACGCTCCGCCGCGAGCTTCTCCGCCTCGACGAGACCCTCGAGGACGACCTCCTCCTCGGCGGAGGCCGCGATGGACTCCGCGTCGGCGAGGATCTGCTCCTCGGGCGTCAGGTCGCCGTCGGCGTCCTCGGTACCGGACGTCACTTCGACGCCGCCTCGTCCTCGTCGTCGACGATCTCGGCGTCCACGACGTCCTCGTCGGACGACGCGTCAGCCGTCGGCTGCTCGTCGGCCGGCGCAGCGCCCGCCATGTTCTCGGCGGAGTAGATCGCCTCGCCGATCTTCTGGCTGGCCGCGAGCAGGGCCGAGTGCTTGGCCTTGACCGCGTCGATGTCCGTGCCCTCGAGCGCCGTCTTGAGCTCGCCGACCGCGGCCTGGACCTCGGTCTTGACGTCGTCGGGCAGCTTGTCCGCGTTGTCGACCAGCAGCTTCTCGGTCGAGTAGACCAGCTGCTCGGCCGTGTTGCGGGTCTCGGCCTCCTCGCGACGCGCCTTGTCCTCGGCGGCGTGCTCCTCGGCCTCGCGCACCATGCGCTCGATGTCCTCCTTGGGGAGGGCCGAGCCGCCGGTGATCGTCATCGACTGCTCCTTGTTGGTGCCGCGGTCCTTGGCGGACACGTGCACGATGCCGTTCGCGTCGATGTCGAACGTGACCTCGATCTGCGGCACGCCACGCGGCGCCGGCGCGATGCCGGTGAGCTCGAACGTGCCGAGCGGCTTGTTGTCCCGCGCGAACTCACGCTCGCCCTGGAACACCTGGATCAGCACGGACGGCTGGTTGTCCTCGGCGGTGGAGAAGATCTCCGAGCGCTTGGTCGGGATGGCCGTGTTGCGCTCGATGAGCTTGGTCATCACGCCGCCCTTGGTCTCGATGCCGAGGCTCAGCGGGGTGACGTCGATGAGCAGGACGTCCTTGCGGTCGCCCTTCATGACGCCGGCCTGCAGCGCGGCACCGACGGCGACGACCTCGTCCGGGTTGACGCCCTTGTTGGGCTCCTTGCCGCCGGTCAGCTCCTTGACGACCTCGCTGACGGCCGGCATACGGGTCGAGCCGCCGACGAGCACGATGTGGTCGATCGCGGACAGCTGGATGCCGGCGTCACGGATGACCGACCGGAACGGCTCCTTGGTGCGGTCGAGCAGGTCCTGCGTCATCTGCTGGAACTGCGCGCGCGTGAGCTTGGTGTCCAGGTGGACCGGGCCGTTCTCGCTCATGGACAGGTACTGCAGCGAGATGTTGGTGCTCGTCGCGGACGAGAGCTCCTTCTTGGCCTGCTCCGCTGCCTCGCGCAGACGCTGCACGGCGATCTTGTCCTTGGCCAGGTCGACGCCCGTGGAGTTCTTCACCTCGGAGACCAGGAAGTCGACGATCCGGTTGTCCCAGTCGTCGCCGCCGAGCCGGTTGTCGCCGGAGGTCGCGCGGACCTCGATCGTCGAGAAGCCGTCGTCGTCCTTGCCCACCTCGAGGAGGGAGACGTCGAACGTGCCGCCGCCGAGGTCGAAGACGAGGATGAGCTCGTCCTCCTTGCCGCGCTCCAGGCCGTAGGCCAGGGCGGCCGCGGTGGGCTCGTTGATGATGCGCAGGACGTTGAGGCCCGCGATGGCGCCGGCGTCCTTGGTGGCCTGGCGCTCGGCGTCGTTGAAGTACGCCGGGACCGTGATGACCGCGTCGGTGACGGGCTCGCCCAGGTAGGCCTCCGCGTCACGCTTGAGCTTGGAGAGCACCCGCGCGCTGATCTCCTGCGCGGTGTACTTCTTGTCGTCGATCGCCTGCGACCAGTCCGTGCCCATGTGGCGCTTGACCGACGAGATCGTGCGCTCGACGTTGGTGACGGCCTGGCGCTTGGCGATCTCGCCGACCAGCACCTCACCCGTCTTGGAGAACGCGACCACCGACGGCGTCGTGCGCGACCCCTCGGCGTTGGCGATGACCGTGGGCTCGCCGCCCTCGAGGACTGCGACCACCGAGTTGGTGGTGCCGAGGTCGATGCCGACTGCTCGTGCCATGTGTGTGCCTTCTTTCGTGTCGTGCGGGGTTCGGGTGGCCCGTGAAGGACCGCTCTTGAGTCCGGCTGGCTCAAGTCTGCGTCGGGTTGGGGCTCGGCGCAAACTCGGGACGGTCGAACTTGAGTCTGTTGGGCTCAACCTTGCGAGCGCGCGGCGCATTCCCTGCACTGGACCGGGCCCCGGCGGCAGCAGGTGTGGGATCTCATCTGAGTTGTCCAAATCTCACGTACTTGTCCACGGCGTGTCCGAATCTCACCGAGTTGTCCACGGAGGATGCTCGTCTTCGTGGGACCGAGCGCGGCTCGAGCCGCGTACGTGACAGCTGAGGGGCGCGAGCTCGAAGCCGACCTCTCAGCAGTCGACATGTCCCTCGTGGCGCATGGGGTCCCCGTCCGCATCCCGCCGTCCTACGCAGGCCAGCGCCACTACCCCGGCCTGTTCTGGTCGACGACGAACCAAGCTCACGTCGTCTACGAGAGTCTGCTTGAGTTGTCATGGCTCTGGCTCGCGGACTTCGATCCGTGCGTGGTGCGGCTGGCGGCCCAACCGATGAGGGTGACGGGCCTTGACGGGAGTCGCACCAGGGTGCGGTATCCGGACTTCGCAGCGCTTCACGCAGACGGTCGCGCGCTCGTCGTCGATGTGAAGCCAGTCGACATGCTCGAGGACGACGATGTCCGCGCGTCGTTGGCGTGGACGGCGCGGGTGTTCGGCGACGCCGCTCTGGCGTACTCGGTGTGGTCGGGCGCGCCGCGGGAACAGTTGCGGAACGTGCGACTCCTGGCGTCGGCCCGCAGGCCGGGCTTGGTCGCCGACGGAGATGTCGAGGCGGCTGTGCATCTCTGTTCGGAGGAGGGCACCCAGATCGGCCACCTGGAACGTCAGCTTGCTGCCGAGACCAGGGCACCTCCGCGCGCCGCGGTCTTCGCCGCGATGTGGCGTGGACAGCTTCGCTGCGACATGACCCGTCCGATCTCTGCACTCACCGAGGTGGTGCCGGTATGAGCCAGGCGGGGACGATCGAGATCCGACCGGGTGGCCGCGTCTGGTGGAGTGGAGCGGTCTGGCAGGTCGAAGCAGTCAGCGCACGGGATGTCGTCCTCCGTCGCGATCTCGAGGTTGTCCGTGTCGTGGCGGAGTCGCTCATCGACGGATCGCGCCATCTCAACAACGACGAGCAAGCCCGGTCAGACCTTCCGGCGGCACTTGGGTCGGTCGCGCTCGATGCGCTTCCTGCGTCAGCTCGGCGCGTCGTTGAAGCTGAGGCTCGTGCGATCGCAGGCGTCGTCGATGGCGAGGGGAGCTTGGCGTCGCGAGTCGCTCGGGCCGCCGACGAGCTTGGTGTTGACGTTCGTACCGTGAGGCGCCGCGTCGCTGCCTACCAGCGCGCCGGCATCGACGGGTTGGTGGACGGGCGTTGGGCCGGAAGGCGGTCGGCCAACGTCGATCCGCGCTGGGATGCCGTGCTCATAGCCGTCCTGAGGAGTTACACGAATGCGTCGACGCCTTCCGTGTTGGCGGTGATCGACGAGACGAACCGGCAGGTCGTTTCCGTGCATGGATCCGACGTCGAACTGCCGTCTCGCGCGACGGCGTACCGGCGAGTTGATTCGCTGAGCAAGGGGCGGCACACGTTTGGGTCGGCGAAATCTCGTCGCTCTGTGGCGAAGCGGCCCGACGGGGTGCTGGGCCGACTTCGTGCTGACCGCCCCGGCGAGTACATCGTGCTCGACACGAACTCGCTCGACGTATTCGCGATGGAGCCGGTGACGCGGCGATGGGTTCCGGTGCAACTGACGGTTGCGATGGACCTCTTCTCGCGATGCATCCTCGGGCTGCGCCTAACTCCGGTGTCGACGAAAGCCGTCGACGTGGCGAACGTGCTGTTCCAGTGCGTGCTGCCACAGAGCGACGGCCGAGAGCCTTGGCCGTACCACGGGGTGCCATCGAACGTGCTCGTCGGCACCGAGGAGCCCGACGGTGTGCACCAGCAGCGGCGCGGAGGACTGCCAGCAATCATCCCGGACACGATCGTCACGGACCACGGCAAGCAGTACATCTCGGCGCACGTGATCGGCGCATGCGCTCGTCTGGGGATCTGCGTGCAGCCGGCGATCAAGGACAAGCCGACAGACAAACCAACTCTGGAGCGGTTCTTCGGCACGTTGCGCCTGTCCCTGTTGCAGCACCTGTCCGGCTACAAAGGACCGGACGTGTACTCGCGTGGCAAGGACGTCGAGGACGGAGCTTTCTACTACGTCGCGGAGTTGGAGCAGATCATCCGCGAGTGGGTTGCGACGGTCTACCACCACTCGCTGCACGACGGGCTGGCGGTCGCCGAGCTCCCGCGGGCTCGGTTCACGCCGGCGCAGATGTTCGAGGTCGGCCTGGCCCGTATGGGAGGCCTGGTGCTGCCCTCCGCACGCGACCTGGCGTTCGAGTTTCTCGATGTGAAGTGGCGGACCATTCAGCACTCGGGGTCGAGGTCAACGGCTTGCGCTACGACGGTGAAGCTCTCAACCCGTACCGCAATCTGCGGTCTGCGTACGGCGGTGCGTACGCGGGCAAGTGGCCTCTGCACGTGGACACCCACGACGTGCGGCACGTGTGGTTCCGAGATCCCGTCGATGACTCGTGGCACGAGCTGACATGGGAGCACGCACCTTCTCTCGACGCGCCCTTCAGCCTCGACGCCGTCCACTACGCGAAGAAGGTCGCGCTCCAGGGCATCCACATCGACAACCCCTCGGCGGCCGTCTACGAGCTGCTCGCCTCGTGGCAGCGCGGCGAAGTGACGACGCGCCGCCACCAGAGCCTTGCTCGTCGTCTCGCGTCCCAGCCGGCACATGACGCCCAAGGCGATGCGCGACAGGTCGCGGCCCTGCCCGGAGTCATCGATCTGCTGGAACGTCGTGCCGCTCGTCAACAGCCGCCGGACGACCTGGACGTGTTCGAGCGGTACGCCCATCTCGAGTCGTTGGAGGTGTTCGACGAGTGACGAACCGGTGGGCGGAGTGGCTGAGGCGCAATGGCACCACTCGGTTCGACATGGCTCGCAAGGCGGGATGGGACGCGTTCGTGAACGCGGCACCGCGCGAGCCCTTGGAGCGCCTCGACCGCCGCCAGATTGCGGCGCTCGACGAAGAGGAGCTGGAGGACTACAACGAGGCGCGGATCGTGTGGAACGCGAATCTGCCTACTGTGCAAACACCGCAGCTACTCGCCGCGTACTCCGTCTTCGAGCAGGTGCTGGCCTCGGGACGCCGTGACGGCGACCGCCAGCGCGGATCCGTGGTGGTCAGCGCCGACGCCGGTCGTGGCAAGTCAACGACCGCCCAGCAATTCGGGCGGGATCTGCATCGGCGCATCTGCCGGCGCGAGGGTGCGCTAACGCCGGAGGGTCATCAGAGATGGCCAGTCGCCTTCATCCCCCTCTCTGCCGGGATGACCCTCAAGGGCTTGAACCAGAAGATCCTCGAGTTCTACGGGCACCCAGCCGCGGCGAGGTCATCGACGACGTCGCTGGGGTCGTTCGCGGTTGACTGCGTCCTGTCGTGCCAGACCCGATTGATCGTGCTCGACGAGCTGCACTTCATCGACTTCCGACACCGGCACGGGATCGAGGTGTCCAACCACCTGAAGTGGCTGGCCAACGAGATGCCGGTGACCTTCATGTACGTCGGCATCAATCTCGCCGAGAGGGGGTTCTTCGACGACGGGCTGGCCGGCGAGCAGGCCATCTACGCGCAGACCAGCAGGCGGGCAACGCGCTGCACTCTCTCTGCGTTCAGCCTCGACAGCGACGCGAGCCACGCGATGTGGATCAAGACGCTGCGGGCGCTCGAGGGCGGCATCGTGCTAGCCGAGGCCCGCCCGGGGATGCTCACTGACCACGCCCGGGAGATCTTTCGCCGCACTCAGGGCAACCTCGGCTCGCTAACCAACCTCATCGACGGCGCCTGCCTCCTGGCGATTACCAAGGGCGCCGAGACCATTGACGCGGACATCCTGGCCGCGGTGGTCATGGACAATGCCGCGACTCGCAGCGCAGCACGCTGACCGCGCTGCGCGCTCAGACGACCGTCCGCGACTGCGCGTCGCGATCGCGGGATACGACGTCAACCAGTGGCCGATCGCGGTACCTCCCTACGACAACGAACTGCCGCAGTCCTGGCTGTCACGTGTCGGAGCTCGCTACGGAGTCCCGCCCTCGACGGTCGCGCGGCTCGCCAAGGATCCGTCCGTCAAATTGACATCGTCTACCGCCGGGCAGTTGGCCTCTTCGGTGGCACTGCTTCTTCGAGTCCAAGCCCCTCCTGCGTCACCTACGCACCGGGAGATGGAGGTCGACCGGTGGGCCGCCACCTACGGCCGAATGCGACGGAGCCAGCAGGGCGCGTCGTTCTGCCCACTCTGTCTAGGCGATCCCGACCCCTTCTGGCGCACCGAGTGGACCGAGCCCCTGCGCCTCGTGTGCCGACGTCACCGGGTTCTACTGGTCGACGTCTGCCCCACGTGCGGCAAGCGACCGTTCGGCCCGCACTCCTCGTGGTCGCAGCGGATCTCACCGGCGTGGATGTGCCCGTCGCGACGCGACGACGACGTCCGCATCCACCGGACTCGCCGCGAGTGGTGCAGAACGGACCTGCGGGCCGGTGGGGCATCCGTGGTGAGCGACGCTCAGCTCGACGCGGTCGAGCACCTCGATCACGCGCTGGAAGCTGCCGCTCGCGATCCGGGTGGCCCGACTGCTCTGTGGCAGTGGACGACGACGTCTACCGAGTACGCCCATGCGTTGTTGGAATTGATCGACGAACAGGTACGGGCGAACAGATGGGCGCACGCCAGTTCGCGTGAACTCGTCACGGCCATCGATGTCGCGTCGCAGGTGATGACAGCCGCCTCCCCAGAGGCCGTCGAGGCCATCGCGGCGCGTCATGGTGTTCTTGATCCCGTCGGTACCCACACGCCGATTGCGCCCAAGGAACACGACTACCACCCGCGCAGTTCCCTGCTCGTTTCGCTACGCCTCGCGTCCCTGGCACGGCACCTGTCGCTCGGGCAGCAGCTCATGTTCCGCACCGCGTCCGGACGCCCGCGACCTCCTGTGAGGACCGAGCGCCGCGATGGTCCCCGCCGCCTGCCGGAGGGCACGTGGCCTGCCAGGGGATGGGTCCCGCCGGCGCTGTGGGCTGGCGAACTGACCGACCACGTCAGTGTCGACGAAAGCTGCGGCCGGGCGGCTCTGTCGCTGGCACTGTCCAAGGTCGGGTCGAGCATCCCGCTACGGGCGATCGCGCTCGATCTCGGGCTGCCGGCGTGGCTGGCCGACCGGATCGCCAAGACTCTGAGCAACCGCACGCGCAACGAGCTCGAACGACTGACTGCCGATCTCGAGCGGCTGTTCTCTCGCCTCGAGGCGGCTCCTCCCCCGATCGACTACTCGCATCGCGTTGCCGTCGGGCGCGATCTCGCGACGGTTCGGGCGGCAGCCGTCGAGGCTGCGAGCTTTCAAAGCATCGCGTTGGACGAGGCCGAAGAGGTTGCGGCCTCAGTCGCCTTATGGGTCGCCTACACCGGTTCGCACCCACGATTCTGTCCGTTGCCCCTCAACGACGGACTGCAGCCACCCTGGCCATCCGGACTCAATCGGGCCGAGTTCCTGGACGACGGCTTCCTGCAACTTCCCCACGACCAAGGGGAGCCAATGGCGTGGTGGCCACCTTGAAGACCAGCCAGTAGCGCCCTCGTGGCCATCACCGGCCGACGGCGACGGCGGGCAATGTCAGGCTTCGGCGGCCAAGATCCCGACATCGCCTACGCGATGGAGCGGCTGATCTGGTCGACGAGCCCGTCACCGGAGCGAACCTTCGACGGCATCACGCACGTCAAGGGCGTGGGCAACGGGAGCTGGTACTCGGAGAGTGGCGAAGTGGTGCGACGCGTCCTGGCCGGCGCCGCTCTCCACGGCATCACCACGTCGCACCCGAGCTTCGCTGCGCTCTCCCACACGCTGGGGGACGGCAGCGCGGACTGGGACTCCGTGCTCGGTCGCTCCCGCGACGGCGTCCTCATCCCGAAGGCGCAACGATGATTCCGAGGCCGATCAGACGGCCGTCACTGTCCACGAAGGCGACATCGAGGCCGTCGGGGGCCTCCAGGAAGTCTGCTACCCGCACGAACTGTCGAAGCACGCCGAGCGGTAGAGGGCCGGGCAGGTGAATAGCAACTTCGAGGTCGGCCGCCTCTGCTTGATCCGCCATTGCCAAACGCCCGCCTTCCATGCCCTGCTAGCGGGGCAGACATTCGTGCCCTACTCGTATGACATCACAGACGTGCCGGTGGATCCCCTGACTGTCGAACCTGAACGGCGCGAAGCCTGGGCTCGCAGCCGGCAGCAGGTCGGCTCAAACGTCCGCAGGCTCCGACTCGCCGCAGGCCTGACACAGGAGGCCCTCGCACTCGAGAGCGGTCTGAGTCGCAATGTGCTGATCGATCTCGAGCACGGTCGACGCGGCGTTCTGTTCGAGCGGCTCTTCGACGTCGCTGAAGCCCTGGGAACCGGCGTCGACGAACTGGTCACTCTCACGCCTCAGGCATAGGGGCTCACCACTCGGATCGGCCAGTGAACGGCTGTACGCGTGACGCGAGGATGGGCAGCAACCCAGGCGTGCTTCGCCCCATGATGCTTAAGCAATTCCTCCCCAAGCGAGACCCTGGGCTGCACGGCTGGCGGTCGCCGGTCACAAGCGGCACCCCATCTCGGCGGTAACCTCGCGAGGGATCAGCGGCGATCGCTACCCGGCGGCTCGTGTGGGCCGCCCAGGGCACGCCAGAGGGACGAGGGCGTACTAAGTGAGCAAGCTCAGCGGTTTCGTGTGGTCGATCGCGGACCAGTTGCGTGGTCCGTATCAACAGCACGAGTACGGGTCTGTGATTCTGCCGATGACGATCCTTCGCCGGCTCGACGCGATCCTCGAACCACACCGTGAGCAGATCGTCCAGCTGATCGCAGGCGTCGACTCCGAGATGCGCCAGGCGTCGCTAGTGCGCCAGGCAACCGGGCTGCGGTTCTACAACACCTCGAAGTTCACGCTGACGACGTTGCTGAAGGACCCCGACGGTCTTCAGGCCAATCTCACTGAGTACGTCAACTCCTTCTCCTCGGCGATCGACGTGTTCGACCGCTTCAAGTTCGACGACGTCATCGCGAAGCTCGACGAAAAAGACCGCCTATTCCTGGTGGTGGAGCGGTTCGTCAAGGTCGACCTGCACCCCGACGTCATCTCCAACTCCGACATGGGCGACCTGTTCGAGGACCTGATCCGCCGTTTCGCTGAGGCCTCCAACGCCACGGCCGGTGACCACTTCACCCCGCGCGACGCAGTGCGCCTCGTCGTGGACCTGATGTTCGCGGAGGACAACGACGCTCTGCTCGAGAAGGGCGCAGTGCGCACGGTGTACGACCCGACTGCCGGCACCGGCGGCATGCTCTCGCTCGCCGACGAGCACCTGAGGGCCCAGAATCCCGAAGCCCGCCTGACCCTGTACGGGCAGGAGATCAACGACCAGTCGTACGCGATCTGCAAGTCGGACCTGCTCGCGAAGGGCCAGAGCCCCGACAACATCAAGATGGGCGACACGCTCGCTGACGACCAGTTCCCCGGCCAGACCTTCGACTACTGCCTGGCCAACCCGCCCTACGGGGTCGACTGGAAGGCGTCCGAGAAGGCCATCCGCGACGAGCACAAGCGCGGGTTCGCCGGCCGTTTCGGCCCCGGGCTGCCCGGGGTAGGCGACGGACAGATGCTCTTCCTGCTGCACCTTGCGTCCAAGATGCGCCCCGCGTCCCAAGGAGGCGGCCGCGTCGGCGTCGTCATGAACGGATCACCGCTGTTCAACGGCGGCGCGGAGTCGGGGCAATCCGAGATCCGGCGCTGGCTGCTGGAGAACGACTTGGTCGAGGCGATCGTTGCCCTGCCGACCGACATGTTCTACAACACCGGCATCTCCACCTACGTGTGGGTGCTCGACAACACCAAGTCCCCCGAGCGCGCTGGCAAAGTCCAGCTCATCGACGGGTCCAAACGGTCCACCAAGATGTCCAAGTCCTTGGGGTCCAAGCGCGTTCAGATCGGCGACGACGACCGCGGCGCGATTCTGGCCGACTACGCCGCCTTCGAGCCGAGCACGACCTCCAAGATCTTCGACACCCAGGACTTCGGCTACTGGACGATCACCGTTGAGCGTCCGCTGCGCATGAACTTCACGTGCACGCCCGAGCGCATCGACCTGATCCGCGACGACCCGAAGCTCAAGAGCACCAACCGCGACCGGCTCGCGGAAGTGCTCACCACGTTCGGCCAACAGGTTTACCGGAACCGAGACGCTTTTATGAACGACCTGGGCAAGCACCTCGGCTCGAACGGCGTCGGGCTCACCACGCCGCAACGCCGCGCTCTGTGGCTCACTCTCGGGAAGCGCGATGATGCCGCTGACGAGATCCTCGACCTCAGGGGCGACCCCGAACCCGACCCGAAGCTCCGCGACACCGAAAGCATCCCGTTCGGCTGGAACGACACGCCCAAGACTTCGGACGCCGACGGCACCACCCGGGAGGTCGTCGACCGGTATATGGCCGCCGAAGTCCTCCCTTACGTCACCGACGCCTGGGTCGACCACACCAAGACCAAGGTCGGCTACGAGGTCCCTTTCACTCGGTACTTCTACACGTACACGCAACCCCGCCCGCTACAGGAAATCGACGGGGACCTCAACGCGATCGTTGCCGAGATTCTCGATCTTCTTCAGGAGGTCGAGGCGTGAAGCAGCTCGGTCGCTACGAGCAATACCGGACCACCGAGACGGAGTGGTGCCCCGAAGTGCCACACCACTGGGGATTCGTGCCGATTCGCAGGATCGGCAGGGTGACCAACGGTGGAACGCCCGCTGCGGAACCGCACTTCTGGAACGGGGAAATTCCGTTCATGACGCCACCGGATCTCCGCTTTGCCGATGGCCGCGAGGTCGCCTCAACGCAGCGCACGGTTACCAGGGCGGGCGTCGAGGCTGGCTCGTCGACGGTGAACGCCGGCAGCATCGTGGTCTCGATCCGGGCGCCTATCGGGTACGTAGGGCGCACGATCGAAGAGACCGCGTTCAACCAGGGTTGCCGGGCGATTACACCTGACGCACGATCCGACCCGAGATATACCGCGTACTCGCTCGTCGCAGCACGAGATGAGTTGGACGCGCAAGGGCGCGGCACGACCTTCATGGAGGTCTCCGGGGGACAGTTCCTTGGAGTGCATGTGCCGCTGCCACCGCTCGACGACCAGAAGGCGATTGCCGACTTCCTGGACGACCAGACGTCGCGGATCAACACGCTGATTGCCAAGCAGGATCAACTGATCATCGCGCTCGGTGAACGCAGAGCCGCCGTTTCGGTCCAAGCCGTCACGAAAGGACGTAGAGCCCACGCGTCGATGCAGCCGAGCGGACTGCGCTGGGCACGTGAAGTCCCGGCGTCCTGGAAGGTCGCGAACATTCGTCGCTTCGCCGCGATGAAGACCGGGCACACCCCGAGTCGCTCTAACGCGGAGTACTGGATGGGCTGCACCATCCCCTGGGTCACCCTCGCGGATGTCTGGCAATTGCGAGATGGCCGGGCGACGTACCTAGCCGAGGAGACTGCCACGCACATCAATGAGCTGGGGCTTGCAAACTCCGCTGCGGAGCTGCTCCCGGCAGGAACGGTCGTGCTGTCTCGGACCGCATCGGTTGGCTTCGCCGGGATCATGCCTGTACCCATGGCGACCAGTCAGGACTACTGGAACTGGGTGTGCGGACCGGAGTTGCTGCCCACGTTCCTCCTCGCGACGTTCCGAGCCATGAGGAGCGAACTCGGCTCAATGGTCATGGGCTCAACCCATCAGACGATCTACCAGCCGATTGCCGCCGCCATGTCGATCGTGGTTCCTCCCCTCGACGAGCAGCGCGAGATTGTCGAGTTCTTGGACAACCAAACGTCGCGGATCGATGCGCTAATCGCCAAGACCGAGGAACACATCAAGCTGGCCAAGGAGCGGCGGGTAGCGCTCATCACGGCCGCTGTGACCGGGAAAATTGACGTACGGACTGCAGGTCGCGCCATTGAGGGGGTGGCCTGATGGCGGACTACCACGAGAAGCCGTTCGAGTCGGAGCTGACCAAGCACTTGGCGGCACATGGCTGGCTGTACTCGTCGTCGGACCATGAGCCCGACGCGGTGTACGACAGGGAGCGTGCGATCGTCCCCGCGGACGTGTTCGGTTGGTTGGCTGACACACAGCCTGAGGAGTTCTCGAAGGCCATCAAGGCCGGTACCTCCCAGGAGGCAGGCGCACGCAGGGCGCTGCTGGACCGGTTGTGCAAGGTGCTGGACGCCCCCGCGGACCAGGGCGGCGGCACGCTGAACGTGCTGCGTCGTGGGTTCAAGCACGTGTCGTCGTCGCTGCGGATGTGCCAGTTCCGCCCCGCGACGAGCCTGAACGCGACGACCTTGGCGGACTACGCGAAGGTCCGTGTGCGCGTTATGCGGCAGGTGCACTTTTCGACCGAGGACAACCGGTCGCTCGACCTGGTGCTGTTCGTCAACGGGCTGCCGGTGGCGACGCTGGAGTTGAAGACAGACTTCACGCAGTCGGTCGCCGAGGCGATCGAGCAGTACAAGAAGGCGCGCCAGCCCAAGGACCCCGGCGGGCACATCCAGCCGCTGCTCGGGTTCGGAAACCGCGCGTTGGTGCACTTCGCGGTGTCCAACGAGGAAGTGTGGATGACCACGCGCCTGGCCTCGGACAAGACCTATTTCCTTCCGTTCAACGCGGGCGACGGGGACGGCGGCAAGGGCAACGCACCCAACCCGCACGGGTCGGCGACGTCCTACCTGTGGGAGAAGGTGCTCGACCGGGACAACTGGCTGATGATCCTGGGCAAGTTCTGCCACGTCGAGACCAAGCGATCCCGCGACCCGATCAGCGGCGCCGTCACGAAGTCCACGACGTTGCTGTTCCCGCGGTACCACCAGTGGGAGGCCGTCACGGCGATGGTGTCCCATGCGCGCGAGCACGGGGCCGGGCAGAGCTACCTGATCCAGCACTCGGCGGGCTCGGGCAAGACGAACTCGATCGCGTGGACCGCGCACCGCCTGGCCCGGCTGTTCGACGAGCACGACCACAAGGTGTTCGACACGGTCATCGTGGTCACCGACCGCACGGTCCTGGACGACCAGCTCCAAGTCGCCGTACGGCAGATCGACTCGGCCGACACCGGCTCGGGGAGCGGCGAGGGCATCATCACGACGGTCGACGAGGTCGAGGCTCGCAAGGCGGGGTCGAAATCGTCGGCGCTGGCCGACGCGCTGACGGGGGGCAAGCTCATCGTCGTCGTGACCCTGCAGACGTTCCCATTCGCGATGGAGGCGATCGCGCAGAACAAGGGTCTGGCCGGTAAGCGGTTCGCTGTCATCGCTGACGAGGCGCATTCGTCGCAGTCGGGCACGACCGCCGGCAAGATCCGCGAGATCCTCTCGGACGCCGAGCTCGCCGACCTCGACGACGGCGGTGAGGTCTCGGCCGAGGACCAGCTCGCCGCGTTGATGACCGCCCGCGCGACGACGCCGAACGTGTCGTTCTTCGCGTTCACCGCGACCCCGAAGGCCAAGACGCTCGAGCTGTTCGGCACCCCGGACGCCGACGGGATCCCGCACCCCTTCCACACGTACACGATGAAGCAGGCCATCGAGGAGGAGTTCATCCTCGACGTGCTACGCGGGTACCAGACCTACGACACCGCGTTCCAGATCGCGCGCGCCGCGGTCGCCAGCGGGCTCGCCGGGGAAGCCGAGCTCGAGCCCTCGGTCCCTGAGGAGGCCGTCGAGGACCTGCTCGTCGACAAGTCCGCAGCCACCAAGGGCCTCATGCGCTGGGTCAAACTGCACCCGACGAACATCAGCCAGAAGTGCGCGATCATCGTCGAGCACTTCCGGGAGAACGTCGCCCACCTGCTCGACGGGCACGCCAAGGCGATGGTCGTCACCGACTCGCGCAAAGCAGCCGTCCGGTACAAGACGCAGATCGACGCATACATCGCCAAGCGCGGCTACGCGGGCATCGGAACACTGGTCGCGTTCTCAGGGTCGGTGGACGACCCCGAAACCGGTCCCGAGCCGTTCACCGAGACCTCGATGAACCCGACCAAGATCGGCTCCCAGATCGCCACGGCGTTCGCCGGCCCCGAGTACAAGGTCATGCTGGTCGCCAACAAGTTCCAGACCGGGTTCGACCAGCCGCTGCTGTGCGCGATGTACGTCGACAAGCGCCTCTCCGGGGTCCTGGCCGTGCAGACCCTGTCTCGCCTCAACCGCACTTATCGGGCGCCCTCCGGGGAGCGCAAGGACGTCACGTTCGTCCTGGACTTCGTCAACGACCCCGAAGAGATCCGCAAGTCGTTCGAGCCGTACTACACCGACGCCCGCCTGGAGACGACGACGGACCCGAACGTCGTGCACGACGTCTCCGCCAAGCTCGACCAGGCCGCGGTGTTCACCGAGGCACAGGTCGACGCCTGCGCGACCGCCTGGCTCAACCGCGCCGGCAACAACGCCCTCGCGGCGATCATCAAGCCGCCCCGCGACGAGTTCGCCAAGCGGTACACCGACGCCCTCAAACGCGACGACACCAGCGAGATCGATGCCCTCGACCAATTCCGCAAAGACGTCGGCACCTTCGTGCGGCTCTACGACTTCATGAGCCAGGTCGTCGACTATGCCGACACCCAGCTCGAGAAGCGCGCCATCTTCCTGCGCCTGCTCGAGCGCTACATCCGCGCTACCACCGTCACCGCCGACATCGACCTGTCCGACATCGTCCTCAAGAAGATCAAGCACACCAAGGGCGACCAGCTCGACATCAGCCTCGGCGACGGCACCGGCCTCCGCGGCGTCGTCGCCGCCGGATCCGGCACGACCCCCGACCCCGTGCTCGTCGCGTTCCAGGCCGTCATCGACCGCCTGAACGACCTCTTCGGCGCGGAGTTCTCCCGCGCCCAGGTCGAAGGCTTCGTCGACACCCTCGGCGCGGTACTGCTGGAGGACGAGGACCTCGTCGGGCAGGCCAAGGCCAACTCCCGTGCCCAGTTCCTCGAGTCACCCGACCTCGGCGACGCTGTCGTTGACGCGGTGTTCGCCAACCAGCACTCCCACAACGCGATCGCCGACTACATCGCCTCCGGCCACGCCGACTCCCACAAGGTCATCGTCGAGGTCGGCGCCATGATCCATGCCGCGGTTGCCGCCCAGCTGAACGCGCCCGCAAGTTAGGTCCCGACCGGCTATCAACCAAGAAGTGACCGCGGTGTGCGTGCGCTTTGCGTTGGTGCCCTTCGCGGGGAGAGCTTTGGTGGACCGGTGACCCGCTCAATCCGGTCGGTACACGGTCATGTATTTGAAGTTGTCGCCCAGGGCGAGGCCAGGGCTGTCGCTGAGCTCGACCCCTGACGCCCGCTCATCGAGTAGCGCACTGGCGAACTCGATCAATGTCTGCCGCAGAGCCGCCAACGGAACCGGCATCCACAAAGCGAACTCCGCGAGCTGATGGGTGAACTTGGAGAACTCCTGCCCGTCGATGTCTATCCGCACATCGAGCCGGCTGTTGGACCGCTCTGGCACCAGCGCGACCACGGAACCGTCGTGGTCGAACTCCGCGGCGAGGCCGCTCACGTCGGCGAGCCTGACCAACTGCAGTTCGCCCTCAAGTAGTCGCGACCGGTACTCGCCGCCGACCGGGTAACTGGAAGGCGCCATCAGACGGTAGCTCGAAGCGTCGATCAACTCGGAGTAGAACACGATCGCCATGTGCGCGGTCTCCCCGCCCTTGGGCACGACCTCCATGAACTGCTCCGACGTCGACTCGGAGGTAGCGGCCACGAGGGTATCGGCTGGCCCCAGCGAGTACCCGGCGGTGCCGGACGGGGACGTGTCGCACCTATCGAGCAGGTCGGCCACCGCGCCCCAGTCGGGGGTCGGCAGCGACATCGTGTATGCCTGCCGCACGATGTCACCTTCGTCGATTCGGCTGGAAGTCAGATAGGTCTCGACCTGTTCACCACGCTGGCGCTGCCGGGCAAGCCGCCCGGTCGTCGCCTCGCGCGCCGGGGCAGGCCGGTTCTTGCACTCCAACACCACCACTCCGTCACCGCTCCAGCCGACGATGTCACCAACGCCAATGAGGGTGGTCAAGTCAGCGATGATCGGGGCCAGGCCCAAACTCAAGAGTCTGTTCGCCTGTTCGAAGACGAAGTCGAAGTCCAGGCCCTGCGCTGAAAGCGACGCTGGTTTGCCCGGATGACGTGACAGCGACCGGATGGTGTGTTCGGGGAGCAGCGAGTGCACTAGCCCGTCGGCAATCACCCGTAGCAAGTGCCTGTGCCACCTGGCTTCTGCTCGGTCGACACCGGCCGGGGGACTCTCCGCGTCGATGATCGCGTCAGCCAGACGCCGCTGCCACTGCAGGAGGTCACCCTTGCGGGGTAGCGCAGCCAACTCGAGCATTAGCGCATGCCGGGTCTGAACCCAGGCCAGGGGAACTGACACGCGCCCATCCTCGTCGGCGGCCAACCCGACACGAGCACTGACTCGCCGCAGCGGATCCGGCCCAGTCCGTACGGGTGGAGCAACGGCCAACGAGCGGGCCACGGCGCCGGTGAGTACCACGGGCGAGAGACTCGGCCCACCGTCCGCGTTGCACGCCCGCCCCAGTGTGCCTTGCCCCTCGAGTACTAGACCAACCAGCACCTACCCGTACAGCGGGCCCAGACGCATGAGTGGCAGGTCAGTCGCCGCGGCCGAGCCGCGCGACGACGGCGTAGTTGGCGAGCCGCCAGACCTCGTCGAGCGGTGGGTACATCGTGTCGCGACGGATTGAGTCATCCTCGGCATTCAGCAGTTCTCGCAGCCGCGGCTTCCACTCAGCCCGCACACGAACGGTCCAACCGGTGGCGGGCCAACACAGATTCTGCGTCCCCGCTCTGGTCAGGAAGTTGATGCCGAGCGTCGTGACGTCTGCATATAGCTCACTCGGAACCCTGCTGGTTGGCGCGCGACCACTTTCGCCCGCGAACATGTCTCGCCCGCCGTACCGGCGATTGAGCCCGCCCACGAGAAACACACCCGCCTGCGCGACCATGCGCGGATCAAGGTCGTTGGGGTCAACGAGGGCAACGGTCTGCGTCCACGCCGAGGACGCGTACTCGTCACCGCGAGCGAGGTTCTCCCACGGCAGCGCCCGCGACCCATCCGCCGCGAAGCCGAGGTCCACCGTCATCGAATTAACGTGACCGTGCGCGTGCACTATGAACAAGCGTCCGTCGATCGTGTCGTGGTTCTCGACCGCGAAGTAGAGCGCTTCGAGCGGGGTCCGAGAGAAATCGAGCAGCCGAGTGGGCACGCCATGGTGCTGAAGCACAGAGAGAAGCTGCCCGTCGCTCATGCGGCGGCCGATTCCCTCGGCGCGCATGTCGTTGATCAACTGAGCCTCGACCCCGGCGATAGTTCGCTCCGAAACGCCGTTGGGGCGCGCCTCGCGGCAGAGGCGGTACAGCGACGATGTGAGCCCGTAAGAGGTTCGTGCCTGACCTCTGTAGACGACAGCGGGGCCCGTGGGGAGGGGCCTTGCTCTTCCAGTGACTGGAGAGGTTGCTCCGGCCTTGACCCAGTCCCACAGCGCGTCTGCGGTTCCCAGACCGAACCGTTCGTTCACGTCGGTCCGACTGAACAGTTGCCCGGGAACTGTGCCCGCGGTGAGGCTCACGCGCCCGACCGTACCGCCGAGATCGGACAACGAGCGAGAAGAAGTCCCCTGCAAGACGCTCAACCAGGCGGCGAGGGCACCTCAATCGGCGGCCGTGGTTCTGTACAGGTCGAGGACTTCAGGGCTACCGTCCGGCCATGCCAGAGCAGACTTGGACGAAGGCTGAGCTTGAGGACGAGCTCGCTCGGTTCGAGCGCGCATTGAACGCCGCCGGTAAAGCGCCCGACACGGTGGACACCTACGTGGGCCGCAGCGGGATCTTCCTTCGGTGGCTCACCGACGAGTACGTTCCGCGCTGAGGTGAGCCGCTACGCGCCGACCGTGCCCGAGGAGTACTACGCGGTACTAGGCCGACTCGTGGCGATCTCGTCACTCGCGGAGACGCAGGTGGCGCTCTGCGGATGGGCCGCCGAGACCGGGTATGTCTACACAGATGAGTGGGCGTTCGACCGCTTCCCAGGCGGTGCCACGACGTACGCGAGGAAGCGCGTCCGCTACCTCGACACCGATCAGCGCTCCGACCTTCGACTCCTACTCGCAACCTACGCAGAATTGGTCGACGTCCGTCACCAGGCCGTGCACGGCGTGCTATCGCTCGATCCGACGCTCGCGCCAGACGAGCAGTGGCTCGTGCAGAGTGCTCGCCATGGCGTCACGACGCTCACGGGCCTCCTGGAAGCGATGCAGGACGCGACAGTGCGCCTCCGTGGCTTCGTGAGGTCTGCGAACGAACTCCGTAACGCGATAGCGGCGCGCCCGTCTGCCGCTCGGCGGCGACAGGAAAGGTCGTTGCAAGAAGCTGAATCTGCCCTGAATGAGTTGATGTCGAAGCCCCGACGGACTCGAGACGGCGAGGCGCAGGGCGCCGCTCGGGAGTTTTCCTCCAGTGAACCCACGGCACCTGCGGGGCCTACCGCCGATGGCGGCTGAGCGCGGTTTCGCCGTAACCGCTCGGGCGTCGTACTAAGCAGCTCATTCGGCATTTTCGACCGGTCGCAACTGATCGTCGCTCTCGGCGAGCGGGTCAGGGGGCCGACGGCCGCCACTTTGCGGAGCCACCGGGCCGTCGCATCACTCGCCTGTGCCAGCTCGGTCGCATCATCCAGTACGTCACAGCCTCGAGACGAGCCGCGAATGACGCGAGGAGCGCCTGCGTCTCCCTCAGCCGTGCAAAGAACTCGTCGTACGGCGCGACCGTACTCTCACCGTGCTTGTCTCGAGCAATTCTGGTCAAGGAGACTGCCCGCCGCTTACCGGGAAGGATTGGGTATTCGGTGTGGATTACGTCGTTCCGCCGGCCCCTCAGGTCAAGGGCGGAGGCCCAGTCGAGGGTCTCAAGGACCTCTGCCGCGACCGCAGTGTCGACTCTCGCCAGACCTTGTCGGATCGCCTTCTCGGTTTCGAGCCACATCACCTCCTTGTGCGGCTCGCTCAGCCGATGTGGCTCCAGATGGCGGAGCATCCGGACGAGGGCGACCTCGACCCTGGCACCCATGACGGCGACCGCACCGACATGCAGCAGCAGCGAGTTGGCGTACGTGCCCGTGATGTCGTCGTCAAGGTCAGGCGACTGCGGTGGATGCTCGTCGTTACTCATGTACGGAGCGTGCCAGGGCGCGCGACAGGCGGCGCTAATGGGCGGGTTGTCCAGCGCTGCACAACTGCGTGCTGGCTGATTGCAGCGGTCTCCGCCACACGACCGTGCCTCGCTGCAACGTGACGTCCTGAGCTAACTGGGCAGCGTCATGCTGGCGTGGATCAGGTGCAACGTGACCTGGCGCAAGTCGGGCGCAAGGAACCTCTTGGGCGCCGGGTTGCCCACCGGGCCTATCGCCTGCTTACCATCCGACGCCGTGTACGTAACCGCATGGGCGACTGCATTGCGCCGTTTGACGGCTGGCCGGCCGACATTCGCAACCCAGTCCACCTGGTCAGCTCTGCCCGCCTCTCGGGCGAGCTGCTCAAGCACCGCCACGGCTTGGCCAAGAGTCCTTGTGAAGGGCTCGTCCGAGGCAGCGCCACGGTGCTGATTGATGGCATCCCGCACTCCCGCATGCAGGCGTGCGGCCGCCCACGTCACCCGCCCCAGCTCAAGGAATAGGTCTCCGTCGCCTGGCATCGAGTCGACGTGGCTCTCGGGAGGAAGGTTCACGATGAAACACTCCCATGCGCCACCAGATCCGCTTAGCCTGGTCGATTCCGAGCTCTTGGGACGTGGCCGAACGAGCTCCACCGAACCTTGAGCCAGTCGCGGCTGTCTCGCGGATCCCAACGCTACGCGGCTCTCACCTGAGTCGATGACCGGCGTCCTCGGCTCCACAACGGCAAGGTCGTCCACCAAGCGCCCGATCAGCGACACGATCGACTCCGCATGACTGTCTCGCCCTGGCCTGAGTAGCGCTGCCCAGCATTGCCTCGCAGGACTACAAGCCCCCAAGTCAACCAGCGCGGAGCGAGCGCGGTTCCCCACCGGACACCCCCAAGCCCTTTAGCCTGGGCAGGTGAGCGAGGACGAACTTACGGCACGAGTTCAGTGGGCTGCAGTTGACGCCAACGCCTTCGGCCGAGGCAAGGTGCAGCTGGACCAGGTTGAGGGCCTCGCCGCCGAGCTCCGCTCCGCGAACGTCGAGGTGGTGGTGCCAGAGGTCGTCCTGTGGGAATGGGCACAGCACGCTCATGCAGATCTCGTTGCCCACTACGACTCGCTCAGAGTTGGCGCTAAGACGTTCCGCGGCTCCCGGATGGCGGGCGCTTTTCCCGACGTCAGTGACCGCGCAGAACTCCACACTGTGAGCGTCGAGCAAGTCCTGAGCCACCTGCGCGACCAACTCAGTCAACTTGACAACGTCTCCGTGCTACCAGCGACGCCGGCCGCGGCCCTTGTCGGCTTGAAGGCGCAAGTGCTGATGCAAGGCCCAGGGGAACGAAAATCGGGAATCAAGACCGGTGCTGCCGACATGGCCTGGGTGCAGGATGTCCTGGCCCTGGCGGAGTCCGAGCCCGCAAGGCTAGTGCTCCTCACATCCGACTCGGATGTAGAAGCCGCGTTCAAGTACCTGGGCGCCGCGCCCCCGGTGCGCTACACCCGGCGCAACCAACTCGTTGGAGCTGTGCGGGGGTTGGTTCCTGCGCCTCCAGGCGACATGGCGTTGAGCATCGCGCGTTACATTGGGTCGAAGCTTCCCGCCGCTATTGGGTCCGTCGCTCGCGCGGGGGAGCTTGACGAACTCGTCGGTACCCTCGACGACGCGTCAGTCGAACAACTTCTGCCATCGAGGCTTATCCTCGGAGCGTCCATCACCGAGATCACCGGGCTCGCGTCAGTCAGGGATCTGCAGACCAGCCGGCCATCTGATGGGCCAGTCGGGAGTCTGGTTACGGCGTCCCTGACCCTTCTTGCCACCATCTCCGCGGTGACCTGGGACCCGACTCCAGATGACCAGGAACGTGTTGCGGCGCGAGAGTTCGAGGACGTCGCACTCGAAGTTCCCATCTCCGGTCGGCTCATGGAGCTGGAGGTCCAGAGGCTACGGGCAGCCGCACCGGCAAGCGTGCTGGAGCACTTGCCGCTTTACGACTCTATCGCCGATGGGAAAAACGCCCTTTCCAACGCCCTCGGCGCTGTCCCGGGTCTCCCCCGCGACGAGTGGTGGAACGATGTCCTTAATGACTTCGTCCCTTCGGAGATCCCCGAAGGTATCGACTGGACACGAAACGACCTGATGGACGAGGAAGAGCGTTGGGAGATTGGACTCCACATACACGGCAAGGAGTCCTCAGTAATCATCGAGGCTGACCCGTACGAGTTCTCGAGGATGAAGCGCAGCCGAATCTATAGTGTGTTCGGCACCTTCGCCGGGCGCGAAGTCAATGGCCCTACTGCCGTCGCCGGAGCCGTCCTACGCGACTTTCTGGTGCCGTAGCGCCTGACTCTCTTGGCGGCCCCTGACATCGCTCTCGCCATGCCCGGATTCTCTTGGTGACGAACCGCGCATCTCGCCTTCTAGGGACAGGCCTGCGTACACGCCCTTCCTGGGTTCCACGGGGCGCTCGTCGGACGCCTCGCGTCCACCTGTCGGAAGGCCACCTCCAGGCTCGCGCCTCGCTCAGGCAGCGCATCGAGGGCTCCGTCTCGCCGAGGCGATCGGCAGAGGATTGGGACAACTAGGTGAGATTCGCGCCGTCTCACCAAGTGTCCGCCGCACGTCAGGCCGTCGGGCTCCGGACGAGTTCGATGAGATCCGACAGTGTGACCGCACGGCGTGTCCGGGAACCACACGCGGATCAGCTACCGGTCCCGCACAAGCAACGGCCCCCACGAGGCGATCAACGGAACGCTCGAGCACCGACGCGGATCAGTTACCGGAACCTCATCAACTACATAACCCCAGCCTGCTCGAGATCGGCCTCACGCATCAACTACGCCGTCGATTGGGGTAAGTCGGTTTGGCGAGCGGATTTTCGCCAGCAGGCCCTCGGGATTTCGCCGATGTGATTGCCGAGCTCGTCGCGGATGACCTTCGTGCGCGTGACCGAGTCCCAGCGGACGACGAACATGCCGCGGCGGGTGTAGAGCTCCACGAGGTAGTCCGCGGCGTAATTAACCTCCTCGGTCTTTCGCCCGATGTCCGCGTGGCGCGAGCGCTCGTACTCGCCGATGACGGTCCCATCCACGGTGATCTCGAGGCGAAAGAGCGTGTCGGAGGTCGGCTGAGCTTCAACGACGAGCGGCATGGGACTCCGATCAGTCGAGTCGGACGGTTCGGCCGGACCCTAGCGCTCAGCGCCGACGGCCGTGAATTGGGTCGGCGTGTCCAGCTCGCGCCACGTACGAGATCGCCGGGGGCATGAGCTCGCGCGGGCGCTGGACGCGCTGCGCACTGAACCCCTTGTGGAACCGATCCCGATGACTCGGGCCGGTTCGATCTGCTACCTCCGCGCCCTCCGTCGTCGCTAAGGCTTGTGGCCGATGGGCGTGTCGTGCCGGGCCGGGTGGCCGGGTGGCATCAGCACGGACGATGTCGAGACCCAGGACGCTCCGACGCGAGGGCGGATTGGCACATTTGCCTCGAACGGGAATGTCACCGGGCGGCCGTCTGCGTTCGGATCCGTTTGCCTTGCCAGGGCGATGGCCGCGGCCACGCCGTCCGGTTCGACCGCTGGGGGATCGGCGACCACCATCGTCTCGGTTCGGGTGTCCACGATGAACCACCGGGTGCGGCCTGACGGGTAGACAGCTAGCAGCGGCACCCTGCCCGCCGGCGGCGGCTCGGTCGGCCACATGTTCTTGTCCTCCCGGCGTAGAGCCTTGCTGACCTCCTGAATCCCGAGCAGCAGATTGCCGGTTCGCCCCTTGAGCTGCTCTGCCTCCGGTCCGCCGGTGAGGACCAGGAGGCGGTCGGCGATGCTCCAGAAGGACACCAAGCCCTCGCGGTAGGCAGTCGCGGCGAGATCCAGGTCCGGACCCACCCGGTGCACAGGGGTGCCCTTGATGTCCCTGACGATGCCAGCCAGGGCGCCGCTCGAGCCATGGATGACACCCGAGAGGATGCGGTACCCCTCGTAGCCGTCACCCAGTCCGTGCAGGTCTGCACGTTCCTTGAGCGTGCCCTTCGCCCACCCGCGCTTAAATCCGGTGGTCCACTTGGCCAGCGCAGCCTTCAGCGGTGCGGCGGTCGTGCGTGCGAGCTTGTCGAGTCGGTCCTTCTCCTTCTTGCGGGCGGCAGGGTCCAGGAGGTCCAGGTACCACCGGTGTTGGCTGACCTGATCGGCTGTGACGTGCCGGTGCTCGAGGTAGCGGTCAGGGGTGTTGTCGGTCGACGAGATGACGTCGCACAGGTTGATCAGATGCTCGAACATTGCTCGAGCGGCATGTGCGGCCGAGCGGCCGTCGAACCGGTCGACGTGGTCGACCAAGGCGATCGCGTCATTGGCCGCTGCGGTGACGATGCGATGCACGGCCTCATCGGGGAAGTAGCGTCGCAGGGCGTCGGTATCCAGCGCGACCGAGTACCGCCACTGGAGGATCTCGTCGCGGAGGTCCGAGCTGACGAGCTCCCAGAGGTGTTCAGGGACTGGGACGAAAAGGCTCTCGTGTCTCCCAGCCCATTCGGTCGCCGTCGTCCCAGCGCTTCTCGGGTATCCCAAACGCGTCACCGCTCGCCATGGGGACCATCGTGCCCGACCGCCGATCTGTCGAGCTAAGGATTCGGACTACTAGGTCTGATGACCGGTGTCTCCGCTATGTGTCCCGCCTCAGGTCACATCGTCGGGCACCGGACAACTTCGATGAGGCCCTACACGAAGGCGTCGTCGGTCAGGAACGTGCCAATAGCCGCTTCACAACCGAATCTCCGCTCGCACCGGGTCTGATGGACGCGGTCAGCGAAGATCGTGGTGTTGAATGAATCAGCGCTGACTCGTCGAGAACGCTTTAGGGTGAGCACGGTGGCCGCTGACGAGTTCCTCGCGCGCGACGCCTACAACGCGTGGGTACGCCTCGTGGAGCGCGCCGAGTTGACCGTGTGGGTGCTTACTCCGTACCTGGACGACCAGGTGGTTCGTCTCCTGACGAAATCACGCGTCCCGGCTAGCCAGGTAACCGTCGTCACCGACCTCTCGCCAGAGAGCGGCCCGGCGAACTACCGGAAGAGGCTGCTCGCGCTCAAGAAGTTGGTAGTCGCGGGTTTCCAAGTGCGCACCTTGGCGAGGTTGCACGCCAAGGTGCTAGCCGTTGACGGGTCCAGGTTTGCGATCGGATCGCAGAACTTCACCGGATATGCGCGTCGCAGCCGCGAGGCGACGGTGGCGCCGCACGAACCAGTTGTCGACGAGAAGTTCCGCAACAGAATCCGAGAGTGGGTCGAAGCCGCTGAAGCAGTCACGGAGGATGACCTCGACCGACTGCTGGAGCAACTCAGTGATCAGATGGATCTCGTCGACTCTGCAGTAGCCGGACTGGTGGCGTACTTCGAGGCTGCTGATCAGGTCCGTCACGAGCGCCTGTCTGCGGAGCGGGAGGCAGAGCTCCAGCGGGCTCGAGCGAGGGCGCGCGCCACTGAGAAGCGACGTCGTGAAGTGGAACGCGCACAGCGCGAGCAGCAGATCACTGATCTCCTGGCTCGCCGGGTACGGTCCTCGCCGTACCGCCACCATCGGGGTGCCGCCTACGGCCGGCTTGTCGACGTGTGGGACCAAGGGGGTTACTTCAAGGTCGATTCCGGAGAGTCGTTGACCGCGTGGTTCGGCGCAGATGGCAGGAGCATCGATCTGACGAGGCTCAAGTTCATCCCGATGATCCTGTCTCCGACGGGCAAGCTTGCGCTCGTGCGAGTAGCGCAGGGTCAGATGAGTTACGCCACCCAGAACGTCTCCTTCGGGACTCGAGTCTCCGTCGGTGGGGTGCCCCTCCACCTGCAGATCCGATTCCCGGATCCAGTGACCACCGAAGGAGTCAATGTCATCGCCATCTTGCGCGAGCACGCGTGGTCTCCATCGACGACGCTCCACATGATGTTCGACCTCGAGACGCTAGATCTCCGGCGTATCGAGCAGGAAGACCGCGTCTGGACCAGTCCGATCGAGCAGTTCGATACTGACGAACTCCGCGATGTCGCGCTGCAGATTGTCGACGACGAGGTCGAGCGCGAAGCGTTCCTCAAGCGGGTCTTCCAAGGGACCGCGCTGACGGGCTTCAAGAGCAGTGGCCGGACGATCGGCTCTTTCTTGGACGAAGGGCGGTACAAGGTCGATCTCCTTGAGGTAGCCGGCGGGCTCTTCCTCACGGCACGGCCCGGGTGAGAGTTGCCGCGCCCGCACGCGCGCCGCGTCTGGGGACGGTTGCCTGCGTTGACTTCGGAAATTGCGTGACCTTCGCCCCGGTCTCGGTCCCGAACTAGGAGCATCGCCTCTCTGACCGCTGAGCGAGGGGTCGACGTCAAGGAGTGATCGGCGTACTCCTGCACGGCGCTGCTCCTGCTGGCGGACGGCACCAGCGCGAGGCTACGACGGCGCTCGCGCCACGGCTGACAAGAACCTTCGGCTGCTCCAAGTCGTAGGCGGCCGCGTGCCAGACCTCAGCAAGGTGGTGGTCGCCCTGAACCCGGCTGCACCTCCAGCAGGAGAAGGCCATGTACGTCTTGCCTGCCTCCTTCGACGCGCGTGCCGACAGGTGCGCCATTGCCGGCCAGCGCAGCTCCTTGACCCGAGCCGCGACCGCTGCACGGATGTCTGACTCCTGCTCCCGCGTCGTCTCGACGTGTGCATGGTCGATCAGGCGATCAGCGGTGGAGTCGGCCCATCGCCCACATGCGCCGATGAGGTCGTGCTCCGCCGGCGATCGCGTGGTCGCGTACCGGGTCGGTAGCCGCCCAGCCGGTCCCAGCTCGAGCCTTCGGGGGTGTGGCCGGAGAGATGTAAGCGCAGCGGTGTCGGACGGCGTGGCTACGCTTCGCGCCACGCCGGTATCACGCGGGCGCCGAGGGGCTCCTACGGGAGGAGGCCCGCTGCGTCGCGGGAGCCCTGGGTGCTCGCGAAGGAGACAGCGTGACGACCGTGGACCTGAGGGCCCTACTCGAGGATGTGGACGACGACGTCAAAATCGAGCTGGCGAACATGCCCGAGATCGTGGAAAGGGGCGATGACCTCGACGTCAACTCCTTGCCCATCAAGGCGCGCAGGTGGCACCGGGCGGACGAGGTCGTCGCGGTGGTCGCCGACCTAAAGAGCTCGACCCGCATCGGGCTGAACAAGAAGCCGGCCTCGGTCGCGAGCATCTACGAGGCGAGCACCGGCGGCGTGGTCCAGGTCTTCGACGAGTTCGACGCCGACTTCGTCGCCATCCAGGGAGACGGAGCGTTCGGCCTGTTCTGGGGCGAGTTCCGGATGGAGCGCGCGGTCTGCGCAGGCATCACGATCAAGACGTTCAGCAAGCGTCACCTCGTGCCTCGACTGGAGAAGCGATGGCCCGACTCGCTGCCGAAGACCGGACTAAAGGTCGGCGTCGCGGCGAGCCCGATCCTGGTCAAGCGTGTGGGTGTGCCGCGCACGGATCACCAGGAGCCGGTCTGGGCGGGGCGCGCCGTGAACTACGCAGCGAAGGCCGCCCAGCAGGCCGACGCCCACGAGATGCTCGTTTCCGGGACGGTCTGGGACTGGGCCCAGGACAACGACTACCTCGCGGTGACCTGCCCATGTGGTGACGAAGGCCCGAACCCGTCGCTGTGGCACGACGTGACGCTAGAAAAGGTCCCCGAGGACGACGGCGAGCGTGAGGGGAAGCGGCTCACGTCGCAGTGGTGTGAGGAGCACGGGGCCGAGTACTGCGCGGCGGTGTTGGCTGGTCTGACGTACCGGGCGGACGCCCACGAGGTTGTCGAGAAGGCGGCCGCGGTCGAGCTCGCCAACCCGCTGCGCGCCGTCGCTGCGCGGAAGCGCCGCGACCACCTCAACCTGATACGCGGTCTGCGGCAGCGCTGACGTCGTACGGCCCACCCACGAAGATGCTGAGAGGAACGCGCACGTGTACCCGTCGATCGAGAACAGCGTCAGCAACATCTTCAACACCGGCTGGAACATCGCCAAGGGAACGGTGGTGCCGGACACCGAGGACATCGTCCTGAAGAACGGCGGCAAGCTGGTCGACGCCGTGTATCTCTACGCCGACCTCGCCGGCTCCAGCAAGCTCGCGCAGAGCCTGACGAAAGAGGCGACGGCCAAGATCATCAAGGCCTACATCAGCACCGTGTCCCGCATCATCCTCTTCAAGGGCGGTGCGATTCGGAGCTTTGACGGCGATCGGGTCATGGGCATCTTCATGGGTGTCGACAAGGAGGAGCGAGCGGTCCGAGCTGCCATGGGCATCCACTGGGCTGTTAACGAGGTCATCCCCGAGGCGATCAAGAACGGGTTCACCGACGGGAAAAACTTCTGCGACATCCGGCACGCAATCGGAATCGACGCCGGCGAGGCACTGATCGTTCGAGGCGGCGTCCGCGACAACAACGACCTCATCTCGATCGGGTCGGCACCGAACGTGGCAGCCAAGCTCAGCGACCTCCGGCTCGCTCCGTCGATTTTCATCACTCAGGCCGTCGCCGATGAACTCGGAGCCGACTACCAGACGTATGGCGAGGCGCGCCGGCCCGTGTGGTCGAGGGTGCACTCCGTCGGACCGATCGGTGGCCGGCACGTCACCGTGTACGGGACGAACATCCAGTGGGCGCTCTGATGCGCCCCCGCGAGAACCCAGAGACTGCGCTCGCGACCGCATGGCAGATCCACCAAGCCCAGGCGGACTGGACGGGCAAGGTTGATACCAAGGCGGCGTTCGCCTTCACCGTGCAAACGCTCTTCCTGACGTTCTCGCTCGCGACGCTCAGTCAGATGTGCACCGCGTGGGAGTGGACCATCTACGGCATCGGCGCTGGCCTCCTGGTGGCAGGTGCTGTCCTAGCCGCCTCGGTCGTCGCGCCCAGCCTCAAAAGCCGCGGGCTCAAACGGGATGCGCGTCGTCACTACATCTACTTCGGCCACGCTCGTCACTGGGACCCGGCACACCTCGAGCGCGAGCTGCGGCGAGGGGACCCGCTCCCGCAGCTCGCTCGACAGATCACGGTCATGGCAGACATCGCTTGGTCCAAGCACGTCCGGGTGGCGTGGTCGATCTGGCTCGGCGTGGCAGGCGGTCTGTGCGTGCTCTCCGCCTCCGTGCTGAACCAGGTGAGCTGAGGACCCAGCTCGACGGACACGGAGCGCCCTCAGAGCAGCGCGATGGGGCAAGACATCGGCAGGACGAGGGAGTTCGATGAGTCCGTCTCACTTCCAGCGAGTCGAGCACGTCCTACGAAAGTGGCCACAGCGTGGCCTTCCACCCTGCGTGGGCGGTGCCCGGTGGGCGGGACGGGGTCACGGTGTCCGACAGCGACGCGGGACGGGCGAAGTCACGCGGTGCTGAACGCGAGGCGCGGTAGGGCAGATCGACGCACTACCCCTTCCGCCTCGTTCTCGGGCGCCCGTGTCCGGTCTCCCAGCGGCGACGCGCGCGGCCGTTGCGCGGACCGGCTCGTCCCGGGTCGTCAATGGACCACCTTGCAGCGCCCGGAGTCACGCCACAGTGATGCGTGCAACCCATGGCGGGTTGTGAACCTGGCCGACCCACCTGGTCTTCTCTTGGTGGACCATCGCTATCGGCCCGACGTACCCGATGGTGTTGAGCAGCGCGAGGCAAAGCCAGTAGCGGGCGTGCATACCTGCCTCGGCCAGCTCGTAGATGCTGAACATCGTCGGGCTTTCTCTGGTGGGATGGGTGACGACGTTTCTCATCTTCATGACGGCCCCGAGGGCATCTCGGTTCTTCTGCGGGGTCGAGATCCGGGCTCTTGCCGCCTCCAGGTGAGCGAAGTGCGGCTTCACGTCAGTGTCGACGCCTATGTCGTCCAGCAGCAGCCGAACCTGAACTTCAGTGTCGAGCTTCTTCCAGGCGGTGTGTGAGTAGTCCTGCCGCTGCGTCATGAACCGGTAGTACGCCAGTAGTTGCAGCCCAGAGACAGGGATGGAGACAGTGAGGTCAACGTTCACATCGACGTTGCCGGCGATGTAGTACCCGAGGGCATACCGCAGCGCCGTGAGGTCGGCGTCGTCGACCGTCAAATTCAGAACGAGGCCTAGTAACTCGACTACTTGTTGGTCGGCCACGGTCTCGTCGAGCCATTGCGTCGAGTTCTGGTACGAGTCGACGGGAGCACTCCGCCAGCGACACCAAGTGGGATCGCCCTGCCAGTAGCCCACGGGAAGGGCGCATGTGGTGCGTCGGCCTAGGGCCAGGTTCAGGCCGAGGCGAACCCGGTCGAGCGCGTCGAAGGCGTCCTCTCCGGTGAAGACGCTGCCATCGGTACGGCGTAACTCTCCGACGTGGGTGAACTGCTGACCACGTCGGTTCTTGAGGTCCTTCCAAGCCTCGCGACCCGTCATCTCCCGGCGTCGGTCAAGTGTCACGGTCCAACCGCCTCCCTCGGCGACGGTTCTGCCCTGCCACGTGGTCGTTGGCTCGCCGGGTTCGCAGATGCCCCATCCCTCACCTTGCCAACCGTTGGGCAAGAGGAACGTCACTCGCTCCAGGTTCGAGGCGTCGCCTAGTTGCTGCTCCACCGTCAGGCCGATTGACGACAGGTCATCGGCTGATTGGCCGGCCAGCTCGATCGGCTGCGGCGGCAGGTGCCCAGACGGGAGCTCGATCCCTATCTCGTTCGTGTTGACCCAGAGCCCGGGATCGTTCATGCCGTTCAAGAACTTCATGAGGTCGGCAGTTCTGGGCTCACGCGATCCCCGGACGTCTATCCGAGGAGAAGTACCCCAGCGCCAGCGCACGTCGCCCTCGTAAGGCTCATCGTCGTCGGGTAGACAGAACGTACCCGAGTAGAGGAGAAGATCTTCGTCGACCCCTCCAGGTCGGTAGTAGTGAGTCAAGGCATCGGGGAAGTCGTGCTCGAACGTCACCCAGCCTTCCTTCTCGAAGCGGACTGGCCAGCGCACACGGCGTCGACCGTCTTCGCCAGTCGCCACTTCCACGGGAGGGGCGTTGTCCTCGGGCAATGAGACTCCTCCTGCTCAACTAGGTGAGACGACCGGCGTCTGAGCTGTCGGAGTCTGACCCGGTTTCCCGGACAGTTTTGCCTGTGGTGATCATGCCGCCGCGGTCGGGGCGGTGTGAAGGTCTTCGAAGTCGTTCGGGGGCCGGTAGCCGAGACCTGAATGGCATGGGACGGGGTTGTCGAAGCCTTCGATCCACTCGAAGATCGCCGACGTGTCTTCTACAGGGTGCAGCCGCGCGCCGTATGCGCATCTCACCGGCCAGTTCGCGCGGCGGCACCGTACGGCGCGGGAGGAGCGAGCCTCACATACGCGACAGCAGCTCCGTCTTCTTCGCCGCGAACTCCTCCTCCGTGAGCACGCCGGCGTCGCGGAGGGATGCGAGCTTCACGAGCTGGTCGGCCAGGTCGGGCGCACTCGCGGTAGTCGACTCGACGACGGACACAGCCTTCCGGTCCTTAAGGAAGCCCGAAACTAGAGAGAAGGCCTGCTCGGTGACGGTGGGCACAGGCGCCGCCTCCGCAACTGCCGAGTTCGCGGGAGCCGGAGCGGGTTCCACCCGCTGATCCTTGAGGATCAAGTCGAGGTGGGTGAAGAGCTGCTCGGACACCTTGAGCAGGGAGGGCTCCCCGACGAGCCAGTCGATGCGGACGATGCGCGGCGGACGGATCGTGGTGTCGAGCGCGGCACCCACCGCCGCCGAGGCGGACTTGCTCATGAAACGCGGGAGCGCGACGGCCGCGACGGCCTGCCCGACGGCGCTGACCTTGCCGCCGCTCGACTCGGAGATGATCTCCTCCCACGCGGCGACGTGATCCTGGTTGAGCTTGCGTCGCTTGAACCCCGACTGAACCACGAGGCCGGCCCCATAGGGCACCGCCGTCACCGTCCCGCTGAGGAACTGACCACCGACCACACGCCCGCTCATCGACATGGCGGCACTGTAATCGGGAGCCCGGACGCGGTACGGCTGTTGCCGGCCGGACGCCGGTTGAAATCTGCCTGTGTGGAGCATCGCCCAGCATTGCGATCGGGAAGCTGCGTTATGCGACCGGGAATGTGGCGGCGAGGTGTTGGTGAAGGGCGAAGACCTGATCGCTCGAGAGCGGGCCATCGTTGTTGAGGAGCTGGGCGGCCTTCTTTGGCCATAGCACGTCGACGTGGTCGATCGAGAAGGCTCCGCCGATCAGTGGCCAGTCGGCGTCGACGAAGCACAGCATCCCGCGTACCGGTACGTCGGGGTGGGACTGATCGAGAGCACTGCGGACGAGGTCGACCTGCTTGTGCATGCCGTCCAGGAGCTTGGTGCAGTCCCGGCCGCCGACCACGAGCGTGGTGGTCCGCGGGCGCAGGATTCCGCCCTGGATCCGCAGGTCGGGCCAGCCCTTGTAGCGCTTGGCGTCGATGACGTAGACGCCGCTGGGTGCCACGGCGATGTGATCGATGTTCGCCTTCGTCCGTGGGATACGTCGGTCGTGAAGCATGCGGACGTGCTCGTTCGCCCACTTGTCGAGGCTGCGGGCGACGATTTGCTCGCCGACGGCACCGGTGCTCCACACGCGGGTGGTCTGCGGGTCGCCGGACAGCGCGAGCATCAAGCCGCCCAGTTTCGGGTGCGCTGCCCGGATCCTGTCCTCACGCTTGGCTGCTCGCCGAGCGTGCTCGCGTTGGGCGGAGGCACCGGCAACGCCGCTCTCGATCACGGGTGGGCCGGAAGGCGTCGGCACATCAGCGACCTTGGACGGTCCTGGTGAGGTCACCTCACTCTGCGGGCACGATACGCAGCGCACGGTCTTGGTGGGCCGCTCGTAGACGGCGACCTCCCCCGCAGTTAGCTGTGCCCCGCACAGCCGACAGGGGCCGGCGTAGCGCAACCGCATCGTCTTGTCGGTTGCTGCCCCTGCGTCCGTGTCGCTCATGCAGACCGCATCGGCACGGGCTCTGGCCGAACTGAGCACTCCCAGTCCGCTGTGCGGCGTCCCTGCATCGAAGGAGCCAGCGTCGTAACGGCACCGCCCGAGTCGCTCAGTCGGTCGGCTCCGAGTAGCGGGGCGTTTCGCTCTCATGAGCCAGCTCGGAGCCGTTTCCGTTGACGGCGCGACCCGGAGACGACTTCGGCGGAAGGGTCTGCTGTACGAGTAGGTGACAGGCGGGCTTCGGTGTGGGCGGCAGTATTTGCTCATGGATTCCGATCACGTCCCACCAGAAGCTCCCGTGCTTACGGGCGACGAACCGCTTGTCGGACTGGATGGCGTGACCGTCCGCGACTTCTGGTCTTGGGGCATGTCGGACCTGCGCACCAACACGCTGCGGGGCGTGCTCGCGGAGTTCATCGTGTCCCGCGCCGTTGGATCGGTCGCCGTGCGCCGCGTTGAGTGGGATGCCTACGACGTCCTCACGCCTGATGGCGTCCGCGTCGAGGTGAAGGCTGCTGCCTATCTGCAGGGCTGGTCTCAGCCGCGACTCACGGACATCAGGTTCGGTGGCCTCAGCGCGCGCCTCCTCAACGAGGCCACGAACACCTACACCGGCGATCGCGACTACAACGCCGACGTCTACTGCCTCTGCGTACAGACCGCGACCAGTCACGACGCCCTCGACGTTCTTGACCTCTCACAATGGGCGTTCTACGTCGCCTCCCGCGCCACCGTTGCGGCAACCAGGGCCAGGAACCTCACGTTGTCGACCGTCCGGCGAATCGCCAGCGGACCCCACACCGTCGCGGAGCTCGCCGGCGCAGTCGCACTCGCCGCGTCTTCCTAGGGAGGCGAGATACTTCGGGGATGACAACGGGCGAGATGTGCATCCACGAGATGGCGATCGACACATGCGGCCTGTGCGCCCCGCGCAGCCCCGCCCGGCGAGCGGGCTCCGCTCGGGTACTGATCGCTCCGAGCCGCAAGGCGCACCTGGAGGGTGGCTGCGGCCACAAGGACGACCCCGATATGTCCGGGTGGGGCTACGTGAGCACCCCGGACGCGTGGCAGGCGGTCTGCAACGGCAACGCGATCCACGCCGATGCACCGTCGCGTCTGGTCTCAACGATCCCCTGCAAGGACTGCCAGAACGGCCCTCTCGGCTGACCGGGCGTTGCTGCTGTCCGCGCCGATCCACGGTCAGGACCAGCACCTGGGGTCTTTGGCGCATCCGGATACTGCGCTCAAAGGCTGATGACGAGCCAGCATGTGTGGGCGGTGGTCCTTCCGGCGCATGGGCGGGCGCGGGGTGGCGGGGCTGCCCGGTGGGCGACGACGCGCGAGCCCTGTGTGCCTCCGGGCCTCTCGGCGCCGCTACGTCGAGTGCCCAGAGCAGCGAGGCCCCCGACGACGACGCACGGACGGGCCAAACCGAAGAGACTTGCGCGCATGAGCAGATCACTCACCCGTCAAGAGCTCCTCGTCTGGCGCGAGAACTGGAGCTACACAGACAAAGAGCAAATCGAAGCCGCGCTCGATGTTCTGGGTGAAGCCGACTACTACGAGCCGACCTCGAAGGGGTACGTCGGAGCACGTGTCGCCGGACGCGTCGCGCTCTACGTCGCACCGGGATACATCTACTGGAACTCGCCGACGTGGACTGAGTCGCTCGACGCGCACCTGTTCGCGGGAGGCTTCGATACCGGAGAGCAGGACACGGGCACGTGGTACTGCCTTTCCACATTCAGAGCGCGAGACGGCTCGTCCGGGCCGGGCTTCGATGAGCTGCGCGCGCCGTGCCCCCGGTGTTTCACCGTGCCGTCGCTCACTGGAGCGTGCTACTGCGACTGACGCGCGGGCCCGCGGTGACCCCCGTGCCGAGGATTCGGACAACTTCGTGAGACGAACGCCGTCTCGTGTACTTGTCCAGTTGCAGGTCAACGAACTGGGCTTTGGTCAACTCCGATGAGTTCCTACAGCAGGGCCGCTCGACCGGCACGCGTCCGACGATGTGGCTACGGTGCAGTGATGAAGCGCTCGTTGCGGACAGCGCGGTCCGCAGTCCTCGCCGTGATCGCGGCGCTCGCCCTCGTCGGCTCAGCCGGCTCCGTCGCCAGCGCTGCGCCCACCGCCGCGTCGCGCGTCGTCTACGACGCCCTCGGTGACTCGTACGCCTCCGGGTACGGCGTCCCGCCCTACGCCGAGTGCGGCCGCTCGCAGAGCGCCTACGCCGTGCAGCTCGACGGGCGCCAGCGCCTGCGACTCGACGACTTCGTCGCCTGCGCGGGCGCCACCACGACCTCGCTGGTCACCGGCGGCCAGCTCGCCGCGCTGGACGCCGACACGGATCTGGTGACGTTGACCATCGGCGGCAACGACATCGGCTGGTCGAGTGCGGTCACCGCCTGCCTCGGCGGCACCGACGCCCAGTGCGCGGGCACGGTCGCCCTCGTCGGCGCCCGGACCACGAGCCAGCTGCCGGCGCTGCTCGACACGGTGTACGCCGAGGTCGCCGCGGCCGCCCCGAACGCCCACGTCGTGGTGACCGGCTATCCGCGGTTGTTCTCCCCCGAGTACGGCGCCTACCTTGCCGCCTCGTCGGCAGAGCTCAGCGTTCTCAACGCCGCTGCGGACACCCTCGACGCGGTGATCGCTGCCGCGGCCGACCGTGCCGGTTTCCAGTTCGTGGACGTGCGCACGAGGTTCGACGGCCACGGAGCGAACTCGCCGGATCCGTGGATCCTCGGGCCGTCCGACCCGGGGGCATTCCACCCGACCGTCGAGGGCTACGAGGCCTACACGGTCGCCGTGAACTCGGCGCTGGGTCCGGTCAAGCCGGGCTGCGGCAGGCAGCACAGGTGAGGAGACGGACCTCTCGCCGGCCGACGACGAGATCCCCGTCCGGCCGGAGGCACCCATGGGCAAGCTGATCTACGCAGCCAACACCTCGCTCGACGGCTACCTGGAGGACGAGAACGGCTCCTTCGACTGGTCGGTACCCGACGAAGCGGTGCATGCGTTCTGGAACGAGCACGAGCGGCACATCGGCACGTCGCTCTACGGCCGCCGCATGTACGAGACGATGCGCGTCTGGGAGGACGACGACTGGTTGACGGACGAACCAGCCGTCGTCCGCGAGTACGCGGGGATCTGGCGCGACGCCGACAAGGTCGTCTACTCCACGACGCTCGACGCGGTGTCGACGGCGCGCACGAGGATCGAGCGGCAGTTCGATCCCGAGGAGGTACGACGGCTCAAGGAGGCGTCCAGCTCGGACCTGAGCATCGGCGGCGCGACCCTCGGGGCTGAGGCGTTCCGGCACGGGCTCGTCGACGAGTGCGTGCTGCTTCTGTGCCCGGTGCTCGTGGGCGGCGGCAAGCCGGCGCTGCCGCGGGCGTTCGGCTCGACCTGGAGCTGCTGGATCACCGACGGTTCGGCAACGGCGTGATCTACGTGCGCCACGCGGTACGAAGCGCTACCTGAGGAGCCGGGGTATCACCCTTCGTCGGTCGCGCTCCTCCCCTGTGCAGCCCGCACCGTGCGGACCACGAACCATCAGGGGAGAACAGTGGCCGACAACATGTACGCAGGCGTCTCGGTGCAGGCGTTCCCGAACGGAGACGCGGCACTGAGCACTCCGCACGGCGACGTGAGGGCGTTCCTCGACTACGTCCGACAGTTCAGCGGGGTCAACTTCCACGCGCAGGACGACGACGTCCGCGAGTGGCGGTTCAACCGGGAGTACGACAACTGGCAGGACAGCCTCGGCATGGACTCCGTCCGTGTGCTCCACACCTACACGCACATGGGCATGGCGGCGGACGGCCGCTACGTCGCCGCGATGGGCCGCACCTGGGACAACACCTTCCTGGCCGAGTCCACGCGGATGTCGTTCGGCGACCAGCGCCTGCGCTACCTGATGCTCCACGGCTGCCACTCGCTCGAGGTGCAGGGGGGCCAGAACCCCTGGCGCACCTGGGCGGAGCCGAACAAGGGCGCGCGGATGATCTTCGGTTTCGACGGGCTCACCTACGACGTGGGTGGACTCGGCGCCGGGTTCTTCCGGGAGTGGAACAAGGGGAAGTCGTTCAGCCAGTCGTGGCAGGACGCTGCGTTCTCGACCCTGACGAACCACCGGCCGTCGTCGACCGCCTCCGGCGCGACCGCCGAAGAGGCACAGGACCGGCTCTGGAACGAGCGCCTGTTCCACGGCGGTGCCGTCTCCGACAACTGGTACTGGTGGAGGTGGGCCGGCCCGACGGTGATCGAGGTCGTCATCACGATCACGGTCCCGCCGTCACCGATGCGCCTCTCGGTGGAGCGTCGGCCTGTCGACGACGAGGTCGCGCGGAACCTGGGCGACCGGTTCGGGCTCCGGCCGTGGATCGCGTCCGCGGCGTCGCCCGATCCCGAGCACCGGAACGACGGCGGCGACGCCCTCGTCGGCCCACGTCTCGTCCTGTCGCCGGACGGGTCCTACGAGGCGTTCCTGGCCGAGCCGGACCGCTACGTCCGACCGATCGACGTGGACGCCGCCAGGGAGATCGCCGAGCAGACGGTCCGTTCTCTGGAGCTGGACACCGAACTGGTGCTCGACGCTCTCACGGTGACCGAGCACGGCGGCGCGAGCCAGGACGGCGACCAGACCGAGACGGCCATCGCCGACTTCACCGCCCACTTCCGGCAGGTGTACGACGGGACGCCGATGGCCCGAGGCCACGACGGCCATGTGAGCGTCACGCTCGACGCGGGGGGCACCGTGTGCAGCGTCTCCGACCGGACCGTCGCCGTGGTCGACGCCGTCGAGGCTGCACCGTCGGACGGGTACGAGGTCGACGTCGACGAGTCTCTCGGTCGCGCGATCGCGGACCTCGAGCGACAGCTCCGCTGCGATGGCCGCAGCGACTCCGAGCTGGTCCTCCTGCCGGACACCCGGGACGTCTCCTACCGCGTCGACCACGGCTCAGCAGTCCTGGTCGCACGCGAGGAGGTCGAGATCCGCAGCGGCGACTTCGCGATCCGCAAGGTCGTCGAGGTCGTTCTCTAGGGCTGGCTCAGACCCGTTCGACGCTGTCCGCCTGCGGTCCCCGATCGCTCTGGCGCACCTGGTACCGGACCCGGTCGCCCTCCTCCAGTGCGTCGGCACCCCGCACGACCGACACGTGCACGAACAGGTCCGCGCCGCCCGCGTCCGGGGTGATAAAGCCGAACCCGCGCTCCGCGTCGTAGCGCGCGACCACGCCCTCGCCGCCGCGCACAGGACCGTCGGACTCCCTCGGAGGACCCGACCGACCGCGCGCCGGCGCCGCGGGGGCGCTCCCCACGAGCCGGATGTTGCGGGCCTGGAGGCCCTTCTCGCTCGTGCCGACGTCGTAGGTCACACGATCGCCCTCGGACAGCTCGGTCACGCCCGCGGGCAGCGCGCGGACGTGGACGAAGAGGTCCTCGGCGCCCGAGTCGGGGGTGACGAACCCGAAGCCCTTCTCCCCGTCGTACCAGGACACGGTGCCGTCCGCTCCGTCGGACGCCCGGGGTCGCCCGGTCGCCTCTGCCCCGAGCGGCAGCAGGTGGTCCGCCTGCGGCCCCTTGTCGCCCTCGACCACCAGGAACGCCACCCGCTGCCCGTCCGAGATCACGCCGCCGCCGACGATGGCCGAGCTGTGCACGAAGATCTCCGCACCACCGCCGTCGGGCGTGATGAAGCCGTAGCCCTTGCCCGGCTCGTACCAGGAGACCGTGCCGAGCACCCCCAGGAGTGCGTCGGGGGCGTGGTCGCCGGTGATCCGGACGCGGCGGGCCTGCGGGCCGCGGTCGCCCTCGCCCAGCTCGAACTCGACGACCTGCCCCTCACGGAGGACGTCGTCGTTGCCGACGATCTCGGACGCGTGCACGAACAGGTCGTCGGCCCCGTCTCCGAGGTAGAGGAAGCCGAACCCCCGCTCGGCGTCGAACCAACGGACAGTTCCTTCGGGCACGGTGACTCCTCGTCGACGCTCAGTTGCTGCCACCCAGTGTCCCTGATCGAACCGCGGTGGGTTGACTACGGATGGTCGCGCAGGCGGTCCAGCTCCGCGGCCAGCACTCGTGCGTACCGTGCACGGTCGTCGGCGGCGACCCATCGGGCCTCGAGGTCGCGCTCGTACAGACGGTCGCCGTCGTAGCGCGGGAAGACGTGGACGTGGAGGTGCCAGACGTCCTGACCCCCCGCCGGCTCGTTGTGCTGCCGGACCGAGATGCCGTCGCACGCATAGGCCGTGCGCATCGCGACCGCGACCTGCTGAACGAGGTCCCACACGGCGTGCCCGGTCGCCCGCGGAAGGTCGTAGACGTTCTCGTGATGCTCCCGAGGGATCACCAGTGCCGCCCCTGGGTTGGCGGGCCACCACTTGGGCGAGATCCGGGCGAGAGCGAGCTCCGTGGTAGCGACGACGTCGCTCGGCTGGTTGTGCTCGCTCACGACGCCGACCTGGAGCAGGCAGAACGGACAGCTGTAGTCGGCCGGCTCGTGGCTCGGTGTCGTCATGGCGTCCAGCCGTCCCATCGGCTCCACCAGTGGGCGTTCGCGTCCAGCTGAGCGGTCACGTCGGCGGCCGCCGCCAGCACTCGGCCCACGGTTCCCTCGTCGATGCGGCCCGTGACTCGCTGCCAGTGGAGGTCAGCCACGTCCTTCCACTCGCGCCGGCCGTCGGGGTGGACGATCAGGTCCAGCCCGTGGTCATTGGTCTCGAACCCCTCAGGTCCGCGCACGATGGGCGCCTCGAAGTTCACGTACCAGTGCAGGAACGTCCCGGCGCAGTCGAAGAACTTCCAGACGCTGTAGTGATCACCGGCCCGATGGAGCTGGAGCACCGCCGTGGACCCCCATGCGGCGCGCGAGCTCCACGGGTGAGCCCCGAACGGGTGCGAAGGGAACGTGAAGCCGGAGCCGGGATCGAGGCGGACCGCGAGGGTTGCGCCGTCGTCTGACACGACGGTCACCGGATGCTGCAGCCATACCTGGTCGTGCAGCACCTCGAACCGTTGGATCGACGACCCCGGCTCATAGATCCACACGGTCGGAGACACTATCGGTGGCCTCCGTGGACGCGATCGCGGCCTTGATGGCTTGCGCGTCGCTGTCGAGCAGCGACCTCCCGCGCTCCGCCACGTCGGGAGTGATCGTCCAGCCGTCTCCCGCGTAGCGGGGGATGACGTGAAGGTGGAAGTGGAAGACCGTCTGGAACGCGACCTCGCCGTCACAGAGGAAGACGTTGATCCCCTCGCAGCGCAGGTCGGAGCGTCGCAGGGCTCGCGCCAGGTCGTGACCGACCGACCACACCTGAGCGCTGGTGGCTCGATCGAGGTCCTCGAGGCCCACGGCGTGCTTCCGTGGCACGACGAGGAGATGGCCACGCGTGACGGGCTCCAGGTCCATGAACGCCACGACGGTCTCGTCCTCGTACACCACGCTGGCCTCGGCCCGCCCTGCCACGATGGCGCAGAAGATGCACTCCTGCGCCGCCGATGTCGCCCTGGGTGTCATGGGCGCAATAGTCCCAGTCCGTCACTCGAACGCCGCCTACAGCGATCCGCCACGGATGCCGATGACCAGCGTGTCGGGTCCTGACCGGGGCCCTGCGAGGGGGCGTCATGGGAACCGATCTGCGAGCAGCGGCGGCAGGTGTCGTGCTGGCCGTCTCCATGGTGCTCCTGGCCGGGTGCCAGAGCGCACAGGTGGGCGCGAGCCAGGACCCCTCACCTCCGGGTCCCACCCCCGCGGTGGTCTCCGAGGAGCCGTCGCAGTCGCCCGAACCCGACGTCGCCGCGACGGCGGACCCGAGCGAGGCCGTCGCGGGACTGGCGCCCGGATCGGACGCGTGCCGTGAGTCCTACGTGCAGCAGCTGCTCGCCGCGGACCCCGCCTACTTCGACAGGCGCCCCACCGAGGACCCGATCGCGCTGCTGACGTACGACCGGCTGACCGAGGTCATCACCGCTGACGAGCACGCTCGCTGGGGGATGCAGCGCCTGTTCCAGCCGGACCTCGTCCCGCCGGAGTACCGCCTGCCCGACCTGACGGGCGAGGGCACCGATCCCCTGACCGGCATCGCGCTCGCCTCGATGTGGGAGACCGACTGCCTCCCGGTGGAGACGCAGCAGTGGCTGAGCGACTACCTGACCCCGACCGAGATCCCCGACCAGCCCTGAGCAGCTACCCGCGTCCGTGCGGGGCGCGCGCCCGGGCGTCCAGCCGGGTGACGGACTCCCGCACGGATCCGTGCAGCATCAGCTCCACGTCGCCGACCAGCCGGTACGGGTCCCCGACCATCCCGTCCGAGACCCACCGCAGCAGCACGGCCAGCACGGCCGACGTGTAGAAGTCGACGACCAGCGCTCGGTCGGCGGGGCTCGCCGGACCCCCGCCGCCGACCTCCTCCACCACGGCCGCGGTCACCGGCCTCATCTGCCAGAACAGGAAGCGCTCCAGCCCCGCTCGGCCCAGCCCGTCGAGGACAGCGGTCGTCGACGACCGGTTGTCCCGCAGGTAGCCCATCAGCCGCACCAGCCCGTCGGCCCACGCGTCGTGATGGGCCGACACCCGCACCTGCTCCGCGACCTCGGTCTCGAACACCCACGCGGCGAGCTCCTGCACGTCGTGGAAGTGGTAGTAGAACGCCTGCCGGGTCAGCCCGCAGTCCTGCGTCAGGTGCGTGACCGTGACCCTGGCCGGCGGCTCGGACCGGAGTCGGGTCTTGAGCGCCGACGCCAGAGCGTCGCGCGCGTCCGTGCGGCGCGCGTCCTGACTGCCCTCGTGGCTCACACCCCCATCAACGGCCTGTTCACCCCTCGTCGCCGTAGGTCGAAGGTCCCAGGAGACGGCCGGCACCGCGCCCGGCGAGGCCCCGGCGAGCCGCGCGCTGGACACATCCCGCCGGGTGTCCAGTGCCCGCTCGGGCGGGGAGTTCCTACGGTCTAGCGACCCCGCAGCCATGGCGGCCACGGGCGGTCCGCGAGGAGGTCGCGATGTTCCTGTTCGACACCATCGGCTGGCAGTCGTGGGCGATGTGGTTCGTCGTCCTCGGCGCCCTCATCGCCCTCAACGAGGTCACCCGCCGCTGGAAGTGGGCCGGGATCGCGTTCTTCGTCGCGCTGCCCCTGGTCCTGACCGTGTTCGTGTGGCCGTCGACCGCCGGCGAGGGCTCCTCGACCGGCACGTGGTTCCACTGGGTGAAGGTCTACTCCGCCCTGGCCGGCTGTCTCGGCTTCATGGCGCTCCGGTACGTCGGCCGACTCTCCAGGAACCGCTGGATGCTGCTCTTCCCCGCGCTGATCCTCGCGGTCAACATCGGCGAGGCCGTCATCCGGGACTTCCAGGTCGCGGGCCTGCAGGGCATGCACGACGGCGTGTTCATGGTCGGCGGCGTCTGGAACTACATGAACGGGATCGCCGGCATCCTGAACGCGCTCACCATCTGCGGCTGGGTCGGGATCTTCGTGTCGCGGGACAGGTCCAAGGACATGGTCTGGCCGGACATGCTCTGGTTCTGGATCATCGCGTACGACCTGTGGAACTTCGCCTACGTCTACAACTGCGTCGGCGACCACGCGTTCTACGCCGGTGCCGCACTGCTGATCTCCTGCACGATCCCCGCGTTCTTCCTCAAGAAGGGCGCCTGGCTGCAGCACCGTGCGCACACGCTCGCCCTCTGGATGATGTTCACGATGGCGGTCCCGACGTTCGTCACGTCGTCGCAGTTCGCCGTCGAGTCCTCGCACGACGAGCGCGCCTTGTTCGTGGTGTCGGCCCTGTCGCTCGCGGCCAACGTCGCCGTCGCCGTCTACCAGGTGCGCGTCATCGTGACCCGGCGTCTCAACCCGCTGAAGGACGAGCTGTTCACGCACCTCCGTCCGTACCGCGAGGTCCTCGAGGCGAACGCGCCGCTCGCCGACGCGCCCGGTGCCGGACGAGAGGACCAGCCGCTCGCCGCGGTCTGAGCGGTCAGTCGCGTGCCGGGGCGCGGGTGAGCAGATCGACGGCGCGCACGACCTCGTCAGACCCGTGCGGCTCGGTGTCCAGGGCGCGGTGGATCGTCAGACCTTCGATGAGCGCGTCCAGGAGCCGTGCCGTGGCCGGGTCGAAGTGCCGCTCCAGGGCGCGACGGCTGCGCGCCATCCACTCGTGGGTGAGGCGCCGGTAGCCGGGGTCGCGGGCCGCCAGGGTGTACAGCTCGTGGGTCAGGACCAGCTCACGAGGGTCGACGAGCACGTGGACGCTGATCAGGTCGACGACCGCCCGGCGCGCCTCGTCGACGTCCCCCGCGCGCGACATGCTCTCCTCGAACCGGTCGCTGACCTGGTGCGCGAACCGCTCGAACGCGTCGTGCAACAGCTCGTCCACGTCGGTGAAGTGGTACGTGATCGATCCGAGAGGCACGTCCGCGGCGGCGGCGATGCGGCGTGTCGTGGCGCCGGCGACGCCGACCTCGCCGATGACCTGGAGGCACGCGTCGACGATCCGCCCCCGGCGTTCGGGATCGTGCCGCCGCGACCGGCGCTGGGTCATCACGGGGTCCCCGGGGGCAGTGACGCGGGCGGGACGGCTCATGTGTTCAATCGTACAGATCATATGTACGCTTGACCACAACATCCTCGCCTCACCCGGAGACCCATGACCTCGCCGCTGCCCTCGACCGTCTCGCGCACCGCACGCCGCGCTCGCGCCGCGGTCTCGGTCGTGTTCCTCGTCAACGCCGTCCTGTACGCCAACCTCGTGCCGAGGCTGCCCGAGGTGAAGGACCGGCTCGACCTGACCAACGCCGCGCTCGGCGCCGCGATCGCGGCGATGCCGCTCGGTGCCCTGCTCGCCGGGCTGCTCGCCCCGCTGCTGATCCAGAGGCTCGGCTCGGCGGCCGTCGCATCCTTCGGGCTGGTTGCCCTCGCGGGAGCCGTCGCCGCCGTCCCGCTCGCCGGAAGCTGGGTCGTCCTGGCCGGCCTCTTCCTGGTGGCAGGGGCGCTCGACGCGATCATCGACGTGGCCCAGAACGCCCACGGCTTCCGCGTCCAGCGCCTGTACGGCCGGTCGATCATCAACGCCTTCCACGGGCTGTGGAGCGTCGGCGCCGTCCTGGGCGGCCTGCTCGGTGCCGCAGCGGCGGGTCTGGCCGTCCCGCTGCCCACCCACATCGCCACCACGTCCGCGGTCTTCGGCGTCGCGGCCGTCGCCGTCCACCGGTTCCTGCTGCGCGGCCCCGAGGACGCGGAGCGCACCAGCGCCGATCCCGATGCCGATGCCGATGCCGATCAGCCCTCCGCCGGCGCCAGATCGCTTCGGCACGTCGCCGGCCGTACCTTCCTGATGCTCGCCGCCCTCGGGGTGCTCGCCGCGTGCGGCGCGTTCGTGGAGGACGCCGGCTCGTCGTGGGGCGCGCTGTACCTGCGCGGTGAGGTGGGCGTCGGCGCCGCCGCGGCCGGCATGGCGTTCGTCTCGCTGCAGGTCGCCATGACGGTCGGGCGCCTGACCGGCGACCGGGTCGTCGACCGCTTCGGCCAGCGCCGCGTGGCGCGCCTCGGCGGTGTGGCGATCGCGCTCGGCCTCGGGCTTGCGCTGGCCGTCCCGTCGCTGACCACGACCCTCGTGGGCTTCGCGCTGGCCGGGCTCGGCGTCGCGACGCTCGTGCCCGCCGTCATGCACACGGCGGACGAGCTGCCCGGCCTGCCCGCCGGGGTCGGGCTCACCGTCGTCAGCTGGCTGCTGCGCGTCGGGTTCCTGGTGTCCCCGACCCTCGTCGGAGTCGTGGCCGACGCCTCCAGCCTGCGCGTCGCGCTCCTGGGCGTCGTGGCTGCCGGGATCGTCGTCGCCGTCCTGGGGCGGATCCTCGTCGCGAGCTCGGCGCCGCCGAGCGGTGAGCACGCAGCGGAGGCACCTGGCAGTCTGGCGGCCGCGCCGAGTGCCTGACGCGTCGCGCGTGCCAGCATGGGACGGCGCAGCACGTGGCCGCGCTCGGACGCGTGCACGAGGGGGTACGGATGACTGCTCTGGAGCGCAGGGCCGAGACGTCGCTCTGGCCGCTGATCTCGCAGTTCATGCGGACGCAAGGACTCGCGGGGCTCGCGGTCGCGGTGGTCCAGGACGGTGAGGTCGCCCTGGCGCGCGGCTTCGGGACGCGCGACGTCCGCACCGGCGACCCCGTCACACCCGACACGCTGTTCCACCTGGCGTCGGTGTCGAAGCCGTTCGTCGCGACGGCGGCGGTCGGGCTGGCGCTCGACCTCGACGCCCCCGTCATCCGGTGGATCCCCGAGCTGACGCTGGCCGACGGGCGGCAGTCCGAGATCACCCTGCGCCACCTCCTCACGCACACGAGCGGCATCCCGGACGTCGTGGACTACGAGTGGCACGACCCGCAGCTGGGCGACGACGCCCTGGCCGAGTTCGTCCGGAGCCTGTCCGGCGCGCGCCTCACCAGCGACCCCGGCGCGGAGTACGCCTACTGCAACGCCGGGTACGAGGTGCTCGGGCACGTGGTCGCCACCGTGACCGGGCGGACGTTCGAGGCCGCGATGACGGAGCTCGTCCTCGACCCGGCCGGCATGGTGCACAGCACGTTCCTGCGCGCGGACGTCCCGTCGGAGCTCGCCTCCTCCCCGCATGTCGGCGCACCGCTGGTCGTCCCGCCCGGCGCCTACCCGTACACGCGCCGGCACGCGCCGAGCTCGACGCTGCACTCCAGCGTCACCGAGCTGTCCCGGTGGATGCTCACGATCCTGGCGGACCCTGGCGCAGCCGAGCAGATGTGGCAGCCCCGGGCGGAGGTCGGAGACCCGCCGTGGAGCGAGTCGATGGGCATGGGGTGGTTCGTCGGCACCCACCGCGGACACCGGATGGTGGGTCACAGCGGCGCCGATCCGGGCTTCAACTCGCGCTTCGCGCTGCTCCCCGACCGCGGGACCGGGGCCGTCGTGCTGGCGAACTCCAACACCGCCCCCACCCGCGCCGTCGTCCGCGCCGCGCTCGACGTGGCCCTGGACCTCCCGGCGGAGGCGATCGAGGTCGACGCGCAGCTGCCACCCATCACCGTGCCGGTGGCTGCAGCCCTCCAGGCGGCGGGCGCGGAGGCTGCGGTCGAGACCTTCCGCCGGCTGGAGCGTGCGGTTCCCGCTCAGGTCGACGTCGACGACGGGCACCTCGAGGACGCCGTCTGGGGCGCGATCGAGCTGCACCGCCCCGAGCTGGTCCGACCGCTCCTCGACGTGTGGACGACCGTGCGACCGGACTCGTCGCAGGCCTGGGCGATGACCGGCTGGGCGGACCTGGTCGAGGGCGACACCCGCTCGGCGGGTGAGCTCCTGCGTCGGGCCGTCGACCTCGACCCCGAGAACGACGAGGCGGCTGCGCTGCTCAGGGGTGTGGAGCGACTTCCTGGCACAGTGTCGGATCCGGGACGAGTCGTTCGTGGGACAGGTGAGAAGCCGCCGGATGCGGCTGCCGGAACAAGGGAGTCATGAGATGCCGCGGTACCTGATCTCGTTCAACGAGGGCGCGATGGACCACATCCCCGACGGGGACTGGGGCGACGTGAGCCGGGACTCGCACGCGGTCGTGCAGGAGGCCGCGGACGCGGGAGTGTGGGTGTTCGCAGGCGGGCTCGAGCGGCAGCGGGCGAGCATCGTGGCCACGGACGGGATGGTCACCGACGGCCCCTTCCCGGAGACCAAGGAGGTCATCGGCGGGTTCGCGGTCGTCGACGTGCCCACACGCGACGAGGCGCTGGCGTGGGCCGCCAAGATCGCCGTCGGATGCCGCTGCGCGCAGGAGGTCCGGGAGCTCATGCCCGACGCCCAGACGGACGAGCTGCTCGGCAAGACCACGAGCAGGTAACGGCTCGAGCGGTGCCGCCCGCTCAGGTCGTCGGTCGGTGGGTGGGCGGCACGAGGCGGAACATCCCCTGCATGTCTCCGGTCGTGAACCCCGCCGACCGGTAGAGCGCATCGCCGTCGGTCGTCGCGAAGAGCCCGACGAACGCCGACGCGGGCGCCGTGTCGGCGATCTGATCGAGCAGCCGGCGCAGGATCGCGCGCCCGAGGCCGGTGCCCTGGTGCGCCGGCAGGACCGCGACGTCCTGGACGTAGAAGTACAGCGCGCCGTCGCCGACGACGCGGCCCATCCCGACGACCTCGCCGTCGACCACCGCCACGACCCCCAGCCGCGACCCGGTGAGCGAGGCGGCCACGGTGTCCCAGTCGAACGCGTGCGACCAGCCGACCGCTTCCGCGAGACGCCGGTGCTCCTCCGGCGTCGGCACGCGATCAACGAGGGTCACGGGCTGTCCCACACGTCGATTGTTCGGTCTCCCGAACCTGACGGGCAAGCCTCACTGCCAGACGGTCGCCTTGACGTCCGGCTCGACGGGCAGCTTCGGCGCTGCGGGCGCGGGTCCGGCGGCGGCCAGGTCACGGACGTTCTTCTGGACGGCGACCACCGAGAACAACGCCATCGCGAAGCCCAGGCCGAAGAAGCCCTTCTCCGACAGCTCCAGCGGCGCGTTGGCCAACCCCGTCGCCACGAGCACGAGGGAGGTCAGGACCATGGCCCACGACAGGCCGAGGAAGATCGCCGTCACCGGAACGCCCTCGGCCCGGTCCCGGACCGACTTCTGCACCGCGATCGCGGAGAACAGACCCAGCAGCAGCAACGTGCCGAGGAAGCCCTTCTCCGACGGGACCAGCTCCGCGTTCCACAGTCCGATGCCGAAGGCGCCGATCGCGATGACGAGGGCGACCCAGGACGCGCCGACGAATGCCGCGGTCGGACGCGCGGGGACAGGGATCTGCGACATGGGGACGCTCCGGAGCTCGAGCTGCCGGCACCGTGCCAGCCGCGGCCCTGATGGTGGTGGTCCGGGGTGCCCCACCGCAAGGGTCTGGCTCGAACCTCACCTGGCCGGCCTCACCGCCGGGTCACGGCGAGGCCGGGAAGACGATGCGGACGTCCTCGCCGCTCAGGTGTGCGCGGAAGCCGTCGTCCTGGACGACGACGTCCTGGAGCACCAACCCCTCGGGCAGCCCCTCGACCTCGTGCTCGATGGTGACGAGCCCGCGCACGACCGTCCCGAGGAGCCCGGCGAGGAACGAGGGGCCGCCGATGTCGATGGCCGTCGGCTCGACGACGATCCGTCCGGCGACGACGTCGACCTCACCTGTCGCGACGACGTCGAAGCTGCGGCCGCCGATCTCGACCGTGCGCTCGACGACCGCCTCCGACGGCCCGGCGGACCGCACCGTGGCGTCCTCGCCGATCTGGGTGGCCACGACCTCGAACGGCACCGTGGCGTCCACGACCATCTCGCTCGCGACGAGCCCGTCGGGTCCGGTCCGCGCACCCCGGGCGGAGACGGTGACGTCGCGCAGGGTCGAGTCCGGCAGGACGACGGTGCCGGCGTCGAGCACGAGGTCGTCGAGCCACATCTCGGCGGGGTCGAGGTCGGACGGCGGCTCGACGCGGCCCCCGGTACTCGAGCTCGGCCCCGGCGTCGGGGGCGCGGCGGCACCGCCCTGCGCCGGATCGCTGATCGACCACACGAAGATCCACACGGCGAGCACCAGCACGAGGACGGCGACCGCCGCCCCGAGAAGTCCGTCGCGAAGGCGCGGGTTCATGGGGGACAGCGTGCCTGATGATGTCGACGCCGGCTCAGGAGCCTGCCTCGACCGGCAGCCAGAGCTCGACCGTGGCGGTGCTGAAGTCGTCGGCACGGTCGAGCACCGCGACCACCTCGGGCCCGGGTCGTAGGCGCCACGGGTTCGACGGGAACCACTCGCTCGCCGTCGCCGCCCACACCGCCTGCAGAGTGTCCGGGTAGGGACCCGCCGCGCGGAAGACGGCCCAGGAGCCGGCGTCGACGCCGATGACGTCGAGATCGTCGGGTACCTCGACGGCGTCCGTCACCGCCACCCCGTGCAGGTAGGTGAGCTCCGAGCCCTCCCGGCGGTCCGGGTCGAGGTCGGTGCTCACGGCGAGCAGACCGTGCGGCTCCGCGTCGCCCAACGCCTTCAGCCGCGCATGCTCCTGCGGTGCCAGGGACGTGACGTGCTGCTGGATGGCGGTGTTGACGCCGTGGTGCACCAGCGGGACGCGGGTGGCGTGCCCGGCGAGGCGGAACGCGGGTCGGGAGACGAGTCGGACGTCCATGGGCAGTGCTCCTTCGACTGTCAGGCGGAACCTCAGCAGAGGCTGGGTGCGGAGGGGGCCACCGTCGCGCCTGGCGCGGCCCGGACTGACGCCGTGCACCGACTGGAACGCCCGCCCGAAGGCCTCCGCCGAGCCGTAGCCGTAGCGCACGGCGATACCCAGCAGGTCCCCGGACCCGCTGACGACGTCCGCCGCGGCAACGGTCATCCGCCGGCGGCGCACGTACTCCGACAGCGGCATCCCGGCCAGCGTGGAGAACATGCGGCGCAGGTGGTACTCGGTGGTGCCCAGCGCGGCGGCAAGGCCGTCGACGTCGAGCTCCTCGGTGAGGTTCTCCTCCACGAGGTCCACGAGGTGGTTGAGCCAGGCGATCACGGTGCCCCCTTCCGCGGTCCACCCTGCTGTCCGGACACGCCGTGCGACCCGATCTTCGCGGTCGGATGCGATCAGGACGAGCCCTTCACGAGACCTTGACACCGACCACCGGCGGACGTCGGCGTCGGGTCGGTACGGTCGCCAGGCGCCGGCTGCCCGGCGGGGGGCGACGAACGGGAGACGCGAGTGCCGGAGATGACGCGCGCCGATGCGGTGCGACGGGTCGGCGCGGGCGTCGTCGCGCTGCTGGCGGTCTGGACCGCCGCGACGCTGCTGGGCAACGGCACGGGGGCGCTGCTCGGCGACGGGCTGCGGGCGATGCTCGGGGAGGGCCCGCAGTCGGCGGCCGGCGACCTGCTCCGCGCGGTGCGCGCCGACGGGTTGCCGGTGCTCACTCTCGTGCTCGGGTCGGTGCCCGCCGTCGCGCTCGTGCTCGTCGCCGCACTCCGGCCGGCCGGACCGTCGCCGCGCGCGACCCGGACCGTCGTCGGCGTCGGCGTCGCGGGGGTCGGGCTGCTCGGGTACGCGGTACTGGTCATCACGGCCGACCCGACCGCACTGAGCCTCGCGACCCGGTCCTGGTCCTGGGCGGTCGGGTCTCCGCGCGTGCTGGCAGGCGCGTGGCTGGCGCTCGTGGCCGGGGGCTCGAGTGTCGCCGCCGCGGGAGTGCTGGGCCGTCGTCGGGGCGCGGTCGTCTCGGCTGCGGTGCTCGTGGCCGTGGGCGCGCTGGGCACCGCGCTGTCCGCGGGTGCGTGGATCGCCTGGACGGTCCTGTCGGCCGGGCGGTACCGCGGCGGTCCGACGGTGGCCGCCGTGCTGCTGGGCGACGGCGCGCTCGCCCTGGCCCTGGTCGCCGCCACCGCCGCGGTGGTCTCCGGGTGGTGCGCGGTCGCGGCGTGGCGGCACCTCGCGCACTGGGTCGTGCCCCCGAGCGAGGCGCAGGCGCGACGTCGGCGCCTCGCTCGGGCGACCGCGGGTGCTCTCGTGGTCGCCCTCGGCGTCACCGTCGGGGTGCGGGTGGCGCAGCGGCAGACGGTGTCGGACGTCGTCGTCGACCCGGTGCTCGCGGCGTGCGTGCAGCACACCGCCCTCGCGCCCGCGCGGCTCGACGAGGTGTACACGGTCGACTGCCCGTGGGACGGCAGCGGCGACCAGGTGAAGTCGCTCTCCGGGATCGAGACCCTCACCTCCGTCCGCGAGATCGACCTGACCGGCCAGGACGTCTCCGACCTCGGCCCGCTCGCCGCGATGTCCGGTCTGACGTCCCTGCGGCTGACCGGCAACGACGCCGTCACCGACCTGTCACCCCTCGGCGGCCTCCCGCTGACGAACCTCGGGCTGTCGGGCACGGCCGTGACCGACCTCGGGCCGCTGGCGCGGACGACGACGTTGCAGTGGGTCGGTCTGGCCGGGACCGGGGTCACGGACCTCGGTCCGCTCGCGGGCTCGACGGGCCTGCTCGAGCTGGACGTGGCGCACGCGGCCGTCGCGGACCTGTCGCCGCTGGCGGGTGCTCCGTCGCTCAGCATGCTCGACGTGCGGGACAACCACGTGGCGGACGTGACGCCGCTCGCCGGGATGCCCGCGCTCGACGAGCTCTGGGTGGGCGGCAACCCCGTCACGGACCTGCGACCGCTCCTGGACGCACCGGCACTGCTCGGGGTGGACGTCGAGGGCCTGGACGGGCAGACGCCCGGGATCGAGGAGCTGCGGGCGCAGGGCGTCTACGTCGGCGGGCTGGCCTGATCCACCGTCACCTGTGGTGAGGTTGCCCGATGAGCCCCCTGCCCGTGCGCGCCGTGCGGGTGCAGGACCAGGAGCCCGTTCCGCACGACGCCTGGTTCACGCAGCTGCCCGCCGTCGCCCAGGTGCTGCGCGAGGGCTGGCCGCTGGACCAGGTCACGGTCCTCGTCGGCGACAACGGGGCCGGGAAGTCCACGCTCGTCGAGGCCGTCGCCATGGTGTTCGGGATGGGGGCCGAGGGCGGCTCGACCGGGTCGAGGCACGCCACCCGCCGGTCCGAGTCCGAGCTGTGGCGGTACCTGCGGCTGGAGCGCGAGATCGGCGCCCCACGGGGTGGGTTCTTCCTGCGCGCGGAGACGATGCACTCGTTCTACTCGTACCTCGAGGACAACCCCGGCCGCCGGCCGGAGCCGGTGTTCCACGAGATGTCGCACGGCGAGTCGTTCCTCGCACTGGTCACCGAGCGCATGAAGCCGCGGTACCCCGGTCTGTTCCTGCTCGACGAGCCCGAGTCCGCGCTCTCGTTCACCGGGTGCCTCGCGCTGGTCTCGCACCTGACCACGCTGGTGCGCACGACGCCGTCGCAGGTCCTGCTGTCGACGCACTCGCCGGTGCTGGCGGCGATCCCGGGCGCGACGATCTACGAGGTCGGCGACTGGGGCCTTCGGCGCTGCGACTGGGACGAGCTGGAGCTGGTGCAGAGGTACCGCGGGTTCCTGGACGACCCGCGTCGCTACCTCCGGCACGTGATCGACGATCCTGGGTCTTGACGGTTCACTTGTTTTTTGCAAGTGTCGGTACCGCCACGAACCAGACCCACGAGAGGCAGCACCATGACCGCGATGTTCGTCAACCTGCCCGTGACCGACCTGGAGCGCGCGAAGGCGTTCTACACCGGGGTCGGATTCGCCCTCAACCCGCAGATGTCCGATCACAACGCCGCGTGCTTCGTCGTCGAGCAGGACCACAGCTACCTCATGGTCCTGGTGCGCGAGTTCTTCCAGAGCTTCACCGACAAGCCGCTCGGCGACCCGGCGGTGAACCCGTCGGTGTCGACCGTCGTCTTCCTCGACACCCGGGACGCGGTCGACGCGAGGGTCACCGACGGGCTCGCCGCGGGCGGTCTGGAGGAGCGGCCCGCCTCGGACTACGGCTTCATGTACCAGCGTCAGCTCACCGACCCCGACGGCAACATCCTCGAGTTCGGCTGGTTCGACCCGGCCGCCGCCGCACAGGGCACCGAGGCGCTCGCGGACCAGCAGGCCTGAGGCCGATGGCTGCACGCGAGTACGGGCAGTACTGCGGCGTCACGCAGGCCCTCGAGCTCGTCGGTGAGCGCTGGGCCCTGCTCATCGTGCGTGACCTGCTGGTCGGGCCGCGCCGCTACGGGGAGCTGGCCGCAGGGCTCCCCCGCATCCCGACCAACATCCTGGCCGCACGGCTCAAGGAGCTGCAGGCCGCCGGCATCATCCGGCGGGCGCCGCGCTCACGCATCGTCATCTACGAGCTGACGCCCTACGGCCGCGAGCTCGAGCCCGTCGTGCTCGCGCTCGGGGCCTGGGGCTTCAAGGCGATGGGCGACCCGCGCGGGGAGCAGGTCATCACGCCCGACTCGATGACCATGACCCTGCGCACCGCCTTTCGGCCGCAGGTGGCGGCGCACCTGCCCGCGACCGCCTACGGGGCACGGGTCGGCCCGGCCGAGCTGCTGGTCCGGGTCGACGGCTCCACCCTCGAGGTGACGCGCGGCGACGGACCGGTCGACCTCGCGTTCGCCGCGGGTCCGGGGCTCCGCCGGGTCATCTCCGGCGAGCTCGCCCCGGACCGCGCGATCGCGACCGGCGTGGTCGAGGTGCTGCACGGGCGCGGTGAGCTCCTCGACCGCTTCGCCAGCATGTTCCACCTGGCCGCCTGACCGTCGGTCAGAACGTGAGCAGCACCTTGGTGGCGCGGCGCTCGTCCATCGCCCGGTAGCCCTCGGCGGCCTGCTCGATCGGCAGGGTGAGGTCGAACACCGTGCCCGGGTCGATCTGCCGGTCCCAGATGAGCGTGATGAGCTCGGGCAGGAAGCGGCGCACCGGTGCGGGACCGCCGTGCAGGTGGACGCCCGAGAAAAAGAGCTCCTGGCCGGGGAGCGCCACGTCGTGGGAGACGCCGACGTAGCCGACGTGCCCGCCGGCGCGGGTGGCGCGGATGGCCTGCATCATCGACTCCTGGGTGCCTACGGCCTCGATCGTGGAGTGCGCGCCGAGCCCGCCGGTGAGCTCCTTGATCCGCGCCACACCGGCGTCGCCGCGCTCCTCGACGATGTCGGTGGCGCCGAGCTCGCGGGCCCGGGCCTGCCGGTCCGCGTGCCGGGACATGGCGATGATCCGGTCGGCGCCGAGCTGCTTGGCGGCGAGCACACCGAGCAGGCCCACGGCGCCGTCACCGACGACCGCGACGGTCTTGCCCGGTCCGACCTCGGCGGCGACGGCGGCGAACCAGCCGGTGCCGAGGACGTCGGAGGCGGCCAGCAGCGACGGGATCAGGTCGGGGTCGGGGGTTCCGGGCGTGGCGACGAGGGTGCCGTCGGCCAGCGGGATGCGGGCGTACTCCGCCTGCGCACCGGGGAGCGCGCCGGGCTGAAGGTGCACGCAGTGGGTCTGATAGCCGGCGACGCAGATGTCGCAGGTGTTGTCGGAGGCGAAGAACGACCCGACGACGAAGTCGCCGACCTGCACGTTCTGGACCGCGGAGCCGATCTCCTCGACGACGCCCACGTACTCGTGGCCCATCGGCTGGTGGTCGACGGCGTCCGTGCCCCGGTACGGCCACAGGTCGGACCCGCAGATGCAGGTGGCCGCGAGCTTGATGATGGCGTCGGTCGGCTCGACGATCGTCGGCCGCTCGGTCTCGTCGACCCGGACGTCGCCCGGTGCGTACATGACGACAGCGCGCATGGTGGTGGTGCCTCTCTGTGGGGATTGCCCCCAGACAACCGGACGTCGAGCGAGGCGGGGAGTCCCTGCTGAGGGGTGTACCAGCGGTGCACCTCTCCGCACGGACTCCCTCGTCGGCGCTGTGCGGCCTACCGTCGGGAGCATGGACAACCGAGCGGACGTGCGCGAGTTCCTCATGTCGCGACGGGCGAAGGTGACCCCCGAGGCGGCGGGCGTCCTCGGCGGCACCAACCGCCGTGTGCCCGGCCTGCGGCGCAGCGAGGTCGCGATCCTGGCCGGAGTGAGCGTCGAGTACTACGCCAAGCTCGAGCGCGGGGCGATCGGCGGGGCGTCGGCGTCGGTGCTCGACTCCGTCGCGCGGGCGCTCCAGCTCGACGACACCGAGCGCGCGCACCTGTTCGACCTGGCGCGGGCCGCCGACGGCATCCCCTCGTCGGGACGGCCACGCCGCCGCACGACGCGGTCGTCGACACCCCGGCCGAGCCTGCAGTGGGCGCTGTCCGCGATCACCGACGGTGTCGCGTTCGTGCGTGACCAGCGCCAGGACCTGCTGGCCACCAACGCGCTCGGCCGCGCGTTCTACTCCCCCGTCATCGGCGACGGCGGCCGCACGCCGAACCTCGCCCGGTTCCAGTTCCTCGACCCCGCGGCGCGCGACTTCTACCCGGACTGGGACCTGTTCGCGGAGATGTGTGTGGCGATCATGCGTGCCGAGGCCGGCCGCGACCCGCACGACAAGGGTCTGCAGGACCTCGTCGGCGAGCTGTCGACCCGCAGCGAGACGTTCCGCCGGCTGTGGGGCACCCACGACGTGCGCACGCACGGGGCCGGGACCAAGCGGTTCCACCACCCCGTGGTCGGCGACCTCACCCTCGCCTACGAGGAGCTGGCCATCACCGCCGAACCGGGGCAGGTGCTCCTGGTCTACACGGCCGAGCCGGGCTCACCGTCGGCCGAGCGCCTGCGCCTGCTGGCCTCGTGGGCGGCCGACACCGTCGCGGTGACGGGTGCGGAGCAGTGATGGACCTGGAGGGATTCCGCGACCACGTGCGCCGTCGAGCCGTCATCGAGGGCGGCTCGGCAGCGCACGAGCTCCTCCACCGCACAGCGCAGGACGCGCTGCGGATCGTCGCGGTGCTGAACACCGGCTACCGCACGCCTGAGGAGGTGCGCGCCCTGCTCGCGCGGCTGACCGGGCGGCCCGTGGACGAGTCGGTCACCCTCTTCCCGCCGTTCTTCTGCGAGTTCGGCACGAACCTGACGCTCGGCAAGGACGTCTTCATCAACATGGGGTGCACGTTCCAGGACGCCGGCGGCATCACCATCGGGGACGGCACGCTCATCGGCCACGGGAGCACCATCGTCACCCTCAACCACGCGACGGACCCCGCTCGTCGAGCGGACATGCTCCCGGCGCCCGTGGTCATCGGCCGCAAGGTCTGGCTGGGTGCGGGCGTGACGATCGTGCCGGGCGTGACGATCGGCGACGGCGCGATCGTCGGGGCCGGCGCTGTGGTGACGAAGGACGTACCGGCCGACGCGATCGTGGCGGGCGTCCCGGCCCGGCTGATTCGCACCACGGGATTCGACGCCTCCGAGGCCTGACACTCAGCGGACCGGCGCGGGTGCGGTAGAAAGCACCGGTGACCTCTCCGGCGACCCTGCGCGAGTCGCGCGGCTTCGCCCGCCTGTGGACCGCCTCGACCGCCTCGGCGTTCGGGAGCTACGTCACCGTCCTGGCGATCCAGGTCCTGGTGGTCGACGTGCTGGCCGGCGACGCCGTGGACGTCGGGCTGGTCAACGCCGCACGGTGGGTGCCGTACCTGCTGTTCGGGCTGCTCGCGGGGGTGCTCGTCGACCGGGTCCGCCGCCGGCCCGTGCTCGTCGCGACGGACCTGCTCAGCGCGGTCGCACTCTCGGCGATCCCCGTCCTGTCCGCGACCGGGTCGCTGACCGTCGGCTGGCTGGCGGGGGTGATGGCGGTCTTCGGGCTGTGCACCGTGGTGGGCGACGCGGCGTTCCAGTCGTTCGTCCCCCGGCTCGTCCCCACGCGGCTGCTCGGGCCCGCGCACGCCCGGCTGGACCAGTCCGACGCCGTGGCGCAGGCGAGCGGGCCGGCGGTCGCGGGCGGCCTGGTGCAGCTGCTGGGAGCGCCCCTCGCGGTGCTCGTCGACGCCGTCAGCTACCTCGTCTCGGCCATCCTCCTGATCACCGTGAAGGCCGACGAGCCCCGGGGCGAGTCCCGGCGCAGGGTGCGGGACATCGGCCCCGAGATCCGCGAGGGCCTCCACTGGATCTACCGGCACGCGACCCTGCGGCCGCTGGCGCTCTCGACCCACGCCTGGTTCGCGTGCTCGGCCGTGGCGGGGGCCGTGATGACGCCCTTCGCCCTGCGGACCCTGCACCTCAGCCCTGCCACGCTCGGCCCGCGCTGGCCGCGGCCGGCGTCGGGGCGCTCGCGGGGGCCTCCGTCGCGGTGCGGCTCGGCGACCGGTGGGGCGCCGGGCACGTCATCATCGGCGCCCGGCTGGGCACGGGGACGGCATGGGGCGTGATGGCGGCGGCGGCGCTGCTGGTCCCGGGCGCCGGCGCGTGGGTGCTCTTCGCGCTCGGACAGCTGCTGCTCGGCCTGTGCATGGGCGCCGAGAACGCCAACGAGATGGCCTACTGGCAGACCGCGACACCCGACCGGTTGCAGGGGCGGACCAACGCCACCCGGCGGTCCGCCAACCGCGCGGTGATCGTCGTCGCCGCACCGCTCGGTGGCCTGCTCGGCGACGCGGCCGGCTATGGCACCGCCCTCGTCGTGGCCGGGGCGACGCTGGTCGTCGTCGCGACCGTGTCGCTGGCCACCGGGGTGCGACGGGCGCGGCTCGGCGACGAGCACACGCCGGCCCCTCGGTAGGGTGTCGCCGCCCGGTGCAGGTCGCTGCGAAAGCCCGGCACGCGGTGTCGGATCGGGGCAGCATCGTTCGTAGCAAGGGTGAGAGGTCGCCCGCGCCGGGCGGCCGCCGAGCACAGGGATGGCCGAGATGCAGTATCTGGTGTCCGTGATCTTCGACGAGACGTCCGGCTTCGCCACGCCGGAGGAGATGACCGCGATCGACGCGTTCAACGACGGGCTGCGGGCCGAGGGGAGCTGGGTGTTCGCCGGCGGTCTGGCCTCACCCGACACCGCGACCGTCATCGACAACCGGGGTGCGGGCGAGGCGATCGTCACCGACGGTCCCTTCGTCGAGACCAAGGAGCACGTCGCCGGTTTCTGGATCATCGAGGCCGCCGACCTCGACGTGGCCCTCAGGCTCGCTGCCGAGGGGTCACGGGCCTGCAACCGGAAGGTCGAGGTGCGTCCGTTCCTGTGACCGACGTCGACGTCCGGGAGGCGGTCACCGCGGCGCACCGCGACGAGTGGGCACGCGTGGTGGCCTCCCTGACCAGGCGGTTCGGCGACCTCGACCTCGCCGAGGACGCCGCCGCGGAGGCCTTCGCGGTGGCCGTCGAGCGGTGGCCGTCGGACGGCGTGCCCCCCAACCCGGGAGGCTGGCTGACGACGACGGCCAACCGCAAGGCCATCGACCGGATCCGCCGCGAGGCCAAGCGCGACGACAAGCACGAGGCGGCTCGGATGCTGAGCGGTGACGATCCCCCGGAACAGCTCGGAGTGGTCGACGACCTGCGGCTGCGGCTGATCTTCACGTGCTGCCACCCCGCGCTCGCCATGGAGTCGCGCGTGGCACTGACCCTGCGCATGGTCGGCGGACTGACCGTGCCGGAGATCGCGCGGGCGTTCCTCGTGCAGGAGTCCGCCACGGGTCAGCGGATCACCCGCGCGAAGGCGAAGATCAAGGCCGCGCGGATCCCCTACCGGGTCCCGTCGGCGGACGACCTCCCGGCGCGCGTCTCGGGGGTGCTCGCGGTCCTCTACCTCGTGTTCAACGAGGGCTACCTGGCGACGAGCCCCGACGCCGACCCCGTCCGTCCGCACCTGACCGCCGAGGCGATCCGGCTCGCCCGCCTGGTCCGCGTCCTCCTGCCCGAGGACGGTGAGGTGGCCGGCCTGCTGGCGCTGATGCTCCTCACCGAGGCCCGCCGCACCGCTCGCGTCTCGACGACCGGCGAGCTGGTGGTCCTCGAGCAGCAGGACCGCGGGCTCTGGGACAGGGAGCTGATCGCCGAGGGGCACCGGCTGGTCCGCGAGCGCCTGGCGACCGGGGCGGCCCCGGGTCGGTACCAGCTCCTCGCCGCGATCAACGCGGTGCACACCTCCGCCCGCGACGCCCGCGACACCGACTGGTCGCAGGTGGTCGCCCTGTACGACCAGCTCGTCCGCCTGGACCGCTCCCCGGTCGTCGCCCTCAACCGCGCGGTCGCGGTCGCGGAGGTCGACGGGCCCGAGGTGGCGCTCGCGGCCGTCGCCCCGCTGGGGGAGGCGCTGGACGGCTATCACGCCTTCCATGCCACCCGCGCGGAGCTGTTGCGTCGGCTGGACCGCGGCACCGAGGCGCGCGAGGCGTACGACCGGGCGATCGCGCTGGCGGGCAACACCGCCGAGACCGCCTACCTGACCCGGCGCCGCGACGAGCTGGGGTGATCTGGCGTCAGTCGTCGAAGACGTTCCAGCAGATCGCGCTCCGGCGGCGCTGGTCGTCGAGCACCAGCGCGCGGACGGCTCCCGGCAGACGCTCTCGCTGCCACTGCCGTTCCGCTGCCTGCGCGTGTGCGGCCTCGGCGGAGGGCACCGAGGCACCGACCGCCCTGATCGCGTACGCGGCGGCGCCGAGGTCGTGGGCCGCGACGTGCGCCACCGCCACCGCCTGACCGGCCGACAGCGCGGCGAACTTCACCGGGGCCGGCATCCCGCGGGCCGCGGCGTTCGCCTGGAACGCCTCGCTGTGCGCGACCTTCATCGGCACCTCGCCGCGGATCCACGCCCGACCGACGGCGATCGCCTGCCGGGGGCGGTCGTCGTCCGGTCGGTCGGCCTCGAACAGGTGCAGCACGTGCTCCGCGCACTGCAGCGCCCACTCGGCCAGCAGCCGGTGGTGGTCGTCCGTCAGGGTGCCGCCGCGGCGGACGGTGATCAGCCGCGGGTCACGCTCGGTCGGGAGGATCGGCACCCCACGTTCCTACCAGCCCGAACCTCAGAGCACCGCTGCCGTCAGGTACCCCGCGTTGATCGCCTCGCCGACCTTCGCCGGGAGCACGCAGTCGCCGATCGCGTGGACGTTGAGCCCGGTCGCGGCCAGCGCGTCAGCCAAACCGTGGGCGGGTCGCACACCGAACGCGGTCACGACCGTGTCGGCGTCCACGTGCACCTCGCCGTCGGGCCCGACGGCGGTCAGGCCCTTCTCGTCGATCTCGGTGACGCGGTGGCCGGTGAGCACGTGCACGCGCGCGTCCGTGAGGCTGCGCAGCAGGCTGATCGCGTTGATGAACAGCAGGTCCGCGGCGATCGCGTCGGCCATCTCGACGATGGTGACCTCGTGGCCGTCCTCAGCCAGCTCGAGCGCGAGGTCGGCGCCGGACAGTCCGCCGCCGGCGACGACGACGCGAGAACCCACGCGGTCACGGTGCAGGTGGGCGTCCAGCACCTCGAGCACGTTCTCGCCGTCGACGCCCGGGATCGGCAGGACGAACGGGTCCGCACCGGTGGCGACCACGACCTCGTCCGCACCGGCCAGGCGGGTGTCGTCGGCGAGGATCTCAGTGCCCAGGTGCACCGTGACGGGCAGGTCGGCGATCTGCCGCTCCCACCAGCCGATCATGGCCCGCAGCTCCTTCTTGAACTCCGGGGTCGCGGCCGGCAGCAGCACGCCACCGAGGTGCTCGGCCTTCTCGTAGACGTCGACCGTGTGGCCGCGCAGGGCGGCGACGCGCGCCGCCTCCAGGCCGGCCGGGCCACCGCCGACGACGGCGATGCGCTTGGGCGCGGCCGCGGGGACGAGGGCACGCTCCAGCTCGTAGCCGGCGGTGGGGTTCACCGCGCAGCCGATGGTGGCGCCGGTGAAGATCGCGCCGATGCACAGCTGGTTGCAGCGGATGCAGGGGCGGATGTCGTCGCGACGCCCGTCCGCGAGCTTGGCCACCCACTCCGGGTCGGCGATGAGCCCGCGACCGATGCCGACGAAGTCCGCGTCACCGGCGGCGAGCACGCCCTCGGCGTTCTCCGGGGTGAGGTTGCCGACCGCCATGACGGGGATCGACACGACCGCCTTGATCGCCCGCGCGGACGGGACCATGCACGCGTCACCGAGGTAGTACGGCGGGAACACCCAGTCCATGGCGTCGTAGGCGCCGTCGTCGACCATGAGCAGGTCCAGCCCCGCCGCCTCGAGCAGGCGCGCGACCTGCTGCGCCTCCGCCACGTCGCGGGTGCCGGGCATCTTGTTGCTGACGGACAGCCGGAAGCTGATCGGCAGGTCCGGGACCGCGGCCTTGATCGCCTGGATGATCTCGGTGGCGAAGCGGGCGCGGTTGGTGACCGAGCCGCCGTAGACGTCGGTGCGGCGGTTCCACTGCGGGCCGAGGAACTGGTCGATCAGGTAGCCCGTGTGGCCGTGCAGGTCCACCATGTCGACGCCGGCGGCCGCGCACCGGACCGCCGCCTCGGCGAACCGGCCGACGAGCGCGCGGACCTCGTCGGTGGTCAGCGGGCGGCACAGGACGGTCGGGTCGAAGAAGTTCGGGTTGTCCGACGCCGAGACCGGCGGCTGCTCGGGGGTGTACGCGGGGTTGTTGCGTCCCATGCCGGCCGTGAGCTGCACCCCGAGCCGCCCGCCCTTGGCGTGCACCGCGTCGGCGAGCCGGGTCAGGGCCGGGATCGCGGCGTCGGAGTCGGCGTGCGCGAGGCCCGCCGTGAGCTCGAGGTCGCGGCTCACGGCGGTGAGCTCGGTGACCACCAGGCCCGCACCCGTGCCGGCACGCTCGGCGTACCAGGCCACCTGACGGTCGGAGAAGTGGCCGTCCGCGTCGGAGAGACTGGTCCCCATCGGCGGCATGATCACGCGGTTGGCGAGCTCGAGGGCGCCGATGCGTCCGGGTGCGATGACGTGGGCGAACGCGGACATCGGAGTCCTTTCCTCCGGCGCGCGACGATGCGGCCGGGGCAGTGCCAGTGGTGGCTCGATCGTCCGCCGGTCGTCGAAGCGGTTCCTGGGTCGGAGGTCCCGGGTGGGTCCGTCGTGTGCACGCAGGCACCAGAACCGTGCACGGCCAGCACAGTGCACCCCGGACACCTGGTGCGACTGTGCTGCTGAGCGGGCCGGACGGGACCGACCGCCGCGAGACGAGGAGACCTCATGACCACTCCGGACACGATCGTGCTCATCCACGGCTTCTGGGTCACGCCCCGCTCGTGGGAGGGGTGGAAGGCGCACTACGAGGCCAAGGGCTACACCGTCCACACGCCCGGCTACCCCGGGTTCGAGGTCGAGGTGGAGGCTCTGCGGGCCGACCCGACGCCGATCGCCGACCTCACGACGGACGCGATCGCATCCCACCTCGACGCGTTCCTGAGCGCGCTGGACACCGCCACCCCGCCGATCCTCATGGGTCACTCCGCGGGCGGCACGTTCCTTCAGCTGATGCTCGACCGGGGGCACGGCAGCGCGGGGGTCGCGCTGAACTCGGCGCCGGTGGAGGGGGTGAAGACCACCCCGTGGTCCCAGCTGAAGTCGGTGTTCCCCGTGGTGAAGAACCCGGCGAACCACCACCGCGCGGTCGGCCTGTCGTTCGAGGAGTGGACGTACGCGTTCACCAACACGTACACGGAGGAGGAGTCACAGTACTTCTACGACCGGTACCACATCCCGGCGTCGGGCCGCGTGCTCATCGACTCCGTGCTCGCGAACGTCCAGCCCGGACACCAGGACGCCTGGGTGGACTTCGGCAACCCGAACCGCGTGCCGCTGCTGTTCCTGTCGGGCTCCGAGGACCACATCATGCCGCCGTCGGTGCAGGCGTCGAACGCCAAGCACTACCGCGGCGCGGGCACCGTCACCGAGCACGAGACCTACGAGGGCCGACCGCACCTCATGGTCGCCGGGCCGGGCTGGGAGGAGGTCGCCGACCGGGCCCTCGAGTGGGCGCTCGCCCATGCCGCCTGGGCTCCCGCGCAGAGCTCCGCCGCGTCCTGACGGTGTCCACCCTGACGTTCACGCACGTCGGCGGGCCGACGACCCTCGTGGAGGTGGACGGCTGGCGCATCCTCACGGACCCGACCTTCGACGCCCCCGGCCGGACGTACGCGTTCGGCTGGGGGACGTCGTCGCGGAAGACCACCGGCCCGGCCGTCGCGGCGGCAGAGGTCGGCGACGTCGACGCGGTGCTGCTCACCCACGACCACCACGCCGACAACCTCGACGACGCCGGCCGACAGCTGCTCGGCGGGGCACCCACGATCCTGACCACCGTGCCGGGTGCGCGCCGCCTCGGTCCGCCCGCGGTGGGCCTGCGTCCGTGGGCCACGACGACGCTCACCCATCCGGACCGTCCCACGCTGACCGTCACGGCGACCCCGTGCCGGCACGGACCCGTCGGCAGCCGTCCGGTCGCCGGGGCCGTCATCGGGTTCGACCTCACGTGGGAGGGCCAGGTGCACGGGTCCCTGTGGTTCTCCGGGGACACCGTCCTGTACGGCGGGGTGCGCCAGGTCGCCGAGCGGAGGCGCGTCGGCACCGCGGTGCTGCACCTCGGCGGCGTCCGGTTCCCCGTGACCGGTCCGCTGCGCTACTCGATGACGGTGGACGACGGACGCGAGCTGTGCCGCGCCCTGCAGCCCCGGACGGTGCTCCCCGTGCACTACGAGGGGTGGTCGCACTTCGTCGACCGGCCGGCTGCGCTCGAGCGACCGGAGCTGGCTCCCGATCCCGGGCGCACCACGTGGGCGGAACCGGGTCGGCCGCTCGTGGTGGAGGTCTGAGCGCTCGCCTAGGCTGCCGGGGGTGAGCTGGCCACGGTGGTCCGTCGAGGACGTCCTCGCGCGGCGCCCTGCCGTGCTGGTGAACCAGCTGGGCTACGTCCCCGGCCTGCCGATGGGCGCCACGCTGGTGTCGACGGAACCCGGTCCCGTGGCGTTCGAGGTGGTCAGTGACGACGACCGCGTCGTCCTGTCCGGGGTGTCGCGACCGTGGCCGGTCCGTCCCGAACCGACCTCCGGCCTTCCGGTGCACGTGCTCGACCTCAGCGGCCTTCCCGAGGGGTCGTTCCGGGTCCGTTCCGTCCAGCACGTCAGCCATCCGTTCGTCGTGGACGGCCGCCGGTACGCGGACCTCGGCGACGACGCCCTGCGCTTCTTCTTGCTCCTGCGGTCGGGCGCCCCGGTCGACGTGCCCGGCTACGAGCGCCCGGCCGGACACCCCGGGGACGGCGCCGTGCCCGCCTGGACGGGTCCCGACGCGGAGCGGCTCTACCCCGGCTGGCGCGACGACGGCACGTACGACGTCTCGGGCGGCTGGTACGACGCCGGCGACTACGGCAAGTACACGACCAGCGGCGCGCTCGCGGTCTGGCAGCTGCTCGGCACCCTCGACGTGCTCCCGCCCGACGACCCGAGGGCCGGCGCGGTGCTGGCCGAGTGCCGCTGGGAGCTGGACTGGCTGCTGCGGATGCAGGTGCCACCGGGCCGCCCGCTCGCCGGGCTGGCGTTCCACCGCGTGCACGGGACCGTCTGGTCGCCGCTGCCCGGATGGCCGCACCTCGACCCCACGGAACGCGTCCTGCACCGGCCGTCGACCACCGCGGCCCTGCACCTGGCGGCTGCGGCGGCAGCCGGCGCCCGGCACGTCCGCCCGACCGATCCCGCCTACGCCGCACGCCTGCTGGCGGCCGCGCGGTCGGCCTACGACGCCGCGCGGCGGCGTCCCGACCTGCTCCCCCCGGACGACCACGCGCGGCACGGCGGCGGACCCTACGACGACGGCGACGTGGGCGACGACTTCTACTGGGCCGCCGCCGAGCTCTGGCTGGCCACCGGTGAGCGCGTGTACGAGGAGCACGTCCTCGACTGCTCCGAGCACGCCGCCGACCCGTTCGACACCTCCGGGTACGACTTCCACCGCGTCAGCGCGCCCGCGCGCCTGGACCTGGCACTGCACGGCCGCCGGCTCGAGGACCACGGGCGGGTGGTCGACGGCGTTCGCCGCGCCGCCGACCGGCTGCTCGGCCTGCAGTCCCACCAGCCGTGGGGGCAGCCCTACGCGCCCGCCGACGGGTGGGGCTGGGGGTCGAACGGTCGGATCCTGAACAACCTCGTCGTCCTCGGGGTCGCCCACCTGGTCACCGGGAGCACCGCCTACCGCGACGCGGTCGCGTCCGGCGTGGACTACCTGCTCGGACGCAACGCGCTCGGCCAGAGCTACGTCACCGGGTACGGCACCGACCACAGCCACCACCAGCGCACCCGCCAGTTCGGGCACGACCTCGACCCGACGATGCCGCCACCCCCGCCCGGCGCCCTGGCCGGCGGCGCCAACTCCGTCCCCGCGCCGGACTTCCCCTACGACTCGCGGCTCGTCGGCCTCGCCCCCCAGCTCTGCTACCTGGACGAGCCGACGTCCGAGGTCACCAACGACGTCTGCATCCGCTGGAACGCACCCCTGGTCTGGGTGGCCACGTTCCTCGACCGGTGAGGTCAGGCGCGGCGGCGCTTCCAGTCGAGCATGACGAACAGGTCGCGCTCGCCGGGGACACCCTCGAGCACCGCGCGGGCCAGGGCAGGCTCCCCCGCCTGCTCGCACGACCACAGCTCGAAGTCGACCGTCTGCGACCACGTGGCCGGCAGGAACCCGAGGACCGTGGAGCCGTCGAGCACCTTGACGACGTCGTGCTCGCTGCGGGCCAGCGCGACGGCGAACCCCCGCTCGGAGCGGGTGGCGCGGGTGGGCGCCGCCGAGTCGAGGAACCCGCGCACCCGCACGGGGACGTGACCGCCGCTCGCGGGCACGAGGCGGCCGGGCATCCGGGTCGAGGACGACGGGTCCATGCGCGGAAACTACTCCTCCGAACCATGTAGAGGAACGCGGGACCGCTCCGTTCCTCGAGTGACAGTGCCAGTCTGGGCACGACGACGAAGGAGCAGAACCATGGCGAAGTACCTGCTGATCGTGGACTTCCAGAGCGGTCCCGACGACGCCCCGATGTCGGCGTGGACCGACGACGAGGTCGCCGCGCACCTGAACTACTACGGCCGGCTGAACCGCGAGCTGACCGAGAGCGGCGAGCTCGTCGGCGGGGAGATCCTCACCGGCCCCGACCTGGCGAAGGTCGTGACGTCGGACGGCGCCACGACGGTCGTCACCGACGGGCCGTTCCAGGAGTTCAAGGAGTGGGTCGCGGGGTACCAGATCGTCGAGACGGAGACCGAGGCGCGCGCGGTGGAGATCGCCGGCCTCGTCTCGGCGGTGCCCGGACGCGGCGGGGTGCCGACCCAGCAGCCCATCCAGGTGCGCCGGATCATGGAGGACGGGCCGTCGGACGTCGAGGAGATGAACGCGTTCCTCGAGACGGCGAGCGACGCCCGCTGAACGTCCCCGACGACGTCGAGGACCTGCTGCGTCAGCTGGCGCCGCAGGTCCTCGGCATGCTCGCGCGCAGGTGGGGCGACTTCGACGCCGCGGAGGACGCGGTGCAGGAGGCGCTCCTGGCGGCCGCGCAGCGCTGGTCGGCGGACGGGGTCCCCGCGCAGCCGCGAGGGTGGTTGCTGCAGACCGCGTCGCGGCGGATGGTCGACCGGTGGCGCAGCGACGTCGCCCGCCGCAGCCGTGAGCTCCACGCCGCCACCGAGCCCGCGTCCGGCGGCGCTGCGCAGGACGACGACACGCTGACGGTCCTGTTCCTGTGCTGCCACCCGGTGCTCACTCCCCCGTCCGCGATCGCGCTGACCCTGCGCGCGGTCGGCGGGCTGACCACCGCGGAGATCGCTCGGGCGTTCCTGGTGCCGGAGCCGACCATGGCGCAGCGGATCAGCCGCGCCAAGCAGCGGGTCGCGGGTGAGCGGTTCTCGATGCCCGCGCCCGACGAGCACCCGGCCCGGCTGCGCAGCGTCCTGCGCGTGCTGTACCTGATGTTCAACGAGGGCTACACCAGCAGCGCCGGCTCCGACCTGACGCGCGCCGACCTCTCCGACGAGGCGATCCGGATCGCGCGGCTCCTGTACGCGGCCGAGGACGACGCCGAGGTGGCCGGACTGCTCGCCCTCATGCTCCTGACGGACGCACGCCGACCGGCGCGGACCGACGAATCGGGTGCGCCGGTGCCGCTGGCCGACCAGGACCGGAGCCGGTGGGACCGCCCCCGGATCGCCGAGGGCACGGCCCTGCTCGACGCGGCGTTCGGACGCGCGACGGTCGGCGAGTACCAGCTGCAGGCGGCGATCGCCGCGATCCACGACCGTGCGCCCACGGCGGACGCGACGGACTGGTCGCAGATCCTCGCGCTCTACGGCCTGCTCGAGCGGATGACCGGCAACCCGGTGGTCACGCTCAACCGGGCGGTCGCGGCGGCGATGGTCGACGGACCGGCCGCCGGCCTGGCCATCCTGGACGGCGTGGACGACGCGCTTCCCCGGGTCGACCAGCTGCGCGCGTACCTGCACGAGCGCGCCGGTGAGACGGACCTGGCGCTCGCGCACTACCGGCGGGCCGCGGGCCGCGCGATCAACGTGGCGGAGCGCCGCTACCTGGAGGCGCAGGTCGCGCGGCTGAGCTGAGCGGACCCCACCCGTCCCGGTGTCCCCGCCCGCCGCTAGCGTGTCGCACATGGTGATGGACGAGACGAGCACTGCGGCACACGTCGCCGACACCCACGACCGGATCCGCGTGCACGGCGCGCGGGAGAACAACCTCAAGGACATCAGCATCGAGATCCCGAAGCGCCGGCTCACGGTGTTCACGGGGGTCTCCGGCTCGGGCAAGAGCTCGCTGGTGTTCGGCACGATCGCTGCCGAGTCGCAGCGGATGATCAACGAGACCTACAGCACCTTCGTCCAGGGCTTCATGCCCTCGCTGGCGCGGCCCGACGTGGACATCCTCGACGGGCTGACCACGGCGATCATCGTCGACCAGGAGCGGATGGGCGCCAACATCCGGTCGACCGTCGGCACCGCGACCGACGCCAACGCGCTGCTGCGCATCCTGTTCAGCCGGCTCGGGGTCCCGCACATCGGCTCGTCGCAGGCGTTCTCGTTCAACGTCGCGTCCATCTCGGGTGCCGGCGCGGTGACCATCGAGAAGGGTGGCACCACCACCAAGGAGCGCCGGAGCTTCTCGATCACGGGCGGGATGTGCTCCCGCTGCGAGGGCCGCGGATCGGTCACCGACTTCGACCTCACCCAGCTCTACGACGACAGCAAGTCGCTCAACGAGGGCGCGCTGACCATCCCCGGCTACAGCGTGGACGGCTGGTACGGGCGCATCTTCAGCGGCTCGGGCTTCTTCGACCCGGACAAGCCGATCAGCAAGTTCACCAAGAAGGAGCTGCACGACCTGCTCTACAAGGAGCCGACCAAGATCAAGGTCGACAACATCAACCTCACCTACGAGGGGCTGATCCCGAAGATCCAGAAGTCGTTCCTCGCCAAGGACGTCGAGGCCCTCCAGCCGCACATCCGGGCGTTCGTGGAGCGGACGGTCGTGTTCACCACGTGCCCCGACTGCGACGGGACGCGGCTCAACGAGGGCGCCCGCTCGTCGAAGATCGGCGGGGTCAACATCGCCGACGCCTGCGCGATGCAGATCAGCGACCTGGCGGAGTGGGTGCGCGGGCTCGACGAGCCGTCCGTCGCACCGCTGCTCACCGCGCTGCGCGAGCTGCTCGACTCGTTCGTGAGCATCGGGCTCGGGTACCTCTCGCTGGAGCGCTCGTCGGGCACCCTGTCGGGTGGCGAGGCGCAGCGCACCAAGATGATCCGCCACCTCGGCTCCTCGCTCACCGACGTGACGTACGTGTTCGACGAGCCCACGATCGGGCTGCACCCGCACGACATCCAGCGGATGAACGCGCTGCTCCTGCGCCTGCGGGACAAGGGCAACACGGTGCTGGTCGTCGAGCACAAGCCCGAGGCCATCGCGATCGCCGACCACGTGGTCGACCTCGGACCCGGTGCCGGCTCCGCGGGCGGCACGGTCTGCTACGAGGGGAGCCTCGACGGGCTGCGGGCCAGCGGGACCATCACCGGACGCCACCTCGACGACCGGGCGTCCCTCAAGGAGTCGGTCCGCACGCCCACCGGCACGCTCGAGATCCGCGGCGCGACCACCAACAACCTGCGCGACGTCGACGTCGACATCCCGCTCGGCGTCCTCGTCGTGCTCACGGGCGTGGCCGGCTCCGGCAAGAGCTCGCTCATCCACGGGTCGATGCCGGCCGGCGCCGGCGTCGTGTCCATCGACCAGGCGGGCATCAAGGGGTCGCGCCGGAGCAACCCGGCCACGTACACGGGGCTGCTCGAGCCCATCCGCAAGGCGTTCGCCAAGGCCAACGGCGTCAAGCCCGCCCTGTTCAGCGCCAACTCGGAGGGCGCCTGCCCCAGCTGCAACGGCGCCGGGGTCATCTACACGGACCTCGCGATGATGGCGGGCGTCGCCACCCCGTGCGAGCTCTGCGAGGGCAAGCGGTTCCAGGCCTCGGTGCTGGAGTACCACCTGGGCGGCCGCGACATCAGCGAGGTGCTCGCGATGTCGGTGACCGAGGCGGAGCAGTTCTTCGGAGCCGGCGAGGCGCGCACCCCGGCGGCGCACGCGGTCCTCGTCCGGCTCGCCGACGTCGGGCTCGGCTACCTGAGCCTCGGTCAGCCGCTCACCACCCTGTCCGGCGGCGAGCGCCAGCGGCTCAAGCTGGCCACGCGCATGGGCGACAAGGGCGGCATCTACGTCCTCGACGAGCCGACCACCGGCCTGCACCTGGCTGACGTCGAGCAGCTGCTGGGCCTGCTCGACCGGCTCGTCGACTCCGGGACCTCGGTCATCGTCGTCGAGCACCACCAGGCGGTCATGGCGCACGCCGACTGGATCGTCGACCTCGGTCCCGGCGCGGGCCACGACGGCGGGCGGATCGTCTTCGAGGGCACGCCAGCCGACCTGGTCGCCGGCCGGCCGACGCTCACGGGCCAGCACCTGGCCGCCTACGTGGGTGCTGCCGCATCGAGCAGGGATGGAGAAGCCTCCGTCGCCGTCGCTCCCTAGGGTTCTCGGCAACGGTCCAGAGAGGAAGCAGATGATGGCGAAGGCGACGAGCACGGAGTCCGAGGGGTTCACCGCGGAGGAGCGCGCCGCGATCAAGGAGCGCGCCAAGGAGTCGCGGCGCAAGGCGAACGGCGAGGCCGACCTGCTCGAGAAGATCGCCGAGATGGCCGACGACGACCGTGCGATGGCGGAGCGGATCCACGCCATCGTCACGGAGGTCGCCCCGGAGCTCGAGCCCAAGACCTGGTACGGCCAGCCCGCCTACGCGAAGGACGGCAAGGTGGTCGTCTTCTTCCAGGCCGCGTCGAAGTTCAACACCCGGTACGCGACGCTCGGCTTCAACGACGTGGCGACCATCGACGACGGCTCCATGTGGCCGACGGCCTTCGCGCTGACCGGCCTGACGGCCGCGGACGAGAAGCGGATCGGCGAGCTCGTGAAGAAGGCGGTCAGCTGACGGTTGCCATGGCGGCGGTCTATCGATAGGTTTCTCTCGTTAATCGATAGATCGCCACCAAGGAGCACTGCCATGAGCCGACTGGCCATCCTCGCGCTGCGGGTGGTGATCGTGGTGATGTTCGCCGGCCTGCTGGCGGTGCAGATCATGATCATCCCGGCCATCGGTCGCGACATCGACGACGGCGGTGCCGCGGTGGAGCACCTGCGCTGGCCGGTGATGATCATCGGGTTCCTGGGTGTGCTGGCCGTGCAGGCCGCTCTCGTCTGCGTCTGGCAGCTTCTCACCATGGTCCGGCGCGACACCGTGTTCAGCACCGCGGCGTTCCGGTACGTCGACGTCATCATCGGAGCGGCGGTCGCGGCCACCGTGCTGGCGATGATCCTGTCGTTCGTGCTCGCACCCGGCGAGGCGGTGGCGCCCGGGATCGTCCTGCTCGTCGTGATCGGCGGCATGGGCACGGCCGGGATCGCCCTGGTGGTGCTCGTCCTGCGGGTGCTGCTGGCCAAGGCGATGGTCCTCGACTCGACGGCGACGACCCTGCGCGCCGAGCTCGACGAGGTCATCTGATGCCGATCGTCGTCGACGTCGACGTGATGCTGGCCCGCCGCAAGATGTCCGTCGGCGAGCTGGCCGACCGCGTCGGCATCACACCCGCCAACCTCGCCGTGCTCAAGAACGGCCGGGCCAAGGCGGTCCGGTTCACCACGCTCGAGGCCCTGTGTGCCGTGCTGGAGTGCCAGCCCGGGGACCTGCTGCGCCACGAGCCGTAGGCCTATCGATTTCGCCCCCTCCTTCGGGACGCACGTTCCCGGACGCGGCGCACACCGGGCTGCTGGTTCCGGCAAGCGGCTTACGCCCGATAGTTTCGGGGTAGCGGACCTAAACGGTTCGCGTGCGTCCACGACTGTTCCCTTTGGCGTGAACACCTCTGCACACTGGCGTCGATAACGTTATCGACGCCACGTACGTCGGTACGGCGTCGCCTCCCCGCGCGGGTGCGCGACGCAGATCCCCACGCACAAAGGAGTGCAGGATGTCCGAAAGTATCGGTACGAGGCTGCGACGACGTCGGTCGTTCCGTGCGCTGGCGGCCCTCGGCGCCGCCGGCGCGATGGTCGTCGCCGGGCTCGCCGTCGCCACCACCGCCAGCGCCGTGTCGTCGAACGAGACGGGCACCAACAACGGGTACTTCTACTCGTTCTGGACCGACTCCCCCGGCACCGTCTCCATGAACCTGGGATCGGGCGGCAACTACACCACCCAGTGGAGCAACACCGGCAACTTCGTCGCCGGCAAGGGCTGGCAGACCGGCGGGCGCAAGTCCGTCAACTACTCCGGCTCGTTCAACCCCTCGGGCAACGCGTACCTGACCCTCTACGGGTGGACCACCAGCCCGCTGATCGAGTACTACATCGTCGACAACTGGGGCACCTACCGGCCCACGGGCACGTTCATGGGCACCGTGAACAGCGACGGCGGCACGTACGACATCTACCGCACCCAGCGCGTGAACCAGCCCTCGATCCAGGGCACCGCGACGTTCTACCAGTACTGGAGCGTGCGGCAGTCGAAGAAGACCGGCGGCACCATCACGTCCGGCAACCACTTCGACGCGTGGGCCGGCAAGGGCATGAACCTCGGCACCCACAACTACATGATCATGGCGACTGAGGGCTACCAGAGCAGCGGGAGCTCGAACATCACGGTGAGCGAGGGGTCCGGCGGCGGGGGCACCACGACACCGCCCCCGAGCACCGGCGGCTGCAGCATCACGGCCACCCGCGGCGAGGAGTGGTCCGACCGGTTCAACGTGAGCTACACGGTCAGCGGCGCCAGCTCCTGGACGGCGACGCTCAACCTCAACGGCAGCCAGACCGTGCAGAACAGCTGGAACGCGTCCGTCAACGGGCGGACCGTCACCTCCACGGGCTCCAGCACGTTCGGCGTCACCATCATGAAGAACGGCAACAACACGACGCCGTCGGCCACCTGCGGCACCTCCAGCGGAGGCGGCGGCACAACGACCCCACCGCCGACGACGACGAGCTGCTCCGCCGGCTACGTGGGCCTGACGTTCGACGACGGCCCGAACACCGGCACCACCAACCAGCTCATCTCCACGCTGCGCAACGCGGGTGCCACCGCGACCGTCTTCCCGACGGGTTCCAACGCCTCGTCCAACGCGTCGCTCATGCAGGCCTACAAGAACGCCGGCCTGCAGATCGGCAACCACAGCTGGGACCACCCGCACCTGGTGAACCTGAGCCAGGCGGACATCCAGTCGCAGCTCTCTCGCACCCAGACCGCGATCCAGCAGACCGCCGGGGTCACCCCGACGCTCTTCCGGCCGCCGTACGGCGAGACCAACCAGACCCTCAAGAACGTCGAGTCCTCGCTCGGCCTGCGCGAGATCATCTGGGACGTCGACTCCAACGACTGGAACAACGCGAGCGCCGACGCCATCCGGCAGGCGGCCGCCCGCCTCACCAACGGCCAGATCATCCTCATGCACGACTGGCCGGCCGCGACCCAGCAGGCGCTGCCGAACATCCTGAACGACCTCAAGTCCCGCAACCTCTGCACCGGGCACATCTCGAGCAGCACGGGTCGGGCGGTCGCACCGTCCAGCGCCGGTGGTGGTGGCGGCACGACGAACCCGCCGGCCGGCTCCTGCACGGTGACCGCCACGCGCGGTGACGAGTGGTCGGACCGGTTCAACGTGAGCTACACGGTCAGCGGCAGCAGCAGCTGGGTGGTCACGCTCAACCTGTCGGGGAGCCAGAGCGTGCAGAACAGCTGGAACGCGACGCTCAGCGGCAGCGGCAGCACCCGTCAGGCACGGCCGAACGGCGCCGGCAACACCTTCGGCGTGACGATCATGAAGAACGGCAGCACGACGACGCCGGGCGCCACCTGCGCGACGGGCTGACGGTCCGACGAGGACGGCAGCTCCCCGCGAGAACGTCGGTTCAGAGTGACGTTCTCGCGGGGGACTGCCGTTCTCGCGCGTCCGGCGGTCAGGCCTTGGCGCGCCCGCGAGTGCCGCGCCAGATCGCGGTGACGATCAGCGCGCCGACGATCGAGCCGATGATGCCGCTCGGGCGCAGCTCGAGCCCGTCGCCGGCGAGCAGGCTGGCCAGCAGCCCACCGACGAACGACCCGACCAGCCCGGCGACGATCGCCATGGTCCAGTCGATCCCGCCACGTTCCTTGCCGAGGATCAGCTGCGCCAGTGCGCCGATCAGCATGCCGAAGAGGATCAGTCCGAGGATGAGCATGGGCCGAGACTATGACCGGTTCGTCCCCTCGACCAGGACCGCAATACCGTCGAGCAGGCGTGTCAGCCCGAACTCGAACGCGCGGCGCGGGTCGTAGGCCGCCTGCTGGGCCTCCCCGGCGATCGGTCCGACGCGCGCGACCGTCGGGTACGCCTCGGCGTCGAACACGCGGGCGACGAACGGCTCGGTGGCGGCCCACCACTCGGCCTCGCTGATCCCGGTGGCCTGCTGGGCGGCCGCCTGCTCGACGACGCCCCGCGCGGTGCCGGCCACGAAGCCGTCGACGAGCGTGACCACCGCATCCATCGCGACCTCGTCGAGCCCGCTGCCGTCGACCGCGCGCAGCTCGAGCTCGTACTTGGCCATCACCCCCGGGCCCAGCGGGGGTCGCCCGGAGGCGGCGACGTGCAGGAGCCACGGGTGGCGCTCGTAGAGGGACCAGTTGGCGCGGGCGACGGCCTCGAGCCGGGCGCGCCAGTCGTCGGAGGCGGGCGTGTACAGGTCCGCCATCTCCCCCAGCACGGCGTCCACCATGAGGTCGACCAGCTCGGCCTTGCCGGGCACGTAGGTGTAGACGGTCATCGCGCCGACGCCGAGGTCGGTGGCGAGCCGCCGCATCGACAGCGCGCCCAGGCCCTCGGTGTCCGCGAGCGCGATCCCGGCGGTCACGACGCGGTCGACGGAGAGGCCGGCGGCGGCACCACGGCCGCGGGGGGCGGGCTCCGACTCGCGCCACAGCAGCGCCATGCTCCGGGCCGGGTCGCCGGTGCCTGTGATCTCCGTCATGGCACCCATCCTCTCCCGTCGGGAACACGGGGGTGACGTCGCGCGTTCCTTACCGTACAGTGTACGGCTAGACGACGGAGGAGCCCATGACAGCCATCCAGACCCTCGGACTGACCCGCCGGTACGGCGACACCACCGTGCTCGACAGCCTCGACCTCGCGGTGGAGCCGGGCACCGTGCACGGCCTGCTCGGCCCCAACGGCGCGGGGAAGACGACGGCCGTGCGCATCCTGTCGACGCTCCTGGACCCGCACGGCGGCTCGGCGCGCGTGGCCGGCTTCGACGTGATCCGCGAGCCCGGCCAGGTGCGTCGCCACCTCGGGCTCGTCGGCCAGCACGCGGCCGTCGACGAGATCCTCGGCGGCCGCGACAACCTCGTGATGTTCGGGCGGCTGAGCCACCTGGGCACCCGGCGGGCGCGACACCGCGCGGAGGAGCTGCTCGAGCGGTTCGACCTGGTCGACGCCGCCGACCGGCCCGTGTCCACCTACTCCGGCGGCATGCGGCGGCGGCTCGACCTCGCCGCCGGGCTCGTCCTCGACCCGACCGTCCTGCTGCTCGACGAGCCGACCACCGGGCTGGACCCCGGCGGTCGGCGGGAGGTGTGGCAGTCGGTCCGGGCGCTCGTCGCGGGCGGGACCGCCGTGCTGCTCACCACCCAGTACCTGGAGGAGGTGGACCAGCTGGCGTCGCAGGTCACCGTGCTCGACCACGGCCGGGTCGCCGCCGAGGGCACCCCCGACGCGCTCAAGGCGTCGATCGGCCAGGACCGGCTCGACGTCGTCGTCCGCGACGAGGCCGACCTGCCCGCCGCGCGGTCCGCGCTGCGGGCGGTCGCGGGGGACGCGGAGATCGACCTCGACGGGCGACGGGTCACCGCGACCGTCACCGACCGCGTCGCCGCGCTCACGCACGTGGTCCGCACGCTCGACGACGCCGGGATCGTCGTCGACGACGTGATCCTGCGCCGGCCGACCCTCGACGAGGTCTTCCTGCACCTGACCGGAACGACGAAGGAGGCCGCATGACCTGGGCACTGCGTGACTCGTGGACCGTGACCCTGCGCGACCTCGGGCACTGGCGGCGTCAGCCGTGGGACCTGCTCATCGGCCTCGCGTTCCCGATCCTGCTGCTCCTCATGTTCGGCTACCTGCTGGGCGGCGCGATCGAGGTGCCGGGCGGCTACATCGAGTTCCTGTTCCCCGGCATGCTCGCCGTCACCATGGCGTTCGGGCTGGAGAGCACCATGACCGCGGTGTCGCAGGACGTGCAGCGCGGGGTGACCGACCGGTTCCGCTCGCTGCCGATGTCCCGCGCCGCGGTGCTGCTCGGTCGGGCGACCGCGGACATGCTCGCGAGCGTCGTCGGCCTCGCGGTGCTGCTGGTCGCCGGGCTGGCGGTCGGGTGGCGGGTGCACGAGGGGCTCGGCAGCGCGCTGGCCGGCGTCGGGCTGCTGCTGCTCCTGCGGTTCGCGTTCCTGTGGGTCGGCATCTACCTCGGCCTGCTGTTCCGTGGGCAGGGCGGCGTGATGGCGGTGCAGATCCTGGTGTGGCCGTTCGTGTTCCTGTCGAACGCGTTCGTGCCGATCTCGACCATGCCCGGCTGGCTGCAAGCCCTGTCGGCGTGGAACCCGGTCACCGCGACCGTGGCCGCGACGCGTGACCTGTTCGGCAACCCGACCGTGGCGGCCAGCGGGTGGGCGGCCGACAACGTGGTGCTCCTGGCCGTCGTCTGGCCGGTCGTGCTCGTCGCGATCTTCGGCACGCTGGCGGTCCGTCGCTGGGCGCACCTGGGCCGGTGACCGGGGGTCAGCCGACGTCGCGCCGCCGGAACACCAGGAGCGCGACGCCGGCGACCACCGCGGTGACGACGAGCAGGTACACCGCGCCCTGGGTCTGCGACAGCACGTGCTCGACGCTTCGGCACGACCGGCCGGACTCGGTCGTCGTGCACTCCTGCGTCCAGTACGGTGCGCTGCCCGACACCCAGGCCGAGATGTTGAGGGTGAGGGTCCACGGTCGCAGCGTCTGGACCCAGTTGACCAGGATCCCCTCGACGAGCACGACCCAGCCCAGGACGACGCCGAGCACAGCCGCTGTGTGCCGCACGAGGAAGCCGAGGGCGGCCCCGAGCACGGCGACCACCGGCGTCAGGGCGACGAGGCGCAGGGCGACCGCCATGGGCGACCCCAGGTCCGTCGAGACCCCTGCGTTGATCGTGTCGAAATACCGATAGGCCGCCCACGACCCCCCGAGGACGATCGCCACCGCGACCAGAGCCACCGGGATGATCGCCAGCCCGGCCGCCAGCACCTTGCTCAGGTACACGCGCACCCGGCGCGGGGCGAACGTGAGCCAGTTGGCGATCGAGCCGGTGGAGAACTCGGCCGAGACGAAGCTCCCCGCAAGCAGGACGGGCGCCAGGACGAGGAGCAGCGAGAGCGACGTCAGCAGCGCGGCCGTGTCCCGCGCGAAGCTCGGAGCACCGGCGATCCAGTCCTCGAGCCGGGGTGCCGTCATCCCGTCGCACCCGTAGTCGACCAAGGCCGGATCGTCGGCAGTCTCCTTGTCGGCCTCCTCCTGCGCTCGGCAGTCGGCGACGTACTGCTCGCCGTTCTGCTCCCAGTCCGTGAGCGCCTGCTCGTAGTAGACGCGGGCCTGGTCCTGCTCGGCCTGCGACGGCGGAGACGCCGAGTTCCAGGCCGAGACGACCGCGAAGCAGCAGATGACCAGCACGGCGACCACCCCGGCGCGGATCAGCGCGCGGGACGCGAACCGGTCCAGCTCGACCCGCAGCAGCCGGCTCACGACTCCTCCCCCGCGTGGTGCGCGGGTCTGGCATCCCCGGTCGGTGGCGCGTGGGTCCCCGGACCTCGGCCCGCCGTGAGCTCGAGGAACACGGACTCCAGGTCGGCGCGCAGGGGCACCAGCTCCTCGACGAACAGCTGGTGCGCCGCGAGCGCCTGAGTGATGTGCGCCGGGGGCACTCCGCCGTCGACCAGGAGGTACCGGCCGTCGGGGCGCACGGTCCAGCCCTGCGCGCCGAGCACGTGCTGCGCCCGCTGCGGGTCGGCCACTCCCACCCGGACCGTGGCGGCCACCCCGGTGCCGATCAGGTCGGCCACACGACCGCTCGCGATCAGTTCCCCGCGCGCGATGATCGAGACCGTGTCGGCCACCTGCTCGACCTCGGCCAGGATGTGGCTGGACACCAGCACGGTCTTGCCGCGGTCGGCGAGCCCCCGCATCGTGCCGCGGATCTCCCGGATGCCGGCGGGGTCGAGCCCGTTGGTCGGCTCGTCGAAGATGAGCAGGTCCGGGTTCTTGAGCAGCGTGGCGGCGATGGCGAGCCGCTGCTTCATGCCGAGCGAGTAGCCCTTGTAGCGGTCGTCGGCGCGGTCCAGCAGCCCGACGTCCGAGAGCACCACGTCGACCAGCCGCGTCGGGGCGTCGATGGCCCGGGCCAGCATCGACAGGTTCTTGCGGCCGGAGAAGCTGGGGAAGAACTTGGGCTGCTCGACGATCGCGCCCACCCGGCCGATCACCTCCGGCAGCCGCTGCGGGACCTCCTCGCCGAACAGCGACATCGTCCCGGAGTCCGCGCGGATCAGGCCCAGCAGCATCCGGATGGTCGTCGTCTTGCCCGCGCCGTTCGGGCCGAGGAACCCGTGCACCCCACCGACCGGCACGTCCAGGTCCAGCCCCCCGACCGCGACCGCCCGCCGCCCGGTCCGGCTGCGGTAGGTCTTGCGCAGGCCGCGGGTGGAGATGGCGAGTTCCGTTGACACGTCGGTGTGCCCCTTGACGCTCGGACGCGAGGAACGAGCACTGCGCCCGGTCGCGTGCACCGTAGCGTTTCCGCAGGGACTGTATGGGCAGTTCAGTGCGTCAGCGCGGCGAGCTTGCCCTCGAGCACCCCTCGCTCCCGCGCGTTCCCGCACCGCCGCACCGCGAGCTCCAGCTCACGCCGGGCCTCGTCGGTCCGGCCCAACCGGGTGAGCAGCTCGCCGCGGACGCTCGGCAGCAGGTGCGAGCCGGGGAGCCGGTCCGCCGCGACGAGCTCGTCGACCAGCGGGAGCGCCGCCGCAGGCCCCTGCGCCATCGACACCGCCACCGCCCGGTTGAGCTCCACCACGGGGGACGGGGCAAGGCGACCGAGCGCCTCGTACAGCACCACGATCCGGTCCCAGTCGGTCGCCTGCACGGACGGGGCGACCGCGTGGCACTCGGCGATCGCCGCCTGGACGCCGTACGCACCGAGCCCACGACCCACACGGCCGGCGGTGGCCAGCGCTGCCCGCCCGCGCCGGATCGCCGCACGGTCCCACCGCCGGCGGTCCTGCGCCTCGAGCAGCACCGGCTCGCCGTCGTCGCGCACCCGCGCGGGGAACCGGGCGGCGGTGAGCTCCAGCAGGGCGAGCAGCCCGTGCACCTCGGGCTCGTCGGGCACCAGCTGCGCCAGGACGCGGGTCTGCCGGATCGCCTCGTGGGCCAGGTCGGCCCGGATCCAGTCGGCGCCGGACGTGGCCGACGAGCCCTCGGTGAACACGAGGTACAGGACGTGCAGCACCGAGCCGAGGCGGGCGCGGCGCTCGTCGGCGGGCGGCACGTCGAACGGGACCTGCGCCGCCGCGAGCGTCTTCTTGGCGCGGGTGATCCGTGCCTGGACCGTGGCGGTGGGCACCAGGAGCGCACGGGCGATCTCGTCGCTGGTCAGGCCGCCGACCACCCGGAGCGTCATCGTGAGCTGGGCCTCCCGCGAGAGCACCGGGTGGCACGCGATGAACATCAGCGCCAGCACGTCGTCGTCGATCCGGTCGGGGTCCCAGTCGTCGGCACCCTCCTCGCCCAGGTCGCGGGCGAGGAGGGCGTACCGCTCGTCGAGCGCCGACCGGCGTCGGTAGGCGTCGATCGCGCGCCGACGACCCACCGTGAGCAGCCAGCCGGCGGGGTTGCTCGGGACGCCGTCGCGCGGCCACGCCACGAGCGCCGCGGCCAGCGCCTCCTGGGCCAGGTCCTCCGCGAGCGGGAAGTCCCCGGTGAACCGGGCCAGGGTGGCGACGATGCGCGCCGACTCGATCCGCCAGACGGCCTCGACCGCGTCGCGACCGGAACCGGAGCGGGTCAGAGCTGGCCCGTCCGCTCGCGCCACGCCCGCTCCTTCTGGATCCACTCGTTGTCCTGCGGGAACTCCTCGATGCTCGTCACCCGGCGGATCTCGGTCTTCTGGCCGGGGCCCGTCATCGGGGCGCGCTTGGCCCACTCGACGGCCTCCTCCTTGGACGCGACGTCGAGGATCCAGAAGCCGCCGAACAGCTCCTTGGTCTCCCCGTACGGGCCGTCGCTGACGACGGGCGGCTGCGAGGAGAAGTCGATGACGACCCCGTCGGCCGCGTCGTCCAGGCCCTCGGCCGCCACGAGGACGCCGGCGGAGACCATCTCGTCGTTGAACCGGCCCATCGCCTCCATGATCTGCTCGAAGTCGACGCTCTGGAAGGACTCGAGCGCCTCGTCGGTCGCGCGCATGATCAGCATGTACTTCACGGTCGTCTCCTGTGTCCGGGGCCCCCTTCGGACCCTCTCACCTGCCAGTCGAGCGGCGGAACCGCCGGATCGACATCACGTCCCGACGAGTTTCGCCGACAGCCGCTCGACCAGCCGCCAGCGCGACGCGGCGCTCTCGACGAGCTCCAGCCCCGCCGGCTCCAGCAGCAGCACGGGGCGTCGGCGGAAGTGCTCCCCTGCGCGACGAGGCGAGATGCGCTCGAGCACCCCCTGCACCCCGCGTCCGAGCCGGGCCGACGACTCCACGTGGTCCGCCATCAGCAGCAGACCGCCCGGACGCAGCACGCGCGCGAGCTCACGCAGCACGGCGAGCTCGTCGTCCACGCAGCACAGGGCAAGGGTGCTCACCACCGTGTCGAACGAGTGGTCCGGCACGTCCAGGTGCGCGGAGTCGGCCTGCACCACGCGTGCCGGGACTCCGACCGCCCGCGCCCGCGCCGAGGCCGCGCGGAGCATGGCGGCGCTGACGTCGGTCAGCGTGAGATCGGTGACGCGGTCGGCGTAGTACGGCAGGTTGGCGCCCGTGCCGACGCCGACCTCGAGGGTGCGGCCCGTGACGCGGTCAGCGATCCACTGCCGCGCCGGGGCGAACAACCGGGGTTCGAGGAACGCGGTCGTGCGGTCGTAGGTCGCCGCCTGGTCGTCCCAGTACGCCTCCCGCGACACGCTCATGCCGCCCTAGGTTGCCACCGCTCCCGGGTCGGCCACACCCCTCAGCGAGCCGCGCAGCTCACCGCTGCTCCAGTGGTGCACGAGCGCACCGGACGGGAGCGTGAGCGAGACCGTCCTCATGCGGGCTCAGCGCGTCGGCCACGTCCACGCCGGGCCGTCGAGCACCCCGGCGCCGTCCACCGACGTCGCGCCGCCGCCCTTGGTGAGCTCGATCGTCGTCGCTCCCGCGCCGCGCAGCGCCCGGACCAGGTCCCCGGAGTGGGTGACGACGAGCACCTGCGACCGTTCCGCCGCCGACGCGACGAGGGCGCCGACGGCCGGCATGAGGCTCGGGTGCAGGCTCGACTCGGGCTCGTTGAGGACGAGCAGGTCCGGCGGTCGGGTGGCGTGCGCGGCCGCGACCAGCAGCAGGAACGTCAGCGTGCCGTCGGACAGCTCGGCGGCGGACAAGGGCCGACGCAGCCCCGGCTGGGTCATGGCGACGCGGCAGACTCCGTCGTCGTCCTCCGTGACCACCAGGCGCGAGCCCGGGAACGCCACGTCGACCGACGCCTGCAGCCCGTCCGCGTCGCCCACGCGGTCGATCGTCAGCAGGGCGGCGGCCAGGTCGTCGCCGGTGGCGGCGAGCACCGGCGTGAACGTCGCGATCCCCGGCCGCCGCGCCGGGGAGTCGGCGTCGGTGCGCAGGTGGTCGTAGAACCGCCAGCGGCGGGCCTGCTCCCGCAGCGCGAACAGGTCGGGCGTCGCGGCGGGGTCGGCCAGGAGCGCCATGACCGACTCGTGATCGCCGACCGTGAGCGGGACTGTCGTCCACGAGCCGGCGTCGTCGCGCGTGCGGATCCGCGACCCGGTGCGCTCGGTCAGGACCGTCGACGGCCGCAGCACGGGACCGGCCCACACCACCTCGGACTTGATCTCCGGGTCGAGCATGAACGGACCCAGCTGCGGCAGGCCCAGGTCGATCGCGTACGAGAGGTCCTCCGTGGCGATGCCCAGCCGGACGGCGACGGGTCCCCCGGCGCGCCGGCCGGCGTGCATGGCGGACCGCATCCCGCCCTCGCGTGCCAGCGACGAGACGGCGCCGTCACGGGCCACCTCGGCGAGCAGGCGGAGCGCCCGGTAGACGCTCGTCTTGCCGCTCCCGTTGGCGCCGGTGACCACCGTGAGGTCGTCGAGGCCGAGCACCAGCGACCGCAGGCTGCGGTACCCCTCGACCGCCAGCGTCCGGATCATGGCGCGACCCTAGCGGCGGGCGCCGACGCTCAGACCGGTTCCAGCAGGACCACGGGGATCACGCGGGACGTCCGCTCCTGGTACCGCGCGTAGTTGGGCAGCGCCTCGACGATCCGCGGCCACAGCCGGTCGCGCTCGTCCGTCGTCGCCACCCTCGCGAGCATCGGCCGGGCCGGGCCGCCGCCGACCGCGACCTGCACCTGCGGGTGGTCGCGCAGGTTGAGGAACCACGACGGGTGCTCGTCGTTCCCGCCGGCGGACGCCACGATCACGAGCGAGTCCCCCAGAATCACAGGCGCGGTCAGCATCGACGACCGCGGCCTGCCCGACCGGCGTCCGATCGTCACCAGCTCGAGCGACGGCAGCCCCACCAGCTCGCCACCGAAGCGACCGCGCGTGAGCCGGAGGAGGGCGCGGTGCAGCCAGCTCAGGGACCGCATGAGGACGGTGCTGGTCATGGTCGGCGTCTCAGGAACATGTCTCGATGAGAGCACGTGTCGCACCGCGGTGCGACGATTCTCCGATGACCCGCTTCGTCGTCGACGCCGCCGCCGCGCTCCGGCTGGCGGCGATCGGCACCCCCGTGCCCGTGGCCCACGAGCTGCTGGCCCCGACCCTGCTGCGCTCGCAGGCGCTGTCCGCGATGCACGAGGCCGTCCACCGCGGTGACCTCACGTCCGCGGAAGCCCGCGAGCGCCTCGCGCGCCTGAACCGGATGTCGATCCGGCTCCTCGGCGACGGCGTCCTGCGGAACACGGCCTGGAAGATCGCCGACGAGCTCGGCTGGGAGTCGACCTACGCGGCCGAGTACGTCGCGCTCACGCGGCTGCAGGCCGACGCCCTGGTGACCCTCGACGACGGCCTGGCGCGCGCCGTCGAGGGTGTCGTCGCGACCGCGCCGTTCGAGGCGCTGCTGGACCCCGCCGCATGAACGTGACGCTCAGCCCGTGGTCGACCGACGACGACGAGGCCCTCGCCGCCGCCGTGCGGGACAGTCCCGATCTCGCGGTCCAGCTCGGCGACGAGGCGCTCGGCACGCCCGAGGCCGCCCGCAGCTACATCGAGCGGTACCTCGGCCACGACGAGGGGACGATCACGTTCGCGATCCGCGTCGACGGGACCGCCGTCGGCCACGTCGCCCTCAGCCACATCGAGCGCCGGCACGACACCGCGTGGGCGTCGTACTGGGTGTCGGCCAGCCGCCGTGGCCACGGCCTGGCGTCCCGCGCGCTCGCCACGGTCGCCGCCTACGCGTTCGAGACGCTCGGCCTGTTCCGGCTCGAGCTCGGGCACCGCGTGAACAACCCCGCGTCCTGCCGGGTGGCCTCCGCCGCCGGGTTCTCCGCCGAGGGGATCCAGCGCGCGAAGCTCCGGTACGGCTCCAACCGGTACCACGTCGAGACGCACGCGCGGCTGGCGTCCGACCCGGCACCGGCTCTCGCGCTCGTCCCACTCCTCCGGGAGGCCGTGCCGGTGCGGTGACCCTCGCCGCAGGGTCCGCCCCGGCGGCATGCTGGTCTCGCAGTCCGAGGCTGAGGGGGCCGGCGTGCGGGAGCGGGAGCAGGTCCGGCGTGTGGTCGTGGTCGGCGGGAGCATCGCGGGGCTCCTCGCCGCGGCGGCGCTCGCCGGCCCAGGACGGTCGGTCACCGTGCTGGAACGCGACGCGCTTCCCGTCGGGCCGGAACCGCGTCCGGGCGTCCCCCAGGGCCGGCAGCCGCACGTGTTCCTGCACCGCGGGCTCCTCGCCGTCGAGGAGCTGCTGCCGGGGGTCGACGCCGACCTTCGCGCGGCCGGCGCGGTGCCGCTCGACACCGGGTACATCGCCTGGCTCGGTGAGTCGGGGTGGGCGCCGCGGGGACCGCAGTACGAGATCCTCTCGCTGACCAGGCCGCTGTTCGAGCACGTCGTGCGCGACCACGTCTGCCGGCTCGCCGGGGTGGAGCTGCGCGACGGGACCGCCGTGACCGGGCTGCGGCGGGGCTCGTCGACCGGTCCCCGCTGGTGGGTGGACACGGCCGGCGACCCGGTGCCCGCCGACCTGGTGATCGACGCGTCGGGTCGGTCGTCGCGGCTGCCGCCCTGGCTGGTCGCGCTCGGCGTCGGTCCGGCGCGCACCACGCGGGTGGACGCGCGGGTGGGGTACGCCACCGCCCGCGTCGCGGTGCCTCCGGGGACGGTCACGGTCGACGGGATCGAGCTGCTGCAGACCCCGGACCGGTCCGGCGGCAGCGCGCTGCCCGTCGAGGGCGACACCTGGCTGGTCACCGCCGTCGGTGCAGGTGCGCGTCGTCCGGGGCGGGACCGCGCATCGTTCGTCGGCACCCTCGCCTCGCTGCCCGACCCGTCCCTCCACGACCTGGCCGCGCGTGCCGAGGCGGAGGTCGTCATCCACCGCCAGACCGGCAACCAGCGGCACCACTACGACCGGGTGCGGGGCTGGCCGGACGGGCTGCTCGTCGTCGGTGACGCCCTGTGCGCGTTCAACCCGGTCTACGGCCAGGGCGTCACGGTCGCGGCGCTCGAGGCACTGGCCCTGCGCGACGCGGCCCGCGGCCCGCTGCGCACGCGGCGGCTGCTGCGCCGGTTCGGCCGGGTGGTCGACCTGCCGTGGCGGATCGCCACGAGCGAGGACCTCCGCTATCCCACCGCCGGGGGGCGCGTGCCTCGCGCATCCGCCCTGTTCTCCGCCTGGACGCGGGAGCTGGGACGGATGGGCGCGCACGGCGACCAGCTCGCGCAGCTGTCGATCGCCCGGGTGTACCACGTGATGGCCTCGCCCTGGCTGCTGCTGCACCCCGCGCTCGTCGCACGCTCGGTGCGGGCGCGGCTGCGCGGGTACGGAGACCCGACGCCGCGCCCGCAGGTGTTCGCCGACGAGCGAAGTCCGTAGCCTGAGCGTGTGGACACGTCAGCTGCCGTGACCCTGGTCGTCGGCCTCGTCGGCGTGGTGGTGGGCGCGTGGCTCAGCCACCGGTTGTCCGTACGGGCGCAGCGGGACGCCTGGCTCCGCGAGCAGCGGTACGAGCTGTACGTCGAGGCCGTGCCCGTGCTGCAGCGGGCCAGGACAGAGGCGCTCCGGGAGGTGCCCCCCGACACGTCGGTCGTCGGCGACCTGCGCTTCCTCCTGCTGCGGGTCAAGGTGCTGGGCTCACCCGACGCGGTCGCCAGGGTCGCCGCGGTGGACCGCCTGCTGTCGAACTCTGCGCCTCCGTGGTACCTGACGAGCGAGCAACGCGAGCAGTACCGGCGTCCACTCCCTCTGGGACACCGGACTGCCACCCGCGGCGTGGTCGACGAGGCGCTGGCCGCGCTCGAACGCGACGTGCTCGGCGTCCGGGCACCAGAGGCGCCCCCCGTCCGTGCCGACGAATGAGGCCCTACGCTCGCTCGCGTGAGTGAGATCGCGCAGCTGCCTGCCGAGCACCCGTGGGCCACCGTCGGCGTCATCGCCGTCATCCTCCTGGTCGGCTGGCTGCGCCGCCCCCGGGGGGCCAGGCCGCGTCAGACCCGGCCGCGCGGGATGCGGCCGCGGACCGGGGAGGTCTGGTTCGCGCAGGTGCCGTTCGAGGAGGGCACCGGCGGCAAGGACCGACCCGTGCTCGTCCTGTCGGTGATCGGCACGACGTGCGAGGTCGCGAGGTTCACGTCGCAGGACCGCAGCGGCCGGAGCGACTACCTCCGGGTCCCGCAGGGGGTCCCCGGCCTGCCGAAGGCGAGCTGGCTGGACCGGCGGCCGATCACGCTCCACCCCTCCGCGTTCCGCCGGTACCTCGGCGAGCCGGGCGAGGCGTTCGTCGGCTGGTACCGCGGCTCCGCCGGCGATCTCGGGTGACCTGCTCGTCGGCGTCGACTAGCGTCTCGCCCTTGTGAGCCGGATCGTCGACGTCGTCGTCCCGCGCAGGCTGGGCACCGGGTTCCGGTGGCTGCTGGCCTCGTCGTGGAGCTCGAACCTCGGCGACGGCATCGTCCTCGCGGCCGGTCCGCTGCTGGTGGCGTCTCGCACCGAGGACGCGTTCCTCGTCGCGCTCGCCGCCCTGCTCCAGTGGCTGCCGCCGCTGCTGTTCGGGCTGTGGGCGGGCGCACTGACGGACCGGCTGGACAGACGCCGGCTGGTGATCCTCGTGGACTCGCTGCGCACCGTCGTCCTGATCCTGCTGGCCGCCGCCGTGGCCTTCGACGTGGCCACCATCGCGCTGGTCCTGGTGGCGATGTTCCTGCTCGGCACCGCGGAGACGTTCGCCGACAACGCGTCGGGCACGATGGTGCCGATGCTGGTCCAGCGCGACGACCTGGCCCTGGCCAACAGCCGCATCCTGGCCGGGTTCGTCACCGTGAACCAGCTGGTCGGCCCGCCGCTGGGGGCGTTCCTCTTCGCGGCCGGGCAGGCGTGGCCGTTCGCCGCCGACGCGCTGCTGGTGGCGGCAGGCGCCGTCCTCGTCTCGAGGATCTCGCTGCCGCCGCACCTGGCCGAGCCCCGGACCACGCACCTGCGCCACGACATCGCCGAGGGTGTGCGCTGGGTGCGGCACCACGCGGCCGTGCGGACCCTGGTGCTCACCATCCTCATCTTCAACGTGACGTTCGGGGCCGCGTGGTCGGTGCTCGTCCTCTACGCGCGGGAGCAGCTGGGCCTCGGGGCGATCGGGTTCGGGCTCATCACCACGGTCGGGGCCGTCGGCGGGCTCGTCGGGACGGTGTCCTACGGCTGGATCACGCGGCGGGTCAGCCTCGCGAACCTCATGCGGATCGGGCTCATCGTCGAGACCCTCACGCACCTGGCGCTGGCGCTCACCACGACGGCCTGGTTCGCCCTCGTGGTGTTCTTCGTGTTCGGCGCGCACGCGTTCGTCTGGGGCACCACCTCGGTGACCATCCGGCAGCGGGCCGTGCCGACCGAGCTCCAGGGGCGGGTCGGGAGCGTGAACCTGGTGGGGGTGTTCGGCGGGCTGGTGGTCGGCGCGGCGATCGGTGGGCTGCTCGCGCAGCGGTACGGGGTGACCGCGCCGTTCTGGTTCGCGTTCGTCGGGTCCGCGATCTTCGTCGTGCTCATCTGGCACCAGCTGCGGCACGTGGCGCACACCGACGAGCAGGACGCGCCCGAGCCGGTTTGACCCTTGGATCGAATTCCATCAATATAGGCCTGTGCCGAGCATCGCCATGAGCCCTGCGTCCGCGGACCAGGTGGCCCGCGCGCTCAAGGCCCTGGCGGACCCCCTGCGCCTGCGCGCCCTCTCGCTCATCGCCGCCAGCCCCTCGGGTGAGGCGTGCGTCGAGGACGTCAGCGAGCTCACGTCGGTGTCGCAGCCGACCGTCTCCCACCACCTCAGGGTGCTCAAGGACGCGGGGCTGGTCACGGCCGAGCGCCGGGGCACGTGGGTCTGGTACCGGATCGCTCCGGAGCACCGCGGCGCGGTGCGCACGGTGCTGGAGTCGTTCGCGGCCACCGAGGAGCGCGCGGCGGAGGCGATCCCCGACCTCGACGAGCGCCTCGACCGCCTCACCGCCGACCTCGCGCCGCGGTACCCGACGATCGACGCCCTCCGGGTCCGCGACGTCGTCCGCGACTCCGCGACGGCCCTCGCCAGGACGGGCGCCGGCTCGCGCACGATCGGCCTGGCCGAGCGGTTCGCGCGGCAGCGCCTGGACGACCTGGCCCGCATCGACGGCGCGACGACCGTCCCGCGCGTGCTCTTCGTCTGCGTCGCCAACGCCGGCCGCTCGCAGCTGGCCGCGGCCCTGCTCCAGCGCTACGCGGGCGACGCGGTGCTCGCCCGGTCCGCCGGCTCGGCGCCCGCCGCCGCGATCCACACGCACGTCCGCCCGGAGCTCGACGCCCTGGGGGCCGACGGCTTCCCCAAGCCGCTGACCGACGACGCCGTCCGCGCCGCCGACATCGTCGTGACCATGGGCTGCGGCGACGTCTGCCCGGTCTACCCCGGCATCCGCTACGAGGACTGGGCGGTGGGCGACCCCGCCCTCGCCTCCCCCGACGGCGTCGCGGCGATCCGCGCCGACATCGACTCCCGCGTCCAGACCCTGCTCACCACCCTTGGAGTGTCATGACCCAGCCCAGCGTCCTGTTCGTCTGCGTGCACAACGCCGGCCGGTCCCAGATGGCGGCCGGCTTCCTGAAGGCCCTGTCCGGTGGCGCCGTGGAGGTCCTGTCCGCCGGGTCCATGCCGGCCGACCAGGTCAACCCGGTCGCGGTCGACGCGATGGCGGAAGTCGGCATCGACATCCGTGCGGAGCAGCCGAAGGTGCTCACCACCGAGGCGGTGCGGGCCTCGGACGTCGTGGTGACCATGGGCTGCGGTGACGTGTGCCCGTTCTTCCCCGGCAAGCGGTACGAGGACTGGGTGCTCGAGGACCCCGCGGGCCAGGGCATCGAGTCGGTCCGCCCGATCCGCGACGAGATCCGTGGCCGGATCCTCACCCTCCTGGACGAGCTGGGCGTGGAGCCCGTCCGCGCGTGACCGACCTCGTCCGTCGGCTGGGGGTTGCCGACGCCGTCGTCGTGGGGCTCGGCGCAATGCTGGGCGCCGGGGTGTTCGCCGCCTTCGCGCCCGCGGCCGAGGCCGCCGGGTCGGGGCTGCTGATCGGGCTGGCGATCGCCGCGGTCGTGGCGTTCTGCAACGCGACGTCGTCGGCGCGGCTGGCGGCGCTGTACCCGGAGTCGGGCGGCACCTACGTCTACGCGCGGCGGCGGCTCGGCCGGTTCTGGGGGTTCCAGGCGGGCTGGTCGTTCGTCGTCGGCAAGACCGCGAGCTGCGCGGCGATGGCCCTGACGTTCGCCTCCTACGCCGCGCCCGGGCACGCGCGCCTGGTCGGGATCCTCGCCGTTGTCGCGATCACCGCGCTGAACTATCGCGGCGTGCAGAAGTCCGCCCTGGTGACGCGGGTGATCGTCGCCCTCACGCTCGTCACGCTCGCGGTGGTCGTCGCCGCGTCGCTGGCCGGCGGGACCGCGTCGACCGAGAACCTCGCCGGCGTGGAGCTCGGCGGCGTGCTGCAGTCCGCGGGCCTGCTGTTCTTCGCGTTCGCCGGGTACGCGCGGATCGCCACCCTGGGCGAGGAGGTGGTCGACCCGCGGCGCACCATCCCCCGGGCCATCCCGCTCGCGCTCGCCATCGTGCTCGTGGTCTACGTCGTGGTGGGCGTCTGCGCGCTGCTCGCGGTCGGGCCCGACGCCCTCGCCGCGACCGCGGCTCCCCTGCGCGCGGTGGTCGAGGCGGGGTCCTGGGCGGCCGTGAGCCCGGTGGTGCAGGTCGGTGCCGCCATCGCGTCGCTCGGGGCGCTGCTGGCGCTGGTGCTCGGGGTGTCGCGCACCGCGTTCGCGATGGCCCGCGACCACGAGCTGCCCCCGTACCTCGCGGCCGTGCACCCCCGGCACGGGGTGCCCTACCGGGCGGAGCTGGCGGTCGCTGCCGTCGTGATCGTGCTCGTCGCCACGCTGGACGTGCGGGGCGCGATCGGGTTCTCGTCGTTCGGCGTACTGACCTACTACGCCCTGACCAACGCGAGCGCGTTGCGCCTGCGGCCCGACGAGGGCCGCCCGCCCCGCTGGGTCTCCGCGCTCGGGCTGGTCGGCTGCGTGGTCCTCGCGCTCACCCTGCCGCTCCCGTCGGTGCTGGGCGGGCTCGCCGTGGCGCTCCTCGGTGCGGGTGTCTGGGCGGTGCGGCGGGGGCGCGGCCGCGGGTGACCGCGGCCGCGCTCGTCATGCCGGGACGCAGCAGGCGGTGGGGGCCGCCCGGAGCGTCAGCCGCGGCAGGCGCCAGGAGCGCGCCGGCCTCGGCGCCCGCTCCGCGAGGACGAACCGACGGTGCAGCTCGGCCTCCAGCTCGCGCTCGCGCTCGTCGTACAGGACTGCGAACAGCTCGGGGTGCATGGCCTACTCCTCGGTGAGGGGCTTGCGGGCGCGGACCACGGCGCCGTGCATGCCGTCCGCGACCTGGTGCGTGAACGTGACCTCGGCGTCGGCGAACCCGGCGCGGGTCAGCCCGTCGAGGTACTCGGTGCGGGACAGGGCGCCCGCGATGCAGCCGACGTACGAGCCGCGCTCGGCGCGCTGCTCCGGCGTGAGGTGGTCCTCGGCGACGACGTCGGAGATCCCCACCCGACCGCCTGGCGTGAGCACCCGGAAGGCCTCCGCGAGCACGGCCTGCTTGTCGGTGGACAGGTTGACCACGCAGTTGGAGATGACCACGTCCACCGTGGCGTCGTCCAGGGGCAGGTCCTCGATGGTGCCCTTGCGGAACTCCACGTTGGTGGCCCCCGCCTTGACCGCGTTGGCGCGGGCCAGGTCGAGCATCTCGTCGGTCATGTCCACCCCGTAGGCGAACCCCTCCGGGCCGACCCGACGGGCCGACAGCAGCACGTCGATCCCGCCGCCCGAGCCCAGGTCGAGCACGCGCTCGCCCGCCCTCAGCTCCGCGACCGCCAGCGGGTTCCCGCAGCCCAGCGAAGCGGCCAGCGCCTCGACAGGGATGCTCACGGCGTCCTGCGCGCTGTAGAGACCCGCCCCGAACTTCTCGTCGACGTCGACCACCGAGCCCGGCGTGCAGCAGCCGCCGTCGCCACAACACCCACCCAGCCCGGCCTGCGTCTCCACCGCCGCCAACGCGTAGCGCTGACGCACCTGCTCCCGCACCTCGTCCATCTCGTCCGCCTCCTCAGGCATCGACAACCATCAATGGAGAAGATGCACCCATCCATCGATGGTTGTCAATATCGACAGACGTAAATGTCTGAGGCAGACTGTCCTCATGGCTCTCGATCTCCTGCCCGTCGTCTCCGCCTCCGGCGGGGCGTGCTGCACCCCGCTGACCCGCGACGCGATCACGGAGCAGGCCGCCGCCTCCCTGTCCCAGGTGCTCAAGGCGCTGGCCGACCCCGCCCGTCTGCGCCTGCTGTCGCTCATCGCGTCGCACGACGGCGCCGAGGCGTGCGTCTGCGACCTGACCGAACCGGTCGGGCTCAGCCAGCCGACGGTGTCGCACCATCTCAAGGTCCTGGTCGACGCCGGCCTGGTCACCCGCGACAAGCGCGGCGTCTGGGCCTACTACGCCCTGGTGCCCGGAGCGCTCGACGCCGTCACGCACCAGCTCGGCACCCACCTGACCGCGGGCGCGGCCTCATGAGAGTGCTCCCCCTGACCGCCGAGCACTGGCCCGCGGTCGAGCGCATCTACGCCGCCGGGATCGCCACCGGGCACGCGACGTTCGAGTCCGCGCCGCCCACGTGGGAGGCGTTCGACGCGGCACGGCTCCCGGCCCACCGGCTCGTCGCGGTCGACGACGACGGCGCCGTCGTCGGCTGGGCGGCCGCCGTCCCGGTCTCCGACCGGTGCGCCTACGCCGGCGTCATCGAGCACTCGGTCTACGTGGACCCCGCCGCGCAGGGCCGCGGGATCGGTCGGACGCTGCTGGCCGCGCTGCTCGAGAACGCCCGCACCGAGGGGATCTGGACCGTGCAGTCCGGCATCTTCCCCGAGAACGCGACGAGCCTCGCCGTGCACGCGGCCGCCGGGTTCCGGGTGGTCGGCACGCGCGAGCGCCTCGGCCGGATGACCTACGGTCCGCTGGCCGACCAGTGGCGGGACGTCGTCCTCGTCGAGAAGCGCCTCTGACTCAGCGGTGGTGCGGCGGCACCGGGTAGAGCGTGTGCTCGGTGTGCTGCAGCACGTTGGTGACCAGCGCGGACACGTGCTCGTTGGCCTGCGAGTAGTAGACCGTCGTGCCGTCCCGGCGAGCGGTGACCAGGTGGCCGGCGCGCAGCTTGGCCAGGTGCTGGGAGACGGCGGGTGTCGGGCGGTCGAGCGCCTCGGCGATCGCGGTCACGGACAGCTCCGTCCCGTCCAGCAGCGCGAGGATCGCCAGCCGGGTGCGGTCGGCGAGCAGGCGCAGGATGTCGACCGCGTGGTCGAGGTCGGCTGCGCCGGTGAGGTTGGTGGCCATCGTCGTCATGATCGCAGGCTGGGCACCCGTGCGGGGCTCGGCCACAGCAGCGTCGCGGTGATCGTCGCGGCGGTCGCGACGACGGCCAGCACGACGGCGGCGACCCCGAGCCCGACGGTGCCGAGCCAGCCGGCGAGCGGGTAGGTGAGCAGCCAGCACGCGTGCGACAGGGAGAACTGCGCCGCGAACGCCGCGGGGAGGTCCTCGGTGGACACCTCGCGGCGCACGAGCCGACCGACGGGGGTCTCGACGGCGGCCCAGCCGAGACCGACGAGCACCCAGAGCACGCTCACGGCCGCGAGGCTGTGCAGCGCGACCGGGATCACCGCGGTGGTGACGGCGAGGAGCGCCGCCCCACCGAGCATCACGCGGCGTTCGGTGACGCGGCGCAGCAGCCGCGGCAGGGTCAGTGCGGCCGCCATCGAGCCCAGCCCGTTAGCGGCGAGCACCAGCGCCACGACGCCGTCCCCGAGGCCGAGCTCACCGCGGACCACGACGACGGTCTGCACCAGCACGAACGCCCCGGCGGCCGCCACCACGAGGTTGAGCGCGAGGACCGGTCGCAGCGCCGGCGTCCGCACGAACAGCGCCGCTCCCCGCCGCACCTCGTGCGTGAACCGCCCCTGGGCGGCCGGGACCCCGCGCGGCAGGACCACCGAGCCCACCAGCAGCGCGGACCCGGCGAACCCGATCGCGGTGCCGACGAAGAGCGCGTCGGACGGGACCAGGAGCAGCAGGGCCGCCGCGAGCACCGGCGCCAGGACCGCCTCGAGGTCGTACGCCAGCCGGGACAGCGACAGCGCGGCGGTGTAGTCGTCCTCGTCGGGAAGGACCTGCGGGATCACCGACTGGAAGGTCGGCGTGAACGTCGCGGACGCGGCCTGCAGGACGAAGATCAGGACGAAGACCTGCCAGACCTCGCCGACGAACGGCAGCATCGACGCCACCAGCAACCGCAGCACGTCGGACCCGATGAGGACCGCCTTCCGCGGCAGGCGCGCCACCACGACGGCCGCGACCGGCGCGACGAGCACGTACGCGAGCATCTTGATCGCGAGCGCCGTGCCGAGCACCGAGCCGGCGTCGGCGCCGGCGAGGTCGTAGGCGAGCAGGCCGAGCGCGACCGTCGCGAGCCCGGTTCCGGCCAGCGCCACCACCTGCGCGGCGAACAGCCGGCGGTAGACGGGGTGGGCGAGGGCGCGAAGCATCCTTCTATTATTGCGTATCTACGCAAGCACTGAATACACGATCCGCTGTACTCTCGCCGGATGGAGACGGTGACCCTCACCCACACCGCCGCGCTCGCACGGCTCGGGCACGCGCTCTCGGACGAGACCCGCACCCGCATCCTGCTCGTCCTGCGCGAGGCCCCGGCCTACCCGTCCGACCTCGCGGACGCGCTCGGCGTCTCCCGGCAGGTGATGTCCAACCAGCTGGCCTGCCTGCGCGGCTGCGGCCTGGTCGAGGCGGTCCCCGACGGTCGGCGCACCTGGTACCGGCTGGCCGACGCCCACCTGGCGCCTGCCCTCGACGACCTGCTCCGGCTCGTCGTCACCGTCGACCCCACCTGCTGCGGATCGGACGGGTGCACGTGCTCCTGACCCGACGCACGGTCCTCCAGCGGCGCATCCGGTGGGTCGTCGCCCTGACGATCGCCTACAACGTGGTCGAGGCGGTGGTCGCGCTGGTCGCCGGGCGGATGGCGTCGTCGTCGGCACTCCTGGCATTCGGACTCGACTCCGTGGTCGAGGTCCTGTCGGCCGCCGCGGTCGCGTGGCAGTTCGCGGCACCCGATCCCGAGAGCCGCGAGCGCACCGCCCTGCGACTGATCGCCGTCTCGTTCTTCGGGCTCGCCCTCGTGGTCACCCTCGACTCGGCGCGGACGCTGCTCGGCGGCTCGGAGCCGGAGCACTCGACGGTCGGCATCGTGCTGGCCGCCGCGAGCCTCGTGATCATGCCGCTGTTCTCGTGGTTCGAGCGCAGGACCGGACGCGAGCTGGGCTCCGCCTCGGCGGTCGCCGACTCGAGGCAGACCCTGCTCTGCGCCTGGCTGTCCGGCGTCCTGCTGGTGGGCCTCGTGCTCAACAGCACGCTCGGGTGGACGTGGGCAGACCCGCTCGCCGCGCTGGTGATCGCCGGGTTCGCGGTCCGGGAGGGCCTCGAGGCGTGGCGCGGCGAGGCCTGCACGGTCCCGGTCAGCGCCCTCGTGGAGTCGGACGAGGCCTAGCCGGTCACGTGCGCGACGATCCGCTTGATCGTCTCGTCGTCGCGCAGGATCCGGCGGTGACCGAGCCCGTCACTGACCACCAGCTCCGCACCCGGCCACGCGCGGGCGATGCGGGTGCCGTCCGCGTGGTCGGCCTCCTTGTCGGCGCGGTCGCTCAGGACGAGCGTCGCGGGCAGCGGTCGACCCGCGTTGGCGGCTCGCACGGGGATGTCGAGCTCCGCCAGCCGCCGACCCGCCAGCTTCTCCATGCGGACGACGAACCGGTGCCGCGTCCGCTCGCTGAACCCGAGGGTGTGCGCGAAGCCGACCGTGTAGGTGGACGGGTCGGCCAGCGGCGTGACCAGCACGAGGCGCTCGGTCGGCGTCCCGTCCAGGACGGCGAGCGCGCTCGCGGCCGCGCCCATGGAGTGGCCGACGACCGCGCGGGCCGGACCGTGCGCGTCGATGACCGTGCCGAGCGCGGACATCATCTCGGGCAGGGTCGTCCGCCGGCGACCGAGGGCGCCGGGCCCCGAGTCGCCGTGCGCGGGTGCGTCGTACGCGACCACCCGGAGGCCCGCCGCGAGGAGCGGCTCGACCAGCGAGCGCAGCTGCCCGCGGTGGCCGCCCCAGCCGTGCACCAGGTAGACGGCCGGCCCGTCGCCCCAGACCTGCCCGGCGATCGGGCCGGTGCGGAACGCGGTGCCGCCGGGGATGGCCGACGGGTGCTTCGCGCGCGCCGGGGTGCACCACAGGCGCAGCGCCCCGCGGGCGACGAGCTCGGGGGCCACGCGGTCCAGGGCCCCCACCGCGGACCGGACCAGCGGAGGGACGGGCGGGAGCTGCGTACGAACGGTCGTGCTTTTTTCGGTCGACAACTGGGTCATTTCGGGGTCTCCAGAAGAAGTCAGCGGAGGAGGGACTGCAGCAGCCGCTCGAACGCGAAGCGGGTGTGCGGTTCGGCCGCCGGGTCACGCAGCAGCCGGAAGGCGTGGAAGTGGGCGAGCAGCAGCCCGTGCAGGTCGTGCGCGAACTGCTCGGGCGCGAGGTCGTCGCGGAACGCCCCGTCCTTGGCGCCGGAGCGGTAGACCTGCGCGAGCGACTCGGCGAGGTCCCAGTGGTCTCGGACCAGCTGGTCGCGGACCGGCCCGGGCTGGTCGTCGAACTCCGTGGCCGCCGAGACGAACAGGCAGCCGGCCGCCCCGGAGGACGAGGTGGTGAGCCATCGCTCGAACAGGGTGCGGACGCGCTGCTCACCGCGGGGCGCCGCGAGCGCCGGGCGGATCACCTGGTCGACGAAGTGCTCCCGCGCGCTCGCGAGCACGGCCAGCTGGAGCGCCTCCTTGGACCGGAAGTGCGCGTAGAGGCCGGACTTCGACAGGCCCGTGGCGGACGCGAGGGTGCCGATGGTCAGACCGGCGACGCCGAGGCGCCCGGCGATCTCGACCGCCTGGTCGATCACCGCCTGACGCGTCTCGTCACCCTTGCCCATGGTCTATGAATAGCACGATCGTGCGGTCCGGCGCATCTACCACGTCCTCCGGCGGGATCATCCAGCCGGACGACCCAAGGCAACCGTCCCCCGAGCGCTACCGTCGACGGCATGGCGCTGCTCGACAACAAGACGATCCTCGTGACCGGCGTGCTCACCGAGGGCTCGATCGCGTTCCACGTCGCCCGGCTGGCCCAGGAGCAGGGCGCGCAGGTGGTCCTCACCTCCTTCGGGCGCCAGCAGCGGCTGACCGAGGCCATCGCGCGACGCCTCCCGGCACCGGCACCGGTGGTGCGCCTCGACGTCACGTCGGCCGAGGACCTGGCCGCGCTCGCAGGTGCCGTCGGCGAGCACGCGGACCGGCTCGACGGGGTGGTCCACTCGATCGGCTTCGCGCCGCAGGCGGTGCTCGGCGGGAACTTCCTCGACGGCGAGTGGCCCGACGTGGCGACCGCGCTGGAGATCTCGGCGTACTCGCTCAAGGCGCTGGCCGTCGCCGCGCAGCCGCTGATGGTCCGGGGCAGCTCGGTGGTCGGTCTGACCTTCGACGCGACCGTGGCGTGGCCGGTCTACGACTGGATGGGCGTGGCCAAGGCAGCCCTGGAGTCGACGTCCCGCTACCTCGCACGCGACCTCGGGCCCGAGGGGATCCGCTGCAACCTCGTCGCCGCCGGCCCGATCCGGTCCACCGCGGCCAAGGCGATCCCCGGCTTCGAGGCGATCGAGGGTGGCTGGGACGCGCGCGCTCCCCTGGGCTGGGACGTCGGCGACGCCGGTCCGACAGCCCGCGCGGTGGTCGCGCTGCTCTCGGACTGGTTCCCCGCCACCACCGGCGAGATCGTGCACGTGGACGGCGGCGTCCACGCGATGGGGATGTGACAGCCAGGGTCGTTGGTCCCGGCTCGACGCCGCTCCCTTCACCTACGGTTGCGTAACTTACGCTCCCGTAGGTCTGGAGAGGTTCGATGCCGACACCCCCGCCCGTCCGGTCCCTGCGCCGCGCGCTGCCGACGATCATCCAGGGCGGGATGGGCGTCGCTGTCTCGTCGTGGCGTCTGGCGTCCGCGGTCGCGCGGCGTGGGCAGCTCGGTGTCGTGTCCGGCACGGCCCTGGACCTCGTGCTGGCCCGCCGGCTCGAGGACGGTGACCTGGACGGCTCGGCCCGCCGCGCGATGGCCGCGTTCCCGGTGCCGGCCATCGTCGAGCGCGTGATCAAGCGGCACCTGCGCCCCGGCGGCCGGGCGGCGGGCGTGGCGTACACGCCGGTCCCGCGGCTGAGCATGCGCCCGGGACGCGCCGTCCAGGAGCTCACCGTGCTGGCCAGCTTCGTCGAGGTGTGGCTCGCCAAGGAGGGGCACGACGGCCCGGTCGGCATCAACTGCCTGGAGAAGGTCCAGATGGCGATGCCCGCGGCGGTGTACGGTGCCATGCTCGCCGGGGTCGACGCGGTGCTCGTCGGCGCCGGCATCCCGCGCCACCTGCCGCACCTGCTCGACGAGCTCGCGGCCAACCGCCCCACGCAGCTGCCCGTCGACGTCGCCGGCGACCCCGGCGGTGACCACGTCGTCCAGATCGACCCGCCGGACCTGCTCGGTCCCGACCTGCCGGCACTGGACCGCCCGCTGTTCCTCGCGATCGTGTCGAGCGAGGTCCTGGCCGCCTACCTCACCCGGGACCCCGCGATCCGGCCGGACGGGTTCGTCATCGAAGGCCCCCGCGCCGGCGGTCACAACGCGCCGCCGCGAGGACGCCCGGTGCGCGACGAGCGCGGCCAGCCGGTGTTCGGCGCCCGGGACCAGGCGGACGTCAGCAAGGTCGCCGCGGTCGGCCTGCCGTTCTGGCTCGCCGGCTCGCTGGGCACGCCGGAGGCGGTCCGCGAGGCCCTCGCCGCCGGCGCGACCGGCGTCCAGGTGGGCACCGCCTTCGCGCTCAGCTCCGACTCGGGCCTGACCGACGAGCTGCGCGACCGCCTCCTCGCCCTGCTGCGCACCGGCGAGCTCGAGGTGCTCACCGACGGGGACGCCTCACCGACCGGCTTCCCGTTCAAGGTCGCCCAGCTGACCGGCACGCTCTCCGACCCCGCGATCCGCAGCGCTCGGCCGCGCCTCTGCGACCTCGGCTACCTGCGCTCGCCGTACCTCAAGGACGACGGCCGGGTCGGGTTCCGATGCCCCGCCGAGCCGGTCGCGATGTACGTCAAGAAGGGCGGCTCCGAGCAGGACACCGAGGGACGGGCGTGCCTGTGCAACGCGCTGTCCGCCGATGTCGGTCTCGGGCAGACCCGGCCGGACGGGCGCGAGGAGGAGGCGCTGGTCACCCTCGGCACCGACCTCGACGGCGCGAACCGCCTGGCCGAGCTGCACCCCGACGGCTGGTCGGCCGACCAGGTGCTCGACTGGCTCCTGGAGCCGGCGCTGTAGAGCCCTTGGTCCCGGTCGCGCCCGCAGGGATCGACGGATACTCGGGAGGCGCCCGTCACCGACCTCGGAGGACCTCATGACCACGCAGCACGTCGAGATCTCGACCGGCACGCCGGCCCCCGCGGCTGAGGCCCACGTGTGCAGCTGTGGGCACGCCGCGGAGAAGGAGATCGTGCTCGACGCGCGCAGCCTCCCCCGCCCGATCCGGCACGCGGCGATCCGCGGCGCGTTCAGCGCGATCCCCGTCGGTCAGTCGATGATCCTCGTCGCGCCGCACAAGCCGCTCCCCCTGCTCGCGCAGCTGGAGCAGGACGCCCCCGGTGCGCTGGAGATCGAGTTCCTGGTCGACGAGCCCGACGACTGCCGCGTGCGCCTGACGCGCGTCTAGAGAGCCATCAGCGCGACGCCCAGCGCCGCGGCCCCGAGGCAGAGCACCACCGAGCCGACGGCGTTCGCGGTCGCTCGGCGCAGCTCGCCCGCCTGGACCAGCCGGACGGTCTCCACCATCGCGGTGGAGAACGTGGTGTACCCGCCGCAGAACCCGGTCGCGGCCACCACCTGCCAGGCCTCGCCGAGCCCGTGGTAGACGTGCGCGCCGGCGAGCAGGCCGATCAGCAGGGACCCCGACACGTTGACCGCGAGCGTGGCCAGCGGGAACACCCGGTTCCACCGCGAGCGCACCGAGCCGTCGACGACGAACCGGGTGGCGGCGCCGATCCCGCCGAAGACCGCGATGAGCAGGACGGTCATCGCGACCGCCGAGACCCGAGCGCGACGCCACCCACGCACGCCAGCAGCCCGAGGACCACGCTGAGCACCCCGTAGGCGATGCCCATGGTCACCTGGCCGGCCGCGAGCAGCCGCTCCATCTCGAGCGCCAGGCTGGAGAACGTGGTGAACCCGCCGAGCACCCCCGTGCCGGCACCGAGCCGCACCAGCCGGCCCCGGCGCGACTCCTCACCGCGCCGCAGCAGCGCCTCGAGCAGGAGCCCGAGCAGGAACGACCCGAGGACGTTCACGACGAACGTCGCCGTCGGCCACCCGCCGGCGGACGTGCCGAGCCACTCGGAGACGGCCCAGCGGCCCGTCGTCCCCACTGCTCCGCCCAGCGCCACGACCGCGACGAGCCTCGGATCGAGGTGCGGGGATCGGGTCATGGATGCTCCTGCGGGACGATCGTCACCGGCAGCGGCTGCGTGTGCGCGAGGTGGCCGGCCGTCGAGCCGCCGATCAGGTGGTTCATCCACCCGCCGATTCCGGGACGCCGGCTGCCGACGACGATCATCGCCGCGCCCGCCTCCCGGCCGACGCGGGCCAGCTCACGCGACGCCTCGCCGACCGTGTACACGAACCGCCACGGTACGTCGGACCCCTCGAGGTTCCGCTCGACCTCCGCGGCCACCTCCACCTCCGCCGCGACCTCGTCCTCCCGGTCGTCGACGTGGTCTGGGTCCAGCGGGGTGGTGACCAGGGTGCCGTCGGGGTCCTGCGCGACGAACGTACGGGCGGCGTCGGACCAGACGCACACGAGGTCCGCACTCATCGCGAGGGCGAGACGCGCGGCCTCCCGCACGACGGTCGGCGACTGCCCCGGGAGCACGCCGACGACCACCGCCGGGCCGTCCGGTGTCGGCACGCCGTGCCACGCGTGCGGTGCGGATCGGGTCACCCGCCGAGGCTACGCGGGAACACCCGCCCGGCCGCGGAGGTTGCGGTGACCCATGACCACTATCGGATTCATCGGCGCAGGCCACATCGGCGGCACGCTCGCCCAGCTCGCGATCTCGCACGGCTACGACGTCGTCGTCAGCAACTCCCGCGGCCCGGAGACCCTCACGGACCTGGTCGAGCAGCTCGGCGACCGCGCACGCGCGGGGACGGCGGCCGAGGCCGCCGCAGCCGGGGACGTCGTCGTCGTGACGATCCCCACCAAGAACGTGAACGACGTCCCCGTCGAGCCCCTGGCCGGCAAGGTCGTCATCGACACCAACAACTACTACCCGCAGCGCGACGGCCAGATCGAGGCGCTCGACAACGAGTCCACGACCGTCTCCGAGCTGCTCCAGACCCACCTGCCGGCGTCGCACGTGGTCAAGGCGTTCAACCACATCATGTTCAGCGACCTCGCCACGCAGGGCGTCCCCGCCGGCACCCCCGAGCGCCGGGCGCTGGCCGTCGCGGGCGACTCGGACGAGGCCCGGGCCGCGGTGGCCGAGCTGATCGACGAGCTCGGCTTCGACGCGGTCGACGTCGGCCCCCTGTCGGAGGGCTGGCGCTACCAGCGCGACACCGCGGCCTACGTCCAGCGGTTCGACGCCGACGGCCTGCGCGCCGCCCTGTCGAAGGCCGTGCGCTACCGCGACATGTGACACAGAAGAACCGGACGGCCTGCGCTCCCCTCACTGCGCAGGCCGTCCGGTGGCTCAGCGGGCGGCCGGGACCCTGACCAGCTGCTTCGGTCCGTCGTTGCCGTACTCGTCGGCGGGGTGCGCCAGCTCGACGAACCAGCTGGGCTCCAGCAGGTCGGCACCGCCCTCGTAGGGCGCCGCCCAGTACGCGAGGACGCTCGAGACGACCGAGAGCTTCTCTGTCCGGCTTTTGCGGTGCCGGGCGGACTCGAGCACCCGCTCGAGCGCCTCGCCCTCCTCGACCAGCTCGGCCTCGCGGTAGAGCTCGACGCTGTCCCAGGTCGTCGCCATGAGGCGCAGCGGACGGTCGTCGTCGAGGAACGTCGCGTTCACGCCCGCCCGCGGACCCGTCACCGGGATGCCGTCGAGCGTGACCCGCGCGCGGACGTCGGTCTTCACCGCGAACCGTGTCCGCTCCTTGCCGTCGAAGCGCACCGCCTCGATGACCGTCGCGTCGATGCTCGTCTCCAGCCGGACGCCGTCGAACCGGGCGACGCCCGGGCCGAGCCCGTACCGCTCGGTCAGCTCGGAGGCCACGCCGACGGCCTTGTCGGCGGGCAGCGGCTCGGGGTGGCCCTTCTCGGGGTCCGCGGCGGCGACGCCTCGCACCGTGTCGATGACGGCGGTGACGCCGGCCAGCCGGTTGCCCGGGCCGCCGTGCACCAGCGTCGCGTCCTTGCCGAGGACGGCGAACGCCTCCTCGGTGCGCACGACGTCACCGTCGATGCGGAACGCCTCGGCGAGACTGCGCAAGCGGTCGTCGTCCAGGGCAGCGGGTCGCACGCGGGCGACCGAGATCGTGGTCATGACGGTTCCTCTCGAGTGTCGGGGGTGCTCAGCAGGCGTGCGGGATCCAGGTCCAGGAGAACCAGGAGCCGCCGCGGTGCGGGTCGGAGCTGACGAAGCCGTGGTCGTGCAGGAAGTCGGCGCCCGTGTTGGTGCCGGGGGCGTTGGCGTAGAGCACCGCCGACTCCACCCAGCTGGGCTGCGTGAACTCGGCCATCCAGAACCACGCGTCGATCACGCGCATCGGGCGCCGGCCGATGAGCCACTCGGGGATGCCGAACATCGCCGTGAGCCAGCGCCCGTCCATCGCGGAGGCGAACGCCCGGCCGGGGTTGGCCAGGTCGAGGCTGGTGGTGGTGAAGCTGAGGATGGCGTGCAGACCCTCGAACGCGTCCGCCCAGCGGTCGAAGACGTCCCGGTTGGCGCCCTGCTGGACCGCGTCCATCTGCAGGGTGTTGCAGACCTCCAGGCCGAGCCACTCCAGGTCGCCGTGGCCCAGGCGCAGGTCGCCGTCGTTGCCGGCCGCGCTCGTCGTGAAGTCGCCCTGCACCTGCGAGTCGTCCGGCACGTCGCTGCGGAAGTAGAAGCCGCTCGGGCTGCCGTGGCCAGTGAAGTAGACGATGTCGGCCTGCTCCACCCACTGGTCGGCGTGGCCGCCGCGGGCGTTCGCCTTGAAGTCGTCCTCGAACGCGTTCCCGTCGCCCCAGTTGAAGATCCCGGTGCCGCTGTCGTGGTTGCGCAGCTCGTCCCAGAACCCGCCCGCGTCCTCGTGCTCGTGGGTCAGCGGATTGAGGTTGTTGTACGCGTTGATCCACTCCGTGCCGATGCCGTACGACATCGCCATCCCCCTTCGTCGTCGGACCTGTCACCTGGGAAGAGAGGCACCGCGGGGTGGTGATACGCGCACGGTGGGTCATATCTGCTCGCCCGCGCACGCAGCCGGTCGTAGCGTCCGGCTCATGGACCACCTCCGCCACCACGCCATCCGCGAGAGCTCGCACCGGATCCTCGACCCGTTCACCGACGACCAGCTGGCCACGCTCGGCCGTGCGCTGCGCCTGGATCCGGGCGCGACCGTGCTCGACCTCGCGTGCGGCAAGGGGGAGCTGCTGTGCACGTGGGCCCGGGACCACGGGACGGTCGGTACCGGCGTGGACCTCAACCCGGCCTTCGTCGACGCGGCCCGGGAACGCGCGGCGTCGCTGGGCGTCGATGTCGTCGTCGAGCTCGGCGACGCCGCCGGCTACGTGTCCCCGACGCCCGTCGACGTCGCCTGCTGCATCGGCGCGACCTGGATCGGAGACGGTGCGGTCGGCACCCTGGACCTGCTGGCGCGGTCACTGGCGCCCCGGGGCGTCGCGCTGGTCGGCGAACCGTTCTGGCGGTCCGACCCACCGGAGGCAGCGCGGGCCATCGGCGACTTCCACACTTTCCCCGGGCTGGTCGCCGCGGTCCAGGACGCCGGCTGGGACGTCATCGAGATGGTGCTCGCCGACGAGGCCAGCTGGGACCGGTACGTGGCGGCCCAGTGGCTCAACCTGCGCCGGTTCCTCGACGAGCACCCGGACGACCCGCTGGCGCCCGCGTTCCGCGACGAGCTGACGACCGCTCCCCTGGACTACGTGACGAACCAGCGCCCGTACCTCGGATGGGGAGTGCTCGCCCTGGTGCGGCGGCCGTGATGGACCCCTCCGCCGTCCGCGCGTACTACGCGGCGAAGAGCGAGCACGAGCGGGACCGGCTGCTCTCGCCGGAAGGCCTCCTCGAACGGATCCTCACCACGCGCCTGCTGGAGCCGCACCTCGGCACACCCGGGCGAGCGCTCGACCTCGGCGGCGGCACCGGTCCGTACTCCGTCTGGCTGGCGGAGCTCGGCTGGGACGTCTCGCTGGCCGACCTGTCGCCCGAGCTGCTGGCCATCGCCGAGTCGTCGCTGCCCGCCGGCACGGTCCAGGAGGTCGTCGAGATCGACGCCCGCGACCTCTCCCGCTGGGCCGACGGGACGTTCGACGCGGCCCTGTCGCTCGGGCCGATGTACCACCTGACCACCGCGCACGACCGCGCGCTCGCCGCCTCCGAGCTGGCCCGCGTCACTCGTCCCGGCGGGCTCGTCGCCGTCGCGCTCATGCCGCGGTACACCTCCGTCCGCCGGGTGCTCTCGCTCCCCGACGAGCGCTGGCAGCTGGCCGACCCGGAGTTCGTCGACCGGCTCCTCGACGAGGGCGTCCTCGAGAACGCGGTGCCCGGACGCTTCACGCACGTGTACGGGGTGCAGCCGAGCGAGGTGTGCCCGTTCTTCGAGTCGCACGGGTTCTCGTCGCTGCTGCTGGCGTCCACCCACGGGTTCCTCACCGGCGTCGAGGACGGGTTCGAGGCGCTGCGGGTGGAGGACCCGGCCGCGTACTGCCGGCTGCTCGACCGGGTGGTGGAGACCGCGTCGGACCCCGGCACGCTCGCGACCGCCGGCCACCTGCTCTACGTCGGGCGCACGACCGGCTCCGGTGGGGACACACTCCACACCTGAGGCGTGCCCCGGTCGTCGTCGTCGCACTCGTCGCGCTCGCAGGCTGCGCAGGTGATCCTGCCGAGCCGTTCGACCTGCGGCCGGGCGCGGACGAGCCGCTGCAGCTCTGCTCCTAGACCCCGACCAGCCCCGACTCGTACGCCGCGATCACCAGCTGCACGCGGTCGCGGCAGCCGAGCTTGCGCAGCGCCTCCGACACGTGGGACTTCACCGTGGGCTCCGCGATCCAGAGCTCCGCGCCGATCTCCGCGTTCGACAGGCCACGGGCCACCGCGCGCAGGATCTCCAGCTCGCGGGGCGTCAGGTCCGCGATGCCGACCACCGGCACCGGCGCCGGCGTGCGCGCAGTGAAGTCCTCGACCAGCCGACGGGTCACCGTCGGGCCCAGCAGCATCGACCCGTCGGCGACCATCCGCACCGCCTCGACCAACCGGTCCGCCGTCACGTCCTTGAGCAGGAAGCCGCTCGCACCGGCCCGCAGGGCGTCGTAGACGTACTCGTCCAGGTCGAAGGTGGTGAGGATCAGCACGCGGGTGCCGGGGTGCTCGGCGGTGATCCTCTGCGTGGCCGCGATCCCGTCGAGGTGCGGCATCCGCACGTCGACCACCGCGACGTCGGGCTTCTCGGCGGCGACGAGCGCCAGCAGCTCGCGGCCGTCGTTGGCGGCGCCGACCACCTGCAGGTCGGGTGCCGCCCCGAGGATGGCGGCGAAGCCCAGCAGGACCACGGGTTGGTCGTCGGCGACGACGACGCGGGTCACCGCGGCACCAGGGGCACGCGGATCTCCAGCACGAACTCGTCATCGTCCACCACGGCCGTCATCGTGCCACCCAGCGCCTCGACGCGTTCGCGCATCCCGATCAGCCCGCGCCCCGGCTCCGCGACGCGCTCCGCCGGATTGGTCATCCGGAAGCCGACCGCGCCGTCCGTCTGCGTCCGGCTCAGCCGCGCGGTCACCCCGGGTGCGTGCCGGCGGGCGTTGGTCAGCCCCTCCTGCACGGCCCGGTACAGGACGTAGCCCGTGGCAGGCGGGACCTCGCGCCACTCGCCGTCGAGGTCGACCGGCTGACCCGCCGCGACCGCGCTGGCCACCAGGTCCTCGACGTCGCACGCGGTGGGCTGCGGGGTGCGCTCGCCCTCGTCCGACGTGCGCTGCAGGACGACGAGCACCTGACGCAGCTCGGAGAGGGCCTCGCGGGCGTCGGTCGCGATGGCGGCCAGCACCGCGCGGGCGTCGTCGTTCAGGTCCGGGTGGACGAAGGGCGCCGACTCCGCCCGGACCGCGACGAGCGACACGTGGTGGGCGACGACGTCGTGCAGGTCGCGGGCGAGTCGGGCGCGCTCGCCCGCGAGGGACTCGACCTCGAGGGCGTGCTGTTCGGTGACCTGGGCCGCGACGTGCCGGGCTCTCGCCCGTCGCTCCGCGCCGACCGCGGCAGCGATGCCGACGGCTGCGGTGAACATGACGACGTGCGCGATGAACACCACCCACTGGAAGCCCGGACCGTTGCCCGTCCCTGCGTTCACCAAGCCGATCGGGAGCACCGCCTCCGCACCCGACCCGCAGTAGTAGATCGCGATGGCCACCGCCACGGCCCACGGCAGGACCGCCCTGCGCAACCCGTCGACGGCTGCGACGACGGCGACCGCCATCGTGCCCAGCCACCAGCCGTACACGAACCACCCGGCAGTCGGCACGAGCACCCACGGGACCACCGTGAGCAGCGTCGCCCATCCCGGGGACCACCGAGCGAGCAGCACGCCGAGGACGACTGTCGCCCCCGCGGCGACGGTGAGGCTCGACGCGACGACCACCCAGGCGCCGTCGGCCTCCAGCATGCTGAGGAAGACGAGATTGGGCGTGATCACCAGGAAGGCGCCCACGATCGCCGCGAAGACGGCCGGCGTGACCCACGCCCGCCAGCCGAGGGCGGGCGCCACCGGACGCGGGAGGTGCACGCGGGTGGGCGCAGCTGTGGTCATGGCGCCATGGTGACCGCTGTCGGGGCCGCGTCACCACAGCCGCGCGGCGGAGATCGGAGTCGTCCTCCGGTCGGCTGCCCTCTGCAGCCGCACGTGGCGGACCTCGCGACCACCCGGGACGCCCTCGTCGCGGCGGGCGCCACGGTCGTCCAGGACGCGACGCCGGTCGGCGGCGGACGGACCATCGCCACCCTGACGGACCCGGACGGCCACACGGTGGGCCTGGCCCAGGACGCCTGACCCGCGGAGGGATCGCCGCTGGAGCATGATGGGAGAAGCCACCCGTACGTCTCCGAGGAGTCCCTGTGCCCCTGACCGTCCCCGCACTGCTCACCCCGTCGGCCGGCGCCCCCTTCGAGCGCGGCACCGTCGAGCGCCGGGACCTCGGCGAGCACGACGTGCTGCTCGACATCGCCTTCGCCGGCATCTGCCACTCCGACATCCACCAGGCACGCGAGGAGTGGGGCAAGGCGAGGTTCCCCATGGTCCCCGGGCACGAGATCGCCGGCACCGTCTCCGCGGTCGGCTCCGGCGTCACCAAGCACGCCGTGGGCGACCGTGGGGGCATCGGCTGCTTCGTCGACTCCTGCCGCGAGTGCGAGATGTGCCTGGCCGGCGAGGAGCAGTTCTGCCTGCGCGGGAACGTCGGCACCTACAACAGCAAGGCGTACGACGGCACCCCCACCTACGGCGGGTACTCGACGCAGATCGTGGTCGACGAGAACTACCTGCTGCGCATCCCTGAGGGGATCTCGCTCGACGTCGCCGCGCCGCTGCTGTGCGCCGGGATCACCCTCTACTCGCCGCTGAAGCACTGGGGTGCCGGGCCGGGCACGAAGGTCGCGATCGTCGGCATGGGCGGTCTCGGGCACATGGGCGTGCAGCTGGCGCACGCGCTCGGCGCCGAGGTCACCGTGCTCAGCCAGTCGCTGTCCAAGCAGGCCGACGGCCTGGCGCTCGGCGCCGACCACTACTACGCGACGAGCGACCGCCAGACGTTCCGCGACCTGCGCCGGACGTTCGACCTGATCATCAGCACGGTCGGCGCGGACATCGACGTCGACGCGTACCTGTCGCTGCTGGGGTTCGAGGGGTCGCTGGTGTTCGTCGGGCTGCCGGAGAAGCCGCAGTCGTTCCGCGTCTTCTCGCTCACGGGCGCCCGTCGGAACCTGTCGGGCTCCAACATCGGCGGCATCCGCGAGACCCAGGAGATGCTCGACTTCTGCGCGGCCCACGGGATCGGCTCGGTCGTCGAGACGATCACGGCCGACGACGTCGACAAGGCCTACGAGCGCGTGGTGAGCAGCGACGTCCGGTACCGCTTCGTCATCGACACCTCCACGATCCCGGCGAGTTCGTGAGCTCGCGTCGAGCTCGGTAGCTGGAACAGCCGAGCTCGACCGGAACTCACGAACCCGGCGCGTGATGCCGCCCGCCGCCTACCGTGGCGGGGTGGATCCCATCCAGGCCGTCGCGCCGCCGCTGCCCGGGCGGGTGATCCTGTCGCAGGACTGGTTGCGCGCGAGCTTCCTGCACTGGCGGGTGCCGTCCGACGTCGTCGCACCGCTGCTGCCCCCGGGCACGCGTCCCGACGAGTGCGAGGGGTCCTCGTGGGTGGGCCTGATCGCGTTCCAGATGGCGCGGTTCACGATCGTGCCCGGGCCGGCGCTGCCGTACATCGGGGACTTCCCGGAGATCAACGTGCGGCTTTACACGGTCGACGACGAGGGCCGGCGCGGGGTCCTGTTCCGGTCGCTCGAGGCGTCCCGCGTGCTCACGGTGCTCGGCGCCCGGACGGTGATGAACGTGCCGTACCAGTGGGCGCGGATGTCGATCCGGCGTGCGGGCGACGCGATCGACTACCGGTCGACCCGGCTCACGGGGAGCCGGCCGTCGTCGCACCTCGTGGTCCGGCCGTCGTCGGAACCCGTCACCGACGACCCGCTGGCCGACTTCCTCACCGCGCGCTGGGGCATGCACACCGTGCTGAAGGGCCGGACGAGGTTCGTGCCCAACGAGCACGAGCCGTGGCCGCTGCGCCGGGCGTCGCTGGTGTCGCTGGACGACGAGCTCGTCGCCGCCGGTGGGCTGCCGGGCGTCACCGACCGCGCACCGGACTCGGTGCTGTACTCGCCGGGCGTGCACGCCCGGTTCGCGATGCCGCTCTAGCTGCTCGCCGCGAGCGCCTCGCGCAGGATCCGGATCGCCTTCGGGCCGACGCCGTGCAGCTGCAGGAGGTCGTCGAGGTCCCTGTCGCGGACGTCGTCGAGCGTGGCGATCCTCGCTAGAGCGAGCGCGCGGGTCGCGGGCTTGCCGAGGCCCGGGGGCAGTGGGTCCATGGCCCGAGGCTCGCACAGACGAGGGCACCCCGCAGCAGTGCCGCGGGGTGCCCTCGGTGGGTGGTGGGTCAGTCCTGGGTCGTCGTCGGCGCCGCCTCGCCCGCCAGGATCAGGTACAGGTCCCGGCGCGCGCGGTCGATGACCTCGAGCGCCTTCGTCGCCTGCTCGTCCGTGCCGGTGCGGGCGACCTGGTGGGCCGCCGCGCCGAGCGCCTCGAGGGCACCGCGCAGCGCGCGACCCGGGGAGGCTGGCCGGTTCGCGGCGTCCTCCCAGGGGCTGCCGAGCTGCTCGGCGTTCTCGGTGACGTAGGTGCCGCCCGCCTCGGTGAGCGTGGCCATCTTGCGGCCGGACTCGGCGGTGATCGCCACCAGGCCCTCGTCCTCGAGCAGGTTGAGCGCCGGGTAGATGGCGCCCGGGCTGGGCCGCCACGTGCCTCCCGACCGCTCGCCGATCTGCTGGATCAGCTGGTAGCCGTGCATGGGCTCCTCGGCGAGGAGGAGCAGGATCGCGGCGCGGATGTCACCGCGACCGGCGCGACGGCCGGGGCCGCGGCCACCAGGACCGCCGAAGCCGCGCGGTCCGCCGGGGCCGAAGCCGGGACCGCCGAAGCCCGGGCCGCCGAAGCCGCGACCGCGGTGCTCGTGGTGCTCGTGCGGGAAGGCGCCGCGGGGTCCGCCGCGCCGGGGGTCGAAGCCCTCCTCGTAGGGGGCCTCGGGGAAGTCGCCGCGGCGGCGACGGTTGCGGCCGCGCTGGGCGGTCAGGTCGGAGGTGTCGAACGAGGGGCCGGCGAAGCGGCCGTCGGTGTGGGAGTGAGGGTGTCGCATGGGGATGTCTCCTTGAGGATGTGGTCCGCCGGGCCGGTGCGGCCCTGTCGCGGATCCGGGAGGTCTCTCGATCTCGACCGGATGACTCAAAGATATATCGTCGATAGATCTTTGACAACCCCTAGCGATACATCGGTCCCGAGCCTCCGTGGGACTCTGTCGATCGCACCCGCCGGCGCGCGTCATGCGTGCGACCGACGACGAGAGGACGACCATGACCACCGAGTACATCGTGGCGCTGTACGGCGACCAGACGGTCTGGCACGGCGACGACGCACCCGACCGCGTGCCGGGGTACCGGGTGCACGAGACCTTCGGGAAGGCCTGCGCGGAGGCCGGGCACGAGATCCGCGACAGCGCCGAGCTCCATCACTCCGTGTCGCGCGTCGTCCGACTCAGGGACGGCAGGGTGTCCGTGACCGACGGGCCGTTCGCCGAGCCGACCGAGGTTCTCGCGGGCCTCTACCGGATCGCGACGGACGACGTCGAGGGCCTGGCCGCGCTCGTCGGCGAGCTCGTCAGGGGGACGGGCGAGGTCGCCGAGATCCGCGAGTCGCTCGCTCCCCCGGACGGGTTCTGACTCAGCCGGCCGTCGTCTGCGCGAGCTGGACCAGGTTCCCGCAGGTGTCGTCGAGCGTCGCGACGATCACCGGGCCCATGTCCGTCGGCGGCTGCACGAACCGCACGCCGAGCGCAGTGAGCCGCTCGTACTCGGCGGCGAGGTCGTCGACCCCGAACGACGCGGCCGGGATCCCGTCCTCGACCAGCGCCGCCTTGTACGGGCCGACCGCGGGGTGGCTGCTGGGCTCGAGGAGGAGCTCCACACCGTCCGGGGCCGCCGGCGACACGACCGTCAGCCAGCGGTCGTCGCCGCCGAGCGGGATGTCGTTCTTCGGCACGAAGCCGAGCACGCCGGTGTAGAAGTCCAGTGCCTTGCTCTGGTCGTCGACGAACACGCTGGTCACGGTGAGGCGGATCATGAGGACTCTCCTGGGTCGGGGGCGGGCCAGCGCGCGGTGATCTCGCGCAGGGGTCGGGTGTCGAGGTGGTGGAACTTGTAGCGGCCCTCGCGGCGGACCGTGACGAGCCCGGCCTCCTGCAGCACGTCGAGGTGCTGCGAGACGGCCTGCCGCGTGGACCCGAGCCCGTGCCGCATGGTCAGCCGGGTGCACAGCTCGAACAGCGACTGCCCGTCACGGTCCTGGAGCTCGTCGAGGATCGCGCGGCGCGTGGCGTCGGCAAGGGCCTTGTAGATGTCGGCTGCCACCCCTCTTGTATAGGCAAGCATCAACTTGCCTGTCAAGACCTGTCGATTTCCGGAACCCTCGCGCGTCATCACCGCGACCGGCACAGTGGACGCATGAGGGAGATGACGACATGACCAACCGGTGGATCGTGCTGCTCTGGGGCGACGAGGACTTCTGGGAAGGCGCGTCGCCCGAGACCCAAGAGCGCATCATGAACGAGCACCAGGCGTACTCCGACGCGTGCGACGAGCGCGGCTACAAGATCCTCGGCGGCGAGGAGCTGGGCTTCTCCAAGAACGCTGTCACGGTGCGCGCCGACGGCGACACCCTGGCCATCACCGACGGCCCGTACGTGGAGCTGGCCGAGCACCTCGGCGGCTACTACGTCATCGAGACCGACGACGTGCAGGGCCTCGCCCGGCTGACCGGCGAGCTGCTTCTCACCGACGGCGGCGGAGCCGAGCTGCGTCCCGTCGTGGTGCACGACGCATGAGCGCGAAGACGTTCGTCCTCCTCATGTACGCCACCGAGGGCGACTGGGACGCGGCCGACGAGGCGACCAAGGCCGAGTACTACCGGCAGCACGGCGACTACGACGACCGTGCCGCCGACTTCGGTGTGACGTTCCTGGCCAGCGAGGCGCTCCAGTCGGTGACCACGGCCGTCACCCTGCGGCGGTCCGGCGACGACGCGGAGATCACCGAGGGCCCCTTCGCCGAGACCGTCGAACAGCTCGGCGGCTTCTACCTGGTCACCGCGCCCGACCGGGACGCCGTGCTGCGGCACGCGATGCTGCTGCCCGAGTACACGATCGAGGTCCGCCAGATCGCCCAGATGTGAGTGTGTCGATCCCGCTGCGGCCCGCGCGTCATCGGGGCAGCGGGACGCACCGGGCGTCCTCCCCCCTCCTAGGAGACGACATGGCCGAGTTCACCGTGGTGCTCCACCGCGACGACGCGCACGACGCGCAGCTGACCGACGAGGAGCGCGAGCGCGCGTGGGCGGCCCACCTCGGGTTCCAGCAGCACTGCGCCGAGCAGGGCTGGGAGATCGTGACGACGCGCGCCCTCGGCGCGGCCGCCCGGGGTCGGTCGCTGCGGTCCGACGGCCGCGCCGGGGTGGTCGTCACCGACGGCCCCTACGCCGAGACGGCCGAGCAGGTGGCGGGGTTCTACCTCGTGGCCCGCACCTCGCTCGACGCGCTCACCGAGGCGGTCAGCGCGCTGGTGCTCAACGGCGAGTCCGTCGAGATCAGGCCGACCGTGCGGTTCGTCGACGGCGTCCCCGTGGACGGCGTCGACGCGGTCTCGGCCTCGTGAGGTTCGTCGTCCTCGCGTTCGGCTCCGCCGAGCTGCCCGCCGGCATCACACTGGGGTCCGTGGACACGGCGACCTCGGTGCAGGACCGCGGCGTGCGGGACGGCACGTTCGAGGGACCGGCGTGGGCGCTCACCGGCATCCAGGTGGTCGAGGCGTCGGACCTCGACGCGGTGCTGGAGACCCTGCCCCCGACCGGCACGTTCGAGGTGCGACCCGCTTGGTGACCCCTTCCGACACCGCCCTCGCCGACGCCTGGCGCGACCACTGGTCCCGGCTGATCGGCCTGCTCATCGGCCAGTTCGCGCGCCCCGACCTGGCCGAGGACGCCGTCTCCGACGCGTTCGAGTCCGCCGCGCGGCACTGGCCGGAGGACGGGGTCCCGACGAACACCGGCGCGTGGCTGCTCACGGCCGCGCGCCGCCGAGTCCTCGACCGCCTGCGCTCGGAGGCGGTGCAGCGCCGGAAGGAGCCGTTGATGGTGGTCGACGACGAGATGCGTGCCGCCGCCGCGGCCGCCGTCGACCCCGGCGCCCACGTGGCCGACGAGCAGCTCCGGCTGATCTTCGCCTGCTGCCACCCCGCGATCGCGCCCGACGACCGCGTCGCCCTGACCCTGCGGTTCGTCGTCGGCCTCACCACCGCCGAGATCGGCCGGCTCCTGCTCGTCCAGGAGTCCACCATGGCCGCCCGGATGACCCGGGCGAAGAAGCGGCTGGCATCCTCCGGTATCCCCTTCGCGACGCCCGCTGCCGCCCGGCTGGACGAGCGCCTGGACGTCGTCGCGACCGTCGTCTACCTGGCCTTCACGTCCGGGTACCACCCGGGTGAGGGCGCGGTCCCGCTGCGCGTCGATCTGGGCGACGAGGCGATCCGGCTGCTCCGCGTGCTCGACGACCTGCTGCCGGACCGTGCCGTGATCCGCTCGCTGCTCGCCCTGCTGCTCCTGCAGCACTCCCGTCGCGACACCCGCCTCGACCCCGCAGGCGCCCTGGTCCTCCTGCCCGACCAGGACCGCTCCCGCTGGCACCGCGACGAGATTGCCGAGGGGGTCGCGCTGCTGGAGTCGCTGGCCGCTTCCGGTAGTGGCTCGACCGGGGCCACCGGCTCTGATGCCCGCTCGGCGCCTGACGGTCGTGGTGCGGCTAGCAGGCCCGCGTCGCCCCTCGCCGACGCACCGCGCGCGACCCCTACCTCCGGGCACCAGACCCGCCTCGCGACCGAGTACCGCCTCCAGGCCCTCATCGCCGCCGAGCACGCGACCGCCCCGACGTCCGCGGACACCCGCTGGTCCGTCATCGCCGACCTCTACGCCCAGCTCGAGGCGCTCACCGGCTCCCCGGTCGTCCGGCTGGCCCGCGCGGTGGCGGTGTCGGAGGCGTCGGGCCCGGAGGCAGGTCTGCAGCTGCTGGAGGGCCTCGACGACGCGCTCCCCCGTCACCACCGGGTCCCCGCCGTCCGCGCCGAGCTCCTCACCCGCGCCGGCCACCGCACAGCAGCCGCCGACGCCTACCGAGCAGCCCTGTCGCTGGTGACCAACCCGACGGAACGCACCCACCTGCAGGCCCGCCTGGCAGCCCTGGACGACTGACCCCGCCGAACTCGGTGACTGCGGCCGAGCTCGGTGTCTACATCGACCGAGTTCGGCTCGAGCCACCGAGTTCGAGGTCGCGGTGCACGGCGACGGGCGGGCGCGGTTGTCCACAGGCGCACCCGTGGCGCCCTGGCGTTCGCCGTGGACCGGCATCCTGCGTGTCATGCCCAGACGGCCGCACGACCGCTCCGGCGGAGAGCACGTCGGCCTGCCGCCGATCCAGCTGGCGCGGGACCACCCGCGGAACGTGCCGAGATCCCGATCACGCACCGGCGAGTGGGAGCGGATCTCCCGCGGTACCTACCTGCCCGCCGACGTCGCGCCGGCCCTCGACAGGCCCCGCCGAGTCGCCGTCGGCCGGATCCTCGGTGTGCACGACCGGCTACGTGCGCCGCACTGGTTCAGCCACGAGTCCGCGGCACTGCTGTGGGGGTTGCCCCTGTGGCGGACGCCGAGCCTGACGCATGTCGTCGCGGGGTACACCGCGGGCTCCGGACGTGACACGGACGTCGCGCACCACCCGGTCTCGCTCCCCGCCGACCAACGTGCGTCCGCACGGGGGCTGCCCGTCACCTCCCTGGAGCGCACCGCCGTCGACTGCGCGTCGACCATGCCCGCGATGGAAGGGTTGATCATCGCTGACGCAGCCCTGCGCGCCGGCGCCGACCGGGCGGTTCTCAGCGAGATCGTGGCCGGCCGCGCGCGCCGCCGAGGCATCGCCCGAGCACGGGCCGTCATCGAGCTCGCCGACGACGGCGCCGAGTCACCCGGGGAGTCGGCGGCTCGGTACGTGGTGCTGCGTGACGGACTCCCGCGACCGACGACACAGCTCGCCGTTGCCACGCGTCTCGGGACGTTCTGGGCGGACATGGGATGGGAGGAGTGGCGCCTGCTGCTCGAGTACGACGGTCGGCCCAAGTACGACGGTCGATCGACCGAGGCGTTCATCCAGGAGAAGCGCCGCCACGACGCCATCCTCGAAGCAGGTTGGCGCGCAGTACGAGCGACCAAGGAGGATCTGGCGGGCCGGACCCTGGCAACCCGTCTGGCGAGGCTCATCCCCCCGGGCCATCCGCCACTCCACCAGCGTCGCGACCTGGTCAGCTGACACCCGTCGCCGGAGCGCGAACTCGGTGGCTCCGGCCGAACTCGGTGTCTCCAGTCACCGAGCTCGACGCTGAGCACCGAGTTGGACGGCGGCGGGCGGCGGGGCGGGGGCGGTCAGCCCAGTAGCAGGAGGGCCAGGAGGGTCACGTTCAGGGCCACCACCAGCGCCACCACCAGCACCAGGGTCGCGTGGAGCCAGGGGCCGTTGCGGTGGGGGCCCATGACCGTGCGGGAGCGGGTCAGGGCGACCAGGGGGATGACCGCGAACGGGATGCCGAAGCTGAGCACCACCTGCGAGAGGACCAGGGTCCAGGTGGCGTCGGCGCCGACGGCCAGGAGCACGATCGCGGGGATCAGGGTGACCACGCGGCGGACCAGCAGGGGGATCCGGCGGTGGATCAGCCCCTCCATGATCGTGGCGCCCGCGTAGGCACCGACCGAGGTGGAGGCCAGGCCGGACGCCAGCAGGCCGATGGCGAACGCGATGCCGATGCCGATGCCCAGCGCGGCGACGATGGCGTCGTAGGCGCCGGGGATCGAGTCGGTGCCGGGGACCCCGCGCAGGCCGGACGCGGCCAGGAGCAGCAGTCCGATGTTCACGATGCCGGCGACCACCAGCGCGGCCCCGACGTCCCAGCGGGTGGAGCGCAGCAGGTGGGTGAGCGCGGGCCCGGAGTGGCGTCCGTGGCGGTCCCGGACCAGCGCCGAGTGCACGTAGATGGCGTGCGGCATGACCGTCGCGCCGAGCATCGAGGCGGCGAGCAGGACCGAGTCGGTGCCGTCGAACCGCGGGACCAGGCCGGACAGGACGCCGCGCGCGTCGGGCGGCGACACGAACAGCCCGGCCAGGAACCCGATGCTGATGACGGCGAGCAGCGCGACGATCACGTACTCGAAGCGCCGCTGCCCGTACCGGTTCTGCGTGGCCAGCAGGAGCATGGACACGACGCCGACGATCAGCCCACCGATCGGCAGCGGGACGCCGAACAGGAGGTTCAGCGCGATCGCGCCGCCGACCACCTCGGCGATGTCGGTGGCCGCCGCGACCACCTCGGCCTGCGCCCAGAACGCCAGGCGCGGCCCGCGCCGCATCCGCTGCCCGAGCACCCCCGGCAGCGACTCGCCGGTGACGAGCCCGAGCTTGGCGGACTGGTACTGGACCAGCACGGCCATCGCGTTCGCCGCGACGAGCACCCACAGGAGGAGGTAGCCGTAGCGGGCGCCGGCGGTGAGGTTGGCGGCGACGTTGCCGGGGTCGACGTACGCGATCGCGGCGACGAACGCCGGTCCGAGCAGCAGCGGGGCACGACGACGCCGTGGCGTCCCGACCTGGACGGCGTCGTCCGTCGCACTGCTGACCATGGCCCACCTCGGAAAGTTCGGTCTACCGAACTCATGCTAGCGGACGTGCGGAATCTCCCGCGCAACGGCATCGCGGGGTGGCCGTCACGCAGCAGTCGGGACCTCACGCTCCCAGCCGTCCGCGGTGGGCCGGAACCCGACACGCTCCAGGTACGCGCGCGCCTCGGTCGCGGGCGAGCCGCCCACCACCAGCCGCCGGAACCCGTGCGAGGCGAACACCCCGCTGTCCCGGTACACGAACTCCCCGGGCGTGAAGTCCCGGTACCGCGGCGTCACGTAGTCGAGGTCCACGCGCCCGACCCCGTCACCGGCGGACCGGACCACGACCGCACCGACCAGCTCGTCGCCGCGGACCACGACGAACGACGCCGACGGCGCGGGGTCGACGGCGCTGAACCCCGGGTGGAAGCGGGCGATGTCGGGGGCGTGCGACTCCAGCAGGTGCTGCAGGACGGCGTCGTCGGACGGCACCTCGAGGACCCCGTACACCAGGGCGTCGTGGCGCTCGCGCTGGAGCCGGACCAGCCAGTAGACGTCGATGATCGCGATGACGCCGTTCATCACGGCGAACGGCCAGATCTCGATCACCACGTTGTACGCCGTGGCGATCACCGCCCCCAGGAGGTTGATCACGCGGAAGCGCAGCACCCTGGCCTGCGTGAGCGAGATGATGACCAGCAACGAGCCGATCCAGCCGACGATCTCCCACCACACCATCCGGCGAGCGTAGCGACGTCGAGGAAAAGGTCTCGCCACACCGTGCCGACAGGCGGATCGTGGACGACATGACGACGTGGTCGATCCGCGAGGTACCGGTGTCCGAGACGGCGGACGCGCCCGAGGCGTGGCTGCTGCACGGCTACACGGGGGCGATGAACGACGCTCTGCTGCACGCGTGGGGCAACCGGGACTTCGAGCGCACCGCCACCGAGATCCTCGGGTCGATGCACGACCAGAAGTACGACCGGAAGCCGCGGCTGGTCGCGGTGGCCGACGACGCGCACGACACCCCGGACCCGGACCGCGTCCTGGGCTACGCGATGATCAACCTCCCGCAGCAGGACAACACCCACACGGGTCACGTGGAGGTCGGCGTCCGCCCGGCCCACCGCGGCCAGGGCGTCGGGTCGTCGCTCTTCGACGCGTCCCTCGCGCTGGTCCGCGACGCCGGCCGGACCCAGGTCACGGCCTCCACCGACCAGCAGGTCGAGCCGCCCGAGGGTCCGGGCACGCTCGCCGCGACGACCGGCGCCGGCCGGGTGGCGATCGATGCCGACGGCCCCCGGTTCCTGCGCAAGCGCGGGTTCGCCCTCGAGCAGGTCGAGCGGTACTCGGTGTTCGACCTGCCCTTCGACCCGGAGCTCATGGCGAAGCAGCGCGCGGAGGCGGAGGCGCACGCCGGCCCCGACTACCGCCTGGTGACGTGGCAGAGTCACGTGCCGGACGAGTGGATCGACTCGTACGCGCTGCTGAACACCCGGATGAGCACGGACGCGCCGCTGGGCGGGCTCGACCTCGAGGAGGACGTCTGGGACGCCGAGCGGATCCGCACCTACGAGAAGCAGTACGACGAGCGCGGGCTGGAGCTGCTGGTGCTCGCCGCCGAGCACGTCCCCACGCACTCGCTCGCGGCGTTCACCTGCTTCATGGCGGTCCCCAACAGAGACGAGTTCGTGCACCAGGACGACACCCTCGTGCTCAGGGAGCACCGCGGGAAGCGCCTCGGGATGCTCGTCAAGACGGCCAACCTGCAGCGGCTCGCGGCGGAGCGGCCGACGGTCCGGCGCGTCGGCACGTGGAACGCGGAGGAGAACTCCTACATGCTCGGCATCAACGTGGCGCTCGGGTTCCGGCCGGCCGGCGGCTCCGGGGAGTGGCAGCTCAAGCTGAGCTGACGTGGGCGGTGCTGGTCCGAGAATGCGGCACCGACTGCTGCCACCAGCCGGACCAGCGGTGCTCCACCTCGGCGATCGTGGCGTCGTCGAGCCCGTAGGTGGACAGGATCGCGTCGACCGTTCCGTGCGGCGGCGAGGTGCCCGCGGGCGTCTCCATGACCACCAGGAACGACTCGGTGATCCCGTGCAGCCGCAGGCCGAACTGCAGGGGCGTCCGGTAGATCAGGGTGCCGCCGAGCAGGGTGCCGTCGGGGCGGCGGGCCTGCACGTGGCCGCCGACGGGCACGCCGTGGATCCCCCTCAGGCCGGCCCGGTCGAGGAGCCGGTTGCCCCGCTCGCCGGCGTCGAGACCGAAGATGCTCAGCGTCCGGCGGTCCTGGTCGGGGTGGATGCTGAGCGCGAACTGCAGCTGGTGCGCGAACGCGATCCAGCCCTCGTCGATCTCGTCCCGGACCCCGTCGAAGAGTGCGAGGCCCTGGTGGCTGCGCCGCGTCACGGTCAGGTGCGTGCGGTGCGGCTGGTGCGCGGCGGACCGCAGGGTGAGCCTGTCGTGGGTGGGCAAGGTCAGCGTGTGGATGGTCTCGTCGCCGATGACGTCCTGGGACTCGACGGCGCCGTCGACGAACAGACGCCGGACCTCGGCGTCGAGTCCCGGGTGGTCCCAGCCGTACCAGCGGCGCACCAGCGCGGGATCCCGCAGGTACGGCCAGACCTTCCCCAGCGACAGGGGGATGTCGACCGACACGACCTCACGGAGCTCCAGCGTCATCGCCATCACCTCGGTGCTCGCCAACCACTCGGACACTCCGACCGTAGCCCGACGCGACCACAACCGCGATCAGTCGTCGAGGACCGCCATCGCGTCCGGCTCGACGCCGAGCTCCACGACGTCACCCGCCGACCACCGACCGCCGACGGGCCCCAGCGCCGTGACCACGCCGATGCCGTCGACCTCGACCCGGACCTCGGACCGGCCGCGCCGCGACGAGACCCCGCGGACCGTCCCCTTGGCCACGCCGGACCGTCCGACGACGAACGCGCCCTCGGCCAGCGCCAGCGTCGCGGGCGACGGCTCGGCACCGATGGCCTCGCGCAGTGGGGCGGCGGCGGGGCTGTCCAGCGGGACGAACGCCTCGTAGCCCAGGAACGACGCCACCTCGCGCGACGCGGGCCGGCTCCAGAGGTCGGCGGGTGCGTCGACCTGGAGGAGCTTCCCTGCCGCCATGACCGCGACCCGGTCGGCGACCGCGAAGGCCTCGTCCTGGTCGTGCGTGACGAACACGGCGGTGGTGCCGGTGGCGACGAGGGCCGCGCGCAGGTCGACGGCGAGGCGCTCGCGCAGGGCGCGGTCGAGGGCGGACAGCGGCTCGTCGAGCAGGAGCAGCCTCGGGGCGGGTGCGAGCGCACGGGCCAGGGCGACGCGCTGCCGCTCGCCGCCGGACAGCGTCGCCACCGAGCGGTCCTCGTAGCCGCCCAGCCCCACCAGCTCGAGCAGCGCCAAGACGGCGGACCCGCGCGGGAGGCCGTACGCGACGTTCCCCCCGACGGTCCGGTGGGCGAAGAGCTGCCCGTCCTGGAACATCAGCCCGAACCCGCGCCGGTGCACGGGCACCCCGGCCACGGAGACGCCGTCCCACGCGACGGTGCCCTCGACGGGTTCGAGCCCGGCGACCGCCCGCAGCAGCGACGACTTCCCGCAGCCGGACGGCCCGAGCAGGGCGACGACCGATCCCGTGGGGACGTCGAGGGACACCCCGTCGACGGCGGCCACCGGGCCGTACCGGACGACGACGTCCCGCAGGGTCAGACCGTTCACCACCACTCACCTCCCGCGCCGGGCGCGCGCAGCCGTTCGCAGAGTGCCACGATCCCCGCCGTGAGCAGCGCGAGCACCACGGACGCGGCGAGCGCCATGCCGTAGGACTCCGGACCGGGCCGCCCGATCAGCCGGAAGATCACCACCGGCAGCGTCGGCCTGTCCGGTCGGGCGAGGAAGGACGTGGCACCGAACTCCCCCAGCGAGGCGGCGAACGCGAACCCGATCGCGAGGCCGAGGGACCGGGTGGCGATCGACAGGTCGACCGTCCGCAGCACCCGGCCGGGCGCGGCACCGAGCGTGGCGGCCGCCTCGCGCAGCCGCGGGTCGATGGCCCGGAGGACGGGCAGGACCGTCCGTACGACGAGAGGCACGGCGACGACCGCCTGCGCGATCGGCACCAGCACCGGGCTGGTCCGCAGGTCCACCGGCAGCCCGAACGGGTGGTGCATGGACAGCAGGAACCCGAACCCGACGGTCACCGCGGACACGCCGAGCGGGAGCATGAACAGCGCGTCCAGGCCGACGACCGCGCGCCGACCGATCGCGCGGCGGGGTCGTCGGGACACCACGAGCGCCACCAGCCCGCCGACCACGAGGGCGATCACCGTGGCGTCCAGCGCGACCCGCAGGGAGTTGAGCGTGGCCTGCCACACCGTCACGGTCAGCGCCCCGCCGGTGGTGCCGAGCGCGGTGTAGTGGTCGAGCCCCCAGCCGGCGTCGGTGCGCAGCGACCGGACCACGAGGTTGACCAGCGGGAGGGCGAGCAGCAGGACGACGGCCGCCGTGACCGCCGTGGCGACGAGGGTCAGCGCGTGCCCGTCGCCGGCCGGCATGCCCACCGGCCGGCGCAGCCGCAGCGGACGCACCGACGTCTCCGGGAGGGTGAGCGCCAGCGCCCGCTCGCGCCGCGACCGCGCCCGGCCGGCGAGCGTGAGCGCGGCGGCGACGACCACCAGCTGCACCACCGACAGCACGGCCGCGGCCCGCAGGTCGAGGAACTGGGTCGTCTGCACCCAGATCTCGGTCTCGATGGTGCCGAACTGCAGCCCGCCGAGCACCAGCACCGTGCCGAACGCGGTCGCGCAGTAGAGGAAGGTCAGGGACGCCGCGGACGCGATCGCCGGGGTGAGCGCGGGGAGCGTCACCGTCCGGAACGCCCGCCACGGCGAGGCTCCCAGGGCGCGCGCCGCCTGCTCGGCCCGCGGGTCCAGGCGCTCCCACAGCCCGCCGACCGCGCGCACCACGACGGCGTAGTTGAAGAACACGAGCGCCGCGACGATCGCGACGAACGTGCCGTCCAGGTGCAGGAACCCGAGCGGCCCGCCGCTGACCAGCAGCGACCGGAACGCGACACCGACCACGACGGTCGGCAGGACGAACGGCACCGTGACGAAGGCCCGCACCAGCGCGCGGCCGCGGAACGTGTGCCGGTAGAGGACGTACGCACCGGGTACCCCGAGCGCGACGGAGAGCAGGGTCCCCAACGTCGCCTGCGCGAGCGTCAGCCCGATGATCCGCCAGGTGCGCGGGCGAGAGAACACGTCGGCGAACCCGCCCAGGTCCAGGCGCCCGTCGACGACGAACCCCTTCGCGATCATCTCGACCACGGGCCACGCGAAGAACAGCCCGAGGAACACCAGCGGCACCGCGACCGCCAGCGCCCAGAACGCGACGACGCGCGACCGTCCCGACGCCACCGCGGAGGGGGCGTCGGGACGGTCGAGCGTGAGGGTCATCGCGGTCAGCCGATCACCGTGTCCGACCACTCGGTCAGCCACGCCTCACGGTTCTCGGTGATGTCCGCGGGGTCCACCTCGAACGGGTCGGTGGCCAGCGGGGCGAACGCCGCCCACTCCGCGGGGAGCGTCGCGGTCTCGCTCGCGGGGTACATGTACATGGACAGCGGGATGTCGTTCTGCACCTCGTCGGTGCGCAGGAAGTCGAGCAGCTGCTGCGCGCCCGTCGGGTTGGCAGCGCCGGCCAGCACGCCCGCGTACTCGGTCTGCCGGAAGCAGGTGTCCAGGAGCGCGCCGGTGGTCGGCGCGGTGCCGCCCTCCGGCACCGTGTACGGCGGCGACGACGCGTAGGACAGGACGATCGGGCGCGGGCCGTCGGCGCCCCCGCCGGAGAAGTCGGTGTAGTAGGCGTCGGACCAGCCGTCGGCCACCTTGACCCCGTTGTCCCGCAGCGCCGACCAGTAGTCCTGCCAGCCGTCGGCACCGAACGCCCCGACGGTCGCCAGCAGGAAGGACAGCCCCGGCGACGACGTCACCGCGTTGGGGACCACGAGCAGGTCCTTGTACTCCGGCTTGGTCAGGTCCTCGAGGGTCACGGGCTCGGCCAGGCTCTTCGCGGCGAACCACGTGTGGTCCACGTTGATGCAGACGTCGCCGTAGTCGATCGGGACCAGCGCGTCCTCGAACACGCCGTCGACGTCGGTGGTCGTCGGCGCGACGACGCCCTCGTCGACCGCGCGGGACGCGAACGTGTTGTCGATGCCGAACACCAGGTCGCCCAGCGGCGCGTCCTTGGTGAGCACCAGCTGGTTGACCAGCGTGCCGCCGTCACCCGGCTGGACGACGTCGACGGTCAGCCCGGTCTGCTCCTCGAAGTCCGCGAGGATGCCCTCGGAGAGCGCGAACGAGTCGTGCGTGACCAGGGTGACGGTGTCGCTGGACGCGCTGGGGCTCGGCTCGTCGGAACCGATGGCCGAGCAGCCGGCCAGGGCAGCGACGCCGACGACGGCTGCGGCAAGACGAAGCGAGTGTTTCCTCGCCATGGGTGATGCTCCTCCTCGATAGCTAAGGAGGGGGTCGTCGCGATCAGCCCGGTGGCCGATCACGAGGACTGAGAAGCCCGACTCCCTACGCCGGTATCAACCGGATCAGGTTCGAGGGTCTGCGGTTCTCCGCACTCTCAGCGTCCAGACCGTTGGGTCCGACGCTCCCCTGTCGTTCGACGCAGATCCTACGCCGCTCTGGAGCAGCGCGGACGCTCGCGTCCGACTACGGTCGTCACCAGACCCATCGACCACCCCGGAGGCTCACTCGTGGACGACAAGCAGACCCAGTCCCTCGTCGCCAAGCTCATCGGCACCGGCGCAGCGCTGGCCGCCGCGTTCGTGGTCCAGCAGGTGCTCGCGCAGGCGTGGAAGGCCAAGACCGGTCACAAGCCGCCGAAGGCCGACGACCAGGGCGACGCCGGGCTGTCCGAGGTCGTCGCCGCTGCCGCGCTCACCGGCGCCCTCGTCGCGATGGCCCGCGTGCTGGCCACCCGCGGGACCGCCCGGTTCACCGCGCGCGTGGACTCGAAGCCGGACCTGAACCCGCTCGACTGAGCACCTCCGGTGCCACGCTCGGCAGCGTGGTGATCCCGAACTCCCGGAGCACCCGCTTCGCGGCGTACCGGCCGCCGAGCCCGTGCACCCCCGGTCCGGGCGGCGTCGACGCCGAGCACAGGTAGACGCCGTCGCGGCCGGAGAAGTACGGGTCCCACCGCCCGGTCGGCCGCGCGAACAGCTGGCCGATGCTGGCCGCCCCGGCGGAGATGTCGCCGTCCACGTAGTTCTGGTTGTGCTCGCTCATCCGTGACGCGGGGGTGCACCGGGACGTGACGACGACGTCGCGGAACCCCGGCGCGTACCGCTCGATGTGCCGGGTCACCGCCTCCGTCACGTCCACGTCCGACCCCGCGGGCACGTGCGCGTAGGTCCACAGCGGCCGCCTGCCGCCCACCAGCCTGGTCCCGTCCACCACGGTCGGGTCGCTGACCAGCGTCATCGGCAGGTCGGCGTGCTCGCCGTGGACGACCGCGCCCTCCGCCCGGGCCATCTCCGCCCGCGTGCCCCCCACGTGCACGGTCCCGGCCAGCCCGACCTCCGGCACGGCCCACGGCACGGGACCGTCAAGGACGAAGTCGACCTTGGCCGCCGCGTTGCCGTGCCGGAACCCGTCCAGGGCCGCGCGGGCGCGGGCGGGCAGCCGGTCGCCCAGCACCTCGACGAGCGTCCGCGGGGTGGTGTCGAAGACGTAGCAGTGCGCGGGCGGCAGGTCGGAGAACCGGCGCACGCGGTGGTCGGTGCGGATGACGCCGTCGTGGGCCTCGAGGTCCTCGCGCAGCGCCGCGACGAGCGCACCCGACCCACCGCGCGGGATCGGCCAGCCACCCTCGGCGTGCGCCAGCGTGGCCAGCAGGAGGGCCGTGCCGGCGGCGGCGAACGACGGCAGCGGCGAGATGGCGTGCGCCGCGACGCCGGTGAGCAGCGCCGGGGCCACCTCGTCGACGAACCGCCGGTCCCACGCCCGCGTGCCCTGCTCGAGCACCCCGAGCCCGAAGCGCAGCGCGGCACGCGGGTCGACCACCGGGATCGACCGCTTGTCCCCGAGGGCCACGCGCACCGTCGGGTCCGCGGCCCCGCCGACCAGCGACCGCCACGTCGACCCGTCGACCCCGAGGGACTCGACCGTGCGCTCCAGGTCCCGGAACGCGATCCCGGCCCGGCCGCCCGGCAGCGGCTGCGCGTACGACACCTCGGGCACCAGCAGCTCGACACCGCGCGCGGCCAGGTCGAACTCCTGGAAGAACGGCGACGCCCACGCCATCGGGTGCACCGCGGAGCAGACGTCGTGGGTGATCCCGTCCGCCAGCCCGAGGTCCAGCGTGCGCGAGCCCCCGCCGACGGTCGGCTCCGCCTCCAGGACCAGGACGCCCAGACCCGCGCGCGCCAGGGTGACCGCCGCGGCGAGGCCGTTGGGGCCCGAGCCGACGACCACCACGTCTCGTCGCATCATGCGTGCCTCCTGAGCCTCAGTCTCGGGGGTCGTCGTCCTCCGCGCGACCATGGTCCCGCGCCCGCGCGAGCTCCTGGTCGCTGGTCAGCTCGTCGACCACCAGCAGGTCGCTGCGCACCTTGCCGGTCCGGTACCCGGCGCGACCGACCATGTGCGCCGCGACGGGCGCGGTGAGCATCTGGAACACCGCCACCAGGACGAGCGCCCACACCGCTCCGCCCGACCGCAGCCGCAGAGCCAGACCGATGAGCACGAGGATCAGCCCGAGCACCTGCGGCTTGGTGCCGGCGTGCATGCGGGCAAGCAGGTCGGGGAACCGCAGCACCCCGACGCCCGCCGCGAACGCGAGGAACGCGCCGCCGAGCAGGCACACCGCCGAGGCCACGTCGGCGACCGTCGTCCACTGGTCGGTGGTCATCGGACCTCCCCCTCGGCGCCGCCGCCATGGTGCTCGTCGGTCTCCTCGCGGCGCCCGGACCGGCGGCTCTCCTCGGCGTAGTCCTCGTTGTCGATGCGCTCGGCCTCCTGCGCCGCGATCTCCTCGCGCGTGCGCACGCGGCCCTCACCCTCGGGCTCCACGGACGCGAACCGCGCGATGGTCACCGACCCCACGAACCCGACGAGCGAGAGGACCACGAGGATCGGCACCACGTCCGCACGCCGGTTGACCGCCGCGTACAGGGCCACCGCGGCGATCATCGTGGTGACGACGATGTCGAGCGCGATGGTCCTGTCGAGCATCGACGGACCCTTCTCGGCCCGGATCACGGCCAGGAAGGCGCCGGCGGTGAGCAGCACCCCGCAGACCACGACGACGACGGTCATGCGCGCACCCCCAGGCCGGCCGCGTCGAGCTCCTCGTCGGACGCGAACGCCCGCATGACCCGCTCCTCCTGGTCCAGCACGGCCTGCCGCGCCGCCTCGATGCCACCGCTCTGCTGCACGTCGAGCACGTGCAGGTAGAGCATCCCGGTCAGCCGGTGCGCCTCGACGACCAGCGAGCCCGGCACCAGCGACGCCAGCTCCGCGGTCAGGGTGAGGTACAGGTCCGAGTGGCTGCGCAGCTGCACGCCGATCACCGCGCCGCGCGGCACGTACCGCGGGCGGAGCGCGATGATGCTGACCTCGAACGACGCCCGGATCAGGTCAGCCGCGAACCGCACGACGAGCCGCAGGACGCCGAGCGGTCGGAACCGGCCGTGGAAGTCGATGGGGGCCATCCGCAGCCCGGTGGTGACGGCCAGCGCGATGACCAGCCCGGCCAGGATGTTGCCGATCGTGAGGTCCCCCCACAGGAAGACCCAGACCACGGTCAGCCAGACGATCGTGGCCCACTGGGTGCGCCAGCGGTGCCGGCGTGGGTGCAGGCTCACGGGCCCTCCTCCGCCACGTCGTCCGACACGCCCTGCCCACGCTCACCGTCGGGCAGCACGGCGTCGACGTACGGGCTGCGCTCGGCCAGGTCCACCGCGGCGCGCTCGGTGTAGGCGTACAGGGGGCCGGCGGCCACGGTGAGCAGCAGCCCGACGGCGACCAGCGCGGCCGTCGGCGCGACCATCCCGAACGGCAGCCGGACCGGCGGGCGGGGCTCCGAGGGGGTCTGCCAGAACGCCTTGTTCCACGCCTTCACCAGCGCGTAGAGCGTGAGCAGCGACGTCACGACGCTGCCGACGACCAGCACGTACGCCAAGGGGGTGCCCACTTGTACACCGGCCTCGAGCAGCCCCACCTTGCCCAGGAACCCGGACAGCGGCGGGATGCCTGCCAGGTTCATGGCGGGCACGAAGAAGAGGATCGCCAGCACCGGCGTGAGCTTGGCCAGCCCGCCCAGCTTGGTCAGGGACGTCGAGCCGCCCGCGCGTTCCACCAGGCCCACCACCAGGAACAACGCGGTCTGCACGGTGATGTGGTGCGCCACGTAGTAGATGGCGGCGGTGTACCCCAGGTCGGTGGCCAGCGCGATGCCGAACACCATGAACCCGATGTGGCTGACCAGCGTGAACGACAGGAGTCGCTTGATGTCGTCCTGTGCCACCGCGCCGAGGATGCCGATCACCATCGTCGCCAGCGCGGCCCACAGCAGGGCGTCGTCCAGCCGGCCGTCGGGGAAGAGCAGGGTCTGCGCGCGGATGATCGCGTACACGCCGACCTTGGTGAGCAGGCCCGCGAACACCGCCGTGACCGGTGCGGGGGCGGTCGGGTAGGAGTCGGGCAGCCAGGCGGACAGCGGGAAGATCGCCGCCTTGATGGCGAACGCGAGCAGGAGCAGCACCTGGAGCACCAGCCGGACGCCGGGGTCGATCTCGGGCAGCCGGAGAGCCAGCTGCGCCAGGTTCACGGTGCCGGTGGCGGCGTAGATCATGGCGATCGCCACCAGGAACAGCACGGAGCTGAGCAGCGCGACGACGATGTAGATGGTCCCCGCCCGGATCCGCTCGCCGGTGCCACCGAGCGTGATGAGCACGTAGCTGGCGGCCAGCAGGATCTCGAACCCGACGTAGAGGTTGAACAGGTCGCCGGACAGGAACGCGTTGGCCACGCCCGCCGTCAGCACGAGGTACGTCGGGTGGTAGATGGAGACGGGCGCGGACTCCTCGTCGTCCTCGCCACCCTGCGCCAGCGAGTACAGGAGCACGCAGAGGGTGACCGCGCTGGAGATGGTGAGCATGAGCGCGGACAGCCGGTCGGCCACCAGGTCGATGCCCACGGGCGCGGCCCACCCGCCGACGTCGACCACCAGGGGGGCGCCGTCGGCGAGCACGAGGAGCATCACGCTGGCGACGAGAACCAGGCTGAGCGCGGTCACCGAGACGAGCCGCTGGACGTTCGGGCGGCGGTAGAGGGCCAGGGCGAGGCCCGCCGCGGACAGCGGGATGACGACGGGCAGCGGCACCAGCCAGGTGACGTCGGTCATGAGTGCACCTCGCGCGCAGGTGCGCCCTCGTCCGTCTCGTCGCGGGCCTCCGCGGCCTCCTCGTCCAGCGACTCCGCGGCGACCTCGGTGTCCGCGTCGGTGACGGCACGCTCGTCGGTGGCGGCCAGCCGCGCGATGCGGCGGTCCTCGACGTCGTCCTGCACCTCGTCGTGCCGGTGCAGCTGCCAGGAGCGGTACGCCATGGCGAGCAGGAACGCGGTCATGCCGAGCGTGATCACGATCGCGGTGAGCACCATGGCCTGCGGCAGGGGGTCGCTCATCTGGCCCTCGGGCGTCGCGCCCACGATCGGCGGCCTCCCGGCGGCGCCGCCCGCCACCAGGAACAGCAGGTTGGCGCCGTTGCCGATGAGGATGACGCCGATGAGCACGCGCGACAGGCTCCGCTCCAGCATCAGGTAGACCCCCGCGGCGAACAGCACGCCGATGGTGACGACCAGGACGATGTTCGGGCTCATGTCGATCACGGCACACCCCCGTCCCAGCCGGCGGGCTTGGCGCCGGCGGCCACCCGCTCGGGCAGGTCCGGGTCGCCCGCGACGGGGTCCTCGCCCGTCTCCGCACGGCGGTCGATCTCCGCCCCGAGGCTGCGCAGGATGTCGAGCACCAGGCCGACGACCACCAGGTACACGCCGATGTCGAAGAAGAGCGAGGTCACCAGGTGGAGGTCACCGATCACCGGCAGGTGGATGTCGATGATCCAGGACTGCAGCACCTCACCCCCGGCGAGCAGGGCGAGCAGCCCGACGCCGGCCGACAGGAACAGCCCGAGCCCGAGCAGCAGACCGGGCTGCACCGGCGCCGCCTCGCCCAGCTCGTACCGGCCGCCCGCGAGGTACCGGACGATGAGCGCGATGCCCGTGACCAGCCCCGCCGCGAACCCGCCGCCGGGGGCGTTGTGGCCGCTGAACAGCAGGTACACCGAGTAGACGATCATCGTGTGGAAGAGCAGCCGGACCACGACCTCGAACACCACGGACCGCCGTTGCGGCGCCAGCGTCCGGCCGGCCTGCAGCCACTCGCGGCCGCGGGACGCGCTCGACGGCACCGCGGACTCGTCGCGGTCGGCCACCATCCCGCCGGCGTCGACCGCGGCCGAGTCGCCCCCGGGCCGGCGCAGCGCCGCCATGGGGTCCGCGCTCCCGCCCCAGACGGAGCGGTCGGTGCGAGCCTCGTCGGCTCGGTAGATCGCTCCGCCGCGGCGCGAGAGGAAGACGAGCGACGCGACACCCGTCGCGGCCACCAGGAGGACCGAGATCTCGCCCATCGTGTCCCACGCGCGGATGTCGACCAGCGTGACGTTGACGATGTTCTTGCCGCCGCCGAAGGTGACGGCCTCCTCCGCGAAGTCCTTGGAGACCGGGAGGTGGATCCGGGCGCCGGGCGCGACGAGCGCGATTCCTGCCACCGTCAGCCCGACCGCGACCCCCAGGCCCAGCCGCACCCACCGGCTGGCGGCCAGCGGTCGGTCGGAGAAGTACGGGGGGAGCCGGCGCAGGACCAGCACGAAGACCACGAGCGTGACCGTCTCGACGAGCACCTGCGTGAGCGCCAGGTCCGGGGCCCCGTGCAGCAGGTACAGGCCGGCCACCGAGTACCCGCCGATGCCCAGCAGGATGACGGCCTTGAGCCGCCGCCGCGCGCGGGTGACCAGCAGGGCGGACACGATGGTGCCGGCCGCGAACACCACCTGCGCGGGGTTGTCCCAGACCGTGAACTGCGACGGGAACACCGTGCTGCCCAGCGCCGTCCCACCGACCGCCACGACGAACACGATGAGGATCAGGCCGAGGTACAGCGGCAGCGAACCGCGCTGGGTGACCGCGGTGACGTCGGCCGCCACGTCGTCGAGCCGCCGCATGAACCGTCGGTACACCCGGTCCGCCTCGGGACCGTGGTACGCCGCGGTCTGCCACCGCTCCACGCGGTCGCGCACCAGGAAGAGCAGGGCGCCGGCCAGCAGGATCCCGAGCGTGAGGACGAACGTCGGGGTCAGTCCGGCCCAGAGCACGAGGTGCCCGGGCTCGCCCTCGGGGTAGGTGGCGGCGTACGGCTCGAGCAGGTGCTCCCCCAGCTGCGGCAGCAGGGCGACGGCCAGGCCGAGGACCGCGAGGATCATCGCCGGCCACACCAGCAGCAGCGACGGGTGCGTGATGCGGGCCGGCTCGGCCTCGTCGTGCGCGGCCTCGTGGATCGACGTCCCGGGAGCCGTGGACTCGGCGGACTCGACCACGGCCTCCGGCACCACGGCGGGCTTCGTCGAGAACGCCCCCCACCAGAGGCGCAGGCCGTACGCGACCGTGAGCACCGAGCCGACGGCCACCGCGACCAGCACGATCGTCCCGACCGGTGCGTCGAGGTGGCCGACCGCCTCGAGCCCGGCCTCCTTGGCCACGTACCCCGCGAACGGCGGCAGCCCGATCATCGAGGCGGTGGCCAGGGCGCCCGCGAGCGCGGTCAGCTTGAGCTCGCGCCCGACCCCCGACAGCCGCCGCAGGTCACGCGTGCCGGTGGCGGCGTCGACCACGCCGACCACGAGGAACAGCGCCGCCTTGAACATCGCGTGCGCGCCCAGCATCGCCAGCCCCGCCAGGGCGGTCGCGCGGGTGCCCAGCCCGACCAGGAGCACGATCAGGCCCAGCTGGCTGACCGTGCCGAACGCGAGGATGAGCTTGAGGTCGTGCTGGCGCAGCGCGCGGTAGCCCCCGAGCAGGAGGGTGCTGCAGCCGAGGACGACGATGATCCACTGCCACACGGCGGTCGTGGAGTACGCCGGCGCGAACCGGGCGACCAGGTAGACACCGGCCTTCACCATCGCCGCGGCGTGCAGGTAGGCGCTCACGGGCGTCGGGGCGGCCATCGCGGCCGGCAGCCAGAAGTGGAACGGGACCAGCGCGGACTTGGTGACCGCCCCGGCCAGCAGGCAGACGATCGCCACCGTCACGGCGGTGGTGCCCTGCGGCGGGTCGGCGATCACCTCGGACAGCCGGTACGTCCCGGCCGCCTCGCCCAGCAGGACGACGCCGACGAGCATGGCCAGCCCGCCCGCCGTCGTGATGACGATGGCCTGCATGGCTGCGCGGCGGCTCGCCTTGCGGTCGGCGTAGTGCCCGATGAGCACGTACGACGTCACCGTCGTCAGCTCCCAGAACACGAACATCAGCAGCATGTCGTCGGACGTGACCAGGCCGAGCATCGAGCCCGAGAACGCGACGAACACGCCGCCGAACCGGCCCAGCCCGGACGCGCTGGACTTGAAGTACGCCGCGCAGTAGACGAGCACCAGGGCGCCGACGCCGCCGACCACCAGGGTCATCAGCCACGACAGCGTGTCCAGCCGGAACGTCAGCTCGAGCCCGAGCACGGGGATCCACTCGAGCTGCTCGACCGGCCCGTTCCCGGCCTGCACCTGCGACGTCCACGTCAGCGCCCAGGCCGCCGCGGACGCCGGGGCGAGGGCGAGGATCCAGAACGCCTTGCGGCCCATCCAGTGCAGGAGAGCGGGCGCGACGATGGCTGCGGCCAGGTGAACGGCGAGCAGCAGCAGCACGTCCGGCTCCGTCCTGTAGGGCGGGTGGTCGGTCGGTCAGGTCGTTCGTTGTCGAGTGTCAGGCGCAGGTACCAGCACGCGTCGAGAGCCGGCTAGCGCCCCCGCGATGCACTGAAGATTTGGTCAAGACTCTACCAACCGGATTCCCATGCCTCCTCCCACGGGTGGTCGGTCCCACGGTCGGCAGGCCCGACGCCGCTAGCGTGGCGGCGTGAATGCGCTGCAGGTGGTGTGCCTGGTCCTGGTGATCGTCGCGACCGTCGTCGGGGTCGCGGTGTTCGCACGCGGGATCGGCGCGATCGTGCGGACCGTGCGGGTCGGGGGGCCGGCGTCCGGGCGGTGGACCCCCGTGGGTCCGCGGCTGGCGACGCTGGCGCGCGAGGTGCTCGGGCACGGGCGGTTCCAGCACAAGCCGGTGGTCAAGGTGGCGCACTGGGTGGTGATGGTGTCGTTCCCGGTGCTGTTCCTCACACTGGTCACCGGGTACGGACAGGTGGTCGATCCCGGGTTCGCCCTGCCGCTGATCGGGCACTTCGCACCCCTGGAGTGGGCGATCGAGGCGATCGCGTGGGCGTCGCTGCTCGGGATCCTGGCGTTGATCGTGCTGCGGATCCGGCTGGGCTCCCGCCGGAAGGACTCGCGGTTCTTCGGGTCGAACCAGGCGCAGGCGTTCTTCGTCGAGGCGACGGTCCTGGCGGTGGTCCTGGCGGTGCTCGTCCTGCGCGGGCTGGAGTACGCGCTGGGCGCCGGCGCCGCGTGGCACTTCCCGCTGACCGCGTGGTTCGGGTCGGCGTGGGCCGGGCTGCCGACGGCGACGCTGGAGAACGCGGTCGTCATCGTCGCGACCATCAAGATCGCCGTGTCGATGTCGTGGTTCGTCGTCGTCGGCCTGCAGCCCACGATGGGCGTCGCGTGGCACCGGTTCCTCGCGGTCGTCAACGTCTACGCGCGCCGCGAGGCCACCGGTGGACCGGCCCTCGGTCCGCTCCAGCCCCTGCCGGTCGACGTGCTCGGCGACCTGCCCGACGACGTGCGTCTCGGCGTCGGCGCCATCGAGGACTTCACCTGGAAGGGCCTGCTCGACTTCTCCACCTGCACCGAGTGCGGCCGCTGCCAGGACCAGTGCCCGGCGTGGGCCACCGGCAAGCCGCTCAGCCCGAAGCTGGTCACGCTGGCGCTGCGGGACCACGCGGCGGCCACGGCCCCCTACCTGCAGGCGGGCTCCGCCGACCACGCAGGCCTCGACCTGCTCGGCACCGGCGTCATCGACCCGGACGCCCTCTGGGCCTGCACGATGTGCGGCGCGTGCGTGCAGCAGTGCCCGGTGGACATCGAGCACGTGGACGCGATCGTCGACATGCGGCGCTACCAGGTGCTCATGGAGTCGGCGTTCCCCAAGGAGCTGGGCGGCACGTTCAGCAAGCTGGAGCGGCAGGGCAACCCGTGGGGTCTGCCGGCGCGCAACCGCCTCGCCTGGGCGAAGGGCCTGGACTTCGAGGTGCCGGTGGTCGGGGTGGACGTGGAGTCGGCGAGCGAGGTGGAGTACCTGTTCTGGGTGGGCTGCGCCGGCGCGTACGAGGACCGGGCCATCCGCACGACGAAGGCCGTCGCCGAGCTGCTGCACACCGCCGGCGTCAGCTTCGCGGTGCTGGGCGACGGCGAGTCCTGCACGGGCGACCCGGCCCGCCGGGCGGGCAACGAGCTCCTCTTCCAGATGCTCGCGAGCGCCAACGTCGAGATGCTCAACGAGGTCGGTGCGCAGCGGATCGTCGTCACCTGCGCGCACTGCTTCAACACGATCGCCCGCGAGTACCCGCAGCTGGGCGGCCGCTACGAGGTGATCCACCACACCGAGCTGCTGAACACGCTGGTCGCGGACGGGCGGCTGACCCCGCTCCCGTCGACCGACGAGCGGACCGTCACCTACCACGACCCCTGCTACCTCGGCCGGCACAACCAGGTCTACGCCCCGCCGCGCGAGCTGCTGGGCGCGATCCCCGGCGTCCAGCTGGCCGAGATGCCGCGCAACCGCGAGCAGGCGTTCTGCTGCGGCGGCGGTGGAGCACGCGTGTGGATGGAGGAGTCGATCGGCACCCGCATCGGCACCGCTCGCGCCGAGGAGGCCATCGCGACGGGAGCGTCCGTCGTCGCCACCGCCTGCCCGTTCTGCACGGTGATGCTCTCCGACGGCGTCGCGGCCGCGCCAGGCGTCGGCGTCCCCGAGGTCACCGACATCGCCCTCCTGCTCCTCGACCGCGTGAAGGAGGCACCGTGATCGGTCCCCGCAGCACCGAGCAGCGCCGCAAGGACGCCCTATACCGGCTCGGGCACGACGTCGACGCCTGGGTGGCGACGACCGACACCGGCACCGGCGCACCCCGCCTGACCCCGCTGTCGTTCCTGTGGCACGACGAGACGCTGCTGTTCGCCACGTCCGCGTCCGGCGCCACCGGCCGGAACCTCGCCGCCAACCCGTCGGTGCAGGCGGGCATCGGGCTGACCCGGGACGTGGTGCTCGTGCACGGGACGGTCGAGGTGGTGCCGACCGTCCCGGAGGCGCTCGGGGACGCGTTCGCGACGAAGACCGGGTTCGACCCGCGCACGATCACGACCCCGTTCCCGTACGTCCGGCTCACGCCGCGCACGATCCAGGTGTGGCGCGAGGAGGACGAGCTGGCCGGGCGCTGGGTGATGCGCGACGGGGTCTGGCTCGCGTGACGACGTCGTCACCCGTGCATCGCTCCTACCGCGGCGCCTTCCAGTAGCCGCAGAACGTGACGTTGGCCTTGGGGACGCCGCGCTCGCCGACGAGGTACCGGCGCGCGCCCGTCGCGATCGTCGACTCCCCGACCGCGAACGCGTACGGCGTGCCCGCGGGCCAGTCGAGCTCCCGGAGCCGGCCCAGCGCGGTCCCGCCGTCGGCGCGGGACACCCAGTGCACGGTCATCCCCGCCGGGGCGTCGACCTCCTGGGCGTCCTCGGCGTCGATGAGCTCGACGATCGCGTGGCCCACGGCGTCGCGCGGCAGGTCCCGGAGGATCCCCGCGACGGCCGGGAGCCCGGACTCGTCGGCGACCAGGAGCGTCCAGTCCGCCGCCACGGGCGCCCAGCCGCACCCCTGGTCGATGAACGCGACCTCCGCGCCGGGCTCGACGGACTCGGCCCACGGACCGGCCACACCCGCGGCGCCGTGGCAGACGAAGTCGATGTCGAGCTCGGGCAGCTCCGGCCGGAACGCGCGGACGGTGTAGCTGCGGATCACCGGCCGGGTCGACTTCGGGAGCACCAGGTAGCGCAGGTAGGCACGGGTGTCGAAGCGGTCCGGCAGGTTGTCGAACCGCGCGTGGTCGTCGACCGGCACCGCGAGCCGGAACCACTGGTCGAACCCGCGGTACTCGAACCGGCGCAGGTCGTCGCCGGCCAGGGTCACGCGGACCATGTGCGGGGTGACGCGCTCGGTCCGCGCGACGTGCGCGTGCACCAGCCCGCTCGGCGCGTGCGTCACGGTGATGCTGCTCATCGGCTCTCCAGGGTGAGGAACGCGAGCTGCGCACGCTTGTGCGGCAGCTCGATCACGGGTCCGGCGACGAAGCCGGTGCGGGTCATGCGCGCGAGGGCGCGCTCGTTGCGGACGTCGGGCTCGGCGACGATGCGACGTGCCCCCGGCCGGCTGAGCAGGAACGCGACGAGCGCGCCGAGGAGCCGGGTGGTGGCACCGGGACGGCCGCCCGCGCCGATGAGCAGGTGGACCCCGACGTCGCCGGGCTGCACCTCGTAGCACTCGCCCACCGGGTCGTCGGCCGGGTCGTAGGCCTGCAGGAGCGCGACGGGCTCGTCGTCGCGGTGGACCAGGAACGCGTGGTGCGTGGGCAGCGAGTCGACGAACGCGTACGTGTCCCGCAGCTCCTCGCGCGTCAGCGACCCGAGGCCCCAGAACTCCGTGCCGGGCGCGGTGACCCACGCGTGGATCGTGTCGAGGTCGGCGTCCGGGTCGAGGACGCGCGTGGTGACCCGGCCCAGGCCCTCGACCGTGCGCTCGTCGACCACCTCCCCGCGCCTCACGACCCCTCCTCGCGCAGCAGCGTCCAGTCGGTGACGACCTGCACCGTCCGCGCCGCCGCCCACGTGGTCAGCTGGTCGGTCGCGTGCGGGCTGGCCGGGTCGCCCGAGGCACCGAACGGGACGCCCCAGCGGCTGCGGTCGCGGTCGCCGAGGTCCCACACCCACCGCGCGACCGAGCCGCGCCACGACACGTCGCTCACGCCCGGCACGCTCGCGGTGCAGCGGACGCAGTCGGTGTCGCCGGAGAGAGGGACCGGCTCGACGACGGGGCCGGGGAAGCCGAGCAGGGTGGGGACGGGGTGGAGACGGTGGCGATGGCCCCACGGCTCGCCCGTCTCCGGGGCGGCGGCCGCCCGTTCCAGCGCCTCGCGGGCCACCGCGTCGCCGTCGAGCCCGAGCGCGGTCGCGCCCAGCAGCCGGGACAGCGAGTCGGCCACGCGCGGTCCGACGCCCAGCCAGGGGTCGACCAGCACGCCGCGACCGTGCGGGGCGTGCAGCGGCGCGAGCGCGGGGTGGGCGGTGAGCAGCTCCGCGACCTCGGTGCGCCAGGCGGCGAACGCCCCCGCGTCCGTGCTCTCGGCGCCCATGTGCCGGTCCCACGCGAGCAGCCGGTCGCGCAGCGCCGCGGCGGCCGGGGACAGCCCGTCGGCCCGCCTCACCCAGCGCAGCAGCTCGTCGGCGCTGCCCTGCATGGTGTCGCCGTGGATCGCGGCTAGGTCGGCGGGCGCGAACGGTCCGCCTCCGTCGAGCAGCTGCCTGATCCGCCGCGCGCGGTGAGGTGCCACGTACGCGCGGCCGAGGTCGCGCTGCCCGTCGGCAGGCCGCTCGTTGGCGTCGACCGCGATGTCCGCGACACGGGTCGGCTCCGCCAGCACGTGCCACGGGGCCGGTCGCGCCGCCTCCGACCAGGCGTCGTGCGGCAGGCGTCGGTCCGTCGCTGCCCGGGTCACGACGAGGCCCGCGTCGAGGCTGAGCACCGTGCCGTCGGCGTCGGCCGTGAGCACGCGGTTGACCGGGTCGACCCAGCCGCGCAGCGCCTCGACCACGTCGCCGGCCGTCCGCGCGCGCAGCAGGGGCAGCAGGCAGGAGAAGCCGACGTCGGACGCGACGCGTGCGGGGAACCGGATGCTCAGCCCGTCGAGCACCATCGGCCCGCGGTCCGTCTCGACCACGTCCACCTCGACGTCGGCGCCACCGCGCACGCGGATCGTCTCCTCGTGCCGACTGACCGGGGCCCACCCGTCCGGGCCGAGCGCCGACCGCCCGTCGTCGGAGAGCCGCTCCCGGAACACCTCCACGTGGTGCGCGATCGCGTTGGTGATCCCCCACGCGGCCGTCCCGGTGTGCCCGAAGTGCTGCACGCCCGGCACCCCCGGGAACGCGAGCCCGAGCACGTCGAACTCCGGGCACGCGAGCCTGACCTGCTGGTACACACCCGGCAGCTCGATCATCCGGTGCGGGTCGCCCGCGAGCAGCGGCTTCCCGGACGCGGTCCGGGACCCGTGCAGCGCCCACGCGTTGGAGCCGGAGCTCTCGGGCTCGGCGGAGTCGAACAGGTCGATCGCGTCCTCGCCCAGCGTCACGCGCACGTGCTCGTTCCAGAGCAGCCGCGGGAACATCGAGAACAGCGCGTGGTTCACGAGCATGATCCCGAGCGGGACCCAGGTGGGCCACGGTTCGTGGGGCACGGCGGAGCGGAGCTGCGCGTCGAGGGCGGCCGGGTCGCGGCCGGCGTTCACGCCCTCCACGTACGCGTCCACGAAGGCCCGGTCCTCGTCCGCGAGCGCGCCGTAGGCCCGCTGCGCGGTGTCGGCCAGCCGCGCCCGACGGGCGAACCGGTCCCACTCGAGGCCGTCGGCGCCGATCCGCTCGGCCAGCCGCCCCTCGGCCCGCCACCGGTCCACCTCGATCTGCCACCCGCGGTCCCGCGCGGTGACGAGCCCCTGCTCACGGGCCAGCGTCAGGGCGTCGGCCGCCCGGACGTGGGGCACGCCGAAGGCGTCACGGAAGACGGTCATGCGATCGGGTTGGCGAGGGTGCCGGCGTAGATGAGCGACGACGACTGGTCGGTCAGGTCCACCATCTGCAGGGTGTTCCGCAGCTGCAGCCGGTTGAGGCACGAGTGCGCGAACCGCTCGGCACCCAGGTCGACGCCGGTCTCCAGGCCGGGGTGGTCCGCGGCGTGCTGGTCGACGCACTCGCGCACCAGAGCCCAGAACGCCTCCTGCGGCAGCACGCCGTCCGTGTCGAGGATCGCCGCGAGGTGCCGGAACACGCCGTCGAACACGTCGGTGAAGATCGCGAGCGCCTTCTCGTCGTCGTCGACCACCTGCCGCACGCGCGCGACGCTCTCGGGCAGCGGCCGGTCCCCGAGCACGGCGACCTCCTCCCCGATGTCCTTCATGAACACGCGGGCGGGCGCGTGCCCGTCGAGCACGAGGATGAGGTTCTCGCCGTGCGGCATGAACGCGAGGTCGTGCACCAGCAGACAGTGCACCAGCGGGCGCAGGTAGGCACGCAGATAACGCCGGACCCAGTCCTGCGCGGTCAGTCCCGACGCCCGGACGGAGGCCGTGACGAACGCGCGGCCGTCGGCGTCCCGGTGCAGCAGCGCGGCCATCGTCGCCAGCTGCTCGGTCGGCCCGACCAGAGGCACCGGGCTCTCGCGCCAGAGCGCGGCGAGCATCTTGCGGTGCGGGTTCGACGCGGGCGTCCGGTGGTACACGTCGCCGGTGTAGCCGATCGAGACGCGCTCGCGCAGCACCTCGAACCCGCACTCCGCGAGCGTCGGGTCGTCGCCGACCAGGTCGAACACCCAGTCGTTGATCGCGGGGGTGTGCCGCATGTACGCCGGTGACAGGCCGCGGAGGAACCCCATGTTCTGGATCGCGAGCGCGACCTTCACGTAGTGCCGGTCGGGCCTCGTGGTGTTGAAAAGCGTCCGGATGGACTGCTGCGCCACGTACTCGTCGTCCCCGTGGCCCAGCGGCACCAGGTCGCGGCGGGCCACGTCGGGGGCGAACGTCACGGCCACCCGGTGCTCCCACTGCCACGGGTGCACCGGCAGGTAGCGGTAGTCGGCCGGGTCCGCGCCTTCCGCCCGCAGCACGGACTCGAACCGGTCGAGCGTCCGCGCCCCCAGCTCGTCCAGGTAGAACGCGTCCTCGTCCAGCCCGGTCCCGAGCGCCAGGTGGCTCGACGCCTTGCGCACCGCGAGCCACAGCGGCCTGATCGGGGCACCGGCCTCGGGCGCGTACCTGGCGTGCTCCTCGACCCCGAAGCCGATGCGGCCGTTGTTGGCGACGAACGACGGGTGCCCCTCGGTCATCGCGCGCTCGATGGTCGGCAGGTCGGCGTGCAGCAGGTCGGTCGACGACGGTCCGCCGTGGTACGCCTTGAACGCAGCGCCGGCCAGCGTGGAGGACAGCTCCTCCAGGTACACCGCGAGCAGCGCGTCCGGGATCTGGAGCAGCGGCTGGAGCTCGAGGACCAGGGCGAGGGCGTCGAGCTCGGCATCCGTCCCGTCGACGGTGCGCGTGACGGTCTCCTTGTCGATCGCCCAGTGCTCGAGCGCCAGCCGGCGGGCGCGGAAGCGGTAGACCACGTCCCCCAACGTGACCCGGAAGCCCGTCGGATCCGCGGTGGGCGCGAGCAACCGCTCGTGCGCGAACTCGGACAGCGCCTTGGTCACCAGGTGCCGGTGCGCGACGGCCATGGCCACCGGGTTGAGGTGCGGCGCGAGGGTCGGTCGGGTGAGCAGCTCGGTCATCGTCGGCTCCCCACAGCCGCGAACGTGTGCCGCGTGCACACCGCCAGCGATGCGCGCTTGCCCGGCAGCTCGATCTCGCGCAGCACCCGGAACCCGACCTCGGCGTTCTTCGCCGCGATCCGCGCGTTGCGCACGTCGGGCTCGACGACCACCCGCTCCGCCCCCAGCTCGTCGAAGCAGAACGCGACGGTCGCCTCCATGACGGCCGAGGTGAGGCCGTGCACCGGCACCCCGGCCGGCGGGGAGACCAGCAGGTGCATGCCGAGGTCCCCGGCACGCACCTCGGGCGCGTCGGCGAGCAGCAGGACCGTCGGGTCGTAGGTCTCGACGAGGAACGTCGGCTCGTCGTCGACGAACCCGAGCCACGCGTCCTGCCGGGGGTCGGCCGCGACGCCGGCCAGGTAGTCGCGCACGTCGTCGAGAGACAGGTTGCCCATCTGCCAGAACGCCGACGCGGGGTGTGCCAGCCACGACTGCACCAGGGGCGCGTACCGGTGCCGGTCGAGCGGGAGGATGCGGATGCTCATCGCGCCACCACCGCGTCCGCCGGCACGCCGAACTCCTGGAACGCGATCCGCCGCTCGACCGGGTAGACCTCCCGGCCGGTGACCGACGCGAGGATCGACGAGTTGCGCCACGCCCCGAACCCCAGGTCCGGCGCGGTCAGGCCATGGGTGTGCTCCTCGGCGTTCTGCACGAACACCTGCCCGCGGCCGCCGTCGACCGAGTAGTCGCGCGCGACCGCGAACCGACCTGTGTCGTCCCAGTCGAGCAGGTGCCGGATGCCGAGCACGAAGTCGGGGACCTGCGCGGCGTACCCGGTGGCCAGCACCAGCGCGTCCGTGCGGCGCTCGTAGACCTCGCCCAGCTGGGCGTGCCGCAGGGTCAGGGTGAACGCGCCGGCGTCCCACGTCGCGCCGAGCAGCTCGGTGTCGGTGAGCAGGGTCGTCGGCACCGGGCCGTCGAGGCTCAGCCGGTAGAGGGTGTCGTAGATGTCGTCGACCAGGTCCCCGCTGATGCCCTTGTAGAGCGACCGCTGCTCGCGACCGAGCCGTGCGCGCAGGTCCGCCGGCAGCGCGTGGAAGTGGTCGGTGTACTCCGGGGAGGTCAGCTCCAGCGTGAGCTTCGTGTACTCCATCGGGAAGAACCGCGGCGACCGCGTCACCCAGTCCAGCCGGTGCGTGGTGCCCAGCAGGTCCCGGTAGATCTCCGCCGCCGACTGCCCGCTGCCGACCACCGTGACGGACCCCGCGGTGCGCAACGCGTCCCGGTGGGTCAGGTAGTCGGCGCTGTGCACCACCGGACCCCGCACGGTCTCCGGCAGCACCGGCTGGGTCCCGACGCCGAGCACGACGTGCCGGCCCCGGTACGTCTCGCCGCGGTCGGTGGTGACGACGTAGTGGTCGCCCTCCTGCTCGAGCCCGACCACGCGCCGACCCCACCGCAGCGAGGGCAGCTGCGCGGCCACCCACCGGCAGTAGGCGTCGTACTCCGCACGCAGCGGGTAGAAGCTCTCGCGGATGTAGAACGGGTAGAGCCGCCCGGTCGCCTTGAGGTGGTTGAGGAACGAGTACGGCGAGGTCGGGTCCGCCATCGAGACGAGGTCCGCGAGGAACGGGACCTGGATCGTGGCGCCCTCGATCATCATCCCGGGGTGCCAGCGGAACTCGTCCGCCGCGTCCAGGAACACCGCGTCCAGCCCTTCGACCGGCGCGCTCAGCGCGGCGAGGCCCAGGTTGAACGGCCCGATGCCGATGCCGACGACGTCGTGGACCCTCATCGGGCACCCACCTCGGCCGCGCCCACCAGGTCGTCGCGCTCGACCAGCGCGGAGGCCGCTCCGCGGACCAGCTCCAGCACCGCGCGCACGTCGTCCAGCGTGGTGTCGGGGTTGAGCAGGGTGAGCTTGAGGCACGGACGCCCGTCCACCACGGTCTTGGCGACGACAGCCCGTCCCGACTCGAACAGCACGCGCCGCACCAGTGGCACCAACCGGTCCGCCTGCGCGTCCGTGACGTCGACCGGCTGGTACCGGAACAGGACCGTGCTCAGCTGGGTGCGGCCGATCAGCTCGAAGTCGACGTCCCGCTCCAGCTCGTCGTGCACCCGCGCGGCCAGGTCCAGCACCGCGTCGAACATCGACCCGATGCCGTCCGCGCCGAGCGCCCGCAGCGTGGTCCAGAGCTTGAGCGCGTCGAACCGGCGGGTCGTCTGCAGCGACTTGTCCACCTGGTTCGGCTCCTCGGCGTCGGCCGGGTTGAGGTAGTCCGCGTGCCAGGTGACGTGCCGCAGGTCCGCCGGCTCGCGCACCAGCACCGCGCTGGACGACACCGGCTGGAAGAAGCTCTTGTGGAAGTCGACGGTCACCGACCGGGCCCGCTCGATCCCGTCGAGCAGGTGCCGGCGCGTGGGCGAGACCAGCAGCCCGCACCCGTACGCGGCGTCCACGTGCAGCCACACGCCGGCCCGGTCGCACTCGTCGGCGATCGCCTGGAGAGGATCGATCCGGCCCCGGTCGGTGGTGCCCGCGGTCGCGACGACACACATGGGCACCCGGTCGATCGCCGCCAGGGTGTCGAGCGCGCCGGCGAGCGCCGCGGGGTCCATGCGGCCGTGAGCGTCGGTACGGACCAGGAGCACCGACTCGTCGCCGAGCCCGAGCAGGCGCGCGGCCTTCTGGACGCTGAAGTGGCTGGACGCGGTGGCGAGGATGACCAGCCCGTTCCCCTGCGCGCCGGCCGCGTCCCGCGCCATGAGCAGGGCCTGCAGGTTCGACTGCGTGCCGCCCGAGGTGAACACCCCGTCCCCGGCGGCGAACCCGATCCGCCCGCACGTCCAGTCGACGAGCTTGCGCTCCATCAGCGTGCCGACCGTCGACTGGTCGTACGTGTCCAGCGACGGGTTCACCGCCGCGATGATCGCCTCCGCGGCCACCGCCGGCACTGCGACCGGGCAGTTGAGGTGCGCCGCGTAGGCGGGGTGGTGGAACCAGACCGCGTGCTCGCCGACGAGGTCGTCGGCCTCCCGCAGGGCCGTCGCGGTTCCCAGCCCGTCCGCATCCAGGTCCACCGCGTCCACCAGGTCCTGCAGCTGCTCACGGCTGGCGCCGGAGAACGGTTGCGGGGTGTCGCGCAGGCGGCCGGCGATCCGGTCGACGGTCTCCCGCATCTGCTCGACGTAGCGGTCGGCGGACGTGGCGGACAACAGCTCGTGCACGCGGAGAGCCCCTTCTCGGCGAAACTTCTTAGGTGATCCTAAGTAAGCCTTGCCTAAGGTAGCGGAATCCGGACACGCGTCAACCCACCGTCCACGCGGCCCGTCGTCGAATCGATGCGATCTCATCTCGGAAGGCGCTATCCCCCGAGCGGTCGCGGATGTCACGATGGAACCCGTGACAGCCGGCCCCCACCCGCACCTCGCCGTGATCGACATCGACGGCAACCACCCGGTCCGGTCCGTCGTCCGGCTGCTCGGCGCACACCGCCGGCGGGTGCTGACCGCCGTCGCGTTCTTCACCATGAAGGACGTCCCGCTCTGGCTCATGCCGGTGATCACCGGGAAGGTCATCGACGTCGTCGTCGCCGGTGGCCCGACCAGCGAACTGTGGCTATGGGCCGCCATCGCGGTGGCGGCGCTGCTGCAGAACTACCCCAACCACGTGCAGTGGACCAAGCTGTTCATGGGCGCGGTCCGGCAGATCGGCGCCGACCTGCGCAACGGCCTGACCGCGCGGCTGCAGAGCCTGTCCATCGGCTTCCACTCGCGGGTGAGCGCGTCGATCGTGCAGACCAAGGTGGTCCGCGACGTCGAGAACGTCGAGGTGATGCTCCAGCAGATCGCCCACCCGCTGCTGTCCGCGACCATGGTGATGCTCGGAGCGATCGTCATGACGGCCCTGGCCGTCCCCGAGTTCCTGCCCGTCTACGCGCTGACCATCCCGCTCGCCGTCCTGCTGCGGTTCGTGCTGGCGCGCCGCTCGCGCGAGCGCAACGAGTCGTTCCGCCGCGAGGTCGAGCACTTCTCCGCCCGCGTCGGCGAGATGGCCACGCTCATGCCGATCACCCGCGCGCACGGCCTCGAGGCCACCGCCGAGGAGCGCGTCGCGGTCGGCGCCGAGGGTGTGCGGTCCGCCGGCTACCGGCTCGACGTGCTCAACGGGCGGTTCGCGTCGCTGAGCTGGGTCAGCCTGCAGCTGCTCGGCGTCCTGTGCCTCGTACTCGCCGCCTGGGTGTCGATCACCGGGTTCCTCACGATCACCCCCGGGCAGGTAGTCCTGCTCAGCTCGTACTTCGCGCTCATCACCGGGTCCGTGACCGGCCTGCTCATGCTCCTGCCCATCGGCGCCAAGGGCCTCGAGTCCGTGCGGTCCATCGCGGAGGTCATGCAGGAGCCCGACCTCGAGGAGAACGCCGGCAAGCCCCGCGTCGACCACGTGGAGGGCCGGCTGACCCTCGAGCACGTGCACTTCCGGTACCCCGACGCCGACACCGACGCGCTCGACGGCATCGACCTCGACATCGAGGCCGGGCAGACCGTCGCGTTCGTCGGCCCGTCCGGCTCCGGCAAGTCCACCGTGCTCAACCTCGCGCTCGGGTTCCTGCGCCCCACCGGCGGACGGCTGCTCCTCGACGGCGTCGACACCGCCCACCTCGACCTGCGCTCCGTCCGCCGGCACGTGTCCGTCGTGCCCCAGGAGTCGGTGCTGTTCGAGGGGTCCATCCGCGACAACGTGGCCTACGGCATGCCGAAGGCCACCGACGCGCGCGTCCGCCAGGCGCTCGTCGACGCCAACGCCGCGGAGATCGTCGACGCCCTCCCCGACGGCTGGGACACCGTGGTGGGTGAGCGCGGTGCCCGGCTGTCCGGCGGCCAGCGCCAACGGATCGCCATCGCCCGCGCCCTGGTCCGCGACCCCCGCATCCTGCTCCTGGACGAGGCCACGTCCGCGCTCGACCCGGAGTCGGAGGCCGCCGTCAAGGAGGCCCTGGCCCGGCTGATGCGCGGGCGGACCACGCTCGTGGTCGCGCACCGGTTGTCGACTATCCGCTCCGCCGACCGGATCGTCGTCCTCGACGACGCCCGCGTCGTGGAGGTCGGCACCCACGAGGACCTGCTCGCCGCCGACGGCCGCTACGCCCGGTTGCAGCGCGCGCAGCAGGTCTGACCGCTCAGCGGCGGGTGGTCACCGGTCGCACCCGCACACGAGGTTCTGCTCCAGCACCTGCTCGCCCTCCTCGGGCCGCGCCCACGCCTCCGCCTCCGCGCGGTCGGCGAACGACCGACCGGCCAGCCGACCGTTCGCGAGGAGCACCACGACCTCGACCTGGTCGCGCGGGTCCACCCAGTCGACGTCGACCGCGGGTCCTGTCGTCATGTGCACACTCCTCGCTCCGGTTCCCTCCCACCTTCAACCACGGACGGCCACCGCTTGTTTCGCCGATGCCCAGGGCGGCTCCGCGGAGGTGAGACGCGGTGAGTGGCTCGCCCGCGTCCGCCGGCTCAGCGCTCGTACGCCCAGGTGCGGTCGGTGAGCATCCGGGCGATCGCCAGCCCGATCGCCAGCGCGGCGACCACCAGCGCGGCCTGCACCCCGTACGACAGGGCCTCCGCCGTCTCGCCGTTGGAGATGTGGAACACCGCGCGGTAGGCCAGCACGCCCGGCACCATGATCGTCACGGCGGGGACGTAGACCGTGATCCGCGGGACGTCGAGCCGCGGCGCGATGACGGCCGCGAGCAGCCCGACCACCAGCGCGGCGATCGCGGCGGCGGCCTGCGGCGGGACCGTGCCCTCGACCAGCGCGATGCGCAGCACGTTGGCGACCATGCCGACGCCCGCCGCGGCGAGCGCGATCCGCCACGGGCTGTTGAACATGAGCGCGAAGCCGAGGACGCCCAGGAAGCTCGCGACGAACCGCAGGGTCAGCAGGAGGCCGGTGTCCAGGTCGGCCGGCGCGGGCGGATCGGGGGTGAGCCCCACGACCAGCGACAACGCCCAGACCGCGAGCGCCGCGGACGTCAGGATCATCAGCGCGTACGTCAGCCGGGCGACCCCCGCGGAGAAGTCCAGCTTCGCCAGGTCGAGGAAGCCGGTGACCAGCGGGAACCCCGGGATCAGGAACAGCACGGCGGACACGTAGCCGGCGTCGTGACCGGCAGCCGTCGCGCCGGTCGCGTCCAGCAGCCCGACGAACGCGAGGTAGCCGAAGCACGCGAGCGTCGCGCAGAGCATGGTGACGCCGAACTGGTTGAACCCGCGGTGGAGCAGCGTGCGGCGCAGCGCCTGACCGAGGAACGCGCCGACGAACACCCCGAGCACCTCGACGACCCCGCCGCTGTTCAGGAACGAGAAGGCGGCGCAGGCGATCGCGGCCCACAGCGCGTTGAGCGCGACCGGGTAGAGCGGCGGCTTGCCGGCGATGCGGTCCAGCTCGGCGGTGACCTCCTCCACCGTCGCGCGACCAGCAGTCTCGAGGCGGCCCGCCAGGTGTTCCAGGCTGGTCAGCCGGTCGACGTTGACGCCGATCGTGCGGACCTCGACGACCTCGGTCCGGAAGCTCGGCCCGCGGTGCGACGTCGTCGTGATCTCGGTGAGCGTCACGTGCGCCTCATGCCGGTCGATGCCGAGCGCACGGGCGACCCGAGCCATCGAGGCCTTGACCCGGTACGACCCCGTCCCGGCCGACAGGCTCAGCCGACCGACCCGCAGCACGGCGCCGGAGCGACGGATCAGCTCGAGCTCGGCGTCGTCCGGCGCGGTGGGCATGAACCCATGATGGTGTGCCGACGCGGCAGCCGATGGGTCGATCGTCCCGCGGGTCGCCGGTGCAGATGCGCGCCCCGCAAGCACCTCACTCCCGACGGACCGCGTCCGGAGCGTTCACCGTTCGACCATCGCGCCGGCGGCGGAAGGAATAACGCATCGGCGAAAACGCAGGCTGGTTATCGGGGGGCCTCCCGGACAGCCTCTGACGGATGTGGCCGGGCGGCTTGGAGTGGCGCTCGATCGTCAGATCGAGCCGGTGCACCTCGTGGTGGTGGTAGTCGCACAGGAGCACACCGTTCTCGATCGACGTCGAGCCTCCGTCCCGGTCCCACCAGCGGATGTGGTGCACCTGCGACCACCGGGCCGACGTGTGGCACCCGTTCCAGGCGCACTGCCGGTCCCGCGCGACCACCGCCCGCCGGTGCACCCCCGCGTACGTCCGCTTGGTCCGCCCCGAGGTCGAGCGGCACTCCCTCGGCGCTCACGACGATTCGCGTGATCTCGCAGTCGCACAGCGCCTGCGCCAGCTCCGACATGGCGACGGGCGTCCCGTCCTCCAAAGTCGCGGGGACCACCGGCGACCACGGGCGAGAGACTTCGTCGCGGACCGTCGTCGCCGGCCGCCGCCCCCGCTCCGTCGCCGAGAGGTCGTCGTCGTCGAGCACGTCGAAGCTCGCCGGTCGCACATCGGCGCCGCTCGCGGCACGCTCACGATGGTGCTCGCGGAGAGCGGCGAACGTATCGGCCGGAACGATGAGAGAGAGGTGAGGTCGACTGCTGGCACCCTGCTCCCGCTCGACCGCCTCGGCCGACGTCCCGTCAGGCCCGGGCGCGTCATGCTGCCGCGGAGCGAGCCCGGCGCACGCGCGTCGCGCCACTGCCACGAGGGCGTCCGCGTTCGCCTGGGCCGGGGACCGCGTCTCGTCGGGCGCCTGCCCGGCGGAGTCGAGCGCCGCCTGCAGCGCCTCGCCGGCGACCCGGTCGAGGAACCCTTTCAGGTACGTCCCCCGCGCCTGGTGCGAGAGCACCAACGACCGCTCGCGTCGGGCCGCCTGGTGCGAGTCCTCCAGCGCCTGCGGATCCCGCGCGGCCGCCAGCTGCGCGATCGAGCGTGCGAAGTCGGGCACCGACTGCCGCTCCGCCATGGACACGACGGTCGCCTGCAGCTCAGCCGACCGCAGCGCCTGCGCGACCTCCGGTGATGCGGTCGCGGCGACACGGGCCAGGACGTCGAGGTGACCGAGCGGGACGCGCCCCTCGCCGACCGCGTCCGCTACCGCCGGCATCGACACCAGCGCATCCGCCTGCCGCACCTCCCGAGTCGCCTCCGCGGCGCCCGTGCGGGTGAGCCGCGCCCGCGCCGCCTCGAACGACCGGTCCCCGGGTCGCTGCGACGTCCCGGCATCCCGCTCCGCCACGAGCAACCGCGCGCGTGCGCAGGACAGCTGCGCCGCCACGAGGTCGAGCGAGCTCAGCGCCGCCGACCGCTCGGAGCCTGACCAGTCCGCGCAGGTGGCGACCCTCTCGACCAGCACCGACGCCGACGCACGCAGGTGCGCGAGGGGCTCAGCTGCCCTCGTCGCCCTTGGATGCGTGGCTTCGAACATACGTTCGATCCTACACGCACGGCGTCCCGGAAACAACCTCTGACCTGCGAAAACATATCCACAGGCGAGCCGATCGAGCCGCCCACAGGGCCCGAGCCGTGGACAGCCGCCAGACCAACCCGTCAGTCCCCCACCACTCGCAGCAGGCGCAGCAGCTCCGCCTGGTCCTCCGGCGACAACCGCCCCAGCCGCTCCGCCGCCCCCTCGTGCCGCTGCGCGGAGATGGCCGCCAACAACGACCGCCCCGCCGGCGTGAGCTCCAGCAGCGTCGCGCGCCGGTCGGTCGGGTCGGGCATCCGCTGGACCAGCCCGTCCGCCTCGGCGGCGTCCACCTTCGACGTCACCGACCGCGGCGCCACGTCGAGCGCCGCGGCGAGCTCGCCCAGCCGGCACGGCCCGTCGCACCGGTCGAGGGTGCGCAGCATCCGCAGCTGTCCCGGCGTCGTGCCCTGCACCTCGAGCTGGGCAGCGGCGTCCCGCCGCACGCCACGGAGCACGCCGTGCAGAAGCTCGAGCAGCTCACCGGACTCGTTCACGGGCAGAGACTATCTCAACTTGTGAATCAGGCACATAGTGAGTTAACCTCAGCATCGAGCGGCCCACGAGGCCGCGACTCCCCGGAATGAGCCGACGCGACATCCAGTTCCGGCAAGGGGACGTACCAGAACCAAGGAGGTGGGCCCGTGTCCATGACGACCGGAAGCCCCAACATGCGCAGCTTCGCCAAGGACCGCACCGTCGCGGACCACAAGCTGACCCGCGACACCCTGCGGCGGATCCTCCAGTTCGCGCGCCCCTACAAGGCCAAGCTCGCGGTCTTCGTCGGCCTCATCGCCCTCGAGGCGGCCGCGGGCGCGGTCACCCCTCTGCTGTTCAAGCACCTCATCGACGACGGCATCACGGCCGGCAACACCCGGGTGGTCCTCGTCATCGCGGCGATCGTCGCCGTCCTGGCGATCGTCAGCGCCGGCCTGTCCGTCGCCGACCGCTGGGTGTCGTCGCAGGTGGGCGAGGGCCTGATCCTCGACCTGCGCACCGCGGTGTTCGACCACGTGCAGCGCATGCCGCTCGCGTTCTTCAGCCGCGCCAAGACCGGCGCGCTGGTCCAGCGGCTCAACGGCGACGTGCTCGGCGCGCAGCAGGCGTTCACATCGACGCTCCAGAACGTGGTGAGCAACTCGCTGACCATCGTGTTCGTGCTCGCGGCGATGCTCAGCATGTCCTGGCAGCTGACCCTGCTGAGCCTGGTCCTGCTGCCGGCGTTCGTCCTGCCCGCGCGCTGGTTCGGCAAGAAGATCGCGGCGATCACCCGGGAGAGCTACGCCCTCAACGCCGACGCCGCGCAGATCATGAACGAGCGGTTCAACGTCGCCGGCGCCCACCTGGTGAAGATCTTCGGGGACCCGGAGCGCGAGTCCCGCAACTACGCCGACCAGGTCGGCCGCGTCCGGGACATCGGCGTCACGCGCGCCCTGTACTCCACGTGGTTCCGCGTCGGGCTGACCACGCTGGCCAGCGTCGCGGTAGCGATCGTCTACGGCCTCGGCGGGGTGATGGCGATCCGGGGCCAGCTGACCGTCGGTGTCGTCGTCGCGCTCACCGCCTACCTCGCCCGGCTGTACGGGCCCCTCACCGCCATGTCGAACGTCCAGGTGGACGTCATGACCGCGCTGGTCAGCTTCGAGCGCGTGCTCGAGGTCCTCGACCTGGAGCCGACGGTGACCGAGAAGCCCGACGCGATCGACCTGCGCGCCCGGAAGGCGGTGCACGGCGCGACCGTCGAGCTCGACGCGGTCGGCTTCCGCTATCCGGGGGCCGACGAGGTCTCGCTGGCCTCCTTGGAGTCCGTCGCGACCCTGCGCAACGAGCCGATCGACGACACCCTGCGCGACGTCAGCTTCACCGTCCCGGCGGGTCACATGGTCGCGCTCGTAGGCCACTCCGGCGCCGGCAAGACGACGATCTCCCAGCTGGTCACCCGCATGTACGACCCGACGCGCGGCTCCGTCCGGATCGCCGGCGCGGATCTGCGGGACGTCACGCACGAGTCCCTTCGCGCCACGGTGGGCGTGGTCAGCCAGGAGGCGCACCTGTTCCACGACTCCATCGCGGAGAACCTGCGCTACGCCCGCCCGGAGGCCACGGACGCGGACATCGAGCGCGCCCTGCAGCAGGCGCACATCGCGGACCTCGTCGCGACCCTGCCCGACGGCATCCACACCGTGGTCGGCGACCGCGGCTACCGCCTCTCCGGCGGCGAGCGCCAGCGGCTCGCGATCGCCCGCATGCTGCTCAAGGCGCCCGACGTCGTCATCCTCGACGAGGCCACCGCGCACCTCGACTCCGGCTCGGAGGCCGCCGTGCAGGCGGCGCTCGACGAGGCCCTGTCCGGCCGCACGAGCATCGTCATCGCCCACCGCCTCTCCACCATCCGGCAGGCCGACGCCATCGTGGTCCTCGACCACGGCCGGGTCGTCGACCAGGGCACGCACACCGAGCTGCTGGCCCGAGGTGGCGTGTACGCGGAGCTGTACCGGACGCAGTTCGCCAGCACCGACGGGGCGGAGCCCGCTACCGTCGCCGCATGATCGGACGGATCGACGAGGTCGTCGTCGACTGCGCGGACCCGGGGGCGCTGGCGCGCTTCTGGGCCGACGTGCTGGGCGGCACCCCGCAGGCTCGCGACGACGACTGGCACTACGTCGACCCGCCCGGCTGGACGCGCCTCGCGTTCCAGCGGGTGCCCGAGGGCAAGGCGGTGAAGAACCGGCTGCACCTCGACGTCGAGGTCGCCGACATCGCGGCGGCCACCGAGCAGGCCGAGGCGCTGGGCGCGACGAGGTTCGGTGAGGTCCACGTCGACACCGCCGGCTCGTTCCAGGTGCTGCTCGACCCGGAGGGCAACGAGTGGTGCGTCGTCAGGCCCGCATGAGGCGCGCCACCGCCCTGCTCGTCACCGTGGCCCTCGTCCCCGGTCTCGCCTCGTGCGTGACGGGCGCGTCCGGTGCGTCGTGCCAGGCCGACTACCCGTCCTACGGCACGACCGCGGAGCTCGAGGACAGCGCCGACCTCATCGTGCGAGGCACGTTCACCGCGCTGGAGCACGACGACACCGAGGGCTACCCGCGCACGGTCGCGACCGTCGACGTCGTGGCGACCGCGAAGGGGGACGCGACCCCGGGGTCGCCCCTCGAGATCGCCTACACCCGGTGCGACGACGCCGTGCAGCTGGGCCTGGAGGTCGGCGACGAGTACGTGATCCTGCTCTCCGACCCCGCGGACGACGCGCTGCCGACGCCGGTGAACATCTCCCAGGCCTTCCACGCCGTCGAGGACGGTCACGCCGTCACCACCCCGGGCAACCCGGTCGAGCTCGACCCCGCGACGCTCCGAGCCCTCGGCCTGTCCTGAATCCTGTTGCGTCCGACGAGCCCGACGACCACTGTCGACCCGTGACCATCCCCCCACGCCTCGCGCCCCTGCTCGCCGAGTACGACTTCGCCAGCGAGCGCCTCCTGCACCGCCTGACCGGACCGACCGTCGACAGCGGCGACGGCCTGCAGGTGGAGGTCCCGCAGCTCACCGACGCCGAGCTCCTGTGGGAGCCGGTCCCGGGCGCCTGGACGATCCGTCGGCAGGCGGACGGACCGGGAGGCCTGGGCGCCACGCGGCTGGTCGGGTCGGGCGAGTGGGGTCACGACGGCGGCCGCCCGCACCCCTGGCCGCCGCCGGTCACCTCCATCGGCTGGCGGGTCAACCACGTGACCAAGACGCTGGCCGGCCGGGCGGACCACACCGACGGCACCCACACCCACACGGAGCAGGGCGACGAGCCGCAGGGCACCGCCGCGGGCGCGATCGAGCACCTGACCGCGGCCCTCGCCTCGTGGCGCGCGACGCTCGTCAGGGCCGACGACGCCGCCCTCGACACGATCGGCTACAGCACCTACCCGAACGGGTCGGACGCCGAGGAGGCCTTCCTCGACGTCGTCTGGTGGATGAACCAGGAGGTCGTCCACCACGGCGCCGAGATCGCCCTCCTCAGGGATCTGTACCTGCGGCTAGCGTGATCGCATGAGCTTCTGGATCTGCGAGACGTGCGCGGTCGAGAGCGCCGAACCGACCGCGGTGTGTGCCGTCTGCGCCGACGAGCGCCAGTGGGTCCCCGCGACCGGGCAGCGCTGGATCACCCTCCAGGACCTGCGCGAGCTGGGCTACCGCAGCCAGCTCGCGGAGCTCGAGAAGGACCTGTACGCGGTGACCAGCACGCCCGGGGCCGGCATCGCGCAGCAGTCCAAGCTGCTCCGTACGCCGGAGGGCAGCCTCCTGTGGGACCCGGTCGGGTTCTTCGACGAGGAGGTCGTCGCCAGGATCCTGCGCCTCGGGCCCGTCCGGGCGATCGCGGCGAGCCACCCGCACATGTTCGGCATCCAGGTGGAGTGGAGCCGCGCGCTCGGCGGCCCGCCGGTCCTCGTGGCCGAGGCGGACGCGCGGTGGGTCGCCCGCCCGGACCCGGTCATCGAGACGTGGTCGGGCGAGCGCGAGGTCCTGCCCGGCGTCACCCTGTCGCAGCCCGGCGGCCACTTCCCCGGCAGCGCGATCGTGCACTGGGCCGCAGGCGCGGGCGGCAAGGGTGTCGTGCTCAGCGGCGACACGGTCTTCGCCAACCCGGACCGGAAGTCGGTCGCGTTCATGCGCAGCTACCCGAACCACCTGCCGCTGTCCGGTGCCGTCGCGCGCCGGGTCGCCGACCACCTCGACCGCCTCGAGTTCGACCGCCTCTACGGCAACTTCGCGAACGTCATCGCGTCCGACGCGAAGGAGGTCGTCCGCCGCTCCGCGGACCGCCACGTCGGCTGGGTCAACGGGGACTTCGACCACCTCACCTGAGGGCCTGCTCCAGCCGGCCGACGAACGCCGCCTGCGCCTTCACCACGAGCCGACGCGCGTCGTCCGGCGCGAACCATCCCGCCCGGTCCAGCTCGGGCACCAGGAGCGTCTTCCCCGACCGCGGCGGCCAGGCGATCTCGACCAGGTTGCTGGCGATCGAGGACGCGTCCAGGTCCCCTTCGAGCGCCCACGCGGTCACCACCTTGCCGCCGCTCTGCGTCACGTCCCCGAGCGGGAGGGGGTCCGACGAGGGCGCCGGCACCCCGAGCTCCTCCCCGAACTCCCGCAGGGCGGTCTCGAACGGGTCCTCGCCCGGCGAGGGCTCCCCCTTCGGGATCGTCCACGCGCCCTCGTCCTTGCGCGCCCAGAACGGCCCACCCATGTGCCCGAGCAGCACCTCGAGCCCGGCCGTGCGCCGGAACAGGAGGATCCCCGCGCTCGTCCGCGCGCTCACAACGTCAGCCCCGCCAGGATCGCGTCGACGGTCTCGACCGGTGTCTGCTCGGACGTGTCCAGCCACAGCCCTGTCCGCGGCGTCCCGTCGCGCAGTCCGGCGTCGAGCTCCTCGACGGTCCACACCCCGTAACCGGTCTTGCCCCGCCCCGCCTCGCGCGCCGCCACCGTCGACACGGACGGCGCCAGCACGACCACCTGCGGCGGGTTCCGGAACATCGCCACCCACGAGGGCAGGTCGTCCCCGAGCGCGATGTCCTGGACGACCGCGGTGAACCCGGCGTCGGCATACTCGTCGGCCACCATCGCGGCCAACCGGTAGCGCAGCCGCAGCTGCGCGAGCGACTCCGCCGACAGGTCGGTCCCGACCTCGGCACGTCCCGAGACGACCATCCGCCGGAACACGTCGCCCCGCACGTGCACGGACCGCGGCAGCCGCTCGGCCAGCAGCTGCGCCACGGTCGACTTCCCGGCGGCCATGATCCCGGTGATCAGGACCACGGTGCCGGTCATGTGGCCGCCACGGTCAGACGTCCTCGGGGTCGACCAGGAAGTCGGCCTCGTCGGCGATCTCCCCGCCGATCGCTCCGTGGACCGCGCGGGCGACCGCCTGCACCAGCGGGGCGGCCCGGGACCGCGCGACGCGGTGCTCGAACGACGGCCGCTCGGCCTCGAGCTCCTCGATGAACGGAGGCTCCCAGTGCACGCGGTACGCGACGATGCCGTTCTGGGTCCAGGGCAGGTCCCGCATCAGCGGCGGCAGGGTGGTCTCCACGCCGGCCTCGACCGAGAGCATCCCGTCGTGCCCCAGGTCGACGAGCACCCCGAACGCCTCGGGCACGGGTGGCACCGCGAGCATCAGCTCGTCGAACGCCGAGGCCTCGTCCATCAGGCGCTGCCGCTCGGCCTCGTCGTCGACCCCGTACCGCTCCAGCGCGGCGGACAGCCCGCGCCCACCGGCCTCGGCCACCCAGCCGGGCCGCCCGGTGGCGTCGCGGCCGACCCCGGGCAGCGGTCCGTTCCAGGTCCCGGTCGCCTCGCTCAGCCGCGCCCGCGCCTGCACCGACTGGACCACGGCGAGCGCCTCGGCGGGCTCCAGCCAGGAGTCGGACAGGACGGTGAGGTCGATCGCGCTGTCCACGTCGGGCGTGAGGATCGTGCCGTGCTCGCCGATCCGGACCGAGCCGCCGAGCCGTCGCGCGGCGGCCACGAGCCACTGCAGGACGCGCTCCTCCTCGCGGATCGGCATGCCCTCGGGGAACGCGCGCTTGAGCCCGTCGCGGTCACCGCCGGGGTACGGCTTCTCGCCGCGCTCCCGCGGTGCCACCAGCACGTACGCGAGCGTCGAGGTGGTCGGCAGCCCGAGGCTGACGGCGTCCTCGGCCTCGACGCGGTACGGACCGGTCAGGGTGGACAGCCGGGCCAGCCGGAGCGTGCGGGCGGGAGTGGTCGACGAGCCGACGGCGCGGATGCCGAGCGCCGCGGTCATCGGGCCCATGATCCCGCGGGGCTGCGGGACGACGTCCGTGTCCTCCCAGTGCGCCTGCGCGAACCGGCTGATCGCGAGCACCTCGACCTCGTCGGCACCCACGTCCTCCGGGAGTCCGAGGAGGTGCCGGCTGCGCAGCTCGGGGTCACCGGCCTGGATGCGAGGCGGGCTCGCCATGGCTCAGACGTCCGTCCGGTGGAAGTTCTGCCACGACCGCGACGCCGTCGGGCCGCGCTGGCCCTGGTACCGCGAGCCGTACTCCGAGGAGCCATACGGGTGCTCGGACGCCGACGACAGCCGGAAGAAGCACATCTGGCCGATCTTCATGCCGGGCCAGAGCAGGATCGGCAGCGTGGCCACGTTGGACAGCTCGAGGGTCACGTGCCCGGAGAAGCCCGGGTCGATGAACCCCGCGGTCGAGTGCGTCAGCAGGCCGAGGCGACCCAGCGAGGACTTCCCCTCGAGCCGGGCGGCGATGTCGTCGGGCAGCGTCACGGCCTCGTACGTGGACCCGAGGACGAACTCGCCGGGGTGCAGGACGAACGACTCGCCCGCACCGACCTCGACCAGCCGCGTGAGCTCCGGCTGGTCCGCCGCGGGGTCGATGAACGGGTACTTGTGGTTGTCGAACAGCCGGAAGTACCGGTCCAGGCGCACGTCGATGCTCGAGGGCTGGAGCATGGCGGGCTCGTAGGGGTCGAGGGCCACGCGGCCCGACTCGAGCTCGGCCTTGATGTCGCGGTCGGAGAGCAGCACGGAGACACGGTAGTCCGATCGGCCGTGCGGTCAGGGCAGGCGTTCACCGCTGGGCTGCGTCCCGGACCAGCAGGGCCACCTGCGTGCGGTTCTCCAGGCCGAGCTTGAGCAGGATGCTCGACACGTGCGCCTTGACGGTGGCGAGCGAGAGGTACAGCTCCCGGCAGATGTCCGCGTTGCTCGCCCCGCGACCGATCGCTGCCACGACGTCCCGTTCGCGCTCGGTCAGCAGGTCGAGCGCGGCCCGCGCCGCGGCGCGTGAGCCGCCCGCCCGGGCGGTGGAGTCCATGAGCCGACGAGCCACCCGCGGCGAGAGCACCGGCTCGCCCGCCGCCGCCGCGAGCACCGCCTCGACGATGCGCTGCGGCTCGGTGTCCTTGAGCAGGTAGCCGCTGGCGCCCGCGTGCATCGCGGCCTCGACCTCGTCGGCGGTGTCGAACGTGGTGAGGACGACGACCGCCGGGGGGTCGAACCGGCGGCGGAGCGTGCGGGTGGCCGCGATGCCGTCGACCCCCGGCATCCGCAGGTCCATGAGCACGACGTCGACGGGGTGCGCGTCCAGCGCCGCGGGCACGCCGGACCCGTCGGCCACCTGCGCCACCACCGAGATGCCCTGCGCGCCGTCCAGCATGAGCGTGAGCCCGGCGCGCACCAGGGCGTCGTCGTCGACGACGAGCACCCGGACGGTCACGGCTTCCACGGTAGCCACGCGTCGAGCTCGAAACCGTCCGGCCGGGGCGTCGCGGTCAGGGTGCCGCCCAGCAGCTCGACCCGCTCGGTCAGCCCGACCAGGCCCGTCCCCGTCCCCGTCCCGAGGCCGACACCGCCCCGCCCGTTCACCACGCGCACGCGCAGCCCCTCGTCGGCCGCCACCACGACCTCCACCGACGCACCGGGAGCGTGGCGCCGCGCATTGGTCAGCCCTTCCTGGCACACCCGGTAGACCGCGAGGCCCAGCTGCGCGGGGAGGTCGAGGTCCGGCGCCTCCAGCGAGACCACCGCCCCGGCCGCCCGCTCCTGCGCCACCAGCGCGGGAAGGTTCGCGAGCCCGGGCACCGGTCGCAGCTCGTCGGGCCGCTCGCGGAGCACCCCGATGACCGTGCGCAGGTCCTCGAGGGCCGCCCCGGCGCTGGCCCGCACCACGCCCGCCGCGGCCGCGACCTGCGCGGGCGGCAGGTCCGTCCGGTACTCCAGGGCGCCCGCGGTGGTTGCCAGCAGGGTCAGCCGGTGCGCGAGGGTGTCGTGCATCTCCCGCGCGATCCGGGTCCGCTCCGCGCGGCGCGCCTCGTCGACCTTCCGCTCCTGGTCCCGCTCCGCCCGCCGCGCCCGCGCCCGCCACTCATCGACCAGCGCGTCCCGCGTCCGCCCGTACGCACCCCACCCGAGCAGGGCCGCGTGGACCGCGACGTCCGACAGCAGCCACCACCCCAGCGGAAGCCCGACCGGTCGCCACAGCGCCTGCAGACCGTGGCCGACGATGCTCGCGCACGCCACCGGGACGGCGGTGCGCAGCGGCTCGCGGCGCGCGACCACGTACGTGCCGGCGGTGGCCGACGGCGTCGCGGCCGGGCTCAGGGCGGCGAGCGCCCCCAGCAGCAGCCCTCCGAGCAGCGGCCGGCTCTGCAGGAACGGCAGGATCGCCATGGCGGACGCGCCGAGCACGAGGTCGATCCCGAGCGGTACGCCGGCGTCCTGGGCCGACCAGGCGCCGAGGAACGTCAGCACCGCCATCCCGGACAGCAGGCCGAGCAGCACGGGAGCTCCGGGTCGGTCCCGACGCGAGGCGGAGGGCGTCATGCGGCGAGCCTAGGAACCCGGTCCGCGGCCGACCACCGACCAAAGCAGGGGGCGCCGGGCACCTCCGGCCGACGACGACGGCGGCCGGACCGGCGAGCGTCGAGGCGTCCACCTCCACCGTCAGGAGAAGCCCATGTCCCGTCCCCTCCCCGTCTGGCTCGTCGCCACCGCCGCCCTCGCCGTCGCCCTCGCCATCTGGGTGATCGCCGTCCCGGTCGCCGGCATCGAGCTGCGAGCCGGCACCCCGCCGCAGACGATCGGCGTCGCCTCGGTCGCCGTCACGACCCTCGTGGTCACCCTGGCCGCCTGGGCGGTGCGTGCCCTGCTCCGTCGCCGGACGCCCGTCGCCTGGTGGCTGACCTGCGCGATCGTCCTGCTCATCTCGCTGCTCGGACCGCTCGGCGCGTCGTCACGGGCCGCGGTCGGCACGCTGCTGGCCCTGCACCTCGCCGTCGGTGCCGTCCTCGCGCTGGGCCTGGATCCACGGCGCTCCCGGCAGCGGTTGCCCGCACGGGTGCCCTGATCGGGCGGGGGGTCGATGAGGGATTTCTCGTCGTCGACCCCCTGGCCCGTTCCCCCATGGGATCCGGGCGGCTATGCTCTCGTCCGGGAGATGCGTGGGAGCGCTCTCGCACACTGATATCGCGCCGGAAGCACGACGCACCACCCGCACTGGTGCGGGGGGAGGTCGGGGAGCCGCAGGCGCCACTGCCGAGCACTCGAGGGGCAAGTCCATGCGGTACGGCCATTTTGACGACGAGGCACGCGAGTACGTCATCGAGACGCCTCACACGCCCTATCCGTGGATCAACTACCTGGGCTCGGAGCAGTTCTTCTCGCTCATCTCGCACCAGTCCGGCGGGTACTCGTTCTACCGCGACGCCAAGATGCGCCGCCTGACGCGGTACCGCTACAACAACATCCCCGCGGACGCGGGCGGCCGCTACTTCTACGTGAACGACGGCGGCGACGTGTGGACCCCGTCGTGGCTGCCGGTCAAGGCGGACCTGGACCACTTCGAGACGCGCCACGGCCTCGGCTACACGCGCATCACCGGTGAGCGCCGCGGCATCTCGGTGGAGACCCTCTTCTTCGTGCCCATCGGCGAGACCGCCGAGATCCAGAAGGTCACGGTCACCAACACGTCCGACGCGAGCAAGACGATCTCGCTGTTCTCGTTCGTCGAGTTCTGCCTGTGGAACGCGCAGGACGACCAGACCAACTACCAGCGCAACCTGTCGATCGGCGAGGTCGAGGTCGAGCAGGACGGCCCGCACGGGTCCGCCGTGTTCCACAAGACCGAGTACCGCGAGCGCCGCGACCATTACGCCGTCTACGGCGTGAACACGCGGGCCGACGGCTTCGACACCGACCGCGACACGTTCGTCGGCGCCTACAACGGCCTCGGCGAGGCGACGGTCCCGCGCTCCGGGAAGTCCACCGGTTCGGTGGCATCCGGTTGGTACCCGATCGGCTCGCACCAGGTGGACGTCACCCTGGCTCCGGGCGAGTCCCGCGCTCTGACCTACGTGCTCGGCTACGTCGAGAACCCCGACGAGGAGAAGTGGGCCGACGACGCCCACCAGGTCATCAACAAGGAGCGCGCGCACGCGCTGCTGGGCCGGTTCGCCACGACCGAGCAGACCGACGCCGCCTTCGAGCAGCTGCGCGCCCACTGGACCGGCCTGCTGAGCACCTACTCGGTGAAGAGCGACGACGAGAAGCTGGACCGGATGGTCAACATCTGGAACCAGTACCAGTGCATGGTCACGTTCAACATGTCGCGCTCGGCGTCGTTCTTCGAGACCGGGATCGGCCGCGGGATGGGCTTCCGCGACTCCAACCAGGACCTGCTGGGCTTCGTGCACCTCATCCCCGAGCGGGCCCGCGAGCGGATCATCGACATCGCGTCCACGCAGTTCGAGGACGGGTCGGCGTACCACCAGTACCAGCCGCTGACGAAGCGCGGGAACAACGACATCGGCTCCGGCTTCAACGACGACCCGCTGTGGCTCATCGCCGGCGTGGCCGCGTACGTCAAGGAGACCGGCGACGTCGGCATCCTCGACGAGCCCGTGCCGTTCGACAACGCACCCGGCTCCGAGGTCCCGCTGTTCGAGCACCTGGTCCGCTCGTTCCAGTTCACGGTCGACAACCGCGGCCCGCACGGCCTGCCGCTCATCGGCCGCGCCGACTGGAACGACTGCCTCAACCTCAACTGCTTCTCGACGACCCCCGGCGAGTCGTTCCAGACCACGGAGAACCAGGCCGGCGGGCACGCCGAGTCGGTGTTCATCGCCGCGCAGTTCGTCCTCTACGGCGCCGAGTTCGCCGAGCTGGCGTCGCGCCGCGGCCTCCCGGAGGTCGCCTCGCAGGCGCGCAAGGTGGTCGACGAGGTCCGCGAGGCCGTCCTCGAGCACGGCTGGGACGGCGAGTGGTTCCTGCGCGCGTACGACTTCTACGGCAACCCCGTGGGCACGGACGCCAAGCCCGAGGGCAAGATCTGGATCGAGCCGCAGGGCTTCGCCGTGATGGCGGGCATCGGCGTGGACGGCACATCGACCAACTCCCCGGCCATCAAGGCGCTCGACTCCGTCGGCGAGATGCTGGGCACCCCGCACGGCCTGGTGCTCCAGTACCCCGCGTACACGACGTACCAGATCGAGCTCGGCGAGGTCTCCACCTACCCGCCCGGCTACAAGGAGAACGGTGGCATCTTCTGCCACAACAACCCCTGGGTGATCATCGGCGAGACGGTGGTCGGCCGCGGCGCCAAGGCGTTCGACTACTACAAGCGGATCACCCCGGCGTACCGCGAGGACATCTCCGACGTCCACAAGCTCGAGCCCTACGTGTACGCGCAGATGATCGCGGGCAAGCAGGCGTCCCGCGCCGGCGAGGCCAAGAACTCGTGGCTGACCGGCACGGCGGCGTGGAACTTCGTCGCGGTGTCCCAGTACCTGCTCGGGGTCCGCCCGGACTACGACGGCCTCGTCGTCGACCCGCAGATCGGCCCGGACGTCCCGTCGTTCACCGTCACGCGCGTCGCCCGCGGTGCCACGTACGAGATCCACGTGACCAACTCCGGCGTCGAGGGTGCTCGCGGCACCCTGACGGTCGACGGCACCCCGGTCGAGGGCAACCTCGTCCCGTACGCCGCCGAGGGCTCGGTCGTCCGCGTCGAGGTCACCGTCTGACCCCGCGGGGGGCTGACGGGATGCTGTGATGACGGCTGTCCAGGAGATCGAAGCGCTTCCGTCCGTCGTCGCCGAGCGGATGGTCACGCTCCGCAACGAGTCGTGGGAGCTCGACGTGCTGCCGGCGACGGGTGCGTCCCTCGCCGGCGGACGGATCCGCACCGCGGACGGGCTCTGGCGCGACCTGCTGCGCCCGACCCGGCGGACGGTGCTGGGCGAGCCGGAGAAGTGCTCGAGCTTCCCGATGGTCCCGTGGTCCAACCGCATCCGCGACGGCGTGCTCCCGTTCGGAGACCGCACCTGGCAGCTCCAGCGCAACGGGGCCGACGGCACGGCCATCCACGGCGCCGCCCGGCACTCCGCCTGGGCGGTGACCGACCGCACCGAGACGCGCGTGGTCCTCGAGCTCGACACCACCGGCCTGGTCGGCGTGAACTTCCCGTGGCAGTTCCGCGCGCAGATCACGTACGCGCTGGCCGGCGACAAGCTCGTCGTCGCCACGTCGGTGCGCAACGTGGACCGCGAGCCGTTCCCCGCCGGGTTCGGGCACCACCCGTACTTCCAGCGCACGCTGTCGCCGGTGGGCACCTCGGCGCCCCCGACGCCCGGGCAGCCCGTCCTCGAGGTGCCGGCGCAGAAGGGGTACTCGCTGGTCAACGCCCTCGCGTCCGGCCCTGCCGGCGCCGTGCCCCAGCGCGCCGACTTCCGCGTGGCGCGCCCGTTGACCTCGACGTTCGTCGACGACGTGCTCACCGCGTGGGAGCCCGGCGCGCCCGTGCGGATCAGCTACGAGGACCTCGGCGTCAGCGTCGACCTGCACGCCGACCCCGTCTACGCCCACCTGGTCCTGTACGCGCCCCGCAAGCGGCCGTACTTCGCGGTGGAGCCGGTGACCAACGTGAACAACGGGTTCTCGCTGCACGCCGCGGGCGTCCCGGGCACCGGCGTCTTCGTCCTGGAGCCCGGCGAGGAGCGCTGCGGGGCGTTCACCATGACGCTGCGGACCTGAGTTCGCCGTCGCGATCGGTCCGGGTATGATTCCTGGCGGACCGATCGCACCGGTCCACGCGGGTGTAGTTCAGTGGCAGAACTTCAGCTTCCCAAGCTGATAGCGCGAGTTCGATTCTCGTCACCCGCTCCAGCAGTGCACACCTCCCCCTCCTCTCCGAGCGGGACGACCGCGACCCTTGACAAGTTTTTTCGTCAAGAGCATCGTGGTGCTCATGCAGGACGTCGAGGTCATCGAGAGCGCGGAGGCAGCCGCCGCCGCGCTGGATCCGGTCCGGGCCCGGCTGCTCAGCGAGCTGGCCGTCCCGGCCTCCGCCGCCGGGCTCGCCGCCCGGGTCGGCATCACGCGCCAGAAGGTCAACTACTACCTCAAGACGCTCGAGGCGCACGGCCTGGTGGAGCTGTCCGAGGAGCGCCGGCACGGCGGCATCACCGAGCGGGTGCTGCAGGCGTCGGCGGCGTCGTACGTCGTCTCGCCGGCGGCCGTGAGCGCGTCCGCGGCCGACCCGAGCGCCAACGCCGACCACCTGTCGGCGGGCTACCTCGTCGCGCTGGCCGGCCGGCTGGTGCGCGAGGTCGGCGCCCTGGCACGCCGAGCCGGCGCGTCCGGCACACGTCTGCCGACGCTCACCATCGACACGCAGATCGGGTTCCGGTCGGCGGCCGACCGGGCTGCCTTCGCGGACGACCTGACCGCCGCGGTGCTCGACCTGGCCGCGCGATACCACCACGACGACGGGCGCCCGCACCGGCTCGTCGTCGCCGCCCACCCCGTTCCTGAGGAGGAGACATGAGCACGATCACGAACGTCCCGTACCGCCTGGAGTTCAGCGTCGAGGTCCCGGGCACCCCGGAGCAGGTCTGGGAGGCCATCGCCACCGCCAAGGGCATGAGCGCGTGGTTCGGGCCGACCGAGCTGGAGGAGCGTGAGGGCGGCTCCCTGCGCTTCGTCATGGGTCCCGACATGGACTCGACCGGCCAGGTCACCGGCTGGGACCCCCCGCGGCGCATCGTCTACGAGGAGGACTGGGCCGCCCTCATGGGCAAGGACCCGGACACGCTCAGCCCGCTGACGTCCGAGTTCCTCGTCGAGGCGCAGTCCGGCGGCACCTGCGTCGTGCGCGTGACCAGCAGCGGCTTCGGGATCGGTGCCGACTGGGAGCAGGAGTGGTGGGACACCCTCGGCCCCGGCTGGATGCCGTTCTTCGACAACCTACGCCTGTACCTGGCGCATTTCCCCGGCCAGGAGGCCACGCACCTGGAGGCCTCCGTCACCCACCCCGGCGATCCGGAAGCGCTCTGGTCGACGCTGCGCACGGAGCTGGGGCTGGGCGACGAGGGCGCGACGGTCGACGTGCGCGGCGCCACCGGCACGGTCGAGCGTGTCGGCGAGCGGCAGGCGCTGGTCCGTCTCACGGCGCCGGTGCCCGGGATGCTGAACGTCTACACGTGGGGCATGGGCGACGGGACGGCGACGGCGGGTGTGCGGGCGTACCTGTTCTCCGCCGACGCTCCCGAGCACGCGCGGCGCGAGGAGCCGGCCTGGCGGGCCTGGCTGGAGGGGCTCACCGTCACGGCGTGATTGTCAGCGGGCGACGAACCCGGCCACGTCCACCTCGAGGTCGACGTCGGCGGACGCGGAGGACGACGAGACCGCGCCCGCGACGCCGACGGGGCCGCGAGGTTCGCCTCGTCGCGGCCAGGTACCCGGAGCGACGACTCCGAGTGCGCCGATCGACCTCGGCGGTCCTCCGGAGGTCGTTCCCCCGTTCGGGTGAGCATCGGCACCCGTCGCTCGGACCCCGGCCGAATCGCCACGCCGCCCACGGCGCTCTGCCATGCTTCCGGCACCCGGCTCGAGCCGCTCCGCGCGCCGGCCGAGGCGTCAGCATCAGCCACTGCTTGGAGCACCGTGAAGACCGCTCGCGCCCTCGTCGTCGCCACCGTGTCCGCCGCCCTGCTGTGCGCGGGCACCTCCGCCGTCGGGGCCTCCACGGCTGTCCCCACCGCCGTGGACGCCCCGGACCCGCGGACGGACGAGCGGCCGACGGATCGCGGCGACCTCGCCCCGCTCGCCGCGCCGGCCCTGTCGACCGGCCAGGAGTTCGCGCCGGACCGGGTCCTCGTCAGCTGGGCGCCCCGCACGTCCGGGACGCAGAAGCGGTCCGCGCTCGACGCCGCCGGCGTGACGGCGGCGGACGCCATCCCGGGGACGTCGTACACGGAGGTCGCGGTCGGCGACGAGGACCCCGAGACGGTCGTCGCGCGACTGGCCGAGGACCCGCGGGTCGCCGACGTCCAGCTCGACCACGTGCGGCGCGCCACGCAGTGGACCGCCGATCCCGCGCTCGAGAGCACGTGGCCGTACTTCGACCTCCTGCGGCTGCCGCGCGCGTGGGACGCGAGCACAGGGGCAGGCGTCACGGTCGCGGTCCTCGACACGGGCGTCTCCCCCCATGCCGACCTCGGCGGCCTGCTCCCGGGCGCCGACCTGGTGACGAACGACGGCAACCCCCGGGACCCCCTCGGGCACGGCACCCTCGTCGCCGGCGTCATCGCCGCGCGCAGCAACACGGTCGGGTCCGTCGGCGCCGCCTACGACGCGCAGATCCTGCCCGTCCGCGTGCTCGACGAGCTCGGTGAGGGCCCTGACTCCCGGATCGCCGCCGGCATCGCGTACGCGGTGTCGCAGGGCGCGACGGTCATCAACCTCTCCCTGGCTGGTCCCGACGAGTCCCCCGTCCTGCTCGACGCCATCGAGTCGGCGGTCGCGGCCGGGGCGGTCGTCGTGGCGGCCGCGGGCAACGACGGCACCGACGCGCCGCAGTACCCCGCCGCCTACGCCCCGCAGGTGGACGGTCTGCTCGCCGTCTCCGCGACCGACGACGACGGCGCCCTGACGGACTTCTCGACCTGGGGCGACTGGGTCTCCATCGCGGCGCCGGGCTACGAGATCGTCGGGCCCGATGCGTCCAGCGGCACCTACGTGTTCAGCAGCGGGACGTCGTTCGCCGCCCCGTTCGTCTCCGGCGCCGCCGCCCTCGTGCGCGCGCACGCCAGCACGATGACTCCTGAGCAGGTCGAGGAGCGTCTCGTGCAGACCGCCCGCGACGCCGGGCCCCGCGGGATCGACCCCTACTACGGGTTCGGCGTCCTGGACGCCGCCACGGCCGTGACCGCGAGCGACTCGTTCACGGCCGCCGCGGCCGTCCCGCTCGACCGCGCGGCCGGCGACGGCGGCGGGGACGACACGGCCCGGACCGCGGTCGCGATCAGTGGCACCCAGGTGAGCGGCGCGATCGCACCCGAGGGCGACGCCGACTGGTACCGGTTCAGCCTCTCGGCACCGGGCTTCTACCGGATCAGCGCGGACGCCGGGTTCCAGCCCCTCACCTCCCGAGCGCTCGACCCGTCGCTGGAGGTCCGCTCGCTCGACGGCGCACTCCTCGGCACTGCCGACGGCCTCGGGCTCGGCCTCCAGGACCCCACCGTGCTGACGTTCCCCATGGCCGCCGCCGGGGACGTGCTCGTCGCCGTCACCAACGCGAACGGCGCCGCGAGCGACGCACAGTACGAGCTGACGCTCGACCCGACCGCCCGGCCCTTCGACTTCGCCTCCACGACCGCGCCGGCATCCGCCCGGGACGCCGTCGCGGTCGGTGACGTCACGGGAGACGGCATCGCCGACGTGGTCGGAGCGACAGCCGGCGAGACCTCCTTCACGGTCCTTCCGGGCGCAGGCGGCGGCCGCACGGGTGCGCGCATCGACGTGCCCGTCCCGTCGGGCGCCGGGTGGACCAGCGGGAACATCGCCCTGGCCGACGTCGACGGAGACGCCGACGTCGACGTTCTCGTGGGCGCGCTGGACGGCGTGTGGACGTTCACGCAGTCGGGCGGCGCGCTCACGGCCACGAGCTCGGTCGCCAACCCGTGGTCGCCGCGCGAGATCCTCCCGTACGACACGGACGGCGACGGCGACCGCGACCTCGTGATCGCCGGCCAACCGACACGGATCGCGACCAACGGCGGGACGGGTGTCTTCACCCTCCAGCCGCTCGACCTCGGGGCAGCGACGGGCATGGCCGCGGGCCGGCTCGACGGGGACGCGGTCGCCGACCTCGTCGTCGGCAACCGGATCTACCTCTCCACCGCGGGCGGCCTGGCGTCGGCCGGGACCGCGATGCCCGGTCTCGGCCTCGACGAGATCGCCCTCGGTGACGTGACCGGCGACGGCGCCAACGACCTGGTCCACGCCTCGCTCGGGGACGGGACGATCGCCGTCGAGCCCGGCAGGGGCGACGGCACGTTCGGGTCGACGGTGCGCCACTCCCTCCCGTTCCTGTCGGTCAGCACTCTGCGCCTCGGCGACGTGGACGGCGACGCCAAGACCGACGTGGTCGCGCTCACCACCTACTCCGGGCTCGCTGTCCTCCTGCAACGCGGGGGCAGCCTCGCCGGCCCGGCCGTCGTCCCGCTGGCGCAGGCTCCCGGGACCATGCGGCGCAGCGGTCTGAGCCTCGCGGACCTGGACGGCAACGGCTCGCTCGATGCCGTCACGGTCGGCAGCAACGCGGTGAACATCGCGGTCCAGCGCTCGCGCGCCGACACGGAAGGCCGCGCCTGGGTCTCGGGCATCACCCCGGGCCCGCACGTCTCGGGGGCCCAGCGGCGCCCGACGGTGACCGTGCTCGTGGACCGCGACCTCCGTACGCCGCTGCCTGCCACGGTGCGTCTCGTCGACGCCGACGGGGCCGAGGTGCCCGCCACCCGGACCTACTCCACCAACCCGAGGCGGATCCTGCTCACCCCCACGGTCGACCTGGACCGTGGCAGCCACTACGAGGTCGTCGTCGGCGGCCTCGTCGACGCGTCCGGCGACACCCAGGACGAGCCCCTGCGGTCGTGGTTCACGGTGGCCGCCGGTGGCGACCGGTTCACGCCCATCGACCCCGTCCGCATCGCCGACACGCGGCTCGACGACTTCGGCGCGGTGGCCTCGGGCGAGGAGGTGCAGCTCGACCTGAGCCCGCTGCCCGCCGACGCGACGTCCGTCGTCCTGTCCGTGGTCTCGGCCGGGCACGGCTCGCTGGGCAACGTGCGGGTCTTCCCGACGAAGCCCGGCGCCCCGGTGCCGACGGTCGCGAGCCTCAACCTGGTGCCGGGCGTCGACCAGCCGAACCTGGTGACGGTGGCCATCGGGCAGGACCGGATGGTCAGCCTCGTGCCGGACGGCCCGACGACGCACCTCATCGTCGACCTCTTCGGCTACTACAGCCCCGGCGGCGGCACGGCGTTCGAGCCCCTCGACCCCACACGCGTGCTGGACACGCGCAACGGGACGGGAGTGACGCAGGGCCCGCTCACCGGTGGTCACTGGGTGGACCTCAAGGTCGCCGGCACGGGCTCGGTGCCCGCGGACGCCTCGGCCGTCGTGCTCAACGTCGCAGGAACCAGCGTCGCCGGGCGGCTCTTCGTCTCGGTGTACCCGAGCCCCGATGCCGGCTACCCCGACGAGTCCCCGGGGACGTCGAACCTGAACCTCTACCCGGGCCGCGACCAGTCGAACCTCGTCACGGTCAAGGTGGGTGACGGGGGGCGCATCCGGTTCTGGGTGAACACGTCGTCCACCCACCTGGTCGCAGACCTCGCCGGCTACTACTCGGCCACGGGCGACAACGGCTTCGTCCCCGTGACCCCGGTGCGCATGGCGGACACCCGGACGAGCAGCCACCTGCCCGGCATCCTGCGGGCGGGCGTCCCGGTCGACCTGGAGCTCTGGCGAGCGCCGTTCGGGACGGACGCGACGGCGGTCGTCCTGAACATCGCCGGCGTCGGACCCAGGAGCCAGACGCACGTGCGGGCCTTCCCGACGACGGTGCCCGCGACGCTGCCGCTGATCTCGACGATCAACCTCGCGGCCGGCCGGGACGAGTCCAACCTGGCGATCGTCCGGGTCGGGGACCGAGGTCGGATCACCCTGTACGCGCACAGCTCGGACACGCACCTGGTGGTCGACGCGTTCGGCTACTTCCGGACGTATCGCTGAGCCTGACCTGATCTCGCCCGACCGGGTGAATCGCCCACGGGCGTCACCCGGTCGGCGCTACGTTGTCGCCACCCATGCGGACCGCGGCACCGCCGTCGCACGCACGAACCCCGGAGACAGCCCATGTCCGCCCGTGTCGCCAGTCCGCTGATCGGCGCCCTCGTCCTGGTCGGGGCCGTCGTCCCCGTCTCGACCGCACCGGGCGCCGCCGCGCTGCCGGCCGCCGTGGTCACCGCTGCCGCCGACGACACAGTCGGCGAGTCCGCGACCGGTCGCGTGCTGGTCCGTTTCACGGACGGTGCGACGGAGAACCAGCGCGGCGCCGCGCGCGCCGCCGTGGGGGCGACCGACGCCGGCGCGGTCGGCGCGACCAGCTGGCGCGCGCTGACGGTCACCCGCACCGACCTGCCCGCGGTCGCCGCGGAGCTGCGTACTGCCGCGGGGGTTGCCGCGGTCCAGCTGGACCACCTCCGGGAGGCAGCCGGCTGGCCGTCGGACCCGGAGCTGGCGTTCAACTCGTTCACGTACACCCGCGCCCAGGTGGCGTCGATCCGCCTCCCGCGGGCGTGGGACGCGGCCACCGGCGAGGGCGTCGTCGTCGCCGTGGTCGACGAGGGGACCAACGCCGCGGACGAGGACCTCGGCGGGGCGGTGCAGCCAGGGGTCGACCTCGTGCCGACGGAGCCGGATCCCCAGCTGACCCAGAGCATCCACGGCACGGCCGTGTCCCGGATCGTCGCGGCCCGGGCGAACAACGGCGTCGGGTCGGCGGGAGTCGCCCACGGATCGCAGGTCCTCCCGGTGCGCGTGCTCGACCAGACGGGGCGGACCCCGGACTCCCGGCTCGCGGAGGGCATCGCGTGGGCGGTCACGAACGGTGCCGACGTCGTCAACGTGTCGATCGCCGGCCCGGCCACGTCGCCGGTGCTCCGGGACGCGATCGAGGCCGCGACGGCCGCGGGTGCCGTCGTGGTCGCCGCGGCGGGCAACGAGGGCAGCCAGGCACCGCAGTACCCCGCGGCCTACGCACCCGACGTCGCCGGCCTGCTGTCCGTCTCGGCCAACAACGGGGCCGGTCTCCTCACGGAGTCGAGCTGGGGTGACACCGTCTCCCTCGCGGCACCGGGTCAGCACCTCGGCCTCCACGGCACGTCGTCCTCGGCCGCCGTCGTGAGCGGTGTGGCCGCCCTGGTCCGCGGCAGGTTTCCCGCGCTGACCCCGGCAGAGCTCGAGCTGCGGCTCGTGCAGACCGCGCAGGACGCCGGCCCGCGCGGGCAGGACCCGTGGTTCGGTTCCGGGATCGTGGACGCCGCCGCCGCGGTGACCGCGGGCGACGCCAGCCCGGCCGCCCCCACCGTGCCGCTCGACCGCCTGGCGTCCGACCCGGGCACGAGCGACGACACGCGCGCCACAGCCCGGCTGCTCCCCACCGCCGGGTCGTCCGCGACGCTCGCACCGGAGGGCGACGAGGACTGGTACCGGTTCGACGCACCGGCGCGCGGGTTCTACTCGCTCACCATCGACGGTCCGACGTTCAGGCCGATCATCGAGGTCCGGAACGCGTCGGGCGACATCGTGGCGCGGTTCGACGACGGCTACGCCCACGCGCCGATCGACGTCCCCGCCGCGGCTGCCGGGCCCCTCTACGTCCGGGTGACCACGGCCGAGGCGGCGGCCGGTCCGTGGCCCTACCGCATCTCGGTCGACTCCGATCCGGCTCGCACGGCCTTCGTCGCGTCCTCGGTCCTCGTGTCGGGCCGGGAAGGGCGGTTCGGGGTCGGAGACCTGACGGGTGACGGCATCCTCGACGTGGCCTCCACCGCCTCGTTCCCCAACCGGATCGTCGTCCTTCCCGGCCTCGGGGACGGACGCGTGGGGCCGGAGAGCACCACCGTGGCGGATCCCGTCCCGGCCGGGGAGAACCCGCTCTGGGCCGTCGCTGTCGCCGACCTGGACAGCGACGGCGACGACGACCTCGTGTACTCGAGGAACCGCGGGTTCTGGTCCTGGGACGAGGGGTTCCGCACGTTCCTCCAGTCCGACGGGCACCTGACCGCGGGGGCGGTCGTCGGTGGCGGGGGCGTCGGCGAGGACGTGGTGCCCGCGGACATGAACGCGGACGGGCACGTCGACCTGGTGCTGACCAGCCTCTACTCCCCGGACGAGCCGTACCCGTACCCGACCTACGGCACGACCGTCGCGCTCAACGACGGAGCAGGTCACTTCACGACGGGGCCGTCGTTCGCCCACACCTGGCGCTGGGCCCGGGCCGGGGACGTCGACGCCGACGGTCGGGTCGACCTCGTCGGGACGAGCTCCTGGTACCGCCAGCTCGCGGACGGGTCCTTCGAGGCCAAGGACCTGCCGCAGGTCGGTCACCCGGACGGCGACGTCGCCGTGGCGGACCTCACGGGCGACGGGCGCCCTGACGTGGTGCGCACGGACCGCTCCGGCTCCCGGGTGTGGGTCCATCCGGGCGCACCCGGAGGCGGGTTCGGAACGCCCGCCACGTACGCCGCGGGGATCGCGAGCACCGACGCCCTGCCGCTGACGCTGGCGGACGTGGACGGGGACGGCCGCACCGACGTCGTCGTGGACAACGTGCAGGAGAACGTCATCCGCATCTGGTACCAGAAGGCTGACGGGACGTTGACGTCGCCCGACCGGGTCAAGCTCCCCGGTTTGGCGAGCGGGTGGCGCGAGCACATCAGGGTCGTCGACCTGGACCAGGACGGCACTGCCGAGATCGTCACGCCCGAGGACGACCTGACCGTCCTGCGCCAGATCGACCTCGACACCCCCGGCCTCGACGACACCCTCGGCCATGGCTGGGTGCGAGGGCTGACCCCCGCTCCGCACACGTCCGGGGTCGACGTCCGTCCGACGGTGACGGTCACGCTCGAGGCCCCGATCCAGGCGTCGTCGGTGACCCCGACCACCGTGCGGCTCGTCGACGCGCGGGGCGCTCTGGTGAGCTCTACCCGGACGTACGACGCCGCCACCCGGACCATCCGCCTCACTCCGTCGACGGACCTGTCGCCCGGCGGCCACTACGAGGTGGTCGTCTCCGGACTGGTCGACACCGCCGGGGCCGTCCAGCCGGAGCCCTCACGCACGTGGTTCACGGTGGCCGCGGGCGGCTCTCGCTTCACCCCCGTGTCCCCGAAGCGCGTGCTGGACACCCGCGACCCGATGACCGGCGGGTACGGGGTGGTCCAGGGGCGCGAGAAGCGTCGGCTGGACCTGAGCTGGCTCCCCGCGGACGCGACCGCGGTGGTCATGACCGTGACCGCGGTCGGGCAGGGATCGCTGGGCAACGTGCGCGTCTTCCCGACGCCGACCGGGTCCGGCGCCCCACCCACGGTCTCGAACCTCAACATGGTGCCCGGCGTCGACCAGCCGAACCTGGTCACCGTGGCGCTCGGCGCCGACCGGTCCGTCACGCTCATGCCCGACGGGAGCTCCGTGCACCTGATCGCCGACGTGGCCGGCTACTACAGCCCCGGCGGCGCGGCGGCGTTCGAGCCCATGACCCCGGCGCGCGTGATGGACACCCGCACCGGTACCGGGGTGCGCTCCGGACAGGTCACCGGCGGCCGCTGGGTCGACCTGCAGGTGGCCGGCGTCGGCGGCGTCCCGGTGGACGCGTCGTCGGTGGTCCTCAACGTCACCGGCACCTCCGTGACGGGCCGGTGCTACGTCAGCGCCTACCCGGTGCCGGACCCCGGCGAGGACCAGACCCCGCCGACGGTCTCCAACCTGAACCTGTACGCCGGCCGGGACCAGGCGAACCTGGTGACCGTCAAGGTCGGTGACGGCGGCCGGGTCCGGTTCTTCGTCAGCGCCGCGGCCACCCACCTCGTGGCGGACATCGCCGGCTACTACACGTCCACGGGCGACAACGGCTTCGTCCCCGTCGCCCCGACCCGACTGGCGGACACGCGTGCCGCGCTCGGGTTCGCCGGTCCGCTGCGCGCCGGCGTGCCCGCCGACCTGAAGGTGACCGGCGCCGTCGTGCCCGCGGACGCGACCGCGGCGGTGCTGAACCTCGCCGGGGTCGGCCCACGGCGGCTCACGCACGTCCGCGCGTTCCCGACGACCGTCCCGGCATCGCTCCCCGAGGTGTCGAGCATCAACCTGGTGCCCGGCCGGGACGAGGCCAACCTGGCGATCCTGCGGCTCGGCGCGGGCGGTAAGGACACGTTCTACGCCGCCTCGTCGGACACCGACCTCGTGGTTGACGCGTTCGGCTACTTCCGCACGTACGGCTAGCCGCGCCTCGCAGGCCCTGCACGTCGCGCAGGGCCGGTCCCCACCCTCCTGGGGACCGGCCCTGCGACGTCGTGACCAGCGTGCCCCTCGCCCGCTCCAGAGTCAAGCAGTCATTGACACTCGTCACACGAATGCCATGACCCAGAAGTGGGGCGACACGGAGGTCGGGGCACCGGCCGGGCCCGAGCCGGGTGCCACACTCGTCGCGTGAGCGCGCCGCGCAGCGAGCTGAAGAACATCGGGTACGAGATCTTCATCGGCGCGCTGTCGCTGCTGTCGATCGTCAACTTGGTCCTCGTCGCAGTGGCCCGGGGCGACGGCGACCTGCAGAACGTCCTGCTGGCGATGGACGCGATCTTCAGCGTGATCTTCCTCATCGACTTCACCTACCGGCTCGCCACCGCACCCTCGCGCAAGGACTACTTCTTCCGGCACTTCGGGTGGGCCGACCTGCTCGCCAGCCTGCCGCTGGCCCAGCTCAAGTTCCTGCGCATCTTCCGCCTGGTCCGCGTCTTCCGGCTCATGCGGGGGGTCGGCGGCCGCTCCGTCCTGCGGACCCTCGTGCGGGACCGAGCAGGCAGCGCGCTGTTCACCCTGCTGCTCACGGGCATCCTGGTGCTCCAGTTCGGCAGCCTCACGATCCTGCGCGTCGAGAGCGGCGCCCCGGACGCCAACATCACGACCGCCTCGGACTCCCTCTGGTACACCGTCGTCACCATCTCGACCGTCGGCTACGGCGACCAGTACCCCGTGACGACCGCCGGCCGGATCGTCGGCGCGATCATCATCGTGGTCGGTGTCGGCATCTTCGGGACGTTCACCGGCTACCTGGCCAACCTGTTCCTGACCCCGCGGAAGGCTCCCGAGCGGGTCGACGCGCTGGCGCAGCTGCGGCACGTCCTCGACCTGCCGGGCGTCACGGTCGAGGATGTCGACCGCGTGCTCGCCCTGCACCGCGACGGACGTCCGGACTGAGCGCTCAGGTCAGGTCGAGCGTCAGCGTCCTGCCCCAGCCGTGCCGCTGCGCCTCCGTGAACCCGACCCGCGAGTAGAACGCGATCGCGCCCTCGTTCCGGCTGTCGACGCCGAGGTGCAGACCGGGCACCCCTCGCTCGCGCAGCGCCGCCGAGAGCGTCTCGACCAGTCGACGCCCGAGCCCCTGACCCTGCGCACGCGGGAGCAGGTCGATGTGCATGTGGGCGGGGAACCGGTCCGCCAGGGACTCGTCGGCGGCCGCCCACTCGTGGATCCGGCCGACGACCACGTGGTCCTCGGTGCCGTCGTGCGGGTCCTCGCCGAGCGGGTAGCGCGCCCGCAACGTGGGCCACCACGCCCGCTCGAGCCACTCCTCGAAGCGCTGGGTGTCCGACGTCGCCAGGATGTAGCCCACCGGGCCGAGCTCGTCGACGACGACGAACGTCAGGCTGGGATCGGCGATCGGGTACGGCCCCGCGTAGACGTGTCCCAGCAGGTCAGGGTCGCGGTAGAGCGCCGTGGCGTCGGCGCCCGCGTCGCCTGTGCCCAGGCAGATCCGGTAGAGCGCGGGCAGGTCGGACGGGTGGAACGGCCGGATGACTGCAGGCATGACGACGACCCTCTCACGGCCTCACCCGCACTCCGGGTTCCAGGTCCGGCGCCGATCTGCCGATGACTACGGTGTGACGCTCCTCACCGACACCACCACCGACCTGATGCACCAGGCGTTCATCGTCGCCGTCGGCAAGTGTGACGACGACGGGAACCCCCTGGGCCCCTACTACAGCGTGCTGAGCACCGCGAGCACCTTCCACGCCAGCGTCGTCGTCTCGACGCCCGAGGAAGCGTTCGCCCTCGCCCGCGACCGGATCGCCCTCCAGCCCGACCCCGGGTCCTGGGAGATCGTCAACCTGCTGCACTGAGCCCGGACGCGCGGTCAGGCTCCTGCCGAGGCCGTGTACGTCTTCTCCGGCCAGTACGCCCACTCCTCGAACAGCTCGGCGCGCCCGTCCGGCCCGAACCGCAGCACCCAGAGGTCCTTGTACTCCTGCGGCTTGTTGCCGCCGTACTGCAACTCCACCCGGACCACGGCGTCCTGACCGTCGGCCGCGATCACCTCCGCCGTCATGGTGAACGGCGTGGGGTCCACCCAGAACCCGCGGATCGCCTCGAGCCCCTCCAGGGGCTCCGGGTCGTACGGCGAGCGCAGATACCGCGCGTCCTCCGCGAACAGGCGGTCGAGCCCGTCCACGTCCTGCGTGCGCCACGCGTGCTCGTACCGCTCGACCCATCCCGTGACCGCATCCCGGCCCATCGCCGCCTCCTCCGCTCGGTGTGGGTCCGAGTCTCCACCCGACCACCGACGCGGCGTCAGCTCACCCGCGGACCGACCGCTCCGCGGCGCAGCACCGACAGCTCGACGCGCGAGCGCAGCTGGTCGGTGGGCAGGACTTGCGCGAGGTCGGCGAGCACGCCGTCGCACGCGTCGACCACGGCTCCGAGGTCCACGTCCGGGTCGACGGTGGCCCGCAGGCGCACGACGAGCTCACCCCGGTCCGCGAGCACGGCACCCTTGGCGGACCGGATCATCGGGTCCTCGGCGAGCACCTCCGCGGCGGTCGCCACCGCCGGGCCCGGATCGACCAGCAGCCGGCCCGGCTGCGCCCCGGACGGCAGCCGCAGCGACCCGACGGACCGTCGGGGCAGGTGCGCCAGGAGCCACCAGAGCCCGATGACGACGAGGGCGCCGCCGACGATCCCGGCGAGGGCCGCGAAGCTCGACGACCCGGTCACCTGGCCGGAGTCGACGGCGACCTCGTCGGGCACCTCGGGCCACAGGGACTCCAGGAATCCCGTCTGCCAGCCCACTGCGGCCACGCCGACCAGGATCAGAAGGAGCCCGAGCAGCAGGACGAGCACCCGGTCGAACCCCAGGATCGAACGCCTCATCGCCCGTCACCTCCCGAGTGGAGCCCGGCGGTCGTGCGACCGACCACCTTGACCGACAGCGGCTGCGCCAGCGGCGCCAACCGCTCGGTCACGGCCGCGCGCACGGCATCGGTCACGTCGTCGCCCTCGAGGGTCGACACGGTGACGGTCACGGACCGGCGGGTGGCCGACGCCCGCGCGGAGAGCACCCGGTCGACCTCGTCAGCGGCCGAGGCGGCGAGCCGGGCGGCGTCCCCGACGCCGATGGTCGCCCCGGTCGAGGACGTGACGTCCAGCCGCGTGCGGACCCGTCGGCCCAGCGCGACCACCACGAGCCACAGCCCGAGCAGGGCGACGACGACGCCCACCGCGGTGACCAGCGTCGACGGCACGACACCGTCGGCACTGTCCACGACAGGCGCGATCCAAGGCTCGCCGTCGACCCGCCCGGCGGCGACGAGGGCCTCGCGCACCACGAGGACTCCGAGCACGACCAGCACGGCCGCGAGCGCGATGCTCCACCAGGCGACCCTGCCGGCCCGTGTGGCAGCGGCAGCGGGAGCGAACCCGCGCGGGGTCTCGACGTGCGTCATCGCACCCTCGCGACCGGTCGAGCGCTCGCCGCACGGACGACCTCGCGCACGGCGACGCTCACGTGGGCGAGGTCCTGACCTGCGAGGCGCTCGAGCTCCTGGCGCAGCGCAGCCTGGACGCCTGTGGTGACCTGCGCGGCCGAGGCCGGCCAGGTGATCGCCACCTCCACCTCGACGCGCGCCTTGGAGCCGGCCCGCTGCCAGCGGACGCGCGGGTAGCCGCGGCCCAGCGTGCGTTCGACCGTGCCGACGGACTCCTCCTCCGGAGCGACACCGGGGACCTCGAGGGTCACCTGACGGGCGATCCGTGTGAGGGCGCGGTCGGCGATGGTGAGCGTCCCGCGGGCGTCAGCCACGGCCGCGGCCGGAGACGAGGCCGGTGACGTCGATCCGACCGTCGACCGCGAGGCCGACGACCACCCCGACGGCCGCGAGGACGACCGCGAGCATGAACATGTCGAACCCGCCGACGGCGGCGACGAGAGCGAGCAGCAGGCCGGCGAACAGCCCGATGGCGACAGATGACACGGTGACTCCTCAGACGATGGTGTCGATGTCCTCGACGTGGACGCGGACGGGCATGGGTGCGATCGCGGAGACGGCCCGCTGCACCCGAGCCGCCGTCTCGGGCACGGGGACGAGGTCGGAGACGACGACGTGCACCTCGGTGCCCCCGTCGTCGATCCGGACCCCGGTCACCCGGCGGCCGGGCAGGTAGGTGCCCAGCTCCCCGAAGCGACCGCCGTGCAGCCGGACGACGCCGGCAACCGCCAGGACGGTCGCCGCGACGACCTCGGACGGGGTGAGCGGCTCCGGGACGACGTCGGCGATGACGACCACCTCGGCGGGCGGGACGACCTCGGGCACGGGCTCGGCCAGGTCGAGGGGCGCCACGTCGGACGCCACCTCCAGCGGCGTGGGCACGTGATCCGGGAGCTCGGTCACTGGACCCGCTGCTCCTGGGGTGCCGCAGGCTGCGCGTCGTCCTGCGGCAGGTGCACGTCGTTGACGGTCACGTTGACCTCGACGACGTGCAGGCCGGTCATGCGCTCGACGGCACTGATGACGTTGCGCCGGATGCCGTCGGCCAGGTCCGCGATCGAGACGCCGTACTCGGCGACCAGGTCGAGGTCAACGGCCGCCTCGGTCTCGCCCACCTCGACGGAGACGCCCTGGGAGTGGTTGGTGCGGGCACCGGGGATGCGCTCGCGCAGGTTGCCTATCGCGCGGGCTGCGCCGCCGCCGAGCGAGTGCACCCCGCTGACCTCGCTCGCGGCGATGCCCGCGATCTTGCTGACCACGGTGTCGGCGATGGTCGTGCTGCCCTCGGGCGTGACCAGCGCGCTCTGCCGGGCGCGGGTGGCGGGGGCGGTGACTGTCGTGGCGGACTCGCTCATGGTGACCTCTCTCGACTGGTGGACGTACACGGTTGGTCGCGGTTCCGGCCGATTCGTCACGGATCCCAGATGTGACGTGGGTCACATGCGCCAGGATGCGGTGCCTGACCGGCGGACGCACGCTGCTCGGGATGGACGACGACGAGGGGGTCCCGGACGAGGTGCTTGCCCGGCGGGCGGCACTGCTCGACCGCGCCGCGTTCCGGGTGATCGTCGACCGGCATGGCCCGGCCCTCTATCGCTATGCCCGCCGCATGCTCGATGATCCACAGGACACCGAGGACTGCGTGCAGGAGGCGTTCGCAGCCGCGTGGACCTCGTTGCCACAGTTCGCGGGCCGGTCGGCGCTGCGCACCTGGCTGTTCGCCATCACGGCGCACAAGGTGCGGTCCTTGCAGCGTCGTCGGACCCGCACGGCTCTGCCCCTGCCCTTCGTCCCGGTCGACGAGGTGGATCGTCACGCGATCGACCCGGAACGCTCAGCCGAGGGGACGGACCTGCTCGAGGCGCTGAACGCGGCGCTGCGTGAGCTGCCACCGGGGCCACGGTCGACGTGGCTGCTGCGGGAGGTCGAGGGACTGTCGTACGAGCAGATCGCCGAGGTGTCGGGAACGACGACCAGCACGGTCCGCGGCCAGCTCCACCGGGCGCGTGGCCACCTGATCCAGCGGATGGAGGCGTGGCGGTGAACGCTGAGCAGCTGCTCACGCAGGCCGCTCGGTCGTTGCGCGAGCACACCGACAGCGGGTGGGTCGCCCTGCGTGACGACGTCGTGGCGGTCGCCGTCCGTGCGTTCCGCCCGTCCGCCCCCGTCCGTGGTGGCGCGCTGCCGGACGGCCCCCTGTTCGTGGCGTCCACCGTCGTGGTGTCGCGCGTGGGAGCCGCCCTCGCGACCGTGGCCGACGCCGGCGTCCTGCGGATCACGTGCACCACCACCTCGCAGGACGACCTGGACCGGCTGACCGTCGAGCTCGTCGCGCTCTACGGCACCCCGCTGGTCCCGCTGGCCGACGAGGTCCGCAGCCTCGCCGCGACCGCCGTCGCCGAGACGCTCGGCCTCGCCCGGCCACCGGTGGACCGCGTGCGCGTCGACGTCTCGGTGCAGGACGTGACGAGGGACCGCCGACAGCTCTGACCGCGCGCCGTCCCCGGCCGTCGAGGTCGCGGAGTCCGGCAAGACACGCTGCGCAGGCCGCCCAGATGGGCTGCCGTAAGACACACTCCTCTGTGTGACCGACCTGCTCTCCTCCCCGCGCCCCCTGGGCGAGCCGGGGACGGTCGACCACCGCGCCGACTGGTCGTGGCTCCCCGACCCGGCGGACATCCCGACCGCGTCGGGCCTGGCGCGCGCTCGCGACGAGGCCGAGCGGCTGCTCGCCGACCACGGCGTCACGTACGGCGCGGACCAGGAGGACGGCGAGCACCCCTGGCACCTGGACCCCCTGCCGGTCATCGTCGACGAGCCGGAGTGGGCCCGCCTCGACGCGGGGCTCGTGCAGCGTGCCGAGCTGCTGGACGCGATCCTGCAGGACGCCTACGGCCACCGGCTCCTGCTCACCGACAAGCTGCTCCCCCCGACGGTCGTGCTGGGCCACCCGGGGTTCGTGCGCGCGGTCGACGGGCTGCGGCTGCCCGGCGGGCGTGAGCTGGTGCTCACCGCCACCGACCTGGTGCGCGACGCCGGCGGCGCCTGGTGCGCGGTGGCCGACCGGACGCAGGCTCCTTCGGGCGTCGGGTACGCGATGGAGGACCGGCGCATCGTCGCGCAGGTGCTCTCGGGGGTGTACCGGCAGGCGTCCATCCAGCGCCTCGGGCCGTTCTTCCGCGCGCTGCGGCTGGCGCTGCGGGCCGTCGCCCCCGGTCAGGCCGAGCAGCCGCGGGTGGTCCTGCTGACGTCCGGGCCGTCCAGCGAGACCGCGTTCGACCAGGCCTACCTGGCCTCCATGCTCGGCCTGCCGCTGGTCGAGGGCTCCGACCTGCTGGTCCGGGACGGCCGCGTGTGGATGCGCGGTGTCGAGGGCCTCGAGCCGGTCGACGTGATCCTGCGGCGCGTCGACGCCGAGTGGTGCGACCCGCTGGACCTGCGGCAGGGCTCGCGCCTCGGCGTCCCCGGACTGGTCCGGGCGGTGCGTGCCGGCGCCGTGAGCGTGGTCAACCCGCTGGGCAGCTCGGTGCTGGAGAACCCGGCCCTGCTCACCTACCTCCCGCGGCTGGCCAACGCGGTGCTCGACCAGGACCTCGCGCTGGCGTCGGCCCCCACGTGGTGGTGCGGCGAGGCGCGGTCGCTCCAGCACGTGGTGACGCGCCTGGACCAGCTGGTGATCCTGCCGACGGTCCGCGGCACCGACGTCGGCACGATCCTCGGCTGGACGCTGAGCCACCGCGAGCGCGAGCAGCTGGCGGCCCGGATCAGCGCCGAGCCGTGGCTGTGGGTGGGCCAGGAGCCGGTGGGTCCGGCGGGGCCGACGATCGACGGCGCACCCGTCGGCGTCGGCAGCGACCTGCCCTCCGCGGAGGGCATCGGGCCCGCCGACCTCGGGCCGCGGGCCGCGGTGCTGCGCACGTACGCGGTCGCGCACCGGGAGACGTACACGGTGATGGCCGGCGGGCTCGCGCGCGTCGCGTCCGGGCACGTCGTCTCGTCGGCCCTCGGTGCCGCCGCCAAGGACGTGTGGGTGCTCTCCACACAGCCCGACGCGCCGGTCGAGCCGTGGGTGCCGTCCGACGAGTCCTCGGCTGGCGAGGTGCCCGCGCAGCGCCGCCCGGCCACCGGCATCTCGCCGCGCACCGCCGAGAACCTGTACTGGATGGGCCGCTACGCCGAGCGGGCCGAGGACGCCAGCCGCGTGCTGCGCGTCGTCGTGGACCGCTGGGACGACTTCCACCAGCGACCGGCGTCCGCGGGCGGGCGGGCGCTCGCGGTCCTCCTCTCGTCCCTGACCCCCACCGACGGACCGACCCCGCGCTTCCGCGACCTCGTGCTGGACCCCCAGACCACGGGCACGGTCGCGCGCTCGGTCCGTCGGCTCGCGGCCTCGGCCGCTGCGGTCCGCGACCAGCTGTCGACCGACACGTTCGGCCCGCTCGCCCGCATCGAGCGCGCGCTGCGCGACGAGCGGAACAAGACCCGCGGCCGCACCTCCGGGGCGGACTCGCTCGACCTCGGGGTGGTCAGCGGGAGCACCGCCACGGCCGGGCTGCGGCCCGCGCTCGACAAGGTCCTGGAAGGGCTGCTCGCCATCGCGGGGATCACCGCCGAAGGGCTGGTGCGGGACGTCGGCTGGCAGTTCCTGGACGCCGGCCGACGCATCGAGCGCGCCCAGCACCTGGTCGAGAGCCTGCTCGCCACCGTCGTGCAGCAGCGCCCGGCGGACGTCGACTCGGTGGTCCGCGAGTCCGTGCTGCTGGCGCACGAGTCGGCCATCACGTTCCGCCGCCGGCACCAGACCGGCGCGGGCCTGGCCGAGCTGCTCGAGCTCCTGCTGCTCGACCCCACCAACCCCCGGTCGCTGGCCTACCAGCTGGACCGGCTGCAGGAGTCGCTCGCGCTGGTCCCCCTCGCCGGCCGCGCGCCCGACCAGCGCGACCACCTGCTGTCCGACGTCGTCGACCTGCTCGCCGAGGTGGACCCGGTGGCGATCGCCGGCGCGGTCACCGAGGACGGCCGGCGCGCCCGGCTGGCGGAGGCCCTGGAGTCGATGCTCTGGCGGCTGCACGCGGCGGCCGACGAGATCGAGCGCGTGCACTTCGTCCGGCTGGCCCCGAGCCGCGCGCTCGAGGACCCCTGGGACGCCCGGGACGGTGGTGGCGAGTGACCCGCACCTACGACCTGGTGCACCGCACCACGTACACGTACGCCAACGTGGTGACGGACTCCTACGGCCGCACGACGATGACGCCGCGCGACGTGCCCGGGCAGTCGTGCCTGTCGACGACCGTGGAGATCGAGCCGCCCCCCGCCGACACCGCCGCGCACGTGGACTACTGGGGCAACCGGACCACCTACTTCGGGGTCACGACGCCCCACACCCGGCTCGTGGTCACGGCGCGCTCGACCATCGAGGTGACGCGGCACGCCCCCGATCCCGCGGCGCTGCCGACCGTCGGCTGGCACGAGGTCGCGCGTCGCGTGGCGGCGGGCGAGGTGGGCCGGCTGGACCCGGGCATCGTCGACCTGCGGGAGGTGCTGCTGCCGTCCCCGCACGTGGCGTTCGCCGACGAGGTCAGGGACTGGGCCGCCCCGACGTTCGAGACCGACCGACCGGTCATCGAGGTGCTCGTCGAGCTGGCGCACCGGATCCGCACCGAGATCGCGTACCGGTCGGGCTCCACCACCGTGCACACCACGCAGGCCCAGCTGCTCGCGCAGAAGGCCGGGGTCTGCCAGGACTTCGCGCACCTGATGATCGCGGCGCTGCGCCTGCACGGGCTGCCCGCGCGGTACTCCAGCGGCTACATCGAGACCCGTCCGCCGGCGGGCCGGGAGAAGCTGCGCGGGGCCGACGCCTCGCACGCCTGGGTGTCCGCGTGGGTGCCCGGTGCCGGCTGGGTGGAGGTCGACCCCACCAACGACCAGCTGGTGGACGACCGCTACGTGCTGCTCGGCTGGGGTCGTGACTACGACGACGTGCCGCCGCTGCGCGGGGTCATCTTCACCGAGGGCTCGGGTTCGCGCCTGACTGTCTCCGTCGACCTCGTCCCGTCCGGCAGCGAGCCGTTCGCCTAGCGTCGGGCCGTCGCCCGGTCACGCAGCTCGTCGGGCGTCACGACGAACCCGCCGCTGTCCACGACGGTCCCGCCCACCGCCCGCCACAGCGCGGCAGCGACGCGGGCGATCGACGGCTCCACCCGCGAGCGCGCGATCAGGTGGAGCTGCGAGGGGTGCTCGTTGCGCAGCTCCGCCGGCTCCGGCGGCTGCCAGCTCACGTGGTACGACCAGGGCCCGAACTCCCGCCAGTCGAGCCGCGACAGCGCCACGGGGACCTCGCTGGACCGGCCCGTCCTCACGGTGATCGCGCCGTCGTACTCGAAGGTCGCGGTCACGGAGAACGTGGGCGGGCCGGAGCTCCCCTCGGCCTGCTGCGGGTGCGGGACGTCGGTCGGGCCCACCCGGGCGCCGGTCATCGCCGGCCGCACGAGGGGCAGCGCGTCCTGGGCGGACAGCGGGATGGGCGACCAGAGGGTCAGGTCGATCGCCGAGCCGGGGTCGGGGACGACGACCTGGGTCCGCTCCGCGGGGACGATGCTGCCGGCGGCGCGGCGGGCGGCGGCGGACATCCAGCCGTAGACCACGTCCAGCGAGGCGCGCGGGTCGGCGGGCACGAGGGCGTACAGGTCGACGTCCTGCGGGGACAGCCCGGCCGCGTGCGCGACCGTGGGCCCGGCTGGGATCGGGCCCTCGAGCGAGGCCGCCCCGTCCAGGCGGAGCACACCCGGACTCGGTTCTGCCACGTCCGCGACGATGCCGCGGAACCGAGCGCCGGTCATGGGCCGCGCGCTCGCCGTCGCCTGCGCGGCGGTCACCGGCTCCCGCGTCCACGCGGTCTCGGGGAACCACGCCGTGGCCATGGCGACGACGTCGGTGCCCCGCGGCACGACGAGGACGTGGCGGCCGTCGAGCTCCCCCGGGAGGACGACCTGCGGCAGGCTCATGCGGCCGGACGGTACACAGGTTGTGATGCGGGCGTGTTACGTCGCGGCGCGCCTTCTCGGCGAGTCGACGCTGGTCACGGGGTTATCCACAACTTAAACGTTGTTGCACACGGGTGTGGACGAAAGTTGTGGACAACTCAGCCGCGGACGTCGTGCAGATGGTGGACCACGTCGTGCAGGAAGTACTGCCCGAGCGTCCGCACCGTGAACTCCGAGCCGTTCGAGCGGCGCCCCGCGCGGTCCCACTGCTGGTCAGCCACCGAGTCGAACCGGTCGGCGATGACGTCGGCGGCGTCGGCCAGCTCGTCGGCCACCACGACCGGGTCCTGCAGGTCGTACCGCTCGGCGATCGCGGTGGCGTCCTGGTCCCAGTTCTCGAACAGGGGGTCGTCCTGGGTGAGCAGGAGCCCGAGGCGCCCGTCGAAGATCCGGAACACGTCCCGCACGTGCGCGCCGTACTCCAGGGTCGACCACGTGGTCGGCGCCGGCCGGTCCCGCGCGTCCGGGCGGTGCAGCGCGGACACCCACCGCGGCGTCAGGTCCCGCACCGTGGCGCCGATCGCCGGACCGGCGACGTCCGTGGCGGTGAACCCGCACTCGGGGCAGCGCTGCGACAGGACCCACGTCCAGTCCTTGGTGTCGGGCTGGATCTCTTCGTCGTTCGCCATGCAGGGCAGGCTAGACGACGCGACCGGCGCACTGCTGCCACGGACCGTCGAAGCCCGGCCAGGTCAGCGGACGACGGTCTCGACGTAGGGGAAGGGCGGTTGCCCTCCGTCGAACCGGGCGGCGTCCGGCGCGACGATCTCGCCGGCGATCCACTGGTCGTCCCGAGACCCGGGACTGTCCGTTCCTGCAGCCATGCAGATCTCCCCCTCGCACGTCGCGGCCGGGCGAAGCTCCCCTCCGATCCTCGCCCAGCCGCAGCGCGCACGTCCGCCCCCCCGGGGGTATGTGCTCACTGGTGCAGACGCTAGGGCGCACCACGTTGCAGAAGGGTTGCAGGCTGGTGCTAGGTGCCGAGGCGGCGGCCGAGCAGGTCGAGCCGACCGACCGCGCGGACGTGCACCGGGGAGCCCTTGGGCGCGAGCCACGCGAGCCGCTCCCAGGCCTGCCAGTCGTCGGCGCCGTCGTCGCACGCGAGCCAGCGGCTGACCACCGCGGGCTGCGGGCTGGCCAGGACGGCGGCCCGGAGGTCCGCCGTGAGCTCTTCACGGATGCGCACGACGCCCGGCGCGAACGACCTCGCCAGCACCGGGCCCGGGTAGGCGGTCAGGGCCGCGTCCGTGTCGCCCGAGCCGAGGAGGGCATGGACCATGTCCGCGTCGGTGCGCACGGTGGACGTCAGCCGGTACGGCCGGGACTCGCTGAGCAGGGGGCCGACGAGGCGTCGGAGGCGGGACACCTCGGCGCGGACGGTGACGTCCGACAGCTCGTTCTGGCTGAGCAGCACCGCGAGCTCGTCGCCGCTGAGCCCGGCGGGATGCCTGGCCAGGAGCAGCAGGATCTCCGCGTGCCGCAGGCTCAGCCGGGCATCCGCGGTGCCGAGATGCAGCATCGGCGTGCCCAGCACCCGCAGCCGTGCCACCGGGCCCGGGGTGCGCAGCAGCACCGACGACGACGGCCCGGCGTGCCCGGGCGCGACCCGGGCCAGCTCGGCCTCGATCGCCGCGACGGTGGCACGGACCAGGGACATCACGAGGGGCGAGGCCACGACGTCTCCGCCGGTGACGTCGAGCACCCCGAGCACCCGGCCCTGCGGGCTGTGCACCGGGACCGCCGCGCAGTTCCAGGGATGCACGGTGCGCGCGTAGTGCTCGGTCCCGACCACCTGCACGGGCTGATCGGTGGCCAGGGCGGTCCCGAGCGCGTTGGTGCCGGCGCACTCCTCACGCCAGACACCGCCCTCGACGAACCCGACGGTCTCGACGCGGCTGCGCAACGAGGACTCGCCCTCGACCCACAGCATCCGGCCGACGTCGTCCGTCAGGGCGGTCATCCAGCCCGCGGCCGCACCGGGCCGGACCAGCAGCTCGCGGACGACCGGCATCGCCGCCGCGAGCGCCAGCGAGCTCCGGTAGCCGACCAGGTCCGTGCCGCCCATGTCGACCGGTGCGTTCTGCACCTCCGGGTCGACGCCGCTGCGCCGGCTCCGCCGCCAGGAGTCGGCGACGACGGAGCGGACCACGCGGCTCGAGAGCTGGCCCGTGGTGACGAAGCGCTCGTGGGCAGCACGCACACGCGCGGCGTCCGCGATCTCCGTCATCCCGTCTCCTCCCGACTGCGCCGTCGAGAACGCATGCATGCGCGGAGACCGACCGGCCCCCGCGCACTCCGAGTGTAGGAACACGAACCGCCGATCTGTGCACATTTCCGACAGTTCGCCCGCATGATCACGGGCAACACGGCCCTGTATCGGTTCGTCGACCGCCGCGTCGGGCCGGCCACCCAGTGCCGGCATAGGTGAGGGTGTTCGACGGGGCACGCCATTTGGTGACAGAACGTGCGATGATGTCACGATGCCCAAGATCATCGGCGGTTCCCTGCACGAGCACCGGGAGCAGACGCGCCAGAAGCTCTTCGCGGCGCTCTCCACGCTGATGGCCGAGCAGGGTTTCGACGCCATCACGCTCGCCGAGATCGCGTCCGCCGCCGGCGTCGGCCGCACGGCGGTCTACAACCACTTCCCCGACAAGGAGTCCCTCCTGCTCGGGTTCATCACGCACGAGACCGAGCAGTACGCGGCCACGCTGCAGCGCGCGCTCGACGACATCGAGGACCCGACCGAGCAGCTCCAGACGTACGTCCGCCAGCAGGCCGCGCTCACCCGCGTCTACCACCTGGCCCCCGGCCCGGAGCTGCGGTCGGTCCTGTCCCGAGGGACCCAGCAGCGCGTCCGCGAGCACGTGATGGTGGTCGAGCAGATCCTGCGCCGCATCCTCGCGGCCGGCATCGAGTCGGGCGCGTTCCCTCCGCAGGACCTGGACGTCACCGTCCCCCTGGTCAACGCCTGCCTGTCCGGGCGCGGCGTGCCCTCCGAGGGCCCCGAGCGCGAGCGCGCGATCGAGCAGACCGAGGCGTTCGTGCTCCGGGCTGTCGGAGCGGACGCCGCTGCACCTGTCCCCGTGCCGGCCTGACCTGGTGGCCAAGCGCGCACGCGGCGGACCACCCCCCGCTCACCACGGCAGCCATCCTTCCGAACGACGACCCCGGTCCCGCCCGACAGCCCGCCGCTCCACGGCGCTCGAGCTGACGTTCCTGCCCGGGCTCGAGGACGTGGTGGCCGACGAGGCCGCCGAGGTCCTCATGCTCGACGGCGCCCCGACGCCCGTGCCCGGCCGCGAGGACGCCCTCGACGTCGCGACGTGGGGTCCGCCCGCCGACGTGCTCGGCCTGCGCACCGCGGTCGCCGCGTTCCTCGTCCTGCGGTTCGACGTCCCGCGCCCCAAGTCGCTCACCAGCGGCGACCACCTGTCCCGGATCGTCGACGCCATGTACACGTCGCTGCGGACCGGCAGCTCGTCCACGTTCCGGTTCGAGGCCGCGGGCAGCGACTCCGCGGTGTTCGCGCGGCTGGCCGAGCTGCTCGCCGAGGCCACCGGCCTGCGCTACGACGAGAAGGAGGGCGAGCTGGTCGTCCGCGTCCGCCGCGGCGTGCGCCCCGGACCGTCCGGCGACCCCGGCTGGGACGTGCTCGTCCGCCTCGGCGCGCGGCCGCTGTCCGCCCGCCGCTGGCGCGTGACGGACTACCCCGGTGCGGTCAACGCGACGATCGCCGCCGCGATGGTGCGGCTCGGTGAGGTGCTGCCGTCCGACCGCGTGCTCAACCTCATGTGCGGCTCCGGCACGCTGCTGATCGAGCGCCTCATGGCCGGCCCGGCCGCCGAGGCCGTCGGGGTGGACCTGTCCGCGGACGCCCTCACCGCGTCGTCGGAGAACCTCGGCGCCGCCGCGCACGCCGGTGACGCGCGTCTGGTGACCGCCGACTGCACGGGACCCGCGCTGGTCGAGGCCGTCGGTACCGGCTGGGACCTGCTCCTCGCCGACCCGCCGTGGGGCACCCTGCACGGCACGCACGCGACGAACGCGGAGGTGCACGCGGGCATGCTCCGGGCCGCCTACGACGCCGCCGCTCCCGGTGCGCGGTTCGTGGTCCTCACGCACGAGGTCAAGGTCATGGAGCGCTGCCTGCGCGACGCCGACGCGCTGTGGCGGATCCGCTCCACCACCCGCGTGTTCGCCAAGGGCCACCACCCGCGCATCTACGTCCTCGACCGCACCTGATCCGCCCCGCCGCGGCATCCGCACCACCGAGCGTCCGGACGACCGGAATCGCGGACGTCGCGAGCGGTTCGATCGCGCAGAATGGTCCCGTGCGTGAGAGCAGACTGCCCCGGGTCCGTGCGTCCGAGCTGGTCGGGCGGGGGTGGCTGAACACCGGCGGCCGCGACGTGACGCTGGCCGACCTGCGCGGCAAGATCGTCATCCTCGACTTCTGGACGTTCTGCTGCATCAACTGCCTGCACGTCCTGGACGAGCTGCGCGAGCTCGAGGAGCAGCACCGCGACGTGCTCGTGATCGTCGGCGTGCACTCCCCGAAGTTCGTGCACGAGGCCGATCCGGTGGCGCTGGCCGCCGCCGTCGAGCGGTACGAGGTGCACCACCCGGTGCTGGACGACCCGCAGCTGGTCACGTGGTCGGCGTACACGGCGCGCGCGTGGCCGACGCTCGTCGTCATCGACCCCGAGGGCTACGTCGTCGCGCAGATGGCCGGCGAGGGCCACAAGCGCAACGTCGAGATCCTGGTCGGCGAGCTGATCGCCGAGCACGAGGCCAAGGGCACGCTGCACCGCGGCGACGGACCGTACGTGGCCCCGGCGCCGGCGGAGGGCACGCTCCGGTTCCCGGCCAAGGCGATCGTGCTCCCGGACGGGCACCTGCTGGTCGCCGACGCCGGGCACCACAGCCTCGCCGAGCTCGGGTCCGACGGGGAGACGCTGGTCCGGCGCATCGGCTCCGGCGAGCGCGGGCTGGTGGACGGCGGTCCCGACGAGGCTCGGTTCAGCGAGCCGAACGGCCTCTGCCTCGTCCCCGACGAGCTGCGGTCGCTGCTCGGGTACGACGTGCTCGTCGCCGACACGGTCAACCACGCGCTGCGCGGGGTCCGGCTCGCGGACGGGGCGGTCACCACCGTGGCCGGGACCGGCGAGCAGTACATGGTCGGCGCCGCGGACAACTTCCTGGCGTCGGACGAGGACGAGGCCGACCAGGAGCTCGCGTCGATCCCCGTGATCGGGGAGCCGGGCGACGCCGTCGCGGGACTCACCGCCGGCACCGGCACGTTCGTCCCCGGCCCTCGTCGGCACAAGCTCTCCTCGCCCTGGGACGTCGCGTGGTCGGAGCCGCTCGGCGCGTTCGTCGTCGCGATGGCCGGCAACCACACGCTCTGGGCGTTCGGCGACGTGCAGGGGTCGATCGAGCTGCTCGGCGGCACCATGAACGAGGGCCTGCTCGACGGGCCGCTGCACGAGGCGTGGTTCGCGCAGCCGTCCGGGCTCGCGGTCGCGGCGGACGACCGGATCTGGCTGGCCGACTCGGAGACCTCGGCGCTGCGCTGGGTGGACCCGGTGGAGCGGACCGTGCACACGGTCGTCGGCGAGGGGCTGTTCGACTTCGGCCACCGCGACGGACCGGCGGCCGAGGCCCGGCTGCAGCACCCGCTCGGCGTCGCGGTCCTGCCCGACGGCTCGGTCGTCGTCGCCGACACCTACAACGGCGCGATCCGTCGATACGCCGACGGGTCCGTGAGCACGCTCGCCACCGACCTGGCGGAGCCCAGCGGGATCGTCGTGCTCGACGGCGGCTCCACCCTGCTCGTCGTCGAGTCCGCGGCGCACCGGCTCACGCGGATCGCCCTGCCGGCCACGCTCGTCGGCCGGCTCCTCGACTCCGGCAGCCACCGCACGCAGCGACCCGTGACCGAGCTGTCCCCCGGCGAGGTGCGGCTCGACGTGGTGTTCACCCCGGCGGCCGGCCAGAAGTACGACGACCGCTACGGCCCGTCCACCCGGCTGCAGGTCTCGTCGACCCCGCCCGGGCTGCTGCTCGAGGGCGCCGGCGACGACGTCCCGCTGGATCGCGTGCTGCGGCTGGACCCGACCGTGACGGAGGGCGTCCTGCACGTCACCGCGCACGCGGCCAGCTGCGACGCCGACCCCGCGATCGAGTACCCCGCGTGCCACCTCAACGCACAGGACTGGGGCGTGCCGATCCGGCTCGTCGAAGGCGCGCCGGCCACGTTGACCCTGCCGCTGCACGGCTGACCGGGCACCTTGACTCCCCGCACCGCGCGCGAGGAACCTGGCCCCATCGGGAGCGGCGAGCTACGCGCAGGGCGGGCGCTCGTGGTGAGCGGGCAGGGGAGCCGCGACGGCGGGGACTCACCCTCGCCCGCCACCGACCTGGGGGGTAGGCCATGCACCGGCTCGCGGCGAAGAACAAGTACGTCGGTTTCTTGTTCATGAAGATCAGTCCCGAGTACTTCGCGCTCGGGCGCAAGGGTATCCATGAGGTCTCCGTCAGCCACGCCGACGACCTCTCGAAGTTCTCGGACCTGCTGACGCACGTGGTGACCAGCGGGCTCAACGGCAAGTACGACCAGATCACGATCGTCGAGGCCGACACCCTCGAGCAGATCCACGCGGCAGCGACCGAGTTCCGGATGGGCGCCAAGGCGGCGTACATCGACGTGGTCGACGTGATGATCGGCATCAAGGCACCGCCGCGCAAGCACGGGGTCCGGCTGAGCGAGCCGGACGCTGAGTCTGCGGAGCCGCAGTAGGCGACGCCGTACGCGCTCAGCGCGCTCCGAGCACCGCCACCGCCGCAAGGGCGTCCAGGGACGTCGCGACGACCTCGCCGGTGGCGGCCGTCGCCGACATGCCGATCTCGACCTGCCACAGGTCGTGGATGACGACGGCGGTCGACGACTCCACGCCCAGCTCCGCCGGGCTGCCGCCGCGGGCGACCGCGGACGGCGGCTCGTCGGGGCTGCGGCGCGTCAGGACCGCCCACGCGGAACCGCCGAGCGTCTCGGTCGCGGCCGCCGCGAACGCGCACAGGCGCGGGACGACGCCGGACTGGGCGGCCACGATCGCGGCCGTCCCGGCCACCAGCACGCGCTCGGCGGTGACCGCGGGGTCCGCCGCGGCCGGCACCATCGACCGCAGCGCGCGTGCACGAGCCCGCTTGGCCTTGTACTGCGCGGTGTCGGCCTGCCGGAACAGGTGCCGCGCGGACACCGACCCGGTCACGGCCGTGGAGGCGATGCCGTAGGAGATCGCGGCGCCGTGCGGCAGGGGGAACTCGGCGATGGTCGCGGCCATGACGTCCGCCACCTCGGCGCGCCGGCGCCCGACGGTCACCAGGCAGAACTCGTCACCACCGATGCGCGCGGCGGTGGACCCGGGCAGCGCGGCGGACGCGCGGCTGAGGACGTCCGCCACCGACCGCAGCAGGTCGTCACCGGTGTCGTGCCCCAGCTCGTCGTTCACCCGCTTGAGCCCGTCGACGTCGCACATGACGATGCACGTCTCCTGGCCGGACTCGAGCGCCGCCTCGGCCTCCGCGTCCGCGATCCGGCGGTTGGCCAGCCCGGTCAGCGGGTCGTCCGCGACGAGGTGGCGGACCTGCGCCTCGAGGTCCACCCGCGCGATCGCGCCGGCGACGAGCGCCGCGAGCACCTCCGCCCGCGCGATGTCGTCCACCCGGAACGGAGCACCCGGCCGCATGCGGATCGCGTAGATCTGGCCCCAGACGCTGCCGTTCACCACCAGCGGCGACGCGAGCGCGCTGGAGGCATCGAGCTCCTTGAGCGTGTCCACCTCGACCGGGTCGCCCGCGTCGGGGTCGTCCGGCACGGTCAGCTCGTCGTGCACGGTGCGGGCGTGGGCCACCCAGCTGGAACGGTCCCGGATGAGGGCGCGCAGCGCGGGGCGGTCGGCGGCGCGGTAGGAGGCCCGGGCCATCCACACGGCACGCGGGTCGGTGGGCGCGGGCTCGACCAGCACGACCCGGCAGGTGTCCTGGTCGATCCGGCAGACCGCGACGCGCTTGGCGTCGAGCATCTCGACACCCGTGGACCCGGCGACCTGGGCGACCTCGTCGACGGACCGGCAGCGCTCCAGGCGGTGTGCCGCGAGCGCGAGCGCGCGCACGCCGACGAGGCCCGCGGCTGACCTGCTCTCCGCGCGAGCACCCTGAGCGGCCGTGCCTGGTCGCGTCACGTCGCCCATCATCGACCCTGGATCCCATCTGGTGCGACGCACACGGATGAGAGGTGCGTGAGATCACCCGTCTTGGGGAAGCGATAACGATTCCGGACGGGTATGGACGGTGTCAGGCGCTCGCGTGGATCGCGCCGACCACGCGGACGTGCACGTCCACGCCGTCGACCGCACCCGGCAGGTCCGGACCGGGGCCCCGGGACACGTTCACCTGGAGCTGGTACCCGTCGGACGCGCGCGCGATGCCGATCCCTCGCACGTCCGAGCGCCCCTTCAACGTCATGCGCAGGTGCTCTTTCGCTGCCCGGGCCTGCTCGAGGTCCGCCATGGTGTCCCGCCTCCCGCCGACCGCGACGGCCGCGGGGCGGCTGGTCCGACGATCGTCAGACCAGTGTGACCCCGAGCCCGTCCAGAACGGCATCGATGGGGTTGATGTACGTCAACCCGGTGCCATTCTCTCCCCCCGACTCGGAGCCTGCAAAGAGCAGACCCAGGGCGACCCCGTCCTCCCGGTACACGAGCGAGCCCGAGTCACCGCCGCGGGAGAACGGACCGGTCCCCGTGGACTCGACCTCGATCTGGTTGTCGAAGCTCAGCTCCCCGAGCTCGTCGCCGTACCCGACGACCACGTTGTCGAGCTCGATGGCCGTGATGTGCCCGTAGGTGATCGACGTGGTGCGCCCGATCTTGCTCACCTTCTCGCCGCCGAGGGCGACCGCGGTGGTGGTGATCCGGCCGACCGGGTACTCCGGGTCCACCTCCTGGTCGTCCAGGAGGGCGATCGCGCAGTCCACCGTGGCGTCGCCGCCGGGCTCCAGCTCCACCCGTGCGGCGAGCGTGCCGATCCGGTCCCGCGGCGCGCGCCCGCCGTCGGCCGGCCCGGGCTGCAGGATGAGGTCGCCGACCCGGGCCTCCGGGCGCCCGGACAGCACGTGGTAGTTGGACAGGGCGTGGACCACCCCGTCCTTGTGCACGAACGCGCCGAGCGTGCCGGCGGAGACGTCGACGTGGGCGATCGAGATGCCCGGCCGCAGCGGGCGCACGCGACCGGTCTCGCCCAGCGAGCGGGCGGTGATGACCGGCGGGCGCGGCCGCACCTTGGACGGGTCGTCGGCCAGGGTGGAGATCCGGCCCGTGCGGCGGACGTCCACGTCCTGACCGACCTCGGCGACGACCTTGCGCGCGATGCTCCGGACGGACGGCAGACCGAGGCGGTAGCGGACCGCCAGCGCGTACGAGCCGTCGGGCTGGGGTGCGAGACCGATGGCCAGCGCCAGGCCACCGTCGGCGACGTCGGACGGCCGCACCACCCGCTCGGACAGCTCCCGAGCGAAGTCCGTCGCCTGCGCCTTGACCTCGCGTGCCTTGCCCTTGTCCATGCATCCCCCTGCTGGTCGGTTCGCCCGGTCCGTCCCGGAGCGCTGCCAGTCTGCCCGCCACCGCCCACACGCGCAGCGGTTCAGAGGTACGCCGCCGCCTGGATCCCGAACAGCTCGGCGTACAGGCCACCGTGCGCCACCAGCTCCTCGTGCGAGCCGGACTCCACGATCCGGCGGTCGGCCACGACCAGGATGAGGTCGGCCATGCGGACCGTCGAGAACCGGTGCGAGACCAGCAGGGTCACGGCCCCGGTCGTCGCGCCGACGGCCTTCGCGTGGGCCGCGTACCGCTCGTACAGGTCGTGCTCCGCCTGGGCGTCCAGGGCCGAGGTCGGCTCGTCGAGCACCACGAGCAGCGGCTGCTCGCGCATCATCGCCCGGCCGAGCGCGAGCTTCTGCCACTGCCCGCCGGACAGCTGGGCGCCGTCCGCGTGGCTGGTGCCGAGCTGGGTGTCGAGCCCGTCCTCCAGCCGGTCCAGGACGTCCGCGGAGTGCGCCCGGTCGAGCGCACCGAGCACGGCCTCGTCGTCCCCGATCCGGGGCAGGTCGCCGACGCCGACGTTCTGCCGCGCGAGCAGCTCGAACCGGCAGAAGTCCTGGAAGCCCGCCGCCGTCCGGTCCCGCCACGCCACGGGGTCGAGGTCGTGCAGGTCGACGCCGTCCACCGTGATCGTGCCCGTCGTGGGCGCGTAGAACCGGCACAAGAGCTTGACCAGGGTGGTCTTGCCGGCGCCGTTCTCGCCGACGATGGCGACGCTGGTCCCCGCCGGCAGCACGAGGTCGACACCCTCCAGGACGGGCGCGTCCGTGCCGGGGTAGGTGAACGAGACGCCGTCGAACCGGATGCCGTCGCGCAGCGCGTCCGGGGCGGGCACCGACGACCCCCGCACGGTCTGCGCCTGCACGAGCGACCGCATCCAGGCGAGGTCGGTCATGGTCCGGCCGGCCCGCTGCAGCTGCTGGAGGATCGTGACCGCCGCGGTGACCTGCTGGTTCACCTGCGACGCCAGCGTGATCACCAGGACGACGTCACCGACGGTCCGGCGGCCGGCGACGGCGTCGCGCAGGACGACCAGGGTCGCGGCGACGTACGCGACCGCGAACGCCAGCTGACCCGCGGCGCGCAGGGCGTCCGCACGCACCTCCCCCGCCCAGAGGATGGCCGTCGCCGCCTCCCACGACCGGGCCAGCCGGGACCGGACCTCCTCGCCCAGCCCGCAGGTGCGCAGCTCCTTGGCGGCGGACGCGTCGAGCGACAGGACGAACAGGTGCCGTGCGCGGCGGTTGTCGGTCGCGGCGGCGGTCCGCGCGGCGCCCAGCACGCTCTCCGCGCGGCGGCCCAGGACCAGCGGCGGCACGGCGGCGAGCGGCAGCAGCAGGAGCCACGGGTTCAGCCGGGCCAGCAGGACGCCCGTGATGAGCAGCGCGACGCCGAGCCCGATCGCCGACAGCAGCGCCTGCATGGACCCCCAGCCGGACCGGTCCAGCTCGGTGCGCAGCACCTGCAGCCGGTCGGCGTACTCCGGCCGCTCGTGGTGCTCGATGCCGGGGGAGTCGTGGGAGAGCCCGATCAGGTCGCGCTCGAGGCGCATCACCGCCTCGTCGCCCAGCTCGAAGTAGAAGATGTGCGCGAAGTGCCCGGCCGTGAGCGCGGCGACGACCAGCGCCGCGACGAGCACCGCCGCCGCCGACGCACGGCGGGCGTCCCCCGCCACGGCGGCGTCGGTGAGCGCGGCGAGCGCGGGCGCGGCCAGCGGCAGCGCTACCGACTGGAGCACCATCAGGACCGCGGAGAGCGTCAGCTTGCCGGGGCTGATGCTCGCCGCCAGCCGGAGCAGCGCCCAGCTCCCCCGCACCGTCTGCCTCATGCGTCGACCTCGTTCCCGTCGGCGTCCAGCCCCGCGGCGAACCGCTCCGCCTGCAGCCGGAACAGCCGGGCGTAGTGCCCGTCGGCCGCCACGAGCTCGTCGTGCGTACCCTGCTCGACCACCCGGCCGGCATCGATGACGACGATCCGGTCCGCCCGCCGCACGCTGGAGAACCGGTGCGAGATGAGCACCGACGTCACCCCGCGCGTGAGCTCGACGAACCGGTCGAAGAACGCCGCCTCCGCCCGGACGTCGAGCGCGGACGTCGGCTCGTCGAGGACCAGCAGGCGCGCGCCCGCCTCGAGCGCGTACAGCGAGCGGGCGATGGCGATCCGCTGCCACTGACCCCCGGACAGGTCCGCGCCACCCTCGTACGCGCGGGACAGCGTGGTGTCGAAGCCGCCCGGCAGGGCGTCGATGGCGTCGGCGATCCCCGCGCGCTCCGCCGCGCCCCGCACCACGGCGGGGTCCCGTGGGGCATGGACGGCACCGACGAGGATGTTGTCCGCCGCCGACAGCTCGTACCGGACGAAGTCCTGGAAGACCACGCTGACCTGGCGGCGCCAGGCGACGACGTCCAGGTCGGCCAGGTCGGTCCCGTCGACCGTGAGCCGGCCGGCGGTGGGCTCGTGCAGCCGGGTCAGCAGCTTGACCAGCGTGGTCTTGCCGGCACCGTTGACGCCGACGATCGCGGTGCACAGACCCGCCGGCAGGTCCAGGTCGAGACCGTCGAGCACCGGCCGACCGCTGCCCGGGTACGTGAAGTGCACGTCCTCGAACCGCACCGACACCTCGGGCGCCCCGGGCGGCACGGGCCGTCCGGGTCCCGACGAGCCCAGCCGCGCCTCGGCCGCGTCCATCCGCTCCTCGAACTCGGCCAGCGCCGCGACCGCCTGCATCCCGTACTGCGTCTGCACGTCCGACTCCGGGTAGTACTCGCCGAGCGCGATCGCGGCGACGACCGCCTGGATGCCGAGCGCCAGCGCGGTGAGCGTGATCTCGCCGGCGGCCGCCGACCGCCCGATCGACACCAGCACCGCGGCGCCGACCACCAGCCCGATCGCCGTGTACACGAGGTAGGGGACCAGGTAGATCTGCCGGCGCCGAGCCGCGACCGGGTCGAGCATCCGCCGGGTGGCGTCGCTGTACTCGTCGGTGAACCAGCCCGCCAGCCCGAACACCCGCATCTCCTTGGCGGCCGCCGGGCCCATGGCCACCTCGCGCAGGTACACCGACCGGCGTCGGAAGCCGATGACGTTCTTCCACACCTGCGAGTACCGCCGCAGCCCGCCGCGCTGCCCGTACCGGAACACGAGGGTCGCCGCGAGGACCGCCGCCGCGGCCGGCCAGGACACGACCACGCCGATGACCGCGACGAACCCGAGCAGCTGCACGTACCGCGCGACGAGGGCGAGCAGTCCCGCAGCCGACGCCCCCGGGCTGCGGAAGTCGGCCTCGAACTCCCGCGTCGCCTCCGTCAGGGCCTCGAGGGTGGCCTGGTCCTCCATCGGCGCGATGCTGGTGGACCGCAGGGCGATGCGCAGCGCCCGGTCCCGCAGGGCGCCGTCGATCCGGCGCTGCATCCGCACGCCCAGCGCGGTCTGCACCGGCGCGAGCACCTGCCGGGCCAGGAAGAGGACTGCCGCCAGCACGAACGTCCGCACCAGGTCACCCCACGCGGCCGAGCCCGTACCGCCGTCGACCGCCGCGGGCACCTGCCCGACCACCACGCTGGTGGCCAGCACGAACGCGACGGGCAGGAGGCCGAGCACCAGGTTCAGCGCGGTGAGACCGACCACCAGGCCGGCGCCCGCGGTCGGCAGCAGGCGGGCGATGTCCCTGCGGGGCAGGACCGCGGTGCGGTACCAGGACCGGAGCATGGTCGGCGCCCTCCTTCGTCGGGGCGTGGGAGCGCGCCCAACCTAGTGCGCGCCCTGCGCGGGCGCACGGGGTTTCGCGACCTCAGTCCGACGGGCGCGACGACACCGGGCGTGCGTCGGGAGGGGCCGTGCCGATGTCGGCGACCGGGCGGGGGTCGTACCCCTCCGGCGTCAGGTCCGCACGCAGGATGCGCCCGAGCCGGAACCACCGCAGGTCCTCCCGCGCCTGGCACCACGCGACGACGTACCAGGTGCCCTCGGTCCGGGCGAGGACGACCGGCTCGATACGACGGCGGCTGAGGGCCCCGTCCGAGCGGCGGTACTCGATGGCCAGCACCCGGCGGCGCCCGATCGACTCCTCGACCCCCCGGAGCACCTGCGGAGGCACCTCGTCGCCCGCGCGGTCCGGCCGGGACCACACCCGACCGGCCAGCTCGTCGGCGCGGGCGCGGTCCGCCGGCGGGAGCGCGTCGAGCACCTTGGCGCGGGCCGCCTCGGCGTCGGTGCCGAACGGGCTGCCCGCCGGCAGCGCCCGGACCGCGAGCGCCAGGGCGACCGCCTGCGCGGGCGTGAAGTTCACCGGCGGCAGGCCGACGGACGCGTCGAGCACGTAGCCGCCGCCGAGCCCCGCCTGCGCCACCACGGGGAGCCCCGCCTGCTGGAGCGCCGACACGTCCCGCTTGACCGTCCGGGGGGAGACCTCGAACAGCCGCGCCAGCCGGGTGCTCGTCGTGCCGGCGCGGCCGACGCGCCGCAGCTCCTCCGTGAGCGCGTACAGACGGTCGGTGCGGTTCATGGTCCCAGCATGGTGACACAAAGGTGACATCCCGTTGTCACCGGCCGGGGTCCACGCTGGATCCATGACCACTTCACTGATCCTCATCCCTGGTTTCTGGCTCGGCGGTTGGGCGTGGGACGACGTCGTCGCCGCCCTGCCCGACGAGCTCGACGTGCACGCGCCGACCCTGCCCGGGGTCGAGCCCGGTGCCGAGCGCGCCGGCATCACGCGCGCCGACCACGTCCGGGCCGTCACCGACCTCGTCGACTCCCTCGAGGGCGACGTCGTCCTCGTCGGCCACAGCGGGGGCGGCGCGCTCGTCGGCGAGGTCGTCGACCAGCGGCCCGACCGCGTGCGTCGCGCGATCTACGTGGACTCCGGCCCGCTCGTGGAGGGTGCCGCGATCGACGCCTCCGCCACGGAGGAGGCCGAGGTCCCGCTGCCCAGCTGGGAGGAGTTCGCGGCCCAGGGGTCGAGCATCGAGGGCATCGACGACGCCGGGCTGGCCGAGTTCCGTCGGCGCGCGGTCCCGCACCCGGCCGAGGTCGTGCGCGGCGCGGTGCACGTGGGCGACCCGCGGCGGTTCGACGTGCCGGCCACCGCGATCTGCTCGAGCATCCCGGCGGAGATGCTCAAGACGATGGCGAACGGCGGACCGCCGTTCCACACCGAGCTCGGCGACCTGCACGACCTCACGTACGTGGACCTGCCGACGGGCCACTGGCCGATGTTCTCGCGGCCGAAGGACCTCGCGGTGGCGATCGCGGAGGCGGCGCGCAGCTAGGTGCATCCAGGGACGGCCCGGCGGCCGAAGAGGGGGTGTCAGCACATCGGCCGCCCGGAGTACCCGCCGGGCCAGTCCTCGAAGGACGCACCATGCGCACACGTCTTCTCTCCGGCATCGCCGCCGGAACGCTCGCCCTCGTCACGCTCGCCGCGGTCCCCGCGAACGCGGCCGACCCCGCCAAGCTGTCCGTCCTGCACGGTGTCCCCGGCCTCACGGTCGACGTCTGGGTCAACGGCGAGCGCACGCTCGACGACTTCACGCCCGGCTCCCTCGCCGGTCCGCTGGACCTGCCCGCCGGCACCTACACGGTCGCCATCACGGCAGCCGACGCCGCCGACGCCAGCTCCCCGGCCATCGGCCCGGTCGACCTCGCGCTCGAGGCCGGCAAGAACTACACGGCCGTCGCGCACCTCGACGCCGCTGCCGCGCCTACCGCCACCCTGTTCACCAACGACATCTCCACCACCGCCGCCGGCGAGGGCCGGCTCACCGTCCGGCACGTCGCCGCGGCCCCCGGGGTCGACGTGCTCGCCGGCACCTCGCCCGTGATCACCAACCTCACCAACCCGAACGAGCAGGTGCTCAACCTGCCCGCCGGCACGGTGTCCGCCAGCGTGACCGCCACCGGCACCACGACGCCCGCTCTCCTCGGCCCGGCCGACGTGCCGATCGTCGAGGGCACCAGCACGATCGTCTACGCCTGGGGCAACGCGACCGCGTCGCCGTCCACCCTGGCGCTCGCCACGCAGACCATCGCCGGCCTGCACAGCAACCCGTCCGGGGTGAACGCCGGCCAGGTCGGCCTCGTCTCCGACGGTGGGTCGTCCGCGTGGACCTTCGCGATCGCCGGGCTGGTCGCCGCCGGCCTCGTCGGCCTCGCGTTCGCCCGTCGCCCCGCCACGCAGCGCGGCTGACCCGCACATGACCGGCACACCGCAGCCCGAGCGGGCCCTCGCGCCCGCCCGGGCTGCGGTGCGCCCCCGTCCCGCACGCGTGCTCGCGACCGTCGTCGCACTCGGCACGATGATCGGTCCGCTGACCGCGTGCACCGGTCCGGAACCCTCTGCCGGACCGGTGGTCGCGGCGTCGCCGTCCTCCGCGGCGACGCCGCGACCGACCCCCACCCCCGTCCTCCCGCAGGTCCCGGTGGTCGACGCCGCCCTCGGCGCCCCTGTCGCCGCGACTCCCCCGCCCGTCCGGCTCGTCGTGCCGGACGTGGGGATCGACATGGCCGTGGACCCGGTCGGGGTGCAGGAGGACGGCGAGATGGAGATCCCCGAGGACGCCGACCGCGCCGGGTGGTACCGGTTCGGTCCCGCGCCCGCCGACCCCGCCGGCGCGACCGTCGTCGCCGCGCACGTGGACAGCGTGCAGACCGGGATCGGCCAGTTCGCCCGGCTGCTCGACGTGGCCGTCGGGGCGACGATCACCGTCATCTCGGCCGACGGCGGCGTGCGCGAGTACCGCGTCGTCGGCGTCGAGAAGATCGCCAAGGAGGGTGCGCCCGTGGACCAGTGGTTCGACCGGTCCGGCGCGCCGCGACTGGTGCTCGTGACCTGCGGTGGCACGTTCCGCCGCGACATCGGGCACTATACGGACAACGTCGTCGTCACCGCCGAGCCGATCGGTGGGTAATGATGACAATGCTGCTGACGAGGGAGGAGCCGTCTGTGAGCGCACCCGGGACCGGGTCCGCTGACTCGGCGCGCCCTGGGCACCGGCTCGACCCGGACGGCGAGGGCGTCGAGGAGCTCGGTGCCGCGTTCGCGCGCGGCGACGAGACGGCGATCGCGGAGGCGTACCGACGCTGGTCCGCCCTCGTGCACACGGTCGCGCTCCGCTCGCTCGGCAGCGTCACGGACGCGGAGGACGTGACGCAGCAGGTGTTCGTCGAGGCGTGGCGCAGCCGCCAGCGGTTCGACCCGGACAAGTCCCGGCTGCCCGCATGGCTGCTCGGCATCACGCGGCACGTCGTCGCCGACACGCACGAGAAGCGCGCGAGGGACCGGCGCCTGCGGGACAAGACGGTGGCCAGCACGTCCGACCGGCCCGTGCCGTCCGTCGACGCGCGCGTGGTGGACCGGGTGGTCGTCGCCGACGAGCTCGACAAGCTCGGGGACCCGCAGCGCACGATCCTGCGGCTCGCGTTCTTCGACGACCTCACGCACGACCAGATCGCGAACCGGCTCGACCTGCCGCTCGGCACGGTCAAGAGCCACGTCCGGCGCAGCCTCGCCCGGCTGCGGACCCGATGGGAGGTGGATGGTGCCGTTCGATGAGTCCCACGTGGACGACGACGTGCTCGCGCTCCTCGCCCTCGGCGAGCCGGCGGGTTCGACGTCGGACCTTGCACACATCGAGGAGTGCGAGCGGTGCACCGACGAGCTCGACTCCCTGCGTGACGTCGTCGGGCTGGCCCGCGTCGGCGCCGCGGAGGGTCCGCTCGTCGCGCCCGCCCCGCAGGTCTGGGACCGGATCGCCGACGAGCTCGGCCTCGAGCCCGCCACGCGCGCCCCCGCCACCGTCGTGCCCCTCGACTCCCGCCGTCGGCGCCCGAGCGCGTGGGGCTGGATCGCCGGCGCCGCGGCCGCGGGCCTGGTGGTCGGCGGGGGCGGCGCCTGGTGGGTGGCCAACCGCGCCGACCCGGTGACCGTGCAGGCGACCGCCGTTCTCGAGCCGCTGCCCGGCTGGGACGCGTCCGGGTCGGCCGTGGTCGAGACGCGGTCGGACGGCAGCCGCGTGCTCGTCGTCGACCTGTCCAAGGACACCCCGTCCGACGACGCGTTCCGTGAGGTCTGGCTGCTCAAGCCCGACGTCAGCGGGCTGGTCAGCCTGGGCACCCTCGAGGGGACGTCCGGGCGGTTCGACCTGCCCGCGGGCCTCGACCTCAGCCAGTTCTCCGTGGTCGACGTGTCCGAGGAGCAGTTCGACGGCGACCCGGCCCACTCCGGCGACTCGATCGTGCGGGGACCCCTGGAGGCATGAGAAACGCCCCCTCCTGAGCGGAGGGGGCGTCTCGTCGTGCTGCGTGCGTCAGACGGCCGGCGGGGCCGCCGGCGGCGGCTGCTGCTGGTACGTCTGCTGCACCGGCGCGGCCGGCGGGGCCGCGGGGGCGGCCTGTGCGGGCGGCGCGTTCGGCGTGGTGCGCTGCTCGACGACCGCGGTGTGGGACGTGTGGCTGCGCTGGCTGTTGAGCACGATCGCCAGGATCAGTGCGATGACACCGGCGCCCATGCAGATGTACCCGATCACCGTCAGGTTGACACCCTCGACGGCGTCGCTGACGCCGAACGAGAGGATCGCGCCGATGACGATGAGGGCGATTCCGCCTCCGATACCCATGTCGGTCCTTCCGTCGAGCCGCACGGTTGTCGCGCGGCCTTGACCGGTGAGTCTGGCGCCGACCGGGCCACCCCGCACGTCGAGAGCGCTCGTCACCCGAGGATCTCGGGATACTCACCCGATCGGGCGAGGACGTGCTCCGCGAGGAACGCCTGCACCACCTGGTACCAGACGATGGCGTGCTGCGGGCTGAGCACCCAGTGGTTCTCGTCCGGGAAGTAGAGGAACCGGTGGGGCGTCCTGCCCTCGTCGTCGGCCGGGAGCCCGCTCTTGGCCAGCAGCTCGTACCAGAGGCGCAGACCCTCGCCGATGGGCACGCGGTAGTCCTTGTCGCCGTGCACGACGAGCATGGGCGTGACGATCTTCTCGACGAACCGGTGGGGCGAGTTCTCCAGCGCCATCTCGTCGGTCATCTCGCGCTGCCAGTAGTACGCCGCGTCCGTCGTCGGCCCGAACTGGTCGAGCGCCCACAGGCTCGCGTGCGTGACGATCGCCCGGAACCGGTCCGTGTGCCCCGCCACCCAGTTGGCCATGTAGCCGCCGAACGAGCCACCCATCGCGGCCGTCCGGGTCTCGTCGATGTCGTCCCGCGCCTCGGCCGCGTCCGTGATCGCCATCAGGTCCGTGTACGGCGCGGCACCCCACGCACCCCAGCCGACCTGCACGAACTCCTGGCCGTACCCCGTGGACAGCGCCGGGTCCGGCAGCAGCACGGCGTACCCCTGCGCGACGAGGATCCACGGGTTCCACCGCCACGACCACGCGTTCCACGAGCCCAGCGGGCCACCGTGGATCCAGAGCAGCAACGGCGCTTTCTCCGTGGTGGCGGGGAGCGCCAGCCACGCGCGGACCCGCCGGCCGTCCTCCGTCGTCGTCTCGACCTCCGTCAGCGTGCCAGGCAGCTCCGGGGTGGCGGCCGGGCTCCGCAGCGGCGTCGTCGCACCCGTCTCCAGGTCGATCCGCACCGGGTGCGAGGGTGCCTCGTACGACGACCGCAGCGCGAACGCGACCGTGCCGTCCGGGCTGACCGACACGTCGGTGAACGTCGCGTCGTCGCTGGTCACGCGCGTGACCTCGTCCGTGCCCAGGTCGATCCGGAACACCGGGCCGCGACCGTCGTCATCCGCCGTCACGAGCAGGCCCGTGCTGTCCGGCAGCCAGACCGCGGCCGACGGCCAGCGGTCCCAGCTCTCGACGAGCGTGCGCGCGTCGCCGCCGGCCAGCGGGACGAGCTGGAGGGTGACGCGCGGCGCGACGTGCGGCGTCGACAGCGACTCGCGCGCGAACACGACCCACTGCCCGTCCGGCGAGATGACGGGCGACCAGAGGTCGGCGCCCGGGTCGTCGACCAGGACGCGGTGCTCCCCCGACGCCACGTCGATGGCCACCAGCCGCCCCCGCTGCTCGCCCTTGGCCAACGGCAGGTTCCAGCCGGTGACCACCGTGCGACCGTCCGGGCTGATCGCCGACCCCTGCTCGACCAGCGCCGAGCGCGCCCCCGGCGTGACGTCCGTGAGGGTCAGCCGCGGGTCCTTGCTGCCGGCCAGGGGCGCGACGACGTCCGTGCCGACCTCCGCGACGAACAGGTGCGGCGACTCCGGACCCAGGTCGTGGTCCCAGAACCGGACCGGGTAGCCGTCGTGCAGGATCGCCGCGACCTTCTTCTCCTTGCGCGTCTTGCGCAGCTTCTCGTCCGTCTCGGCATCGCTCGCGCTGGGCAGGACGTCCGAGCCGACGAGCACGACGTCGGCATCCTTCGCCACGTGCACCCCGCCCAGACCGGCCGCCCGGTCCGCGACCACGCGTGCCTCCGCACCGTCGCGCGGCAGCAGCCAGAGCGCCGGGACCGGCTCGTCGTCGCCGCCGTCCTTGCCGTCCGGGTCCGGCCGCGCGCTGGTGAAGAGCAGGTCGCCGTTGCTGGTGAACGCGGCGCTCGACTCGCCCTTGGCGCTGCGCGTGAGCCTGCGCGCCGGCTTCTCACCGGTCGGGTCGACCTCCCACAGGGCGGTCACGAACTTGGTCTTCTTGGCGTCGAGCGTCGCGACGCTGGTCACCAGCCGCGTGCCGTCCGCATTGAGGACGAGCCCGCTCAGCCGAGGGATGCCGACGTACTGCTCGAGGTCATGAAAGGGGGTCGAAGTCATGCGAAGAGTCCTACCACCCCGACCTGGGCGCCGTCCGCCGAGTTGCCGGGCCGGCTCACGGTCTCGCCTGGCCGCGACCATGTCGTTGAGATCGCAATGGGGCTAGATCGACGACACATCGACATGGTCGACCGGCCTCGGCCTCCTCCCGCCCCCCTCGCGGCGCCGAGCATGTTGGTGGAGTCGGTATCGGGGCGGTTCAGCGCTCTATCGACGTGGTCGACGAGCGGCGGGCTTCCCGGTCGCGGGTCAGGGCTGCTCTGACGGTTGCGGGGATCACCGTTCGGGACGTTGCATCGTCGGACGTGAAGCGGAGCAGCTCGACCTGACCGGAGTTGATCAGGGCGTTCTGCCTTGCGCGGTCGCGGAGCAACGCGTCCGGTGCCTCATGGAACTCACGCCCGTCGATCTCGGCGATGAGCCACCGTCCCTCGCTCAGACGCCAGCCGAGGTCGCCGCGCCCGAGAAGTCGTCCGTCGCGCGCACGGATCTCGACCTGGAGCTCGTCCGGTGGGATCCCGGCGTCCACGCATCGCAGACGCGCGAACGTCTCGAGTGGCGACTCTGCCCGCGCGTCGACGAGCTGCAACCAGCCGACGACCGTCACGGACCGGCGCCGGCCCCGGAGGAGCAGCCGGATGTCAGCCAGGCCCCGAGCGGAGAGCAGACCGCGATGAATCACGTCATCGACGACCGCGACCGCGTGCTCCCGCGGCAACTCGGGCAGCGCCTGCACAAGCGCGGCGACCAGATCGACGACCGCGTGGGCGCCATACCGTGACGTCGTCGGGCAGTCGAACTGGCGGACACGGACGCCGTCTCGCGGACGGTGCGACCGGCCTCCGCGGATCGCTACCTCCGGCGCGATGTGCGGTGGCAGCCCCTTCACCCCGAGCAGTGCGAGGGCGCACGGCCCCACGGCGATCGCATCCGGCCCGTACGCGAGCAGCCCGATCCACGCCGAACGGCGCCTGCGATGGTCGGCGTCGCGACGCCGGTCCCGCCCGGGCGTCGTGTCGAAGACGCCCCGAGTGAGCCGGACCCATTCCCTGGTGCTGACCAGTCGGGAGCGACGGGCCGACCGCACGCCCACCTCGTCGCACTGGGCCGAGGAGAGCAGCCCTTCCTGACGGAACGCGGGAGCTCGGAGAGACGGCGGAAGCGGCTGTGGTCTGCGCACCGCGATATCGCAGCGGATCTCGACGCAGCGGCTCGTGGAGCATCGACACTCGTGGACAAGGGTCGGCTGGGACTGCCTGTGGTCGGTTCGCGGGACTGGTGACGCGCTGCTGCGATCGGGTCGCGGATCCACCGCCTGGGGCGTTCTCGTCACAGGGTTGTCCACAACTGGGTGGGCGGCCGTGACGGGGAGTGTCCGTTTTCGGTACGTTCGCCCGCATGCCCAGGTGGAGCGGTCGACGCGTACGTGCCCTGCTCGTTGCGCCTGTGACTGCGGTGCTGTTCTTGGGTGGCTGCACCGGCGGGGAGCCCAGACCTGGGGGTGCATCCACACCGCGAGCGCAGAATGCTACCCCGACCGCCGAACCCAGCGATGCTGGCGTGGCGGTCGCGCCTCGCGCACCGCTCGCCCTGGACGAACCGCCGAGCGTGGCCGGCGCAGTCGACGTCGCGACATACTTTGTCGAGCTCTACCCGTACCTCTTCGCCACCGGCGACGTGACCCAGTGGGAGCAGCTTTCGGCGCCTGATTGCGTGTTTTGCCACGATGTCATCGAAGACGCGGACGCGCTGGTCGCGCAGGGTCAACGGCGCGAGGGCGGGACCGTCTCCGTCGGCTACGCAGTGGGAGCCGAGATCGGCGAAGCTAGTTCCTACAGTGTCGATCTCACGATGGATGAGGCGCCAGCACGGGTCATCGACAGCGATGGTACGGAGGTCGACGCTTGGAGCGTCGCGCAGTCGTACCGGACGGGCGTCGTCCTCCTCCATGACGGTGCGGCGTGGTCAATCAGGGCAGTCGAGCCCGTCCCCGTCAACCCATGACCGCGATGCGACGGAGCCTGGTCGGATTCGCGTCGTGGGTCGCGCTGACATGCGTGTTGCCACTGCCCGCGGGGATGGCAGCAGTCAGGCCGACGTCTGACACACCTACCTTCGGCTCCCACGCCACCGAGTCCGCACTCGCGGTTATCGGAGATCTGTTCCGTCGGGACGAGCATGTCCGACGGGCACCGGCCGCACTCACTCGACCCGTCCTCCGCGAGTACACCCACGCCGAGCTGTGCAACGTTTCCTCTTCGGTGCTCACGTCGAACGTGAGCGGCAGTTGTGCGCCCGCAGATGGCGCTGCGCCCGTCCCTGAGTGCGAAACTGGCGACCCGCTATTGCCTCTGTGGCGCCGGGACCGAGCGACTGAGGCAGCGCCGTGGGGGCCTTGGACGTTTACTACCGGCTGGTCGTGTCCGGAGGATGCCGTCCCCACCTTTACCGCCGAGGACTTCCGCCGTCTCCCCCTCACCCCGCAGGTCATCCAGATGCAGCCCGACCGCGGCTGGGTGCTGGTCAACAAGGAGACGATCGTCCTCACCGACCCCGCCGAGCAGACGTTCCGCACGGACCTGTTCGGCTACGGCATCGACGTGATCGCCACCCCGACCCAGTACACGTGGGACTTCGGTGACGACGCCAGGCGCCTGACCACCGACAGCCCCGGTCACGCCTACCCGGACTTCGACGTCTTCCACGTCTACGCGCAACCGGCCACTGCCGCGACGATCAGCCTGACGACCACCTGGTCCGGTCGCTACCGCGTGGACGGCGACGACGAGTGGCGCGACGTCGTCGGCACGGCCGAGACGACGAGCGTGACGGCGCCGTTCGAGGTCGTCGAACGGAGGTCGCACCTGGTCGCCCAGGACTGCAACGAGAACCCCGACCAACCCGGATGTGGCTGACCCACGACCTCAGGCGGGCGGGTGCGCGTCGCGGTCGGCCAGCTGGGCGAGCATCGCGTTGTACTCGTCCATCTCGCGGTCACCGTCGCGGTCGACCTGCCGGTCGCGGCGGCGGGCGGTGCGGTCGTCGTCGCGGGACCAGGCGATCGCGACGCCGATCGCGAGGGCGAGCGTCGGGATCTCCCCGATCCCCCAGGTGATCGCGCCGCCGGCCTGCTGGTCGGCGATCGCGGACGCGCCCCAGGGCCGGCCCATGAGACCGAACCAGTCGGCGACCAGCAGCACGTCGCCGGTCACGAGGGTGACGCCGAAGAAGGCGTGGAACACCATCGTCGCGAACAGGAGCAGGAGGCGCTGCGGGTAGGCCAGGCGGCGCGGGCCGGGGTCGATGCCGACGAGGGCGTTGACGAACAGATACCCGGCGGCGGTGAAGTGCACGACCATCGCGAGGTGGCCGACGGGGCTGCGCAGCGACCACTCGAACAGGCCGGAGTAGTAGAAGAGCAGCATCGACCCGATGAAGTTCACGGCGGCCACGACGGGGTGCGCGAGGAAGTGGCCGACGTGGCTGTCGACGAGTGTGAGGATCCACTCGCGCGGACCGCGGGAGGCGTCGTCGCGCAGCTGCGTGGACCGCACGGGGAGCGCCCGCAGGGCCAGCGTGATGGGTGCGGACAGGGCGAGGAACAGGGGGACGACCATCGCGAGCACCATGTGCTGGACCATGTGCGCGCTGAACAGGACGTGCCCGTAGAGCGCGGGTCCGCCGTTGGTGGCCCAGAAGAACAGGACCATGCCGACCGTCCACGACGCGGCGCGCAGCAGGGACCAGGAGTCGCCACGCCGGCGCAGCCGGAGGACCCAGCGCCAGTAGACGATCAGGCCGGCGACCGCCGCGGACGCGAGGACGAGGTCCCACCGCCACTCGGTGAGCCAGCGAGCACCCGACAGGACCGGCGGCAGCGGGTGGCCGGTGAGCTGATAGGCCGGGGACTGGTCGAGCGGCGGCTCCTCGGACACCGGCGGTGCGGTCTCCCCGAGCGCGACGGCCACCCCGGAGACGGCCCCCATGACGGTGAGCTCGACGAGCACGAGACGCCAGAACAGCCAGTCGCTCGTGCGCGTCGCCAGCCGGGGGAGGACGGACCGCCGGTGCGCCAGACCGAGCAGACCGAGCACGCCGAACAGGGCGACCTTGGCGAGCAGGAGGATGCCGTACGAGCTGGTCAGGTCGGCCCAGCCGTTGGTCCGCAGCAGCCCGTTGACCAGCCCCGACACCGCGACCGCGGCGAAGCACCAACCCGCGATGGCCGAGTACCGCGCGACGGACGCGGACAGGTCGGTGCCGACTCGCCGGACCAGCAGGGCGAGCGCGGTGAGGGCCCCGATCCAGATCGCCGCGCCGACGAGGTGCACCACCATCGACGACGTCGCGATGTCGTGCCCGGAGGCCCCGGCGGCGTGCCCGAGCTGCGCCTGCTGCCAGAGCGCGACCAGCACGAGCGCCGCGGTCCAGGCTGCGCCGGTGGGCGTCGCGACGACGAGCGCGAGGGCGGTGACCACGGCCGCGACGGTGGTGATCAGCAGGAGGGTGCGCCCGAGGTCGATCTGCGTGACGAAGACGCCGAGCTCGGCGCCGAACGTGGCCGAGTCGAGGGTCCGGCCGGCGACGCTCGCGTACGTGAGGACGAGGTGCGCGATCGACAGGACCGTCCAGACCCCGGCCGCGAAGCCGGCCAGGAGCGTGCTGCGCGGGTAGGCCCGCCCGTCCGCCGTGCCGACTCCGGTCCGGGCCGCCCGGGTCGACGCCACCTCGGCACGACGCGGCAGCACGCACACGGCGAGCACGAGCGCACCGAGCGTCACGGACCCGGCGAGCTCGGTGAGCACCTCCGTGGCGGGCAGGCCCCAGCGGACCGCCGCACCGGGGTCGCGGAGCAGGGCGGGCAGCGCGGCACCGGAGAACGCGACGCCGAGCAGGGCGGCCGCGACGGCGGCGAGCACGAGGGCGGCGACGCGCCAGGGGCTCGGAGGCCGACGCTCGTCGACCCCCGGCCCACCGGCACCCGCGCGGCCGGCGCTCGTCACCGGCGCAGTCATCGCACCAGCGTAGGTCGCCGCGCAGGCCCTCCGGACATGCCGTCGGTCACTCCGACGACGAGCCCGGCGGCGCGTCCGGCGACGACGGGTCCGCCGACTCGCGCCGCCGCAGCAGCAGCAACGCGGCGACACCGCCCGCCACCGCCAGCGCACCGGCGACCCCGACGAGGACCCCCCCGGAGACGCGACTCTCCGGTGCGGGTGGCGCGGAGGCGGTGGGCGACGCGGTCGGCGCGGCGGACTCGCCGGCCTGCACCTCGGCGGAGCTGGTCGGCGTCGGGGACGCGGTCATCGTGGGCGCCGGCGTCGCGACGCCGTACGACGTGGCCTCCGCCGCGGTGAACCGGAACTGACCCTCGATCGGGTGCCCGTCGGCGGACGTGACCCGGTAGATCACCGTGTACTCGCCGGCAGGGAGCTCCCCGGTGACGGCCTGGCTGACGGTGTTGTCGACGAGGACCGGCGGGCCGATGTTCACCATGGTCTCGTCGACCGTGTGCACCATGATCTCGGTGCCGACGAACAGGGCCGGCTCGTTGAACGTCAGCGTCACCGTCTCCGGCATCACCGGGACGGTCGACCCCTCCGCCGGGTCGGTGCTCTGCAGCGCGTTGTGCGCCTGCGCCGCCGGCGCCGCGAGGACCACGGCGGCCAGCGCGAGGACGAGGCCGACGAGCGCGGCGAGCCCCCGCCTCACGCGTCGCCACGCTGACGTCGACCGAGCACCGCGACCACCAGGGCGACGACGCCGAGCGCGAGGCCGACCCCGCCGAGCACGCGGGCGAGCGTGTCGGGCTCCGAGGACCCCGGCGACGCGGCGTCGGACGCGGCGGCGGCCTCGACCACGACGCCCTGCGCACCCGACCCGTCGGTGGTGGTCAGCACCGGCGCCGGGTGCTCCGGCTCGTCCGCGCCCTCGTCGGCGACGTCGTCCCAGTCCACGACCGTGCCGTCGGTGTAGGTCTGGTGCGCCGGGAGGACCAGCCGCGTCCCCGCGTCGGGCAGCGGCCCCGCGGACACCTCGAACTCCTGGAACTGGCCGTCGGCGATCTCGGCACCGGGCTCCGCGGTCCACACCACGCGGGACGGGGCCTCCGTCAGCTCGGTGCCGTAGAAGTCGACGGGCTCGGGCAGCGGGGCGGTCTCCACGGACGCGGTCCACCCCGGCACGGGCTTGGTGGAGACCGACAGGAGCGGCGTGGCCGTCGGGAGGTCGACCGTGACCTGCGAGGTCGCGGCGGTCTCCGACTCGTTGGGGACGCGGAAGGTGAGCACGGTCCATCCTCCAGCAGCGGTCTGCTCGGGGACGACCCGGACGTGCGAGGAGGCTGCGGCGGCGGGCAGGAGGGCGAGGGCGAGCCCGGCGACGGCGACGACGCCGAGGCGGGCAGGGGACAGCGATGGCATGACGGATCCCTGGGGTGGTGACGAGGGTGGGCAGGCGCACGCGCGCGGCCCCTCGACGACCGGTCAGCGCGGGGGGACCACGGGCGACTGCCACGCGGGTGGGCCGCGCAGCGGGACGGCGTCGCGCCACCAGGCGTACCCGGACCAGGGGACCTCGACGGGCGTCGGCAGCGAGGCGCGCGGGACGACGACCGCCCGCTCCGTCGTGCCGAGCAGCGGGCTCAGCCAGGCGGCGAGCCACCAGAGCGCGCGGTCGGCCCCGACGAGGACCAGGGCGGCGGCGACGGACGCGGCCACGTGCAGGACGAGCATCGCGGGAGCGCCGAGCAGGGGCTGCGCGAGCGTGACGTCCGCAGGCGTGCACGATGCCTGTGTCGCCATGACCATGCCGGGGTGGTGCACGTGCCCCTGCAGCGACGCCGGACCGGGCAGGCACGCCACGGTGGTGAACAGGCTGAACGACGAGTGCACCGCGAGCTGCCCGACCCCGAGCAGTGCGACGGCGCCGACGGGACCGAGCCGGCGGGCGGTCAGGACGACGGCGGCCGCGAGCGCGACGGCGGTCAGGGTGACCAGCACGACCGACGGCGGCAGGGTCCCACCGGCGAGCACGTGCGCCAGGGCGCCCAGCGCGACGGTGACGGCGGCGACCACCCCGGCGCGCACGAGGCGCAGCGGACCGGTCGCGGGCGCAGGCATCCCGACACGGTAGCGGCCGCCGTGGCGGGCGTCCCCGGTGCGAAGCGATTATCTGACGGGAACACATCTCGGGTGGCCCGTTGTTGCGACACGTCGCAGGATAGTTGTCCTGCGCAATCAATCCGCGAGAAGGTCCGATGTCGCAGCAGAGCACCGCCCCCACCGACGCCGCGTCGGCCACCTTCACGCCGCCGACCCACCGCGAGATCCTCACGATCCTCGGCGGCCTGATGCTCGGCATGTTCCTCGCCGCGCTCGACCAGACCATCGTCGCGACGTCGATCCGGACCATCGGCGACGACCTTCACGGCCTGTCCCTGCAGGCGTGGGTGACCACGGCCTACCTGCTGACCGCCACGATCTCGACGCCGCTGTACGGCAAGCTCTCCGACATCTACGGCCGCAAGCCGCTGTACATGATCTCGATCTCGATCTTCGTCGTCGGCTCCCTGCTGTCGGGCACGGCCGACTCGATGTACCAGCTGGCGGCGTACCGGGGCATCCAGGGACTCGGCGCGGGCGGCCTCATGGCGCTGGCGATCACGATCCTCGGCGACCTCGTCGCGCCCCGGGAGCGCGCCCGCTACCAGGCCTACTTCCTCGCGGTGTTCGGCACGTCGTCGGTGCTCGGGCCGGTGGTCGGCGGGTTCTTCGCGGGCGCCGACACGATCCTCGGGGTGGAGGGCTGGCGCTGGGTCTTCCTCATCAACGTGCCCATCGGGATCATCGCGATCCTCGTCATCTCGCGCGTGCTGCACCTGCCGCCGCTGAAGCGCGTCGACCACAGGATCGACTACCCCGGCGCCATCGCGCTCGTGGTGGCCCTGGTCCCGCTGCTGGTGGTCGCCGAGCAGGGCCGCATCTGGGGCTGGGACTCCCCCCGGTCGATCGCCTGCTACGTGATCGGCGTGATCGGCGTCGTCTCGTTCATCCTGGCCGAGCGGTACGCCAAGGCGGACGCGATCCTCCCGCTGTACCTGTTCCGGAACCGCACGTTCTCCGTGGGCGCGGGCGCGAACACCGTGATCGGCCTGGGCATGTTCGGCGGCCTGGCGACGCTCCCCCTGTACCTGCAGATCGTCAAGGGCCAGTCGCCCACCGAGGCCGGCCTGACGCTCATCCCGTTCACGCTCGGGATCATGACCGGCTCGATCGTCGCGGGCCAGATGACCTCCCGGACCGGTCGCTACAAGATCTTCCCGGTGATCGGCACGATCCTCATGGGCATCGGCGCCCTGCTGTTCTCGCGCCTCGGGGCCGACACGGGCCTGCCCTACGTGTTCGCGGTGTCCATCGTGTTCGGGCTCGGGCTGGGGCTCACGATGCAGCCGCTGGTGCTCGCGGTGCAGAACGCGGTGCCCGTCCGGGACATGGGCGTCGCCACCTCGTCGTCGCTCTTCTTCCGCCAGATGGGCGGCACCCTGGGCACCGCCGTGTTCCTGTCGGTGCTCTTCTCGACCGTGGGCGGCAACATCGCGTCGGCGTTCCGGACCGCGTCGGCGACCCCCGAGTTCCAGGCCGCCGTCGCCGATCCCGCGGTGCAGGCGGACCCGGCGAACGCGCCGGTGCTGTCGATGCTGCAGGGGGGCGGGACGGTGCCGTCGCTGGACGACTCGTCGTTCATCAACAACCTCGACCCGCGCCTGGCGCAGCCGTTCCTCGACGGCTTCGCGCAGTCGGTGGACACCGTCCTGCTGCTGGCCGCCATCATCATGGCGTTCGGCGTGGTCCTCACGGTTCTGCTCCCCGAGCTCCCGCTGCGCAACGTGTCCGGCATCCAGGGGCGGTTCGACGACGACGCCGCGGCCGCCGCGCAGCCGCAGCCCGCCGCCGCCGCGACCGCTGTCGGCGGGGTCGCCGGGATCGTCGCCGACGAGGCGGCGGTCGATCGCGCGGAGGCGAAGAGCCCGCGCTCCTGAGAACTGGTGGCGGGATCGCTGAACCTGGGCGGCCTCGGCATCGTGACACTGGTGACGGTCCCGAGCACCATGTCCCACGGAGGTGGAGATGTCCCGGTCGACGAGCGAGCTTCCCGCAGCACCGCCCAGCACGCACGCCTGTGACGGCTGCCTCGACCGCCGGGAGGTGCTCGTCCGGGCCGGCGTCGTGACCATGGGCGTCGCCGCGGCGGGCGTCCTGGCGGCCTGCGGCGGCAGCACCGACACCCCGTCGGGCGGCTCGTCCGCGGCGAGCGGGGGCGCGCTGGCGCAGGTGTCGGACATCCCGGTGGGCGGTGCGATCTCCGCGACCGACGCCGACGGCAAGCCGATCTTCCTCGTGCAGCCCGAGGCCGGCACGGTGATCGGCCTGTCGGCCGTCTGCACCCACCAGGGCTGCACGGTCGCGGTCGACGGCGAGGAGCTCGCGTGCCCGTGCCACGGCTCGATCTACGACCTGACCGGCGCCAACGTCTCCGGCCCGGCCGACAAGCCACTGCCCGCGGTCGACGTGCACGTGAGCGACGGCGCGGTCCTCGCGGGGAAGGCCTGAGCCATGGTCCTGCGGGTGCTCACGGCGATCTGCGTCGCGGTGTCGGCGGTCGTCCACCTCTACCTGTGGCAGGACGGGATGAAGGCCGTCGACGTCGTCGGCCCGGCGTTCCTGCTCAACGGCGTCGGCGGCCTGGTGATCGCGGTCCTGGTGATCATCTGGCGGCACTGGCTCCCGCTGCTCGGCGCAGTGGGGTTCGGCGTCGCCACGCTGACGGCGTTCATCATCTCGACGACACCCAGCGGGTTCTTCGGGGTGCACGAGCGCTGGGTGGGCCTGCCGGTCTGGCTGTCGGCCATCTCGGAGGTCGGCGCGATCGTCCTGGGCGTCGCGGCGATCGTCGTGGAACGCCGGCGTGCGCCGATCAGTCCAGCGGGGGCGGCTGTCCGTCGAGGATGAGGCGGCCCGCACGCGCCTTCGTCTCGAACGCGTCGGTGTGCCACAGCTCGCTGAGCGTCTCGACATCGTCGATCGTGTAGCCGGCGGACCAGAAGGCGTCCACCTCGTCCTGCTCGGGGAGCGCGACACGGCCGGGTGCCACGGGGGGCGCGTCGCCGTCCAGGAGCAGCTGACCGGCCCGCGCCTTCGTCTCGGTGGTGTCCGTGTGCCACAGCTCCTCGAGCGCCGTGACGTCCTCGGTGGTGTACCCGGCACCCCAGAACGCCTCGTACTGCTCCCGGGTGTAGCCGGCCGGCATCGCCGACCAGTCGATCCCCACCGACTGCACGACGTCCTCGAACCGGCGTGCGGCGTCCGAGTACGGGTTGGCGGCCGCCGCCGCACCCGCTCCGGCGACGGCCAGCGCCGACGTGACGACGCCCGCGGCGACGAGCTTGCCGCCGCGGCGCCGGAGGGTGGTCACCGTCGCCTCCGGCGGGTTGGCGAGCTCGGCCCGGAGCCGTGCCGCGACGACCGCAGGATCGGGCTGCTGGGCCTCGCGCGAGTGCAGCGCACGGGTGATCCGCGCGATCAGCTCGTCGTCGTCCAGCGGGGGGTGCTCGTTCATCAGTGCTCCGGTCGGGTCGAGAGGTCGGTGTCGCGCAGGGTCGCCAGCGCCCGGGAGGCGTGCGACCGGACGGTGGCGGGCGAGGTACCCAGCACCTGGGAGATCTCCGCGTCGCTGAGGCCCTCGTAGTACCGGAGCACCAGCACGGCGCGCTGGCGGGGCGGCAGCGCCTCGAGATGTCGCCACATGGCGTCCTGGTGCACGACGTCGTCGGCGTGGTCGGAGTGCGCGTCGGCGTGGGCGGCGAGGACCTCGTCCGCGGCCGGCCGGATGGTCCGCACGTGCCAGCGCCGGCGCCAGGACAGGTGCTCGTTGGTGACCATCCGGCGCAGGTACAGGTCGGGCCGCTCCAGCAGGGCGATCCGGGTCCAGCGCACATGGGCGCGCAGGAGCACCTCCTGCACCAGGTCCGCCGCGGTGTGCCCGTCCCCGGTCAGGACCGTCGCGTACCGGAGCAGCCCGGCCAGATGGACGCGCACGAGGTCGTCCAGCGCGGGCTCCACGATCGGGATCGCGGCGCTGTCGACGCTCATCGGTCGACCCCGACCAGGTCGTCCAGCAGTGCGCCCCGGGGCAGGGGCCGCGGGTCGAGGCACCGGGCGAGCAGGGCCTCCACCAGAGCCGCGCGGCGCACGATCGCGGATCCGTCGATGGCACCGGGCAGGATCCGCACCTCCACGGTGTCGCGCAGCGGGCGGTCGGTGACGAGCTGGGTGAGGTTCACGTCGGCGTACTTGGTGAGGCCGGTCGGACGCGCCGACGCGACGGTGAACCCCGGCTGCTCGACGAGATCGAGCAACGCGTCGGGCAGCGGCGCCAGCCGCCGGCAGGCGGGGTTGGTGTCCAGGGCCGCCCACAGCGCCTCGCGCCGGTGGCCGAACAGCCGGACGAGGTTGGCGAACGTCTCCGGCCTGCGGAACGGTGCCCCGTCGAGGTGCAGGTGCACGGCGGCCTCCTGCGGGACCGTGAAGCCGAGCTCGCGTGCCGGTCCGAGCAGCCGCTCGAGCGCGCGTGCGTGGTCGGTGGTGAGCGGCGGCGTGATGATCTCGCACGGTCGCTCCCGGCCCGCCGGCAACGGCATCGCGACGGCGACGGTGGCACCGCGGGTGTCGTCGACGCGCACCGCCGAGCCGACGACCTCGGCCCGCACCCCGAACAGCTCCGCCACCGGGTCCAGCACGGTCCGCAGGGGTGCGTCGGGGTCCGCGTGCCGCTCGATCAGGCGCAACAGCCGGGCGTCGTCGCACAGGACCCGGTACCAGCCCCGGTGCCCGGAGGTTCCGGGCACCGGGGGCAGATCGGCCTCGATGGTGATGTCGTCGACGAGCCGTGCCACGGGACGACCGTCGGCGTCGACCACGTCGAACGCCGGGGACAGGTGCCGGAAGACCCCGACACCCGGCACCGTCGACGGCTCGCTGTCGGCGTGGAAGGACCGCCGCACACGGCCGCCGCAGCGCGCGGCGAGGTCGTCGGCCAGCACCTGCCGGTCGGACCCGACGGGTGCCAGCAGCTCGATCTCGAAGCCGGTCCGCAGCGACAGCTCGTCCACGACGTCTCCTCGCACAGGTCGGGGGTCAGGAGGTGGCGGGGGTCCCGCTCGGGGCCACGGGAGGAGTCTGCCCGTCGAGGATCATCTGACCCGCGCGCGCCTTGGTCTCGCTGAACTCGCTGTGCCAGAGCTCGGCGAGCGCCTCGACGTCCTCGCCGGTGTACCCGGCGCCGAAGAGCGCATCGAGCTGAGCGCCGGTGATCTCGACCGTCGGGGTCGACTCGCCGCCGCCCGGCGCGACCGGCACCGGCTGACCGTCGAGGAGCAGCTGGCCCGCCCGCGCCTTGGTCCCGGTGGTGTCCAGGTTCCAGAGCGCGCCGAGCTCCTCGACGTTCTCGGACGTGTACCCCGCCCCCCAGAACGCCTCGTACTGCTCCGGCGTGTACCCGTCGGGCATCGTCGACCAGTCGACGCCGGCCGACTGCAGGATCTCAGTCACGGACCGCGACAGGGCCGAGGTCGGCGCGGCTGCCGTGGCGACGCCGGTGCCGGCGACGCACAGACCGGCGGCGACGGCTCCGACGGCGACGAGGCGTCGGGTGCGGGTGGTGCTGGCGTTCATGGGGTCCTCCGGGAGCAGCGTGCGGATGGGCGTACCCCCCTAGAACGCGGCTCGACCCCCAGGTGTGCAGTCCGGGCTCAGACTCCCTCGAGAAGCCGGCGCTCGTACGCCGCCACCACCTGCGCGGAGGTCCAGCCCTCGGTGCCGACGGCCTGGTCGCGGCCCACGTACGGTCCGCGGCCCCGCTCGGCGCCGAGCCAGCACGCCTCGTCGAGGAACACCGCCCGCGCCTGCGCGAACGACCGCGACGCGAACAGGGTGCTGGCGGATCCGCCGTCCCGGTAGCCGACGACGAACCCGTCGGGCCTGCCGTCGAAGGTGATGCACTCATCGCCGGCCGGACCGCTGCCCACCGTGAAGTCGACTCCGTCGAGCAGCCCGTTGTCGAGGGCGTCGTCGCGCAGGTCCACGAGGTCCGGGGACGACGGGACCGACTCTGCCGACGGTGGCACCGCACCCGGAGCGGACCGGACGGCGTCGGCCACCTTCACCAGGATCCGGAACCGGCGCAGGTCGCGGACGGTCAGCGGGACCAGGTTGGTGTCGAGGAACCGCACGCCGTCGCCGTCGACCTCGTCCACCCGGACCAGGCCGTCGGCCACCAACGGGCTGGCCGTGTCGACCCGGTAGCTGTGCGCGACCGGCCCCAGAGGGGTGCGCCGCAGGACGTCACCGCGCTCGTAGCCGACCCGGTGGAGCTCGAGGTCGTCGTGCGCGGTGAGGGTGCGGGTCATCCCGCGAGTGTCACACGGCGAGCGCGGCTCAGCCCCACACGAGCCCGTGCGACGGGTCGTGCAGCACGCGCGCGACGTCGGCCAGGACCTGCGAGCCGAGCGCGCCGTCCACCAGCCGGTGGTCGACGCTCAGGGCCAGCTGCGTGACGTGGCGGATCTTGATCTTCCCCTTGTGCACCCACGGCTGCTCCCGGATGGCGCCGAACGCGAGGATCGCCGCCTCCCCCGGGTTGAGGATCGGCGTGCCCGTATCGATGCCGAACACCCCGACGTTGGTGATCGTGATCGTGCCGTCGGACATGTCGGCGGGAGTCGTCCTCCCCGAGCGGGCGGTCGCGGTGAGCTCCGCCAGCGCAGTCGCCAGCTCCTTGAGGCCGAGCCGGTGCGCGTCCTTGATGTTGGGGACGACGAGCCCGCGCGGGGTCGACGCCGCGATGCCGAGGTTGATGTAGTGCTTGTAGACGATCTCCTGCGACGCGTCGTCCCAGCTGGCGTTGACGTCCGGGTGCCGGCGCACGGCGAGCATCAGGGCCTTCGCGGCGATGAGCAGCGGGGTCACCCGGACGTCGGAGAACTCCCGGTCGGCGCGCAGGCGCTCGACCAGCTTCATCGTCTTGGTGACGTCGACGGTGTGGAAGACCGTGACGTGCGGGGCGGTGAACGCGCTGGTCACCATGGCCTCGGCGGTCCGCTTGCGCACCGACTTCACCGGGACGCGCGTCTGGCGGCCGTCCGAGGAGACCGTGCCGCTGGCCAGCCAGGGCGCGTCGTCGCCGGGATAGGTGGCCAGCGTCCGCGCCTCGGCCTGGGCCGCGCGGCCCAGCACGTCCTCACGCGTGACGATGCCGCCGGGGCCGGTCGGCGAGACCGAGTCCAGGTCCACCCCGAGCTCGCGCGCGAGCTTGCGGACGGGCGGCTTGGCCAGCGCGTGCCGGGTGGCCTCTCGCTGCGAGGGGGTGGCGGCAGCCGGCGTCCCGTCGGGGGTCCGGTCCCGCCGGGTGGTGCTGGTCTCGGCCAGTCCGTAGCCGACGAGCACGGCCTCGCGGGCAGGCTCCGGCTCCTTCTCGGGCGCGCGCGCCGGGCGTGCTGCCTCGATCTCGTCGGACCCGCCGGGCTCGACTCCCGCGTGCCGGTTTCCGCCGCCGCGGTGCCCGTGCTCGATCGCGCCGCCCTTGGGAGCCGCCACGGGCGAGGGGGGCGCCTCCTCGACCGGTGCCGCACCCGTCGGGTCCGTGTCGACCTCGATGATGGGTGTCCCCACGTCCACCGTCTGCCCCGGCTGGACCAGCAGCTGCGTGACCACCCCGGCCCAGGGGCTCGGCAGGTCGACCAGCGACTTCGCGGTCTCGATCTCCACGATGGTCTGGTTGACCTCGACCGTGTCGCCGACGGCCACGTGCCACGCGACGATCTCGGCCTCGGTCAGGCCCTCGCCGGCGTCGGGGAGCGGGAACTGCTGGTAGGTCGGCACGGGGTGTCTCCTCAGAAGGCCAGCGAGCGGTCGACCGCGTCCAGGACGCGGTCGAGCCCGGGCAGGTAGTCGTGCTCGATCTTGGCCACCGGGTAGGGAGTGTGGAAGCCGCCGACCCGCAGCACGGGGGCCTCGAGGTGGTAGAAGCACTCCTCGGTGATGCGCGCGGCCACCTCGGCGCCGGTGCCGTAGAGCACCGGGGCCTCGTGCACGACGACGCAGCGGCCGGTCCGCTTGACCGAGGCCGCGACCGTCGCGGTGTCCAGCGGGGACAGGGTGCGAAGGTCGACGACCTCGACGCTCGTGCCCTCCGCGGCGGCGGTCTCGGCGGCCTTGAGCGCCGTCTGCACGGTCGGGCCGTAGGCGACGAGCGTGAGGTCGGTCCCCTCGCGCAGCACCCTGGCCGTGTCGAGCGCCGGGTGCGGGGCGCCGATGGCGGCGTCCAGGTCGACGTCGCCCTTCTCCCAGTAGCGACCCTTGGGCTCGAAGAACAGGACCGGGTCCGGCGACGCGATCGCCTGCTGGATCATCGCGAAGGCGTCGGCCGGGCTGGACGGGCTGATCACGCGCAGGCCGGCCGTGTGCGCGAACAGCGCCTCGGGCGACTCGCTGTGGTGCTCGACCGCGCCGATGCCGCCGCCGTAGGGGACGCGGATGACGACCGGGAGGCTCAGGCGGCCCTGCGACCGGTAGTGCATCTTGGCCAGCTGCGTCGTGATCTGGTCGAACGCCGGGAAGATGAACCCGTCGAACTGGATCTCGCACACCGGGCGGTAGCCCCGCAGCGCCAGGCCGATCGCGGTGCCGACGATGCCCGACTCCGCGAGCGGGGTGTCGACGACGCGCTCCTGCCCGAAGTCCTTCTGCAGCCCGTCGGTCACGCGGAACACCCCGCCGAGCGCCCCGATGTCCTCGCCCATGAGGAGCACCTTGGGGCTCTGCTCGAGCGCCTTGCGCAGGCCGAGGTTGATCGCCTTGGCGAACGTGATGGTCGTCATCGGTGGCTCCCCTCGCCCTCCAGGAACGTGGCCTCGTACGCCTCGAACCACTGGCGCTCGGACTCGACGACCGAGTGAGGCGTCGCGTACACGTGCTCGAACATCGACGCGGCCGAGGGACGGCCCATGCCGCGCACCGCGGTCCGGATGCGCTCACCGAGCGCGTCGCCCTCGGCCGCGAGCCCGTCGAGGAAGTCCTGCGGCAGCTCGCCGCGGTCCTCCAGGTGCAGCCTGAGCCGGTCGATCGGGTCGCGCTGACGCCAGTACTCCTCCTCGGCGGCCGAGCGGTAGCGGCTCGGGTCGTCGGAGGTGGTGTGCGCGCCCATCCGGTAGGTGAACGCCTCGATGAACGTCGGCCCGCCGCCGGACCGCGCCCGCTCGAGCGCCTCCGCCGTGACCGCGTAGGTGGCGAGCACGTCGTTGCCGTCCACCCGGACGCTCGGGATGCCGAAGCCGGGCCCGCGGTCGGCCAGCGGGACGCGCGACTGCCGGCTGGTGGGCTCGGAGATGGCCCACTGGTTGTTCTGGCAGAAGAACACGACCGGAGCGTTGTTCACCGCGGCGAAGACGAGCGCCTCGTTCACGTCGCCCTGCGAGGTCGAGCCGTCGCCGAAGTACGTGACGACCGCGGAGTCCCGCGCCGGGTCGCCGGTGCCGACCGCCCCGTCTCGCTGCAGGCCCATCGCGTAGCCGGTGGCGTGCAGCGTGTGTGAGCCGATGACCAGCGTGTACAGGTGGAACCCGTACGCCGTCGGGTCCCAGCCGCCGTGGTCGATGCCGCGGAACAGGCGCAGCACGTCCGCCAGGTCGACTCCGCGCGTGTACGCGACTCCGTGCTCGCGGTAGCTGGGGAACACCTGGTCCTGCGGCAGGAGCGCGCGGCCGGAGCCGATCTGCGCGGCCTCCTGGCCGAGGCACTGCGCGTACAGGGCCAGCTCGCCCTGGCGCTGCAGGGACGTCGACTCGTTGTCGAACCGGCGCACCAGCACCATGTCGCGGTACAGCGCGCGCAGGGCGTCGGCGTCGAGGTGCGCGATGCGGGGGTCGTAGTCGGGGTGAGCCGTGCGGTGACCCGCGGGGGTCAGCAGCTGCACGAGGCCGTCGTCGGTCAGGGGGCCGTTCGGGACCACGCGGTTCTCCTTCGCGGGTGCTGCGGCGGGGGCCGCGCCGGGATCAGTCTCGAAACCTACGTCAGCGTAGGCTACGGCACCGTAGGTAGCGCGCGAAGGACCCCGACAAGCCTCGGCGCACGCCCTTGTGGACTGTCTACACCTCCCCCGGCACGGTCAGCGAGCCAGCCACTCCGCGGCGATCTCGAGCAGCAGGTCGGTGGCCTCGGGCTCCCCCACACTCACCCGGACGCCGTCGCCCTGGAACGGCCGGACGAGCACACCGGCGCGGCCGGACCGCTCCGCGAACGCCGAGGCCTGGTCGCCGAGCGGCAGCCACACGAAGTTCGCCTGGCTGTCCGGCACCGTCCAGCCCTGCTTCCGGAGCCCGGCGAGCAGGCGCGCGCGTTCGACGACGATCGCGTCCACCCTGGTCATCAGCTCGGCCGTCGCGCGCAACGACGCCAGCGCAGCCAGCTGGCCGACGTGGGAGACCCCGAACGGCGTCGACGCGGCGCGGATGCCCGCCGCCAGCCGCGGGCGCGCGACCGCGTACCCCACCCGCAGACCGGCCAGCCCGAACGCCTTGGAGAACGTGCGGAGCAGCACGACGTTCGGGTGGCCGGCGAACACGGCCAGCCCGTCCGGAGCGGCCTCGTCCCGGACGAACTCGACGTAGGCCTCGTCGAGCACCACGAGGACGTCCTTGCGGACCGCCGCCAGGAACGTGGCCAGCTCGTCGGCGTGCACCGCGGGGCCGGTGGGGTTGTTCGGGGTGCAGACCAGCACGACCTTGGTGCGCGGGGTGATCGCCGCCGCCATCGCCTCCAGGTCCAGCCGCCCGTCGTCGCCCACGGGCACGTGCACGCCTACACCGCCCGCGAGGGTCACGGCGATCGGGTAGGCCTCGAACGACCGCCACGGGACGACGACCTCGTCGCCCGGCTCGCACACCGCCGTGAGCACGTGGCCCAGCACCGCGACCGAGCCGCAGCCGGCGACGATGTTCTCGGGGGACACCCCCAGCGACGCCGCGATGGCCTCGGTCAGCTCCGTGGCGTACATGTCCGGGTACCGGTTGACGTCCTCGGCCGCGTCGGAGATGGCCAGGATGACCGACGGCAGCGGCGGGTACGGGTTCTCGTTGGACGACAGCTTGTACGCGGCCGCGCCGACGGGGACACGAGCCCCCGGGACGTACGGCGGCAGGTCGGACAGTGCCTGGCGGAGGGGGACGCGGGTCACGGGCCTCAGCATGCCACCGCGCCACCTGGGACCCCGCACCGCGATCCCTCGACAACGGCGGCATCCCCGGTGGCAGGATCGACCGCATGGCCTTCCTCGTCCGCGTCCTCATCAACGCCGTCGCCCTCTGGTTCGCGACGCTGATCCTGCCGGGACTCCACATCGTCGGCGGCGACAGCAACTGGGAGACCCTCGCGATCATCCTGCTCATCGCGCTGGTCTTCGGTCTGGTCAACGCGATCGTCAAGCCGATCGTCGCGTTCATCTCGATCCCGCTGTACATCCTCACGCTCGGCCTGTTCACGATCATCGTGAACGCCCTCATGCTCATGCTCACCGCCTGGATCACCGAGGCCACCAGCTGGGGTCTGCGGATCGACAACTTCGGCACCGCCTGCTGGGGCGCGATCATCGTCTCGATCGTCAGCCTGGTCCTCTCGGTCCTGGTCCCCGGCGACCGCACGCGGAGCTCGTCGTCGACCGAGGTCACCTACTAGGCATCACCCTCGGCGGCTGCGCGGAGACCAGGACCGGGTCCCGCGTCGCCTGGAACTGCCGGGTCACGCCGGTGGTCCCCGGCGGGCCGAGCACGTCCGCGACGGCGGCGTCGAACGCCCGCATGCCCGGGCTGCCCGCCAGCTCGCGGTCGGCGACGTCCGCCGTCTCGACATAGCGGGCGATCGCGTGCGCCTCCACCGGCCCCGGCACCGGCGGCCCACCCGTCGAGTCCAGGTCTCGCGTCACCACCGTCACCCGGCCGTCCGTCACGTCCGGCGTCCCGTCCAGCTGGGGGACCGCGTCGGCCTGGTGCCGGTAGTGCCGCACCTCGACCCCAGCGGGTGCCGACCGCGTCAGGTCCGGGCTACCCGCCGTGGCGATGGCGCGCACGGTGTACGTGCTCCCGACGGCCGCGGCGACCGAGACCGCGACCATCCCGCCCTGGCTGTGCCCCGCGAGCATCACGGGCTCGTCGGCCCCGATCCCCGCCAGCCGCATCGAGTCCAGCACCGCGTCCGTCATGTCGTCCGCCAGCCCCGCCAGCAGTCGGCCGTTGGTGGTCAGGTCCATGGGCGTCGTGTCGTTCGGCACCCAGCTCTCCGTGCCCGGGATCTCGATGACCCAGGCCCGCGTCCCGTCGGGGTGCGTGAGCTGCTGCACCGAGATGACGCCGGTGGGCGTGCCGGGGATCCCGGTCGCCGTGCCGTCCTGGTAGCTGCGGCCGACGTTGGCCAGCACCCCGGCCGTCGTCCGGGGCACCGGGAGCTGTGGCGGGTGCGCCCGGACCAGCAGGGCCGTGGGACCGGCTGCCGGGAGCGGGCCGAACAGGAGACCGGCGGCGCCCTGGACAGGCCGGAGCGTGGGGACCTGCCGTCCCGGCGCCGCCGACCGGAGGAACGCTCCGACCGCGAGGATGCCCAGCTCCGCCCGACCGTCGGCGGTGAGCCGGCCGGGCAGCTCCCCCGCGCGCCGGACCATCACGGGGAGCAGCGGGTCGGGCCGGTGCAGCAGCAGCGAGCGGCCGATGCTGCCCGCGACCACGCTGCCGACCGCGACCGCCCCGAGCACCACGCCGGCGGCGCCGAGGAGGCCCGCGACGACCGGCCGCTCCCCGAGCTCCCCCGCCGTGCCGACGACACCGACGCGCAACGCCTGGTGCGCCACCGACTCGGCCTCCGTGTACAGCTCCACCACCCGCCGCAGCGCGGCCGCGAGCTCCCGCAGCCGGTCGGCGACGCGCCACGGCGCCCCCGCACCCTCCCGTGCGCGGGCCAGCGCGTGCCGCGCCTCGACGGCCGCCCGGCTGAGCCCGTCGCACCTCTGCGACGCCCGCAGCAGCGTCCACGACGCGGCATCCAGCCGGTCCGCGGCACCGTCCAGCAGCCGGCACGCGAAGGCCAGCTCCTCCAGGTCGGCCACCGTCGGCCCGGGACCGCCCGCGACGCGGTACCCGCGGAACCAGTCCGTCGCGCTGCTCACACGCCTCCCCGTGCGTCCAGGTCCGCCGCCGCGACCGGCTGCACGGTCCGCTCGACCGCGACCTGCACCTGCCGGACGCACCCCACCGCCTCGTCGAGCGCCGCACGGAACCGGTCGGCGGCGCCGGACGTCCACTGCACGTGCGCGGCCCCGCGCAGCGCCCGGGTCGCGCTCTCCACGTCGTCCAGCGCCTGGATCACCAGGGGAAGGCCGTGCTCGATCTGCATGCCGGAGACGCTACGGAGCAGGTCGGCGCGTCGGGGCGGCCTGGGGACGGGGTGGGGCTGTGGGCGGATCAGGCAGTCGGGCGCGGCAGCATCGCCGCCGCGAGGATGATCGCCGCGAGCAGCCCCGCCGCGCGCCACAGGTCACCCTCCGTCGTCCCGACCAGCAGCATCGCGAGCACGGCCAGCAGCTGCGCGCCCACCTGCACGATCGCGACCTCGCGCAGCCCACGCAGCAGGACGGCGACCTCGACGAGGGTCCGCCACGACGTCCGCGCGCAGACCGCCCCCGCCCACAGGGTCAGGTGCACGAGCAGGACGAGGACCATCAGGGTGCCGAGCGCGGGCGGGTCGCTGACGAGCAGCCGTGTCCCGGCGACGAGCACCACGAGCGCCGCCAGGCCGAGTCCCGGGACGAGCACCGCGGCGCCGACGAGCGCGGCGAACCCGACGACGAGCACCGCGGGTGGCCGGGGGCCGGTACCGGCGAACGCCACCGCCAGCGTCGCCGCGGACAGGAGCGCCAAGGACGCACGCAGCGCCCAGGCGGGCACCGGCCGGACCAGCTCCATCGTCACCTCGCTCATCGGGACGCCCCCGCCCGCCGCTGCGCCCGGCGCGCCAGGGACGCGAGCGCGATGTGCGGCTGGTCGCGCCAGGTGACCAGCTCGACGTCGAGGTCCACCAGCTCGGCCAGCCGGTCCTCGCGCGCCATCCGGATCAGTCGCATCGCGAGCCGCTCGCGGTCGCCGAGCTGCCGCTCGCGCAGCGTGGGCAGCACGTCGACGGCGATCACGCGGTGCCCGGCACGCCGCCAGACGGAGGCGACCAGCGCCGCCTCGTCGTCGAGGAACGTGGAGAAGAGCAGGACCAGCGCGCCCGACGGGATCTGCGGGGCGCGCAGCCGGCGCAGCGGGTCGCCCTCCGGCCGGGTCAGGGCCAGCGCGTGCCGGATGCGGTCCAGCTGCCGGCGCCCGCCGCCGGGTGGCAGCGGGCGGCGCAGCGCACCGAGGTCATCGAGCCCGACGCGGTCGCCGAGGTCGAGGAAGCCCTGTGCGGCCGACGCCGCGGCCTGCCTGGCCAGGTCCAGGGACGTCGGGTCCTCGGCCTTCGCCGGGGTCGAGCCGCGCCAGGTCATCGGGTCGGGGCCGACGTCGTCGCGCGAGTCCACGACCAGCACGACGACCGCCTCCGCGAGCGCGTGCTCCCGCCGGACGTAGAGCTCGTGCAGGTCTGGCGCACGGCGGGCCGTGACGCGCCAGTCGATCCGCCGCAGCCGGTCGCCGGGCGAGAACGGGTGCACGTCGCGCAGCCCGCCGCCCTCGCCGGGCCGTCGTGACTCGTGCGCGCCGGTGAGCCCGCGCAGCCGGGGCGGCAGCGGCAGGTCGCCGAGCGGTCGCGGAGCAGGCAGGACCAGGGCGGACCGGGACGCGGGCGGGCTGGGTTCGGACACGCTCGCGGCGCCGGGTCCGACGCCCTGCACGTCGACGAACGCGACCTCCTGCGGGCCGGTGCGGACCGTGTGCACGACGAGCGGGAGCCGCCGCGTGCGGTCGACCCGCACCCAGGCCTCGGCGAGGACGCGCACCCCGCGCCGCACCCCGAGGAGCACGTCGGTGGGCGCGACGGTCACGATGTCGGCGCGCAGGCTCCCGGCGGCGGGCGGCTCGTCGGACGCCTCCAGCCGCACGGTCGGGTCCGTCGAGGGTCGGCGACGCCAGTCCCACACCCCCGCAACCAGCGGCGCGGCGCCGAGCACCGCGACGTCCGGACGGCCGAGCAGCGCCCCGACGGCGACCAGCACGAGGCCGACGACGACCCCGGCGGCCGTCGCCCGCGAGCGCTCCCAGATCATCCGCGTCTCGCCGTCGTCGGCCCCGCCACCCGCGCCAGCACGTCCGCCACGACCTTCTGCGGTGCCGTGCCGGTGGCCCACGCCTGCGGGGTCAGGGAGAGCCGGTGCGCGAGCGCGGGGACGGCGACCGCCTTGACGTCCTCGGGCGTGACGAAGTCCCGACCGGACAGCACAGCGAGCGAGCGCGCGACGAGCACGAGCGCCTGCGAGCCGCGGGGCGAGGCGCCCACCTCGACGGCGTCATGCTCGCGGGTGGCCGCGGCCAGGTCGACGCAGTACCGCAGGATGTCGCCGTCGACCGTGACCTGCTCGACCCCCGCCTGCATCGCGCGCAGGGTGGCGGCGTCGACGACGGTGCGCACCGACCCCATCTCCTGCCGCCGCGCGAGCCGTCGCGAGAGCACGTCGACCTCGGCGTCCCGCTCCGGGTAGCCGACCGCCACGCGGACCATGAACCGGTCGAGCTGCGCCTCCGGCAGCGGGTACGTCCCCTCGTACTCGACCGGGTTGGACGTGGCGACCACGTGGAACGGGTCGGGCAACGAGTACGTCTCCCCGTCGACCGTCACCTGGCGCTCGGCCATGGCCTCCAGCAGCGCCGACTGCGTCTTCGGGGCGGTCCGGTTGATCTCGTCGGCCAGCAGGAGCCCCGCGAAGACCGGCCCGGGACGGAACAGGAACGACGCCGTCGCCGGGTCGAAGACGCTGGACCCCGTGATGTCCGACGGCAGCAGGTCGGGCGTGCACTGCACCCGCCGGAACGCGAGCCCGAGCGCGGTGGCCAGGCTCCGGGCCGCCAGCGTCTTGCCGAGCCCCGGCACGTCCTCGAACAGGACGTGGCCGCCGCCGAGGATGGCCGCGAGCGCGACCCTCAGGGGGTCGCGCATGCCGACGACGAGCGTCGCGACCTCGTCGAGCACCGCGCTCCCGCGGTCCGCGACCTGCGCGACGGTCAGTGGCGTGGGCTGCTCAGTCATCGGCGGGGGCTCCATCGTCGTTCGGGGTGGCACGCCTCGGTCCGAGGCGGTCGAGCACGTCGAGGGTGTGCACCACGTCGGCGACGGTGGGCAACGGTGCCCTGGTGCGGGTCAGGGTGCGGACGGCACGGGTGCCCAGCAGGGTCTCGGTCTCGGGGTCGTCGATCGTCAGCCCGTGCCGGGCGAGCCGGCTCCGCGCCACCTCGCGCAGCCGCCGCAGGACGCGCTCGCCGATCCGGCCGTCCCGCCCGACCATCGCCCACGCCAGGTCCTGCACCTCGCCGCGCGCGCCGTGCCGACGGTCCAGCCGGTCACGGGCCCACCCGGGGTCGGGCGTGCCGTCGAGGCGTGTGAGCAGCAGGACCCCGGCGGCGATCATCAACCCGAGCAGCGCGGACGTCTGCACGGTCAGTCCCGCCGCCCAGGCCGCGACGAAGCCGGCGCCGAACCCGGCGAGCGGGCGCCAGTCCCACCACCTCATGAGTCCTCCTCCGCCCGTCGCCCGAGGTCGTCGGCGATCGCGGCCAGGCTCTCTCTGGCCCGCGCGACATCCCCGGGGGTCAGCACGTGCTCGGAGTATCGCGCCGCCAGGTAGAGCTGCAAGAGGGCGCGCGTCGCGTCCGGGTCCGCCCGCGTGGCGTCGAGCACCTCGACGGTGAACTCCGTCGCCGTCTCCGCGCGGTCCCGCACCAGCCCGCTGCGCTCCGCCGAGGCCTCCAGCGCGACCCACGCCGCGATCACCGCGTCCCCCGGCGGCACCTCGTCCTCGAGCACCTGCGCAGCACGCCGGACCCCCTCGCGCAGCGCCGGCGTCGCGCTGTCCAAGACGTCGCCGCCCAGCTCGATGTCCGGCACCGCCGAGTCGACCTCGTGCGGTGCGCGTCGCTCGCGCATCGCCCGGACCCGTCGGACCAGCAGTGCGACCGCGATGACCAGCAGCGCGCCGATGACCGCGATGACCAGCAGGTAGATCCAGCGCTGGGCCTCCATCGACATCTGCTCGCCGTCGAGGGGGGTCTCGACGGGGATCGGGGTGGAGGTGCTGGTCGCGAGCGCCGGCGGGGGGAGCGTGAACGGCGCACCGCCCTCGTTGCGCTGGCCGAGCCGGAACGGTCCCGCCAGAGCCGCGCCGACGACGGCCACCACCACGAACGCACCGACCAGCAGGACCGCGCCGGGCCTGCGTGCTGGGGGCGCCACGGGGCTCCTCGTCGTCGGGGACCGACGCGCTGCGCCGGTGCGCTCAGGCTACTGACCGCGGACGCGGACAACGCCGCACCTCACAGGACCACTCTGGGACACTGGCGCCATGCCTTCTCGTGTCCGGCTCGCGGACGTCACGCCCCCCATCGCGCTCGGCCCCCTCGACGGCCGCTACCGTGCCGCGGTCGCTCCGCTGGTCGACCACCTGAGCGAGGCGGCGCTCAACCGCGAGCGGGTGCACGTCGAGGTCGAGTGGCTGATCCACCTGGCGCAGAACCAGGTCGTGCCGGGCGCCCCGACGCTCACCGCAGAGGACGAGCAGTACCTGCGGGACGTCGTCGACACGTTCGGGCCCGACGAGGTCGCCGAGCTGGCCGCCATCGAGAAGATCACCGTGCACGACGTCAAGGCCGTCGAGTACTTCCTCAAGAGCCGGCTCGCCGCGGCGCCCGAGGGGTCGGCACTGCGGGACGTCGGCGAGCTGGTGCACTTCGCGTGCACGAGCGAGGACATCAACAACCTGTCGTACGCGCTGATGGTCCGTGGAGCGGTGCGGGAGGTCTGGGCGCCGGCGGCGACGCACCTCGTCGACCAGGTCGCGGAGCTCGCGCACGAGCTCAAGGACCAGCCGATGCTCGCCCTGACGCACGGGCAGCCGGCGACGCCGACGACGCTCGGCAAGGAGCTCGCGGTCCTCGCGCACCGGCTGCGGCGGCAGCTGCGGCGGATCGCGTCCGACGAGTACCTGGGCAAGCTCAACGGCGCGACCGGCACGTACGGCGCGCACGTCGTCGCGGTCCCGGGTGCGGACTGGCCCGCGGTCAGCAAGGCGTTCGTCGAGCACCTGGGCCTGACCTGGAACCCGCTGACCACGCAGATCGAGTCGCACGACTGGCAGGCCGAGCTGTACGCCGACGTCGCCCGGTTCAACCGCGTGCTGCACAACCTGGCCACCGACGTGTGGACCTACATCTCGCGCGGCGTCTTCATCCAGATCCCCGTCGCGGGCGCCACCGGCAGCTCGACCATGCCGCACAAGGTGAACCCCATCCGGTTCGAGAACGCCGAGGCCAACCTCGAGCTCTCGTCGGCCCTGCTGGACACCCTGGCCAGCACGCTGGTGACCAGCCGGCTGCAGCGCGACCTCACCGACTCCACCACGCAGCGGAACATCGGACCCGCGTTCGGGCACTCGCTGCTGGCCATCGACAACGTGGCCCGCGGCCTGCGCGCGCTGTCGGTCGACACCGCCCTGCTGGCGCGCGAGCTCGACGAGAACTGGGAGACGCTGGGCGAGCCGGTCCAGTCGGCCATGCGCGCCGCGTCCGTGGCCGGCGTGACCGGGATGGAGAACCCGTACGAGCGGCTCAAGGAGCTCACCCGCGGCCGGCGCCTGACCGCCGACGACATGCGCGAGTTCATCGGCGGGCTCGGGCTTCCCGACGACGTCGCCGCGCGCCTCGCCGCCCTCACGCCGGCGTCCTACACAGGGCTCGCGGGAGATCTGGTCATATACCTCGACTCCTGAGTCACCGCCAGAGCAACTAGGCCGTTCGGGTGAACGGACGCCGCCCGCTTTGTCACTTCTGCCTGCCCTCCGGCGGAAGACGAAACGGTTCGACGGAACCGCTCTCAGGGCTTCTGACCTGCATCTTCACTCAAATGAGTGATCTCTCCTGGACACGTGCCCTATTTGGGTTGCACAATCGTGCACCGACCGGTCGGAAACATCCGGTTCATCCCTTTTCTGGCAAGGAAGCCCATCGTGACGCTCATGCAGAAGGCGATCACGCCAGCGCTCACCCGCGCGCACCTCACCGCGGGACACGATCGCCTGGCGGGGTACGTGGTGCGCGCTGAGGACGTCGCCTTCGCGACGACTCCGGCCCAGCTGTTCGAGGTGCACGGACTCGGCTACGAGGGCACGCCCTTCAGCCCGTACGACCGCTCCATCGACGTGCTGCGCTTCGAGTCGTCGCCGCAGCTGCAGTACCGCGACGTGCCCGGCTACATCCTGCCGCTGTGGTGGCTGCGCCACTCCCGCATCCCCCCGGGCGCCGAGCTCATCCGCATCTACGACAACGGCACGTCCACGCTGCTGGCCCGCTACGGCGACGTCGGTGCCGGCTGGACCGTCACGCAGCTGGGCGCCCCCCGCCCCTCGCTCGCCTCCTTGTCCCGCTGCGTCGGACCCGTCGCCAAGTGGCACGGCGCCTACCTCGAGGCCGACGTCGTCGACGGCGGTCACACCGTGGTCCTCGCCCTGGCCAACCCCCCGCTGGCCGAGACCGGGTTCCACCAGTCGCCGTCGGGCCGCTGGTACCGCCGCGTGGCCCGCGAGGACGTCACCGAGCTGTTCGAGCTGGACCTGACGGCCCGCTGGAACGGCCTGAGCGTCCGCGTCGTCGACCAGTGGCAGGACGCCCAGCGCTACGTCGTGGCTCGCATCTCGCACCTCGGCGACGACATCGAGCGCGCCGAGCGCCTGCACCTCAACCGCGTCGAGGCCGGTGTCTACGAGGGCATCGTCTACGCCGCCGAGCTGACCGACATCCAGACCAACCAGGTGGTTCCTCACACCTGGGCCCCCGGACCTGCTGCCCCCCGACAGCAGGTGGTGCGCTCCTAGGCGCACGGAACCGAGGGTTCCTCAACCAGGGTCACGCCAGCGTTGCTGTGACCCTCGCGGAACGCGTGCCGGGCCTGGCCCTCCCCCCCGTCCAGGCCCGGCACGCTCTACGTCCTACCGTCCCGCTCAGACCGGGAACGGAGGCCCCGCGACCATGTGGTTGAGCTCGGTATCCGGCCGCTGAGCGGCCACAGAGACATGGTCGACGCCCGCGCGGTCGACAGCCCGCGAGGTCAGTGCGCGTCGGCCGCCACGGTCGGGACCGGGATCGACGCCAGCTCCGTCAGCGCGACCGCGTACGTCGCCGCGTCGCCGGCTCGGGCGGCCTCGCGGGCGCGGACCGTGGGCGCGTGCAGCGCGGAGCGGGTGCGACGGCGCAGGGCCCGCTCGGCTCGCTCGTCGCGGAGCTCGGGAGGCAGCGCGCTCAGGCCGGCCTCGAGACCACCCAGCACGCGGGTCCGCTCCGCGACCACGGCCGGGTTCCAGTCGCGCACCCGCCGGTCGGCCTCGTACGCCTCGGCGGCGGCGTCGACGACCTCGTGGGCGGCGCGCACGGCGGCGTGCTCGGCCGGGGCGTGCTCGGCGACGGTGTGCAGGGAGACGAGCCGGACGCCGGGCAGCGTGCGGACGCCGGGGTCGACGTCGTGCCGGAGCGCGAGGTCCACGACGGTGAGCGAGGACGGCGTCCCGATGCGGGCGGCGGCGAGGGCGTCGACGCCGAGCACGGCACCCGCGGCCCCGCTGCACGCGACGACGAGGTCGACGTCGGACACCTCGGCCGCGAGGTCCGCCGACGCCGGCAGCGACCGGACGCCCCGTGCGGCCGCGAACGTGCCGGCGCGGCCGGAGGCGGAGAACACCCGGATGTCGCGCGCGCCGCGGGCCTTCAGGGCAGCCAGCGAGGCGCCGGCGTAGGAGCCCGTGCCGATGAGGACGCAGCGCACCGCGGACCAGTCGGGCAGGTGCTGCTCGGCGATGTCGAGCGCGACGCCGACCACCGAGCGGCCGGTGGCGCCGAGTCCGGTGCGACTCTCGACGGTGCGCGAGACGCGCGAGGCCGCCTGGAACAGGGACTCGAGGCCGGAGGTGGTGGTGTGGTCGCGGCGGGCGCTGGTCAGCGCGCGGCGGACCTGCCCGGCGATCTCCCGCTCGCCGACCACCATGGAGTCGAGCCCGCTGGCGACGGAGAACAGGTGCGCGGCTGCGTCGGTGCCCGTGCGGACGCGGAGGTGGCCGGAGACCTGCTCGGCGGTGTAGCCCGAGCGGCCGGCGACGGCGACGGCGGCGGTGTCCAGAGCTGCGGGGGTGTCGGCGGCGTCGTCGACCTCCAGGTACAGCTCGAACCGGTTGCACGTCGCCAGGACGACGGCACCGGACACGGACGCGACCGAGCCCACGAGCTCGGACGCGACGGCCTGCACGTCCGACGAGAGACGTTCCAGCACATCGAGGTCGAGGTCGTGGTGGCTGGCAGCGAGGGACAGCAGCACCACGTCCCCGAGTTAATCATCTCGACAATTGTCCGGCACAATCGAGCGTGTGAACCTTCCTTCCTCGCACCCCCTCGTCGACGGCCGCACGGAGAATTCTTCGCTCGTGCGCGCCTATTCCGGTGAGCGGCCCGAGCGGCGGCCGGTGTGGTTCATGCGGCAGGCCGGACGGTCCCTGCCCGAGTACCGCGAGGCGCGCGTCGGCACGGCCATGCTCGACGCCTGCCTGGACCCGGCGCTGGCGAGCGAGATCACGCTGCAGCCGGTACGCCGGCACGACGTGGACGCGGCGATCTTCTTCTCGGACATCGTCGTGCCCCTCAAGCTCGCGGGCGTCGACGTGGAGATCAAGCCCGGCGTCGGACCCGTGATGGGCTCCGCGGTCCGGACGGCCGACGACGTCGCACGCCTGCGCGACCTCGGCCCGCTGACCCCGCAGGCGCTGCAGCCGGTCTCCGAGGGCGTCGCGCTCACGGTCGCGGCCCTCGGCTCCACGCCCCTCATCGGCTTCGCAGGCGCACCCTTCACTCTCGCCGCGTACCTGGTCGAGGGCGGGCCGTCGCGCGACCACCTGGCCGCCCGCACCCTCATGCACGCCGACCCCGCCACGTGGACCGCGCTCACCGAGTGGGCCGCGGACGCGACCGGGGCGTTCCTGCGCGCGCAGGTGCTGGCCGGCGCCAGCGCGACGCAGCTCTTCGACTCCTGGGCGGGCTCGCTCGGACTGGCCGACTACACGGCCCACGTCGCGCCCGCGTCGGCCCGCGCCCTGAGCCACGTGCAGGACCTGGGCGTGAAGAAGGTCCACTTCGGCACCGGCACCAGCGAGCTGCTGGGCGCCATGCGGGACGTCGGGGCGGACGTCATCGGCGTCGACTACCGCCTGCCGCTGGACGAGGCGAACCGGCGGCTCGGCGGCACCACGCCGCTGCAGGGGAACATCGACCCGGCGCTGCTGGCCGCTCCCTGGCCGGTGCTGGAGGCGCACGTCCGTGACGTCGTGGCGCGCGGGTCGGTGGCGCCCGGGCACGTGGTGAACCTGGGTCACGGGGTGCCTCCGGAGACCGATCCGACCGTCCTGACGCGGGTCGCCCAGCTGGTCCACGACATCTGATGACCTGGGACGCGGTCGTCGTCGGCGGCGGGATCGCGGGGCTCGTCGCCGCGCGGGAGCTGGCCCGCGAGGGGCTGCGGACGCTGGTGCTCGAGGGCCGCGACGCACCCGGCGGGGCGGTCCGCGGGCACACGGTCGCCGGGCTGCGGCTCGACGCCGGCGCGGAGTCGTTCGCCACCCGCGGCGGCGTGGTGGCCGCGCTCCTCGACGAGCTCGGCCTGACGGACCGCGTCCGGACGCCCGAGCCCCACGGCTCGTGGGTGCACCTGCCGCACGGGGACGGCCCGCTCCCGCGCACCGGCCTGCTCGGCATCCCCGCCGACCCCTGGGCGGCCGACGTGCGCCGGACGATCGGCCTGCGGGGCGCCCTGCGCGCGAGCCTCGACCTCGCGCTCCCGCCGTCCAGCGCGGACACGCTCGGGGAGCTGGTCCGCCGGCGCATGGGCGCCCGGGTGCTGGACCGCCTGGTCCGGCCGGTGGTCGGTGGCGTGCACGCCGCGGATCCCGACGATCTCGCGGTCGATGCGGTCTCGCAGGGCTTGCCCGACGCCCTCCGCCGCGAGCGCGGCTCCCTCGCCCGCGCGGTCCGGAGCCTGCGCGCCTCAGCCCCGGCCGGCTCGGCGGTGCAGGGGATCGACGGCGGGCTGCACGTGCTCGTGGCCGCCCTCGTCGCGGACATCGAGGCGCACGGGGGCACGATCCGCACCCGCGCGACGGTGACGTCCCTGGACGACGAGCGCACGGACCGGTGGGTGCTCGCCACCCCGGCCGCCGTGGACCTGCTCGGCCTGCCGGTGGGCCACCCGGACCCGGGGGCGCAGGTCACCCTGGTCACGCTCGTGCTCGACGCCCCGGCGCTCGACGCCGCCCCGCGCGGCACGGGGGTCCTCGTCGCCCGCGAGGCCACGGACGTCTCCGCGAAGGCGCTCACGCACGGCACCGCCAAGTGGGCCTGGCTCGCGGAGGCCGCCGGCGCCGGCCGGCACGTCGTGCGGCTCTCCTACGGCCGGGCGGGCGAGGAGGGCGCGGAGCCTGACGTCGACACCGCGCTGCGCGACGCCGCCGTGCTCCTGGGCACCCCGCTGAGCCCGGAGCAGCTGGTGGGCCACGCGGTGGTCCGGTGGACGCAGGCGCTCCCGCGGCCGAGCGCCGAGCACGCCCGCGTGGTCGGCGAGGTCCGCGCCGCGGTGGAGGCGCTGCCCGGCGTGGCGGTGTGCGGCGCGTGGGTGGCCGGGAACGGGCTCGCCTCGGTGATCCCCGACGCCCGCGGCGCTGCGCGATCCGTGCTCTGACACCAATTCATCATTTTCTGACAACGCGTCGCCACGCAGTGGAAGAATGTCGCAGGTCACATTCTCGGTCGGCATTTTCTGACAGGTTGTCACGACGTCGTCACAGGATTTCGTGATTTCCTCGCACTTCGACATCCCCGCGACGGAGAGGGACACTGACGACATGCTCCAGCACGTGCGTGTCGGCACCCGCGCGAGCGCCCTCGCGCTCACCCAGACCGGCCACGTGGTCGACGCCCTCAGCACCCTGGGGCGCGGCGACCTCACCCTCGAGACCGTCCACATTCGCACGGACGGCGACCGGCTGACCGGCTCGCTGCAGAGCCTGGGCGGCACGGGAGTCTTCGTGACCGCGCTGCGGGACGCCCTCCTCGACGGTCGGTGCGACGTCGCGGTGCACTCGCTCAAGGACCTGCCCACGGGCGACGTCGAGGGACTGTCGGTGGTCGTCCCTGCGCGCGAGGACCCCAGCGACGCCCTGTGCGCCCGCAACGGCCTGACGCTGGCCGAGCTGCCGCAGGGCGCCACCGTCGGCACCGGGTCACCGCGCAGGGCCGCCCAGCTGCTCGCCGCCCGCCCCGACCTCGTGGTGGTCGACATCCGCGGCAACGTCGACACCCGCCTCGGCCGCGTGGCGGGTGCCCGCAGCGGTACGGGTGACCTCGACGCGGTGGTCCTGGCGCGCGCCGGTCTGGCCCGGCTGGGCCGCCTCGATGCGATGACCGAGGCGTTCGGACCGGACGTCATGGCACCGGCACCCGGACAGGGCGCGCTGGCCGTGGAGGTCCGCAGCTCCGACCTGGTCCCCGGCACATCCCTCGACGCGGCGCTCCGGGCGCTCGACCACCGGCCCACCCACCTGGCCGTGGTCGCCGAGCGGTCCCTGCTCGCGCGGCTCGAGGCCGGGTGCGCCGCGCCCATCGGAGCCACCGCCCACCTGGCCGACCACGGCCGGTCGCTGAGCCTGGAGGCCGTGATCGCCCGCCCCGACGGCACCGCCACCTTGCGCCGCGGCGGCGCGACCACGCTCGGCGCCGACAGCCTGGACGACGCCCGTCGCCTGGGCGTGGAGCTCGCCGAGACGCTCCTCGCCGCCGGCGCCGCCGACCTCGCCGTGCTGGGCGCCGTCCGATGACCGCCACGCCCGTCCTCCCGCTCTCCGGCTGGCGCGTGCTGGTCCCCCGCCCCTCCGCCGGCCGCAGCCCCGCCGAGGTCGCGCTCGCCGCCGCCGGTGCCGAGGCCGTCGTCGTGCCCCTCATCGAGACCGTGCCCCCCGAGGACCCGACCGAGCTGGACGACGCCCTGCTGGCCCTGGAGTCCGGGTGGTACGCGTGGCTCGTGCTCACCAGCGCGGCCGCGGTCCCGGTGCTGGTGGACCGCGCGCAGGAGAGCGCCGGCAGCCTCACGCAGCTGCTCGCCGACGGGCAGGTGCGCGTCGCCGCCATCGGGCCCGGCACGGCGCGTGCGCTGCGCGAGGCCGGCGTCGAGCCGGACCTGGTGCCGCGCGGCCAGTCCACCTCCCGCGCCCTGGTCGAGGCGTGGCCGGAGGCCGGCGAGTCCGCCCGTGTGCTCTTCCCGCGCGGCGACCTGGCGGCGGCGACGGTCTCCGACGGGCTGCGGGAGCGCGGGTGGGAGGTCACCGACGTCGTCGCCTACCGCACCGTGTCGGCGGCGCCGCCCCCCGACGACGTCCGCGAGGCCTGGACCGACGGCACCATCCGCGCCGCCCTGCTCACCTCGGCGAGCACCGTCCGGGAGCTCGCCGCGCGCCTGGGTCCACCCCCCACCACCACGTTGATGATCGGCATCGGCCCGTCGACCGCCGCGGAGGCCGCCCGCCTGGGCCTGCCGCTGGCCGGCATCGCCACCGAGCAGACGATGCTCGGCATGGTCGACGCCCTGACCCGCGCGGTCACCACCGTGCTGCCCGGCCCGATCCCCAGCCCCGAGGAGCTGTGATGACGAACGCCCGCAGGATCCGCCCCCGGCGTCTGCGCGCCACCCCGGCGCTGCGCCGCCTGACGGCCGAGACACGCCTCGACGCGGCACAGCTGGTGCTCCCGGTGTTCGTCAAGGAGGGTCTGACCGAGCCCCGCGAGATCAGCTCCATGCCGGGCGTCCACCAGCACACCCGGGACTCGCTGCGGAAGGCGGTCGCCGAGGCGGCCGGTGCAGGGCTCGGCGGCGTGATGCTCTTCGCGATCCCGACCGTCCGGGACGCGATCGGGTCGCAGGCCACGGACCCGAACGGCATCCTCAACCTCGCGATCGCGGACACGGTCGCCGAGGTGGGTGACGCGCTCGTCGTCCAGGCCGACCTGTGCCTCGACGAGTTCACCGACCACGGGCACTGCGGGGTCCTGACCCCGGGCGGGGCCGTGGACAACGACGCGACCCTCGTGCGGTACGCGGAGATGGCCCTCGCGCAGGCCGAGGCGGGCGCCCACCTGGTGGGGCTCAGCGGCATGATGGACGGCCAGGTCGGGTACGTGCGCGACGCCCTCGACGCCGCGGGTCGCGACGACGTCGCCGTGCTGGCCTACGCCGCCAAGTACGCGTCGGCGTTCTACGGTCCGTTCCGCGACGCGGTCGAGTCCCAGCTCGAGGGCGACCGCCGGACCTACCAGATGGACCCGGCGAACCGTCGCGAGGCCGTCCGTGAGGTGGCCCTCGACATCGCGGAGGGCGCCGACGTCGTCATGGTCAAGCCCGCGCTGGCGTACCTCGACATCCTGGCCGACGTGGCCGCCATGTCGTCAGTTCCGGTCGCGGCCTACCAGGTGTCCGGCGAATACGCCATGATCGAGGCCGCCGCCGCGCGAGGGTGGATCGAGCGCAGACGGGCGATCCTGGAGTCCGTGCTCAGCATCCGTCGTGCCGGTGCCGATCACGTGCTTACGTACTCTGCGACAGAGCTGGCCGGATGGCTGGCAGAGGAGATCCGATGAGCGTCACCACCAACGCGACGACGAGCGAGACGGTGTTCGCGCGCGCGAAGGCCGTCATCCCCGGCGGGGTCAACTCCCCCGTCCGCGCGTACGGCAACGTCGGCGGCACCCCCCGGTTCCTCGCGTCCGCCCAGGGCGCCTACGTCACGGACGTCGACGGCAACGAGTACGTCGACCTGGTCGGCTCCTGGGGCCCGGCCCTCCTCGGCCATGCACACCCCGAGGTCGTGGAGGCGGTCCGCGAGGCCGCCGGACGCGGGTTGAGCTTCGGCGCCCCCACGGTCACCGAGGTGGACCTGGTCGACGAGATCCGCTCGCGGGTCCCCCCGGCCGAGAAGGTGCGCCTGGTGTCCACCGGCACCGAGGCGACCATGACCGCCCTGCGTCTCGCCCGGGCGTTCACCGGCCGGGACCTGATCGTGAAGTTCGCCGGCTGCTACCACGGCCACGTCGACGCGCTCCTGGCCTCGGCCGGTTCCGGCGTCGCGACCCTCGGCCTGCCCGACTCGGCCGGCGTCTCCGCCGCGGTCGCCGGGGAGACGATCGTCGTGCCCTACAACGACGTCGAGGCCATCGAGGCCGTGTTCGCCGCGCACGGGGACCGCATCGCCGCCGTGATCACCGAGGCGGCGCCCGCCAACATGGGTGTCGTCCCACCGCTGCCCGGCTTCAACGCGTCGCTGCGCCGTCTCACGCTCGAGCACGGCTCGCTGCTCATCCAGGACGAGGTCCTCACGGGCTTCCGCGTCGGGTACTCCGGCTGGTGGGGCCTCGAGGGGCTGCGCGAGGGCTGGTCGGCGGACCTGCACACGTTCGGCAAGGTCATCGGCGGCGGCCTGCCGGTCGCCGCGGTCGGTGGGCGCCGGGACGTCATGGCGCTGCTGGCCCCCGTCGGCCCCGTGTACCAGGCGGGCACGCTGTCCGGGAACCCGGTGGCGACCGCGGCCGGCCTGGCGACGCTGCGGCTGGCCGACCTGGACGTGTACGCCCGGGTCGACGCCGTCTCCGCGCAGCTGCGCACCGAGCTGGGCGCGGCGCTCTCCTCCGAGGGTCTGCCGCACGCGATCCAGTGGGCGGGGAACCTGTTCAGCACGTTCTTCGGTGCCGACGCCGCCGCGCACGGGGCACGGAACTACGACGCTGTGCTGGCCACCGAGTCGTGGCGGTACGCGCCGTTCTTCCACTCGCTGCTGGAGTCCGGGGTCTACGCGCCGCCGTCGCCGTTCGAGGCGTGGTTCGTCTCGGCCGCGCACGACGACGCCGCGGTGGACCGGATCGTCTCGGCCCTCCCCGCAGCCGTCCGCGCGGCCGCCCAGGCGACCGCACCGACGGACTGACCGTTCCTACGGGTTGATCCAGGCGTCCTCGCGGGCGCCCAGGTCCCGCACGTGCGGGGGCAGCTCACCGGAGACCAGCGCCGCGAGCGTCACCCGGTCGAGCACGTCCCGCACGCTCACCCGCAGGGCGACCCACACCTGCAGCAGCGCCTCCGCCGACCCGCCGTACTCGAGCTCGGTCGGCCGCTCGTCGCGCACCGTGACGAGCGGGCCGTCGACCGCACGGATGACGTCGGCCAGCGTGATCTCGTCGGCGGGTCGTGCCAGCCGGTAGCCGCCGGAGCGTCCGCGGACGCTCGACACCACGCCGCCGCGGCGCAGGTCGCCGAGGATCCGCTCCAGGAACGCGACCGGGAGCTGCTGCCCGGCGGCGAGGTCGTCCGCCCGCACCGGATCCCCGTGAGGGGACGCCGCCAGCTCGGCGCACGCCCGCACCGCATAGTCCGCCTTCGCCGAGACCCGCATGCCGCTGATTCTGCCCCCCGCCCGGCTCCGGAATACCCCATGGGGGTATCGTGTTGCGCAAAGAGCACCCGCTCGACGACGAAAGAGGCCCCCATGCACGGTTACACGGACGCCAAGGACGACTACCTCAAGCGCCTGCGCCGGGTCGAGGGGCAGGTCCGCGGCATCGCACGGATGGTCGACGAGGACGTGTACTGCATCGACATCCTCACGCAGGTCGCCGCCGTCACGAAGGCCCTGCAGGCCGTGAGCATCGGCCTGGTCGAGGACCACCTCGCGCACTGCGTCGTCGACGCCGCCCGCCAGTCCCCCGAGGAGGGAGCGGCGAAGGTGAAGGAAGCCTCCGACGCCATCGCCCGCCTCGTCCGCAGCTAGAAGGAGCACCTGATGAGCACCACCCTCACCACCACGTTCGGCGTCGACGGCATGACCTGCGGCCACTGCGTCTCCGCCGTCACCTCCGAGCTGTCCGCCCTGCCGAGCGTCAAGGACGTCACGGTCCAGCTGGTCGTCGGCGGGTCGTCGACGGTCTCGGTCGTCTCCGACGCGCCCCTGGCCGACGACGCGCTCGCCGCGGCGGTCGTCGAGGCCGGCTACGCCGTCACCCCGCGGAGGTCCTTGCTGTGACAGAGATGAAGACCGGGAGCGAGCGGACCGTCGATCTCGCGATCGAGGGCATGACCTGCGCCTCCTGCGTCGCGCGCGTCGAGAAGAAGCTGAACCGGCTGCCGGGTGTCGAGGCGACCGTGAACCTGCCGCTGGAGTCGGCGCACGTCCGCGTGGACGGGCCGACCGCCACGGACGACCTGGTCGCCGCGGTCCGCGCCGCCGGCTACGACGCCACAGTGGTCCGCCCTCCGCACGAGCACCACGAGGGCATGGACCCGATCGAGCACGCCCTCTCGGGGCACTCGATGGCGCCCGGCCACGACATGGACCCGGACGAGGACACCTCGGCCCCGACCGACGCTCGCGGCACCGAGCTGCGCAGCCGCCTGCGGGTCGCCGCGGTGCTGACCGTCCCCGTGCTGCTGATCTCGATGATCCCCGCCCTCCAGTTCACCGGGTGGCAGTGGGTCGTCGCCGCGCTGGCTCTGCCCGTGGTCACCTGGGCCGCCTGGCCTTTCCACCGGGCCGCGTTCCGGGCCGCCCGGCACGGCGCCTCGACCATGGACACGCTGGTCTCGATCGGCATCATCGCCGCGACCGCGTGGTCCCTGTGGGCGCTGCTGCTCGGCGGAGCGGGCGAGCTGGGCATGACCATGACGCCCACGCTCTGGCCCAGGGCGGCCGAGGAGGGCATGGCGATCCCCGAGCTGTACTTCGAGGTCGCGGCCGTCGTCACCACGTTCCTGCTGGCCGGTAGGTACGCCGAGCACCGGTCGCGCCGACGCGCGGGCGACGCCCTGCGCGCGCTGCTGGACCTGGGCGCCAAGGACGTGTCGCTACTGGTCGACGGCACCGAGCGGCGCGTCCCCATCGACCGGCTCACCGTCGGCGACGAGTTCGTCGTGCGGCCGGGGGAGAAGGTCGCCACCGACGGGCTGGTGGTCAGCGGCACCTCCGCGCTGGACACCTCGCTGCTCACGGGCGAGCCCGTGCCGGTCGACGTCGGCCCCGGCGACGAGGTCACCGGCGCCACCATCAACACCTCGGGCGCGCTCGTCGTGCGGGCCACCCGCGTGGGCGCCGAGACGCGGTTGGCGCAGATCGGCCGGCTCGTCGCCGCCGCGCAGACCGGCAAGGCGCCCGTGCAGCGGCTCGCCGACCGGATCTCCGCGGTGTTCGTGCCGGTGGTGCTCGTGCTCGCGCTCGGCACGCTGGCGGTCTGGCTGCTCACCGGCTCGGGCGTGCAGGCCGCGTTCACCGCCGCCGTCGCCGTGCTGATCATCGCGTGCCCCTGCGCCCTCGGCCTCGCCACGCCCACCGCGCTCCTGGTCGGTACCGGCCGCGGCGCGCAGCGGGGCATCCTCATCAAGGGCCCCGAGATCCTCGAGCAGACCCGCACCATCGACACCGTCGTGCTGGACAAGACCGGCACGGTGACCGAGGGGCGCATGGCGCTGGTCGACGTCGTGGGCGAGACGGACGTCCTGCGGTACGCCGCGGCGGTCGAGCAGCTGGCCGAGCACCCCATCGGGCAGGCCATCGCGATCGCCGCCGGCCGCACGGACGGACCCACCGGGGGCGACGGCGTCGTCATCGGCTCCGACCAGGTGCTCGACTTCCGCGCCGAGGCCGGTCACGGCGTCTCCGGCGTGGTCCGCACCGCGCACTCGGGCGTCGGGCTGGGTCGTCGCGTCCTCGTCGGCAAGCCCGCGTGGCTCAAGGAGCAGGGCATCGACCCGACCGACTTCCAGGGCCCGTTCGACGCGGCCGAGGCCGACGGTGCCACGGCGGTCATGGTCGCCTGGGACGGCTCGCCCCGCGGCGTGCTGGTCCTGCGCGACCCGGTCAAGGCGTCCTCCGCGCAGGCGGTCGCCGAGCTGCGCGCCCTGGGCCTGCGGCCGGTCCTGCTCACCGGCGACAACGAGGGCGCGGCCCGTGCGGCCGCGCGCGAGGTCGGGATCTCCGAGGACGACGTGATCGCGCACGTGCTGCCCGCCGACAAGGTGGCGGTCGTCGCCCGCCTGCAGGCCGAGGGCGCACGCGTCGCGATGGTCGGCGACGGGGTCAACGACGCCGCCGCCCTGGCCACCGCCGACCTCGGCCTGGCCATGGGCACCGGCACCGACGTGGCGATCGAGGCCGCCGACATCACGCTGGTCCGCGGTGACCTGCGCTCCGCCGGCGACGCGATCCGGTTGTCCCGGCGCACGCTGCGGGTGATCAAGCAGAACCTGTTCTGGGCGTTCGCCTACAACGTCGCCGCGATCCCGCTGGCCGCCCTCGGCCTGCTCAACCCGATGATCGCGGGCGCCGCGATGGCGCTCTCCTCGGTGCTGGTGGTCGGGAACTCGCTCAGGCTGCGACGGTTCGAGTAGGACTCAGTGGAACCGGCGGCCCTCGTCGCGGCGGTACGCCGTCACGGCGAGGGCCGCGAACGCCACTGTCCACGCGAGGATCACCACGAGGGCCCCCGCGTAGGCCTCGTACCCGGTCACCGCCTGCACGGCCAGGTCGCGGGCAGCCCGTGACGGCAGGAACTTCGACAGGGTGTCCAGCCACCCCGGGAACGCCTCCGGCGGCAGGAACAGCCCGCCGGCGAACGCGAGCGGGAACAGGGTGGCCTGCACCACCGCGATCGCGGCCTTGGAGCTGAGCCGGTACCCGATCGCGAGCCCGAGCAGCAGGAACGGCACGGCCACGGCGGGCACCATCGCGATCGCCGCGAGCGCCTGGGCGGGGGTGAGCGTCGCCGCGGTGAGGAACGCGCCGAGCAGGACCAGCGGCACCAGGGCGAGGTAGGACCAGAGCACCCCGTTGAGCACGCGGCCGACCAGCCGCGGCCCGGCGCCGGCGGGCAGCGTGCGCAGGAACGGGTCGAACGGCATCGCGCGGTCCTCGGAGACGCCCACGCCGAACGAGAACAGGCACGTGGACATCACCGCGAACACCCCGAGCTGCGCGATCGCGGCGGTGGCGATCCCCGGGTCGTCGGCCACCGACCGCTGCGGGATGACGAAGAACAGCAGGGCCAGCGACGGGAACAGCAGGTTCCCGATCACCGCGATCGGGATCCGCACGGTCTCGAGGAACTGGAACCGGGCGTGCAGGACGGCCAGCGACCAGAACGGGCGTGGCGCGAGAACGGTGCTCATCGGACGACCTCCTCCTTCTGCGTGAGCGTGAGGAACGCCTCCTCCAGCGAGGCGCCACGGACCTCCAGGCCCTCGAACGGCACGGCCTGCTCGACGAGGGCGCGCACCACGCGGTCGGCGTCCGACGCGAGCACGGTCCACCGCCCGTCGCTCGCCTGCTGTGCGCTGGCCGCTCCGGGCAGCCGGGCCAGGTCGACGCCGTCCCCGTCCGGCACCGCGAAGATCACGCGGCGCAGCCCGACGAGCCCGAGCACCGAGCTCAGGGTGTCGTCGGCCAGCACCCGGCCCTCGCCGATCACCACCACGCGCTCGGCGAGCGCCTCGATCTCCTCCAGGTAGTGGCTGGTCAGCAGCACGGTCGCGCCGTCCGCGTGGTAGTCGCGCAGCGCCTCCCACAGGATGTGCCGCGCCTCGACGTCGAGCCCGGTGGTCGGCTCGTCGAGGAGCACCAACCGGGGCCGGCCCACGAGCGCGAGGGCCACCGCGAGCCGGCGCTTCTGGCCGCCCGACAGACCGCCGGTCTGCCGTCCGGACAGGTCCTCGAGCCCGAACCGGGCGAGCACCTCCGCGCGCGTCATGGGGGCGGGGTAGTGCCCCGCGACGAGGTCGACGACCTCCCCGACCGTGAGCGTCGGCGGCAGCCCGGTCTCCTGCGGCGTGGTCCCGAGCGCGATGCGCGACGACGCGTCCCGCGGGTCCCCACCGAACAGCCGGACGGTGCCGGAGTCCGCCCGGCGCAGGCCGCTGACCAGGCTGAGCAGGGTCGTCTTGCCGGCGCCGTTCGGTCCGAGCAGCCCGACCAGCTGCCCCTCGCCGACGCTCAGCGACACGTCGTCCAACGCGGTCACCGCCCCGAACGTGCGGGTGACGTGCTCCAGCTCCACGACGGTGGTCATGACGTTCCTCCCAGCAGTGAACGCAGCGTCTGCGTGTACCTCTCGAACGCGAGCCGTCCGGCCAGCGTCAGCTCCACGTAGGTGGCCGGGGTCCGGCCCTCATGGGTCTTGGTGATCGTCACGTAGTCCGCCTCCTCGAGTCGGCGCAGATGGGTGGACAGGTTCCCCGCGGTCATGTCGAGCAGCTTCTGCAGCCGCGGGAAGGAGATGCGGTCGTGCGTACCGAGCGAGGCCAGCGTGGCCACGACCCGGAGCCGGGCCTGCGCGTGGATGACGGGGTCGAGCTGCTCGTCAGGCACGGGGCCGGATCCGCGTGACGAGGCCGAGCGCGAGCATCCCTCCGCCGCCCGCGAGCGCCATGACCAGGTAGGACGCCGGCAGCCCGGTGAGCGCGGCCGCCGCCCCGACGAGCGCCATCCAGCCGCCGACCACGTACATCCCCGTGTCGTCCCAGAGCAGCCCGCCCGCGATGTACAGCAGCCCGACCACCAGCGCCGCGATCGCGTTGGCTGCCAGCCCGGTCACCTCGTCCGAGGCTCCCGCCCGGCCCAGCCCGCCGACGATCAGGCTCTGCGCGACGAAGCCGATCGGCCACGCCCAGCCGTACAGGGCGCCCTGGCGTGCCCCGGCGCCGGCGATCCCGTGCGTCCGGCGCAGCACGTGCACGATCGTCAGCACCACGGCCACCAGGCCGAGGCCGATCGCGACGACCACCGCGAGCAGCGACGGGCGGCGGTCGTCGCCGGCGGTCAGCCACATCGCGCCGTACCCGAGCAGCCAGGCGGTGCCCCAGAGCGCGAAGATCCAGGTGCTCGACGGGCGGGTGTCCTCGGCCAGCGCGCGCTGTGCGGCGATGATCGCGAGCGCGTCGGCCGGGTCCGGTGCTTCGTCCGGTGGGTCGGTCGCCATGGCCCCTCCTAGGTTTGTCTCACAAAGTAGTTTGCCCGATGCGCTCCTGGCAAGAGGATTTCGGCACACAGGCGCGATCCAGCCGACACCCAGGCTTCCGGCCTACGCTGCGAGCCATGACTGCGCCGACGCCCGCCGACGCGACCCCGGACGACCTCGCCGCCCCGGTGCTCACGGCCCCGCCGCCCAGCCAGCGCGCCTACCGCCGCCGGCTCACCACCGAGATCTGGATCGTGCTCGGCCTGTCGCTCGGCAAGTCCGGGCTCTACGCGGTGGTCAACATCATCGACCGGCTCACCGCCGGCCCCCCGCTGGCGGACCAGTCGACCACCCTCAACCCCAGCCGCTCACCGCGCCCCTGGCTCGACCTCACCTACCAGCTGCTGCAGATCGGCTTCGCGCTGGTCCCCGTCGCGCTCGCCCTGTACCTGCTCTCGGCCAACGGGAAGTCGGCAGTGCGGCGCATCGGCCTCGAGCTCACGCGCCCGTGGCGTGACCTCGCCGTCGGCGTGGGCCTGGCCGCGCTCATCGGCATCCCCGGGCTCGGCCTGTACGCGCTCGCGCGCGCGCTCGGGCTGGCCGTCGAGGTCCAGGCGTCGGCCCTCAACGCGGCCTGGTGGACCATCCCCGTGCTCCTCCTCGCGGCGCTGCAGAACGCGCTGCTCGAGGAGGTCATCGTCGTCGGCTACCTGATGGAGCGGCTGCGCGAGCTGCGCTGGAGCGCGCCGGCGATCGTCGTCGCCAGCGCGCTGCTGCGCGGCTCGTACCACCTGTACCAGGGCTGGGGAGCGTTCGTCGGGAACGCGATCATGGGTCTGCTGTTCGCCGAGTACTACCGGCGCAAGCGACGCGTCATGCCGCTCGTCATGGCGCACACCCTCATGGACATGGTCGTGTTCGTCGGCTACGCGCTCGTCCCTGCCGCGTGGCTGGCGGCGGTGGGGCTCAACTAGGTCGTCAGATCGTGGCCGACCCCTGGTCCAGCTGCTTGGCCAGCTGCTTGGTGGCGAAGCCGCTGACGATGAGCACCACGCCGCCGACGAAGGCGAACAGGCCCAGCAGCACGACGATCACGCTCACCGACGTCTGCGGGTTCATGATCAGCAGCAGCCCGAACAGGAACGCGATCAGGCCGAACGTCAGCACCCAGTACCAGCCGATGTCCCGCGACCGGTACAGGACCACCGCCGCGATCACCGACAGGACGCCGAGCACCAGCACCCAGAGGGCGATCAGGTAGAAGATCACCTGCGCGGTCGGCCCGGTCCACACCACCGCCGTCACACCGAACGCGATGCCGACGAGACCCGAGATCAGCCACCAGCCGGCGCCGGGCTCCTTGCGGTTGCCCAGCCACTGCGCGATGGCCACGAGCCCGTCGATGATCGCGAACACCCCGAACACCCACACGAGCGCCTTCACCGTGCCCAGCGGCTGCACGAGCATGAACAACCCCAGGATCACCAGCACCACGCCGCGCAGGATGGGGAGCCACCAGATCCTGCGGAGCGCTGACGAGACGTCGGCGGTGCTCAGCTCGTCGGACATCGAGGCCTCCACAGGGGTCGGAACCACGGGATCGGGATCCTCACGCTAGCGGGAGGATCCGGACGAAGCGCCCCGACGCGCGCGCAGCCGTCCCGGCAGGTCACGCGCCCTACCGGGCAGGTCCGGCGTGGCTGCCTAGACTCGCCCCTATGCCCGCGACGCCCGCCAGTCGCGCAGCGGCAGACGCCGCTGCGCCCACGGACGTCGTCGCGCCCGCGGAGCCTGCCGAGGTGGCCGCAGATCCTGCACGGGATGTCGTGATCCACGACGTCCCCACCGTCCGCGTGCACCACCCGAGCGACCTGCTGGGCACGGTGCTGTCCGCCCTCGGCATCGCACTCGTGCTCGTGCTGGCGACGTACGCCCACAACACGACCACCGGCGTGGCGGAGGACGTCCAGGGCTTCGCCACCCTGCTCAAGCGGATCCTCTTCGTCCCCGTCACCCTGCTCGAGGGCTTCGTCATCGTCGCCGTCCCCCTCGCGGTCATCACCGAGCTCGCGATCCGCCGGCTCGGCCGCCAGCTGCTCGAGGGCATGGTCGCCGCCCTGGCCGCCCTCTTCCTCAACGCGGTCGTCTACTGGGCCATCACCACGCTCGGGTCCGACGAGCTCGTGGTCGGCATGTCGATCCGGTCGGACAACACATGGGTCGTCACGCTCCCCGGGTACGTCGCGCTGCTGGTCGGCCTGCTCACGGTCGTCGGCCCGCGCGGTCGCCGCCGGACGGTCAAGTGGTCGTGGAACCTCATCTGGGTCGCGATCGGCGTGCTGCTCATCACCGCCGGCGTCTCGCTGCCGGGGCTGGCCGTCTCCTTCCTCATCGGCCGCGTCACGGGACTCGGGGTGCGCTACCTGTCCGGCGTGCAGTCGGAGCGGGCGTACGGCGCGAGCCTGGTGGCCGGTGTGCGGCGCGCCGGGTTCGAGCCCGTCCAGCTGAGCCGGGTAGCCGACGCGACGACGGAGGCGGAGTCCGAGGTCGGGGCCGACGAGCTCGACGGCGACTCCGCCGCCCGGGCGCTCACCCGCTCGACCGACCACCGCGTGTACGAGCTGACGACCGACGACGGCGACGAGCTGGACCTGGTGGTCGTCGACGGCGACCGGCAGGTGGTCGGCATGCTGACCCGCCTGTGGCGGTCGCTCCGGCTGCGCGGGATCGAGGGGCGCTCGGTGGTGTCCCTGCGCCAGGCGGCCGAGCGGACCGCGCTGCTCGCCTACGCCGCCCGCGCCGCCGGCGTCCGCACGCCCAAGCTGCTGAGCATCGCCGAGGCCGACGACTCGATGCTGCTGGTCCAGGAGCGCCCCGGGCACGCGGTCCCGCTCAGCGACCTCACGGCCGACGAGCTCACCGACGAGGTGCTCGAGGAGATCTGGGCCCAGCTGCAGCTCGCGCACGACGCCGGGATCGCGCACCGGTCCCTGACCAGCGACGTCCTGCTCGTCGAGACGGTGGTCGGCCGGCCCGTGGTCTGGCTGACCAGCTGGGAGCAGGGCGACGTCGCCTCGTCCGAGCTGGCCCGCCGCATGGACGTCACCCAGCTGGTGGCCCTGCTCGCCCTGCGGGTGGGGGCCACGCGCGCGCTGGAGTCCGCGGCGAGCGTGGTCCCCGCCGAGCACGTCGCGGCGATCGGGCCGCTGCTGCAGACGATCACGCTGCCCCGACTGACCCGCGACGAGATGCGGGCGGACAAGAAGGTGCTCGCCGAGCTCCGGTCGGCGCTCGTCGCCCGGCTGCCCGAGGCCGACGTGGAACCGCAGCAGCTCGTCCGCTTCGGCGCACGCACGGTGATCACGATCGTGCTGCCGATCGTCGCGATCGTCTTCGTCATCACCAGCATCAACGTCGACGAGATCACCTCCGCGCTCGCAGCCGGCGACTGGCGCTGGACGGTGGTCGCGTTCGCGCTCGGGCTCGTCACGCTCGTCGGGGCCGCGCTGGCGTTCGTCGCGTTCTCGCCGGTCAAGCTGCCGCTGTGGCGCGCCACGCTGGTGCAGACCGCTGCGACGTTCGTCGGGCTGGCCGCACCCGCCGGCATCGGACCGGCCGCGCTGAACCTGCGGATGCTCACCAAGCGGGGGGTGTCCACCACCCTGGCGGCGGCCACCGTCGCGCTCGTCCAGGTGAGCCAGTTCGTCGTGACGCTCGGTCTGCTGCTGGTCCTGACCATCGCGTCCGGCAACAAGGAGTCGGCGCTGCCGGTCTCCCCCGTCGTCCTGCTCGTCCTCGGGATCGTCGCCGCGCTCGTCGCGTCCGCGCTCCTGGTGCCCAAGGTGCGTCAGTGGGTGCTCGCCAAGACCATGCCGACCCTGCGCCAGACGTGGCCCCGCCTCATCGAGGTGCTCGGGCAGCCGTGGCGGCTGGCGCTGGCCGTCGGCGGCAACCTGCTGATGACGCTCGGCTTCATCTTCGCGTTCGACGCGAGCCTCGCCGCGTTCGGCCAGGACGCCACGCTCATCCAGGTGGCGCTGGTCTACCTGGCCGGCAACACCGCGGGCGCGCTGATCCCGACGCCCGGCGGCATGGGCACGATCGAGCTGGCCCTCGCCACCGCGCTCACCAGCTTCACCACGATCAACCCCGGCGTCGCGACGTCGGTCGCGGTCCTGTTCCGGGTGGCCACCTACTGGCTGCGCATCCCGCTCGGCTGGGTGGCCATGCGGGTGCTGCAGAAGACCGGCGAGCTCTAGGCAGCGGTCCGGGCCGGCACCTGTGCGGTACCGGCCCGGAGGGCTCGTGCGTCGTCGTCGGTCAGGCGAGCGCCTTGGCCTTGAGCGTCGCGAACTCGTTGGCGTCGATCGTGCCCGAGTCGAGGAGCGCCTTCGCGTCGGCGATGTGCTCGGCCGGGGACTTGCCCGCCACTTCTCGGATGTAGCTGTCGGTGTCGGACCTCGCCTGCTGGACGGCCTGCATCTGCCGCTCCGCCATGCCCTTGCCACGGGCGATCACGTAGATCAGCGCGGTCAGGAACGGCAGGAAGACCAGCGCGATGATCCAGACGGCCTTGGCGAAACCGCCGAGGTCACGGTCACGGAACAGGTCCCCGAGGATCTGGAAGAGGATGACGAGGTAGGCGAAGAAGAGGAACCAGTAGACGAGAAGCCAGAACCAGTCCAAGAAGCTGTCCATGTGACCTTCTCTCCGGAAGTGCCCCCGATCGGGAGCTCGCTCACGTCGAGGCTAGTGGACATGCCGGACAAAAAGCAGCCACCGACACACGCTGACCTGCGGCAACGTCGAACCCCCCGGAGCCGGAGGCTCCGAGGGGTTCGACGAGGAGGGCTTGCCGTGCTTCGAGACCTCAGGCCGCCGCGTGCTCGCGCTGCGCCGGCACCAGCTCGATCACGCTGCGACGAGCAGCGAGCCCAGCCCACGCGGAGACGCGAGGAGCCGGGAAGGCCGGGGTGGGGGTGATGGAGGTCTCGGACGGGTCTGCTGAGAATCCACGCTGGTCCATGACACAGTCCTGTCTGTTCGGTAGCCCGGCTGACCCTGTAGGTCCCGTGGCTTTGCGTCCCCTCCTTGCGGAGGGTTTGCCGTTTTCGCTGACAAGTCCGACATTAGAGCAACATGAGAGTTCGTGGAAGCGTGTCACCGGTACCAGAACCGGACATACGACCAATTCACCCGCTCGGACGTATCTGAACGGTGGCCTCACGCTCGTCGCCGCTCACCCGAAGGTGAACGAGAACACCTGGACTCCTGCCTGCGCAGTCAGCTCGACGGTGCCGTTCCGTACTGAATCGTCGTCGACCAGCGCGTATGCCCGCGGCGGGCCGTCCACCGCCAGCTCCACCCGGTCCACGACCGATCCGTCCTCGTCCCGCACGACGGCCGTGACCGCCCCCGTCCCGCCGAGGACCACCTGCACCACCTCGGCGTGGTAGCGCAGACGCAGCTGCGCGTCCGGGCCCGCGGTCGCGCCCTGGTAGTCGGTGGTCCACGTCCCGCCGAACGCGACCGTGTCCTGCGCCTGGTCCGTGGGGAACGTGTAGGTGGCCGCACCCTCGCGGTAGTCGCCCGCCACGTTCGCGTGCTTGCTCACCGACAGGAACGTCTCCGGGGTGACGTCTCCCACCGGCGTCGCGTCGTCCACCTGGGTCGGCGCGGGCAGCGTCACGCCGGGGTCCGCCTGCGTCAGGAGCTCCCTGATCAGCGACTCCGTCTGGGCGTAGCCGCCCTCGCCCTGCGAGACCTGGCGGATCTGGCCGTCGGCGTCGATGAGGTAGTGCGCCGGCCAGTAGCGGTTCCGGTAGGCGGTCCACGTGGCGTACGAGTTGTCCTGCGCCACCGGGTACGTGATGCCCAGCCGCTCGGCGCCGTCGACGACGTTGCGGGTCTCGCGCTCGAACGCGTACTCGGGGGTGTGCACGCCGACCACCACCAGGCCGTCGTCGCGGTACGCCTCCTGCCACGCGGTCACGTGCGGGACCGAGCGCTGGCAGTTGATGCAGGAGTACGCCCAGAAGTCGAGGAGCACGACCTTGCCGCGCAGGTCCGCCAGGTCGACCGGAGCACCGTCCGGGGTGTTCAGCCAGGTATCGATACCTCGGATCGCCGGCGCGGGTCCGCAGTCCTCGAGCTCGGCGGAGTTGTTGCTGCACTCGGCCAGCTGCCGGTTCTCGTCCGTGACCAGCCCGCCGAGGTCCAGCTGCTCGCGCACGGTCTCGTTGGCGGCGACCTTCGCCTGGAGCGACTCCGTGTAGCCGGGCAGCGCGCGCTGGATCGCGTCGGTCAGGTTGAACGCGAGCGCGAGGGCGAGCGCGATCATCAGTGCGCCGCCCGCCGCGCGGATGCCGCGCTGGTGGGTGCGGAACGCGGCGATGCGCTCGGCCACCCGGCGGCCCGCGAGCGCGAGGACCAGCAGCGGGATCGACGCGCCCAGCGCGAACGCCACCGTCAGGACCACGGTGCCGGGGCCGACCGACCCCGTCGCGCCCGCCACCGTGATCGCGGCGAGCACCGGCCCGGCGCACGGCACGTACACCGCGCCGAGCCCGAGGCCCAGCACGAAGCCGCCGCGACCGGCGCCGGGTGCGCGCTTCGGGGTCAGCCGCTGGAACGGGCGCTCCAGGACCTCCTCGAACCGCGGCACCAGCAGGCCGACGCCCAGGAGCGCGAGCACCGCGATGCCGGCCCAGCGCAGCAGGTCCTGCGGCAGGCCGAGGAGGTTGAGCAGCAGCGTGCCGACGAGGGTGACCAGCGTGAAGCTGGTGACCAGGCCCGCGATGACGAGGTAGGGACGGCGGGCCGACGCCTTGTCACGCGTGGTCGTCGCCTCTGCGGGTGGTTCCAGGGTGGCGACGCCGCCGGGCGTCCACGTGGTGCCGCTCGACAGGAACGACGGCTGGGCCATCGCCCCCACCGAGCCGGCGGCGCCCTTCGTGGTCCTCGTCGTGGCGGATGGTCGGGCACGTGCCCCTTCCACGCCGCCCGCGAAGAACACCACGGGCAGCACGGGCAGGATGCACGGCGAGATGCCGGTGATGAGGCCACCGACGAGGCCGATGAGCGCGAGCGTGAGCAGGTCCATGGCCGGGGTTCGCCGCCGCGACCCTCGGGGATGGGTCCTCGTCGCAACCGACACCCATCCGCTCCCCCGACGGTGCCGAACCCCTCCCGAGAGACGACCGGGCGGGTACCCACCCGGACCTGATTCAAGGGAGAGCCACCATGCGCACCACGAACCGCACCCGTATCGCCGCCGTCCTGCTCGCCGGCGTCACGGGCCTCGCCCTGACCGCCTGCAGCTCCGGCGCGGCCGACGACACCGCCGGCTCCGACTCGTCGGCCTCGATGGAGGCGCCCATGGAGACGCCGTCGGAGATGCCCAGCGAAGACGCGATGACCGCGGACCCCGCCGCCGACCTCGTCGGCCCCGGCTGTGCCGACTACGCCGCCGCGGTCCCGGACGGCCCGGGCTCCGTGACCGGCATGTCGGCCGACCCGGTCGCGGTGGCCGCGTCGAACAACCCGCTGCTCACCACGCTCGTGTCCGCGGTGTCCGGCCAGCTGAACCCGGACGTCAACCTGGTCGACACCCTGAACGGTGACGAGTTCACGGTGTTCGCGCCGGTCGACGACGCGTTCGCCAAGATCGACGCCGCGACCATCGAGTCCCTCAAGACCGACTCCGCGACGCTCTCGTCGATCCTCACGTACCACGTGGTGCCCGGGCAGCTGTCGCCGGACATGGTGGTCGGCACGCAGACCACCGTCCAGGGCGGCACCGTCGAAGTCACCGGCTCCGGCGACTCGCTCATGGTCAACGGCGCCACCGTCATCTGCGGCGGCGTCCACACCGCCAACGCGACCGTCTACCTCATCGACTCGGTGCTCATGCCGACGATGTGACGACCCGGCGGGCCGGTCGCTTCGGCGGCCGGTCCGTCTGCGCTCGCCGGTTCACCGGGCGAGCAGCGGAGCCCCCTCGCAGGGTACGGCGAGGGGGCTCCGTCGCGTCCTGACCCGCACGTGCCGCGGCAACCGGCCGGTGTCGAGCTCGGTGGTTGCCGTCGAGCTCGGTGGCTCCAGCTACCGAGCTCGACGCGAAGCACCGAGCTCGCGGGCGGCAGACGTGATCCGCGGGCGGGTCAGGTGGCCGAGAGGACGACCAGCGGGTCCGTCGTCGGCTGCGTGGAGCCGCCGGCCGGTTCGACCGTGATGGCCAGGGCGGCGCCCGCGGAGAAGTCGTCGGCCAGCTGGCGGACCGCGCCCGCGTCGTCGGCCAGCACTCCGGCGGACGCGGCGCCGTCGGCGTCGACCACCCAGAGCTGGTACGCCTTGTCGTCGCCGGGGTCCGGCAGGCCGGTCGCGCTGAAGAGGGCGCGGTCGTCGGTGAGGATCGCGGTCGCGGTGCCGCCGCCGGTGACGTCGCCGTGCACGACGACGGCCGACGGGTCGGTGAGCAGGTCCGCGAGCGCCTGCTGCTGCTGCTCGGCCTCGCTGGCGCGCTGCGCCTGCTGGACCGCGAGCGCGGTGGGGACGGCGGCGCCGATGACGACGGCCGCGGCGACGGCGAGCCAGCGCGTGCGGGACGGGCGTCGACGGTCGGCGAGGTTCGTCACACCCGGCGCCGGGGCGTCGAGCGGCGCAGCGGCGCCGGACGCGGCAGGACTCTCCGGCGACGCGCGACCCGCCGGTGCGTCCGCCACCGCGTGGCGCGGACCTCCGAGCGGGCCGAGCTGCGGGACGTCGGCGATCGCAGCCAGGACCGAGGCGCGCAGCGCGGCCGGGGGCTCCCCGGCCACGGCGTCGCCCAGGGTCGCCGCGACGGCGCTGAGCTGCGCGAGCTCGGCGGCGGCCGCGGGGTCGGTGGCCACGAGCTGCTCGACGGCGGCGCGCTCGTCGGCGTCGACCGCGTCCAGCGCGTAGGCGCCGAGCAGGGAGCGGGCGTCGTCGTCGGAGATCGTCATGACGTCACCCCCAGGCAGTCGCGCAGGCGGAGCAGGCCGTCACGGATGCGGCTCTTCACCGTGGGCAGCGGCGCGGCGAGCTCGTCGGCCACCTCACGGTAGGTCCGGCCGCCGTAGTACGCGAGGACCACCGCCTGCTTCTGGGTGGACGTCAGGGTGCCGAGGCAGTCGCGGACGCGGACCTGCTCGAGGGCGGACTCGACCTCGTCCGCGACGACGTCGAACTCCCGCTCGGTGCTCCCGTCGAGCACCCGCTGGTCGCGGTCGCGCTGCGCCTGCACCGCCCGGACGCGGTCGACGGCCCGCCGGTGGGCGAGCGTCAGGGTCCAGGTGCGGGCGGAGCCGCGGGCGGCGTCGAACCGGGCGGCGGTGCGCCAGACCTCGACCCAGACCTCCTGGGCCACCTCGGCGGCGTGGTCGGGGTCCCGCAGGACGCCGAGGCAGGTGCCGAAGACCCCGCGGCCGAGGGTGTCGTAGAGGACCGCGAACGCCGAGTCGTCGCCCTGCGCGACGTCCGAGAGCAGGGACTCGGCGGAGCGCGGCGCGTCCGCCTCGCCAGGTCCTCGCTCCACGCGGGCCAGTGTGCCCCACCGCATCGCCGCTCGCCCTTCGGCGGTCGCGCGCCGCACACCGGAGCGCCCGAGGAGGCACGCCGGTGGCGTCGACAGCTGCTGCAGGGACATCGGGTCCGTCGTCCGTCGGGGGATGGGTCAGCAGTGGTTCGACGCCGCCGGCCCCGCGGATGGCTCAGAGCAGCCCGGTGTCCCCCAGGTCCCCGCCGGTGCCGGCGGCCGGCTCGTCGTCGGCGAGCCGGAGCGCGAGCTGTGTCTCCCACCGGGCCATCTCGGGCTCGACCAGCGGATCCGTCAGCTGGAGCTCGAGCCGGCACCCCCACGCCTCGCCCTCGGGGGTGTCCCAGCGGTCGAACCGCAGGCCCTCGGCGGCGGCCCACGCCTGCATCCCCGCGGTCACCTGCACCAGCTCGTCGGGCGGGCCGACGTGGCTGGTCACCGCGTACCGGCCGGCGGGCAGGACGCCGGTGACGACGCCCCCGTCCGTCCAGTGCACCGCCTCGGAGAGCGGCACCCCGGCCTCGACGACCATGCCGCGCTCCGGGTCGACCACGTCGTACCGGAAGAACGGCGGACCGGCCGGGTGCAGGCTGTGCGCGGTCAGCCAGGCGAACAGCTCCGGGAACCCGCCCGCGGCCCGCGCGAACGTGCCGGGCGTGACCGACGCGGTGATGCCCACGTAGGGCACCGCGGGCCGGTCGACGACCACGGGAACCACCGTCGTACGGACCATCGGACCTCCTGGCCCGAGGCTACGACCGTCCCGTCAGCGGCGCAGCGCGACGGCGGCGTCGAGGTGGGACTCGCGGCGCTGCTCGTGCACCAGGCGCTCGGCGTGCTGCCAGGGCTCGGCGGGCACGACCACCCGGCGGGCGAGCCGCGCACGGGACGAACGGAGGACGAGTCGGGGGATCGGGATGCGCACGGTGCGCACGTCGTACGTCAGCGCGACCATGTCACGCCTCCTCGGATGCGTGGGGAGCGAGCGGGTGGGGGGCGTCGGACGCCTCCGGACCAGGTGCAGGGTCGACCGCGAGGTCGGGGTGGCTGGTGGCGAACCACCGCATGAGCAGGGCGCCGGCGGGACGCGACGAGGCGTCCTTCATCCGGGCGACGTACGGCTCGAGGAGGGCGCCGACCGCGTGGAGCAGGGCGTCCGTCTCGTCGGGCGTCGCCCAGAAGGTGTCCTTGGTCATCGACGCGGGGAGCGACCGGCCGGTCAGCTCCGCGGCGCGGTCGGCGCGCTGGTGCAGGAAGCCGATGAACCCCTCGGCCTCCTGGCGGACGGCGACCTCCGCCAGCTCGACGACGGCGCGCACCGACCCGGGGACCGACTCGTCCGGCACGAACTGCTCGCGCCGGGCGCTCGGGCGCCAGGGGCGCTCGCGGCCGCGCTGCTCGGCGGGCTCGATGAACCCGTAGCGAGCCAGCAGGCGCAGGTGGAACGAGCAGTTGGCGACGGACTCGCCGGTGTGCTTGGCGCACTGGGTGGCCGTGGCCTCACCGGTGTCGTCCAGGTACTCGAGCAGCGCGAGCCGCAGGGGGTGCGCCAGCGCGCGGATCCGCTCGGGATCGCTCCGGCTCAGCCGGGTCTCGGTGCTCTGCTCGGTGCTCATGGTGCGACTCTAGAACTCGCAACGATCATTGCGCAAGGGTTATTGCGAAAGAGATGTTGTGAACGACGAAGGCCCCCACCGCCATGGTGGGGGCCTTCGCGTCGTGCCGGGACGGGTCAGATCACTTGAACGCGTCCTTGATGTTCTCGCCAGCCTGCTTCACGTTCGCGCTGGCCTGATCGCCCTTGCCCTCTGCTTCGAGACGCTCGTCGTCAGTCGCCTTGCCGGCCGCTTCCTTGACCTTGCCCTTGGCTTCTTCCGCAGCGTTGCTGATCTTGTCGTCGAGACCCATCAGAATCACTCCTCTCGGGTTGGCAACTCCTCGACGCTACGACGAGCCCGCGCGCTCCGCATCCGCAACGACCGCGTCGCGCAGGGCGCCCAGCACCTGCTCCCAGTTCGCGGTGGAGTGCGCCGCCTCCTCGGCCGACCCGTTGCCGTCCTGCTCCAGCGTGACGGCCGTGGACCCCTCGTCCTCGTCGAACGTGAACGTCAGGTGGTGGTAGTTCTCGGGGACGTCCGGCTGCCCGCTCAGCGGTGAGTAGTGCGTGTAGCGCAGGCGGCGCGGTCGGTCGACCTCGAGGATCTCGCCGTGGTCCTGGAACGGCCTGCCGTCCCACTCGCCGTCGAAGGTGATGGGCACGCCGACCACGTAGGCGCTGGTCACGCGGGCTCCCATCATCCAGGTGGCCTCGGGATCGACCAGGGTGTCCCAGACGTTCTCGGCCGGCGCCGGGATGTCGACGGACGCTCGGGCGACGTGGTTCTCAGACATGTGAGCCTCCCCGCACGCGGTACAGGTCGGTGAGCGTGAAGATCTCCGACCCGTGGTGGATGATCTCGCGGTTGATGTGCGCCACCAGGTGCGCGAACGGTGACTGCGCATCGATCTCGGTGGCCTGGCTGAGGCCGACCGTGAAGATGTCATCGTCGGACATCCCGGCGATCCCCGCGCGCCAGGCGTCGGCCATCCGCGTGAGCTCCGCGACGGCCGGTCCGACCTCGCCCGAGTAGGTCAGCGTCGGCCGCTTGGCCTCGTGGGCGCCGAACGTCCAGTCGTACCGCTCGGTGAGCACCTCGGTCAGGTGCGCGACGAGCCACGCGACGGTCCGCGGGCCGGGGTGGTCGGGCCCCTCGGGCCACTCGACGACCCACTCGCCGACGCCGAACGTGCGCGGAGCGGTGGTCTCGGTGCGCCGACGGACGCTCAGCGCGCCGGGTGCCGGCTCCCACTGGAACTCGTCCTGCGTGACGGTCTCCAGGCGCCGACCGAGCTCCCACCAGGAGAACTCCAGCTGCCCGCGGACCACCGCGCGCGGCGTCGGCACGCTCAGGATCGACCAGTCGAACTCGTCCACGATGGGCTCCTCACGTGGGGACGGGTGCGCCCCGACCGTAGCGAAGCCCTCGGACAGTCACTCGGGAGCGGCTTCCTCCCGGAGGCGCGGCTCGGTCCGGCGGGACGGCGCGAACCCGGACTTGTCGGCGTAGAACGCGCGCACCTCGTCCATGTCCGCGGCGACGTCCCCGGTCAGGTGGAGCGTCGGTCCCAGGCCGGCCGTCATGGTGGTGCGGTCGACGTAGCCGAGGGTGACCGGCAGGTCCGTGGCGCGGGCGATCCGGTAGAACCCCGACTTCCAGCCGGAGCCGCTGCGCGACCCCTCGGGCGTGACGACGAGGTAGAAGCGGTCGCCGCCCTGGATCCGCGCCACCAGCTCGTCGACCAGCCCGGCGGGGTCGCGGCGGTCCACGGGGATGCCCCCGAGCGCCCGCATCACCGGTCCTGCCGGTCCGCGGAACAGCTGCTGCTTGCCGAGCCACTTGACCGTCAGGTCCGCCTCGCCGCTGATCGCCAGCATGAGGATGAAGTCCCAGTTGGACGTGTGCGGTGCGCCGATCAGCAGCCCGGCGCCGTCCACGGGCACACGCTCGGTCTGCAGGGTCCAGCGGCTCAGCCGCCAGTAGGCGCGGGCCAGGGTCCGTCGGAGCGTCACGCGTGGACGGTACCTGAGCCTCGAGCCCTTCCCGGACGACGCCGGAGTCACACCCTCGTGTGTCGCACTTCGGACCGCCCTTGACTGCATGGGCGGCGGTTCGTAGTGTCTGCTCACGACGCCGCAAGAACTCGACAGACCACACGCACAAAGTCGTGCAGAGGGTCGCAACGACGGAACGGGCGTCGCCGTACCACTCGGCCCTGAGGCACCGACGCCCCATCGCCGGTCCGGCCCCTGCGTCCGCGTCGGGCGCTCGAGACACGGGCAGCGCACTCGGCATCGACCCCGCCCCGGCGGGAGAACGAGGACGACCCATGAGAAGGAACGTCAGGCTCGCCGTCGTGGCCACCGCCGCGGCGGCGCTCGTCGCCCCGCTCGGCCTCGCGGTCTTCGCGCAGGGCGCGGCCGCGGCCGGCCCGAACCTCGCCGCGGGCAAGCCCGCCACCGCCAGCAGCACCGTGGACGTCTACGGCGCGGGCAACGTCACGGACGGCAACCAGGCCACGTACTGGGAGTCCACCAACAACCAGTTCCCGCAGTGGGTCCAGGTGGACCTCGGCAGCGCCGCCACGGTCACAGACCTGACCCTCAAGCTGCCGACCGGTGCCTGGGGTGCGCGGACGCAGACGATCACGGTGCAGGGCTCCACCAACGGCTCGACGTTCAGCACGCTCAAGGCGCAGGCCGGGTACGCGTTCGACCCCGCTCAGGCCAACACCGTGACCGTCGACGTGACCGACACGTCCGTCCGGTACGTGCGGCTGAGCATCACCGGCAACACCGGCTGGCCCGCGGGGCAGCTCTCGGAGCTCGAGGTCCACGGGACCACCACGCCGGACCCGACGCCGACGCCGACAACACCGCCGACGGGCCAGAACCTCGCGCTCAGCAGGCCGATCGTCGCGTCCTCCACCGAGTGGGCCTATGTGGCCGCGAACGCGGTCGACGGGAACCTCGGCACCTACTGGGAGGGCGCCGGCGGCCAGTACCCGGGGAACCTCACCGTCACGCTCGCGTCAGCCAGCCAGCTGTCCGCGGTCACCGTCAGGCTCAACCCGGACGGCGCCTGGGGCAACCGCACGCAGACGTTCTCCGTGGAGGGCCGCACCGGTACGGGGGCGTTCACCACGCTCGCGCCGTCGGCCGCCCGCGCGTTCAGCCCATCCACCGGCAACACGGTCACCGTGCCCGTGAGCGGCACCGCCACCGACGTCCGCCTCGTGTTCACCGGCAACACCGGTGCCGGCAACGGCCAGGTGGCCGAGCTGCAGGTGCTCGGCGCCGCAGCCCCGAACCCGGACCTCACGGTCACCGGCGTCACCGGCCCGGCGAACGCGACCGAGTCCACCCCCGTCACGCTCACCGCGACGGTGAAGAACGTCGGCACCGCCGCCTCCGCCGCCACGACGCTCGCGTTCCAGGTGGACGGCCAGGACGCCGTCAACGCGAACGTCGGGGCCCTGAACGCCGGTGCCACCGCCACGGTGACGGGAAGCATCGGCGCCCGCGGCGCCGGCTCGTACACGATCGGCGCCACCGCCGACCCGGCCAACACCGTGGTCGAGCAGAACGAGTCCAACAACGGCTACAGCAACCCGACGAAGCTCGTCGTGTCCCCCGTGCCCAGCTCCGACCTGGTCCCCGTGGTCAGCTGGAGCCCGAGCAACCCGGCCGCGGGAGCGGTCGTCACGTTCACCGGGGCGGTCGCCAACAACGGCACCATCGCCACGTCGACCGCCGCGCACGGACTGACGGTCACCATCAAGGACTCGACGACCGGCACCGTGGTGCGGACGCTCACCGGCTCGGTCAGCGGTGCCATCGCTGCCGGGGCGACGAGCGGGACCGTGACCCTCGGCACCTGGACAGCGGGCAACGGCACGTACGACGTGTCCAGCGCGGTCGCCGCCGACTCCACGGAGGTACCGGGCAAGCAGGCGAACAACGTGGTCTCCGCCGGGATCTTCGTCGGCCGCGGCGCCCGCCTGCCGTTCGACATGTACGAGTCCGAGGACGGCCGCACCGGCGGCGGCGCGGTGCTCGTCGGCCCCAACCGCACGGTCGGCGACCTCGCCGGAGAGGCCTCCGGGCGCCGCGCCGCCACCCTGTCCGCCACGGGCGCGTACGTCGAGTGGACGACGAAGAACCCGACGAACACGCTGGTCACGCGGTTCTCGATCCCGGACAACGCGGCCGGCACGGGCCAGTCCGGCAGCATCGACGTCTTCGTCAACGGCACCTACCTCAAGCGCCTCGACCTGACCTCCCGGTTCGCGTGGCTGTACGGGGACGAGAAGGGACCGAACAACACCCCCGGCTCCGGCGGACCGCGGCACATCTACGACGAGGCCAGCACCCTGCTGGGCACCACCGTCCCGGCCGGCGCCACCCTCCGCCTGCAGCGCACGGCCAGCAACCCGCAGCCGGTGACGATCGACTTCATCAACACGGAGCTGGCCACGGCCGACCCGAACCCGAACCCGGCGCAGTACGTGCAGCCCACCGGGTTCACGCACCAGGACGTCCAGAACGCGCTGGACCGGGCGCGCATGGACACCACCGGCGCGATCAAGGGCGTCTACCTGCCCGCCGGCGACTACAGCACGTCGAGCAAGTTCCAGGTCTACGGCAAGGCGGTCGACATCGTCGGGGCCGGTCCGTGGTTCACACGGTTCTTCGCGCCCACCGGGCAGGAGAACACCGACGTCGGCTTCCGCGCGGAGGCGTCGTCCAACGGGTCGAAGTTCCGCGGGTTCGCCTACTTCGGCAACTACACCAGCCGCATCGACGGCCCCGGCAAGGTGCTGGACTTCACCAACGTGGCGAACATGACGGTGGACGACCTCTGGGTCGAGCACATGATCTGCATGTTCTGGGCGTCCAACATGGACAACAGCACGATCACCGACTCGCGCATCCGGAACACGTTCGCCGACGGCATCAACATGACCAACGGCAGCGCCAACAACCGGGTGGCCAACATCGAGGCGCGCGGCACGGGTGACGACTCGTTCGCCCTGTTCGCGGCCACCGACGCGGGCGGCACGGGCCAGACCGGCAACGTCTACGAGAACCTCACCTCGCTGGTCACGTGGCGTGCGGCGGGTCTCGCGGTCTACGGCGGGTACGGGAACACGTTCCGGAACATCTACATCGCGGACACGCTCGTGTACTCCGGCATCACGATCAGCTCGCTCGACTTCGGGTACCCGATGGACGAGTTCGGCTCCGCGGCGCCGACGAGCTTCCAGAACATCTCGATCGTGCGGGCGGGCGGCCACTTCTGGGGCAACCAGACGTTCCCCGCCATCTGGGTGTTCTCCGCGTCGAAGAAGTTCCAGGGCATCCGGGTCAGCGACGTGGACATCGTCGACCCGACCTACTCCGGGATCATGTTCCAGACCAACTACACCGGACCGAGCTCACCGCAGAACCCGATCACCGACACCACGTTCACCAACGTGTCGATCACGGGGGCGCGCAAGAGCGGGGACGCCTGGGACGCCAAGTCCGGGTTCGGCATCTGGGTCAACGAGATGCCCGAGCAGGGTCAGGGTCCGGCGGTGGGCTCGGTGACGTTCACCAACCTGCGCCTGAGCAACAACGCGCAGGACATCAAGAACACGACGTCCACGTTCACCATCAACCGCAACTAGCTCCACCCCTGGTTCGCCCGGGCCTCCCGAGGGGCCCGGGCGGGCGACGGCGGACGGTCGGTGTGCGGTCCCGACCGTCCGTCGTCGTACGTTCATCGGGGGGCGACGACCCGGGGCCGGACCGGTGCGGCCTGTCGCGCTCGCCGGACCAGCTCCCCCGGCACCTGCACCGCGCGGGAGCGTGTGGGCATGAACCGCACGAAGAACCCGACCCGCATCACCCACGCCACCCACCCGGTGAGCGGGAACCCGTAGAGGTCGGCGACCCCGCGGCCGACGCCGAACGACGCCGCCTGCCCGAGCCCGAGGTAGCGGAACCGCCGGCCCGGGCGGCCCGCCAGCGCGCGGGCGACGTTCCGACCCACCTGGTCACCCGCCTTGATCGCCCACAGCGCGTTCGAGGTCACCGGGACACCGCTGCGCGGGTGCGCGACCGAGGCCGCGTCGCCCGCGGACCAGACGTCGGGTGCCACCAGCAGCTCGCGCGTGGTGACCAGGCGACCGCGGTCGTCCCGCGGGAGCCGGTCCAGGCCCGGGAGCACGACGGCGCGCTGCCCCGTGGTCGCCAGGACGGTGTGCGTCCGCACGACCGACCCGTCGGACAAGGTCACCGAGCCGTCGTCGGCGGCCACCACCCGTACGCCGGTGCGGACGTCCACGCCGAGCCGCGCCAGCTCCGCCGTGCAGCGGGCGGCGAGCCGGGGCTGCTCGTCGTGCAGCGCGGGCACCACCCGATCCCCCGACTGCACCAGGACCACGTCCGGCACCCGTGCGGCGAGCGCGGCGGCGAGCTCCACCCCCGCGAGCCCGCCGCCGACGACCACCACGGGTCCGTCCACCACCCGCACGCGCTGGAGCAGCTCGGCCAGGTCGCCGGGTCCCCGCAGGGTCAGCCCTCGACCGGCGAGCCCGTCGACCGCGTCCAGCGGCTCACGCCCGCCGGTCCCGACGACGAGCGCGTCGTAGGCCAGGTCGTCGTCCCCGTCGACGCCGGAGAAGTGCACCCGCCGCGCGACGAGGTCCACCTTGGTGACCCGGGCGTGCAGCACCCGGGCGTGCGGCATCGCCTCGGTCAGCGGCGTCTGCGTCAGCGCGATCGGCAGCAGGCCGGCGACCACCTCCCCGGTGAACCCGTGGAAGTTGTGCACGGTGTCCGCGCTGAGCACCACGATCTCGACCTCGCCGCGACGCAGGGCTCCGCGCAGCCGTCGCACGAGCGCGCCGTACGCGTGCAGGGTGACGTAGCCGCCGCCGAGCAGGACGACGCGCCTCATCGGGCACCGACGAGCGGGCGTCCGAAGCTCGCGGGCGCCGCGGCAGCGAAACCGTGCGCGGCGAACCGCCGGGCCAGCCCCCGGACGTGAGCCACGTGGTCGAGCGTCGGCACGCCCGTCGAGAAGTGCCCCACGTGCCCGGCGAGCCCGAGCAGGAACGTCTCCGCGAAGCACGCGTACGCCTGACCGCGCGGCAGCCCGATGTCCCCGCCGCGCAGGTGCATCCCGGGGATCTCGACGACCCCGCCGTCGACCAGCGTCACGTCGGGCCGGGCCTCCGCGAGGTCGGGAGAGGTGTTGCGGGGCTGCGTCGCGTCCAGCACGCGGGCGCCCGGCGCCAGGTGCTCGGCGCCGAGCAGGGCGTCGGCCGACGCCGTCAGGAGCACCACGGCGTCGCAGTCGCGCACGTCGTGCAGGTCTGTCGAGGTCGTCGTCGGCACCCGACCTCCGACCTCCGCGGCCAGCGCCCCGAGCTTCGCGGTCCCGCGGGCCACCAGCAGGAGGGAGTCGACCGAGCCGCCCGCGGCGAGCAGGCGGACCAGCGTGGTGCCCACCGACCCGGTGGCGCCGACGACGGCCACGCGGCGGTCCGACAGGTCCGCCACCAGGTCCAGGAGCTGGTCCTCCACGATCGCCGCGGTGTACGCGTTGCCGTTGGTGACGCCGACGTCGGTGCGGCCGCGCAGGGTGGCGCCGCCGGCGGTGACGGTCGCCGTGAGCGCCCCGAGGCCGACGACGCCCGCACCGAGCCGCGCGGCGTGGTCGATCGCCCGGCCGACGCGCGCACGGCCCTCGTGCGGCTCGGACAGCAGGTGCCGCGCCCCGAACGGGACGAGCACCACGTGGCCGACGGGCTGGTCGTCGAGGTGGACCCGGGACATCGCGTAGGGCGGGAGCGGGAGGCGACGGACCGCGGTGTCGATGAGCCGCTCCGGCACCCGGCCGAGCGGGCGCCAGATGCGGGCGAGGTCCTCGGCGACGCGAGCTCGCGGGTGGACCAGGAAAGCGAACGGTGCAGCGGTGCTCATCGGTGGCTCCCCTGTGGCCGCGCGGCATGTCGGCCGCGTCGTCGAGGTGGGTCTGTGCCCCGAAGGGGCGCGAACGCACCCCGGAGATACAGAGGGGAGCCAAGCAAGCGGATGTGTCCGTGAGATGACCTGCGGGTGGGTTCACCCGCAGGTTCACACTTCCGTGGTCCAGGTGTGCTGCGGGTCGTAGCCCAGCAGGCGTCGCGCCTTGTCGATCGACAGCAGCGTCTCGCGGCCCTCGATCGGTCGGTGCACGGGCACGTCGGGGAAGTACTGCGCCACGAGGTCGGCCGACGGCGTATGCAGCACGGTGTCGGGGGAGGCGATGATGAACGCCTCGAACCCGGTGAGGTCGCTCTCGAGCGCGAGCCGGACCGCCAGGGCTCCGTCGCGGGCGTCGATGTAGCCCCAGAGGTTCCAGATCCGGCTGCGGGGGTCGTCCGCGAAGCCCGGGAACGCGGCGTAGTCGGCGACGTCCATGACGTTGGAGAACCGCAGCCCGATGAGCTTGAGCTCGGGGTCCCAGCGCGTGAAGTGCCGGGCCATCTCCTCCTCGACGGCCTTGCCGAGCGAGTAGGTGCTCTCCGGGCGGACGGCGTACTCCTCGTCGACCGGGACGTACGGCGGGGGCGTCTCGAAGGGAAGGCCGAGGACGGTCTCGCTGGACGCCCACACGACGTTCTTGATGCCCGCCCGGCGCGCGGCGCTGAAGACGTGGTGCGTGGCGACGACGTTGTTGGCGAACGTGGCACCGCTCGGACGCAGGCCGGGCGCGGGGATCGCGGCCAGGTGCACGACTGCGTCGACGCCGTCGTACCGGTCGTCGATGCCGGTCAGCGCCTCGGTCACCTGCCCGAGATCGGTGAGGTCGACGCGCGTGAACACCGCCCTCTGGCCCTCGGGCGGCAGGACCGTGTCGACGTTCACCACGTCGTACCCGTGCTCCGCCAGGTGCGCCACGACCGCACGACCGAGCTTCCCGCTCCCACCAGTGACCACGACGCGACTCATGGTCCCGACGCTATCCCGCGTCGAGCCACACGTGCGGCGGCGGGACCAGGGCCTCCAGCGCCGGCCACAGTGCATCCGGCAGCGGCTCGGAGGCCAGGTCGAGCGTGCGACCGACACGGCCCGGGCGGCTCATGCCGACGACGGTCGAGGCGATCCGGGGGTCCCGCAGCGAGAACTGCAGCGCCGCCGTGCCCAGGTCCGCGTGGAAGTCGGCGCAGACCTCGCGCATGGCCTTGATCGCCGCGAGGGTCTCGGGCGGTGCCGGGCGGTAGCCGTAGCTCGTCGGCCCGCCGGACTGGAACGCGAGGATCCCGCCGCCGTAGACCGCCGCGTTGAGGATCCCCATCTCCTGCCGGGTGGCCTCCTCGAGCAGCGGACCGGCGCTGCGGTCCACGAGCGTCCAGCGGTTGTGCACGAGCAGGACGTCGAACACCCCGAGGTCCAGGTACTTGGCGATCTCCTGCACCCGGCCGCCCGCCAGGCCGATCGCGCCGACCTGCCCCTCCTCCTTGAGGCGCACGAGGGCCTCGACCGGCCCGCCCGGCGCCGACATCTCCGCGAAGTCGAACGACTCCGGGTCGTGCAGGTGGACCAGGGGCAGGTGGTCGAGGCCGAGGCGCTCGCGGCTCTCCGCGACGGACGCGCGCACCCGGTCGGCGGAGTAGTCGCGGGCGGCCGGGTCCACCTTGGTGGCGATGACAACGCCCTCGGGGACGCCACCGGCCTCCTTCAGCGCAGCACCGATCCGGCGCTCGCTCTCCCCGTCCGAGTAGCCGTTGGACGTGTCGATGAACCGGATCGGGCTGTCGAGCGCGGCCAGCACGGTGGCGACGCCCTCGTCGGAGGAGACGTCACGGCCGAACAGCGCCGGCATGCTGCCGAGCGGACCGCCGCCCAGACAGACCGCGGAGACGCGCAGGCCGGTGCGGCCGAGATCGCGGATCCATGCGGACTGACCAGGGGCGTAGACGGGCTGCTTCATCACGCCATCCCATCACGGGGGGTCAGAAATGTCCGGTCGTTCGCTAGCGTCGGGCACACAGCGGTTCGAGCAGGGGAGCGCACATGAGCCAGGCCGAGGTCGGCGCCAAGCCGTCGCCCCTGCAAGGGGTGCTCGACTGGATCGAGCGGGTGGGCAACAAGGTCCCTCATCCGGTGATCATCTTCCTCATCCTGATCGCGTTCATCATGGTGCTCTCGGCGGCGTTCCAGGCAGCCGGGAGCACCGTCACGTTCGAGCAGGCGCAGATCGGCGCCGAGGAGCCCGTCACCGTCACGGTGGCCGCGCAGAGCCTTCTCGACGCCGACGGGCTGCGGTTCGTGTTCACGTCGCCGGTGGCCAACTTCAACAACTTCGGCGTGGTCGGCGTCATCGTCGTCGCCATGATCGGCGTGGGCATGGCCGAGGAGGTCGGCCTGATCGCCTCGTTCATCAAGCGCCTGGTCAAGGTCACCCCGCCGCGCGCGATCACGTTCATCATCGTGCTGCTGGGCGTCCTGTCCTCCATCGCCACCGACGCCGGCTACCTGGTGCTCATCCCGCTGGCCGCCGCCGTGTTCCTGTCCCTGGGCCGGCACCCGCTGGCCGGCCTGGCGGCCGCGTTCGCCGGAGTGGGCGGCGGCTTCGCGGTGAACGTGCTGATCACGCCCGTCGACGGGATGCTGGCGGAGATCACCAACGAGGCGATCGCCGACCCCGCCAACCACGTGGCGATCACCGGCAACCTGTTCTTCGGGATCGTCTCGACCCTGCTGGTCACCGTGGTGGTCACGCTGCTCACGGAGAAGTTCGTGGAGCCACGTCTCGGCGCCTACCACCCGTCGGAGGGCCCTGAGACTGCCGACGAGCCACCGTCGGGCGAGCTCAGCGCCGAGGAGAAGAACGGTCTGCGCTGGGCGTTCTGGGCCTTCCTCGGCACCACGGCGGTCGTGCTGGCGCTCTCGCTCCCGCCGAACGCCCTGCTGCGCAACCCCGAGACCGGCAGCCTGATCGAGGACTCCCCGCTGCTGAACTCGATCATCTTCCTGATCCTCGTGTACTTCTTCGTGATGGGGCTGGCCTACGGCAAGGGCGCGGGCACCATCCACGGCTCGATGGACGTCATCAACCCGATGACCAAGACCATCGCCGGCCTGTCCGGCCTGATCTTCCTGCTGCTCGTGATCAGCCAGTTCATCGCGTACTTCAACTACTCGAACCTGGGCACCATCGCCGCGGTGAACATGGCCGACACCCTCGAGGCCGCCAACCTGAGCACCGTCTGGCTGATCCTCGGGCTCATCGCGATGACCGCGATCATCGACATCTTCATCGGCGGCGTCGTGCCCAAGTGGGCCATCTTCGCGCCCGTGTTCGTGCCGCTGTTCATCCAGCTGGGCATCTCCCCGGACCTGGCCATGGCCGCCTACCGCGTGGGCGACTCACCCGTGAACGTGGCCACGCCGCTGATGCCGTACTTCGCGCTGATCGTGATCTTCGCCGAGCGGTACCGCCGCAAGGTCGGCGTCGGATCCGTGATCTCGCTGATGCTCCCGTACACCGTGGTGCTGCTGATCACCTGGTCCGCGCTGCTGGTGGTCTGGTACCTGCTGGGCATCCCGCTGGGACCCGGGGCGTCGATCTACCTCTAGCCGTCGTCATCCCGACCTCGCGTGAAGACCTTGTCGCGCTCAGAGCAACAGAGTCTTCACGCGAGAGTCACCGGGCCAGCTCCGGGTCGGTCGTCAGCTCGACGTTGGCCCACAGCTCGTACCCGAGCGGTTCCAGGTGGCCGATGAGCGCGCGGCGGACGCGGTCCTCGCCGCCGACGTCCCACACGCCCTCCGGCACCACGAAGTCGACCTCCAGGTACAGCCGGCTGCCCAGCTTGGTGGAGCGGACGAACGGCTCGTCGAGCCCGAACTCGGTCCGCACGGCGGTCACGGCCTCGGCCAGAGCTCGTCGGATGTCGGCCGGCGGCTCCGCCTCCAGCAGCTCGAGCCCGGCGGCCCGCAGGAGCCGCAACGGGATGGGCGCCAGCACCAGGCACGCCACGAGGACGAGGACCGGGTCGACGTACCGGACGAGGTCGCCGACGGAGGACAGGGCGAGCGCGAGCCCCGCACCGACGGCGAACACCAGGCTCAGCAGCGCGCCGGCCCGCCACTGGGCCACCTCGGCCGCCACCAGCTCCGAGGTGGGCGCGCGGTGGGTCAGCCAGCGGCTCAGCGCGTACGAGCACACCATCGTGATCAGCCCGTACGCGACGACGGTGCCGGCAGCGACGTCGGAGCCGCCGGCCGTGATGATCGCGACGGCGTCCACCGCGGCGTACAGGAGGGTGCCCAGCAGCGCCACGCCCTGGACCGCGATGGCCAGCGGGGTGACCGCCGCCTTGCCGAACGGGAACCGCGTGGTCGGACTCTCCGCGGCGGCGCGCGAGGCCATGAGCGACAGCGCCGAGAGCACGATGCCGAGCAGGATGAACGCGCCGTCGAACAGCAGCACGCGCGACTGGGCGGCAATGCCCCAGACGACCGCGAGGGTGCCGAGGACGGCCGCCCCCGCGATCGACCCCTGGATCGCGCGGCGCTCGATCACAGCGACGTCACCGAGCCGGGCCGGCGAACGTCGACGCGATCTCGACCAGCAGCCGCGCGCCGAACCCGGTCGCGCCCTTGGTCCGCCACGCGTCGTCGGCGTCGGACCGCATGGTCCCCGCGATGTCGAGGTGCGCCCACGGGGTGTCCCCCACCCACTCGGCCAGGAACAGCGCCGCGGTGATGGCCCCCGCGAACTCGCCGCCGAGGTTCTTGATGTCCGCGACCTCGGAGTCCAGCTGCTTGCGGTACCGGCGGTCCAGCGGCAGCCGCCAGACCTGCTCGTCGGTCGTCTCGGCGGCGGCCTCGACCAGGTCGAGCATCCCGTCGTCGTTGCCGATGACGGCCGCGGTGAGCATGCCGAGCGCGGCCAGGGCGGCCCCGGTGAGCGTGGCGATGTCCACGATGGCGTCGACGCCGTCCTCCAGCGCGAGCGCGATGGCGTCGACCATGACCAGGCGGCCCTCGGCGTCGGTGTTCACCACCTCGATCGTGCGGCCGGCCCGGCTGGTCAGGACGTCCCCGAGCTTGGTGGCCGAGCCCGACGGCATGTTGTCCGTGCACGCCAGGTACGCGCTGACCGCCACGGGGACCTCGAGGTCTGCGAGCGCGGTCATCGCCGCGAGCACCGCGCCGGCCCCGCTCATGTCCATCTTCATCGCCGCGTGCATCGCGTTCGAGGGCTTGAGGCTGATGCCGCCGGAGTCGTAGGTGATCCCCTTGCCGACGAAGCCGAGGTGACCAGTCGGTTCGGTCGCGGGCACGTAGCGGATCACGATCATGCGCGGCTCGACCACCGACCCCGCGTTGACGCCGAGCAGTCCGCCGCAGCCCATCTCGACCAGCGCCTCCTGGTCGAACACCTCGATGTCCAGCCCGTGCTCGCCGGCCAGCCAGACGGCGACGTCGGCCAGGTCGGGGGCGGTGAGGTGCCCGGCGGGGGTGCTGGCCAGGTCGCGCGACAGGGAGGCCGCGCGGGCGAGGACGACGCCGCGGTCGGCTCCGCGGCGGGCGTCGTCGGCGGACTCGTCGGACACCAGGAGCACGATCTCCCGGACCGGCACGGTCGACGGGTCGGTCTTCAGGGCGTCGTACCGGTAGCGGCCGAGCAGGATCCCCTCGACGACCGCCTGGGCCGCGCTCTCCACCGACGCCCCCGCACCGACCAGGTCCGTGGTCAGGACGTCGTCGCGACCCGCGGCCCGGGCGAACGCCGCCGCCGCGTCGCGCAACGAGGCGTCGGACGGGTCGTCGCCGACTCCCGTCGCCACCACCGCGCCGCCCTCGCGCGGCAGGATCAGGATCTCGCCGACCGAGCCGCGGAACCCCCACTCGGTGAGCGCGGCACGGTCCAGCGGGACCCCCGACGGCACCTCACCGGTGACGGTCACGGCCAGCCCGAGCGCGCGACCGGCTCCCGCACCGGGTGGCGCCACCCGGACCGAGACGTCCTCGAACAGCGCGCGCGAGGGGATCGGGTCGAAGGTCATCGTCGTGCTCCTTACGTGGGCCAGATGACGGGGATGAGCAGGATGGCGACGACGAACCACGCCAGCGTGGTCGCGAGGCCGAGCTTCCAGTAGTCGCTGAACGTGTAGCCGCCCGGCCCCATGACCATCATGTTGGCCGGGGTGGCGATCGGCGTGAGGAACGACGCGGCGCCGGCCACCGCGACGAGCATGAGGACCGGCGCGAGCGCCACCCCGGAGGCGTCGGCCATGGCGACCGCGATGGGCGCGACGATCAGGACCGTGGCCGTGTTGCTGACCACCTGGCCGAGCACGAGCGTGAGGGCGAACAGGGTGGCCAGCACGACGCGCGGACCCCCGTCGCCGACGATGCCCACGAGCCACCCGGCCACCAGGTCGGCGGCGCCGGACGAGGCGATCGCGACGGACAACGGGATCAGCCCGCCGACCAGCACGACGACCTGCCACGACACTGCCCGGTAGGCCTGCGGGACGCCGACGACGCCGGTCATCACCATGAGCGTCGCCCCGATCAGCCCGGCGATCGCGGGCGGGACGACCCCGGTGGCCAGGAGCGCGACCGTGACGACGAGCACCGCGACCGCCCGCCACGCCTTCGGCCCGAGCGCCACGGTCTGCCGCCGGACCAGCTCGGGGCTGTCGACGATGAGCACGTCGTCCCCAGCGGCGAACGCCTCGACAGCCGGCCACGGACCGTGCACGAGCAGCGAGTCGCCCTCGGCCAGCACCAGGTGGTCGGCGCCCCGGTCCTTGCCCAGCCGGCGCACGCCCAGCACCGTGACCCCCGAGCGGACCAGCCCCGCGAACACGACCTGGCCGATCACCCGCGAGCGCGGCCGGACCACCAGCTCGGCGACACCGACCTCGCGGCCGAGCAGCGCCTCCCGCGTGCCCCGGGACAGCGGCGTCGTCGCGACCGCGAGCGCGTGCCGCTCGACCAGTGACGCGATGCCCGCGTTGTCGCCCGTCACGACGACGACGTCGCCGACGCTCAGCGTCTCGTCCTCGGCGGCGGGCTCACCGGTGGCCCGCTGCACCCCGATGAGCACGACGCCGTCGGGCACCTCGACCTGCTCGCGCCGGCTGCCGATCACGTCCGACCCCGGGTCGACCACGAGCCGGAAGAAGCCCACGTCCAGGCTGTAGTGCTCGACCAGGGTGTCGACGTGCCGGGAGTAGTCGGCGGGCAGGGCGGTGGGCGAGCGGTCCGGCAGCAGGCGCCGGCCGACGAGCACCGAGACCGCGATCGTCGCGAGCACCAGCGGCAGCCCGATCAGGCCGAACTCGAAGAACCCGAACTGCTCGCCGGTGGCAGTGACCAGCGCATCGGACACGATGACGTTCACGGTGCTGCCGCTGAGCACCAGGAGCGCCCCGGCGCTGGCCGCGAACGCGAGCGGCATGAGCATCTGCGACGTCGACTGCTTCGAGCGCCGCGACGCCAGCACCACCACGGGGAGCAGCGCCGCGGCCGCGCCGTTCGGGGTGACCAGTGCGGCCATCAGCGCCGACAGGAACATCAGGGCGATCAGCAGCCGGTTCCGGGCCGTCCCCGCGCGGGCGATCAGCTGCTGACCGGCCCAGGCGGTGACGCCCGACGACTCCAGACCCTCACTGAGCACGAACAGGGACGCGATGAACACGACGACCGGGTCACCGAACCCCGCGACGGCCTCGTTCGCGGTGATCAGGCCGGTGGCGTAGAGGGTCAGCGCCGTGAGGATCGCGACGACGCCGACCGAGAGCCGGTTCCAGACGAAGAGCCCGACGCACCCGGCCAGCACCAGCAGGCTGAGGGTGGCGTCGGACATATCGCCAAACTAGGGCACGAGCACCCGCTCGCGAACGGGTGCGGACACACCCTTCACCAGCAGCCAGAGCAGGAACGTGATCTCGGACAGCCCGCCGAGCAGGCCCAGCGCGAGCGCGAGGCCGTCCGCACCGGGCGCGACCAGCTCGACGACGAGCCCGAGCAGGTACCCGACGCCACCGACCATGAGGGCGTAGCCGAGCACGCGCGGCATCATGCCCGACCGGACCACCAGGTAGCCGAGCGGGATGAGCCACCCGCCGAAGAAGACCTGCGCGATCAGGTAACCGACCCCGTGCAGGTCGAGGAACAGCACGGCGAGCTCGTCGGCACCCCGCTGCGCCGCGAGCACGGCACCCGCGTGGTTGACCAGGTCGAGGCTCTGGATGGCCACACTGACCGCGTTCATGGTGAGCATCGCGACGGCCGCGACGCGGTGCACGTCCTTGAACATCGAGTAGAGGGCGAGGCCCACGAGCAGGAAGGAGGTGTAGGCGACGACGTCGGCAGCGAACGCGATCTTCATGAGGTCCGCGCTGTCGCGGAGGGCTTGGGCGACGTCGTCGGACGCCTTGATGGTCGATCGTGCTCCCAGCTCCGCGAAACCACCGCAGACGGCGACGACGAGGTAGAGCAGACCGGCAAGTCGAGCAGTGCGCATGGCAGTGCCTCTCTGTGGGCAGGACGGATCGCGAGACCGCGTGGCCTCGTGCAGGTGGAGCGAGGGGTCAGCCCGGGTACTGGAAGACGTCGTCGAGCGGGACGTCGAACGCGCGAGCGATCTGGAAGGCCATCTCGAGCGATGGGGAGTAGCGGCCCTGCTCGATCGCGATGACGGTCTGGCGGGTGACGCCGATGCGCTCGGCCAGCTCGGCCTGCGTCATCTCGCCGTGCGTGAACCGGAGGGTGCGGATGGCGTTGGTGACCTGCGTGGGCTTCACCACGTGGAGAAGTCCCGTCGGTAGGCGGCGAGCTTGGTGACGCCGCCGAGGATCGCGGACAGGACGAAGCAGAGGTAGACGGCGTTGGCGATCCAGAACCAGTCGACCTCGAGCAGCGCCAGGACCATCGCGGCGAGCGCACCGATCACGACGAACGACTGGCCCGTGCGATCGCCGAGCCGGCTGATCTCCTTGTCACGCTGGTCCGTCAGGTGCCCGTCGCGGCGGTTGGCCAGCGCGACCCCGATGGAGCCGATGATGGCCAGCACGATCGCGCCGCCGATCGACCACAGCAACGGACCGGCGTAGGCGACCTCGGTCAGCGGCGTGTCCCGCGCCCGGGCCAGCACCACCACGACGTAGACCCCGTACGCGAGCACGGAGACGACGAGGGAGACCCAGACGTTCCGCTCTTCGTAGGACATCAACTCTCCTGGGCGACGGTGAGGACGGTCTTGCCACGGGCGTGCTCGGCGATCAGCCGGCGCACGGCCTCCGGGGCGTCGCTCAGAGGGTAGGTCCGCTCGATGGCGGGGGTGAGCAACCCTGCCTCGGCGAGCTCGCGGAGGCGGTCGAGCTTGGCGCGGCTCGGCGTCGCGAAGACGGGCCGCAGGCGCTGGGAGACGAACGGGTTCACGACGAGCGCCTGCGCGAGCCGGGCCATCGGCCCGATCACCCGGCCCCCGCCGCCACCGGACAGGTGGAGCGTGCCCCGCGGGGCCAGCGCCCGCCGGTACGCCCCGAGGCTCCGGTTTCCGACGAGGTCGATGATCAGGTCGTACCGGGTGCCGCTGCTGGTGAAGTCGGAGCGCTCGTAGTCGACGACGTGGTCGGCACCGAGGTTCGCGACGAGCTCCACGTTCCGGCCGCTGCACACCCCCGTGACCTCCGCGCCGAGCGCCTTGACCAGCTGCACAGCGAACGAGCCGACCCCGCCCGACGCGCCGTTGACCAGCACCTTCTGGCCAGGCTGGACGCCGGCGACGCAGTCGAGGGCGGTACCGGCGGCGAGCGGCAGCGTGGCGGCCTGCTCGAAGCTCAGGGTGACGGGCTTGCGACCGACGAGCTTCGCCGGCACGGCCACGAGCGGCGCCCAGGCGCCCGCGGTCGCCTCGGCGTAGACCTCGTCGCCGGCCCGGAAGTCGGTCACGTCCGCGCCGACCGCCTCGACGACCCCCGCGACGTCCCGCCCGGGAACCGTGTGGCGGGGTCGCCGCAACCCCATGACGGCCCGGATCAGCGACGGCCGGCCGGTGACCATCGCGACGTCGGCGAAGTTCAGCGACGACGCGTGGACCTTGATGAGGACCTCGTCGGCCTTCGGCACCGGCCGCGCGACCGTCTGGTGGGTGAGGACGGTCTCCGGCGCTCCGTACGCGCTCTGGACGATCGCCTGCATGGTGCGGGTCTCGGTCTCGACGCCCATCGGAGCCTCCGGTGTAAAGAATTGTTGACACCGCGAAGGTATGGCGAACCAGACACGGTGTCAAGAGTTCTTAACATGGTGAAGGATGGCGGTCATGGACGTCGTGGTGATCTCCGGGACCGTCGGGGCGGGCAAGACCACCGTCGCGGCCGCACTGCGCAACGAGCTCCTGGCGCGCGGCCGGGCGGCGGGCGAGCTCGACGTCGACGCCATCGCCAACGAGACACCCGCGCCGCCCGACGACCCCTTCAACGAGCGCGTGGTCGTCGACCACCTCCGGGCGATGCGCCCGCACTGGCGCGACGCCGGGCTCGAGGTGCTGATCCTTCCCCGGGTCGTCGAGACCGTGGCGCAGCGCGACGCCTACGCGGACGCCCTGGGCGAGACCGTGCGGGTGGTGCGCCTCGACGCACCCGCGGATGCCCGGCACGCCCGCCTGGTCGCCCGCCACGACCCCGGCCCGGAACGCGACTGGCACCTGGCCCGCACCGACGTCCTCGCCGTCCTGCTGGTCACGGCCGGCGTGGAGGACGCCGTCGTCAGCAACGTCGGCCGGGCGCCCTCCACGGTGGCGTCGGAGATCGCTGACCTCCTCGGCCTCTAGCCGACCGGGCTGGCACCCTGCCGTTCCAGCCAGCTCAGGATCGCGTGGTTGGTCTCCTCCGGCTTCTCCTCCTGGATCCAGTGACCGCACTCCAGGCTGACCACGTCCACGTGGGGCACGAACTCGGCAAGGTTCTCGGACCTCGCGACCTGATCCCGGTCGCCGTAGATCATGAGGGTCGGCTGGCGGATGATCGGGTCCGCGTCTGCCAGCAGGTGCCAGTTGCGGTCGAGGTTCCGGTACCAGTTGAGGCCGCCCGTGAACCCCGATGACTCGAAGGCGGAGACAAGGGCGGCCAGCTCGTCGTCGCTCAGGACGGCCTCACCCCTGGGCGTCTCCGCCAGGGCGAGGTTGATCATCGCCATACCCGGCGCCGGCTCCGCGGGCGGCTCGTTCTTCCGGTACAGGTTGCGCAGGAACTGGGAGGTGTTCGCCTCGAGCACCGCGTCTGCGACACCGGGCTGTCGGTTGAAGTGGACGAGGTAGAGGTCGCCGCCGAACACCGCCTCCAGGAACTCGATCGGGGGCACCGGGCCGCGCTCCATGTACGGCAGGCTCAGGTTGATCACCTTGTTCACGCGGTGCGGGTGCAGCTGGGCCAGCCCCCAGACGACGTTGGCCCCCCAGTCGTGCCCGACGAACGTGGCGTCGTCGTACCCGTAGTGGTCGAGCAGTGCCACGAGGTCGCCCGTCAGGTGCTCGATGTCGTAGTCCGTCACCTCGGTCGGACGGGACGAGCCCCCGTAGCCCCGCTGGTTGGGGACGATGACGTGGTAGCCGGCATCGACGAGGGCGGGCACCTGGTGGCGCCAGGAGAACGCGTGCTCCGGCCAGCCGTGACAGAGCACGACGGGTCGTCCGGCGTGCTGTCCGCCTGCTTCGAAGACTTCGAGCTTCACGCCGTTGACGGAGATCATGGTCGGCTCGGGAAATGCGGTGGGACCGGACACGGCGACGTTCCTCTCGGTGGATGACCGATCGGCGGTGCCGCCTGATCGGTTGCGGCCACCGTAGGGAGCATTGCGGACAGGATCGGTCCTCGTTGGAGGGCAGACTGAGAGGATGCGGAAGGATCCCACCGGTCGTGCGCTGCAGCTGCTCTCGCTCCTGCAGACCCATCGGTTCTGGCGTGGAGCCGAGCTCGCCGAACGCCTCGAGATCACCGAGCGATCGGTGCGCCGTGACGTGGACCGGTTGCGCGACCTCGGCTATCCGGTCGATGCGACGTCGGGACGGTACGGGGGCTACCGACTTGCCACGGGGGCGCACGTACCGCCCCTGGTCCTCGACGACGAGGAGGCCGTCGCGGTAGCCGTCGGACTGCGCTACGCCGCGGAGGCCGCCATCAGCGGCATGGAGGAGACGTCGCTGCGCGCCCTGACGAAGATCGAACAGCTCCTGCCCGACCGGCTACGCCGACGGGTGTCGGCGCTGCACTCGAGCGTCACGTCGATGCGGTTCCCAGCCGACGGCGACGTCGTCGACCCCGAAGCGCTCAGTGTGCTCGCAGCGGCGTGCCGGGACCGCGAGGGCGTGCGTTTCGACTACCGACGACGCGATGGCACGGACAGCCGACGGCTCGTCGAGCCGCACCAGCTCGTCACCGCCGGCCGTCGCTGGTATCTCGTGGCATGGGACCACGGTCGCAGCGACTGGCGCACGTTCCGGCTGGACCGGCTCCGGGACCCCCGGCTGGCGGGCAGTCACTTCGCGCTCCGGCAGATCCCCGGTGGCGATGCGGCGAGCTTCGTCGCAGGCTCGATCGGCTCGATACCCCGTGAGCACGAGGCGACGATCGCCGTCGACGCCCCGTTCGCCGAGCTCGAGGGTGTGCTCCGCTGGGTGGACCACACCCTCGTCGAGACGCACGCGGGCTCGTGTCTCGTCCGGATCCGCAGCGAGGATCTCGGCCGGCTCGCCATGACGGTGGCCCGCCTCGCGCTCACCGCCCCGGTGGTCGTCATCGAACCGGCGGAGCTCGCCGACACCGTCGAGAGGCTCGCCGCTCACCTCACTGCACGCTAGCTCTCACGGGAGCACCCACGACGGTTGGCAGACGTAGCCGTCGATGGCAGTCCCCCCGTTCGCGCGGAACGTGAGCGCACCGAAGTACGAGTTGGCCCGGGTCTGGTTCGGGTTCCCGTTCTCCCACCGGTCCGTCCCGTAGACGAACGTCGTCGCGCCCGTCGCGCCCGTCACGGGCCACACCCCCGTGGGCTGTCCGGAGCACGACGTCGGGTTGAGGGTGCGCGGCGCGGACCACGCCCCCGACAACGGGTCGTTCGTGTTCCGCGGTCCGTTCACGACCCCCGTCCCCGTCACCATGTACGGGCGCGCCGGGTCCGAGTACGTCAGGTACCACGCGCTGTTCGGCCCGTAGAAGAGACCGGGCGACTCCACGAGGTCGGTGCCCGAGTAGATGTCGAGCACCTGGTGGCGCGCAGTCCCGACCGTCAGCGTCGGATCGAGCTCCTCGATCACGAGCGCGTGCGCGTTCGTCGCCGGGTCGATGACGGTGTAGGTCAGATACCCCCGACCGTCCGGCGCGATCGTCACGTCGTGGTCGCCCCATCGCAACCCCGAGCCCGGGTCGACGGCGAGCGTCGGCGTGATCCCGGTCGGGACGAACGGCCCCGCAGGCGAGTCCGCGACCATCGTCACGTAGCCGGGTCGCGAGTGGACGTTGAGCCACATCACGAAGCGGCCGTCCGCCGGCCTGCGCACCACGTGCGGCCGGAAGCACCCGAACGCGGGCGGCGCACACAGCGTCTGCCAGTCCGCGGACAGGTGGTCGAACGCGTACATCCCGCCGACGGCGCCCGCGGGCGTGAACGTTCGCAGGTCCCGCGTCGAGTAGATCCGGACGCCGCAGTAGGCGGAGCCGACGGCACCGAGCCGGAACCCGCACCCGTACGAGGTCCCGTAGAGGTACAGCGTCCCGTCCGGGCCCTGGAGTAGATCACCGTCGTGCGCATCGAGCCGTTGTCCGTAGACGTCATAGACGACGGTCGTGTTGTCGACGAAGGCGCCCGCCGCAGCGCTCGTGAGCCCGCCGAGCGTGATCGCGGCCAGCGTGAGGGCGACGGCCGTCCGCGTGAGCCTCGAGCCTCGAGCGGGACGGACGCGTCTCGGACGCCGCGGGGCCAGATGCCTGGCCCTCCCCTCGTGTTCCGCCTGATCAGCCACGGCCCAGTCTCCGATCACGCACGAACTCACGATGGGAGGCCGAGTCTCCCGCATCGCGGCGGTCGTTCGCGGCGGTTTGAGGCGGGATCCACCTGATCGCGGACGCGGTTGCTCCGGGACGCGGCCCGCCGGGGCGGCTAGAGCACCCTGGCCAGGTCCTCCAGCGCGGCCAGCGGGTCCGCTCCGACGGGCATGAGGACGGTCGTGGTGACGCCCGCGTCGTGCAGCTGCGCGATGCGGCGGCGTGTGTCGTCGACGGTGCCGACGACGGCGAGCTGGTCGACCCACGCGTCGGGCATCCTCGCGACGAACTCCGCACGGGTGCTCGACGCGGCCCGCAGCGCGCGGAACTCGTCGGCGAACGGCAGCGGAGCGATGTGCACGTCCCAGTCGGGCTCGCCGATCCACTCCAGCGCGGGCCGGGCGGCGTCGCGGGCCACGGTCGCGGAGTCGTCGACCACCGCGACGCAGTACGCCACGATCCGGTGCTCCCGCGTGGGCGCGATGTGCCGGAGCGCCTCGGCCACGTACTCGGGCGTGACCGGCTCCGCGAGGATCGTGCCGTCGGCGGACCGGCCCGCGAGTGCGAGCGACTTCGGCCCGCGCACCCCGGCCAGCACGCGAGGCACGCTGCTCGGCGGGGTGTTCAGGTCGATCCCGTCGAGGTTCACATAACGACCCTCGGCGTCCACGGACCCGCCGCGGAGCACCGCCCGCACCGCGTCCAGGTGCTCACCCAGCATCGTCAGCGGGCTCGCCGGCCACGCGCCGACCTGCGTCATCCAGCCGCGCATCCCGTGCCCGATGCCGACATCGATCCGCCCCGGGAACAGCTCCGCCAGCGTCGCGGCCTCCATCGCGGTGAACGCCGCGTTCCGCACCGCCGCCGGGAGGATGCCGATGCCGACCCGGATGCGCTCCGTCATCGCGAGCGCCGCGGCGGCCTGCGCGACGCCGCCGCGGAAGAAGCAGTCCTCCACCACCCAGAGCTCGTCGAACCCCAACGCCTCGGCCCGCTGCGCGTAGGCGCGGAACCGGTCGGCGGGCAGGTCCCGCGGGAGCATGACGCCGACGGCACGCTCGGTCATCAGATCTCCTTGATCACGCGCGCGGGGTTGCCTACCGCGACGACGTTGGCGGGCAGGTCCTTGGTGACGACCGCTCCCGCGCCGACCACCGTGTTGTCACCGATGGTCACGCCCGGGCACACGATGGCGCCGCCGCCGAGCCACACGTTGTTGCCGATGGTGATCGGCTTGGCGGCCTCGAGCTTGTTCCGTCGCGGCTCCGGGTCCACCGGATGGATCGGGGTGAGCAGCTGGACGTTCGGGCCGATCTGCACGTCGTCGCCGATGTGGATGGGCGCCACGTCGAGCGCGACCAGGCCGAAGTTGGCGAACGTCCGCGCGCCCACGTGCAGGTGCACGCCGTAGTCGACGTACAGCGGCGGGCGGATCCAGGTGTCGTCCCCGAGCGACCCGAGCAGCTCGCGCAGCCGGTCGACGGCGTCGTCGGCACCGTCCTTCACGGCCTGCGCGAACCGCTCGGCACGGGCCTGCGCAGCGCTGGTCAGCTCGTGGATCTGGGCGTCGGCCTCGTACCAGTCGCCGGCGACCATGCGCTCGTACTGGGTGCGGGTGTCCTCGGTGCTCATGGCTCCGACGCTCTCACAGCGCCAGGTGCTCCGACGATCACCCCTGCGCCGCCCGGAGGAACTGCTCCAGCAGCGGGCCCGCGGTGGTCGACCCGTACTCGCCGACGTCGACGAACACCGCGACCGCGAGGTCGCCCTGGATCGCGATCATCCACACGTGGTTCTGCAGGTTGCCGGCCTCACCGAACTGCGCGGTGCCGGTCTTGGCCGCCACCTCGTCACCGGGGACGTCCTGCAGGAACGTCGCGCCACCCTCGGTCACCACGCCGCGCATCAGCTGCTTCAGGGTGGCGGCCTCGTCGGCGGTCAGCGGGGCGGCGGGCGGGGCGGTCTCGCTCGGCTCCGCCGAGTCCTCCTCGCTCGGCGCCGGGGTCGTGACGCCCTCGGCGGGGACCACGAGCCGGGGCAGGACCGTCGACCCCTTCGCCACGGACGCGGCGACCGTGGCCATGCCGAGCGGCGACGCGAGCACGCGGCCCTGCCCGATCATCGACGCGGCGTGGTCGGTGCCGTCGGAGTCGGCGGGGACGTCCCCGAGGAACGCGGGGAAGCCGAGGGTCGCGTGCGGGTCCAGCCCGAGCGAGCCGGCGGCGTCGATGAGCGCGTCCTGGTTGGCCTGCTCGCGCGCCGAGATGAAGGCGGTGTTGCACGAGTGGGCGAAGGCGGTCCGCAGCGGGATGGTGCCCAGCTTGTCGGTGGGGTACTCGGGGAAGTTGGAGAACGAGCGCCCGTCCACGGAGACGGTGGCGGGGCAGGTCGTGTCGCTGTCCGCCGTGAGCCCCGACCGCAGCAGCGCGAGCGCGCTGACCACCTTGAACGTCGAGCCGGGGGCGAACTGGCCGAGCGTGGCGGTGGACATGCCCTCGCCGCCCACCCCGCTGGCGGCGGCGAGCACGTCGCCGGTCGACGGGCGGAGGGCGACGATCGCGTTCGCGGGCCCGACGGTGGCGACGACGGACTCCGCCGCCTCCTGCAGACGGACGTCGAGGGTGGTCGTCAGCGGGGTGCCCGGCGTCGCCTCGACGGCGTACAGCTGTCGCTTGGCCGCACCGTCGGCCTGCGCGGCGGTGATCGTCAGACCGGGCAGGCCGCGCAGCTGCGCGTCGTACTGGCGCTGCAGCCCGGACAGCCCCGCGAGGTCCCCGGCGGACACGGCACCGTCCGACTTCTCGATGATCTCGGCCGTCGCGGGTCCGACCGTCCCGAGGATCGGCCGGGCGAACTGCCGCGTCGGGGCGAGCGGCAACGTGTCCGGCACCTCGATCACGCCGGGAAGCCCCACGAGCACCGGGATGTCGTAGCCGGTGTCGCCGTCGCGGATGGTGATCGCCTCGACGAAGGCCTTCTCGCCCGCACCGACCACCTTCGCCGCGTAGGCGTCCGCGTCGACGCCCAGCTGCCGCGCCAGCTCGCGCGCCGCGGCGTCCTGCTCGGGGGCGGCGAGGCGCGTCTTGTCGATCCCGACCCGGTGCACGCGTCGCGGCTCGACGATCACGGCGCCGTTGGCGCCCAGCACGTTGGCGCGCTCGGCGCGGGAGCGTTCGACGCCGAGCACCTCTCCGGCGACCAGGTCCGGTGCGAGCAGCGCGGGCGACCACGTGACGTGCCAGACGTCCTCGTCGTCGCGGGCGAGCTTCGCGTGCGTCTCGTACGTCCAGTCGGAGTCGCTGTCGTCGACGTCCCACGTGAACCCCAGGGTCGCCGTCGCGACGTCCTCGTCCTGCTCGTCCACCGTCGTCGAGACGACCGTCACGGTGGGCTCCCACGGAGCGAGGCCCTCGTAGGCGCTGGTGCGGATGTCCGTGGCCGCCGTGACGTCGGCGGTCCCGCCGGCGAACGGTGCCTTCGTGAAGTCGCCGGACGTGAGGGCAGCAGCGAGCGCCTCGGTCGCGCTCGTCGGGTCGGGCGGCTCGGCCGAGCACCCGGTCAGACCGGCCGCCACGATGACGAGGGCGATCCCGCCGCCCACGAGCCGCCGACCGGCCACTGCGCGTTCACCTGCGAACGACATGCTGTCCCCTCGTCGCGCGGCATCGTGCCGCTTCCTGCTGTTGCACGCCAGGCCCACTCGTCCGCACGACGCTCCGAGAGCGTGTCACCACCGGGTCACCCGGCGGGCGGGAACGGTGCAGCCTTCACCACTCCTCCCCAGACGGGGTCACGCGAACACCCCCGCCGGGTCGTACGTCTGCCGCACCTGCACCAGTCGGTCGGCCACCGCCGGCTCCCAGACTGCCGTCCCGGTGCCGGAGAAGTTGGGGTTGACCTCGGCCGATGCCCACGGGCCCAACGCCTCCGTGATCGCGTCGGCGGCGGCCGGCAGCTCGGCGAACCGGCTCGGGTCGCCGCTCGCGACCGCCACGACGAAGGCCGACCCGCGCCCGGACACCGCCGACCCGCCCGGCACGTCGACCCCGGTGGCCCCGGCGACGTGCCGCAGCTCGGCGGCCATGAACGGCGTCGTCGCGTCGGCACCCACCAGCCCGAGCCACGCGTCGGCGAGCTCGTCGTCCGCGCGGTCGAGCAGCATCCCGCGCACCCAGCCAGGTCCCGGCTGGCCCGGGTCGTTGTGGATCTCGGCTGCCCGGGCGGCGGGCAGGACGCCGACCGTGTCCAGGAACGCCGGCGCGAGGGCGCGCAGGGGCGCGGCGGCCGCCGTTCCCGCCGCTTCGTCGCCCGGGCGGGCCACGCGCAGGAGCAGGACCGTGCGGCCACGCAGGAACTCCGGGATGACCTCGAGCGGTGGGAAACGCACGATCGCCGCGCTGGTGGTCGTCGCGGCGTCCGCGGTGGGCGTCCACGCCAGCCAGCCGCGCAGGGCGGCGTCGATGTGCTCGGCGCCGAAGAACAGCGTGCCGGCGTAGAGCTCGGGCATGGCGACCAGGCGCAGGCGGAGCTGCGTCACCACGCCGAGGCCGACCTTGCCGCCCCGGAGCGCCCAGAAGAGGTCCGGGTGCGCGTCGGCCGACGCCTCGACCACCTCACCCGTCCCGGTGACCACGGTGAGGGACTCGAGCAGGTCCGAGCTGTACCCGTGGCTGCGGGCGAACGGACCGAGCCCTCCGCCCAGGAGGTAGCCGGCCACGCCGACGTTGGCCGACGACCCCGCGATCGGCGTCAGCCCGTGGGCGTCGGCGACGGGAACGACGTCGGACCAGCGCACGCCGGCACCGATCGTCGCGACGCGGGTCTCCGGGTCCACCTCGACGCCACCGAGCCGGCGCGTGGTGAGCAGGACGCCCGAGGTCACCGGCGTGGTGGCGCCGTGGCCCGTGGCCAGCACGTGGAGGGGTACTCCCTGCTCGGCGGCCCAGCGCACGGTCTCGGCGACGTCCTGTGTGCTCGCGGCACCGACCGCGACGTCGGGCGCGTGCGCGATCGCACGGTTGTGGGGGGCGATCTCCTCGGCGAACCCCTCGTGGTCCGGGGTCAGCACGGGGCCGGTGACGCGGGAGGTGAGGGGGTGAGACATACCTGACTCCTTGCAGGTCGGTGGCGCGGGGTGTCTCTCGCGGGCAGAGTGCCACCCTTGCACCGACCTCCGACACTCCTTTGCGGGACGATCACGGGGTGACCGACGCGTTCACCTTCGTCACGCACGAGCCCACCGGCGGGCTCGGGCGGTACGTGGCGAGCATCTGGTACGCCCGCGGGCGGCTGCGCGCACCGGCCGAGCGGGTGGCGCCGACGGGCTCGGCCGTGCTGGGCCTCGTGCTCGGTCCCCCGATCGCGCAGGTCGCGCGCAACGGGACCGGCGACGTGCACCTGGCGCGGACCGGGTTCCTGCTGGGTCCCGACGACCAGCCGATGCTCAACCGGCCCCTCGGCGAGACGTGGTGCGTCGGCGTGGTCGCGACGCCGATCGGGTGCGCGACCGCGTTCGGCGTCGACCCGCGGGCGCTGCGGGGCCGGCTGCTCGGGGCGGAGGCGTGGTCGCCGCTGCGTCGGGAGCTGCTCGGGCTCGAGGACCCGGACGCGATGATCTCCGCGGTCGAGGCCGCGCTGGCGGAGTCGGTGGCCGAGCGGGAGCGCGCGCTGCCCCGCTGCACCGACGCGGTCGAGGCGGCGGTCGGCGCCCTCGTCGCGGAGCCGGGCCGGCCGGTGGCCGACGTGGCGCGGTCGGTGCACCTGTCCCACGCCCACCTGGACCGCGGGTTCCGGCGCGTCGTCGGGCTGAGCCCCGGCACGTTCGCGCGCGTGGCCCGGATGCGCGACCTGCTGGCCTCGCTCGACACCGGCCGTCCGGTCGGCTGGGGGCAGGTGGCCGCCGACCGCGGCTGGTACGACCAGGCGCACCTCATCCGCCACTTCCGGCGGCACACGGGCACGACGCCGGCCGCGTACCTCGCCGCGTACCGGGCGGTCTACGGGGACGCGCCCACCGAGCCGGGGTTCGCGCCGGTGGTCAATTCCGTCCAAGACGGCGTCGGCCCGAACGCCTAACGTCGCGCCATGACCATCGCGATCGACACCACGACGAGCATCGCCGCGCCGCCCGACGCGGTCTGGGCCGCGCTCACCGACTGGTCGCTGGCGCCGCGCTGGATGCCCGGCGTCTCCGCCATGACCGGGCCGGTGGCGCCCGGGTCGACGGTGACCTTCACCGTGCGCGGCAAGGAGCGGACCGCCCTCGTCGACGGTCTGGACGCGCCCCGGCGGCTGGCCCTGCTGTCGCGTTCCGGACCCGTGACGGCGGTGTACACCTACACGCTCACCCCGACCTCAGCCGGCACCGACCTCGGCCTGGTCGCGGATGTCGTCGTGCGCGGGCCCCTGACACTCCTCGCGGGGGTGATCCGTCGCTCGATCGCGAAGGAGGACGGGGTCCAGCCCGAGCGACTGCGCGCGGTGGTCGAGGCAGTCAGCCGACCAGCAGGCTGACCGCGCGGTGCAGGTCCGCCCGGGTCTGGTCCAGGTCCGGCCCGGGGGCGAGCGTCACGCCGTGCACCAGCCCGAGCACCTGGCCGAGAAGCCGGTCCGCGGCCCACTCGTCGTCGCCGCGCGCGGCGCGCAGGGCCGCCACCTTCCGCGCGTGCGACTCCACCGACTGCGGCAGCCGGGCGAGCACCGCCGGACGCTCCAGGTTGTGCCAGAGGAGCAGGCGCACCAGCGACGGGTGCTCCAGGTTGAAGTCGAGGATCCGCACCGCGTACCCGGGCAGGTCCGCCGCGTCGAACGGCACGGCGTCCAGCAGCTGCTCGATCCGGTCCTCGATCACCGCGTCGAACAGCTGGTCCTTGCTGCCGAAGTACGCGTAGATCCGCTGCTTGTTGGCGCCGGCCCGCTCGGCGATCCGGTCGACGCGCGCACCGGCCAGCCCGCGCTCGGCGAACTCGTCGGCCGCCGCGTCGAGGATCCGGCGCGGGGTGTCGGCGGCCATCACGCGGGCAGGGCCGTGCCCGTGAGGTCCTGCGCCACCGCCCAGAGCCGCGCGGCGGTGTCGTCGTCGCGCATGCGCCGGTTGAGGCGGGCGGGACCGGTGGGGCCGACGAGCCCGAACCGACCCGACGGGCCGTAGTAGCCGTCCTCCACCGCACTCGGGTCGGCCGCGGCGAACAGCATGGGCTCGGCGCCCTGCTCCGGCTGCTGCGACGGGACGAACGGCAGGTTGCCGATGGGCGAGCGGTGCACCGAGTCACGCCCGAGCGAGGCGCCGGCCGTCTGGAGGTTGGTCTGCGTGAACCCCGGGTGGGCGGCGTTGCTGCGCAGGATCCAGCCGCGCTGCATCGAGACACGCGCCAGCTGCCGGGCGAGCAGCAGGTCGGCCAGCTTCGACTGTGCGTACGACCGTGTGGGGCTGTAGCGGCGACGGGTCCACTGCAGGTCGTCGAACCGGATGCGACCCACGTTCGCCATGCCGCTGCTCATCGTGGTCACGCGGCCCTCGGGGGCGGCGAGCAGGAGCGGCAGGAGGAGGTTGGTCAGCGCGAGCGGGCCGAGGTAGTTGGTGCCCAGCTGCAGCTCGAAGCCGTCCTCGGTCTCGAAGCGGGTGGGCGGGGCCATGACGCCGGCGTTGTTGATCAGGGTGTCGAGGTGCGGGAGGTCGCGCGCGAGCGACTCGGCGAACGCACGCACCGAGGCCAGGGAGGCGAGGTCCAGCAGCCGCACCTCCGCGGAGGCGTCGGGGTGAGCCGCGACGATCTCCGCGAGCGCCTTCTCGCCCTTCTCGGCGTTGCGCACCGCGAGCACCACGTGCGCACCTGCGGCGGCCAGGCGCTCGGCGGCCTCCCGCCCGGTGCCGCTGTTGGCCCCGGTGACGACGACGGTGCGGCCGGACTGGTCGGGGACGACATACATCTGAAGCTCCTCGCAATGTGCAACCAACTGGTTAGTTGGTCACCATAACAGGCGATCGCGGCCCGCGCGGGGTCGAATGGAGACATGACCACCGTCCCGAACATCACCCTGAACACCGGCGTGCAGATCCCCCAGCTGGGCTTCGGCGTCTTCCAGATCGACCCCGCGGAGACCAAGGACGCGGTCCTGCAGGCCTTCGAGGTGGGCTACCGCCACATCGACACCGCGCAGATGTACGGCAACGAGAAGGGCGTCGGGGACGCCGTCGCCGCGTCCGGCCTGGACCGCAAGGACGTCTTCCTCACCAGCAAGCTGAACAACGACATGCACGACCCCGGGGACGCGGCGATCGCGTTCGACCTCACGCTCGAGGCGCTCGGCACGGACTACGTGGACCTCTTCCTCATCCACTGGCCGCTGGCGACGGTGAGCGACTTCGTCGAGACCTGGAAGGCCATGGAGGACTTCTACCGGTCCGGCCGCGCCAAGTCGATCGGCGTCTCCAACTTCCAGCCGCACCACCTGAACCGCCTCAAGGCGGAGGCCACCATCACCCCCGCGGTGAACCAGGTCGAGGTGCACCCGTACCTCACCCAGGCGGCGGTGCGCGCGTACGGCACCGAGCACGGCATCGCCACCGAGGCGTGGAGCCCGATCGCGCAGGGCAAGGTGCTGGACGACCCGACGATCGTGCGGATCGCCGAGGCCCTCGGCAAGACCCCCGCGCAGGTCACGCTGCGGTGGCACATCCAGCGCGGCGACATCGTGTTCCCCAAGTCGGTCACCCGCAGCCGCATCGAGGAGAACTTCGCGCTCTTCGACTTCGAGCTCGCCGACCTGGACGTGGCGGACATCTCGGCGCTCAACCGCGACGAGCGGACCGGCCCCGACCCGGACACGTTCGACTACGTTCCTTCGTAGCTGTCGATCCGGCTGCTCACCGTTCGTACAGGGGGTGAGCAGCCGGCGCAGGGCCGGCGGCCGCACATCGAGGAGGACGCCATGAGCCACTACCTGCTGAGCGTGATGGAGCCGGTCGGACCGCGGCCCGCGCCCGAGGTGCTCGAGCCGATCATGCAGGCGGTCGGCGACGTCGACCAGGCGATGCGGGAGGCCGGCGTCTGGGTCTACGCGGGTGGCCTGCACGACCCGAGCACCGCGACCGTACTGCGCGCCAAGGACGGCGACGTCATCCCCACCGACGGCCCGTTCATCGAGGCGCGGGAGCACCTGGGCGGGTTCACGATCATCGACGCCGACGACCTCGACGCGGCCCTCGACTGGGGCGGCAGGTTGGCCGTCGCCACGGGGCTGCCCATCGAGGTGCGGCCGTTCCGCTACTAGTGGGACCGGAGTCCGTCGCCGACGTCTTCCGCGCGGAGCACGGCCGCGCGGTCGCCGTCCTGACCCGCACCTTCGGCGACCTCGACGTCGCCGAGGAGGCGGTGCAGGAGGCGTTCGCCGCGGCCGTACAGCACTGGCCGGTGGACGGGCTCCCGCCCAGCCCGGCCGGCTGGATCATCACCACGGCCAAGCGCAAGGCGATCGACCGGCTGCGCCGCGAGGCGTCCCGCGACGACCGGCACGCCCAGGCCGCGCTGCTGCACGAGCGCGAGGAACCGGTGGAGGTGGGGCCCGTGCGCGACGATCGGCTCCGGCTGGTGTTCACCTGCTGCCACCCGGCCTTGTCCGTCGAGGCGCAGGTGGCGCTCACGCTCCGGCTGCTCGGCGGGCTGACCACCGAGGAGATCGCCCACGCGTTCCTGGTGCCCGAGCCGACGATGGCGCAGCGGCTGGTGCGCGCCAAGGGCAAGATCCGCGACGCCCGCATCCCGTACCGGGTGCCCCGCGACGCCGACCTGCCCGACCGCCTCCGGGCGGTGCTGGCGGTGGTCTACCTGGTGTTCACCACCGGCTCGGCCGCCCTCACCCGCGACGACCTCTGCGCCGAGGCGATCCGGCTGGGCCGGGTGCTGGTCGAGCTCATGCCCGACGAGCCCGAGGCCCTGGGCCTGCTCGCCCTGATGCTCCTCACCGACGCCCGCCGGGACGCCCGCGTCTCCGCGACCGGCGAGCTGGTGCTCCTGCGCGACCAGGACCGTGCGCTGTGGGACGCCGAGCAGCTCGACGAGGGCCGGGAGCTCGTGCGCCGGTGCCTGCGCCGCGACCACCTCGGTCCGTACCAGCTGCAGGCCGCGATGCAGGCGGTGCACAGCGAGCCGGCGGGGACCGACTGGCGGCAGATCGTGCTCCTGTACGACCAGCTGATGTCGATCGCGCCCAGCCCGGTGGTCGCGCTCAACCGGGCGGTCGCGGTGGCGGAGCTGGAGGGGCCCTCTGCCGGGCTCGCGCTGGTGGACGGGCTGCCGCTGGAGCGCTTCTACCTGTTCCACGCGGTCCGCGCCGACCTCCTGCGCCGCCTCGACCGGCCGACGGACGCGGCAGCCGCCTACGCCGCCGCGCTCGCCCTGACCGCCAACGAGGCGGAGCGTGAGTTCCTCACCCGCAGCCGCGACGCGCTCAGCCCAGCCGGCTGACCAGTCCCGCGCGGACCGCGAACCACTCCGCGGCGACGATCGAGAAGTAGGCCGTGTCCCGCAGGCCGCCGTCCGTGGCCACCGTGTGGACGCGCCGGACCCCCTCGAACGTGCCGCCGATCCGCTCGATGGCCGCGCGCGACGCTGCGTTGCGCGCGTCGGTCTTCAGGGTGACGCGCAGGGACTTCCACGTCTCGAACGCGTGCGTGAGCAGGAGCAGCTTGGTCTCGGTGTTCACCGCCGTGCGCTGCGCCGACTCCGCGTACCAGGTGCTCCCGATCTCGGCGACGGACGGGGGGTTCTCGTCGCTCGGCGCACCGCCGACGCCGATGCCCGGAGGCCACGGCGCCGGGTTCTCGAAGACCTCGAGGTCCAGGAACCGCGTGCTGCCCACGAGCGCCCCGTCCGGCAGCCGGCGCACGGCGAACGGCACCGAGCGGCCCCCGCCGGCGTGCTCGAGGGCGGCCTCGACGTACGTCCGAGTCTCCTCGGCCCCGTCGGGCACCCACGTGAACCCGTAGCTGCCGCGCTCCTCGGCGGCCGCAGCGGCGAGCGCGTCGACGTGCGCGAGGGCCAGCGGCTCGAGCTGGACGTGCCGGCCGGTCAGAGTGAAGGGCGCGATCATGCGGCCATCGTGCCCGACGTCCTCACGCCTCGGCGTGCGCGTTCGCGTCGCGGATCGCCCGCCGTCCGCCCGGGACCACCAGCGCCAGCGCGACCACGAGCAGCAGCGCGATCCCCGCCCAGATCAGCAGCGACTCCACCGAGAACCGGTCCGCGAGCGGCCCGAACACCGCCATCCCGAACGGCATCGACACGGCCATGACGATCCCGACGAACCCGAACACCCGCCCCTGCATCTCCGGCTCCACGGTCTCCTGCAGCACCGTGAACGAGGGCGTGGAGAACGCCGGCACGAACAGCCCGAGCAGGAACATGAAGCCGAGGAACACCCAGAGGTTGGTGGACAGTCCGAGCCCGACGGAGATGCCGCCGAACACCAGCGTGGAGCCCAGGATCATCCGGACCCGGTTCCACTTCCCCGCCCAGGCGGCCACCGCCGCGCCGCCGAGCACCATGCCGATGCTGAACGCCAGCTCGTTGGCGGTCAGCTTCCACACCTCGTCGCCGAACGTCCGCACGATCATCAGCGGCGTGAGGAACGAGGGCGCCACGATGAGCACGAACACCACGGCGTACAGGACCAGCACCCAGCGGACGAACGCGTGCGAGACGACGTACCTGACGCCGCCGACCAGGTCGTCGAAGTAGCCGAGGTGCTCGGTTTCCGCCGACCGCACCAGCCGCGGGACGGTGACCATCAGCAGCAGCCCGATCCCGATCACGGCGGTGACCACGTCGATGTAGAACACCGCGACGATCGACATGCTCGCGTAGACCGCGGCCGCGGCGGCCGGCGCGACGAGCATCATGGCCGACTGGATGGTGCCGTTGATCCCGTTGACGCGCATGAGCTTGTCCGCCGGGACGATCTGCGGGAGCAGCGCGGCGACCGCGGGCATCTGGATCCCGGCGCCCGCCGAGCGGATGGCGATCGCCACGAAGATGAGCCAGAGGTCGGTGGCGCCCGCGGCCATGAACATCGCCAGGGCGAGCGTCACGATCGCGATGGTCGCGTCGGCGCCGATGATCAGCTTCTTGCGGTCCAGCCGGTCCGCCCACACACCGCCGAAGATCGAGATCACGGCCTGCGGCAGGAAACCGAACACCGCGTACATGGCCATGACCCCGCCGGACTTGGTCTCCAGGGTCAGGTGCCACATCACGGCGTACTGGACGAGCATCGAGCCGAACAGGGAGACGGTCTGCCCCGTCAGGAAGATGGTGACGTCCCGGCGCCAACCGGGTCGCTCGGGCGCGGGGACGGCCACGTCCGTCTGCGTCGGTTCCGTCATGTCGCCCATGGTGTCAGCAGGCTCCGACATCGGGCACGGCCGCCGCCGCCCGTGCCATGAGCAGGCTCCGTTCGCGCTGGGTGGGCGCCAGGCCGGCCGCCCGCTCCAGCACCTCGGCCGCCTCGTCGGCCCGCCCGAGCCGGAGCAGCACGTCCCCGCGGACTGCGCCGTACAAGTGGTAGCGCGCCATGCGGGGGTCGCCGTGCACCGCGTCGAGCGCGTCGAGCGCCGCCTGCGGCCCGTCTGCGTGCAGCACCGCGACCGCCCGGTTGAGCTCGACCACCGGCGACGGGGCCAGCTGCGCCAGCGCGTCGTAGAGGGCGACGATCGCCTCCCAGTCGGTCTCGTCGAACGACCGCGCCCGGCTGTGGCACGCCGCGATGGCCGCCTGCACGGTGTACGGACCGAGCGGTCGGCGCAGCGAGATCGACCGGTCGAGCGCCCCGAGGCCGTGCTCGATCAGGGTCCGGTCCCATTGTCTGCGGTCCTGGTCCTGGAGCAGGACGCCGTCGCCGCGGGCGTCGAAGCGGGAGGCCTGGAGCTCCATGAGGGCGACCAGCCCGTGCACCTCCGGCTCGCGCGGGAGGAGCCCGGCGAGCACGCGGCCCAGGCGCATGGCCTCGTCGGCCAGGTCCCGGCGCACCCACCGGTCGCCGCTGGTGGACGCGTGGCCCTCGGTGAAGACCAGGTAGACCACCTCGAGCACCGAGCCCACCCGCGCCGGAAGTGCGTCAGCCTGCGGCACCTCGAACGGCACCTGTGCTTCGGCCAGCGTGCGCTTGGCGCGGGAGATCCGCTGCCCGATCGTCGGCGACGGGACCAGGTAGGCGCGGGCGATCTCGTCGGTGGTCAGGCCGCCGAACAGCCGGAGCGTCAGCGCGATCCGCGACTCCCGCGGCAGCACCGGGTGGCAGGTGAGGAACACCAGCGAGAGCAGGTCGTCGCCGATGGGCTCGTCGACGATCCGGTCCGCCCCCGCCTCGTCGGCCAGCGAGCGCGCGAGCACCGCGTACTTGGCGTCGCGGTTCTGCTCCCGGCGGACCAGGTCGATCGCCCGGTGCCGTGCCGTCACCATCAGCCACGCACCGGGCTTGTCCGGGACGCCCGTGACCGGCCACTGCTCCAGCGCGGTCACGAACGCGTCCTGCGCCAGCTCCTCGGCGAGCCCGACGTCCCGGACCAGCCGGGTGAGCGAGGCGATGAGCCGCGGCGACTCGATCCGCCAGATGACCTCGACGGTCCGCCGCGCGTCGGCCATCAGCCCTGCTGGGCCTTGAGCCGGTCGACGATCGCCTGCTCCCGCTCCAGAACCTCCGGCGAGACCACCTGCGCGAAGTCCTCCATCTCGAAGAACGGCCGGATCTCGAGCACCGACCGCATCTCCGCCGTGGATGGGCACCGCTTGGCCCACTCGACCGCCTCGTCCAGCGAGCTCACCTGCCAGATCCAGTAGCCCGCGATGATCTCCTTGGCCTCCGCGAACGGTCCGTCGACCACCGAGACCTCGCCGCTGGTGTCCCAGACCACCTTGGCGCCGGCCTTGCTCGGCTGCAGCCCCTCGCCGGCGAGCATGATCCCGGCGTTCACCAGCTGCTCGTTGTAGACGTTCATCTCCCGGAACATCTCGTCCGTGGGCGCGATCTTGTCCTCGTCGGCGCCGTCGCCCTTGATCATGACCAGGACCTTCATGGTGAACTCCTCCGCTCGGTGGCCACCTCGACGCTAGTGCCGGGGCCGGGCCTTCACCATGTCGTCGAACGGGACGCGGCTCCTTCGACAGCGGGGGCGGACGAGTTCTGACGGCGCGTGGGACGCTGGACCGGTGAAGCTCTTCGCGCGTCGGGGCGCGGTCCCCGCGGACGTCGGTGACGGGTTCGTCGCCGGGGAGGCGGTCGCGCTGCAGACCGCGTTCGCGGGGGCGCTGATCCCCGCCGAGCGCGCCGCGCAGGCACCCGTGCGCGTGGACCTGACGCTCGAGACGGAGGGCGGCGGACGCGTCGTGGTGGTGTGCCGCAACCACGTCGTGGGTTTCGTGCCGCCGTCGCGCGAGGAGTCCGCGCGTGCGCAGCTGGCCGCCGCGGGCAGGGCGCGGCTCGAGACCTCCGGGCAGGTGTTCCGCGACGCCGAGGGGTGGTGGCGCCTGTGGGTCGGTCCGCCCCGCACGGGTGCCTTCCCCGCCCCTGAGCCCGGGGCCGACACCCTCGGCGAAGCCCGGCGCAAGATCTTCGGGATCGCCCTCCCGGACGACCAGGGTTAAGGTAGGTGTACTAGTTCGTCTACCAAGGAGATCTCGTGGCCGCTCTGTACACCGCCATCGCCACCGCGACCGGGGAGGGGCGTGCCGGAGGGCGTGCCGTCAGTGACGACGGGACCCTCGACCTCACGCTCGCCGTCCCCGCCGCACTCGGCGGTCGCGGCGGTGGCACCAACCCGGAGCAGCTCTTCGCCGCCGGCTGGGCGTCGTGCTTCCACTCGGCCCTCAAGACCGTCGCGGCCGCGGAGAAGACCCCGCTCTCCGACTCCGCGGTCGTCGCGGAGATCGGCCTGGTGACCACCGGCTCGGGCGGCTTCACCATCGAGGCGGCGCTGCACACCGAGATCGCCGGGCTCGACCAGGCCACCGCCGAGCGTCTGGTGGCCCGCGCGCACGAGGTGTGCCCCTACTCCAACGCCACGCGCGGCAACATCGCCGTCCGCCTGACGACGACCACGGCATGAACGTCGGGCGCACGGCACGCGCGCTCGCCACGGTGCTCCGTGGCGACGTCGTCGCGGACCCGCCGAGCCGGCGCAGCGGCGTGCTCCGGACGGTCGGGCGTGTGTGGCTCGGCGCGACCCTCGCGCTCGCGGGGACCTCGCACCTGACGGTGGCGCGCGAGGAGTTCCAGGCGCAGGTGCCGACGTGGTTCCCGGCCGACCCGGACGCCGTCGTGCTCGCGTCCGGCGTGGTGGAGATCGCGCTCGGCTGCGCGCTGCTCGCGGCGCCCGGACGGCGGCGCCCGGCGGTCGGCTGGATCGCCGCCGGCTTCTTCGTGGCGATCTTCCCCGGCAACATCTCGCAGCTGGTCACCCGGACCGACGCGTTCGGGCTCGAGTCCGACACCGCCCGGGCCGTCCGCCTGCTCGGCCAGCCGGTGCTGGTGCTCTGGGCGCTGTGGTCGACGGGCGCCTGGCGGTCCCTGCGTGCCGCGCTGGCAGCGCAGCCCGCGGAGGCACTGCCGCGATGACGACGGCCCTGGCAGACGCCCCGATCGTCGGGCGGCCGACGCGCGACGGCGGGCAGTCCGACGTCGCCCGCCGGATCCTCGACGCGGCGGCGCCGCGGTTCTACCTCGAGGGGATCCGCGCGGTCAGCGCCGACGCGGTCATGGCGGAGGCCGGGGTCACCAAGGTGACCTTCTACCGGCACTTCCCGACGAAGGACCACCTCGTCGAGGCCTACCTCGAGACGGTCGCCGCGGCGGAGCGGCATGCCGTCACCACGTGGCGCGCCGAGCTCGCCGGCGACCCGACGGCGGTCCTGGCGGCCTACGCCGACCAGCTCGCCGCCCAGGTGTGCGGGAGCGCCTTCCGCGGGTGCCCGTTCCTCAACGCCGCCGCGGAGTACCCCGACGTCGCGCACCCGGTCCGCGCCGTGGCCGAGCGCCACCGCCAGTGGCTCCGTGACGTGGCCGAGGAGCTGGTCGCCGAGCTGGGCCACCCCGAGCCCCGCTCCGTCGCGGTGCAGCTCGTCATGCTCCGCGACGGGGCCATGGCCACCGGCGCGGGGGTCGAGCCCGCCGAGGTCGGCAGGGCGCTGCGCCGCGCGGGTCGGGCCGTCCTGCGATCCTGACGACGAAGGGCCCGACCGCGATGGTCGGGCCCTTCGCCGTTCTACCGGTCAGCTCAGGGGACCGGCCACTCCAGCACCGTGCTCGGGCCCGCGAAGGTCGGCGTCACGGGGTCGCCCGTATCGTTGACCACGTGGTCGATGGTGCCCGCCGCGTTCAGCGAGACCGTCAGCACGTTGTGCAGCTTCACGCCCGGCGTGACCGGCACCTCGTACGCCCGGCTGAGGTGCAGGGTCGGGTTCACGTTGGTGTAGATGTACGCGCCCATGCCCCAGCCCTCGTGCACCTTCACCTTGTCGCCCACCTTGTAGGCGGCCCAGCCGTTGACTCCGTCGTGCTGCCAGGACGCCTGGTCGGGCGCGTCGTAGGGCAGCTCGTTCTGGAACATGATCGTCTTGCCGCGCTCGCCGTTCCAGATGACGTTGTACTTCTGGTAGTGCTCGGAGAACAGGCCCGTCGCGGTGACGTCGTTGCCGTTGACCAGCACGCCGGTCTCGGCGGTGTTGATGTCCCAGCCGACGCCGGTGCCGTGGTCCGCCCGCCACGCCCACGTGTGGTCGATGATCGTCTGGTTGGTGTTGACCACCAGGCTCTGCGTGGCCTTGCCGACGTCCTCGCCACCGATCCGGAAGAACACGTCCTGCACCGCGGTCGGGTTGTTCGCACTGCTCAGCAGAGGCTTCTTGTGCTTGCCGTCGAGCGTCGAGAGCTTGGTGCCCAGCTGCAGGAGCGCCGGGGAGTTCTTGGTGCCGGCGTCGAACATGATCCCGGCGATGTCGATGCCGGGGACGTCGAGCGTCTGCATGGCGACCACACCGTTGTCCGGGATGATCGTCGCCAGCCCGAGGCCGAGCACCACCTGGTTGGGCCACAGGACGTTGAGCGTCTTGTTCACGTGGTAGACGCCCGGCGTGAACAGCACGTTCTTGCCCAGCGCCAGCGCGGTGTTGATCCTCGAGGCGCTGTCGCCCGGCTTGGCGACGAAGAACTTGCTCAGCGGCAGCGACTTGCCGGGCGTGCTGCCCGCGGCCCACGTGGCTCCGGCGGAGTTCTTCTGCGCCGCCGGGACGAACACCTGGTACTTGCCCGCGTCGTCCACGTAGAGGTACGGCTTCTCCTTGGAGGCCGGCGTGGTGTCGAGCGTCGTGTACTTGGGCTCGCCGACCACCGGACTGAAGTTCGTGGCGGGAGCACCCTGGACGCCCGCGAACACCTGGTTCCAGACGCTGTTGCTCCATCCGGCGACCGAGCCGTTGCGGACCAGGAACTGCTGCTGGCTGCCGCTGACCACGAAGGGCAGCGTCGAGTCGGCGATGAAGCCGCCCGAGGCGTACTGCGGGCCGGCCGTGCAGTAGTCCATGAGGCTGACGTTGGCGCCCGTGACGTTCACACGCCGCATCGGGGCGGCCTGCGAGACGGCCCAGAAGTTGGCCGAGCTGCGGCAGCCGTCGGCGTCGCCGGCCGCGTACTGGATGGTCAGGTTGGACAGCGAACGCCAGAAGTTCACCAGCGCGATGCAGTTGGGGTCCGCGCCCTCGGGCACGGGGAGGCACTGGTTGTAGACCTCGATGGCACCGTTGATGACCACGTCGCCGGGGTCCTGGCCCAGACCGGCGACCTCGGTGAAGTAGCCGACCTCGAACCGCAGCGGCTGCTCCGGCGTCCCGTACGTGCCCGGCTTGAACAGCAGTGCGTACCGGCCCTGCCCGAAGTGCGCGGGGACCTGCTGGGTCGCGATGGCGTCGACCGTCGCCTGGATCTGCTCGATCGGCTGGCTGGGGTCGAAGACGATCGTGTTCGGGCCGAGGTCGACCGGAGCGGCCGCCTGGGCGGGGGCGGCGATCAGGGGGACCAGGGCGACGGCGAGCGCGGTGGCCAGCACCGTCGCGGTCCGTCGGCGTCGGGGACGCGAGGGGCTCTGCCTACGAAGGAGCATGAGGGACCTTTCTCCGCACAGGGGACGTCGCAAGACGGCTCCCCGCGCGCGAGGAGGCACCGCCGTTGGCGCCGGTGACCGGACATTCGGTGCCGGTCAGGACGAAACGTACTCAGTTAGTGACTCGTGTCAACCCTGACAGGTCGGTAAGTGTTTGCCCGATCGGGTGACATCCCCGCTGGTCAGTGGCGGACGTCGCTCGTCTGGGCCAGCCGCGCGATCCACGACGGCGTGGGCCGCCCACGCCCGCGGTCGGTGACCACGCGCAGCCGCGCGGCCGCGACCTCGGACCGCGACACCCGCACCACCGGCCGGGCCGTGGACGGTCGCACCGGCGTCCGGTCGTCGTCGACGGGCACGAAGTCCGCGTCGTCGCCGGCCCCCCGCTCCTCGGCGGCGTCGAGGACGTCGAGCGACAGGCCCGCCAGGAACGCGTCGTCGTCGGGGCCGGCCAGCGGCGAGGACGCGAGCAGCACGAGGGCGTCCAGACCGATCGCCCGCCTGCTCTCGTCCGCGGAGAACGCCAGGTCCACCGCCCACTGCACGCGCGCCCACCACTGCGACCGCGAGTCGGCGGCCGTGCGCTGCCGCACCGTGAGGATCCCGACGATCAGCGCGCCGATCGCGCCGATGGCCGCCACCAGCGGTCCGAGGGTCGCGACGACCACGTACCAGGGCTCGTCCGACACTGCGCTCACCAGTCCTGCAGCCACCAGCCCGCTCATCCAGCCTCCTGCGTCGATGCCGGTCGCGAGCGTATCGGGCGCTTCGGACACTGCGCAGGACCGCCCGCCGGGTCGATAGTGGACCGACACGCTTCGCGACGTCCGAGGGAGAGACCGATGGCCGGCACGGGAACCCAGGACGACCCCTGGCAGCTCACCACGGCACCCGGCTCGTCGGAGTACACGATGTACCGCGACGAGTCCGCCGACCCGCCCGCGCTCGTCTGCCAGGTGGGCTCGACGACGCTGAGGTACCACCTGAGCGCCGTCGACGACCTGCACGTGTGGCTGCTGGCGCAGGGCGGCGCCGTGCCCCTCGGCGCCGCGGACGAGCAGAAGCCGGCTGCACCCGGGACCGTCGAGGCGTGGGGTCGCGACGAGGCCAACCCGGTGGGCGGCTGGTACGGGCTGCGCAAGGGCTACCGCGGACGGTTCGGCATGTACCTGCCGCCGCTGCTCGAGGCGCTCGGCCTGGCGGAGCTGACCCACGACGCCCGCAACAACACGGTCCGGGCGCTCCCGCGCTGAGAGCCCGCTGAGGGGTCGGGGCGCCCGTACCCGGCTCCCCCTAGCGTGACTGCCATGACGATCGCGACGGCGTGGGGCGTGACCGGGTCCGAGCAGCGGCGCTCGTACCCGTGCGACGACCTCGTCCCCGCACCCGCGCGACGACTGTTCCGCGGGGTGGACGTCGCGGCGCCCCCCGACGTGGTGTTCCGGTGGGTGTGCCAGTTCCGCGTGGCGCCCTACAGCTACGACTGGATCGACAACGGCGGCCGACGCAGCCCGCGCGTGCCTGTGCCGTGGACGTGGGACCTGGAGGTCGGCCAGACGTTCTCGCGGATCTTCACGCTCGCCTCGTTCGCCCCTGGCGAGCACCTGACCGTGCGGATGAACGCGGCCGGCACGCGGGTGTTCGGGGACGTCGCCGTCACCTACGCGGTGCTCCCGGCGGGCCCGGCGCGCACCCGGCTGGTGGCGGTGCTCCGGAGCCCGGAGCCGACCACCCGGCTGGGAGCGGTCGGCGCCTGGCTGCTCGCGTGGGGCGACCTCGTGATGATGCGCAAGCAGCTCCTGACGTTCGCGCGGCTCTCGGCCGCGGAGCACGACGCTCAGCCCAGCGTGTAGTCGAACCTCATCCGGTGCGTGCCGTCCGCGTCCACCACCAGCGCGCCCCCGCCCGCGATCCCGGCGAGCTCGCCGGTGCCGCTCGACGGGACGACCGCGAAGTGCTCGTCGTACCGGTCCGTGCCGTGCGTCGACGCCGCGTGGACGAAGTTGAAGGTGCCGGCGCGTCCGTCGAGGGTGCCCTCGAACGACTCCATCGCCACGTACGTCCCGACGCCGTGCTCCGGGTCGAACGCCGACGTGAACAGGGTGGTGGACCGCCCCTCGACGCCGCCCGCGTACTGCTTGACCATCGTCGCGAACCCGACAGCGAGCGCCGTGCTGACCGGCTCGGCGTCCTGCTCGACCGGCACGCCCGTGAACCCGCTGACCGTGAACGTTCCCTCGGAGATCATGCGCGGCACGCTAGCGAGGACCACCGACATCCTCGTACAGCCCGACCAGCTCCGTGCCCAGGACCGCCAGCTCGGCCCGGACGGAGGCGGGCTCCAGCACCTCGACGGCCGCCCCGAACCCCGCCAGGTGCTCGGCCACCGACCGCGCGGTGTGCGACCCCACCTCGAGCCGCACCCGGCCGTCGGCGTCGGTCCCGAGGACGGTGACGTGCCGCCCGAACTGGCTGCGCAGCACGCGCACGAGGAACGGTGTCGTCAGCACGGTCGCGGTCACCCGCGAGCGGCGCTCCTCGACCTCGTCGACCACCGACTCCCAGATCCCGGCCACGTCCAGGTCGTCGGGCCGCGCCGCCGCGGCGTCGAGCACGGCAAGGCTGATGATCCGGTCCAGCCGGAACGTCCGCCGGCCCGCGGGCGTCCCGGCCACGAGGTACCAGTGCTCGCCCTTGTCGACGAGCGCCCACGGGTCGACCGTCCGCTCGGACTCGCCGGCGCGCCCGCTGTACACGAGCGTCACCTGCCGCCGACGCACGACCGCCCCCTGCAGCTCCTCCACCCAGGGCTGCCGCGCGCGGGCGGAGGATCCCCACCCGACCGGGTCCACCAGCACCGCCCGCCCGGCGGCCTCGGCCTCCGCCCGGAACGTCGCCGGCAGCGCCCGGACGAGCTTGCGCAGGGCGGAGGTCGCGTCGGCGGACCGGTCGGACGACGAGCCGACCAGCAGGAACAGGGCCTGCGCCTCGGACGCGGTCAGCCCGGTGAGGTCCGTGCGCGCACCGCCGACGAGCGACCAGCCGCCTCCGCGCCCCGGTTGCGGGTAGACCGGGATGCCCGCCGTGGACAGCGCCTCGAGGTCGCGCCGGGCGGTGGCCACGGACACCTCGAGCTCGTCCGCGACGTCCGCGGCGGTCACCCGGCCGCGCGCCTGCATCAGCAGGAGGGTGGCCACCAACCGGTCTGCGCGCATGGTCAAGAGTCGCAAGCAAAGTGCTCAGAAGGTGAGCACTTAGCCGAGGATCCTGGACTCATGACAACAACGACGAACACCTTCCGTGGCCTCGCCAACGTCTCCTTCTTCGCCGACGACCTCGACGCCGCCCGCACCTGGTACGCCGAGCTGTTCGGCGTCGAGCCGTACTTCGTCCGCGACGGGTACGTCGAGTTCCGGATCGGCGACCACCTCGACGAGCTCGGCATCATCGACCGCCGCTACGTCCCCGGCGCCGGTGGCCCCAGCGGGGCCGTCGTCTCCTGGCACGTCGACGACCTCGAGGGCACCCTCGCGCGGCTCCTCCAGCTGGGCGCCACGCAGCACGAGGGGATCGTGGAGCGCGGCGCCGGGTTCGTCACCGCCTCGGTGGTCGACCCGTTCGGCAACCTCCTGGGCATCATGACCAACCCGCACTGGCTGGAGATCGTCAGCTGACCCGCTGCTTCGCCTGCATGTAGTGCGTCCGGACCTCGGAGTCCAGCCGCTCCAGCGAGTACCGCAGGGTGGTCCGGGGCATCGTCGCGGCGTGCGCGTCGAGGTAGGCCAGGAGCCGCGCCTCGTCCTTCTTGCCGGCCTCGCGCAGCATCCACCCGATCGCCTTGTGCATGAGGTCGTGCCGGTCCGGTTCCAGCAGCGCGGCCAGCGCGAACGTGTGGTCCAGGGACCCGGCACGGATGAGCGGGAACGTCCCGACGATCGCGATGCGCCGCTCCCACAGGAGGTCCGAGGCGGCCAGGCGGTAGAGCACGTCGGCCGGCAGGCCGGCCAGTACCGCGCGACCGAGCACGTCCGGCGCGCTGGCGTCGACCAGGTCCCAGTTGTTCACGCGGTCGGTGCGCCGCAGGTACAGGTCGAGCAGCTCGCGCCGCCGCTCCGACGAGGTCCGCTTCGCCGCGCACTCGATCGCCATGATCTTCAGCGCCAGCAGCCGCACCTCGTGGCGGTCGTCCTCGAGCAGCTCCTCCACGGCGGCGACCGGCAGGCCGAGGTGCTCCCTGGCGACCGCGGTCACCTGCGGGACGGTCAGCCCGAGGAACTGGTCGCCCTCGCCGTACCCCCCGGGTCCGGTCTTGAAGAACGCCGCCATCCCCGCCGCACGCTCCGGGTCGGCCAGCGCCACGAGACGAGCGACGGCGGTGCTCATCCGAGGGTGACCGTCAGGACGGCGACGTCGTCGCGCCGGAGGGTCGACGGAGCCAGGGCCTCGATCAGCGCCCACGGGTCTCCCGGGACCACGGTCTGCACCGTGGCGACCAGCCGGGCCAGGCCCGCGCGGAGGTTCTCCCGCCGGCGCTCCACCAGGCCGTCCGTGTAGAGCACGAGCACGTCGCCGGGGTACAGGACCACCGTGTGGTCCCGGCGGACAGCCCCCGACCGGAACCCCAGGAGCAGGTCGGGCGTGCCCTCCAGCTCGGCGGCCGCACCGTCGCTGCGGAGCACCACGGGAGGGGGGTGCCCGGCGCTGGACCAGCGCAGCTCGCGCCCGCCGTCGGCGCCCACCGGGTCCAGGTGCGCCAGCACGGCCGAGCCCGTCGCCCGCAGCCCCACGCCCAGGTTCGCGTCGTCCAGCCGCCGCAGGATGGCGCCGGGCGGCTCCTGGAACGTCCAGGTCAGCCCGCGCAGCATCGACCTGAGCTGCCCCATGAGCGCGGCGGCGCCCATGTCGTGCCCGGTCACGTCGCCGATCATCAGCGCCGTCGACCCGTCGGGCAGCGCGATGGCGTCGTACCAGTCCCCGCCGACGTCCTCGCCTGTCGAGGCCGGGGCGTACGCCGCGCTGATCGTGAGGCCGTCGACCGTCGGCAGGTCGGTCAGCATCGCGGCCTGCAGCACGTGCGCGACCTCGCGCCGCTCCTCCAGCAGCTGCGCACGGTCGAGCGCCAGGGCGGCGTACGCGGCCAGCGCGCTCAGGACGGACCGCAGCTCGCCGTCCATCCCGCGCGGCAGCTGCCAGCGCAGCAGGACGGCGCCGAGCACCCCGGTGGCCGCAGTCAGCGGCAGGATCGCGAGCGCCCCGTCACCACCCAGTCCGGCGGTCGACGGGAAGGCGGCCGCCATCGCCGCGCCGTCCTCGAAGATCTGCGGCCCGTCGCCGGTCACCGCCGCCACGGACGGCCACCGCGTGTCGGACAGCGGCACGTCTCCCCAGAGAGCCGCGGGCACGCCGTCGACCTGCTCGTACCGCACCCAGCGGAGGACCTGCTCGTGCACCACGGCCACGGCGGTCCGCCGCGAGCCGGCCGCCGTCACCGCCACGCGCTGGATCGTGTCCAGCACGTCGTCCACCGACACCGCGTCCGCGAACGCCTCCGACATGAGGAGCATCAGGCGGGCGTGCCGGTCGCTCTGCGTGGCCGAGCGCTGCGCCCGGCGCGCCCGATCGCCGAGCGCCCGCAGCTGGACCTCCGACGAGCACGCCTGCGCGAGGTCGGAGAGCACCGCGAGCTCCTCCGGCGTCCACTCCCGCGGCTGGTCGTCGATCGCGCACAGAGAACCGACCGCCCGTCCGTCCAGGTCGTGCAGCGGGAAGCCGGCATAGGCGATCGCGCTCAGGTCCGGGATCGCGAGGTTGTCGCGCAGGAAGTCGACGTCGCGCGCGTCGGCGACCACGAGCGGCGCGTCCGAGCTCACCACGTACTGGCAGAACGAGTGGGACAGCTCGGTCCCGCGCCGCGACATCCAGGGCTCGGGCAGCCCGAGGGCACCGGGGAACACCTGACCGACGTCGTCGACGAACGACACGAGCGACACGGGTGCGCCGACGAAGGCCTGGGCGAGGCGCGCGAACCGCTGGTACGTCGGGTCGGCCTGCCCCTCGGGCCCGGCGTACGCATCGGTCACGGGCTGATCATGCCCCCCACCCGCGAGATGCCCCAGTCCGGCAGCCCTACGGCAGGGTCCCGACGACCACCGTGGCCCCGGCGTCCTCGTCGACCACCACCCGCGGCACCAGCCCCGCGCGCGTGAACGCCTCGACCGCGGCCGGGACCTGCCCCTCGCTGGTCTCCACCAGCAGGTGACCACCCGGCACCAGCCACCGCGGCGCCACCGACGCCACCCGGCGCAGCACCTCGAGCCCGTCGGACCCGCCGTCCAGCGTGACCCGCGGCTCGTGCAGCCGCGCCTCGGGCGGCATCAGCCCGATCGCGTCGGTCGGCACGTACGGCACGTTGGCGACCAGCAGCTGCACCCGACCGCGCAACGACGCCGGCAGCGGCTGGTCCAGGTCCCCCTCGAACACCTGCCCCCCGACCGCGCCCACGTTCCGGCGCGCGCAGCGGACCGCCGCGGGCTCCACGTCGGCCGCGTACAGCTCCACCCCACCCAGCAGGTGCGCGAGCGCCACCCCGAGCGCCCCGGAGCCGCAGCAGAGGTCCAGCACCACGATCGGCTCGGCGGTCCGCGGGGCCAGCCGCGCGGCCTCCCGGACCAGGAGCTCGGTGCGGCGGCGCGGCACGAACACCCCGGGGTCGATCCCGATCCGCAGCCCGCAGAACTCCGCCCACCCGACGATGACCTCGAGCGGCTCCCCGGCGACGCGTCGGGCCACCAGCCCTTCGAGGTCGTCGGACCCCGTCTCGAGCAGGAGCGTCGCCTCGTCCTCGGCGAACACGCAGCCGGCAGCACGCAGGGTCGCGGTGATCTCCGCGTGGCTCAGGGGCACGGCGGGCAGGCTACGCCCGCGCTCAGTCGCGCGTGATGCGCAGGATCACCCGGTTGTCGTCGCCCTTGCGGCCCAGCTTCTCGATCCCCATCATCACGCGGTACTCGAGGCCGTACTTCTCGACCATCACGTCGTTGCACCGCTCGCGCGCCGCGTCGTCGTCGAGGATCTGGCCGACGCCGGTCACCGTCGGGGCGTCGTCGTCGACGTTCCCGAACCGGCTGCTCGGGGACATCTCCACGCGGGGGTCGCGGCCGAGCCGCTTGACCTTCCCGCTGCCCCGCGGCGTGGTGACGAGCAAGGAGTCGCCGTCGCGCCCCACCCACACGGTCGTCGGGACTCCCACCCCGGACTTGCGGAAGGTGGTCAGGGAGATGAACCCCTCGTCGGCGAGGGCGTCGAAAGTCGTCATGCGCGATGGTCACCCACGCACGAGGCGGCCGCACCCCGTGGGGGTACGGCCGCCTCTCGCAGAGCTGTGTCAGGCGGTGGCGTAGCCGACCGGCTGAGCCGCGTCCGCGCCCCGGTAGGGGTTGGAGTCGTAGCCGAGGACGTACAGGAAGATGATCGGCAGGAACACCAGCCCGACCGTGAAGCCTGCCCCGTGGCCGAACGAGAGCGACAGGGCGTGGTAGACGAGGACCAGGATCACGATGTTCACGATCGGGATGAGGAACAGGACGATCCACCAGAGCGGCTTGCCCGCGACCTTGAGCAGGACGATCGTGTTCCAGATCGGGACGAACGCCTGCCAGGTGGGCTCGCCTGCCTTCTTGAAGATCCCGAACAGCGCGAACGCGCCGATCAGGTAGCCGACGAGCCCGCCGATGACGCCGGGGACGGGGCTCACGCTGGTGGTCGTGGTGGCCACCTCGGTGGCGAGTGTTGTGATGATCATGCGCGGACAGTAGCGACAATCCCGTGCCCGTGTGCCCGAAATCGCGCAGCGTCTCAGCGCGTGTTCTGGGAGTCGGCAGTGTGGTACCTGTACGCGTCCACCAGCCTTGCCGCCGGTCCCTCCTGCTCCTACGGTTGCGGGACACACGGCGACGGCCCGGGCAGGTGGGCCCCCTCAGAGAGGCCCGCCCATGACGGTTCCGCAGGTGTCCCTCAGGTCGCAGATCTGGCGCAAGAAGCCGATCACCACCGCGAGCGCGAAGTCCAGCGAGGGCCTGGAGCGCTCGCTCGGCACGTTCACCCTGATGATGTTCGGCGTCGGTGCCACCGTCGGCACCGGCGTCTTCTTCGTCATGCACGAGGCGGTTCCCGACGCGGGTCCCGCCGTGGTGATCTCGTTCCTCCTGGCCGGCCTGGCGGCCGGGCTGTCCGCGCTGTCCTACGCGGAGATGGCGTCGGCCGTGCCCGTCTCCGGGTCGACCTACTCCTACGCGTACGCGACTCTCGGCGAGGTGGTCGCGATGGGGGTCGCGGCCTGCCTGCTCCTCGAGTACGGCGTCTCCACCGCAGCCGTCGCGGTCGGGTGGAGCGGTTACCTGAACCAGCTCCTGAACAACCTGATCGGCTGGGAGATCCCGACGGCGCTGTCCTCCGCGCCGTGGGACGCCGACCCGGGCCTGATCAACCTGCCGGCGCTGGTCCTCGTCGCCCTGTGCGCGGTCCTGCTGATCCGGGGTGCGTCGGAGTCCGCCAAGGTCAACGCCGCGATGGTCATCATCAAGCTCGCGGTGCTGGTGCTCTTCGTGGCGGTCGCCTTCACGGGGTTCAACGCCGACAACTTCGCGGACTTCGCCCCCATGGGGGTCACCGGGATCACGGCGGCCGCCGGCACGATCTTCTTCACGTTCATCGGGCTCGACGCCATCTCCACGGCGGGCGACGAGGTGCGCGACCCGCAGAAGACCATGCCGCGCGCGATCCTCGGCGCGCTGGCGATCGTCACCACGATCTACGTGCTGGTCGCCGTGTCGGCCCTGGGCACGCAGCCGTGGGAGGCGTTCAGCGACACCGAGCAGGGCGAGGCCGGCCTGGCCAAGATCCTCGAGGACGTGGTCGGCGCCACCTGGCCGGGCACCATCCTGTCCGCCGGTGCGGTCATCTCGATCTTCTCGGTGACCCTGGTGACGATGTACGGGCAGACGCGCATCCTGTTCGCCATCGGTCGCGACGGCCTGCTGCCGAAGTCGTTCGCCCGGGTCAACCCGCGCACGCACACGCCGGTGAACAACACCGTCATCGTGGCGAGCGTGGTCGGGGTGCTGGCCGCGTTCGTCCCGCTCGACTACCTCTGGGACCTGGTGTCCATCGGGACGCTCATCGCGTTCATCGTGGTCTCGGTCGGCGTGGTCATCCTCCGTCGCACCCGTCCGGACCTGCCCCGCGGGTTCAAGGTCCCCGGCTACCCGGTCACCCCGGCGCTCGCCGTGCTGGCCTGCCTCTACATCCTGTCCGGCCTGCACTGGTACACGTACGCCTGGTTCCTGCTCTGGCTCTCCGTGGTGCTCGCGTTCTACTTCCTCTGGGGGCGCAAGCACTCGGTGCTGCAACGCGCGGCGGAGGCCGGGATCCTGCAGGACGAGGACGTGCGATGACGATCGTCGTCGGCGCCAACCCGTTCGGCGACTCCCACGGTGCCATCGACCTCGGCGTCACGCTGGCCCGCACGCTGCCGGAGGCGACCGGCCCGGACGTGCTCGTCATCGCGACCGTCGTCCCGCCCGGCTGGACGGTGCCGTCGATGGCGCGGGTCGACGGGGAGATGCAGGAGTGGGTCCAGGCCCGGGCCGACGAGGCGGAGGCCGCCGTGCTCGACGCCCTCGGCGGGCGCGCCGACGACCTGACCATCGAGTTCGTCCGGCTGCACGACCGCTCGACGCCGCGGGCGCTGGCCGTCCTCGCCGAGGAGCGGGACGCGACCGCCCTGGTGCTGGGCTCGTCGCCCACCGGCACCCCGGGTCGGGTGGTGATCGGGTCCACCGCCGACTACCTGCTGCACTCGTCGCCGGTCCCGCTCGCCATCGCGCCGCACTCCTACCGGTGCCCGCCAGGCCCGGCGGCCGACGTGGTCGCGCACCGTCTCACCTGCTCGTTCAGCGGCACCGACCTCGCGTCCGCCGCCGTCCGGTGGGCCGCACGGCTGACCCGCGAGATCGACGTCGGGCTGCGCATCGCCACGTTCGGCGTGCGGTCGCCCACCATGTACCCCCCCGAGATCGGCACCGACATCGAGGCGGAGGTCAACGAGCAGTGGCGCGCCCAGATGGTCGACGCGCAGCACGCCCTGCAGGCCCGGCTCGGCAGCGACCTCGACGACGACGTGGAGCTCGTCGTCGCGTCCGGCAGCAGCTGGTGGGAGGCGCTCACGTCCGTCGACTGGCTGCCGAACGAGCTGCTCATCCTCGGCTCGTCGAGCGCCGGCGCGCTGCGGCGCGTCTTCCTGGGCACCAACGCGACGCGGATCATCCGGCACTCACCGGTCCCCGTGCTGGTGGTGCCGCACGACGAGCTGTGATCAGTCCTGGGCCGGTGCGCCCTCGGTGAGGTCCTCGGACGTGTCCGGCTGGTAGACGCACACCCACAGGGTGTCCGGGCGGACCGTCACGTCGAGCGTGGTCGACGGGTCGATGACGTCGCCGTCCAGCTGGCGGGGCTGCGGGCGGTCGCTGGTGATGGTGATCCGCGACCCGCGCAGCACCTCCATGTTGGGCACCTTGTTGCGGCCCGGGCGCAGGACGCCGAACGCGGTCTGGATCCAGTGGCCCAGGTTCTTCGGCGCCAGCACCGCGACGTCCATCTGGCCGTTGTCGGGCTCGGCGTCGGGCAGCAGGTTGACCCCGCCCTGCAGGCGTCCGACGTTGCCGACGAGCACCGTGCGCGCGCGGCGGCGCAGCACGGGGTAGTCGTCGACCTGGACCTCGACCTTCATCTCGGCGTCGTTCAGGTGCTTGAGCGCCGAGTAGACGTACGCCACGGAGCCGATGACGGCCTTGAGCTTGGTGGGGGCGTCGTCGACCATCGCCGCGTCGAGACCCATGCCGGCCATGACGGCGAACGTCTGCCCCTCGACCTCGCCGAGGTCGACCAGCCGGCGGCCGCGGTCCAGGGCCAGCTGCACGCCCTCGATCGTGTCGGTGGGGATGCCGAGGTTCGTGGCCAGCAGGTTGCCGGTGCCGCCCGGCAGGATCGCGAGCGCCGCCTCGGTGCCGGCCAGCCCGTCGATGCACGCGCGCACCGTCCCGTCGCCGCCGGCGACGAACACCACGTCGGCGCCGTCGGCAACCGCCTGCTTCGCCTGGCCGGTGCCGGGGTCCTCCGCGGTCGTCTCCAGCCAGGCCGGCTCGGGCCAGCCGGCCTCGGCCAGCTGCTCCCGGATGCCGGCGCGGAGCTCGTCGAGACCTTCGACCCGGTTGGGGTTGACGATGACCGCCGACCGCAGCGGGGCATGGTCGAGGCGTTGCTCGGCGGGCGTCTCGTGGGGGATCGTCACGTCGGCGAGTATGAGCCCGGCTCTGCCGACCGGCCACTCGGAACGGGCACCGTACGCTGCCGCGGTGATCACCGACGTGCTCGACGCCTGGACCCCCCACGACCCCGCCCAGGCCGGTCTGCTGGCGGAGTACCGCGCGTTCGTCGCCGCGTCAGGGCCGGCCGCGACCGACCGGTCGCTAGGCCCCGAGCACCTCACGGCCAGCTGCTTCGTCCTCACACCGGACCTGTCGAGCGTGCTGCTCTGCTTCCACCGCAAGGGGCAGTTCTGGGTGCAGCTGGGTGGCCATCTGGAGACCGGTGACACCTCGCTGGCCGACGCCGCCTACCGGGAGGCCCGTGAGGAGGGCGGCATCGTCGACCTGCTCCCCGGCGGTCCTCTGCCCGCCGACGTGCACCGCCACGAACTGTCCGCCGCCTTCGGTCGGTGCCGCGTGCACTGGGACCTCGGGTTCGTCGCCTACGCGCCCGCCGGCGCGGTGCCCGTGGTCAGCGACGAGAGCGAGCACGTGGCGTGGTTCGACGTGGACGACCTCCCGGCGGGCACGCCCGACGACTTCGCGGTCCGCCTGCGGACCGTGCTCGACGAAGTCCTGGCCACCCGGTAGCACGCGGGGCAGACTGCTGGCCATGACCGTGGCCTTCCTGCTGACCACCCTGGTCATCGTCGCGACCCCGGGCACGGGCGTCATCTACACGGTGAGCGCCGGCCTCTCGCGCGGCACCCGCGCCAGCTTGGTCGCGGCCTTCGGCTGCACGCTCGGCATCGTGCCGCACGTCGTCGCCGCGATGACCGGGCTCGCCGCGGTGCTCAACACCAGCGCGGTCGCGTTCCAGACGCTCAAGCTCCTGGGCGTCGCGTACCTGCTCTACATGGCGGTCCGCATGTGGCGGGACCGGTCGGAGATCATCGTCAGCGGGCAGACCGAGCCGCTGTCCGCGGGCCGCGTCATCTGGTCCGCGGTGCTGCTCAACGTGCTCAACCCCAAGCTGACCCTCTTCTTCTTCGCCTTCCTGCCGCAGTTCGTGCGTCCCGACGAGCCCGGCGCGCTGCTGCACATGGTCGCGCTGAGCGGGGTGTTCATGGCGATGACGTTCGTCGTGTTCGGCATCTACGGCGCGTGCGCGGCCGCCGTCCGGTCGCAGGTGGTGTCGCGGCCCCGCGTGGTCCTGTGGATGCGGCGGACCTTCGCGGGTGCGTTCGTCGCCCTCGGCGCGAAGCTGGCCCTGACCGACCGGTGACGGGCTAGGCGTCCACCGGCTCGACGGTCCCGACCTGGACGCTCCCGCCGGTCATCGCGTCGGAGAGGCAGTCGAGCACGCGCTGCACGTCCGCCTCGGTGGCTCCCGTCGCGAACACGGCCGTCACGGTCGACTGCCAGGTCGTCGGGCTGGTCAGCGCGGGATCGTCGAGGCACGAGGCCCAGTCGCCCTCCGGCTCGGTGAGCTGGACCGCCCACGGTCCGTCGTCGGGGATCCCGGTCGGTCGCGTCCCGAGCCCGGCCAGGACGGACAGCGCCAGCGCCACCGCGAGCACCAGGGCCGCGACGACGCCGACCTTCCCTCTGATCGCTCGCACCCCACGATCCTACGGCCCGTCATTGCACCGATCGGTTCAGTGTCGTATGGTGAACCACATGGTTCAGCATGACACCCTCGACCGGATCTACTCGGCGCTCGCCGACTCGACCCGGCGCGACATCCTCACGCGACTCGGAGACGGCCCCGCCAGCATCGGGGAGCTCGCCGAGCCGCACGGCATGACCCTCACGGGGATGACTAAGCACGTGCGGGTCCTGGAGGACGCGGGCCTCGTCCGCACCGAGAAGGTCGGCCGGTCCCGGCAGTGCCGGCTCGGCGAGGAGCGACTGGACGACGCCATGGCATGGATCTCGTTCTACCAGCGGCTCTGGGAGCGTCGGCTCGACGGTCTCGAGGCCTACTTCACTCTCCAGAAGGGCACGGACTGATGACGACCACCGACACGCTCGAGCTGCGTATGACGCGCGTCCTCCCCGCCACCCCGGAGCAGGTGTTCGACGCCTACACCGACGCGGAGAAGCAGAAGATCTGGTTCTCGATCCTCGACGAGACGCCCGGGATCGTGGAGATCACCGTCGACCTCCGCGTCGGCGGCCAGCAGACCGCCGTCTGGGGACCGGACCGCGACACCCTCTTCCACGAGACCCAGACGTTCCTGGTCATCGACCGCCCGCACCGGCTGGTCACCGAGTCGTCCGGGGGCGGCCCGGACGGCTCGTCCATGACCACGCACGTCGACATCACGTTCGAGGCGGTCGACGGCGGCACCCTCATGACCATCGTGCAGAGCGGATTCCCGGCCGTCGAGGTGCGCGACTTCTTCTCGCAGCAGGTCTGGGTGGGGGCGCTCGACCGCATCGAGGCGTTCCTGGTCCGGCAGTGACCGCCACCGCCACGCGGGTGCGCACGCGGCCCGCCGCGGTCGTCGTGGTCGGCGCGGTCCTCGTCGCCGTCGTCGTGAACCTGGCGATCTACGGGATCGGGCGGGCGGCGGGGGCGGACTACGAGTTCACGGCGGCCGGCGGGTCGCCGTCGACCGTCGACGCCCTGACCGTCGCGGGGTTCACCGCGGTGCCGCTGCTCGTGGGCCTCACCGTGGCCGCACTGCTCCGGCGATGGTCCTGGGCGATCCCCACCGCGCTCGTCGTCGCCCCCGTGCTCGCGGTCGCGACGATCCTCGTGATGACCGTCCCGGCGGACTTCGACACAGCGAGCACCGTCACGCTGGCCTGCTGCCACCTGGCGCTCGTGCCCATCTCGGTGCTCGCCCTGCGCGCCCTGCGGCATTGACGTTGCCGCGCCGCGGTGACGGGCACGAGGCTGGCCCGATGGTCGACCTCGTGCACGTCCCCGCGGACCCCGCCCACCCCGACGCCTGGACGGTCGAGGGGACGGTGTACGTCGGTGATGCCGTCGACCTGGCCATCCACGGCTCGACGGACTTCTCCCTCGACGTGCCGACCACCCGCGCCACGCTCAGCGAGCCGCACCGCAAGGTCCACCGGCTCGTCGCGGTCCCCCGCGGCTCGCGCGAGCCGCGGGCCGTCGTCGGACGGGCGATGATCGGCCTCCCCCTGGTCGGCAACGCGCACGTCGCCGTCGTCTACGTCGCCGTGCACCCGGACTGGCGACGACGCGGCATCGGCTCGGCGCTCTGGGACGCAGGGATCGAGATCGCCCGCGACGCCGGTCGCCGCGTCGTCATCTCCGACTCCAGCTACGCACCCGAGCCCCCACCGGGGCCGGACGCCCTCGAGTCTCCGACCGGCAGCGGACGCATCCCGCTCCACGACGACGCCACCCGGTTCGCCCTCGCCCGCGGGTTCACGCTCGAGCAGGTGGTCCGGCACTCGGTGCTCGACCTCCCGGTCGCCGAGTCGGTGCTGGGCCCGCTGCGGCGCGATCCCGCACCCGACTATCGCGTCCACACCATGCGGGACGAGTATGCCGCCGAGTGGCTCGACGAGCTGGCCGTGCTGAAGACCCGGATGAGCACCGACGCCCCGTCGGCCGGCCTCGACCTGGTCGAGGACCCGTGGGACGCCGACCGTGTCGTCGCGAACGCCGCCGACATGCGCTCGCGCGGGCAGGGGTTCCTCGTGGCGGTCGTCGAGCACGTGCCCACCCGGACGCTCGCGGCGTTCTCGATGGTCGAGTACCCGCTGGACAAGCCGGCCGTGGTGTTCCAGGGCGACACCCTGGTGCTGCGCGAGCACCGTGGGAACGGCCTCGGGATGGTCGCGAAGATCGCCGTCCTCGACGCGCTCCCCGGCGTCCGGCCCGCCGCCGAGCGCATCCACACCTGGAACGCGCAGGAGAACTCGCACATGCTCGCGATCAACGTGGCGCTCGGGTTCCGGCAGGCGAGCGTCGACGCGGAGTGGCAGCGGGCGCTGTGAGCCTGTCGGGGGTGCGTGCGAGCATGCGCCGGTGACCGGGACCGAGCAGAGCACGTGGCGCCCTGGGTCGGTCGGCGAGGCGGCCGGCGGCCTCGGCGCCCTCACGCTGGCGACCTTCGTGGCGATCACCACGGAGCTCGTACCCGTCGGGCTGCTCCCCCAGATCAGCTCCGACCTGGACGTGACCGAGTCGATCGCCGGGCTGCTGGTCACCGTGTACGCGTTCATGGTCGCCGCGCTGGCGATCCCGCTGACCCTGGGCACCCGCCGCCTGCCGCGCAAGGGGCTGCTCCTGTGCACGCTCGTCGCCTACACGGTCAGCAACGCGCTCGTCGGGATCGCACCCTCGTTCGGGCTGGTCGCCGCCGGGCGCGCGGTCGGCGGGATCGCGCACGCGCTGTTCTTCTCGCTGAGCATCGGGTATGCGTCGCGGCTCGTCCTGCCGCACGTCACCGGTCGTGCGCTCGCCCTGGTCACCGCGGGGGCGTCCGCCGGGCTCGTGCTCGGCGTCCCGCTGTCCACCGCGCTGGGCACCGCCGTCGGCTGGCGCAACGGGTTCCTCGTCCTCGCCGGGGTGTGCGCGCTGGCGACCCTGCTGGTGGCCCTGCTCCTCCCGGCCGTCTCCGCCGACGACGACGCCCCGCACCCCGCCCACACCCGCACCGACCGGCGGACCCGGCTCGGGGCGGTGTCCGCGGCGAACACGCTCACCTACCTCGCGCAGTACACCGTCTACACGTACGTGTCGGTGATCCTGCTGGCGACCGGGCTGAGCGAGACCGCCGTCGGTCCGGTGCTGCTCGGGCTCGGCGCCGTGGGGCTGGTCGGCACCGCCTACGCCGCGCTGTCCCTCGACCGGAACCCACGGCGCGGGACCCTGGTGGTGCACGCCGTCATGGCGCTCGCCCTGCTGACGCTCGGGCTCGTGTTCCCGTCACGCGTCGGCGTGCTCGTCGCGGCCGCCGTGTGGTCCGGCGCGTTCGGCGCGATGGCGTCCGTGTTCCAGGCCGCCGCGATCCGCACGCGTGGGGGCTCCCCTGATGTCATCGGCGCCCTCGTGAACGCGACCGCGAACATCGGCATCGGCGGCGGTGCGGCGCTCGGGGCGCTGGTGCTCGTCGGCCCGGGCCTGGGCGCCCTGCCCTATGCCGGTGCCGGCCTGGTAGCGGTCAGCCTGGTGGTGATCGCGGTGGCGCGACGCGCGTTCCCGGCGCGGATCGAGAGCGTGGAGTAGTCAGCTCGCAGCCGGCTCGTCCACGTCGGCCTCGGCGTCCGGCGCGGGAGCCGGCGGCAGCTCCTTCGCCTTCGGCAGGTCCTCCCCGGACAGCCACGAGTACCACGCCGTCGCCGGCCCGCCCTGCAGCAGCACCGCGCGCGTCAGCAGGGTCAGCGGCACCGCGAGGATCGCACCGAGCGGCCCGATCACGAAGGTCCAGAAGATGACCGACACGAAGCTGAGCGTGAGCGTGATGTTCACGGCGTCGGAGACGAACTTCGGCTGCACCAGCACCTGCAGCACCACGTTGACCACGCTGTAGACGGCGACCACGGCGAGCGCGAGCGGCCACCCACCGACGACGAGGGCGAGCAGCGTGGGCGGGACGACGCCGATGACGAAACCGACGTTCGGGATGAAGTTGGTGACGAACGCGAGGATCGCCCACACCGCGGGGGCGGGGACACCGAGCGCCCAGAGGGCGAGCCCGTCGATGATCGCGACGACCGCACCGAACGAGGCACTGACCACGAAGTAGCGGCGGACCCCGATGTTGAAGGTCGTGGCGCGGCCGAGCACGTTGCCCTGCGTCGCTCCGAAGTGGTCGTCGGCGCCGTCGTACCGCGCGGCGTCGACCGAGATGAAGATGACGTAGGTGACCACGACGAAGAGGGTCGTGAGGATGCCCATGACCGCGCCGCCCAGCGACGCGGCGACGCCCACCAGCTGCGACGGCTGCAGGGCGTCCCGGATCGAGTCGATCGAGCTCTGGTCCACCCCGATCGACGCGAGCCACGCGGTGATGTCGGCGATCGACGACTGCAGCTCGTTCAGGTAGTCCTGGACCAGCCCGCCGAACTGGATGCCGGCGAACGTCAGCATCGCGATCAGGGCGAGCAGGATCAGGTAGACGACGAGGATGACGACGGTGGTCGCGGCCGCGCGCGGCCATCCCCGGCGCTCCAGGGGGTGCCGGAGCGGGTGCACGATGATCACGAGCACCGCCGCGAGGAACAGTGGGGCGAGCACCTCGCGCGCGGCGTGCATCCCGGCGAGCACCACGACGGCGGCCGAGAGGAACAGCAGTGTGCGGGTCGAGGGCGCGAGGCCCTGGGGCGATGCCATGGGCGCGTGCTCCTTCGAGGGTCTCACCGAGCAGGTGCTCGCAAGATACAAGGCATCGAGCCGTCAGGCAGGGACGACGACGTCACCGGACCGGTGCAGCTTGTGCCAGGGCAGCCGCGCACCGGCGACCGCGCTGGCGATGGACTGGATGACGACCAGGTAGATGAGCTGCCGGTAGAACACCTGCTGGAGCGGCAGGCTCCACAGCGGCCGGAGGCTCTCGCCGTCCAGGTGCAGGGCGTACGCGGTCACCGCCGTCTGGAGCACCGCGAAGGCGAGCCAGATCGTGAGCACCGACTGCGCGTTGCCCGTGAACAGGCCGTAGAGCGCGAACAGGTCGATGGCCGGAGCCAGCAGCGGCAGCAGCACCTGGAACAGGAGCATGTACGGGATGCCGATCAGCCCGAGCCGGCGCCCGCTGCCTCCCCGGTCGAGGACCGCGTGGCGGTGCTTCCAGAGGCACTGCATCGTGCCGTAGCTCCACCGGTACCGCTGGCGCCAGAGGTCGTTGACACTGCTCGGCGCCTCGGTCCACGCCCGGGCCCGCTCCTCGTGCACCACCCGGTAGCCCGCCCGCAGCACCCCCATCGTGATGTCGGTGTCCTCGGCGAGCGTCTCGGAGCTCAGGCCACCCGCCGCCTCGACGGCCTGCCGCCGGAACGCCCCGGCCGCGCCGGGCACGGTGGTGATGCACCCCCACAGGTCCTGCAGGCGACGGTCCAGGTTGAACCCGCTGACGTACTCCAGGTGCTGCCAGCGCCCGAGCAGACCGCGGCGGTTGCCCACCTTCGTGTTGCCGCTGACGGCGCCGACGCCCGGGTCCCGCAGGGGCTGGACGAGCATCCGGATGGTGTCCGGCTCGAACACGGTGTCGCCGTCGAGCATCACCAGCACGTCGTGCGACGCCGCCCGCGTGCCGGTGCGCAGCGCGGCGGCCTTGCCCCCGTTGGCCTGGCGCACGAGCCGCACCCCCGGCAGCCCGAGGCGCTCGACCACGTCGGCGGTGCCGTCGGTCGACCCGTCGTCGATGACCACGACCTCGAGGTCCGGGTAGTCGCTCGCGACGAGGGACCGGACCGCGCGCTCGATGCCGACCGCCTCGTTGTACGCGGGCACGAGCACGCTCACGGGCGGCAGCCACGGCTCGCCGGACACCCGCCGCGCCGACACCCGGACGTGGTGCGGGGCGAGCGCGACGACGAGCACGGTCCGCAGGAGCGACAGCAGGCCGAACCCGAGCACCGCCCAGCTCACGGCGGTGACCAGCCACGACGACGCCCGGACGGCGAACCCCAGGACCTGCCCCTGGAACGCGGGGACGGCCTCGGCCGGCCGGGACGCGCCACCCGTCAGACCGATCCCCTCGGACACCGTGGTGAACCGGTAGCCGGCGGCCCGGTAGCTCTCGATCAGCGCGGGCAGGGCGGCGATCGTCTCCGACCGGTCACCCCCGCCGTCGTGCAGGAGGACGATGTGCCCCTCGGTGCCGGTCGGTCCGCCGTTCGCGACGATCTGCTCGACCCCGGGGCTGCTCCAGTCCTTGGTGTCCCGGTCGGCGAGCACCACCAGGTAGCCGGCGTCGGTGGCACTCGTCGCGGCCGCGAGCTCGGCGGCATCGAGCGTGCCGGGCGACGACGAGTACGGCGGACGCAGCAGCGACGTGCTCAGACCGGCGCTGCCGGCCAGGCCGAGCTGGCCGAGCGAGAGCTCGAGGTTCCGCCGCCAGGCCGGGACGGCCGACAGGTCGGCGTGCGACCACGTGTGCTCCCCGACCTCGTGCCCGTCGGCCAGCACCTCACGCACGAGCGCGGGGTCCTCGACGGCCCGGGCGCCCACGACGAAGAAGGTCGCCGGGACGTCCTCCCTGGCCAGCACCTCGAGCACCTGCGGCGTCCACCGCGCGTCGGGACCGTCGTCGAACGTGAGCGCGACCGTCCGGTCCTGCATCGGCACACCCACCAGCCGGCCACCGTCCTGCACCAGGACGGGACCCCCGGTCGGCGCGGCGACGGCGACGCGCTCCCGCGGTTCGGCGGTCCCGGCGCCACCGACGCCGGACGAGAGCGTCTGCAGCCCGAGCGCCAGGAGCAGTGCGGAGAGCACGGCGACGAGCAGGACCCAGTGCGCCAGGGCGGGGCGCCGGGCGACGTACTCCACGTGTGCGCCGCGCCGCCGTGCGGGCGCAGCAGCCATGCCGACCATCTCGTCCAGCACGGTGCTCAGCCCTTGGTCGGGCGCGGGGTCGGGACGGCCGCGTGCGTGGACGCCGGCACGGGCTTGGCGGTCGGGTCGTTGCCCGGCGCGTCGGCGGACTGCCCGGGCGCCTCCGCGGAGCGGCCCGGCGCGGTCGACGGGGTGGGCGTCGCGACGGGGACCGGGACGGCCGCGGGCGTCGGAGCGGTGGTCACTGCCGGCGCGGCCGCCTGCGTCGGTGACACTCGCGGCGCGGGCGTGGTGGTCGGCGTGGTCGAGGGAGTGGCCGACGGGGTGGTCAGGGGCGCGAGGGGTGCGCTGTCCGAGCCGGGGTCCGCGAGCGCGGGAGCCACGGGCCCGGGGAGCAGCGGACCCAGGCCGGGGACGGCGAGCCTGCTCATGCCGACCGGGAGCACGAGAGCCACGACGACGAGCGCGCAGTAGAGCCCGACGAGAAGACCGAGGGTCCACATGACCCTCCGCACCGTGCGGCCCCGGCGTCCGGAGGGGTCGACGAAGACCGCTCGCGGGGTGCCCGACAGACCACTCATCCTCGTCCTCTCGTCGTGGGACAACGGACGATCCTCCCACGGGGCCCCACGAACGGAGGATTCGCCCAGGTCAGACCGCCCCCCCGGACGCCGCGAGCCGCCACTCCCGCGGGGTCGCCCCGAACGCGTCCCGGAACACCCGGCCGAAGTGCGAGGCGTCGGTGAACCCCCAGCGAGCCCCGACGGTCGCGGCGGTGAGGTGCGCGGAGGCGGGGTCCCGGAGGTCCCGTCGGCACGCCTCGAGGCGGGCCGCACGGATCCAGTCCCCCAGCCGGATCCCGGCACGCGCCAGCTCGGCATAGAGGTGGCGGACGGAGACGTGGTGCGCCGCGGCGATCGTCGCCGCGGACAGTCCCCGGTCGGCCAGGTGCGCGCGGACGTACTCCTGGACGCGCAGGACGAGCGACCCGTGCAGCGGTGCGGCGGCGAGCTCGCGGTCGGCGACGTGGGTGGCGATGAGCGCGCGGAGCAGGTCGATGCTCGGCCCGGCGACGAGGGCGGCCGCCGTCGGGTCGTCGAGGACGTCGGTGCTCCCGAGCGAGTCGAAGTACGGGGCCACGACGGCGGCGAGCGCGTTGTTGTCCGGACCGATCCGCAGCCCGGTCACGGCGGCGAGCGTCCCCTCCGCGAGTGCGAGCGCGCTGCGGGGCACCTGGAAGTAGTGCAGCTCCGTGCGGTCGGTGTTGAGCACCGTGTACGGGCGGGTGCTCTCGTAGACCACCATGTCGCCCGCGCGCAGCACGGCCTGGTGCTCGCCCTGCGCGACCATCGTCGTGCCCGAGACCTGCACCGCGAGGAAGACCGTCGGGTCGTGGTCCTGCCGCGCCAGGGCGGGGGTCCGCCGCAGCATCGTCGGTGTCGACCGGGCGGACGAGAAGTTCACCGGCCCCGCCTGCGCGACCTTGCAGCGCACCTCGATCTGCGGTCCCGGCCGGTCGTAGTCGATCTCGACCGGCAGCACCCCGGCCCAGATGGCGTCGTGGATGATCTCGATGCGGTCGTCGGGCGGCAGGTCGTCGGAGCGCAGGACCAGGCTCATACCGGAACCTCACAAGTCGGGCGTCTCGGTTGTGAGCAACCGTACGGTCGCCGACCCGCCTCTGGCACCTGCCGTCTCACGACGGATCGTGCACAGCCGGACCAGATTCGTGCACGCAGGGGCCACCGACCGAGGCACGCCCGTCCGGAGACTGAGCCTCACCCGCAGTCGCCCGAGAGGAACCGACCATGAGCCCCACCGTCGTCCTGATCCACGGAGCATTCGCCGACGCCTCCGGCTGGGGAGGTGTCATCAGCCGCCTGAGCGCCGCCGGGATCACCACGTACGCGCCCTCCAACCCCCTGCGCAGCGTGTCCGCCGACTCCGCCTACGTCCGGGCGTTCGTGTCGACCATCGACGGCCCGGTCGTCCTCGTCGGCCACTCCTACGGCGGCGCGGTCATCACCAACGCGGCCGTGGGAGCGGACAACGTGAAAGGCCTGGTCTACATCGCGGCGTTCGCGCTCGACGAGGGCGAGCCGGTCGGCGCCGCGACCGCCCTCGGCGCCGACGGCCCGCCGCCGGACCTCACGCAGGTGATCACGGTGCGCCCGTTCCCGGACGCGGGCGAGGGCAACGGCGACGCCTACCTGAACGTCGACATCTTCCCGCAGACGTTCTGCCAGGACCTGCCCCCGGAGGTGGGTGCCGTCATGGCCGTCTCCCAGCGGCCCGCCGCGCTCGCGACGCTCGGAGAGCCGTCCGGGCCGCCCGCGTGGAAGACGCTCCCGTCCTGGTACCTGGTCGCGTCGTCGGACCGGGTCATCCCGCCGGCGGCCGAGCGGGCGATGGCGGCCCGGGCGGGGTCGACGACCGTCGAGATCGACAGCTCGCACGTCGCGATGATCAGCCACCCCGACGAGGTCGCGGACCTCATCCAGCAGGCGGTCGCCGGGGTGGGGTGACCAGCGGGGCGGGGAACCGGGGCATGACCGGCGTGCCGTGCAGCCACGCGGTGAGCCGGTCGGCCTCGGCGTCCAGGGCGGCCCGCGCGTCGGCACCGACGTCCTCGAGCAGGACCAGGTCGACGGCGCCGTCCTTCGTCGACCAGCCGCCGACGATCCGCCCGTCCACCCAGACGGTCGCGCCCCCGTTGCCCACCGAGTCGAACACCTGCGCCCGGTACGGCCCGAGGTACCAGTCGCGCTCGGACCACCCCATCGTCGTCGGGTCGAGGGCGGGCAGCAGGGCGACCCAGGGCGCGACCGGGCCTACGGGGTCGACGTCGTCGGGCATGACCCAGCCGGTCCCGTCGTGGAGCGCGACCTCGACCGCGCCGACATCCCGGAGCGCCTGCCGCACCGCGGTGAGCGTCGAGCCCAGCCACCACTTCACGTCGAGCGTGGTCCCCGGCCCGAACCGGCGCAGCCACCGTTCGACCAGCTGCGCCCGGGCCACGTCCTCCGGGAGCGCGGGAATCTCCGCGCCCAGCCAGTCGCTCGCGAGCGCCCAGGTGGGCCGCGAGCTGGTCCAGGAGCCGAGGTTGCCCGCGCGCACGATCGTCCCGGCGGCCTGCAGGCAGGTCATCACGCGCGACACCACCGCGAACGAGCCGGCCCACGACTTCCCGTGCCCGTACGCGATGGAGCCCTCGAGCACCGGCTCGCGGTCGCGGAGCTGCGCCGCGGTCAGCGGCCCGTCGGCGAGGCCGGCGACGGCGGCGGCCGTGACCTCGTCGAACCACCGCTCCGCGTCCTCGACCAGCCCCGCCTCGCGGACCTCCTTCTCGAGCCGGCGCCGCTCGACGCCCGCCACGCGGTCGCTCGACGCCGCCTGCACGACCGGGAGCAGGTCGCGCGTGACCGCGAACAGGGTGCGCCGCATCGCCAGGTGCTTGACCAGCGTGCGGTCGTCGTAGAGCGCTCGGTCGAGGTCCGGCACCGTGAAGCCGTCCGTCCGCGCCCACGCGGACAGGTACAGCCCCGCCGGGTCGGTGCCGTGCAGGCAGACCATGGCCTCGGCGGCAGCCTCGACGGAGTCCACCCGGAACGGCGGCGCCACCGCGTGCCGACGAGCGAGCCGTGCCCGACGCTCGGCGACGTCCATGTGGATCACGTGCCGATGGTGTCGGGCGCCGGGCGGCGAGCACAACCGCACGTCCCTAGGCTCGACCGGTGACCGCCCCCACCCTGGTCGAGCTGCCCGACGGCCGCACGCTGCGCGCCTACGACGTCGCCGTCGACGAGCCACGACTCACCGTCGTCTGGCACCACGGCACCCCGAACGTGGGCACGCCCCCGGAGCCGCTGCTGCCGCTGAGCACGGCCGTCCGCTGGGTCTCCTACGACCGGCCAGGCTACGGCGGCTCCACCCCGCACCCCGGCCGGGACATCGCCTCGGCGGCCACCGACGTGGAGGCGATCGCGGACGCCCTCGGCATCGACCGGTTCGCGGTCCTCGGCCACTCGGGCGGCGGTCCGCACGCGCTCGCCTGCGCGGCCCTCCTGGGTGACCGGGTGGTCGCGGCGGTGAGCGGATCGGGCCTCGCGCCCTACCCGGCGGACGGCCTCGACTGGTTCGCCGGCATCAACCCCACCGGTACCGCCGAGCTCCGCGCTGCCGTCGACGGCCGCGACGCCCTCGAGCACGAGCTGACCACCGGCGAGTACGACCCGGAGATGTTCACGCCCTCCGACCACGCGGCCCTCGACGGCGTCTGGGGCTGGCTCGCGCGGATCGCCGGCGAGGCGCAGAAGGGCGGCATCGGCGGGATGGTCGACGACGACCTGGCCTACGTCGCGCCCTGGGGCTTCGACCCCGCGGACATCACCGCCCCCGTGCTCCTCCTGCACGGTGACGCCGACCGCGTGGTGCCGGCGGCGCACAGCCGATGGCTGGCCCACCGGATCCCGTCCGCGGAGCTGTGGCTGCGCCCCGGTGACGGGCACGTGTCGGTGCTGGGTGCGGCCCCCGACGCGCTGGACTGGCTGCTGACGCGCGTGTGAATCGCTTCGGCGCCTGGTCACCCCGGCCCGGTGTCGTGAGGGTGGACGGACGCCCCCGTCGCCCCGTCAGCGACACGGTTGCTGGCGAGGGCGCTTCCGGGGGGTCAACGACGACGTCTTCGAGAAGGGGTACCCATGTCTGTCCGAGCACGACCTCGCACTCTGGCCACCGCGCTCCTCGCGGTGGTCCTGGCGCTGGGTGCAGCGGTCATCACCTCGCAGCCTGCGTCCGCCCACGGGTCGGTCACCGACCCGCCCACCCGCAACTACGGCTGTTGGGAGCGCTGGGGCAGCAACCACCTGGACCCCACCATGGAGCAGAAGGACCCCATGTGCTGGCAGGCCTGGAAGGCCGACCCGAACGCCATGTGGAACTGGAACGGGCTGTACCGCGAGAACGTGGGCGGCAACCACCAGGCGGTCATCCCGAACGGCCAGCTGTGCTCGGGCGGCCGCACGCAGTCGCCCCGCTACGACGCACTCGACGCGGTCGGCCCCTGGGTGGCCAAGGGCGTCCCGACGTCGTTCACCCTGACCCTGACCGACGGTGCCAAGCACGGTGCCGACTACCTGCGCATCTACGTCTCGAAGGCGGGCTTCGACCCGACCACCGAGGCGCTCGGCTGGGACGACCTCGACCTGGTCAAGGAGACCGGTCGCTACGGCACCACGGGGCTGTACCAGACCGACGTGAACCTGTCCGGCCGCAGCGGCCGCGCGGTCCTGTACACCATCTGGCAGGCCAGCCACCTGGACCAGCCGTACTACCTGTGCAGCGACATCAACATCGGCGGGGGCACGACGACCCCGACGCCCACGCCGACCCCCACGGTCACCCCGACCCCGACGCCCACCCCCACGGTGACGCCCACCCCGACGCCGACGCCGACGGTCACGCCCACCCCCACGCCGACTCCCACCGGCGGGACCGGCGCGTGCACGGCGACGGTCAAGGTGGTCAACTCCTGGCCCGGCGCCTTCGTCGGTGAGGTCACGATCACGGCCGGCTCGACCGCGCTGACCGGCTGGCACACGTCGGTCGCGGGCGCGAGCCTGACCCAGGCGTGGAACGGCTCCCTGGCGGGTGCCAACACCATCACCAGCGCTGCGTGGAACAGCGCAGTTCCCGCCGGCGGGACCGCCACCGCCGGCTTCATCGCCAACGGCAGCGGCACCGGCCTGACGGCCACCTGCGGCACGCACTGATCGACCGGGCGCCCGCCCGTCCCCTGCCGGGGGGCGGGCGGGCGCCGCCTCGGGTGCGGTCTACTGACCGCATGGCATCCGAGCCCGTCGCGACCATCGAGCGGCACGCCACCTGGAAGGAGCTGTTCTTCGACCTGGTGGTCGTCGCCGGCGTCGGCCAGCTGGCCCACCTGCTGCACGAGGACACCGAGCCCACCACCCTCGGCCTGTACGCCGTCCTCTACCTGGCGTTCTGGATCTCCTGGGCCGGCTTCGCGGTGTACGGGAACATCGCGGGCGACGACGCGCGCACCGGCGTCCTGATCACCGCGATGCTCGGCCTCGCCGTGATGGCGGCGTCGGTGCCGGGCATCCACGGGTCACGGTCCAACGCGTTCGTCATCGCGTACGTCGCGCTGCGCTGGTTCTCCGGTGCGGTCATCGCGCGGGGGAAGGTGCTGCTCGACTGGCCGCTGGCGCAGTACGGGCTCGGGGCGGTGCCGTGGCTCGTCTCCCTGTGGGTGGACGCGCCGCTGAAGTACTGGCTGTGGGTGGTCGGGATCGCCATCGACCTCGTCGTGCTGCTTCTTGCCTCGGCCACGCGCACGATGCAGAACGCCGAGGAGCGCCTGGAGCGCGGGCAGGGCGGACGGCGGGGCGGTCCCGGGGGTGGCCGGCCCTTCGTGCTCCAGGGCACCCACACCGACGAGGAGCACCTCGCGGAGCGCCTCGGCCTGTTCGTCATCATCGTGCTGGGCGAGGGCCTCATCCAGATCATCGACGCCGCCGCCGACTCCGAGACCTGGAACCAGGACCCGGCTCTGGTCGCGCTCGGTGCGTTCGCCCTGCTGGCTGCGGTGTGGACCGCGGGGCTGCTGCACGGGACCGCGGGCATCCCCCAGCTCAGGCCGCACACGGTCGCGCCGCGGATCGTCATGCTCCTGCACGCGCTGCTGACCGGGGCGCTCGCGGCACTGGCCGCCGCCCTCGGGGTCGCCGTCGAGCACGCCCACGAGCCTCTGCCCGACGAGTACCGGACGCTGCTGTGCGGCGCGGTCGCGGCCTACTGCGCGATCGGTGTGGTCACCGCCCTGCTGGTGGGCAAGAACCGCCGCTGGATCCTCGCCCGTGGAGTGCCGAGCATCCTGGTTCCTGTGGCGCTGGTCTTCCTGTGGCCGGACCTGTCGGTCGGCGTGCTCGTGTGGCTGCTCGTGGCCGTCGTGGTGTGGCTCGTGCTGGAGAAGCCGGCGGACGGACGACCACGGCGGGAGCGCCGGCGGCCCGGCGTCAGCTGATCGACGAACGCCGACGCTCGCGCGCCCGGACCACCAGCACGACCGCGGTCCAGAGCAGGGCGACCGACGCGAAGAACGTGGTCACGGCGATCAGGGTGCCCGGGAACTGCTCTCGGAGCACCCCGCTGCAGTGCTCGGCGACGGTCGTGCCCGGGGCCAGCTCCATCGAGAAGCTGTCCTCGACGCAGTTCTTGTCGATGGCGTAGGCGCCGAGCGCCAGGAACAGACCCCACGGGATCAGGAGGACGAGCAGCCAGCGCAGCTCCTCCCCGAGCGACATCGGCCGCCGACCCCACAGCCGGCGCTCGGCCTGGGCACACCGCCGCAGCGCTCGCACGCCCAGCACGACCCCCACGGGGAGCAGCACCCAGCAGGTGATCACGAACAGCACCGCCCCACCTCCGCGTCGACGGTAGAGCGACGCGGACCGGGCGGCGCCCGAACGACGCGGCCGTCACCCGGACGGCTCACGGCAGGGTGACAGGCAACCCCCACGCCTCGAAGTGCTCCGGGCCGATGAACGCGGTCAGCTCAGCCACTTGGTCCCCGCGGAACGTGAGCACGTCGATCGACCACGCCCGATGGACGTGCTCGCCCGGCCCTCGCAGGTAGGACGCGACCGCCGGCTGGCCGTCCGCGCTCGTCGGCTCGTGCCGCCACGAGCCGCACACGAACGCGATGGTGGTCGCGAAGTCGCCGACGGCGGAACGCCCCAGGTACCAGTGCGGCAGCGGCGGCATGGACCAGGTGACGTCGTCGGTCACCAGGGACAGCAGGAGGTCCACGTCCCCGCGCTCGAGGGCCGACGAGTACGCCGCCACGACCTCCCGGACGCGGGCGTCAGCCGGCGGCTGGTGGTCCCGCGCAGGCACCTTCTCCGCGACCGTGGCCCGCGCGCGCTGCAGGGCGCTGTTCACGGACGCAGTGGTCGTGTCCATCCACATGGCGATCTCGGCGGCGGAGAAGCCGAGCACCTCGAACAGCAGGAGCGCGGCCCGCTGGTTGCCGGGCAGGTGCTGCAGCGCGGCGACGAACGCGAGCTCGACCGACTCCCGCTGCTCGTACCGCGCATCCGGGTAGGGACCGAGCCAGGCAACCTCCGTCAGGGGCGCGTCCCCGACGACGGCCTGGTCGCTCGACGGGCCGAGGTCCACAGGCAGTGCCCGACGACCGCGCTGGGCGATCGCGTCGAGGCAGGCGTTGGTGGCGATGCGGTAGAGCCACGAGCGCAGAGAACTCCGACCCTCGAACCCGTCGATGGCCCGCCAGGCCCGCAGCAGCGCGTCCTGCAGGGCGTCGTCGGCGTCGTGGACCGAGCCGAGCATCCGGTAGCAGTGCGCGTGCAGCTCACCGCGCAGCGGCGCGACGAGCTCGGAGAAGTCCTGGGCGCGGATCTCGGACACGTCCGTCATGACCGATGATTCTGCCCCGCGCCGCAAGTCCTAGAGCCATGACCACACTCACCACCGCCACCACCCTCGACGTCCCCGGCGCCCGACTGCACTACGAGCTGCGCGGCACCGGCCCCCTGATCGTCCTCGCCGGCGCCCCGATGGACGCCACCTCGTTCGCGCCGCTGGCCGACCTGCTGGCCACCGACCACACCGTCCTCACCACCGACCCGCGCGGCATCAACCGCAGCCCGGTCGACCACCCGGACCAGGACTCGACTCCCGTCGACCGGGCCGCGGACCTGGCCGCCCTGATCCGGCACGTCGACGCCGGACCCGCCACGGTGCTCGGCTCCAGCGGCGGAGCGGTCAGCCTGCTCGCGCTGGTCGAGCGGGACCCGGAGCTGGTGCGCACGGCGATCGTGCACGAGCCGCCCCTGGACGAGCTGCTCCCCGACCACGCCGACCTGTACGAGAAGACCGAGCGGATGATCGCCACCTACCTGACGGGCGACACCCGGTCGGCGTGGCAGCAGTTCATGGTGATCGGGAACCTCCAGATGCCCGACGAGGTGTTCGAGATGTTCTTCGGGTCCCCCCGCGAGGGGCAGGCCGCGGCCGACGAGCACTTCCAGTTCGCGCACATGATCCGGCACACCGTGCGCTTCCGGCCGAACATCGACGCCCTCACGGCGGCGCCGACACGGCTGGTCATCGGCATCGGCGCGGAGTCCACCGGGCAGCTCTGCGATCGGACCTCCCGGGCGCTCGCGGACCTGCTCGGCCTCGAGCCCACCCTGTTCCCCGGCGACCACATCGGGTTCGCCGAGCAGCCGGAGGCGTTCGGGGTGCGGCTCCGCGAGATGCTGGGCGCATGACGATCGACGCCACCTTCACCGCGCCCATCCGGAAGGACGGTGCCTTCGCCACCTACCTGGAGCTCGACGGCTCCGCCGAGCTGCTGGGCACCCGCAAGGCGGTCAAGGTCACCGGAACGCTCGACGGGCACGAGTTCGCCGCGACCCTGATGCCGTCGGGCACCGGGCCGCACTGGCTCCCCCTGCGCAAGGCGCTGTGCACCACGATCGGCAAGAGCGCGGCGGGCGAGCTGGTGGAGGTGCACCTGCGGGAGCGGCTCTCCTGAACCGCCGCTAGCGTCCGGGGGATGACTCCCGTCGTCGGACACCTCACGATCGACAGCGCCGATCCCGGCGCCCTCGCCGCCTGGTGGAGCCGGGTGCTCGGGTGGCAGGAGGTCTGGCGGTCCGACGACGGCACCGAGGTGGCGATCGGGTCGCCGATCGGTGGGTCGACGAACTGGTTGTTCACCCGGGTAGCCGACACCAAGACGGTGAAGAACCGCCTGCACGTCGACCTCCGGCCCCCGGAGGACCACGGCACCGAGCTCGCGCGACTGCTCGAGCTCGGTGCCGTCCGGGTCGACATCGGCCAGGGTGACGCGCCCTGGGCGGTCCTCGCCGACCCGGAGGGCAACGAGTTCTGCCTGCTGGTGAACACCCCGGCTGAGATCGAGACGTACCTGAGGGCCCCCGGCTGACCGAGGGCCCTCAGGCGCGTGCTCAGCTGCCGGTGATCGTGAACTGCGACCCGGGCTGCCGGACCACGTCCCCGTCGGCGTTCCCGGCGAACGTCACGTTGGACAGGATCGCGTTGCCGCTCACGCCGCTCATCGCCAGGATGCCCGCACCGTTGCGCGAGTTGGTGATCCGCACGTTCGTGATCCGGACGTCGGGCATGGCCCCGCCGCCGTTCTTGAACTGGATGCCGTCGTAGGTCGAGTCGTCGATGTCGGTGTCCCGGATGGTGACGCCGGTGATCGGCAGGGTGGACGGGAACAGGGTGATGGCCCCGAACTCCTGGTCCTCGTTCCAGAACGCCCCACCGGTCCGGTATAGGCCGTTGTTGGCGATCAACGTGGTCCCGCCGAACGGCAGGGGGCTGTGGTCGGTCGCCAGCATGATGCCCGGGTAGTTCATGGTGTCGTAGACGAGGTTGTTCTCGATCGACTGGTTGGAGCCGCCGTAGATGGCGATCCCGTTGGCGCGCCACGGCAGCTGGATCGTGTTGTTCACGAAGTGGTTGTCGCGGGCGTTGTCGAGGTTCCGGTCCTTGACGTACGGGTTGGCCCAGATGGCCAGCGCGTCGTCGCCGGTGGTCCGGAACGAGGAGTTGAACACCCGCGAGTTCCGAGTGCCGTTGGAGAAGTTGATCCCGTCGGCATAGGTGTTCCGGATGCGCATGCCCGTGAACTGGAGCCCGTCGGCGGGGCCCCAGAGCTCGGGCACGTTGTCGTAGTCGCGGCCCACCCAGGCGCCCACGTTGGCGTGCTCGATCCACACGTTGCTGATCGCGGTGCCGGCACCGAACCGGCCGTTGAGGCCGACGCCGCCCTCATCGTTCCCGTCGCCGCCGCGGATCCGGCCGGAGCCGAAGATGGCGATGTCGGAGATCTGGGTGTTCTTGTCGATGTCGAACCCGAAGTTCCCCTCGTGCGGGTGGTTGAGGGTGTTCGCGTCCTGCGGCTCGATCAGCGAGTACAGCTGCGAGCGCCACATGCCCGCCCCGCGGATCGTCACGTCGGAGATGCCCACCTGGTTGTACGTCCCGCGGTTCAGCGGGTCGTCGGTGAGGATCTTCTTCTCCTGGCGCCACTGGCCCTCGGGGATCCACACGCAGCTGATCTGACCGTTCTGGTCCGCGGTCACCGCTGCCTGGATCGCGGTGGTGTCGTCGAGACCGTCGTTCGGCACCGCGCCGTAGGCCGTGATCGAGGTGCACTCCGCGGGCTTGGGCAGCGCGGGCGCCACCAGCTCGAGGTCGATCAGGTCGAGGACGTAGAACGCCGCGGTGTCGCCGGCGTCGCGCTGGAGCCGGAACACCGTGCCCGCCGGGTAGGACTGGGCGAGCAGCGCGTGGGACTCGTCGAACAGCCGTCGGGCGTCGCCTCCCGGGGTGTTGGTGAGGCCCTCGGGCTGGTCGGTGGTCCCGTACAGCCAGCTGTGCCGGCTGGAGAGCGTGACCTTCTGCACGAAGGTCCCGTTGGCGTACAGGCTGATCGTCGCCTCCTGGCCGCCGCCGCCCGCCGCGTCCGGGATCGAGTTCCGGATCACGATCGAGTTGGTGGCGTTGGTGGACGTGAGCTGCACGTACTGCCCCTGGCTGGTCAGGCGCACCGACCTGCGGCCCGAGGACTCGGTCCCGAAGTTGGTGTGCCCGAACGTCCTCAGCGCGTCGGCCTCGACCAGGGTGCCGGTGTAGGTGCCGGCCTCGGCCTCGTAGGACGTGTACGGCACGGCCGCCCCGCGTCCGACGACGATCGACTGGGCGAGCGTGTTGTTGTTCTCGTTGGTCTCGGCGACGGCGTTCGTCGCGTCGGCCGTGGCGGTCAGCGTGGCCCCGCCGGTGACGGCGGTCCACGTGCCACCCAGAGCGACCGTGGCGGTGGCCTGGGAGGCGAGCGCAGCGGTCGCGCCGTTCAGGGTCGTGGTGCCGACCACCAGCCGCGTGGTGGAGGCGGCAGCGGCCGACGAGCCGCGGTTCTTGACCGTGACCGTGAAGGACACCGACGAGCCGACCGCGGGGTTGGCCGGGTTGGAGGCGATGGCGAGGACCTGCAGGTCAGGGCCGGGCGCCTCGGTGACGACCACCTTGGTCGGGTTGGTGAACGCGTTGTTGGCGTCGTTCTGCTCGACGACCGTGTTGGCGGGGTCGACGACCGCGCCGATCGTGTACGAGCCGGCGGGGCGGGTGCCGATGCCCCGGGAGACGGTCGTGGACTGGCCGGCCGCGAGCGCGGGCACGGCGACCGTGTCCACGCGAGCTCCGTCGACCGTCAGGTCCACGGTGGTGGCGGCCGACGCGAGGTTGCCGCCGTTCCGGACGGTCGCCGCAAGCGTGATGGCGGCGGTCTCGACGGGTGCGGCCGGGCTGGCCGTGACCGCGGTGACCGTGAGGTCCGGGTTCGGCGCCGGGACGCCGACCACCTGGAGCACGGAGACCTGCCCGTTGCCCGCACCCGTGTTCGCGCTGAAGACCAGGCGGACGTCGGTGGCCGAACCGCTGACCGGGATCGTCACCTTGTTGCCCGACCCCGGCGCGAACGCGTACGCGGCGGACGCCTTGAGCGTGCTCCACGCCCCGGAGCCGACGCGGCCCTCGATCGAGAACGTCTGCGTCCGGGCGCCCCAGGCGGCGACCGGCGGCACGCCGACGACCACCTGCTGGAGCGTCGACTGTGACGCCAGGTTCACCGCGAGCCAGCTCGGGTACGCGCCGCCCGCGCCCTCCCAGTAGGTGCTCGGGTCGGCGTCGACCGCGTGGGCGGCGACGAACGTGAACTCGGTCGACGACGCCGTCGCGGGCCGGCCGGCGGCGAGGTCGGACCCGTCCCCGGTGGGCGGTGCGGTGACGATCACCGAGCCGCTGGCGGCGTTGTTGGTCTCGTTCGACTCGGCGACGGTGTTGCCCGGGTCCACCGTGACCGTGAGCGGGTAGGAGCCGGCGGCGCGGGTGCCCGCGTTCACCGTGATCGTGGTCTGCGCGCCCGCGGCGAGCGCCGGGACGGTCGCGGTGCCGACGCTCTGGCCGCCGAGCGCGACGGCGGCCGTCGTCGCCGCCGATGCACCCGCGCCGGCGTTGCGGACCGTGGCGCCCACGGAGATCGGTGTGGTCGGCGAGACCTCGATCGGGTTCGTCGTCAGCGCCACCTGGAGGTCCGGGCCCACGGGTGGCGGCGTGCCGGTGCCGAACACCTGCAGCTCCGCGACCTGCGCGTTGGAGGAGCCGGTGTTCGCGGTGAACACGAGCCGCACGTCGGTCGCCTCACCGGAGACCGGGATCGTGACCGTGTTGCCGCTCGACGGGCTGAACGCGTAGGCCGCCGACGCCGTGAGGTCGGTGAAGCTGCCGGTGCCGGTGCGGCCCTGGATCGCGAACGTCTGCGCCCGGTTGCCCCACGCCGGGTCCGGGTTGAGCCTGACGACGACGCCCGTGAGAGCGGACCGGGCCGCGAGCGACACCGTCAGGTTCGACGGATAGGCGCCGGGCGCACCCTCCCAGTACGTGCTGGCCGAGCCGTCCACCGCGTTCGTCGCGACGTAGCTCTGCTGCACGGAGGTCGCCGTGATCGGGCGGCCCTGCGCCAGGTCGGTGCCGGCCGGCGGGTCCACCGGGGGCGTCGAGGAGGTCCCGTAGACCTCCACCTCGGACAGCTGCGCGGCCGGCCAGCCGGTGTTCGCGCTGACGGACGCGCGCACGTACCGGACGCTCGTGTCGGTGACGTCGATCGCGACGGTGTTGCCGCCGGTGAACGCGTAGGACGCCGACGCCTTGAGCGTGGTGAAGCCGGATCCGTCCGTCGAGCCCTGCAGGGTCACCGTCTCGTTGCGGGCGCCCCAGCCCGCCGGGATCTTCAGGGTCACGTCGGTCACCGTCGCGGCGGCGCCGAGGTCCACCTGCACCCACTGCGGGAACGCGTTGTTGGCCGACTCCCAGTAGGTCGCCTGGTTCCCGTCGGTGACGTTGCCGGCGACGTAGGTCTGGTTGGTGCTGCTGGCGGTCGCGGGCTTGCCCGCGGAGAGCAGCACGGGTGCGGCGGACGCACCCTGTGCCACGAGCGTGACGCCCAGGGGCGCGACGAGCGCGATCGCGGCACCGGCCACGAGCGCGCGCTTCAACCGAGTTCTCATGACGTCCTCGTTCTCCCGCGTCGTTGCGGGGTCGACCCCCGGGCGCGCGAAGGTGCGCGTGGGGGATGAGCGACGGCGAGATGAGTGCGGTTCATCGCGACCGGGGAGTGCCGTCTGCACGACTTTATGCAGCCGGATTGTCCAGTTCTTGCGGTGCGACATTACGAACATGTCGCACACCCGTCAAGCGCGGCTGCCCGCTAGGTTCCACGTGAGGAGAGGAGACAGCCATGTCGTTCCAGGCGTACCTGGACACCATCGAGGACAAGACCGGGCTCACGCCGCGGCAGCTGGTGGAGATCGCGCACGAGAAGGGCCTCGACGCCCCCGGCGCCAAGGCGGCGGGCGTGGTGACCTGGCTGCAGGAGGACTACGGCGTCGGCCGCGGGCACGCCATGGCCCTGTGGCACGTGATCACCAAGGGTCCGACCATCAGTACCAAGCACGTCGGCACCGACGGCGTGCACCGCGACGAGAGCGACACGCTGTGGCTCGACGGCAAGGCGACGAAGCCGGTCTGAGGTGAACACCACCGACGAGTACATCGCCACGTTCCCGGACGACGTCCGTCCGATCCTCGCCGAGGTGGCCGCCGCGCTGCGCCGGGCTCTGCCGGGGGCCGAGGAACGGATCCGGTACGGCATGCCCGCGTTCATGCTGGGTGGTCGCTACGCCCTGCACTTCGCCGGGTGGAAGCACCACGTGGGCCTCTACCCCGTGGCGACCCTCGACCCGGAGCTCGAGGCCGAGGTCGCCCCGCACCGGTCGGCGAAGGACACGGTGAAGCTCTTGTACCGCGATCCCGTGCCGACCGACCTGATCGAACGCGTCGCCACCGCGCTGCGCAGCCGGCACGAGTAGCTCCTCGGTCGCCGGGCGTCGTCGGCACGGCGTGGATACGCTCGCCGAGGCGGCGACGTCGCTGCACGGCTGCGAGAACGAGGGAGTGTCCATGAGCATCAACGACGACGACATCACCAGCGAGCCGGCACCCGCAGGCGAGGGCGTGGCGGACGGCGGCGCGAACACCGGCGGGCACGACGGCGGCGCGGACGGCTCGGCCGGCGAAGGTGTGGCCGACGGCGGCGCCAACCCGGGCGGGCACGACGGCGGCGCGGACGGCTCCGCCGGCGAAGGTGTGGCCGACGGCGGCGCCAACCCCGGCGGCCACGACGGCGGGGCGGACGGCTCGGCGTAGTGACGCCCGACGTCCTCGTGGAGCGCGGACCGGTCCTCCGGTCCGCGCTCTCGCGCTGCATCGACGTGCCGACGGAGCAGTTCGCCCGCGAGCACTGGGGGCGCGCGCCCCTGCTGTCGGTGGCCCACGACGACTTCGCGGACCTGTTCTCCCCCGCTGCCGTCGACGAGCTGGTCGGCCGGCGCGGCCTGCGCACACCGTTCGTCCGGCTGGCCCACGAGGGCAGCGTGCTGGAACCCGGTCGGTTCACGTCCTCCGGCGGGTTCGGCGCCGAGGTGTCCGACCAGGTCTCCAGCGACAAGGTGCTGGCCGAGTTCGCCGCGGGCGCGACGATCGTGCTGCAGGGCCTGCACCGGATGTGGCCGCCGCTGGTGGACTTCACGCGGCGGCTGGTCGAGGAGCTCGGGCACCCCGCGCAGGTCAATGCGTACGTCACGCCGCCGTCGTCGCAGGGGTTCTCGCCGCACTACGACACCCACGACGTGTTCGTCCTGCAGGTGTCCGGCGAGAAGCACTGGGTCATCCACGCACCCGTGCACCCCGATCCCCTGACGACCCAGGTGTGGACGGACCACCGCACCGCGGTCGCCGACGCCGGCCGCGGCGAGCCCGTCATCGACCAGGTGCTCCGGCCCGGCGACGCCCTCTACCTGCCGCGCGGGTGGATCCACTCCGCCACGGCGCTGGGTGACACGTCCATCCACCTGACCGTCGGCATGGCCGCCTACACGCGTGCCGACGTCGTCGACACCCTGCTGAGCGTCGTCGGGGACACCGAGTCTCTGCGCGCGTCGCTGCCGCTGGGGATCGACGTGTCCGACCCGGACCAGCTGCGGCCGATCGTCGAGGAGACCGTCGCCGACCTGGTCCGCGCGCTCACGTCGACCGCCGATCCCGCGGAGCTCTCCGCACGGAGCCTCGGCGCGCGGTTCGGCCGGGACACCCGGGCCGAGCCCGTCGCTCCGCTGGCCACCCTCTCCGCGATCACCGGCCTCACCGAGGCGACGCGCGTCCGGTGGCGGCCGTCCCTGGGGGGCCGCGTCGAGACCGCGGGCGACCGCGTCCGGATCACCGCCCGCGGCACGGTCCTGTCCCTCCCCGTCGAGGCGGAGGCGGCGATCCGTGTCCTGCACGCGGGCGACCCGGTCGCCGTCGGGTCCCTGCCCGGGTTGGACCTGGCCAGCGCGCTCGTCGTCGTCCGGCGGCTGCTGCGCGAGGGTGTGGTGGTGACGTCGGAGTGATCGAGGGGTGGGTGCCCTGCAGCGACGGCGCCCGCGCACGCCAGGACTCGCTCGTCGCGACCGGGTCGCACGGCGACCGCTGGTTCCTGGTCGAGAACCAGGCGGGGTGGGGTCGGCACGCCCTGCTCGACCCGCCCTTCGACCACGACCTCGGCCGCGCCCTCGTGCACCGCATCGAGGGCGCCGGCATCCGACCGCTCGCCATCCGCCGCCCCGGACGGCGGGCCGTGCAGGACGGCACCCGCTGGGCGCTCGTCGACTCGCGGCCGGGCCAGGAGTCCGTGCGCTGGGGGTGGGTCGACGATCGGCGCGCGCTGCTGGACATCCCCCTCGACGGCTCGGCGGGGGCACCCTCCGACCGCCCCGTCTTCGCCGTGTGCGCCCACGGCCGGCACGACCAGTGCTGCGCGGTGCGCGGCCGGGCGGTGGCCGCGCGCCTGGCGTCGGAGTACCCCGAGGAGACCTGGGAGTGCTCGCACCTGGGCGGCGACCGGTTCGCCGGCACGATGGTCCTGCTCCCGCACGGCCTGTACTACGGCTGGGTCGACGACGGCGACGCGGTCGCGGTGGCCGACGCGTACCTCGACGGCCGGGTCGTCCCGGAGTTCCTGCGCGGGCGCAGCTCGTCCTCGCACCCGGTCCAGGCCGCGCAGCACTTCGCGCGGGCGGAGCTGGGCGACGAGCACCTCGACGCCTACCCGCCGCTCGGCGAGGGGCGGACGGACGACGGCTGGTCGGTGCGGCTCGGCACGGCTGACGGGCCGGTGACGGTGGAGCTCGTCGAGACCTCGTCGGCACCCTTGCTCTCCACCTGCGCGGCGACGCAGGCGCTGCCCGTGCGGCAGTGGGCGCTCGCCGGGATCGCCTACGGGAGGATGTAGCCCGCGGCCCGGAACAGCTCGTACCACTCCGGGCGCGTCAGGGGGATGTCCGAACCCTGCGCCGCACCCGTCACGCGGTCGGGGCTCGTGGTCCCGAGCACCACCTGCATCTGCGCCGGGTGCCGGGTGATCCAGGCGGTGGCGATCGCGATCGGCGGGACGTCGTACTGGCCGGCCAGCCGGTCGATGACCGCGTTGAGCTCCGGGTAGTCGGGCGAGCCGAGGAAGACGCCGGTGAAGAACCCCGCCTGGAACGGCGACCACGCCTGGATGGTGATGTCGTTCAGGCGGCAGTAGTCGAGGATGCCGCCGTCGCGGTCGATCGACTGGTCCTCCGCCTGCATGTTCGCCGCGACGCCCCTCGCGATGATCGACGAGTGCGTGATGGACAGCTGCAGCTGGTTGGCGACGATCGGCTGCCGCACGTGCTTCTTCAGCAGCTCGATCTGCCCGGGCGTCTGGTTGGAGACGCCGAACGCGCGCACCTTGCCCGCGGCCTCGAGCGCGTCGAACGCCCGCGCCACCTCCTCCGGCTCCACCAGCGCGTCCGGGCGGTGCAGCAGCAGGATGTCGAGGTGGTCGGTGCCGAGCGAGGCCAGCGAGCCGTCGACGGACTCGATGATGTGCTCGGAGGAGAAGTCGAAGCCGTCGGGCGGCACGATCCCGCACTTCGTCTGGATGACGAGCTCCGCGCGGTCCGCCGGCGTCAGCCGCATGGCCTCCGCGAACCGCCGCTCGCACACGTGCATCGCCCCGCCGTAGATGTCGGCGTGGTCGATCATCGTGATCCCGGCGTCGCGGCCGGCGGCGACGAGCGTGCGGATCTCGTCGTCGGACTTCTCGGCGATGCGCATCAGGCCGAGCACCACGTTGGGGACGACGATGTCCGTGCCGGGCAGGGTGAACGTCTTCACAGCAGGTCCTCTCATGCTCTCGGCAGGCGCAGCGTGACCAGCTGGAACGGGCGCAGCTCGAGCTCGACAGCCTCGTCGGTCGCGGTGACGCCGGGGGCGTCGACGTCCCGTTCCAGCAGGTCGACCGGCCGGGCGCCCGACACCGGGAACCCGGGAACGAGCGTCGCACGCGCCTTCCCGCCCAGCGACTCGTACAGCCGCACGACGACGTCGCCGCTGCGGTCCTCGGCGAGCTTGACCGACTCGACCACGACGGCCGCGTTCGACACGGTGACCAGCGGGTCGGCGGCGTGCGCGCCCCGCACCACCCGTTCGCGCAGGTTGGTGCGGTAGCCGTCCTGGACGGCGTCCGCGATCGCGGCGCCCGGGTGCAGGACCGTGGTGAGCCGGTGACGCCCCTGGTCCGCCTCGGGGTCCGGGAACAGCGGGGCCCGCAGCAGCGAGAGCCGCACGGTCGTCCCCGAGCCGCCCGGCCGGCGCGTGATGTCGTGGCCGTACGTCGAGTCGTTGGCGATCGCGACGCCGTAGCCGGTCTCGCCGACGTGCACCCAGCGGTGGGCACAGATCTCGAACCGGGCCGCGTCCCACGACGTGTTGGTGTGCGTCGGGCGGTAGACGTGCCCGAACTGGGTCTCCGCCGCCGACCGGTCCGCCAGCACGTCGAGCGGGAACGCGAGCTTGAGCAGCTTCTGCCGCTCGTGCCAGTCGACGTCCGTGACGATCTCCACGGCCGCGCTGCCCCGCCGCAGGGTGATGTCCTGCACCAGGTGCGACGAGCCGAACGAGCGCGTGGTGCGCACGACGACGGCGTCGGCGGACTCGGAGACCACCTCGCGGCTGTCGGCGTCGAGCAGGTCCGTGCCCACCCGGCGGTACTCCTTGTCGATGTCCCACGCGTCCCACTGCGCCGGGGCGTCGCGGTGCAGCTGGAGCAGGTTGGCGAGCGCGCCCGCCGGGATCACCTCGCGGTCCGCCACCAGGTCGCGCAGCGAGTCGATCTGCCCGCCGGCCGTCAGGTGGACGTCGACCAGGCCGTTGCGGAGCGCGATCGTGCCGTCCTCGGAACGCACGAGGATGACCGGGTCACCGCCGGCGACCTCCACCGGACCCGCCCCGAGCGCGTGCACCCCGGACCGGGCGTGCGGCGCGGCGTTGAGCAGCAGAGCCAGGTCCCCGTCGCCGACCACGGCAGACGCGGCGTCGGCGATGAGCCCCTCGAGCTCCTCCCCGATCGCGGCGTACGTCTCCTCCGCCTGGCGGTGCACCCAGCCGATCGAGCTGCCCGGGAGGATGTCGTGGAACTGGTGCAGCAGCGTGGTGCGCCAGAGCCGCTCGAGCCGGTCGTACGGGTACTCGGCCCCCTGCTGCACGGTGGCGGTCGCGGCCCAGAGCTCGGCCTCGCGCAGCAGGTGCTCGCTGCGGCGGTTGCCCTGCTTGGTGCGCGCCTGCGAGGTGTACGTGCCGCGGTGGAACTCGAGGTACATCTCCCCGGTCCACACCGACGGCTGGGCCAGCTCGGCCTCCGCGCGCGCGAAGAACGTGTTCGGGCTTCCGAGCTCGACGGTCGGCGCCCCCTCGAGCGAGGCGAACCGGCGGGCGGACGCGACCATCTCCCGCGTGGGGCCGCCGCCGCCGTCGCCCCAGCCGAACGGGACGATCGAGGAGCCGGCGACGCCCTTCTCCGCGAAGTTCCGCTCGGTGTGCAGCAGCTCGACCGCGGAGAGGTCGGAGTTGTACGTGTCGACCGGCGGGAAGTGCGTGAGCACCCGGGAGCCGTCGATGCCCTCCCACGTGAACGTGTGGTGCGGCATCCGGTCGGTGTCGTTCCAGGACAGCTTCTGCGACAGGAACCAGCGCGACCCCGCCGACCGCACGATCTGCGGGAGCGCCCCGGAGTAGCCGAAGGAGTCGGGCAGCCAGACGTCCTGCGTCTCGACGCCGAGCTCCTCCAGGAAGAACCGCTTGCCCGTCACCATCTGCCGCGCCATCGCCTCGCCGCCGGGCATGTTGGTGTCGGACTCGACCCACATCCCCCCGACCGGCACGAACTGGCCGGCCGCGACCTTCTCCTTGATGCGGGCGAAGAGCTCCGGGTAGAACTCCTTCATCCAGGCGTACTGCTGCGCCGACGAGCACGCGAACACGAAGTCCGGGTCGGCGTCCATCAGCGCGATCACGTTGGAGAACGTCCGCGCGCACTTGCGCACGGTCTCCCGCACCGGCCACAGCCACGCCGAGTCGATGTGCGCGTGCCCCACCGCGTAGGCGTGGTGCGCGCTGGCCGACGCCGGCGCGTCGAGCAGCGGACGCAGCGACTTGCGGGCGGCGCCCGCGGACCCCGCGACGTCGTCGGGATCGACCGTGTCGAGCAGGTCCTCGAGCCCGAACCGGATGCTCGCACGTCGTGTCGAGTCCACCGGCAGCGCCTTCATCAGCCCGATCAGCGCCGTCAGGTCCTGCAGCAGCTCCCAGACCGCGACGTCCCGCAGCGCGACGTCGACGTACTGCAGCACGTACTGCGGCTCGCTGCCCGCCGTGGCGAGCTCCCCGTACGGCGTCGGGACGAACCCGAAGTTGCTGGCGATGTTGGGGTTGCCGGCCGCCTCGACGAACACGTCGATCCGCCCGTCGCCGGCCCACGGCACCGCCTGGTTCATCGGGGAGACGCCCTTGATCGTCGTCCCGTCCGGCCGCCACACCAGCCCCTCGGCCTGGAACCCGGGGTTCGACCGGGAGAACCCCAGGTCGATCATCAGCTCGACCGCGGTGCCCTCGCCCGACCACGCCTCCGGCACCTCACCGGTCACGTGGAACCAGGTGGTGCTCCACGGGGCGCCCCACGCGAGGCCCGGCGCGACCGGCGCGTACTCCTGGCCGGTCGCCTCGCGGAACGGCACCGGCTCACCGGGAGCCGACCACGCGGTCAGGTCGAGGGGGACCCGGGCGCGATAGACCGCCGGGACGATCTGGTCGGCCACGAACCGGTCGATGCGCGCCTCGGCGAGCAGGGGGTTGCCGTGCATCGTGCTCCTTAGTCGAGAGAGATGGTCAGCCCTTGACGGCGCCGGCCATGGCGAACGAGCCGCCGGAGAACCGCTGGACCAGCAGGTAGAGAGCCAGGACGGGGGTGGCGTACAGGATCGAGAAGGCCGCGAGCTTGCCGTAGGCGACGGAGCCGTACGTGCCGAAGAAGTCGAAGATCGCGACGGCGGCCGGCTGGTTCTCGGGGCTGTACAGGAGCACGAAGGGGACGAAGAAGTTCCCCCACGCCATCGTGAACACGAAGATGAACACGACGGCCAGGCCGGGTCGCATGAGCGGCAGGACGATCCGCAGCAGCGCCTTCATCGCGCTCGCGCCGTCCACCCAGGCCGCCTCCTCGAGGGAGATCGGCACCGAGTCCATGAAGTTCTTCGTCATCCAGATCGCCATGGGCAGCGACGTCGCCGCCATGAAGAAGATGGTCCCGGGCACCGAGTCGAGCAGGTGCAGGTTCACGAAGAGCGCGTAGACCGGCACCATCATCGCCGTGATGGGCAGGCAGGTGGCGAACAGGATCCCGTAGAGGAACGACTTGCGGAACCGCATCTGGTAGCGCGACAGCGGGTACGCCGCGAGCACCGAGACGACCACCGTGATGACGGCCGTGCCCATCGAGATCACCGTCGAGTTCCACAGCGGCAGCAGCGTCTGCTCCCACGTGAACACCGACGTGAAGTTGTCGAACGTCGGGTTGCCCGGCCAGGTGACGCCCACCGTCGCGGAGGGGTTGAGCGAGGCCAGGACGATCCACGCGAGGGGGACCAGGAAGGTCAGCCCGATGAGCCCGAGGATCACCGACGACACCCACCGCGAGGTCCGGCCGCGCGGGGAGGCGAGCGCGGTGCGCTCCTTGCGGGTGGGCGGCACGACCGGCGTGCTGACTGGCAGGTCCACGACGGACATTTAGTCCACCTCCGGCTTCAGCGCCTTGATGTAGACGATCGAGAAGATCGCCCCGACGGCCAGAGTCACGGTGGCGATCGCCGTCCCGTAGCCGACCTGGGAGAACTTGAACGCCTGCTGGTACGCGAGCACCGGCAGCGTCGAGCTCGCCGTCCCCGGACCACCCCCGGTCATGACCCAGATCAGCGTGAAGACTCCGAGGGTCTGCAGCGTGGTGAGCATGAGGTTGGTGGAGATGGACCGGCGGATCATCGGCAGCGTGATGCGGAAGAACCGCTGGAACGGGCCGGCCCCGTCGATCTCGGCGGCCTCGGTGATCTCGGGCGGCACCTCGGACAGCGCGGCGTTGTAGACCATCATCGAGAAGGCCGTGCCGCGCCAGATGTTCGCCATGATCACCGCGAACATCGGGAACGTGATGAGCCAGGTGGTGCCCTCGAGCCCGACCCGGCCGAGGATCGTGTTGAGCGTGCCGTCGGTGGAGAAGAACGCGTACAGCGCGAACGCCGCGACGATCTCCGGCAGCACCCAGGCGGTGACGACCAGCCCGCCGACGATCGACCGCAGCGGCTTGACCGACGACCGCATGAGCAGCGCGAGCAGCATCCCCAGCACGTTCTGGCCGATCACCGCGGACGCACCGACGAACAGCACGGTGAGCCAGACGGACTTCCAGAACTCGGGGCTGGAGAAGAGTGCCGCGTAGTTGTCCAGACCGATGAAGTCCGGGTTCGCCGCCTTGTAGCCGGTCAGGGCGGTGTTGGTCAGCGAGCCGTACAGGGAGTAGACGATCGGCCCGGCCAGGAACAGCAGCAGCAGGGCGACGGCCGGGACGAGCGGGAGCGCCCGGGTGAGGGCGACCCGTCTGGCCGGCCGCCGCGGCCGGGGGGCGATCCCCCGGCCGCGGTCGACCGTGGTGGACAGTGCGAGATCAGCCACGGTCAGTCGGTCGTCGTGTTGTCGTCGCCGACGATCCCTGTCACGGCGGCGTCGTAGGCCTTGGCCGCGTCCTCCGGCGACTGCTGCTGGGTGGCCATCGCTTCGGCAGCCACCTGGATGTTCGACGAGATCTGCGAGTAGTCCGGGGTGGCCGGACGGAAGTGCGTCACGTCGACGAGCGCGGAGAAGAACTCGAACGACGGGTTGTAGGCGACGTACTCCGGGTCCTCGGCGACGTCCTTGCGCACCGCGATCTGGCTGTTCTCGGTGTCGTACTTGAAAGTGTTCTCCTTGTTCAGCGCGGTGGTGATGAAGTCGAACGCCGCCTGCGGGTCCTCGGCGTTCGCGCCGACCGCGAGGGTCCAGCCGCCGGACATGGAGGTGAAGCCGGGACCGCCGCCGTCCTGCGTCGGCATCTTGGCCATCCCCATCGTCTGCTCCCACTCGGGCCAGGCGTTCTCCCCGGAGATCCAGCCGCCCGGCATCCACGAGCCGTCGACCGCCATGGCGAGCTTGCCCTGGGGGAGCAGCTCGGTGCTGACGCGGTTGCCGACGGCAGCGTCGAGCGCGATGTCCAGGCTCGGAGCCAGGCCCTCGCCGTAGACGGTGTCGAGGAACTCGAGGGAGTCGGTGAACCCCTGCGACCCCAGGACCCACTTGCTCGAGTCGGTGTCGTAGAGGGTGTCCTCGGTGCCGTACAGCAGCATCTCGAAGCCCTGCATGGTGGTGGCCTCACCGGCCGCCTTGCCCGCGTAGATGTTCAGCGGGATGACGTCCGGGACCTTCTCCTTGACGGCCCGGGCGGCCGTGAGGATGTCGTCCCAGCTCTCCGGCTGCCAGTCCGCCGGCAGGCCGGCCTGCTCGAAGATCGTCTTGTTGAAGTAGATGCCGCGCGTGTCGGTGCCCATGGAGACGCCGTACGTCTTGCCGTCGTCGCCCAGGCCGGCCTGCTTGGCGTTCTCGAAGAACTGGCCCCAGTCCTCCCAGTCCGCCAGATAGTCGTCGATGGGCAGGAGGTAGCCGGCGGCCGCGTCGGAGCGGATCTGGAACGTGTCCTCGTAGATCACGTCGGGTGCCGTCTCCGGCGACCCGTTCATCAGCGCGAGCTTGGTGAAGTACTGGTCCTGCTCCGCCTCGATGGGCTGGAGGTCGATCGTGATGTCCGGGTTGGCGTCCTCGAACTGGGTCTTGGCCTGCTGAAGCATGTCGTCGAGCTGGTGGAAGGCGGTGGTCTTCTGGTACGCCACCGTGACGGTGGACGCGCCGGCCGTGTCATCGCCGTCAGCGCCGCCCTCACCACCGCTACAGGCGGTGAGTGCGGCCAGCGCCAGCACTCCGGACGCGGCCACTGCTGCCTTGAGACGCATGGATGCTCCCTTGCTCCCGTGCTTCCTCGCGTGCCGGGCTTCGTTGCCGCACGCCGAGTCAATTATTAACGCGAAACGACTTATTAACAAGCCCCGTTCGTCCGGATCTCCACGAGGGGATGTCAGGCGCCCAGGAGGAGGTCGGACGTCCGCGGGGTGAAGGCCTGGCTGAGCACCAGCCGCCCCGCCCCCACGGCACCCACCTGGGACCCGAGCGGTGAGCCCAGCACGGCGACCGAGTGCTCGCTGCTGGGCACGCGGTGGTTGGCCACCAGCTTCTCCAGCGCCGGCATCGCGTGCCTCTCCATGCGCGACCACAGCGGACCGCCGACGATCACCGTGTCGAGGTCGCCCAGGTCCGTGATCACCACCGCGCCCATCCCGAGCCGACGCCCGGCGGTCTCCAGCACCTCGGCGGCCCGGGTGTCACCCGCGTCGGCCGCCGCGCAGAGGGCGGTGAACGCCTGGTCCAGCTCGACCACGTCGCCGGCCTCGGGCAGCGGGACGCCGGCCGCGCGGCCCTGCTGCACCAGGATCTCGAGGCCCAGCACCGCGCCCAGGCAGCCGCGCTTGCCGCAGTCGCACAGCGGCCCGGTCGGGTCGACCACGAAGTGCCCCGCCTCGCCGGCGTTGCCGGAGGCGCCGCGCACCACCTCGTCGCGGATCACCAGGGACATCGCCACGCCCGTGCCGAGGTAGAAGAAGACGAACTCGCTGGACCTGTGCACGCCCGGGTCCCACAGGTGGGCCGACGCCGCCGCGATGGTGTCCTTGTCGAGGATGACGGGCAGCCGGGTGCCGGCCTGCACCGCGTCGCGCAGCGGGACACCGTCCCAGCCCGGCAGGTGGGGCGGGTCGAGCACGACGCCCCGCTCGACGTCGATGGGCCCCGGGCTCGCGATGCCGACGCCGAGCAGCAGCGTGCGATCGATGCCGGCGGAGGTGATCAGGGCCTCGATCGCGCCGACGATCCCCTCCACCACGCGGTCGGGCTGGTCCGGGCGCGGGACGGGGCGGTGCGACTCGGCCACCGCGTTCCCGGCGAGGTCGAGAATGACGAACGTCATGGTCGCGGGATCCAGGTGCACGCCGATGGCGTACCGGCCGCGCGCGTCCAGGTGGACCAGCGTGCCCGGCCGGCCCGGCCCGAGCCGCGAACCCTCGCCTTCCTCGCGCACGAGACCCTGCTCGAGCAGCCGTCGCGTCGCGTTGGTGACCGTCTGCGCGGAGAGCCCGGTCCGGCGGGCCAGCTGCGCGCGGGTGAGGCCCGAGTCCGCGCGGCGGATCACGTCGAGGATCACCGTCTGGTTGAACCCGGCCATCCGCGGCAGGTTCGTCCCTCGGCGCATGGTCCTCCCCCGTCACGTCCGTCGATCCGCTCGACGGGGCACATCATGTCACCGCGCCGTCCGGCTCCCCCGTGCCGGCTGCTCCATGGCCACAGGTCAGGCCGTGACCAGGAAGCCCGCGCGGAGCAGGACCTCGTCGCGCGACGACGGGCCGACGAGCAGCTCGAACTTCCCGGGCTCGACGATCCGGCTCCCGCCCGCGTCGACCAGCGTGCAGTCCGCGACCGGGAGGGCGAGGTCCACCGTCACCCGCTCGCCCGGCGCCACGTCGACCTGCCGGTACGTCTTGAGCTCCTTGATCGCCCAGGTCACCGACGTGACCGTGTCCCGCACGTAGACCTGCACGGTCTCGCGCGACGGCCGGTCCCCGGTGTTGTGCAGCGTGACCTGCGCGCGCACGGTGTCGGCGACCCCGAGCACGGGCTCCACGACCCGCAGGTCCGTGTAGTCGACGGTCGTGTACGACAGCCCCTCGCCGAACGCGAACGGCACGCGCTGCGTGAGGTCCGCGTACCGGCTGCCGTGCTGGCCGGGGAGCTGGTTGTAGAACACGGGCAGCTGGCCCACGTGCTCGGCGAACGAGATCGGGAGGCGGCCGGACGGCTCGACCTGCCCGAGCAGGAGCTCCGCGATCGCCTGGCCGCCGAGCATCCCCGGGTTGGCGGCCCAGACGATCGCGGCCGCGTTCATCGCGCTCGGGGGCAGGACGAGCGGCTTGCTCGCGATGACGACGACGACCAGCGGCGTGCCCGTCTTGGCGAGGGCGTCGAGCAGGGCGACCTGGCCGCCGACCAGCTCGAGCGTGGCGGTGGACCGGCCCTCGCCGACGAGCTCGATGCGGTCACCGACGACGGCGACGACGACGTCGGCGGCCTCGGCCGTCGCGACGGCCTCCGCGATCAGGGCCTCGTCCGGCGCCGCCGGGAAGACGACCTTCGGGCGCGGCTGGCCGTCAGGGAAGAACGCGCCCTCCGGGTCGACGCCGAGCGTGAGGATCTCGGCGCCGCGCGCGTGCGTGACCGTCCAGCCGGCTCGGGCGTGGGTGCGGAAGCCGTCGAGGACGGTCTGCGTCATCTCGCGCGGGTGGCCGTCGGGCAGCCAGTCGGCCTGGCCGGAGGCACCGGCCCAGTCGCCGAGCTGGGTGTGCTGGTCGTCCGCGTTGGGGCCGACGACGGCGATGGTCGTCGGCTGCGCGGAGAGCGGGAGGGTGCCGTCGTTGGTCAGCAGGACGAGCGACCGGCGGGCCACCTCGAGGTTGAGCTCGGCGTGCTCTGCCGAGCCGATGACCGCGGCCTGACGCTCGACGCTCGGGTGGCGGGCGTCCTCGAACAGGCCCAGCTCGAACTTCAGCGTGAGGATCCGGCCGACGGCGGCGTCGAGGGCGGCCTCGTCGAGGAGCCCCTCGTGCACCGCCTCCTGCGCGCCCTCGAAGAAGCCGGGCGTGGTCATGACCATGTCGTTGCCGGCCCGCACCGCCGCGGCCGACGCGTGCGCGTAGTCGGGCTGGATGTGCTGCTCCCACACCATCCGGCCGACGTTGTCCCAGTCGGTGACGAGCGTGCCCTCGTAGCCCCACTCGCCGCGGAGCACCTCGCCCAGCAGCCACTCGTTGATGGTGATCGGCACGCCGTCCATCGACTGGTACCCGAGCATGAACGTCCGGCAGCCCTCGCGGGCGACGCGCTCGAACGGGGGCAGGAACCAGGAGCGCAGCTTGCGGCGGCTGATGTCGGCCTCGGTGGCGTCGCGGCCGCCCTGCGTCTCGGAGTAGCCGGCGAAGTGCTTGGCGGTGGCCAGGATCGCGGTCGGGTCCGACAGACCGTCACCCTGGTAGCCGCGGACCATGGCCGACGCCAGCTCGCCGATGAGGAACGGGTCCTCGCCGAACGTCTCGCTGACGCGGCCCCAGCGCAGGTCGCGGGCGATGCAGAGCACCGGGGAGAACGTCCAGTGGATGCCGGTCGCGGCCACCTCGACCGCGGTCGCCCGCGCCACGCGCTCCAGCAGGTCGGCGTCCCAGCTGGCCGCCATGCCGAGCTGCGTCGGGAAGATCGTCGCGCCCTCCCAGAAGGAGTGCCCGTGGATGCAGTCCTCCGCGATCAGCAGCGGGATCTGCAGCCGGGTCTGCGGGGTCAGCTCGTGCGCCTGGCGCACCCGCTCGGGGGACGTGTGCAGGATCGACCCGACGTGCAGGTTCAGCACCAGGTCCTCCACACCGCCCTGGGCGTTCAGCTGCATCATCTGCCCGACCTTCTCCTCGAGCGTCATGCGCCCGACGAGGTCGGCGACGCGCTCCGCGACGGTCAGTGAGGAGTCCTGGTAGGGCGCGTTCATGAGGATGTCCCGGGGTCGGATCGATTCGACGATGATGTCTGCGGGACACCCTAGAGGAGCGTGAGATGACCGACGAGTACGACGCCGTCCGAGCCGTGATGGACACGGGCGGGCTCTACGTGGACTACGGCCCCGGGCTGGAGGCGCTCGAGGCCGAGCGCCTCGCAGGCAAGGAGCTGGCGCACGACTTCAACCACTCCCGGCCGGGGGAGGCGGCCCTGCGCACCTCGCTCCTGCAGCAGCTGCTCGGGTCCGTCGGGGAGGGTGTGTGGATCGAGCCGCCGTTCCACGTGTCCTACGGCACGCACGTGCACATCGGGTCGCACTTCTACGCGAACTTCAACCTCGTGATCGTCGACGACGCCTCCGTGGTGATCGGCGACCGCGTGATGATCGCGCCGAACGTCACCCTCTCGACCGCGGGCCACCCGACCGTGCCCGAGGAGCGCGCCGGCGGCCGGCAGTTCTCCCTGCCCGTGCGGATCGAGGACGACGTGTGGATCGGGTCGAACGTGGTGGTCCTGCCCGGTGTGACCATCGGCGCGGGGAGCGTGATCGGCGCCGGCAGCGTGGTGACGCACGACATCCCGTCCCGCGTCGTGGCGGTCGGGGTGCCGTGCCGGGTGGTGCGATCGGTGGACTCGGCGGAGGGCGGAGCGTAGGACCTCCCCCAACGATGTGTACAGGTCAGGGGCGGATGTCGGTGGCTGATCGTACACTTGTTCGATAGCCCGAACGGGCCGCGGGGAGGTTGACGGGAGGTGTCACGGTGACGGCAGTGCTCGAGTGGCGCGCGGTCGATGACCCACTGGTCGTTCCCACCTCGCCCACCTCGCCCACCTCGCCCACCTCGCCCACCTCGCCCACGATGGTCTGGGTCGACTCGGGTCGCGGTGCCCGTCCCGAGTCGGTGCCGGTCGTCCCGGCGGGCGCACGTGTGGTCGACCTGGCTGCCGTGGAGGAGTTCCCTCTGCCCGGTGTCGACGTCGCTGCGCTCGTCGCGATGCTCGGTTCCGTGCCGGTCGCGGAGGCGTCGGGGGCGGCGCTGGTGAACGGGGTAGCCGCCTGGCAGCAGGTCCTCACCATGGTCCAGGCTGCCCAGGCGGTGTGGGTTCGCGAGCTCGAGGCCCGCACGCCCGACGCGCTGCGGCACGTCCCGGACGAGCTCGCGTGCGCTCTGGTCTCCACCAAGCGGCACGCGGAGACGGTGTTCCTGCGGGCGTGGGGCACCGCCCAGCACCCGGCCCTGGCCGACGCGTGGGCGGCCGGGGTGATCGACACTCGCAAGGTCGACGTGATCTTGGACGAGATCCACCGGTCCGGGACGGCCCTGCCCGCGAGCGAGGTCGCCGTCGTGGTCGTCGACGCGGTCGACCAGGCCACGGAGATGACCGGTCCGCAGCTGACCCGGCACGTGCGCGCCACCCTGATCGCCGCTAGCCCCACGGTTGCCGAGGAACGTCGGCTGGCGGAGCGCGAGCGGCGCGGGGTGTTCCTGGAGCTGGCCCCCGACGCGATGGCCCGACTGATCGCCTACCTACCCGCCGCGGAAGCGACCGCCGCGTTCACCGCGATCGACGCCCTGGCCGGGCACGCCGCCATCGACGGCGACGACCGCAGCATCGACCAACGCCGCGCCGACGCCTTCTCCGACGTCTTCACCTCGATCCTGGACCGGCAAGCCACCCCTGACGGCACCGCGCTACCCACCCGCCACGGCCAGCGAGTCGCCCTGCACGTCACCGTCGCGGCCACCACCCTGGCCGGCCTGAACGACCACCCCGCCGCCCTCGAGTCCTACGGTCCGATCCCGGCGCAGGTCGCCCGCGAGCTCGCCCAGGACGCCACCTGGCGACGCGTCCTCACCGACCCCGCCACCGGACAGGTGCGCTCCGTGGGCTCGCAGTCCTACCGGCCCGGCGCCGACTTGACCCGCACCGTGCAGGCCCGTGACGTGACCTGCACGTTCCCGGGATGCCGCCGGCCGGCGACCAGGTGCGAGATCGACCACCGCATCCCCTACGACCACACCCGTACCCCGGGCGGCCACGACCAGACCTGCGAGGCGAACCTGCACTCGTTGTGCAAGCACCACCACCAGGCCAAGACGGAAGGCTGGTGGCAGGTCAGCCACGACGCCAGCTCCGGGATCTCCACCTGGACCGACCGGCACGGACTGACCTACGCCCGCCACCCCGTCCCCGTGCACTCCACGCCCGACGCATTCGTCCACCGACTGCCACCGCCGCGGCCCCTTCGTGGCGATCCACCCTTCTGAGGCCTGACCGCGACGTTGGCGCGCACGCGTATCGCCGTGCTGTCCGAGTGCACGGGAACCTGACCACGTCCGACGCGGTGCTGGCCGACATCGACGCCCGCCGGATCATCACGATCCTCAACCTCGACGTGGCGGGTAAGGGACCGCGAGGTCGGCGACGATCGCCCGCACCTGGGATCGCTGCGCCCTCACGATCCACGCCGAGCCGGGACTCACCGTGACCGGCGCACCGCGATGATGTTGTCCGAGACCTCCGCGGTCTGACCGTCCGGGCCGGAGGCCGTGCGACGCGGGGCCTCCAGCCGCTCGACCGACCAGCCGTCGCCCAGGTCGAAAGACGCCAGCGACTCCGCCGGCGTCGGGAAGACCCGGTGCTGGTCCCAGAACCACGGGGCCGACGACGCGTGCTCGATCACCACGAACAGTCCCCCCGGCGCGACCAGCTGGGCCGCGCGGTGCAGCATCTCCGCGCGCGGGAACTCCTCCGGTCCGTGGAGATAGGTCGCGGTCACGAGGTCGAACGAACCGGTCGGCATCGATGCGCGCAGGTCGTGCTGCTCGACGGTGACGAGGTCGGTCAGGAATGCGTCGGCGGCCGCCTGGGCGACCCGGCCGAGCGCGACGGCTGCCGCGTCGACCGCCGTCACGTGCCAGCCGAGGGATGCGAGCCAGAGGGCGTCGCCACCGTGGCCGCAGCCGAGGTCGACCGCGCGGCCGGGCGGGAGGGATCCGACGACGTCGACCACCACCGCGTTCGGGCGCGTCCCCCACGAGGGGTCGATCGTCGCGTAGTGCTCGTCCCAGTAGTGCTCGCCGTGCGTGTGCTCAGTCATGCGCGCCATCGTCGGCGGGGACCGCAGCTGCCGGCAAGCCACGTTGCCGGTCCGGCAACCCCACCGCCGCGACGAGCCGCCGCACGACGCCGTCCGGGTCGGCCTCCCACTCCGTCGCGAGCACCTGCACCACGCGCCAGCCGCCCGAGCGCAGGGCCGTCGGCTGCGTGACCCGGCGCTCGTCGAGGGAGTGGGCGGCGAGCCGCGCGGACTGGTCGACCAGCACGCCGACCGTGTGGGCGGCGGCGCCCGGGGGCCGCAGGGCCAGGTCGCAGCGGAACGCGGACTGCCCGACACCGGCGACGACCTCCACGCCGGCCGCGCGGACCGCGTCGGCGATCTGCTCCACGATCGGCGGGACGACCGCGGCCGGCACCCGTCCGGACCGCTCCCGCAGCCCCGCCAGCACCCCGGCAGCCGCGGCGGCGTCCCCGTTGGAGACCGCGTCGGCGTAGTGCAGGAAGCCGCGCAGGGTGTTGGCGCCGTCGTTGTAGACGTTGGTGATCGCGGTGTGCTCGATGCTGCTCACCAGCACCATGTGCCGGCGGGCGCGGCTGAAGATGACGTTGAGCCGCTTCTCGCCGCCGGCGTTGTTGATCGGTCCGAAGTTCATGCGCATGCGACCGTCCGGGCCGGCGGCGTAGCAGACGCTCATGAGGATCACGTCGCGCTCGTCGCCCTGGACGTTCTCGAGGTTCTTCACGAACAGCCCGACCACCTGGCCGTCCTCCTCGCGGGTGAGCTCGGCGTCGTACAGGCGGGCGAAGTCGGCGTCCTCACGCCCCAGCCGCTCCAGCGCGCGCTCGATCTCCGACTGCTGCGCCTCCGAGAACGCCACGATCCCGAGCGTCTGGCCGGTCCCGCGGGCCAGCAGCTCGCGGACCAGGTGCGCGATCCAGACGGCCTCCTGCGGGTTGGTCCGCTGGGTGTACACGCCGTCGAGCACGCGCATCGCGCTGATGCTCCGCTCGAGCAGGCCGTCGACGGCCGCGGCGACGTCCGTCGGCTCGGGGACCGACGCGACCGTCACCTCCAGCGGTCGCGCGCGGACGTGGGTGAGCGTCCGGTCCGGGATCGTGGTCAGGCGACCCTCGTAGAACGCCGCGTTGCTGAACTGGATGAGCGCCTCGTACTGGCTGCGGTAGTGCCAGGTGAGCATGGTCGACGGCAGCCGCACGGAGCCGACCGCGAGGAAGCTGTCGGAATCGAGCACCACGCCCACCGGGGCACCGTCGTCGTCCTCCACCGGCTCCTCCGTGGGGGGCGCGCCCACCTGGAAGTACCGGGAGGGTGGCAGCTGCATCCGGTCGCCGACCACGATCACCTGCGCACCGCGGAACAACGCCGGCACGGCCTCCTCGACGGGGATCTGGCTGGCCTCGTCGAAGATCACCACGTCGAACGTGGTCTCCAGCGGCAGGGTGTCCGACAGCGACGACGGGCTCATCAGCCACACCGGTCGCATCGCCGCGACGACCGCCCCCGGATCGGCGGAGGCCAGGTACCGGATCGACTTGTACGCGCGGACCTTGCCGAACTCGTGCTCCAGCTCGCGCCGGCCGGCCATCCAGACGGCCTTGAGCGCGCGGTCCTCCAGGTGCATGCCGCTCACGCTGCGCTGCGAGTGCGCGACCGCCTCGACGAACTGTGCGCGCAGCCGGGCGGTGACGACGTCGGCGTTGGCGCGCTGGAGCTCCGGGGCCCGCTCGGCCACGCGGTCCAGCAGGTCGGCCAGCCGGTCGCCGTCGAGCCGGCTGAGCGCGGGCTCCTGTGCGCGGGCCTCCCGCATCGACGCGGCGACGACGGCGTGCTCCAGCTGGTCCGGGGACGCGTCGAGCTGCCGCAGCGCGCGCAGGACGGTCGGCGCCGCCGCCAGGTCCCGCAGGGTGCCGGCCGCCGCGCGCACGAGCGCCTGCCCGTCGGCGCCGGTGAGCCCGCGCAGCTCGTCGCGCAGGGCGCTCATCGGCAGGTCGTCGGCACCCGCGACGAGCCCGGCCAGGTGCGTCCGGACCGTCCCGACGAGCTCCGGCAGCCGGTCGAGGACGTCGTTCGGCTCGGTGTCCGCCAACCGCGTGCGCCAGACCGCGAGCGGACCCGTGTACGTCCGGATGGCCACCAGACGGTCCGAGAGGACCGCGAGGTCGCCGTGCCCCCAGTCGCGGGCCAGCTCCTGCGAGAGCGCGTCGGCGCGTGCCGCGGTGTCGTAGCGCGCGACGAGGAGCTCCAGCGCCTGCGTCGCCGTCGGCCGGACCTGCCGGTCGCCCGCGTCGAACCCCGCGTCCACCAGCTTGCGCACCCTCCGCCAGCCGCCGTCGAGGAACTTCCACATCGACGTCTCGCGGCGCCGGGCGATCTCCAGGGCGGCCGCCGCGTCCGCGGCCGAGAGCGGCTCGCGCCAGCCGGAGGCCGCGCGGTCGGCCGCGTCCGCCACCGCCTCGGTCTCCCGCCAGGCGACCGTCGCCTCCTGCAGCCGGCGGGCCGCCGGCGTGCGCGGGGTGACCGCCGAGCCGAGGTCGCGCTGGACCAGCGGTGCGAGCACCGCGTGCATCTGCCCGACCGCGTCGGCGTCGTCCACGGTGAGGTCGCCGCCGTCGCCCAGGACGGCGAGCACGGCATCGACCGCCGCGGCGGCCTCCTGTGCGCGCTGCGCCACCACGGCGTCGGCACGCGGCTGGTCCAGCACGGACGGGTCGATGAGCCGGGCGGGGGTCCGCGCGAGCACCGGGGCCGTACCGGCGCGAGCCAGCGCAGCCGCGAGCGCGTCGACCAGCGGACGCGCCGGCACCCAGTCGGCGGGCTCGGGCAGGAGCGCCTGCTGGGCGGGCGTGAGGTCGTCGCCCCAGCGGAACCCGCGCAGCGCGATCAGGCGCTCGAGCACGTCCTGCACCCCGCCGAGCGCCTGCTCGTACGCGCCGACCTCGGCCAGCGCGGCGGTCGTCGCGTCGATCAGCGCGGTCCGGCGGGCCTCGACGGCGTCCAGCGGCTCGTCGTCGGCCAGCCAGCGCTCGTAGGTGTCGCGCAGCCCGTGCACGAACTCTTTCTTGTCCTCCTGGCTGTCGTGCACCAGCGTGCAGATCTCGCCGAGGCCCTGCGCCCGCAGCCGCGCGTGCACCACGTCGAGGGCCGCGCGCTTCTGGCAGACGAACAGCACGCGCTTGCCGTGCGCGACGAAGTCGGCGACCAGGTTGGTGATCGTCTGCGACTTGCCCGTGCCGGGCGGCCCCTGGATGACGAAGTTGTCGCCGGAACGGGCCAGCGCCACCGCGCCCAGCTGCGAGGCGTCCGCCGGCACCACGAGGTACCGGTCGGCCACGGCGATGGTCGCGCCGTGCTCGGCGACGTCCCGCGGGGCGGTCGAGAACAGCTCGTCGAACGCCTCGTTCGGCATCGGCTCGGCCAGGAGGGAGTCGTAGTCGCGGACCAGGCTGAGCGTGCGGTAGTTGAAGTTGGCCAGCGTGACCATGGTCAGGTCGACGTCCCACGTGTACGGGTTGTCGTCGCCCTGCGTCTGCACCGAGAACGTCTCGACCACGTGCTGCGGGGCGGGCGCGTCGCCGAGCTCCACGGACAGCGGGATCGGCCGGCGCTGGATGCGGTCCTGGAAGATCTGCACACCGAGCGGGTTCCATCCGGGGCGCGTGTACGAGTACGCGTACTGCCGACGGCCGACCAGGGGACGGGTGCTCGGTCGGCGCCGCCGGTACGCCTGCAGCGCCACCTGCGCCCGGTGCCGGACCAGCTCGATCCGCGGCTTGTCGACGAGGCCGACGACCACCGCCGGTTGCGTCGCGCGCGCCTGCTTCTCGATGCTCGCCCGCAGCTCCTCGACGGCCCCCTCGGACGCCAGGTCGATCGTCTCCGGCAGCCGCAGCCCGAACAGCTCGTCCAGCTGGTGCCGCAGCACGGGGTTGACCTCGGCCTGCGTGCTGGTGAGCTGGAGCCGGTAGGCGTCGCGCACGCCCCGCTGCTTGGTCAGGGTCACCGGAGCCAGCACCAGCGGCGAGTCGATGGGCGTGCCGGGGTCGTTCTTCACGTCGTGCCAGCGCAGGAACGCGACCACCAGGCGCAGCTGGTCCCGCCCGTACTCGGCACGGTCGCGGCGGGCCGACGAGATCAGCGCGTCCAGGGCCGCCGCGGCGTAGGGGGCGTCGTCCCAGCGGACCAGCGAGCCGACGTCGACGGCCTTGCCGTCCACCAGCCGCGCGGACGCCGGCCCGCCCCACGTGAACAGCTGCGACGCGCGGATGTGCCGCACGTCGAGGACCAGCGGCACGGACGCCTCGGTGAGGTTGATGGTCCGCCCGGTGGGCCGGAAGTGCAGCAGCGGGTTGCGCCGGGACGCGTCGAACAGGCGGTCGCGCAGGTGCTCCAGGACGGCGGCCCGGCGGTCGGTGCGGGCGCCGAGCACGCGCTCGAGGTCGAAGTCCTCGGGCTGGTCGCGGTAGGTCTCCAGCCGCGTGATGACGTCGGCGAGATCCTGGGCGCGGCGTCGGCGGTCGGGCGCGATCATCGAGCTCGCGACCGTGGCCAGCACCGGGTGCAGGGCCGGCGCGAGGGCGAACAGGTTGTTCCGGCGCTCCTGCAGCAGGGCCGCGTCGGCCTCGTCGGCCAGGTCGAGGCCGCACACCAGCGCGACGAACAGCTCGCCCAGGCTCGCGATGTCGGTGAGCTCGTCGTGGTGGCCGGCCAGGTGCTCCCAGCGCTGCCACCCGGCGACGATCCGGACGGCGCCCTCCTCGGAGGAGGTGCGCGTCTCGCCGGCGGCACCGGAGAGGTCCCGCTCGACGGTCCCCCGATGCTCGACCTCGACCGCCGCCGACACCTCCGCGGCCGCGATCGCCGCCCGGTTCCGCTGCGGCGGCCCGGCCTGCGTGACGTCGACGGTCACCGGCTCGTCGTCGGTCTGCGCGAGAGCGCCGAGCCCGCGCAGCGGGGCGACCCGGCCGGTCTCGTGCAGCGACTGCACCGTGTGGAACATCGGGAGCAGCAGGCCGAGGACGTCGTCGGGGGGCAACCCGCCGCGGGCCACGGCACGGCCGATCAGCGCGCGCATCAGCCCGCCGCCGCCGTCACCTTGGCGAGCGCCCGCTCGCCGAGGTCGAGCTCGTCGGTGAAGAGGCGGAGCACCTCGTCGCCGAGGCCGACCCGGCGGGCGACCGCGAGCACCGCGCCGAGGTCGTCGACCCCGCCGCCGTCGTCGGCCGTGGCGAAGTCCACCAGCACGGCCGCCAGGTAGGTGCGCGTCTCGGAGGCCAGGTTCGACGGCGTGTCCGTGAGGGCGGGCGGCCCGCCGACGACGACCCCGAACCGCTGCGCGAGGTCGAGCGCCTCCTCGCTGCGCACGACGTCGTCGGCCACGAGCATCCACACCAGCGACCGCGTGATCTCCGCCAGCCGGTCCTGCCCGAGCACGTCGAGCGCACCGAGGTCCAGCTGCGGGCCGAGGGCTGCCGCGACGGCCGCGTCCGCGCCGGGTCCGCGCTCGGCCCACTCCTGGAGCGCCCACGCCCGCAGGACGGTCTCCGGGTGCGTGGTGCCCGCGCTGGGGACGGAGTAGTCCACCTCGGCCGCCTGGCGCAGGTACGCCGCGGAGTCCACCTTGGCCAGTCCCGTGACGATCTTGACCAGGCCGCTCACCGTCGTGGTCAGGGACCCGCACGCCAGCATGCCGCCGCGGTCCGCGTACAGCTCGGTGGCCAGCCGGAACCGGCGGGCGGTCTCCAGGTACTCCGACGGGGTCCGGGCATCGGACTCGGCGGCGTCCAGCAGGCGGGCAGCCGCCAGGTACCGGCCGTCGTCCGCAGACCAGAGCAGGTGGTGCGCCAGCTCGTGGCCGGCCACGGCGCAGAGCTCGTCGGCGTCGAGCAGGTTGAGCGTGCCGCCGGTGAGCACCAGCACCGCCCGGTCCGGCACGTAGACCAGCTCGGCATTGCTGCCCTGGCCGCCCTCGTCGACGTAGATCTCGATGGGCACGGTCACACCGAGCGCGTCCGCGGCGCGCTGGACCGCGGCGTGCACCTCCGGGTGCCCGGCCGCGTCCACGCGGTAGGTCTGACGCAGGAGCAGCTGGTCCAGCTCGCCGGAGGATGCCGAGACCCGCGGACGCAGCGAGCCGAAGGCCACCGGGTTCTCGCGCTCGAGCAGCGCCGCGACGTCGCGGTGGTACGGCAGCGGTCCCCAGTCGGTCACCGGCCACCTCCCTCGTCGTCGTGGCCCCGGCGACGATAACGCGATCGAGGGCTTGTCGCGCCGCCCTGAGGTTCGACAGGGTGTGACGCGTCCAGGGCCGGACCGAGCGCAGGGGGCGAGCGGCCGGCGGACACACGTGCAGGGGGTATGCATGACTGCCGTACGTCTCCATGTCCGCAGGTGGGGAACGCTGCTCGCAGCGCTCAGCCTCGCCGCCACCCTCGGAGCGACCGGCGCGGGCGCCGCGCCACCGTCCGACCGCACCAGCCGGACCGAGGCGGCCCGGGTGGACCGGGTCCCCGCTCCGGACCCGCAGTGGTTCGACTGCAGCACTGCCTTCGGGCCACGGACCCAGTGCGGGACCGTCCAGCTGCCGCTCGACTACGACCAGCCCCGCAAGGCCTCGACGGAGGTCGCGCTGCTGAGGGTCCCGGCCACCGACCCGGCCCGCAAGATCGGCACGCTGTTCGTCAACCCGGGAGGTCCGGGCGGCTCCGGCGTGGCCATCGCGGCGCAGGCGTCGCTGTTCCTCTCGCCCGCGGTGCTCGAGAGGTTCGACGTCGTCGGGTTCGACCCGCGCGGCACCAACTACAGCAGCAACGTGCAGTGCTTCCGGAACCTGGGCGAGCAGGCGAACGCCCTGGGCCCGCTGCTGACCACACCGTTCCCCGTCGGGGATGCGGAGACCGGCGCGTACATCGCCTCGGCGAAGGCGTTCGGCGTCGCGTGCTCGACCACCGGCACCCCGCTGTCGGGGTCGATGTCGACCGCCGAGGTGGCCCGGGACATGGACGTGCTGCGCCGCACGGTCGGCGACCAGCGGCTCACGTACCTCGGCTTCTCGTACGGCACCTACCTGGGCAACGTCTACGCCAACCTGTTCCCGGACCGGGTGCGCGCGGTGGTCATCGACGGCGTGCTCGACCCCCTTGCGTGGACGGGCACGCGCGCGACGGCGAGCGTGCCGCAGACGCAGCGCCTGAGGTCCGGCGAGGGCGCGTCGAAGGCGTTCCACGAGGTCCTCGCCCGGTGCGCCGCCGCAGGCCCGGAGTTCTGCAGCGTTGCCGGGATAGGTGACCCGGAGACGGTCTACGCCGGGATCGTCGCCTCCCTGAAGGAGGAGCCGCTCACGATCACCGACGAGACCGGGGAGGTGGTCTTCGTCCTCACCTACGCGACGCTGATCAGCTTCATGCTCGGGGACCTGTACGCCCCGGAGGGCTACAGCTACGTGGACCAGGACCTCACGCTCATCCACAGCCTGCTGCACCCCGGCGCGGGCGACCCGGGTGCGGCCCGTGCCGCGCTGGTGGCGAAGTTCCAGGCGCTCGCGGCACCCGTGCAGCGCAGCGACGCGTTCGGCCTCGGGTTCCCGTACGACAACTCGCCCGAGGCGTTCCAGAGCGTCCTGTGCACGGACGGCCTCAACCCCGCCCGCGCCGAGAAGTGGGTCGAGGCATCGGCCCGGGCCGACGCGGTGGCCGCGGGGTTCGGCCCGATGTGGACGTGGGCGTCGGCGCCGTGCGCCTCCTCCACGTGGACCGTGCGCGACGAGGACGCCTACGCCGGACCGTTCACGCGCCGGACCGCGGCGCCCGTGCTGGTCGTCGGCAACTACTGGGACCCGGCCACCAACTACGACGGGGCCGTGACCGCCTCGAGCCTGCTGCCGAACAGCCGCCTGCTGTCCAGCGACAGCTGGGGTCACACCGCGTACGGCACCTCGGCCTGCGTGACCGACGCGGTGGACACCTACCTGCTCCGGGGACGCACCCCCGCCGCGGGGACGGTGTGCACCGGTGACGTGCAGCCGTTCACGGTGCCGCTCGGTACCGCGGAACGCCGTGCGGCACCGGACCGTCCGCTGCCGCCGGTCGTCCCGCCGTTGCCGGGCGCGCTGCCGCGGAGCTGACCGCGGTCGTCCTGACCGGGCGGGTGACTGCCCGGTCAGGACGCCGACGCCGGCGGATGATCCACTCCGCCACAGCGAGGTTGAGCACCCACGCCGCGCCCATGATCAGCGCGCGGCTCGTCTCGCCGACCGTCCCGGCGAGCGTCCACGGGATGAACAGCACGGCCTGCGTGCCGGCGCCCTGGCCGATTGCGTAGCCGCGCGTCATCCAGGCGCTGTGCGTGACGACGTCCCGGCGCCGGATGGCCAGGACGCCGAGCACGAGGAACGCGACCATCGCGGAGCCGAACACCACCCGGAACGCCTCGAGCAGAGGACCGTCCCCGGCGGGCAGCTCCGCGAACACCGCCATCCACAGGCCCGCGAGCGCCGCCACGATCCCGGCGGGGGCCACCACGCGGCCGGCCAGCCGGTGCCACCGCGGACGCCGGCGCCGCAGCCCGGGGTGGAACTGGAACGCGCCCAGCAGGCAGAACACGCTCGCCGCCACGATGTGCACGACCACCGGCAGCGGCATCGCGACGAACCGCGCATTGCCCGGGTTGACCTCCGGGCTGCCGGCCAGCTCCGCCAGCCGGATCGCGCCGGCCAGGATCGGGACCAGGCTCAACAGGATCAGGCCGGCCGGGATGCGCCACTCGTGTCTGGGCACGAGGCCCCCTTCGTCAGGTGCGGATCGTCGTGGTCCGAGCCTGGTCACCCACGGCGTGCCGGTCATCGGCCGTTGGGCCGCGGCGTCGTCGTCCCTTCGGCCGAGGCACAGGAAACCCTCCGGCCGCCCCGGTCGTTCCACCCTGGACAGCCCCCATCCGGACGGAGACCCCATGACCCCGCTCGTCTGCCCCAAGTGCGGATCCGACATGCGCGCGTACGAGCGCAACGGCGTGACCATCGACCAGTGCACCGGCTGCCGGGGGATCTTCCTGGACCGCGGGGAGCTCGAGCGGCTCACGGACGCCGAGGCCGCGTTCTACGGCTCGCGCACCACGCCGGCGCCGGCACCGAGCCGGTACCCCGAGGACGACCGGTACCGCGGTGACCGCGACGACTCCTACAAGAAGAAGAAGCGCCCGGGCGGTTTCCTGGGCGAGCTGTTCGACTGACTCAGGGGCAGGTGTCCGCGGCCGGCTCGCCCGAGAACCGGTCGGTGGTCCACGCCAGCAGCTCGGGGACCAGCGGGGAGCCCGCCTCGACGAGCGGGACGTGACCGCGGCCGGCGTAGGTGCGGTAGTCGACCGCGTAGCCGGCCGCGCACCGGTCGTCGACGTAAGCGCCCTGGGCGGCCGGCGTCACCAGGGCGTCGTCGGCCCCCTGAGCCACGAGCAGCGGCGCGGCGATGCGTCCGGACGGCACGTTCTGGACCAGGCGGTCGAGGAACACCCCGCTGCTGGGGTCGCCGGACCAGATCGGCCTGTCCAGGGCCAGCGAGGTGAGCACGGAGACGAGGACGCCGGGCTCGGCGAGGCACCGCTGCGCCATCTCGCGCGTGATGATCCGCGCGCCCGGCCGGACCAGCTCGTCGAAGCTCACGTCGGGGTACTCGGCGGTGTAGCCCTCCACCACGTACGACGCGAACAGCTCCCCCGCGGTCACGGTCTCCACGACGTCCACCAGCGCCGGCAGGTTGCTCGCGGGCGCCAGGGCGGCGACCCCGTCGATCTGCAGCTCGGGTGCGTACGTAGGCGCGAGCATCCCCGTCCACAGGGCCGCGTGGCCGCCCTGCGAGTGCCCCCACACGACGGTCTCGTCGGCCAGGTCGACGGCGGAGAGCTGGTGCGCCGCCCGGACCGCGTCGAGCACCGAGCGCCCCTCGCCCTGCCCGATGAGGTAGGGGTGCGGGCCCTCGGTGCCCAGACCGGTGTAGTCGGGGGCGACCATGGCCCAGCCCTGCGCGAGGACGTCGTCCTGCACGAACATCGCGCCGGCGCCCAGCCCGTCGGTCAGCACGGACGGCGCACACCCGCTCGCCACACCCGTCGTCCCGTGCGCCCACGCCACCACCGGGCTCGGCGATGCGGAGTCCGGCGCGACGACCAGTCCGCTGGCGACCGCCGGGCGCCCCTCGTCGCGGGTGGTCGCGTAGAGGATCCGCCACGCCCTGGCGCCGTCGGGGATCTCGTCGCTGGTGAACGGCTCGCTGCGGAGCAGCTGTCCGGGGGCGGACGGGACGTCGTCCGGTGGGTCGTAGAACGCGTCCGGTCGGGGCACGCCACGCTGCACGACCACGCCGGCCAGCACCAGGACGAGCGCCACCAGCGCACCGAGCACCGAGCCGGTCAGCCGCCACCACCCACCGCGAGGACCCGCCCGGCGCGGCCACAGCCGGCCGAGGTCGGCGTCCTGCCCGCGGACACCGGCGACGATCTCGCGCACCCCGACGATCACCAGCCGCACCGCGAAGACGACGGCGACCACCAGCACGGTCACGTCCGGCCAGGCGAGCGCCAGCACACCGAGCACGATCGCCGTGGCACCCCCGACCACCGCGTTGGCGCGGGCCGTGCCGTGCACGCCCCGGGACCGGGCGAGGTCGAGCACGCCGTCGACGATCAGGGCCCCCGCGACCACCAGGGCCAGCACGCGGATCGTCACGCCCGGCCACACCACCACCGCGAGCGCGGCACCCAGGGACACCGAGCCGCGGACCACCGACCACCGGTCGCCGTCCGCCAGCTCGTCGACGCCGAGCACCACCAGCCCGACCACGACGACGACCACCAGCACGGCGAGCGAAGAGAACGGCCGGACCACGAGCACGGCGCCGACCAGCACGGCCACGATCCCGAGAGTCAGTCGCAGCCGGCGTGACACCGAGTGGTCGTCGCGGCGTGGCACGAGCCGAAACTAGCGCCCGGGTCGGTCACTCGTCGCGGGTCGGCCGATCGTCGTCCTCACCGCGGTCGTGCACGGTGACCTCGCCGTCGTCGTGCACGGTCAGGATCGTGGTGGTGCACGCGCCGCCGTCGAACGAGGCGAGCACCGTGCCGTCCTGCGCGGACACGACGATGCCGGTCCCCACGCAGTCGTCGCCGGGCAGGCTCCGACCCGCCCGGGCGGGGAGCTCGACGACCTCGTCGGACCCCTCGAACGTCACCACCACGGGCTGGTCGCTCTCGTTCGTCAGCTCCGCGGCGTCCGGCGGGTGGTCGATGCACCCGGCCGCGGTGGCCGCGAGAGCCACCGCCGTCACCGCCGACGCCAGCGTCCGTCGCACTCGCACGATGCCCCCTGCAGTAGTCCCGTGGACGGCGATCCTGCCCGAGATGGGGTCGGCCCGGGCCCGTCATCCGTCGGAACGCTCCACGAGCGACCGCAATCATCCGATCGGCCCAGTCGGCTGGTGCGCGAGGGCGTGTCGGACCCTCGGGGCACAGTGGGCGGATGGACGTGAGGACGGCGGTCGAGGACCGGGTCGGCTCCGGTGAGGTGCACGGCGCCGCGTGGCTCGTGGACCGGGCAGGGGACGTGAGCACCGGGGCCGCGGGCATCAGCACGACGGACACGATCTTCCGCATCTCGTCGGTGACCAAGCCCGTGGTCGCGGCGCTCGCGATGCAGCTGGTCGACGACGGGCTGCTCCGCCTGGACGACCCCGTGGACAGCCTGCTCCCGGAGCTCGCCGACCGCCGCGTGCTCCGCGATCCCGCCGGCCCGATCGACGACACCGTCCCTGCGGACCGGCCGATCACCGTGCGGGACGTGCTCGAGTTCCGGCTCGGGCTCGGAATGGACTTCGCCGGGCCGTTCCCCGGCACGGTCCTCGGCGCCCGGCGGAGCGCGGGCTGCCGGTCGGTCCGCCCGCCCCGCAGCAGTCACCGGCCCCCGACGAGTGGATGCGGGTGGTGGGGAGCGTCCCGCTCGCGGCGCAGCCGGGCGCCCGCTGGCTGTACAACACGGGCGCCCAGGTGCTCGGCGTCCTCGTGGCGCGCGCGGCGGGTCGGCCGCTGCCGGAGCTCCTGGCCGAGCGGCTCCTGGACCCGCTCGGCATGGTGGACACCGGCTTCCACGTCCCGCCCGATCGCCTGGGCCGGTTCGGCCGGCAGTGGCTGGGGGCCGACGTGTACGACGAGGTGGACGGGCAGTGGGCGCGGCCGCCGGCCTTCCCGGACGCCGCGTCCGGTCTGGTCTCCACGGTGGCGGACCTGCACGCGTTCGCGACGAGCCTGCGGGCAGCTCCGCAGGCGGACATGCTGACCGCGCAGGGCGGCGCGCACGACGAAGAGGGCCGCGAGGGCTGGGGGCTCGGCATCGGCGTGCTCCTCGCCGACCTCCCCGACGGTCGGCACGCCGGCAGCTACGGCTGGGACGGCGGCCTGGGGTCGACGTGGTGGACCGATCCGGTCACCGACACCGTCGCGATCCTGCTGACCACCGACGCGTGGACGTCACCGCAGCCGACGCCCGTGTTCACCGACTTCTGGACGGCGGCCTTCGCGCGGTGACGCTCAGACGAACCGCTCGACGAACGCGATGACCGTCGACTCGTTCCACCCGTCGATGCCCTCGAACACGGCGGTCCGCTCCGGCGAGCTCATCCACACCTGCTCGAGCCGGCGGAACTCGCCCTCGTCCCCCTCGGCGCTGACCGCCCACGTGAACTCCGTGGTCTCCCGGTTCAGGTAGGCCGACTCGACCGTGAACCCGAAAGAGCTCCGTGCGGGCACCAGGCGCGTCGGCCACCAGACGAGGAACTCCTCGACCAGGTGCGGCTTGAGGTTGTAGCGGCGCAGCTGGACGGTGCGGGTCACGGTCAGACCGTCCCCTCGGCCAGCCACGCCTCGAACGCCTCGAACGACGACGGCCGGCCCAGGAACCGCTCGACCAGGTCGGCGGCGTCGGCCGAACCCCCGGGCGCGAGGATCGCGTCGCGGTACCGCCGGCCGACCACCGGGTCCATCAGCCCGTCGGTGAACGCGGTGCGCAGGTCCTTGGCGATCACCAGGCTCCAGAGGTACGTGTAGTAGGCCGACCCGTACCCGTCGAGGTGCCCGAACCCGGCGTACTGGTGGGTCTCCGGGATCGGCGTGTACGGACCGAACCGCGCGTCGACGTCGGCCGTGTACGTGGCCAGGTCGGCCGGGGGATCAGCGTGCAGGCCGTACGACAGTGCCGTGTAGTTGAGCTGGCGGCGGGTCCAGGCGCCGCGGCCGAACGCGTCCGCGCGGCGCATCCGCTCGACCAGTGCAGCGGGGATGGGCTCCCCGGCGGCGTTCGTCGCGAAGGAGCCCAGCACGCCCGCGTCCCAGCCCCACTCCTCGAGCAGCTGGCTCGGCGCCTCGACGAAGTCCCACTCGGTGGCCACGCCGGAGAACATGGCCCACGGCTGGTTGCCGCCGAGCACCTCGTGCACCAGGTGGCCGAGCTCGTGGAAGAACGTCAGGACGTCGTCGTGCTCCATCAGGCCGGTCGGGAAGTTGCACACCAGCGTGCCCTCGGGCAGCGAGCGACCGGCGATGCCCGGCACCAGCGGGAACTGGGCGGCGTGGTTGAACTTGCCCGGCCGCGGGTGCATATCGAGGTACACCCGACCGATCGCGCGGCCGTCGTCGGTGACGTCGTACACCTCGACGTCCTCGTGCCACGTCGGCGCCTCGACCCGCTGCAGGGCGATCCCGAACAGCCGGGACACCACGTCCAGCACGCCCGGCTTCACGGCCTCGTAGCGGAAGTACTCGCGGACCTCGCGGGAGTCCACGTCGTACTGCTCGTTCTTGATGATCTGGTCGTAGTACAGGTTGTCGGCCGCGGTGACCGCCGTGGCGCCGGGCACGTCCTGGCGGTACCGCGCGAGCATCACGTCCACGTCGTGCGCGGCGTGCTCGGCGGTGAGACCGTCCAGCCGCTCGACCAGGTCCGCGATGGCGCTGCCGGAGCCGATCATCTTGACCTCGGCGTCGTACGTGGGCCAGTCCGGGTAGCCCAGCAGGGTGGCGCGCTCGGCGCGCAGCTGGAGCAGCTCCGCGAGCACCTGCTCGTTGGCGGGCCAGCCGATGCGCTGGTGCTCGGTGGTCAGGGCGAGCCGCACCGACGGGTCGGTCGCGTACGTGCGGACCGGCAGCAGGTCGGGGTACTCGGTGGTGAGCGTGACCAGTCCGTCCTCGTCGGCCGGGTGCTCCGCGCGGAAGTCCTCGGGCAGCCCGTCCAGCTGCTCGGGCCGCACCCGGATGCTGCGCACGCCGTCACGGATGTTCCGGGAGAACTCCAGGCCCAGCTCGGTGCACCGCTGCGCGAGCGCGCGCAGCCGGTCCCGGTCCTCCGACGAGCGGTCCACGCCGGCGCGGCGGAAGTCGCGCAGCACCCGGTCCCGCACCCGCACGGCGCCCGGCTCGAGCCCGTCCGGGTCGGTCGCGGCGAGCACCTGCCACAGCTCGTGGTCCAGCCCGAGCTCGGTGACCAGGTCCTCGGCCGCCTGCGCCCGCTCCTCCGCGGCCGCGCGCAGGTCGGCGTCGGGGTGCACCTCGGCCAGCAGGTGTGCCGCGGACGACGCCGTCCCGATCGCGATGTCGGAGTCGTTCCACAGGTCGAGCACCTCGGCGGACGTCCGCGGCGAGCCGTCCTTCAGGCGCGCGACGAGGGCGCGGGCGTGGTCGAGGCGGGCGTCGACCGTGGTGGCCAGGAAGTCCGGCCAGGCAGCGGCGTCGGTGGGGAAGCTGGTCGTCGGCATGCGCCCGACGATATCCGCGCGCGACGCCTCAGCGGGGCCCACCCAGGAGCAGCCGTACCGTGACGGTGTCGCCGACGTCGAGGACCTCCGCCTTGCGCACCATGTCCTTGACCGGCACCAGGTAGCGACCGTCCTTCGGGAACAGGGACGTCTCCCACTCGGTGTCGTCGATGCGCGCGAGCACGGGGATCACCCCCCACCCGTAGCTGACCTGCGAGGACACCGCCTTGATCGCCGCGCTCTCGGCCTCGGGGACAGGGACGTAGTGGAACGGCGACGGGCCGCGCCAGTAGATGATCTCGCCGCTGAACTCCAGCTCCATCGGACCAGCGTCCCCTGTGCGGGCCACCGACGCGAGAGGGTGGTCCGTCGCGGGCGTCAGCGCCGGCGGGCCGCGACCGACGTGACGACGGGGGCCAGCAGCGCGACGGCGGCTGCGACGAACGCGGCCGTCGCCACCGTCTGGTCCACCACCGGGCCGGTGGTGCGTCCGAGTCCGATCCAGGTCAGCCCCCACGCCATCGCCAGCCCGATCGGCACGATCACCGACGGCCGCGTCCGGCCGACCACCGCGTACGCGACCGACAGCGCCGCCGCGGCGGCGAGCACGATCACCGACCACGCCGTCGCGCCCAGGCCGAGCTCCCCGGCACCCGCGTCGGCCAGGAAGGCGGCGATGTTGGCGAGCGTCGCGACGCTGACCCAGCCGAGGTAGAGGCCGACGGTGGTGTCGGTGATCACGGAGGTGGCCGCGCCGGTGTGGGCGATCCGGACGAGCCGCACGAAGATCACCGCGAGGACGGCCAGCAGCACGCCGATCACCACGACGCTGCCGCCCACCGAGCCCGCCTGAACGACCCCGATCCACAGCGCGTTGAGCAGCATGGACGCCAGCACCCACCACGAGACGGCACGCAGCCGCGGGTCGGCGCCCTGGCGCGGCAGTGCCTGGACGACCGCGAAGACGCCGAGGCCGAGGTAGATGAGGGACCAGATCGAGAACGCCGGGGAGTCGGGGGCCAGCGGTGTGGCCGTCGCGGACAGGGCACCTCCGGCGGCCTCCGCGATCGGCTGGCCGCCGAACGCGCCGGAACCCACGGCTGCGCCGGCGATCGCGACGACCGCCCCGAGCAGGACCGTGACTTGGCGGACCCGGTCGCGGGTGGTGGCGGGGGCGTCGACGAGAGTGCTCTGGGTCTCCATGCGTCCAGCGTGCCAAAACTCAGCATGCTGAGCATCTTGAGGGCTACACGCCGACGCTCTCGCGGCCCGGCAGCTCCACCCCGATGCGCAGCGCCTCGACGAGGTCGCGGTACAGCGCGTCGGTCGCCAGCAGCTCCTCGTGCGTGCCGCGGGCCCGGACCGCGCCGTCCTCCATCACGAGGATCGTGTCGGCGTCGAGCACCGTGGACAGCCGGTGCGCGACCGTCACGACCGCCCCGCGCGACGCCAGGTCCCGGATGCAGTCGTGGATCGCCGACTCCGTGAGGCCGTCCACCTGGGCGGTCGCCTCGTCGAGCAGCAGCACGTCCGGCGCCTTGAGGATCGCCCGGGCCAGGGCGATGCGCTGCCGCTGGCCGCCGGAGACGGACGTCGAGGTCAGCGACGTGTCCAGCCCCTCGGGGAGCGCGTCGAACGCCCCGTCCAGCCGGACCGCCGCGAGCACCCGGTCCAGCTCCTCGTCCGTGGCGTCGGGCGCGCTGAACACCAGGTTGTCGCGGATCGAGCCGGGCACGATCGGCGTCTCCTGCTCCACGTAGGCGAACCGCTCGCGCAGCCGGTCGTGCCCGATCTCGGCGAACGGGCGGCCGTCCAGCAGCAGCTCGCCGGACTGCGGCTCGAGGAAGCGCAGCAGCAGGGAGAACACCGTCGTCTTGCCGGCACCCGACGGGCCGACGAGCGCGGTGTGGCCCCGGCGCGGCACCGTGATCGAGATGTCCCGCACCGCCGGCTCCGCGTCCGGGCCGTACGCGGCGGTCACGTTCCGCAGCTCGATCACCGGCGTCGCATCGTCGGGGACGCCCTCGCGCGGGGTGGAGGCCACGGGCTGCTCGCTGTCCATGTCGGTGACCTCCCGGATGCGTGCGGCGGCCGCGATGCCCGACTGCAGCTGCGTGAAGGCCTGGGTCAGCTCGGTGATCGGTCCGACGATGTTGAACGCGTAGAGCAGGAACGCCACCAGGCTGGACACCGCCAGCAGGTCCTCCGACACGCGCCACGCACCGAGCCCGAGGATCACCACGATGGCCAGCTGGATCCCGCCCCACGAGATGGTCCAGGCGACGGCGGTCGTCCGTACCGCGCGCACCGAGTGGTCCTTGGCGTCGCGCGCGTCCGCCAGGATCCGCTCGCCCTGCCGTTCCTCGGCGCGGCTCGACTTCACGGTCCGGACCGCCCGCAGCGTCCCCTCGAGCGTGCCGCCGAGCCGTCCGACCGACTCCTGCGCCGCCTGCTGCGAGCTCGCGATCCCGGGCAGCAGCAGCGCCATGAGGATGCCGACGACGATGATCGCGCCGATGGTCGTGGCCAGGAGCACCAGGTCGAGCACGGCCATGAGGATCAGGGTGCCGACGAGGGCCACGACGCCGTTGACCAGGCTCACCAGGCTCGACGACGCCGCCTCGCGCAGCAGGAGCGTGTCCGAGGTGGTGCGCGTGACCAGCTCACCGACGGGGCGCCGCGTCACGGCCGGGACCGTGGCGCGCAGGAACCGCCGGACCAGGGTCTCGCGCGCGTCGAGCACGATCCGCTCGGCCACCGTGCCCATGAGGATCCACTGCGCGAGCCCGATCGCCGAGCCGAGCACGAGGATCACCAGCAGCAGCGCGACCGGCTGCGCGAGGCTGACCCCCGTCGACAGCGAGTCGAGGACCCACTTGGTCACCATCGGCGTCGCCAGGCCCATGGCGGTGGCCGCGAGGCTGAGCACGAGGCCCAGGAGCAGTGCGCGGCGGTGCGGTCGCGCGAAGCCGAGGAGGATGCGGAGCTTCTCGCCGCGCGGAGGTTCGGAGTCCGTCATTCCTCCAGTGGAACATTGATGTTCCATAGAGGTCAACAGTGTTCCGTGGTGGAACGTGCTGGTACTTTTGGGGGATGACGGTCGAGCTCGAGACGGGTACGCGGATCCGGACCCGCAAGGCGATCCTCGACGCTGCGGTCCGGGTCCTCGCCCAGGAGCCCGGCGCGAGCCTCGGCCAGATCGCCGACGCCGCCGACGTCGGCCGGACCACCCTGCACCGGTACTTCCCCGACCGCGCCGACCTGCTCGCCGCGGTGACGCAGGAGGCCGGCCACCGGCTGGGCGAGGCAGCGGTCCGGGCGCGGCTCGACGAGGGTCCGGGCCTCGACGCCCTGCTCCGCGCGTGCCAGACCTGCCTGACGCTGGGCGACCTGCTCACCCTGCTGTTCACCGAGACGATCTCGCTCGAGGCCTGCGGCGACGAGGACGGGTTCTCCCGGGCGCTCGACGACGCGATCGCGCGGGGCCTCGCCGACGGCACGCTCGACCCGCGGCTCAGCCCCGCCTGGTTGCAGGGCACCCTGTGGTCGTCGCTCTACCTTGCCTGGAGCGAGCTGCGTGAGGGCACGACGCCCCCGCACGACGTCGTCGGCCAGCTCCTGCTCACGGTGCGCAAGGCGCTGTCGGCCTGAGCCCCGTGGACCCCCTGACCGAGAAGCAGATCCGCGCGTCCTTCGTGAACTGCTCGCGCCGCGAGGCCGCCCAGCTGACCCTCCCCGCCGACCTGTCGGAGCTGCGCTGGGACCGCCTCGACTACCTCGGCTGGATCGACCGCAAGGCACCCCTGCGCGCGTACGTGGTCCTGCCCGTCGCGGACGCCCACGTCGGGATCGCCCTGCGCTCGCCCGAGGTCGCCGGCAAGCGCCGGCGGGCCGTGTGTGCGTGGTGCGAGGACGTCTACGCGACCGATGACGTCTCGATGTACGTGGCCCGTCGCGCCGGCGCCCCCGGTCGCAACGGCGACACCATCGGCACCCTGATCTGCACGACCTTCGGATGCTCGACCAACGTCCGGCGCACACCCACGATCATCGAGGCGGGCGACGACCCCGCGGGCGTCGTCGCCCGACGCATCGAGGGCCTGCGCGAGCGGTCGGCCCGGTTCGCCGACGAGGTGCTCCGGGCGATCTGAGTCTTCCCCCGGGTGCCCGATCTGTGCTGGTGTGGGGTCGGCCGGCAGGGGGTCGGCCCCGGCGTGGCCCACGGGCTGCGCCGACACGTGAGGAGGCCCGTCCGTGGCGCCACGTCGAACACTGGTCGCACTCGTCTCGTCCGTCACCATCGTCGCCGCCGGGGCCCTCGCGTCCCCGGCGGCGGCGCACGGTCGGGGGACGCCCGAGGAGAAGTTCGCGCAGAAGGTCACCACCCGCAACGTCCTGGGGCACCTCGAGGCCCTGCAGAAGATCGCCGATCAGAACGGCGGCAACCGAGCCGCCCTCACGCCCGGTTACGAGGCGAGTGCGCGCTACGTCGAGCGCACCCTGAAGAAGGCCGGCTACCGCACGGAGCGGGACCCGTTCACGTTCGAGGTCGAGGAGGTCGACACCGCGACCTTCACCCAGAACGCCCCGAGCGCCGCGAGCTACGACGTCGACCAGATGGCGTTCTCGCCGAACTCGCCGACCGGGGGCGTCACCCAGGAGCTGGTGACGTCCGGCGTGGATCCGCTCGGCTGCGCTGCCGGCTCGTGGGCGGGCGGCACGGTCGCCGGCAAGATCGCCCTGGTCGGCCGTGGCACCTGCAGCTTCGCGATCAAGGCGACGACCGCCGCGGCCGCCGGCGCGGTCGGCGTCGTGGTCTACAACAACGTGGCCGACGTGCAGCTGAACGGCACGCTCGGCGCCGAGGGCCTCGTCGCCATCCCGGTCGCGGGCATCAAGCAGGCCGACGGGCAGGCGCTGGCGGCAGCGGTCGCCGCCGGTCCCGTGAACGTCACGCTCGACGTCTCGCTCCACTTCAACACCGAGGAGTCGTTCAACGTGATCGCCGAGACCCGTCAGGGTCGCGACGACAACGTCGTGATGCTCGGCGCGCACCTCGACGGCGTCGAGGAGGGACCGGGGATCAACGACAACGGCACCGGGTCGGCCGCGATCCTCGAGGTCGCCGTCCAGCTGGCCAAGTCCCACACCCGGCACCACAACACCGTGCGGTTCGCGTGGTGGGGCGCCGAGGAGCTCGGTCTCGAGGGCTCGGCTGCGTACGTGGCGGAGCTCAAGGAGCAGCCGGGCGAGCTCGAGCGCATCGCCACGTACCTCAACTACGACATGGTCGGCTCGCCCAACTTCATCATCGGCGTGTACGACGCGGACGAGTCCACCTATCCCGCACCGGTCGTCGTCCCTGAGGGCTCCGAGGCGACGGAGGACGTGCTGACGGAGTGGTTCGACGCCACCGGCCAGCCGTGGGTGGACACCCAGTTCTCCGGCCGGTCCGACTACCAGGCGTTCATCCTCAACGGCGTCCCGGCGTCGGGCCTCTTCACGGGTGCCGACGGATCGAAGACCGCGGCCGAGGTCGCCCTCTTCGGCGGCACGGTCGGCATCCCGTACGACCCGAACTACCACCAGGCGGGCGACACCCTGTCGAACGTGAACCGGGACGCGCTCGGCATCATGACCAAGGCGATCGCCGCGTCGACCTACAGCCTCGCGTGGGACACAGAGGCGATCAACGGCGTCACGGGTCCCGGCGACGGTCACACGGGGCCCGGCCACGGCCACGGCCCGGGCAAGCACGGCGACCTCCCGGACCGCGTCACCCTGGATCGCGCCTCCTGACGTCCGGGTGGCGCGCACGCCTCCTGCGTGCGCGCCACCCCGCCGTCGTCAGCGGTACAGGCGGACGTCCGCGAGGCTCCACCAGTTCCCGGCGGTCGCCGTCGAGGTGATCCGCAGGTACCGGGCGAGGGTCGGCTGGACCGACACGGTCGTCAGCTGGCCGGTCGCCTGTCCCTCGTCGACGGTGCGCCACCGGCGACCGTCCAGGCTGACCTCGACCCGGTAGCCCTGGGCGAAGTCACCGAGGTTGTCGCCGGAGTCGACGGCGACCTGCCGGAACAGGGTCGGTCGGCCGAGGTCCACGGTCAGCGACTGACCGGGCACCTGCGCGGCTCCGCTGGACCAGCGGGTCGAGGCGTCACCGTCGACGACCAGGCCGGCGTCGGCCGAGGCGAGCGACGCGGTCGCCGTGGCACCCGAGAGGTCGAGCTGGCGCGGGACGTCCCGGAGCGCCCGGGAGGCCGGCCAGGTGAACGTCGCCAGCGCACCGCCGGGCAGCGTGTACTCGAACGACCGGTCACCGACCGCCACCGCGAAGCTGCGCGGGTCGTCGTTCTCGTTGTGCACGACCAGGGCGGTCGACCCGTCCGGGTTCCGGAACGCGACGTCCATGATCTGACCGTTCCAGCCGGTGGTGCCGAAGCTGGTGGACGCGATGCGCTGGGCACCGGGCCGGACGAACTTCGCCAGGTGTCCGATCGTGTAGTACTCGGCGTCGGTGCGGACCGTGCCGTCGTCGGCGACGGTCAGCAGGCCGGTGCAGGTGCCGCAGCCGCCCAGGTGCGGGGTGCCGTCCTCGCGCAGGGCGATGTTCCAGTTGACCACCGACTGCGCCCAGTTGCGGGTGGTGCCGATGGCGATCGTCCGTGCGTGCCAGGTGAGCGTGCCGCGGAAGATCTGCTCCGGGGTGTCCGTCGGGCCGTGCGAGCCGGAGCACTCGGTGAACCAGATGCCCTTGGTGGGGAACGCGTCGTGCAGCGCGGACTGGTCGCTCGGGTTGCCGTAGTAGCAGTGGTACGCGGTGCCGGCGATCCACCTGGCGGCCGGCCCGGAGAGCAGCTGGTACGGGTAGTCGGTGGCGGGGTCCTCACCGGGAGGGGTGTTCGCCGCGTCGTTGGGGTGCGTCGCCCAGTTGTGGTCGTAGCCGAGGATCTGGGTCCGCGGGCTCGCCTTCTTGAGCAGCGGACCGAGCGCGAGGATGACCTTCTCCTGCTGCGCGACCGGCATGTCCGTGCCCGGGTAGGCGTCCGGCGTGCGGTTCTGCGGCTCGTTCTGGACCGAGAGGAAGTCGATCGGGACGCCCGCGCGGGTGTACGCCTGGACGAACTTCACGAGATACCGGGCGTAGGCGTCGTAGATCGCGGGGTCGTCCTTGAGCCGGCCGCCGACGAGCGAGTCGGTGGTCTTCATCCAGGCCGGCGGGCTCCACGGCGTGGCCATGACCTTGAGCGCCGGGTTCAGGCGCTTGGCCTCGCGCAGCAACGGCAGGATCTGCGCCTCGTCGTGCGCGATCGAGAAGTGCTCCAGCGGGAAGTCGGTCTGCCCCGGCGCCACGTCGTCGAACGTGTAGTGCTCCGCCTCCGCGGTGAAGTCGGACGAGCCGACCGGCTGGCGCAGGAAGCTGACGCCGATGCCGGCGCGCGGGTCGAACAGGGACCGCATCGCCTCGTCGCGCGCGGCGGCCGGGAGCGCGGAGAGCAGGCTCGCCGACGAGTCGGTGATCGACGCCCCGAAGCCGTCCATCGTCTGGAACCGCTGGTTGGGGTCCACCTCGATCGTGGTCAGGTCGCTGCCGCCGCGCTCGAAGGCCACGGGGTCCCGCTGCTGCAGGAGCTCCGCGCGGTCGGGCGTCGTCACCCAGACCTGCGCCTGCGGAGCCTCTCGGTCACCCGCCGACGCCGGTCCCGCGAGCCCGACCACCAAGGATCCGACCGCCAGCAGGGACAGGGCTGTTCGTCTCATCGTGTGCTCCTCGCCGAGCGGCTTGTCCACGGCGGCGCTGCCATGAAACACTCTGTAACACTTCGCTCGTATCGGACATACCGTGTCCCTACAGGCCTACCTTGTCAATGAAACGGGATGTAACGCGATGGCCCAGAGCAGCGTGCGGCAGATCGCCGCGGACTGCGGGGTGTCGATCGCGACGGTCTCGCGCGTCCTGAACGGGCACACCAACGTCGCCCCGGACACCCGCGCCCGCGTCGAGGCCGCCATCGCCGCGCGGGCCCCCGCCGTGCTGGTGCCGCGCCGGAGCGCGGTCCCCCGCACCGGACCGGTCTTCGTCCGCTGCCCCTACCTGTTGAGCGACTACTTCGGCCTGATCGTCTCGGCGGTCACCGAGACCCTGCGCCTGCAGGACCGGGTGGTCCACCTCGATGCCGGCGAGTCGTCCCAGGCCGGCCACCCGCTGGCCACCCTGTCGAGCACGGCCGCCGGGGCGATCCTCGTCCTGCCGCCGGAGGACCCCGCGGAGCTCCTCGCCCTGCGCCGACGGGGGTTCCCGTTCGTCGTCGTCGACCCGCGCACCCGGCCGGGCCCGGACATCGCGTCGGTGTCCGCCGCGCACGTCACCGGAGCCCGCCGCGTCACCGCCCACCTGCTCGAGCTGGGGCACCGTCGCATCGGCGTGATCGCCGGGCCGCAGGAGTGGCTGGCGGGCAGCGACCGGCTCGCCGGCCATCACGCGGCGATGGGCCAGGCGGGGATCCTGTCCGACCCGACGCTGATCCGGCTGGTGCCGCCGACCCTCGAGGAGGGGTTCGAGGCCGCCGGTCACCTGCTGGACCTGCCGGACAGGCCGACCGCGCTCGTCTGCTTCAACGACAAGATCGCGGTGGGCGCGCTCCGGGCCGCCCAGGCGCGTGGGCTCGCCGTCCCGCAGGACCTGTCGATCACGGGTTTCGACGACATCGACATCAGCCGCGCCACCACGCCGGAGCTCACCACCGCGCGGCAGCCGCTCGAGGAGATGGGCCGCACGGCGGTCGCCCTGCTGAGCCGGCTGATGAACCGGGACAAGGTCGAGGCGCTGCACATGGAGCTGGCCACCGAGCTGGTGGTGCGCGGCTCCACGGGCCGCCCGCCCTCTTGACGTCCCTCGATCGGCTCCCCTAGCGTCGTCCCGCCGCCGGGCAAGCGCTTTCTCACAGGGGTTGAGATGCACGTACGACGACGTACAGGCCTGTTTCTCGTCATGTTCACTGTGCTCGGCGTCGCGCTCAGCGGGTTCGCCGGCGCCGCCGCCGCCCACGAGGGCCGGGGTCCCGACGCCACGGTCGCGCTCGACGGCCACGGGGACTTCGCCAGCGTCCAGGCGGCCATCGACGCCGCACCCGCGGGTGCCACCGAGCCGTGGGTCATCGCCGTGCGGCCTGGCCTGTACCGCGAGCTGGTCAGGGTGCCCGCCACCAAGCCGTTCCTCACGCTCGTCGGCACCGGCCGGCACGCGCAGGACGTCGTCATCGCGTACGACAACGCCAACGGCACACCCAAGCCCGACGGCTCCGGTCCCTACGGCACGTCGGGCAGCGCGAGCGTGACGCTGGACGGCGCCGACTTCACGGCCCGGAACCTCACGTTCGCCAACCTGTTCGACGAGGCCGCGCACCCGGAGATCACCAACCGGCAGGCCGTCGCGGTCCTCACGCGCGCGGACCGGCTGGTGTTCGACCGCGTCCGGTTCCTCGGCAACCAGGACACCCTGTACGTGAACAGCTCGGCGGCCACCGTCGTCGCGCGCGCGTACTTCCGCGACTGCTACGTGGAGGGAGACGTCGACTTCATCTTCGGCCGCGCCACCGCGGTGTTCGACGGCGGACAGGTCCACTCGCTGACCCGCGGCTCGACCACGAACAACGGCTACGTGACCGCACCGAGCACCATGATCGACAACCCCTACGGGTTCCTGTTCACGCGGGTGCGGTTCACGAGCGACGCCCCTGCCGGCACGGTGTTCCTCGGTCGGCCGTGGCACCCGAGCAACGACCCGAACGCGATCGGGCAGGTGCTGATCCGCGACTCCTGGATCGGGGACCACGTCGGCGCGGTGGCGTGGGCCGACTTCTCCGGCGGCTGGTCCTGGCGCGACGCCCGGTTCGCCGAGCACCACAACCGCGGACCCGGCGCGCTGGTGACGGACGACCGTCCGCAGCTCGACCGCTCCGCGGCTGCCGCGTTCACGGTCCGCGCCTACCTCGCCGGGGCGGACGGCTGGTCCCCGCGGGGATCACACTGAGCCGCATGCCGCGGCGATCCGCAACCCAGTCCTCCCGGGGTCGCATCCCGACCCCTCGATCGCCCGGGTCGGAGCCGAGTACTACGTGGCGAGGTCGACCTTCGAGTGGGGTCGCCAACTGTGCCTGTGGGCCCGGGACCTGGCGGGCGCCTACCACCCGGCCACGTTCACGGAGGTGTCTTGCCAGCCCGCGCAGGTTCGGTCGCGGTGGTGGTCGTGTGCCGCGTGGCCAGGAAGCGCTCGACGCCGGGGTACTTCTCGCCCAGAGACTCGACGCTGACCCCGCAGGACCGGTAGAAGCCGACCGAGTCCGCGTCGGTCTCGGCTTCGAGGGCCTCCAGCCCGAGCTGCTCGGTCACCTCGTCCACCAGCGCCCGTCCGAAACCCCGGCCGCGGAAGGGCTCGGCGACCGCCATCGCTCGCAGTTTGCCGCACTCCGCGTCCACGGACACGCACGCTGCGGCCACCACGTCGTCGGACCAGAGCGCGGTGACCGCCACCGAGCGATCGAGCAGGCGCCCCGCCGCGTCGGCGGTCCCGACGGCGTCGGCAATCAGGGCTGCCACGGCACCCCGGCGCTCCCCGGGGACGGGACCCACGACGACGGTCAGCACCCTGCATCGATCCGCGAGTAGACGAGGGCGTCCGACCGACGCGTGCCCACCTCCCGGAAGCTGCGCAGGCGGCCCTCGAGCTCGAACCCGCAGCGCTCCAGGGTTCGTCGGGACCCGATGTTCTCGGGGTCCACCCAGGCCTCGACCCGCGCGAACCCGGCCGGGCCGAGTGCCCAGTCAGTGGCCAGTGAGACCGCTCGCCACGCGAAGCCGAGTCTCCGCTCGCCCGGCACCACCCAGTACCCGATCCCCGCGACGCCGGGCTGAGGGCGCACCTGGACGATCACCAGACCGGCCGCCCCATCCGTGCGGGTGCTCGTGATCGCGAGCGACACGCCCTGCCCGCTCGTCAGCCGCTCGTGCTGGCGGTTGACGAAGGCCAGCCCTTCTTCCGGCGTGTACTCGGGCGGGACCGTCGTGCCGCCGAGGATGTCCTGGGCGGTCGACGCCCGCTCGACGCACGACACGTCGCGCTCGGCCCAGGGGCGCAGCCGGACCGTGCCGTCGTCCAGCGGGTCCGGGTAGGTGAGGTCACGCACGCCGGTACACCGAGACGTGCGACCGCGACTCGGCGGTGAACTCCGACCCGGACCAGTCGGCGTGCCGGCTCTCCAGCTCCAACCCGGCCAGCTGCGCCATGAGGTCCAGCTCCGACGGCCAGATGTACCGGTGCGGCGTCCGGCCGAGGGTGGCCTGGCGGCCCTCGTCGAACCGGAAGTGGTGCGAGACCACCCGCTGGTGCAGGACGTCGTAGGTGTCGAGGCCGATGTACCCCGGCTCGCTGAGCCACACGGTGGCCTCCACACCGGGCGGGAGCTTGCGCAGCTCGGGGACCCAGAGCTCGATCACGAAGGAGCCGCCGGGAGCGAGGTGCCGGGCGGCGTTGCGGAAGCACGCCACCTGCGCCTTCTGCGTGAGCAGGTTGGCGATCGTGTTGAACACGAGGTAGACGAGGCTGAACTCGCCCGGCGCCGTCGCGGTCGCCATGTCGCCGAGGACCACCGGGATCGTGTCCTCGTCGACCTTGGTCCGCAGCTGCCCGACCATGTGCGGCGACAGCTCGATGCCGACCACGGGCACGCCGCGCTCCGCCAGAGGAACGGCGACCCTGCCGGTACCGACGGCGAGCTCGAGGGCGCGGCCGCCGTCCGCGAGCGCGACGAGCCGGTCCACGGTCGGCCCGAGCACCTCGGGCGCGAACATGCCGGTGCCGGGGGTGTCGTAGCGGCGGGCGGTCTCGGCGTCCCAGAGCAGGTCAGGGTCCATCCCGCCGACGATGGCAGCGGTGGTCCGCCCTCGTCCATGACATTGAGCCCCCTACGATGCCGCGATGGATCGTGCAGAGCTCATCGCGTACGTGCGCGCCCAGGGCGACGGCGTCGTGTCGTCGCTCGGCCCGGACGGATCGCCGCAGGCGGCTTACCTCCCGATCACCGCGACCGACCGCGCGGAGCTGGTGTTCGACGCGCGGGCGACGTCGCGCAAGATCGCGAACCTCCGTCGGAACCCGGGGGTCGCGGTGGTCGTCGGGGGTCGCGACGGCACCACGCTGCAGTGCGAGGGCGTCGCCGACCTCCCCGCGGGCGCAGCACGAGACCTGTGCGCTCGGGCGTACCTCGACGCGTTCCCGCAGTTCGAGGCCTCGCTGTCGGACGACGGCGTGGTGCTCGTACGGGTCCGGCTGACCTGGGCGCGGTACGGCGACTACCGGCCGGGGTTCTCGTCCTCCGCCGAGGTGCCCCTGGTCGTCGTCCGACGCATCCGGGCCGACGAGTGGGCGCTCGCCCGTGCGCTGCGCCTGGACGCGCTCCGTGACGCGGCCGCCGGCATCGCGTTCCTCGAGACCTACGAGCGTGCGACGGCGGAGCCCGACGAGTTCTTCCAGGACCGCGCAGCTCGTGCGGCCGCGGGGGACGACGTCGCCCAGCTCGTCGCCGTCGACGGCGAGACCTGGGCCGGCTCCGTGACGGTGATCGTCCAGCGCGCGGGCTCGGTCGACTACCACGGCGTGCCCGTCGAGCGCAGCCGCGCGGTCGTCGTCGGCGTCTACGTGCGGCCGGAGCACCGCGGCGACGGACTCATCGACCGGCTGCTGGACTCGGCCGCGCAGTGGGCGCGTGACCAGGGCTTCGACGAGCTGAGCCTGGGGGTCCACCGCGACAACGCGCGGGCACAGGGCGCCTATCGACGCGCCGGCTTCGTGCCGTCCGGCGTCACGTTCACCGGCTCGATCGGCCCCGAGCTCGAGATGGTGCGGCCGCTCTGATCAGGGCTGTCGCCGGTGCACGGTCCAGGCGTCCGCCACGTCCAGGCCCCCGTCGGCCGCGCGCGTGAACACGAGCCGGTCGTGCAGCCGGTCGCGGCGACCCGCCCAGAGCTCGACCTCGTCGCAGTCGATCCGCCAACCGCCCCAGCCGTCCGGCACCGGTACGTCGTCCGGTGAGCCGGTGTCCGGGTAGAGGGCCGCGTACCGCTCGTAGGCCGCGACCAGCGCCGCCCGGTCGGCGATCGGCTGCGACTGCTCCGACGCCCACGCACTGATCCGTGAACCCCACGGCCGGGAGGTGAAGTAGGCGGCGATCTCGTCGCGCCCGACGGGCAACGCCCGCCCGCGGAACCGGACCGCCCGGTACATGGCCGGCCAGGTGAGCGAGGCAGCCATCCCGCCGGTGGCACCGATCTCGCGGCTCTTCGTCGAGCCGAGGTCGGTGACGAACCCGGGACCACGCCCGTCGAGGAACCGCATGAGGACGGTGCGGACGTTGGGGAGGCCGTCGGCGTCGACCGTCGCGACGGAGAGGGCGACGGGCTCGACGACGTCGCCCCGGTCGGCCTGCCTCGTCTCCGCCTCGGCTACCCACCTGCGCACCTGCTCCAGCGGCGTCGCCGCCAGCTGGTCCTCGCTGAGACCCTCGCCTGAGTACTCGCTCCGCACGACGCGACAGTACGCTGGACAATCGATAGAGGACTTGTCCTATAGGTGACATGTCCTCTATGGTCGCTGCATGTCCTTGAAGCACGCCGTCCTCGGGTTCCTGTCGATCGCCCCGATGTCCGGCTACGACCTGCGCAAGCACATGGAGGAGTCGGTCGCGCACTTCTGGCCGGCCGACCAGGCGCAGATCTACCGCACCCTCGGCCACCTGGCCGCGGACGGGCTGGTCTCGGTGACGACGATCCCGCAGGAGGGCAAGCCCGACCGTCGCGAGCACGCGATCACCGAGGCGGGGCTGGCGGAGCTCGACGACTGGCTCGCGTCCCCGGTCGAGTACGTGCCGTCGCGCGAGGTGTTCCTGGTGCGGCTGTTCTTCGTCGGCCGGCTCGGCGTCGACCGCGTCCGAACCGTCCTGCAGGAGCGGGCCGACGAGGCGCGCGAGCTGGCGGCCGTCCTCGAGCAGACGCGGGACGCCAGCGAGCGGGCGGTCGCCGCGGCCGGCATCACGCTCGACCTGGAGATGCGACTGCGCCTCGCCACGCTGGCGAACGGGCTCGCGCACGCACGCGCGGAGCTCGACTGGACCCAGGACCTGCTCGCTGAGCTGACCGACTGAGCCACCCGCACCCCCACCGACCGCCGCCCGGCGGCCGGGCGATGCCCCACGCCCGAAGGAGCTGCCATGACCGCCATCGACATAGCACCTGCCCGCCTCGCGAGCCGCCGCGGGGTCGCGATCTACGCCGTCGGCGTGCTCGCTCTGTCCGCGCTCGGCGGGCTGGTCATGGCCGCGTCGGACGACCCCGGCACGAGCGCGGGCGCCCTCCTGTTCGTGCTGAGCCCGATGCTCCTTGCCGTCGGGCTGCGCACGATCGGCCGGGAGGGCTGGGCCGACGCCGGCCTCCGCCTCGGCCGCGAGCGCGGCTGGTACGCCGTCGCGCTCCTGCTGTTCCCCGTGCTCTTCGCCGTCCCGATCGCGCTCGGCGCGCTCACGGGCGACGTGCACGTGGCACCCGGCGCCGGGCCGCGGTTCGCCGCGCTCTTCGCGACGGGCTTCCTCGCCCGCCTGACGTTCGCCGCGTTCGAGGAGCTCGGCTGGCGCGGGTACCTGGAACCGCGGCTCGCCGCACTCGGCGTGCCCGCGCTGCGGCGGCACCTCGCCGTCGGCGTCCTGTGGGCCGTCTGGCACGTGCCGTACATCGTCGCGTTCGGCGACGGCTACACCGACCTGCCCCTGGCGGCGCAGCTCCCGCTGTTCACCGTGGCAGTCCTCGCGATGGCCGTGATCTGGGGCGTCGCCCGCGACCGCACCGGGAGCGTCTGGCCCGCGGTGCTCGGGCACGGGATGGCCAACGCGGTCGCGTTCCCGCTGCTGGCGGCCGACGTCGTCGTCATCGACAGCCCGCTGCTCCACTCAGCGCGTCCGGAGGGGCTCGTGGTCCTGCCGCTGCTGGTGCTCACGGCGGTCGTCGTGTTCCGACGGTGGGGCAGTACCGTCCGGGCATGACGCGACGCTTTCCCTGGGCCGAGGTGCTCGGCTGGACCGCCCTGGTGCTGGCCGGCATCGCTGCGGTCGGCGTCGTGGTCGCGGCGAGCGCGGCGATCCAGGCAGCCCGCGACCCGCAGTCCTGGGGCGACCTCGTGGCGGCGGTCCTGGTCGTGTACGCGCTCGTCCCGTCCGTGCTCGCGCTGGTCGTCGCGATCGCGCAGGCACGACGCGGGTGGGCGCCCCGATGGCGGACCCGGACCACGTTCGTCCTGGCCGCGCTCGCGCCGGTCGCGGCGGCCGTGCTCGCGGTCGGCGCCCTCGTCGGCTGAGGGGAAATCCCGGTGCTGCGGCCGGCGGGGCGCCCGTAGGTTGTCGCGATGGAGCAGCCCCCGATCCACGAGCACTACGAGACCGCGTACGACGAGGACCAGCGCCTGCGTCAGGGCCTCGGCCGGCTGGAGCTCGCGCGCGTGCAGGAGATCGTCCGTCGCCACCTGCGCCCCTCCTCGCGCGTGCTGGACGTCGGCGGGGCCACCGGCGTGCACGCGGAGTGGCTGCTGGCCGACGGGCACACCGTGCGTCTGGTCGACCTGCTGCCCGGTCACGTGGCGCGGGCGGGCGAGAACCTCGGGTGGCACGACCGGTTCACCGCGTCCGTCGGCGACGCCCGCGCGCTCGACCTGCCCGACGCGTCGGCCGACGCCGTGCTGCTGCTCGGCCCGCTCTACCACCTGACCGAGCGCGCCGATCGGCTGGCGGCGTGGCGGGAGGCGCGGCGCGTCGTCGTGCCGGGCGGGGTGGTGATCGCGATGGCGATCTCCCGGTTCGCGTCGCTGTTCGACGGGCTCGCGCAGTCCTACCTGTTCGACCCCGCGTTCCGGGCGATCGTCGCGCAGGACCTGGCGACCGGGGTCCACGAGAACCCGACCGGCGACCCCCGCTGGTTCACGACCGCGTACTTCCACCGCCCGGAGGAGCTGGGCGCCGAGGCGACCGAGTCAGGTCTGGAGGTCACGGAGACGGTGGGCGTCGAAGGGCTCGCACACTGGATCCGGGCGATCGCGCCGGCGCTCGACCACGCGGCCGACCGCGAGGTGGTGCTCGACTCCGCGCGGGTGATCGAGGCGGAGCCCAGCCTGCTCGGGCTCAGCTCGCACCTGATCACCGTCGCGACCCGCTTGCACCTCACGTGACGTGAGGGCCTAGCGTCGGGCGCAGCGGCGACGACGAGGCGCCGCGCGAGTCGAGGAGGCACCATGACGACCCTGGTCCCGTACCTGACCGTGCACGACGCGGCAGCCGCGATCGCGTTTTACGGCGCCGCGTTCGGTGCGCAGGAGACCGGCGAGCGCGACGAGGGGGACGGCCGGATCGGGTTCGTGGAGCTCCGCGTCGGCGAGGTCGCGTTCTACCTGTCCGACGAGTTCCACGACTACGGCGCCTACGCCCCGGCCACGCTCGGGCACAGCACGTCCGCGATGGTGCTCGGGGTGGACGACGTCGACGCCGTCTACGCGGCCGCCGTCGCCGCCGGCGCGACCGCCGACCGGGAGCCCTCCGACCAGGGCGACGAGAAGCGCGGCTGGCTGGTTGACCCGTTCGGTCACCGCTGGGCGATCCACTCGTCCGCGCGCTGACCATGGACGGTGCGTCCTGGCGGGTGGGCGAGCTCGCGGAGGTCTCCGGCCTGACCGTGCGGACGCTGCACCACTACGACGACATCGGGCTGCTGACCCCGGAGCGCACCGCCGCCGGCCACCGCGTCTACCGCCGCGAGCAGGTGGAGCGGCTCTACCGGATCAGCGTGCTGCGACGGTTCGGCGCCTCGCTCGACGACATCGCGACCGCCCTGGACGATCCGACGTGGAGCCTCGACGGAGCCCTGCGCAGCCACCTGGCGTCCCTCGAGGACCAGGTGCTCCGGATGGAACGGCTGCTGCACCGGCTGACCGACGCCCGCGCGGACGAGCCGATCGAGCGCGCGGACGAGGACGTGTGCCGGCGCCTGCTCGCCGTGCTGGAGGACACCGCCGTCACCGCCATCGAGCCGCTGCGCCGGGTCGCGGTCCTCGTCTACGCCGACCTGGAGGCCGCGCACCGGCACCTCGTCGAGGTCTTCGGGCTGGAACCCGGACCGCTGCACCGCGCGGACGACGGGGTCGTCGTGCACGCCGAGGTCCGCACCGCCGACGGCGTCGTCATGCTCCACCGGGTGGCGCCGGAGTGGGGGCTCGCGTCACCGGCCGCGCTCGGCGCCGCGACCGGGATGCTCGTCGTCACCGTGCAGGACGTCGACGCGCACCACGCGGCCGTCGTCGCGCGCGGCGGCACGATCAGCTTCCCGCCGGCCGACCAGCCCTACGGGGTGCGCGAGTACGGGGCGCTCGGTCCGGAGGGGGAGCCGTGGTCGTTCTGGGCGCCTCTGCGGCTCAGGCCGGAGTGAGCTCGAACACCGGATGGTCCGCGACGTCCGCGACGAACGCGTCCACGGGGTCGGTCCGGTCGGCGGAGAAGTAGGCGCGCGTCGCCGAGGCGACCTGGACATAGCGGTGCAGGACCGGTGCGGCCTCCTGCGGGTCGGTCACCTCCCGCACGGCGTAGGTGCGCACGTCGCGACGCCGAGCCAGCTGCACGTGTCCGGCCGCGCGGGCGTTGTGCACCCAGGCCACGGCGCCGTACGGCGCGACGAGCCACCGCCGCCCGTCCTGGTCCACCGGGGTGACCGGCACCTTCCGAGCCAGCCCGGTGGTGCGGCCGCGGGTGATCAGCATCCAGGTGTACGGGACGAGCCCGGCCCGCACCAGCGGGAGCATCACCCGGTTCCCGACCGAGCGCCACCGACCCGGCGAGTACGTGCGCCGAGGACGAGGACCTGCTCCGCTCACGTCGTCAGTATCCGCCGCGAGCCTCCAGCACGGCCAGGTCGCGCTCGGCGTACCTGCGGTGCCACCACTCCTCGTTGAGCACGACGAGGAGGCAGTCGCGGACCGGGAAGGTGGCACTCTCGTCGGGCCACCCCGGACCCACGAGCGGCTCGGTCATGCGGTCCAGCTGCTGGTCGGTCAGGTCGTCGACGACCCCGCGCACCACCGCCATCGCGTCGAGGCGCAGCGCGAGCGCCTCGTCGAGCGACGGTCGCGCGTCCCGGTCCCGCGGCACGCCCGGCCGCGGCCGCATCTGGTCCCACGGGAGCGAGAGCGGGTGCCACGGGCTCGGGTCGCCGAGGATCCCGCGCGCCACCCACGACTCCGACGCGAAGGCCAGGTGCCGCAGGGTCTGGATGAACGACCACTCCTCCGCCACCGACTCGTGCAGCAGCTCCGCGGGCAGCCGGCGTGCGCGGTCGACCGTGGTGGCCCAGAGCCGCTCGTTGACGTCCCACGCCTGCCGGAACCCGTCCGCGGTGGTCGGGCGGAACAGCGGCTTCTCGGGGTGCCGCCGGTCCAGCTCGGCCTCCACCAGCGGGGCGACGTCGATGCCGTTGATGACGAGGTTCTGGACCTCGCCGTCGATGGTGGTGTCCGTGAGCTCGACACCGCGCATCACGACCCCGTGGAACCCGACGAAGCGGAACGTGGAGCCGGTGAGGTCCACCGTCGTGAACCGCGATCCCTGCAGGTCGGCGTCCTGGAACTGCGAGCCGCGCAGGTCGGAGAGGTCGCTCATACCGGTCAGGCTAGGACCGGGCTCCGACAGGCAGGCGGGCCCGGCACGCTACCGGCTTCGCGGCACACGGCTTACCCTCGGAAGATCCGCCGCAGCTCGCGACGGCCGACCCGCGGGAGCACCCGTGACCGACACCATCGACCGGCTCGACGTCCTGGACCTCGACGACGACGTCCGCGAGCGCCCTGTGGTCACTCGCCGCCCGCTGCACCCGCCGCCCCCACCGTTCCTGCCGCTCTCGGCCACCGTGCGCTACCCGCCCGGTCGGGTGCCCGACGTGCAGGACGCGGTGCCCGTCGCCCGCGAGACGGTGCGCGGGCCGCGACGATGGCGGTGGCGGTGGTTGACGGCCTCAGCTGTGCCGGGACACCGCGAGGCGGTACGGGTGCCGTGGCGATGGCCGCAGCTCACCCGGTCACGCGTCGCCGCCGGTCTGCTCGGGGTCTTCCTCGGCGGTCTCGGCCTGCACCGCCTCTACCTCGGCTACTGGCGACGAGGGCTCACGATGCTCGCGATCACCGTCGTCGGCGGGTTCTTCACGCTCGGCCTGGCCGCGATCGTCATGGGCGTCTGGGGCTTCGCCGAGGGACTGCTGTACCTGTCGGTGCGGCGCGGTCGGTTCAGTCGCGACGCGCGAGGGCGGCCCCTGCGGGGCTGACCGGGCGGTCAGCCGTAGAAGCCCTTGAGCAGCTCGAACACCACGATCCCGGGCCAGATGAGCGACTTCGGGATCGCCAGCACGAACGACCAGAACGTGTCCGCCTGCTGGAAGTAGAACACCGCGGCGCCGACGAACCCGATCCCGTAGACGGCTCCGCCTCCCGCACCGGACGACTTGTTCGCCATGACACTCCTCGCTCGCGCACCGACGACGTCGGCCCCACCGTTCTCCTGGAGAGAGGGCCAGGTCAAGGCGCCACGTCGAGCAGGACAGGACCTGACCGCTACGCCGCCCAGAGTGGTGTGCAGAGGACGGACCTCCCGCCTCGTCGGACCCAGGTAAGGACACGCCCGTGACCGTGCAGACCACCACCCACCTGAACTTCCGCGGCGACGCTCGCGCGGCGCTCGGCTTCTACCACTCCGTGTTCGGCGGAGCCCTGACCGTGATCAGCTACCAGGACATGGGGGCCGTCCAGGACCCGGCGGAGGCCGACCAGGTGGTCTGGGGCCAGGTCGCCGCCGAGAACGGCTTCCGCGTGATGGCGTACGACGTGCCGGCGGCGCGGCCGTGGAGCCCGGGCGACGACCCGTTCTTCGTCTCCCTGCGCGGCGACACCGCCGAGGAGGTCGCCACGCTCTGGGAGCGGCTGGCCGAGGGCTCCACCGTCGTCGTGCCGCTGGCGCCCTCGCCGTGGGCCCCCCTCTACGGGATGCTCACGGACCCCTTCGGTGTCACCTGGGTGGTCGACGTGGCGGTGGAGTACAGCGCGGCCTGAGGTCCCGACGACGCCGCTCGGCTGGCCCGGTCCGGCCGAGCGGCGTACAACGGGAGTTCCGCCACCCGCCGACGAACGGCAGGCTCCCATGCGCAGGCTCCCCGGTTCGCTCACGGCCGTGCTCGCCCTCGGCCTGGTGCTCGCGGTGCCCGGCGGGGCGGTCGCCGCCCCGGACCGTGGACGGGCGGAGTACACGAACCCGGTCAGCGCGGGGTTCGCCGACACCTTCGCCGACCCCGCCGTGCTCCGTGGCAAGGACGGCTGGTGGTACGCGTACGGCACCACCGACCCGCTGCGGGAGGGCGAGGCGACGCGTCACCTGATCCCGATGTCCCGGTCGGCCGACCTGGTGACCTGGGAGTACGTGGGCGACGCCTTCACCGAGGACACGCGTCCGGCGTGGGCCGACCGCGAGCGCGGGGCGGCGTTGTGGGCGCCGGACGTGCGGTACGTCGACGGCGAGTACCGGATGTACGTCGTGGTCACCGAGACGACCCTGACCGCCGAGCCGAACGACAACGCGATCGGGGTGGCCACGGCGCCGACGCCGACGGGACCGTGGACGGCGAGCGCCGCGCCCGTGGTCGGCCCCAGGCACGGCCCCGGGGGTGACGGGGACTTCCTCTGGACGTTCGACCCGTCGCACGTGGTCGGCCCGGACGGCACCGAGCACCTGTTCTACGGCTCCTACTACGGCGGCATCTGGGTCACGGAGCTGTCCGCCGACGGGGCGGCCGCGGTCGGTGCACCGGTGCAGGTGGCCGTCGACAACAAGTACGAGGGCGCCTACGTGGTCCAGCGCGACGGCTGGTGGTACCTGTTCGCGTCCTCGGCCAACTGCTGCGCCGGTCCGACCACCGGGTACAGCGTGCACGTCGGGCGCTCGCGGGACCTGACCGGCCCGTTCGTGGACCGCGAGGGTGTGCCGCTGAACCAGTCGCGGGCGGGTGGTACCCCGGTGCTCGCGCCGAACGGCAACCGGTGGGTGGGGACCGGTCACAACGCCGTGGTGACCGACCTCGGCGGCCAGGACTGGATCGTCTACCACGCGATCGACCGGGCGGACCCGTACCTCGACGGCACCGACGGGATCAACGAGCGCCCGATGCTCCTCGACCGGCTGGACTGGATCGACGGCTGGCCCGTGGCGCGGGCATCGGAGGGACGCGAGCAGGGTCCGGTCACGGGCGGCGCGACCGGCTTCGACCCCGGCGTCCCGCGCGGCTGGACCACGTCGGGACGGTGGGCGACGGACGACGAGGTCGACGCCGGCCGGCACCTCGTGTCGCGCGGCGCCGCCACGCTGACGCGTCCGGTCCCCGGGCGCGACGTCCGGGTCGAGGCCGACCTCCGGACCGACCCCGACGGCTCCTCGGCCGCAGGGCTCACCACCGGCACGCGCGGGGCGACGGCGACGGTGGATCCGGTCGCCCGTGAGCTCGTGCTCGACTGGGGTTCCGGAGGGGCGGTGGCGCCGCTGCCGGCCGACCTCGACCTCACCGCGTGGCACTCGCTCGCCCTCACCGTCCGTGACCGTGTCGCGACCGCGGAGCTCACGCACGCCCGGCTCGGCGACCCGCTCGCGGTGGTCACCCTCGACGCGCCCCGCCGTGCCGGTGCCGGGGGACGTGCGGGCGCGGTGGCGACGGGGCCGGGCGTCCGCGTCGACAACCTCAGCGCGCTGCCGGCCTCCCGCCTCGTCACCGAGCGCGTGCGGGTGCCTCGACCGGGGACCCTCGACCCCACGCTCAGCGACGAGCTCGACGGCTCGGCCCTCGGTCCGGGCTGGATCCGCGTGCGCGACCCGCAGGTCACGGTCGCCGACGGCGTGCTGCGCTGGCCCACCGAGGCGGGCGACCTGGTCGGCACCGGCAACGACGCCGGCCTGCTGCTGCGCGACGTGCCCGAGACCGACTGGGTCGCCGAGACGCGGCTGACCGTCGACCTGGGCACCGACACCGTGCGCAACTTCCAGCAGGGCGGGCTGATCGCGTACGTCGACGACGACCGCTGGGCGCGCCTGTCGCACGTGGCCATCTGGAACACCCGGCAGACCGAGTTCGGCACCGAGCAGCCGTACGCCGGCCGGCTCGCGTTCGGGGGCACGATCGTCGGGCCCCCGGCCGAGACCACCTGGCTGCGGCTGGCCCACCGGACCGATGCCGCGGGCGAGCACGAGGTCCAGGCGTTCACCAGCACCGACGGTCGCACGTGGGTGGCGGGCGGCGTGTGGACGTTCCCGGCGGGCTCCGACCTGCGGGTGGGGCTGCTGTCGCACGGGGGCGTCGGGGCGGCCGCGCAGTTCGACTACCTGCGCGTCTACCGCTGACGCGTCAGGCGACGGTCTCCAGCGCGGCGTAGACGCGGGGTTCCAGGCGCCTCGCAGCCCGATCGCCGATCGTCAGCCCGAGGCCGAGGCCGCGCAGCAGGTCGGCGACGTCGTCTGCGTGCAGGGAGCCGTGCCTCTCGAGCACCAGGTGCACCCGTCCGTGCGCGCGTTCGGTGCGGTGCAGCCCGAGGATCGTCGTCGACACCGGGGTGTGCCGGAGGAAGCGGGCGCGGGCGGCGTCCTCGTCGGCGTGCTCCAGGTACACCAGCCCCTCGTCGCCGAGCTCCGCCCGCAGCGCGTCGGCCCGCCAGTGCACGGGGGCGTCATGGCCGCCGGTGACGTGCCGCGACCGGTTCGCCGACGAGATCACCAGCGGCTCGTGGCCGACCGCACGGGCCGCGGCCGCGAGGAAGACCTGCGACGGGCACGCGTCGCCCGGAACGATCACCTGCGTCGTCGTCGTGCCCCGGTCCTGCGCGGTCAGGCCCTCAGGGACGTGTCGCGCGGCGGGGCCTCGGAAGCCGAAGGGACCCAGCGCGCCGAACGCGTCGACCACGTCCTGCACCAGGCCGTGGGACACCCCGACCGGTAGTGCTCGGAGGTCGAACGCGTCCAGGACGTGCCCGGTCGGCGCGGTGAGGCTGCCCGTCTGGTCCAGCGGCCGGCCCTTCAGCGCGTTGAGCCGGCGGACGCCCTCGCCGCGGCCGGTCAGGGCGTAGATGGTGCCGAACCCGTGGGCCACGGGGTGGCCGTCGGCGAGCAGGGCCGCCGCCCGCCGCGCGTCGGCCGGGCGGTCGAGGACGAGTCGGGACATGCGGGGCCTCCTGGGGTCACCCGCGAAGGACCGCTGCGGCCGTGTGCAGATACCGGACCGGTGGCATCGTGGTCTGCCATGGCGGTGATCCTCGACATCACGATCTCGCTCGACGGCTTCGTCACCGGCCCGAACGCGGGCCCGGACAACGGTCTCGGCGACGACGGGCTGCCCCTGCACGAGTGGGCGATCGGCGACCGGACACCCGAAGACGTCGAGGTGCTCGCCACGCTGACCGCCGCGACCGGCGCGGTGGTCATGGGACGCCACACGTTCGACGTGGTCGACGCCCCCGACGGGTGGAACGACGAGCGCCACTACGGCGCGGACCAGGGCGACGAGCCGCCGCCCTGCTTCGTCGTCACGCACCACGCACCTGCGCGCGTCCGGCTCACCGACCGGATGACCATCGTCACCACCGGCCTGCGCGACGCGCTCGACCAGGCAGTCGCCGTCGCCGGTGACAAGGACGTGTTCATCATGGGCGGCGGTGAGCTCGGCGGCTCGGCACTGCGCGACGGCGTCGTCGACCGGCTGCACCTGCACGTCGCACCGCTCCTGCTCGGCGCAGGAACCCCGCTGTTCGTCGGGACGCGGCAGACCCTGCGGCTCGACGAGTCCGCGACCGTGATCACCCGCAACGCGGCGCACCTGTTCTACGACGTGCTCTGACCCTGATCCGCCCAGACCGACGCCGCCTGCCACGCGAACCCGTCCGGGTCCGCGAACGACCCGAGATCGCCGACGACCGTGAGCCGGTGCGAGCCGGAGCCCGCCGGGTCGACCCCGGCGTCCTTGGCCAGGGCGCGTCGACCGTAGAGCCCGAGCGTGATCCGGCCGCCGCCCTTCTCGAACTCGACGTATTTGCGGCCGAAGCTCTTCGCCACGGTCAGCCCACTCTCGACGTAGAACCGCTTGGTCACGGCCACGTCGTCGACTCCCAGCAGGAGCACCACCTGGTCGACCTCCCCCGTGGCAGGGCCAGTGTCCTTCTTCGCCGACGTCGCGACCTTCCAGATCGTGCCGTCCGGTGCCTGGACCGAGCCGCCCACGCCCCAGAACGACTTCGTCACGGGCGTGAGGCTCACAGCGCCTGCGTCGAGTGCGGCGTCGACGAGGGCGCGGACATCGGCCGGCTGGGCGACCGTGAGGGACAGGGTGAACCCGCGGAAGCCGGTCGTCGGCTCCTGCGATGCCGTGACGTGCACGGGGAGGTGCGGACCGAAGGCCGCGGCGTAGAACTGCTCGGCGGCCGACGGGTCGGCCGCACCGATGAGGACGGAGTCGATGGTTGCCATAGCCACGACGCTACGAACGAGTGCTCGCCCGGTGCTTCTCGGATCCTGCTCCGTGTGTCAGAGGTCCGTGCCACGGTGGATCCCATGGAGATCACCCGCCTGCAACCGGCCGGTCTCGTGGTGAGCCCGGCATTCAGCCATGTCGCCGTCGTGCCCGGGGGCGCGACGACCATCTACGTCGGCGGCCAGAACGGCGTCGACGACACCGGGGCGGTGGTCTCGGACGACGTCGCCGAGCAGTCCGTCCGCACCATCGACAACGTCAGCACCGCGCTCGAGGCCGCCGGGGCGTCGCTCGCCGACGTCGTGCAGTGGACCGTGCTGATCGCACAGGACGCCGACCTCGGCGCCGCGTACGGGGCGATCGCGCCGCGGCTCGCCGGCTCCGACAAGCCCCCGCTCGTCACCGCCGCACGCGTCGCCGGCCTGGGGGTGCCCGGCGCGCTCATCGAGGTGAGCGCGATCGCAGCCGTCCTGCCGACCTGAGCTCCCGGAAGACGGACCAGCCCTCGGACCAGTCACCCAGGCCCGAGCTCGCGTTGAGGTGCCCTCCGGATCCCACGGTCACCAGCTCGCCGCCGACGAGCTCGACCAGCTCCTCCGCGTGCGCCGGGGAGCCGTAGGGGTCGTCGTCCGAGACGACCACGACGGTGCTGAACGGCAGCCGCGCGGGCACCCATCGGTCGAAGCCCACCGCGCGCGCGGGGAAGACCGGTCCGTGCACGTCCGGCGGGGCGACGAGGAGCGCGCCGACCACGCCGTCGGCGACGTGCTCCGCCGCCCACTGCAGGACGAGCGTGCAGCCCAGGCTGTGCGCGACGAGGAACGCGGGGCCGTCGATCCCGTGGACGGTCTCCTCGAGATCGCGCACCCACTCGTCGCGCACCGGGTCGTCCCAGGAGCGGTGCTCCACCCAGACGCTGCCGGGCAGCCGGGCGTGCCAGAGGCGCTGCCAGTGGTCCGGGTCGGAGTTGCCGATGCCGGCGACGAACACCACGGTCGGATCGCTCATGCGCGGACCTCGTTCCACGTCGGGGGTTCTGGAGCGTAGGGCCGGTGCCCCCGACGAGGGCGGCGAGGCGGAGCGGCTGTCGGGATCCTGACGGAACGCGGCAGCATCTCGACGCGCTCGGTCGCGCAGTACCATCGCCCGATGCTGAGCGAGGACTGGATCGAGCACGTGCGCCCCGGCGACCGGGAGCGTCTCGGCTGGATCCGCCCGGACGGTGAGAGCTTCGTCGCGCTGGACATCCTGGGGCGCGAGGTCACCGGGCCGGTCGAGTGGCTGGAGGCCGAGGAGGCCCTGGAGGAGCGCGGCCTGCACTGGCTCTCCGACCTGTGGCAGCTCGACCTGCCGGACGGCACCCGCGCACGCGTCCGGATCGTCGAGGTGACCCCGGACCGCCTGGTCGTGCAGACGGACGACTTCGGCTCGGTGGACGTCGAGGTGACCCGCCACGTCCTCGCGTTCCCCGCCCCGGACACCCTGCGCCCGTTCGAGGGCGACCGCTCGACGATCGACGTGCTCGGCTAGCGCTCGAGAATGCTCTTGAGGAGCGCCAGGTCACCGGTCACGAGGGCCGCATCGCGCTCGAGCTCGGCGTCGGTCATCCCCGGCGCCCGGCGCAGCGTGAACACCACCTCGCACCCGTCACCGTCGGCGATCGCCCGCAGCGGCACGTAGACGGTCTCGCCCGTCGGAGTCACCACCACGTGGTCGAGGACGCCGAGCTCGTTCTGCGGGGCGAACGTGACCTGCACCCGCCCCTGCGACGTCTCGACGAACCAGCGACCGTCCTCGTGGACCACGGAGGTCCCCAGCCCGGGAGCCCACCGGGGGAGGTTCGCCGGGTCGGAGACGAAGGCGTAGACCTCCCCCACCGGGCTGTCGATGTGCACGCTCAGATGCCGCGACTCGGTCGTCATGTGACGAGCGTGGCACGGCCCTCCCACACCCTCGCGCAGCACCGGCACGTATCCTGGTGCTCTGCCCGGCGACCTGGTCGGGGCGGTCGCGGATGCTGAGGAGCACCGCGGTCCGGGGCTAGAAACCTCCAGCGACTTCGTCCGATGAAGCCCTGGAGGTTTCTTCATGTCCGCATTCCTGGACAAGCCCGCCGCCCGCTGGTGGGCCCTCGCCGTCCTCGCCCTCACGCAGCTCGTCGTCGTGCTGGACACGACCATCGTGGCCATCGCCCTGCCCGACGCGCAGGCCGCGCTCGGGATGTCCGACGACCAGCGGCAGTGGCTCGTCACCGCGTACGCGCTGACGTTCGGCTCGCTCCTCCTGCTCGGTGGGCGGATCGCCGACTACTGGGGCCGCAAGCGCACGTTCATGGTCGGCATGGTCGGCTTCGGGCTGGCCTCCGCGTGGGGCGGCCTCGCGCAGGGCGGCACCGAGCTCATCGCCGCCCGTGGCGTCCAGGGTGCGTTCGCGGCGCTGCTGGCTCCCGCGGCGCTGGCCATGGTCACGGTCACGTTCTCGCACGGCAAGGAGCGCAACACGGCGTTCGCGATCATCGGGATCGTCGCCGGCACCGGGGCGGCGATCGGTCTGCTCCTCGGCGGGGTGCTCACCGAGTTCGCCAGCTGGCGCTGGTGCCTGCTGGTCAACGTCGTCTTCGTCGTGATGGGCATGATCGGCGGCGCGCTGCTGCTCACCGAGAGCAAGGCCGAGGGCGACAACCGCTACGACGTCTGGGGCACGGTCACGGTCGTCCTCGGGCTCGGCTCGCTGGTCTACGGCTTCACGCGGGCCGAGCACGGCTGGGGCTCGGCCGACACCCTCGGCTTCCTCGCCGGCGGCGTGGTCCTGCTCGCGCTCTTCGTCTGGATCGAGACCCGCGTGGAGCAGCCCCTGCTGCCGCTGCGCGTCGTCGCCCACCGGGTCCGCGCCGGGGCGTTCCTCATCCAGGCCGTCATCGGCTCCGTGATGCTCGGGTCGATGCTCTACCTGACGCTCTACTTCCAGATCGTGATGGGCCTGACCCCGCTGTTGGCCGGCGTCGCGAACGTCGCCATGACCGTCGTGATCATGGGCTGCACGCCGGTGTCGACCAGGGTGCTCGACCTGTTCGGTCCTCGACCCCTGCTCATCGCCGGCCCGCTGTTCTGCGCTGCGGGGCTGTTCTTCCTCGCGATGGCGATCACCCCGGACGGCAGCTACTTCACGCGCGTGCTGCCCGGCCTGGTCCTGCTCGGCATCGGGTTCTCCGGGCTGTTCGTGCCGCTGCAGAACCTCGCGCTCACCGGGGTCCAGCCGCACGACGCCGGCGTCGCGTCCGCGACCGTCAGCTCGACGTTCCACATCGGCGGCTCGATCGGCATCGCGGTGTTCACGGTCCTCTACGCGAACACCGTCGCGGACTCGCTCGGCAGCGGGGCGGGACAGCTCGCCGCGATCACCGACGGGTACTCCACCGCGTTCCTCGCCTCGGGCGTCGGCATGCTCGCAGCTGCGGCGATCGCCGCGTTCCTGGTCCGCGGCACCAAGGACCAGCTGATGCCGCAGCGGACGGAGCAGGAAGCCGTCCTCGCCGGCGCGCACTGACCCCGGCCGAGGGCGCCCCCTCCGGGCGCCCTCGGCGGGACCTCACTCGTACGCGACCGCGTCGAGCACCTTCATGCGGGCGGCACGCGAGCCCGGCCACACCGCGGCGAGCACCCCGACCACCACCGCGAGAACGAGCATCCCGGCGAGGCTCCCCCACGGGATGACGAGCGTCGAGAGGCCCTCGTCCGCGAAGAGGGTCGGCAGGGTCGAGGCGAGCGCCACGCCCACCACCAGGCCCAGCACCGTGCCGAACACCGCGGTCAGCACCGACTCGATGGTCACCGTCCCCGCGAGCTGTAGGCGCCCGAGGCCGACGGCCCGGAGCAGCCCGATCTCCCGCGTCCGCTCGATCACCGACAGGGCGAGGGTGTTGACGATGCCGAGCACCGCGATGACCACGGACAGTCCGAGCAGCGCGTAGAGGATGACCAGGACCTGGTTCACCTGGTCGGCCAGGCTCGACACGAACTCGGCACGGGTGAGGACCGACACCACGACGTACGGAGCGACGGTCTCGGCGACCGCGTCCTGCAGCTGGGCCGTGCTCACCCCGGCGGCCGCGGACACGAGGATCGTGTCGACCATCTGCTGCTCGCGCGGCAGCAGGCCGTCGAGCACGCCCCGGTCCACGACGAGCGGCGACCCGAGGATGTTCGTCGTGAAGACCGCCGTGACGGTGAGGTCCTGTGGCCCTCCCGTGCCGCTGACCTTGAGGGTGTCGCCGACGCCCCAGCCGTGCTCCTCGGCGGCGGACTCCAGGACGGCGACCTCGCCGGCACCGAGCCCGTCGAGCGAGCCGTCGACCACGTCGACCTCGACCGAGCCGCCCAGCGTCCCGGAGTCCAGACCGATCACGTACTGCACCTCGGGCGTCGCGTCGCCGACCGCGACCCCGAGCGGGGCGAACGCGATCGGGTCCGCACGGCCCGCCTCCGGCAGCGCGACGACGTCGTCCACCGCACCGGCCGGGATCACCTGCGTCGCGGACCGCACCACGACGTCGGCGTTCGTCTGCGCCTCGACCACTCCCGCGACGGACTGCTGCGCGGTCACGGCGATCACCGAGACGGCGCCGACCAGCGCCATGCCGATCATGAGGGCACCGGCTGTGTTGGCGGTCCGGCGCGGGTTGCGCACCACGTTGCCGCGGGCGAGCCGCCCGACGGGCCGCAACAGCCGCACGAACGGCCAGGCCAGGACCCCGACGGCGGTACGCGCGACCACCGGCGAGAGCATGAGCACCCCGACGAGCACCGAGGCCGCGCCCACGCCGAGCCAGACCTCCGCGGAGTCCGCCTCCGGCCGCAGCAGGGCGACCACCAGCGAGGCCACGCCGGCACCCGTGACGAGGAGCCCGCCGAACGCGCGCCAGCGCAGCGACTTCTCCGGGGTCGCGACGTCGTCGCGCATCGCCTCGACGGGAGGCACGAGGGCCGCCCGCCGCGCGGGCAGCGCGGCCGCGAGGACGCTCACGAGCGTGCCGACCAGGAGCGACACGACGACCGTCGTCACGTCGAGCGGGATGGTCCCCACGAGGTCCATGCCGGCCGAGCCGAGCCCGACGCGCAGCGCCGAGACGAGCCCGAGCCCGCCCGCGATGCCCAGCGCCGACCCGAGCAGCCCCACGACCGCGGCCTGCACGAGCACCGAGGAGAACACCTGCACCGGCGACGCGCCGACGGCGCGCAGCAGCGCGAGCTCGCGCATCCGCTGCCGCACCGACATCGCGAAGGTGTTGGAGATGATGAACGCCCCGACGAACAGGGCGATCGCGGCGAAGACCAGCAGGAACGTCGTGACGAAGCCGAGCTGGCTGGCGATCTCGGTCTTGTTCTCGGCGCGCAGGGCGTCCCCCGTGACGACCTCCAGGCCGTCGGAGGCGAGCGGGGAGATCCGGTCGACCAGCTGCGCGACGGACGTGCCGTCCGCCGTGTACACCGCGATGTCGTTGACCCCGCCCTCGGGTGCGAGCAGGTCCTGGCCGGTCTGCGGGTCGACGAGCACGATCGTCGCGCCCGCCATCGGGCCCCCGAGGTCGACGCGGCCGACGACCTCGACCTGGGTGACCTCGCCGCCGAGCACGGCGTCGGTGGTGTCGCCGACCGCGAGGCCCGACGACTCCAGCGTGGCCGACTCCAGGGCGACCTCGCCGGGCCGCTGCGGGCCGCGCCCCTCGACCACGTCGAGCGACGGGTCGTCCGGCACGTACATCAGGGCGAAGGACGGAGCCTGCGTGCTCTGCACGGCCGTCCCGTCGGCGCCGACCAGCACGATCGGCCCCGAGACGCCCGGGACCGCGTGGGCGACCCCGTCGACGGCGGCGATCTCCTCGACCAGGTCCCGCGGCACGCTCTCGCCCGTGGCGTTGGCCGTGCCCGTGACGACGGACGACCCCTCGGCCTGCTGCACGCGGACATAGACGTCGGCGGGTGCGGCGGCGTCGACGATCCCGTCGAACGTGCCGGAGAGCATGGTCCGCAGCGCGAACGTGCCCGCGACGAACGCGACACCCAGCGCGACGGCCAGCACGGACAGCAGGAACCGCACCAGGTGCGCGCGGATGCCGCGCAGCGCGACGCGTCCCATCACGCACCCACGGTCTGGGCGAGCAGGGCCGACGCACCCTGCCGGGCCGGGCGCAGGGCCGCGAGCGCGGCGAGGACCGACTCGGGCGTCGGGTCGGTGAGCTCACCGACCACGCGTCCGTCCGCCAGGAACAGCACGCGGTGCGCGTAGGACGCGGCGGTCGGGTCGTGCGTCACCATGACGACGGACTGCCCGAGCTCGTCCACGGACCGGCGCAGGAACCCCAGCACCTCCGCCGAGGACGTGGAGTCCAGGTTTCCGGTCGGCTCGTCGGCGAACACGACGGCGGGCCGGGACACCAGGGCACGCGCGCACGCGACGCGCTGCTGCTGCCCGCCCGACAGCTCCGACGGCTTGTGGCTCAGGCGGTCCGCCAGTCCGACGGCCTGCACGACCGCGTCGAGGTGCGCCTTGTCGACGGGCCGGCGCGCGATGTCCAGCGGGAGCGTGATGTTCTCCAGCGCCGTCAGGGTGGGCACCAGGTTGAACGCCTGGAAGATGAACCCGAGGCGGTCGCGGCGCAGCTTGGTCAGCCGGCGCTCGTTCATGCCGCTGACCTCGAGCCCGTCCACGACGACCGTCCCGGCGTCGGTGCGGTCGAGGCCGGCCATGCAGTGCATGAGCGTCGACTTCCCGGAGCCGGAGGGGCCCATGATCGCGGTCATCTGGCCGCGGCCGAAGTCGACGTCCACCCCCGCGAGGGCGTGCACCGCCGTGTCGCCCTTGCCGTACGTCTTCACGAGCCCACGGGCGCTCGCGATGGGAGTGGTCGGTTGGTTCGTCATGGTCCTCACCTCAGTGCACGTCCGGACAGCTGTTCCGTGACGATGGTCCCGTCACCCGGACGCGCGCGGCATCGGTGAAGCCCCTGGTCAGGCCCTGGTTCGACCCTGACCCGCCGGGCGGTCGAACCCTGGTGGTCCCCTCAGACGACGTACCGCTCGGGGTGCTCCCCCAGGGCCACGGACCGCTCCCACTCCTCGAGCGTCCGGGAGCCGACCGGCAGCGCGGGGGCCAGGACCTCACGGAGCGCCGCGATGTCCTCGGGCCGGACAGCGGCGGGGTCCGGGCCGAGCGTCAGCCACGTCCGCCCCGATCCGGCATCGCGGAGCTCGACCGTGGGGAGGACACCCCGGAGCGCGTCGAGCCCACCGACGGCCTCCACGTGCACCGGCGACAGCAGGGTGCCCCAGCCGTACCCCCACAGGGTCCGCGTGACGTCCCGCAGCGACGGAGCGCACCGGGTCACCCGTTCCCACGGGCTCTGGTCGTCCTCCGCGGTGACCTGGTCCAGCGTCGCGTACCCGGTGTCGGCGCCGAGCCGGTCCGTGGCGTCCAGGAGCCAGGGCGTCAGCAGCTCAGCGACCCGCACCAGGTCCTCGCCGCCCCCGTACATCGCCCAGCGGTGCATCGAGAGCCCGACCACGAGCCCTCCGCCGTCACCCCGGCCGTGCGCGACGGAGACCGGCATCCTGGCGTGCACCGTCACCGGGAGCCACTTCGGGTGCCAGTCGTAGCCCTCCAGCGCGGTCGCCATCCCGGTGAGCGTGACCGACCGCAGCGGTTCACCGCGGCCGAGCGCGAACTCCCAGTCGATGCCCGGCCGGCCGATGTCCGTGTCCTCCGAGGACAGGTCGTCCGACGCGACGACCGCCGTCGTGGTCCACGAGAGGTCGATCCCGATGCACTGCGCGACCACCCGCTCGAGCCCGTCCCGCAGCACGGCGACGACGGCCTCGTCCGAGGGCTGGCTGGACTGGACCACGACGCCACCGAACATCGCCGGCTCGCGCACGTGGTCCCCGCCCTCGCCGTCCGTGGTCATCCCTCCACTGTCCTCACCAGGCTGCCGCCGTGCCGAGGCCGAAGAGCGTCGCCCAGCCCCAGGTCACCATGCCACCACCGGCGGTGAGCGTCGCGGGGTCGTCGAGGATGCCCACGCCGCCGGTCGCGACGTCCTCGGCGAGCGTGCCGACGATGAGCGCGACACCGCCGACCACCACGATGCCGCCGACCACCGGGCCGAGCCAGCTCGGCGGCTGCCAACCGGTGGTGGGCGAGCTCGGCACCGGCTCCGGGGCCGGCTGGGGCACCGGCACCGGGACGGGCACGGGCACCGGCACAGGGACCGGCACGGGCACGGGCACGGGTCGGGGCGTCTGCGCGGGGCGGTAGTAGTACCAGAGCATGCCCGGCATGCTGTGCGACTTCACCACCATCTGCCCGCGCTGGTACGGGAACCAGTACTCGCCGTAGGCCGCGCCCCTGACCCCAGGGAGATGGGTCACGTAGGCCGCGAGCTGGTTGACGGCCATCTGGCGCTTGACCGGATCACGGTGCCAGCGGGCGGTCTTGACCTCCCAGATCTCGGGGTCGTCGACGATGTCCGCCCGGCCGCCGTTCCCGTTCACGCCGGCGTTCGGCACCCACACCTCGAGGCGCGCACCCGGCCGCTTGACCGCGGCGAAGTGCACCTGCACCGCACGGTGCTGCGCAGACCACTCGGTGATGTCGGGCGCCGACGCCGAGGCCGCCGCGATCGTCGAGCCGACCCCGAGGCCGGCCATCGACGCGTCGGAGATCGGGCTCAGCCCCAGCGGGTCCACCAGGTCGAGCGGGTCGTTGGCCACGTACGCGTACTCGTTCGTCGCCGACGCCGAGCCACCCGGCTGGCTGACCGGGTCGGGGCTGAGCAGCTGCCCGGTCTCCGGGTCGTAGTTCCGCTCGACCAGGTAGTAGTCGTCGCCGACGGTGAGCTCGCCGCGGTACCCGAAGGTCGGCGTGAGCGTGAGGTCGGAGAGCGACAGGCTCAGGTCGGCCTCACCGAACGCGTCGTACCCGGAGGCGGTCGCGACGTCGGCCGTCGCGAGGGTCGTCGTGACCGACCCGAAGGCGTCCTTCGCGAAGGTCCCGGTGGTGCCGTTGTCGCGCACGACGCCGAGCGGGCCGAGCACGCCGTGCACGTAGGACTGCGCACGCCCCCCGGCCGTCGTCGTGAGCACCTCGGGCGTCGCGGCCGTCCGGTCCCAGGCGAGCGAGGTCGCGACGGTGCGCGAGCCCCGCGTGGACGTGGTGCCGACCAGCAGGCCGTCACCGTCGTACGTCCGGCGCTCCGTCACCGAGAGGAGACCTGACCGCGAGACGGTGGAGGCGAGGCGACCGGCGGGGTCGTAGGTGAACGCCTGCGACGTGCCGGAGCCGGTCTCGCCCACCCGACGCCCGGCGGCGTCGTACGCGAACGTCGTCGTGCGACTGCGGGTCGTCTCCGAGGCCAGGCGCTGCCCGGCGTCGTAGGTGTAGCGCGTCTGGGTGCCGTCGGTCGTCTCCGTGACCCGGTTGCCGGTCGCGTCGTACGTCCAGGCCTGGTTCGTCGGCGTGAGCAGGTTGAGGTCGAGCGTCCGTGCCGAGACCAGCTGGCCCGCGGCGTCGTACCGGTAGCTCGCGGTGCCCGTGGCGAGCCCGCCGACCGTCGTCGTCCCCGTGACGCGTCCGGCGGCGTCGCGGGTGACCCGCACGTCGGACGTGGCGCCGAGCACCGACTGGTGGACCCGGCTCAGCAGGCCGTTGCTGTCGTAGGACATGGTGCGCGACTGCTGGCGAGGGAGGCTCTCCGTGGTCACGCGGCCGTCCGCGTCGAGCGTCCAGGTGGCGGTGCCCCAGGTCGGGTGGCTCGCCGACACCCGGCGGCCCGCGGCGTCGTAGGTCTGCGTGAGCACCTTGCCGCCGGGGTAGGTGACGCCCGTCGTCCGACCGGCGGCGTCGTAGGCCCACGCCTGGACGGTGCCGTCCGGTCCGGTCTGCCGCAGCAGGCGGCCGGCGGCGTCGGACTGGTACGTCGTGGTGCCGCGCGGGTCCGTCATGGAGGTCCGCACGCCGTTGGCGTCGTAGGTGTACCCCACGGACGCACCGCCACGGTAGGTGCGCTGCGTGAGCCGCCCCAGGGCGTCGTAGGCACGCTGCTCGCCGCGGTCGGTCGGGTCGACGACCGAGACCGTCCGCCCGAGCGCGTCATACCCGTAGGTCGTCGTGCCGCCGCTGCGGTCGGTCACGGACGCGAGGCGCCCGGCCGCGTCGTAGGTCCGCGTCTCGGCGGCGCCCGAAGCGTCGACCGTGGACGTGAGGACACCCGCGGTCCAGACGTACGTCGTGAGGGCGCCCAGCGGGTCCGTGGCCGAGGTTAGCTGACCTGCGGCGTCGTAGCCGTACACGATCCGACCGCCGGTCGGCTGGACCAGGCCCACCAGGTTCCCGGCGGCGTCGAGCTCCCGCACCTCCGCCGAGCCGTCCGGCCGGGCGGTCCGCACCGAGCGACCCGCTGCGTCGTAGCCGTAGGTCACCGACCGGCCTGCAGGCGTGGTCTCGCCGACGAGCAGGCCGTCCGCGTCGTAGGCCATCCGGTGCACGCCGCCCAGGGCGTCGCGCACGGTCACGTTGTTGCCCGCGGCGTCGTAGCCGTACGTCACCGTGACGCCGGTGGCGTCCGTGCTCGAGGCCACCCGGCCGCCGGGCGTCCATGCCGTGCGGCTGGTGGCGCCCGTCGCGTCGGTGACCGCGACCGGCCGGCCGAGCACGTCGTACTCCGCGACCGTCCGCCCGCCCGCCGGGTCCACCGACGCCGAGACGGCACCGCGCGCGTCGTACTCGTACGTCCGGACGCCGCCCGCCGCGTCGGTCGCGGAGGTCACGCGGCCGAGCGCGTCGACCGCCTGCGTGGTCACCCCGCCGGCGGCGTCGGTGACCGTGGCCACGCGACCGTCGGCGTCGTAGGTGTAGGTCGTCACGTCACCGGCCGGGCCGGTGACCGACTCGACACGGCCGAGCGCGCCGTACGCGTAGGTGGTCGTGCCACCGCGCGCGTCGGTCGTCGTCGCGATGCGGCCGGCCTCGTCGTACGTGGTGCGGCCGGCGTCGCCGACGGCGTTGGTCGCCGTGACCTGGCGGCCCTCGGCGTCGTACTCGTAGGTGGTGACGCCACCCGTCGGGCTGGTCTCGGTGAGCACGTTGCCCACCGCGTCGAAGGTGGACGAGCGGGTCCCGGCAGCGTCCGTGACGCTCGCCGTGCGACCGAGGGCGTCATAGGTGTAGGACGTCACGCGTCCGGCGGGGCTCGTCTGCGTCACGATGCGACCGGCGGCATCCCGTGCGTAGGTGGTCCGTCCACCGAGCCCGTCGACCAGGGCCGAGACGTTGCCCACCGCGTCGTACTCGAACGCCTGCGTGACGCCGTCCGCGTCAGTGACCGACAGGAGGCGTCCGTCCTCGACGACCGAGGTCGTCACCGCTCCGTCCGCCGTCGTCGTCGTCGTGGCCAGGCGCTCGTCGCCCTCGTAGCCGAACGTCGTGCGCGCGCCGCCGGCGTCGGTCTGCGCGACCACGCGACCGACCGCGTCGTACTCCCACGTGGAGGTCCCGCCCAGCGCGTCCGCGGCGGACAGGAGGTTGCCGTCCTCGTCGTACGTCACCGTGGTCGTGGCCTGGCTGCGGTCGGTCGACGAGACGAGGTTGCCCTCCGCGTCGTACGCGAGCGTCACGCGCTCGCCGGCCGCGTCCGTCAGTGCCGTCGGGTGACCCTGCGTGTCGTGCGCGACGACCGTCTGCTCGCCGGTCCGCGCGTCACGGACCGTCGTGGTCCCGTCGAGGTCGTCGTACGTGAACGACACCTCGCCGCCGTCGACGACCTGCGTGAGGACGCGGCCCGACGCGTCGAACGTGTTGGCCATGACCTCACGGCCGTCGGGACCCACCTCCGTGAGCAGGTGCCCGGCGGAGTCGTAGGTGTAGGAGGTGACCCCGCCCGCCGCATCCGTGACGCTCACCAGGTCGGTGCCGTCGTACGCGTACCGGACCGTGCGACCGTCGGAGGCCGCGACCTCGCTGACCAGCCCGGCGGAGGTCGAGGTCACGGTCAGCTCCGGGCCGGCCGTGTCGACCACGCGGGCGACCTCTCCGCCGGCGTCGCGGACCAGGGTGAGCTCCGTGCCGAGTGCGTCGCGCACGACCGCGAGCCCGCCCTCGTCGTCGAACGTCCACGAGGACCCGTCGACGAAGTCGATGCGGTCCCGGCCCTGCTCGTCCAGCGCCGGGACGCCGGAGAACTCCTCCGGGGCGGACCAGCCACCGGTGCCGTCGGGCGCGAACGACACGATGCGTCCGTCCGGCTCGGCCAGCTCGAGCACGCCGCCGTCCGCGGTGGTGAGGCGGACGTCGAGCAGGCTCGACCAGCCCTGGCCGAAGCGTCCCGTGCGCCCGTCGCGCGAGTTGTACGTGCGGGAGACGTCGAACCCGCTGCGCCCGCCGACCCCGTCGAGGTCCACCGCCGGCAGCACGAGGTTGCCCGTCGCGGAGTTCACCGGGTCGCTCACGTAGAACGAGCTCGCGCGGATGCCGTTGAGCTCGTCCGCCGGACGCGCCAGGTGGTTCGGGGACCCGTTGGTGATCGCGAAGACGTACCGGCCCGCCACGGACGAGCCGCGGCTGCCGTGAGCGAGGCCGGTGGGCGAGGAGTCGAGCAGCGCGCCGTTGGTGCCGGACCCGGGGAACGAGTACGACGTCTCCGCGGTGCCGGAGCCGCTCGAGAAGCCGGCGTGCGCGGAGCTGCCCCCGAGCCCGCCGTTGCCGCCGGACGCCGAGCCTGTCTCCCACTCGATCTGGTCGTAGTTGAAGACGATGTCGAAGTCGGCGTCGCCGCGGTCCGAGCGGTCCACCAGGAGGAGCTGGAACGTGTTGAGCTTGTCCACGGCGTTCGGGAAGTAGCCGACGCTCGGCCACATGACGCAGAAGGCGTCCCGGCCGGAGTACGTCGTCGACCCGTAGGTGACGACCCCCGCGCCTCCACGCGTGTCCACGTCCGCGAAGAACGGCGCGATGATCGGCCGCATGGTCGCCACCAGGCCGAAGGGCGTGTACGTCCCCAGCTGCTCGTCGAACGTGATGTTGCCGTTGTTGTTGACGAACGCCTGCGAGTAGCCCTCGCCGTAGAAGTTCAGCTCGAACGGCAGGTCCACCACGCCGGTGGACAGGTCGTCGTTGCGCGCGAGGACGTTGTCCGAGCACCCGGGCAGGTCGAGGACGGCTCCGGGCGCGGCGTGCGCCGCCGGTGCGACGACGAGGCCGACCAGGCCGGTGGCCAGCACGGCCAGCCCGCCGATGAGTGTGTGCGTACGTCCGCGAGCGCGCCCTGCAGGCATGCCGTTCCCCCCGAGCTCATTGCCTGGACGGCTCCAGGGCGAGGCTGAACGTATAGAGCCGCACGGCCGACGGGCGACGGTTCCGCCCAGGTTTCACCTGATCGGAGGCGGTTTCGGACGATCGTCACGCACGAGGCGAGATCTCGTCCCTCCAGGGGGAGGCCGCGGTGCTCGACGACGGATCGCAGGATCACCCGCAAGGATGCGGTCATGGACGCACTGACCCTGCAGACCACGTTCCTGGACCTGACCACGCCGCACGTCGCGGACGCCTGCCTCCGTCTCGGCGTCGCCGTCCGGTGCGGCCCTCCCTCGCTGCGACCCCTGTGGGCGGGCGTGCACGTGGTCGGCCGCGCCCGGCCCGTGCGCCACGTCGGGAGCGTCGACGTGTTCCTCGAGGCTCTCGAGCGCGCCGATCCCGGGGACGTCCTCGTCGTGGACAACGACGGACGGACCGACGAGGCCTGCGTGGGTGACCTGGTGGCGCTGGAGGTCGCGCGCGCGGGGCTCGTGGGGATCGTGATCTGGGGGCTGCACCGCGACACGGCCCAGCTGCGCACCATCGCACTGCCGGTGCTCAGCCTCGGCGCCTCCCCCGGTGGGCCCGAACGCCTCGACGCCCAGCCCGCCGATGCGCTGGCGTGGGCACGGTGCGGCGCGCACACGATCACGGGCGACGACGTCGTGCTGGCCGACGACGACGGCGTCGTGTTCCTGCCCGCCGCGCGTGCGTCCGAGATCGCCGTCGCCGCCGCACGGATCCGGGACACCGAGCGGCTCCAGGCCGCCCGGATGCAGCTCGGGACGACGCTGCGCCACCAGACCCGGTTCGCCGACTACCTCGTGTCCCGGGACCGGGACGGGACCACCTTCCGCCAGCACCTGCGCACCCTCGACGCCGCGATCGAGGAGTGACCGGGGTGGTCTGCTACGACGGTCCGGCCGCGGTCGTGAGGACGACGAGCTGGTGGGTCGCCCGGGTCATCGCGACGTAGCGGTCGACCGCGACGAGCGCCTCCGGGTCGACCAGCACCACCAGGTCGAACTCGAGCCCCTTGGCCAGCTCGGGGCTCAGCGACCGGACGCGGGCGGTGGCCGGGAACGTGGGGTCGCCGATGACGCAGGCGATCCCCTCGGCGTGCGCGGCCAGCCACGCGTCGAGGATCGCGTCACGCGCCGCTGCGTCGTCGTGGACCACCGGCACGCCGCTCGCGCGGACCGACGTCGGGACGTTCGCGTCCGGGACCGCGGCCCGGATGACCGGCTCGGCCTCCGCCATGACCTCCTCGGGCGTCCGGTAGTTGATGCTCAGCGACGCGGTCGTGACGCGCTGGAGGCCCACCCGCTGGAGCCGCTCCTGCCACGACTCAGGGAAGCCGCGGCGGGCCTGCGCACGGTCGCCGACGATCGTGAGGCTCCGGGACGGGCAGCGCAGCAGGAGCATCTGCCACTCCGCGTCGGTCAGCTCCTGTGCCTCGTCCACCACGACGTGCGCGAACGGCCCGGCGAGCAGGTCCGGGTCGACGGTCGGCAGCGTGGAGCCGTCGACCAGGGCGGCCTGCAGGTCCCGGCCGCGCAGCATCGACATGACGAGCAGCTCCGAGTCGTCCGCCGCGATCAGGTCGTCGACCACGTCGGCCATCCGGGCGCGCTCGGCGGCCAGGGCGGCCTCGTTCCGGCGCCGGCGCCTGGACACCTCCGGGTCGCCGAGCCGCTGCCGGGCGGCGTCGAGGAACGGCAGGTCGGACACCGTCCACGCCTGGGGGTCCTCGCGCTGGAGCGTGCGGATCTCCTCGGTGGTCAGCCAGGGGGCGCACAGTCGCAGGTAGGCGGGGACCGACCACAGGTCACCGACGAGGTCCGTGGCCTCGAGCACCGGCCACGCGCCGCTGAACGCGCCGGCCAGCTCCCTGTTCCTGGCCAGGGCGCTCCGGAGCATCTCGGGCGGGACGTCCTCGTCGTCGTGCTTGTCGACCAGGAGGTCGAGCAGCGCCTCCCAGATCTGGTCGCGCGCGTCGTTGTGCGGCGTGCCGGGGTCGGGGGCGCCGAACGCCTCGGCCCAGTCGGCGGTGCTCAGCCAGAGGTCCGCCCACTCCGTCTCGACGAGCATCCCCTCGGTGGGTGGCCGCTCCGAGAACCGCACGGCCGGCTCGATCGCCTCCACCAGCCTCGCCGACGCCTTCAGCCGGGCCACCTCCGCGTCGGTCTCGACGGTGGCCGCAGCCCCCTCGGGCGTGAGATCCCGCAGGGTGCACGTCTGCACCCCTTCTTCGCCGAGGCTCGGCAGCACGTCGGAGACGTAGGCCAGGTACGGCTCGTGCGGGCCGACGACCAGCACGTCACCGCGGTGGTGCCCGAGGCGCGGGTCGGAGTACAGGAGGTAGGCCGCGCGGTGCAGGGCGACGACCGTCTTGCCGGTGCCAGGACCGCCGTCGACGACGAGGGCGCCCCGGGAGCCCGCGCGGATGATGGCGTCCTGGTCGGCCGCGATGGTGCCCAGCACGTCGCGCATCCGGTCCGACCGGTCGCTGCCCAGGCTCGCGATGAACGCGGACTGGTCGTCGAGGGCGAGGTTCGGCTCGACCCCGTCGGTCGAGAAGACCTCGTCCCAGTAGTCGCCGATCCGGCCGCCGGTCCAGCGGTACCGGCGTCGGCTCGCGAGGCCCATCGGCTGCGCATAGGTGGCCCCGAAGAACGGCTCCGCCGCGGGGGAGCGCCAGTCGACCAGCAACCGACGCCCGGCGCGGTCGGTCAGGCCGAGCCGTCCGACGTACACCGGCTCGGCGTCGTCCGTCCCGACCATGCGACCGAGGCACAGGTCCAGGCCGTACCGGCGCAGGGTGCGCAGGCGAGCGGTCAGGCGGTGGATCTCCTGGTCGCGGTCCAGCGCCTGCTGACCGGCGCGCCCGGGGGCGGCGCGCTGGGCCGCGAGGCGGTCGGACAGCTCCGCGATCTGCTGCCCGAGGGTCTCGCCGATGGCCGCGAGGTGCTGCTCGTCGCGGGCGATCAGCGCGGGGTCCGCCTTGGCGGCGAGGTGGTCGGGAAGGTCGAACGCACGGGTGGTCACGGGGTTCACGGTCGGAGATTCTTCGCCGCGACGGGGGCCTTGCCGCAAGCCCCCCGGCCCGCTATACCTTGAAATGGAGGAGGAGCCGCGCCCACAGTCCGCGGCGCCAGCGGGCTCCCTGCTCTCCCGCCCAGACGCGCACGCACACGGTGTCGGGTGTCACGGGACCACCACACCCTTCCCGCCGACGGCGTCCGCCTCCAGGTCCCGGTGCGCCTGCGCGATGTCGTCGAGCCGGTACGTCCGCCCGAGCGGCACCCGCGCCTCGCCGGCGGCGACCGCGTCGAGGAACCCCTGCAGCACGTCCGCCGGCAGGTCGGCCGAGCCGCCGGAGTACGCGGTCAGCCGGACGCCGTTGGGCAACCAGTCCATCGGGTAGAACTCCGGGATCGTCCACTGGTCCGAGAGCATGCCGGTGAAGCAGACGGTGCCACCGGCGCGGGTGGCGCGCAGGGTGTCGGCCAGGGTGTTCACGCCGACCAGCTCGACGGCTCCGTCGACGCCCTCGGGCACGAGCTCGCGCACCTGGCGGGCCACGTCGCCGTCGTCGACGAGCGCGTGCGCGACGCCGACCCCCTCGAGCAGCCGGAGCTTGTCCGCCGAGCGGGTGGTCGAGAGCACGGTCAGCCCGCGGAGGCGTCCGAGCACCGCGATGGCCAGGCCCACCGACGACGTCCCCCCGCGCACGAGCACCGCGTCACCGGGGCGCGCCCGCACGCCGATCGCGAGCGACCCGTGCGCGGTCTGCAGCATCTCCGGGACCGCGCCGAGCACGTCCCAGGGCAGCTCGCTGGTGAAGGGGATGACCTGCGCGGCGGGCACGACGACGAGCTCCGCGTAGCCGCCGTCGAACGTGCGACCCATCCCGCCCATCATCGTCATGACCTGCGTCCCGACCGCGACCTCCCCGCCCGGCGCCGACTCGACCACGCCGGTGGCCTCGATCCCCGGGATCCGCGGGAAGCTGCCCGACGACGCCTGCCCGCGGCGGAAGTGCAGCTCGGACCGGTTGAGCCCGAACGCGCGCACCCGCACCAGCACCTGACCGGCCGCGACGTGCGGGGCCGGCACGTCGCGGACCTGCAGCACCTCCGGGCCGCCCGGGGCGTCGACGACGACGGCGCGCATCACCGCACCCCCAGCCGCGACCGCAGCCGCAGCAGGACCGCGGTGGCGTCGGCGACACCCGGCTCGTCGCCCAGCTGCTCGCGGAGCTCCCGTTCGAGCAGCGCGGAGCCGGCCGCGAGCGCGTCGGAACCCGCCGGCGTCAGCGCGACGAACGACGAGCGCCGGTCGCCCGGGTTCGCGCTGCGCACCGCCCACCCGTCGCGTTCCAGCCGGTCCACCAGCTTGCTCGCGGCACCGACCGTGATCGCCAGCTCGGTGCGGATCTCGTGCACCCGGCAGTCCTGCGGGTGGCGCCCGACCACCCGCAGCGCCGAGAGGGTCGCGAGCGAGACGGCCTCGGCGTCCCCGAGCCGCTCGTCGAGGTGGTTCCACAGCTCGGTCTCATACCGGACGAGTGCGTCGAAGAAGTCCATGTCGCCCTCAACTAGATGTCGACGAACTATATTCCTGTCAATCTTTCTCGCGCGGGTGAGGACGTTAGGCCTGCGTGACCTGCCCGGCAGCAGGGGACTGTGAGTCCATGAGTGCGCTGCTGGTCTTCGAGTCGATGTACGGCAGTACCGCTGCGATCGCCGAGGCCATCGCCGCCGGGCTGGCCGACCTGCGCATCCCGACCACCGTGTGCGAGGTGGGACTGGCGGACGTCCCGTCGTTCAGCACGCGGCCGAGCCTGCTCGTGATCGGCGCACCCACCCACCAGCGCGGACTGTCCACCGCGCGCACCCGGGACGTGGCACGGGGAGACGTCGCCGAGACCGTGTCGCGTGGTGACGGCGTCCGCGAGTGGCTCGACCAGCTGGTCGGCCGCGTCTCCGGCCAGCCGACCGCCGTCTTCGACACCGCGGTCGCCGGCCGGCTCTCCGGCTCCGCCGCTGCCACGATCGGCAAGCGGCTCACCAAGGCCGGAGCGGTCCTCGTGGTCCCGCCCGAGTCCTTCACCGTGACCGGCCGGAGCAGCGGGCTGCTGCCCGACGAGCTCGAGCACGCCCGGTCGTGGGGCCGCAGTCTCGCCCTGTTCGCGGCGGCCGCTGCCGCCGGCGGCGCCTGACCGCGAGCGACTCAGCCCTGCGCCGGCTCGGCCGCGACCAGGGTCGTCGCCGCCCAGGACGCGAGGACCTTGAGCCCGTCCGCGGACGGTGAGCCGGGGACGGCGGTGTACACGTTGAGCTGCAGCCCCGGGTCGGCTGGCAGGACCAGGGCCTCGTAGTCGAGCTCGAGCAGGCCGACCGCCGGGTGGTGGAAGACCTTGGTGCCCGAGCGGTGGTAGCGCACGTCGTGCGAGGCCCACAGGCGGCGGAAGTCCTCGCTGCGGGTGGACAGCTCGCCGACCAGGTCCGTCAGCCGCTTGTCGTACGGGTTGCGGCCGGCCTCGGCGCGCAGGATCGCGACGGCGTCGTGCGCCATCCGGTCGGCCTTCTCGCCCCAGAACGCGCGCGCACCGGCCGGGTCGAGGAACTGGAACCGGGCCGTGTTCACCGGCCCTCCGGGCGCGAGCTGCGGCGAGTCGTACAGGGGTGCGTAGAGCGCGCGACCGAGCAGGTTGGACCCGAGCACGTCGAGCCGCGCGTTGCGGACGAACGCCGGTGCACCGTCCAGGGCGTCGACGATGCGCTGCACCGCGGGACGCAGCACCGGTGCCGGGGCGCGGCGGGCACGCGTGCGGGAGACCCCCGAGGCGTTCGCGGCGCGGGCCAGGTCGAACAGGTGACCCCGCTCGGCCTCGTCGAGCTGGAGCGCCTCCGCGAGGGACTCGAGGACCTCCTCGGACACCCCCGACAGGTTCCCCCGCTCCATGCGCGTGTAGTAGTCGATGCTCACGCCGGCGAGCATCGAGACCTCCTCGCGGCGCAGCCCGGGCACGCGCCGGTTCCCGCCGTAGGCAGCCAGGTTCGCGCGCTCCGGGGTGATCCGGCCGCGCCGCGTCGTGAGGAACTCACGCGTCTCGGCTCTCAGGTCCATGCCATCGACGGTACGTCTCCCGGGACCTGCCGGGGAGGTAACACCAGACCCTCCCGGTCGTCCGGAACCCTTCGTACCGTGGCAGGCATGACGATCCCCACCCTCACCCTGAACAACGGCGTGACCATCCCCGCCCTGGGCTTCGGCGTCTTCCAGACCCCGCCCGACGAGACCGTCGCCGCCGTCCGCACCGCCCTGGAGGTGGGCTACCGGCACATCGACACGGCCGCCGCGTACGGCAACGAGCGGGAGGTCGGCCGGGCGATCCGCGAGTCCGGGCTGCCCCGCGACGAGGTGTTCGTCGAGACCAAGGTCTGGATCAGCGACTTCGGGTACGACGCCACGCTGCACGCGTTCGACAAGTCCGCCGGCAAGCTCGGCGTCGACACGATCGACCTGCTGATCCTGCACCAGGCGCTGCCCAGCCGGTTCGACCTCACGATCGACGCCTACCGCGCCCTCGAGCAGCTGCTCGCGGACGGCAAGGTCCGCGCGATCGGCGTCTCCAACTTCATGGCCGACCACCTGGCCGACCTGCTCGAGGCCACCACCGTGGTGCCGGCCGTGAACCAGATCGAGGTGCACCCGTACTTCCGCCAGCCCACGGTGCTCGCAGCCGACGCCGAGCACGGCATCGTGTCCCAGGCGTGGTCACCGATCGGCGGCATCACGTTCTACCGCGACGCCGGCCACACCTCCACGCTCGAGGACCCGGTCATCGGCGCCGTCGCGGAGGCTCACGGCAGGACGCCCGCGCAGGTGATGCTGCGCTGGCACCTGCAGCAGGGCCGCTCCGCGATCCCCAAGTCCGTCACGCCCGCGCGCATCGCGGAGAACTTCGCCGTCACCGACTTCGACCTCACCGACGACGAGCTCGCCTCGATCGACGCCCTCGACACCGGCCACCGCGGCGGCCCGGCCCCGGAGGTCGTGACCCTCGAGACGTTCGGCCGCGACATCCCGGAGGCGTGAACCGCTGAGTGTCGATTCTCGGCTCGGTCGCGAGTCTTTCCTGGTGACCGTCGTCGAGACCTGGAGGACACCATGACAACCACACCGCCGGCCCACCCGCCCGTCGTCGACCTGCCCACCTGGCAGTCTGCCCGCGACGCGCTGCTTGTCCGCGAGAAGGCGCACACCCGCGAGGGCGACGCGCTCGGAGCCGCCCGCCGACGGCTACCGATGGTGGAGCTCGACGGGACGGCCGAGGTGGTCGGACCCGACGGCCCGGTCCCGTTCGTGGACCTCTTCCAGGGTCGCGACGAGCTCGTGGTCTACAAGCACATGTGGCACGACGGCGCGCCCCACCAGGGTCAGTGCGAGGGCTGCACCCTCACCGCCTGGCACGTCCGCGACGCCGTCTACCTGAACGCCCGCGGCGTCTCGTTCGCCGTCCTGACCGAGGGCCGCTGGGACGAGGTGGAGCCGTTCGTCGCGTTCATGGGCTACACCCAGCCCTGGTACTCGGTGCGTGGCGTGGACGCTCCCGTCGGCGGCGACATGGGCTCGTTCGCGTGCTTCCTGCGCCAGGGCGACCGCGTGTTCCTCACCTACTCGACGACAGGCCGCGGGGTGGAGGTCGCCGACGGGTCGTTCGGCCTGCTCGACATGACTCCCTACGGGCGCGGCGAGGCGTGGCAGGACGTCCCGGCCGGACGCGAGCCGGGCTGGTTCTGGCGCTCGGACGCCGACGGCACGGCCGGCTGGGCCCCGACGAGCCGGCCCGCGCCGCAGTGGACCCGGCCCGGCGCGACCCCGGAGCAGAGCCTCGGGCGGCACGGCCACCACCACTGACCAGGTTCCGGCTACCGCTGCAGCCTCAGGACTCCCGCGCGCGTCGAGCCGAACCCGCACTGCCGGTAGAACGGTTCCAGGTGGGGCTCGTAGTCGACGTGCAGCCACTCGCACCCGGCCGACCGGACCTCGTCGACCAGCGCCTCGACCAGTCGCCGACCGATCCCGCGACGCTGCCGCTCGGGATCGACCACGGCGTCGAGGAGGAACGCGTGCGCGCCGCCGTCCCAGCACGCATGGACGAAGCCGACGAGGCGATCGTCCTCGAACGCGCCGATCCACGTGAGCGCGTGCCTGCTGAGCCGGCTCGCCCAGGGAACGACCTGCGCGGGCCTCCCGCCGTCGAACGCTCGGGCGTGGAGCCGGGAGAGGGCCTCGTCGTCGACGTCGAACCGCACGGCCAGATGCACGGTGCTCACGTCCGGGTGGCATCGACGGAGGATCTCGTCGACGACGCGCTCGACCGGTGCGGTGGAGTCGATCACCACGCCGCTCGTCGGCACGTCCTGCCTCGTCTGATGCCATCGCACGATGAGGTCCCGGTCCGTGGGCGTGCCGCCGCCCCACTCCTCGTCCGGCCGTGCGTCGAGCCGCCGGTGCAGCGTGGGGAGGTCGACCTCGAGCACGAAGACCTCGTCGAACAGGTCGAGGAACGTGGGGAAGTTCCTCGACCCACCGCAGAAGAACGTGGCCGCGACGCTGCGGTCCGCGGCGAGGGCTCGCACCTTGTCGACGTCCCAGAGGTGGTTCTCGTGCCCGCCGTCGACCGTCGGCACGCCGGTCGACGGATCGCCCTGGTAGGCCAGCTCCCGGTCGCCGTGGACGACCTGGTGGCCTCGCCGCTGCAGCTCGTCGGCCACGGTGGTCTTGCCGGTACCGGAGAGCCCTTCGACGAGATAGTTCCTCCTGCCCATGCGCGGGAACGTACCCGCACCGCGGCGGCGCGTCGGGTGAATTAGGTGCGCCGGAGCGCGCAGCGCACAATGGAGGCATGGCCACCGCGCGCGCACCCCGGTTCCTGGGTTCGCTGCGCCTCGCGCTCGTACCGTAGCCCTCGCCGTCCGTAGGACACCTGGCGAGGGCTCTCCTGCGCTCGTCGAGCAGATCTCGACTCGAGCGACGACTCCAGGACCGTACGGACGGACCACGACCATGCCTACCTCGACCACCCCCGGCGACCGCTATCGGCGCTGGCACGACGCCGGCGCCTTCGCGGCGACCGGAACCCCCGACGCACCGGCGTGGGCGATGATCCTGCCCCCGCCGAACATCACCGGAGACCTCCACCTGGGGCACGCCTACGAGCACACCCTCTCGGACACCCTGACCCGACGGCAGCGGATGACGGGAGCGGACACCCTGTGGCTCCCCGGCCTCGACCACGCCGCGATCGCCACGAACGCACTGCTCGAGCGCCGGCTGCGCGCGGAGGGCACCAGCCGCCACGAGATCGGTCGGGACGAGTTCGCACGCCGCGCGTGGGCGTGGAAGAGGTCGTGCGCCGACGGCATCGCCACCCAGATGCGTCTCCTCGGCGACAGCCCGGACTGGGACCGGCTGACGTTCACGCTCGACGACGGACCGAGCCAGGCCACCCGCTCGGCGTTCACGCGCCTGTTCGACGAGGGCCTGATCTACCGGGCCGAGCGGGATACCCTGTGGTGTCCCGGGTGCGCCACGACCCTGTCCGACATCGAGGCGGACGAGTCGACCGGCACGCCGGCCTGCTCACGGTGCCGGACCGCGCTGGAGATCCGCTCCACCCCCCAGTGGTACCTGCGCACCCGCCCCCTCGCTGCTGCGGCGACCGCGGCGATCACGAGCGGGGCGACGCGCATCGAACCGGCCGACGCCCAGCGGGACTACCTACGGTGGGCGGACACGCTCGACGACTGGTGCATCTCCCGGCAGCTGTGGTGGGGCCACCGGATCCCGATCTGGTACGGCCCCGACGGGGAGGCGCGCGCGTTCGCGTCGGACGAGCAGATCCCTGCCGGGTGGACCCAGGACCCGGACACCCTGGACACGTGGTTCTCGTCGGCGCTGTGGCCGCTCTCGACCCTGGGGTGGCCCGACGACACCCCTGACCTGCGGCGGTTCTACCCGAACGACCTGCTCGTCACCGGCAACGACCTGATCTTCTTCTGGGCGCTCCGGATGATGCTGCTCTGCACCCACCTGGCCGGACAGGCACCGTTCCGGCGCATGCTCTTCCACGGCATGGTCCGCGACGAGCGCGGCAAGAAGATGAGCAAGAGCTTCGGCAACACCATCGACCCGCTGCCGCTCATCGCCGAGCACGGGCCCGACGCGCTGCGGTTCTCGATGGCCAGGAAGGCTCGCCCCGGCGCGGACGTCCCGTTCGGTCTCGACGACCTCACGCGCGCCAGGGGGTACCTGACCAAGCTGCGCAGCATCGCCGGCCTGGCCGCCCGGCTCGGGTGCACCTGGGAGCCCGCGCGGCCGACGCCGCCGCACCTGCTGGACCGGTGGCTTCTGACCCGTCTCGACGACGCTCTGACGGAGGCGGACGCGGGCTACGACGGAGGAGACCTGGCCCGCGCGGCGGACGCCCTGACCCGCCTGGCCGAGGACGACCTGTCGGGCCTGTACCTCGAAGCGCGCAAGGACGACCTGTACGACGGCGACGGCGGTGCGATCGCCACGCTGTCCCACGCGCTGAGTGCGCTGCTCCTGGCCCTGCACCCGATGCTGCCGTTCCTCACCGAGGAGCTCGCCGAGGAGCTCGGCTGGACCGGGATCATGGACCAGGAGCCGTTCCCGACGCCCGCGCAGCCGGACGACGAGGCCGAGTCGGCGGGCGCGCAGCTCCGCGAGCTGCGCGACGCGGCCCGCGCCCACCGGGGTCGGCAGGGATTCGCCGCCGCGGCGTGGCTGCCGGCGCGGGGTGACGGCATCGCCCTGTGGGCCGAGCTGTGCCGCACGGCGCGCCTCACCGACGCGGACCCCGGGGAGGGCACCCGGATCAGCCGGCTGGGCGGGACGTTGACCCTTCCCGCCGCCCCGGAGCTCGACGACGCGCGCCGGCGCTCGCTGGAGCGGCAGCTGGCGCAGGTCCAGGAGCAGGAGGCCCGCCTGTCGTCGCGCCTTGCCGACCCCGGTTTCCTGAGCCGCGCACCGGCTGCCGCGCAGGCGAAGACCCTGGCCGACCTGGAGGCCAACCGCTCCGAGCGCGACCGCCTGCACGGGTTGCTCGCGCGCGCGGCCCGGCCGCGCACGTGACGCCACCGACCCAGCACGGGCGCGCGGGCTCCTGTGGCAGCCTGTCGGGCATGCCCAGCCGCTCGCGCGCCACGGCCGCGCTCGTCGCCCTCGTTCTCGTCGCCGCGAGCGCAGCAGGCTGTGCCTCACGCTCCGGCGCCGCCGCCACGAGCGACCCCTCGGCGTCCACGACGCCGACGGCGGCCTGCCCCGTCGTCGAGGGCCAGGAGATGCCGGACGACTGCGTCCCCTACGACGGCGAGGCGTCGATGGCCCTGAACGACGCGTACCGGCAGCGCTTCGAGCCCAGCGACGACGGCCGGGCCGAGGTCGAGCCGCAGCGCCTGGCCGCGCAGGAGGCTCTCACCTCCCTGGTCGGCGGTCCGTTGTCGGTCGACGCCGTGCAGGACGCGCTCGAGGTCGCCGGGTTCGACCGGGACCTGCCCTGGGTCGCGCCGGCCGGCGATCCGGCCGCACCATCGTCGATCGGCGTGATCATCTCCGTCGGCGGTCTGTGCCTGGTCGGCACGCTCGACGCCGAGCACGCCGAGGTGGAGACCGACGGCATGATCGCCGACGGCGGGTGCGTGCCCGCTCAGTGACGGGCGCACTGCCGAAAAGTGTGTGGCGGGATCTCGCGCCGCGCCTAGCCTGCGAGGGTGCCCTCCCGACTGACGGCCCTCGCGTTCGACGCCCACGACCCCCTCCGGGTGGCCGAGTTCTGGGCCGGGATCCTCGGACATGACGTCGTCGCGGACTCCAGCGGAGCCCTCCTGCCCGGGTCCGACACCCAGGTCGGACTGCGCTTCGTGCCCAGCCCGACGACGAAGGTCGGCCTCAACCGCACCCATCTCCACCTGACGAGCACCAGCCCGGCCGACCAGCAGGCGACCGTCGCGCACGCGCTCCGGCTGGGTGGCAACCACGTGGACGTCGGGCAGCTGCCCGAGGAGGGGCACGTAGTGCTCGCCGATCCCGAGGGCAACGAGCTGTGCGTGATCGAACCGGGCAACAGGTTCCTCGCGGGGTGCGGCTTCCTCGGCGAGGTGGCGTGCACGGGCACCCGGGACGTCGGGCTGTTCTGGGCGGAGGCGCTCGGGTGGCCGCTCGTGTGGGACCAGGACCAGGAGACCGCGGTGCAGTCCCCGCTCGGTGGCACCAAGGTCGCGTGGGGCGGTCCGCCGGTGCCGCCGAAGCAGGGCAGGAACCGCCAACGGTTCGACCTCGACCTCGTCGACGGTGACCTGGAGGCCGAGGTGGACCGGCTCGTCGCGCTCGGCGCCACCCGGTTGGGCGAGGTCGAGGACGGAGCCGTCGAGCTCGCGGACACCGACGGCAACGAGTTCCGACTGGGCTGAGCTCCTGGTCAGGCGTCGTCCGGCCGGGCCTCGCGGCTCCATCCCGGCGACGGCTGCGCGGACCGGGTGTGCGCGGGCGGTTCGGCGACCGGGCGGCCCTCGTACTGGGTGGAGAGCACGATCTGGGTGTCCATCTCCCCGTGCCTGCCGATGCGCTCGAAGATCTCCTCGAGGTGCGGCATCGACGCGGCACGCACCCGCAGGAGGGTGCACGAGCTGCCGCTGAGCTTGTGGATCTCGACGACCTCGGGGAACTCGTCGGACGCCGTGGTCCGGAGCAGGCAGCGTCCGGGTGAGCACCGCAGCTTGATGAACGCGGTCAGGGGGAGGCCCGCGCGCGCGGGGTCGATCCGGGCCTGGTACCCGGCGATCACCCCCGCCTCCTCCAGCCGCCGGACCCGGTCGGCGACCGCGGGCGCGGACAGGCTGACCTTGCGGCCGAGCTGGTTGAACGACAGGCGACCGTCGTCCTGCAGCTCGGAGAGGATGCGCCAGTCCGTGCTGTCGAGCGGTCTGCTCATCCGAAAACCGTAGCGCCGGAACGCCTCGCGATCGACAGGCAAAGTGACGGCAACGCCTCTGATCGGCCATTCACCGAAGGACAACGACTTCGTAGCGTCGATCGCATGACGCCGGGAACCGCACGACTCGCACTCTTCACCGGTGCCGCCCTGAGCAGCGCGGTCATCGCGACGACCAGCACCGTCGCCGCGCTGGTGGCGGTCGACGTCCTCGGGCGAGCCTGGGGCGGGGTGCCCGGCACCGCGGCGGTCGTCGGCACCGGGCTCGGTGCCCTCCTGGTCACCGCGCTCACCCACCGCGCCGGCACCGGGACAGCCCTGCGGCTCGGATACCTGGCGAGCGCGCTCGGCGCCGCGGCCGGTGCGGTCGCCGTGCAGCTCGGCCACGTCCCGCTGCTGGTCGGCGCCATGCTCCTGATCGGCCTGGGGAACGCCGCCGCGCAGCTGTCCCGGTACGCGGCCGCCGAGCTGGTGCCCGCCCGACGACGCGGCGTCGCCATCGGCCTGATCGTCTGGGCCGGCACCGTCGGGGCCGTGGGCGGCCCCCTCCTCCTGCTCCCGACCGCGCGCCTCGCGGAGGCCGTCGGACGGCACGCCCTGTCCGGGGCGTTCCTGCTCAGCGTCCCGGCGGGACTGCTCGCCGCGCTGGCGGTGAGCGGGCTGCGCACGGCCCGGCGACCCCGGACCGGGCGCGGGGTACCCGTGCGGACCGTCCTGGGATCCCCGGCCGGGCGCGACGGCCTCGCTGTGATGGTCACCGGGCAGGTCGTGATGGCCGCCGTGATGACGTCAGTGCCGGTGCAGCTCCACCTGCACCATCACGGGCTGGACGTCGTCGGCGTCGTCCTCGCCGCCCACACGCTCGGCATGTTCGTCCTGTCGCCACTCACAGGTCGCCTCGTCGACCGTCTGGGTCCGGGACGGGTGATGGTGCTCGGCCTCGGCACGCTGCTGGCCTCGACGGTCGTGGCCGCGTCCGGCGCCCTGGTCCCGCAGGCGGTGGGCCTGTTCGCGCTCGGCTACGGGTGGAACCTGTGCTTCGTCGGCGGCAGCGCGTCGCTGGCCGTCGGGCTGCCGGCGGAGCAGCGGGCCGACGTGGAGGGCTCGGTCGAGGCCGTCGTGTGGGTCTCCGCGGCGGCCGGCACCCTCACCTCGACCGTGGTCCTCGCGCTCGCCGGGTGGTCCGCGTTGACCCTGGCGGCCGGCGCCCTCGTCGTCGTGCCCGCTCTCCTGGTGCTGGTCGACCGACGGCGGACGCAGCCTCGGCGTACCGGATCGCCCGCGGACAGCCGGCGGTAGGCTGCCCAACGGCGGTGGTGGCCGACTGGCCGGGGGGTTCGCTCGATGCCGTTGTGGCTGATCATCACGCTCGTCGGGGTGGCGCTCGTGATCGCCGGGTTTGCCGGACTGGGCACGATCCTGCTCTGGCTCGGCCTGATCATCGTCCTCACCGGCCTCGTCACGGCCGTGCTGGCCCAGCGACGGAACCAGCGATGACCCCGACACCGCCGCAGACCTGGCATCGTCGCGCCGCCCGGCTCGGCTGGGTCACCGCCGCGCTCGCCCTGGCCGCCGCGCTGCTGCTGGGGTGCGCGATCTGGCTCCTGGCGACGAGCGCTCCCAAGATCGTCCCGGACGCCGAGCTCACGATCGCCATCCTGCCGGTGGACGTCGAGCTGACGGCACCGCGGCCCATCATCGTCCTGGGTGTGGGCCTGGCGGTCGCGGCGTTCCTGGTCGCGATGGCGGCCCAGCAGACCGCCGCCGCGATGCGCGTCCTGTCGCGGGGTCGCGGGCTCGAGCAGCCGGTTCCCCGCGGCACCGCGGCGCTGGGGCGTCGCGTCCTCGGCGCCTCGGCCACGCGCGCGCTCGCGCTGGACGACCCGCCCCCCTGGCCACGATCCGCCATCCCCGCCGACGCCGCCGCGGGACTGGTCGTCCACTGCACCGTCCTGATCCCGGCGCACGACGAGCAGGCCGTCATCGGTCGGACCCTCACCTCCCTGCTCGGGCAGGTCCGTGCACCGGACCGGATCGTCGTCGTCGCGGACAACTGCACGGACGCGACCGTGCAGATCGCTCGGGACCGCGGCGTCGAGGTCGTCGAGACCGTGGGCAACAGGCAGGCCAAGGCCGGGGCGCTCAACCAGGTGCTGGCCGGACTGCTGCCGACCGCCGGCCCGGCGGACGTCGTGCTGGTGATGGATGCCGACTCGACGATCACGCCCGACTTCCTCGAGGTGGCTCTCGGCCGGCTGGACGACGAACCCGACCTGATCGCGGTCGGCGGTCTGTTCTCCGGCGAGGAGGGTGGGCGGGTCCTCGGGCAGATGCAGCGCAACGAGTTCGCCCGCTACCAGCGGGTGCTCCGCCGTCGGGAAGGCCACGTGTTCGTCCTGACCGGTACCGCGTCGGTGATCCGCGCCTACGCGCTGCGCGCCGTCGCCGAGGCCAGGGGCTCGCTGATCCCCGGCCGGCCCGGGGACGTCTACGACACGCTGGCGATGACCGAGGACAACGAGATCACCCTGGCGCTGAAGACGCTCGGTGCGGAGCTGTCGTCCCCGCCGGAGTGCCGGGTCGTCACCGAGGTCATGCCGACGTGGCGGGACCTGCGCCGGCAACGCAACCGGTGGCAGCGCGGTGCGCTGGAGAACATCGCGGCGTACGGGCTGACGCGCACCACCGCCCACTACTGGTGGCAGCAGGTCGGGCTCGCGTACGGGGTCATCGCGCTGAACTCCTACCTGCTGCTCATGGCGATCGCCCTGCTCGCGGCCGACGGGTTCCGCTGGTCGGCGTTCTGGACCACGGTCGGGCTGGTCTTCCTGATCGAGCGCGTCGTGACGGCCTGGGCTGAGGGGTGGCGGGGACGGTTGGTGGCGTTCCCCCTGGTGATCGAGCTGGGGTACGCGCTGTTCCTGCAGTCGACGTTCATCACGTCGCTCGTGCAGATCGCCACCGGCAAGAAGTCCGGCTGGAACTACGTCCCGCGGCCCACGGTCACGGCGTTCGCCCTGCCCGTGCTGCTCGCCGCGCCCCTGCTGGGCCGGTGGAACCCACTGCCGTCCTCGGTGCTCCAGTCGACGTGGTTCGAGGCGTTGAGCCTGTTCGTGGGCGTGAACACGTTGGTGTTCGCGGTGCTGAGCGTGTTCCAGCTGCTGCCACCGATCCGTAAGTCCGCGCACCGCTTCCAGGCACGTCTGGCAGCGGCACGAGTGCGTCGCGCCGGGTCGGTCGTCGTGGGGCAGTGACTGGTGGCTCTCCTCAGCCTTCGTCGAGGGACAGGGCGGAAGACAGCTCGCGGTGGGCGTCGACCTGGTCGAGGAGAAGCCGCGCCTTCTGCTCGACGCCCTCGACGACGTCGGCCCCCGCGACGAACCGCAGTGGCGGAGTCTCGAGGGCGGCGATGGTGACGAGGGCCGCGCCGAGCTTGGCGGGGTCCCCGCCCTGCTGGCCGTTCATGCTCTTCCACGCCGCGATCGTCTGCGCGGTGCGGTCCGCGTAGTCCTCGATGGACAGCTCCGGCCAGATCGAGGAGGCACCCTCGACGAGGAGCTCGGTCCGGAAGAAGCCGGGCTCGACGATCGTCGTGCTGATCCCGTAGGGCTCGACGTCGTACCGGAGCGACTCCATCCAGCCTTCGAGGGCGAACTTCGACGCCGCGTAGGCGGCGCAGAACTCCTGCCCGATGATCCCGGCGGCCGAGGTGATCGTGATGACGTGACCGCTGCGCTGCTTGCGGAGGACCGGGAGGACCGCGCGGGTGACGTTCAGCGGGCCGAAGAAGTTGGTCTCCATCTGCGCGCGGAACTGCTCGGGGCTGATCTCCTCGAAGAAGCCGGCGTAGAAGTTGCCGGCGTTGTTCACGAGCACGTCGATCCGGCCGAACCGGTCGACCGCCGCACCCACTGCCGTCTCGGCCGCGGCCGCGTCGGTGACGTCCAGTGCGACGGTCAGCAGGTCCTCGTGCGCGCCGATCGCGTCCTCGACCCGCCTCGGGTCGCGACCGGTGGCCACCACCGCGTGCCCTGCGCTCAGTGCCGCCTGGGCGATCTGCACGCCCATCCCACGGCCTGCGCCGGTCACCATCCACACCTGCTGCTGCTCGCTCATGCTCGTGCCTCGATCTCGTCTCGGTCCGCCGCTTCGTGCGGCACCAGCCATGCAACCCGCCACGAGGAGGCTGGAGAAGTCACTGCTGGAGGGCGTACCGACAGCCCACCCCAGGACCGGCGATCCGACCGTACGGTGGCTGGGTGGACAACCGGGACGAGGTCAAGGACTTCCTGCGCACCCGCCGGGCACGGCTCACCCCGACGGACGTCGGCCTGACCGCTTTCGCCAGCACCCGGCGCGTCCCCGGGCTCAAGCGCAGCGAGGTCGCCGACCTGGCGGGGGTCAGCGTCGAGTACTACGCCCAGCTCGAGCGCGGCAACCTGGCCGGGGTCTCGGACAGCGTCCTGGACGCCCTGGCCCGCGCCCTGCAGCTCGACGAGGCCGAACGCACCTACCTGGCCGATCTGGCCCGCGCCGCTGCGCCGGCGACCCGGTCGCGCCGTAGGTCGACCGCCGAACAGGTCCGGCCGGGCGTGCAGCGCCTGCTCGACCTCATCGGCGAGACCGTCCCCGCCATCGTCAACAACGCCCGCCTCGACGCGATCGGTGCCAACGTCCTGGGTCGCGCGCTCTTCGCACCCGTCTACACGACACCCCACCCCGCCGACACCCCGGCCAACCACGCCCGGTTCACCTTCCTGGACGACCGAGCCCGCGACTTCTGGGTCGACTGGGATCGTGCCGCCGACGACGCCGTCTCCCAGCTGCGCACCGAGGCCGGCCGTGACCCCTACGACCGTGCGCTGAGCGACCTGGTCGGCGAGCTCAGCACCCAGAGCCCGGAGTTCCGCACCCGCTGGGCCGCGCACGACGTCCGCCTGCACCGCACCGGGCGCAAGCACGTCCGACACCCCGTCGTCGGCGAGCTGCACCTGGACTTCGAGGTGCTGGAGCTCCCCGTCGACCCGGGCCTCACCCTGATCACCTTCACCGCCCCCGCCGGCTCACCCGACGAGGACGGCCTCCGCATGCTGGCGAGCTGGGGCGCGACCCATCCGGCCACGGAGATCGGGCTGTCCGGGCCGCCTCGCTAGCATCCAGACGTGCCCATCAGGCTGGAGAACGTCGGCATCGCGGTCCGTGACCTCGACGAAGCGATCTCGTTCTTCACCGACCTCGGCCTCACGGTCGCCTCGAGCTCTTCGAGTACATCCACCCCGACGCGATCGAGACGGAGCCCACGCTCCCCACGAGATCGGCATGCACCGCGTCGCCTTCTCCGTCGACGACATCGACGCAGCCCTGGAGATCGCCGCGAGGCACGGCTGCCATCCGCTCCGCGGCGTGGCGACGTACGAGGACGTCTACAGGCTCACCTACGTCCGCGGCCCCAGCGGCATCCTCGTGATGCTCGCCGAGGAGCTGAAGACGACGTAGGGGCGACCCTCCGAGGGCTCCATGGCCCAACTCCACCCGACCCGGAATACTGACCACGACCGTCATCCGGAGGGAGATCGTCCGATGGACTCGACAGGGACCGGAACGGACTGGCGCGTGGTCGACGGCGTGGCGACGGCGTGGTTCGACGCGCCGTCGCTGGTCGGCGGGGCTGCGCTGGCCGGGCGCATCGTGGAGCTGTCGACCGAGGCCGTGGTCGACGTGCGCGCGACAGGCGTCCGGGTGCGCCTCGACCCGGACGAGCACGCCGAGGCCGTGTCGGCGGCCGCGCGGGAGCTCGGGCTGGTCGCGAACCCTGCGGTCCTGCAGCACCTGAGCATCGTGTTCGACTCCGCGGACCCGTCGGCGATCAGGCCGTTCTGGCAGCGCGCGCTCGACTACGCGCCCGGGGAGGACGGCGGTCTGGCGGATCCGTTGCGGCGCGACCCCGCGATACGGCTGCGGTCGTCGACCGAGCCACGGCCGTTGCGGAACCGCATCCACCTCGACGTGGTGCGGCCGGCCGGGGCGGTCGAGCAGGCGGGTCTTGGCGAGGCATACGGCTCGTACGGGGTCTGTCACGCCGACCCCGACGGCAACGAGGTCGACCTCGTGCCGGGCGACGCGCTCGGCGAGGGCAGCGGCACGGCCGACTGGCAGGCGGTCTTCAGCGCGATGGCGTGCTACCGCACCACCTCGCCGACGCAGCAGCGGGACCTGGCCACCGCGGCGGCGGCGCTGGCCGACGACGCCGGCTTCCCGCTGCTGATCGACCTGCGCCCCGGGCTCGTGATCCTCGACAGCGGCAAGGACCAGTGGGTCGACGATGCCCACGGCCTCGAGCTCGACTTCACCGACCTCGCCGCCACCCTCCAGACGGCTGCCCGCGAGCTCGGGGCGACGGCGGATCCGGGCCTGCCGCGCTTCGCCCAGCTCTTCCTCGACGCCGCCGACGTCGACGCGGTCCGCGCGTTCTGGGTCGCCGCACTCGGATACTCCCCCGACCGGCGGGACTGGAACACCGACATCATCGATCCGCGGCGGCTGAACCCCGTGCTGGTGTTCCAGGAGATCGACACGTCGGAGACGGAGCGTCGCCGGCAGCGCAACCGCCTCCACGTCGAGCTCGCGGTGCCGTCGGACCTCGCGCAGACCCGCCTCGCCACGACCCTCGCAGCAGGCGGCCGGCTCCTCGACGAGTCGGAAGGTCGCTGGCAGGTCGCCGACCCCGAGGGCAACGAGCTGGTGATCGTCAGCGGGGCATGAGCTCGCCGTTCCGGGCCGCAGTGGGATGCTGGCCGCATGCTCGAGGCGCTCACCGGCACCGGCCTGGCCACCGCGGCCGGTCTCAACGCGTACATCCCGCTGCTCGTCATCGGGGCGCTCGCGCGGTGGACGGATCTCATCAACCCGCCTGCCGGGTGGGAGTGGCTCACCAACGGTTGGGTCCTGGCCGTGCTGGCCGTGCTCCTGGCGCTCGAGGTGGTCGCCGACAAGGTCCCCGGCGTCGACAGCGTCAACGACATCGTGCAGACGGTGGTGCGGCCCGTCGCGGGCGGCATCGCGTTCGGTGCGGGCTCGAGCTCGCAGACCACCGTCGTCACGGATCCTGAGGCGTTCGTCGAGTCCGGCCAGTGGGTCCCGATCGTCATCGGGATCGTCCTGGCCCTCGTCGTGCACGGCGCGAAGGCCGCCGCGCGGCCCGTCGTCAACGTCACGACGCTCGGCACGGGGGGACCCGTGGTGAGCACCGTCGAGGACGCCACGAGCGTCGGGCTGTCGTTCGCCGCGATCCTGGCGCCCCTGCTGGTGCTCGTCGCGCTGGTCGGGCTCGCCATCGCGTGGTTCCGCTTCCGCGCACGACGCAGACGCGGCCGGTCGTCGGGAGAGACGTCGCACGAGGTGTCGCCACCGCCACCCCCGGTCGACGTCCCGTAACCGCTGCGCGGGCGGCCGCCCGCCGCCCGAGGAAACAGCCGGGCTGGCCCGGACTACGGCATGTCGATACCAGCCTCCGCCAGGTACGCACGCGAGGCGGCCAACGCCGCTGCGACCGTCGCGCGGTACGCCGACACATACTCCGGCGCCGAGTCGAGGTACGCCTGCTGGTTGACGGCGTCGATGTCCGCCAACCGTTGACGGAGGTTCGTCGACTCCTTGCAGTCGATGTCGATCAGGCCGATCCGCACCTGCTCCTGCAGGCTCGTGCTCAGGACGCCGGCGGGTTGCAGCGAGCCCTCCTCGTCCGGCGCGGTCACGTCATGAGCAGCGAGACAAGCGGCCCACTCGGCGATCACCGCCTGCCCTTCGGGCGTGCGATACGCAGACTGGACACCCATGGCGGGCGCGACGTCGTCGAACGAGGTGGGCTCGAAGATGAAACCCATCGGCCGTACCTGGTCCGCGCACGTCTGCATCGCCGCGTCGACCGCAGGTGAGGAGACGTGGATCTCGCTGCCTTCACCGTCGTACGGATCGAAGGTCGGGCCTGCGTACCCGCGCTGCCGGAGCTCGTCTCGGTCCCAGATGCCGTACTGCCTCGACAGGTCCGGCTCGGGGGTGCGCGTGACGGCGAACACGAAGTTGTCGGCATAGCCGGCGTCGGCCATGCACCGCGACCGGGCGAGGTCCCACGCGCTCATCATGATGTCGAGGTCGTGCTGGCTGGCATGGAAGCTTGAGAGGGGCGTGGTGACCAGACCGGTCACCGGGTCGATCACAGCGTGCGCGGACGTCGGCGACGGCTCCGGGGCGGGCGCGGTCGTCGGTGTGTTCGTCGCCGTCGTCGCCGTCGTCGCCGTCGTCGCTGGCGGAGCGGCGTCGCGCGTACTCGGCAGTGCGGCCACCGCCGCAGTGACCAGCCCTGCGACCGCGACCGCACTGATGGCGGAGACAGCGACCGCGCGCGTCCCGCGTCGGCGGCGACCGGCCGCGAGAACGCGGCGGTGGTCGACGGGCAGCGGCGGCGCCGGCGTCTCGAGATTCTTCAGGTGGGCGATGAAGGCGTCGTCGTTGCTCATCGGGACTCCTCAGCGACCGTAGAGACAGACAAGAGCGTGCGAAGTTGGTCGAGACCGCGCGACGCAGTGGACTTCACGGTGCCCACCGAGATGCTCAGGTCGTCAGCGACCTCACGCTCCGACAGGTCCAGCAGGTACCGCAGGACAACCACCCGACGCCGACGCGGGCTGAGCTGGAGCAGGGCGCGGACGAGGACGTCCCGGTCGGCGTGCGTGTGAGTGCCCGCTCCACCGGCGGCGATGAGCTCGGGCATTCCCTCGGGCGAGGTCAGCAGCTCTCGTCGGTGCCTACGCCAGGTGTCGATGCGCAGGTTGGTGAGCGTCTTGCGCGCGTAGGCCAGCGGGTCGCCCGACCGGGCTCGGGGCCAGGCCACGTACGTGCGGACGAGAGCCTGCTGCACGAGCTCCTCGGCACGGTGGACGTCGCCGCACAGGAGCCATGCCATGCGATTGAGCAGCGGCTCCGCCTCGACCATGAACGCCGTGAACTCCGCCGCCCGATCGTGCAGCGTGTGGTCGACGATCACCTCGACCATGCCGTCCGGCTCCACCGGTACGCCCCCGATCAACGTCGTCATGCCCAGAACACGCAGCGGGTGGCCGAAAGGTTGCTCCGTCTGCCGGACGTCCGCGGCGCGGGCCGCCACGACGTACTCGGTGGCATGGCGTGCGGGCCGACGCGGCGGAAGCCTTCGCGGTGACGGTCAGTGCGGCTCCGTGCCGCGCGATCACCGGTCTGCTGCCTGCGCCAGCTACGCGCCAGGACCCAGCGGCTCCCCATCCGGACCGTCTCCGGCAGCCGCGGCAACTCCGTCGCTACGGACCGCGTGATACGGGAGGACGACCAGCTTGAGGCAGTGCCAGGTCGCATATACCGCCGCCGCACTCCACGACCCGTCATCCGCCAGCAGCCCGTGGGCGAGGTCGTTGCGTAGGTTGACGCCGAGTTGCTCGCTCAGCAACGTCCGAAGCTCGAACGTCCAGTTCCGACCGAACGTTGCTTCAGTCTCGGGTGCTTCCAGCAATGAACCGAGGGCCTTCTCCTGCTCGGTGCCGTCCTCCGCGACGTACAGGGTGTGGACGCCTGCGAGCTTGAGGTGCCGACGCACGAGCTGTTCGACCTGTGGCACCAGGACTGACACCGCCGAAGGGAAATCACCCGACAGGCCGTGCAGCAGGCCGCGCGCCCAAAGGCCCTCATGCCCGGCCGGAACGAGGGGTGACTCCCGGCACAGCTGGAGGAGGAAGGCCATGTCGTAGCGCTGCTCAGAGGCCACGACCTGCCATGCCGGGTGAATGAGAACCTGGACCGTGAGTCCGACTCGCTGGTTGAAATTGCGGGCGACACCCCGGAGTGCCTCTTCGTCCGTGACACCACTGCCGCTGATGCCGTCCTGACGGCCGACCTTGCGGCCATCGCCAGCGAAGATCGTGCTGCCCAAGATGCGGGAGAACAGCCTGCCGGCTCTATCTCGCTCGTCATCCAGCTCCGACGGCAAGTCGATCAGCGGCGCGACGGTGGCCAGCCGCACGAGGGCCTCGAGCCGGTCCGTTCCCGAGACCGACCGTTGGGCGGCGGCAACGAAACTGGATACGTCTGGGCCCTCGCTGGAGATCATGCTCATCTCCTCCAGGGTTTCCTCTCGCAAGTCGACGAGCTCACGTCGGAGCTCGCGAAGCCAAGGCTCGATGCCACGAGCGGCTCGGTACTTGCGGGGCAGCCGACGCAGGGTGGCGATCGCCTTCTCGACGGAGAGGCTCGCAACCATCGCCGACCCGTCGTGCAGCAGGCGTGATTCGGCTTCGACCGAGTACAACTCAGCGATCGTCTCTAAAGCCTCATTCGCGGAATCGGCGTCATGCCGACGCTGCCACTCGACCACCTCGCGCAGCAGAGCGCGCCCAAGATCAGGGGCAGCCGTCTCTGTCAGCGCCCAGAGGTGCGCAACGACATCGGCCGCCTCCTCGGCGCTCGGCCGGCCAGCAGCCGCCCTCAGCAGCTCGGCTGCCCCGACGACCGCCCACTCGTCGGCCTGTCGCGACGACAGGACAAACGTCCGCAACGCATCCACCAGCCGCGTGACGACGTCTGCGGCCCTCCAGCGTCGTGCGATCTGCAACGCCCGTCGGTACCCGGCTTCTCCGCTGCGACGCCATGTATCGGAACTCATCGGGACATCGAGGTACGCGTCGAGCGCCACTGTTAGCAGCCCAGGATCGGAACGTCCGCCGTAAGCCCAGGCGATGTCGGCCACGCGCGAGCGCAGCGGAGCGGGAGTCAGCATCGGGGCGATCAGCGCGAGCAGAGCCAATTCTTCCGGCCTGAGGTCCCGCGGCAGGACGCTGCGCCCGCCGTCGATCATCTCCCACATCGGCCTGTAGGGATCGCTCCAGTCATCGGGTTCCAACATTGACGATGTTGCCCGCGCGAGGACCGCCAACACCCGCGCTTGAAGCGCGTCGGGCCCGAACGTCTCGGACGCCTGGTTGGCTGCGGCGAAGAAGTGGAGCGAGACCTGTTCCGGCTCCTCGAACTCGGAACCCGCTCCCGCGGCCTCGTACGCGGCCACCCACCAGGTGGGGTCGATCATCTCGACCCCGTCGGCGGGTACGGGTTCGTCCGGCTCGCTCATGAGGTGACCCTAGAGGCGAGCGCAGATGACGGCGGCGGGTCCAACCTGAGCGCCACCTGCGTCCGAGACCCGGCGGAAGCTCGTGCTGCTACGTCCGCGGCCATACTTCAAGTATCCGGGCCCGATTTTCAAACTATCTTGCATCTCGACACCTGTCGCGCTTCGAGCAGCAGGCAGTCAGGCCTGCATGTCCACGAAGCGCGAGTAGTGACCCTGGAACGCCACGACGAGCGTGTCCGTCGGACCGTTTCGGTGCTTGGCCACGATCAGGTCGGCCTCCCCGGCGCGGGGTGACTCCTTCTCGTACGCGTCCTCGCGGTGCAGCAGGATCACGATGTCGGCGTCCTGCTCGATGGACCCCGACTCACGCAGGTCGCTCATCTGCGGGCGCTTGTCGGTGCGCTGCTCGGCGCCACGGTTCAACTGCGAGATGGCGATGACCGGGACCTCGAGCTCCTTGGCCAGCAGCTTGAGCGCTCGGGAGAACTCCGAGACCTCCTGCTGGCGGGACTCGACGCGCTTGCCCGACGACATGAGCTGCAGGTAGTCGATGACCACGAGCTTGAGGTCGTGCTTCTGCTTGAGCCGCCGGCACTTGGCGCGGATCTCCATGAGCGACATGTTGGGGGAGTCGTCGATGAACAGCGGCGCCTCGGAGATCTTGCCCATGGTCGCGGCGATCTTGGCCCAGTCGTCCTCGCCCATCTGGCCGTTGCGCAGCTTCTGCAGGTGCACGCGCGCCTCGGCCGAGAGCAGACGCATGGTGATCTCGTTGCGGCTCATCTCGAGGGAGAAGACGACGGACGTCATGCCGTGCTTGATCGACGCGGACCGGACGATGTCGATGCCCATCGTCGACTTGCCGATGGCGGGACGGGCGGCCAGGACGATCATCTGCCCGGGGTGCAGCCCGTTGGTCAGTCGGTCCAGGTCCGAGAACCCCGTCGGCACACCGATCATGCCCTCGCCGCGGTGGCCGGCCGCCTCGATCTCGTCGACGGCACCGCCGATGATGTCGCCCAGGATCATGTAGTCCTCGGACGACCGGCGTTCGGTGACCGCGTAGACCTCGGCCTGCGCGTTGTTCACGATCTCGTCGACGTCGCCGCCGTCGGTGCCGTAGCCGAGCTGCACGATGCGGGTGCCGGCCTCGACGAGCTTGCGGAGCACCGACCGCTCGCGCACGATCCGTGCGTAGTAGCCGGCGTTGGCGGCGGTGGGGACCGACGAGATGAGCGTGTGCAGGTACGGGGCGCCGCCGATGCGCTGGATCTCGCCGCGCTTGGTCAGCTCGTCCGCGACCGTGATGGCGTCGGCCGGCTCCCCGCGGCCGTACAGGTCGATGATCGCGTCGTACACGACCTCGTGCGCCGGGCGGTAGAAGTCGGTGCCGCGGATCTGCTCGACGACGTCCGCGATCGCGTCCTTCGAGATCATCATGCCGCCGAGCACCGAGCGCTCGGCGTCCAGGTCCTGCGGAGGGGTCCGGTCGTAGCCGCCGCCACCGCCGCGGTGGGTGCCCGACGGCGCGCCGTACTCGAGCTCCTCGATCGTCACCTGATCCCCATCGTCGTCGTCGTACACATGTTCCATGGGGGTACTGACATCCGTGCTCTGGCAGGTCCCGCACACGCGACGTTAGGGGGCCCGGGCAGCGCCGCCAAACCGGCGCGCGCGCCTGTGGGCGACACGACCTTCGGCTGTGGGGGGACACCGGCGCGTCTGTGGAGGAACGCTCGCCTACTGTGAGTCGCGCTGTGGATCGTGTCCGATTTTGTCCACAGGCCGTGGACAGGGGTGTGGACGAGCGGGTGAATCGGCGCCCGAATCTGCCTCTCACCCGGGCAAACGCTGTGCACGTGCTGTGGACGCGAGAAAGGTTGGCCGAGATTTCACCTGTCGGACACCGACCCCAAGGCCTGGACGGGCAGATACTCGCGCTCGCCGTCCCGGCGCTCGGCGCACTCGTCGCCGAGCCGCTCTTCGTGCTGGTCGACTCGGCCGTCGTCGGCCACCTGGGTACCGCCCCGCTGGCCGGTCTGGCGCTCGCGTCGACCGTCCTGATGACCGTCATCGGGCTGTGCGTGTTCCTCGCCTACGCCACGACGGCGGCCGTCGCCCGGCGCCTGGGAACGGGGGACCGGACCGGCGCCCTCCAGGTCGGGGTCGACGGGATGTGGCTCGCGCTCGGCCTCGGGGTGGTGCTCGCGGCGGCCACGTGGCTGAGCGCGCCCTGGCTCGTGGAGGCGCTCGGGGCGTCCGGCGAGGTCGCCCAGCAGGCCGTCATCTACCTGCGCTGGTCGTCGCCGGGCCTGCCGGGGATGCTCCTGGTCCTCGCCTCGACGGGCGCCCTGCGCGGGCTGCTCGACACCCGCACGCCGCTGGTCGTGGCGGCCGGCGGTGCGGTCGTCAACGCCGCGCTCAACATCCTGCTCGTCTACGGCGTGGGCATGGGGATCGCCGGGTCGGGGCTCGGCACCGCGCTCACGCAGCTGGGCATGGCCGTGGCGCTCACCGTGGTCGTGGTCCGGGGAGCGCGCGGCACGGGTGCACAGCTGCGGCCGGCCGCCGGCGGCATCTGGGCCAACGCGCGCGCCGGCACCCCGCTGTTCGTCCGGACGCTGTCGCTGCGCCTCGCCATCCTGCTGACCGTGTGGGTGGCCACCGGCCTCGGCGCGGTCGAGCTGGCCGGGCACCAGGTGGTCAACGCGGTCTGGGGGCTCGCGGCGTTCGCGCTCGACGCCCTCGCCATCGCCGCGCAGGCCCTCGTCGGGCACGCCCTGGGCGCCGCCGACGTCCCCCGCGTGCGCGCGATCCTGCGCCGGACCCTGCAGTGGGGCGTCGGGGCGGGGGCGGCGCTGGGTCTCGTCGTCGGCGGGCTGTCAGCGCTGTATGTCCCGCTCTTCACGTCCGACGCCGACGTCCGCCGGGCCGCCGTCGCCGCGCTCGTCGTCGCCGCGGTGACCATGCCGATGGCCGGCTGGGTGTTCGTGCTGGACGGCGTGCTCATCGGCGCCGGCGACGGACGGTTCCTCGCGTGGGCCGGCATGGCCACGCTGGTGGTCTACGTGCCGTTCGCCCTGGCCGTCCGGGAGGCCGCGCCGCCGGGAGCCGCCGGGCTGGCGTGGCTCTGGGCCGCGTTCGCGGGCGTGTTCATGCTGGCCCGCGCGTCGACCACCGGCTGGCGCGCCCGCGGCACGGCCTGGATGGTGACGGGCGCATAGAAGCGCCCCGCTCCCCTCAGGGGAACGGGGCGCTCCTCAGGAGTGCTCAGCTCAGGCTGCGACGACCTTGACGGTCACAGTCGCGGACACGTCTGCGTGCAGACGGACCGACACCTGGTACTCGCCGAGGGCCTTGATCGGCTGGCCGATCTCGACCTTCCGCTTGTCGATCTGCGGAGCGCCGGACTTCTTGACCGCCTCGGCGATCTCGGAGGTCGTGACGGCACCGAACAGACGGCCCGACTCGCCGGCCTTGGCCGACACGACGACCGGCTTGCTCTGCAGCGAGTCGCGGATCGCCTTGGCGTCGTCGAGCGTCGCGATCTCGCGGGCCTTGCGGGCCTTGCGGATCGCGGTGACGTCCTTCTCGGCGCCCTTGGTCCAGGGCGTCGCCAGGCTGCGCGGGACGAGGAAGTTCCGGGCGTACCCGTCCTTCACCTCGACCACGTCGCCGGGCTCACCGAGACCGGTGACCTCGTGGGTCAGGATGATCTTCGCCATGATGGTCCCCTTTCTCAGCGTGCCGACGACGAGTACGGCAGCAGGGCCATCTCGCGGGCGTTCTTGACAGCGCGCGCGATCGCGCGCTGCTCCTGCGTGGACACACCGGTCACCCGGCGAGCGCGGATCTTTCCGCGGTCGGAGATGAACTTGCGCAGCAGCGCAGTGTCCTTGTAGTCGACGACGTCGATCTTCGCCGCCTTGAGCGGGTTCAACTTCTTCTTGGGCTTGCGAACCACGGGCTTGGCCATCGTGGTGCTCCTTGTCTGCTGGAGCCCTGGGCGTTGCCGTGCCCAGGGATGGGGAATGTCTGAGTGTCAGGCGCCGATCAGAACGGGGGCTCGTCGGAGTAGCCGGCACCGCCAGCACCACCCGCGGGCGTCGCCCACGGGTCGTCCTGCTGAGTGCCGCCACCGCCGCCGGAGCCGCCGAACCCACCGCCGCCGCCACCGTTGAAGCCGCCGCCGCCGCCACCGCCGAAGCCACCGCCGCCGCCACCCGAACGCTGGGTCCGGGTGACCTTGGCCGTGGCGTAGCGCAGGGACGGGCCGACCTCGTCGACCTGGAGCTCGTACACGGTGCGCTTCTCGCCCTCGCGGGTCTCATACGAGCGCTGCACGAGCCGGCCGGTCACGATGACGCGGGTGCCCTTGGTGAGCGACTCGGCGACCGACTCGGCCGCCTCCCGCCAGATCGAGCAGCGGAGGAACAGCGTGTCGCCGTCCTTCCACTCGTTGCTCTGGCGGTCGAACGTACGGGGGGTGGACGCGACGGTGAAGTTCGCGACAGCTGCCCCCGAGGGGGTGAAGCGCAGCTCGGGATCCCCGGTCAGGTTCCCGATCACCGTGATGACGGTCTCACCGCTCATGCCCAGCTCCTCGTTCGTTCGATCAGTCGGAAGATGTGGAGCCGCACATTACGGGCGGCCGCCCACAAGAGATCAGGCGTCGGCGCGCAGGACCTTGGTCCGCAGGACGACCTCGTTGAGGCCGAGCTGGCGGTCGAGCTCCTTGGCGGTCGCAGGCGTCGCGTGGAAGTCGATGACGGCGTAGATGCCCTCGGACTTCTTCTGGATGTCGTAGGCAAGCCGACGACGGCCCCAGATGTCGACCTTGTCGACAGTGCCACCGTCGGTCTTGACGACCGTCAGGTACTTGTCGAGCGACGGAGCAACGGTGCGCTCCTCGATCTCGGGGTCAAGGATGATCATGAGTTCGTACTGACGCAGGCTCATACCCACCTCCTCTGGTCTCAGCGGCCACGGTCGATCCGTGGCAGGAGGGTGTGTGCGTCGCTGCGCGGAGCGATCCGTCCATGACGACGGTCCCCTCCGGGCACAGCAATCTCCAAGGCTACCCGGCCCGGGGCCACCGCCGAAATCGGCTGTGGACGAGCAGGGGCCCGGAAGCTCCAGCGAGGGGCGGACGGCCGACCCTCGCCGAGGATCACGGGACTGCTGCCGTCTCGGTCGGAGTCGGCTGAGGCGGCGGCTGCTGCGTCGGCTGGGCCTTCGGCCCGGTGGAGATGACGAGGGTGACCGCGCTCCCCGAGGCGACCGTCGAACCGCCCTTCGGGTCCACCCGGATCACGCGCCCCGACGTGACGGTGTCCGACGGCTCGGAGACCACGTTTGCCACGAGCCCGGCGTTCACGACCGCCGCCGTGGCGTCGGCCTCGAGCTTGCCCTCGAGCCCCGAGGGGACGGCGACCTCCGTCGGCGCCTGCTCGGTGGGGGCTTCCGTCGGAGCCGCGGTCTCGGTCGGCGCCTGGGTCGGCGTCGTGGTCGGCTTGGAGCCGACGTTGGCCCGGGGCGGGAAGTCCACCACGGCCGCGTACGGCGGCTGCGCGAAGACCACGTTCATGTACGACTGCCAGATGAACGCCGGCCACGTCGCGCCGGTGATCTCCTCGATCGTCCGGCCGCTCTTCGTCTTGCCGAACGGCGTGATGGTGTCCTGGGCCTTGCCGTCCGCGCCCGTCTGACTGAGCGACACCTCGGTGACGATGTTCGGGGTGAACCCCACGAACCAGGCGGACTTGTTGTCCGTCGAGGTGCCGGTCTTCCCTGCGATCGGGCGGCCGAGCGGCTTGATCCAGTCCTTGCCGGAGCCCTTCTCGACCACCTGGGTCATCGCGTAGGTGGCGTCGGCGGCCACGTCGGGCGAGAACGCCTGCACGGAGGTGTCCGGGTGCTCGAACGCCACGGTCTGGTTGGGGTTGGTGACCGACCGGACGATGAAGGCGTCGTGGCGCGTCCCGTTGGCGGCGATCGTCGCGTAGGCCGTGGCCATCTCGATCGGGCGCACAGAGGTGCTGCCGAGCACGTTGCCGGCATTGGGCTCGACGACGGTGCTGATGCCGGCCTGCTTGGCCGCCTCGGCCGTCTTCTCCGGACCGATCTGGAGGTTGAGCTGGGCGTACACCGTGTTGACCGACTGCGCGGTCGCCTCGACGAGGTCGATGTTGCCGAACGACGTGCCGCCGAAGTTGCTGACCTTCTTCGACGTCGAGTCCCACCCGTCCAGCGTCTGCGGGGACTTGCCGCTGAACCGTTCGGTCAGGGACACCCCGGACTGGAGCGCGGCGAGGAGGGTGAAGGGCTTGAACGTCGAACCGGCCTGCACCTTGTCGTACGTGACGGCGTTGCGTTGGTCGGTGAGGTAGTCGCGGCCGCCGTAGAGCGCCACGATCGCCCCGTCCCGCGGATCCACCGATGAGACCGAGACCCGGATCGCAGGGTTGGGCGGCGCGGCGCCGTCCTGGTCCAGGAGCGTCCCGTCGAGGAAGCCGTTCGCGGTCGCCACGGCCGCGTCCTGGAGCGGCTTCTGGATGGTGGTCTGCACCCGGAAGCCACCGCGGTTGATCTCGTCGTCCGTCAGGGCGAGGGGCTCGCGCTTGAGCTCGTTGCGCACCATCTCGAGCAAGAACCCCGCCGTGCCGCCCATCGAGTCCGCGCGCTTGTACTCCACGGTCAGCGGGAAGGTCATCGCCGCACGGTCCGCGGGCGCCAGCCAGCCCTCCTCCTCCATGGAGTCGAGGACGATGTTCCAGCGCGCCTCGGCCTTGGAGGGGCTGACCTGCGGGTCCCAGTTGTTGGGCGACGGGATGATCCCGGCCAGCAGGGCGGCCTCGGACGGCGTGAGGTCCTTGGCGTCCTTGGCGAAGTAGGCCTGCGCCGCCGCCTGGATGCCGTACGTGTCCCGCCCGAAGTAGATGGTGTTGAGGTAGCGGCCCATGATCTGGGGCTTGGTCTCCTTCCTGGCGATCTTGATCGCCAGGAGGGTCTCCTTGAACTTGCCGACGTAGTCCGTCGTCGTCTTGTCCACGTAGTACCGCTCGACGTACTGCTGCGTCAGCGTCGACCCGCCCTGGGTCGCGCCGCCCCGCAGGTTGTTCAGGAGCGCGCGGCCCATGCCGGTGATCGAGACGCCGCTGTTGTTGGTGAAGAACGTCTTGTCCTCGGCGGCGGCGACCGCCTGGCCGACGTACGGAGGCAGGGTCGCGTAGTCGACGAGCTGGCGCTTCTGGGCGGCGAACGTGCCCATGACCTCGCCCTGGCTGCCGTCGGTGTTGGCGTAGTAGACGGTGGTCGTCTGCGCGCGGGTGTCGTCGGCCGGGTCGGGGACCTTCGTGTACGCGTACGCACCGGCGACCGCGCCGGCACCGAGGAAACCGACCGCGAGGATGGTGCCGACCATGAACCGCCACGAGGGCAGCCAGCGGTGCAGGCCGTGGAAGCCCGACCGGGGGTAGTCGAAGAACCGACGCTTGGGGGCGCTGCTGCGCGACGAGGTCGCCGTGCCGCGGGGCGCGGTGCGCTTGCCCCGAGCGGGTGCCCTCCGATTCGTGCCTGCCAACGCGCTGCCTTCCGTCCGACGACTGGGTCCGGCCGGTCCGCCCGGATCCGGGCAGGCGTCAGCCGCGTTGCTCAGTATGGGGGACCTCCCTGTCCCGGTCGCGAGGGCTCAGGCGTGGATCCGACGAGCCTTCACATGATCGGCACGCCGTGCGCGAACCGCCGCCGCACCTGGGAGGGCAGAGGTGACGGGGGTCACCGTGGGGGCCGGACTTGCTCGTATCCTCGTTCTCGACATACTCTCCGGATGTATCGAGTTGATACATCGACTCACCAACATCCCGAGGAGGTGCCCCCGTGCGCGGTCGTTCCGACGTGCTCGAGCCGGCCATCCTCGGGCTGCTCCACGAGTCCCCGATGCACGGCTACGAGCTGCGCAAGCGGCTCAACCTCGTGCTCGGGTCGTTCCGCGCCCTGTCGTACGGCTCCCTGTACCCCTGCCTCAAGTCGCTGGTCGACCGCGGGTGGATCCAGGGGATCGAGTCGCTCGCGACCCCGCACGGTGTGGCGTCCAAGCGTGCCCGGATCGTCTACCAGCTGACGGCCGACGGCAAGGAGCACCTGCAGCAGGTGCTCGCGTCGTCGGGACCGGCCGCGTGGGAGGACGAGAACTTCGACGTCAGGTTCGCCTTCTTCGGGCAGACCGACGCCGAGACCCGCCTCCGGATCCTCGAGGGTCGGCGCTCGCGCCTGACCGAACGCCTCGAGACGGTCCGCCAGTCCTTCGCCCGCACCCGCGAGCGCATGGACGAGTACACCCTCGAGCTCCAGCGGCACGGCCTCGAACAGGTCGAGCGTGAAGTCCGCTGGCTCGACGGGCTGATCGACAACGAGCGCGGCGTGCGCCGCACCCGTCCCGCAGGCACCGGTCATCCGGCCGTTGCTGACACACCCGTGGAGGACGACGACGTCGCCCCCGCGCGAACCACCGAGAAGGAGCGAGGATGACCTCCATCCGCGTCGCCATCGTCGGCGTCGGCAACTGCGCCGCGTCGCTCGTCCAGGGCGTGCACTACTACGCCGACGCCGACCCGAGCGGCACCGTGCCCGGCCTGATGCACGTGCAGTTCGGCGACTACCACGTCCGCGACATCGAGTTCGTCGCCGCGTTCGACGTGGACGCGAAGAAGGTCGGATTCGACCTGTCCGAGGCCATCGGCGCCTCGGAGAACAACACCATCAAGATCGCTGACGTCCCGCCGCTCGGCGTGCCCGTGCAGCGTGGTGTCACCAACGACGGCCTCGGCAAGTACTACCGCGAGACCATCACCGAGTCCGACGCCGAGCCGGTCGACATCGTCGCCGCCCTGCGCGAGGCCCGTGCCGACGTCCTCGTCTGCTACCTGCCCGTCGGGTCCGAGATCGCCGCGAAGTACTACGCCCAGTGCGCCATCGACGCCGGCGTCGCGTTCGTCAACGCCCTGCCCGTCTTCATCGCGTCCGACCCGGTGTGGGCCGCGAAGTTCGAGGCTGCCGGCGTCCCGATCGTCGGCGACGACATCAAGTCGCAGGTCGGCGCGACCATCACGCACCGCGTGCTCGCCCGCCTGTTCGAGGACCGCGGCGTCGTGCTGGACCGCACGTACCAGCTGAACGTCGGCGGCAACATGGACTTCAAGAACATGCTCGAGCGCGACCGCCTGGAGTCCAAGAAGCTCTCCAAGACGCAGGCCGTCACCTCCAACCTGAGCGGCCCGCTCGGCGGCAAGAAGTCGGACCGCAACGTCCACATCGGCCCGTCGGACTACGTCGCCTGGCTCGACGACCGCAAGTGGGCCTACGTCCGCCTCGAGGGTCGCGCGTTCGGCGAGGTGCCCCTGAACCTCGAGTACAAGCTCGAGGTCTGGGACTCGCCCAACTCGGCCGGCATCATCATCGACGCCGTCCGTGCCGCGAAGATCGCCAAGGACCGCGGCATCGGCGGCCCGATCCTGTCGGCGTCGACGTACTTCATGAAGTCCCCGCCCGTGCAGACCGAGGACACCGAGGGTCGCCAGCAGGTCGAGGCCTTCATCCGCGGCGAGCGCGAGCGCTGAGCTCGACTCACCCGCTGATCTGACACGAAGGCGCGCATCCCCGCGGGGGTGCGCGCCTTCGTCGTGCCCCTACCCGGCGAGTACCCACGAACCGAGGCCGCTCACCAGTCGGGCACCCCGGCGATCGGTGGGCTTCCGGGCCGGGTCAGTAGGACGTCCCCGGGATCCAGGACTGCGTGCCGGACACCCAGAGGATCTCTCCGAGACCGTACGGGGCGCCCGACTCGGTCGGGATCGACGCCAGCTCGACGGACCGTCCGGTCGACACGTCGTGCGCCGTCAACCCGACCGCGTCGATGACGTACACCACGTCGCCGGCGACGGTCAGCGAGCTGAACCCGCCTTCGCCCTCGTCCTGCTCGCTCAGGTCGTGCAGCAGCGTGGTCTGCCCGGAGGTGGTCATGATGTAGACACCCCAGACTCCGTCCACGCCGGCGATGCCGACCAGCCGACCGTCGGGCAGGAGGCTGAGGTCCCGCGCCGAGGCGAGATCGGGATCCGCGAAGAGGGCGTCCGCGGGCAGGATGGTGTCCGCGCCCTCGGCGGCGACCACCGTCGTCGTCCGCCGGAGCACGGACGCACCGGTGCCGTCCGAGCAGCTGACGACGGGGCTCGACGCGTCCAGCCATGTGACGACCATGCACGAGCCCCCCGCGGGCTGACTCACGATCATCTGCTTGGCGGTCGCCCAGTTCTGCAGGAGGTTCGCGCTTCCGTACCAGCTGCGCGTCGGATCCCACCTCGGTCGGCCGTCGAACCACACGAGAAACATCCTGGTCGTGCCGTCGGGTGCGACGACGTAGAACCCGTCCTTGTCCTGCCACACCGTCGACCCCGTCGAGTCGATGCCGACCCAGCGAGAAGCCTGCCCAGGCGAGACGACGTCGGTCATCTGCCCGGTCAGCAGGTCGATCCATCGGGGGGCCGTGCCCGTGAACTGGAACTCGCCGTCGTCGCCGGTGGTTCCGACGTAGACCTCGACGAGCGCCCGACGATCCCCTGCCTTCCAGTGCTGCAGCTGGCTCACCCGCACGGTCGGACCGTTCGGTAGGTCGACGAGCCTGTACCGGTCGGCCGTCGGGGACAGGAGGTAGAGGGCGGGTGTGCCGGACACCCCCGCCCCGGTCGATCCCACGTAGTACGTCGGCTGGTCCACGACCAGCGACCACCCTTCGGTCGCGGAGCTCAGGATGGCGTCCGTGACCGGCTCCGAGGCGGGCTGGCCGAAGGTGGCCGGCACGGGGAGGTACGTCGGCGCGGAGGTCGGTGTGGGAGACGGGGTCGGGGTCGGGGTCGGGGTGGCCGATGGCGTCGGGGACACCGTGGGCTCCGACGTGACCGGCGGCGTCGCGGGCTGCGGCGCCGGCGCGAGCCGCAGCCCGGCCCAGACCGCCGTCCCGACGACACTCGCGACGGCGACCCCGGTCGCAGACTCGACGGCGTGCCGGCGCACACGCCGCCGTCGTACGGTGCGCACGACGCGCGACAGACGCGCGTCGTCCAGGCCGTCGATCGGGGACAGCTCCTCGGCCGCCCGTACCAGCAGAGAACCCAGCTCAGCGCTCATGCCGCACCTCCGGTCAGTCGCACGTCGGCCGTCTCGCGGTGGTCCGAGCTGGTCCCGAGTGTCGCGTCGAGCTTCTTGGTCCCGTCGGCCGTGTAGCGCTTCACGGCACCCTCGGTCAGCCCGAGCGCGGCCGCCGTGTCGCGGATCGACATGTCCTCGACCTGCCGCAGCACGACGCACGCCCGCTCGCGCGGGGCGAGGGTCTGCAGCGCGCGCTGGACGTCCGCTCCGAGCCCGCGCGCCTCGATCTCGACCGGCGGCGCGGGCCGGGCACCGAGCCGGGCGGCCGCTCCCCGCTCGCTGCTCCGCCGACGGGACTCGTCGATCGACCGCGTGACGACTGCTCGGCGCACGTACTGCTCCGCCTGCGCGATCGAGCTGAACCGGGCCCGGCCGGCGAACGTCGCGATCAACGCCTCCTGGACGAGGTCCTGGGCGTCGTCCCGCGATCCGCACACGAGCATGGCGTGGCCGACGAGTCGCGTGTACCGCTCGCGGACCAGCTCCTCGAGCAGCGTCTCCCACCGTGCACTCACCGGACGTGCCCTCATCTCTTCGCATCGTCGGCCGACATCGCCAACAAGAACGGAGCAGGGCCCGCAAAAGTTGGGGTGCTCACCTGGATCGGCACCCGCGGCCGTCTGCTTGATGTGAAGGAGGACGGCCCGTCGGCGGCCGTCTGGGCGTCGACGGTCCGGTCCCGCGACGTCGGACGGGGGGGCCGCGCCCGGGTGGGAGGATGACTCGGTGCAGGTGATCGCCGACCTCAAGGCCCTGTGGCCCCTGAAGGACTTCCGCAAGCTGTTCGCCGTCCGGCTCGTGAGCCAGACGGCCGACGGCATGTTCCAGGTCGGGCTCGCGACCCTGTTCTTCTTCTCGCCGGAGAACGCCAGCACCGCGGCCGGTGTCGCGACCGCGTTCGCCGTCCTCCTGCTCCCGTTCACGATCGTCGGCCCGTGGGCAGGCGTCCTGCTCGACCGGTGGCGCCGGCGCCAGGTGCTGTTCGTCGGCAACCTCGTGCGCGTCGGGATCACGGTGGTCATCGCCCTGATCATGGTGACGGACGGGGTCGGGCCGGCCGTCTACGTGCTCGCGCTGGTCAACCTGTCGATCAACCGGTTCCTGCTGTCGGCGCTGAGCGCGTCGCTGCCTCGCACGGTCGACGGTCCGCTGCTGCTCACCGCCAACTCGCTCACCCCGACGCTCGGTGCCGCCGCGGCCGGTGTCGGTGCCGGGATCGGCTTCGTGCTCGGCCTGGTGCTCCCCGCCGGTCACACCCGCGACGGAGCCGCACTGTTCGTCGCCGCCGCGGTCATGGCGGCCGCTGCCGCGCTGGCCACCCGGCTGGGCAAGGACCGGCTGGGCCCCGACGAGCGCGCCGACGCCCGCCAGATGAAGGCGGCACTGAGCAACCTCGCCCACGGGCTGGTCGCTGGCGCGCGGCACCTGATCGAGCGGCGGACCCCCGCCCGGGCGCTCGGCATCATGGCCGCGCACCGGTTCCTCTACGGCGTCACGTTCATCGCGAGCATCCTCATCGCCCGCAACCTGCTGTCCGACCCCGCGGACGCGGACCAGGGGCTGCGGACGTTCGGGCTGGTGCTCGGGGCGTCGGCGGCCGGCTTCGTGCTCGCGGTGGTTCTCACGCCCGTGCTGTCACCGCGCACCGGCCCGCACGTGTGGATCGTGCTCTGCCTCGGCCTCGCGGCCGTCAGCCAGCTGCTGCTCGTCGCCTCGGCGTCCCGGGTCGCGGTGCTGGTCGCCGCCGGCGCGCTCGGTCTGGCCGCGCAGGGCGCCAAGATCGCGGTGGACACGATCGTGCAGCGCGACACCGACGACGCCTTCCGCGGCCGGGCGTTCGCGCTCTACGACGTCCTGTACAACGCCGCGTTCGTCGGCGCCGCCGCGCTCGGGGCCGTCACCCTGCCCGACACCGGCTACTCCCAGGGGCTCTTCCTCGTGCTCGCCGTCGCGTACGCCGGGTTCGCCGCGCTGTACGGATCGGCCTCCCGGGGGGTACCCGCGGGGCGGGTCACCGAGGCACGATTGGCCTCGTGAGCAGCGACGACAAGGTGGTCGAGCACGAGGACGACCTGCCGCTGAACGCCGTGCTCTCCAGCGACCTCGCACTGTCCATCTCGGACGCGCTACGGCCGGACGACCCCCTGGTGTGGGTCAACGGCGCGTTCAGCCGGCTCACCGGCTACCCGGCGGACGAGGTGCTCGGCCGCAACTGCCGGTTCCTGCAGGGCGCGGACACCGACCCGATCGCCGTCGGGCGCATCCGGACCGCGATGGACGACGGGCGGGCGGTCGCGGCCGTCATCCGCAACTACCGTCGCGACGGCTCCCCGTTCTGGAACCAGGTGGTGATCAGCCCGGTCGTCGACGAGACCGGGCGGGTGACGCACCACGTGGGGATCCAGGCCGACGTCACCGAGCGGGTGGCCGCCGACCAGGTGCGGGACCTCGAGCTCGACCTCGTCGACGAGACGGCGGCCCGGCTCGACCTGCTCGCCCACATCAGCGACGAGCTGGCCAAGAACCTCGACTACGACGCGGCGGTCGACGCCCTCGGGGACATCGCGATCCCCGCGCTGGCGGCCTGGGGATTCGTCGCCATCACCGACGACCGCGGTCGGTTCTCCCGCGTGCACCTCGTCGCCGGTGACCTGCACGACCGCGAGACCGTCCGGGCCCTGGCGAACCAGGACATCAGCTGGCTCACGCGCGCCCCCAAGATCGCCGAGGCACTGACCAGCAGCCCCGGGTTCGTCGCGACCCCCTACGCCATCGACACCGCGTCGCTCCCCGGGCGGACCACCCCCGACCAGCTGGACCTGCTGCGTCGGCTGGGCCTGGGTCAGGCCATGGTGGTGCCGCTGCGCGCGCGCGACCGGGTGCTCGGCGTGCTCACCCTGGTGGCGGTCGACGGGTTCGGTGCGGACGCCGTGGTGACGGCCGCGCACCTGGGGCGCCGGGCCGGGCTGGCGCTCGACAACGTCCGGCTGTTCCTGGCCGAGCGCACCGCCGTGCTGACCCTGCAGCACAGCCTCCTGCCGGAGATCCCCGAGATCCCCGGGCTGGACGTCGCTGCCGCGTACATCCCGTCCGGCCGCCAGGCCGAGGTGGGCGGGGACTGGTTCGACGTGCTCCCGCTGCCGGACGGCGCCATCGGGCTCGCCGTCGGCGACGTGGTCGGCCACGACCTGCGCGCAGCGGCAGCGATGGGCCAGCTCCGCTCGCTGCTGCGGTCCTACGCGTGGGAAGGGTCGTCGCCGGGCGAGGTCCTGGCCCGAGCCGACGAGCTGGTGCGGGGCCTCGACATCGCCGACATCTCGACGTGCGCGTACCTGCGCTGGCGTCCGAACGGGGAGGGCGCCCACGTCACCTACGCACGGGCGGGGCACCCGCCGCCGCTCCTGCGCCTGGCGGGGGGCGAGGTCCGCGCACTGGACGAGGGTCTGTCCACGCCGATCGGCCTCGCCGGTCCGGGCGGTGCCGAGGCCACGATCGACGTGCCCCCGCGCGCGACCCTGGTCCTGTACACCGACGGACTGGTCGAGCGGCGCGACCGTGGCCTGCGCGAGGGGATCGCCCTGCTCACCGCGGAGCTCTCGTCGCTTCCCGACGACGTCGACGCCACGACCGTCAAGGACCGGCTGGTGGAGAGGTTCATCGGCCCGTACCAGGAGGACGACGTCTGCCTGCTCGTGGTCAGGCGCGCGCTGCCCACCAGCTGAGCAGCTCCTCGCGCGCGGCCTCCGACCCCAGCGGACCGCGTTCCATCCGCAGCTCGAGCAGGTGCTTGTAGGCCTCGCCGACCTCGCGCCCGGGCGCCAGCCCGAGGATCTCCATGATCTGCGTGCCGTCGAGGTCGGGGCGGATGGAGCTGAGCTCCTCCTGCTCCCGCAGCTGCGCGATCCGGGCCTCGAGGTCGTCGTACGCCGCGGACAGCCGGGCCGCCTTGCGCAGGTTCCGCGTGGTGCAGTCCGACCGGGTCAGCCGGTGCAGCCGCTCCAGCAGCGGGCCGGCGTCCGTGACGTAGCGGCGCACCGCCGAGTCGGTCCAGCTGCCCTCGCCGTAGCCGTGGAAGCGCAGGTGCAGCTCGGTCAGCCGCGCGACCGCCTGCACGGTCGCCTTGTCGAACCGCAGCTCCTTCAGCCGCTTGGCCACGAGCTTGGCGCCGACCATCTCGTGGTGGTGGAAGCTGACGCCGCCGCCGTCCTCGAGCCGCTTGGTCCTCGGCTTGCCGATGTCGTGCAGCAGCGCCGCCAGCCGGAGCACCAGGTCAGGGCCGGGCACCGCGCCGTCGGGGCCGGTCTCCAGGGCGATCGCCTTGTCCAGCACCGTCAGCGAGTGCTCGTACACGTCCTTGTGCCGGTGGTGCTCGTCGATCTCCAGGCGCAGGGCGGGGAGCTCGGGCAGCACGTGCTCCGCCAGCCGCGTGTCGACCAGCACCTCGAGCCCGGCCCGCGGCTGCGCGGAGACCAGCAGCTTGCTCAGCTCGTCGCGCACGCGCTCGGCGGAGACGATCGCGATCCGGTCGGCCATGTCGACGATCGCCGCGTGCGCCGCAGGATCGACCGCGAACCCGAGCTGCGCGGCGAACCGGGCGGCGCGCATCATGCGCAGCGGGTCGTCGTCGAACGACTGCCGCGGGTCCACCGGGGTGCGCAGCACTCCTGCGGCCAGGTCGGTCAGCCCGTCGAAGGGGTCGACGAAGGTCAGCTCCGGCACGCGGACGGCCATCGAGTTCACCGTGAAGTCGCGGCGGGACAGGTCACCCTCGAGCGAGTCGCCGAACGCCACCTGCGGCTTGCGGGACGCCGGGTCGTACTCGTCCGTGCGGTACGTGGTGACCTCGACGACGACGTCCTCCGCCAGCGACGAGCGGCGGCCGGCGAACCGCCGGGCGCCGATGGTGCCGAACTCCTTGCCGATGTCCCAGTGCGCGTCACCCCAGCGCGCGAGGATCGACTCCGTCTGGTCCGGGGTCGCCGACGTGGCGAAGTCGAGGTCCGCCGACGTCCGGCCGAGGAACGCGTCCCGCACGGGTCCGCCGACCAGCGCCAGCTCGTGGCCGGCCGCGCGGAACAGCTCGCCCAGCTCGAGGGCGTCCGCAGGCAGCCCCGCCAGCACGCCCAGCGCGCGCTTCTGCAGCGCCACCAGGGCGGCGCTCAGGTCGGGTGACTCGGGGCTGACGGTCGGATCGAGGGACGGCACTCGTCCAAGCCTGCCAGACCCGAGGCTCTGCTCAGGCGTCTGCGGGCAGGAGCGCACCGTCCCAGTCGTTACAGTGTCGATATGTCGAGCCCGGCGCGCCCACCCGTCCCCGGGGGCGTCCCAGCGCCGCCGGGCGGCCATCCGCTGCGGATCGACCCCCGGCACTCGCTGGTCCGCGTTCCCGCCGCGCCGCTGCCCGTGGTGGACGAGACCTCGGCCGGCGGCATCGTCGTCAGCCGTCGCGACGGCGTCGACCACGCCGCCGTCATCGCGCGGCGCAACCGTGCGGGCCGGCTCGAGTGGTGCCTGCCGAAGGGCCACCTGGAGGGAAACGAGACGCCCGAGGAGGCCGCCGTCCGCGAGATCGCGGAGGAGACGGGCATCACCGGACAGGTCCTGCGCCGGCTGGGCGTCATCGACTACTGGTTCAGCGGCGACGACCGCCGCGTGCACAAGGTCGTGCACCACTTCCTGCTCGGTGCCACCGGCGGGACCCTCTCGGTCGAGGGTGACCCCGACGGCGAGGCCGAGGACGCGGCGTGGATCCCGGTGGCCGAGCTGCACGGGGTGCTCGCCTATCCGAACGAGCGGCGGCTGGCCGAGGCAGCGCTCGTCGTCCTCGTCGGCGAGGCATGAGCGGGCGCTCGCTGCGGCGCCGGGTGCTCTGCGTGGCCCTGGCTCTCCTCGGCGCGCTCGCGGCAGCGCCCCCTGCGACGGCCGCCACCACCGCCGACCCCGACCTGCCCGTCACCGTGCAGATCACCGAGGTGTCGCCGAGCGTGCTGCGGCCCGGCGAGGACCTGCTCGTCCGGGCGACCCTGCGCAACGACGGCGACGTGGCGATCGAGGAGCCCGCGGCCGCGCTGCGGCTGAGCCGGTTCCGGGTCTTCTCGCGCGCCGACGTGGATGCGTGGGCCTCCGCCGGCACCAGCGGCCTGTCCCGCACCAAGCGCGACACCACGGTGCCGGTGGCCGCACCGCTGCTCCCCGGCGCCAGCGTCCCGGTGGAGCTCAGGATCCCCGCCGAGAGCATCGGCCTGCTCAAGGGCGCCGACACCTGGGGTCCCCGCGGGCTCGTGGTCGAGGCACTGGACGGGTCCAGCCGGGTCGGGCTCCAGCGCACGTTCGTCCTGTGGCTCACCACCGACGACGTGCCGCAGACGGACGTCTCGGTGCTCGTGCCGATGGTCGGTCCGCCCACCGGCACGGACGAGAGCGCAGCCGAGCTCGAGGAGCAGACGGGGACGGGCGGGCGCCTGCACGACCTCGCGGCCGTCGTCGCTGCCGACGCGGACGTCGGCGTCGCGATCGACCCGGCGCTGCTCGAGGCCGCCGAGGCGGGCTCGCCGAGCACCCGGGCATGGGCCACCGACCTCACGAGCCGGCTCCGCACGCACGACGTCGTGGCGCTGCCGTGGTCCGACCCCGACATCGCCGCTGCCGCGCACGCCCAGCACCCGGACCTGGTCCAGCTGGCCGTGGACCACACCGCGCAGACCGGGATCCCCGGGCTCACCACGTCCTCCGGTCTGCTGTGGGCACCCGGCACCGAGGCACCCGACCAGGCGACCGCCGGCGTCACCGCCCAGGTGGGTGCCGACGCGATCGTCTTCCCGCCGTCCACCGAGACGGATGCCAAGGTGACGCCCGGTGCGGCCGTGCGGGTCCAGACGGCCGCGGGTCCGACCACCGCCTTCCGACCCGACGCCACCCTCACCGGGTTGCTCACGGCGCCGGAGGACGTCGAGCCGGGCGCCACGACGACCACCACCGTCCAGCGCGCCCTCGCCGAGCTGGCCGTCATCACCCGCGAGGGGGACGAGCCGCCTCACCTCCTGCTCGCGCCCGGACGTGCGTGGGAGCCCGACACGCAGAACGTGTCCGCGCTGCTGGCCGCGTTCGGCAGCACGCCCTGGGTGCGGCTCSCCCCGGTGTCGAGCCTCCTCGACGCCGCCCAGCCCGAGGCCCGCACCACGCTCCCCTCCCGCACCACCGACCCCGACGAGCTCTCCGTGAGCGGCGTGCGGGCTCTCGCGGACGCCCGGGCACACGCCGTCGCGTTCGCCCAGGTCACCAGCGACCCCGCCACCTTGCTCGAGGGCGTCGACACCGAGGTCCTCGAGCCGCTGTCCGTCGCCTGGCGCGTGGATCCCGCCGGGCGGGACGACCTCGTGACGTCAGTCGTCACCGAGGTCGGCGAGCGGACCACGGGCCTGAGCATCGCCCCGGTCAGCGACTTCCGGGTGATCGCGGCGAGCAGCGCGCTCTCCGTCGTCGTGCAGAACGCACTCACCGTCCCCGCCACCGTCCTGCTCGAGGTGACCCCGCGCACGGCGTGCCTGGAGGTCGGCGAGATCCCCGAGGTGCAGGTCGACGCGCAGAGCGAGACGAGCGTGCGGGTCCCCCTGAGCGCCCGGGCCAACTGCTCGGTGGCCGTCACCGCGCAGCTGACCGCCCCGGACGGGATGGCCGTCTCCCCGACCGTCCGGTTCACCGCGCAGGTGGCGCCCACGATCGAGAGCATCGGCACGATCGTCGTCGGCGTCCTGCTCGCGATCGGCCTGGTGCTCGGCATCATCCGGACCGTGCGGCGCGGGCAGAGCGGACGCCGCGGGGCCCGCACCGAGGCGGAGGCCGACGCTCCCACGTCGCTGCCCGTGCTCGGGGGCGCCGCTCCCGAGGAGACAGCCCCGGCGGAGGAGCCTCGGTGACCGACGACGACGGGATGCGCCGCGGCGCCGCCCTCATGGCCTCCGGCACCGCGGTCTCGCGGGTGCTCGGGCTGCTGCGCGGCATGGTCATGGTCAGCGCGATCGGCGCGACCGGCCAGGCCGCTGACGCCTTCGCGGTGGCCAACAAGCTGCCGAACGTCCTCTACATGCTGCTCGCCGGGGGCGTGCTCAACGCGATCCTGGTGCCGCAGGTGGTCCGGGCGTACAAGCGCAAGGCCGGCCAGGAGTACGTCGACCGGCTGCTCACCCTGGGGTTCGTGGCGCTGGCCGCCGCGACCGTGGTGCTCACCCTCCTCGCACCGGTGCTCGTGAGCCTGTACTCGAACTTCGGCAACCCGGCGCAGGACGCGTTGGCGACGACGTTCGCCTACTGGTGCATCCCGCAGCTGTTCTTCTACGGCGCCTACGCGCTGCTGGGCCAGGTGCTGAACGCGCGCGGGTCGTTCGGTCCGTACATGTGGGCGCCGGCGGTCAACAACATCGTGGCGATCGTCGGCTTCGGCGTCTTCATCGCGGTGTTCGGCGTGTGGAAGAGCTCCGGCGTGACCGACGCCGCCTCGTGGACACCCGGGCAGACGGCGCTGCTGGCCGGCGCGGCGACGCTCGGCGTGGTCGCCCAGGCCGTGGTGCTCATCCCCGCCCTGCGCAGGGCCGGCGTCCACTACCGGCCGCGCTGGGGGCTGCGCGGCTCCGGCCTGAGCGCGGCGGGCGGGGTGGCCACGTGGACGCTCGCCGGCCTGGCCGTGGGCCAGCTCGGGTACCTGATCGTCTCCCGCGTCGCGTCCGCCGCACCGGCAGCCGCCGTCGCCGACGGTGCGACCGCGAGCGCCGTGGCAGGCACCGCGGCCTACGACGTCGCCTTCCTGATCTTCATGCTGCCGCACTCGCTGGTGACGGTCTCGCTGGCCACCGCCCTGTTCACGCGGCTGTCCGGGCAGGCGCACGAGGCCGACGTCGCCGGTGTCCGCGCCACGCTCTCGTCGGGCCTGCGGGTGGTCGGCGTGTTCACGATCTTCGCGACGGCGGCCGTCATCGTGCTGGACCTGCCGCTCACGCGCGTCGTGCTGGCCACCGCCTCGGCCGCGTCGGCCGACGCCGTCGCCGCGGTCGTGCTGACGATGATCCTCGGGCTGCCGGCGTTCGGTGCCTGGTCGATGTTCCAGCGGGTGTACTACGCCTACGAGGACGCGCGGTCGATGGTGCCCATCCAGGTGGTGATGGCGGCGGTCGTCGTCGTCGGCGCCCTGCTCTCCCGCGTGCTGCTGCACCCGTCCTCGTGGGTGGCGGGCGCCGGCGCGGCGATGTCGCTGTCCTACGTGGTCGGCGCCGTCATCGCCGCGTGGCGCCTGCGTCGGCGCCTGGACGGCATCGACGGGTCCCGGGTGCTGCAGGTGCTGGCGCGCTCCACGCTGGCCGCCCTCGTGTCCGCGGGGATCGGTGGCCTGGTCCTGCTGCTGCTCGGGCGGGGCCTGTCGACCGGGTTGATGGCGTCGGTGATCGAGTGTGCCGTCGTCGGCACCGTGATGGGCCTGGTGTACGTCGGCGCGCTCCGTGTGCTGCGCGTGCGCGAGCTGGACAGCCTGCTCCTGCCGGTCCTCCGCCGGCTGACCGGGCGACGCCGCTGATCCGGCACGTCTAGCATGCAGGGTGTCCTGTCCAGGTGATCGACACGGAGGTGCTGGTGAGCGAGGTCGTCGGACGGGGCACCGTGCTCGCGGGCCGGTACCGCGTGCTGTCCCCGGTGGTGTCCGACCTCGAGGGCGCCAGTGCCTGGCAGGCCACGGACCAGATCCTCGACCGGCCTGTCCGCGTACGCATCCTCGAGCACGGCGCGGTCGCCCCCGCGCTCGACGCCGCCCGCCGCGCGGCCCTCGTCACCGACTCCCGCCTCGTGCGCGTGCTGGACGTCGGCACGCACGAGGGCTACGGCTACGTGGTCTCCGAGCAGCGCGTCGGCCCCTCGCTCGCACGGCTGGTCGCACAGACCCCGCTCACGGCCGAGCAGGCCCGCGCGGTGGTCGGCGAGGCCGCGTCGGCCCTCGAGGTCGCCCGGCGCCGCGGCGTCCACCACCTCGCCCTGCGCCCGTCGGTCTTGCACGTGAGCCCGGACGGACGGGTGCTGCTGGGCGGTCTCGCCCTCGACGCGGCCCTTCTCGGTGACTCCGGCGGCGACGCCCGGTCCACCTCGCGAGCCGACGCCGTCGGCCTGGTCCGGCTCCTCTACGCCGCCCTCACCGGGCTCTGGCCGGCCGATCCGCGCGCCCCGCAGACACCGGGCGGCGAGACGCTGCCTCCCGCCCCGATCGTCGACGGCGCCCCCGTGGCGCCCGCCGACCTGGTCCCCGGCGTGCCCAACGACCTCGACACGCTCTGCGTCGTCACCCTCGGACCCAACGACGACGGCCCGCACAGCCCCGGAGAGCTGGTGCGCGAGCTCGAACCGTGGGGCGAGATCCGCACGTCCGTGCCCGACCCGTCTGCGCTCGGTGGCCCCGTCACCGCGCAGTTCCCGCCCACCGGTGCTGCGGCACCCGGAGGAGGCATTCCCGTGCCCGACGAGGACGACCAGCAGGACACCGCGCCCGTGACCGTGCAGCGGCAGTCCGTGCGGACCGCGTTCCAGCAGCAGGACCCGCCCGGCGCCAACCGGCCCGGCACCCCGCCACCGGCGACGCCGTCGCGCACCAGCTCTCTCGGTGCGGCCGCCGCTCCTGAGCAGGCCGTCGCACCGGCCGCCGCCACCACGCAGGCCCTTCCGCCGGCAGCTGCCACCACGCAGGCCCTTCCGCCGACGGCCGCCACCACCCAGCTCCCCCCGGCGCCGGCATCGGCACCCGAACCGGCGCCCCAGCCTCCCGTCCTCCCGACCGTGGTGCGCCGACCTGTGGCCCGGTCCACCGCGGCGGCCGCTCCGTCGTCGGTCCCCCCCGTCGCTCGCGCCGCTGCCCCGCCGCCGCCGGTCGGGCCCCCCGCGCCGCGCCCCGACACCTTCGACTTCGGCGACGTCATCGGGGCCGAGTCCACCCCGCCCAGCAAGCTCCGGTTCGACCCGACCGCGCTGGTCCTCATCGTCGTCGTGCTCGTCGTGATCGTCGGCGTGGTCCTCGCGTTCCGGGCGCTGTTCTCGTCGCTCGACCCGGGCGGCTCCACGGCAGATCCCGAGACGTCGCAGAGCGCCGCGGCGCCTTCCACCCCCGCGGCACCCGCGGCGGAGGAGCCGGCCGCACCCCCCGCCCCGGTGGGCGGAGCACCGGTCATCGCGTCCGCCACGACGATCGACCCGTCCGACGCCGACGGCGAGCACCAGGAGGACGTCGCCAAGGCGTACGACAGCGACCCGGCCACGTTCTGGTACACCCAGACCTACAAGCGGGACGACTTCGCGGGGTTCAAGGACGCCGTCGGGTACGCCATCACCCTGACCACGACGACCACGGTCAGCACCGTCACGCTGCACTCGAACAGCACGGGCGGGAACGTGGAGATCCGCGCGACCGACGCCGCGAACCCGACCGCCGGGGCGGTGCTCGCGTCCGGACCGTTCGGACCGGACGCGGTGTTCACCCTGAACCCCGCCACGGAGACGCAGTCGATCGTCCTGTGGATCACGCAGCTCCCGACGGCACCCGACGGCGGCTTCCGGCTCGAGCTCACCGAGATCGCCCTGTCCTGACGGGGCACGGAACAGATCCGGCCTAGGATCGGTTGATCCGTCAGCCCCGCCGGATCGTCTCCGGCATGCCGAACCGCAAGGAAGTCTCGTGACCGAGCAGTCCACCACCGTCCGCGATCTCGTCATCGTCGGCTCGGGTCCGGCCGGCTACACCGCCGCGATCTACGCTGCCCGCGCGGGCCTGGCGCCCCTGGTCATCGCCGGCTCCGTCACCGCCGGTGGCGCGCTGATGAACACCACCGAGGTGGAGAACTTCCCCGGCTTCCCGGACGGCGTCCAGGGCCCCGAGCTCATGGAGGGTCTGCAGAAGCAGGCCGAGAAGTTCGGCGCCGAGGTGCTGTGGGACGACGCGTCCTCGCTCGACCTCACCGGCGACATCAAGACCATCGAGACGCTCAACGGCGAGACGTTCCAGGCTCGCGCGGTCATCCTGGCCACCGGCTCCGCGTACCGTGAGCTGGGTCTGGACGACGAGAAGCGCATGTCCGGCCGCGGGGTGTCCTGGTGCGCCACCTGCGACGGGTTCTTCTTCCGTGACCAGGAGATCATCGTGGTCGGCGGCGGCGACTCGGCCGTCGAGGAGGCCACGTTCCTCACCCGCTTCGGCAAGCGCGTCACGCTCGTGCACCGCCGTGACCACCTGCGTGCGTCCAAGATCATGGCCGACCGCGCCGCGAACGACCCGAAGATCGAGTTCGCCTGGAACAGCGAGGTCGTCGCCATCCACGGCGAGAACAAGGTCACCGGCGTCACCCTGCGCGACACGGTCACCGGCGAGACCCGCGAGCACCCCGCGACCGGCGTGTTCGTCGCCATCGGGCACGTCCCGCGCTCCGAGCTGGTCAAGGGCCAGGTCGACCTGGACGACGAGGGCTACGTGCAGGTGATCGGCCGGTCCACGGCCACCAACCTGACCGGCGTCTTCGCGTGCGGGGACCTGGTCGACCACACCTACCGCCAGGCCATCACAGCCGCCGGCTCCGGGTGCGCGGCCGCCCTGGACGCCCAGCACTTCCTGGCCTCGCTCGGTGACCTCGTGCACCCGATCCCGCCGGTGGAGACCTACGCCGAGGAGATCCGATGAGCGCCACCACCCCCGTCACCGACGCCACCTTCCAGTCCGAGGTGCTCGAGTCGGAGATCCCCGTGATCGTCGACTTCTGGGCGCCCTGGTGCGGTCCCTGCCGGATGGTCGCCCCCGTGCTCGAGGAGCTGGCCGCGCAGTACGGCGGCCGCGTCAAGATCGTGAAGGTCAACTCCGACGAGAACCCCCAGGTCACGGGCGACTACGGCATCGTGTCCATCCCGACGCTCAACTTCTACGCGGGCGGTGAGCTGGTGAAGTCCGTCATCGGCGCGCGGCCCAAGTCGATGATCGCGGAGGACATCGAGAGCGTGCTCGCCTCGGTCTGACCTCCCGCTCCGCCTCTACCGAACGGCCCTGTCGCTCCGACGGGGCCGTTCGTGTCGCTGGGACGGTGCGCTGAGCATCGCCGCCGCCGTGGGAAACTCGGCTGCATGACTGCGCACCCCGTTCCCGACGGCGAGACGTCGGGCCCCCCCACGTCCTCCGCTGCCGGCACCGGGACGCGTCTCGACCAGTGGCTCGGGTCGTACGCCGAACGCACCCACGGCATGCGGTCCTCCGAGATCCGCGCCCTGTTCGCGGTGGCCAACCGGCCCGAGGTCGTGTCGCTGGCCGGGGGCATGCCGTTCCTCGAAGGCCTCCCGCTGGACATCCTCGGTGACCTGGCGCAGCGCGTCGTCGCCACGCGCGGTCTGCAGGCGCTGCAGTACGGGTCCGGCCAGGGCGACGAGACCTTGCGCGAGCAGATCCTCGACGTCATGGCGCTCGAGGGCATCGACGCGCACCCCGACGACGTCGTCGTCACGACGGGGTCGCAGCAGGCGCTCGACCTGGTCACCCGCATCTTCATCGACCCGGGCGACGTCGTCGTCGCGGAGGCCCCGTCGTACGTCGGCGCCCTCGGCGTGTTCCGGGCGTACCAGGCGGACGTGGTGCACGTGCCGATCGACGCGGACGGGCTGATCCCCGCGGCGCTCGAGTCCACCTTGGCTGCACTCGCCCGCGAGGGCCGTCGGGTCAAGTTCCTGTACACCGTCCCTAACTTCCACAACCCGGCCGGCGTCTCGCTCTCGCAGACGCGACGACCCCAGATCCTGGCGATCGCGCAGCGCTACGGCGTCCTCGTGCTCGAGGACAACCCCTACGGGCTGCTCGGCTTCTCGGGTGAGCCGCGCCCCGCGATGCGCTCCCTCGACGAGGACGGGGTGCTCTACCTCGGCTCGTTCTCCAAGACCTTCGCGCCCGGCTACCGCGTCGGCTGGGTAGTCGCCCCGCACGCCGTGCGCGAGAAGCTGGTCCTGGCCAGCGAGTCCGCGATCCTCTGCCCGTCGAACGCCTCGCAGATCGCGATCTCCACCTACCTGTCCACCTGCGACTGGCAGGGCCAGATCAAGATCTACCGCGAGCAGTACCGCGAGCGGCGCGACGCCATGATCGCCGCACTGGCCGAGCACCTGCCCGACGCCTCGTGGAACGTTCCCGACGGCGGCTTCTACACCTGGGTCAAGCTGCCCGACGGCCTCGACGCCAAGGACATGCTGCCGCGAGCCGTCACCGCCCGCGTCGCCTACGTCCCGGGGACCGCGTTCTACTTCGACGGCTCCGGCGCGGACCACATGCGCCTGTCCTTCTGCTACCCCACACCCGAGCGCATCCGAGAGGGCGTGCGCCGGCTCGCGGGTGTCGTCGCGGGCGAGCGTGAGCTGGTGGAGCTGTTCGGCACGACCGGGTCCGCCGGCCACGGCGACGTGCAGCAGCCGGGCCCGGATGTCGCCTGACCCGCCCCCGTCCTCTCTCGCCATCGGAGTCCTCGCACCGTGACCGCCACCCCGTCCCCCCGCGTCGTCGTCCTGGCCGGGGGCCTGTCCCACGAGCGCGACGTCTCCCTGCGCTCCGGCCGACGGGTCGCGGACGCCCTGCGGTCCGTGGGCGTCGAGGTCTCGGTCCACGACGTCGACGCCGACCTGGTGCCCGCCCTCGTCGAGCTGCAGCCCGATCTCGTGTGGCCCCTCCTGCACGGGGCCAGCGGCGAGGACGGTTCGGTGCGCGACGTCGTGCAGATGCTCGGCCTGCGCCTCCTAGGCACCGGTCCGCGGGAGAGCCGCATCGCGTGGAGCAAGCCGATCGCCAAGACCGTCGTAGCTCGCGCAGGGCTGTCGACGCCGGAGTTCGTCACGCTGCCGCAGTCGTTGTTCCGTGAGCTGGGTGCGCGTCAGGTGCTCGACGCCATCGTCGGCCGACTCGGTCTCCCGGTCGTCGTGAAGCCCTCCCGCGGCGGCTCGGCGCTGGGCGTCACGCTCGTGACCAGCGCAGATGCTCTCCCGCAGGCCATGGTCGACTGCTTCGCGTACAGCGACACGGCGCTCATCGAGCGGGCTGTCTCCGGCACCGAGGTCGCCGTCAGCGTGATCGACACCGGCGACGGACCGATGGCGCTCCCCGCCGTCGAGATCGTGACCGACGGGCCCTACGACTTCGACGCCCGCTACAACCCGGGGCGCACCGAGTACTTCGCACCCGCCCGGCTCTCACCCGAGCTGACTGCTGCGGTCGGCGACGTGGCCGTGGCCGCGCACCGCGCGCTCGGACTGGATGCGTTGTCCCGCACCGACCTCATCGTCGACGCCGACGGCACCGTCTGGTTCCTCGAGGTCAACGTGGCTCCCGGCATGACTGAGACGTCACTGCTGCCGCAGGCAGCCGAGGCCGCGGGCCTGTCCCTCGGCGAGCTCTACCGCTCGCTCGTCGAGGCCGCGCTCGCCCGCTGACCGTTTTGTACGGTTGCGTTCTCCCGGGTTGTACGCGGGTCAGCCCTTGAGCAGGCCCGGGTCCTCCGGGGCCAGGCTGGCCAGGATCCGGTTGAGGTCCTGCACCGAGGCGAACTCCACCGTCAGCCGGCCACGCGACTTGCCGAGGCTCACCTTGACGCGGGTGTCGAATCGATCCGAGAGTCGTGCGGCGAGGTGGTCCAGCGCCTCGTTCTTCACGCCCGCTCGGGGCGCGGTCCGGCGCGCGGCCGGCGCTGCGTCCCCGCCCAGGGAGACGATCTCCTCGACGGCACGGACCGACAGCCCCTCGGCGACGATGCGCTGAGCCAGGCGCTCGATCGCCGCGCCGTCGGCGAGCCCGAGCAGCGCGCGAGCGTGCCCCGCGGACAGCACGCCAGCGGCCACCCGGCGCTGCACCAGCGGCGGGAGCTTGAGCAGGCGGAGCGTGTTGGAGATCTGCGGACGCGACCGCTGGATGCGCGTCGCCAGCTGCTCGTGGGTGCAGCCGAAGTCGTCCAGCAGCTGCTGGTACGCGGCCGCCTCCTCGAGCGGGTTCAGCTCGGAGCGGTGCAGGTTCTCCAGGAGCGCGTCGCGCAGCAGGTCGGAGTCGTCGGTGTCACGGATGATCGCGGGGATCGTCGCCAGGCCGGCCGCCTGCGTCGCGCGCCACCGCCGCTCGCCCATGATCAGCTCGTAGCCGTCGCCGGCATCGCGCACCACGATCGGCTGCAGGACGCCGACCTCGCGGATCGATCCGACCAGCTCGTCGAGCGCGTCCTCGTCGAAGACGGTGCGCGGCTGCTTCGGGTTCGGACGAATCTCCCCCACCGGCAGCTCGGCGAACCGGGCGCCGGGCACCGGGACGAGCCCCTCGGCCGACGCCGCGGCGATCGGCGGCTCATCCGCCCGCGGTGCCTCGACCGGCACGGTGATGTCGACGTGGGCCACCCCGTTGGTGGACCCGTCGTGCCCGTTCGGCTCCGTCGGCTCGACGGCGGGTGGTTCCTCCGTCAGGGTCGCCGTCGCCAGCGCGGCGGCCGCGGCGGCTGCCTCGCCGTTCTCCCGCTCACGGTCGGGGAAGAACACGTCGACCGGACGCTCCGCCCCGGTCGGCCGCTGGCCGTCCAGGCCGGTGGGGATGAGGGCTCCAAGGCCCCGGCCCAGACCGCGTCGCTTCTCGCTCACAGTTCCTCCTGACGGACGGCCGCAGCCGTCTGGTGCTCGTGGTCTGTCGGGGCGGTGCCGTTCGACGCCTGCCCGTTGCTGTGGTGGTCGTCCTCGAGCTCGGTGGCGCCCCGCTCCGCCACTTCGCGGGCGGCCTCGAGGTACGCGAGGGCTCCGGAGGATCCGGCGTCGTAGGTCATGACCGTCTGGCCGTAGCTCGGTGCCTCCGAGATGCGGACGGACCGTGGCACGGTGGTGCGCAGCGTGCGCTCCGGGAAGTGCGTACGCACCTCGGTCGCCACCTGCTGCGCCAGGTTCGTGCGGGCGTCGTACATCGTCAGCAGGATCGTCGACACGTGCAGCCGTGGGTTCAGGTGCGCCTGGATCAGCTGGATCGTCTTCAGCAGCTGGCTGAGCCCTTCGAGCGCGTAGTACTCGCACTGGATGGGAATCAGCACCTCGCGTGCGACGACGAACGCGTTCACCGTCAGCAGGCCGAGGCTCGGGGGGCAGTCGACGAAGACGTAGTCGATCCGCTCCTGCCCGTTGGCGACCCGTCCGTCGAGGTAGGCGTCCAGCGCGTTCCGGAGCCGGGTCTCGCGCGCCACCATCGAGACCAGCTCGATCTCCGCACCGGACAGGTCGATCGTGGCGGGCAGGCACCACAGGTTCGACACGTCCGGGCTCTCCTGGACCGCGTCGGCCATCGGCGCGCCATCGACCAGCACCTCGTAGATCGACGGCGTCCCGGCGCGGTGCTCGACACCGAGAGCGGTCGACGCGTTCCCCTGCGGGTCGTTGTCGAGGACCAGCACGTTCAGGCCGGCCTGCGCCAGCGCCGCCGCCAGGTTGACGGTCGTCGTCGTCTTGCCGACGCCGCCCTTCTGGTTGGCCACCGTGATGATGCGGGTCTGCGGCGGGCGAGGGAACCGTCGGCCGCGGAGCTCGATCCGACGGCGGGCGTCCTGCTTCAGCTCCGCCATCAGCGGGGTGTCGTCGGACACGACCGGGAGGCTGTCGACGAGCGCCGCGCGACGGCTCTCCTCGGGGTCGAGATCATGGCGAGCAGGCATGGGCGTGATGGTGTCACGTGCCGGGGCCACTGCCGCGCTCTCCGCGTGGTGGGTCTCCCGCGCGGACATCCCCGCACTCCCCTCGATGACGGCCGTGTCGCTGCCGTTCTCGACGCTGTGACCTGGGGCGACGCTGCGGTCGTCCCATGATCCAGAGCCTTCGCTCGCCAGTGCGGGGGCCGGGTCACTGTGCGATGTTTCACGTGGAACAGAGGCGCCGAGATCCTGGGCTGTCGGAGCCGGCACTGTCGGGATGTATGGCTCGCCGGCGCTCACAGGTTCGGGCCGGACACTCCGCCGCTGGCGCCCCGTCGACGAACCCCCGTCGGAGGCAGCCGACTCAAGAGCCGCAGCGGCGTTCGCGCTGGCCCGTGCGGCGGCGGCGTCGGTCACGCTGCTCAGGCTCTGGTTCGGGCCAGGAGCCGACTCGGGCGCAGCCTGCGTCGTCGATTCGAGCTGCTGGTGAGCTTGCTCCTGCTGCGGAAGCGCCGGTGCGGACGGACGGTACTGACCGGCTGGCTGCGGCATCCCGTCCTCGTGCGAGCCGGTACCGACCGGCACCTGGCTGTCGTCGATCCGCCGACCCCCGGGCTGCTGGACTGTCGTCGTGGGCGCGGCGTCCTGAGGGGCGGTGCCCTGCGCGACACTTCCGCGTTCGGGAGCCTGCTGGACCGTCTCAGTCGACGCAGGCTGCGGCACAGCGGCCAGGCCGGGGTCGCTGGGCGCCTCGGGCGCGTCATTGGGCAGCGGGGTTCCTTGCTGGGGGGCCCAGGCCGGCGTGCTCATAGCAGGCGGCTCGGGCGGCCCGGCGGGGGCCTGAACGGGATCCGCTTCTTGACGACGCTTCTTCCTACCGAACACCAGGCACTGCCTCCCGTACGACGCGGACCACTCTCGTCACTTCGACTCCCTCGATCGTGGGGGCGTCCACCACGGATGCCACGCCGGCCCCGAGCTTGCGGCCGACATGCTTGGCCGCCTCGATCTCCTCCTCCGCCTTGCCGCCCTTCAGCGCGACGAGCGAACCGCCGGCCACGAGCAGCGGCATCGCGAGCCGGTAGAGCTTGTCGAGCGACGCGACCGCTCGCACAGTCACCGCGTCGCCGAACAGGAGCCCGTGCTCGTCCTGTGCTCGACCGCGCCGCACCACGACATTGCTGAGGCCAAGGACCTCCGCCACCTCGCTGAGCCACGCCGTGCGTCGCTCCATGGGCTCGAGGAGAACGACCTCAGCCTCCGGGAGCATCGCCGCGACGACGATGCCCGGCAAGCCGGCTCCGCTCCCGAGGTCGATGATCCGTCCCTCGCGCGGGAGGAACGGCACGACCGCGGCGGAGTTGAGCAGGTGCCGTTCCCAGAGTCGCGAGAGTTCCCTCGGGCCGACCAGCCCGCGCAGCTCTCCCTGGGACACCAGCAGGTCATGGAACCCGAGCACCGCCGTCCACGCCGGGCCGAAGTAGGGCTCGAGACGAAGGTCGCCATCCAGCGGGTCGGTTCTGTCGGTCGCGTCCGACTGAACTTCTGCCACCGTCAGGTCCCCCAGGTTTCACGTGAAACAGTGCTGCTGAACGTCGCGTGCGGGCGCTGCGGACCACCGTCGGAGGACTGCCAGGGCTCTCGCGCGGCCCTACCGTACCGTGCGGGAGTCCGCTCCCCTCGCCGTCCACAGCACATGTCGACGATTGACATGTCCGGTTCTCACTGGGCGTCCAGTCACCCGCTTCGCGTGCTCGCTCTAGACGCACGATGAACCTCGATTCGGTACACACTCCCGACTCCCGTACGGCTGACCACGCTTCGCCAACCCGATGTCAGGCGCCCGACAGCCCATGTTTCACGTGGAACGCGCAGCCGATCCTGCACCGGCCCCCTGGCCACAGCCCATGTGTCCGCCGACCTACTGAGCAGCTCGCAACGAGACGCCCCGCCCCACGGCGGCGCTCAGTCGGAGCGCTTGCCGCGAGCCGCTGCTAGTGCCTGCGTGGGGTCTGGAACTGCTAGGCGCCACAGGTCGGAGCTCAGCAGCACCGTGGAGGAAGCCATCGGGAGACACCGTGACCAGCGGCTTCGCCCACGGACCAGATCGCCGCATCACCTTGCCAGTCGTGCGAAGCCGGTGACGATCACCGGCGGAGCGCGCTCAGGTGACGATCTGACGCGCCCTGGCTCGCACCGCGTCTGACAGGGCGGTTGGCGCTCCGCGTCCGGCTTGGTCGCCGTAGACGAACCCCACGCGACGGTCGCCTGAGGCAGAAGGCCGCCATCTCCAGGCCGACTCATCAGCGGGGCTCCCGGGTGAGTCGTCCTCTGGTGACCCGTGCGGGGTCATCCGCTGGTGACTCTGTGAACAACCCGTCCGCCGGTCCTCCGTCCGTGAGCCGCTCACCGCAGATCGCACAGAGCACGGCACTCGAGGCTGCCCACACGGCGCGGGGCCCGGGTCGCACTCGCTCCGCACGGCGCCGACCGGTGCGCTCTGCTGGCCGCGACCGGCGCGGGTCTCAGGTCGCGCTCACTCGGCACGCTCCGGGCGTCATGCGTCGTGAGCTGTCGCACGACGCTGCCGTCGCACCGTGCAGGAGGTCGGTGCACACTGCATGGTGCGCGCCGCAGCGCACGTTGCTCCTTCCGCTCCGCCCCGAGCTCCTCGCACGCTAGAGCTTCCTCGTCACACCCTCGGCCGGCGCGCCTGTTCGACCCCACCTTTCGCGGTGCTTGTGGAACATCTCCCGATGCAGATCGCAGGTCGCTAGTCGTGAGTGTTGACCGCCGTGTTGCCCGTCCTGCACACACGCCGAGCACGCCGTGGAGCACTCGTGGACCCGCACTAGCTGCTCCGAGCCCGCCGCAACTACTCGCGGGACGTCCCCCGCCGCCGGTCGAGGGTGCAGGGGCAGCCTGTCGCCACCTGGCAGATCGAGCCAGGTGGCGCCGCACCTGCCTACGCCACACATGCCTACGCCACACATCGAGCGCTACGAGGCAACGAGCCTTGCGCTGCACGACCCATCGCTCTGCGCGCTGTTTCACGTGAAACACACCCTGCCTCATCGTGCCGAGGGTCCACGCACGCCCACCGGCGAGACCTCCGCGTTCCGCTCCCGTTCGGGGCCGAGTCCGACGCACCCAGGACGTTCCACGGAGTAGCGCAAGGAGATCCGCCCGTCGCCGCCGGACCTCTGCGAACGTGCTGCTACCGCCCCTCACCTCCTGGCTTCCACCTCAGCCCCTCCACCGCGAGCTGGCGGCCGGCAGCGGCCACGCGGTCCACGCGGCACTCTCGGATTCGCGGCAGGCTGAGCGAGGGCCTGGCGACAGACGCACCGCACCGCAGCACCCCGCCAGAAGCGCCTACGGCCCGCCGTGCCCGTCCTCCGTGAATACCCGCACAGCGTCTCGGTTTCACGTGAAACACGACGGCAAGGGCCGACTGCGGCCATCTCGCAGATCTTGTGAGCATGCCGACGTGAAGACCCGCCCTTCCACGTCCAGTCGCAAAGCCCTGCGGGGCGGTCTGTGAGCGGAGGACTCAGTGGACCTTTCGCTCGACCGTCGCGTCGCACCGCTGACCTTGTCGAACGCTCGAGGCCCGTCTTCCAGGCGCATGACGATGACTCGCGAGCTTGGTCGTGTGTTCCACGTGGAACATTGGCGCTCGAGCACGTCCCGACGTCCCTATGCACCCACACCCGCCCCGGCCAAGCGAGGAATGAGTAGCTGAGTCCCCTCAGGACGCCCCTGGGTGACACCGCGAGCCCGAGCCACTCGCCCGGACTTCCGCCTGTTCGGGTCGCGCCGGGCAGTCCGTTCCCACTCCCGTGGCAGGACGCTCGCATGCTGCACCGCACGGGGACGGCAAAGGAGCCCGTACCCGCGAAGGCCTCGCGCCGATACTGCGCTCGAGCGTGCACTCTGACCGAGCGCAGCGCGGGTCGGGTCGCACGACACGAACGCCGGCTCAGTGCCCGACACTGCTCGTTCTCGCGCGCCACGGAGCCAGCTCAACGGATGCGAGGCCGGCCGGGAGCGCTGATCACCGGAATGAGGTGAGTCTGTCACCGAGCCGGTCGCTTGCGCTCGCACGGTGCCAGGACTCGGACCTGAGCTAGGCGCGCGCCATCGGCCCCTCGTCGGGGCCAGGAGTCCCACGCTCAGGCGAGACGCGCACTCGACCCGGTGGAACCGCCCCGCGGGCGTTTCACGTGAAACAGTGACGTCTCCCCGACGGCTAGGTCCCGCTGGACCGGAGCGACCAACGGGCGAACGGCCGCGACTACGCAGGCCGCCAGTACGCACAGCGTGCGGCTCCGCCCTGGACCGAGCGCCTCAGCGGGTGTGGCCACATGGTGCCGGGGGCACAGGGTCAACCGGCTGCCTGCTCTCCCGTCGACCCCCGGGTCCGTACCGAACACCGAGCGAGAGCAGGTGGCCGCTGTTTCACGTGAAACAGCGGGGACTGAACGCACCCGGAGCCCACAGGACCGATGCACCGGCTGCCACGTTTCACGTGAAACACGGACGACAAAGGGGTGGACCCAAGCGGATCCACCCCTTTCGTCACGCCACTAGATCACGCCGGTCGGATCACCACGTGCCGGTTCGGCTCCACGCCGTCGGAGTCGCTGGACATCCCCGCAGCAGCGACGGCGTCGTGCACCACCTTGCGCTCGAACGGGTTCATCGCGGCGAGCGCCACCGCCTCGCCGGAGGCCTTCACGCGGTCGATCGCCTCGGTGGCGACGGTGACCAGCTCGGCACGGCGGGCAGCACGGTAACCGGCCACGTCGAGCATCAGGCGGCTCCGCTCACCCGTCTTCGCCTGCACGGCCAGTCGGGTCAGCTCCTGGAGTGCGTCCAGGACCTCACCGTCGGGTCCGGCGAGCCGGCTGAGCGACTTGTCGGCGGGGTCCTCGGAGACGATCTCGACGGCGGCGCGGCCGTGGTCGATGTCGATGTCGATGTCGCCGTCGAGGTCCGCGATGTCCAGCAGCTCCTCGAGGTAGTCGGCGGCGATCTCCCCCTCTTCCTCGAGCCGCTTCGTGCTGGTCGGCTCGACGGGGGCTTCAGGCTGGGTCGAAGTCATGGAGTCTCTCTCCGATCGTGGTCGCGCTGGTGCGCTACTTCTTTGGCTTGGTGGGGGCGCCGGGCGCCGGCGTGCTGGGTCCGTCGGGCTCGTCGTCCGTCGGCGTGACGGGCTTGACGGTGCGGTCTTCGATGACGCGCGGCTTGTTGCGGTCCTTGCGCTTGGGCTGCTCTCGCTGCCCGCGCGGCTTCTCCTCGATGACGACCGTCGACTCGGGCTCCTCGATGAGTCCGTGCGCCTTGGCCTTGCGCGCCTTGCGCTCCTTCATGGCGATCTCGGCCTGCGAGCCCGGGGCCGGCATGCGACGGATCGTGTAGAACTGCTGGCCCATCGACCACAGGTTCGTGGTGGTCCAGTAGATGAGGACACCGATGGGGAAGTTGACGCCGGAGAACGCGAAGATCAGCGGCAGCACGTAGAGCAGCACCTTCTGCTGCTGCGCCATGGGCCCCTGCAGCGCGGCCGGCGGCATGTTCTTCATGGTCAGCTGGCGCTGGGTGAGGAACGTGGTCGCGGACATCGCGATGATGAGGATGACGGTGACGATGCGGATGTTCATCGCGTCGGGACCCGAGCCGGCCTGCATGAAGGTGCCGGAGAGCGGGGCACCGAAGATCGTCGCCGCCTCAGCCTGTGCGGCGAGCTCGGGGGTCATGGGCCCGATGGGCGGGTAGGTGCCGGCGGCGATCCGGGGGAGCTCGATGAGCACCCGGAACAGCGCGAAGAAGATGGGGGACTGCAGCAGGATCGGCAGGCACGACGCGAACGGGTTGGTGCCGTGCTCGCGGTAGAGCGCCATCGTCTCGCGGCTCATCGCCTCCCGGGAGGCGGGGTCCGACTTGCCCTTGTACTTCTTCTGGATCGCCTGCATCTCGGGCGCGAGCAGCTGCATGCCGCGCGATGCCTTGATCTGCCGGAAGAACAGGGGGATGAGCAGGATCCGGATCACGATGACCAGGCCCACGATGGACAGGCCCCACGCGGCGCCACTCTCGGGGTCGAGTCCGAGGGTGGTCAGCAACGAGTGGAACTGGACCATGATCCAGGCCACGACGACCATGATCGGTTTGAGCAGACCGTCGAACCAGCTCATCGGGGAGAACTCCTCGGGGGATCAGTGTGTGGACGAGGCCACGTCGAGATGGCGGTGGACGGGTCGTGCTGGTGGAACGTCGTCCACGCCACCCAGGTTCCAGGGGTTGCAGCGGAGCACGCGCCAGACGGCGAGCGCAGTGCCGCGGAGGGCACCGTGGCGCTGCACCGCGATCACGGCGTACTGCGAGCAGGACGGGTAGAACTTGCAGGTCGGCGGCGTCATCGGCGAGATGAACCGCTGGTACCCCTTGAGCAGCAGGAGCAGGAGCTGCGCAGGAGCACGCACGATGGCACGGAGCACCGAACGACTAGTCATGGGATGACTACGCCTCAACTCGACGTCGTGCGCGGCGTGCCGCCGTCTCGAGCGCCGCGTCCAGGTCTGCTCCGAGCTGCGCGTACGGCTGGGACGCAGCTGCCGGCAGGGCGCGGACGACGATGCCCGCGTCGGCCGGCATGGACGACAGACGTGCCCGGACGAGCTCACGCAACCGTCGCTTGACCAGGTTCCGCGTCACCGCGTTACCGACCGCCTTGGACACGACAAGACCGACCACAGGCCCCGAGGGCGAGTGGTCGGTCCTGGTCGTCAGATGCACCACGAGGGTGTCCCGTCCGCCGCGCGCACCTCGGCGCACCGCCTGCTCGAAGTCGGCAGCGCGGCGCATCCGGTGCGCGGCGGACAGCACCGACGGTGATGTCAGGCCGAGAGCTCCGCGCGGCCCTTGCGACGACGAGCCGCCAGGATCGCGCGGCCGGCACGCGTGCGCATGCGCAGGCGGAAGCCGTGGGTCTTGGCCCGGCGCCGGTTGTTCGGCTGGAAGGTGCGCTTGGTCACGAGAGTCTCCAACTACATCGGGTGGGCCTCGCATGTGCCGCGCGACCAGGTTCAGGCTGCCAGGATCGATGCTCCCAGGACACGCATCGCGTGCGTGCGGCGTCAGGGCGCGCCAGCAGGAGCCATCGAGAAGGCTGCAATACCGTACTTCCCGCCGTACTGGCCGGTCAAATGCACGCGACGCGCCGGTTCGATCTTGCCACAGTCACCCGCTGCCGCTCTGCCGCCCGGACGGGACCTGCCACTACGATCGGTCATCGTTGCCAGGGTGCGCAGGCTGTGGACCACGACGTGGTGGACAGAGGCACGGCGCGGCGCGCACCACGCGCGAGAGCGGCGCTGTCAGTGCCGTCCTCATCGCGGAACCGCGACCACCAGCCCCGCGCGACCATCTGCTCACAGGTGTGGACAACTGTGTGGACAACGCACGGTCATGCGAGACTCGACCACCCACGCGATCGAACAACCGAGGTAGCACGTGTCACAGGACGAAGAGCTCTCCCGGGTATGGGGCCACGTGGTGTCGACCCTCGAGTCGAGCCCGGACATCACGCCACGCCAGATCGCGTTCGTCCGGCTGGCCCGCCCGCTCGGGCTCCTCGACGGGACCCTGCTGCTCGCTGTGGGCAACGACCTGACCAAGGACTACCTCGAGTCGCGCGTCCGCGGTGAGGTCACCGGTGCGCTGAGCACCGCGCTCGGCCGCGAGGCCCGGTTCGCCATCACGGTCGATCCCGAGCTCGCCGAGGACGCACCGCCGGCCCTGCGGGTCGTCGCGCCCGCGCAGGATCACGAGCCGTACAGCCCGTCGCACGACGCGCGCGAGGCCGACGAGGCCGACGCCCGGCGCGAGGCACGCCCCGACCTGTCGCTCGTCCCGGACGACGACGACGAGGAGCCGAACCACGGCGGCTCGGCACGCGACCGCCGCTACCCGGGCCGCAACGACGACCGGCCCAACCGCCGTCAGCCCGCCGAGCCCGCGCGACTCAACCCCAAGTACCTCTTCGAGACGTTCGTCATCGGCAGCTCCAACCGCTTTGCGCACGCGGCCGCCGTCGCCGTCGCGGAGGCACCGGCCAAGGCGTACAACCCGCTGTTCATCTACGGCGACTCGGGTCTGGGCAAGACGCACCTGCTCCACGCGATCGGCCACTACGCGCAGAACCTCTACCCGAGCGTGCGGGTGCGGTACGTGAACTCCGAGGAGTTCACCAACGACTTCATCAACTCCATCAGCGAGGGCAAGGCCGGCGCGTTCCAGCGGCGCTACCGCGAGGTGGACGTCCTCCTCATCGACGACATCCAGTTCCTGCAAGGCAAGGAACAGACGATGGAGGAGTTCTTCCACACGTTCAACACCCTGCACAACGCCAACAAGCAGGTCGTGATCACGTCCGACCTGCCGCCCAAGCAGCTCAACGGTTTCGAGGACCGGATGCGGTCCCGGTTCGAGTGGGGCCTGATCACGGACGTGCAGCCGCCGGACCTCGAGACGCGCATCGCGATCCTGCGCAAGAAGGCCGGCAGCGAGCGCCTGGAGGCACCGCCGGACGTCCTGGAGTACATCGCCAGCAAGATCTCGACCAACATCCGGGAGCTCGAGGGTGCGCTGATCCGGGTGACCGCGTTCGCCAACCTCAACCGGCAGCAGGTCGACCTGTCGTTGGCGGAGATCGTCCTGAAGGACCTCATCACCGACGACCAGACCACCGAGATCACCGCCACCCAGGTCATCGGGCAGACGGCGGCCTACTTCGGTCTGAGCATCGACGACCTGTGCGGCTCGAGCCGCTCGAGGGTGCTCGTGACGGCCCGCCAGATCGCCATGTACCTGTGCCGCGAGCTGACCGACCTGTCGCTGCCCAAGATCGGCCAGGCGTTCGGCGGCCGTGACCACACGACCGTCATGCACGCCAACCGCAAGATCCGTGAGCTCATGGCCGAACGCCGGTCGATCTACAACCAGGTGACCGAGCTCACCAACCGGATCAAGCAGCAGAACCGGGGCTGACCGGCCCTAGTTATCCACAGCCGTCCACAGGCACCTGGGGACGCTTGTGACGGCATTCACCTGAACGACGCATCGGTCGCTCCGGGCGACAACCAGAGGGCTCCGACCTGCGGAAATACGGCCAACTGGACATCTCGGGCGAGATGTGGACGTTCACAAACGGTCGTTTCCCACGGAATGCCATGAGACAACTCTCACCATCGAAACGATACGAGGGTCTTGACCCCAACCTTCACCCTCGGAATGAGACATGCATGGGACGAATCTCCACACCTGTGCACTCACCTGTGGACGACGGTGGATGACCCCCTGTCACGGTGTGGACGGAGAGGCCCCGACCGGTGGACGCAGAACCGGCCCACCACAGCCGTCCACCCCCGTCCACGGAGAGTCCGATTCGGCCCACAACCGGCGTGCACAGGCTGATCAATGGTTGACCTGCACGGACGCCGACGATCCACATGATGCACAGGACCGATGACGATGATGAGACATCTCTATGAGGGGGATCCACACACCGCCAAAGGCCCCGACCCAGCGCAGACCCGGCCGAGAACAACACCGTTGTCGTTGTCATCCGACTGCCCGTACCGAGCGTCCGACCTCTCGCGTAGTGTTCGCCTGATGCCTGACTGCCCGCACTCCCCACAACCGTGGCGAGTCGCCGGCCGGGCCAGCTCGACGAGAGGTGAGGTATGAGGTTCCGGGTCGACCGCGACGTGCTCGCGGACGCCGTCACGTGGACGGCGCGCAGCCTGCCCACCCGGCCGCCGGTCCCCGTCCTGGCGGGTGTCCGGCTCGAGGCCGACACCACGGGCACGGTCCAGCTCTCCAGCTTCGACTACGAGGTCTCGGCGCGGTCGCAGATCCCGGCGGACGTCAGCGAGGCCGGCTCCGTGCTGGTCTCGGGACGCCTGCTCGCGGAGATCTCCCGCTCCCTGCCGGACAAGCCGGTCGATGTGGTGCTCGAGGGCACCAAGGTCGTCGTGACCTGCGGGGCCAGCCGGTTCACGCTCCTGACGATGCCGGTCGAGGACTACCCGAACCTCCCGGTCATGCCACCGACCACGGGCACGGTCGACGGCGACGAGCTCACCCACGCGGTCGCCCAGGTGTCCGTCGCCGCGAGCCGGGACGACACGTTGCCGCTGCTCACGGGAGTGCGCGTCGAGATCGAGGGCGAGAAGGTCACCCTCCTGGCCACCGACCGCTACCGGCTCGCCCTGCGCGAGCTCACCTGGAAGCCCTCGTCGCCGGACATCTCGACCGTTGCGCTCGTCCGGGCGCGCACGTTGTCGGACGCCGCGAAGTCGCTCGGCAGCGCCGGTTCGGTCACGGTGGCGCTGTCCACGGGCTCGGGCGTCGACATGATCGGGTTCGAGGCCGCCGGTCGCCAGACCACCAGCCTCCTGGTCGACGGGGACTACCCCGCGGTCCGCCGGCTCTTCCCGGACGAGACGCCCATCCACGCGATCGTCAGCACGCACGCCCTCGCGGACGCGGCCAAGCGCGTCAGCCTCGTCGCCGAGCGCAACACCCCGATCCGGCTGTCGTTCAGCGAGGGTCAGGTCGTGCTCGACGCCGGTCAGGGCGACGACGCGCAGGCGTCCGAGGCCCTCGAGGCCACGCTCGTCGGCGACGACATCTCGGTGGCGTTCAACCCGCAGTTCTTGCTCGACGGGCTCGGCGCGCTGAGCACCACGTTCGTCCGGCTGTCGTTCACGCACCCCAACAAGCCGGTGGAGTTCACCGGCCAGGAGACGCTGGACGGCGAGGACAACCCGGAGTACCGCTACCTGCTGGTGCCCATCCGTTTCGCCAGCTGATCGGCGCACGGTCGCGTCCTGCGGCAGAGTGAGACGCGGTCGCGACGAGAGAGGCACGCCATGCACATCGGTCTGGTCGGTCTGGGCAAGATGGGCGCGAACATGCGGTCGCGCATCCGCGCGGCCGGCATCGAGGTCACCGGTTTCGACCGGAACCCCGACGTCACCGACGTCCCGTCGCTCGAGGCGCTGGTCGAGGCGCTCCCCGCGGGCGAGCGTGTCGTCTGGGTGATGGTGCCCTCGGGCGAGATCACCGACGCCGTGGTGCACGACCTGGCCGGGCTGCTGACGGCCGGCGACATCGTCATCGACGGCGGCAACTCGTACTACCAGGACGACCAGCCGCACGCGGACCTGCTGGCGGCGACGGGTGTCGGCTTCCTCGACGCCGGGGTGTCGGGCGGTGTCTGGGGCCTCGAGAACGGGTACGGGCTCATGGTCGGCGGGGACGCGAAGCTCGTCGCGACGGTCATGCCGGTCTTCGACGCGCTGCGGCCGGAGGGTCCGCGGGCCGAGGGTTTCGTGCACGCGGGCAAGGTCGGCGCCGGCCACTTCGCCAAGATGGTGCACAACGGCATCGAGTACGGGCTGATGCAGGCGTACGCCGAGGGCTACGAGCTGCTCGCGGCGAAGGACCTGGTCACCGACGTGCACGGGACGATGCGCGCGTGGCAGCGTGGGACCGTCGTGCGGTCGTGGCTGCTGGAGCTGCTGGTCAAGGCGCTCGAGCAGGACCCGGGCCTGGGCGAGATCGACGACTGGGTCGAGGACTCCGGTGAGGGTCGCTGGACCGTCGACGAGGCGATCGACCTCGCGGTCCCGGCGCCGGTGATCTCGGCGTCGCTGTTCGCCCGGTTCGCCTCCCGCCAGGAGGAGTCCCCGGCCATGAAGGCCGTCGCTGCTCTGCGCCAGCAGTTCGGCGGTCACGCCGTGAAGCCGGCGGGCGCCCCACCCGCACCGCCCGCCTGAACCGACGATGTACGTCGCGCACCTCTCCCTGACGGACTTCCGCTCGTACGCGCAGGTCGAGCTCCCGCTGGAGCCGGGCATCACCGCGCTCGTCGGACCCAACGGGCAGGGCAAGACCAACCTGGTCGAGGCGCTCGGCTACGTCGCCACGCTGGGCAGCCACCGTGTGCCGACCGACGCCGCCCTGGTGCGTGCGGGCACCACCCGTGCGGTGGTCCGGGCGAAGGTGGTCCGCGAGCTGGAGCCCGGCCGGCCGCGCTCGACGCTGGTCGAGATCGAGGTCACGCCGGGGAAGGCCAACCGCGCGCGGGTCAACGGCGGCTCGCCCACACGGGCCCGGGACGTGCTCGGCATCCTGCGGACGGTCCTTTTCGCGCCGGAGGACCTGTCGCTCGTCAAGGGCGATCCCGACGGTCGCCGCCGGTTCCTCGACGACCTGCTCGTGCAGCTGACGCCCCGGGTCGCCGGCACGGTGGCGGACTACGAGCGGGTGCTGCGTCAGCGGTCGGCCCTGCTGAAGTCGGCCGGGGTGGCCCGTCGGGGTGCGGGTGCGGACCTGCGGACGCTCGACGTGTGGGACGCCAAGCTCGCGCAGACCGGCGCCCAGATCATCGTCGCCCGCCGGGGCCTCGTCAGGTCGCTCGCACCGCACATCGAGCGTGCATATGCGCAGGTCAGCGCGGGGCAGGGCGATGCCATCGTCACCTACAAGGCCTCCCTCGACGCCGTCCTCGAGACCGCGGACGAGTCGGCCTCGGTCGAGCTGGTCGAGGCGCAGCTGCTCGAGGCGATCGGTCGGCTGCGCAGCAAGGAGATCGAGCGGGGGGTCAGTCTCGTCGGTCCGCACCGTGACGACCTCGTCCTCACGCTCGGGGGCCTGCCGGCCAAGGGGTATGCGAGCCACGGGGAGTCCTGGTCGTTCGCGCTCGCGCTGCGTCTGGCCTCGTACGAGCTGCTGACCAGGGGCGACGAGGGCGTCGGTGGCGACTGGGGCCCCGACGGCGAGCCGGTGCTCATCCTCGACGACGTGTTCGCTGAGCTCGACGCACGCCGGCGGGACCGCCTGGCGGAGCTCGTCGCCCCGGCCCGGCAGGTGCTCATCACCGCGGCGGTGGCCGACGACGTGCCGGCGCCGCTGGCCGGCGCGCGCGTGGACGTCATGGGCGGCGAGGTGGCCCGTGTCCTCTGACGACAGCCTGTTCCCCCAGCCCCGGCCCGTGGACGGCACCCCGCTGCGCGACCTCGTCGAGCTGACACCCCCGCGCCAGGTGGCCCTCGGGGCGCTGGGGCGTGCGAAGGCGGCCGCGGCGCAGCGGGGATTCCGGCCCGGTGACCCCGCGCGGCGCCGACCCCTCGTCCAGGTGGCCGTCGGCACGGCGGGCCCGGGTGCGCGGGACCCGCAGCTCATCGGGTCCACGGTCAGCGGCCTGCTCGACCAGCTCGGCGGCACCTCGGACCAGGTGGCGGGTGTGCTCAAGCACCGGTGGGCGGAGCTCGTCGGGCCCCAGGTGGCCGAGCACTGCGAGTACGTGTCGTTCGAGGGCGGGGCGCTGACGCTCCGCGCTCACTCGACGTCGTGGGCCACGCAGCTGAAGTTCCTGGCACCGGCCATGCTCGGCCGGTTCGCGGCCGATCTGGGTGACGGGATCGTCCTCGAGATCACCGTGCTGAACCCCGGCGGCCCCCGGTTCAAGACCGGTCCGAAGCGCGTGGCGGGTCGCGGGGAGCGCGACACGTTCCGCTGAGCACGTCGCCACCTGTGGGAAAAGAGGGTCTGAGCCCGTCCACCAGGTAGACTGTGAAGGTCATTCCTGGCGCATCTGTGCCCGGAACTCCAGCGTCATGGAGTGATCCGACCCGGCGAAGTTCGGTCGGCGCGCTCCGTCGCGTGTGAGAGCTTGAGGAGCACCACCGCCCGTGGCTGAGCAGAGCACCACCCCGTCCAGCACCATCAAGAGCGGCAACGGCGGGTACGACGCCTCCGCGATCACGGTGCTCGAAGGCCTCGAGGCGGTGCGCAAGCGCCCCGGCATGTACATCGGCTCCACCGGTGCCCGTGGTCTGCACCACCTGGTCACCGAGGTCGTCGACAACTCCGTCGACGAGGCGCTGGCCGGCTACTGCGACCACATCGAGATCACGCTGCTGCCCGACGGCGGCGTGCGCGTGGTCGACAACGGCCGTGGCATCCCGGTTGCCATCCACCCGACCGAGGGCCGGCCGACGGTCGAGGTCGTCATGACGATCCTGCACGCCGGCGGGAAGTTCGGTGGCGCGGGCTACGCGGTCTCCGGAGGTCTGCACGGCGTCGGCATCTCCGTGGTGAACGCGCTGTCCACCCGCGTCGAGACTGTGGTCAAGCGCGACGGGTTCGTGTGGCAGCAGGACTTCGCCGACGGAGGCAAGCCGCTCGGTGAGCTGCAGAAGGGCGAGGCGACGGACGAGTCCGGCACCACGCAGACGTTCTGGGCGGACCCGGCCATCTTCGAGACCACCGAGTACGACTTCGAGACGCTCCGCGCCCGCTTCCAGCAGTACGCGTTCCTCAACAAGGGCCTGCAGATCACGCTCACCGACGAGCGTCCCGAGCACCTGGACACCGGCGACGAGGTCGTCGGCGGCGAGGAGCCCGAGGAGGAGGGCGGAGCGCCGGCCGCGCGGACCGTCACCTACAAGTACGACGACGGCCTGGTCGACTACGTCAAGCACCTGAACGGCGCCAAGAAGGTGGAGGTCGTCCACCCGGAGATCATCGACTTCGAGTCCGAGGACACCGAGCGCCGGATCGCCGTCGAGATCGCCATGCAGTGGACCAACGCGTACTCCGAGTCGGTGCACACCTACGCCAACACGATCTCGACCACCGAGGGCGGCACGCACGAGGAGGGTTTCCGTGCGGCGATGACCTCCCTGATCAACCGCTACGCGCGTGAGAAGGGCATCCTCAAGGAGAAGGACGAGAACCTCACCGGCGACGACATCCGCGAGGGCCTCACGGCGGTCATCTCCATCAAGCTGGGCGAGCCGCAGTTCGAGGGCCAGACCAAGACGAAGCTCGGCAACACCGAGGCGAAGACGTTCGTGCAGCGGGTGGTCAACGAGCAGCTGGGCGACTGGCTGGACTCGCACCCGAACGAGGCGCGGGACGTCATCCGCAAGTCGATCCAGGCCGCGGCCGCCCGCATGGCCGCCCGCAAGGCGCGCGAGGCCACCCGCCGCAAGGGCCTGCTCGAGTCGGGCGGCATGCCGGGCAAGCTGCGAGACTGCCAGTCGAACCGTGCGGAGGAGTGCGAGATCTTCATCGTCGAGGGCGACTCCGCCGGCGGCTCGGCGGTGCGCGGTCGCAACCCGCGGACGCAGGCGATCCTGCCCATCCGCGGCAAGATCCTCAACGTCGAGCGCGCCAGGCTGGACCGCGCCCTGGGCAACCAGGAGGTGCAGGCGCTGATCACGGCGTTCGGCACCGGCATCGGCGAGGACTTCGACCTGTCCAAGCTGAGGTACCACAAGATCGTGATCATGGCCGACGCCGACGTCGACGGTCAGCACATCCGCACCCTGCTGCTCACCCTCCTGTTCCGCTACATGCCGAACCTCATCACGCACGGCCACGTGTACCTGGCGCAGCCGCCGCTGTACCGGATCAAGTGGGCCAACGCCGAGCACGACTACGTGTACTCGGACCGTGAGCGGGACGTGTTCATCACCGACGGTCAGGCGGCCGGCAAGCGGCTGCCCAAGGACAACTCGGTCCAGCGGTACAAGGGTCTGGGCGAGATGGACTACCAGGAGCTGTGGGAGACGACCATGTCGCCCGAGCACCGCACCCTCCTGCAGGTCACGCTCGACGAGGCCGCCGCGGCCGACGAGATCTTCTCGGTCCTCATGGGCGAGGACGTCGAGTCCCGCCGCTCGTTCATCCAGCGCAACGCGAAGGACGTGAGGTTCCTCGACGTCTAGTCGAGGAACCCCGTCGTCCGACCGCCCGCACCGAAGTAAGGAACCCCGTTGAGCGAGACCACCGGCAACGAGATCGAGCACGGCAACATCGAGCAGGTCGACCTGCAGCTGGAGATGCAGCGGTCGTACCTCGACTACGCCATGTCCGTCATCGTCGGCCGCGCCCTGCCGGACGTGCGCGACGGCCTCAAGCCGGTGCACCGCCGCGTGCTCTATGCGATGTACGACGGTGGCTACCGGCCGGACCGCCAGTTCTCCAAGTGCTCGCGCGTGGTCGGCGACGTCATGGGCAAGTACCACCCGCACGGTGACACGTCGATCTACGACGCCCTGGTGCGGCTGGTCCAGGACTGGTCGCTGCGCTACCCGCTGGTCTCCGGGCAGGGCAACTTCGGCTCCCCGGGCGACGACCCCGCCGCCGCGCCCCGGTACACCGAGTGCAAGATGGCCCCGCTGTCCATGGAGATGGTCCGGGACATCGACAAGGACACCGTCGACTTCCAGGACAACTACGACGGCCGCACCCAGGAGCCCACGGTCCTGCCGTCGCGGTTCCCGAACCTGCTGGTCAACGGCTCGGCGGGCATCGCGGTCGGCATGGCCACCAACATCCCGCCGCACAACCTGCGCGAGGTGGCCGAGGGCGTCCAGTGGCACCTCGACCACCCGGAGGCGTCCCGCGAGGAGCTTCTCGCCGCCCTCCTGCTGCGGATCAAGGGCCCGGACTTTCCCACGGGCGCGACGATCCTCGGGCACAAGGGCATCGAGGAGGCGTACCGCACCGGCCGCGGCTCGATCACCATGCGCGCGGTGGTGGAGGTCGAGGAGATCCAGGGCCGGATCTGCCTCGTCGTCACCGAGCTGCCGTACCAGGTGAACCCGGACACGCTGGCGAAGAAGATCGCGGACCTGGTCCGCGAGAACAAGGTGACCGGCATCGCCGACATGCGCGACGAGACCTCAGGTCGCGCCGGCCAGCGCCTCGTGATCGTGCTCAAGCGCGACGCCGTCGCGAAGGTCGTGCTGAACAACCTCTACAAGCACACGCAGCTGCAGGAGACGTTCGGCGCGAACATGCTCGCCCTCGTCGACGAGGTGCCGCGCACGCTGAGCATCGACGCGTTCGTCCGGCACTGGGTCACCCACCAGCTCGAGGTCGTCGTCCGCCGCACCGCGTTCAAGCTGCGCGAGGCCGAGGCCGACATCCACATCTACCGCGGGTACCTCAAGGCGCTCGACGCGCTCGACGAGGTCATCGCGCTCATCCGCCGGTCGCCCGACGCGGACGAGGCGCGCGCCGGCCTGATGGCGATGCTCGACATCGACGAGCTCCAGGCCAACGCGATCCTCAACCTGCAGCTGCGCCGGCTGGCTGCGCTGCAGCGCCAGGAGATCCTCGAGCGGTACGCCAAGCTCGAGGCCGAGATCCTCGAGTACCAGGCGATCCTGAACTCGGAGCAGCGCCAGCGCGACATCGTCTCCGACGAGCTCGGTGAGATCGTCGCGAAGTACGGCGACGAGCGCCGCACGACGATCCTGCCGTTCGACGGCGAGGTCAGCGTCGAGGACCTCATCGCCGAGGAGGAGATGGTCGTCACCATCACGCGCGGCGGCTACGCCAAGCGGACGCGGTCGGACAACTACCGGGCGCAGCGTCGTGGCGGCAAGGGCGTGCGCGGTGCGCAGCTGCGCGAGGACGACCTGGTCGACCACTTCTTCGTCACGACGACGCACCACTGGTTGCTCTTCTTCACCAACCTCGGACGCGTCTACCGGGCCAAGGCCTACGAGCTGCCGGAGGGCGGTCGTGACGCCAAGGGTCAGCACGTGGCCAACCTGCTCGCGTTCCAGCCGGGCGAGAAGATCGCGCAGGTGCTCGACATCCGCGACTACACCAACGCCGAGTACCTGGTCCTGGCCACGCAGCGCGGCCTGGTGAAGAAGACGCGCCTGTCGGACTACGACTCCAACCGGTCCGGCGGCGTCATCGCGATCAACCTGCGCGAGGACGAGGACGGTCTGCCGGACGAGCTGGTCTCGGCCCGCCTGGTCGACTCCGACGAGGACCTGATCCTGGTGTCCCGCAAGGGCCAGTCGGTGCGGTTCACCGCCTCCGACGAGTCGCTGCGCCCGATGGGTCGGGCAACCTCCGGCGTCACGGGCATGAAGTTCCGCGCGGACGACGAGCTGCTCGCCATGGACGTGGTGCGTGAGGACGCGTTCCTGTTCACCGTGACGCAGGGCGGCATCGCCAAGCGCACCGCGCTCACCGTGGAGAACTACCGGCAGCAGGGTCGCGGCGGTCTGGGCATCAAGGTGGCCAACCTCCCGGAGGCGAACGGCGACCTCGTCGGCGCCCTCGTGGTGGACCCCGAGGACGAGGTGCTCGTCATCATGGAGCGCGGCAAGATCGTGCGCTCCGCCACGTCCGAGGTGAACGCCACGGGTCGCACGACGCAGGGTGTCATCTTCGCCAAGCCCGACAACGGGGACCGCATCATCGCGGTCGCGCGGAACACTGAGCGACACCTCGCCGAGGAGCCGGGTACCGTGGGCGCTGAGAATGGTCAGGTTTCCGACGTCCCGGACGTTCCCGGTGACGCCGAGACGCCCGTCGACCAGGCAGTGACCGACCCGTCAGCGGAGGACGCATGACCGATTCCACGCCCCCCTCGATCCCGCCGCGCAAGCGACCGACGACGCCGACGACCGCCGGTCGCACGACGACCTCGGCTCCCCGCGCCGGATCGACGTCGGCGTGGAACGGCACGTCGACCGAGGACGCCGCGACGCACGTGCCGGGTCTGAACGGCTCCAACGGCACCACCGCGTTCACCGTGTCCGCGAGCGTGATGCCGCCGACGGTCGCCCCGACCAAGGCGTCGCCGCCGGCGGAGCGGGCGGAGGAGCCGGAGCGCCCGACGAGTGCCGTGAAGACGGAGGCCGCGCCGGTCACCGCGACATCTCCACAGGATCGTGACACCTCCGTACCGGCAGTCGGCGACGAGCACGACCCTCCGTCCCCGATGATGGTGGCGGTGGACACCGCCACCGTCTGGCTGAAGAAGGCCGGCGTCGCGACGTCCGCAGCGATAGCCGCGGCCACTCGACCCCGTACCAAGGAACCGACCATGACGACCACCCCGGCAACTGCCCCGGCGGCCAGCACCACGGCCCCCCGGCCGGCCACCGCGTCCGACAACCTCACCGGCGCGCGGCCGACCACGGGACGCATCCCGGCAGTCGGCCCCCACGGCGCCCCGCGCCGGGTCCGGCTGGCGATCTCCCGCGTCGACCCGTGGTCGGTGATGAAGCTGTCGTTCCTGCTGTCCGTGGCCATCGGCGTGATGATCGTCGTCGGTGCGGCGGTGGTCTGGTTCACGCTGAACGGGCTCCAGGTGTTCACCAAGGCGAACGACCTGGTCACCCAGATCACCGGTACGGAGAGCGGGATCGACATCCTGCAGTACGTCGAGTTCCAGCGGATCATCTCCGGCGCGACCCTCATCGCGGTGATCGACGTCTTCCTGCTGACGGCCCTCGCCACCATCGGCGCATTCCTCTACAACATCGTGGCGGCGCTCGTCGGCGGCGTGCACGTGACCATGACGGACGAGTGACCAGAGCCGGTTTGGGTGGGGCCCCCGCGCTGGGGTAGTCTCATCCGGCGCCACTGCGGCGCGCGTAGTGCACGGGCCTATAGCTCAGACGGTTAGAGCGCTTCCCTGATAAGGAAGAGGTCACAGGTTCAAGTCCTGTTAGGCCCACTCCCAAACCCGTGGGGGAACCGATGAAGAAGCTCCTGCTCCTGGTGGCAGCCGCCGCCGTCGGATTCGTCGTGTGGCAGAAGTACGCGCAGGATCGCGACGAGCGAGACCTGTGGGCAGAGGTCACCGACACCTTCGAGTGACCCGCCCCGGGGATGCGCAACGGGGCCATGGCGCAATTGGTAGCGCACCTGCTTTGCAAGCAGGGGGTTAGGGGTTCGAGTCCCCTTGGCTCCACCAGTGTCACCGCTGCCCCTGTCGACCACCTCGACAGGGGCACTCGTGTCTGAGAAGACGGACTTCAGCAAGACCCTCGACGGCTACCGCGCGCAGCGGGGCATCGTCCGGCTCGTGGACGTGCCGGAGATGCAGTACCTGATGATCGACGGCCACGGGGATCCCAACACCTCTCCCGAGTTCGTGGACGCCGTCGGCGCGCTCTACCCGGTGGCGTACACGCTCAAGTTCGCCAGCAAGCGCGAGCTCGGACGTGACTACGTGGTGCCGCCGCTGGAGGGCCTCTGGCGGGCCGACGACATGGACTCCTTCACGGTGGCGCGGGACAAGTCCCGGTGGGACTGGACGCTGCTGCTCATGGTCCCGGACTGGATCGACGATGCCCGGTACTCCGTGGCCGTCGAGCAGGTCCGTGGCAAGAAGGATCGACCAGCACGGCTCGACGACGTCCGGCTGGAGACCTTGGCCGAGGGCCGCTGCGTGCAGACGCTGCACGTCGGCTCGTTCGACGACGAGGCTCCTGTGCTGGCGCAGCTGCACCACGAGTTCATCCCGGGCAACGGGCTGCGGATGACGGGGACGCACCACGAGATCTACCTCAGCGACCGCCGCAGGGTCGCACCGGAGAAGATGCGCACGATCCTGCGGCAACCCGTGGCCCCCGTCGAGGAGTAGCGGCTGCGTGGTCAGCCCTCGACCGGCTCCGGCTCCTGCCCTGACGTCCCGTCGCTCCACGTCCGGCCACCAGCCGGCGTCCGTCCGACGAGTCGGGGCCGGGTCCACCGGACGGTGGAGGTGGTCCGGCCGCAAGGTGGGCGAAGCCGTCCGGCACGCTGCCTAGGCTGCCGTCATGTCCCTCGACACCGACCTGCCTTCGCAGGAGCAGCCCGCGCTGTCCACGTGGTCGAGCGTGTGGCGGTACCTGGTGGCCGCGGGTGTCGGACTGGCCGCCTGGGGGGTGACCGCGGCCGAGCACTTCTCGGTCTCGCCCGCGGCCGCGGAGAACGTCGCCGGGACGCTCGTCGTGGTGGACCTGGCGCTGGGCGTGATGACGACCTGCCTGCTCGCGCTCCGCCGCCGGTACCCCTTGGCGGTCGCCCTCCTGACGCTCCTCGCGACGACGGTCTCGTCGGCGAGCGTCGGTGCCGCGACGATCTCCCTGGTCTCGATGGCCACCTGGCGGCGACGGAGGTGGGTGATCGCGGCCGGCGTGGTCGCGCTCGTCACCGGTCTGGTGTCCGAGCTGTTCTACCGCGCGGCCTTCCCTGACCGGGACAACAGCGGCTATCTCGTGCTCGTCGGGTTCCTCGTGAGCGTCACCTACTTCGCGGCGGTCGTCGCGACCGGCTACTACATCGGCACCAGGCGCGAGCTGGTGTCGTCGCTCCGCGAGCAGGTGGCGACGGCCGAGCGCGAGCGGGAGCTGGCCATGGAGCGGTCCCGCGACGCCGAGCGCACCCGGATCGCGCGGGAGATGCACGACGTGCTCGCGCACCGGATCTCGCTGGTCGCCCTGCACGCGGGCGCGCTCGCCTACCGGGACGACCTGACGCGCGAGGAGACGCGCGAGACGGCGCAGACGATCCAGTCGAACGCCCAGCTGGCCCTCAGCGAGCTCCGGCAGGTGCTGGGAGTCCTCCGGGCCGGTGCAGGCGCCGAGGGCATCGAACCCCCGCAGCCCACGCTCGCGGAGCTGCCCGCACTGCTGGCCGATGCGCGCGAGGCGGGGTCCGACGTCGACCTCGACACCACCGGTCTCGTCGAGGAACCCCGGCCGCAGACCCTGTCCCGCACGTCGTTCCGGATCGTCCAGGAGGCCCTGACCAATGCCCGCAAGCACGCCCCCGGTGAGCCCGTGAGCGTCCGGCTGTCCGGCGGACCCGGTGCACGGCTGGAGATCGAGGTGCGCAACCCGGTCCGCTCACCTCCCGACGGGCAGCGCGGCGGGGTCGGCCTGGCCGGGCTGGCGGAGCGGGCGGAGCTGGCCGGAGGCGAGCTCGATCACGGGATCGGGCCAGACGGGGCGTTCGTCGTGGAAGCGAGGCTGCCGTGGCCGGCGTGAGGGTGGTCGTGGTCGACGACGACGCCCTGGTGCGCGCCGGCCTGCGGATGATCCTGGGCGGCTCACCGGACCTCGAGGTGGTCGGTGAGGCGGCCGACGGTCAGGAGGCTCTGGACGTCGTCGCGCGCGAGCTGCCCGACGTGGTGCTCATGGACATCCGGATGCCGCGGATGGACGGCCTCGCCGCCACCCGCCGGCTGCGTGAACGAGGCACCACGGCACGGATCATCGTCCTGACCACGTTCGACACCGACGAGATGGTCCTCACCGCGCTGCAGCTGGGCGCCTCCGGGTTCCTGCTCAAGGACACCGCGCCGGCCGATCTCGTCGTGGCCGTGCAGCGTGTGGCCCTCGGCGAGCCCATGCTGTCGCCCAGCGTCACCAGCCAGCTGATCGCCGCGGTCACCCGGCCCGCCGACGACGGTCGTCGGCGCAAGGCGCGGACCCTCCTGGCCCGGCTCACCGACCGGGAGCGGGAGGTCGCCGACGCGGTGAGCAACGGGCTGACCAACACCGAGATCGCCCGGTCGCTGCACCTCGGCGTGGCCACGGTGAAGACCCACGTGGGCAGCCTGTTCACCAAGCTCGAGGTGACCAACCGGGTGCAGGTGGCCCGGTACGTGCACGACGCGGCGGACGACCGCTAGAGACCGAGCTGCTCCCGGGCCGCCTCGACGCCGACGAGCGTGACGTCGGGTCGCAGCTCGGGCGGCCGCGCGTCCCACGTCGCGCGGTCGAGCACGTACCGACGGCTCTCGGCGGGGGTGCCCTCGCGGGCCAGGACGTCGACGCCGTTCTCGGTGTAGCCGATCCGGCGCGTGACACCGTTCGACGACGCGTTGTCGGCGAACGCGCTGGTCGTCGCGCGGAGCCCGTCGAACCCCTCGAAGAGCAGGTGCAGGATCATCAGGCGCATGCGCGTGCCGACGCCCTGACCGTGATGCCGCAGACCGAGCCACGACCCCGTCTCCGCCGAGCGGGTCACCAGGAAGTCCTGGGCCGTGAGCTCCTGCGTGCCCAGCACCTCGCCGGCCCGGACGACCGCGAGCTCGAGGTTCCACTTCGCCGGTGAGGCCGATGCGCGGGCTCCCCACTGGTACGCCAGGACGCTCCGGGCGACCTCCGTCGGCGTGCCACGGGTCCACGGGGTGGTGAACGGCATCGCGTCCGGCGCGTGCACGCCGTCGCCCGCCAGGCGCGCGAGCGCAGCGAGGTCCTCGTCGTCCGTGTAGCGCAGCTCGAGGTCTCCGCTGCGGACGCGCAGTCCTGTCACCGGCCAGAGGTCATCCATGGCCGCAGGTTTCCGTGCCCGGCTGCCCCGGTCAACTTCAATGGGCTCGGCTGTGTGGGTCCGCTCGTCTAGGTTGGACCGCTGTGACCGCACCCGTGATCGCCGCCCACGGCCTGACCAAGCGCTTCGGCGACTTCACCGCCGTCGACGGCATCGACTTCGAGGTGCCGCCGGGCGAGTCGTTCGGTCTGCTGGGACCCAACGGCGCCGGCAAGTCGACGACCATGCGCATGGTCGGCGCCGTCTCGTCGCGCACGGCCGGTGACCTGACGGTGCTCGGGCTGGACCCCGACACGCACGGCCCGGAGATCCGCTCCCTGCTCGGGGTCGTGCCGCAGGAGGACAACCTCGACACCGAGCTGCGGGTGCGCGACAACCTCATCGTGTACGGCCGCTACTTCGGCATCCCGCGGTCCGTGTGCGCGACGCGGGCCGACGAGCTGCTGGGCTTCGCGCAGCTCGAGGAGAAGCGGAACGCCAAGGTCGACGACCTGTCGGGCGGCATGAAGCGACGCTTGACCATCGCCCGCGCGCTCATCAACGAGCCGCGCATCCTCATGCTCGACGAGCCGACCACCGGGCTCGACCCGCAGGCGCGCCACGTGCTCTGGGACCGGCTGTTCCGGCTCAAGGAGCGCGGCACCACCCTGGTGCTCACCACGCACTACATGGACGAGGCCGAGCAGCTGTGCGACCGGCTGGTGGTGGTGGACAAGGGCAAGATCATGGCCGAGGGCAGCCCGTCGTCCCTGATCCGGCAGTACTCGACGCGGGAGGTGGTCGAGCTGCGCTTCGGGTCCGACCGCAACGCGGAGGCCGCCGTGCGGATGGCCGGTCTGGTGGAGCGGATCGAGGTGCTCCCGGACCGGGTGCTGCTGTACGCCGACGACGGCGAGGCGGTGCTCGAGCGTGTGACCGACCTGGGCCTGCACCCCACGACGTCCCTCGTGCGGCGCTCCAGCCTCGAGGACGTGTTCCTGCGGCTCACGGGGCGGAGCCTGATCGAATGACCGCCACAGTCACCGAGGCAGCGGTCCAGGCTGCTGTCCGGCCACGCCGGTTCGGGGCCTGGTACATCGCCGAGCACCAGCTGCGCGGCATGAAGGCGTACGGCTGGACCATCGTGGTCGGCAGCGTCGGCAACCCGCTGCTGTACCTGCTGGGCATCGGGCTCGGGCTCGCGACGTTCCTCGACCAGCCGATCGCGTCCGGCGCCGACGGGCTCGTGGACTACGTGTGGTTCGTGGCGCCGGCACTGCTGGCGACCGCCGCGGTCACCGTGGCCATGGACGAGTTCACCTTCGTGATCATGGCCGGCTTCAAGTGGCGACGGATCTTCTGGGGCATGAACGCCTCGCCGATCGCACCCCCGCAGATCGCCGCCGGGCTGGTCCTGTCGGTCGTCGTGCGGATGCTGTTCACCACGACCATCTACTACCTGCTGATCGTCGCGTTCGGGGCCGTGGGCGACCCGGTCACCGGGGCGCTCATGCCCCTGGTCGGCGTGCTGGCGGGTCTCGCGTTCGGGCTGCCGGTCATGGCGTTCTCCGCGAGCCTGACGGAGGACAAGGGGCAGTTCGCCCTGGTGCAGCGGTTCGTCTTCACGCCCCTGTTCCTGTTCTCCGGCACGTTCTTCCCACTGGCCACCCTGCCCGTCTGGCTGCAGTGGATCGGGTGGGTGTCGCCGCTGTGGCACGCGAGCGAGATCGGGCGGTCGCTGTCCTACGGCTCACCGCCGGACGCGTGGCCTGTGGGGCTGCACCTGGCGGTCCTGCTCGTGCTCGCCGCGGGCGGTTGGGTGATGGCGCGACGGGTCTTCGTGAGGAGGCTCCGGGCAGGATGACGTCGACCACCACCACCGAGCCCACCCGCAGCGCCATCAGCGCGCTGTACGCGCGCAACGCGCGGTCCGTCGTCGCGCGGGGCCTCAAGGCGACCAAGAGCTCCAGCGGGATCATCGTGCTCTCCGGCTTCTTCGAGCCGGTCTTCTTCCTGCTCGCCATGGGCCTCGGCCTGGGCTCGTTCATCGGCGACGTCGAGCTGCCCGACGGGACCTCGGTGTCGTACGCGGCCTTCATCGCGCCGGCCCTGCTGGCGGTCTCCGCCATGAACGGTGCCGTCTACGACTCCACGTGGAACGTGTTCTTCAAGATGCACTTCGGCAAGCTGTACGACGCGATGCTGGCCACGTCGCTCGGGCCGCTCGACGTGGCGTTCGGAGAGATCACCTACGCGCTCCTGCGTGGCGGGGTCTACGCCTTCGGGTTCCTGACGGTCATGCAGGTCATGGGCCTCAACCTCGCCTGGTCGGCGGCGCTCGCACTGCCCGCCGTGCTGCTCGTCGCGTTCGGGTTCGCCAGCGTCGGGATGGCCGTGACCAGCTACATGAAGACCTTCCAGCAGATGGACTGGATCAACTTCGTGATGCTCCCGATGTTCCTGTTCTCGGCCACCTTCTACCCGATCACCGTCTACCCCGGCTGGATCCAGGGGGTCATCAAGGCGCTCCCGCTGTGGCACGCGGTGGAGCTGGTGCGCGGGCTGACGCTCGGGGTGGTGGACGGCACGATGCTCACGCACGTGGCGTACTTCGTGGTGATGATCGGCCTGGGCCTGGCGTTCACCACCGTGCGGTTGAAGGCCCTGTTCCTCGACTGACGTCCAGGATATGAGACGGGTGTCCGGTGTAGGATTGGGCAAGTGATCGGGATCATCGACTACCGCACCGGTAATTCGCAGAGCATTTCTTATGCGCTCGAGCACCTCGGTGTCCCCCACGCGCTGGTGGCCAAGCCCGGCGAGTGCGACGAGGTCGACAAGTACATCCTCCCCGGGGTCGGCGCGGCCGGCGTGACCATGGAGTCGCTGGCCCAGGAGGGCTGGATCGACCACCTCTCGGAGAAGGTTCTGGCCGATGGTCAGGGCTTTCTCGGGGTCTGCGTCGGCCTGCAGGTGCTGTTCGAGCACTCGGACGAGGGCGACGTCGAGTGCCTCGGCTGGCTCAAGGGGTCGGTGCACGAGTTCGACAAGTCCCAGGTCCGGGTCCCGCACATGGGCTGGAACAACGTCGACGTGCGCGGTGACCACCCGTTCTCTCGCGCATTCACGCCGGGCGGCTTCTACTATTTCGTGAATTCCTTCTATGCCGTTCCGACCGACGATTCCACCCTGGTGGGCGTCACCACCTACGGCCAGGAGTTCGCCGCCTCCGTGGCGCACAAGAACATCATGGCGACGCAGTTCCACACCGAGAAGAGCGCGCGCGCCGGCCTGCAGGTGCTCAAGGCGTTTTGCGATCTAGACGTGAAGGACCTCGATGCTCGCTAACCGGCTGATCGCCTGCTTCGACGTGAAGGACGGCCGCGTCACCAAGGCCCAGCAGTTCCAGGACAACATCGACGTGGGGGACCCGGCCGAGCTGGCCGACCGGCTGTACCACGAGGACGTCGACGAGATCGTCATCTACGACATCATGGCCAGCGCCCAGAAGCGTCAGATCGACCTCGCCATGGTCCGCAGGGCGGCGCACCGCACGTTCGTCCCGCTGACGGTCGGCGGCGGGATCCGGCACCTCGAGGACATGCACGAGGTGCTCCGGGCAGGGGCGGAGAAGATCAGCATCGACTCGATGGCCGTGCGCAACCCGCAGATCATCACGCAGGGGTCGGTCGAGTTCGGTCGCCAGTGCATCGTGCTCAGCATGCAGGTCAAGCGCGTGGAACCGACGGGGACGATCCCCAGCGGGTACGAGATCGCGATCGACGGGGCTCGCACCTACACGGGCATGGACGCGGTCGAGTGGGCCAAGCGGGGTCAGGACCTGGGCGCCGGCGAGATCGTGGTGAACAGCATCGACCGCGACGGCACCGGCTCGGGATACGACCTGGACATCACGCAGCGGATCACCGAGGCCGTGTCGCTGCCGGTCATCGCGTCGGGCGGGGCAGGTCTGGTCAGCCACGTGGCGGACGCGTTCCGGATCGGCGCCACGGGAGCGATCACCAGCTCGATGCTCTACTCGCCGCGCGTGGAGCACACCCTGACCGTCGGCGAGATGAAGGCGCAGCTGGCCGAGATGGGCGAGCACGTCCGTCCGGTGCACAGCGCCGACTGACCCGAGCAACGCCGAAAGGGCGCCCACCTCGGTCAGCGAGGTGAGCGCCCTTCGTCGTGCCGCCGGTCAGGAGACCGTGCAGGCCACCCCGTTCACCGTGAAAGCGGTCGGGGCCGTGTTCGTGCCGGTGTGCGAGCCGTTGAACCCGATGTCGGTGCTGGCACCGGGCGCGAGGGTCGCGTTCCACGAGAGCCCCGTGGCGGTGACCGCCGACCCGGTCTGGGTCCACGTCGCGCTCCAGCCCTGCGTCACCTTCTGACCCGAGGGGAACGTGAACCCGAGGGTCCAGGTCAGCGGGGTGGTCGACGTGTTGGTGACCTTGATGCTCCCGGTGAAGCCGACGTTCCAGCTGTTGGCGGAGTACGCCACGGCGCAGCTGCTGCCGGTCGTCGTCGGGAGGGTCGTGAAGGCGACCGGCGAGCTCGCCGCCGAGGTGTTGCCGGCCGCGTCCTTGGCCCGCACCGCGTAGCTGTACGCGGTGTTCGCCGAGAGGCCGGTGAGGACCGCCGTCGCCGACGTCGGTGAGGCCACCAGGGTCGAGGTCGAGCCCTGCACCCGGTACACGTCGTACCCGGCCAGTCCGCTGCCTCCGGTGTCGGTCGACGCCGCCCAGGTGAGGGTGGCGCCGGTCTGGGTGATCGACGACGCCGCCGGCGTGCCGGGCACGGTCGGTGCGGTGGTGTCGGTCGCAGCCGTGGTGGTGAACGTGACCGACGAGGATGCGACCGAGACGTTCCCGGCGACGTCCTTGGCCCGCACCGCGTACGTGTACGCGGTCCCGGCGGTCAGGCCGGTGAGCGCGAAGGTGGTCCCGGTGGCCGTGCCGACGACGGTGGAGGACGACCCGCTGATGCGGACCACGTCGTACCCCGTCAGTGCGTACGTCCCCGGGGTGCCGGCCGTCCAGGTGAGGGTGGCTCCGGTCGCGGTGACCGTGGACGCGACCGGCGTGCCGGGCTTCCCCGGCGGCTGGACCTCCACGGGCGGGTCGGCCGTGGTGAACGTGCCGACCGCGGAGGCGGCGGACACGTTGCCCGCGACGTCCTTGGCCCGCACCGCGTACGAGTACGCGGTGCTCGCCGTGAGGCTGGACAGGACCGTCGTGGTGGTGGTGGTGGACGCGACCAGGGTCGAGGTGGAGCCCTGGACCCGGTACACGTCGTAGCCCGCCACGCCGCTGCCGGCGTCGGTCGACGCCGTCCAGGCGAGCGAGGCGCCGGTCGACGTGATCCCGGACGCCACGGGGGTGCCCGGGACGCTGGGCGCGGTCGTGTCGGTGACCGTGCCGGTGGGCTCGGTGCCCCAGATGAGCCGGCCGCCGTCGTAGAGCGTGATCGCCTGTGTCTTGGCCAGGGCGGTGGTGTTCAGGCCGGCGAACGACGGGTCGTTGGTCGCGTTCCACGTGGAACCACCGGTCACCCGGAACTGGAGCTCGCGGCGGTGCTGGGACTGACCACCGGGGTGGATGTTCTGACCGACGCAGCTGAGCTCGGCGTAGTAGAGGGTGCCGCCCGCGCTCACCGGCTTCGCGGTCTGCGGTCCGCACTCGCTGTAGTTGGCCGAGAGCGTGAGGTTCGCCGCCGAGTCGCCGGCGTCGAGCGTGAACCAGTACCGCAGGGTGCCGTTCTTGAGCGCACGTGCCGGGAAGGCCGACTGGTTGCGGATCATGGCCTTGACCTCGGTGAACGTGCCACCGGGGGGCTGGTTGAGCATGGCCTCGACGAAGATCTCGTCCCCGTCAGGCTGCTCGGCGACCGGGAAGCCGGACAGCGGGGTGCCGCCGTACTCCTGGGTCAGCCGTGCGAGCGCGCTGGAGAAGCCGGCGTTGTAGTCCGTGGCCACCTCGTTGGCGGTGTAGTCGGACCGCAGGTCGGTGTACGAGTCGTTGGCGCCGCTGGGTCCGCCGACGAGCGCCCCGTACAGCACGTGCCTCGTCGCGGTCGGCGCGGTCAGCGAGTCGAGCCACGAGCCGTGCGCGGTGCGGTGGTGCGGGTTCTGCGGCGGGTTGGCGCCGAAGCCCACGACGTAGCTGGACTTGCGGGGGTTGTCGCCGAGCGCGTAGTTGATCTGGCGCACACCGAAGTCGTGGTACCTCGCCTTGCGCGTGGCGTCGGTCAGCCAGTCGGAGTAGACCAGCGCGACGAACGACGTGTTCGCCGCGTACCGCAGCGATCCCCACGAGTCGAGGACGGCCTGGCCGCCGGGCGAGTACGGGATCCGCTGGCCGTTGACGCCCACGGTCCAGTAGTCGAGCCACCGGTTGGCGTCGTCGACGTACTGCTGCTTGCCGGTCTCCATGGCCAGCAGCGGGTACATCGCGTAGGACTTGTCGTCCCACGCGACGGTCCACTTGTAGGACCGGGTCGACGTCTGGTTCTCGACGCTCAGCTTGAGGTACTCCGCCTCCGCCTTGGCCAGGTAGGTGGCGTCACCGGTCGCCTTGTAGAGCCAGTAGGCGCCCCAGACCAGCTCGTCCTGGTAGCCGGACCACGACTTGTAGTACGCCGCCGCCGCTGTCACGCAGTCGGAGTACTTCCCGCGGTAGGTGTCCGCGAACGCGTAGAGCTGCTTGGCGTGCGACAGGAGCGTGGCGGAGTACGTCGGGTCGTCGGTCTTGAAGACGATCGCCGCCGACGCCAGGGACGCTGCGGTCTCGCCGGCGACGTCCGAGCCGGGGCAGGAGGCGCTGATCTTGTGCGACGGCCGGGCCATCGTCATGACCTCGGCGGGACCCCACCACTTGTGGTCGGCCTCACCGTCGCCCACCTGCACGTACAGCTCGTTGGGCGCGGTGTGCGCCTTGATGAAGTAGTCGTTGACCCAGCGCAGGTTGCTCTTGAGCTCGTCCAGCTGCCCGGCCTTGGTGTAGCCGGCGGGGGCGGCGATCGCGCCCCACGCGAGCATGGTCGACGAGAACGCCATGGGGAGCCCGAACTTCACGTGGTCGCCCGCGTCGTACCAGCCGCCCGTGAGGTCCTTGCCCACGTCGGCGCCGTCGGTCAGCGCCGAGTCACCGCGCCAGCTCACGCGGTTGTCGGCGGGCAGGTCGCCCGCGCGCTGCGCCTCGTAGAAGAACATCGACTTCTGCAGGGCCTCGGCGTAGTTGTACGCCGGGTCGGCGGCGGTCGCGGCGCCGGCCAGCGGTGCGACGAGCAGGCCGGCGGCGACGGTCACGGCGGTCGTGCACGCGATCGCGACGCGACCACGGGTTCTGGGGCGGTGCATGGGGTCCTCTTCCACGGCACTGGGGACGGTCGACTCGAGTGGGTCGGCGGGGGGCCCCGGCGTCGCCTCGGTGCGGCCCCGGCACGACGCGCCTCGCGCATCGTCCTCAGAGCGGCGGACGAGGGTCAACGCCCAAAACGTTTAGGCAGACGACGACGGCCCCCGGTCCGTGAGGACCGGGGGCCGTGCGGGTCAGAGGGGCTCAGAGCGGGCGGTCGCCCTCGCCGAGGTCCTTGACGGGGTCGGGCGGGGAGTCGATCACCGGCTCCGCCACGGGCGCGTCGGTGTCGACCACCACGGGCGTCGTGGTGTCGGCCGGCTTGGACGTCCGACGGGCGGTGGCCTTCTTGGCTGCCTCCGTCGCGCCGGCGACCTTCTCCTTGGCGACGTCGGTCGCCTCGGACACCTTCTCGGTCAGGTCGTCCTTCGCCTCCGCCACCTTCTCGGACAGGCTCTCCGTGGCCGCAGTGACCTTCTCGGCCGCCTTGCGCGTGGCGTCGCGACCCTTCGCGACCGCGCTGCCGGCCGCCTCACCCACGGCGTCCGCGGCGTCGCCCACGCGGGTGTGCGCCGACCCGGTGTCGGTCGGCTCCCACGGCTCTGCCCACGGGTCCACGCTCGATCGCGACCGGGTCCAGGCGGCGACCCCCGCGCCGATGCCGACGAGGGCGGCCAGCAGCCAGAACACCTTGGCGCCGGTGTGCTTCTTCTTGCCCGACGCCGCCTCGGCGGCGGCAGCCAGGGCAGCGGCCCTGCCCTTGCCCCGGGTCGCGGCGGAGTCGGCGGCGTGCTCGACCGCTGCTCCCGCCTTGACCGCGGCGTCGTTCATGGCCGCCACGAGCTTGGGCAGCAGGTCGTCCACCAGCTTGTCGTGGGCGCTGTCGATGGCCGGCGACGCCTTTGCGGCCGCGCTCTCCACCTTGGGGGCGGCCGCCTTGACGCTCTCCTTGTACAGGTGCTCGACCCGCGGCAGCAGCCAGTCGATGGCCGCCTCGACCCGCGGCGTGGTCCAGTCCTTGGCCTGGCTCGCGGCGTCGCCGGCCTTGGACGCCGCGGTGCCCGCGGTCTCCTTGGCGCTCCGCGCGGCGTCGGCCAGCGTGGCACCCAGGTCGGCCGCCTGGTCCTTCAGCTTCTCGGTATCGACGTCGATCTTCGGGCTCTTCGTGAACGGCATTCTCGGCTCCCGGCTCGTCGGCTGTACTGGCGTCCCACTCTGCCACCGTGGGCGCACCCGTGCAGGGTGGTATTCGGCCCGTGGCCTGCGCGACCGCTCTTTCCAAGGTCTTCGTCAGGGTCGCGTGCGAGACTTCTCGCATGTTTGCGACCCTGCACACGACCGCCGGAGACATCCGGATCGAGCTCTACCCCAACCACGCGCCCCGCACGGTGCAGAACTTCACGGGGCTGGCCACGGGAACGACCCCCTGGACGGACCCGACCACCGGCGAGGAGCGCACCGACCCCCTGTACAACGGGGTCGTCTTCCACCGCGTGATCTCCGGGTTCATGATCCAGGGCGGTGACCCGCTGGGCACCGGTCGCGGAGGCCCGGGCTTCACGTTCGACGACGAGATCCACCCCGAGCTCTCGTTCAACGAGCCCTACCTGCTCGCCATGGCCAACGCCGGCAAGCGCCTGGACCCGACCACGGGCAAGGTCGGCGGGACCAACGGCTCGCAGTTCTTCATCTCGGTGGCGCCCACCGAGTGGCTCAACGGCAAGCACACCATCTTCGGCAAGGTCGCCGACGACGAGAGCCGTGCCGTGGTCGACGCCATCGAGAAGACGCGAGTCCGCCCGGGTGACCGCCCGGTCGAGGACATCGTCATCAACTCGATCACCGTCGAGGACTGAGACCACCATCAGCGAGCTCTCCCAGCCGGGCGCGCCGGTCGCGCCGCCGGTCTGCCCTCGGCACCCCGACCGGGTGTCGTACGTGCGGTGCCAGCGGTGCGGCCGGCCCACCTGCCCGGAGTGCCAGCGCCAGGCGGCGGTCGGCGTGCACTGCGTCGACTGCGTGGCCGAGGCAGCCCGGACTGTGCCGAGCACCCGCACCGCGCTCGGCGGGGTGCGGCACGACGGCCGGCCCGTCGTCACGCTCACGCTCATCGGCCTGTGCGTGGTCAGCTTCGTCCTGCAGCTGGTCCTGCCGTCGTGGACCGGGCGCTGGCTGTTCTCGCCGATCCTCGGGTTCTACGAGCCGTGGCGCTTCCTCACCGCCGCGTTCCTGCACTCCCCCGGGCAGTACCTGCACATCGTGTTCAACATGGTGGCACTGTGGTTCGTCGGGCCCACGCTCGAGAACACCCTCGGCCGCGCTCGGTACATCACCCTCTACCTGGTGTCGGCCGTCGGCGGCTCGGTGGGGTCCGTCCTGCTGGCCACCGCGACCGGGAGCTGGGCCACCACGAGCGTCGGTGCGTCCGGTGCGGTGTTCGGCCTGTTCGGCGCCATCCTCGTGGTCAGCAAGCGGCTCGGCGGGGACGTCCGCGGCATCCTCGTGCTCATCGGCATCAACCTGGCACTCGGGTTCGTCATGGCGAACATCGCGTGGCAGGCGCACGTCGGCGGGCTGGTCACCGGCGGGCTGCTCGCCGCGGCCTACGCCTACGCACCCGCGTCTCGACGCCGGCTCGTCGCCGTCGCCGCGCCCGTGACGCTCTGCGCGGTCCTGCTCGTGGCCACGCTGCTCACGTACGCGTCCGTCGGCGCGTTCGACTAGTCCCAGCGCCGCTCACAGCAGGATCCGGCCCCGTCGTGCGTGTCCCCACAGTTGCCCACACCTGTGGAACTACACCCGTGTAGTTATCCACAGACTTGTGCACCGCTGGGGACAGTCCGCGCGTTCCTGCAGGTCAGGACGCGGCGCTGGGGACGACGTCGGTGGTGCCAGGGTGGGGACGACGCCCGCAGCCGGACATACCGGTCACCCGCCCGCAGGGGTCGACGAAGGCGCCGCCCGCGGGTGCGAGCGGCGCCTGGAGTCAGAGCGTGGGGAGCGTCAGCGCCAGCGCGTCGTCATGCCGAAGCCGGCGATGATCAGGACGAACCCGATGGCGAGGTTCCACTGGTTGATGCCGGGGATCGGGTACTGCGACTGGGTGAGGTACGTGACCACGATCCAGATCAGTCCGAGGATCATCAGCCCGAGCATCACGGGGAGGAACCAGGGCGCGTTGACCTTGGGTCCCGTCGACTCGGCGGGCGGCGGTGTGTACGTCGCCTTCTTGCGCGACTTCGACTCAGGCACGTCCGGTGCTCCTGTCCTGCAGCGGTGCGGCCCCGGGGCCGCGGGAGACCACGGCGGGGAACGGCGTGGTCGAGAAGGGTTCGTCGATGATGCACCGAGGCCGCGTCGTCACGGACCCGTCGCATCGTGACCTAGCGTAGTGCCCACCCGAACCGTGCCCGTCCGAGGAGCCGTCCGTGACCGACCACCCGCACCGCGCGCGCCGCGTCCTCGCGCGCGGGACGCTGTCGGTCGCTCTGGTGCTCGCCCTGTCCGGGGCCCTGTTCGCGGCCAACGCGAAGTTCGCCCGCGCCTCCGGCGACCGCCACCCGCAGGACCTGCGGGAGCTGGTCCAGGTGGAGACGGACCGCGTCGCGCGGCTCGCCACCGAGGTCGACGCCCTCCGGGCCGATGTCGACGACCTCACGACCAGCGAGAACGCCGCCGGCGGGAGCCCTCCGGGGACCCCCGGCACCGGGTACGTGGTCGAGGGTGGTCTGGTCCCCGTCGTCGGCCCGGGAGTCACGGTGCAGCTCGAGGACGCGCCGACCGACTCGCCGCGGCGCGACGAGGTGAGCCCCGACGTGCTGGTGGTGCACCAGCAGGACCTGCAGGCCGTGATGAACGCGCTGTGGGCCGGGGGCGCCGAGGCCATGGAGCTCATGGACCAGCGGGTGATCTCCACGAGCGCGTTCCAGTGCGTCGGGAACGTGCTCAAGCTGCACGGCCGGCTGTACTCCCCGCCGTACGTGGTGCGCGCGATCGGCGACCCGACGGAGCTGCGCCGCGCGCTCCTCGCCTCGCCGGCCGTGCAGTCGTACCTGCGCGACGCCGCCGACGTGGGGCTCGGCTGGTCGGTGACCGACGCGGAGGAGCCGCTCGCGCTCGGGGCCTACTCGGGTGCGACAGAGCTGAGGTCCGCGACCGTCCCCGACGGCGTCGAGATCCTGCCCGGGCTCGAGGCCGCCGAGGCGGAGGCCGAGGACCGCGCGTCCCCCAGCTCGTCGGCCCCGGGAGCTGACGGGTGAGCGGCACGACGGTGGAGCCGTCGCCCGACACCCGGCGGGAGCGGCAGAAGAGGGCCGCGGCCGGACGCGTCCGGCACACGGTCTACGGGGTCGTCGGGGTCATCGGCGAGGTCCTCATCACGCTCGGCGTCCTGCTCTTCGCGTTCCTCGTGTGGCAGCTGTGGTGGACCGACGTCGTCGGCAACCGCGCGCAGGCCGAGATCGTGCGCGAGCTCCCCTTCGAGCCGGTCCCGACGGCGACGCCGAGCGCCGGGGCACCCGCGGGACCGATCATCGCCCCGCCGCGGCGCGACGAGCCGCCGGTGATGGCCGAGCCGCCGCACGCGACGACCTTCGCGACCATCCAGGTGCCGCGCTGGGTGGGCGAGCCCGAGCGCCCGATCAGCCAGGGGACCGACCGCGCCACGGTGCTCGACGTGCTCGGCGCCGGGCACTACGAGGGCACCGCGATGCCCGGCGGGCTCGGGAACTTCGCGGTGGCCGGGCACCGGACCACCTACGCCAAGCCGTTCAACCGGGTCGAGGAGCTCCAGGTGGGCGACCCGCTGGTCATCCGGACCACCGACAACATCTGGTACGTCTACCGGGTCACGTCGACGCAGATCGTCATGCCGTCCGAGGTCTCGGTGATCGCCCCCGTCCCCGGCGACCCCGGTGCGACCCCCACCGAGCGCATGATCACGCTCACCACCTGCCACCCGATGTTCTCGGCGCGGGAGCGGTTCATCGTCCACGGGGTGCTCGACTACTGGGCGCCGACGTCGGACGGGATCCCGGCCGAGCTGGTCGGTGGCGCATGATGGTCACCTGCGAGCGGGACGGAGGGCGCTGATGTACGGATGGTTGTGGCACCGGCTGCCCGGACCCGCCGCGGTGCGCGTGCTGATCCTCACGGTCGCCGCACTCGCGGTCCTGACCGCCTGCTTCCTGTGGGTCTTCCCGGCCGTCGCGCCGTTCATGCCCTTCAACGAGACGACTGTGGGTGAGTGACGTGACGCGGATCCTCGTGATCGACAACTACGACTCGTTCGTCTACACGATCGTCGGCTACCTCAACCAGCTGGGCGCCGAGACCGTCGTCGTGCGCAACGACGCGGTGCCGCCCGTGGCCGAGCGGACCGGCTTCGACGGCGTCCTGGTGAGCCCCGGTCCCGGCACGCCCGCCGACGCGGGCCAGAGCATGCAGGTGATCCGCGACTGCGCCGACGCCGGTCTGCCGATGCTGGGCGTCTGCCTCGGCCACCAGGCGCTCGGTGAGGTGTACGGCGGGACCGTCACGCACGCCCCCGAGCTGATGCACGGCAAGACCAGCCAGGTGGAGCACAAGGGCGAGGGCGTGCTGGCCGGGCTGCCCGACCCGTTCACCGCCACGCGCTACCACTCGCTCGCGGTGGTGAACGACACGGTGTCGGACGAGCTCGAGGTGACCGCCACCGCGCACGGCATCATCATGGGTCTCCAGCACGTGACCCTCCCGCTGCACGGGGTGCAGTTCCACCCCGAGTCCGTGCTCACCGAGGGTGGCCACCGGCTGCTGGCCAACTGGCTCGAGATCTGCGGCGACGACCAGGCTGTGGCGCGCTCCGAGGGGCTGCACCCGCTCGTCCGCCTCTGACCGTACGACGAAGGGGCCGTCCCGACCGGGACGGCCCCTTCGTCGTACCTATGGCTTCGGAGGCGAGTTCGAAGGGGCCGGGTCGTTGCCGGGTCCCGACGCCACGTGGATGTCGATCTGCTGGTCCAGCGGGACCTCGTCGCCGGCGGTGGGATCGGTCCGGATCACCGTGCCTGCGGGCGACTCGGACTGCTCGTCGATGCGGTTGAAGCTCGACAGCCCGAGCCCCTGCAGCTGCGCCACGACCTGCTCGTACGTCTTTCCGACGAGGTCGTTCGGGATCGTCGCCGTGGTGGGCGCCGTGGCGATCTGCAGGTTGATGACCCGGCCCTGCTTGACCGGTGTGTTGGGCGGGACGTCCTGCGAGACGACGGTGTCGGGCGCCTGCGTGGCGGACTCGACCGGCGACGTGTTCACCTGCAGCTTGGCGTCGTTGAGGATCTGCGTCGCCTCGGCCTTCGTCTTGCCCGTCACGTCGGGTACCAGGACGTTGCCGGTGGACACGAAGAGCGTGACGGTGGACCCGGCGCTCACCGACGTGCCCGACGCGGGGTCGGTCTTGGTGACCTGGCCCTGCGGGAACGCGGGGTTGTCGTCGTCCTGCCGGTTGGCGGACACGACGAGGCCGAGACCCGTGAGGATGTCGGTCGCCTCCTGCTCGGTGCGGCCCGACACGTCGGGGACGGCGAGGCTGGCAGGCCCGGTGGAGATGAAGACGGTGATCGCGTCCTCGGCCGTGACCTCGGCGCCTTCCTCAGGATTCGTCCTGATCGCGTGCTCGGCCTCGACGGTGTCGGAGGCTTCCTCCGCCCGGACGAAGATCAGGTTGGCGTCCGTGATCGCCTCCTCGGCCGCTGCCGCGGTCATCCCGACCACGGACGGCACGGTGATCGGCTCCGGGGCGTTGCTCTTGTTCGCGTTGGCGATGAGCAGCGCGACGATGCCGGCGACGGCCAGGACGGCGATCCCGATGAGCAGCGGGAGCAGCCACGGTCGCTTGTTCCCCTCGTCCTCCTCGGGCGGGCCGGCCGTAGCGACCGCGGCACCGGTGGACGCCCACGGCGAGGTGGCCGGCGGCATGGCCTGTGTCGTGGCGACGGGCGGGGCCATGACCTGCGTGGCCTCCGTGGCGGGGGTCGCGATCAGTGCCGCGGCGGCGAGCGCCCCGACGGCCGGCGCGCCCACGGCACCGCCGCGGACGGCGGCCTCGAGGTCGGAGCGGAACTCGGCGGCGCTCGAGTAGCGGGCGTCGCGCTCCTTGGCCAGCGCCTTGAGCGTGATGCGGTCCAGCGTGTCCGGCACGTCCGACGCGAACGTCGAGGGCACCGGTGCGGCCTCGCGCACGTGCTGGTAGGCCACGGCGACCGGGGAGTCGCCGATGAACGGCGGGCGGCCGGTGAGCAGCTCGAACAGCAGGCAGCCGGTGGAGTACAGGTCGGAGCGGGCGTCGACGGTCTCGCCGCGCGCCTGCTCGGGCGACAGGTACTGCGCGGTGCCGATGACGGCCTGCGTCTGGGTCATCGTCGCGGCGGAGTCGGCCATGGCGCGCGCGATGCCGAAGTCCATCACCTTGACCGCGCCCGTGGGGGTGAGCATCACGTTCGCGGGCTTGATGTCCCGGTGCACGATGCCGGCGTGGTGCGAGTACTCCAGCGCGGACAGCACGCCGGCCGTGATCTCCACGGCCTCCTCGATGGGCACCGCGTGGCCGTCACGCAGGATGTCGCGGACCGTGTGCCCCTCGACGTACTCCATGACGATGAACGGCACGTGCGCCACGACGCCGGTGGGCTCGGTGAACACGTCCTCGCCGGTGTCGTAGACCGACACGATGGCGGGGTGGTTCAGCGCGGCCGCGGACTGGGCCTCGCGGCGGAACCGGTTCTGGAACGAGGGGTCGCGTGCCAGGTCGGAGCGCAGGATCTTGATGGCCACGGTGCGACCGAGCCGGGTGTCGTGCCCGATGTGCACCTCGGCCATGCCACCTCGGCCGATGAGCTCGCCGACCTCGTACCGTCCGGCGAGGATGCGGGATCCGTCGTCCACCACTAGGCGTCCTTTGCTTCCGTCGATGCCGGGCCCGCTGCGTGCGCGCCGGACCCGTTCTCCGTGATCATCCCATCGAGGGCGTCGCCACGAGGGTAATGGTCGACCGATGCCGACGGCTTGGTCTGGTCGCCAGGAGGCCCGTCCGCGTTGGTGAACCGTGTCGCGAGCGCAGCCCCGAGGAGGCCGATGAGCAGCAGGACCAGCGCGAGCAGGGGCCAGGACAGCCGACCCGTCCGGCCCAGGCGCACCCCGGTGGTCGTCGACGCGCGCCGGGCGGCAGCCCGTCCGATGGGCTCGTCGGCCCGGCGGGTCCGGCGCGGCGGGTAGGAGGGCGGGGGTGCCTCCGCAGGGGTGCCCCCCGACGCCACGGCGGTCGCGAACGTGTCCGGGGTGCGCTGGTGCTTGCTGACCAGCACGGGGATGCCCGACGGCGGCGTGCGCGGCACCATCTTGTCCAGCAGCTGCGCGAGCTCCTCACCCGAGGCGGGCCGCGCGCTGGGCTCCTTGGACAGCAGCCGGATGACCAGCGCGGCGAGCTGCTTGTCGACGCCGGAGGGCAGCGGCGGGACCGGGTTGTTCACGTGCGCCACGGCGATGTCGACCGCCGTCGGCCCGGTGAAGGGCCGGTGCCCGACGAGCGCCTCGTACGCGATGATCCCCAGCGAGTACAGGTCGGACAGCGGCGTCGCGGGCTTGCCGACGGCCTGCTCCGGCGAGAGGTACTGCGCGGTCCCCATGACCATGCCGGTCGCGGTCATGTTCACCTGGTTGCGCGCCAGCGAGACCCCGAAGTCGGTGATCTTCACGCGGCCGCCACGGCCCAGCAGGATGTTGCCGGGCTTGACGTCCCGGTGCACGACCCCGGCGAGGTGCGCGGCGTGCAGCGCGCGGGAGGTCTGCGCGAGGATCGGCAGCAGGCGACGGGTGGGCAGCACGGGCTCGCGCTCGAGCAGGTCGGACAGCGGCTCGCCGACGACGAGCTCCATGACGAGGAACCCAGAGCCCTCCTGCTCGCCGTAGTCGAACAGCTGCGCGATGTTCGGGTGCGACAGGGACGCCGAGTTGCGCGCCTCGGTGCGGAACCGCTCCAGGAACCCGCGGTCGCCGGCGAACTCCGAGCGCAGCACCTTGACGGCGACCGGGCGGGCGAGGGCGTCGTCGTACCCCTCCCACACCTCACCCATGCCACCGACGGCGATCTGCCGGACCAGCCGGTACCGCTCGCCGAGCAGGACTCCCGCTGCTGTCTTCACGAGGCCAGCACCGCCTCGATGACGGCCTTCGCGATGGGTGCCGCGATCCGTCCGCCGGTGGCCTCGTTGCCGGCGCTGCCGCCGTGCTCGACGATCACCGCGACCGCGACGCGCGGCGCGTCGGCCGGCGCGAACGCCGTGAACCAGGCGTGCGGCGCCTGCCCGTCGGCGGTCTGCGCGGTCCCCGTCTTGCCGGCCACCTGCACGCCCGGGATCTGCGCGGCGGCGCCCGACCCGCTGTCGACGACGCCGACCATCATGTCCCGCAGCGACGCGGCCGTGCCGGGCGAGACCGCGGTGGAGTACAGGGTGGGCTCTGTCTCGTCGACCAGGTGCAGGTCGGCGGACCGGACCGTCTGCACGAGGTACGGCGTCATCAGGCGGCCGCCGTTGGCGATCGCCGCGGAGACCATCGCCATCTGCATCGGCGTCGCCTGCACGTCCCGCTGCCCGATGGCCGACTGCGCCGTGACCGGCAGATCCATGTCCGCGGGGAACACGCTCTCGGCCACCAGCATGGGGATGGTGAGGTCGGGGTCGTTGAACCCGAACCGCTCCGCCTGCGTGAGCAGCGCGTCGGAGCCCACGTCGAGGCCGAGCTGGCCGAACGCGGTGTTGCAGGAGACGCGCAGGGCGTCCGCCAGCGTGATCGGGTCCGCACCGCAGCCGCCGCCGCCGAAGTTGCCGATGGTCGCGGTGGTCTGGGGCAGCGTGAGCTGCTGGGGTGCGGGCAGCACGCTCCCCGGCGTGAAGGCGCCGCTCTCGAGCGCGGCAGCCGCGGTGACCAGCTTGAACGTGGAGCCGGGCGGGTACCGCTCCTGCGTCGCGTTGCTGCGCAGCGGGTTGCCGTCGGCGGCGTCCAGCGCCTGGTACGCGGCGCTCGCGGCCGTGATGTCGTGCGAGGCGAGCACGTTCGGGTCGAAGCCGGGGGTCGAGACCAGCGCGAGGATCTTGCCGGTCGACGGCTCGAGCGCGACGACGGCTCCCTGCTGGCCGGCCAGCCCCTCGAACGCGGCCTGCTGCGCAGCGGGGTTGAGGGTCGTCTCGACGGCCGCACCCTCGGGCTGGCTGCCGGTGAGCAGGTCACGGATGCGCGAGAAGAACAGGCGGTCCCCCCGGCCGGTCAGCTCGTCGTTGGCGGCGCGCTCGAGCTGGGTGCGGCCGTTCACCACGGAGTAGAAGCCGGTCGCGGCGGAGTACAGCTCACCGTTGGTGTACGAGCGCTGGTACCCGTAGGAGTCCTCCACGGGCGCGGACAGCGCGATCGCCTCGCCGGCCACCACGATCGGTCCGCGCGCGTTGCCGAACTCGCGGTAGAGCGTGCGGACGTTGCGGCTGTCGTTGTTGAGCCGCTCGGCCTGGAAGTACTGCACCCAGGTGGCGCTGGCCATGAGCGCGACGAACATGACGAGGACGACCGTCGCGAGGCGGCGCAGGGGAGTGTTCACCGCACCCCCCGCATGATCTCGGTCGGCTGATCATCCTCATTGCTGCCGCCGACGACCGGAGTACCCGCGACCGGCGTGAGCGACGGCTTCATGGACGGCGCCGGCCGCCGGGCCTCGTCGGAGATCCGCAGCAGCAGGGCGACGATCACCCAGTTGGCCACCAGGGACGAGCCGCCGTAGGCGATGAACGGGGTGGTCAGGCCGGTCAGCGGGATGATCCGCGTGACGCCGCCGACCACGACGAACGTCTGCAGCGCGACGATGAACGCGAGACCCCCCGCGAGCAGCTTGCCGAACCCGTCCCGCACCCCGATCGCGGTGCGCATGCCGCGCTCGGCGAGGATCGCGTAGAAGAGCAGGACGGCCAGCAGCCCGGTGAGCCCGAGCTCCTCGCCGAGCGACGCGACGATGAAGTCGGACTCCGCGAACGGCACGAGGTCGGGGCGCCCCTGGCCCCACCCGGTGCCGAACAGCCCGCCGCTGGCCATGCCGAACAGGCCGCGCACCAGCTGCCCGGACCCGCCCGGGCTCTGGTCGAACACCGCGGGGTCGAACGCGTGCAGCCAGGCGTCGAACCGCGCACCGACGTGCGAGAACGCGCTCGCGGCCAGGACGGCCCCGACGACGAACAGCAGGAGGCCGATGACCACCCAGCTGAGCCGTTCCGTGGCGAGGTAGAGCATCGCGACGAACAGGCCGAAGAACAGGAGCGAGGTGCCGAGGTCACGCTCGAGCACGAGGACGGCGACGGACGCGCCCCAGACGATGAGGATCGGTCCGAGGTCCCGCGGTCGCGGCAGCTGCAGGCCCAGCACCTTGGGCCCGGCGAGCGCCAACGTGTCGCGATGGGTGACCAGGTACCCCGCGAAGAAGATGGCGAACGCGATCTTGGCGAACTCCGCCGGCTGGAAGCCGACCCCTCCGACGCGCACCCAGATGCGGGCACCGTTGATCAGCACGCCCAGGCCGGGGATCAGAGGCAGCATGACGAGCACGAGACCGGCGAGCATCGCGGTGTACGTGTACCGCCGCAGGGTCCGGTGGTCGCGCAGCAGGATGATCACCGCGGCGGCGAGCACCACGGAGATGGCCGTCCACACCAGCTGGCGCTGCGCGAATGTGTCCTCGCGGCCCCGCGCGGTGTACGCGAAGTCGATCCGGTAGATCATCGCGAGCCCGATGCCGTTGAGCGCCACCGTGATCGGCAGGATCACCGGGTCCGCGAACGGCGCGCGCCACCGGAGGACCAGGTGGATGCCGATCGCCAGCGCGGCCATGCCGACCCCGTAGCCGATGACGTCCGGCGGGACCTTGTCGGTGGTGCCGATGCCGACGAGCGCGTACGAGGCGACGCCGATGGCGAGCGCGAGCAGCAGGAGGCCGAGCTCGACACCCCGGCCGGCCCGCACTCGGTGCGGCTGGACCGTAGCCATCACGCGCGGCTCACGGTGCGGCCGTCGTGGTGACGGAGACGGACGGGGACGGGGACGAGGACGGCGACGGCCTCGGCGGCGCCGTGTCCTCCTCGAGCATGGCGACGAGGTCGCGCGCGTCGTCGAGGGACTCGGCGTGGATGGTCTGCTCGACGCGGGCGCGCAGGTACCCGGACGCGAGGTCCTCCAGCGAGGTACCGGTCCGCTCCACCACGGAGGACAGCGGGACGGGCCCGAGGTCCTGCGGGATCCCGCGGAAGATCACGACCTCCTGGCCGTCGACGCCCACGTAGTACTGCGTCTGCGTCCAGCCGTAGGCGATCGCGGCACCCCCGAGGACGACCACGGCGACGACCACCCACGCGACGACCGAGCGCCAGCGCCGCGGGGGCGTCGGCTGCTCGTCGTCGTCGTCCTCGTCCGCCGTGGGCGGCTCGGCTGCCTTCTCCTGGGAGTCCTCCTCCACCGGCGCAGCCCGCGTGAGGCCGGCTGCGCGGGCGGCCGGACCGTCGGCGGCGGCCGTCGGCGCGTTGCGGCTCAGCGCGGCCGCGCCCACCACCGTGGCGTTCGTCGTCGGACCCGCACCGTCCGCGACGGCGTCCAGCTCGATGACGTCCGCCAGGACCACGGTGATGTTGTCGCCGCCGCCCGCGCGCAGCGCCAGCTGGACCAGCCGGTCCGCGCACGCGTCGACGTCGTCGATCGTGGCCATCGTCTCCTCGATGGTCTCCGCGCTCACGAAGCCGGACAGGCCGTCGGAGCACAGGAGCCAGCGGTCGCCCGGGCGGGCCTCGCGGACGGACAGGTCGGGCGTGACCTCGGGGTCGAAGTCGCCCAGCACGCGCATGACGACGGAGCGCTGCGGGTGGTGCTCGGCCTCCTCCGGCGTGATCCGGCCGATGTCCACGAGGTGCTGCACGAACGTGTGGTCGGTGGTGACCTGCGTGAGGACGCCGTCGCGCATGAGGTAGCCGCGCGAGTCGCCGAGGTGCACCATCGCGAGCTTGTTGCCGGCGCGCAGGATGGCCAGCACGGTCGTCCCCATGCCGCCGAGGTCCGGGTCGGCGTCGCTGCGGGCGATGATCTCGTCGCGGGCGTTGGCCAGCGCCGTCTCCAGCTCGTCCAGGGCGTCGTCGGGACCGTGCGACTCCCCGTCGAGCGGCGCGAACGCGGCGACGGCCACCGACGAGGCGACGTCGCCCCCGGCGTGCCCCCCCATGCCGTCGGCGACCATGAGCAGGTGCGGACCGGCGTAGGCCGAGTCCTGGTTGTTGGAGCGCACGAGTCCGACGTCGGACCGCGCCGCATACCTGAGTGCGACGGTCACCGGGTTACCTCTGCAGCTCGAGAACGCTCTGGCCCACGCGCACGGGTGTACCCGTCGGGACGGGGGTCGGAGCCTCGACGCGCTGGTCCGCCACGAATGTCCCGTTCGTCGATCCGAGGTCCTCGACGAACCACTGGCCACCCTGCGGGAAGATCCGTGCGTGCCGCGACGACGAGTAGTCGTCGTCCAGGACGAGCGTGCAGCTGGGCGCCCGGCCGATGAGCACCGCCGACGTCCCCAGCGGGACGATCGTGCCGCGCAGCGGACCCTCGGTGACCACCAGCCGCGACGGGCCGGCGCCGCTGCGGGTCGAGCGGGGGGTGCGCGTCGGCGCGGTCTCCGGCCTGGCCGGCTCGGTGGCGACGGCGGCCGCACCGGCTGCCGCGACGGGAGCCTTGCGCCGACGACGGTCGGTGATGCGCGTGCCGTACAGGTCGCGGCGCAGCACCCCGATGGCGAAGAGCACGAGCACCCAGAGCAGGGCCAGGTAACCCAGCCGCAGCAGGGTGATCGTCAGTTCACTCATGCGCCGGCGTCACTCGTCCGGGTCCGGCTCGCCGCCGGTCCAGAACAGGATCCGGGTGCGGCCGATGGTCAGTGTGTTGCCGTCCAGCAGCGTCGCGGCCGGAACCTGGTGGCCCTCGACGAACAGTCCGTTGGTGGAGCCCATGTCCGTCGCGACCACCCCGTCGGACGTCACCCGGATCTCGAGGTGGCGACGGGAGACGCCCGGGTCGTCGACGATGATGTCCGCCTCGGAGCCGCGCCCGATGACGGTGACCGGCCCGGTGAGGATGTAGCGCTGCCCGTCGATGTCCACCAGCGGGTGGCGCGCGCTCGGCGCCGACGTCGCCGAGGCCGGGGCGACCGCACCGCGCACCGTCGCGCTGTGCACACGGAACCGCGCGGCCTCGAGCTCGCTGTCCTCGCTGAACGACACGGTCACCGGGCCGACGAACGCGTACCGCTGGCTCGCGGCGTAGTCGGTGACGTTGTTGGCGAACTCGTCCGCCAACGCCTCCGCACCCCACGACTCCACCTGGTCGTAGTCGGCAGTCGCGAGCTCGATCGTGAACTCGTTGGGCACGACCGTCCGGTCACGACCCACGACGGCGGCCCGGTCGTCCACCTCGCGACGCAGCGCGCTGGAGAGGTCGAGCGGCTTGAGCTCGCTCTTGAAGGCCTTGGCGATGGCGTTGTTGACGACGCGCTCGACGCCGTTCTCGAACCTGTCGAGGATGCCCATTGCCACCTCCCCCGTCCCTCGTGCGCCTCTGCGTGCAGGTACAGCACCCGCAATCCGCCTTGATCGTATCCGTGACCCACCGGTACGGGGCCGGATGCCGGGTGATGTGCGCGCGGCGAGCCCCCGGGAGCCTCCCGGGCTGGTCTGGCGACCCCCGTGATCGTGCTAATGTTCTGCGGCGCGCGCGAGTGGCGGAACGGCAGACGCGCTGGCTTCAGGTGCCAGTGTCCGAAAGGGCGTGGGGGTTCAAATCCCCCCTCGCGCACACATCCCCCGGGATCTCCCGGGGCCGAACGAGCCGGGAACCTCAGGGTTCCCGGCTCGTTCCGCGTCCAGCCAGATGTCCGTGTCGTCCCACTCCTGCCCGGTGTGTGGTCACCGTCGTAGGAGTGCTCGTCGTGAAGTTCCTTGCTGCCCTCGTCCTGTCCTGTGCGCTGGTTCTCGCCGGAGCCGTACCCGCGACGGCCTCCGAGCGCTCACGCGGCGGCGAGACGGTCGACCGTACGGTCCGCGTCGTCCGTGTGGTGGACGGCGACACCATCGTCGTGAGGGACGCCGACGGTGTGTACCGCGTCCGCCTGCTCAACATCGACACCCCCGAGACGGTCGATCCCCGGAGCGGGGTCGAGTGCCTGGGTCCCGAGGCGTCCGCCTTCCTGCACGACCGGCTCCCGGCGGGGACGTCCGTGCAGCTGGAGCACGACAGGATTAAGCACGACCGGTACGGCCGGGAGCTGGCGGCTGTGTACGTCGGCAGCGCACTGGTGAATGCCGAGATCGCTCGCGCAGGACTCGCGGACGCCCTCGTCATCGGAGGGAACGACGCGTTCTACGGGCGCGTGCTCGCGGCGCAGAAGGAGGCCCGGACGGCGGCGCGCGGCCTCTATGACGAGTCGACGCCGTGCACCGTGCCCGCTCAGGTCGCAGCCGTCGAGCAGTCCGCAGCGACCCTCCTTGCCCAGCCGCCGGCCGCGGGCGCGGGGGTCGAGTCGTTCGACGCGTACGCCGGTCAGCTCGCCGCGGCGACCACTGCCGCCGCGGCCGTGACCGCCGTGCTGGCCACCGACCTGCGCGACCGTCACCTTCTCGGTCTGAACGCCGGTCGGGTCCGGACGCTGAGCACCCGGGTAGCCGCGGTGCAGACCTCCCTGGACGTGCGAGCCGGCGAGACGGTGACCGGGCGGGCGTCGGAGGTTGCCCGGATCGCCGCGGAGCAGGCGGCGGCCGCGCAGGCCGAGGCCGAGCGCGTGGCGGCGGCGGCTCAGGCCGAGGCGGCGCGCGCCGCGAAGGCTGCCGCGCGCAAGCGGACGCCTGCCGCCCCGGCTCCCGCACCTGCTGCTCCTGCCGCTCCCGCGCCGGCAGCTCCAGCGGCGCCGGCGGTCGACAACTACACCGGGTGCCGCGCGTACGGGTCGGGCGGCACCTCCGTCGACAAGAAGGGCCAGCGCTACACGAAGATCGACTGCGTCACCAAGGCCCCGCTGGGCTGACGCTCCGGCGCTCGCCTACCGCGGCTCGGGGACCATGAGGATCGAGCCGGACGGGCACTCGGCGACGCAGATCCCGCAGCCCTTGCAGTAGTCGTAGTCGATCTCGAACCGCATGCCGGGGCCGAGCTTGATCACCGCGTTGTCAGGGCAGACGCCGTAGCAGTTGTCGCACTCGAAGCAGTTGCCGCAGGACATGCAGCGGCGGGCCTCGTAGGCGGCCGTCTCGGCGTCGAGCCCCTGGACGACCTCCTCGAACCCGGAGGTGCGTCGGGCGGCCTCGAGGCGTGGTCGGACCGCGTGCGGGGCGTCGGCGTAGTACCAGGTGTTGAGCGACGCGTACTCGGCGATCGGTGCCTCGGTCGGCTCCGCCACGGGGCTCTGGCGCAGCCACGCGTCGATCGCGCGGGCCGCGCGCGCCCCGTGCCCGACGCCGACGGTCACCGTCCGCTGGGCGGGCACCACGTCGCCGCCGGCGAAGATGCCGGGGTGGCCGGTCATGAAGGACGAGTCCACCTGGACCGACCCGTCGCTGAGCGCGACGTCCGGCACGTCGTCGACGAGCGTCAGGTCGCTCTCCTGGCCGAGCGCGAGGACGAGGGAGTCGGCCTCGAGGTCCTCGAACTCACCGGTCGGTTGCGGGAAGCCGCTCTCGTCGAGCTCCATCCGCTCGACGCGCAGGTGCCCGGCGTCCGCGTGCGCGACCGTGGACAACCACTTCACGACGACGCCCTCCTCCAGCGCCTCCGCCATCTCCGAGTCGTGCGCGGGCATCCGGTCGCGGGTGCGGCGGTAGACGATGACCGCGTCGGTCGCACCGAGGCGCTTCGCGGTCCGCGCGGCGTCGACCGCGGTGTTCCCGCCGCCGTAGACCACCACCCGACGGCCGAGCAGGGGCGGCTCGCCCTGCGCGACGTCGTGCAGCATCGAGACGGCGTCGACGATCCGCGCGGCCTCGCCGGCCGGCACGTACGCGCGCTTGCCGAGCTGCGCGCCGACCGCGAGGAACACGGCGTCGAACCCCTCCGCCATGGCGGCCAGCACGTCGTCCACCCGCCGGCCCAGCTCGAGCGTGATGCCCAGGTCGATGATGCGGGCGACCTCCGCGTCGAGGACGTTGCGCGGCAGCCGGTACGCGGGGATGCCGTAGCGCATCATCCCGCCGGGCTTCGGCGAGGAGTCGCGGACGGTGACGTCGTGGCCCAGCCGGCGCAGCTGGTACGCCGCCGACAGGCCCGTGGGGCCGGCGCCGACGACGAGCACGTGATACCCGGTCGTCGTCGCAGGTGCGGGAAGCGTCCACCCCTGCTCGATGGCGTGGTCGCCGAGGAACCGTTCGACGGCGTTGATGCCCACCGCCTCGTCGAGGAAGGTGCGGTTGCAGGCCGTCTCGCACGGGTGGTAGCAGACGCGTCCCATGATCGCGGGGAACGGGTTGGACTCCACGAGCGTGCGCCAGGCCTGCTCGTACGAGCCGTCCTCGGCGGCGTACAGCCACTTCTGGGGGTCCTCCATGGCGGGGCACGCGTGCGCGCATGGCGGCGTGAGGTCCACGTAGACCGGTCGCTCCTGGCGCCAGGCACCCGTGTGGTTGGCCAGGCTGGAGCCGACGTCGAGCGTGATGGCGAACGGCTTGGTCATCAGTGCACCTCCTCCAGCAACCCGTACCGGGCGATGTTCCGGTCCGCGATGGCCTGCAGGCGGTCGATCACGTCGTCGCGCCGGACCGGCGAGAACAGGTGCGCGTAGCGGCCCTGCAGCGCGAGGTACTCCTCGACGGGGACGCGGTGCCGGATCGGGCGCACCGACGTGACCTCGCCGCGCTCGGCCTCGAAGACCGGGAAGTAGCCGCTCTCGGTGGCCAGGCGCGCGATCCGCACGGTGTCCTTGGCCGCCGACGCCCAGCCGAGCGGGCACGGGACCAGCACGTGCAGGTAGCGGGCGCCGTGCATCCCCATGGCCTTCTCCACCTTCGCCTCGAGGTCGCGCAGGTCCGCGACGGTGGCCGTCGCGACGTACGGGATCTCGTGGGCCATCGCGATGCGCGGCACGTCCTTGCCCTGGCCGAAGACGTTGCCGGGGTGCTCGCCGACGGCCTGCGTGGTCATGGTGCGAGCGGCGGGAGGCGTCGCGCCCGAGCGCTGCACGCCGGTGTTCATGTAGCCACCGTTGTCGTAGCAGACGGCGAGCACGTCGTCGTTGCGCTCGAACATCCCTGACAGGCACGCGAAGCCGATGTCCACCGTCGCCCCGTCACCGCCCTGCGCGACGACGCGCACGTCCGGCTTGCCGGTGGCACGCAGCCCGGCCGCGACGCCGGTGGCGACCGCGGGTGCGTTGCCGAACAGGGAGTGCAGCCACGCCACGCGCCAGGACGTCTCCGGGAACGGCGTCGAGAAGACCTCGAGGCACCCCGTCGCGTTGACGGTGACCATCCGGCCGCCCGACGCGCGCATGGCCGCGTCGAGCACGTACCGGGCGCCGAGCGCCTCGCCGCAGCCCTGGCAGGCGCGGTGACCGGAGGTCAGCGAGTTGGCGCGGCCCTGCTCGGACTGCGCGCTGCGCAGCTCCGGGTCGAGCAGCCGGTTGCCGACCGCGAAGCTGCCGACCTGGTAGAACTTCACCGGCGTGGCGCTCATGACCGCACCTCCCTCAGGCTCGGGTGGAGCCGGGCGAGCTCGCGGTCGACGACCGCGGTGTCGAGGTCGAGGAACGTGAGCTCGGGGAGCTCGTCGCGGACCGCGCGGCCGAGCAGCTCGCGCAGCGACGTCGTCGTGACGGGCCGGCCGCCCAGCCCCGCGATCACCGTGCGCTGGCCGATCCCGGTCCCGGCGAGTGCGAGACGGACGTCGCCGGAGACGATCCCGCCCGCACCGACGGCGAGCGCCCGCTCGATCACGACGACGCGCCGCACCCCCGCCAGCGCGTCCGCCAGCGCCGCGTACGGGAACGGCCGGAACGACGTGACCCCGAGCAGCCCGACGCTGACTCCCTCGTCGCGCTCGGCGTCGACCACGTCCTGGAGGGTCCCGAACACCGATCCGAGCGCGACGACGACGGTCTCGGCGCCCTGGGTCCGGTAAGGCCGCAGCAGACCGCCCGAGTCCCTGCCGAACCGAGCCGCGAAGTCGGCGGCGACACGGGGGATGACCTCGAGCGCCTCGAGCTGGCGCAGGTGCGCGAGGTAGCGCACCTCGGTGAACGCGTCCGGGCCGACCATCGACCCGATCGACACCGGCTCGTCTGGATCGAGGATCTGGCGGGGCTCGAACGGCGGCAGGAACGCGTCGACGCCCGCCGCGTCGAGCACGTCGATCCCCTCCGTGGCATGCGTCAGGACGAACCCGTCCATGCACACCATGACCGGGACGGACAGCTCCTCGGCGATGGCGAACGCCTGCGGGTGCAGGTCCGCGGCCTCCTGGTTGCTCGACGCGTACAGCTGGATCCAGCCGGAGTCGCGCTGGGACATGGAGTCGCCGTGGTCGTTCCAGATGTTGATGGGCGCCCCGATGGCCCGGTTGGCCACCGTCATCACGATCGGCATCCCCATGCCGGACGCGTTGTACACGGCCTCGACCATGTACAGCAGGCCCTGGCTGGAGGTCGCCGTGTAGGACCGCGCTCCGACGGCGCTGGCGCCGATCGCCCCGGACATCGCGGCGAACTCCGACTCGACGTTCACGTACTCGCAGCCCGTCAGCTCGCCGGCCTTCACCAGCCGGCTGAGCTCCTCGACGATGTGCGTCTGCGGCGAGATCGGGTAGGCGCAGATGACCTGGGGCCGGCACGCGGCGACGGCGGCCGCGACGGCCTTCGAGCCCTCAACCTGCCGGAGCATGAGCGGCCTCCTCGACGACGAGCCGGTAGGCGGCCTCGGCGGCCGCGGCGTTGGACCGGGCGAGCGGTCCGGGGAAGCGCTCCTCGAGGGCGGCGACGACCCCGTCGAGGGTGATCACCCCCGTCAGCGCCGCGAACGCGCCGAGCAGAGGGACGTTCGGCACAGGCCGGCCGACGTGCTCCATCGCCAGCTCCGACGCGGGCACCGTCACGACGTGGCCGGGTGGCAGGGCCGCCACCGCCGACCCGAGCCCGAGCTCGGCGGGCGTCCGCACGGTGTTGAGCAGCACGTAGCCGTCTGGCACCATCCCGGCGAGCACGTCGACCCGTCCCAGCAGCGACACGTCCTGGATGATCAACGCGTCCGGCGCGGCGACCGGGTCGTGCGAGCGGATCGGCTCGTCCGCGATGCGGCAGAAGGACACGACGGGGGCGCCGGTGCGCTCGGAGCCGAAGCTGGGGAACGCCTGCGCGTGACGGCCGGCGCGGAACGCGGCCACCGAGAGGAGCTCGGCGGCCGTGACCACGCCCTGCCCGCCCCGTCCGTGGATGCGCACCTGGAACATGCCGGTCACCGGCCCTTCGCCTTGCTTCAGGGAACGCCTCCAGGACCTGCTCGCAAGAGGGCCGAACGTCCCGTCTCGCGCGTCCCATTCGTCCGGGATGCCCCCGAGACGCGCCCGGCCTAGCCTGCGCTGAGGCGGCCACCCAGACCGCCCCTCACCATGGGAGGCAACGTGCGCAAGACCCTCCTCGCGCTCACCGCGCTGGTCGGCCTGCTCCTCGCGTCGGCGACACCCGCTGCCGCGATCACAGGCAACTACGTCAAGGACGTCGAGCACCCCTACGTGGGCCTGCTCACCACCTTCGACGCCGACGGTGTGTTCGCGGGCCGCTGTTCGGGTTCGCTGCTCACCCCGACCGTGTTCCTCACGGCCGGCCACTGCACCGAGGACGTCGCGACCGCGGTCGTCTACTTCCAGCAGGACGCGGGCGTGAACTACGACCCCGCGACGGGGCTCGACCCGATCACGGGCTACCCCGAGTTCTGCGCCGGTGACACCCTCGGTGTCGTCTGCGCGACGTCCGACGAGACCTACAACTGGGGCTTCGACGACTTCGCCGGCTTCCCGGACACCAAGGACGTCGGGTTGGTGATCCTCGACCAGCCGATCGAGCTGGCGGAGTACGGGTCGCTGGCCGCGGTCGGGTCGCTCGACAGCCTTGCGACGGCGCAGGGCACCAAGAACGTGACCTTCACGGCGAGCGGGTACGGGTTGTCCTACAGCAGCCCGGTCGCGGTCGAGTCGTTCCGCGAGCGGCTGATGGCGTCCGCTCGCCTGACGAACCTGACCAGCAACAACACCGGTGGGTTCAACATCCAGACCACGGGGAACGGCAAGGGCAAGGGCGGCACCTGCTCGGGTGACTCCGGCGGCCCGGTGTTCTACGGCGGCTACACGTCGAACACGATCGTGGCCGTGACCTCGTTCGGTCTGAACTCGTACTGCCGCGGCACCGACTTCGGCTACCGCGTCGACACCCAGGCGGCGCAGGACTGGATCCGGTCCGTCATCGGCGACGAGGAGTTCGCGCAGATCGACATCGTCGCGATCTGAGCGGGTCGTCGGCCCTCCCCCGGGAACCTTCGTGGTCCCGAGGGAGGGCCGCGCCGTCGCGTTCTGGGACCTTGTACCCCCACGGCTGCGAGATCACCCGCTGGCAGCGCGGACGACCGGGTGATCCGCGGTCCTGGCGCGCTGATCGGCGCTCGCGCAGGAGGAGAGTGGAACCGGCCACAAGCCGCTCTACCTGCCATGAGTGCTCAACGAGGAGACCCTTCATGCACCCGGACCTTGCCATCGCCATGTACCGCCACGAGGAGCACCAGCTCGAGGTCCGCCTCGAGCAGCGCCGGTCGCACCTCGAGAAGGCAGGCCCGGGTCTCCCTCGTCGGCTGCGGCCGCACCGGCACCCGCTGCGCGCGCGGCGGTAGCCCCGACCCAGCCGCGGGGTCGTCCTGGGCTAAACGCTTAGGCGGGGTTGTGATCGTGGAAAACGCTCTCCTACTGTCGTGAAACCGGTCTCTCGCAGCCCGGGGAAGCTCCCACGACGAAGTGAGGCAACGATGAGACGACCACTCGCACCCCGGCTCCTGGCAGCGGGGACCACGGTGGCGCTGGCGACCGCGATCGGCGTGACGGCCCTGACGGTCTCGGCTGCGCAGGCGGCGACGGGCCCGGCGACCGGCTTCGCGTCCGTCAACAGCGGCACCACCGGAGGTGCGGGCGGGCAGACGGTCACCGCGACCACCGGCACCGCGATCCACACGGCCCTGTGCAACCGCGCGAGCAGCAGCACGCCGATCACGATCCAGGTGCAGGGCACCATCAACCACGCCAACACGGCCAAGGTGTCCGGCGACAGCTGCAGCACCGCGGCCGGCGTGATCGAGCTCAAGCAGATCAGCAACGTGACGATCGTCGGCGTGGGCAGCGGCGCCGTCTTCGACCAGCTGGGCATCCACATCCGCGAGTCCAGCAACATCATCATCCAGAACGTCACCATCAAGAACGTGAAGAAGTCGGGCTCGCCCACGTCCAACGGCGGCGACGCGATCGGCATGGAGAGCGGCGTCCGCAACGTGTGGGTGGACCACGCCACGCTGGAGGCCTCGGGCGGGGAGTCGGAGGGCTACGACGGCCTCTTCGACATGAAGGACAACACCCAGTACGTGACCTTGTCCTACAGCATCCTGCGCAACTCGGGCCGCGGCGGGCTCATCGGCTCGAGCGAGAGCGACCGGTCGAACGGCTTCGTGACGTTCCACCACAACCTGTACGAGAACCTGGACTCGCGCACCCCGCTGCTGCGTGGAGGCATCGCGCACATCTACAACAACTCGTACTCGAAGCTCAACGAGTCGGGCATCAACTCGCGTGCCGGCGCCAAGGCGAAGGTGGAGAACAACTACTTCAAGGACTCCAAGGACGTCCTCGGCACCTTCTACACCAGCGAGGCCGGGACGTGGCAGGTGGCCGGGAACGTCTTCGACAACGTGACATGGTCCGCCCGCAGCGGCGACAACCAGCCGGCCGGCCCGAACCCGACGTCCACGACGACGGTCGGCATCCCGTACTCGTACACGCTGGACGGCGCGAGCTGCGTGCCGGCGATCGTCAAGGCGACCGCCGGGGCGGGCACGGGCCTGAAGGTCTCGAACGGCTCGTGCACCCCCACGACGCCGACCCCCACCCCGACGACGCCGACCCCGACGCCGACGACCACGACCCCCGTCCCGACGCCCACCCCGACGTCGACGGCGCCCACCGGCACCAACCTCAGCATCGGCGCGGGCGCGGACGGCTCGAGCAAGGCGAGCGGGACCAGCTACGGCAACGTGATCGACGGGTCCACGAGCACCTACTGGTCGCCCAACGGCTCGACGGGGAGCATCTCCGTCAAGTGGGGATCAGCGAAGTCGGTGTCGACGATCACCATCCGTGAGGCGTCCGGGGCCACCGGCCGGATCGGCACCTGGCGCGTGCTCAACGGTGACACGGGCGCGGTGCTGAAGACCGGCAGCGGCGCGGGTGTCATCAGCTTCACGACGACGTCGCTGAAGAAGGTCACGTTCGAGATCACCGGGTCGTCGTCGACGCCTCGGGTGGCCGAGTTCGAGACGTACGCCACGTAGTCCCCTCAGCGCGGCCCCCGGTCCACGGACCGGGGGCCGCGACTGTGTCCCATCGGCCCTCCGACCCGGCATCCTGTGCTCATGCAGGTCACGGTCGTCGGCGCAGGGATCGGTGGGCTCGCGGTCGCGGTGGGACTTCACCGCCGAGGGCACGACGTCACGGTGCTGGAGCGCAGCCCCGACCTGACGGCGCCCGGCGCCGGGATCTCCCTGTTCGCCAACGGGCTCGCCGCGCTGGGAGTTCTCGGCCTGGCCGACGAGGTCCGCGCGGTCGCCGCGGCGTACGACTCGACCCTGCGGACCGGCCAGCGGCAGCCGTCGGGGCGGTGGCTGGTCGAGGTCCCCGCGAGCTCCACGCAGGACCTCGCGGTGGTGCACCGGCAGGACCTGCAGCGCGTGCTGCTGCGCGCGCTGCCCGCGGGCACGGTGCGCACGGGCGTGACGGTCACCGGCGTCGAGCACGCGCGCGGGGTCGTCGTCGACTCCTCGGGCGGCCGCACGGCCGGGGACCTCGTCGTCGGCGCCGACGGTCTGCGCAGCGCGGTCCGGGGGACGTTCGCCCGCGGAGCGTCGCCCCGGTACGCCGGCTACACCGCGTGGCGGGGGGTCACCGAGGGTGCCGTCGACCTGCTCGGCGGCGCGGGCGAGACGTGGGGCCGTGGCGAGCGCTTCGGGTACGTGCCGCTCCGGGACGGCCGCGTGTACTGGTTCGGCGTCGCGAGCGCCCCCGCGGGCACCCGGTTCGCCGACGAGGGCGCGGAGGTCCGTCGGCGCTTCGACGACTGGCACGACCCCATCCCTGCGCTCGTCGCCGGCACCGACCCCGACGCGGTCCTGCGGCACGACATCCACGACCTCAACCGGCGGCTGCCGTCGTTCGTGCAGGGGCGGGTGGCCCTGCTCGGGGACGCCGCGCACGCGATGACGCCGGACGTGGGGCAGGGCGGCGGGCAGGCGCTCGAGGACGCCGCGACGCTCGCCGTCCTGTGCGACGGCGACCTGCGCGCGGCGCTGCGGGAGTACGACCGGCTGCGGCGTCCGCGGACGCAGGCGATCGCGCGCCGGGCGCGGATGGTCGGGCGCGTGGCCAAGCTGGGCTGGGGGCCCGCCGCCGCGGCACGGGACCTGCTCCTGCGGGCGATGCCCGACTCCGCCTCGGCCCGGGCGGCCGCAGCCGTGCAGCGGTGGGACCCGCCGGCCTGACCGATCCGGCCCTCCCCGGCGAGCCCACCACCGAGTGTCAGTGGTCGGCTGCACCCTGGTGGACATGATCACTCTGTCCTGCTCCTGCGGCTCCGCCGGCTCCACCCGCCGCCACCCCCTGCGCGGGATGTCGGCCGACGAGCGTGCGGCGCTCATCCGGGACGCGTTCTCGGTCAGCGGCGGCTTCCTCGCGCTCGAGGTCGACGCCTCCTGGCACCCGGGGGCCGACGAGCCGAGCGAGGGGTGCGTCGTGCTCGCGGACCTCGACTCGCTCGACGCCTCGGCAGGCCTCGACGCCGCCGGCGCGAAGGCGATCCGCGACCTGCTCGAGATCGGTCACGTGCGCGGCCAGGCCCTCCCCGCGCCGGTCGAGGTCGGGTCGGTGCGCTTCCGTGTGGCACCTGCCGACGAGTTCGGTCCGGCGATGGCGTACATGGTGACCGACGGCACGGAGACACTCCTCGACGCCACGGTGCCGGTCCCGCACGAGGACCTGCTCGCCGACCTCGTGGACCTGCACCGCGACCTGGGCGCCGACGCCCTGGTGCACGTGGACGCGCTCGCAGCCCGTACGGGACTCGCCGCGGCGATCCGCCGCGTGCGGACGGAGCGTGGCGCCGCCGTCGCCTGATCGGGCGGACGGCTGAACGGTCCGGGCGGCGGTCAACCGGGCGCGCCTGACGACCGATGTCGCCAGCATGCGTTCCCACCGGTCGCTCGTCGCCCTCCTCGGTCTTCTCGTCGCAGCCACCGCGACCGGCTGCAGCGCGGCCGCCGCCTCCGACCTCGGTGCCGGTAACGACGCCGTGACGGTCGTCGGGGTGGTCGACGGGAACACGGTCGAGCTGGAGCAGGACGGGACCTCGACCGCCGTCACGCTGCTCGGGCTCGACTCGCCGGCGCTGGACGAGTGCCTCGGGGCCGAAGCGGCACAGGCGCTCGGGGAGCTGCTGCCCGCCGGGGCGGAGGTGCGCGTCGAGGTCTCCGGCGAGAACCTCGCCGCCGTCTACGCCGACGACGTGCTGATCAACGCCGAGCCGGCTCGGCTCGGGCTGGGGCACACGCTCGCCAACACGATGGTCACCGACGAGGTGCTTGCCGCGGAGGAGGAGGCGATCGCGGCCGGGGTCGGGCTGTTCGGCGCGGATGCGCAGTGCACGGTGTCGGCGCAGGTGAGCGCGCTCGAGGTCGCCGGCGAGGAGCCCGTCGCCGCGGCGGCGTCGCTGCCTGCCGGTGCCGGGCTCGACGAGGTGGACCGGCGTGGAGCCGCGGTCGCGGCCGCGCTGGTGACGGCAGCGGCGGTCACCTCCCAGCTGGACGGGGACGCGGCGTCGGGGCTGCCGGCGGTGATGGTCGCGGACCTGCGCAGTCGGACGGCTGCGGTGACCGAGCGTCTGCGAGCAGCCGAGGCCGCCCTGCAGCAGGCGCGGGTCGCGGAGGAGCAGCGCGTCGAGGCGGAGCGGGTCGCTGCCGAGGCAGCCGCGGCCAAGGCTGCTCAGGCGGCGGCGGACGAAGCGGCCCGGCAGGCGCAGGCGGCCGCCGACGCGGAGGCCGCTCGCGTCGCCGCCGAGGCGGTAGCGGCGAGCAAGGCACCCGGCACGTCGTCGGGCGGCGCGGTCTCCTACAAGAACTGCGACGCGGTCCGGGCTGCGGGCGCAGCGCCGCTCCGCGTGGGCGACCCCGGCTACAGCGACAAGCTCGACCGCGACGGAGACGGGGTCGCCTGCGAGAAGAAGTGGTGACCGCAGCCCGACCTCACACCTGCGGCGCGTGCCGGTCCAGGAATCGGTAGACCTCGGTCGTGTCGACCCCGGGGAACACCCCCACGGGCAGCGCGGCCAGCAGGGAGGCGTGCGGGCGGGCGCTCGGCCAGGACTTGTCGGACCAGCGCTCGGCCAGGTCGGTCGGCGGCTGGCGGCAGCACGTCGGGTCCGGGCACTTCGACGCCGCGCGCTCGGTGGTCTCGCGGCCCCGGAACCAGCGGACCTGGGCGAACGGCACCCCGACGGACACGGAGAACGCGCCCTGCGACGACGGCTGCACGCGGCTCGTGCACCAGTACGTGCCGGACGACGTGTCGGTGTACTGGTAGTACGGCGAGAACCGGTCGGGCAGGGTGAACACCACGCGGGCGGTCCACTGCCGGCAGACGGGCTGCCCCTCGATGGCGCCCAGCGGGTCCGCCGGGAACTTCACGCCGTCGTTCTCGTAGGCCTTGTGCAGGGTGCCACCCTCGTGGACCTTCATGAAGTGCACGGGGATGCCCAGGTGGCGGGTGGCCAGGTTGGTGAACCGGTGCGCGGCGGTCTCGTAGGGCACGGCGAAGGCGTCGCGAAGGTCCTCCACCGACAGCCGGCGCTCGGCCTTGGCCTCCTGCAGGAACGGCACCGCGCCGTCCTCCGGGAGCATCAGCGCGGCGGCCAGGTAGTTGGCCTCGACGCGCTGGCGCAGGAAGTCGCCGTAGTCCTTGGGCTCGGCATGACCGAGCACGTGGCTGGCGATGGCCTGCAGGAGCGGTGAGCGGGCGTCGCTGGTGCCGGGGTTGCCCTGCGGCAGGTAGATGCGGCCGTTGGCCAGGTCGGTGACCGAGCGCGTGGAGTGCGGCAGGTCGGGCACGTAGTGCAGGCCGAAGCCCAGGTGCGCGGCGATGTCCGCGGTCGCGCGCTGGGACAGCGGGCCGCCGGGGTGGTCGATCGCGGCGAGCAGGCGGCGGGCGTGGTCCTCGAGCTCCGGGAAGTAGTTGTCCTGCGCGCGCATGCGGATGCGGAGCTCCGCGTTGGCGCGGCGGGCCTCCTCCGGCGTGGCGGCGTTCTCCGTGAGCAGGCGCTGGATCTCGGCCTGCAGGCGCACCAGCGCCTCGAGGGCGTCGGCCGGAAGGGAGCGACCGACCTTCACGGGTGAGACGCCGAGGGACGCGAAGAGCGGTCCCCGCTGCGCGCGCTCGAGCTCGACCTCCAGGGCGGCGCGGCGCGTGGGCGGCTCGGTGCGCAGCAGCTCGGAGAGCGGGACGTCGAGCGCCTCCGCCACCTGGGCAAGCAGCGAGAGCTTGGGCTCGCGGTGACCGTTCTCCAGCATCGACACCTGCGAGGGCGCGCGACCGATCGCCGTGCCCAGGTCGTCGAGCGTCATGTTCCGGCCCGTGCGCAGGTGCCGGATCCGTCGTCCCAGCACCAGCGTGTCGAGGCCGCCGTTGGCCGTCGTCGTCATGCGTCCACCATCGCCTGCCGTCTGCGCTTCTGTCCAGGAGAAGGAACGCCGATCTTCTGCCGACTTTGCCAGGGAAGAACCGTGGAACAGCGAGGAAAGTCGAGGTCAGGCCGAAGGGCCGAGAAGAACCGCCAATGACGGAGGATCACGATGAGCACGTACAGGCACGGCGACCAGACCGAGACCGCGGCCGAGCTCGCGGCGAGCTGGGACCTCGACGCGCGGTGGGCCGGCATCCGCCGCACCCACACCGCCGAGGACGTCGTCGCCCTCCGAGGGTCGGTCCGCGAGGAGAGCACGCTCGCCCGCAGGGGGGCCGAGCGCCTGTGGCAGCTCCTGCACTCCCGCACCCTGGTGCCGGCGCTGGGCGCGCTGACCGGCAACCAGGCCGTGCAGCAGGTCCGCGCCGGGCTCGAGGCCATCTACCTGTCCGGCTGGCAGGTGGCGGCCGACGCCAACCTGTCGGGCCAGACCTACCCGGACCAGTCCCTGTACCCGGTCAACTCGGTGCCGGCCGTCGTGCGCCGCATCAACAACGCGCTCCTGCGCGCCGACCAGATCGAGTTCGCCGAGACCGGTCGCCGCACCCGGGAGTGGCTGGCGCCGATCGTTGCCGACGCCGAGGCCGGGTTCGGTGGGCCGCTGAACGCCTACGAGCTCATGCACTCGATGATCCAGGCGGGTGCGGCGGGCGTGCACTGGGAGGACCAGCTGGCGGCCGAGAAGAAGTGCGGCCACCTGGGCGGCAAGGTCCTGGTGCCGACGTCGCAGCACGTGCGGACCCTGTCCGCAGCGCGGCTCGCGGCCGACGTCGCCGGCGTGCCCACGGTCATCGTCGCGCGCACCGACGCCCTTGGTGCCGACCTGCTGACGTCGGACATCGACAGCCGCGACGAGCCGTTCCTCACCGGGGAGCGGACCGCCGAGGGCTACTACCGGGTGCGCCCGGGACTGGACCCCGTCGTCGCCCGCGCCGAGGCGTACGCGCCGCACTCCGACCTCATCTGGGTGGAGACGTCGACGCCGGACGTCGCGGCCGCGATCGAGTTCGCCGAGCGGATCCACGACCGGTTCCCCGGCAAGCTGCTCGCGTACAACTGCTCGCCGTCGTTCCACTGGCGCTCGCAGCTGGACGACCTGCAGATCGCGCGGTTCCAGCGGGAGCTGGCCGGCCACGGGTACGTGTTCCAGTTCATCACCCTGGCCGGGTTCCACGCCCTCAACCACTCGATGTTCGATCTCGCCCGCGGCTACGCCGAGCGCGGCATGAGCGCGTACGTCGAGCTGCAGGAGGCCGAGATCGCCTCCGAGTCCGACGGCTACACCGCCACGCGCCACCAGCGCGAGGTCGGCACCGGCTACTTCGACCGCGTCGCCACGGCGATCTCCCCGGAGAGCGCCACCCTCGCGCTCGCGGGTTCGACGGAAACAGCCCAGTTCACCCACTGACCTCCCTTCCCCAGGCCGCGAGTTCGGTGGTTCGCGTCGAGTTCGGCAGCTGTAGCAACCGAGCTCGACCGGAACTGCCGAACTCGCGGCCCCCAGCACCAGGAGCACCGCCATGACCATCACCATCCCCCCGCCGCTGATCCGACCTCATCTGGAGCAGACCGGGCCGTCCGTGCCCGGCGCGACCGAGATCCTCACCACCGAGGCCATCGACTTCCTCACCGACCTGCACCTGCGCTTCTCCAGCCGACGCCACGACCTGCTGCTGGGCCGCCAGCACCGCCGGACGCGGTTCTCCAACGGAGCCGACCCCGACTTCCTGCCCCTGACCGCGGGCATCCGGGCCGACCCCAGCTGGCGCGTGGCCGGTCCGGGTCCGGGCCTGGAGGACCGGCGCGTCGAGATCACCGGCCCCACCGACCGCAAGATGACGATCAACGCGCTGAACAGCGGCGCGAAGGTCTGGCTGGCGGACATGGAGGACGCCACCAGCCCCACGTGGACCAACGTCATCGGCGGGCAGCACAGCCTGTTCGACGCCATCCGCGGGCAGATCGACTTCACGTCGCCCGAGGGCAAGGAGTACGCGGTCGGTGCGGTGACCCCGACGATCGTCTTCCGTCCCCGCGGCTGGCACCTGACCGAGAAGCACCTGGAGTTCACGGACCGCGCGGGTCAGACGTGTGCGGCCTCCGCGAGCCTGGTCGACGCCGGCCTGTACCTGTTCCACAACGCGCAGGCGCTCATCGACTCCGGCCGCGGCCCCTACCTCTACCTGCCCAAGCTGGAGGGGCACCTGGAGGCGCGCCTCTGGGACGAGGTGTTCCGGTTCACCGAGACCTACCTGGGCCTGCGGTACGGCACCATCCGCGCGACGGTGCTCATCGAGACCATCACGGCCGCGTTCGAGATGGAGGAGATCCTCTACGAGCTGCGCGACCACTGCGCTGGCCTGAACGCCGGCCGCTGGGACTACATCTTCAGCGTCATCAAGAACTTCCGCGCTCGCGGACCGCGCTTCGTCCTGCCGGACCGTGGCAGCGTGACGATGACGGTCCCGTTCATGAAGGCGTACACCGAGCTGCTCGTCGCCACCTGCCACAAGCGGGGCGCCCAGGCCATCGGCGGCATGAGCGCGTTCATCCCCGACCGCCGCGACCCGGAGGTCACCGACAAGGCGCTGGCGCAGGTCAGGGCGGACAAGCAGCGGGAGGCCGGGCAGGGGTACGACGGCACCTGGGTGGCTCACCCCGACCTCGTGCCCGTCGCCCGCGAGGTGTTCGACGAGGCGCTCGGCGACCGGATCGACCAGCGTCACCGGCTGCGGTCGGAGGTCCACGTCACCGCCGCGGACCTGCTGGACATCCCGTCGGCCGGCGGCGGCGAGCCCGGAGCTGTCACCGACGGGGGCCTGCGCGGCAACGTGTCGGTGGGCGTCCGGTACCTCGAGGCGTGGCTGCGGGGCATCGGCGCCGTCGCGATCGACCACCTCATGGAGGACGCCGCCACGGCCGAGATCTCGCGGTCGCAGGTGTGGCAGTGGGTGCACCAGGAGGTCGTCACCGCCGAGGGCACGCGCATCGACGCCGAGCGGGTCGAGAAGGTGCTGGCCGACGTGCTGGGCGAGCTGCCGCGGTGGGACGGGGACCGGTACGACGACGCGGCCGACCTGTTCCGGCAGGTGGCCCTGGCGGAGGACTTCCCGACGTTCCTCACGGTGCCGGCGTACACGCAGTTCCTGGTCGACCGCGCCTGAGCGACGACCGCGACGCGGCCCGGGTCAACGCCGACCCGGGCCGCGTTCGTGCCCGAACCGGGCCGCACCGGGTACCGGTCTCCAGGCACCCCAGCGGGCCTGGCCGTCACAGGCGCGGCCGGATCGACCGCTCCTGCGGGCTCGTCGGCACCCCGAAGCGTGCGCCAGGATGGCGGGCATGGCCGACGACGAACGCCCCGTGCTGGTCACCGGTGGCACCGGGACCCTGGGCCGAGCCCTCGTGCACACGCTCCTCGACGCCGGCCGGCCGGTGCGGGTGCTCAGCCGGCGTGGTCCGTCGCCCGCCGTCCCGGACGCGGTCGAGTGGGTGGTCGGCGACCTGCTCACCGGCGACGGTCTGCGCGAGGCGCTCGGCGGCGTCGCCGCGGTGGTGCACTGCGCCAGCGACCCGCGCAAGCCCGACCGCGACCTCGACGCCGCGGTGCAGCTGCTCCTCGCGGCCCGCGCAGCCGAGGTGCCGCACCTGGTCTACATCTCGATCGTCGGCGTCGACCGGGTGCCCTTCCCGCTCTACAAGGCCAAGCGCCGGGTCGAGGAGATCATCGAGGACGGCGGCGTGCCGTGGACCATCCAGCGCGCGACCCAGTTCCACGACTTCGTCGCCACCCTCCTGGAGGTCCTGTCGCGGGGACCGGTCGCGCTCGCCCCGGCGGGCATGGACGACCAGCCCGTCGACGTCCGCGAGGTCGCTCGGCGGTTGGTGGAGCTGGTGGACGCCGGCCCGTCCGGCCGCGTGGACGACCTGGGCGGGCCGGAGGTGCTCTCCACCACGGAGCTCATGCGCACGTACCTCGCGGCGACCGGTCGGCGCCGACCGGTGTGGAGCGTGCCGGTGCCGGGGCTGGGCGGGTTCCGCCGCGGCGACCACCTCACACCCGAGAACGCGATCGGTCGGGTGACGTTCGCGCGGTGGCTCGAGACCGTCAGCTCTCGAAGAGGCAGAACGGGTGGCCGGCCGGATCGAGCATGACGCGGACGTCCTCCTGCGGCTGGAGCTCCGCGAGCGTGGCGCCCTCGGCGAGCGCGTGCTCGACGCCGCGCGGCATGTCGTTCACCCAGATGTCCAGGTGCTCCATCATCTGCTGGTGGTCCGTGGTCGCCGGCCAGACCGGTGCCTCGTAGAGCGGGTCGGAGCTGAACGCGACGCCGGTCCCGCCGCCGGGCGGTCGGAGCAGCACCCAGCCGGGCTCCTCGCCCATCACGCGCCAGCCCAGCAGGCGTCGGTAGAAGTCCGCGAGCGCGTTGGCGTCGCGCGCCTCCAGCACGGTCGTCGAGAGGGAGAGCTCCAGGCCCGCGTGCCGCGTGATCGGCTCGCGGACGGCCGGCCCGCCGAAGATCGTGAGCGGTGACGGGTGCCGCGGCTCATACAGCCCGAGCGACCCGCCGCTGGGCAGCGGGATCCGGGTGACGACGCCCCAGTCCTCGGTGTGCGGGTGCCCGATCGGCCGCACGCCCTTGGCCGCCAGGTCGGCCAGCGTCCGGTCCAGGTCGTCGCACATGAGGTGCAGCGTCGCGCCGTCCGCGCTGTCGCCGGGATGCACCCCGAGCTCCGCCGGCGGGAGCGCGAAGATCAGCCACCCGTCGCCCGACGTCGCGTCCTCGACCGACGACCACCCGAGCACGTCACGCAGGAACGCCCGGTCGGCCGCGGGGTCGGAGCTGGCCAGCAGCACGTGCAGCGCGGAGATCACCCGTCCAGGGTCGCCACGTGTTCCCGTGTTCGCCACCCGGAAAACCCCTTGGCGCCGTCCGGATCCGGACGTACGGTCGTCGCACACGGGAAGGAGGTGGTCCAGGACATGTTCTATTCCAGGACGCGTGAGGTGACTGTCCGCTAGTCGCCCGAAAGTACTCGGACGGATTGCACAGACGATCCGCCCGCAGGCCCACCCGGACCGGCGAGCGAATCCATGGCAGTCACCGCAGCCCGTGGGAGCCGCGACCTCGTCCTTCGCGGCAGGGCCTCTTCGGAGGCCTGGCCCACGGGCTGTTGCCTGCCCATCTCGTGGCAGGCTGGAGGCGTGGCTCTCAAGAACCCCTCCCAGATCGACCAGATGCGCCCTGCCGGGAAGTTCGTCGCCGGCGTGCTCTCCTCCTTGCGTGACGTCGCCCGCGAGGGGATGACCCTCAAGCAGCTGGACACCCACGCGCACCAGATGATCGACGCCGCCGGCGCCCACTCGGTGTACCTGGGCTACCACCCGTCCTTCGGCGCGATGCCGTACCCGGGCGTGCTGTGCACCTCCGTCAACGACGCCGCCCTGCACGGCCTGCCGTCCGACTACGTGCTCGCCGACGGGGACGTGCTCAGCATCGACTTCGCCGCGCAGGTGCAGGGCTGGGTGGCCGACTCCGCGCTGACGTTCCAGATCGGCACGCAGGACCCGACCGTGCAGAAGCTGATCGAGACCACCGAGCGGGCTCTCGACGCCGGCATCGCCGCGGCCCGGCCCGGAGCGCGGATGGGCGACATCTCGTCGGCCATCGGCACCATCGGCCGCGCCGGTGGGTACGGGATCAACGCCGACTTCGGGGGCCACGGCGTCGGGCGGACCATGCACGAGGACCCGCACGTGCCCAACCTCGGGCGCCGCGGCACCGGGCAGAAGCTCAAGGCCGGCCTGGTGATCGCGATCGAGCCGTGGTTCATGGCCGGCGGCGACGAGTACACGATCGACGACGACGGCTGGACCATCCGCACCGGCGACGGCTCCCTGGCCGCCCACGCGGAGCACACGGTGGCGATCACCCCGGACGGCCCGCTGATCCTCACGGCTCGCGACTGATCCCGATCCTCCCGCAGCGTCCGCACTCGATCGGCCTCTGCCCCGCACTAGTGCGGACGTTCCGTGTTCTTGACGGCGGACTTAGATTGGCTCGATCCGGCAACGCCGGCGGATCCGCACGGAAGAGGGCCTCTGATGTCCGCGCTCGTCGAAACTGCTCCGCTCATCGGTCACGTCGTCGGGGGCCAGGTGACGACCCCCGAGGGGTCCCGGACCCAGGACGTGTTCGACCCCGCGACCGGGGAGGTGTCGGGCCGGGTGCTCCTGGCGGAGCAGGCGGACGTCGACGCGGCCGTCGCGGCAGCGGTCGTCGCGGCGAAGAGCTGGTCGCAGGAGCCGGTCGCCAAGCGGGCCGCGGTGCTGTTCGCGCTGCGCGAGCAGATCGTGCAGCACACCGACGAGCTGGCCGCGATCATCACCGCGGAGCACGGCAAGGTGCTGGCCGACTCCCACGGGGAGATCGCCCGCGGGCTCGAGGTCATCGAGTACGCCTGCGGCATGCCGCAGCTGCTCAAGGGCGAGTACTCCGACCAGGCGGCGACGGGTGTCGACGTGTTCTCGTTCCGGGAGCCGCTGGGCGTCGTCGCCGGCATCACCCCGTTCAACTTCCCCGCCATGGTGCCGCTGTGGATGTCGCCGATGGCCATCGCCACGGGCAACGCCTTCGTCCTCAAGCCGTCCGAGCGGGACCCGTCGTCGTCCCTGTTCCTGGCGAAGATGTGGAAGGCCGCGGGGCTGCCGGACGGCGTGTTCTCGGTGGTGCAGGGCGACCGGGTGGCCGTCGACGCGCTCCTCACCCACCCGGACATCGCGGCGGTGTCGTTCGTCGGTTCGACGCCGATCGCGCAGCACGTGCACGCCACCGCGACCGCGCACGGCAAGCGGGTGCAGGCGCTCGGCGGGGCCAAGAACCACGCGGTCGTGCTGGCCGACGCCGACCTGGACCTCGCGGCCACGCACCTGACCGGCGCGGCGTTCGGCGCGGCCGGCGAGCGGTGCATGGCGATCTCGGTGGCGGTCGTGGTCGACGAGGTCGCGGACGCGCTGCTCGAGCGCCTGCGGGCCGGGGCGGAGAAGGTGCGGGTCGCACCCGGCACGGACCCGAACAGCGACATGGGTCCCGTCATCACCAAGGCGTCACAGCTGCGGATCGAGGAGATCGTCACCGACGCGGTCGCCAACGGGGCCTCCGCGGTCGTCGACGGTCGCGGGCACTCCGTGGCCGGTCACGAGAACGGGTTCTTCGTCGGCCCCACGGTCCTCGACGGCGTCTCCACCGACATGCGGGCGTACGTCGAGGAGATCTTCGGGCCGGTGCTCGTGGTGATCCGGGCGGCGGACCTCACCGAGGCGATCGCCCTGGTGAACGCCAACCCGTACGGCAACGGCACGGCCCTGTTCACGTCCTCCGGCGACGCGGCCCGCACGTTCCAGCGCGCGGTGAACGTCGGCATGATCGGGATCAACGTGCCGATCCCCGTGCCGGTGGGGTGGCACTCCTTCGGCGGGTGGAAGAACTCGCTGTTCGGCGAGAGCCACATCTACGGCCCCGAGTCGGTGCGCTTCTACACGCGCGGCAAGGTGGTCACCAGCCGCTGGCCCAGCAGCCCGGCGACGGCCAAGTTCCACTTCGGCCGCACCACCTCCCACTGACCGCAACGTCCGCACTCGAGAAGGCCTGAACCCGACGGAGTGCGGACGTCCCTGCCAGGGACCAGCAACGTCCGCACTCGAGCGGGTCTGAACCCCATCGAGTGCGGACGTTGCGGGTTCTACAGCGAGCGCTGGTACAGGCGCATCGCGGCGACGGACCACCACGCGACCAGCGTCGCCAGAGCCAGGAGCAGTGCGCCCCGGGTGGCGACGAGCGACCAGTCCACCGACGGGGACATCGCCGTGCGGGCGATCTCCGTCGCCCACGTGAGCGGGTTGTACCGCGCGGCCGTCTGCACCCAGTCGGGCAGCAGGGCGGCGGGCATGAGGGCGGTCGAGACGAAGGTCGCCGGCAGCACGATGATCGTCGAGATGCCGATGAGCGCCGTCTGGTCGCGGGCCAGCAGAGCGACGGCGGCCGACAGCGAGCAGAACGCCGCCGCGAGCAGCAGGGACGCGCCGATGGCGAGGGCCATGCCTCCGACACCTCCGGCGTAGCGCGCACCCGCCAGCGCGCCGATCCCGATCACGCAGATCCCCTGCACCACGCAGACGAGCAGCTGCTGCACCAGCTGACCGGCCACCAGCGACGACCGCGACACCGGGGACGTGAGCATCCGGTCCATCACGCCGGAGCGGATGTCGTCGATGAACCCGGTCCCCGCCCACGCGCCGGAGTACAGGACGGTCATCATGAGGATGCCCGGCACCAGGAAGGTCAGGTAGTCGTCGGTGCCGAACCCCGGCACGGTGCCGACGGACGAGAACACGTTCCCGAACAGGACGAGCCAGATCACCGGCTGGATGATCGCCACGCCGAGGCCCCACGGCTGCCGGATCGCGTCGACGGTCCAGCGGCGGGTGATCTCCACGGTCTGCGTGACCCAGGACGCGCGGGTCGGCGTGGAGACGGGACGGGTGACGGTGAGCGTGCTCATCGGGCGACCTCCTTCGAGGCGACGTCGGCCGAGGTCCACGAGCGGCCGGCGTGCCGCAGGTAGACGTCGTCGAGGGTGGGGCGGGAGACGGCGACGGCTCCGTGCCGCACGCCGGCCGCCTGCAGGGCGGAGATGACGGTGCCGACGACGGCCGGTCCGTCGGTGGTGCGTGCGACGAGGCGACCGGTCGGCCCCTCGACGTGGACGACGACCTCGCGCAGCGCGGCGATCGACGCGACCGCGGACCGCACGAGGTCCGGCGTCGGCTCGACCAGGTCGACCGTGAGCGTGTCCCCCTCGAGCGTGGCCTTCAGCGCGTCCGGGGAACCGGACGCGACCACCCGGCCCCGGTCCACGATCGTCAACCCGTCGGCCAGCCGATCCGCCTCCTCGAGGTAGTGGGTGGTGAGCACGACGGTCAGCGAGTCCTCACCCGCGAGCCGTCTGATCTCCGCCCACATCGCGGCGCGCGCCTCGGGATCGAGCCCGGTGGTGGGCTCGTCGAGGAACAGGACCTGCGGGGTGCCCACGAGGCCGAGTGCCACGTCGAGCTTGCGCCGCGTGCCGCCAGAGAGCTTGCCGGCGCCACGGTCGGCAGCCTCGGCGAGCCCGAACCGGTCGACGAGGGCAGCTGCTCGGTCGGACGAGGCTGCGCGAGAGAGCCCACGCAGACGTGCGGCCATGACGAGGTTCTCGCGCGGGCTGAGCAGCGGGTCGGCGCCGGTCCCCTGCGAGACGTAGCCGATGCTCCGGCGGACGGCGTCGGCGTCGCGGACGACGTCACGACCGCCCACGCGGGCGACCCCGGAGTTGGCACGCGCGAGGGTGGTGAGCACCTTCGTGGTGGTCGACTTGCCGGCGCCGTTGGGGCCCAGCAGCCCGTGCACGGTGCCGCCGGGGATGCTGAGCGTGAGGCCGTCGAGGGCCCGGACGTCCGGTCGGCCGCGGCCGCCGGGGTAGGTCTTGACGAGGTCGAGCGCTTCGACCACGGGTGCTGCGGGCATGGTGCCGCCTTCTCGGTCGTGCCGTCCGGGGACGGCGGGTGGTCCGACCGAGCTGCCACCTATGCTGATTCGTGCGGCGGATCGCACAGGTGCCCTCACGGGTCCCGGTCGGTTCGTGGTGGTCGGCCCGGGTGTTCCAAGCACCTGGGCCGACCTTCTTCATTGCGGAGGGCTCAGATACGGCGCGAGCGCCTCCGCAAGCTCATCGGGGTCCAGCCGGCCGTGCGTGCTGGCGCGTCGGTGCAGGTCCCTCCACAGGTCGACGCCCTCGAACGACCCGTCCGCGATGCTCGTCGCGAGCGCGGTGACGAACCCCAGCTCGGCGCGGACGATCGTGACCTCGTACTCGCTCTCCAGCGAGAAGATCGCCGGGAGGCCCATCGCGCGCGCGTCGACGAGCCCGCTCTCGAGGCCGGCGACCTGCCGTTCGAGGGACGTCTGGCGCAGGCGCAGCAGGCGGACGACGTCGTCGGGACCGAGCAAGGGCAGGAACGACAGCGCGGCCTCGAACTGCGGGAACTCCTTGGCCGGCGTGCGGACCAGGTCGGTCAGCCAGTCGATGGCCTCCGTCGCGCCCGCGTCCGTGATCCGGTACACCGTGCGCGTCGGGCGGTTGCCCTCCCGCTCGGTCGACGCGGCCTCGATCAGCCCGTGCTTCACCAGCGAGTCGACCACCGAGTACAGCGAGCCGAAGTTCAGCCGGACCGACTCGTCCTTGCGGCGCTCGCGCAGCGTCATCGACATCTCGTACGGGTGCATCGGGCGCTCCCACAGGAGCGCGAGCACGGCGAGAGCCAGCGGGTTGGTGCGGCTGCGTGACGCCACGGCTCCTCCTGCTCCAGTTCGAATGCTCGATTCAGAATATATCTCGACTAGTACGCGTCTGCCAAGCACGAACGGCCCGCACCCTGGGGAGGATGCGGGCCGTTGCGGGAGCGAGGGTCAGTCGACGCGGACGACGACCTTGCCGCGCACGTGGCCGGTCTGGCTGGCTTCGTGGGCCGCGGCGGCGTCGGCCAGCTCGAACACCTCGGCGACCTCGACCTTCACCGTGCCCGCGTCGATCAGGGCTGCGAGGGCGTCGAGGTCCGCGGTGCTCGGTCGGACCCAGACGTAGTGGCCGCCGAGCTCATCGCGCGCGGCGGCGTCGACGATCGAGGCCACGACCCCGCCGTCGGCCAGCAGGGCCTTCGAGGTCTCGACGAGGTCGTCACCACCGAAGTCGAGCACGACGTCGATGCCGTCGGGCACCAGCGCGCGGACGCGCTCGACCAGCCCGTCGCCGTACTCCACGGGCTCGGCGCCGAGGCCACGCAGGTACTCGTGGTTGCGCGTGGACGCGGTGCCGATCACCCGGGCGCCCACCGAGCGGGCGATCTGCACGGCGAACGCGCCGACCCCGCCCGCGGCGGCGTGCACGAGGACGGTCTGACCGTCGCGGACGCCGGCTCGTCGGATCGCCTGGAACGCGGTCAGGCCGGCCAGCGGCACGGCCGCAGCCTCCTCGAACGAGAGGGTCGACGGCTTCCGCGCGAGGGTCCGCACGGGCGCGGCGACGTACTCCGCGAACGTGCCGCCCTGCACCCAGTCGCGGCGCACGTACCCGTAGACCTCGTCGCCGACCTGGTACTCGGGGGTGTCGAGGCCGACGCGCTCGACCACGCCGGCCACGTCCCAGCCGGGGACCGCGGGGAACGTCACGTCCATGATCGCGTCGAGGTACCCGGCCCGGACCTTCCAGTCGACGGGGTTGACCGAGGCGGCGCGCACGCGGACGAGCACGCTGTCGGGGCCGACCTTCGGGGTCGGCTGCTCGGTGAGCTCGAGGACGTCGGACGCGCCGTAGCGGGAGTAGGTGATGGCTCGCATGCTCCCGACAACCGGGCGACGACGGGCCGTGATTCCCTCCGTGGCAAACGTCACGTCGCCGCCCACCCCCGTTCACCTGCCTGCCGCAACTCGGACATCCGGCCTGGTCACCCTCGGTGCACACCGATCGAAGGGGACCTCGATGCCGTACGCCCGCCGCACCCTTGCCGCGCTGACCTGCACCGCCGTGCTCTGCGCGGGCCTGGGAGCGACCGCCGCGGCGGCGCACCCCCAGCCGTCCCCCCAGGCTCTGTTCCACCGCCTCGCCACGTACCCCGTCTACCTGAACCGCCCGGCGGACGTGCCGGCAGCGGACCCGACCGTCGCGGAGATCTCCGCAGTCAGCGAGGACGGTCGGACGTTCATCCACACCGACGCGCTCGCGGGCCGGATCGGCTTCGTCGACCTGACGGACCCGGCGAAGCCGCGGGGCCTGGGCACGCTCGACCTGGCGGCGGACCTCGGGGTGGGCGACCACGCGGAGCCGACGTCGGTGGCCGTGGTCGGCGGCTACGTGCTCGTCGTCGTCGACACGTCGGAGAGCTTCACGAATCCGTCGGGACTGCTCGCGGTGGTCGACCTGGCCACGCACGCGCTGGTGCGGACGATCGACCTCGGCGGCCAGCCCGACTCGATCGCGCTCACGCCCGACAAGACGCACGCGGCGATCGCGATCGAGAACCAGCGCGACGAGGACGTGAAGCCGACGGGCGGCGCCAAGGGCGATCTGCCGCAGCTGCCCGGCGGGTTCCTGCAGCTCGTGGACCTGCCCGGGACCGACCCCGCGACCTGGACCACCCGGGCGGTGCCGTTCACGGCGGAGGCGCTCGCCGGGCTCGACACCCCGCAGGACCCGGAGCCGGAGTACGTCGCGATCGACCCCACGGGGACCACGGTCGCGGTGACCCTGCAGGAGAACAACGGCGTCGCGCTCGTCGACATCGCCTCCGGGACCGTCTCGCGCGTGTTCAGCGCGGGCAGCGTCGCGGTGACCGGCATCGACACCGCGCAGGACGGTGTCATCAACCAGACCGGGTCCATCCCGGCCACGCCGCGCGAGCCCGACGCCGTCGCGTGGCTCGACGCGACGCACCTGGCGACCGCGAACGAGGGCGACTGGAAGGGCGGCACCCGCGGGTGGACCGTCTTCGACACCTCCGGCGCGGTGGTCTGGGACGCCGGTGCGGAGCTCGAGCGGCTGGCCGTCCGGACCGGGCTGCACTCCGAGTCGCGCGCCGGGAAGAAGGGCGTCGAGATCGAAGGGCTAGCGGTCGCGACCCTCGGCGGGAAGCGGTACGCGTTCGTCGGCTCCGAGCGGTCGAACTTCGTCGCGGTGTACGACGTGGACGACGCCGCGCACCCGCGGTTCGTGCAGGTGCTGGCGACGACCAACGGGCCGGAAGGCATCCTGCCGGTGCCGTCGCGGGACCTGGTGCTGGTCTCCAGCGAGACCGATGACGCGTCGGTCCTGGTCCGCTCGTCGGTGACCGTCTTCGGCCGTGGCAAGGCCTATGCCAGGACGGCGGGCACCCCGAAGTTCCCGAGCGTCGTCTCCGCCGACGACGCCGCGGGCAACCCGATCGGCTGGGGCGCGCTCGGTGCGCTGAGCGCGGACCCGACCGACAGGAAGCACCTGTGGACCGCGTCGGATGCGGCCTACTCCACGGCGCACCTGCTCCGGCTCGACGTGTCGCGGACGCCGGCGGTGATCGACCGCGACGTCGTCGTGACGCAGGGGGGCACGACGGCTTCGCTGGACATCGAGGGCGTCTCGGCGCGCCGGCGGGGCGGGTTCTGGCTGGGGTCCGAGGGGGCGACGGGCGCCGCGAACGCCCTGGTCCGCACCGACGCGAGCGGCGCGATCCAGCAGACGGTGCCGCTGCCCGCGGACGTCTCGGCGGGGCTGAGCAAGTGGGGCATCGAGGGCGTCGCCGCCACGGAGGACTCCCGCGGCGAGCACGTGTGGGTCGCGCTCCAGCGCGGGCTCACCGGCGACGAGACCCGGGCGCGCATCGGCCGCTACGACGTCCGCACCGGCACCTGGGCGTGGTTCGCCTACCCGCTGGGCACGACGACGACCGCCGGCGACTGGATCGGCCTGTCGGAGATCACCGTCGTGGACCGCGACACGCTCGCGGTCGTCGAGCGCGACAAGCTCAACGGCCCGGACGCCAAGGTCAAGGCCGTCTACACGGTGCGGATCCCGGCCAGGGACCCCGCACCGGGCACCGTCGGCACGCTGACCAAGACGCTGGTCCGCGACCTGGTCCCGGACCTGCGGGCGACCAACGGGTGGACGCAGGAGAAGCTCGAGGGCCTGACCATCGGTGGCGACGGCCAGGTCTACGCGATCACGGACAACGACGGGCTCAAGGACGCCACCGGCGAGACCGTGCTCCTGCGGCTCGGCCCGGCGGCGAAGGTGTTCCGGGCGCACAGGTGACGCCGAGCGGCGATCATGGCGGGATGCCCACCCCGTACTCCGTCATGGTCGTCTGCACCGGCAACATCTGCCGCTCCCCGATGGCCGAGGTGGTCCTGCGCGAGCGGTTCGCCGCCGCCGGCCTGGGCGACCGGGTGGTCGTCGACTCCACCGGCATCAGCGCCGAGGAGCACGGCAACCCCGTGGACCGTCGCGCGCGGGCCGTCCTGCAGGCCCACGGCTACCCCGCGGGCGACGGCCACCGGGCGCGTCAGGTGCGGCCGGGCGACGAGCGCGACCTGGTGCTGGCCATGACGAACGCGCACGCGCGGGCGCTGCGGCGGCTGGACGTCGAGCCGGTGCTCTACCGCTCGTTCGACCCGGCGGCGACCGGCGACCTCGACGTCGCCGACCCTTGGTACGGCGGCGCGCAGGACTTCGAGGACTGCCTCGCGCAGATCGAGGCAGCGGCGGACGGGATCGTCGACCATGTTCGAGCGGCGCTGGGGAATGCGCAGGTCAGTCGCCATGGTTGACCGAGGCATGTCCCTCGACGAGATCCCGCTGACCACCCTCAAGGGCGAGCCCACGACGTTCGGCGCCTACGCGGACAAGGTGAAGCTGGTGGTGAACGTCGCGTCCCGGTGCGGGCTGGCCCCGCAGTACGAGACGCTCGAGCAGCTGCAGAAGACCTACGGCGACCGCGGCTTCACCGTGCTGGGCTTCCCGAGCAACCAGTTCCTCCAGGAGCTCGGCTCCGAGGAGGCCATCGCGGAGTACTGCTCGGCCACCTGGGGCGTGACGTTCCCGATGTTCGAGAAGGTCAAGGTCAACGGCCGGCACCAGCACCCGCTGTACTCCGAGCTGACCAAGACGCCGGACGCGTCGGGCAAGGCCGGCCGGGTCACGTGGAACTTCGAGAAGTTCGTCGTCACGCCGGACGGGTCGGTGCACCGGTTCCGCCCGCAGACCGTTCCGGACGCGCCCGAGATCGTCGAGCTGATCGAGGCGTCCCTGCCCGCGTAGCTACAGCCAGCGGTTGCGCCGGAAGGCTCGGTGCAGTCCGACGCAGACGACGCCGATACCGGCCAGCACGATCCAGAACCCGAGCGCCCAGTCCGAGGCCGGCAGGTAGTCGAAGTTCATCCCGTACAGGCCGGCGATCGCGGTGGGTACCAGGGCGATCGCCGCCCACGCGGAGATCTTGCGCATGTCGGAGTTCTGCTGTACCGTCACGCGGTTCTGCTCGACGGTCACCTGCGCGAGGTCGGCCTGCAGGACGCCGGTGAGCAGCGCGTCCGCGGCCTCGATGAGCTCCGCGGCCCGCAGGGCGTGGTCCTGGACGTCCCGGAAGTACGGGCGTGAGTAGGCCGGGATGCACGGCATCTGCTGCTCAGCCAGCCGGGTCAGCGGCTGGACCAGCGGCACGACCGCGCGGCGGAACTGCTGCACCTCGCGCTTGAGCTTGTAGATCCGCTCGGCGTGGTCGTTGCCCGGGTCGTCGCCGAACACCTGGTCCTCGATCTGGTCCAGGTCCTCGTCGATCGCCGCGGTGACGTCGAGGTACTGGTCGACGGCCTTGTCCAGGATCCCGTGCAGCACCGCGGGCGGGCCGTGCTGCAGCATCTCGGGGTCGGCCTCGAGAGCCGCCCGCACGAGCGCCGGGATCCTCGTGTCCCCGTGCCGGACCACGATGACGAACCGCTCGCCCAGGAAGATCGCGAGCTCGGTGACCTCGACCACCTCGACGTGGTCGACGTAGTGCACGGGCTTGACCACCGCGAACGTGACCCCGCCGTACTGCTCGAGCTTGGGCCGCTGGTGGGCCCGGATGGCGTCGTCGATGGCCAGCTGCGGGAGCTCGAAGCCCTTGGCGAGCTGGTCGAACTCCTCGGCGGTGGGCTCGACCAGGCCGATCCACACGAAGCCGTCCTCCGCCTCGGCCTCCTGGAGGGCCAGGCGCAGGTCATCGATGTGGTGCCGCCGGCGTCCGGCGGAGTAGAGCGCGCAGTCCACGATCACGACATGAAGGCTAGACCGGGCGGTGGACCGTCCAGCACGACAGACTGGCAGGGCCGTCGACGAACGCCGGCGGCACCCGCGGAAGAACTCCCGGAGGTTGTCGTGAAGTTCGAGATCTACAAGGACAAGGCGGGCGAGTTCCGGTTCCGGATCGTCGCCACCAACGGCAACGTCCTCGCATCGAGCGAGGGCTACTCGGCGAAGGCGTCGGCCCAGAACGCCATCGACCGCATCAAGTCCGACGCGGCCGGGGCGGACACCGTCGACAACAGCTGACCGTCGGGTGCACGGGTCCGGCGCCGATGCCGGGCCCGTGCGCCACGATGAGCCCATGAAGGTTGCCGCTCGCGCCCACGTCCCGCCCTTCGCCGTGATGGAGATCCTGGCCGCCGCCAACGCGCGGCGGGCAGCGGGCGAGGACGTGCTGAACCTCTGCGCGGGCGAGCCGTCGACGGGGGCCTCGGAGGTCGTGCGGCAGCGCGCGATCGACCTGCTGACCTCGGGCGACCTCGGGTACACCGAGTCACTGGGTGCCCCAGCCCTGCGCGCGGCGATCGCGCAGCACTACCGCGACACGTACGACGTCGACGTGGCGCCCGGCCGGGTCGCCGTCACCACGGGCTCGTCCGGCGGCTTCGTGCTCGCGTTCCTCGCGGCGTTCGACGTCGGCGACCGGGTGGCGCTCGCGGTCCCCGGCTACCCCGCGTACGCGAACATCCTCGCGGCCCTCGGGTGCGAGGTCGTGGTGATCCCGTGCGGGCCGGAGACCCGGTACCAACCGACGGTCGCGCAGCTCGAGGCGCTTTACCCGCCGGTCGAGGGGCTCGTGATCGCCAGCCCGGCCAACCCGACCGGCACCATGATCGACCCCGACGAGCTGGCCGCGATCGCGGACTGGTGCGCCGGCAGCGGCGTCCGGCTGATCAGCGACGAGATCTACCACGGGATCACCTACGGCTCCGAGGCGACCGCGACCGCCGCCCGGTACCTGGACCGCGGCGCCGTCGTCGTGAACTCGTTCTCCAAGTACTGGGCCATGACGGGCTGGCGCCTCGGCTGGCTGGTGCTCCCGGACGACCTGATCACGACAGTCGACGCGCTGGCCGGCAACGTCGCCCTCTGCCCGCCGGCCCTGGCCCAGCACGCCGGGGTCGCCGCGTTCAGCCCCGCCGGCTACGCCGCCGCCCGGGAGAACGTCGAGCGCTACGCCGCGGCACGGGCACACCTGCTCGACCGGCTGCCGGAGCTGGGCTGGGCGCGCATCGCCCCGGCCGACGGTGCGTTCTACCTGTACGGCGACATCTCCGCGAGCGGCCTGGACTCGATCACCTGGTGCGCGCGGCTGCTCGACGAGGCGGGGGTCGCCCTGACGCCGGGCACCGACTTCGACCCGGTGGACGGGCACCACTGGGTGCGGCTGTCGTTCGCGTCGTCGGTGGACGTGGTGCGCCAGGCCGTGGACCGGATCGTCGCCTGGCAGCGAACCCTGGCGTAACACGCGCCCCCTACAGTCGCGGCCATGGACGTGGCGGTGCTCGGTGCGACGGGCGATGTGGGACGGCAGATCTGCACGCAGCTGGTGGAGCGGCGGATCCTGCCGACGAGCTCGCGGCTGCAGCTGGTCGGCCGGCTCGACGGCGCCTCCGGCCGCGCGGTGCACGGGCTGCGCGCGGACCTGATCGACGCGTACGACGAGCACGCGCCGCTGCTCGACGTGGCCCTGGACCCGGCGGACGTGGTCGCGGACGTCGTGGTGGTCGCCGCGGGCGCGACCGCACCGGCGTCGGCGGGGGCCCCGATGACCAGGGCGGAGCTCGCGGAGCAGAACCTCGCCGCGTTCACGGCCTACGCGGACGCGCTGGCCCGGTACGGCTCGGGCCAGGAGGTCGTCGTCGTGGTCTCCAACCCCGTCGAGCTCGGGGTCGCGGTCATGGCCTCCGCGCTCAAGCGGCACCGCGTGATCGGGATGGGCGCGTGGCTGGACACCCTGCGGTTCCGGCGGGAGATCGCGGTGTCGCTCGGGGTCCGACGCCACCGCGTGGCCGGGTTCGTCGCCGGGCAGCACGGGGACGACCTGGTGCCGCTCTGGTCGTCCGTGCGGATCAGCGGGCTCGACGTGGACGAGCGGCGGCGGGCGGTGGCCCGGCTGCGCGGCGGGCGGTCGCTCGACGGGTTCGGCGCGGAGATCGCGGCCGCCAAGGAGCAGCTCGGGGCCACCCGGGACATCGGTGAGGCGTTCGCGCTCATCGACAGCTGGCCGCCGGACCTGCGGGTGGTCGCCCGCCCGTGGATGACGCACCAGAGCGGGGCCAAGACCGCCGCCGGCACCGCGAGCGCGACGATCGACCTGGTCGACACCATCCTGGACGGCCGGGACATCGTGGTGGCCGGGCAGGTGGCGCTCGCGGGTGAGGTGCTGGACCGCACCGGGGTGCTCGGCGTCCCGGTGGTGGTCGGGCAGGAGGGCTGGTCGCGGGTGCTGCTGGACGAGCCGGCGCCCGACGAGGTCCGCCGGCTGACCGCCGTGGCCGACCGGATCGACGCGGCGAACGCGCCGTGGCTGGGGGGCGGCGCATGATCTCCGACGACGACGACCGCTGGGTGGCGTTCGTGCGGGCGGACCACCGCACCGGCACGATCGCGGCGCTCGCCGGCGTGTTCGCCACGCGCGGTGTGAACTTCGAGTCGCTGGCCACGGGGGACGTCGCCGGTGACGACGGGCTGGTGGTCGTCACGTTCCGCACCAGCGAGCGTCGTCAGCGCGTGCTGGTCCGCAGCGTCGAGCGGCTGGACGCGGTGCGCAGCGTGCGGGTGCGCCGGGCCGAGGACCTGGGCGTCCGGGCGGCGGCCGTGGTGCACCTGCCCCGCACAGTCGACTTCCGGCCGCCCAAGCACGCGGCCGTGAGCTGGTCGGGCTCGTCGCTGCAGGGCCAGCCCGTGCTGGTCGAGGGGCCGCTGGTGGACGTCGAGGCGGTCGTGGCCGCGGCGCGTGCTGCGGGTGCCCGGTCCGAGGCGACGGTCATCCAGCCGCCCGCCGCGACGTAGGTTGGATCTCGTGCCTCTGTCCGCCCTGGTCCCCCCGGGTCCGCCCCTGACCCCTGCGCAGACCGAGCGCGGGTCCCGCCACCTGCTGCTCGCGGAGATCGGGGTCGACGGCCAGCGCCGGCTGCGCAACGCCCGGGTGCTCGTCGTGGGCGCCGGTGGCCTGGGCGCCCCGGTGCTGCAGTACCTCGCGGCGGCCGGCGTCGGGACGATCGGGATCGTCGACGACGACGTGGTCGACGTCAGCAACCTGCAGCGCCAGGTCATCCACGGGTCCGCCGACGTGGGCCGTGCCAAGGTCGACAGCGCGCGCGACTCCGTGGTCGCCCTCGACCCGGACATCCGCGTGGTGGCGCACCGCACGCGGTTGACCAGCGACAACGTGGACGAGATCCTGCGCGGCTACGACGTGGTCGTCGACGGGACCGACAACTTCCCCACCCGCTACCTGGTCAACGACGCGTGCGTCCGGCTCGGCCTGCCCGAGGTGTGGGGCTCCGTGCTGCGGTTCGACGCCCAGACCACCGTGTTCTGGGGACGGGCGGGCGTGGAGCTGCGCGACCTGTTCCCCTCGCCGCCCGCGCCCGACGAGGTCCCGTCCTGCGCGGAGGCCGGCGTGCTCGGCGCGCTCTGCGGACAGGTCGGCTCCGTCATGGCCACCGAGGTGGTCAAGCTGATCACCGGCACCGGCGAGAGCCTGCTCGGCCGCGTGCTCGTCATCGACGCGCTGCGTGGCCGGTGGACCGAGATCCCCCTGGCCGCACGCCCCACCGCACGCCCCAGATCCGAGGAGCCCGCCATGTCCGACGTCCCCGTCGTCACCGCCCCCGAGCTGGTCGCGAGGCTGGCCGCCCGCGAGGCCGGCACCGACGACTTCCTGCTCATCGATGTCCGCGAGCCCGCCGAGCACGCCCAGGCGTCCATCCCCGGCGCCGTCCTCGTCCCGCTGGGCACCCTGTTCGATGGCACCGCCCTGGCCGACCTGCCGCACGACAAGGAGATCGTCGTGCACTGCCAGGTGGGCGCTCGCTCCCTGACCGCCGCGCAGATCCTGCGTGGAGCGGGCTTCGACGCGTCGAACGTCGACGGCGGGATCCTGGCCTGGATGGACGCGCGCTGACTGTGCGCTCCCTCACCGAGCACCGCGCGGCCGCCCTCGCGCTGGCCTCGCCCCTGCCCGCGGTCGAGGTGCTCCTCGACGACGCGGACGGCCTCGTGGTCGCCGACGACCTGCGCACCGACGAGCCGCTGCCCCGCTGGGACAACTCCGCGATGGACGGCTACGGCGTGCGCCACGCGGACGTGGTCGAGCTGCCGGCGACCCTCCGGGTGGTGGCGGACCTGCCCGCGGGCACGGCCGACGAGCCCGTGGTCGGTCCCGGCACCGCGGCGCGGATCATGACGGGTGCACCGGTCCCCGCGGGCGCGGACACGATCGTGCCGGTCGAGCTGACCGACGCCGGGACCGCGACCGTGCGGGTGCGCGAGGCGCCGGCGGCCGGGGTCCACATCCGCCGGGCGGGCGAGGACGCCGTGCCCGGTGACGTCGTCGTGGCCGCCGGAACCCTGCTCGGACCCGCCGCGATCGCCGCCGTCGCCTCGCTCGGCCGGGCCACCGTCCGGGTGCACCGCAGGCCGCGCGTCGGGGTCGTCTCCACCGGCGACGAGCTCGTGGCTCCGGGCACCCCGCTGCGCCGCGGCCAGCTCCCCGACTCGAACTCCTGGCTGCTCGCGTCCGCGGTCCGGGACGCCGGTGGCACGCCGGTACGGATCGGTCCCGTGCCCGACGACGTCGACGCCCTGCGGTCGGTGCTCGCGGACCTCGACGGGTCGGTGGACGCGATCATCACGTCCGGCGGGGTCAGTGTCGGTGCGTACGACGTGGTCAAGGCCGCGCTGGCCGACGAGCCGGGCGTCGAGTTCCTGCCCGTCGCCGTCCAGCCCGGCAAGCCGCAGGGCCTGGGCCGGCTCCCCGGCGGCACCCCGATCTACACGCTCCCGGGCAACCCGGTGAGCTCGTTCGCGTCGTTCGAGATGTTCGTGCGCCCGGCGCTGCTGCGGATGCGCGGGCTGGCCGAGGTCGAGCGACCCACGGTCCAGGCGGTGGCCGACGAGGGCTGGACCACCCCGCCCGGACGCGCGCAGCTCATGCCCGTGCGCTGGGTGGGCCCCGACCGCGTGGTGCGCGCGACCGCGCGCGGCTCCGGCTCGCACCTGGTCGCCCGCCTCGCCCTGGCCGAGGGGCTCGCCGTCATCCCCGCCGAGATCGACGCGGTCGTCGCCGGCGACCGCGTCACCGTCCTGAAGGTGAGCCCATGACCGAGCAGTTCACGCACCTCGACGCCGCCGGGCACGCCCGGATGGTCGACGTGACCGCCAAGCAGCCGACCGTCCGGGCGGCCACCGCCAGCGGCCGGGTGCAGTGCGGGCCCGCCGTGATCGCGGCGTTGCGCGACGGCGCGGTGCCGAAGGGCGACGTGCTCGCGGTCGCCCGGATCGCCGGCATCGCCGCCGCCAAGCGCACCCCCGAGCTGCTCCCGCTGGCGCACGTCATCGGGGTGCACGGCGTGGTGGTCGACCTCGAGATCACCGACGAGGGCGTGTCCATCACCGCCACCGTCCGCACGGCCGACCGCACGGGCGTCGAGATGGAGGCCCTCACGGCCGTGTCGGTGGCGGCGCTCGCGGTCGTCGACATGGTCAAGGGCCTGGACAAGTCCGTCCGCATCGCCGACGTGCAGCTGGAGGCGAAGTCAGGCGGCCGCTCGGGCGAGTGGCGGCGCGAGGCGTGACCTTCGACGCGATCGTGCTGGCCGGCGGGCGGGCGCGGCGGCTCGGCGGCGCCAGCAAACCGGAGGTCGAGGTCGGCGGGGTCGCCCTGCTCGACCACGCGCTCGCGGCGGTCGCCGGTGCCTCCCATGTCGTCGTCGTGGGTCCCCCGCAGCTGGCGAGGCCGGGGATCGTGACCGTGCTGGAGGACCCCCCGGACGGTGGCCCGGTCGCGGGCCTCGCCGCCGGGCTCGACCGGCTGCCCGACGACGGGCCTGAGCTGGTCGTCGTCCTCGCGTGCGACGTGCCCTTCGCCGGACGCGTGCTGCCCGCGCTGCTGGCCGCCGTGCAGGATGCGGACGGCGCCCGGATGGTCGGTGCCGAGGGTAGTGCGCAGCACCTGGTGGCCGTCTACCGGCGGGCCGCGCTGCGGTCCGCGCTCGACGCGCTTCCCGACGTGCGCGGCGCCGCGATGCACCGACTGGTCGGCGGACTGCGGCTGGTGGACGTCCCCGACGAGCACGGCGCGACCGCCGATGCCGACACCTGGGCCGACGTCGAACGACTCGACGCGTCGCTCAGTGACAGGATCGAGCCATGACCGACGACCCCCGCCGCGCACCCGGCGCCGACCTGCCCGCCTGGATCGAGAGCCTGACCGCGGCGCTGGGCGTGGACCCCGCGCTCGTGGACACGGACCGGCTCCTCGGGGTCGCCGCCGACGTCGCGCACCAGGTGGCCCGGCCGGCCGTGCCGATCACCATGTTCATCGCGGGTCTCGCGGCTGCGGGTGCCGACCCGGCGCCGATCCTGGCGCGGATCGAGGCGGAGGCCGGAGCCTGGACCGTCGAGCAGTGATCACGGTCCGCTACTTCGCCGCCGCCGCGGAGGCCGCGGGGGTGGACACCGAGCAGCTGCCCGCGGGGTCGGCCGCTCAGGTCAGGGCCGCGATGGTCGCCGCGCACGGTCCCGGGCTCGATCGCGTGCTCGGCCGGTGCTCGCTGCTCGCAGACGGCACTCGCGTGGAGGCCGACGACCCGGTTCCGGCCGGCGCCACGCTCGACGTGCTCCCCCCGTTCGCGGGCGGCTGACCGCAGCGCGCCGTTCGAGCGCGGCCGGGATCCCTCGCGTGAAGACTTCGTTGCACCAGACGAGACGAACTCTTCACGCGAGCGCGACGGCGACGACGACGGCCGGACGAGCGTGCGGGCGCCTCAGCCGCCGATCGCGCTCATCGGGCGGTCCGGCTGCAGGAAGCTCGGGTCGTCGATGTCGTGCCCGGCCTTCTTGCCCGCCAGGCAGCGGCGGTACGCGTCCGCCAAGGCGGTGTCGACGTCGGCCGGGGTCGCAGCGGGCCGGACAGGGGCGTCGGTGCCGATCCGCACTGCCTGACCAGGCCCGACGCCGATCTGGGCGGGGGGTTCCTCCGAGCCGCGCAGCAGGTCCCGCACGTTGGTCTCCGTCTGCGAGAACAGGCACGCGCGCAGCTGTCCGTCGGCCGTGAGGCGCAGCCGGTCGCACGCGCCGCAGAAGGGTGCGGTGACCGACGCGATCACGCCGACCGTCGCGGGTCCGCCGTCGACGGTCCACAGCTCTGCGGGGGCGGCACCGCGACCGGGCACCTCCTCGAGCGTGAACTCCGCGCGCAGCCGCGCCAGGATCTCCGCCTGTGTCACCATCTCCGCGCGGTCCCACGTGTGCCCGGCGTCGAGCGGCATCTGCTCGATGAACCGCATCTGGTAGCCGCGCTCCACGGCGAACCTCGTCAGCTCCACCACCTCGTCGTCGTTCACCCCGCGCATGGCCACCGCGTTGATCTTCACGGGGTGCAGCCCGGCGGCGTCGGCGGCGGCGATCCCGGCGAGCGTCTCCACCAGCTTGTCGCGGCGGGTCAACGACAGGAACTTGGCGCGGTCGAGGGTGTCCAGGCTGATGTTCACGCGCGACAGGCCGGCGTCCTTGAGGTCCGAGGCCAGACCGGGCAGCCGCAGCGCGTTCGTCGTCAGCGACACCTCGGGGCTGCCGGCCGGGCCGGTCAGCGCAGTGAGCCGACGGACGACGTCCACGATGTCCACGCGCAGCAGCGGCTCGCCGCCGGTCAGGCGGATCTCCGTGATGCCCAGGGAGACCCCGACGCGCGCGACGTGCACGATCTCCTCGGTGCTCAGCATGGTGGAGCGCGCGAGCCACGGGACGCCCTCGGCGGGCATGCAGTAGGTGCAGCGCAGCGAGCAGCGGTCGGTCAGCGAGATCCGCAGGTCGCGGTGCACGCGCCCGAACCGGTCCACCAGCTGCTCCGTCATGACATCCCCACCCATACGTGCGAGCCGTCCTCGAGGACCTCACGCTTCCACACCGGCAGCTCGGCCTTGACGGTCTCGACGAGCGCGCGGCACACCTCGAACGCCTCGGCGCGGTGCGCGGTGGCGACGGCGGCCACGATCGCTGCCTCCCCGACCGCCAGGTGCCCGACGCGGTGGCTGACGGCGATGCCGAGCACGTCGTCGGTCAGCGCGTCGTGCGCGATCCGCTGCAGGACGGCCTCGGCGGTCGGGTGCGCGGTGTAGTCCAGCCCCACCACCCGTCCCTCGACCGACGGGTCGTGATCGCGCACCAGCCCGACGAACGTCGCGACCGCTCCGGCCCGCCGGTCGCTCACATGTTCCACGTGGAACTGCAGGTCGAGGGGCTCGTCGACGACGCGCGCGATCACGAGTGGTCCCCTCCGACGAGCTGGTCGAGCAGGTGGTCGACCAGCGGGAGCAGCACGTCGAGGCCCTCCGCCACGCCGGACGGCGACCCCGGCAGGTTCACGACGAGTGCGCCGCCCTCGGTGACCCCGGCGATCCCGCGCGAGAGGACGGCGGTGGGCACGGTCGTCGCACCCTCGCGCCGGAGCAGCTCCGCGATACCCGGCAGCTCGCGGTCGAGCACCGGCCGGGTGCCCTCGGGGGTCCGGTCGCGGGGCCCGACGCCGGTCCCGCCGGACGTCACGACGAACCGCGCACCGCCCTGCAGGGCCGCCCGCACCGCCCGCTCGACGGACTCAGCACCGTCGGGCACCACCGCCACCCCGTCCACCGCGAAGCCGGCGGTGAACAGCTTGTCCACGGCCACCGGACCGGACCGGTCCTCGCGCTCGCCGGCGGCGGACCGGTCGGACACGACGATCACCGCAGCCAGGGGTGAGGTGGGCGTCTGCACCGGGCCAATCTACGCACGCGACCCCACCACGTGGACGGTCGGCCTGCCCCCTGGACATCGCCCGGTACGCTGGCCACACAACTTCACACGCTGCTCGAACCGCGGCGGGAGAGCTCCCGCAGAAGGTTGCGGGGCGCCGAAGGAGCAACCCTCCCCGGGAATCTCTCAGGCCCCTGTACCGCCACGGCGAGGCAACTCTGGAAAGCGGACCCACTCGGTCATCCGACGAGGTCCCACCGACGGTGCAAGCCGGCGCGCCCCGACAGGCGGACCGGCAAAACTCTCAGGTTTGCACGTGCGTACGCGCGTGCAGGTGACAGAGCGGGGAGCCCACCCACCGTCCCGGCACGTCCGGACGACCCTGCGGAGCAGCCCGTGACCGATCTGAGCCAGTTGCACGACGCCGTCGTGAACGGTGTCCCTGCCCTCCACCTCGACGAGTCCCACGACGTCGTCGCGTTCACCAGCATCGAGCACACGCCGGCCGCCGAGGTGTTCGCGGACCGCCACATCGGCCCCCGCGGCGGCGAGACGGCGCACATGCTCTCGGTCGTCGGCTACCACTCGCTCGACGAGCTGGTCGACGCCGCCGTCCCCGCGAGCATCCGCACGGACCGCGCGCTGGACCTGCCCGCCGCGCGTTCCGAGGAGGACGTGCTCGCCGCGCTGCGCACCATCGCCGGCCGCAACCGCGTGATGACGCAGATGAGCGGCCAGGGCTACTCCGACACCATCACCCCCGCGGTCATCCGCCGGAACGTGCTCGAGTCGCCCGCCTGGTACACCGCGTACACCCCGTACCAGCCGGAGATCTCGCAGGGCCGGCTGGAGGCGCTGCTCAACTTCCAGACGATGGTCACCGACCTCACCGGTCTGGACCTGGCCAACGCGTCGCTGCTCGACGAGGCCACCGCGGTCGCCGAGGCGGTCGCGCTCATGTGGCGCGCGGCCCGCGGCAAGGCCGGCACGGTGGTGCTCGACGCCGACCTGTTCGGCCAGTCGCTCGCCGTCACGCTCGGCCGCGCGGAGGCCATCGGCCTGCCGGTCGTCGTCGCGGACCTCTCCGACGGACTGCCCGAGATCGAGGGCGACCTCATCGGCGTCGTCGTCCAGCAGGTCGGCGCCTCGGGCCGCGTCCGCGACCTCCGGCCGGTCATCGAGGACACCAAGGCGCGCGGCGGCCTGGTCACCGTCGCAGCGGACCTGCTCGCGCTCACCCTGCTCACCTCACCCGGCGAGCTCGGAGCCGACGTGTCCGTCGGCTCCGCCCAGCGCTTCGGCGTCCCGCTGTTCGGCGGCGGCCCGCACGCCGCGTTCATGGCCGTGCGCACCGGTCTCGAGCGCATGCTGCCCGGCCGGCTCGTGGGCGTCTCCATCGACGCCGACGGCGCTCGCGCCTACCGCCTGGCCCTGCAGACGCGTGAGCAGCACATCCGCCGCGAGAAGGCGACGAGCAACATCTGCACCGCCCAGGCGCTGCTGGCCATCGTGGCGTCGATGTACGCGGTCTACCACGGGCCTGACGGCCTGCGCGCGATCGGCGAGCGCGTGCACGCACGGGCGGCGGGCCTGGCCGAGCTGCTCGACGGGGTCGGCGTCACGGTCGAGCACGCCACGTTCTTCGACACGGTCCGCACCGTCGTCCCCGGGAAGGCGCGCGCGGTCGTCGCGCAGGCCGCCGAGGCCGGGGTCAACCTCTGGGCGCCCGACGACGACCACGTGCAGATCGCGTGCGACGAGCGCACCACCGACGACCACCTGCTGCGGATCGTGCTCGCCTTCGCGGCCGCCGGGGTGACCACCCTGGAGGCCGAGGAGGGCACGTACGCGTTCGGGTTCCTCGGCACCGACGGCTCCGACGCCCTCCCCGCCGGGCTGCGTCGCACCAGCGCCTACCTGCAGCACCCCGTCTTCCACCTGCACCGCTCCGAGACCGCGATGCTGCGCTACCTGCGCCGCCTCTCGGACAAGGACCTGGCTCTGGACCGCACGATGATCCCGCTGGGCTCGTGCACCATGAAGCTCAACGCCACCGCGGAGATGGAGCCGATCTCCTGGCCGGAGTTCGCCACCATCCACCCGTACGCCCCCACCGACCAGACCGAGGGCTACGCGGAGCTGGTCACGGAGCTCCAGGACTGGCTGGCGGAGATCACCGGCTACGCGGCCGTCTCCGTGCAGCCGAACGCGGGCAGCCAGGGCGAGCTCGCCGGGCTGCTGGCCATCCACGGGTACCACGCGTCCCGCGGCGACCAGCGCGACGTCTGCCTGATCCCCGCGTCTGCGCACGGCACCAACGCGGCGTCGGCGGCGCTCGCGGGCATGCGCGTGGTGGTGGTCGCCACGGCCGACGACGGCTCGATCGACCTGGACGACCTGCGCGCCAAGCTGGAGCAGCACGGCCCGAAGGTCGCGGCGATCATGATCACCTACCCCTCGACGCACGGCGTCTACGAGGAGGGTGTCCGCACCGTCTGCGACCTCGTGCACGAGGCCGGCGGTCAGGTCTACATCGACGGCGCCAACCTCAACGCGCTCGTCGGCCTGGCCCGTCCGGGCGAGCTCGGTGGCGACGTCAGCCACCTCAACCTGCACAAGACCTTCTGCATCCCGCACGGCGGCGGCGGACCCGGCGTCGGTCCGGTCGCGGTCGCGGCCCACCTGGCCCCGTTCCTGCCGGGCGACCCGACCCCCGCGTCGGCCACGACGAACACTGTCGCCCCGGTCAGCGCCGCCCCCTGGGGATCGGCCGGCATCCTGCCGATCTCGTGGGCCTACGTCGCGCTCATGGGTCCCGACGGCCTCAAGACGGCCACCGAGACGGCCGTCCTGGCTGCGAACTACCTGGCCACACGCCTGTCGGGCCACTTCCCCGTGCTCTACACCGGCCCCAACGGGCTCGTCGCGCACGAGTGCATCCTCGACCTGCGGGACATCACCAAGGACACGGGGGTGACCGCCGAGGACGTGGCCAAGCGCCTGATGGACTACGGCTTCCACGCCCCGACCCTGTCCTTCCCGGTGGCGGGCACGCTCATGGTGGAGCCGACCGAGAGCGAGGACCTGGCCGAGCTGGACCGGTTCGTCGACGCCCTGGTCTCGATCCGGGGCGAGATCGACGCCATCGAGGCCGGTCGGTGGCCGCTCGCCGACTCCCCGCTGCGGAATGCGCCGCACACCGCCGCGGCCTTGTCCGCCGACGTGTGGGACCACGCCTACCCCCGTGAGCTCGCCGCGTTCCCCGTGGCCGCGCTGCGCGAGGGCAAGTACTGGCCGCCCGTGCGCCGGATCGACGGCGCACACGGCGACCGGAACCTCGTGTGCTCCTGCCCGCCCATCGAGGCCTACGCCGAATGAAGGACGAGACCGTGGACGTAGAGAGCCCCCTGCACGCCGAGCACGTCGCCCTCGGCGCCGCCCTGACCAGCTTCGCCGGCTGGCAGATGCCCCTGCGCTACACCAGCGACATCGCCGAGCACACCGCGGTCCGCACGGCCGCCGGGCTGTTCGACCTGTCGCACATGGGCGAGATCGGGGTGGCCGGGCCGGACGCCGGCCGGTTCCTCGACCACGCCCTCGTCGGCAACCTGTCCACGCTGAAGCTGCTGGGTGCCCGCTACACCATGATCTGCGCGGAGGACGGCGGCGTCGTCGACGACCTCATCGTCTACCGGGACACCGAGGACACGTTCCTGGTCGTCGCCAACGCGTCCAACCACGACACCGTCCTGGCCGCGTTCGCCGAGCGCACGGCAGGCTTCGACGTGACCGTCGAGGACCTCTCCCCGCAGACGGCTCTCATCGCCGTGCAGGGCCCGCGCGCCCTGGAGATCCTGCGGGCGACGGAGGGGCTCGCCGAGGCCGGTCACGACGCCGAGACGCTGAAGTACTACGCCGCCATGCCGATGACGTTCCAGGGCGAGCCGGTCCTGGTCGCGCGCACCGGCTACACCGGCGAGGACGGCTTCGAGTTCTTCCTCGACGCGCCCCTGGCCCCCGCCCTGTGGCAGGCGTTCCTCGCGGCCGGAGAGCCGTTCGGGCTGGTCCCCGCCGGCCTGTCCGCGCGCGACAGCCTGCGCCTCGAGGCCGGCATGCCGCTGTACGGCAACGAGCTCGACCGGACCACCACCCCCCACGACGCCGGGCTCGGCCGCGTGGTGAAGCTGGACAAGGTCGACGCCGACGGCAACCCGCTCCCGTTCGTCGGCCGCGCCGCGCTCGAGGCCCGCGGTCAGTCGGAGCCGGCGCGTGTCCTGGTGGGGCTCGAGGGCCTCGGCCGACGGGCTGCCCGACACGGCTACCCGGTGAAGCACTCCACCGCCGCCGACGCTCCGACGGTCGGTACCGTCACCTCGGGAGCGCCCTCGCCGACCCTCGGCCACCCGGTGGCGATGGCCTACGTGACCCCCGAGGTGAGTGCCCCGGGCACGGAGCTGGCGGTTGACGTGCGCGGACGCTTCGAACCCGTCCGGGTCGTGGCTCTTCCCTTCTACCGCCGACCCCGGTAGACCAAGCCCTAGAGAAGTCGACAGGAGCCAGACACATGACAGCGGAGCTGCCCACCCACCTGCACTACACGGTCGAGCACGAATGGCTGGATGACGGCGCCCCGGCGACCGTCGGCATCACCGGGATCGCTGCGGACGCGCTCGGCGACATCGTCTACCTCGAGCTCCCTGCCGTGGGTGAGGAGATCACCGCCGGCGCGGTCGTCGGCGAGATCGAGTCCACCAAGTCGGTCTCGGAGCTGTACTCGCCGGTGTCCGGCACGGTCGTCGAGGTGAACCAGGCGGCCGTCGACGACCCGTCGGTGGTCAACTCGGACCCCTACGGACAGGGCTGGCTGCTCAAGGTCGAGGTCACCTCGACCGGGCCGCTGCTCACGTCCGAGGAGTACACGGCTCAGAACGCGGGCTGAACCCAGCGGGCAGCTGCACCGTTGCACCAGTGTCACGTGCGTTCGCGCGCGTCAGCCATTCGGGTGAAAACCCGCAGGTGCTCACGCGCTCGGCGTATCTGACTCAGCAGTCGACGTTCATTGTGGGTGGCACGCGCGATCGGGCGCATGGCGGGGGGGAACCCGCGCATGACGAGATTGCTGGAAGTGGCGTCATGGCTCACGACCAGCCCTCTCTCATCCGGTACGCAGCCCAGAGCGTGAGCCGGAACCCCCGGATCCACGCAGCACACCGGAGGACATCATGAGCATGTTGGAGACGAGCAGGACTGTCGGTGTCGCGAACGACGCACTCACGCGTCGCGAGCGCGTCGTGCTGGCGGAGCTCGCCGAGGACGTCACGCTGGAGGAGATCGCGACGCGCCTCTTCGTGACGAGGAACACCGTGAAGTCGCAGGTCCGCAGCGTGTACCGCAAGATCGGTGCCTCGACGCGCGCGGAGGCCGTCGCCTGGGCTATCGCGCACGGCATCCGCTGACCGTGCTCCGACGGCTCGAGACACCGGGCCGTCCCACTCTCGCCGGCCCCGCGTTGCGCGGGCCTGGCAGACTCACCGCATGACCTCACCCGTGCTCGTCGTGGCCGCCGCGATCGTCGACGACCTGGACGACCCTCGTGAGCTGTTGGCCGCGCGCCGGGCTGTGCCGGCGCGGCTGGCCGGCCGCTGGGAGTTCCCCGGCGGCAAGGTGGACGGCGACGAGTCGCCCGAGGACGCGCTGCACCGCGAGATCCGCGAGGAGCTCGGCGTGCGGATCGGCCTCGGCGACGAGCTCGTCGGTCCCGACGACGGCCTCTGGCGCCTGTCGGACGAGTACGTGATGCGCATCTGGCTGGCCGAGGTGGTCGAGGGCACGGCGGAGCCTCTCGTCGAGCACGACGAGCTGCGGTGGCTCCCCCTGCACCAGTGGCACGACGTGCCCTGGCTCGACGCGGACGTGCGCATCGTGGACAGGCTGGCGAGCCTGACCGTCCGCCTCGGCTGAGGCCGGTGGTGCCTGCCCCCTCCGGTGGCGGGTGCGCTGGCTAGATCACCAGCGGTGGTTGGCGTTCTTCATGCACGTCTGGCCGGTGCCGCGGCAGTAGCTGCACTCGCCCGACCAGCGCTTGCGACCGGCGCCGTCACACCGCTCGCACACCTGCACGGCGGCGCTGCACTCGTCGCACTTCACCATGTCGATCTCCCATTACGTCGTTGTACGGCCCTGCTGTGGGAGTGATCGGCACGTGCCCAGGGGGGACATGAGCCCGGGTGGGTGGCGGTTGGTCACGAATCGGTCTCAGTTCGCCAGGGCAAGAGCCGTGCGGCTGACGGCCTCGGTGAGGGTCGCGGTCGAGGCGGCCAGGTTCAGCCGGACGAAGCCGGTGCCCTCGACGCCGAACGTGAGGCCCTGGTTGAGGGCCACCCGACCGCGCTGCAGGGCGAGCCGTGCGGGGTCCGCACCCGCGCGCACCGCCGGCACCGCGCGCAGGTCCAGCCACGCGAAGTAGGTGGCCTCGGGAACCGCCCAAGCGGCCTCGGGCAGCGTGTCGGCGAGCAGACCGGCGAGCAGCCGCTGGTTCTCTCCGAGCCCGCGCAGGACCTCGTCCAACCACGGGCCGCAGTCGCGGAGCGCCGCGATCTGCGCGACGGCACCCAGGTGCATCACGCCGTGGCCGACCAGCTCCGGGAGACGGGCCAGGTCCTCGGCCGCCGCGGGACCCGGCACCGCGAGGGCGGCCCGCAGACCGGCCAGGTTGAACGCCTTCGACGCCGAGTGCAGGGCGATGGCGTCGGGGATCTGCGTCGTCGTCGGCACGAACTGCGGGGCCGAGCCGTCCGCCGCGGTGGGGATCAGGGGCGCGTGGATCTCGTCGGCGACGACCCGCACGCCGTGCCGGGCCGCGAGCTCGCCGACCGACCGCAGCTCGGCCGCCGTGTGCAGGGTGCCCGTCGGGTTGTGCGGGTGGCAGAGCAGGTACGCCGCGCGCCGCCCCTGCGCACGCGCGTGCGCGAACGCCTCCCCCAGCACGGCCAGGTCCAGCCGTCCGTCCGGGCACAGCGGAGCCGTGACCACCCTGCGGCCGGCGCGCTCGACGAAGCCCCGGAACGGCGGGTACACCGGCGGGTTGATGACGACGGCGTCGCCGGGACCGGTGAGCAGCCCGAGGACCTCGACGATCCCGAGCATGACGTCCGGCACCGTCCGGGTGGCCGGCACGTCCACGTCCCAGCCGTAGCGCTCGGCGGCGAACGCCGCGAAGGCCTCGGCGTACGCGGTGCCCTCCGCGTAGCCCGTGTCCCCCGAGCGCAGCGCGTCGGTGACCGCCCGGATCACGGGCTCCGGCTGGGGGACGTCCATCTCGGCGACGAACAGCGGCAGGACGTCCGGCGGGTAGTGCCGCCACTTCACGCTCGTCCGGCGACGCAGCTGGTCGAGCGGGACGGAGTCGAAGATCGTCACCCGACCGACCCTAGGACGCACGACGGCCCCGGACACCTGCTCGTGTCCGGGGCCGTCGGGTCGATCAGAGGGTGGCGCGCACCGCTCGCGTGGCCGCGAGGATGTGCTCCAGCGACGGGGCGACCTCCTCGTAGCGACGGGTCTTCAGGCCGCAGTCCGGGTTGACCCAGAGCTGGTCGACCGCGATGGCCTTGACCGCCTCGGTGAGCAGCTCCTCGACCTCGGACTCGCTGGGGACGCGCGGCGAGTGGATGTCGTAGACGCCCGGGCCGATCCCCCGCGGGTAGCCGGCCGCCGAGATGTCGCCGAGGATCTCCATCTTCGAGCGGGCCGCCTCGATGGAGGTCACGTCCGCGTCGAGCCCGTCGATCGCGCCGATGATCTCGCCGAACTCCGAGTAGCACAGGTGCGTGTGGATCTGCGTGTCGGGGCGGACGCCGGCCGTGGCCAGCCGGAACGAGCGCACCGACCAGTCGAGGTAGGCGGCGTGGTCCTCGACCCGCAGCGGCAGCAGCTCGCGCAGCGCGGGCTCGTCGACCTGGATCACGGCGATGCCGGCGGCCTCGAGGTCGGCGATCTCGTCGCGCAGGGCCAGGCCCACCTGGTTGGCCGTGTCACCGAGCGGCTGGTCGTCGCGGACGAACGACCAGGCCAGGATGGTGACCGGGCCGGTGAGCATGCCCTTGACCGGCTTCTCCGTGAGCGACTGCGTGTACGACGACCACTCGACCGTGATCGGCTTCGGCCGCGAGACGTCGCCCCACAGGATCGACGGACGCGTGCAGCGCGAGCCGTAGGACTGGACCCAGCCGTTCTGCGTCACGGCGAACCCGTCGAGGTTCTCCGCGAAGTACTGGACCATGTCGTTGCGCTCGGGTTCGCCGTGCACCAGCACGTCGAAGCCGATCTTCTCCTGCAGCTCGACGACGCGGCGGATCTCCGCCTTCATCTCCTCGTCGTACTGCGCCTCCGTCAGCTCGCCCTTGCCGAACGCGGCGCGTGCCGTGCGGATCTCGGTGGTCTGCGGGAACGAGCCGATGGACGTCGTCGGCAGCGGGGGCAGGTTGAGCCGGGCGGCCTGCGCGACCTTGCGCTCGTCGAACGAGCCGCGGCTGAACGCGTTCTCGCCGAGGGCGGCGACGCGGTCGCGGACCTCCGGGTTGACGACGCCGGGCGCGGTCCGGCGGGAGTTGACCGCGTCCGTGGCGGTGAGCAGCTGCTCGTGGATGGCCTCGCGGCCCTCGGTCAGGCCCTCGGCCAGGGTGACGACCTCGACGACCTTCTCGTCGGCGAACGCCAGCCAGGTCTTCAGGGTCTCGTCGAGGTTCGGCTCGTCCGTGAGCGTGTGCGGCACGTGGAACAGGGACGTCGACGTGCCGACCGTGACGGCGGCGGCGCCGAGGCCCTCGAGCTGCTCCAGGACGGCCAGCTTGGCGTCCAGGTCCGCGCGCCAGATGTTGTGGCCGTCGATCACGCCGGCGACCAGCGTCTTGGTGGACAGGCCGGGGACCGACTCGGCCGGCGCGTGGCCGCGGACCAGGTCGATGCCGATGGCCTCGACGTCCGTGGCGGCGAGGACCGGGAACGCCGCGCCGAGGTCGCCGTAGGGGGCCGCGACCAGGATGGCCGGGCGCTCCGGGCGGGTCAGCTCGGTGGCCAGGGCGCGGTACGCCTCGATGACGGACGCGAGCAGCTGCTCGGCCGGGACGGCGACGGAGTCGGAGACCAGCGCGGGCTCCTCCAGCTGCACCCAGGTGGCACCCGCGGCGGCGAGGTCCTTGAGCAGCTCGGCGTAGACCGGCAGCAGGTCCGCCAGGCGGTCGATCGGGGCGAAGCCCTCGGGGGCGTCCTCGGTGGCCTTGGCCAGCGCGAGGTACGTGACCGGGCCGACGATGACCGGACGCGTGAGGACGCCGTCCGCGAGGGCCTCGGTGAACTCGCGCACCGGGCGGGTGCTCGCGTAGCGGAAGGTGGTCTCCGGGCCGATCTCGGGGACCAGGTAGTGGTAGTTGGTGTCGAACCACTTGGTCATCTCGAGCGGCAGGTCGTCGCCGCGGCCGCGCGCCACGGTCGAGTACCCGGCCAGGTCGAGGGCGCCGTCGGCGCCGACGACGTCCGCGAAGCGGGCCGGCACCGCACCGACCACGGCGGTGGCGTCGAGCACCTGGTCGTAGAACGAGAACGCGCTCGGGATCGCCGGCACGTCGGTGGCCAGGCCGAGCTCGGCCAGCCGCGTGCGGGTGCGGCGGCGCAGCTCGGCGGCGGTCGCCTCGACCTCGTCGGCCGTCGTGCGACCGGCCCAGAACGCCTCGAGGGCCTTCTTCAGCTCGCGGCGCGGGCCGATGCGGGGGTAGCCGAGCACGGAGCTGGCGGGAAACTTCGGGCTGTTCTCGGTCATGTGGTTCAGTCCCTCGGGGGTCGGGCGGGTGCCGTGTCCTGCGGCCAGCTGGCCAGGTCGGGAGCTGTCCGAGCTCCGCCGTCGAGGTGTGCACCCTCGAGCAGGTCAAGTGCGGCGTGGTGCTGGTTGAACGTGTAGAGGTGGACGCCGGGTGCGCCGCCGTCCAGGACGCCGTTGACCAGGTCGACGCTGGCCCGGATGCCCCGCCGATGACGGTCGAGCTCGTCGTCGGCGGATCCGAGCAGGTCGATCAGGTCCTTCGGTACCGGGACGCCGGTCAGCTCCTGCACGCGCAGCAGCCGGGCCGGGTCGGTGGTCGGGATGATGCCCGGGATGATCGGGATGGTCACGCCGGCCTCACGGGCCTCCGCGACGATACCGAGATAGTCGTCCGCGTCGAAGAACACCTGCGTGATCGCGAAGTCCGCACCCGCCTGCTGCTTGGCCAGCAGCGACGCGACGTCCTGCGCGCGTGTGCCGCCCGTGGCGTGGTTGCCCCGCGGGAACGCCGCGACCGCGACGGACAGGGGTCGCACGCGCGCCCGCACCGCCTGCGACGGGCTGTCCAGGCACCGCTGCGCCTCGATCTCGCGCAGGAGCTCGACCAGCTCGCCCGCGGTCTGCAGGCCGTCCGGGTGTGCCTGCCAGTCGCTCTGGTCGGTGGGCGGGTCACCCCGCAGGGCGAGGAACGACCGCAGGCCCTCGTCGAGGAACTCCCCGACGATCGTCGTGATCTCCTCGCGCGAGGTGCCGACGCAGGTCAGGTGGGCGATCGGGTTGAGCGACGTCTCCTGCAGGAGGCGGCGGACCAGCGCGCGCGTGGTGACCCGGGTCTTGCCCGAGGCGCCGTAGGTGACCGAGACGAAGTCGGGGTGCACCGACTCGAGCTCGCGGATGGTGGCCCACAGGCGCGGAGCCGCATCGGGGTTCCGGGGCGGGAAGAGCTCGAACGAGATCGTCGGGCGGTCGTTCGCGTTCTGCGCCCGCCGGGCGGTCGCGGTGTGCAGCCCGGGGGTGCGGGGCTCAGCCACGGCTGCGCTCACGGCGCGACCGGCCGGGTCGTCGGCACCGCGGTGGTGCGGGGACACGTGTCCTGTGGGGGCATGACTCACTCCATCGCCCCTGGCGGAAGCACCCACACCCTCGCGAGGAGGGGGGTTGCTGCGGCGTCGTCGAGCCAGGTCTCTCGGCCGCTCTGGATGGTAGGCGCGATGGTAGTCCGCAGATCACATGCTGGGCAACAGTGATCGACCCGTGAGACGTCGCCGTCCGCGGGAGCATGCCTGGTTCGGCGGCCGTCTAGTGCGGGCGGCGCGGGACCAGGTTCGAGGAGCGCATGCGGCTGCGCTGGGACGGGACGTCGAACCACGAGTTCGGCGAGCCGGCCGGGACGGACAGCAGCCCGACCTGGACGGCCTCGAGGATCTCTGCGTCGGGGACGACGTTGTCCGTCAGCGCCTCGGCCGCCGCGCGCGCGGCATCACGCCGAACGTCGGGGTCGGGCATCTCCGTCATGGCGGCACTGTAGTCCGCAGGGCGCGCGGTGCCGAGAGGGCGGCCCGCACGATCACCCGCCAGAAGCAAATCTCACCCGGCGAGCGCTCCGGTGCCGGCGGAGCCCCACGCCGACGGGCACGTGGCCAGGTGGTCGTCGACGACCCCGCACGCCTGCATCGCCGCGTAGGCGGTGACCGGGCCGACGAACCGGAACCCGAGCGACTTCAGCTCCTTGGCCAGCGCGCGGCTCTCCGGCGTCTGCGCGGGCACCCCGGCCCAGCCGGCGGGGCGCTGGTACCCCGTCCGGTCGGGCGCGTGCGACCAGAGCACCTCGTCGAGCGTGCGTCCCGCCGCGTGCAGCTCGCGCAGGGCGCGGCCGTTGGCGATCGTCGCCTCGATCTTGGCGCGGTTGCGCACGATGCCGGCGTCGGCCATCAGGCGGGCCACGTCCTCGTCACCGAACTCCGCGACCACCTCCGGGTCGAAGTCCGCGAACGCCGTGCGGAACGCGGGCCTCTTGCGCAGGATCGTGATCCACGCGAGGCCCGACTGGAAGCCCTCCAGGGCGAGCCGTTCGTAGAGGGCGTGCTCGTCGTGGACGGGCTTGCCCCACTCCTCGTCGTGGTACTGCTCGTACAGCGGGGTGCCGTCGCCGAAGCAGCGGCCGGTGAGCGGGACGTCGGGCGAGGTCATGCGTCGAGTCTGCCCGGCGGGGCTGACAAGTGGGCGCCGCCTGTGCACGCGATGGGGCTGTGGGCGGCTCACGAGGCCAGGGCGATGAGCCTCTCGATCCCGTCGAGGATGAGCACGGTGCCGAAGTCCAGCTGGTCGTCCTCGGGCGCGTCCTCCGGGAAGGAGAAGGCCCCCGCGTTCGCTGCCCGGCGCAGTGTGGGGTGCTCGTCCGGGGAGGCGAGCATCGTGATGAGCTCTCCCAGGTCCGGCGGCAGGGCTCCCCCGGCGGTGGTGCCGACGGCCGCGGTGCGCCCGGCGCCGCTCAGCTCCTCGCCGATCCGCAGCTGGTCCAGGGTGTGCGAGGCGAGCAGGCCGATGGCTCCCACCTTCTGGTGCTCCGTCAGCGGGGTGCCGTCGAGCGCCGAGAGCATCGCCTCCATCCAGGCGAGCCGCCCGGGCCCGACCGCGTGCAGGACCGCGGACGCGCGCGCCAGCCACGGGTGCGCGCGCAGGATCGGCTGCTGGACGGCGAGGACCAGCTCGAGCCGTTCCCGCCAGCCGCCCACCTCGGGCCCGAGCACGGGCGGCCGCCCCGACGCCCGGTCGGACATCAGACTGAGCACCTCGTCCTTGGACGAGACGTACCGGTAGAGCGACATCGTGGTGAACCCGAGCGACTCGGCGAGCCGGGCCATGGAGACCGACTCGATCCCCTCGGCGTCGGCCAGCGCGATGCCGGCGTCGGCGATCTGCTCGAGCGTGAGGCCCGGCCGGGGTCCGGGTCGGCCGGGCGCCGGTGTGCGCCACAGGACGGCGATCCCGGGTGGGAGGTCCATCGGCGCGCCCTCGGAGCCGGCGACGCGCACGGCGTGCCGGCGCGCCTTCTCCGCCTCGCGCGCGGCCTGCTGCTGGGCCAGGGCCGCGGCACGCTGCGCCTTCTCGGCCTCCCGGAGCTGCCGGGCCGCCTCCTTGACCGCCTGCTGAGCGGCGCGCTCCTGCTCCTTGCGCCGGCGCTCCTCCTCCTTGGCGGCGTCCTGCAGCGCCTTCAGCCGGTCGCGCTCGCGACGCTCGACCTCCTTGCGAGCGTCCCGGTCGGCCTTCTCGAGGTCGCGCCTGGCGCGCTCGGCCGCCTTGGCCTCGGCCCGCTCGGCCTTCTCGCGGTCGCGTCGCAGCAGCTCGGCCTCGCGGCGGGCCTCCTCGGCCTCACGTGCCTCGTCGTCGTCCACGGCACCTCCTTGACCCGTGATCCTACAAGTGTGTATGAAGTACACACACAGTTTACGCCATACACAGAAAGCGAGAGTTGCGATGACTGCTTCTGTCGTCGTCGCCCGGGGGCTGCGCAAGTCCTACGGCGACCTGACCGTGCTCGACGGCGTCGACCTCGACGTCGGCAAGGGGGAGGTGCTCGCCCTGCTCGGCCCCAACGGCGCCGGCAAGACCACGACGGTGCGCATCCTGTCCACGCTCCTGAAGCCCGACGGCGGCACCGCGCACGTCGCCGGCGTGGACGTGGTGCGTCAGCCGGCGCAGGTCAGGGCGGCCATCAGCCTCACCGGGCAGTTCGCGGCGGTCGACGACCTGCTGACGGGCACCGAGAACCTGCACCTCATGGCGAGGCTCGCGCACCTGGGGCGCGCCGAGGTGCGCACCCGTAGCGCCGAGCTGCTCGAGCTGTTCGACCTCACCGACGCGGGCAAGCGCGTGGTCAAGACGTACTCCGGCGGGATGCGGCGGCGCCTCGACCTGGCCGTGGGTCTCCTCTCCCGGCCGCAGGTGGTGTTCCTCGACGAGCCGACCACCGGCCTCGACCCGCGCAGCCGGAACGACCTCTGGGACGTCATCCGCTCCGTGGTCGCGTCGGGCACCACCGTCCTGCTCACCACGCAGTACCTCGAGGAGGCCGACCAGCTGGCCGACCGCGTGGCCGTCATCGACCACGGCCGGGTGATCGCGGACGGCACCGCGCGCGAGCTCAAGCGGGCGGTCGGCTCGGCGCACGTCGAGCTGCGGCTCAAGGACGGCACCGAGGAGCGCATCGTCACGGACGGGTCCGTGCCCGACGTGCGGCGGATCCTCGCCGACGTCGAGCGCCGGGGGATCGACGTCGAGCACTGGGAGGTCCGCTCCCCCACGCTCGACGACGTCTTCCTCACCCTGACCGGCCGGTCCACCGAACCCGTCCTCGTCGCCTCCCGGGAGTCCTGATGACCACGCTCGCCCCTGCACCTCCGGCCCTCGGCTGGACCGCGCACGACACGACCGCGCTGATCGGTCGGTGCATCCGCCGGTCGCTGCGCCAGCTCGACACCGTCCTCATGGCGGTGATGCTCCCGGTGATCCTGCTGCTCCTGTTCGTCTACGTGTTCGGCGGCGCCATCCAGACCGGGGGCGACTACGTGAACTGGGTGGTCCCCGGGATCGTCCTGCTCACCGCGGGCTACGGCTCGTCGACGACGGCCGTCGACGTCGCCAGCGACATGACCGGCGGCATCATCGACCGGTTCCGGTCCCTGCCCATCCGCTCCACCGGGGTGCTCACCGGGCACGTCGTCGCCAGCATGGCGCGCAACGCGGTCTCGACCGCCCTGGTGATCGGCATCGCGTTCCTCATCGGGTTCGACGCGTCGGCGACCGTGTGGGAGTGGGTGGCCGCGATCGGTCTCATCGGGCTGTTCGTCCTGGCGCTCACGTGGGTGGCCGTCGCCATCGGGGTCGTCGCGTCCGGGCCGGAGGCGGCCAGCGGGTTCACGTTCGCGATCCTGTTCCTGCCGTACGTGTCCAGCGCGTTCGTGCCGCCGGAGTCGATGCCGTCGGTGCTGGAGGCCATCGCGACCTACAACCCGATCACCCCGATCACCGACACGCTCCGCGGGCTGCTGCTCGGCACCGGCGCGGGGGACTCGGCGCTCGCGGCCGTGGTGTGGTGCCTGGGGATCTTCGTGGTCGCGCGGCTGGCAGCGGCTGTGCTGTTCCGACGGGGTCAGTAGGCGGCGAGCGCCTTCTTGATGCGGGTGGTCGACACCGGGACGGGGGTGCCCAGCTGCTGGGCGAACAGGCTGACGCGGAGCTCCTCGAGCATCCAGCGGATCTCCGTCAGCCCCGCGTCCTGCGGGTGCTTCGCGACGAGCCGGCGGTAGAGCGCCTCGACGTCCTGCGCCTGCCACGCCAGGTCGGCGTCGCGCTGCGGGTTGTCCGCGGCCTTGACCAGCCGGTGCCGGGCCGCCCGCAGGTAGCGGGTCAGGTGCGGGAGCCGCGCGGCGCCGACCTCGCTGACGAACCCGTCGTGCACCAGCCTCGCCGCCTGGGCGCGGATGTCCTGGGCGGTGGCCAGCAGGGCGAGGCTCGACCGGGCGCGGATCTCCGCGTCCAGCTCGCGCCACGCCGTCAGGACGGCGACCAGGTCGGTGACGACGGCGAACACCGTGTCCTCGAGGCGGTCCCGCGTCGTCGTGCGCAGCGCACGGTAGGCCTCCGCGGTGCGGATGTTCGCCGCCGGTTCGGTCATCAGGCTCTCGATCGCGGCGAGCTGCACGTCCCTGACCAGCGCGTCCGTGCTCGGGTACGGGCTCGCGGCGAGCGTGAGGGCCTGCGTGCCGGTCCAGCGCGTGGTGATCCGGGCCTGCGCCAGGCCGACGTCGAGCAGGAGCAGACGGCGCAGCCCGCGACGCGCGGCCTCGGGGCGAGCGGACTCGTCGGCCAGCGCGCGGATCGCGACCGACTGCTCCTCCTCGACCAGGGACGGGAAGGCGCGGACGCGGCCGACCTCGACGACGTCGGGGAGCTCCGGCAGGTCGGCGGGCCAGGTGGTCAGGCCGGTGCGTTCGATGTCGATCGCGGGCGCGGGCGTCGGGGCGGGTGCCTCCGCGGGTGCCGCCTTGCGTGCCTCCTCCATCGCCGCGCGCACGGCGGTGCGGACGGCGTCGTCCACCGCCTTCTGCGTGCGGTCGGCGAGCCGTCGCTGCAGGACGAGCAGGTCCTTGCCCTCGTCCACCACTCCCCCGCGGTCACCCACCACGCGGAACGTCATCCGCAGGTGCGCCGGCAGGCGGTCGTCGTCGAACGCGTCCTCGGGGACGTCGACGTCCCGGAGCTCGCGGACCGCCCGGCGGAACACGTCCCGGAACGACGGAGCGGCGTCCCCCGCGCGGACGGTGTCCTCCCAGTCGGCGGTGTGCTCGGTGATCCAGGCGTCCACGCCGCGGGCGACGTCGGGCGCGGGGACCAGCTGGACACGGACCGGCTTGGGCAGGGAGCGGATCGTGGCGGTGATCAGATCCTCGCGCAGGCCCGGGACCATCCAGCCGAACCCCTCGGGCATCAACCGGGCGAGCGTCGACAACGGGATATGTACAGTCACGCCGTCGGCTTCTGTACCAGGCTCGAACTGGTACGTGAGCGGCAGGCGCAAATCACCCTGCGGCCAGCGCGACGGGAACGCGGACTCGTCGATCGCGCCGGCCTCGCCGACCAGCAGCTCGCGTGTGAAGGTCAGCAGGTCGGGGTCGTCGCGCCGGGCCGTCTTCCACCACTGGTCGAAGTGTCGGCTGGAGACCACGTCGTCCGGGACGCGCTCGTCGTAGAACGCGAAGAGGGTGTCGTCGTCGACCACCAGGTCCCGCCGGCGCGCGCGCGCCTCGAGGCCCTCCGCCTCCGCGAGCAGGCGCCGGTTCTCGTGGAAGAACTCGTGGTGGGTGGTCCACTCGCCCTGCACCAGCGCGTGCCGGATGAACAGCTCGCGCGCGTGCTCGGGGTCGACCTTGGAGAAGAGGACCCGGCGCTGGTTGACGATCGGGACGCCGTACAGCAGCACCTTCTCGAAGGCCGTCGCCGCACCCTGCCGCGTGGACCAGGCCGGCTCGGAGTAGGTGCGTTTCACCAGGTGAGCGCCCACGTCCTCGGCCCACTCGGGCTGGATGCGGGCGACGTCGCGGCCCCAGAGGCGGGAGGTCTCGACGAGCTCGGCGGCCATGACCCAGGCGGGAGGCTTCCGGGCCAGACCTGACCCGGGGAAGATCGCGAACCGCGCCCCACGGGCGCCCAGGTACTCGTTGCGGGCGCGTCGGTCAGGCCTTCCCTGCGTCCGACCCTTCCCCGTCGCAGAGACCTCCGTCGCCTCCTGCATCCCGATCTGCGACAGCAGCCCGGCCAGGATCGCGACGTGGATCCGGTCGCCGTCCCACTCGAGCTGGAGCCCGTCCGACTCGGTGGCCTGGCGCGGGGCGTTCATCATGATCCCCAGCGGCTTGGCCAGCTCGCGCAGCTGCGTCACCACGTCCTGCCACTCGCGGATGCGCAGGTAGTTGAGGTGCTCCGACCGGCACAGGCGGCGGAACGCGGACCCCGACAGGTCGCGCTGCTGGTCCTTCAGGTACTGCCAGAGGTTCAGGTAGCTGAGCAGGTCAGACGTGGGATCTGCGAACCGGGAGTGCGACAGGTCGGCCTTCTCGCGCTCGTCGGCCGGCCGCTCGCGCGGGTCCTGGATGGAGAGCGCGGCGGCGATGATCATGACCTCGCGCGCCACCCCACGGCGGCCGCCCTCGACGATCATCCGCGCGAGCCGCGGGTCCATCGGCAGCTGCGCGAGCGCCCGCCCGACGTCGGTCAGCCGGCCGTCCCCCAGCGCGCCGAGCTCGGTGAGCAGCTGCACGCCGTCGCGCACCGCGCGGGTGTCCGGGGGGTCGACGAACGGGAAGTCGCCGATGTCCTCGGGGGTCGTCGCCACCCCGACCGCGATCATCTGCAGGATCACGGATGCCAGCGATGTACGAAGGATCTCCGGCTCGGTGTACAACGGCCGCGCGTCGAAGTCGTCCTGCGAGTACAGCCGGATCGCGATGCCGTCCGCGACACGGCCGCACCGCCCGGAGCGCTGGTTCGCCGACGCCTGCGAGATGGGCTCGATCGGCAGGCGCTGGACCTTCGTCGCCTTGGAGTACCGGGAGATGCGGGCGGTGCCGGGGTCGATCACGTACCGGATCCCCGGGACGGTCAGGGAGGTCTCGGCCACGTTGGTGGACAGGACCACGCGGCGGTTCTGGTGCCGCTCGAACACCCGGTGCTGCTCGGCGGCGGACAGCCGGCTGTACAGGGGGAGCAGCTCGACGGCGCCCGGGGTGCGCGGGTCGCTGACGCGCGCGCCGAGCGACGAGCGGAGGGCGTCCTCGGCGTCCCGGATCTCGCGCTCGCCCGACAGGAACACGAGGATGTCGCCAGGCCCCTCGAGGCTCAGCTCGTCGACCGCCTCGCAGATGGCGGTCATCGGGTCGCGGTCCTCGGCACCCCGCTTCTTGACCGGCGCGCCCTCCTCGACGTCCGGCGACAGCGGCCGGTAGCGGATCTCGACGGGGTAGGTGCGTCCCGTGACCTCGACGACGGGCGCGGGCTGACCATCTGCGGAAGCGAAGTGCTTGGCGAACCGGTCGGAGTCGATGGTCGCCGACGTGATGACGACCTTCAGGTCCGGTCGTTGGGGGAGCAGCCGCGTGAGGTACCCGAGGATGAAGTCGATGTTGAGCGACCGCTCGTGGGCCTCGTCGATGATGAGCGTGTCGTACGCCCAGAGCATCGGGTCGCGCTGGATCTGGGCCAGCAGGATGCCGTCCGTCATCACCTTGACCAGCGTCGACTCGCTCGACTCGTCGGTGAACCGCACCTGGTAGCCGACGATCCCGCCCAGCGGAGCGTCGCCGACCAGCTCCTCGTTGATGCGCTCCGCGACGCTGCGCGCGGCGATCCGGCGCGGCTGCGTGTGCCCGATCTGGCCCGCGCGCCCACGGCCCAGCTCGAGCGCGATCTTGGGGATCTGGGTCGTCTTGCCCGAACCCGTCTCGCCGGCCACGACGACGACCTGGTGGTCGCGGAGCGCGTCGCTGATCTCGGCCCGACGGGCGCTGACGGGGAGCTGCTCCGGGTAGACGATCGGCGGGAGGTCGACGGCCTGCCGGATCGCGGCGGCCCGCGCGCGGCGGGCGGCGGAGCGGGCGGGGTCGTCGCGACCCGAGGACCGCCGACCCGACGAGCGTCGTGCCTGCTGCTCGGTCGCGTCCGGTGTCCGGCGCCCGCGACCCCGGCGCCTCGGGGGTCGCCCGCCACCGGACCCGGACGGGTCGGCGGGGGAGGGGGACGGCGCGCTCACGACGGTCCAGTCTCCCAGGTGAAGGGCGCGGACCGCTCGTTCATTCGTCGCGGGCGAACGCGCGGTAGGGCCCGACGGGCGCGGCGGACTCCCCCCACTCCTCATCGGCCCACGCTGCCGCGGCCCCCAGCAGGCCGGCCACACCCGGCAGGGACGTGTGCAGCCGGACCGCGCCCCAGCGCCAGCGCGTGGTGAGCAGCTGCCGGTAGGACGGCGACGGGACACCGGGCGGACCGACGCGCGGGCGGTCCTCGTCGGCCCCGTCGATCAGCCAGCCCGTCATGGCGAGGATCCACGCCGCGCAGGCGCGGTCGACGGCCAGCGTCCACCCCGGCTCACGGACCACGTCGGGGAGGTGAGGCGCGAGGGCGGTGGTGAACCGGCCGAGCAGGCGGTCGGTGAAGCCGGGCGGCGGATCGAACACGCACCAGCAGGTGGAGAAGGGCATCGCGGCATAGGCGGCGTCGTAGGCGACGTGGTGCACGGTCGCACCCTCGAGGTCGAGGAAGCGCCAGCCGTCGGGCGTGCGGATCGCGTTGTCGGGGCAGGTGTCGGTGGGCGAGACGACGTCCGTGGCCGGGTCGCGGTGGTCCAGGGTCGCGATCGCGTCGAGCTCCGCGCCGACCGCGGGGTCGGCGGGCAGGCCGAGCACGTCGGCGAGCAGCCTCCGCACCCCGACCCGCGCCGCGGCGGAGGGCTCGTCGGCGGCGAGCTCGCCGAGGGCTGCGGCGAACGCAGGCGTTCCGGCCCGGGAGCGGCCGAGTGCGTCGCCGAGCGCCTCGACCCAGCTGAGCGCGCCGTCCCACGCACTCGCGGAGTCGTCGCCGAGCAGGAGGTCGGCAAGCGTCGGGCCGGCGCCCAGGTCGCTCATGACGACCAGACCGCGGTCGCGGTCGACCGCGAGCAGCTCGGGGGTGTGGTCGAGTGCCGTCAGCCCCGCAACCTCCCGGAGGAACGACGACGACGTCCCGTCCGGGTACTTCTTGACCACCACGGTGCTTCCCGGCACATGAGCCCGCAGCACGACGGACCGGTCGGAGCCGGCGAGCGGCTGCGGGTCGGTGACCGGGACGCCGAGGGCAGCGCTCACGAGCCGGAGGATGTCGTCGGTCATGCAGGCCCTCTCATCGTCGGGCGCCCAGCATGTCGCAGCCCGGTGCCGTCGACGAGCCCGTCCTACAGTGACCGCATGAGCGATGCAGCCGCTGCACCGACCGAGGGGGAGCGCCGCGCGCTCTCCGGCCTCGAGGCCTCAGGCATCACGTTCGAGGTCACCCGCCACGGTCCCGTGAGCTCGCTGGCGGAGGCGGCCGCGGCCCGGGGCGTCGACCCGGCCGGCATCGTCAAGACGATCGTCGTGCGCCGCGGCGACGACGACTTCCTCTTCGTGCTCGTCCCGGGCGACCGGACCATCTCGTGGCCCAAGCTCCGCGCCCTGCTCGGCGTGACCCGGCTGTCGATGCCCGACGCGGAGACCGCCAGGGACGTCACCGGCTATGTGCGCGGCACGATCACGCCGTTCGGGTCGCTCGTCGCGTGGCCCGTCGTCGCGGACTCCCGCGTGCCCACCCGGACCGTGTCGATCGGGGGCGGGGCGCACGGGGTGGCGGCGAACGTGGACGGGGCTCACCTCGTGCGCGCGCTCGACGCGACGGTCGCGGACGTGACCGATCCCGAGGCGCCCGCTACTTCGTGACGAAGGTGGTCGGCCGGACCGTGAGGATCACGCGCCGGGCGGCGTCGGTGATCTCGTAGTCCTGGCCGTACCGCTTCTGCAGCGACTTGTAGAAGCTGGCGACCTCGTCGTCCTTGACCGTGGACTCGACCGTGCCGCGCACCTCGAGCGAGCGGTAGGGGTTCTCCGGGTCGTGGATCGAGATCGCGACGCGGGGCTCGTGCTGGAGGTTCTTGAACTTCTGCCGCGTGGACGTGTGCGTGAACCGGAGCACCTCGCCGTCCCAGACGAACCACATGACGCTGCTGTGCGGGGAGCCGTCGGGCGCGACCGTGGCGAGGTGCGCGAACAGGGGGCGCTCCAGCAGGTCGGCGTGGCTGGGCGGGAGCTCGTGGGAGGCCATTCCTCGAGGCTAACCGGGAACCCCGGGCGGTCCATGTCCGTTTCTCCCCTCGGATGGCGCGTTCCCGCTGGACCGGTAGCGTCGTCCCGCCGGAAAGGAGTTCCGGTGCCGCGTCGGGCATGAACCGAGGAGCAATGGACCTGATCGAGCACGCGGCCGCGGCCGGCACCATCCGGGTCGAGGCGCAGGATGCTCGGACCGTCATCGTCCTGGTCGGAGAGATCGACGCGGCGCTGCGCGACGAGGCCAGCGCCTGCATGGGCCTCGCACTCGTGGCCGGCGACCCGGTCGTCATCGACTCCACCCAGGCGACCTTCATCGACTCCTCCGGCATCGCGTTCGTGCTGCAGCTGCACCTCGCCGCCTCGGAGGCCGGGATCCCGGTCACCCTCCTCGACCCGCACCGCGTGCTGCGGGACGTCCTCGACATGGTCGGGCTGTCCGGCGAGCTCCCCGCGGAGCCTGTGACGCGCGTCTGACGCAACACCCCGGCAGGGTCGGCGGGCGTGTCGGTGGGCTGGTCTACGTTCGCGGCATGCGGTTGTTGCACACGTCGGACTGGCACCTGGGCCGGACGCTGCACGGGGTCGATCTGCTCGACCACCAGGCGGCGTACCTGGAGCACCTGGTCGACGTCGTGCGCGCCGAGCAGGTGGATGCCGTGGTGGTGGCGGGAGACGTGTACGACCGTGCGATCCCGCCGGTGGAGGCCGTGACGCTCCTGTCCGAGACGCTCGCGCGGCTGGCCGAGCACACCACGGTCGTCGTGACGTCCGGCAACCACGACTCGGCCACGCGGCTGGGCTTCGGGTCGGCGCTCATGCGGGACCGGGTCCGCCTGCGGACGCGGGTCGCCGGGCTGGCGGAGCCGGTGGTGCTTCCCGACGACGGCGGCGACGTGCTCGTGTACGGCATCCCGTACCTCGACCCCGACTTCGCCCGCGACGAGCTGGCCGACGGTCCTGAGCCGCTGGCTCGGTCGCACGAGGCGGTGGCGTCGGCGGCGATGCGTCGGATCCGTGCCGACCTCGCGTCGCGGCCCGGCCCGACACGACCGCGGTCCGTGGTGGCCGCGCACGCGTTCGTGATCGGCGGGGCGCCGACGGAGTCCGAGCGGGACATCCGTGTCGGCGGCGTGGACCAGGTGCCGGCCGGGGTGTTCGCGGGTGCGGACTATGTCGCCCTGGGGCACCTGCACGGCCCCCAGCAGCTGACCGGCGTGGACGGGACGGTCCTGCGGTACAGCGGCTCGCCCCTCGCGTACTCGTTCTCCGAGCAGCACCACGCCAAGTCGTCCGTGCTGGTGGACCTGTCCGGCGGCTCCGTCCGCACGTCGCTGGTCGACGCGCCGGTGCCACGCCGACTGGCGGACGTGACCGGCACGCTCGAGGACCTGCTCGGCGCCGCGGGCGAGCCGCACACGGACGCCTGGACGCGAGTGACGGTCACCGACGCGCACCGCCCCGACGACCTCTACCGACGGATCAAGCAGCGGTTCCCGCACGCACTGGTCGTCCAGCACCGGGCCGCGGAGACCGCCGGTGTCGCCCGCGCGACCGTCGTCACCGCGGCGCACGACCCGCTGGTCGTGGCCGCCGACTTCCTCACGCACGTCACCGGCCACGGGCCGACCCCCGCCGAGGCCGCGGTGCTGCGTCGCGCCTACGAGGACGTCACCGCGATGGAGCGGAGCGCCTGATGCACCTGCGCTCCCTCACGCTCCAGGCGATCGGGCCGTTCGCCGGCCGGCACACCGTCGACTTCGACGCGCTCGGCCAGGCCGGGCTGTTCCTGCTCGAGGGGCCGACAGGCTCGGGCAAGTCGACGCTCATCGACGCCATCGTGTTCGCCCTGTACGGGAAGGTCGCGTCGAGCGAGGCGTCGGAGGAGCGGCTGCGCTCGGCGTACGCGGCCGACGACGTCGAGAGCGTGGTCGACCTGGTGTTCGAGGTGCCTGCGGGGGTCTACCGCGTGCGGCGGACCCCGGCGTACCAGCGCGCCAAGCGGCGCGGCTCGGGCACCACCACGGCGAACGCGACGGTGAAGGCCTGGCGGCTGCCGGCCGGGGTCGACCTCGACCTGGCGACGCTCGACGCGGTGGGTGTCCCGCTGGGGAACCGGCTCGACGAGATCGGTGCCGAGATCCAGAAGGCGGTCGGCCTCGACCGGACCCAGTTCGTGCAGACGATCGTGCTGCCGCAGGGCGAGTTCGCGCACTTCCTGCGCGCCAAGCCGGAGGAGCGGCGCGGCCTGCTGCAGAAGATCTTCGGCACCGAGGTGTACGACCGGCTCGCGCAGCGGCTGGCCGAGATGCGCCGGGAGGGGGACCGGGCGTGTGCGACCGCCCGCGCGGCGCTGGTGTCCGCCTCGTCGCAGCTGGTCGGCGCGGCTCGACTGACCAGCGACGACGCCGCCGAGGTCCGCGTCGCGATCGATGCGGCGGTGCTGCGCAGCGAGGGCCTGGTCGCCGGCGTGGAGGCGGCCGTCGCCGCACGGACCGATGGGCTGCTGCGGGTGGCGGAGACCGCCCGCGAGGCGGCGACCACCGCGGACGAGGTGCGCCGGCAGGCACGGGCGCTGCTCGACCAGGTGACGGCCACGGATGCACTGCTCACTCGCCGCTCTGCGCTGCGCACGGAGCGTGCGGCCCTCGACGCCGCCGCGGACGTGAACGCCGAGGCAGTCCTGCGGCTGACGGCCGCTCGCTCGGCCCAGGCCGTCCGACCGCTGCTGGTCGGGCTCGAGCGTGCGGAGACCGCCCTGGACGGAGCCCGCAAGGCGCTCCGGGCCGCGCTGGACGCCGCGCCCGACGACATCGCGATACCCCCGACGGGCACCGCGCTGCGCGCGCACGTGCAGGCGACGGGCCGGGTGGCCGTCGAGGAGGCTGCCGCTCTCGCGCGGCTCGTGGACGTCGAGGCGGGTCTGGAGGCTCGGCGGCGCGCGGTCCGGGACGCCCGGCATGCGATCGACGACCTGGTCGCGGCGATCGCCGCGGACGACGCGTGGCTCGCGGTGCGGCCTGCCGCGCGCGCCACCCTGCTCACCGAGCTGGAGGCGGCTCGTACGCGCGCCGCACTGCGGGGGGACCACGAGGCCGCGCTCGCGTCGGCCACCGAGCTGGTCGTCGCCCACCGGGAGCTGGCGGCGACGGAGACGTCGCTGGCGGCCGCGGTCGCGGTCCGTGCGGCATGCGCGGCCGTGGCGACGGCGGCGCTGGACACCGAGCGTGACCTGCGGGCCGCACGCATCAGGGGCCTGGCGGGCGAGATCGCCGCGGGGCTCGACGACGGCGACCCGTGCCCCGTGTGCGGGTCGGCGGACCACCCCGCGAAGGCCGTGCTCGACGCGGACCACGTGTCCGCCAAGCAGGTCGATCGCGCGGAGGCGGACAGGGCGAGGGCGGAGGCCGGTCTCCGCGAGGCTGCGGAGCGGTGCAGCGCGCTCGCCGAGCGGGTGGAATCCCTGCGCGCTCGCGTCGGGCAGGTCACCGCGGAGGAGGCCGAGCAGCGGACGGCGGTGGCGCGCGCCGCGCTGGACGACGCCCGGACGGCCGAGGCCGAGGTGGCCCGCAACGTTGCGGCCCTCGAGGGGTTCGACGCGCAGACGCACGACCGCGAGGCCGAACGCGCCGCGGCCGTCGCTCGCCTGACGGGGGACCGGTCGGTCCTCGAGGTCACGGTGCTGGACCTCGACACGTCCGAGGCGGAGGTCGTCGCCGGACGCGACGACCACCCGACCGTCGCGGCGCGGCACGCGGAGCTGCTCGAACGGTCGGCGGCGTCCGCCGGGGTCCTGGAGGCACTGGCCGAGGAGGAGACCGCGCAGGACGAGCGCGACCGCCGCCGCGACGAGCTGGTGCAGGGCCTGACCGAGCACGGTTTCGACTCCGCCGGCTCCGCCCGGGCAGCGGCCGTCGCCGCCGAGGTGCTCGCCGAGCTGGACCGGATCGTCACCGCGTACGCGTCCGCGCTGGACCGCGTGGCGGCTGGTCTGGCCGAGCCCGCGATCGCGGAGCTGGCGGAGGACCTGGTGGTGGACGTCGACGGCACGCGCTCCGCCGAGGCGCTCGCCCGGACGCGCGCCGAGGAGGCCGCGGGGGAGGCCCGGGTGGCCGCCGAGCGCGCCGCGGCCGCGACCGCTGCGGCCGACGAGGTGCTGGCGGCGGCGGAGGCGCTCGCGCGCGAGGTCGAGGCCGCCGGTCCCGTGTCCCGGCTGGCCGACCTGACCGGTGGGGGCGGGGGCGACAACGCGCGCAGCCTCTCGCTGGCCACGTTCGTGCTCGTGCGCCGCTTCGAGGACGTGGTCGCGGCCGCGAACGAGCGGCTGCTGCTCATGTCCGACGGTCGCTACGAGCTGGTCCGCAGCGACGAGAAGGAAGACGTGCGCGCGCGCAACACCGGTCTGGCCATGCGGGTGGTCGACCACGTCACCGGGCAACCGCGCGACCCGCGCACCCTGTCCGGCGGCGAGACGTTCTACGTGTCGCTCTGCCTGGCGCTCGGCATGGCGGACGTCGTCACCGCCGAGGCCGGCGGCATGGACCTGGGCACGCTGTTCGTCGACGAGGGCTTCGGCTCGCTCGACCCGCACACGCTCGACGCGGTGCTCGCCGAGCTCGGCCGCCTGCGCGCGGGTGGTCGGGTGGTGGGGGTCGTGTCCCACGTCGAGGCTCTGAAGCAGTCGATCGCCGACCGCATCGAGATCCGCCCGACCGCCGAGGGTCCGAGCACCCTGCTGGTGCGTGCGGGCTGACACCGCTCAGCGGCAACGGCTCACCAGGCCCAGCCGCGGGAGGCGAGCTCGACCTCCTCGCGGAACCGCTCTGCCGGGTCACCCTTGGCCGCCGGCTGGACCTCGACGCCCGCCAGCTGGCACGCCTCCATCAAGAGCTGGTCGTAGGCCAGCTGCGACGCGATGATGCGCTCGGCACGAGCGAACGTGTGCGGATCGAGCTCCAGCGAGCGCACATGGTCGGCGACCACCCCCAGCCGCTCCTGCACGCGCAGCGTCATGAACGGGTCGTACGTCGGGGGCCGAGGCGGGCGCAGACGCGCAGCGAGCCGCTCCAGCCGGGTGGCCAGGAACGTGCGCCATCGCGGCGGCTCGTCGGGCGACGGGAAGAGCTGCCAGATCGCCCCGAAGACGAGCGCCGGAAGGAAGAAGACTGCGGCGAGAATCACCCAGCTCATCGTGCGTCCTTCATCGTGCGCGTACGTCCAGGCTAGGTCGCCGATGTGACCTGCGCCACACCTTTGCGCAGGTGCGAGGTTGCGATGTGGTGACGCTGTCGGCTCAGCCGGGGAAGCGCACCGCGTCCGGCTCGGCCGCGGCGGCGAGCGCGCGGGCCTTCGTCGCGGACAGGTGGTCGCGCTCGGCGCCGCGGACGCTCGCCACGGAGGCCAGCTCGGCCTCCGTGAGCCCCGCAGCCGCGACGACACCTTCTGCCTCCTCGACCGGACCGCGCGCCCAGGACCGTCGCACGGCGACGAGCAGCACGGCCGCCACCACGATGACCCCGGCCATCACGGCGCCCATCGTCACGGCGGTCGGCTCCCCGCCGAGGCTCGTCAGCGGGGCGATGACCGCGCCGAGCCCGAACTGCAGAGCACCGAGCAGCGCCGCGGCCGATCCGGCACGGTGCGGGTTCGACGCCAGCGCGATCGCCGGCGCCGAGGGCAGGACGAAGCCCGCGGTACCGAGGGTGAGCACGAGCAGGACGGTGACGGGCCAGAACGGAGCGCCGAGGAGCGTCGCCGCGAAGAGCGAGAGGCTGAGCACCAGGCCGGCCGCCACGGCCCCGGACAGGATCTGCTCCGGACGGAACCGCCCGACGAGCGCGCCGTTCACCTGCGACCCGGCCGTGATCGCGACCGCACCGGCTGCGAAGACCCACCCGAACTCCTGCGGCGAGAGGCCGTAGCCGTCCTGGAACACGAAGGTCGATGACGCGACGTAGGTGAACATGGCCGACAGGTAGAACGCGGACATGAGCGCGAGCCCGAGGAACGGCAGGTCGGTCAGCAGGTCGCGGTACGTCCGCAGCGCGGCCCCGGTGCCACCGGTGCGGCGCAGCTCGGAGGGCAGCGACTCGCGGAGCGTGAACCAGGCCGTGACCAGCAGGATCGCGCCGGTCGCGGCGAGGAACACGAAGATCAGCCGCCAGGTCCCGAACAGCAGCAGCTGCGCGCCGATGGTGGGCGCGAGGATCGGGGCGACGCCGACGACGAGCATCAGGCGCGCCATCACCTTCGACACCGCGAGGCCCTCGAACCGGTCGCGGACGATCGCCAGCGACAGGACCATCCCGGCGGCGGCGGTGAAGCCCTGCACGAACCGGAGCGCGGTGAACGCGGTGATGTTCTCCACGAGGGTGAGGCCGACGGACGTCAGCACGTACACGCTGAGCGCGCCGAGCAGGGGCCGGCGACGACCGAACGCGTCGGAGATCGACCCGAACAGCAGCTGACCCAGGGCGAGCCCGGCGAGCGAGGCAGCGATGGTCAGCTGGACGGCCGCGGCCGGGGCGTTCAGGTCGTCGGCGATCTGCGGGAACGCGGCGAGGTAGGTGTCGAAGGTGAGGGGGCCGATCGCGGTGAGCGCCGACAGCAGAAGGACGAAGCCGACGCTCACGCGCGTCGCGGGGATCCGGGCCATGACAGACCCAAGGTTGCGGACCGCAATCATCTTCCCGCTGTGTCCAGTCCGTGGGACACGTCTCCCGTCGAACGTGACCTCGGTCCGTCACGGTCCACCGCGAGGGTGCCGATACTCAGAGGGTGACGGGGCCGATGGGGGAGGCATGGTGGGACGACCCTCCCCTTCCCGATCCCGCGCCTGAGGAGCTACCGACCAGGCCGTGGTGGGGGCCGGCACGGATCCTCGGCATCGCCGGGTTGCTCGTCGTGGCACTGGTGGGTCTGCAGCGGGCCTGGTCAGACGCCGTCATCCTCGCCAGCTTGTACCTCGGAGCCACTGCGCTCTACGCACTCGTGCGCCGACGCTCGTGGCTGGGCGGACGGATGAGCCGGGGGGCGTCGGCATCCCTGCTCGTCGGCTCGTTCGTCAGTCTCGTCGCCGCTGCAGCGGTCGCCTCACCGCCGGCACAGCCCGCCCGGCCCGCGTCGGCACCGACCACGCAGAGCACGGCGCCGCGCACCACCGCTGCGACGCCCACCCCCGCGCCGACCGCGAGCGCGAGCCCAGGGCACGTCCTCGGCGGTGCAGATCGACCACGTCGTCGCGCTGTCGGACTCGTGGCAGAAGGGTGCCCAGCAGTGGGACGCCCCCACGCGTGAGGCGTTCGCCAACGACCCGCTGAACCTCCTGGCCGTGGACGGTCCGCTGAACCAGCAGAAGGGCGACGGGGACACGGCGACGTGGTTGCCGCCCCACAAGGCGTACCGGTGCGCGTACGTGGCGCCGCAGGTCGGCGTGAAGGACGCGTACGGGCTGTGGGTGACGCAGGCGGAGCAGGACGCGATGGTCCGGGTGCTCTCGACGTGCCCGACGGAGCCGCTCCCATCCTGACCGGCGCGCGGCCGCCGGTGCCCCTAGCGTGAGCCCGTGAGCGGACGCGGTGTGGCCGGGGGGATCGTCGTGGTCGTCGTGCTTGCCGCCGGCGTGCTGGTGGCGGACCGGGTGACGCACTCGACCGCGGAGCGGCGGGTGGCCGAGGCGATCGAGCAGAACCTCGACGTCGTCGGCACCCCTACGGTCGACATCGGCGGGTTCCCGTTCCTCACGCAGCTTCTGGCCGGCTCGGTGGACGAGGTCACGGGCGCGGTCGACGGGGTCACGCTCGAGGGCATCGACGCCACGGACGTGACGATCGACGCGCAGGACGTGACCACCTCCGAGCCGTACACGCTGGGCACCGCGACGATCGCCGCGACGCTGCCGACGGCGTCGATCGAGCAGATCGTCGCCGACCGGTCGCAGCTCGACATCGCGGTCGCGGTCGACGGCCAGGCGCTGACGGCCTCGGGCACGGTGCTCGGCCTGGAGCTGGCGTCGAACCTGGTGCCGCGGGTCGAGGACGGGCGGCTGCTGGTGACCGTCGAGAACGTGCAGATCGCCGGCCTGACCGTCTCGGTGGACGACCTGCCGCGGGCGATCGGCAGCCGCCTGACCGACATCGAGATCCCCGTCAGCGGACTGCCCGAGGGGCTGGTCCTCTCCGATGCGACCGTCGTCGCCGACGGCGTGCGCATCACCGCGAACGGCACGGACGTCGTCCTGCCCACCGAGGCGCCCCCCGCTGGGTAGGGTCCGTCCTGCCCGCCCGGCTGGGTGGTCGACGACGGACGAAGGACCCCCGTGGACTGGCTCGGCGACGCCTGGCAGGACATCACGACGCCCCAACCGGTGCCGTCGAGCACCGTGGTGCTCCTCACTGCGGCGGGGGTGCTGCTCGTCCTGCTCGTGCCGACCGCGTGGCACGTGGCCCGGCACGGGCTGACGATCGTGCACGAGGCGGCCCACGCGGGCGTCGCGGTGCTCGTCGGCCGCCGCCTCTCGGGCATCCGGGTGCACTCCGACACCTCCGGCCTGACGGTGTCGGTGGGCAAGCCGCGGGGTCCGGGCATGGTGGCGACGGTCGCCGCGGGGTACCTCGGCCCGGCGGTGCTCGGCGTCGGCGCGGCCTGGCTGCTGTCTCGCGGGTACGCGGTCGCGCTGCTGTGGATCCTGCTCGTGGTGCTGGTCCTCGTGCTGGTGCAGATCCGCAACTGGTACGGCCTGTGGTCCGTGCTGGTCACCGGCGCGCTGCTGGTCGGCGTGACGGTGTGGGGCTCGGCGACCGTGCAGAGCGTCGCCGCGTACGCGATGACCTGGTTCCTGCTGCTGGGTGCGCCGCGCGCGGTGCTGGAGATGCAGTCGGAGCGCCGGCGAGCGCGTCGCCGCGGGGTGGCCGACACCTCCGACGCGGGCCTGCTGGGCCGGCTGACGCACACCCCCGGCGCCCTGTGGGTGGGCATCCTGCTGCTCGTGTGCCTGGCCGCCCTCGCGCTCGGTGCCGTCTGGCTGATCGGGCTGCAGCTCTAGAGCAGGAGGCGCATGACCGGGCGTTCGGGGGAGCGGCGAGCCACCTCCACGAACCCCGCGGCGGCGAACGTCGTCGCGTAGCCCGTGCTCGTCGCGCTGGGGGAGACCGCGCCGTCGAGCGGGTAGGCCTCCACCGCGGGCGCGCCGGCCGCGCGCGCGAGGTCGACGGCCCCGGTGACGAGGTCCGCCATCACCCCGGCGCGGCGGTGCCCTTTGCGGACGTAGAAGCAGGTGATCGCCCAGACGGGCGCCGCGTCGACCCGGCGGAGCCGCCACTGCCGGTCGATCGCCGGGACGTCCCCGCGCGGGGTGATCTGGCACCAGCCGACGGCCACGCCCTCCCGGAACGCGAGCACGCCCGGCGGGGGTCCTGCGGCGACGACGTCGTGCAGACCGGCGCGGTTCTGTTCGGCGGTCCGGCGCCGGTACTCGGGTCCGATCCGCCACGCCATGCACCAGCACCGGGCCGCGGGGCCGCCGTGGTCCAGCAGCTCCGCCAGCGCCGGCCAGCGGTCCGGCGTCAGGGGGACGACGTCGGTCACGCCGTGCGCCCGGCGACGCGGGGGTGGTCCTTCCACGCGGGCATCGTCGCCATGTACGCGAGCGTCTCGGTCTCCAGCTGCTCGCGGGGCGCGGTCGGGTGCTGCCGCGACTGCCAGCCGACCATCCGCTCGAAGCGCTCGTCGAACGCCTGCAGGTTCCCGTCCGCGTCAGTGCAGTAGGCGCAGTACTGCCCGGACTCGATGGGCATGCCGCAGCTGTCGCAGTGCAGGTCGTGCGTCGTCATGGTCGTGCTCCTTCGTTGAGGGCGTGCAGGGTGCCGACGAGGGCCACGCGGTCCTCGGCGGACAGGGTCGCGGCCGCGCGCGCGATCAGCTCGGTGGACAGGACCTGGCGCTCGCGGTCCAGGGCGTCGAACCCGGCCGGAGTCAGCCAGACGAGCGTGCGGCGCCGGTCGTGGGGGTCGGGCTCGCGCGCCAGCAGGTCCTTGGACTCGAGCTGGGTGACGATGTCGCTCATCACGGACTGCGCGCGGTCGAGGTGCTTGGCCGCCTCGCCGACGGTCAGCGGTCCGGCGTGCGCGAGGTGCAGCAGGACCGCCCGCGATGCCCCGGACATCTGCGACCGCTTGCCGTCGCGACGGTGGAACCGCAGGTAGGTCTGCTGGAACGCCTCCTCGAACGCGCGGGCGAAGGCCTGCGGGTCGTCGGTGGGCTCGGGCGTGGTCATGGGCGCCACGCTGCTCCGGACACGATTCATCGTCAATCCCGATGGATGATCGTCCGGTGATCCTGGTGCGCGGCGGGCTGCTGGTCCATGACGAGCTGGTCCGCGCCGACCTGCGGGTGGTCGGCGACCGGATCACGGAGATCGGTCCGGACCTGCCGGTCGACGGTGCCGACGTCGTCGACGCGGACGGTCTGATCGTGATGCCGGGGTTCGTGGACGCCCACGCGCACGCCGATGCCGCGGTGCTCGATCCCGACGTGCAGGCGGCGCTGACCCACCAGGGCGTGACCACGGTGGTGCTCGGCCAGGACGGCGTCTCCTATGCGCCCTCGCCGGCGGGATCGGGGGCCACCGAGTACGCCGTGCGGTACTTCGCCGCCATCAACGGCACCCACCCGACCTTCCGCGGCGGAGCGGTGGCGGACCTGCTGGACACCTACGACCGCGCGACCACCGTGCACACCGCCTACCTGGTCCCGCACGGGACGCTGCGGTACGCGGTCCTGGGGGCCGACGACCGGCCGGCCCGGCCCGACGAGGTCGCCGCGATGGCTCGCCTGCTGGAGCAGGGTCTCGACGACGGCGCCCGCGGCATGTCGACCGGGCTCGAGTACGCGCCGGCGTCGTCGGCGGACCGTGCCGAGCTGCTCGCCCTGTGCGAGGTGCTGGCGCGGCGGGGTCGGCCGCACGTGTCGCACATGCGCGGGTACGAGGACAAGGCCCCCGCCGCGCTCGCGGAGCTCCTCGACCTGGCACGTGCGACCGGCGTCGGCACGCACGTGTCGCACTACCACGGGCCCGCCGAGCGCCTCGGCCCGCTCGTCGACGGCGTCCTGGCGGAGGGCCTCGACCTCACCTTCGACGCCTACCCATACCTGCGCGGCGCGTCGATCCTCGCCCTCGTGGCACTCCCGGACTGGCTGCCGCTGGCCGACGCCGACCGCACGCTCGCGCTCCTGGCCGACCCCGCCGTCCGCGACCGGCTGCCCGCGCGGGACGGCGTCTGGCCGCGGGTGACGCTGGCGTGGGTGCCGGGCATGCCCTGGGCGGAGGGGCTGCCGCTGCTCGAGGTGGCGAGCCGACTCGGCATGACCCCCGGCGACGCCGTCCTGCACCTGCTGGTGACGACGAACCTCCAGGTGGGCTGCGTGTTCGCCCAGCCGCCGACGAACTCCGACGAGTCCGTGCGCGCCCTGCTCCGGCACCCCGCGCACTGCGCCGGGTCCGACGGGATCTACCAGGGCGGCCACCCCCACCCGCGCGGCTGGGGGACGTTCGCCCGCTTCCTCGGCAGGCACGTGCGCGAGCTGGGGGACTGGGACTGGCCCACCGCCGCGCAGCACCTGTCTACGACGGCCGCGCGGCGGTTCGGCCTCGACGACCGCGGGACCCTGCGGCCGGGCGCGCGGGCCGACGTGGTGCTCGTCGACGCGGAAACGGTCGCCGACCGGGCCACCTACGACGACCCCCGCCGGCTGGCGACGGGAGTCCAGGCGGTCCTGGTCGACGGTGTCCCGACCCTGCGCGACGCGCGCCTCACCGGCGCCCTCCCCGGTCGCGCGGTCCGCTGAGGAAGACTGTCTCCCGTAGCGCTCACCACCGAGAGGCAGTGCGATGACCCGCGAGAAGATCAGCACCCCCGACGCACCGCAGCCCGCCGGCAACTACTCGCAGGGGATCCGGCTGGGCAACCTCGTGTGGACGGCGGGCTTCGGGCCGCAGCACCCGGTCACCGGCGAGATCGCCCCGACGGTCGCCGAGCAGACGCGCCAGGTGCTCCGGAACGTCGAGGCGACGCTGGTCGCGGCCGGGCTCGACCTCGGCGACGTGGTGAAGACGACCGTGCACCTGGCCGACCTCGCCGACTTCGCGGAGTTCGACGCGGCCTACGGTGAGTTCTTCCCGTACCCGAAGCCGGCGCGCACCACGGTCGGCTCGCAGCTGGCGGGGATCAAGGTCGAGATCGACGTGATCGCGGGCCGGCTGACGTCCGACGACGACTGAGCGTTCTCACCCACGCCCGAGCTCGCCGCCGCCCACTTCGAGACGTCGTTCACGCGCATCGCCGCGGAGGGCGTCCGCTAGAACCAGGTGGTGACGACGTCGATCACGCGGAGGTCGGCGTCGAGCACCGGGACCACCCGCCACTTGTCGAACGCCGTGCACGGGTGGGAGATGCCGAGCTCGATCAGGTCCCCGACGCACAGCTCGGTGCCGGAGCCCTCCAGGTAGGCGTGCTGGTCGTTGGTGCGCGTGACGGACCAGCCCTCCACGGCGACCGGCTCCTCGGAGGCGCGGTGCCGGCGCAGTGGCACCGGCAGGCCGGCGTCGTAGGGGACGTCGCGCTTGCCGGCGCCCAGCAGCGCGAGCCCGGGCTCGGGGGTCGACGAGACCTGCGCCCAGACCCGCAGCGCCGGGTGCAGGCCGCCGGCGATGCGGGTGAACGGCGTCGACGCCACGTAGGTGCCGTGGTCGTGCGTGACGTAGGAGCCCGACCGCAGGATCGTCGTGCTCGGCACCCCGGCGACCTCCGACCCGCCGAGCACCTCCGCGACCGCGTCGAAGTACGCGGACCCGCCGGCGGAGAGCACGACGTGCTCCCCGAGCAGTCCCGCGCCGACGAGCATCTCCGCCACGGCACGGACGTCGGTGAGGAACTCGCGCGCCGCGTCGACGTCGCCGAGGCCGCCCTCGTAGGCGCTGACCCCGACGAGCTCGATCCCCGGGACCCCGGCCACGCGCTGCGCCACCGCGAGCGCCTGGTCACCGGTGCGCACGCCGGTCCGACCGCCTCCGAAGCCCACCTCGAGCAGCACACGCAGGTGACCGTCACCGACCGCGGCGGCGGCGGCGTCCACCGCCTCGACGGAGTCGACGCAGACGAGGATCTCGGCGTCGGTGACCGACGCGATCCAGCGCAGCACGGTCGGGTCGAGCACCTCGTTGGCGACCAGCAGCCGCCGCACGCCGAACGAGTACGCGGCGAGCAGCTGGTTGCCGGTGGCCACGGTGATGCCCCAGGCCCCGGCGTCGAGCTGCGCGGCGAAGAGCTCGGGCGACATGGTCGTCTTGCCGTGCGGCGCGAACGCGAGCCCGTGCCGGGCGCTGAATGCGGCGAGCTCGGCGAGGTTGTGCGCCAGGGCGTCAGCGTCCAGGGTCATCGCGGGCCAGGTCAGCGAGCCGTCGGTGAGCGTGTGCCCCGCGGCGACGAACTCGGAGCGAGTCACCGGGGTCGGCGCCCAGACGCCCTTGGTCGTCGGGCCCAGGAGCAGGGGAGGCAGGCGCAGCGTCATGGTGGCCTCACCGTACCGACGACGCACCTGCCGAGCTCCCGGTCCAGCGCCGCACGTTCCGCGGCGGTGACCCACAACCCGTACGCCGCCTTCACCCGCACCTGCCGGAGCGCGTAGACGCAGCGGTACCCGCGGTTGGGCGGCAGCCAGGTGGCCGCGTCGCCGGCCCCCTTCTCCTGGTTGGCGGGACCGTCGACGGCGAGCAGGTTGGCGGGGTCGTTGGCGAACACCTCGCGCTCCGCCGGAGACCACTCCTGCGCGCCGGTCTGCCAGGCGTGCGAGAGCGCGACGACGTGGTCGATCTGGACGGCCGCCGAGTCGGGTCCGCGGGCGAACGGGATCGGTACGCCCGTGTAGGGGTCCTCGAGCGTGCCGCGGAGCACCACGCAGTGCTCGACCACGGTCTCGAGGAGGTCCCTCTGGAGGATGTCGTTCCGGGTGTCGCAGCCGTTGCGGTCCACGTCGGCCCAGGCCTGGCCGAACCGTTCCCGCGCGTACCCGGTGCTCGGCGCCTTGCCGCGGACGGGGAGGGTGTCGAGCGCCGCCCGCCCGGCGGCGAGGTCGTCGGCGGTCACCGCGTACCGGGCGGCGACGCGCGCCTGGGACCAGGCGGGTGCGCCGGCGCCGATCGCGACGCAGACGACGAGGCCGACGAGCCACGGGCCGGGGCGGTGCCAGGAGGTCACCGGCCCATCGTGGACGTCGCACGCGGCACGCGGGACGTCCCTGTGGACACGCGGGGCTGGGGGCGGCCCGCTTGACTTCGAGTGCACTCGAAGGCGCACCATCGACGCCATGAGCGTCGTGACGGACCGGGTGACCCTGAGCATCGCCGAGGCGGCCGAGGCCACCGGCCTGACCACCCACACCCTGCGCTACTACGAGCGCGACGGGCTGCTGCTCGACGCGGTCGACCGGGCGTCGTCGGGCCACCGCCGGTACTCGGACGACGACCTGGGCTGGATCCGGATGGTCACCCGGCTGCGCTCCACGGGCATGCCCATCCGGGAGGTCCGCCAGTACGCCGACCTGGTCCGGGCGGGCGACGGCAACGAGGCCGAGCGGCTCCAGCTGCTGGTCGCGCACCGCGACCGCGTCCGGCAGCAGCTGGCCGAGGTGGCCACGCACCTGGACGCGATCGAGCTCAAGATCGGGCTGTACGAGCGCAGGACCTGCACGAAGGCCTGACACGACCTCCGCGTCCCGGCACGTACGGTCGCTCACGTGCCGGACGACCGCTCGCGTGACGACTTCCTGCCGCTCGCGGTCACCGACCCTTCACGCGAGGTGCTGCGGCAGCGCATGCTCGCCGCGCTCGCGGCCGCCGGGCTCGTCGCGCTCGGGCTCCTCGTGTCCCGGCTGGACGGACCGCTCGCCGACAAGGTCGGCGACGTCCTGTACGCGGCGCTCGTCTACGCCCTGCTCGTCGTGGTCGCCCCGCGCGCCCGCCGGTGGGCCGTGGCCGCCGTCGCGTTCGGCGTGTGCGCGCTGGTGGAGCTCGCGCAACTCACCGGGATCCCCGCCGCAGCCGTCGCCGCCGTGCCGGCCGCCCGGTACGTGCTCGGGACCACCTTCGTCGCCCTCGACCTCGTCGCGTACGCAGTCGGTGCCGCGCTCGCGGCGTTCGTGCGGCGCCCACCGGTTGTGCCAGGCTGACCCCGCCTGAGCCGGATCGAACAGTGGAGCGCCGATGGATCCGTCGTACAGCCTGGCCATCCGCCTGACCTGCGAGTTCATCGGCACCGCGATCCTCATCATCCTGGGCAACGGCACGGTCGCGAACGTGCACCTCAAGGGCTCCAAGGGGTACCGCGGCGGGTGGTCGCTGATCGCGATGGGCTACGGGTTCGGCGTGATGATCCCCGCGATGATGTTCGGCGGGATCAGCGGCAACCAGATCAACCCCGCCTTCACCGTCGGCCTCGCCGTCTGGGGCATGTTCCCGTGGAGCGAGGTCGCGCCCTACATCGTCGCGCAGATGCTCGGCGCGATGGCCGGCCAGATCGCCATCGTCGTCACCCACAAGCCGTACTACGACATGACGACCGACCCCGCGGACATCCTGGCGACGTTCTCCACGGTCAACGCCGTGCACTCGCGGCTCAACGGGTTCCTGTCCGAGCTCCTGGGATCGGTCGTGCTCTTCTCGTGCGCGCTGGCAATCGTGCACTCGCCGCTCGCGGTGAACGAGCCTGCCGTCGCCCACCTCGCGCTCGGGTTCCTGGTGTGGGGCCTCGTCGCCGGACTCGGCGGTCCCACCGGCCCGGCGCTCAACCCTGCGCGTGACCTCGGTCCGCGCCTCGTGCACGCGTTCCTGCCGCTGAAGCACAAGGGTCCGTCGGACTGGGGCTACTCGTGGGTGCCCGTGGCGGCCCCCCTGCTGGGCGGCATCATCGGCGTCGGCGGCTGGTACCTGCTGCTCGGCTGACGCGAGCGGCTGACACGAGCGGCTGACGCGAGCGCAAGACGAAACGGGCCACAACCGGCATGCTCGTCCCCGGGGGTGGTCGCACATGGCCGTGGACACCAGCATCTTCCGCCGCAAGTCGGTCGAGGACTCCATGGAGGAGTCGCTCGATCCCGAGCGCGCGCTGCGCCGGACCCTGACCACGTGGGACCTCATCGTCCTGGGTGTCGCGGTGGCCGTCGGCGCGGGCATCTTCTCGGTGGGCGCCACCGCGGCGGCGAACTACGCCGGGCCGGCCGTCATCGTCTCGTTCATCATCGCCTCGATCGTGTGCGGGCTGGCCATCATGTGCTACGCCGAGTTCGCCTCGACGCTGCCGGTCGCCGGTTCCGCCTACACGTTCTCCTACGCGTCGATGGGGGAGTTCGTCGCCTGGATCATCGGGTGGGACCTCATCCTCGAGATGCTGCTGGGCTCCGCGGTCATCGCGAAGTTCTGGGGCGTCTACCTGGCCGACGCGCTCGGGCTGTTCGGCTTCGACGTGCCCACGACCATCGCGATCGGACCCGTCGACGTGGACTGGGGGCCGGTGGTCATCGTGGCGGTCTTCACGACGCTGCTGGTCTTCGGCACCAAGCTGAGCACGCGCGTGAACAGCATCTTCACGATCATCAAGGTCGCGATCACGATCTTCGTCATCGTCGTCGGCTTCTTCTACGTGAACACCGCCAACTACTCGCCGTTCGTGCCGCCGTCGCAGCCGGCCCCGGAACGCACCTCGCTCGAGCAGCCGGTGTTCGCGTTCCTGTTCGGACTCGAGCCCACCTCGTACGGCGTGATCGGCATCCTGTCCGGGGCGGCTCTGGTGTTCTTCGCGTTCATCGGGTTCGACGTCGTCGCGACCACCGCCGAGGAGACCAAGGAGCCGCAGCGGACCGTCCCGCGCGGCATCCTCGGCGGCCTGGCGATCGTCACCGTGCTCTACATCCTGGTGACGGTGGTGGTCACCGGGATGGTCTCCTACACCGAGCTCGCGGCGGCCGACACCCCGTCGCTCACCACCGCGTTCGTCCTGGTCGGCGCCGACTGGGCGGGGCGCGTGATCTCCGTCGGGATCCTGGTGGGCCTCACGTCGGTGCTCATGGTGCTCCTGCTGGGCCTGACCCGGATCGTGTTCGCCATGAGCCGTGACGGGCTGCTGCCCCGGGGCGCGTCGCGGACCTCCCCCAAGTACGGCACCCCGGTCCGGCTGCAGATCGGCGTCGGCATCGTGGTCGCGATCATCGCGGGGCTGTCCGAGGTGGAGCTGCTCGAGGAGATGATCAACATCGGGACGCTGTCGGCGTTCGTGCTGGTCAGCTTCGGCATCCCGGTCCTGCGCAAGCGGCGGCCGGACCTCACGCGCGGGTTCCGGGTGCCCTGGTCCCCGGCGCTGCCGATCGTCGCCGGGGTGGCGTGCCTGTGGCTGATGGTGAACCTGACCACCCTGACCTGGCTGCGGTTCCTCGCGTGGTTGGCGGTGGGCGTGATCATCTACTTCGCGTACTCGTACCGGCACTCGATCGCCGCGAACCCGCACTTCGACTCGCGGACGGGCGCGAAGCTCTAGTCCTCGATCGGCTCCAGCACGAACACCGGGATGCGGCGGTCCGTCTTCGTCTGGTACCCGTCGTACGCGGGCCAGACCTCGGTGGCGCGCGCCCACCACTCATCGCGCTCGGCGCCGCTGGTCTCGCGCGCGAGGTAGTCCTTCCTCACCGCGCCGTCCTGCAGCTCGACGTGGGGGTGCTCCACGAGGTTGCGGTACCAGGCGGGGTTCTCGGGGGTCCCGCCCTTCGAGGCGACGACCGCGTACCGGCCCTCGTGCTCGACGCGCATGAGTGCGGTCTTGCGCAGCTTGCCGCTGGTCGCGCCCACGGAGGTGAGCACGATGACCGGCTTGCCCTGCAGGGTGTTGGCCTTCTGGCCGTCGGTGCGCTCGAAGGTCTCGGCCTGCTTGCGGGCCCAGTCGGACGTGCTCGGGAGGTACTCACCGGTGAGAGGCATGTGAACCCGAACCGTCGTGCCGGGCAGACGCATTCCCGGTGGGCTCAAGTGCGTATCCGGGGCAACCGATGAGGGCGTCACAGGGCGCGATCAGCGCTCGCAGAGAATGGAGCCCGCCGTGAAGTTCAACCCGCCGCCGAACTGGCCGGCACCCCCCGAGGGGTTCTCGCCCGAGCCGGGCTGGACGCCGGACCCGTCGCTGCCCGCGCCGCCTCCCGGCTGGCTCCTGTGGGTCGACGACGACGTCACCCTCGCGGGCGAGACCACCGAGGGGACCCGGCACTACAAGCAGGCGGTCACGTCGTTCTGGGTGGGCATCGGGTTCTTCCTGGCCGGTGCGATCTCCACGATCGTCACGTCGAACTCGACCAGCGGGGTCTACTGGTACGGCGGCATGATCGTCGGCGTCATCTCCCTGGTCCGGGCGTTCGCGGCCTACCGGTCGGCCCGCAAGGAGGGTGCCCCGTCGCTGCGGGGGACCGCGAGGATCGTCGCGATCGTCGGGCTGGTGCTCGTGGTGGGGACGGGCATCACGGCTGCCGCCTCGTTCTTCGGGCAGGAGAGCCTGTCCGCCTCCGCCGGCTCGTGCTGGCACATCGACGACGAGGACACCGCCCAGCTGGTCTCGTGCGAGGACGCGCATGAGTACAAGGCCGTCTCCCTGGTCGACGACATCGAGCAGTGCCCGGGGGAGATCTACCTCGAGGGTGACGACGCCGGCACGTACCTCTGCCTGCAGCAGGACTGACGAGCGCGACGGCCCCCGGTCGGTGACCGGGGGCCCCGTCGTTACTTCTTCTGCTCGTCCAGGTAGTCCTTGGCCTTCTCGACGACGCTGTCGACCGTGCTGTCCTGGCTGTCGTTGGTCCGCGCCTTCACGGCCTCACCGGCCTTGTCCAGGGCGTCCTTGGCCTGCTCCTCGTGCCCGCTGAGCGCGTCCTTCGCCTTGCCGACCAGATCCTCGATACCCATGGGTCGTGCCCTTCTCTCGGGAGACGCCCCTCAGTCTGGCCCGGCCGCGGTGGCCTCGCTCACCGAGCCGTGCTCGACCGTGGTGCGGGGCATGGAGGCGGCGGCCGCGACCGTGGCCAGCGCGACCAGCGTGACGGCGCCGAACGCGAGCGTGACGGCGTCGCCGAACTGCGCCGGGTCCTGAGCGGGGGTCTCGCCGCTCATCAGCGCGTTGACCAGCGCGCCGAGCGCCGCGACGCCGACCGCGCTGCCCATGGACCGCGCGAAGAGGTTGGCGCCCGTGACCACCCCGCGGTCGCCCCAGCCGACGCTGGACTGCGCGGCGATGAGGCTCGGGGACGCGACGAGCCCGAGCCCGATACCGGACACGAAGCACGCGAGGCCGACGGCCCAGACCGAGGGGTGCATCGAGGCGAGCACGAGCCCGCCGGTGCCCAGCACCACCACCGCGGACCCGATGAGCATGGTGGTGCGGAACCCGAGCCGCAGGAAGAGCCGGCCCGACTGGGACGCCGCGATCGGCCAGCCGATGGTCAGCGCCGCGAGCGTGAGCCCGGACGTCAGCGGCGAGACGCCGAGCAGCGCCTCCAGGAACGTCGGCACGTACGACGTGAGCCCGATGAGGATGATCCCGACGCCCACCCCGACCAGCGCCGAGGCCCGCAGCAGCCGTCGCGAGAACACCCACAGCGGCAGCACGGGCTCCTCCGCGCGCTGCTCCACGCGGACGAACGCGACGAGCATCAGGGCGCCGACGACGAACGCCCCGACGCTCGGCACGGAGAGCCACTCCCACGCGTTCCCGCCCTCGAGCAGGGCCAGGATCAGCAGGCTCATCCCGGTGGTGAGCAGCACGCCGCCGGCCCAGTCGATGCGGTGCCGGGTGTGCTCCACGGTCTCGTGGAAGTACCGCACCAGCAGCCAGGCCGCAGCCAGGCACAGCGGGATGTTGACGAAGAAGATCCAGTTCCAGGACAGGAACTCGGAGAACACCCCGCCGAGCGTGGGTCCGACCACCGACGACACGCCCCAGACGCTCGCGATGTAGCCCTGCGCCTTGGCCCGCTCGGCGACGGTGTAGATGTCGCCGGCGATGGTGATGGCCATCGGCTGCACCGCGCCGGCGCCGAGGCCTTGGACGGCGCGGAACGCGATGAGGGCGGGCATGCTCCAGGCGAACCCGCAGAGGATCGAGCCGAGCAGGAACAGGCCGATGCCGAGGAGCGCCACCGGCTTGCGGCCGACGGTGTCCGCCAGCTTGGAGTAGATCGGGACGCTCACGGCCTGGGTGAGCAGGTAGACGGAGAACAGCCACGGGAAGCTGGTGAAGCCGCCGAGGTCCGCGACGATCGTCGGCACCGCGGTGGCCAGGATCGTCGCGTCGATGGCGACCAGACCGGTGGTCACCATGATGGCGACGAGGATCGGGCCGCGGTCGGACCGGAAGCCGACGCCGGTGCTGCTCAGGGGGACCTCCTGGGGTGGTGGTTCTGCCCCGACCCTAGGCTGGCGGTGTGACGCACCAGTACGCGATGACCGGCTTCACCGTCCGCGAGCACCGGGTGGAGGTGCCGGTCGACTGGTCCGCGCCAGAGCGCTTCGGGTCGATCGAGGTGTTCGCCCGCGAGCTGGTGGACCCGGAGCAGGCGTCCGACGACCTGCCGCTGCTGGTGTTCCTGCAGGGCGGACCGGGCGGTCAGGGACCGCGGCCGCTCGGCGACGGCTGGATCGCGAGAGCCCTGGAGAGGTACCGCGTGATCCTCCTGGACCAGCGCGGGACCGGACGCTCGTCGCCGGTGGACGGACGGGTGATCCGCGGGTTCGACGACGCCGCGCAGGCCGCCGACTACCTCGCGTGCTTCCGCGGGGACGCCATCGTCGAGGACGCCGAGCACCTGCGCCGGACGGTCTACGCGGGCCGGCAGTGGGCCACCCTCGGCCAGTCGTACGGGGGGTTCCTCACACTCACGTACCTGTCGCGGCACCCCGGTGCGCTCACCCGCTGCTTCGTGACCGGCGGACTCCCGCCGGCGACGGCCACCGCGGAGGAGGTCTACGCGCACACGTACCGCCGGCAGGCGGCGCGCAACCGCGAGCTCGCGCGGCTGCATCCCGGCGACGTGCCGGTGCTCGGGCGCATCGCGGACCTGCTCGGCGAGCGCGACGCGGTGCTCCCGAACGGCGACCCGTTCACGCCCGAGCGGCTGCAGCAGCTGGGCATGCCGCTCGGGATGAGCACCGGGATCGACTCGGTGCACTGGCTGCTGGACACCGCGCTCAGCGCCGACGGCGGTCTCTCCGAGGGGTTCCTCGCGGCGGTGGCCGACCAGACCGGGTTCGACGGCGGGCCGCTCTACGCGGTGCTGCAGGAGGTCATCTACCACCAGGGCGAGCGGGAGCCCGGCTGGGCCGCGCAGGCTGAGCACGACCGGTGGCCGTCGTTCGCGTCGGCCGCCCGCCCGCTGCAGCTCACCGGCGAGGTGATCTTCCCCTGGATGTACTCCCAGCACCGTGCGCTGCGCCCGTTCCGGGGGGCTGCCGAGGAGCTCGCCGCCCGCACGTCGTGGCCGGCGCTCTACGACCTGGACCGGCTGGCGTCGAACGAGGTGCCGGTGGCGGCCGTGCAGTACTACGACGACCCGTACGTGGACCTGGACCTCGCGCTGGCCACCGAGGTCGGCCACCTCGACGTCTGGATCACCAACGAGCACCTGCACGACGGGCTGCGCGCAGCCGGCGACGAGATCCTGCCGCGGCTGTTCGACCTCGCGGCCGGGAAGGCGCGCGTGACCGGCCGCTAGGCCTCCGGACGTGCCTCGTGCCCGGGGCGACCGTGGGTGCGGTTCTCCTCCTTGAGCCGCGCCTCGTACACGTGCCGGCGACCGGCCATGAGCTCGTCGCGGACGCGCTTCTCCGCCGCCTCGAACACCCGGTAGTACTGCTCGTCGTAGGCCTCGACCACCTGGAACGTCCACCGGCCGGGCAGCACGTTGCGGCCGACGAGCTCGGCGCGGAGCTCGTCGGCCAGCTCCTGGTGCCCCGCCTCCGCCAGCTGGTCCAGGGCCTCGGCCAGCTCGTTGTCCGCGCGGCCCGTGAGCCGGTGGAACGCGTAGAGCATGCCGCGGGCGTGCTCGACCACCTCGAACGCGGCAGTGAGCGCACCGACGGCGTCGACGACGGCCTCCGAGGTGCCCGGAGGTTCGCGGTGGGCGTCGTCGCGCTCGTCGGCCATGTGTCGATCGTGGCCGCGGGTGCCCGATCGCGCGCGCCGAAACAAGGTGCAATCAGGTGGTTGCTATTGGAGCTCGCGACGCCTATCGTCGATCTGCAACCAATCAATTGCAGATGCGAGGAGCTGACCATGAGCGCGGACTTCACGACGACCTACACGGTCGACCAGACGCCCGACGAGGTGTTCGCGGCCGTCACCGACGTGCGCGGCTGGTGGGTCGACGCGATCGAGGGCGGGACCGCCCAGCTGGGCGACGAGTTCATCTTCCACAACGAGCCCATCCACCGGTCCGTCCAGCGGCTGACCGACGTGGTGCCGGGGGAGCGGGTCGAGTGGCTGGTCCTCGAGGCCGAGCTGAACTTCGTCGAGGACACGGCCGAGTGGGTGGGCACGCGCATCCGGTTCGACATCACGCCGACCGACTCCGGCACGCGCCTCACGTTCACGCACCTCGGGCTGGTGCCGGCGCACGAGTGCTACGAGATCTGCCACGACGCGTGGAGCTGGTACATCAACGTCAGCCTCAAGCGCCGGATCACCACCGGCGTCGGCCAGCCGGGTCAGGTGCCGACCGAGGCGCTCCGCACGCGGGTCGTGCTGTGACGTCGACGGCCCCGACATCCGTGGATGCCGGGGCCGTCGTCCCGCGTCAGGGACGGGTGCCGGGGCGACCGCCGCCGCCGGGGCCGCCCTGGCCGCCGCCGCCCATCCCCGCGATCGCCTCGCCGGCGGTGCCGGTCGCCACGACCGTGGAGCCGCTGCTGTCGCCGGCCTCCGCGAGCCCGCCGACGGTCTCCCCACTGACCGAGCCGCCGGTCGCCGCCGAGTACGTCTCGCCGGAGACGACGTCGGCGGAGGCGTAGACCAGCGACGTGAAGTCCTTCGACGACTCGAACGCGGCGAGCTCGTTCCCGTCGGCGTCGAGGACGTGGACCACCGTGCCGGCGGACTGGGTCGAGGAGAACGTGAAGGCGACGAACGACTGGGCGGACTCGGCACCGGGGGTCATCGCCATGCCGGACGCGCCGGCCGCGAGGATCGTGCCGCCGGAGACGTCGAACGTGCCGTCCACGTCCAGTGCGCCGTTGCCGTCGTTCGTCGGCCCGCTCACGACGGCCGTGCCGCCGGTCATGGTGAAGAACCCGTTGGCGTCGAGCCCGTCCCCGCCCGAGTCGACGACGATCGTGCCGCCCGTGATGGTCAGGCCGACGTCCGCGGCCGCTGTGCCGCCGGGAGCCTGCTCGCCCGTGGCGTCGGGGTCGGAGGCGTTCACGCCGTCGTCGCTGGCCACCACGCTGATGTCCCCGCCGCCGAGGGTGATGAGGCCGGCCTCGAGGCCCTCGTTCGACCCCGTGATGTCGACGGTGCCGTCGCTGATCTGCAGCGCCTGGTCGCCGTGCACGCCGTCGTCCCCCGCGTCGATGGTCACGGAACCGCCCGCGATGCTGACGACGCCGTCCGAACCGATCCCGTCGTCGGCCGCGTCGATGAGCAGCAGCCCGCCGCCGACCACCACGGAGACCGTGCCGGAGACGCCCTTGGGGGAGGCGTCGTCCGCGACCGCGGCCCCGCTGCCGCCGCCGGAGACGACCGCGACCGTGCCGTCCGCGACGATCACGTCGGTCTGCGCCGCGATGCCGTCGTCGCCCGCCGCGATGGTCACGTCGCCGCCGGTGATCTCCACGTACCCGAGGGTCTCGTCCTCGTCGTTGTCCGACTTCAGGCCGTCGCCCCCCGCCGTGACGTCGAGCGTGCCGCCTGAGACGACGAGGTAGTCCTTGCCGCGGATGCCGTCGTCGACCGCGTCCACCGTGATGGTGCCGCCTGCGATGACGAGGCCGTCCTTGGCGGCGATCCCGTCGTTCGCGTTGCCCGCCACGGTCAGCGAGCCGTCGCCGGTGATCGTGAGGTCCGCACTGCTGTACAGGGCCGCGCTCGCCTCGTCGGTGTCCGCATAGGCGGTGGTGTCGGACAGGGTGCTGTCGCCCTCGAGGTGGACCACCACCTGGTCGGCGTCGGGCACCTGCAGCGGGGAGGTGGTCGAGCTGGCCAGGGAGGCGTCGTCGAGGATGAGGTGGACGACGCCGTCGTCGGTGGTGTTCACGACGACCGAGCCGTCGGCGAGCGTGCCGCTCAGCCGGTAGGTGCCGGCCGCGGTGATCGTGATCGTGCTCCCGTCGACTGTCACGCCGTCGGTCGCGGTCGGGGTGTCGAGGTCGATGGCGACCTCGTCGTCCGACGCGGTCAGGTCCACGTCGTCGGGCGCGGTGTTGGCGGCCATCGCCTGCTCGACGGTGACGTTCGCGTCGGACGTGGTGGTCACTGTCGTGCTCGACTCCGTCGTGGACGCGGCGTCGGCCGTGGCCGTGCAGCCGGCGAGGAGCGCCGCGACCAGGGCGGCGGGGACGAGGATCTTCGGGGTGAGGCGTCGCATGAGGGTGTGCTCCTAACGGGTGACGTGCCGGTCGAGGACGCGGCGCCACGGGTGGTGGGGGAGGTCGGTGTGCAGGGCGGCCATACCGGTGCCGTACTTGGAGATGCGGACCGGGCGGTGGCCGTGCCGCCACAGGAGGCGGTCGGTGGAGGAAGGCGTCGAGCCCGTCTTGGTCTCGATGACCACGCGGTCCGGCAGCGCCCTCGACTCGCCCGTGAGGGCCGACGTCCACACCAGGCCGGTGTCGATCGTCGTGCGGCTCTGGGTCCGGGGGAGGAAGAGCGTGGTGCGCCGGTAGGTGCTGACCAGGGTCGGGCTGTACAGGCCGGTGCTGTCGAGGACGTCGTCGGCGAACCGGCGGCCCTCGTCGGTCAGGGTGTCGCGGTCGTCCGGGTCGTACGGCAGGCGCGTCTTGACCGTGCTGCCGCGCGGACCGCGGGTCTTGACCTCGACCCAGCAGAGCTCGGAGTCCACGTAGGTGCGCGTGCGGATCTTGAACCGCCGCCGACGCCGGTGGGCCGCCCCGAGGTAGCTGGTGAGGTCGGGGGTGTCGAAGTAGACCGACTCGTAGGCGAAGTCGCGCTCGTCGCCGATCTGGAGGATGCGCGCACCCGGCTCGATGCCGCGCAGGAGCACCGGGACCGCCTCCGCCGGGACCACGTACTTGCGGTCCATCCGGGTCTGCAGGCTCGCTCGCTCGGTGAGCTCGACGAGGTCGATGGGCTCGAAGCTCATGCCGACACCGCCACCCGGGCCCGTGCCGTGGTCAGCTCGTACCGGACGTCCACGCAGGTGGTGTCGTTGACCAGGTCGACGCGCTGCACGATCGCGGTGTGCACGGTGGCGCCGAGCAGGCGTTCCAGGTGCGCGACCAGCGCGGTCTCGTCGGTGATCGCCGAGTCCAGCACCATCGTCTGCTGCCGGTACTGCCGGAGCATCCGCGGGTGGTCGACGACGGCCATGACCACGACGATCAGGACCATCAGCGAGGCGTTCAGGGCCGACGGCGTCACTGCCAGCCCGCCCAGCAGTCCGAGCGCCAGCGCCGAGAAGTAGTAGGCGACCTCGTGCTGGGTCAGCTCCGTGGACCGCAGCCGGATGATCGACAGCACGCCGAACAGCCCGAGCCCGAGGCCAGCACCGACCGCGCTGCTCGCCAGGGCGGTCGCCACCGCCAGCACGCCGACGTTGACGCCGAGGTACGCGACGACGAGGTCACGCCGCCGGTGCCGGGGGAAGTAGACGCCGAACGCGAGGACGCTGATGGCGACGAGGTCGAGCGCGAGGAGCGCGTACTGAGTCATGGGAACCCTCCTAGTGGGACGGGTTCCATTCAGCCGAGCGAGCCTGTGCCGTGGCTGTGCGAGGGCTGAGGCGCAGGCGTGCATCGTGCACAGATCACCCGGCGACCGGCGATGCGACGGCGGCCGATATGGAAGGGTTTCCCCTCGTTCCCCCCCGCCCCCCACCCTGGGAGTTCCCCCGTGCGCGTGTCCCGTCGTCTGCTCGCCGTCCCGGCCGCCGCCGTCCTCGCCTGGTCGCTGACCGCGTGCGGAGGTTCCGCGCCGGAGGCCGCGCCGACCTCCTCCGCGAGCGCCTCGGTCGAGCAGGAGGAGACCGTCGTCGAGCCCGCCGGCTTCGAGCTCACCGCCGACAACCTGGGGGACATCGCCACGGCGATGCTGGCCGCGAAGACCTACGACACGACGATGGTCACCGACGTCGCCGGCGCCTCCATGACCGCCCAGGGCCAGGCACGCGTGACCGACGCCGGCAACGAGCTGATCATGACGATGAGCAGCGCGCAGATGACCGCGCCCATCGAGATGCGCATCGTCGGCGGCCAGCTCTACATCAACATGGGCGAGCTGACCGGGGGCATGTTCTGGCAGCTGGACCCCACCGACACCAGCAACCCCCTGACCGCGTCGCTCTCGCAGACCACCGGCGCCAGCGCGACCGACAGCCTCGCGGAGATCCTCCCCGCGCTGGTCAGCGTCACGAAGTCCGGCGCCGCCGAGCAGCTCGACGGCGTCAGCGCGCAGCCGTACGACGTGGTCGTCGACACGAGCAAGATGGCCGGTGCGTCCGCCGAGCAGTTCGCCGCCGCAGCCGCCGCGGGCGTCGAGGTGCCGAAGGAGATCACGTACACGTACTGGGTCGGGGAGGACAAGCTGCCCCGCAAGCTCGTGATGGACATGATGGGGTCGCACATCGAGATGACGCTCAGCAACTGGGGCGGTCCCGTGACGATCGAGGCCCCGCCGGCCGACCAGGTGACGGCACCGCCGGCGATGTGATCAGCGCCTGACGCGGTACCGGGTCTGCAGCACGCCGCGCGTCAGGCCGGGGTCCAGCCGAGTCGGGGCGCGATGCTCGTCGCCACGTTCTCCAGGATGCGGCGGCTCATCGCGTGCGTGGCGTTCGCCGGGAGGACGATGTCGAGCCCGGTGGCCTCCTGGAGCGCGACGTCGGCCTGCAGGCTGGCGACGACCTCGTCGGGCGACCCGTGGTGCGTCGGGCTGAACACCCCGAACCCGGTGCCGGCGGGCGGTCGACCCGTGGCGTCGAAGCGGGCGGCGTACCAGGCGATGTACTCGGCGAAGAGCTCGTCGTCCTCGGGCGCGACGCTCGGCAGGACGATCCGGCCCGCGACCGCTCGGGGGGTGCGACCGGGGACGTCGAACGTCTCCTTGTGCGCGCGGATCTGGTCGCGCTGCGTCTCCTCGAAGGACCGCCCGTCGTCCTCGCCGTTGAGGGTGGAGACCAGCAGGTCCATCCCGTGCTCGGCGGTCCGCACGGCGGTCGCCCGGGACCCGGGCCCGTACCAGACGCGATCGGCCAGGCCGGGACTGTGCGGCGTGACGGTCAGCGGGGTGCCGGGCGGCGCGATCGGGAAGCCGCCCTCCGGGGCGACCGCGACGGGCTCCCCGGCCAGGGCCGCGCGCAGGCGACCGATGCGGTGCTGGGACTCGTCGTCGAACGAGAGCTCGCTGGGACCGTAGACCCCGTCCAGCAGCGCGGCCGACGGCTTGATCCCGCCGGCGACCCCCAGCTCGAGCCGCCCGCCGGACAGCAGGTCGACCGTGGCGGCGTCCTCCGCGACCGCGATCGGGTCCGCGTACCGCATCGGGAGGACCGCGGTGCCGAACCGGATGCGCGTGGTCGCCTGGCCGATGGCCGCGAACAGCGGGAACGGCGAGGAGAGGAACTTCTCGAGGTGACGGACCCGGACCCAGCCGGTGTCGTAGCCGAGCTCCTCCGCGTACCGGAACAGGTCGATCGCGTCGCGCAGGGACTGGCCGGCGTCGGCCGGGTCGTCGTACGGGACGAACGTGAGGAAGCTGAGCTCGAGGCGGGGCGCGGTCACGCGCGCATCGTACGAGGGCGTTCGTCGGGGAGACGCACCCGCGCGACCTGGTCTCAGTCGCCGAGCACCCACCCGTGCGGCTCGGCCAGCGTCTCGGCAGACGTCGGCCCCCACGAGCCGACCGCGTACGGCTCGGGCGTCGGACGCTCGTCGCCCAGCACGGGAGCGAACGCGATCCACGCCGCCTCCAGCCCGGCGGGCGTCGTGAACAGCGTGCGGTCGCCGACGAGCACGTCCTCGAGCAGCCCGGCATACGGCGGCAACGACTCGCCCGGCTCGACCTCGGCCAGCTCCAGGTTGGCCGTCCCGGTGCCGAGCTCGAGGAACGCGCCGGGCTTCTTGACGGTCGTCGTCACCTTCAGCTCGCCCGAGCCGGCCAGCGAGATGACCACGCGGTTGGGGCCGACGGGGGAGCCGAACAGGGTGTCCGGCGTCCGCAGCACGAGCGTCACCTGCTGCGCCGAGCCGCCCATCCGCTTGCCGGTCCGCAGCAGGAACGGCACGCCCTCCCACCGCTCGGTGTCCACCCAGAGGCGCGCGGCGACGAACGTGTCGGTGGTGGAGTCGTCGGGCACGCCCTCGATGTCGCGGTAGCCCTCGAACTGCCCGAGCACCATGTCGTTCGCGGGGTCGAGCGGGCGGAAGTGCGTGATGACGTCCTCGCGCGCCTTGCCCAGGTTCGCGGCGTCGAGCTTGCGGGGCGGCTCCATCGCGACCTCGGCGGCCACCTGGAACAGGTGGGTGACCAGCATGTCGAGCGCGGCGCCGGTGGCGTCGTAGAACTCGGCGCGCTGCGCGACGTCCAGCGTCTCGGGCACGTCGATCTGCACCTGCTCCACGTGCCGCCGGTTCCACACCCCGCCGAACAGCTCGTTGGCGAACCGCAGCACGTGCAGGTTCTGCGTCGCCTCCTTGCCCAGGAAGTGGTCGATCCGGAACACCTGCTCCTCGTCGAACGCGGCGTGCACGGTCGCGTCGAGGTCCCGGAACGTCTCCAGCGACGTGCCGTACGGCTTCTCGTAGACCACGCGGACCCCGTCGGTCAGCCCGGCCTTGTCCAGCGCGCGCGTGATCGGCGCGAACGACGACGGCGGAACCGCGAGGTAGTGGATGACCGTCGCACCGCCGCCGAGCACGCCCTGCAGCCGCTCCAGCTCCCCGGGCAGCTCGTCGGCGCTCCCGTCCTCGGTGACGTCGCCGCAGTACGCGGTGTGCTTGGTCAGCTCGGGGACGCCCTCGGCAGCCTCCTCGTCGCCGAACTCCTCGACCGCGGCGCGGAGCAGCTCGTCGAACTCCTTCGAGCTGATCGGCGTCCGGCCCGTGCCGAGCAGCGCCCAGTGCTCGGGAAGCAGACCGCGGCGCTGGAGGGTGGCCAGCGCGGGCAGGACCATGCGCTGCGCGAGATCCCCGCGGGCACCGTGCAGGACGAAGATCAGGGGCTCGGTGGGCGCCATCGGGCAGGGTCCTCACGACGGAGACAGGCGGAGCCTCGACCGTACGTGCGGTGGGCGATGGGCGCGCGGTGACGACGGCTCGCCCGGGTCAGTCGAACGTGGGGAAGCCCTTGCGGTAGTCGAAGGAGACGACGTGATCCGGCCGGACGCGGATGACCACCGGCTCCCAGGTGTCGGCGAGCCGGTGCGCGAAGGCGTCGGCGGCGTCGGCGGGCATGTACCGGCGGAAGATCGTCGCGCGCTTGGCCACGACGTCCTGATGATCCAGCTCAGCGGTGCCGTAGATGACGGCGCCGACGAGTGCCGGGGCGGTGACGTCGACCAGCACCGTCACGCGCGGGTCCCGGGCGATGTTCCGCACCTTCTGCGACATGCTCTGCGTGCCGAGCAGGATGTCCGGCGCCTCGTACACGAAGTACAGGGGCGCCACGTGGATGCTGCCGTCCTCGTTGTGCGTGGCGAGGCGGGCGATGTCCGCGGTCTGGAGGAGCTCGGTGATCTCGTCCTCGGTCAGCGGGGGAGCCTGCGGGTAGATCACGCTGTCGGCCACGATGCCTCCTGCGGGTGAGGGTCGGCCGACCCTCGTCGATCCCGCCAGTGTCCGACCGCGCTGATGAGCGCGTCAACGTCAGCCGACCGGCGTCGGAACCCGCTCGACCCGGGCGACGCGGTCCAGGATCGCGTCCAGCACCGCCCCGCGGTCGAACTGCATCGCGTGCAGGCGGGCGCGGGTCTCCCAGCCGGCGCGCTCGTCGGGGGACATGGTCAGCACGCGGTCCAGGGCTGCTGCGATGGACGACGGCGACTCCACCGGCACGATGATCGCGGTGTCGCCGACGGCCTCGCCGATGCCCCCGGTGTCGGTGGTGATGACCGGGCCGCCGCCGGCGAGCATCTTCTCGGCCAGGGCGATGCCGAACGTCTCGACGAACTCCGGACGCGGCTTGCTCGGCAGGACGTACGACGCGGATGCGGCCATGAGGTGGGCCTTCTCGTCGTCGTCGACGTCGTCGAAGAACACGATCCGGTCGGCGGCCGTCGATGCGGCGGCGAGCTCCTGCAGGCGGGACGCGTCGGGCCCGTTGCCGGCGACGACCAGTCGGAGCGAGGACGCGGCGGCGCTGGCCGCGAAGCCGGCGATGAGGTCGTCGACCCCCTTGGCGTGCGCGAGGCGGGACAAGAACAGGACGTACCCGTCGCGCTCCAGTCCCCGGACCGCGAGCACGCGGTCGGTCTCGGCGGTGTCGAGGTCCAGGTACGAGCCCACGTCGATGGCGGGGTAGGAGACCGTGACGCGCTCGCGGCACTGGGCGGCGAACGTGGTGCCGTGCTTGGCGTCGATGGCGGCGGCCTCGGCGATGATCAGCTCGCGCGTGTAGTCGCTGACCGCGAGGCACACGTCGTGCTCGAGGTAGCTGGACAGCACGTGCGCGGCGGCACCGAACTCGTCCTTCTCGACGCAGGCGCGCACCACGTTGGTGACGTCGGAGCCGACCGCCTCGGCGACCGTCGTGACGTTCACGGGCAGGCCGGTCCGGCGCGCGACGTGCACGGCGTCGGCCACGGCGAGCGAGTGCGGGCTCAGGTACAGGGACATCGCGACCGTCGGGACGCCGTCGGTGAACAGCTCCACCAGGCGGCCGACGATCCCCGCGAGCCAGCGGCCGTCGGGGACCTTGTAGTCGCCGACCGGTTCGGGGCGCTCGACCGTGATGCCCGGCGAGTACGGCAGCACGCCGTCGAGCGGCTTGAGCGGGAGGCCCGTCGCCTGCAGCCGGTCGATCGGCCACGTGACGATGCGGACGTCGTCGAAACCCCGCTGCAGGGCGGCCTCCGCGAGGTTGCGGGCCTCGCCCGAGTGCCCGCAGATGACCGGGTCGGCGCGGACGACGATGACGAGACGGCGGTTCGGGAACACGGCGACTCCTGGGGTCAGCGCCGCAGCGCGGTGGTCGGGGGGGTCGTGCTCACGGACGGGGGCCGGACGGTGGTGCCCCAGTCGCCGGGCGTCGGTCCGAGCTCCAGGTGCAGGCGCCCGCCGCGGTGGAGCTCGGTGCCGGTCAGCCAGGTGCGATCGAGCCGCTCACCGTCGAGGTGCACGGACTGTACATACTGGACAGGGCCGTCGGGGGTGGGTTCGACGAATCCCGAGGTCTCGATGGTGAAGTTGCGGTCGCCGACCTCGATGCTCGACTCCCGCCACGCGGGCGCACTGAGGAGGAACAGGTTCTGCCCCGCCACCGGGAAGAGCCCCAGCGAGGCCCACACGAACCACGAGCTGAGCCCGCCGGAGTCGTCGTTCCCGGGCAGCCCGCCGCGCCCGACGCCGAACTGGTTCTGCACGATCGCCTGCACCACCTCGGCGGTCCGGTCGGGCCGGCCCGCGTAGTGGTAGGACCAGGGAGCCTCCATGTCGGGCTCGTTGTTCAGGCCCTCGAACCGGTTGAGCGCGTAGCCGGCTGCCATCTCCTCGAGGCCAGGCCGCAGGCCCGGCTGGGTCACGGGCGGGGCGCCGAACCCGAAGAACTGGTCGAGCTGGGCGACGAAGGCGTCGTCGCCACCCGAGAGCTTGATGCGCGCCGCCATGTCGTGCACCAGCCGGAACGAGTAGTTCCAGCGGCCGCCCTCGTAGTACGTGGAGTCCTGCAGGAGTCCGGTCTCCTCGTCGAACGCGTTGATCCAGCGGGCGGCGAGGGGCGTGAACTGCTCGACGAGCATCGGGTCCCCGACGTGCGCCGCGATCTGCGACGTGCACCAGTACCCGAACGCGAGGTCGAGCGTGTGGCTGATCGGGTGCACCTTGCCGCGCAGCAGGAAGTCCTCGCCGTACGTGCGGCGCAGGTCGTTGTGCATGTGCACCAGCGCCCAGTCCCAGTCCATGCCGGGCAGGCCCAGCTGGCACAGGTCGGACAGGAACGTGTGCGCGAGCGCGCTCGCCTGCCGGCTGAACTGGTCGGCGCCGCGGGCCATCCGGTACCCGATCGGGAGGTTCCCCTCCTCCTCGGAGATGTACAGGAGCGCGTTCGCCAGCTCCATCGCCTTGTCCGGCATGAGCGTGGTCAGCAGGGGCAGCTGCGTCCGGTAGATGTCCCACATGGTCGCGATGTCGAACGCGAACGGGCCGTCCGTCGGCCAGAACGGTGACTCGTCGAGCGCCAGGCACGGCTTGATCAGCGAGTGGTACAGCGCGGTCGAGAAGACGGTCTGCTTGTCCTTCGACGGGGTGTCCACCCGGATCTTGCCGAGGCTCTCCTGCCACTTCTCCGCAGTCGCCGCGCGCCTCGTCGCAAAGCTGGACGGCCCGGGACCGCACTCGCGCTCGAGGTTCTCCCGCGCCTGGTCGACACCCCGCAGCGAGAACCCGAACCGCAGCTCCACCACCTGACCGGGCTCCGACGGCCCGGCCCACATCAGCCCGAAGGGCCGCAGGGTCGTCGGCCGGATCCGGTCGAAGTCCAACCGTGTGCCGCCCGGCATGAGCCGACGGTCGTACCAGAGCATCTGCCGCCAGCGCGGGTCGTCACACTCCACGTGGATGGCCAGCGGAGCACCCTCGACGACGATCTCGCCCTGCGCGATCCCCGGGCTCAGCGAGTGCAGGTGCGCCCGCAGCGGCACCGTGCGGCCGTAGGGGATGGTCAGGCCGCCGAGCGAGAAGTCGATCACCAGGCGCGCGTCGCGGTGCGCGGGGAACGTGTACCGGTGCACCGCCGACTTGGGGCCGACGGTGATCTCCGCGCGGATCCCCGACTCGAGCGTGGCCGCGTAGTACCCGGGCTCCGCGGCCTCGTCGACGATCTCCCACACGTCACCGAGACCGTCCAGGGGCTGCAGCATCGGGGTGACGCGGAAGTAGTTGTAGTACTTGCGGATGGCGCCCGTGCCGGACTGCTGGAAGTGCGTGAACCCGCTGGCCACCTGGCGCTCGTGCATCTCCGTGGGGAGGCCCTCGGTGCCGAGGTCGTAGCGGCCGTAGCCCGTCGGGTACGCGCCGCTGTACGCGCACGCGCTGACCATGCCGAGCGGGTACGTGGCACCCGGGTGCGTGTTGCCGACCTGCGGCTTGGGCCACCACCAGCTGGTGGCGATGCCCTGCTGCGGCGGCAGGCTCGTGGCTTCCGTGCCGATGAAGGGGTCGACGCGTTCGAACATCCGCCGCTCCTTGCGCTCGTCCGGGTGGGGACAGGGTCGCGTGCGGGAGACGCCTGCGTCCATGCCTGTTCTGGGGACGGTACGTGCGGAGTGTTGCGGGGGGGTTTCGGAGGGCGCACGGCATCAAGGTCGACGATGCCGAACCCGAAGACCGAGGACGGAGGTGCTCGATGGGACGTACCTGGTGGCAACGGCGTGGACGCGGGACAGGGGCGATGGTGGTGGATCGCCGCGCGCTGATCTCGGCACCCGCGTCCGAGGTGTGGGAGTTGGTCAGCGATGCCGCGCTGTTCGCACGCACCGCGGCCGCCGAGCACCTCTGGACCTTCGTCGTCCCGGGAACACCGGCCGGGTTCGTCGGCGAACGACGAGTCACCCTCGCCCGCGCCGACGACGACCGGATCAGCGCGACCCTCGTCGAGCGCGTCGACATGGAGGCCGGTCGCAGTGTGGTCAGCCGGAACCTGACCAACGGCATCGAGATGACCTCGATCATCGAGCCTCTGGGCCCCAGCAGCTGTGAGCTGACCTATCGAGTTCGCGCGACCGTACCGAAGGACGAGCTCGAAGCCCATGTGTCGCTCGCGAGCGCCAGCCTCGACGCGCGACTCGAGAGGATGTCGGCACATGTTGCAGGCGTGCCCGCACGGTCGGAGCATCCGGCCCGGCGCGACCACGACCACGTCCAGCAGGCCGCCGGCCGGGCGGTCGCCGTCGGGACGGTTGCCGCACCGCCGGCTGAGGTGTGGCCCGCCGTCCGCACCACCGGAGTCGACCTGCTCGACGCCACCGGGCAGGGCGCAGCGAGCGTCGTCGCACTCCCTGACACCCCGGTGGGAGAGGTCGGCGAACAGATCTGCATCGTGGCGTCGGACCCTCCGTTCGTGCAGGTGCTCGAGGTCGTCGCCCAGGATGTCGGCCGATCCGTGACCGTCCGGTACTTGACCGCGCCGACCCGGGTGGATCGGACCGTCACGCTCGCCCCGAGCAGCGCGGGTACAGACGTCACTGTGTCCATCGACTTCGTTGCACCGGCGGCCGAGATTCACGAGCACGAAGCGCGGATGCGCGTCGTGGCCGAGACCTTCCTACGGTGCTTCCAGTCGTGATCATTCGCAGTCGTGGGAGTGGAGTCTCGCCGAGACGCTCCGCGGGAGGGTCCATCCCTTCGGAGCAGGTCTCGTGGCGCATCTGGCCGGTCGTCCGCGGCGCCTCAGCCTGCGTTGCGCCGTGAGCCCCGCCGGGGGAGGGTGGTGAGTGACGCTCATGTGACGCGTCGTCCATCCGCACAAGGGATTCGCAGATGACGGACGCGACGGCGGCCCGAACGTTTCAGCCCCCCGCCGTCCCCCGCTCCGCGTGGAACGCACTCATCGTCCTCATGGCCGGCATGTTCATGGCCCTGCTGGACACCACGATCGTCAACGTCGCGCTCCCCACGATCCGCCTGAGCCTGGATGCGTCGGAAGCCACCCTCAGCTGGATCATCAGCGGCTACGCCCTCGCGTTCGGCATCGCGCTGATCCCCGCGGGCCGGATCGGTGACCGGGTCGGGCACAAGTGGGTCTTCTTCACCGGCCTGCTGCTGTTCACGGTCGCGAGCGCGTTCTGCGGGTTCGCGCAGGACAGCCTCCAGCTGATCGTCGCGCGGGCGGTGCAGGGGCTCGCCGGGGGCATCTTCGTGCCGGGTGTCACGGCGATGATCCAGCTGCTGTTCCCCCCGCAGGTGCGCGGCAAGGCGTTCGCGATCATGGGGTCAGTCATCGGGGTGTCGACGGCGCTGGGGCCGATCCTCGGTGGGCTGATCATCGAGGCGTTCGGCGACGAGAACGGCTGGCGGCTCGTGTTCTGGGTCAACCTGCCGATCGGTGTCATCGCCCTCATCGCCGCGGCGAAGATCCTGCCGGCGGGCGCGGAGGGCAAGCAGAAGCCCGGGTACGACTTCGTCGGTCTGGCGCTGGTCACCGCGGGACTGATCGCGCTGCTGGTGCCGCTGATCGAGGGGCAGGACAAGGGCTGGCCGGCGTGGACGTTCGTCACGCTGGCGGCCGGGGTGCTGCTGATCGTGGCGTTCGCGTTCTGGGAGAAGCACATCGAGGACGACAACCCGATGGTGCCGCCGCACCTGTTCTCGCACCCGGCGTTCACCGGCGGGACGATCCTCGCGCTCGTCTACTTCGCGGCGTTCACGTCCATCTTCTTCACCATCTCGCTGCTGTGGCAGGCGGGGCTCGGGCACACCGCGCTGGAGTCCGGGCTCGTGGCGGTGCCGTTCGCCATCGGGTCGATCATCGGGGCGTCGCAGAGCAACCGGCTGGCGCAGCGGCTCGGGCGGACCGTGCTGATCGTCGGCACCGCCATGGTCGCGGTCGGCCTGATCTGGGTGTGGCTGGTGCTGCGCACGGAGCCGGCGGCCGACCTCACGCACTGGGAGCTCCTTGCGCCCCTGCTCCTCGGCGGCATCGGCAGCGGGCTGTTCATCGCACCCAACGCCCAGTTCATCGTCGCGACCGTGGACCGCTCGGAGGCCGGGGCCGCCAGCGGCGTGATCGGCGTGATGCAGCGGGTCGGATCGGCCATCGGCATCGCCGTCATCGGGAGCGTCCTGTTCGGCACCCTGCACATCACCAGCAACGACCCGGCGCAGATCGCGCAGGCGTTCACCGACAGCGCGGCCCACGCCATGGCGGTGAGCGCCGCGCTCGCGGTCGTCGCGTTCGCGCTGGTGTTCGTGCTGCCGCGCAAGGTCGACGCTCACGGCGGACCGCCCCCGGGCTGAGTCGTCACCGAGCCGTCGACCGGAGGCCACCTGGCCGCCACGTCACCGCGCTGGAATAGGTGCCATGGCCATCGCGCTCGAGGTCCCTCGTCTGTACTCCGCGGCCGACGACCACCAGCCGGACGTCGGCTCGACGGTCTGGGCGGTCGCACACCCGATCGGGGAGGTCCCCGACGGCCCAGACACGCGTTGGGCGCTCGTCATGGGCGAGGTGATGGGGGTGCGGCTGGACACGCCGGGCTGGCCGAACGGGCAGGTGTGGTCCACGCAGGAGCTGTGCCGGGAGCTCGCGTGGTCGCGGCACGTCGTCGGACGCCGGCACCACACGGGCTTCGACGTCCTGCGGCTCGAGGTGGTCACGCCGAGCCTGTTCCGGCTCGCGACCGGCTGATCCGCAGGTAGCGTGACCCTCGCCCGCAACGACGAGGGAGCACCACGATGAAGGACTTCGACCAGGCGCTGCGCACCGCGGCCCCCGGGACGATCGACGGCGCCAAGCTGCTCACGCGGTTCGCCTACGAGCAGCTGGCCGTGCCGAGCGGCGCACCGGTCGGGGAGCACCTCGAGGGGTTCATCCCGGCGATCGTGCACCGCGACGGAGCGCACCACCTGGTGGCGTTCTCGTCGGTGCAGCGGTTCCACGACGAAGGTCGCCTCGGCGGTGAGGCCGTGGCGATGCCGGTGCGCGAGGTCCTGCTGCGGATGCCCGCGGACGTGGGCATCGTGATCAACCCGGGCAGCTCGCAGGGGTTCGAGCTGGGACCGGACGTCGTCGCCACGCTGCGCGAGGAGCTGGCGCGGCCGCACGACGAGTGATCAGGCGGGGACGGGCACCTTCACGCTGGTGAGGAACGCGGCCGCCTGGGTGAGGTCGTCGAACTCGTCCTCGACCAGGTCCACCAGCAGGTCGTTGCTCCACAGGATCAGCCGCCCGAGGGTGAACTGCTCCTTGGCCACCTCGGGGAGCGTCAGCCCGTAGACGCGCTGCGCGATCTCCCGCTTGCCGCCGCGCGCGCCGCCGTACGTCGAGATCGGCAGGTAGGCGTCGGGCGACATGGCGACGAGCACGCGGGTCAGCGCCGGCTCCTTGAAGCCCGTCATCCCCAGACCGCCCTGGCCCAGGATCAGTCGCGTGAGCCGGTCGGGCAGCGGGACCGTCGTGGGCCCGTAGAGCAGGTAGCGGATGGTGTTGCGGGTGCGGGCCGACGCCTCACGCTCGCCCATCGACTTCCACGCCCGGTTGAACGACGCGGTGGTCGCGTTGGTGGCGCCGGGGGTCTCGTTGACGAACGACAGGAGGTCGCGGGGGTCGCAGTCAGCGACCTCGTCGCGGCTGAACACCTGCTGGTAGTGGGACCAGTCGAACCCGCGCTCGGTGGGTGCCGCCGCCGCGGCGAGCGACTGGACCTGCTCCAGACGGGCCGGGTCCACCGCGGAACGGTCCGGGAACCGGGCCTGCAGGTCGGCCGACGAGGCCGGGAGGGCGGCCTGCGCCTTCGACTCCCCACGGGTCCACTGGTGCGCGCACGCGGTGCATCGGATGATGCGGCGATCGTCCGCCAACCGTTCGACGAGTTCGAGCTCTCCGGACGTACAGACCGGGCATGTCAGCATGGTGCTCCTTCGTCTCTACAGAGAGTGTGACGCACCGGGAGACCGTCCGGCGCCGATCGGCAGGTGCAGCCACCACGTGATGCCCGTCCCGATGCGCTCCAGACCGCACTTCTCGTAGAGCCGGACGCCTGCCGGCGTGGAGTTGAGGACGATCGTCCGTGCCCCGGCACCGGCCGCAGCGGAGCACACCGCCTGCATCAGGCCGGTGCCCAGACCTCGTCGCTGGAACTGCTGCCAGACGTCGACGTCGAACACCCCCGCGAGGTCACCGACCCGGTGCGACCACGCCCGACCGGCGAACCGGCCCTCCTCGTAGGCGGCGGCGTACCAGGCCCGAGCGGGACGGAGCCGCGCCATCGCGAGCTCGGCCGCGTAGCCGGCGTGCATCCCGCGGTAGTCGCTGGTCGTCTCCTGCAGCTCGACGCGGGCGTCCGCCGGGATGCGTCCGAGGTCCGCCGGCCCGGCCATCCACCACGGCTCCCAGCCCCGCTCGAACCCGGCGGCCGCGAGTGGGGCCGGGTCGACGTCGAGCCCGAGCCACGCGCCGACGGACGCGGCTCCCCGGGCCCGCACCCGTTCCACGCCGCGAGCCAGTGCCGCCGGGTCGATGACCTGGGGGAACAGGAGGTCGCCGTTCGCCCAGACCAGCCCGTCGTCCTCCCACGCCTCACCGCCGAGCGTCCGCGCGCGCAGCTGGAACCAGCTGAGCTGGACGCGCTCGCAGTCGGCGACGGTCACCGTCACACGGGGCCTCGTCGGATCCGCGCGAGCAGGCCGTCCGGGGTGACGGTGTCGAAGTTCCAGTTGGAGTCGATCCACCAGGTGACGCCGGCCTCCTCGAGTGCGGCGATCTTGTCCGCGGCCTCGGCGGGGTCGGTCGGGAGGACGCCCTCGACCACCAGCTCGTACGGCTCACCGCCGCGCTGCTCGCTCACCCATGCCGACACCTCGCGGAGCTGGTCCGGCGTCAGGGGGTCGAACCCGTCCTCCCGCCGGATCGGCAGCACCCCGTCCCGACCGGCCGCCCGGCGCATCGACCGCGGTGCGAACCACGCGCCGATCACCCACACCGGGATGGTCCCGCGCACCGGCCTGGGCTGGAACTCGAAGTCGGTGAGCTGGTAGTGGGTGCCCTCGTGGCTGAACTTCTCGCCGGTCCAGGCGAGGTCAAGGATCGCCAGGGACTCGTCGAGAAGCGCTGCTCGTTCCTTCACGTCGACGTGCTCGCCGGACACCCGGCTGTACGCGCCGTCGTCGATGGCGCCGAGTCCGACGGGGAGCACCAGGCGGCCGCCGGACAGGTGGTCGAGCGTGAGCGCCTGCCGGGCCACCTCCCACGGTTTCCGGCGCGGCAGCGAGAACACCATCGCGCCGAGCGTGACGCGGCTGGTGCGCACCGCGGCCGCGCCGAGCAGGGTCCACGGGTCGAACGTGTCCATCGGGCCGATGGCGATGCCGTCCCACGCGAAGAAGCCGTCCCAGCCGGCCTCCTCGGCGGCGACCGCCATCTCGATGTTCTGGGCAGCAGATCCGCACGTCGCGGTGACACCGAACTTCATGAACCGGACGCTACGCCCGACCTCCGACAACCGTCCGGCCGAGCGTCTCGGCGATCGCCACGTCCCACGGCGTCGCGACGAGCCCCAGCACGCGCGACGACGCCGTTGTGTCCATGACGTAGGGCTGCGTGAAGTGGTCCGACACGGCGGCGACCTCCCGCAGCAGCGGCGACACGCGGCCCAGAGCGCGGACGACGGCCGCCGGGATCGGGCGGATCCGCGGTGCCGGGCCGCCGGCCGCGAACCGCTCGCCGAGCTCGCGGAGCGTCAACGCCTCCGCCGTCGGCACGTGCCACCCGTGTCCCCACGCGGCGGGGGTGGCGCCCGCAGCTGCCAGCGCGCGGGCGAAGTCGGGCAGGTAGGTCCAGCTGTGCGGCTGGTCGACGGCGACCACCGGACGCACCACCTTGCCGGCCAGGAGGGGACCGACGAACCGTGGCCCGGCCATCGCCTGGGAGTCCGCGAGCGGGCCGAGGTAGTCGGCCCCGCGCACCTCGGTGACCCGCAGGTCGCCCGCGCTGTGCCGGGCCTCGGCGTCGCGCCACATCTGCGCGCGGACGGCGCCCTTGGAGTCCGTGGCGTCGAGCGGTGAGTCCTCGGTCATCACGGCGCCGTGGGTGGCGTACCCGTACAGGTTGCCGGCGGTCACGAGCACCGCTCCGGTCCGAGAGGCAGCGTCGAGCAGGGAGGCCCACAGCGGCGGCCAGTCCGTGGGCCAGCGGTGATAGGCGGGCGAGGCGCAGTTGTAGAGGACCTCGGCGCCGCGGGTTGCCGCCGTCAGGGCGTCGACGTCGGTCGCGTCGAGGGCCGCGTGCGAGATGCGGCCGTCGGAGGCTCCGCCCGACCGGCTGAGCACCAGGACGTCGACTCCGTCGGCGGCAAGAAGGTGGGCCAGCGTGGTGCCGACAGCACCCTTGCCGACGATGACGTGGCGGCTCATGGTGAGGTCTCCCGAGATCGAGTGAGAGCAGTGCTCTGTGATGTGAGCAATGCTCGCACACGGTGTCGACGAGAACAAGAGCAGTGCTCGCAGTTCTGGCACACTGACGCCATGACCGAGCCGGCGACCGCCCCCCTGCGCGCACGCGAACGGGCGCGGGCCGAGCTCATGTCCGAGCTGCTCGCCGCAGCACGCGCCCGCCTCGAGGCCGAGGGGTCCGCGGCGTTGAGCCTGCGGGCGGTCGCGCGGGACCTCGGCATGGCGTCGTCGGCGGTCTACCGGTACGTGCCCTCCCGCGACGCCCTGCTGACGCTGCTGATCATCGAGGCGTACGACGCGGTCGGGCAGGTCGCCGAGCAGGCCGCCGCCGACGCCCGCGAGCTCGGTCCTGCTCAGGCCTGGCTGGCGGTCGCGCGGGCGGTGCGGCGGTGGGCGCTCGACCAGCCGTACTCGTTCGAGCTCATCTACGGCACGCCGGTGCGCGGCTACCGGGCCCCCGACGACACCGTGCAGTCCGCCCTGCGGCTGTGGCAGGTCATCATCGGGCTGCTCATGGAGGCTGGCGGCGACGGCATCCTCGACCCGGCCGGACCTGACTTCGATCCGGCGGGCCGGATGGCGCCCGAGGCCTACGCCTCCGCGGGCTTCACCGACCCGAGCACGGTGCCCGACGACGTGGCTCGGACGGCGATCCGGTCGGCGACCCTCTTCACGTCCCTCGTCGGCGCGATCTCCGTGGAGCTCTTCGGTCATCTGCACCGGGTCGCCGAGGACTACGCGCGCTTCTTCGACGTCACCATCGCCACGGCCGCCGCGGGCGTCGGGCTGCGGATCTCCCTCGACTGAGCAGGAATTCACTGGCCCGATCGTGGCTCCGGCGCGCACCCTGGTCGCCGCGGGCGCAGGTCGCCGGCGGGTCGATGAGCCCCGCCCCGGGAGGTTCGACTCCTCCGCTCGCGACCACACACTGATCCGCCCCGCTAGCTCAACAGGACAGAGTGCCGGCCTACGACGCCGGAGGCTGCTGGTTCGACTCCAGCGTGGGGCACCACCGAGAGGAACGACGATGGCGGGAGTACTCGTCCTCAACGCGGGCTACGAGCCGCTGCACCGCGTCTCCCTCGCGCACGCCGTCCGCATGCTGCACCGCCGCGTCGCCGTCGTCGAGGAGGCCGTCGACGGTCGCACGTTCGGCCCGTACCCGCTGCCCGCCGTGCTCCGCCTGGTCCGCTACGTGCAGATGCGCTGGCGGCACCGGGGCGGGGTGCCGACGTGGTCCCGGGCGGGGATGCTCGCGCGCGACGGGCACGTCTGCGCGTACTGCGGCACGGGCGGTGCGCTGACCGTCGACCACGTGCTGCCCCGCAGCCGTGGAGGCGCCAGCTCGTGGCTCAACACAGTCGCCGCCTGCGCGGCCTGCAACCACCGCAAGCGCGACCGCACGCCCGCCGAGGCGGGGATGCGGCTGCGGGTCGAACCGCGCGTGCCGTCGCACCTGGAGCTGCTCGCGTAGCGGCCGAGGGTGCGCCGGCCGCTACGGCAACCCGGTGATGCTGCGCAGATCGTCGGTCACGGTGCTCAACCGATACGTCCCAGGTGTCGATGGGGGAGCAGCGCCGTCGTCGACACCCGCGGACGGCACCCGTCGTCGTACAGGAGAACCGTGAGCACCCAGGACCCGTTCCAGCCGCCGAGCACCGGCTGGAACCAGCCCGCCGCCGACCCGTACGCGGCGCCGTCGCCGTACGGGCAGCCCGCGCCCGCGTACGGCGCTCCCGCGCCCGCCTACGGGTCCCCGGGACCCGCGTACGGCGCCCCGGCGCCCACCTATGGCGAGCCGGCGCCCGCCTACGGTGCTCCTGCGTACGGTGCACCGGCCTACAGCTCCGCTCCCGTGTACGGAGCACCGGCCTACGGCCAGCCCGCCTACGGCTACCCCGGCGCGGGGTTCGGGTTCGGGTTCCAGCCGTCCTACGCCACCTGGATCATGCGGGTCGGCGCCTACCTGCTCGACTCGCTCGCCTTCGTGCCGTACCTGCTGGGCCTGCTCGTGATGACGGTGACCTCCGTGCCGGGGTACGACAACTACGGCAACCCGACCAGCGAGCCCACCGCGACCGGCGCGCTCACCCTCGGCATCCTTGCCGTGATCTCCGTCGGGCTGTGGGTGTGGAACCGGTGGGTCCGCGGCGGGCGCACCGGGCAGTCCTGGGGCAAGAAGGCCCTCGGGATCACGCTGCAGCGCGACGTGACCGGCGAGCCCCTCGGCGTCTGGATGGCGTTCGTGCGCGACGTCGCGCACTACGTGGACGGCTTCGTGCTCTACCTGGGCTACCTGTGGCCGCTCTGGGACGGCAAGCGGCAGACGTTCTCGGACAAGCTGACGAAGTCGGTCGTCGTCCGCTGACCTACCTGGACCGGGTGTACGCGGCGCGGACGACGCTCTCGGCGGCCTTGCCGAACATGCAGTAGTCGTCGTTCGCCGCCGCGTCCGCCTCGTCGTACAGCCGGGCCGGCCAGTCCCAGAGCATGAAGCCGCGGACCCAGTCGCGGCGCGAGCACGCCCCGAACGCCGCCTCGTACCAGTCGACCTGCGCCTGCTCCGACGGCGCCCCCGGCAAGGCCCAGTCGTTGGGCAGCGCGGGGGAGCCGACGCGGCTGGGGCAACCGGCCTCCATGAAGAAGAACGGCTTGCCGTGCGCGGCGACCACCGGCTCGATGCGGTCGAGCTGGTTCTCCCAGTCGTCCACCGGGTAGTAGCCGGAGGACGAGATGACGTCGACCGCGTCCCACCAGCCGACGTGGTCCTCCTGGTACTTGTCGCAGTTGTAGGTGACCAGGCCGGGGTAGACCGCGCGGACCTCGGCGATCAGCGCACGCCACTCGGCCTCGCGGCGGTCGGTCTGCACCATCTCGCAGCCGATGCAGAGCATCTCGGCGCCCTCCTCGGCGGCGATCCGCGCGTGGTGGACGATGAACTCGGTATAGCTGGCGAACCACTCGGACCACGTCGGCTCCGGGGGGACGTCGATGTCGAAGAAGTTGATGTGGGCGCGCCACGTCCCGTTCCGGACGTTCACGACCGGCTTCAGGCAGACCTTCAGCCCGCGCGCCTTGGCCGCCCGGACGGCCCACCGGACCTCGTCGTCCGTCACCGTCGGCTGGTCGCGGAAGTGGATCTGCGTCGACTGCGCGGTGTCCTGCAGGGCGCCGAACGTGATCGCCGTCCAGGTCACCCCGAGCCGGTCGACCATGAGGTCCAGGGACCGCTCGGCCTCCGGCCCGCCCCACGTGCCCCGCACACCGGTCCAGCCCCACGTCATGCCCGCCACGTACCCGAGGTCATCTCCGTTGATCACGGAGGCAGCCTACCGACTTTCTTCGGCGAATGAACAAAGAAGTGTCAGGCGCCGGGGTGCATCCAGGGCGTGAACGTCACCCCGACCAGCAGGCCCTCGGGACTGAGCAGGCGCGCGGTCGTCTGACCCCAGGGCTCCTCGGTGGCACCCTTGAGCAGCCGGTGACCCTTCGCCGCCAGCTCCGCGACTGCCTCGGAGACGGCGCCCACGGAGGCGACGTCGAACTCGATCCACGCCTGGGGCGTCGGCACGTCCCCGGGCCAGTCCGGCGCGCCGAACGTCGACTGCGCCGCCTGCGCGAGCGGCCAGAGGGCGAACGCCTTGACGCCCTCGAGGTCGTCGCTGGTGAGGTACCCGGGCGCGGGCGCCTCGAGGGCGATGCCGAGGCCGTCGCCCCAGAACGAGCGGGCGGCGTCCGCGTCCCGCGTGATCGGGCCGAAGCCCGCGACGAACGAGATCTCCATGTCCGCCGACGCTAGTCCCGGCGACCGACAGCCGCTCAGGCCTGGTAGACGACCGTCGTGTCGACCGTCATCTGGCTGATCGCGCCACCGAGGCGAGCCTCGAGGCCGAACTGGTCGCCCGGTCGGAGCTGGTACGGGGTGCGGTCGTCGCGCTCGCGGACGTCGACGACGAGCGCCACCTCGACGGTCACCGCCAACGCGTACCGCTTGCCGCCCTCGACGAGGAACCGCGTGCCGAACGTCGAGTCCGAGAGGGTCACAGGGTGGGACAGGGCCGCCATGCTGCCCTCGCCGTGGAACGGGTCGCTGTAGACGTTGTGCCGCAGGAACGGGTTCAGCTTGTCCCACGCCCCGGTGACCGGGTTGATCTCCCACCCCTGCAGGAAGACGTCCGCGAACGCCGCGACATGCGCGTACCCGGCGGTCCTGTCACGCGACAGCACGGTCACGGTGTCGATCCCCAGCGCCGTGATCGATCCGCCGAACCGCACCTCGGACAGCCGCGCGGTGGGCCGATAGTCGATGCCGATGCCCGCCCAGGCCTGGAAGGTGCCCTTGGTCGACGTCGGGCTGATGACCGCGGCGAGGTTCCCCGTCGCCTTGTCCGCGAACGAGCCGGGGGAGGGACCCGTGGCGCCGGTCCACGCGAACGCGTAGCGGTTGCCGGCGGGCGGCTGCGTCACCCAGTAGGTGTGCCCGTCGGCGGAGCCCGGGATGTAGAGCCGGGACGGCCAGGCGAGCGTGTAGATCGGTCGGTCCAGGAAGCGGTCGGTGTACCGCACCGTGAAGTCCCGCAGGGTCTGCAGGCTCGCCTCGTCGGGCTGGAGCGTCACGGCGTCGAAGACCCGTTCCTGCTGGATCCGGTCGAGCCCGGCCTGGTCGATCACCTCCGGGTGGCCGATGGGCCCTGCTGCCGCTGCGTCGTCCGAGTACGTCGTCGTGCTCATCGTCGAGCCTCCCCCTGAGTTGTCCGGAGCCTAGCGAGACGGACATATCGGACACCAGGAGATTGCCTCGATGTCACCCGGCGAGGGTCCGGGCGCGCAGCAGCACGGCGTCGAGCATCTCCGGGGTCAGCCGGCCGGTGAAGGTGTTCTGCTGGCTGACGTGGAAGCAGCCGAGGAGCACCACCGCGGCGCCACCCGGTCCGGCGAGGGCCAGCTCGACGCCGTGCCCGAACCGGGGCCGCGGACGGGGGACCACCCAGCCCTGCTCGGCGAGCGTGGTGAGCAGCGCCTGCCACCCGAACGCGCCGAGCACGACGACCACCCGCGGCCGCACCAGCTCCAGCTCGCGCGCGAGGTACGGCCCGCACGTCCGGCGCTCCTGCGGGGTCGGGTCGTTGGCGGGCGGGGCGCACCGCACCGGGGCGGTCACGCGGACGTCGGTCAGGGTCAGGCCGTCGTCGCGCGCGGTCGAGGTCGCCTGGTTGGCGAAGCCGGTGCGGTGCATCGCGGCGAACAGGAAGTCGCCCGAGCGGTCGCCGGTGAACATCCGGCCGGTGCGGTTGGCACCGTGTGCGGCGGGAGCCAGGCCCACGACGAGCACCGCCGCGGCCGGGTCACCGAAGCCGGGCACCGGTCGCGCCCAGTACGTCTCGTCGCGGAAGGCTGCCCGCTTCTCGACGCCGACGAGCTCGCGCCAGGCGACCAGCCGCGGGCACGCCCGGCACGTGGGGACCACCGCGTCGAGCGCCGCCAGGTCAGGGGCTGCCGACGCGGCGCGCACGACGTCGTCCGGCGTCGTCGGCACGCCGGACGGGGTCATCCGACGGTCGCCACCCACCGCGCGCGGCGGACCACCTCGGCGCCGATGACGCCCGCCGCTCGCGTCGCCCGCAGGTCGCGGTCGAGCGGCGGCAGGACACCGCCGGCCGCCAGGGCGCGGCTGCGGGGGAGGCCCAGGACGGGCACCGGCCCGGTGAGCTCGCGAGCACCGAGCCCCGGCCCGGAGACCGCGACGGGGACGACGAGCGCCCGCCCGCGCAGGCCGGGAGAGCGCGGCTCGAGCTGCTCGAACGCACGCGCCGCCGCCGCCAGGCCGACCGGGTGGCTCGCGCACACCAGCACGACGACCGCAGCCGGGTCCTCGAGCGCGGTGCTCTCGCCGGCCAGGGCGTGCGGGCCGAGGTCGTGCACCACGACCGGACCGCGCGTCGCGGTCGAGCCGGTGCGGGCGTGCAGCGTCCCCCCGGAGTGGTCGAGGAGCGCGCACCGACCGTCCAGCATCCGCCAGAGCAGCGCCGCGACCGTCGTCGTGCCGACCCCGCCCGCGACGCCGGCCACGACCACGCGCGTGCCGTCCGGCACCGGGCCGGTCAGCCAGCGGTGCGCCTCGGGGGCGAGCAGGTCGAGGCTCATTCGCCGTCCTGGACCACGCACAGCCCGCCCAGGCGCGCGGTCATCTCCTGCACGACCGCCAGGCCGGTGCGGGCGTCCGCGGCGTTCCACGGGACCAGCGCCTCGACCCACCACAGCGGGCTGCCGTCGGTGGCCCATGAGGGCAGCTGTCGCACGGACGGCAGGAGCCGACGGATCTCGGCGGCGTTCTGGACGGTCAGCGGCTGGTGGATGCTGAGCACCGCGCGCCCCTCGCCGCCGTCGGCGCGGACCACCTGGTGCACCGCGCCGCCGTGCAGCGTGCGCAGGCCGAGCTCCGGGTCCACCGACGCTCCCGCCTCGACCAGGGCGCGCGCGTCCGGCGGGGTGGGGCTGAGGACGACGATCTCACGGGGCACTGAGCACCTCCGGGGTGTGCGCGACCTGGATGAGCGTGGGCCGTTCGCCGCGGCGCAGCAGCCGCCCGCGGCCGGCCGGCAGCTGCTCGGCGTAGGTGCCGGGGAAGACCTGGCCCTCCGAGCGCTCGCCCGCCATGAGCAGCCCGCTGCCGCCGGTGTCGCGGATGGCCTGGAGCACCGGGTCGTAGAGCGCGCGTGACGCACCCGCCACCGGCCGGGTGAGCAGGACGTGCAGGCGCAGGTCACGGGCGGCGGGCAGGTGCGCGAGGAGCGGGCGCAGGGGGTCGGTCCCGCCCGACGCGAGGATGTCGTAGTCGTCGACCACGACGACGATCCGCGGGCCGGGGGCGCTGCCGTCGGTCCGCTTGGCCAGCTCGGCGGCGACCGCGGTGGACAGCTGGAGGGCGAGCGGGCCGCTGGTCGCGCGGCCGCCGAGGTACTCCTCCGGGCACAGGTCGGCCAGACCGCCGCGCGGGTCGAACAGAGCCACCACCAGCTCGTCGGGCGTCGCGCGCTCGACCAGCCCCGCGACGATCGTGCGCAGCAGCGTGGTCTTCCCGCAGCGCGGGTCGCCGAGCACGAGCAGGTGCTGGTCGCGGCCGGCCAGGTCGAGCAGGAACGGGCCCATCGTGTCCTGGCGCAGACCCACCGGCACCAGGTCGGGCTCGTCCAGGGCGTCGGGCAGCTCGGCCGGGTCGAGTTCCTCGGGGAGCTGGCGGATCGGCGGGGCGGCGGGGCCGGCCCACTCCTGCGCGGTGCTGCGCGCCAGGGCCTGGAGCGACGACCCCACCTCGTCGGAGTCCCCGTCGTCGAGCAACGGCAGCGCCACCTGCGCGAACAGCGACTCGTCGGTGAGCACGCGGCCCGGCTGGTCCGCGCGCAGGGTCGCGGCCAGCTTGCGCGCCACGGTGGAGTCGGCCGGGTCGTTCAGGCGCAGCTCGATCCGGGTGCCGACCAGCGGTTGGGCCTGCATCCGCAGCTCGTTCCAGCGGGTCATCGTCGCGACGACGTGCACCCCGAACCCGCTGCCGCGCGCCAGCAGGTCGGAGAACGGCTCGTCGAGCTCCTCGAAGTCGGACCGCAGCGCACCCACGCCGTCGACCAGCAGGACCACGTCCGCCGCAGCCAGCTCCGGCGTGCGCCCGGCGGCGTGCTCGGCGCGCAGCATGGCCAGCGAGTCGATCCCGTGGTCCGCGAACACCCGCTCGCGCAGAGCGAGCATGCCGTGCAGCTCCTCGAGCAGCCGCCGCAGCCGGTCGCGGCTGGCCCGCGTGGCGACGCCGCCGACGTGCGGGAACCCCTCGATCCGCGCGAGGCCACCGCCGGCGAGGTCCATCCCGTAGACCGCCACCTGCCGCGGCGTGTGCGTGAGGGCGAGCCCCGCGGCCAGGGTCCACAGCAGCGTGGTCCGGCCCGTCTGCGGGGCGCCGATGATGGCCACGTGACCGCCGGCGCGCGTCAGGTCCAGCAGCCACGGCGCCTGCTGCTGCTTGGCGGGGTCGTCGCGCAGCCCCATCGGCACGGACAGGTGCGGGTGCTGCGTCCCGAGCACCCGGCCGAGCGGCAGGCGCGACGGCAGCGGCGGCAACCAGACCGGACGCGTGGGCGTCGCCAGGCCGGACAGCTGCCCGACGATGACGTCCACCATCGACGCACCGACGGACGGCCGGACCAGCTCGACCTCGCCGCCGCCCCCGGTCTCGATGCCGTTGGCGGCGAGCACGCCGTGGTGCACGGGGAGCACGAGCGGCCGGTGCAGCTCCTCGTCGACCTCCCGCTCCTGCACGCTCTCCGAGCGCACCGGGCCGGAGACGTAGCCCGCGCGGAACCGCTGGTAGACGGTGGTGTCGACCTTGAGGTACCCGTACCCCGGGACGGCCGGCAGGTGGAACGCGTCGGGGGTGTCCAGCACGACGGTGCTCTCCGCCTCGGAGAACGTCCGCAGCCCGATCCGGTACGACAGGTACGTCTCCAGGCCGCGCAGCCGGCCCGACTCGATGCGCTGGCTGGACAGGAGCAGGTGCATCCCGATCGAGCGGCCGATGCGCCCGATGGTGAGCAGCAGGTCCACGAAGTCCGGGTCGGCGGTGAGCAGCTCGCCGAACTCGTCGATGACCAGCAGCAGGTGCGGCAGCGGCGGCAGGTCCGGCTGCTGCGCGCGCAGCTCGCGGTAGTGGGTGATCGACGGCGAGCTGCCGGCGTCGCGGAGCACCTGCTGGCGGCGCACCACCTCGCCGGCGATGCTCGCGCGCGCCCGCTCGGTGAGGCCGGCGTCGTCGGCCAGGTTGTCGATGATCCCGGCGACGTGCGGCAGCGACGCGAACGGCGCGAACGCGGCGCCGCCCTTGTAGTCGACGAGGATCATCGACAGGTCCTCGGGCGGGTGCGTGATCGCCAGCGCCGCGACGAGCGTGCGCAGCATCTCCGACTTGCCGGAGCCGGTGGCGCCGACGCACAGCCCGTGCGGTCCCATGCCGAGCTGCGCAGACTCCTTGAGGTCCAGCAGCAGGGGTGACCCCGTGTCGTCGACCCCGATGGGCACGCGCAGGAAGTCGCGGGTGGACCGGCCGGCCCAGGTGCGGCCGACGTCGATGGCCGTCACGTCCGTGACGCCCAGCAGCTCGTCGGTGCCGACCGCGGCCGCCGGACCGCCGCCGCCGACGGAGTCGAGCGTGAGGCGCAGCGGCGCCAGCGCACGGAGCAGGCCGGTGGCCAGGGAGACCGACACGTCGTCCACCGTCGCGACGACCGGCACCGGGTGCTCGTCGCGCAGGTCCTCGATGGTGACGGTGCCGTCCTCGTCGACCGTGAGGCGCAGCGCGGTGTCGGAGGGCTCGTGCAGCCGGTCGGCCAGCAGGTGCACCACCGTGACGCCCAGGTCGGCGAGCCCGAGGGCCGCGTCGACCGGGGGCAGGACGCCCGCCACGGCCCCGTGCCCGTCGGCGAGCACCAGCAGGCGCGACTCGTACCCGGCGCTCGCGGAGACACCCGTTCCGCCGCGACGCACCCGGGCGGCGGCCTGCGCACGGTCCACCAGGCTGGGGCCGACGACGCGGACCAGGCCGGGCAGGTCAGGGGCCACCCGGCGGGCGGGGACGGGACCGTCGAAGAGCGCGTCGTCGACCACGTGCGGGACAGCGCCGAGCCACGACCAGTCGCCGGCCCGGTCCGCCGAGAACGTGGCCGCGACCTGCAGGTCGTCGGGGGCGTGCAGGGCGACGGCCTGGACCGTGAGCGCGCGGATAACCGCGAGGCAGGCGTCCCGGGGGCCGATGACGGCCACCTCGCCCACCCGGTCCAGCGGCACGGTGATCGGCATCTGCGGGACGCGCCCGTGCCGGATCCGGACCGCCTCCGCCTCGGCCGCCATCGCGGGGTCGAACGGCTGCGTCGGGTTGGGGTCCTCGGGTACGCGCAGCTCGAACCAGGGTCGGTCGCCGGCTCCCACGCGCAGGTCGAGGAAGTCGGGATCGGTCCGGCGGCGCTCCCACCGGCGCTCGGGGTCGCGCACCACGTCGACCAGGGCGACCGGGTCCGGGTGCACCGTGCGCGCCACGTCGCGGGCGTCGTTCTCCGCGTCTCGCAGGTCCGAGCGCAGGCCCTCGAGGTAGTCCAGGTACCGCTCGCGCTGCAGCCGCCGACCGCGCGCCGCCGTGCCGCGGTGGCTGAGCGCCATGCCGACGCCACCGACGAGCGCGACGACCAGCACCATCACCCCGACCAGCACGAACAGGGGGTTGCCGCGCAGCACCAGCATCATCGTCATCGACCCCACGGCACCGACCACGGGGAGCATCGACTGCAGACCGGAGCCGCCGGCCGCGTCGTTCATCTGCGGGGGTGCAGCCACCGGGACGTCCGGCGGCGGGGCAAGGGGCCGGACCACGCGGGCCGGGCGGTGGACGAGGGTGCGCGTCATGCCGCGTCCCCCGCCGTCAGGGCTGCGTGCGGGTCGCACGCGAGGGTCAGCAGGTGCGCGCCGAGGGTGGAGAAGGCCGTGCGGACGTCGGTCCCCGGGGACGCCGCGCCCGCACCGAGAGCGGGGTCGTACGGAACGGTCCGGACGGTCACGGCGTGCTCGGCGAGCGCCTCGCGGGCCGGGGTCGCGGAGGGACCGCCCGTGCCTCCGACGTCCACCAGCAGCAGGACGACCGTGGGCGCGCGCTGCTCCGTGGTCGCCAGGTGCCACGCCAGGGCGACGCCCCGCTCGGCGTCGGCCCGGTCCGCCCGGGCGACGACCACGACCACGTGGTGGTCGCTGGCCACCACGGCCAGCTCGTCCGCGCCGCGCACGCCCCAGTCGGTGAGGACGACGTCGAAGAACCGGCCCACGGGGTCGACGACCTCGCGCCACGTCCGGGGCTGCGGAGGCCACGGCGCCGACGCGGATCCGTCACCGAGCACGGCCAGCCCGTCGCGGGTGCGCGGGAGCGCGGCACGCGCCTGGTCCGCCCGGGCGATCCCCGCGGTCCGGGCGCGGCCGTCGGCCCACGCGAGCGGCTGGTCGATCCCGCACGCGGCGGCCAGCGACGCGCCTCCGTGGCCGGCGTCGATGGCCAGCACCCCGGTCGGCCGCCGACCGGCGAGCACGGAGGCGACCCCGGCGGTCGCCGTCGTCGCCCCGGCACCGCCGTGCGCCTGCACGATCGCGATCCGCCGGCTGGTCGACACCGGGCGGCGCAGGCCCTCGTCGGCCGCCACGAGGTCGCGGGCCACCGCCGTCGAGCCGGCGAACCCCAGCCGGAGCGCGTCGCGGACGAGCATCAGAACGTGCCCAGGAGGTCGCCGTAGACGCCGAACACGCCGAGCGCGACGGGCAGGACGGCCAGCACGCCGATCAGCTCCGCGAGGTCACCGAGCCGGCGCAGACGGGCCCGCTGCTGACCGGACGGACGCGCGCCGGCGACGACGGCGGTGAGCACGCCGACGCCCAGGGTGATCCCGGCGGCGAGCCACGGCTCCTGCGCACCCCACGGGCCGAGCACGCCGACCACCAGCGGGATCACGACGGCCACCCAGAGGGCGACGGCCTGCGTGCGCAGCGGGAGGCTGCGCGTGCGGAGCGCGACGACGGCGAGCACGATCCCGGCGAGCAGCGTGGCGCCGTCGTCACCGGACGCGACCAGGCCCGTGCAGGAGATCGCGATCGCCACGGCCACCGCGACCGCGCTCCAGGTGAGCCCTCGGTAGGCCTCGTCGAGGGTGGTCCGCACGCGCGTCCGCTTCGGGGCGGCACCGTCCAGCGCGGCGTCGTCGAGCCCGGTCAGGCCCGACGAGGTCATCGCCCACCAGGGCAGGAGCCCGCACGCGACGACCGCGACGACCGCGACCGCGGTGTCCGCGTGCACGGCGTCGACCAGCGCACCGAGCGCGAGGTGGAGCCCCGTGATCAGCGCGCCCGCGAGAGCGCCCGCGAGCGCTCCCCGGTCCCGGCGGCCCACCCCGATGCCCGCACCGAGCGCGACCCAGGCCAGCAGGACCGCCGCCAGGACGCTCTCCAGGAGGTTCGCGTCCAGCAGCAGCCCGAACGGCACCGCGCAGCCGAGGGCGAGCGCGAGGAGGACGAGACCGGCGTAGCGCTGCCCGCCACGGCCCAGTCCGGCGCTCGCGGCCAGCAGGACGAGCGCGGCGAGCCCCACACCGATCGCCGCGGGTCCCGCGTCCACGTGCCCGGCCGCGACGATGCCGCTGACGGTGACCGCGAGGCCCGCGCCCGTGGCGGCGACCGCCTGGCGGGTGCCCACCGACCATCGGCCCGCGCGGGTGCGCAGCTCCTCGGCGGTGGCGTCGGTGACGTCGGCGACCTGCGGCGGCGGGGGAGCGGCGGCAGCGCGGACGACACGCAGGACCTCGCCGTCGGCCAGCCCCTGCGAGGCCGGGTCGAGCGCGAGGTCCACCTGGTCGCCCGACACCCGCACGAGCGCGACCGCCTGCGGCGACAGCCGAGGGGCCTCGCCGAGCAGCTCGAGCAGCTGCGGGAGCATCGCGGCGACACCCTCGTCGGAGGGCACCACCACCTCGGCACGACGGACGGAGCCGACGAGCGTCAGCCGGGTGAACGTGCTCACGGGGTCCCCCCGGTCGACGTGGGAACGGTGGTGCCGACTCCGCCACGCAGCGAGCCGCTGTTGGCCTGGATGAACGAGTACCCGGCGCAGCCGGCGCAGAGCAGCGCGGCGATCACGGTGCTGCCGACGAACCGGCGGACGTTGTCGTTGGTGGTCCGGCGGTCGCGCAGGTCGCCGTGCAGGAACGCCGCGCGCAGCCGGCCGCGGTGCACCTTGACCGACTCGAGCAGGATCGCATCAGGGTCGCGGGCCATCGAGCACCTCCTCGAACGGTCCGCCGGTGCCCAGCGCGCGCCGCACGTTGTCGTGTCCGATCGCGTCGAGCACCGCGTCGAGCGCGGTCCACCCCTCGCGGTCGAGCGTGCCGAGCGGGAAGTACAGGCCAGGGACGCGCGGCCGGCCGACCACCCGGGCACCGAGCCGCGCGGTGAGCTCGTCGACCGGCAGGCCCAGCTCGCGCACGCCCGGCGGGCCCATCAGCAGGCCGAGGGGGGTCGGCGGCGCCTCCAGCACGGACGGGAACGTCAGGTCGCGACGCCCGTGCCGACCCATGACCAGCCCGAACAGGGGCATCTGGTGGGTGGCCAGCGCGGCGAACACCGACGGCAGGGAGTCGATCGCGGTCCGCGCCTGGTCGCTGCCGGGCTCGCCGATGCCGACGAGCAGCTGCGTCGTCTCCTCGAGCCCGCTCTCCGTGCGGGCGGTCCGGAGCGTGCCGATCAGCGGGCGTTCCGGTGACCCCGCCACCATGACGACCGTCTCGTTCGGCATCCGCTTGCGGGCCAGCTCCGTCAACCGCGTCCGGTCCCACGTGCTGACCGCGGGCTCGTGCGCGCCCCAGCCGCTGGGCACCGCGCCCGTCAGCTCCTGCGCGAACAGCTCCGCGGTGGCGCCCAGCAGGGTGGTGTCGGCGGCCTTGTGCCGGACCGACTGCGAGATCAGCAGCTGCACCGACTCGGCCGGAACGGGCCGCAGGAAGCGCACGGCGACGTCGTCGGCGTGCTTCAGAGGGGTGCGGTCGGCGGCGTCCGCGATCGACGCGAGGCGCCGACCGTCGAGCCCGTCCCGCAGCGTGCCGTCGGTCCCGCGGACCACCCACCGGCCGCCGGCGTCCCGCAACGCCTCGCGCAGCGGGTACGTCATCCGGGTCACCTCGTCGCTGACCAGGGCGACGGTCCGGTGCGCGGCCGACGCCTGCACCAGCAGGTCCGCGCGGGCCTCGCTCAGGTACGCGATCTCGGCGCGGGTCTCGGTGGCGATGACCTCGCCCGCGGAGGCGTCGATCGCGGGGTGCGGAGCCGTCACGCGCCCACCGGCCCCTCGACGGTGAACGTCTGGTCGCCGAAGTGCACCGACGTGCCGACCGGGAGGGCTTCCTCGCCGCCGGGGGGCAGGAGCGTGCGCGCCCCGCCGCCGATCGACACGGTGGTGCCGTTGGTGGAGCCGCGGTCCGCCACCCAGAGCGTGCGGCCGTCCCAGCGCAGGGACGCGTGCGTCTTGGACACCGACCGGGACAGGTCGATGAGCGGGACCAGCTGGTCCGCGACCTCGCCGCGCACCGGCTCCGGGTTGCGGCCGACGAGCGTGAGGCCGGTGACCTCGAGGCGGTGGCCGTCGGCGGCGACGAGGACCATGCCACTCACCGCCGGGGCGCCCGCGGCGGGGGTGTCGATGACGGGGACCGCGCCGGTGGGCGGCTGCGACCGGCGCGAGCGGCGCGACCCGTCGGGCTCGGCGGGGACGGCGGGGAAGGAACCCGTGGCGGGTCTGGTGGTCGACGGGTGGGAGACGGCGGGCACCGCGCCGGTGGTCGGCGGGGCGGGCACGGTGGGGAAGGCACCCGTGGCGGGCCTCGTGGTCGGCGGGGCGGCCACGGCCGGCACCGCGCCGGTGGCGGGGGCTCCCGCGCGGCGCGCGGCGCGGGTGGCTCCGGTCGGTATCGCCCGTGCGGCGGCGACGTCGGGCCCGATCTCCCGGGGACCGGAGGCCGCAGCGGTCACGTCCGGCCCGACCGCGCGGGGTCGCCGCGTCGCGGGAGCAGCCGCGACCTGCGTGGTCTCGTGCGGTCCGTCCGGCGTCACGTCGTGCAACGGGTCACGGCCCGCGCGCACGTCCAGCGTCACGGTGTCCCGCCACCACGTCCGCAGCCCCACGCCGGTGCCGGGCGGGAGCCCGGTGAGAGCGTCGACGGTCCGCAGTCCCAGCAGCGCGCCGCCGAGGGTCTGACCAGCACGAGCGAGCGAGACCCACATGGCCAGCAGCAGGCCGACGACGAGCACGGCGCCCGTCGCGATCAGCGCGGCACGGGCGCCGGACTCGCTCAGCAGGCCGATCACCAGCGGGGAGACCGCGACGAGCAGCAGGACGACGTCCACGGCCGTGGCCCCCGCACGGGACCCTGCGGCAGCGGGCAGGGTGCCGGCCAGGACGGTGGGCATCGTGGCCTGCGGGTGCTGCACGCGCGATCCGCACCGAGGGCAGACGTCGCGCCCGCCGGGCAGAGCGGACGCGCACACGCCACAGGAGGCGGCGACGGCGACGGTCATGCCGGCGGACCCCCTCGATGTAGCTGGGTGCCACGGCGGTCGGCGGTCAGTCGTGGCCCTCTGCGACCGCCGATACTGGCACGTTTCCCGCGGCCCTGCGACCGCCCCCCGAGCGACACCGGTGCGCTCAGCCCGAGGTGGTCCACGACGCGGGGACGAGCTGAGTGGTGACCACCTCGACCAGGTGGTCGGTCGGCACAGTGACCTCGTACACCGCCGCGTCGACCTTGGGCAGCTGCAGCCCTTCGGCCAGGTCGGCGTTGTGGCCGGTGTAGGACACGCGTGAGACACCGGCACCGTCGGGCGTCGGCCACTGGTCGACCACCCGGACCTCGAGCCCGTTCCACCGGCCGGACATGTCCATCTCGAACAGCTCGGTGGTCTCGGCCTTCGGCACCACGCGACGGAACCGACCCGCGGGCGTCCGCTCGAATCCGTACGCGGCGGGCGGCTCGACCTCCGCCACGACGACCACGTCGTCCCCCAGCACGTCGGCACTGAGGTAGGTGTTCTCCCACTTGGCCATCGGGCCCACCAGGCGCGAGATCCGCGGATTCGGCGAGGGCGTCACCGTCACCACGTCGGACACCCACGCGAACCCCACGTCGACGTACCGGGCGAGGAGCGTGCTCGTCCCGTCGGCGGCGATCCGCACCAGCTCCGACCCGGCGGGCACCCGCGAGTGGACCAGCCAGTAGAGCGGGACGAGGTGGCCCGGCGCGAGCACGAACCCGGTGCCCTGGAACGGAGGCCGGTCGACGAACGGGCCGCCGGTCAGCTCGCGCGTCTTCTGGTCGGGGCCGCCCGTCGCGTTCTCGAACCGCAGCTGCGGCGTCGCGGGGAAGCGCAGGACGTCGACGTGCGGGGCGTCAGCAGTGAACGGGGACCCCGGGAAGCCGAGCCCGTGCGCCTCGAACAGGTCGGCCGGCGTGGTCGCCCACGCGACGTCCTCCGCGCGCACCACGAACCCCGCGAGACGGTCGTAGCCACCGTCGAGGTACGCCGCGCTCATCGCGGGGGTCACGGCCTTCTGCATGACGGACAAGTGGTCCTCCGGGGTCGTCGGCAACGGCTACCGAGTATGTCGCAGGGGCGGCAGGCGGACCGGGCACGTCCACAGCTCGCTCACGTCGGCGCCCCGAGGGCGAGGGCCCGGACCAGGAGCTCCATCGCCGACCGGCGGAACGCAGCACCCAGCGGGTAGGGGGATGCGTCGGTCACCGCCGGGTCGATGCCGCGCTTCGCGACGATGCGCCCGAGGTCGTACCGGATCGCTCCGGCCAGCGAGGTGAGAGCCGCGATCGCACCGGGAGCCGATCCCGACGTCCCCACCGCGCGACCGTGGACCGGCACCGACTTGCAGACCTCGACGAGCGCGTCGGCGCGGCCGCCCTTGCGAGCGGCGCGCCACGCGATCTCCTCCCACTCGTCGGCCGGGCCGCGGCGGGCGGCGATCCGCGCCCGGTCGATCACGGGACTCGCCTGCTCGAGGAGGGGCCGGGCGTTCAGCGCCGTGTCGTCGTCGGTCACCGGCGGGAGCATCCGCAGGGCGTCGGCCAGGTCGGCGAAGCCGCCGATCGCGGCCCAGGTGGCGGTCGCGGTGCGCAGGGTCCAGTCCAGCCGGAGGTAGCCCCGGGCATCGTCGAGGTCGTCGTCGACCGCCAGGATCCGGGGTGTCTCCTGCGCGATCATCGCCGCACCGTCCGCGTCCGCCGCCCTGGCCAGTGCCGCGACGAGGTCGCGCAGCTCGCGGTTCCGCGTGCCACCGCTCGCCACCCACTCGGCCAGCTCGGGACTGACTCCTGCGCCGGGTGCGAGGCGAGGCGCCCGGATCACGCGAGCGGTCGGTGCTGCCGGTGGTGCCGGGACCGGGAGTGACCTGATCTCCTCCGCCACGTCTGTCAGGTCACCGACGGGCACGACGTCCGCGCGGCCGTCGGTGTGCTCGACCAGGGCGTTCGACCCGTCGACCGATCGCACCGTCACGCGCGCACCGGCCAGGCTCGCGGTCGTCGACACCGTGCTCATGGCTGTCACCTCGCCGAGACCGGCGATCGCGTCCCCGACGGGCAGCAGACCCGCGAACGCCTCACCGCTCGGCAGCGTTCGTCCGCCGACCTCCGCGTACGTGCCGACCTGCGTCGGCACGGGTCCGTCGACCACCCAACGCGGCCGGCGACGCAGGAGATCCGTCTCGCGCTCGACGACCTGGGTGAGCTCGGTCGGGTCGACGACCTGCTGCCAGGTGTACCCGGTATCGCGTACCGCAACGCCGCGCGGGCGGCTCGCGGCCTGTCCCAGGACGACCACGCCGGCCAGGCGGATGGCCTGCACCTCCACCGGGGCGTCGTGCCACACGGCTGTCGTCGTCACACGGAACACCCGGGTCACGGCGGCCCGATCGACCTCGCGGGTGGTCAGCGTGGGGTCGTCGTCAGCCTCCGTCGACCGCAGCCGGATGCGCGGGGAGTACGGCGCCTCGCACGGGTGCACAGCCTCGGCGACCTCGGCGTAGTGGCCCACCCGGATCGCGGTGCGCGACGGTCCGGACCGCACGTCAGAGCGGGACGTCGGTGACGACCTCGACGACGTCGCTCAGTTCATCGACCGGGACGGTGCCCTGCCACTCGAAGCGACCGATGCGGCGCACGGCGGGGTTGTCCAGGGGGAGGTCGTCCCCGTCGTAGCTGAACGTCGCCTTGTTGCCGACGACGTTGTCGACAGTGACCGTCCTGCCCGACCACGTGGCAGTCGTCTGCACCCAGAACAGGCGACTGATCGCCGACCGGTCCACGAGACGACCCCACCGGTCCCACCCGTCGTGCTCGAACCCGGGCAGCGGTTGTTCGTCGCCGAAGGCCAGAATCCGGACGGTCGGGCCGTGCAGGGCCACGGCGGGGTAGGTGACGCCGTCAACCTCCGCGTAGGGCCCAGCTCTCACGGGACGACCTTCCACACACCGCCTGTGTAGACAGCGGCGATCTCCTGCGTTCCGTCGGGTCGGACGCGCCAGAGCTCCGAACCCTCGATGATCTGGATCTTGTTGGATCCGTATGCCAGCTCAGGGCTGTACGCCGAGGACGTCCCGCTCCAGCCCGATCCCCGGAAGGGGTTGCGGTCGGGGCCGACGTTCGGCACACCGGTCGCCCGGTCGACGTCGAACGCGCGAGCGGCGTCGTACGTCGAGCTCGGGTCTACGGTCCTGACCCAGTCGAACATCGCGGTCCGACGGGCCGCGTCGTTCGTGATCTGGAAGATGCTGTCGGGCATGGACGCCATCGCGCGCAAGGTGCCGTCCGGGATCCCCGCGACGACCGGCGTAGGCAGCGGCCCGGGTGCGATCCCGTCGCCGGCCATGTAACGCACCGTGAACACGGAACCACCGTCGGGGCTGAACGTGCTGCCGGGGTAGTTCAGACCGAGCTGGTGGTACAGCTGCGCCGGGGTGGCACCGTCGACGTCGATGAGGCGCGACACGAACCCACCGATGGTGGGAACCTGCTGCGCGCCGGATGCCCTCGCGGCGGCAAGCTGGTCGGGCTCCATGAACCGCGCTGCGTCCCCGTCGAGGAGGCCTAGCGCCTGCTCCTGGGTGATCACCTTCTGCAGGAGGGTGTCCGCGTACACCGGCGGCATGGCCTGCCGGATGTCGACGAGCACGTCCACCTGCGCGCGCGTGAGGTCCTCGACGCGGGTCTGCAGCAGCTCGCGGAAGTGGGTGCGGTTGAGCCCGTTGTCGAGCAGGACGTCGTCGAGCACGTCCGTGAACTTGAGCTCAGGACCGGACGGCGAGCTGCCCAAGCCGGTGCCCGGCGGGGTGGGCGGCGGAGGCCCGCCTGCCGGGCTCGAGGGGTCGTGCGGTGCGACCGGGTCGACCGGACCCGAGCCGGGACCGGTCGGGGTCACGGGGTCGACGGGACCGCCCGATCCGCCACCGATCGGGGTCGCCGGAGCATGACCCCCACCGGAGGGCGGAGTGGTGGAGCCGCCGGTGCCCGCACCGTCTCCGGTGGAGGGGCCGTGCGACGACCCACCCGTCGGCGCGTCCGTCCCGGGCGTGTGGATCGGACCGGCCGGCGGTGCCTGCGGGCCGGCGAGGTCGTCGGCGCCCGAGCCGGTGCCGCCGGGGGTGTCCCGGATGGGGTTGCCGTCGGGTCCGACCAGCTGGTTCGCCGGGACGGGGACCTCGACCGGCTCGTGCACGGTCGGGACCTCGGCGTCGGGGTCGCGCAGCGGGGGCAGGCCGTCGGCGAGGTCGTCGAGGTTGCTGGTCGGCAGGTCGAGGTTGGTGGGCACGTCGGGGATCCGCAGGGCGCCTTCCAGGCCCTCGGTGGCGCCGCGCATGCCGGTGAGCAGGTCTCCGAGCTTGGGCAGGGCGAACTGGCCGCCCTTGATGACCAGCGAGACCGGGTCGAGGAAGTCGACGATGCGGGCGCCCTTGGACAGCAGGGCCGCCGCGCGTCCGGTGGTGCCGGCCGCTGTCGCGGCGGCCTTGGTGCCGGAGACGGCTGCGCCGGCGGGGATGACGATGGTGGCGATGTTGAACACCGCGCCACCCGCGGCGCGCGCCGGGTCGTCCTCCCACGTGTCGTAGGCGATCAGGCCCTTGCCCAGCGCGAGCCAGGAGTCGCCCGCGTTGCCCCAGGACCACTCGCCGTCGGCGTACCCGATCAGGCCGCCCATCGCGGTCCACGACTCGGTGAAGTTGTCCGCCGACCACTTCCAGTCCTTGATGCCGACCAGCGCGCCGAGGCCCACGACGGTCCCCCACAGCCCGTCGACGACCACGCCGTCCCAGACGAACCGCTTGACGCCGACGGCCGCCGACTTGGGGCAGTGGTCCTGGCGCTCGACCGAGGAGCCCCAGGCCATCGGGGCGTCGGCGGGGATCTCCGAGACGCCGTAGCCCAGCGGGTCGTCCGCGCTGGTGGCGGCGTGCCAGGGGGCGGCGCAGTACAGCGCCCGGATGCCGTTGGCGCAGGTCCGCTCGGCGTCCCAGAGCTTGATCTGCGCAGAGTTGACCCGGTTCACCAGGTCCGTGTTCTCGTCGACCAGGTCCTGGTCGTAGTCCCACTCGGAGTTCGAGGCGATCTTGTCCCGGAACGCGTACGCGTCGCGCCTGACCGCGTCCAGGGAGGCCTTGATCACTCGGAGTTCGAGGCGATCTTGTCCCGGAACGCGTACGCGTCGCGCCTGACCGCGTCCAGGGAGGCCTTGATCGGGCGGATCTCCTCGGCGTAGGCCTTGAGCACGGTCGCGACCTGCTGCACCGCGTCGCCGAAGGTGCGGGCGTTGGTCTCCACGGGGTCCATCACGGTGAACAGCTGCCCCGACTCGGGCGCCTCGTAGTGCGCCCCGAGGCCACGCCACTTCCCGACGACGTCCGCACCCGCGTCCCGGACGGACCCGCCGCCCGTGCTCAGCGAGTTAGCGGCGGAGATCACGCCGTCAGGGTCGAGGTCCGCACCGGGGATCGCGTACGGCTGGATGCCGCCGCCCGCGTAGCACATGTCCGCGCTCATGAACCCGGCACCGGGGGGACGGTGAACGTGGACACACCCGTGCCGGCGACGGTCTGGGCGGCCGCCTGCTGCTCGGCGGCCATCGTCTCGTCGCCCGTGAGGTACCACCGGGTGGCCGCGGCCGCGCCGCCGACGGACGCGTTGATGCGGTTGCCGATGGACGTCAGCGTGGGCTTGTAGAACTCGAAGAACCCCGCGATGGCGTCGGCGATGATCGGCGAGTTGGCCGACCCTGCCACGACCGTCTCGGCGTGCGGGGGAAGGTTCTCCACCGCCGTGCCGAGCAACTCAGCAGCCGTGCCCACCTTGGTGAGGACGGTCTGCACTCCCTCCGGTTCGATCCGCCATCCCGTCATCGGGTCAGCCGATCGCGTCGACGGCGGCCTTGGCCTTCTTGAGGGTGTCCTGGGCGGTGGTGTCGTTCTTCTCCAGCGCGCCACGGAGCGTGCGGATGATCGTGCGCACCTCGCCGGCCACCCGGTTCCACCGGGCTTCCTTGGCGGCGTAGTCCTCGGACACGCCGTCGGCGGTGTAGTCGGCCATCGCGCTCTTGACGTCGCGGTCACGGGCGTCGATGAGGGACTCGAGGCGCGAGGCGACCGCGTTGAAGTTCTCCTGCGCGGTCTGCGAGGCGGCGAGCTCGTAGTCGCGGCGGTCGATGCTGTTGCCGGTGCTCATGGTGGTCCCCCTCAGGCCTTGGTGGAACCGAAGCGCGCCGCGTCGAACGCGGTGCCACCCTCGGTCGATCGGGTCTCGTCCGCCATCTGCTGGTCGCCCTCGCCGAACGAGCGGTCCATGCCGGCGATGCCGCCGAGCACGCCCGCCAGCGCGGCGTTGAGGTCTGCCGAGATGCGGTCCGTCTCGCCCTTGAACTTGTCGAAGGCAGCGCGACCGGCACCGTTGAACTTGCCGTGGAGAGGCTCGGCGGCGGCCGAGAGCTGCTTGACCAGTGCTCCGAGATCCTCGCTGGACGTCGAGGTCTTCTTGGTCAGCGTCGAGAGGACGTCTGAACCCATCGCAAACTTCATGTCGGCCCCCAAAGTCGCCGTCAGATCCGTCATCGCACCGCCCGGCTCGGCGGCAAGTCAGCATCGTGCCAGGTATGCCCGTCTCGTGCAGCGTGTGTCCACACTCGAAAGAGGTTGCCCCGGGGGACATCGGACGGGCCAAATCGCGCTCTGACGACGGACTATGCCCGATGACCCCACCCGAGAACCAGTTGCCCGATTCACCCGTCTGGGGTCACGCGTCGCGGACGACGACCGTCCCGGCCGCCTTGTCCGCGAACGTCTGCCGACGCCGGTCCCCCAGCGGCCAGAGGAAGCCGACCAGCAGCGGGAGGTCGAGGACGTGCAAGAGGTCCCTGCTGAGCGCGGGTCCGGACCCGATCGGCTGCCCGGTCGCGGTCGAGACGAGCCGGGTGCCCGTCAGCGACCGCCCCAGCGACTGGCCCGAACGACCCTGCTGGCCGCCGCGGTTCCAGATCCACACGACCGGGATCAGGACCGCGCCGGCGACGACGACGACTCCGCCGACCGTCGGGGGTTCGGCGGTGCCGTCGGGGTCGGTCAGGAGCGTCAGCGCGACGCCGAGCAGGTACACGGCGAACGCGACCAGCACGTCGACCACCGAGCCGGCGGCGCGCTGCCACCAGGGCGCGTACCGGGGCGGCTCAGGGGCCGGTGCCGGTGCGGGCGGCCCCCACGAGAGGTCCGGCCCGACCACGGGGTAGGGGGAGTCGTCGGTCACGCGGGCATTCCTACCACTCCTCAGCCGAGCAGTCGGTCCACCAGGAGCAGCGCCTCGTCGACCGACGACACCTGCGCGGGACCCTCCGCGGGCGCCGGCACGCGCCAGCCGTTGATGGCCACCACCGGCACGCCCGTCCGCACGGCCAGCGCCACCTCGCTCAGGGTGCCCCAGGACCCGCCGACGCTCACGACCACGTCGCTCGAGCGCACCAGCAGCGCGTTGCGCAGCTCGCCCAGCCCGGTGGGGATCGCGACGGTGACGAAGGGGTTGGCATCGGCCCGGTCGGCACCGGGCAGCAGGCCGACGACGGTCCCGCCGGCAGCCGCAGCCCCGCGCGAGACCGCCGCCATCACCCCGCCGAGCCCGCCGCACACGACGACGTGCCCGCGCTCGGCGAGTCCGCGTCCGAGCCCTTCGGCGTCGACGAGCTCGTCAGCCGCCGCGCCCGAGGGCCCCACCACTCCCACGTAGGCCATGTGCCGCTCCTCGAGCTCGGTGCTTCGCGTCGAGATCGGTGGGTAGAGCCACCGAGCTGGGCACCGACCACCGAGCTCGGCGCCCGACGCCGGTCAGAACCGGTCCGGGTCCCCGGCGCCCACGCGGACCACCTCGGGGGTGCCCTCCGTCCAGTCCACCACCGTCGTCGGTTCCGTGCCGCAGTCGCCGGCGTCGACCACCGCGTCGAGCACCAGGTCCAGCTCCTCCTTGATCTGCCAGCCCTCGACCATGGGCCACTCGTGGCCGGGCATCAGGAGGGTGCTGGACAGGAGGGGTTCGCCGAGCTCGCGCAGGATCGCCTGGGCCACCGGGTGGTTCGGGATGCGCACGCCGACCGACCGCTTCTTCGCGTGCGCCAGCCGCCGGGGCACCTCGGGGGTGGCCAGCAGGATGAACGTGTACGGGCCGGGGGTCGCCGCCTTGATGGCGCGGAAGGCGCTGTTGTCCAGGTGCACCAGCTGGCCCAGCTGCGCGAAGTCGGCGCAGACCAGCGTGAAGTGGTGCCGGTCGTCGAGGTGCCGGATCTTGCGGATGCGGTCGGCGCCGTCGTGGTTGTCGATGCGGGAGCCCAGCGCGTAGCAGGAGTCCGTGGGGTAGGCGATCACCGCGTCGTTGCGCAGCAGGTCCACCACCTGCGCGATCGACCGCGGCTGAGGGTTCTCGGGGTGGACGTCGAAGTACCGGGCCATGGTGTCGAGGCTACGGCTTGTGGGGTGCGACGCCCCGGACCTGGTCGGCGGCGAACCGCACGTGCGAGGCGGCCAGCTTGGCGCGCGCCGCCTCCCCGAGGTCGACGCCGAGCACGTCCGCCAGGCACACCAGGTAGACGAGGACGTCGGCCATCTCCTCGGCGACGCGCGCATGCCGGTCGGGTGCGGAGAACTGCGCGACCGCGTCGTCGGCGGGCACCCACTGGAACAGCTCCGCCAGCTCCCCGACCTCCCCGACGAGCGCGAGGATCACCGACTTGGGGTCGTGGAACTGCTGCCAGTCACGCTCGGTGCTGAACTCCCGCACGAGGCGGCCCAGCTCGGCGAGCTCGGTCACGCGGGGACCAGGTGGTCCGGGCAGACCTCGAACCGGTCGGGCGCGATGGTCAGCTCCGCGCGGCCCCCGGTGAGCGAGCGCAGGTCCAGCACGTACCGGCCCAGCTCGGCCTCCGGCACCGACGCGTCGATGCGCACCAGCCCGTCGTCGAGGGACGTCGTCGCGTTGATGTGCCCCCGGCGCGCGGACAGGTCGCTCATGACGTCGCCCTGCGCGGCGATCGGCACCGTCACCGACACGTGGCTGATGGGCTCCAGCACGGTGGTCCCGGCGGCGTGCAGGGCCTCGCGCACCCCGTTGCCCGCGGCAGTGCGGAACGCCATGTCCGAGGAGTCCACCGAGTGCGACTTGCCGTCGTAGACCTCGACGCGCAGGTCCACCACGGGGTACCCGTGCGGGCCGCCCGAGGCCATCGCCTCGACCACCCCCTTGTGCACCGCCTGGACGTAGGTGCGGGGGATCGCGCCGCCGACGATGGCGTCGACGAACTCGAACCCCGAGCCCTGCGGCAGCGGCGACACCCGCAGCTGCACGACGGCGAACTGCCCGTGCCCGCCGGACTGCTTCTTGACCTTGCCCTCCGCCTCGACGAGCCGACGGATCGTCTCCCGGTACCCGACCGGCACGGGTGACGTGCTGACGTGCACCCCGAACACACGCGCGAGCCGCTCCAGCGCGACCGCGAGGTGCGTGTCACCGAGACCGCGCAGCACCGTGCTGTCGCCGGTGCGGTCGATGCTCAGGGTCGGGTCCTCGGCGGTCAGGCGGGACAGCGCGGCGGAGAGGCGGTCGTCGTCGGACTGCGTGACGGGTTCGAGCGCCAGCGCGTAGACGGTGTCCCGGGCACGGGGAGGCCGGGCGGTCATCGACGCGCCCGGCCCGGTGCGTTCCGCCAGCAGGCTCCCCGACGGCGTGCCGGTGAGCTTGGCGACGGCGCCGATCTGCCCCGCCGGGACGGCGTCGACGGGGAGGTGCTCCTTGCCGCGCAGCCGGAACAGCCCGGGGATGCGCTCCTCCGTCCGCGTGGTGGTGTTGAGCAGGCGGTCGCCGTTGCGGACCGTGCCGGACAGCACCCGGAACATGGTCACCTGGCCGACGAAGGGGTCCGCCATCGTCCGGAACGCGTACAGCAGCGTGGGTCCGGCGGGGTCGGCGGCCACCTCGACCTCGGTCTTGCCCGCCAGCACGCGGGCGGTGCGGTCCGCCGGGGACGGCCCGAGCTCGCACAGCAGGTCCGCCAGCCGGTCGACGCCCACGCCGGTGACGCCGGACGACAGCAGCACGGGGAACGCCTCGCAGGCCCGGACCTCCTGGGCGAGCGTGCTCTCCAGCTCGGCCGTGGTCGGCACCTCGCCGGACAGGTAGCGCTCCAGCTGGTCGTCGTCGTGCGCGACGATCTCCTCGGTCACCTCGTCGTGCAGGCGGTGCTCCTCGTCGGCCAGCCCGGCCGGCAGGGCCTCGGTGTGGTGGTGGCCGTCCCGGTCGTAGGCCAGGCCCTGCTCGCTGAGCACGTCGGCGACGCCCGTGAACGACGTCTCCTCGCCCAGCGGAAGCTCGAGCGGCACCAGGCCGTCGCCGAACGCCGACCGCAGGTCCGCCAGGACGTGCCGGAAGTCCGCCCGCGCCTTGTCCTCCTTGGTGACGACGAGCATCCGCGGCACCCCGGCCTCGGCCGCGAGCCGCCACGCGGCGTACGTGCCCGCCTGCACGCCGTCCACCGCGCTGACCACGATCAGGGCGAGGTCAGCGGCGGCGAGTGCGGCATCGACCGCGCCCGCGAAGTCCGCCGAGCCGGGGGCGTCCAGCAGCGTCACGTCGTAGGCGTTGCCGTCCGTCGCGGTCCACGGAAAGGGCGCGACGCCGAGGCCCAGGGAGATCCCGCGCGCGATCTCCTCCGGCTCGTGGTCGGTCACCGTCGAGCCGTCCTCGACGCGACCCGCTCGGGTGAGCACCCCGGCCCGATGCAGCAACGACTCCGTCAGAGTCGTCTTGCCGGACCCGGCGGCGCCCAGCAGCGCCACCGTCCGGATCCTCGGCGTCGCTGCCTGGTCCATGGCTCACTCCTGGTTCGAGGTTGCTCCTGAGCCACCCTAGGACGCGACGAGCCCGGGACGCGAGGCGCGTCCCGGGCTCGTCCTCCGTTCGGTCGGTCAGACGGCCCCGAGGATGTCGACGACGAAGATCAGCGTCGAGCCGGCGGGGATCGTCTCGCTCGCCTGGTCGCCGTAGCCGAGGTCCGGCGGGATGACCAGGAGCACCTGGCTGCCGACCGTCTGGCCGGCCAGACCCTGCGTCCAGCCGGGGATGACGCCGGTCAGCGCGAAGGTCGCGGGCTCGCCCGAGTCCCAGGACGAGTCGAACTGCGTGCCGTCCCAGAGCCAGCCGGTGTAGTTCACCGTCAGGGTCTGGTCCTCGGTCACCTCGGCGCCGGTGCCCTTGATGAGCGGCTGCGCGACGAGCGTGGTGGGCGCCGGGTCGGTCAGCGGCGTGATCGACGGCTTGCCGTCGGCGTCGAGCGTGACGGTGGGCAGGCCGGCGGGGGGCGTCACGGCCTCGCCCTCGGCGCGCTCCAGGGCAGGCACGGTGTCGTTGGCCTCGACGACCTCACCGACGACGACGTTGGTGCCCTCGCCGTCCGGGACGGCGAACAGGATCCGGACGCCGACCTTCTGGCCGACGAGCGCGTCGTGCAGGTCGGGGAGCAGCTGGTCGTCCGCCACGATCTTCTCGGGAGTGCTGGAGTACGTGTCCCCGAGCTCGGTGCCGTCGGTGCCGGACACCGCCGTCGTCTGGATCGAGAGGGTCTGGCCCTCGGTGATCTCGTCGCCCGTGCCCTCGTCGACCACGCGGACCACGAGAGCCGAGACCGTGAACGGCGTGGTGGGGAGCGTGATGGTGGGCTTGCTGCCGGGCTCGCCCTCGACCTCGACCTTGGCCAGGGCGGCCACGTCGGCGGGGTCGGCGGTCGACGTCGACGTCGCGGAGGGCGTCGGGTCGTCGGCCGAGTCGCCGGCGCAGGCGGCCAGCGAGAGGCCGAGGGTGAGGGCGAGAGCTGCGGCGGCGAGGCCGCGGCGGGCGGTGGTCGTGCGGCGCACGAGGGTCCTCCGTCGGTTCGGGTCCCGCCCGGGGAGGCGGCGGACCTCGGCACGGTACGCGAGATTGCTGGGAGTCCGCTGAGCGGGCCGGTGGCTGGGCGGCACGAATCGCTTCAGAGCAGCCGCCGGTCGCCCTCCCGGATCACGCGCAGCCAGCGGTACCCGTAGCCCTCGAGCTCGACCTCGGTGGCCCCGCGGGCGTCGATCGTGCACGACCCGTCCTGCAGCAGGTCGACGAGCCGGACGGTCTCGTCGCAGTCGTCGAGCCGCAGCGGGACGACGACCGCCTCGGTGCCCAGGTTGTGCAGTGCCACGAGGGACCCGTCGTCCCAGGTGCTCCGGTGCGCGAGCACCGCCGGGAACGGCTGGTCGAGGATCTCGGCGCGGGGCGTCCAGCCGAGCTCGGGGCACTCGCGGTAGCGGCGGACGAGCAGCTGCACGAAGGACAGGAGCGAGTCGGGGTCGCGGCGCTGGTCGGCGACGTTGACGTGCTCGGGGGAGAACCCGCCCTCGGTCACCGGTCCGGCCAGCTTCCGCTTCGGTGCGCGGGAGAACCCGCCGTTCAGGCCGGACGTCCACTGCATGGGGGTGCGGACGGCCAGCCGACCCTCGGCGGCTAGGTTCTCGCCCATCCCGATCTCCTCGCCGTAGAACAGCACCGGGGTGCCGGGCAGCGAGAAGAGCAGGGAGTAGACCATCCGGATGCGGCGCGGGTCGCCGCCGAGCATCGTCGGCAGGCGTCGGCGCAGACCCCGGTCGTAGAGCTGCATGTCCGGGTCCGGGCCGAAGGCGTCGAACACCTCCTGCTTCTCGTCCTCCGACAGCTTGTCCAGCGTGAGCTCGTCGTGGTTGCGGACGAAGGTGGCCCACTGGGCGTCGTGCGGGATCTCCGGGCGGTCGCCGAGGGCCTTGGCGATGGGCCGGGCGTCCTGCCGGGCCAGCGCCAGGTACAGGTTCTGCATGCCGATGAAGTCGAACTGGAGCGTGAGCTCGTCGCTGTCGGCCGCGTCGCCGCCGAAGTACAGCTTCTGCTCGGCGTACGGGAGGTTCACCTCGCCCATGAGGATCGCGTCGCCCACCCGGCGCGTGAGGAACGACCGCAGCTCCTTGAGGAAGTCGTGCTTGTCCTCCACCTTGTCGCCCGGTGTCTTCGCGGCGTCGGCCAGGAAGAACGGGACGGCGTCCACGCGGAACCCGCTGAGCCCGAGCTCCGCCCAGTAGCCGATGACCTTGGCGATCGCGTCCCTGACCTGCGGGTTCGCGGTGTTGAGGTCCGGCTGCTGGTGGTAGAACGTGTGCCGGTACCACTCGCCGGTGGCGTCGTCCTTGGTCCAGATGCCCGTCTCCTTGTCGGGGAAGACGACCTTGTCCTTGGTGGACGGCGGCTTGTCGGAGCGCCACACGTAGAAGTCGCGGTACGGGCTGTCCTTGCTCCTGCGGGCGCTCTGGAACCACGGGTGCTTCTCGGAGGTGTGGTTCACGACGAGGTCGACGATCACGCGGATCCCGCGGTCCTTGGCGGTCCGGATCACCTCGACCAGGTCACCGGCGTGCCCTAGGCGGGGATCCACCCCGTAGAAGTCGGAGATGTCGTAGCCGTCGTCGTAGTCGGCCGTCGGGTAGAAGGGCATGAGCCACAGGCACGTGACGCCCAGGTCGGCCAGGTGGTCGAGGCGCTGGACCAGGCCGGGCAGGTCGCCGACGCCGTCGTCGTTCCAGTCCATGAACGTCTCGACGTCCAGGCAGTAGATGACGGCGTTCTTCCACCAGAGGTCGCCCGTGTCGTGGATCCTCATGCGGTCACCTGCTTCAGCTGGGGGAGGAGGTGCTCGGCGGCCATGTCGACGAACGCGTCCAGGGTGGCGCTGCGCGGGGTGCTCGTCGGTGCGGCGTCGTCGTGCTTGTCGTCGCCGGGCCGAGGGTCCGTGGCTGCCTGGTGCAGGTAGACGGCGTCGAAACCGATGGCCACCAGCTCGCTCACGCGGTCGGCGAGGCGCGCCGGGTCGTGGTCGACGAGCACGCTGCGGTGCAGGGAGTCGTCGCCGACGTGGACGCCGAGGGAGTCGAACGCCTCCGGGGTGTCCAGGTCCCACGCCACCGGCGGACCGAACACCTGGCCGGCCATCTGCTCCCTGGCGACCTGCAGTGCCAGCTCGGCGGACGGTGCCCAGGAGACGTGCACCTGCAGGGCGACCTGCCCTCGGCCACCGGCGTCCCGGTACTCGTGCAGCACCTGCTTCAGGATCTCCGGCGACTGGTTCACCGTGACCAGCCCGTCGGCCCAGTCCGCGTGCGCGCGGGCCGTCGCCGGGGTCACCGCCGGGCCGATGAGCAGCGGCTTCTCGTCGGGAAGCGTCCACAGCTTGGCCCGGTCCACCGTGACCAGCCCGTCGTGCGTGACCTCCTCGCCGTCCAGCAGCGCGCGGATCACCTCGACGCACTCGCGCAGGCGCGCGTCCCGCTCGGCCTTGGCCGGCCAGCGCCCGCCGGTGATGTGCTCGTTGACGTTCTCGCCGGAGCCCAGCGCCACCCAGAACCGCCCGGGGAACATCGCCCCGAGGGTGGCCACCGCCTGCGCGATGATCGCCGGGTGGTACCGCTGGCCCGGCGCGTTGACCACACCGAAGGGCAGCTCCGTGGTGGCCAGCGCCGCGCCGAGCCACGTCCACGCGAAGCCGGAGTGCCCCTGCCGGACCGACCAGGGGGCCCAGTGGTCCGAGCACATGGCGGCGTCGAACCCCACCTCCTCGGCGCGCCGCGTGGCCGCCAGGAGCGCGGCGGGGTGGACCTGCTCGTGCGAGTTGTGGAAGCCGACAATGGTCATGGGGTTCGGTTCTACCGGCTGCGGGGCTCCTCCGCGCGGCGAGCGTCCGTGCACAGGCCGATGAACGCGCCCAGCTCCGCCAGCTGCTCCGGGCGTGCGGGCAGGTAGTCGGTCAGCCGGCGGGAGCGGACGATGATCGCGCACCACTGCGCCCGGGAGACCGCCACGTTCAGCCGGTTGCGGTTGAGCAGGAACTCCATCCCGCGCGGCACGTCGTCGGCCGAGGAGGCGCAGGTGGTGACCAGCACGACGGCGGCCTCCTGGCCCTGGAACTTGTCGACCGTGCCCACCCGGACGCCCGTGATCCCGGCGTCTCTCAGTGCGCGGGCGACAGTCCAGACCTGGGCGTTGTAGGGGGCGACGACGAGGATGTCCGCCCCGGTCAGCGGCCTGCTGGTCCCGTCGGTCCAGCGGCGACCGAGCAGGTCCCGGACCTGGTCCACCACCACCGCGGCCTCCTCGGGCGACGAGACCGCGTTGCCTTCGTGGTCGACGACGACCGTCCGCAGCCCGGGCGCGACGCCCTCGAGCTCGCGGTCGGCGGTGCGCGGGACCGCGGTCAGGCGGTCCTCGTAGGAGAGGCGCGAGACGGCCGCGCAGAGTGCCGGGTGCATCCGCCAGGTGCGGGCCAGGAAGTAGCCGAGCTCGTCCGGCAGCGTGTCCTGGCCGTCCACCAGCCACCCGAGCGCCGACCGGTCCACCGGCTCCGGGTGCCGGCCCTGGGTCACCTGCGGCAGCTGCTGCGGGTCGCCGAGCAGCAGCAGGTTCCGGGCGGCGGTCGACACCGCGATGGTGTCGGCCAGGGAGAACTGGCCCGCCTCGTCGATCACGAGCAGGTCGAAGCCGCCGTCGGGGATCCGCTCGCGGCTGGTGAAGTCCCACTTGGTGCCGCCGATGACGAAGCCACCGGGCTGCCGGGCATGGAACGCGGTGGCGTCCTTGCCCTTCGGCAGCGACTGCCAGACGGCGTCGTCGGGGTGCTCGTCCTGCGCCTTCTTGCCGATCTGCTCCGCGGGCAGACCGGCCGCGTTCACCGCGCGCAGCATGTTCTCCACGACGGCGTGCGACTGCGCGACGACGCCCACCTTCCACCCCTGCGCGGCGAGCGCGGCGATGACGTGACCGCCGGTGTACGTCTTGCCGGTGCCGGGCGGCCCCTGCACGGCCAGATAGGAGCCGTCGAGGTCGAGGACCGCGCCGATGATCGCCTCCGTGGTCCCGCTGACGTCGTCGGGACGCGGGAGCGGCAGGGTCCGGGTGCGCGGGGGCACGCGGCGCAGGATGTCGACCGCGGGCAGGGGCGGGAGGTCCGGGAGCCCGTCGGCCACGCCGCCGACCAGCGTGCGGATGGCCTCGACGATGCTCTTCACGCCCGGGCCGGCGGAGGGTGCCAGCGCCATCGGCAGGTCCGGCCCCGGGGTCGCGCCGGTGGGCAACCGGTCGCTGACCAGCAGGACGTCGCGCGTGCCCGACGCCGAGTCGGTCGCCGCGCGGACCGTCACCTCCAGGATGTCCACCCCCGAGGTCCAGCCGCGGTGGCCGGTGCTCGACGTCTGCGCGTACTCCGGCGGCGGGTCGTAGAGCGCGTACGCGGTGCCGCCCGCGCGCAGGTCGCTGCCCGGCTCCAGCTGCCCGGTCAGCCGCAGTGTCCGAGCGAACGTGCGCTTGCCGGGTCCGATGGTCCAGTCCTCGACCACCTCGGGGGTCCCGTCGACCAGGAGGGTGCCGCGCGGGTCCAGCCACTCGGCGGGATCGGACTGCAGCCGGTCGAAGTGGGCCCACCAGAACGGCTTCGCCTCGCGTGAGTGGTAGCCGACCGCCGCGGCGAGCATCCGGACCGCCTGGTGGTCACCGGGGTCGTCCAGCACCTCCGACCTCGCCAGCACGTCCGCCACCAGCGGGTCCTCGTCCGCGGGCTCCTCGAGCTCGCCCGCCGCGGAACCCGTCGGAGCCGGGCCGTGCGCCAGCAGCCAGTCCCGCAGCCGGAGCGTGGAGACGCAGTCGTACCGGTTGTACTCGGCGATCTCGGCGAGCTTCGCCTGCCAGGCGGTCTCGTTCCCCGCGTCGCGCAGGTCGCACGCCTCCGCGTACTCGGCGATCGAGTCGGCCGCGGTCGTCACCTCGCTCTCCCGCGTCTCGTCGCCCATGTAGAGGGGTTCGAGCTTCTTCAGCGAGTACGAGCTGCTGCCCACCCGCAGACCCCGGCGCACGGTCGCGTACAGGTCGACGAGCACGCCGTCGCGCAGCAGCTGGTCCACCACGTCCTCGCCGACGCCGTACCGTCCGGCCAGCCGGAGCAGGGCCGTCCGCTCGTACGGGGCGTAGTGGTAGACGTGCATGCCGGGGTGCGCGGTGCGGCGCTCCGCGACGTACGCGAGGAACTCGACGAACGCCTGCCTCTCCTGAGCGCGGTCGTGCGCCCAGAACGGCCGGAACGTCCCGTCGGCCTCGACCACCCCGAACAGGTACTCCAGACCCCAGTCGGCGGGCGCGTCGGCGGGGACCGTGTCGTCCGTCCACAGCGGGTCCCCCTCGAAGTCGAAGAAGATGTCGCCGGGGTCCGGCGCGGGCAGGTCCTGCACCGCCCCCGCGTCGATGACCTCGAACACCAGCGGCTCGGTCGCCGTCTCCTGCCGCACCTGCAGGGCCGCCTGCCGGCGCAGGTTCGCCAGCGTCGCGCCCCCGATCCCCACGACCGGGCCGGTGCTCGCGGCCAGCTCGTCGACGGTGCCGATCCCGACCGCCGCCAGCCGCGCGCGCTGCGTCGACCGCAGCCCCGCGACCAGGAGGACGTCCCGGTGCGCGGCGATCTGCGCGGCACACACGTCGCACCGACCGCACGCCCGGTAGCGGGGGTCGCCCCAGGCCACCGGCTCCCGCGCGGCGCGGTGCTCGTCGAGCACGTCCTCGAGCCGCGTCCGGCGCTCGCGGTAGAGCGGCAGCAGGTCGGCCAGCCGGTGGCTCGACCGCGTCCGGTCGCCCAGGATCAGGTGCACCTCGTCGGTCACGGGGATGCCCGCACCGATCAGCTGGTCCGCGTAGGCCGCCAGCTGGAGCAGGGCGGTGACCTTCGCGCTCCGGGCCAGCTTGGTGTCGAGCACCGCCCAGCCGCCGTCCTCGCGCACCACGAAGTCGGCCCACCCCGTGAACCGGCCGTCGAAGAACCCCGCCTGGTAGATCACGTCGGCGCCGGACCCCAGGGCGGCCAGCGTGGCCGCGTGCACGCGCTCCAGGGCGGCACGGTCGCCGGCCTCGTCGTACCGCGGGCGGGCGATCGTGACGACCTCGCCGGACGCGCGGTACTCCTGCAGGACCCGGTCCTCGTGCGCCGTGCCCAGCGCGGACACCCGCGCGAGCATGGCGTCCGCCGCGATCGGCGTGGGCTCCGCCAGGCCGAGCCGGCTGTCGAGGTTCCGCAGCACGGCGAGCTCGCAGGCGGCGGCGTTGGCCAGGTCGCTCGGGCTGAGCACGAGGCCACCGTCGTCGAGGAGGAACATGGGCCGAGGGTAGAGGGCGCCTCGGACAGGGTGGCTGCGGGTGCGCTAGACACGTGCCATGCCCCGCCTCTACCCCGAGGACCCGCAGTTCCGCGACGACGTCGGCGCCGAGCGCACGGTCTGGGAGGCGCTCCGGGACCAGCTGCCGGACGACGTGGCGCTCGTCGCGGGGGTCGGCCTCCAGGACGGCTCGACCGAGCGCGAGATCGACCTGCTCGTCGCGTGGCCGGGCGTCGGGCTGGCGGTGATCGAGGTCAAGGGGGGCCACGTGACGCGCGAGGGCGGGACGTGGTGGCAGGGCTCGGGGGAGCGGCGGCACCGGATCGACCCCGTCCACCAGGTGCAGGACGCCCGGCACGTGCTGCACGAGCTGCTGTCGCGACACGGCCTCGACGCCGCCCGGGCGCGCTCGGTGCACGTCGTCGCGCTCCCTCACGTCTACGTCCCTCAGGACTGGTCGGCCACCGACCTGCCGCGCACGATGCTCATGGACCGCAACGACGTCGGCAGCGCCGCGGGACTCGTGAAGCACGCGATCGACGGGCACGGCGCGGGGCACGTCCCGCTCGGCGAGGCCGCCCTGGAGGACCTGGTCGACTACCTGGCCGGCAGCTTCCCGTCCCAGGTCGAGGTGCTGGCGCACGCGGCGCAGTTCGAGGACCACCTGGACCACCTCACCCGCGACCAGGCCCGGATGCTCGAGCACTTCACCTCGTTCAACCGGCTGCAGGTGGTGGGCGGTGCGGGCACCGGGAAGACGTGGCTCGCGCTGGAGCAGGCCCGGCGACGAGCCGCAGGGGGCGAGCGGGTGGCGCTGCTCTGCTACTCGCGCGGGCTCGGCAGGTACCTCCAGCGGATCACGCAGACGTGGAAGCCGAAGGAGCGCCCCGCATTCGTCGGGCTGTTCCACGACCTGCCCATCGCGTGGGGCGCCCAGCAGGGTGCGGACGACGACGTGGACTTCTTCGAGCGCATCCTCCCGGTGCGTCTCGGCGAGCTGGCGGACAGCCGGCCGCGGAGCGAGCTGTTCGACACCGTCGTCGTCGACGAGGCGCAGGACTTCGGCGAGCAGTGGTGGCCGTCGCTCGTCCGGTGCCTCCGGGACCCCGACAACGGCGGGCTGTTCGTGTTTCTCGACGAGGCCCAGAGGGTGTTCGGCAGGGACGGTGTCGCGCCCATCGCCACGCCACCGGTCCGGCTCGACGAGAACCTGCGCTCCACCAAGCAGATCGCGCAGCTGTGTGGCTCGCTCCGGGACGACGTGACCCGCCCGCGCGGGATGGACGGTGCCCCCGTACGGATCCTCGACGTGCCGTACGACCGAGCGATCGACGTGGCTGACGACACGGTGGACGCGCTGCTCGAGGAGGGCTGGCTGCCCGGACAGGTCGCGCTCCTCGCCACGGGCTCGCGGCACCCGCTCCAGGTCGAGCTCGTCAGCGGCGCCGGGCACGCGGGCTACTGGGACGGCTTCTTCGCCGGGGAGGAGGTCTTCTACGGCCACGTGCTCGGGTTCAAGGGCCTCGAGCGGACGGTCGTGATCCTGGCGGTGAACGGGTTCCGGGAGGCGCAGCGCGCCCGCACCCTCCTGTACACCGGCCTGTCACGGGCCCGGGTGCTGCTCGTCGTGGTGGGACCGCGCGCCGAGATCGAGCGCATCGGCGGCGAGGGAGTCCGCAGGCGCCTCGAGCGGGCGGACGTGCGGCAGCCGGACTAGGCGCCGACGAACCAGTCGGTGACCGCGGCGGCGTCCTCGTCGAACACGCGGACCTCCGTGGCGACCTCGGTGAGCTCCGCGAGGAAGCCGTCGTCCGCGTCCACCGTCCCCCGGGCATGCACGACGACCACCACGGGAAGCCGGTCCGCCTGCGCCGGGTGCAGGACCGGGCTCACGCGCTGCACCAGCTGTCGGCGGGTCCGGCTCCCGGCGAGGATCACCACCGCGTCGATCGCCGGCAGGTCGAGGCCCTCGTCGAGCACCTTCGGGACGGACAGCACCGTGACGCCGCCGCTGCGCAGGTCGCGCAGGGTGTTCCGACGGACCTCGGGCTCCTGACCGTTGTGGAACCACGAGGCGGTGACGTCGACCGACCGCAGTCGCGCGGCGGCGGTGTCGGCGTCGTCCTTCGTGTGCGTGTAGACCAGGCCGCGGGCCGACCGGGCGAGCAGGGGCGCGAGCTGCGCCACGGCATCGATCTTGGCCGCCGACGTCGCCAGCAGGTCGCGCCGGCTGCTCACCGCGCGCAGCCACGCGCTGGCGTCGGCCGCGGCGCGCGCGTTCTCCCGCCAGCCGCCCTGCAGCCGGATCGCGTCGTCGTGGAACGTGTCCGGCGCACAGCCGTACGCGGCGAGGCGTTCGTGCAGCGCGGTGAGCTGCGCGGACAGTGAGTCGTACTCCGCCTGGTCGGCGGCGTCGAGGTCCACGGGGACGAGGGCGAGCCGGAACCGGCCGAGCACGCCCTCCGCACGGCCGCGGCGCAGGTCACAGCCGTCGAGCACCGTGCCGAAGTACGGCCGCAGCACCTCGTCGACCCCGGCGTCCTGGCGTTCGACCGACGTCGTCAGGCCGAGGCGCGCGCCGAACCCCTCGCGCAGCGTCTCCGCCGGACGGGCCGAGCCGTACTTGTGCACCTCGTCCGCGACCAGCAGGCCCGCCCGGTCCTCCAGGAGGTCACGCCCGAACGCGCTGCTGACCAGCGACACCAGCACGTCGCACTCGTCGAACGTGTGCGCGGTCGTGAGGTCACGACGACCGAGCGACAGGCCGGGCAGCTGGACCGTCAGGGTGGTCAGCCACTGCTCGAGGAGGTCCGTCGTGGGGACCAGGACGAGCACCTTCTCGCCGCGCGTCAGGGCGTCCCAGGTGGCCAGGACGCCGACGACACCTCGGCCCTGCGCGCTCACCGCCTCGACGATCCCACGACGGCCCGCGGCCAGCCACGCGTCGAGCACGTCCTTCTGCCACCGGCGCAGCTGGGGTCCGACGTACCGGACCTCGCCGCCGGGCGGGAGAGGGCCGCGGTCGGCGACCGGCGGAGCGGCGCGGACAGGGGCGACCGGCGCGACGGAGGGAGTCGCGACGGTCCTGGTCACAGGTGCGAGGGACTCGACCGGCGCGACCGGGGCGACCGGGGCGACAGGCTCGGCGATCCGGGCGACGGGGTGCGTCGTCGGGGGTGCCGGGAGCGTCGCCGTCGTGCTGGAGGAGTGGGTCGGGACCGGCCGTGCCGGCAGGGCGGGAGGCGTCGCGACCGGACGGGCGGGCAGTGCCGGCGGCGTCGTGACCGGGGGTGCGACAGCCTCGACGGCTGCGGGCGGCGGGTCGATGGCCGCCAGGCGCGAGATCACGGGGACGCGGACCGGCATCGGAGCTGCCGGGGGTGGGACGGCGGCGTCCGGGATCGTCTCTGCGGGTGCGGCGTCGTCCAGGAGCCGCACCGACGGCCTGCCCGCGAACGCGGCCGCAGGCAGGATCCCGCGCGGCGTGACCGGCGGGGAGGCGTCGGCCGCAGCCCGGTGGCCGAAGGACGCCGCGGGTGCGAGCACCTGCGTCGCGGGGTGGTGCGGGGTCGGGATCTGCAGGACCGTGCTCGGGTGGCCGGCGCCCAGGGCGCGCCACCGCGGCGGCGTGCTCCCGTCGTACCGGAGGCGCGGGTCGCGGTGGAGGACCTGTTCCACCTCGGCATCCGTCAGGCCGGGGTGCCCGGCGACCGCGAGTGCCTGCGCCAGCTCCCGCGCGGTCTGTTGCGGGCGAGCGATCAGAGCAGCGTGCAACGCGTCGTTCGGCGTAGACACGGCCTGCCCTCCAAGACGTCGACGTGCGAGGCGGGCCCGGATCGCGGAGCCCACGCCTAGTTGTCGGCATCCGAGGGGCCAGAGTTCAGTCGCGGACCCTCACTCGTCCGACGGAACCCCTCAGGGCACGCTCGGGCAAGCCCCTGTCGACGCCGATGAGCGCCGGGCTGCCGCTCAGCCGGCGACGATCTCCTCGGCGTTGTCCATGATCCACTCCATGAGCGGAAGCAGCCGGGCCACGAGCTCGGACCCGCGCTCGGTGAGGGAGTAGTCGACGCGCGGCGGGATGCTGGCGGTCACCTCGCGGTGCACGATCCCGTCGGCCTCGAGGGTGCGCAGGGTCTGGGCCAGCATCTTCTCGCTGATCCCCTCGACGATCCGTCGCAGCTCGCCCCACCGCATGGTGCGCTCGGACAGGGCGACCAGCAGCAGGACCCCCCACTTGCTGGTCACGTGGTCGAGGACGACGCGCGACGGGCACGCGGCCGCGAGAACTCCGTCGGTCATCAGTCGTTCCAGCGCGCTGACCTCGTTGCTCACCGTCACGTGCGTACCTTACGCCAAAGTGGGTACCCACGATCTGGAAGGTTCCCGGCACGCGGCCGGTTGCGGCGGACGACACCCAGTCGCTCCACCGAGAGGAACTCCCCATGTCCGTCGTCGTCACCGGTGTCACCGGCCACCTCGGCCCGCTGGTCGTCCAGCACCTCCTCGCCGGCGGGCTCGCCGCCGACCAGATCGTCGCGGGCGGCCGCCGCCCCGAGCTGCTCGCGCACCTGGGCGTCCGGACCGCCGCCGTCGACTACGACGACGCCGCGTCGCTGGAGACCGCGTTCGCCGGCGCCGAGACCGTCCTGCTCGTCTCCGGCAGCGACGTCGGCCGGCGGGTCGCGCAGCACGGCCGGGTCATCGACGCCGCCAAGGCCGCCGGTGTCCGCCGCGTCGTCTACACGAGCGCCCCGCACGCCGACACGACCGAGCTCGTCCTCGCGCCGGACCACAAGGCGACCGAGGAGCTCCTCCGGGCGTCCGGGCTGGCGTGGACCATCCTGCGCAACAACTGGTACACGGAGAACTACGTCGGCGCCGTCGAGCAGGCCCGGACCACGGGCGTCATCCTCACCAGCGCCGGCGACGGCCGCGTCGCCAGCGCCACCCGTAGCGACTACGCCGCCGGCGCCGCCGCGGTGCTGCTCGGCGGCGACCACGACGGCCGCGTGTACGAGCTCTCGGGCGACGTCGCCTGGACGTTCGACGAGCTCGCCGAGGCGGCGTCCACCCTGCTCGGCGTCCCCGTCGTCGCCCAGCAGGTCTCGTTCGACGAGCACCGCGCGATCCTGCTCGGCGTGGGTCTCGACGAGGGCACCGCGGGCTTCGTCGCGACGCTCGACGCAGGCATCCGCCGCGGCGACCTGGCGGACGCGACGTCGGACCTGCGGACGCTCATCGGTCGGCCGACGACACCCCTTGTCGACGGTCTGCGTGCGGCGCTCGACTCCTAATCAGGGAGCAGCACGGTCGGACGTCCGCGTACCTTCTCCGAGTCCCGCCGTCCGTCGGCGGGGCTCGGCCGAAGGAGAATGACCGCATGACCGCAACAGTGCAGGCCAAGGGTGTCGGGGCCGGCTTCGGCGATCGTGAGCTGTTCTCCGGTGTCGACCTCGTCGTGGCGCCCGGGGACGTCATCGGCCTCGTCGGCCCCAACGGCGCGGGCAAGTCCACGCTCCTGCAGATCCTCGGCGGCCGTCGGCAGCCGGACTCCGGGAGTGTCGCGGTGTCGCCGTCGCACGCGCAGCTGGGCTACCTGGCGCAGGAGATCGAGCGTGTCGACGGGGAGTCCGTGCGTGCCCACCTCGAGCGGCGGACGGGTGTCGCGGACGCGCAGCGCGCGCTCGACGACGCCGCGGACGCGTTCGGCGCGGGCCAGGACGGTGCCGACGACGTCTACGCCGAGGCCCTCGAGCGCTGGCTCGCACTTGGCGGCGCCGACCTCGAGGCCCGGCTCGGCACGGTGGCCGACGACCTCGGGCTGACCGTCGACCTCGACCACCCCATGACCGCGCTGTCCGGCGGGCAGGCCGCCCGGGTCGGTCTCGCGGCGCTGCTCCTCTCGCGGTACGACCTGTACCTGCTCGACGAGCCGACCAACGACCTCGACGCCGCCGGGCTGGACCTGCTGGAGGAGTTCGTCGACCGGTCGGAGGCCGCGATCGTGGTGGTCAGCCACGACCGCGAGTTCCTCAGCCGCACGGTCACGGCCGTCGTCGAGATCGACCGGAGCCTCCAGCGCGTCACCACCTACGGCGGCAGCTACGACTCCTACCTCGACGAGCGCTCGATCGCCCGCCGCCAGGCCCGCGAGGCCTACGAGGGGTACGCCGCCCGACGCGACGCGCTGAACGCTCGCGCCCGCATGCAGCGCGCGTGGATGGAGAAGGGCGTGCGCAACGCACGTCGCAAGGCGACCGACAACGACAAGCACATCAAGCACCACCGCGGCGAGACGTCCGAGAAGCAGGCGGCGAAGGCGCGGCAGACCGACAAGATGATCGCCCGCCTGGACGTGGTCGACGAGCCGCGCAAGGAGTGGCAGCTGCAGATGAGCATCGCGACGGCCGGCCGCTCCGGTGCCGTCGTCGCCGTCGCGCGGCACGCCGTCCTCACGCGCGGAGCGTTCACCCTGGGCCCGGTCGACCTGCAGCTCGACTGGAAGGACCGCGTCGCGGTCACCGGTCCGAACGGCGCCGGCAAGTCGACCCTCCTCGCTCTGCTGCTCGGGCGGCTGGAGCCCACGTCCGGCGCGGTCGACCTCGGCTCGGGCGTGCTGGTCGGCGAGGTGGACCAGGCGCGTCGCGCGTTCGAGGGCGACGAGCCGTTGGTCGACGCCTTCTCCCGCGAGGTGCCGGACTGGCCGACCGCCGACGTCCGCACGCTGCTGGCCAAGTTCGGTCTGGGCGGCCACCACATCCACCGACCCGCGTCGTCGCAGTCACCGGGGGAGCGGACCCGCGCCGCGCTCGCGCTCCTGCAGGCCCGCGGCGTGAACCTGCTGGTGCTGGACGAGCCGACCAACCACCTCGACCTGCCCGCGATCGAGCAGCTGGAGCAGGCGCTCGACAGCTTCGAGGGGACGATCCTGCTGGTCACGCACGACCGGCGGATGCTGGAGACGGTCCGGCTGACCCGCCGGTGGCACGTGGAGGACGGCCGGGTCACCGAGGTGACCGCCGACTAGTCTCGACGCCGACGCACCCACCGACGACGAGGACGGTTCCATGGCACCCATCAGGTTCGGCGTGGTCGGCAGCGGGTGGCGGGCGGAGTTCTTCGTCCGCATGGCGCGGCTGATGCCGGAGCGGTTCCAGGTCACCGGCGTGGTCACGCGCTCCGCCGAGCGGGGTGCCGAGGTCGAGCGCGCGTGGGGCGTGCCGACCGTCCGGACGATCGAGGAGCTGGTCACCAGCGCGCTCCCCGGTTCGGGGACGGACCGCCCGGAGTTCGTCGTCGTCTCGGTCCCGTGGCCCGTGACCCCGGAGGCGACCGCCGAGCTGGTGTCGCTGGGCATCCCGGTGCTCGCCGAGACCCCGCCCGCGCCGGATGCCGACGGGCTGCGCGAGCTCTGGGCCGAGGTCGGCTCGTCGGGACTCGTCCAGGTGGCCGAGCACAGCCCGTCGATGCCGTCTCACGCGGCCCGGATCGCGGTGGTCGACGCCGGGACCATCGGCCGGCCGACGAGCGTACAGATCAGCTCCACGCATCTGTACCACGCGGTCGGGCTCATCCGGCGACTGCTCGACGCGGGCCGCGGCGAGGTCACTGTGCGCGCCTCGACGTTCACCGCGCCCCTCCTAGGACCGCTCGGTCGCGACGGCTGGACCGGTGCCACGGAGCCGGCCGACGCGTGGAACATCCTGGCCACGCTGGACTTCGGCAGCGGGCGCAGCGCGCTCTACGACTTCACCGACAACCAGTGGCACAACCCGCTGCGGACCAACCGGATCGTCGTCCGCGGATCGCACGGCGAGATCGTCGACGACGCGGTCACGCGGTGGGTCGACGAGCGCACGGTCATCACGTCGCCGATCGTCCGACGGGTCACCGGCCTGGAGCAGAACCTCGACGGATTCGACCTGGAGCACCTGAGCCTGGACGGCCGGGTCCTGTACCGGAACCTGTTCCAGGGCGCCCGTCTGGCCGACGACGACATCGCCGTGGCCGCGCTGCTCGACGCGACCGGTGCGTGGGTACGCGGGGAGGGCCCGGCGCCCTACCCGTTGGCCGACGGCTGCCAGGACCACCTGCTCGGTCTGGCCATCGAGGAGGCGGCGCGCACCGGCGAGACCGTCCGGACCGGCCGGGAGGCCTGGGCGGACGCGTAGCGGATGCGAGCCGGCGACGGCGGTGCCACGGTCGTGAGACGACCGACCGAGAGGAGTCCGCACATGGCTGTCACCGCATTCGGCGACCTCCCGCTGGCCGACCGCGACCGGGCCTGGGACGGCGACGCCGCCGAGAAGCGCGTCCGCGCCTGGGCCGAGGCCGAGGCCGAGCCGAACGAGAGGTACCGCGACGCGCACGTCTGGTACGACGCCGAGAACAAGGAGAACTTCACCGCGTACAAGCTGTTGGTCGCCGACGTGATCGACGGGCGCCTGAAGGCCGTACCGCGGGGAGTGTTCGCCGCCGCGGCCGTCATGCAGGGTTCGCGCGGCGGGGTCGACGTGCCGGACAAGGACCGCGACCGCATCAAGAGCCACCTGGCGAAGTACTACACGAAGCTCGACGAGACGCCGCCCTGGGAGGACTAGACGCACCGGCGGGCGCGACACCATCGGTGCCGCGCCCGCCGGTGCGTGCGCGCCTGCCCTCAGATCGTCAGGAGGCCGTGCACGTCAGGCTCGGCCACGTCCAGTTACCGCCGTGCTGGACCGTGAAGCCGAACGAGGTCGTCTGACCCGCGGAGAGCGCGCCACTGCCGCTCGGCCGCATCGTCATGACGTTGCCGGAGGAGTCCCACGTCGGCGAGCCGTTCCATGTCGCGATGATCCGCTGCGGGTTCCTGACCGTGACGGTCGACTGCCAGCCGCTGATGTTCGTGTTCGCGCGGATGGTGACCGTGCCGTTGAAGCGGTCGCTCCACTTCTGCCCCTCCGAGTACGTCGCGGTGCAGCTGCCGCCGCCCGTGGGCGGGGGCGTCGTCGTCGGCGTCGGTGCCGGCGTGGTGGGCGTCGGGTTCGGGGTGGTGGTCCCGCCCGCGTTCAGCTGGTTCAGCACGCTCGTGTAGGCGGCCTTCTTGTTGCCGGAGCCGTCGAAGAGCAGAGGCGTGCCCGAGGCACGCCACGAGTCGGAGTCCCGGACGCCCCACACGGTGATGCCGGTGCAGCGGGACACCGAGAGGCACGCCTGGACCACGCCCTGGTACTGCTGCGCCTGCGAGCTCCCCGAGCCCTCGATGTCGAGCTCGGTGATCTGCACGTCGACGCCCAGCGCGGCGAAGTTGCGTAGGGTCGTGTCGTAGTTGGACGGGACGGGGTTGCCCGAGTTGAAGTGCGCCTGGAAGCCGACGCAGTCGATCGGCACACCGCGGGACTTGAAGTCGCGGACCATGTTGTAGACGCCCTGCGTCTTGGCGTGCGACCAGTTGTCGGTGTTGTAGTCGTTGTAGCAGAGCTTGGCGGCCGGGTCCGCAGCGCGGGCGGCCCGGAAGGCGGCCTCGATCCAGTCGTTGCCGGTGCGCTGCAGGTTGGAGTCGCGACGCCCACCGGAGGAACCGTCCGCGAACGCCTCGTTCACGACGTCCCAGGCGTAGATCTGGCCCTTGTAGTGCGTGGCCACCTGGGTGACGTGGTTCAGCATCGCGTTGCGCAGCGACGTGCCGGACATGTTCTGCATCCAGCCCGGCTGCTGCGAGTGCCAGGCGAGCGCGTGGCCGCGCACCTGCTTCCCGTTCTGCCGCGCCCAGCTCACGATCCGGTCGCCGTTGCCGTAGCTGAACTGGTTCTGCGACGGCTCCGTCGCGTCCATCTTCATCTCGTTCTCGGCGGTGATCATGTTGAACTCGCGGTTCGCGATGGTCGTGTACGTCGAGTCGCTGAGCCGGTTGGCCGCGATGGCGGTGCCGAAGTACCGCCCGCTCTCGCTGGCCGCTGCCTGCAGGGTGCTGCCCGCTGCCGCCGCCGGCAGGGCCAGTGCCACAGACAGGCCGGCGACGGCGAGGCCGCCGATGGCCGCGGTCAGGCGTCCTGGTCGTGGGGTCGTCATTGATCCTCCTCGGTGGTGCGCTCGTCGGCTGATCGCCGGCGCCTCACCTTCTGAGGTCCCTCAGGCACGGTCAAGGGATGGGAGCGCTCCGGTAGTTGCGATAACTCCAGCGAAACGTTTCTTAACTCTTATGGGTGACTTCCATCGGTGTAAACAATGCCCTGGGCGGTGACGGCGCGGCGATGGCATCGAACGCTCGGCCGTGAACGCCGAGCGGAGCACGCAAGTATCGGACCCGCGTCCTGGTCAGCCGTCGCGTCGCGGCGTGCTCTCTCGCTCCACGAGGCGCATGCCGGCGAGGTAGAGCACCGGCGCGCTGTCCACCGCGCTCGGGTCGAGCCGCTCGCGGACCCGGCGGCGGAGGATGTCGACGGCGACGTGCGCGATCTCCCGTCGGCCGGGGTCGACGGTGGTGAGCGTCGGCACGGAGTAGCGCGAGTCCTCGATGTCGTCGAAGCCGACCACGCCGACGTCCTGCGGGATCGCCAGGCCGCGCGTCTGCAGCTCGTACATCGCGCCGATGGCCAGCGCGTCGTTGAACGCGACCACGCCGTCGACCCGCACGCCGGAGTCGAGCACGGCGGCCATCGCGCGCGCGCCGTTGGCCCGGTGCCAGGCCTCGTCCGACCAGCCGAGCAGACGCGTGTCCACCTGGATCCCGCGTGCCTCGAGCGCCTGCCGGTACCCGGCGTAGCGCAGAGAGGCGGATCCGGCGGTCTCCGCATGCAGCATGCCGATCACGGCGATGTGGCGTCGGCCGGCGTCGAGGAGGAGGTCGGTCGCCGCCCGGGCGCCGTCGATGTTCCGCATGGTGACGTGGTCGACGCTCGGTGAGAACAGCTGCTCGCCGAGGAGGACGAGCGGGTAGCCGAGGTCGTCGAGGAGGTGCGCGTCGCTCTGGACGAGCGCCGCGGGGCTGAAGATCAGACCGTCGACGAGGCCACGGCGGGGTACCCGCAGCGCGGCGAGCTCACCCTCGCGCGTGAATCCCGTCGGCTCGATGAGCACCTGCAGGCCGTGGCTGCGGGCGGCCGAGAGGATCTCGTCGGCCAGCTCGCCGAAGTAGGGCTGACCCAGCTCGGGGACCGCAAGACCCACCACTCCGCTGCGGCCGGAGCGGAAGATCTTCGCCGTCACGTTGATCTCGTAGCCGAGCTCGTCGACAGCGACGAGCACCCGGTCCCTGGTCGTGTCGCGGACGTGGGGGTAGCCGCTGAGCACGTTCGACACCGTCTTCACGGACACACCGGCGTGCCGTGCGACGTCCGCCATCGTCGCCACAGCCCCTCCTTCGCGTCCCACGGCACGGGCGGTCGCAACCTACCGGACGCCGGGAGCGGTCGGGCCGTGGTCCTGGTCCGACCTCAGGCCGCGGGCGTCAGCGCTCGGTGGAGAAGGCGCCGAGCTCGCTGACGTCGTCGTGCCGGAGCTCGAACCAGACCGCCTTCGCGGCGTCGCCCTCCTCCTCGACCGTGCCCCAGCTGCTGGACAGCCGGTCGACGAACATGACGCCCCGGCCCCCGAACGCGGTCGGCGGCGGGTTGCGCACCACGGGCACCTCGCGGACGCCGTCGGTGACCTCGACGCGGGTGCGCTCGTCGTCCACGTGCACGCGCAGGGTCACGGGCGGGTCGGCGTGCGCGACGGCGTTGGTGACCAGCTCGCTGACCAGCAGGACGAGCAGCTCGAGACGTCCGTCGTCCACACCTGCCTCGGCCAGTCGGTCCCGCGCCCAGTGCCGTGCGGGCGCGATCGCGGAGAGCGAGGGCGACACGGCCGTCTCGGCGTACATCGGGAGCCTCCCGGGGAGTGGTCGGAAGGCCGCATCGGCCCCCCGTCGGTCCCGGCCACGGTTGTGCACAACTGATGATTCGGCAACCTGAACACCGCCCTGGAGCCAGTTTCTCGCCCTCGCGGCTGGGACGATGAGTGCGTGCAGACCTCTTCCACCTCGTCGGGCGCGGACGTTCCCGCACGTCAGACGCCCTCGAGCTCCCAGATCCGGCGGTGGCGGCAGTATCTGGCCGACGAGCGCGCGGAGGCGGCCGTCTACCGGGACATCGCGTCGCGCCGCACGGGCGAGGAGCGGGAGATCCTGCTCGCCCTGGCCGAGGCGGAGGGTCGTCACGAGCAGCACTGGCTGGACCTGCTCGGCGACGACGTCGGCAAGCCCCGCCGCGGCGACTTCCGGACCCGGGTGCTCGGTGTGCTCGCCCGGCGGTTCGGGTCGGTGTTCGTCCTGGCCCTGGCGCAGCGCGCGGAGGCGCGGTCGGGCTACGACGGCGAGGCCGACGCGACGCCGACGATGGCGGCCGACGAGGCCATCCACGAGGAGGTCGTCCGCGGTCTGGCCACCCGGGGGCGCAACCGGATCTCGGGCACGTTCCGGGCTGCGGTGTTCGGCGCCAACGACGGGCTGGTGAGCAACCTGGCGCTGGTGCTCGGCATCGGGGCCAGCGGGGCGTCCGCGTCGATCGTGCTGCTGACCGGCCTGGCCGGTCTGCTGGCGGGAGCGTTGTCGATGGCCGCGGGGGAGTACGTGTCGGTGCGCTCGCAGCGGGAGCTGCTCGAGGCGTCCCGCCCGGGGCAGGCGGCCCGCGCGGCGCTGCCCTACCTGGACGTCGACGCCAACGAGCTCGCGCTGGTCTACCGCGCCCGCGGCATGGAGCCGGCGGAGGCGCAGGCACGGGCAGACGAGCGGCTGCGGACGCTCGGCGATCCGGGGTCGGTCGCGCCGACGAGCGCCGACGAGGTCGACGAGCACGAGGCCGTCGGCACCGCGGTCGGTGCGTCGGCGGCCAGCTTCTGCTTCTTCGCCTCGGGCGCGGCGATCCCGGTCCTGCCGTACCTGCTGGGTGCGGAGGGCCTGACCGCGGTGGTGTGGGCGTCGGTGCTGGTGGGGCTCGCGCTGCTGACCACGGGTGCGACCGTCGGGGTGCTCTCGGGGGCGTCGCCGGTCAAGCGCGCGCTCCGTCAGCTGGCCATCGGGTACGGCGCCGCGGCGGCCACGTACCTTCTGGGGCTGGCGTTCGGCGCCACGGTGTGACGCCCATCATACGAACAAGGTTTGCCAACCCTTACTTAGTGCAGGCTAACCTCACCGTGTGACCACCCTCGAGCAGGACGCCCTCCGCGGCGACAGCCTCACGCTGGCGTACCACGGCACCGTCGTGGTGACCGCCGCGGACCTGTGCCTGCAGCCCGGTCAGGTGACCGCGCTCATCGGGCCCAACGGCTCCGGCAAGTCGACCCTCTTGCGCGCGCTCGCCCGGCTGCACGCCCCGCAGGAGGGGACGGTCAGCCTCCCCGACGTCCCCGACGCCCACACGCTGTCCGCCAAGGACTTCGCGCGCAGGGTCACGCTCCTGTCGCAGTCGCGGCCCACGCCCTCGGGGGTGAGCGTCCGCGACGTCGTCGGCTACGGCCGGCACCCGTACCGCGGCCGCTGGCGCCAGAACGACGCCGACGGCCCCCGCGCGATCGCCTGGGCCATGGAGGTCACGGGCGTCGGCTCGATGGCCGACCGCGGTGTCGACGAGCTCTCCGGCGGCGAGCTCCAGCGCGTGTGGCTGGCCACCTGCCTCGCGCAGGACACCCGCGTCCTGCTGCTCGACGAGCCGACCACCTACCTCGACCTGCGCTACCAGGTGGAGATCCTCGACCTGGTGCGGGACCTGGCCGACGACCACGGGGTCGCCGTCGGTGTCGTCCTGCACGACCTCGACCAGGCCGCCGCCGTCGCCGACCACGTGGTGCTCCTGCGCCAGGGCGTGGTCGTCGGCTCCGGCCGCCCGCACGAGGTGCTCACCGCCGACGCGCTCACCGAGACGTACGGCATCCGCATCGACGTGGTGCGCGACGAGCACACCGGCCGCGTGCACACCCGCCCGGTCGGCAAGCACACGCACCGCCAGCACCTGACCTCTGTCTAGTCCCCCCGTCTCACCTACCTCTGAGGACACCCCTGTGCGCAAGACAGCCTTCCCCGCCCTGCTCGCCGGAGCAGCCCTGCTCCTGGCCGCCTGCGGCACCACCGAAGACGCAGCGGACGCGCCGGACGCCGCGGCGTCCGAGTCCGCCGCCGGTGGACCGATCACGATCACGGACGACCGCGGCACCGTCGAGCTCGACGGCCCCGCCACCAAGGTGGTCTCGCTCGAGTGGGGCCTGACGGAGAACCTGCTCACGCTCGGGGTCACGCCGGTCGGCGCGGCGGACGTCGCGGGCTACAACACCTGGGCGACCGTCGTGCCGCTCGACGAGTCGACGCCGGACGTCGGCTTCCGCGGCGAGCCGTCGCTCGACGCGATCGCCGCCCTGGACCCGGACCTGGTGGTCACCACCACCGACCTGCCGGCCGAGGTCATCGAGCAGATCGAGGCCGAGTACCCGGTCATCGCGCTGCGCGGCTCGGACGCGACCGACCCGATCGGCAAGATGCGCAGCACGCTGGAGATCCTGGGCGAGGCCACCGGCACCTCCGACGAGGCCGAGACCGCGCTCGCGGACTTCGACGCCAAGGTCGAGGACGCCAAGACGCAGCTCGACGAGGCCGGCCTGGCCGGCGCCGAGTTCACCATGGCCGACGGCTGGGTGTCCGACGGTGCGGTGTCGATCCGGATGTACACGCCCGGCTCCTTCCTCGGCGGCGTCGCCAGCGAGCTCGGTCTGACGAACGCGTGGACCGGCGAGGGCGACCCCGACTACGGCCTGGCGCAGACGGACGTCGAGGGCCTCACCAGCCTGGGCGACATCCACTTCCTCTACGTCGGCAACGACACCGACGGCGGCGACGCGTTCAAGGACGGGCTCGCCGGGAACGCGATCTGGGAGCAGCTGCCGTTCGTCGTCGCGGGCAACACCGCCCGCCTGCCCGACGGGATCTGGATGTTCGGCGGCCCGCAGTCGGCGTCGGCGTTCATCGACGCGGCCGTCGCGGCACTGACCGCGGCCTGACAGCAGCTCCGTGAGCGTCGACGCACCGATGGAGGCAGGATCCGCCGCGCTGGGCGTGGCGGATCCTGCCGCCGCGCCCGCGCGCACCCGCGGCGCGCAGCCGGCGCGGATCGTCGCCGTGTTCGCCGCCGCGGTCGTCGCGGTGGTGCTCCTCGCGCTGGTGGACCTGACGCTCGGCACCTCCCGGATCGGGGTCGGCGACCTCCTGGGCCTGCTCACGGGATCGGGTGACGACGAGGCCCTCGCGGTGCTCGTCGCCTCGCGCGCGCCACGGGTGCTCGCCGCGCTGATCGTCGGCACCGCTCTGGGCCTGTCGGGCAGCGCGCTGCAGTCCGTGGCGCGCAACCCGTTGGCTTCGCCCGACACCCTGGCGGTCAACGCCGGCGCCTACTTCACGGTGGTGCTCGCCGCCGTCACCGGCCTCACGCTGCCGTTCGCGGTGAACGGCGCGCTCGCGTTCGTCGGTGGCCTCGGTGCGGCCGCGCTGGTGCTCGCCATCGCGCGGGGCGGCGCCGAAGGACCCACCCGGCTGGTGCTCGCGGGGTCCGCGACCATGCTTGCGCTCTCGTCCCTGACCATCCTGCTCATGCTCCTGTTCGAGCAGGAGACGGCCGGGATGTTCGCGTGGGGCGAGGGCTCGATCGTGCAGTCCGGCACGTCCAAGGTGGCCCAGGCGGCGCCGGTCGTGCTGCTCGCGGGGGTCGCCCTCGTGGTCTGGGCGCGCCGGCTCGACGTCCTCGCCCTCGGCGACGACACCGCCGCGGTGCTCGGCCTCGACGTGCGGCGCACCCGCGTGGTCTCGGTCCTGCTGGCGGTCCTGCTCGCCGCGGTCGCGGTCACGGTCGCCGGGCCCATCGGGTTCGTCGGTCTGACCGCACCTGTCATCGCGCGACTGGTCGCCGGGCGCGTCCCGGGGTTGGCGCGGCACCGGCTGCTCCTGCCGCTGGCGGCGCTCGCCGGCTGCGTCGTGGTGCTCGGCGCCGACGTCCTGCTGCGGCTGGCGGTGCCCGGGGTCGCGGGCGTGGCCATCCCCACCGGCATCGTCACCACCCTGTTCGGCGCCTCCGTGATGGTCTGGCTGGCCCGTCGGCTGCGTGACTCGGGTCCGGCCCGCAGCACCGCGTCCGTCGGCGCCCACCCCGCGACGCGTGCCCGGGTGGCGCTCGTGGTCGTCGTGCTCGCGCTCGCGGTCATCGCCGCACTCGTGGCCGGGTTCCTGCTGGGCGACCGCCTGCTCCTCACGGGCGACGTGGCCAACTGGTTCGCGGGCGTCAGCGGCCGGCAGGTCAGCTTCGTCCTCGACCAGCGCAGCCCGCGCGTGCTCGCCGCCCTTCTTGCCGGCGCGGCCCTCGGCCTCGCGGGCACGACGGTGCAGGCGGTCGCGCGGAACCCGCTCGCGGAGCCGTCGCTGCTCGGCATCACCGGCGGCGCCGGCGTCGGTGCCGTGCTCGCGATCGTCCTGCTGCCCGGTGGCGGCTTCTGGATCGTGTCCGCCGCGGCCTGCGTCGGTGCGCTCGCCACGTTCGCGCTCGTCTACACGCTGGCCAACCGGCGAGGGCTCAGCTCCGACCGGCTCGTGCTCGTCGGCATCGGGGTGTCGGCCGTGGCGACGTCGCTGATCACCTTGCTCGTGGTGCTCACCAGCCCGTGGAACACGACGATGGCGCTCACCTGGCTGTCCGGCTCGACCTACGGACGGACGGCCGAGCAGGTGTGGCCGGTCGCGGTCGCGCTCCTCGTGATCGTGCCGCTGGTGGTCCGCTGGCGTCGGGACCTCGACGTGCTGGCGGTCGACGACGACGTGGCCCGCGTCCTGGGGGTCCAGCTGGAACGCACCCGGCTGGGTCTGCTGATCGTCACCGCGCTGCTCACGGCGGCCGCGGTGTCGGCGATCGGGGTCGTCGGGTTCGTCGGCCTCATCGCCCCGCACCTGGCCCGCTCGCTCGTCGGCTCCTCGCACACGCGGGTGATCCCGGTCGCGGTCCTGCTGGGCGCGCTGCTGGTCAGCGTGGCGGACACCCTCGGCCGGACGGTGATCGCCCCGGCGCAGATACCCGCGGGCCTGCTGACGGCCATGATCGGCACCCCCTACTTCATCTCCCTGCTGTGGCGGACGCGAAGGAGCGCACTGTGACCAACACCGTTGTGAGGACAGCCTCACCTTCCTCTACCCTGGGCGACGTGCCCGTCTCGGTCGAAGCCCCCGCGCTGCCCTTCCGCATGTTCGCCGTGCAGGTCGCTGCCGTGCAGACCATGTGCCCGAGCGTCCTGCGCGTGACGTTCACCGGCGACGACCTGGATCGGTTCGCCGACAACGGGTTCGACCAGCGGATCAAGTTCTTCCTTCCGCTGGAGAACTCGCCGTACGACGAGCTGCTCAGCCTCGAGTCCAGCGCCGACTGGTACGGCCGCTGGCGCGCGATGCCCGACGACAAGCGCCACCCGATCCGCACCTACACCGCCCGCGGGGTGCGCCAGGACCGCCGCGAGGTGGACGTCGACATCGTCCTGCACGGTGACCTGGGACCGGCGTCGCGCTGGGCCCTGAACGCGGCCCCCGGCGACGACCTGGTGATCCTCGGCCCCAACGCCGAGGCTGAGGGCCCGCACGGCGGCGTCGACTTCGTGCCCCCGGTGCACACCGACCGCCTGCTCATCGCCGGCGACGAGACCGCGCTGCCGGCCATCGCGGGCATCCTCGAGCGCCTGCCCGCCGACGCCCGTGGCGAGGCCTTGATCGAGATGCCGCTCTCGGGCGACCGGCTCGACCTTGTGGCGCCGGACGGGGTGACGGTCCGCTGGTACGGCCGCGACGGTCGCCCCCACGGCGAGCTGCTCGTCCCTGCCGTGCAGGCCGCGTGCGCGCGACTGCTGCCCGGTCAGGCACCCGCGCCGGACGTCGAGCTGGAGGACGTCGACATCGACGAGGGGCTCCTGTGGGAGGTCCCGGTCGACGCCCAGGGCCAGCCCCTGCGGGCCGACGCCGCGCTGTACGCCTGGCTCGCCGGTGAGGCCGCCGTGATCAAGACCCTGCGCCGGCACCTGGTGGCCGAGTGCGGGGTGGACCGCAAGTCGGTGGCGTTCATGGGCTACTGGCGCGCGGGGCGCTCCGAGGCCAACTGAGCCGCTGCTCAGGCGGCCCGTAGCATCGGCAGGTGCCCCCCAGATCACCGCTCCCGGCACGGCACGGCCTCAGCGCCGCCTGGCTGCGGACCCCTGATCGCGACCGCTCCCGCACGGACGAGTGGTCGACGATGGGCGCCTGGCTGCGCGACCGGTTGCCCGAGCACGTCGACGTGCCGCAGATGCTGGCGGCGCAACGCTTCGTCGACGAGGACGGCCGCCCGGTGCGCTCCGAGGACCCCTACTCGCCGCACCGGTTCGTGTGGTTCCACCGCGACCTGCGCGAGGAGCCCGAGGTGACCGCGCCGATCCACGTGGTCCACCGCGACGAGCGCCTGGTGGTCGTCGACAAGCCGGCGTTCCTGTCCACGATCCCGCGCGGCCGACACGTCACCCAGAGCGTCGTCGTCCGGCTGCGTGCCGAGCTGGGCCTGCCGGACCTGTCGCCGCTGCACCGTCTGGACCGGGTCACGTCCGGCCTGCTGATGCTGGCGACCGAGCCCCGGTGGCGCGGGCCGTACCAGACCCTGTTCGAGCACCGGGCGGTGGAGAAGACCTACTGGGCGCTGGCACCGCTGCGCGAGGACCTGGTCCTCCCGGTCGTGGTCCGTGACCACCTGCACAAGGAGCGCGGCGCCTGGCAGGCCGAGGTGGTGCCCGGCGCCCCGGTGAACGCGGAGACGCTCGTCGAGCTCGAGTCGGAGATGGACGGCCGCGGGGTCTACCGGCTGACCCCGCGCACGGGCCGCACCCACCAGCTGCGCGTGCACCTGCACGGGCTCGGCATCCCGATCGTCGACGACCCGCTGTACCCGGTGGTGCACGAGGTGGAGGTCGACGACTTCAGCCGCCCGCTCCAGCTGCTCGCCGGGGAGATCGCGTTCACCGACCCGGTCGACGGCACCCCGCGCCGGTTTCGCAGCGTCCGGCGACTCCCGCTGAGCGCGGAGGGCTGACGTACCCTCGTCCTCGTGGCCACGTTCTCCGCCGTCACCCGGCAGCACATCCTCCAGGCCATCGCCGAGTACGACTCGCGCGGCGGCGACGACTTCCTCGGCGTCTACGGCTTCGCCCCGGGCGGGTACCCGCTCGTGCACGAGGGCCGCAGCTACGACTCGACCGCGATCCTCGGGGTCGCGCACCGGTACGCGACCGGCAGGCTCGCGAGCGCCGACGAGGTGGGCTCGGGCGGCTCCGCGGTCCTGCGCAAGCGCGGGTTCGACGTGACCGAGCCGCCGTCCGCACGCCGCGCACCCGCCCCTCCGGTCCGGCGAGCACCGGCCGCCCGGCGCGCCTCCGCGGCCCCCGAGCGGGTGGCCGCGATCTGCCCGACCTGCGCGATGGCGCTCCCTGCGACCGGCATCTGCGACGACTGCGGCTGACGGCCCGACGACCGCCAGCCGCTCCCGTCAGAGCAGCGAGCGGTAGAGGTCTTCGATGTCGGCGACCGACGCCTCGCGCGGGTTGCCGCCGGCGCACACGTCCTCGAACGCCGCCTTGGCCAGCGCGGGGACGTCGGCCTCGGTGGCGCCGACCTCGCGCAGAGCGGTCGGGTTCCCCAGCTGACGGGTGAGCGCGGCAACGGCGGCGACCGCGGCCGTGCGGGCGTCGTCGAGCGGCATCGTGTGGGCGTCGGCGACCCCGAACGCGGCGGCGATGTCGCGGTACTTCTCCCCGCTGGCCGGCGCGTTGAACGCCATGACCGGCGCGAGCAGGATCCCGTTGGCCACGCCGTGCGGCGCCGAGTAGAACGCACCGAGCGGGTGCGCCATGGCGTGCACGAGGCCGAGGCCGACGTTCGAGTAGCCCATGCCGGCCACGTACTGCCCGAGCGCCATCCGCTCGGCCGCGGCCTCGTCGCCGTCCGCCGCAGCCTGCAGCGATGTGGCGATGACCTGGATGGCCTTGAGGTGGAACAGGTCGGACAGCTCCCACGCGCCCTGCGTGATGTAGCCCTCGATCGCGTGCGTCAGGGCGTCCAGGCCGGTGGCGACCTTGAGCGAGCGCGGGGCGGTGGCCATCATCTGCGGGTCGACGACGGCAAGCACGGGGATGTCGTGGGGGTCGACGCAGACGAACTTCCGCTGCCGCTCGACGTCGGTGATGACGTAGTTGATCGTCGTCTCGGACGCGGTGCCGGCCGTCGTGGGGATCGCGACGATCGGGACCGACGGGTGCGTGGTCGGGGCCACGCCCTCGAGCGAGCGGACGTCGGCGAACTCGGGGTTGGCCGAGATGATCCCGACCGCCTTGCACGTGTCCTGAGGAGAGCCGCCACCGATCGCGACGAGCACGTCAGCGCCGGCTGCTGCGAAGGCCGCGACACCCGCCTGCACGTTCTCGATCGTCGGGTTCGCCTGGACGTCGCTGTAGACCTCGTACGGGAAGCCGGCCGTGTCCAGCAGGTCGGTGACGCGCGCGGTCACGCCGGTCTCGACGAGGACCGCGTCGGACACGACGAACGCCTTGGTGAACCCACGCCGGGCCAGCTCGTCGGGGACGACCTCGATCGAGCCGGGGCCGAAGTGCGCCGTCTGGTTCCAGATCATGCGGTGCGACATCGTGCAGCCTCCTTCGTGGCGTCGTCGATGACGCCGTGAATCGATTCAGGCACTATTCAAGCGCGCGCGTTCGGCAGTCGGGCAGGGCTAAAGGTCCCCCTTCGCGGGCACGCGGCGGGCCCGATCGCAGGCGCGATCGGGCCCGGGCGGGCGGACGCGGCGAGCTAGCTGCCTTCGGAGATGTTCGAGACACCCGCTGTCACGGTGCAGGCCGTCGGCACGGACGCGGCCGTGAGGCTGATGTCGAACGGCGCCGGTGTGCCCGGCACGACCGTTCCGCTCAGGTACGTGGATCCGGCTGCGACCACGGTGCCGGCGGCGTCCGTGCAGATCGCTGCCGCGGCCACGTTCGTGACGGACTGGGTGTACGTCGAGTCGATCGTGCCGGTGACCTTGGTCGACCACTCGTCGGCCAGGATCGTGATGTTCCCGGCGGTCATCGCGATGTCAGGGTGCGCATCCGGCTGGGAGTCGGAGACCGTCACCTGGGCGTCGACCTTGGCGATGGCGGAGCCATCCGGGACGCTGATGTACGTCGCGGTCTGCGACGTCGTCTCCGACGCGATGACGTCGTACGACACGGTCGTTCCCAGCACCGCCCCCGCGGCGTCGTAAGCGGCGTAGTTCACCTCGACCATGACGACGTCGAGCGTCGAGTTCACCAGGGTCGCGTAGACCGTCGGAAGGATGTCGTCGGCGACGAAGCCCACCGATCCGAGAGCGACCTCGCCAGTCTCCTGCGACGCCTCGTCCGTCGCCGGTGCGCTGGACTCGACCTGCTCGTCGGGGGTGGACTCGACGCGGTCCGTGCTCGCAGGCGCATCGCCCGAGCAGCCGGCGAGAACCAGCAGCGCAGCAGCGGTCAGGGAAACGAATGCACTACGACGCGTGACGCGCACCAGAAGCTCCTCAGTCAGGGAGCTCCGGAGTGAAGTTCCGAGGACACAGTGAAGCGCGAGCCGTGCGCCGCTCTGTCGGCTCGCAGCACGCGGCCGGCACCCATTGCCGGGCATCCCAGGACAGTTACGACGGGGTCGTTGCGCGATCGTGATCAGACGCGCGTCGCCGTGGACATCTGCTGCACACAGCGTGAGACGAGCTCCGCACGGTCGGGCGCCCAGCCGGGTCCTGCCGTCATCCCTGGAGGGTGCCGGCCCACCTCCGCGCGCGGTCCGTCTCGCCGTCGGTCAGCGGCCCGGTGGTGCCGGCGACGACGAAGTCCGTGCCCTGCCGGGCACTGAGCCCTCGGCGCCGCAGCATCGTGACGGCCGCCTTGCTGGCGGAGCCGGAGAACCGGCCTTGCACCTTGGTCGCGAACGTGACGACCGGCGTGCTCGACGCCCCGAGCGTGCCGATCCACTCGCGCAGGCCGGAGCTGACGGGGTGCGCCCCGCGGTGGACGGCCGACGCGCGCGACGTGCCGGTCGGCAGGCCGAGGTTGTGCGTCGGCGCGCCCGCCAGGACCAGATCCGCGTCGTCGAGGTGCGGGGTGGCGGACGCGGCGTCGACCAGCTCGACCTCGACGCCGTCCTCCCGCAGCCGGTCGGCGACCACCTGGGCGATGACGTGGGTGTTCCCGAACAGCGACTCGACCACGATCAGGACCCGCATGTCAGCCCACCTGCCATGCCGGGTTGCCGGCCGTGACGGCCTCGAGGGCCGCCCCGAGGACGACAGCCGCCGAGACGAGCGTCGCCGCGGCGAGCACGCCCACGACCGCGGCCCACCAGCGCGCTGCGGTGCCCCCGGCGGGCCGCGCCGGGCGCAGCGGCCCCCAGACGGTGGCCAGCGTCGAGGCGAGCAGCAGGAACACCGAGGTGGTCAGCGCGTCGGATCCGTGCCCGTGCGCCTGCGCGGCGGCCACCTCCCCGGCCGACCCCAGGGACTCGACGGCGGTCAGGAGCGTCGTGCCCGTCCCGCCGGCGAACGCGATGGCCGCCATCGCCAGGACGCCGGCGATGACGACGGGCCATCGCATCGTGCGCCGGGCCCGCGGCGCCGCGACGTAGACGAGTGCAGTCAGCGCCGCCAGCACGGACAGCAGCAGCGCGACCAGACCGAGGACGGCATGAGCAGGCACGGAAGGTCTCCCGAGTCGATGAGACATGATGTCTCATGCAGAATAGACATCATGTCTCAGACGAGTCAACGCACCGGGAGCGCCGGGTCCCGCGTGATCGACGCCGCGGTCGAGCTCATCCGGCAGCGCGGGCTCACGGTCGGCCTCGACCACATCAGCCTCGAGGAGGCCATCGCCGCATCCGGCGTCTCCCGTGCCACCGCGTACCGGCACTGGCCGACGAAGGCGGACTTCCTGCAGCAGGTGCTCCTGCGCGTGGTGCGCAACGCCGAGCTCGAGTCCGAGTCCGACGAGGACATCGCCGCGGTCCGCGACCTGGTGGTCGAGCACCGCGAGGTGCTGGCGACGCCCGCGGGCAGGCGGACGCTCGTGGTCGAGAGCCTGCGGGTGGCCACCGAGAGCGACTTCGGCCGCATCGCCGGCTCGAGCGCGTGGCGCGACCACCTGGCGCTCCGGGCCACCTGCTCGAGCCTGCCGCCCGGCGACCTGCGCGACGCCGTCGCCGCCGAGCTCGCCAGCTCCGAGCGCGCCTTCACCGACCGCCGCGCGCGTGTGTACGCCCGGCTCCCGGACGTCGTCGGCTACCGGCTCGTCCCGTGGCTCGATCCCGACACCGGGTTCACGCTCATGGCCGAGGCGACGGGAGCGCTGATGAGCGGTCTCGTCGCGCGCGCCGCCATCGTCCCGTCGAAGCCGCCGCTGCTCATGCGGGCGCTCGGATCCACCACCGAGTCGCCGTGGACCACCGAGGCGTACGCGGTCGTCGCGACCGTGCTGTCCTACCTCGAGCCGGACCCCGACGTGGTCTGGGACGCCGGTCGGGTGGAGACCGCGATCGCGCGCTCGTTCGACCTCGAGGACGAGGCCCGACGGCTGCGGGTCCGCTGAGCATCTCGACTCCCTCCCGCAGCGTCGGAGCGCGGTCAGGGACCTTCGGCCCTTCAGGGGTGGCTGGCGCACGAGCAGCGTGAAGGGAGGACGGCGCCACGCGAGCGGTGCGGCATGCGGTGAGCAAGGCCCGCCACCTCGCCGTTCGTGCACCGCCCGGCCGGAGTGCCGGTCCGTCGGCACGCCGGAGTCGAGGGTAGGGGGATCCGATGACCGACACCGACACCGCTGCACAAGCGGGCCGCACGCTGCTGCCGAACACTCTGGATGTCGCGGTGACACGCCTCGCCGCGAACACGCCGCCGCCGCGAAGCGGAGCGGGGCGAACGCGCGAGGGCGCACTCGCCGGGGGTCCAGGCGCCGGTGCCGACTCGGCGATGTCGGGCGGATCGGCGTCGACGGCGGCGAACGGTCGTCCTGATCGAAGTCGGGCGCCAGCGACGGGGGACCAGCTCTTCCAGCGAGCGGACGGAGGGGCCAGGTACGCCGAGTACGCGAGCAGGTGGCACGACAGCCGCGCCACCCTGTGGGGCCTGGTCGACACGTGGGCTCGTCTCCTGGTTGCCGTTGCGGCGTCGCTGAGCGCCTTGAGCCTCGTGACGTCCAGCGCCATCGTCACGGCGACTCTGTCGGTGCTGACCGCTGTCGCGTCGGCGCTGAACGCCGCGCTGGAGCCAGCCCAGAAGGAGGGAAGGAACCGTCGGGCCGCCGCGGACTACCGCCCCTTGGCCCGTGACCTCGGGGCGCTGGCCACAGAGACCATGTCGCTCATCTCCGGGCACGAGGAGACCGTGTATGCAGACGGTGCCTACCGAGGCCGGTGGGTCGGACCTCCCGGACTCACGAGCGAGCGGCTAGCCGGAATGGCCAGCGATCTGCAAGATCTCGAGATCAGGCTCTACGCGATCATGGACGCCGCACCATCCCTGAACCGGACGAAGCGCCCCGACTATGCGCCCCGGACCAGGTACGGCTTGCAGCGGATGGCATGGAGGCTCGCGCGGAAGCAGCAAGCGCTGATGGTGGAGGACGTGTTCAACCAGAGCCATCCCCTCGACGACCTGACCGCTCTGCACATCCCCGAGCTCCTCCCTCGAACTCGCTGGGGGATGAGGCGGCTCGAGAAGCGCCTGCACGAGCGCGTGGACCTGCAGAGAGCCCTCCGCGAGATCCAGGACGAAGCCTTCGACGAGACCACCGGCGAGGAGCGCCGGTGACGGCGTGACCCGCGTGCGCCCTCAGTTCGTGGTCACGTGCCCGACCACCAGCCGGTTGATCACGTAGAGCACCACGCCGATGGCCAGCAGCAGGCCCGCGCGCAGGTAGACGTCGGCCTCGCGGCCGGTCAGCGGGGATGCGAGCAGCAGCGACACGACCGCGCCGACCACGGGGACCCAGGTGGGCGCGCGGAACGAGGGGCCGTCGTCGTCCTCGGCGGGCTCGTCGTCGGGCTCCTTGCGCAGCACCAGCACGGAGATGTTCACCACGACGAACACCAGCAGCAGGAGCAGCACGGTGGTGTCGGCGAGCCCGGCCAGGTCGCCGGTGCTCACCAGGGTCAGCGCGATGAGCACGGTGAACGCGATCGCCACGTACGGGGTCTGCCGGCGCTCGTGCACCCGGCCGAGGACCTTCGGCACGATGCCCTCGGTGGACATCCCGTACACGAGGCGCGACGCCATGATCATGTTGATGAGCGCGGTGTTGGTGACCGCCAGGAGCGCGATGACCGCGAACAGTCCGGGCGGGAACGTCAGGCCGGCCACCTTGACCACCTCGAGCAGCGGACCGGTGGACCCGGCGAGGGTCTCGGTGTCCACGAGCATCGACGTCGTGAACGCCACCCCGAGGTAGATGAGGCCGGCGATCGCGAGGCCGCCGAACAGGGCGCGGGGGAAGTCGCGGCGCGGCTTCTTCGTCTCCTCCGCCAGGTTGACCGAGTCCTCGAAGCCGAGCAGCGCGTAGAAGGCCAACGCGGTCGCGCCGAGCACCGCGATCCACGGCGTCCCGTCGGTCTCCAGCTCCATCGTGCGGCCCGGCTGGCCGTCGCCGCTGACCAGGGCCCAGGCGCCGATCGCGAGGATGACCAGCAGGCCGGCCGCCTCGACGAGGGTGAGCACCACGTTGACCCGCACCGACTCCGAGATGCCGATCAGGTTGACCGCCGTGATCGCGAGCAGGAAGAACCACGCGGCGGCCAGTGTCGGGACCGTGACGAACTCCGCCAGGTAGTCGCCGCCGAACGCCCGGGCCGCCGCGGACGCGCTGGTGATGCCGGACATCATCACGGCGAACGCGACCATGAACGTGAGGAACGGGCGCCTGAACGCACGGTTGGCGTAGAGCGCGGCGCCGGCGGCCTGCGGGAACCGGCCGACGAGTTCCGCGTACGACGCCGCGGTCAGTCCGGCCAGCACGAACGCGCACAGGAACGGCAGCCAGATCGCGCCGCCCACCTCGGCGGCGACCTTGCCGGTCAACGCGTAGATGCCGGCACCGAGGATGTCTCCGACGACGAAAAGCAGGAGCACCCTGCGGCCGATGGACCGCTTGAGGGGTGTCGTCGTCACGGTCTGCTCGCTCATCGTCGCCTCCCCCTCCAGTCTTGTGCGCGGAGCGCTCCACCGCGCGTCGACGCGGAACCGTGCCTACGCTCGGACACTCAGCCGAGTTCGGGAGGACCACGCATGATCAAGCGAGTGGTGTTCGTCGCCGGCGTCTCCGCGGGGTACCTGCTCGGTACGCCGTCCGGGCGCCGTCAGCTGGAGAAGATGAAGGTCTGGGCGGGGGACGTCTGGCACGACCCGCGCGTGCAGGACTACGTGCAGGAGTACGAGGCGCAGGCCACGGCGTTCGCCAAGAAGCAGGGCGCCGCCGCGTGGGAGAAGGCCGTCGACACGGCCAAGAGCGCGGTGTCGTCGTCGACCACGAAGTATCCGACCGACGACGCGTCGCCGACCGTGGTCGAGCCGCTGATGGACGCGGACGACGCCAACCCCGGGCAGCGGTGACCCCCACCCCGCTTCCGGCCGCTCCCGGTCAGGAGTCCGTCTGGGACTACCCGCGGCCGCCACGGGTGGAGCCGACGTCCGAGCGGGTGGTCGTGACGCTGGACGGTGTCCCGGTCGCGACCACCACCGGCGCGGTCCGCGTGCTCGAGACCAGCCATCCGCCGGTGTACTACCTGCCGGTCGACGCGTTCGAGCCGGGGGTGCTGGAGCCGGCGGCGGGCTCGTCGGTGTGCGAGTTCAAGGGTCGGGCGTCGTACGTGTCCCTGCGCGTCGGGGGACGTCTGCTGTCGCGGGTCGGCTGGACCTACCCGGCGCCGCTGCCGGGGTACGAGTCGCTCACCGACCGGGTCGCCCTGTACGCCACCGACCTGACCTGCACGGTCGACGGCGAGCTGGTGGTGCCGCAGGCCGGGGAGTTCTACGGCGGCTGGATCACGTCGCGCGTCGTCGGACCGTTCAAGGGGTCGCCGGGCAGCTGGGGCTGGTAGTCGTTGACATGTGACTAATTAGTCACCTATCGTCGTCGGCATGGACGAGGACCTGGTGTTCAAGGCACTTGCGGACGCCACCCGTCGCCACCTGCTCGACCAGCTCTACACGCGTGACGGCCGCACGCTGACGGAGCTCGAGCAGGACCTCGAGATGACCCGGTTCGGGGTCATGAAGCACCTCAAGGTGCTCGAGGAGGCGGGCCTCGTCGTCACGCGCCGATCGGGGCGGGAGAAGCTCCACTTCCTCAACGCCGTCCCGATCCAGCTGATCCACGAGCGGTGGATCGACAAGTACGACGTGCTCGGCGCCGAGCGCCTGCACGCCCTCACCGACCTCAAGACAGCCCTGGAGACCACCATGTCCACCCAGACCGACACGGCCACCACGACCGTTCTCGTCAACCGCATCTGGATCAAGGCCGACGCCGCCACCGTGTGGAGGGCCATCACCTCGCCGGAGTGGAACGCCCGCTACGGCTACAAGAGCCCCTCGACGTTCGACCTCACGCCCGGCGGCGCGTTCACCACGCTCCCGTCGGCGGACATGGTCGCCTACGGCACCCCCGCCGACCAGCCGATCCTCGACGGCGAGGTGGTCGAGGTCGTCGAGAACTCCCGACTGGTGCTCACCTGGCGCACCCTGTGGGACGACGAGGCCCGCGCGGAAGGGTTCACGCGGCTCACCTACGAGATCGAGCCCCGCGGCGAGGGCGTCACGCAGCTGACCCTGGTGCACGACGTGACCGGCGCCCCGCGCACCGCGGCGCTCATCTCCGGCGACCTGCCGCAGTTCGGCGGCGGCTGGCCGCAGATCCTGTCGGACCTCAAGACCCTCCTGGAGACGGGCACGTCGCTGGAGGCCTGAGGGCAGTCGCACGGGCCGGTCGCTCAGGCGGCCGGCCCGTCGCCACGCGCGGGCCGTCGTCGCACTCGCCGAGCTCGGTGCTTCGCGCCCAGCTCGGTGGTTCCAATCACCGATCTCGGCGACAAACGCCGAGCTCGGCGCGTCAGGAGCCGGGCGTCGCCCGGAGGCGGCGGAGGGCTTCCTCCGCGACCGACTCCGGCGGGCCGGTCACCGGGACGTCCACCCCGTCCTCGTCGGCCGCCAGCGGCTCGAGGGTCGCCAGCTGGCTGGCCAGGAGGGTCGCCGGCATGAAGTGGCCGGTGCGCTCCGTCAGCCGGCGGGCGAGCTCGTCGGGCGGGACCACCAGGTGCACGAACCGCACGCGGCCCTGCGCGGTGCGCAGGACGTCGCGGTAGGACCGGCGCAGCGACGAACAGGTCACGACGGTCGGTCCGTCGGCCGCCGTCATCGCGTCCCGGATGGCGCGCAGCCACGGACCGCGGTCGTCGTCGGTGAGCGCCCGGCCGGCGCGCATGGCCTCGACGTTGGCCGCAGGGTGCAGGTCGTCGCCCTCGATCAGCGGGATCCCGAGGCGCGCGGCCAGCAGGAGGGCGGTCGTCGACTTCCCGGTGCCGGACACCCCCATCACGACGAGGTGCTCGGGCTGGCTGGTCACGGCGACAGCCTCGCACGCGCACCCGGGACGACGAGCTCGGTGGCTACAGCCCGGCTCGGTGACTCCAGCCACCGAGCCGGGCGCGAAGCACCGAGCTCGCCGACAGTCCGCGTCGCTCGGGCAACTAAACTCGCCCGATGCCCTCGCTCGTCGTCGACACGACACCCCTGCGTGTCAGCCCGGCGTTCCGGCGGCTGTGGTGGGGGCTGTCGATCTCCAACCTCGGCGCGCAGCTGACGGTGGTCGCGGTCGGGCTCCAGGTGTACGCGCTCACCGGGTCGACCGCGTCGGTCGGCATCCTCGGGCTGTGTGCGCTGGTGCCGCTGGTGTTCTTCGGGCTGTACGGCGGCGCGATCTCCGACCACTACGACCGTCGCACCGTCGCGCTGGTGGCGTCGGTCGTGACCTGGGTGGTCACCCTCGGGCTGGCCGCGCAGGCCTGGCTGGGCAACACGCAGGTGTGGGTGCTGTTCGCGCTGGTCGCGGTGCAGTCCGGGGCGTTCGCGGTGGGCTCGCCGGCGCGGTCCGCGATCATCCCCCGGTTGCTCGACCCGAAGCTCATGCCGGCGGCGAACGCCCTGCAGACCCTCGGGTTCAGCGTCGCGTTCACGGTCGGCCCGCTGCTGGGGGCGTTCCTGGTGGCCGCGTTCGACTACGCCGTCGCGTACACGGTCGACGCCGTCCTGTTCACTGCGGCCCTGTTCGCGGTCTTCCAGCTCCCCGCGCAGCCGCCGCTGCCGTCCGAGACGCGCCGGGGGCGTGCCGGGTTCGCGTCCGTGGTCGACGGGTTCCGGTACCTGGGCACCCAGAAGAACGTGCGCATGACGTTCGCCGTGGACCTGGTCGCCATGATCACCTCGTCGCCGCGCGTGCTCTTCCCGGCGGTCGGGCTGGTCTACCTGGGCGGGGGCGCGACGACCACCGGGGTGATGGCCGCGGCGGCGGCGGTCGGCGTCGGGCTGGCGGGGCTGTTCTCCGGCGGGCTGACCCGGATCCGCTGGCAGGGCCGGATCATCGCGGTGGCCATCACGGTCTGGGGGCTGGCCATCGCCGGGTTCGGGCTGGTCCTCGTGCTCGCCGGCCAGGGGCATCCGGACCAGGTGCTCTGGCTGGCCCTCGCGATCGCGGTGCTCATGCTGGTGGTCGCCGGGGCGGCGGACGCGATCAGCTCGGTGTTCCGGCAGACCATCCTGCAGACCGCGACGCCCGACGACATGCGCGGCCGGCTGCAGGGCGTGTTCATCGTCGTCGTCGCCGGCGGACCCCGGCTGGGCGAGGCGCTGCTCGGCGGGGCTGCCGAGAAGGTCGGCGAGGGATGGGCTGCGGTGGTCGGCGGTTGCCTGTGCGTGGTGCTCCTGTGGGTGCTCGTCCGGACGCAGCGCTCGTTCTGGGACTACGACGCCCGCCACCCGGTGCCCTAGGGCCTGGGCACGTTCCGCAGGTTCGAGCGGGCCATCGCCATGACCTCGCCCAGCCCGCCGCCGAGCACCTCCTTGCTCATCGCCGCGGTGAACCCGGAGACCTGCGCGCGAGTGATCTTCGGCGGCAGCGACAGGGCCCGCGGGTCGGTGACCAGGTCGATCAGCGCGGGACCGTCGTGCGAGAACGCCTGACGCAGCGCGGCCCGGATCTCGGTGGGCTTCTCGACGCGGACCGACGGGATGCCGATCGCCGACCCGATCGCGGCGTAGTCGATCCGTGGGCTGTCGGTGGCGTAGGAGGGCAGCCCGTCGACGAGCATCTCGAGCCGGACCATGCCGAGCGTCGCGTTGTCGAACAGGACGATCTTCACCGGCAGGTCCAGGGCCTTCACCGTGATGAGCTCGCCCAGGAGCATCGACAGGCCGCCGTCCCCGGCCATCGCGACCACGTGCCGACCTCCGCCGGACAGGGCAGCGCCGATCGCGTGCGGGACGGCGTTCGCCATCGACCCGTGCAGGAACGACCCGATCACCCGCCGACGACCGTTGGGCGTGATGTACCGGGCGGCCCAGACGTTGCACATGCCGGTGTCGACGGTGAACACGGCGTCCTCAGGCGCCTCCTCGTCCAGCACCACGGCAGCGAACTCGGGGTGGATCGGCTCGGTGTGCTCGACGTCCTTGGTGTACGCGCCGATCACGCCGCTCATGGCCCGGTGGTGCTTCTTGAGCATCTGGTCGAGGAACCGGTGGCTCCGCTTCGGCTTCACCAGCGCGAGCAGCGCCGTGGCCGTCTCGCCGACGTCGCCGAGGACGACCAGGTCGTTGCGCGTCCGCCGGCCCAGGCGCGTCGGGTCGATGTCCACCTGCGCGGTGCGGACGCCGGACGGCAGGAACTGGTCGTACGGGAAGTCGGTGCCGAGCAGGAGCAGCAGGTCGGCGCCCTCCATGGCCGACTGGCACGCGCCGTACCCGAGCAGCCCGGACATGCCGACGTCGTACGGGTTGTCGACCTGGATGATCTCCTTGCCGCGCAGGCTGTGTCCGACCGGTGCGTTGAGCGCCCGTGCCAGCGCCAGCACCTCGGTGCGCGAGCCGCGCACACCGGCCCCGGCGAAGATCGTCACCTTGCCCGCCGCGTCGATCGCCTCGGCGAGCGCGCGCACGGCACCGTCGTCGGGCACCACCCGCGGGGCCGGTGGGGGAGTGAGCACGTCGATGCCGGCGTCGGGCGCGTCGAGGTCCGCGATGTCACCGGGCAGGGTCAGCACCGCGACCCCGGGAGCGCCGTACGCGTGGTGGATGGCCGACCGGATGACCCGCGGGGCCTGGGCAGCGGTCGAGATCATCTCCGAGTACACCGAGCACTCCAGGAACAGCCGGTCGGGGTGGGTCTCCTGGAAGTACTGGGTGCCGATCTGCGCGCTGGGGATGTGCGACGCGATGGCCAGGACCGGGACGCGTGATCGGTTGGCGTCGTACAGGCCGTTGATCAGGTGCAGGTTGCCCGGTCCGCACGACCCGGCGCAGACGGCCAGCCGGCCCGTGAGCTCGGCCTCCGCGGCGGCCGCGAACGCCCCGGCCTCCTCGTGCCGCACGTGCACCCACGCGATGTCGACACCGTCCTCGCGCGCCCGCCGCACGGCGTCGACCACGGGGTTCAGGCTGTCGCCGACGATCCCGTAGATGTGCCGCGCACCGGCGGCGACGAGTTGGGCGACGAGCAGGTCGGCGATGGAGCGACGTCGTGCCACGGGTGACCTCCGGGGTGCTGGGCGGATCCCCCATGGTCGGCCCGAGGCGGCGACCTCGCACTACCTGGCACGAACGTCAGTCGAGGGCCTCGGTGTACCGGGTCGCGGTGTCGAGGGCCGTCGCAACGGCCTGGCCGGGTGTGTCGCCGACGACCTGCACGCGGATCACGAGGCTGTCGCGCGCGGCCCAGAGGAACGCCGTGCAGTAGGGGTTCGCTGCGGCGCTGCCGTCGTCCTGGAACGACGCCTCGTCGCGCGAGAGCACCCACGCCGTCCAGCCGGGCAGGTCCACCTCGCCCACGCCGGCCGCGGAGACCACGGTCCGCGGCAGGTAGGTGCCGTCGGCGTTGTCCACCCGAGGCGTCTCCTTGTCGGCGGCCCAGCCGTCGAGGTCGGCGGCCTCGGTCGCGACGGCGGTCTGCGCCGAGTCCGCGTCGCTCATCTCGTACACCTCGACCGCCCGCGCAGCGCCGCCGGCGACGGGCAGCGCGACCGGGTCACCCACGGCGAAGGCGTGGCCGGCGACGGACGCGGCCCGCAGGTCGCCGAGCGTCGGGCTGCCGCACTGGGGCAGGGTCGGGCTCGGCGCGGCGGCCTCCTCGGCCTCCGTGGCGGCCATCTCCGCAGCGAGCTGGTCGAGGTACTCCTGCGCCTCGGGGGAGCCCGGCTCGTACTCGTCGCAGCGCTGGACTGTCGCGGTGGGCAGGAGCGTCTCGGTGAGCGCGGTCGTCGCCTCCTCGAACGTCAGCGGCGCGGGCGTCGGGGTCGAGGAGGTCGACGGGGACGCCGCCGGGCCGCCGCCGCCGTCCGCGGAGCAGCCGGCGAGGACCACGATCGCGAGGGCGACGGCGGCACCGCGGGCAGGACGGGAGAGGCACAGCGGGAGCATCCGCCCATCCTCACCTACACGCGGGTGCGCCCACGTCGGCGTCGAGCCTGACGTCACCCGGTCAGCCGAGGGACGCGAGCGCCGCGTGCAGGTTCGCCGTGACCGCCGCGCGGTGCGGCTCCACCCAGTCGCCCTCGAACTTCCGCGGCGTGATCTCGATCATCATCACCAGGCACAATCGCATCCGGTACAGGTCCAGACGGGTCCGGGCGGACGGGCTGTCGACGTCCAGCGGACCGTAGCCCTCGAGCAGCGCGGGCGTCCCGGGCTCGCGGCCCATGGGGTCGACGCCCACCAGGTCGGCCAGCGGGTCGCCCCAGAACGCGCGCTCGGGGTCGATGATCCCGACGACCTCACCGGTGCCCGTGTCGACGAACACGTTCCCGGCCCAGAGGTCGGTGTGCACCAGCGCCGGACGGCGGACGTCGTCGAGCACGTGCGGGTGCGCCTCGAGCGCCGCACGGACCTCGGCCGCCGGTACGGGCACCGACCACCGTGAGGCGTCGTCCAGGAGCTCGTCGATCATGCCGGTGAACGACTCGGTCCAGGTGGCCTCCTGCCGCCCGCACGGGTAGCCGTACGCCGGCCCCTCGATCGCGTGCAGCGCTGCCAGCACGGCTCCGGTCTCCCGCTCCGCGCGCACGGTCCTCGGGTCCGACGACGCCGGCCCGAAGCCCGCGTCGACCCACGGCACCCCCGGCAGGTGGCTGACCACGAGCGCATCGCTCGGCAGCAGCGTCCGCGAGAAGTCTGTGTGCAGCACCTGCGGCATGCGAAGCGCGGGCCGGTCGGCGGCGAGGCCGTAGACCAGCGCCTCGGCGCGCAGCAGGTCGTGCTCGTAGGTCAGCAGCCCGTCGGTGCCGACCGGCGCGGTCTTCACGACGACGCGGGTGCCGTCGGCGAGCGTGACCCGGTACGTCGTCGCGAACTGCCCGCCGGTGAGGCGCTCGACGTCCGAGAGCGGTCCGATCGGAGCAACGAGCGAGGTCAGGGCGTCGTTCACGCGTCGAGGGTACCGACCGAGCGCGCCGGCTCCACGGATTCCGCGACCTCGCACGCCGCCACCGCTGCGCCGCCGGTCGACGAGGGCGAGCCGGCCTCCACGGAGTCGTGCACGTGCTCGCCGGCGTCGCCGCGCAGGGTGCGCAGCGCCGCGAGCGTGGCCACCACCGCGAGCCCCGCGGAGACGACGACCACCAGGAACCCGGCGTGCGACCCGTCGGCGTCGATCTGTGCGCCCGCGATCGACGACCCGACCGACACCCCGACGCCGAGCGACGTCCCCACCCAGGTCAGCCCCTCGGTCAGCCGCTCGCGCGGCACGAGGTCCTGCACCAGCGCGTTGCCGTTGATGAGCGTGGGCGCGATGGCGAACCCGGCGACGAACATGACCGCGGCGAGCGCGACGAGCGACTGCACGAGGAAGAAGAAGCAGACGCCGACCGCCAGCGCGACCATCCCGGTGGCGAACCGCAGGTACAGGGGCCGCTTCCACACCCGCGTGCCGTAGAGCAGCCCCGAGATGAGGGACCCGAGCGCGAAGATCGCCAGGATGATCCCCGCGGACCCCTTGGAGCCGGACTCCTCCGCGAACGCCACGGTGGACACGTCGGTGGCGCCGAAGATCGAGCCCATCGCGACGAAGACGATCGCCAGCACGACCATCCCCGGTTTGCGCAGCACGGACCCCTTCGGCCGCGGGCTGCCGACCGGGGCGGGCGGCGGCTCCGTGGTGCGCAGGGAGAGGAACCAGTAGCCGCCGACGAGCATGGCGACCAGCGGGACGATCAGGCCGGCCGCCGGGGCGACGCCCGTGGCGAGCACGGTGGCCAGCACGGGGCCGACGATGAACACGAGCTCGTCGAGCGCCGACTCCAGCGAGTACGCGGTGTGCATCCGGTGCGGCTCGGCACCCAGCACGCGGGCCCAGCGCGCCCGGACCAGCGACCCGAACGACCCGATCCCCGCGCCGGTGACCACCGCGGCCGCGTACAGCCACCCCTCGGGCGCCTCCTGCGACGCCGCGATGATGACGCCGACGAGCCCCACGGCCGCGATCGCCACGGCCGGGCGCATGATGCGGCCCTGCCCGTGCCGGTCCACCAGCCGGGCCAGCTGCGGGGAGCACAGGGCCTGCGCGACGACGTACACCGCGGACACGCGACCGGCCAGGCCGTAGGAGCCGTAGACGGTGGAGACCATGAGGACGATGCCGATGCCGACCATGGACATGGGCAGCCGGGCGAGCACACCCGCACCGGAGAACGCGAGGGCCCCGGGACGCGTCAGCACGTCGCGGTACGGCTGGAGCATGCAGTCAGTGTGTCATCAGGTCTACCGCGCGGGCGCGCCGTGCCTCACCATTCAAGGCATGACGGACGTGCAGGTCAGCGACGCCCCCGACGAGCACCGGTTCGAGGCGCGCACCCCCGACGGCGAGCTCCTCGGGTTCACGGTGTACGACACGATCGGCGCCACGGTCGTGTTCACGCACACCGAGGTGGACCCGGCGTTCGAGGGACAGGGCATCGCGTCCACGCTCGTGCAGGCCGCGCTCGACGCGGTCCGGGCCAGCGGCCGGGACGTCGTGGCGTTCTGCCCCTACGTGAAGGCGTGGATCGCGCGGCACCCCGACTACCAGGACCTGGTGCGCGCGCCCCAGCACTGAGGCGCGCTAGGCGCCCAGCGCCGCCGAGACCACGTCCTTCGCCTCCGCCTGCACCTGCGCCAGGTGCTCCGCGGACACGAACGACTCGGCGTAGATCTTGTACACGTCCTCGGTGCCGGACGGCCGGGCGGCGAACCAGGAGTTCTCCGTGGTGACCTTCAGGCCGCCGATCGACGCGCCGTTGCCGGGCGCCTCGGTCAGCCGCGCGGTGATCGCCTCGCCCGCGAGCGTGGTCGCGGTGACCTGCTCCGGGGTGAGCCTGGCCAGCGTCGCCTTCTCCTCGCGGGTGGCCGCCGCGTCGACCCGGGCGTACCAGCTCTCCCCGAACTCCGCGACGAGCTCGCGGTGGTGCACCGACGGGGACTTGCCGGTGGTCGCCAGGATCTCCGAGGCCAGCAGCGCCGGCAGGATCCCGTCCTTGTCGGTGGTCCACACGGTGCCGTCCTTGCGCAGGAACGACGCCCCCGCGGACTCCTCGCCGCCGAACCCGACCGACCCGTCCACGAGACCGGGCACGAACCACTTGAACCCGACCGGCACCTCGAGCAGGCGCCGGCCCAGCTTGGCGGCCACCCGGTCGATGAGGCTGGAGGAGACCAGCGTCTTGCCGATCGCGGTCCCGTCCGGCCAGCCCGGGCGCGCGCCGCCGTACAGGTAGGAGATGGCGACCGCGAGGTAGTGGTTCGGGTTCATCAGCCCGTCGGGCGTGACGATGCCGTGCCGGTCGGAGTCGGCGTCGTTGCCGGTCGCGATGTCGAACGGCGCCGGGTCCCCTGCCATGCGGCTGACCAGCGAGGCCATCGCGTACGGCGACGAGCAGTCCATCCGGATCTTGCCGTCCCAGTCGAGTGTCATGAACCCCCACTGCGGGTCGACCGTCGGGTTCACCACGGTGAGGTTGAGCCCGTAGTACTCGCCGATCTCGCCCCAGTACTCGACGGACGCGCCGCCCAGCGGGTCCGCGCCGATGCGCACGCCGGCCGAGCGGATGGCGTCGACGTCGATGACGTTGGCGAGGTCCGCCACGTAGGCGGACAGGTAGTCGTGCTTGAGCGTCGTGTCCGCCGCCAGGGCCGCCTCGGCGCTCACGCGCGGGACCGACTTCCAGCCGGACGCGAGGATCGCGTTGGCGCGGTCGGCGATCCAGCCGGTGGCCTCCGAGCCTGCGGGGCCCCCGTCCGGCGGGTTGTACTTGAAGCCCCCGTCGCGCGGCGGGTTGTGCGACGGCGTCACGACGATGCCGTCCGCCAGGCCGGGTCCCTGCGTGCGGACGCCCTCGGAGCTGCCGGCGCCGTTGTGCCGCAGGATCGCGTGCGAGACGCCCGGCGTGGGGGTCCACGAGTCGCGCGCGTCCACGTGCACCTCGACGTCCGCCGCCGCCAGGACCTCGAGCGCCGAGCGCCAGGCGGGGTCGGACAGCGCGTGCGTGTCGCGGCCGATGAACAGGGGACCGTCGGTGCCCTGCGACCGGCGGTACTCCACGATCGCTGCGGTGATCGCGACGATGTGGGCCTCGTTGAACGCCGAGTCCAGGGCCGATCCCCGGTGGCCGCTGGTGCCGAACACCACGCGCTGCGCGGGGTCGTCCAGGTCGGGTTCACGGTCGTAGTAGGCGCCGGTCAGGGCGTCCAGGTCGACGAGGTCGGACGGCTGGGCAGGTGTTCCGGCGCGCGGGTCCATGTCCCTGATCCTCCCCTACGCCCCGAGGTCCCGCACACCCCTGCCCGCACCGACCGGTAGCCTTTCCGCCATGGCCAAGAACTCGTCCGACTTCGTGCTGCGCCCGTTCGAGGGGCTCCCCGCTGAGCCCGACTGGGTGGCGCTCAAGGAGCTCGTCCCGGCGGCGACCGCGACCGCCCGCACCACCAAGGAGCACGGCTCCCGCGACGTGCTGGTCACCACGGTGCTCCCGACGAGCTGGCCCGCCCTGCACCGCGCCGACGGCGTGATCCTGCTGGCGCTGCAGACCACCAGCAGCTCCAACGACGTCAGCCGCGACCTGGCGCACGCGCTGCTCGAGGCCATCGAGGTCGAGGCCGGCACCGCGGTCGAGACCATCGGGCTGCCTGAGCCGGGCCCGCGCCTGCAGGACGTGCTCGACCTGAGCGTGCCGTTCGAGGTCACCGTCCAGGACTCGTTCGCGTACTGGCTGGCCCCGGACACCGAGCGCACCCCGGACCTGCAGGCCGCGATCGAGGAGGCCGACGGCGGCATCATCGACACGGTCAAGCTCGAGGCGGCCGACGCCGCCTACTGGTGCCGCATGGGCGCGCGCGAGTTCCTGCGCTGGGCGCAGCCGCACGAGGAGCAGGTGGTGCTCGACGGGCTGGCGCGCCTGCACGCCAAGCGCGCGTCCGGGTTCGAGGGCGCCAAGTTCGTCGGCTACTTCCGCTCGGCCGGCCTGGTCGTCCCGGTGTGGGAGCTGGCCAAGGGGTCGGAGGCCGAGGACATCGAGAAGCCGCTGGCCGACTTCGTGCCGGCGTTCGAGGCCGCGCTCGCCGACACCACGGCGCTCGACGCCAACGAGCGCCGTGCCCGCGCCGGGCTGGTGGCCCGTCAGGTCACCCTGCGCTGACCGGCAGGCTCCGCTCAGATAGATAGGGTGGCGGACGTGACGCGCACGGGCGGCAAGGCCGCCGACGACCAGGCGACGACGGCCCCTGCGGACCCCACCGCCGACGGGGTGGCCGCGCCGGTGCCGGACTCGCCCGCGGCGGCCCGCAAGGCAGCCGTCGACGAGCGGAAGGCGGCCGTCCACAAGGCCCGCCAGCGCGTCGCCGTGATCATCCCCGCGAAGGACGAGTCCCGGCGGATCGCGGCCACGGTCCGCTCGGCGCGCGCGATCCCGCACGTGGACCTGGTGCTGGTGGTCGACGACGGCTCGGAGGACGACACCCAGCACGTGGCCCGCGAGGCCGGTGCGGTGGTGGTCCGGCACTCGCACAACCGCGGCAAGGCTGCGGCCATGGAGACCGGTGCCGCCGTCGTCGCCATGCGCGACGCCCCCGACCGCCAGCCCCGCATCCTGCTGTTCATCGACGGCGACCTGGGGGAGACCGCGGTCAACACCGCCCCGCTGGTGCCGCCGGTGTTCGAGGGCCACGCCGACCTCTCCATCGCCCTGATCCCGCCGCAGCCCGGTGCCGGAGGCCGCGGCATCGTCGTCGGCGCCGCCCGCCGCGCCATCGCCTCGATGACCGGCTGGACCCCGACGCAGCCGCTCTCGGGCATGCGCTGCCTGACGCGCGCGGCGTTCGAGGCCGCCACCCCGCTGGCCCACGGCTGGGGCGTCGAGACCGGCATGACCATCGACCTGCTGCGTCGCGGGTTCCGCGTGGTCGAGGTGCCCTGCGACCTGAGGCACCGGCCGTCCGGGTCCGACCTGAAGGGTCAGCTGCACCGTGCGGCGCAGTACCGGGACGTGCAGCTGGCGGTCAACGCGCGCCGGGTGCGCCGCGCCGCCGGGGCCGTGAAGCGCAGCGTCGCGCCCGCCCAGAAGCCGCCGCAGACGCACCGCTAGTCGGCGCGCGCGGGTTCCTTCGCGGGCTCCGCGGGGGCCAGCTCCCCGTCCGGTGCCCCGAGCCGCCACTGCGCGGCCGCCGCGACCAGGCACGGGACCGCGACCGCGATGCCCGTCGCCGGCACGACGATGCCCGAGTCGTTCATGAGGAAGCCGACCGTCAGCGCAGCGGCGATCGCCGCGAACGCCGGCCGGAGCAGGGGAACCGCGCGGGTCAGCCCGGCCAGGGGGCTGCCGGTGCCCATCAGCTCGCCGCGCCGCGGCCGGCCGCCCACGACGACGAGCCACGTGAGCGCGATGCCTCCGATCGCGGTGACGAGGTACCGCCAGGACGTCAGCACGCGCAGGTTCACGGCGATCTTCCGCCCGACGACGTCCCACAGCCCGCCGTCGAGCACGGTGGCGAAGAACCGGCCGAGGTGCGTGCGGTCGGCTGCCGGACGCATCCAGTCGAGGACCGCGAACCCGCCGACCACCACGACGCCGACCAGCGCGATCAGCCCGATCCACCTCCAGCTGACCTTCCGGCCGCTCACCACGATGGTCAGCATCGCGAACGCGAGGATCAGGGCGGGCGGGCCGCCGAAGTCGCTGCCCAGACCCGGGGCGCCGTCGACGACCACGAGCAGCAGGCCGAGCCCGGCGACGACGGCGGTCGCGAGCCCCCTCCGGCCGCGCCGCAGGAGCGGGTCGGCGATGGCGACGGCGAGCAGCAGGCCGGCCGCCGTCAGGAGCGCGAACGCCTGGTTGCTCATCCCGTAGAACCGGGCCGCGAGGATCCGGTGGGCGCCCATCGGGGAGTCGATCACCAGCGTGGAGCCGGTGCAGGCGTCGACCACCAGCACGGCCACGGTCACACCCGCGACGAGCCCCGCGGGGCCTAGCAGGTTGCGCCGCCACGGTCCCACCAGGGCGAGGACCGTGATGACGGCGATCCAGCCGAGCAGCACCCACCAGAACGCGGTGACCGGCATGCTCGAGCGCCACCACGGGACGGTGTTGGTGAGGAAGGAGGCCACCGGCGCGGCGGCCAGGGCGAGCGCGGAGACCTGCAGCACGCGCAGCGCGGGACGCAGGGGCGGGCGGTCGGAACGGCCGGTGCGCGTGAGGATGATCGCGGCGGCGATGAACAGGACCGCCTGGATGAGCACCAGCCGGGTCGAGAAGGCACCGCTCACCCGCGTGACCATGGTGGCGTGGCGCTGGACGTCCAGCAGGTGCGCGACGCGGGCGGTCGCCGCGGACGTCGGCGGGCCGGGCAGGATCTCCGCTCCGCTGAGGGCCGCGGCGCTGTTGTCCAGCCCGATCCCCGCCAGCAGGGTCGGCGTCACGTCGACGGTCTGCAGCACGCCCGCCTGCCGCGTGGAGCCCGAGGTCAGCAGGCTGTCGGCGTACTCCTCACCGTTCGGCGCGAGCCCGGTGGCGGCGGCGAGCTGGAGCGCGGTGCGCCCGGAGTCGGCGAGCGAGACCACGAGCACGGTCGCACCGGAGCGCTGGGCGCCGGCGATGGCGGCGCCGATCCGGGCGTCGATGACCTGCGCCTGGAGCGCCCGGGACGGCTCGGTGATCGCGTCGGGCGTGGACACCTCGGGCGGGGTCGGCTCCTCGAGGACGTCCCCCGGCGCGGTCTCGGTGGGCTGCGGGGTGCTGGGCCGGGCCGTCGTGGCGTACCCGGGGTCGCGCAGCGAGCCGGCGTCGACGACCACGAGCTGCGACGCGTCGAGGGCGTCGCGCACCGCGCGGGTGAGGCCGAGGGAGTTCGTCGGGAGGGTCTCGTGGGTGCCCACCGGGATGCCGTCGGTGTCCGCGAGCGCGATGGCCGCCCCGGGACCGATCCCGGTGACGGCGGAACCGGCCTCCGCGAGCATGTCCCCGAACAGCCCGGGGGTGGCGCCGTACGACTCGGCGTCGGCCGCCGCGACGTAGTCGTCCCAGCCCGGCACCTCGCCGCTCTCGCCGGGGTCGCGCAGGGTGCGGCACGTGCCGTCGTCGGCCCGCAGGTCGGCCGCGCGGGTCCCGGTGGAGACCGCCAGCCAGCCGTCCGCGGGGCAGGACCGGGACGCGACGCTCCGGGCGGCGACCAGACCGATCGAGCCCTCCCGGGACATGCTCCACAGGGCTGGGGTGGTCAGGGTGGTGACGTCGTCCCAGCGCACCCCGGTCATGCCGACGAGGAGGACCGGAGGCTCGTCTGCCGCCTGGGCGGGGGTCGCCAGGAGGATGCCCGCCAGGCTCAGCACCAGGGAGAGCACCGCGCCGCGAAGCAGGGACGCGCGCGGGCGGGCAGGGGTCAGCACCGTTCCAGCCTACGGGCGCACTACCCTCGACCCCGGCGGCGCTGCGGGGTATCCGTGCAGCGTGCACATCATCTGCACGGGAGGGACGCCATGTCCGAGGGCCTACCGCGGTACGCCTACCTGGGTCCGGCCGGCACGTTCACCGAGGCCGCGCTGCGCCAGGTCGCGCCCGCGGGCGAGTGCGTCGACCTCCCGGTGTCCGACGTGGCGTCGGCCATCGACGCCGTCCGCACGGGCGAGGCCGACTTCGCCGTGGTGGCCATCGAGAGCACCGTCGAGGGCGGGGTCACGGCCACGCTCGACAGCCTGGCCGCGGGCGATCCCCTGGTGATCCTGCGCGAGATGCTCGTGCCGGTGCAGTTCACGCTGGCCGCGGCGCCCGGGGTCCGGCTCGCGGACGTGCGGCGGATCTCCGCGCACCCGCACGCGTGGGTGCAGTGCCGACGCTGGCTGGCGCACCACCTGCCGTCCGTGGTGCACGTGCCGGCGACGTCCAACACGGCTCCCGCGGCGCTCATCGCGGCGGGTGGGGCCGAGCTGGGCTTCGACGCCGCGCTGGTGCCGCCTGCTGCGGTCGACTCGTACGGCCTGGTCCCGCTGGCCGAGCACATCGCCGACAACGTCTCGGCGCAGACCCGGTTCGTCGTGGTCGGGCACCCCGGCCACGTGCCGCCGCCCACCGGCGCGGACAAGACGACCCTGGTCGTGCACCTGCCCGACAACGAGGCGGGCGCGCTGCTCGCCATGCTCGAGCAGTTCGCGGTCCGGGGCGTGAACCTGTCCCGGATCGAGTCCCGCCCCATCGGGGACGCCCTCGGCCGCTACTCGTTCTCCCTCGACGCCGAGGGCCACATCACCGACGAGCGCGTCGGTGAGGCCGTCATGGGCCTGCGCCGTCGCTGCCCGTTCGTGCGGTTCCTCGGCTCCTACCCGCGGGCCGACGCGGTCGAGCCGACCGTGCACGTGGGCACCGCGGACACCGACTTCGTCGGCGCTCGCGCGTGGCTGCAGGCGCTCCGGGGCGGCTCGTCCACCTGAGGGTCAGGGCTGCGCGCCCTCGGGCTCGTACGCGAGCAGGCGCTCGAGGAGCCGCAGCGAGCTCTCCTTGTCGAGCGTCTCGCCCGTCCACGTCTCCTTGAGGGACACCGTCCGGCCGTCGTGCAGGGTGAGCTCGGCCTGCAGGGGGGTCCGCTTCACGATGCGCGCGGTGGCGATCTGCTCGTAGGCGAGGAACCGGTGGTAGGACGCGAGCTGCACGACCGACCCCGACTGCAGCAGCGAGATCATCCGCGCCTTGCCGTACTCGTCCTTCTTCGGCGTCGGCACGAGGATGATGCCGATGTCGAGCACGATCACGTCGTGCTTCGCGCCGTCGACCTTCACGCTCGCCAGCCCGCCGAGCACCTCGCCGCCGTGGGCTGTGGCGGAGTCGGCGACCTGGCCGGTGGACGTGACGTCGACACCGATCTCGGCCAGCCGCGCGCGGGCGGCGTCGGCGGTCTCCGGCTGCAGTGCGGCGCGCGCGACCGGCGCCAGGTCGAGCACCTGGCCGTCGCGGTCCACCAGCTGGGCGGGGCCGCTCCACGAGTGCTGCCACCGCGCGACCCCGGCCTGGACGGCGGCCTGCGAGACGAGCAGCTCCACGAGGTCGGCGAGCTGGTCGCCCTCGGTGCCGAGGTCCTTCTCCAGCTCGGCGCGCCGGCCACCGGCGACCACGTCCAGCACGGTGCCCAGGTTCGCGCGCTGCTGGCCGGCCACCCGGGCCGCCGCGCGGTACACGATGTCGGCGGTCCGCTGACGGGAGAGCACGAGGGAGGTGGCGGTCAGCTCCTCCCAGTCGAGCTGCGTGCGGCCCTCGACGTTGACGACGCGGGCGGCCAGCTCCGTGGCGTGCCGCTCGAAGCCGGGGATCAGGGCCCACGCCGGACGCGAGTCCCGGCCCACCGCCACGTCGGGCATGCGGTCCATCGCCGCCACGCGGACGGCGATGGACGGGTGGCTGTCCCACCGCGACTGCTCGGCCGGGGGCGCGTCGTCGCGCATCTCCGCCAGCTCGGCGGTCCGCGCCGTGACCAGCTGCCCGAAGCCCCCGAAGAAGCCGTGCGCGGTCGGTGCGTACCCCGACTCCCACGCGTCGTCGAGGTAGTTGTGCAGGTAGAACGACCAGGCGGCGTCCGCGACGGGCAGCTCGCGCAGCGCGCTCTGCGCGGTCGCGCGCCCGGCGATCCGCACGGAGAGCTCGTCCGCCTCGAGCTCCTGACGACGGTTCACGGCGGCGGACACGACGAAGAAGAGTCGCGCGTACAGGCGCAGGAACCAGCCGACCACGTTGCCGGACAGCTGCTCGAGCGTGGCGACGATCGCCTGCCCGCCGCGGTACGTCAGCGGACCGAGGCGGGTGTGGCTGTGGGAGTAGTGGCCGAGCTCGTGCGCGAGTACCGACCGGAGCTGGCCCACGTCGAGCGTCTGCAGCAGCGGGACCCCGAGGTAGAGGTGGCGGGTGCCGCCGACCAGACCGAGCAGGCGGGTGTCCTCGGAGACGGCCGCGTTGACGTCCGGGAGGAGGCGGATGTCGTCGGGTGCGCGGGTGCCGGCCTCGGCGGCGAGCTCGCGGACGGTCTCCCAGAGCGCGGGCGCGTCGGCGGGCGTCAGCGTCGGGCCCGCGTCGGGCTCCGGGCGCGCCCGCGCGACCTTCCACAGCGCCACGACGACGCCGACGGCGATGGCCGCGGTGAAGAAGCCGAGCTTGGCGGCGGCCGCCTCCGCGTCGGACTGGAACGCCCACCAGCTGAGGGCCCCCATGCCGACGATGATCGCGAGCGCGACGACGTAGAAGCCGGCCAGCAGGACCGCCGACAGGGCGGCGCGCAGGGTGGTGGTCACGGGGGTCCTTCCGGTGCGAGCCGCGCCGTCGCGGCCTCGTTCGCCGGGGATCGTAGCGGTCGGGACCAGCACCGCGGGGGTGGATGACCGGGTTGCCCGTCGACGTCCGGATCAGGTCGCGGCGACCCGCACCACGAGCGCCGCGTGGTCCACCCGAGCGGACAGCTCGGTCACCCGGCCCACGATGTCGCCGTCCACCTGCACGTGCTCGCCGCCCTGCACCACCACGCGGACCTCCTGCGCGCGGGTGTGGTCGATGCGGCCGATCTTGGCCGGCAGGTCGTTGCGCACACCGGCGCCCTGCAGCACCACCTCGCCGAACAGCTGCGCCCACCCGGCGATCCCGCCGCGCGTGTCGATCGCCGCGACGTCCAGCCACCCGTCGTCGACCAGCGCGTCGGGCAGGAGCGTGATGCCGCCGGGCAGCTTGCCGCAGTTGCCGATGAGCAGGCTGCGCAGCCGGGTGGACGTCATCGGCTGGTCGTCGAGCCGGACGTGCACGCGGGTGCGGCGGCCGTGCAGGTGCCGCATGCCGGAGACGAAGTAGGCGATCCAGCCGACCCGGGCCTTGAGGTGCTCGTCGGTGTCCGCCACCATCGCGGCGTCGAACCCGAGGCCGGCGATCACGAGGAAGATGTGGTCGCGCGGCAGGTCGACCTCGTCCGCCGGGTCGTCGTCGTCCTCGGACTCGGACTCCCACCGGTGCACCCGCAGCCAGCCGACGTCGATGGTGCGGTCCCGTCCCTCGAGCGCGATCCGCATGGCGGCCAGCGGGTCGCTGAGCGGCAGGTCGAGGTTGCGGGCCAGCAGGTTCCCCGTGCCCAGCGGCATCAGCCCCATGGGCACCCCGGTGCCGACGAGCCCCTCGGCCACCGCCCGGACCGTGCCGTCCCCGCCCATCGCGACGACGACGTCGGCGCCCTCCGCGATCGCCTTGCGCGCCTGGCCGACGCCGGGGTCGGCGATCGTCGTCTCGAACCACAGCGGCGCCGGCAGCCCCTGCTCCTCGCACGCGCGCTGCACCGCCGCCCGGAGCGCAGGGACGTCCTGCTTGGAGGGGTTGGCGACGAACGCGACCTGCTGCCCTGTCTCGTCCACGTCCCGTGCCAGCCGCAGCGCGCGCTCGTTCGCCCCGGACCGCGGCGACTCGATCCGGCGACGCAGCTCGCGCTGCCGCAACCACAGGACGAGCACCAGCAGGAGCGCGGACAGCGCGGCGACGGCCGCGCACACGGCCACCCACGCCTCCCACGTCATGGGCAGAATCTACGGCCCACCAGGCCACGTCCTCCCGGTTCGGGTGGTCACCCGCGGGTCTGTAGGGTTCTTGGGTGATCGATCTGCGGCTCCTGCGGGAGGATCCCGACCTTGTCCGGGCCAGCCAGGTGGCGCGCGGCGACGACCCTCACCTCGTCGACGAGGTGCTGGGCGCCGACGCGCTCCGGCGGTCCGCGCTGACCGAGTTCGAGACGCTGCGGGCCGAGCAGAAGTCCCTGGGCAAGCTGGTGGCGCAGGCGCAGGGCGAGGAGAAGAAGGCGCTGCTGACCCGTGCCAAGCACCTGGCCGAGCAGGTCAAGGGGCTGCAGTCCGACGCGGACGCCGCCGAGACGCGCGCCACCGAGCTGAGCCGCCGGATCTCGAACGTCGTCGAGGAGGGCGTGCCCGCCGGTGGCGAGGACGACTACGTGGTCCTCAAGTACGTCGGCGAGACGCGCGACTTCGACTTCCCCGTCAAGGACCACCTCGAGCTGGGCGAGGGCCTCGCGGCCATCGACACCGAGCGCGGGGCCAAGGTGTCCGGCGCGCGGTTCTACTACCTGACCGGCATCGGCGCGCGCCTCGAGCTCGCGCTCCTGAACGCCGCGGTCGACAAGGCCCTGAGCGCCGGGTTCACGCCGGTCATCACGCCGACGCTGGTCAAGCCGGAGATCATGGCCGGCACGGGCTTCCTCGGTGCCCACGCGGACGAGATCTACCACCTGCCGGCCGACGACCTGTACCTCGTCGGCACCAGCGAGGTGGCGCTCGCGGGCTACCACTCGGGCGAGATCCTCGACCTGTCGAAGGGCCCCAAGCGGTACGCCGGCTGGTCGGCCTGCTACCGGCGCGAGGCCGGCTCGTACGGCAAGGACACCCGGGGGATCATCCGCGTCCACCAGTTCCACAAGGTCGAGGCCTTCACCTACACGACGATCGAGGACGCCTTCGACGAGCACCGCCGCATCCTCGCCTGGGAGGAGGAGATGCTCGCGCTCGCGGAGCTGCCGTACCGCGTGATCGACACCGCCGCCGGGGACCTGGGCTCGAGCGCCGCCCGCAAGTTCGACTGCGAGGCGTGGCTGCCCAGCCAGGAGCGGTACCTCGAGCTCACGTCCACCTCGAACTGCACCACGTTCCAGGCCCGTCGCCTCGGCATCCGCGAGCGCACGGCCGACGGGTCGATGCGCCCGGTGGCCACGCTCAACGGCACGCTGGCCACCACCCGCTGGATCGTCGCGCTCCTGGAGAACCACCAGCAGGCCGACGGATCGGTGCGCGTCCCGGAAGGGCTGCGCCCGTACCTGGGCGGCCTCGAGGTGCTGGAGCCGGTGCGATGACCCGCTGCCGCCTCGTGGCGCTCGACGTCGACGGGACCCTCATGTCCTACGACGGCACGATCTCCGACGAGGTGCGCGAGGCGGTCCTGCAGGTCCGCGACTCGGGCCTGCACGTGGTCCTGGCGACCGGCCGCGGGGTGCACTCCGCCGCGCCGGTGGCCCAGGAGCTCGGGCTCACCGAGGGGTGGGTCGTCTGCTCGAACGGCGCGGTCACCGCCCGCCTCGACCCCGCCGCGGAGAACGGCTACGAGATCGTCCGGGTGGTCACGTTCGACCCGGGCCCCGCGCTGCGGGCCATCGCGATGGAGCTGCCCGACGCGCTGTTCGCCGTCGAGGACCTCGGCCTGGGCTTCCGGGTCTCCGCCGACTTCCCGGACGGCGAGCTGTCCGGCGACCTCGAGGTGGTGTCCTGGGAGGAGCTGACCGCGACGCCCGCCACCCGCGTGGTCATCCGCAACCCGCAGGGCACGCCCGAGGAGTTCCACGAGCTCGTCGAGCGCGTCGGCCTGCACGAGGTCGAGTACGCCGTCGGGTGGTCCGCGTGGCTGGACCTCACCCCGGGCGGGGTGTCCAAGGCGAGCGCGCTCGAGGAGGTGCGCCAGCACCTCGGCGTGCAGCCGCACGCGACCGTCGCGATCGGCGACGGCGGCAACGACGTGCAGATGCTGCGCTGGGCGGCCCGCGGGGTCGCCATGGGCCACGCGCCCGAGGCGGTCCGCGCGGCCGCCGACGAGGTCACCGGCACCATCGACGACGACGGCGCCCTCGCGGTCCTGCGCAGCCTGCTCGTCTGACGTCCCCGTGGACCGTCCACGCGGCTGACGATCTCGTGCGTTCCGAGGGTGTTTCCGCACGATTTCCGTCGTCCACCTGCATCGAGGTCGACCTGTGACTCAATCGTGACCGTATTGCCCGGTCCCAACGGTTGCGTCTGCTTTGCGTAAAGGCTTGCATCGCTTGCAAGGGCGCCGGGGAACCGCCGGCGCCATACCGGAGCATGACGACGTGGAGGTCTCATGAACGGCACACGCAGGCGCCGCAGCTACCTGGCAGCGGCAGCGGCGGGGGCGAGTCTCGCGCTGGTTCTCACAGCGTGCTCGAGCGATGACGACGGTGGCGGTGGGGGCGACGACGCCTCCGGCTCGACCGACTGTGCGGCGTTCGAGCAGTACGGCGACCTCGAGGGCAAGACGATCAGCGTGTACACGTCGATCGTCGACCCGGAGTCGGTCCAGCAGACCGACTCGTACATCCCCTTCGAGGAGTGCACGGGCGCGACCATCGAGTACGAGGGGTCGCGTGAGTTCGAGGCGCAGCTGCCCGTCCGTCTGCAGGCCGGCAACCCGCCGGACATCGCGTACATCCCGCAGCCCGGCTTCCTGGCGTCGATCGTCGCCGACTACCCGGACACGGTCGTCGCCGCACCGCAGGCGGTCATCGACAACGCGAACGAGTACTACACCGAGGGCTGGGTCAACTACGGCACGGTCGACGGCACTCTCTACGCGACGCCGCTGGGCGCCAACGTGAAGTCGTTCGTCTGGTACTCCCCGGCCGCGTTCGAGGAGAACGGCTACGAGATCCCCACCACGTGGGACGACCTCCTTGCCCTCACCGACACGATCGCGGCGGACTTCCCCGACGCCAAGCCGTGGTGCGCAGGCATCGAGTCCGGTGACGCCACCGGCTGGCCGGCCACCGACTGGCTGGAGGACGTGCTGCTCCGCACGGCCGGCCCCGAGGTCTACGACCAGTGGGTCACCCACGAGATCCCGTTCAACGACCCGCAGGTCCTGACCGCCCTCGAGGCCGTCGGCGGCATCCTGAAGAACCCGGACTACGTGAACGGCGGCCTGGGCGACGTCCAGTCCATCGCCACGGCCCCGTGGAACGAGTCGGCGAACGGCATCCCGGACCAGACGTGCTTCCTGCACCGCGCGGCCAACTTCTACCAGGCCAACTGGGACGAGGGCCTGACGGTCGCCGAGGACGGCGACGTCTACGCCTTCTACCTGCCCGGTGAGTCGGCCGACGACAAGCCGCTGCTCGGCGGTGGCGAGTTCGTGACGGCCTTCGCGGACCGTCCCGAGGTCCAGGCGTTCCAGGCGTACCTGTCCAGCCCGGAGTGGGCCAACGCCAAGGCCGCAGCCACCGGCCAGGGCTGGCTGAGCGCCAACAGCGGCCTCGACCCGGAGCTGCTGCAGTCGCCGATCGACAAGCTGTCGTTCGACCTGCTGACCGACGACAGCTACACCTTCCGGTTCGACGGGTCCGACCAGATGCCCGGTGCCGTCGGCGCCGACGCGTTCTGGAAGCAGATGACCGCGTGGATCGCGGAGAACCAGTCCGACGCCGAGACCCTCGACAACATCGAGGCGGCCTGGCCGGCGTCCTGACCGGCTGACGCAGGCGGGGTGGGGGTCGTCGGCTCGGCGGCCCCCATCCGGGCGTTCCGGGCGTATCGTCCGGAACGCGCCACCTCGACGACGAGGGAAAGGGTGAGGAATGGACTGGTTCATCGAAGCCGACTCCGTGGGACACAAGTTCGCGTTGATGATCATCGCGATCCTGTTGTTCGTCGGCATCATGGGGGCGATCCTCTTCGGGATCGACAAGCTGAAGAAGGTCCCGACCTGGGTGGTCGTCACCGGGTTCCTCGGGCCCACGCTGATCTTCGTGGTCTTCGGCCTGGTGTACCCCGGGCTGAACACGATCAAGCTGTCGCTGTACGACGCGAAGAGCAAGAACTTCGTCGGCCTCGACAACTACGTCACCGCGTTCACGCAGGACCAGTTCCAGACCGTGCTCCGCAACACGATGCTCTGGGTGATCCTGGTGCCGATCCTCGCGACGGCGATCGGGCTGATCTACGCGGTGCTCGTCGACCGGACGCGCTACGAGTCGCTGGCCAAGACCCTGATCTTCCTGCCCATGTCGATCTCGCTCGTGGGCGCCAGCATCATCTGGAAGTTCGTCTACGAGTACAAGCCGAACCAGGGCAACATCCAGCAGATCGGCCTGGCCAACCAGATCCTGGTGTGGCTGGGGCTGGAGCCGTACCAGTTCCTGCTCAACCAGCCGTGGAACACGTTCTTCCTCATCGCGGTGATGATCTGGATCCAGGCCGGCTTCGCGATGACGGTGCTGTCCGCGGCCATCAAGGCGATCCCCGACGACATCACCGAGGCGGCCCGGCTCGACGGGCTGCACGGGATCGGGATGTTCCGGTTCATCACCGTGCCGAGCATCCGTCCCGCGCTCGTCGTCGTGATCACGACGATCGCCATGGGCACGCTCAAGGTCTTCGACATCGTCCGGACCATGACCGGCGGCAACTTCAACACGTCCGTCGTGGCCTACGAGTTCTACACGCAGAGCTTCCGCGCGCAGCAGGCCGGACTGGGTGCCGCGCTCGCGGTCATCCTCTTCGTCCTGGTGATCCCGATCATCGTCTACAACGTCCGGCAGCTCCGCCTCTCGGAGGAGATCCGATGACCGCCGCGTCCGCCCCGCTGCCCCCCGCCACGCTCGTCGACCCGGAGGAGGTCGACACCACCCGCAAGCCCACGCGGATGTCCCGCGCGGATTCCCGCGCGGCCGCCGTCAAGGGCAAGCTGAGCTCGCCGTGGACGTCACTCGTCGCGATCCTCATCGCGATCGTGTGGACCGTGCCCACGTTCGGCCTGCTGATCACGTCCTTCCGGCCGCGGTCGGAGATCCGGACGTCCGGCTGGTGGACCCTGCCGTGGAACTTCGAGCTCACCCTGGAGAACTACCAGGAAGCCCTGTTCGGGTCGTCGACCAGCCTGGCCACCTACTTCGTGAACTCGATCGTCATCACCCTGCCGGCCGTGATCATCCCCATCGCGCTCGCGCTGCTGGCGGCCTACGCGTTCGCGTGGATCGACTTCAAGGGCCGCAACATCCTGTTCGTCGCGGTGTTCGCGCTCCAGGTGGTGCCCATCCAGGTCACGCTCATCCCGCTGCTCTCGCAGTACGTGGACTGGGGGATCGCCGGGTCGTTCTGGGTGATCTGGCTGTCGCACTCGATCTTCGCGCTGCCGCTGGCCATCTACATCCTGCACAACTTCATGAAGGACATCCCGCCGTCGCTGGTCGAGGCCGCGCGGATGGACGGCGCCGGGCACGTGAAGATCTTCTTCCAGGTGCTCATGCCGCTGCTCACGCCCGCGATCGCGTCGTTCGCGATCTTCCAGTTCCTGTGGGTGTGGAACGACCTGCTGGTCGCGCTGACGTTCGCCGGCGGGACCACCGACGTGGCGCCCCTGACCGTGCGTCTCGCGGAGCTGAGCGGTACGCGCGGGTCGCAGTGGCAGCTGCTGTCGGCGGGCGCGTTCATCGCCCTCGTCGTGCCGCTGGTCGTGTTCCTGTCGCTGCAGCGGTACTTCGTGCGCGGGTTGCTCGCGGGGTCGGTCAAGGGCTGAGGGCGTCGGGCACCGCCTAGATTGAGGCGGTGCCCGCGCCCCTGCTCTTCATCCTCTCGGGGCTGACGCAGTACCTCGGCGCCGCGCTCGCCGTCGGCATCTTCGGCACCGTCGCCGCGGCCACGGTGGCGTGGCTGCGCATCGCGGTCGCCGCCGTCGTGCTGGTCCTCTGGCGACGCCCGTGGCGGTCCCGGTTCACCCGGCAGGACCTGCGCACCGCGGTGGTGTTCGGCGTCGTCCTGGGCGTCATGAACGTGGCGTTCTACATCGCCATCGACCACCTGCCCCTGGGCACCGCGGTGTCGATCGAGTTCCTCGGGCCGGTGGCGGTCGCCGCCTTCACGGGCCGCGGCTGGCGGGACCGGGTGGGCATCGCGATCGCCGCGATCGGCGTCGTCCTGCTCGCCGGGGTCAGCCTGGACACCGGGCCGGATGCGGTGATCGGGCTCGTCGCGATCTCCGTCGCAGCCGCCTGCTGGGCGGCGTACATCCTGCTCGGTCGGCGGGTGGCCCGGGCGGCGACCGGCGGGATCACCGGGCTGTCGGTGGCGATGGCGGCGGGTGCGGTGGTGCTCGCACCCTTCCTGGCCTGGGGCGCCGGTCCCGTGCTGCGCGACCCGCAGCTGGCGGCGCTCGTCGTCGGGATCGCGGTGTGCTCGTCGGTGATCCCCTACGCGCTCGAGCAGCTGGTCCTGCGGCGCGTCCGGGCCGCGACGTTCGCCGTGCTGCTGGCGATGCTCCCGGCGACGGCCGCGGTGATCGGGGCCGTGATGCTCCAGCAGGTGCCGCACGGGCTCGAGGTGGTCGGCCTGCTGCTGGTCTCGGGCGCGATCGTGCTCACCGGGCTCGACCGCGAGGAGCCGCCGACGGACGAGGCACCGCCGCCGGCCTAGAGGTACTGCCCGGTGGAGGGGTTCCGGCCGGTGGCCTCGGTCGCTGGAGCATCCAGGCCGGGCACCGGACCGGAGGGCAGCTGGCGCCGCATGCCGGTCAGCTGGTTCTGCGCGGCCACCTGCTGCGCCACGAGCGCGGTCTGGATCCCGTGGAAGAGGCCCTCGAGCCACCCCACCAGCTGCGCCTGGGCGATCCGGAGCTCGGCGTCGGACGGCGCCTGGTCCTCGACGAACGGCAGCGTGATCCGGTGCAGCTCCGCGACGAGCTCGGGGGAGAGGCCCTCCTCCAGCTCGTGCAGGGACCGCTCGTGGATCTCGGCGAGGCGGGCGCGGGCGGCGTCGTCGAGCGGTGCACTGCGCACCTCGTCGAGCAGCTGCTTGATCATCGTGCCGATGCGCATGACCTTCGCGGGCTGGCCGACCAGCGACACGATGTCCTCGGGTTCGTCGTCGGCGGTGTCGCTCTCGGGGTCGATCACCACCACGCGCGGCTTCTCGTCGGTCGGGGCGGCGTCCTGCGGGTCGTTGTCGGTCACCAGGGCATTCTCACCGACTCCGGTCCCGAGCGCAGCGATCGGGCGGCGCTTCCTGCTCGCTAGGGTGTGCGCCATGGCCTGGCTCACCACACCTGCCCATGCCCGGTGGCTCGAGGACGAGACCGACCGGCTCCTCGACTTCGGACGGGCCTCGGTGGTCCCCGGCGGGTTCGCCCGCCAGGACGAGGCCGGTGCCGCGGTCGACGGCCCGCTCGAGCTCTGGATCGCGTGCCGCATGACCCACGTGTACGCGATCGGGCACCTGCTGGGCCGCCCGGGGTCGGCGGCGATCGTCGACCACGGCCTCGCCGCGCTGACCGGCGCCTTCCACGACGACGAGCACGGCGGCTGGTTCGCCGAGGTCGAGCGCGACGGCACCCCGCGGGACACCGACAAGGCCGCGTACCCGCACGCGTTCGTCGTCCTGGCGGCCTCCAGCGCCACCGCCGCGGGCCGTCCGGGCGCCCGCGCGCTGCTCGACGAGGCGCTCGCCGTCTCCGAGCAGCGGTTCTGGGACGACGAGGCCGGCATGGTCGTCGAGCAGTGGGACCGGGCGTTCGGCACCCTCGACGGCTACCGCGGCGTCAACGCCAACATGCACACCGTCGAGGCCTACCTCGCGGCCGCCGACGTCACCGGGCAGCGCGTCTGGCTGGACCGGGCGCTGCGGATCGTCGAGCGCGTCGTGCACGGGTTGGCCGCCGGCAACCAGTGGCGGATCCCGGAGCACTTCGACGCCGACTGGGTGCCCGACCTCGAGTACAACGTGGACACGCCGGCGCACCCGTTCCGCCCCTACGGCGCGACGATCGGCCACTGGCTGGAGTGGGCGCGACTGACCCTGCACGCGCGCGCCGCGATCACCGCCCGCGGCGACGTCGCCCCCGCCTGGATGCTCGAGGACGCGATCGCGCTCTTCGACGCGGCCGTGCGCGAGGGCTGGGACGTCGACGGCGCCCCCGGGTTCGTCTACACGGTCGACTGGTCCGGCGCGCCCGTCGTGCGCGAGCGGATGCACTGGGTGGCCGCCGAGGGGGTGGCCGCCGCCGCGGCGCTGCACGCCGCCACCGGCGAGCAGCGGTTCGACGACGCGTACACGCAGTGGTGGGAGTACATCGGCGCGCACCACCTGGACCGGGTCGGCGGGTCGTGGTGGCACGAGCTCGGCACCGACAACGAGGTGTCGCGGACCGTCTGGGCCGGCAAGGCCGACCTCTACCACGCGGTCCAGGCGACGCTGGTCCCGCGGCTCCCGCTCACCCCGGTGATCGTGCCTGCCCTCGCGGCGGGCCTGCTCGACTAGGGGACCAGCAGCACCTTGCCGAACGCCTCGCCGGACTCCAGCATCCGGTGGGCGTCGGCCGCCCGGCCGAACGGCAGCCGCACGTGCACGACCGGGTGCACGGACCCGTCGGCGACGAACGGCCATGCGTGCCGGCGGACGCCGTCCATGATCGCGACCTTCTGGTCGAGCGGGCGCGAGCGCAGCATCGTGCCGAGGATGCTGGCCCGCTTGGCCAGCAGCGCCGACAGGTCCAGCTCCCCGCGCCGCCCCTGCTGCATCCCGATCACGACCAGGCGTCCGTCGTCGGCGAGCATCGCGAGGTTGTCCGCGAGGCCACCGGCGCCCAGCACGTCGAGCACCACGTCCACGCCGTGCCCGTCCGTCGCGTCCAGGACCCGGGCGACGAGGTCCGGCTCGCGGTGGTCGAGGGCCACGTCCGCCCCGAGGTCGCGGACGCGGGCCGTGCGCTGCGGGCCCCCGGCCGTCGCGAGCACGCGGGTGCCCAGGACGTGCGCCAGCTGGACCGCGATCGACCCGACCCCGCCCGAACCGCCGCGGACCAGCAGGTTCTCCCCCGGGGAGAGCCGGGCCGCCCGCAGGTTCGACCACACGGTCGCGAGCGCCTCGGGCAGTGCCGCGGCGTCGACGAGGGGCAGTCCCTCAGGGACGCGGAGCGCCAGCTCGGCCGGCACGGCGGCCAGCTCGGCGTACCCGCCGCCGGGGAGCAGCGCCGCGACGCGGTCGCCCACCTGCGGGTCGTCCGCCCCCAGGTCCGCGCCGCGGGCGGCCACGGTTCCCGCGACCTCGAGCCCCGGCCACGCGGGCGCCCCGTCCGGCGGGGGATAGTGGCCCGCGCGCTGGAGCAGGTCCGCCCTGTTGACACCGGCCGCGGCGACCTCCACGAGAAGGTCCCGGGCGCCCGGGACGGGGTCCGGCACGTCCTCGACAGCGAGGACGTCCGGTTCGCCCGGCTTCGTGATCACGACCGCACGCACGTCCGTACGGTATCCCCGCAGGCCACTCTGCAGGCCGGCGGAACCGGAGTGCTAGCACACGACACCCGAAAGGGGTGGCCGGTCGCCGTATCCCCGCGGGTGAGGTCCATGGCAAACTCTGCCGCGGGCTAATGGTCTGGCGTCCAACAGCCGATGAAGGCCATCGGGACACTCCTGGGTCATACGGCCCAGACGGAACGACCGGCACGACCTGGTGGCAACACCGGGTTGTCGGAAGACGGAAGGGAACGACATGCTGCGACGGCTCGGCATCCGCGCCAAAGTGATGGCTGTCCTTGCCGTCCCCATGATCGTGCTGCTCGCAGCCGGTGGGTACATCTCGTGGAACGCACTCTCCGAGCTGCGCTACGCCCAGGCCGCCGACAGCGTCATCACGGTGCTGCAGGCGTACACGCCGGTCTCGTCCAACATGCAGGCCGAGCGGATCCTCTCGCTCAACGGCGGCACCGCCGAGCAGATCGCGGCGGCACGTGCCGCCACCGACGAGGCGCTCGCGTCGGTCCGGCCGATCACGGCGGACCTGGACCTGAGCCAGTTCCCGAAGCCGGTCGTCGACCAGTTCGTCGAGGTCCAGCTGGCGCACAACACGATGCTTCCCGCCGTCCGTACCGGTGTCGACATCAAGTCCCAGCGTGCGCAGATCGAGCGCAACTACTCGCAGATCATCGAGGGCCAGCTGTCGCTGATGGAGCAGGTCTCCAACAGCCTCGAGAACCGCGACCTGGCCGCGCACGTCACGGCCTACCGCGAGATCGGCACCACCGCCGACAACCTGGTCGTCGAGATGATCGACGGCATCGCCCTGCTCACCACCCGCGCGGCGGCCCCCGCCTCCGTCCGGCAGTACGCGACCCAGGTCTCCGCCACCGAGCTGGCCCGTGGGCGCGCCCAGTACGCCGTCACCGCCCTCGGCGTCGACGAGCTGGCGCTGCCGACCAAGGACCCGACCTCCAACTTCACGCGCATGCGTGCCCTCCTCGAGCAGGGCAACCCGCAGGGCTTCGCCCAGATCGACGTGGCGGGCTACCTCAAGGAGATCCAGGACCAGCTGGGCACCCTGTCGCAGCTCAACGACGACGTCCTGACCACGGCCAGCGACGTCGCCGGCCAGGCGGTCGACGACGCACGGAGCCGGACGTTCATCACCATCGGCATCGTCATCCTGGCCCTCCTGGCCTCCCTGTCGTTCGCCCTCCTCGTCTCCCGCGGGATCGTCGTCCCGCTGCGCCGCCTGACCAAGGCGGCGGCCGACGTCCGCGAGCAGCTGCCGCGACTGGTCGAGCAGGTGGCCATCCCCGGTGAGGGCCCGCAGATCACCCTGGCGCCCATCCCCGTGACCTCCCGCGACGAGGTCGGCCAGCTGGCCGCCGCGTTCAACTCGGTGAACTCGACCACGGTCCAGGTCGCCCAGGAGCAGGCCGCTCTGCGTGGCTCGATCGCGGAGATGTTCGTCAACGTGGCCCGCCGTGACCAGGTGCTCCTCAACCGCCAGCTGTCGTTCATCGACTCGCTGGAGCGTGCCGAGGAAGACCCGAGCACCCTGGCGAACCTGTTCCGCCTCGACCACCTCGCCACCCGCATGCGTCGTAACGCGGAGTCCCTCCTCGTGCTCGCCGGCATCGACTCCGGTCGTCGTCTGCGCGACGCGATGCCGCTGTCGGACGTCGTCCGCACCGCCTCGTCGGAGATCGAGCAGTACGACCGCGTCGAGCTCGACCTCCAGGTCGACCCGCACATGCACGGCTTCAACGCCCTCGGCGCCGCCCACCTGCTCGCCGAGCTCCTCGAGAACGCGACGATCTTCTCCGAGCCGGAGACGCCCGTCACGGTCACCACCGGTGTCTCGGGCCAGTTCGTGGTCGTCCGCATCCTCGACCAGGGCCTCGGCATGAGCGACGCCGAGCTCGAGGCCGCGAACGCGAAGATCATCTCGACCTCCGCCAGCGACTCCCTGGGCAACCAGCGCCTCGGCCTCTTCGTGGTCGGCCGCATCGCCCAGCGCCTCGGCGCCGACGTCAAGCTGCTCAAGGCCGCGCACGGCACCGGCACCGAGACGATCGTCCGCTTCCCGGCCACGCTGTTCGTGATGACCGAGACCAACCTCTACGGCAACGGTGCACCGGCTCAGCTGGCCGCCCCGCGCAACGACCCGGGCCTGCCCCAGATCGAGGCCCCCGTCGTCGAGGCCGTCGACCTCGCCGCCCTGACGGACGGCCAGACCTCGCTCGGCCTGCCGCACCGCCGTCGTCGCGACGACGGTTCCGACGAGCCGGTCGGCCCGATCCCCGTCACCGAGCTGGCGCAGTCCTCCGGGCTGCCGACGCGGTCGAAGAAGACGTTCGACGAGGACAACCTCGTCCTGCCCGAGGCCCCGGACGGCCACATCGCGCCCGAGATCTCCGCTGCCGGCTCCGACTGGAAGCCGGAGACGCTGGCCCCGCTCAAGGGTGGTCTGCCGAGCCGTAGCCGTGCCGCCACGTCCGCGTGGGCGAAGCCGGAGGAGCCGACCACCACGGCGAGCGCCCCCGCCCCTGCTCCCGCCGCACGCGCCGGTCTGTTCTCGGGCTTCCGCGGACGCACCGAGACCCCCGCGTCCACGGACACCGGCGAGAACCTCGTCGTCCCGGGCCTGATGTCCGAGGACGAGGAGCGCGCGCTGCCGCCCGCCCAGTCCAACGCCGTCCGCGCCCCGTGGATGTCGAGCGGTGCGCACGCTGCACCGGCCGAGCCGATCGTGGTGCCGCAGCTCGCCGACGAGGACGACTCGTGGGAGGTGCAGGAGGCCGGCAACCGTGAGGCGCGGGCCGCCGAGACCGCCGCAGCCGACGCCGCCGCGCAGGCCGAGCTGACCGCGTCCGCTCCTGCGGCCGAGGAGGCGCCCGTCTGGGAGCCGACTCCCGCCTGGGCGCCGACCGAGGCGCCCGTCGCGTCGACCCCGGCGTGGGCGGCCCCGGCTGTCGCAGAGACCCCGACCTGGGACGAGCCCGCCGCGACCGAGACCCCCGCGTGGGAGGCCCCGGCTGTCGCGGAGACCTCGGCGTGGGACGCTCCGGCTGCTGCGGAGACCCCGACCTGGGACGAGACCGCCGTCGCGGAGACCCCCGCGTGGGAGGCCCCGGCTGTCGCTGAGACCCCCGCGTGGGACGCTCCGGCTGTCGCGGAGACCCCCGCGTGGGACGCCCCCGCTGTCGCCGAGACCCCGGCGTGGGACGCTCCGGCTGTCGCGGAGACCCCGACCTGGGACGAGACCGCCGCCGCGGAGACCCCGGCGTGGGAGGCCCCCGCGGTCGCCGAGACCCCCAGCGTCGACGCCCCGGCTGCCGAGACCCGGACCTGGGACGAGACCACCGGTGCCGAGACCTCGGCCTGGGTCGCGCCCTCGGCCTCCGACGCGCAGGCCTGGGACCAGGCGATCGTCGACGACGAGCCCGCCTGGCAGGCTCCCGTCGTCGGTGCGGCGGCTCCGGTCGCCCTCGCCGGACGCGTCCCCGCCCCGGCGGCCGCGCCGGCGGAGGACGTGGCCGCGCCGGACGCGCCCGTGGCGCCTGTCCAGAGCTTCACCTCGTACAGCGGCTACGCCGGCTGGGGCGCCCCTGCTGCGCCGTACCAGCCGTTCGAGCGGACGCTCGACGAGGCCCGTGCCTGGCACACCGGCGCCATGCCGATCGTGCCGGAGCCCGTTGCAGCAGCGGCCCAGCCCGTCGCCGAGACGGCCGAGGCCGTCGAGGAGCCGGTGGCGCCCGCGGACGAGCAGACGCCCGCCGCCGACGACGCCGCCTGGCCGGCACCCGTCTGGGAGCCGCCGACCTGGCAGGCGCCCGAGTGGGCGGAGCAGCCGACCGAGGCTGCCCCGGTCGCCGAGGTGACGCCGGAGCCCGAGCCCGAGCTCGCCGTGGTCGACGGTGTCGCGTTCCGACGCGTCTACCTCGAGCCCGACCCCGAGCCCGCGTACGGCACGGACACCGCGGCCGAGGCCGAGCCGGAGCCCGAGGTGGCGCCCGAGCCGGAGCCCGTCGCCGTGCAGGAGGCGCCCCTGTGGGCAGCTCCCGTGCAGGAGGCGCCGGCGTGGCCGACCACGCAGGCCCCGCAGCCGCACGTCGACCAGCCGACGCAGATGTTCACGCCGATCGAGGCGGCAGCCGCCGTCACGCCCGAGCCCTCCGCGTACGCCCCGCAGGCACCCGCCTACGAGGCCCCGGTGACCTTCGCGGCACCCGAGCCCGTCGCCGCACCGACGTGGGCGCCGACGGCGTCGGCTCCGGCCGCGCCGGCACCCGAGGCGCCGTTCTCCGACCTCGTGCAGTCGCCGTCCGACGACGCCAAGGGGCGCCGCCGCTGGGGCCTGTTCGGTCGGAAGAAAGGTGACGAGGTCGCCCCTGAGCTCGCCGCCCCGGTCGCGCAGGCACCGGTCGCCCCCGAGCCCGCCAGCCAGGTCGCCCCCGTGCGGACCTCGGCGTGGACGTCGGAAGCAGCGGCTCCGCAGTCGCCCTCCGGCGCAGACTCGTCGCAGTCGTGGATGGCGTCGACCACCTGGTCGGCTCCGGCACCTGCCGCGCCGCTGCCCAAGGCTCCGGCTCCCCTGGAGCCCGCCGCGGCCGGCCAGTGGTCGCCGCCGGAGTGGGCTGCACGCCCGGGTGGCAACCGTGCCCCGTCGTCGACGGTCCCGCAGCCCGCGCTCCCGCCGTCGGTCGCCCCGCGCGTCGGCACGCTCGACGACGAGGTGGCCGCCATGCTGGCCCTTCGTTCGGACATCCAGGAGCAGGCACTCTCCGAGCTCTCGCAGCTGTCGGCCTACCGGCCGGCCGCGACGGGTGGCAACGCGGAGCGCCTGACCAAGCGAGTCCCCACAGCTGTCCCGGCGACGACTGTCTCCGAGGACGAAGGGAAGCCCGTGCAGCGTGATGCGGACCAGCTCCGGTCGCGTCTGTCGAGCTTCCAGTCCGGGACCTCTCGTGGCCGTCGCGCCATGGAGGACCCGTCCGGCCAGAACGGCGTGAGCTGATGACTGCCCCCGACCCCACTACCGTCGTCACCGCCATGGTGGCGTCTGACCCCGCAGTCATCGACTGCACCAGCAAGGAGGAAGTGTGACCGCGCTCAGCACCGAGGCAGCCAACTTCGGCTGGCTCCTGGACAACTTCGTCCGGACCGTGCCCGGCACTCGCCACACACTCGTGGTGTCTGCGGACGGTCTTCTCATGGCGATGTCCGAGCAGCTCGACCGCACCAGCGGCGACCAGCTCGCGGCGATCGTCTCCGGGATGTCAAGCCTGACCCGTGGCGCCGCGCGCCAGCTCCGTGCGGGGGAGGTGCGTCAGGCGATCATCGAGATGGACTCACTGTTCCTCTTCCTCATGAGCGTCTCGAACGGCTCCGTCCTCGCCGTGGTCGCGGAGTCCAGCTGCGACGTGGGCCTCATCGGCTACGAGATGGCGATGCTCGTCTCTCGTACCGAGGCCACCCTCACGCCGCAGCTCATCTCCGAGATGCGGGGTCAGCTCCCTGTCGACGGCGTCACTCGCACGCCGGTCGCCTGAGGCTACGGAGAGAGACAGACTCATGACCGAGCACATCGAGTACGAGGCCAGAACGGTCCGGCCCTACGCCGTGACCGGTGGCCGCGTGCGCTCGGCGCGCTCCGACCTGCCTCTCGAGGCGCTGGTCGAGGCAATGCCCGGCGCCGTCACGAGCCAGGGCCTCCCGCCCGAGAAGCGGGCGATCCTTCAACATGCCGCGTCCAACTACATCTCGGTAGCCGAGCTCTCTGCTCTGCTCCACCTGCCGCTCGGCGTGATCCGGATCCTCGTGTCCGACCTCGCCGACCAGCAGTTCGTGCGTGTGCACACCTCACAGCCGGTCGAGGTCAACACCGGTGAGTCCCCTGCCCTGTCCCTCAGCGTGCTGGAGAGTGTTCTCAATGGCATTTCCGCCCTCTGACGCCGCTGTGGCCGCTCCGGCGGGCACGGCAGGAAGCGTCGCACCCACCGTCGTCAAGATCGTCGTCGCAGGCGGCTTCGCCGTCGGCAAGACGACCTTCATCGGCTCCATCTCGGACATCGAGCCCCTCAACACCGAGGCCGCGATGACCGAGCACTCTGTCGGCGTCGACGACGCCGGCGGTGTGTCGGACCGCAAGACCACCACCACGGTGGCGATGGACTTCGGTCGCATCGCCCTGCCGGGGTCGCTCTGGCTCTACCTGTTCGGTACCCCTGGCCAGGACCGGTTCCTGTTCATGTGGGACGACCTGGTCCGCGGTGCCATCGGCGCCGTCGTCCTGGTCGACACCGACCGGCTCGACCAGTGCTTCCCGGCCGTGGACTACTTCGAGAGCCGTGGCATCCCGTTCGTCGTGGGTGTCAACTGCTTCGACGGCGTCGCCAAGCACCAGCTGGACGACGTCCGCGAGGCGCTCGCGATCCCGGCGCACGTGCCGGTGCTCTACACGGACGCCCGGTCGCGTGCGGCCACCAAGCAGGCGCTGATCTCCCTCGTGCAGCTCGCGATGGAGCGTCTGCGCAGCCGGTGACCCGAGAGGTCTCACCCGACCGCGGCCGGTTCCCTGTGGGGGACCGGCCGCGGTCGTCCGCCGACGAGGTGAGGGATCATGGGGGCGTGACCGCCTCGCCCTTCGGCCCGTCGCCGCGACCGCGCGACGACGGTCACGCGGTCCTGCCGCAGCCGCGGCCGGCACCGGACGACGAACCCCGCGCTGTCGAGGAGCCGACGCCGGAGGACGTGGCGCCCGCGCCGACACCGACGCTGCGCGTGTACGCGGACGGGTCGGCCCTGTCCCGGTACCTCGTCGGCGCGCCGTGCCGCACGCAGTGGCTCGAGTGGACCGCCGACCACGAGGACGAGCTCCTCACCACGCCCCTCGGCCTGACCGAGCTCCGCCGGGCCGCGCGACCGCGCGGCGTCGAGGCGACCGGCGTGGCCCACGACGTGGAGGAGCGCCTCGAGGTCATCCGGTTCTCCGACCAGACGCTCCGGGCGGCCACCAAGGTCTCGGGCGTGCTGCCGCCGTTCATCGCGCTCCACCTGGGGGCCGCGCTGGCGCACCCGGGGGTCGGGGGCGTCGCCACCTACGACCTCCAGCTGGCGCAGGCGTCGGCGCTGCACGGGCTGACGATCGTCTCGCCGGGGTGGCCGGCCGGCTGGTGGGAGCGGGCCGGAGGGTAGGCACCCTTCCGCCCGGGCGCCCGCGGGCCTAGTTTCGGATCGTGACTCACGACGGCGGAGCGCTCCGAGACCCAGCACTCGATCCCCGCGCGGTCAGGGCCGCGCCGCCCTTGGTCCCCGCTCGCCGGCGGGCAGCCGATCCGGTGACGCACCTGACGCGCGAGGAGCGGGAGGCCCGAGGGGCCGCCGCCCGGGTGCTGATGCCGCGGGAGGCGCTCGCACACATGGGCGCGGGGGACTCCCGGCCCGAGCCGATCGAGCTGTTGGTGTCCCAGGGCACCACCCGGCTGCCTGAGCTGGTCCCGCTCCGGTACGGGCGCATGGCGACCTCCGCGTTCGCGTTCTACCGCGGGGCCGCGCTGCTCATGGCGTCCGACCTCGCGGCGGTCCCCGACTCCGGGCTCGACGTCCAGCTCTGCGGTGACGCGCACATGTCGAACTTCGGCGTGTACGGCACCCCCGAGCGGCGGATGCTGTTCGACCTCAACGACTTCGACGAGACCCTGCCGGGACCGTTCGAGTGGGACGTGAAGCGCCTGGTGGCGAGCGTCGAGGTCGCGGCACGGAGCATCGGGGTCGACGACCGGGCGCGGCGGAAGATCCTCACGGAGGTCGCCAAGACGTACCGGACGGCGATCCGCGACCTCGCCGACAAGGGGAACCTCGAGGTCTGGTACGCACGCATCGACATCGACGACTTCCTGCGCGAGCACCGCGACGACCTCGGCAAGGCGCAGGTGAGGCGGACGGAGTCGACGGTCAAGAAGGCACGGACCCACGACCACCTGCGTGCTGTGGGCAAGCTGACGGAGATCGTCGACGGGCGGCGACGGTTCCGGTCCGACCCGCCGCTGGTCACCTCGCTCGAGGAGATGCTCGGCGATGCGGCCGCGCGCATCTTCACCGAGGCGATGGGCGAGCTGATGCGGGCGTACCAGAGCAGCCTGGAGCCGGCGCGCCGTCACCTGCTCAGCGAGTACCGGGTGATCGACATGGCCCGCAAGGTCGTCGGCGTCGGCAGCGTCGGCACCCGGGCGTGGATCCTGCTCCTGCAGGGTGTCGACGAGGACGATCTGCTCGTCCTGCAGGCCAAGGAGGCGCAGGCGTCGGTGCTCGAGCAGTTCCTGGGTGCCAGCGAGTACACCCACTCCGGCCAGCGCGTGGTCGAGGGGCAGCGGCTCATGCAGGCCGCGAGCGACGCGTTGCTCGGGTGGCAGCGGAGCACGGGCATCGACGGTGTCGAGCGCGACTTCTACATCCGCCAGCTGCGCGACTGGAAGGGCTCGGCGGTCATCGAGGAGATGCAGCCGGACGGCTTCCGCCGGTACGGCGGCCTGTGCGCCTGGACGCTGGCCCGCGCACACGCCCGGTCCGGTGACCGGGTCGCGATCGCGCGGTACCTCGGTGGCTCCAAGGTGGCCGACGAGGCGTTCGCCGACTTCGCCGCCGACTACGCCGACCGTACGGAGCAGGACCACTCCGCGCTGACGTCGGCGATCGGCTCAGGACGGCTGGAGGCGATCCACGGGGTGTAGCACGCCGCGCCGTCCGAGCGCCGCCGCGGCGGCCGCGACGACCGCCGGGTCGGTCGTGGTGTACCCGGCGGACCCGCCACCCGGTCCGCCGGACTCGTCGACGTGCCGGCTGGCGGACAGGTGCACGGCGTCGATGCCGGTGCCCAGCAGCGCGGCGATGTCGTCGGGCCGCACCCCGCCCCCGGCCATGACCTGCAGTCGGCCGGCGGCGTGCGTGACCGTGTCGGTGAGCCGGGCGAGGCCGTCGACGCTGCGCGCGGCACCGCCGGAGGTCAGGACGCGCACGACGCCGAGCGACACGAGCTGGTCGACGGCCGGAGCCGGCTCGGTGAGCGTGTCGAACGCCCGGTGGAACGTGACCTCGCGCCCGTCGGCGGCCTGCACCAGCCGTGCGACCGCGTCCCGGTCCACCGAGCCGGCGGGACGCAGCGCGCCGACCACGACGCCGGCGGCACCGGCGCGCACGGCGGCCCGGACGTCCCCGACCTGCACGGCGAGCTCCTCGGGCGAGTAGACGAACGACCCGGCGCGCGGACGGACCAGGACGTGCACGCCGACGCTCGACGGGACGGCCGCAAGGATCGCGTCGAGCAGGCCGATCGACGGGGTGATCCCGCCGGTGGCGGCCAGCGCGGCGCACAGCTCCAGCCGGTCGGCGCCCAGCGCGGCGGACGCGACCGCGCCGGCCACGTCCTGCACGGCGATCTCGAGCGCGGTCATGCCCAGGACAGCAGGGGCTCGCCGGCGGACACGGTGTCGCCCGGGAGCGCGAGGCGGGTGAGGGCGTCGGCACCGGCCTCCAGGCCCACCACCGGGCACACAGGCGAGCGGCCGCCGGCCGCGACCGCCGACGGGTCCCAGCTCACGACGACCTGTCCCGCGGTGACGACCGACCCCTCGGCGGCGTGCAGGGTGAACCCGGTGCCGCCGAGCTCGACGGTGTCGATGCCGAGGTGCACGAGCACCGCGCGGCCGTCGTCGTGCTGGACGACGAACGCGTGCGGGTGCAGCTTGACGATGGTGCCGTCGATGGGGGAGATCACCTGGGCGGCCGCGGAGCGCTCGGGGTCGAGCGCGAGGCCGGGTCCCACCAGCTCGGCTGAGAACACGGGGTCGGTGACGTCACCGAGCCCCAGCACCTGCCCGCTGACGGGGGACAGCACGGTGAGCAGGGCCGTCACCGGAGGTCCTCGATGTCCGACGCGAGCGTGTCCGCCTCGGGCCCGACGATGACCTGCACCGCCACCCCGGACCGCACGACGGCGATCGCGCCGGCTGCCTTGAGCCCGCGCTCGTCGACGAGCGCGGGGTTCTCCACCTCGACCCGCAGGCGGGTGATGCAGGGCTCGAGGTCGAGGACGTTCGCGTCCCCGCCCAGCGCTGCCAGGATCTTCTCGGCCTTCGTCATGTCGGGCACCCTCACATCAGCTCGTCGAGGTCGGTGGCGATGAGGTCGACGTGCGGGCCGACCACGACCTGCACCACCCGGCCGGAGATCATCACGCCGAACGCGCCGGCGGCACGCAGCCCGGCCGCGTCGACCCGGCTCGCGTCACGCACGAGGGACCGCAGCCGCGTGGTGCACGGCTCGATCTCGTCGATGTTGTCGACGCCTCCGAGGGCGGCCAGGATCGCCGCCGCCTGGTCTTTGCTCTGCGGCCTCATTGCCGTCCTCCTGAGGTGGGGGTGTGTGCGGGCTCGAGGTCGGCCTCGGCCCGTCGTCGGGGGACCAGCGCGGGCCGCGGCGCGCGCAGCGGGACCCACACGCTGTAGCGGTCGGCGCGGTAGCAGGCGCGGGAGAACATCGTCGCGGAGTCGACGGAGTACGTGCGGCGCTCGGCGCGCAGGACGGCTCGGGCGTCGCCGAGCCCGAGCAGGGACGCCTCCGTGTCGGTGGCCTCGTCGGCGGACAGCGTGTCCTCGCCCCACTCGGGTGCCAGCCCACGGTCCCGCAGCGCCTCGTACATGCTCGCCGGGGGTCCGTCATCGAAGAGCGTGGGTGCCAGGGCGACGGGTACCCACGCCTGCTCGATGCAGATGGGGAGGCCGTCGGCGCTGCGCACCCGGTAGAGGAAGTGCACCTTCTGGCGCGGCTCGAGCTCGAGCGCGGTGGCGACGTCGGGGGTGGCTGCGACGACCTGCGCGGTGAGCACCGTCGTGGCGGGTTCCATGCCGCGGCGGCGCATCTCCTCGCCGAACGTGGTCAGCCGCATCTCGAAGTCCATGCGCTGGGGCGCGACGAACGTGCCGCGCCCCTGCTCGCGGACCAGGACGCCCTCGGTGACGAGCGTGTCGACGGCCTGCCGCACGGTCATCCGGGAGAGCCCGAACTGCTGGCTGAGGTGTCGTTCGGAGGGGATCGCGTCACCGACCCGCAGGTCCTGGGCGACGAGGGTGGCCAGGTGGTCGCGCACCGTCAGGTACTTGTGCGCGCTGCCCTGCTCCGGCTCGTCCACGCGCGGCGACTCCTTCGTGTCCTGTGCGACGACGGTCTGCGTCGGCGCGACGTGACCCTTGACACATCATGAGGTCTAGACCAGTCTGCTCGCAACTGGTCCAGACCAGACACCCCCCCGAGAGCTTCAGGACCACCCATAGAGGAGTGCTCCATGACCACCGTCACCGCCGACGTCTCCGAGAAGCGGGGCATTCCCGGCCTCGCCCAGCTGCAACGCATCGGCCGCTCGCTGATGCTCCCGATCGCCTCCCTGCCCGCCGCCGCGCTGCTGTTGCGGCTCGGCCAGGACGACATGCTCGGCAAGGACGGGCTGGGCGCGAGCGCCGACTGGCTGCTGCCGGTCGCGTCCGTTCTCGCCGCCGCGGGCGACGCCCTGTTCGCCAACCTCGCCATGCTCTTCGCGGTCGGCGTCGCCGTCGGCTACGCCCGCAAGTCCGACGGCTCGACCGCTCTGGCCGCACTCATCGGCTATCTCGTGTTCAAGGGCGTCACCACGGCCCTGTCGCCGTACGTCCTCGGCGCGGCGGCCGAGGGCGAGAAGCAGGAGCTCATCAACTACGGCGTGCTCGGCGGCATCGTGATGGGCCTCGTCGCCGCGCTGCTCTACCAGAAGTACTACCGCATCAAGCTCCCGCCCTACCTGGCGTTCTTCGGCGGCCGGCGCTTCGTGCCGATCGTGACCGCCGGTGCCGCCATCCTCATCGCGGTCGCGGCCTCGCTCGTCTACCCGGCCTTCGACGCCGGCTTCACCGCGGTCGGCGAGTGGGTCACCGGCTCGGTGATCCTCGGCGGGTTCGTCTACGGCACCACCAACCGTCTGCTCGTGCCGATCGGCCTGCACCACCTGCTCAACTCGATGCCCTGGTTCCAGTTCGGTGAGTACACCGACGCCAACGGCGAGGTCTGGAACGGCGACATCGCCCGCTTCCTGCACGGCGACCCGACCGCGGGCGCGTTCATGACGGGCTTCTTCCCGATCATGATGTTCGCCCTGCCCGCCGCGGCCCTGGCGATCGTCCACACGTCCAAGGCCAAGAACCGCAAGGTGATCGCGGGCATCATGGGCTCCGCCGCACTCGTCTCGTTCGTCACGGGCGTCACGGAGCCGCTCGAGTTCGCGTTCGTGTACGTCGCGTACCCGCTGTACGCCATCCACGCGGTGCTCACCGGCACGTCGCTCGCGCTCGTCAACGCGCTCGGCATCCGCGACGGGTTCGGGTTCTCCGCCGGGGCCATCGACTACGTGCTCAACTTCCGCATCGCGGAGAAGCCCCTGTGGCTCATCGTGATCGGTCTGGGGTACGCGGTCATCTACTACGTCCTGTTCCGATGGGTCATCACGCGCTGGCAGCTGCGGACGCCGGGACGTGAGGACGACGACGACGACTCCACGGCGACGACGACGGAGGACCGGCCGGCCGACGTGACGGTCCCTGCGGCGGTCGACGAGACGGCTCCCGCACGATGACCTCCGCGGTCGCCGCCGCGCTGACCCTGAGGGGGTTCGGGGTCAGCCCGGGCCGCACGGTGGGGGTCGTGGCGCGCATGCCCGACGCCCCACCGGCACCGTCGCCCGAGCCGTCGGCTCCGGGTACGGACCTGGTCACGGCGGCGGCCGCGGTGGACGACGCGGCTGCCCGGGTCCAGGACGCCCTGGCCCGGGCGGCCGACGCGGCGACCGGGGAGTCCGCCGACATCCTCGTGGTGACCGCGGCGATGGCGGCCGACCCGTCGCTCGCCGACGAGGCCCGGAGGCGTGTGCTGGAGAACCGGGCCACGCCCGCGCGGGCCGTGTGGGACGCGGCCGAGCTGGTCGCGGAGCAGCTCCGGGCGCTGGGCGGGATGTTCGCGGACCGGGCGGCGGACGTTCGGGACGTGCGCGACCGCATCATCGCCGAGCTGCTGGGTCTGCGGCCCCCGGGCGTCCCGGACCCGGGCACCCCGTTCGTGCTGGTGGCCAGGGACCTGGCGCCGGCGGACACCGCGCGGCTGGACCCGGCGCACGTGCTCGCCGTCGTCACGTCGGGCGGCGGGCCCACCGCCCACACCGCGATCCTGGCGCGCGCGCTCGGCATCCCGTGCGTCGTCGCGGTGGCGGGAGCCGACGCGATCTCCGACGGCGAGACGGTCCTCGTGGACGGCTCGCTGGGCGAGGTCGTGCGGGGTCCCGACGCCGGCACCGTCGAACGTGTCGGTCGCGCCCGCCCTCGTCCGACCCGCCTCGAACGGCCAGGCCGGACGGCGGACGGTCACGCCGTGCCGCTGCTGGCCAACGTCGCGGACCCGGCGGGTGCCGCGGCCGCCGCGGAGGCCGGGGCCGAGGGCATCGGTCTCTTCCGCACGGAGTTCGAGTTCCTGGGCCGGACGACCGCGCCCGGGATCCCCGAGCAGGTGGCGGCCTACGCGCAGGTCTTCGCCGCGTTCCCCGGCCGCCGCGTGGTCATCCGCACGCTCGACGCCGGCGCCGACAAGCCGCTGCCGTTCGTCACCGCCGCGGGGGAGCCCAACCCGGCCCTCGGCGTGCGCGGGCTGCGCACGTCGTGGGCGCACCCCGGGGTCCTCGACGACCAGCTCGCCGCCATCGCGCAGGCCGCGGCGTCGTCGTCGGCGGACGTCTGGGTGATGGCCCCGATGGTGGCGACCGCGGACGAGGCCGACGCCTTCGTGGCGCGCTGCGCCGCTCACGGCCTGGCGCACGCGGGGGTCATGGTCGAGGTCCCCGCAGCCGCGCTCCGTGCCGGTGACCTGCTCCTGCACGCCCGGTTCGCGAGCCTGGGCACCAACGACCTCACGCAGTACGCGATGGCGGCGGACCGGGAGCTCGCGGGCCTGGCGCGGCTGTCGACCCCGTGGCAGCCGGCCGTGCTGTCCCTGGTCCAGCTCGCGTGCGCGGGCGGCGAGCCGCGCGGCCGGCCCGTCGGGGTCTGCGGCGAGGCGGCGGCCGACCCGGTGCTCGCCCCCGTGCTTGTCGGGCTCGGCGTCGCGTCGCTGTCGATGACGCCCCGGGCGCTGCCCGACGTGGGCGCGGTGCTGGCCACCGTGACGCTCGAGCGGTGCCGCGAGCTGGCCGGCCTCGCCCTCGCGCAGCGCACGGCCGACGAGGCGCGGTCGGCGGTGCGCGCGTCGTTGGACGTGCTCGAGGAGCTGGGTCTCTAGGCGGTCTGCAGCAGGAACTGCTCGAGCGCGTCGATCGAGGCGACCGCGTCGGCGCCGTCGTCCTCCGTCGCCAGCACGACCTCGTCGCCCACCCCGACACCCAGCGTCATGATCGCGAGGATCGAGGCGGTGGCCACCGGGGTGCCGCCGGCCCGCGCGATCGTGACCCGTGCGGGCTGGCGGCCGGCAGCGGCGACGAACTGCGCGGCGGGGCGGGCGTGCAGCCCTCCGGGAAGAGCGACGACGACGGAACGCTGCATGGCCTGCCTCCAGGGACGGGTCGACGGTGACCTGCGCGACTCTACTGGTCTAGACCATGTGCGCGCGACTCGCTGTGGGAGACTCGTGCCGCTGCGGGCCTGCGCCCGTGCGGGAGGGCTGTCTGAGCGGCCGAAAGAGACGGTCTTGAAAACCGTTGGAGCGGGACAACCCCGTTCTCGTGGGTTCGAATCCCACGCCCTCCGCCGCGGGCCGTCGTGGCTCTGAGACCCACCGTTCCGGACCGCTCGAAGCCGGTACGGTCGACCCCCTGACCCGGGCGTTCCGGGCGGAGGGAGAGCTCGTGCGCGCGTCGGTCGCAGTGACGGTGGTGCTGGTCGGTGTCCTCGGGCTCGCCGGATGCACGGGCGGTGACGATCCCGAGCCCTCCGGGACGGGTTCGGCGGTCGCGACCACCGGCCCCGGCGGGACCGCGCAGCAGGCTGGGACGGTGTTCGAGGCCACGTTCCCCGTGCCGGGTGGGTCGGACTCCCAGGTGCGGGTCGAGGTGGAGCCGCTCGTCGTGCAGGGCAGGACGATGGAGCTGCGGGTCTGGTTCACGCCCGACGACGACTCGCTCGCCGACGGAGACACCGCGAACGTCTACGAGATGACCGGTGACGGCGACCTGCTCCCGGCGCTGAACGACCTCGAGCACCTGACGCAGTACTTCGTGCTGAGCGAGACAGGTCAGCAGTGGGCGACGGACACCGTGCGCGCGGAGGCTGCCAACGGCGAGCCGGTGCTCTACCAGGCGTGGTTCGCCGCACCGACCGAGCGGGTCGAGGCGCTCGACCTCTCGCTCGTCGCCTCGTGGGCGCCGTTCGAGAACGTCCCCGTGACGTACGGGGACTGAGCCGTGCGACCGATCGCCCGTCGACGGCCCACCGCGGCCGCGCTCACGCTCGTCGTCGTCGCCCTGCTCGTGTCCGCCGCCTCCCCGGCGACCGGCGACGAGGCCCCGCTGACGCTGGACGACTTCCCCGCCCTCACCGACGACGTCCTCACGAACGGCCTCTTCGCCGTGCGCGACTACAGCGACTCACCGCCGTTCTTCACGGTGCGCCCCTACGACCCGGACGCGGCCGTCCGGACGGTGGAGCAGGTCGAGCAGGTGCAGGACCAGACGTCGGTCACCCTCGCGTCGGACATCCTGTTCGTGGTCGACGGCAGCGACCTGTCGGAGCCCGCTCGCGCGGCGATCGGTGCGCTCGTCGCCCAGGTACCCGCCGGCGCCACCGTCACGGTCGACGGTCACACGGACTCCGTGCTCGACGACGCCCACAACCAGGGCCTGTCCGAGCGGCGCGCACAGTCGGTGGCCGCCGCCGTCGGTGCGGCCCGCCCGGACGTCGTGCTCGACGTGCACGGGTACGGCGAGTCGCGCCTGAAGGTCCCCGAGGCCGGAGAGGACCTCGCCGACGACCGGGCGCAGAACCGGCGCGTCGAGCTCCACTACGTCGGGGCGCCTCCCGCGACGACCGCGCCCGCGACCCCCGAGCCGACGGTCGGGCCTGCGGCGGCCGGGCCGTACGGTGAGGCCGGCCTCGTCGACCCCGTGCCGGAGTCCGGTGCGAAGCTCCTGGCGGAGCAGACCGTCGACGCCCCGGGTCGGCCCGGTGAGCAGCTGCGCGTCGGGGTCGAGGGCCTGGACGTGCGCGGCGCGTCGATGCGGCTGCGGATCGTCGTCGAGCGGCTGGGCGGGTCGAGCGAGCCATCGACGCTCTACGAGCTGATGGACGACCACTCGCTGACGCCGAGCGTCGCGGACCGCGTGCGTCTGGTCGACTACCGGACGCTGTCCAACACCGGCCAGCGCTGGTCGACCGACAACCTCGGGCTCTCCCTCGTCCCGGGCGTGCCCGTGCGGTTCGAGGCGACCCTCCCGGCGCCGCTGTACACGACCGAGGCGCTGGCCGTCAGCGTCGACGCCGGCTGGCCGGCGTTCGAGGACGTGCCGGTGACCTGGTCCTGACCCAGGTCGGCGACGATGCCCGCCGGCGAGCGGGTGACCGCGGTGCGCGTCTAGGCTCGCCGCGTGCCCCGACGCCACGTCCAGCTGCATGCCCGCCCGCCGAAGGAGGCGCAGGGAGAGGCCGTCGACGTCCTCGTCCGGCGCGGGCTCGACGACCTGCGTCGCGAGCTCGGCATCCCGGCGGAGTTCCCCCCGGAGGTCCTCGCCGAGGCGGCCGCCGTCATCGCGCGGGGTCCCGAGGGCGAGCGGTCCGACGCCACGGACATCGCGTTCGTCACCATCGACCCCGAGGGCTCGAAGGACCTGGACCAGGCGCTGCACATCGAGCGCCGCGCACCGGGCTTCCGGGTCCGGTACGCGATCGCCGACGTGGCGGCGTGGGTCCGTCCCGGCGGCCGGATCGATGGCGAGGTGCGTGAGCGGGTCGAGACGCTGTACGCGCCGGACGGCCGGACCCCACTGCACCCGCCGGAGCTGTCCGAGGGTGTCGCGAGCCTGCTGCCCGACCAGGTGACGCCGGCCCTCGTGTGGACGATCGACCTCGACGCCGAGGGTGCCCCGGTCGGGGTCACCGTCGTGCGGGCCTCGGTCCGCAGCCGAGCCCAGCTGACCTACGTGGGCGCGCAGGCGGCGCTCGACGACGGGACCGCCGACGAGACGCTGCAGCTGCTGCGGGAGGTCGGGACGCTGCGGGAGGCGGCCGAGCGTGCCCGCGGGGGCATCACGCTGCCGACGCCGGAACAGGTGGTCGAGCAGGACGCCCACGGCACCTGGACCCTCGGCAGCCGCGCCACCCTGCCCGTCGAGGAGTGGAACGCGCAGATCTCCCTGCTCACGGGCATGTGCGCCGCGCAGCTGATGCTGGACGGCCGGATCGGGATCGTCCGCACGCTCCCGGCGGCGGACCCGCGGGACGTCGAGCGGCTGCGGCTGTCCGCGCACGCGCTGGGCGTGCCGTGGCCCGCCGGGGCGACACCCGGCGACGTCATCCGCGAGCTCGACGCGTCGAACCCGACCCATGCCGCGCTGCTCACCGACGCGACCTCCCTGCTGCGCGGCGCGGCCTACGTGGCGTTCGACGGCGAGGTCCCCGCCGCGCCCCTGCACGCCGCGATCGCCGCGCCCTACGCCCACACGACCGCGCCGCTGCGCCGGCTCGTGGACCGGTTCGTCGGCGAGACGTGCCTGGCGCTCTGCGCGGGCGAGCCCGTCCCGTCGTGGGTCCGGGACGCGCTGCCGGAGCTCCCCGGGCTCATGGCCGGCGGGGACAAGCACGCGGCCGAGTTCGAGCGCGGCTGCCTGGACCTGGTCGAGGCGGCCCTGCTCGCCGGGCGGGTGGGCGAGGTGTTCGAGGGGGCGATCGTCGACGTGCGGGAGGACCGCGACCAGGGCGTGGTCCAGCTCCGCGATCCCGCGGTCCGGGGCCGGATCGAGGGCGTCGGCCTGCCCCTGGGCGAGGATGTGCGCGTCCGGGTCACGCAGGTCTCCGTGCCGGATCGCACGGTCGTCTTCGAGCTGGTGGAGGCTCAGGCCGACTCGGCCTCGTCCTCCGCCGAGCCGAACCTCGAGCGCAGGTAGCCCGCGTAGCCGCCCGGCGTCCGACCGACCAGGCGTCCCGAGGTGAGCACGTCGCAGTCGTCCGTCGCGACGACGCGCGCGCCCAGCGCGGTGAGCGCCTCCACCAGGTCGACGTCCTCGTGCTCGGGCAGGTCGGGGAAGCCGCCCGCCCGCAGGTAGGCGTCGGCGCGCACGCCGAGGTTCGCACCGTGCACGTGCCCGTTGGGTCGGCCGGGCACGCGGGTGGTCCGCCACGCGGCCAGCTGCGCGGGGGACAGGTCGGTGGGGTCGGGGCGGACCGTGCCGACGACCACGTCCGCGCCGGCGTCCGCGAGCCGCAGGTGCTCGAGGATCCAGCCCTCGGGCACCACGGAGTCGGCGTCGGTGCCGGCCACCCAGGTCCGCGCGGGGTCCGCGGTCGAGCGGGCGAGGGCGTCGCGCACCCCCGCCGCGCGGGCGGCTCCGGCACGGCCCTCGTCGAGGTCCACGAGCCGGACGTCCAGGTGCCCGAGCGCGACGGACCGGGTGCCGTCGGTGCACCGGTCGAGCACGAGCACCAGGTCGACCGTGAGGTCCGGCCGCACGGCCCGGGCCGCCTGCCGCGCCGACTGCAGCGAGCCGAGGCACCGGCCCACCAGCTGCTCCTCGTCGCGGGCGGGGACCACGACGACCACGTGCTCGATGCGCGGTCTCATGCCAGCCCCGTCCGCTCGGCCACCGACCGCGGGTCGTCGGCGTAGACGTCGAGGAGCAGGTCGGCCTCCCGGTGCTCGGCCAGGAGCGTGAGGTCCGTGGTGCGGCGCAGCACGCGGTGCACGTCGTCGCCGCTGAGCGGGTACGCCTCGACCGGGTGCCGCCAGTGGCAGGCGAGCAGGGTCCCGCCGGGGGCGAGCTGCGCGCGGAGCTCGCCCAGCACGCGCACCAGGGTGGGCCGGTCGAGGTAGTAGCCGACCTCCGACAGGACCACGAGGTCGAACGGACCCTCCGGCACACGGGACGCGATGTCCGCGACCTCCACCCGCGCGCCCGGCACGCGCTCGCGGGCCCGCTCGACCGCGGCGGCCGACACGTCGACGGCCAGCAGGTCGTCGGCGCGCTCGGCCAGCTGCGCGGTGAGGACGCCGATCCCGCACCCCACCTCCAGCACCCGTCCGAACCGCGCGTCCGGCAGTGCTGCGAGCGTCAGCGCGCGCTTGCGCTCCTCGTACCAGCGGTCGGTGTACCCCCACGGGTCCGCGTGCCGGCCGTAGGTGGCGTCGAAGAACTCCCCGGTCAGCGAGGGCCGGGCGGGCTCCTGCGCGACGACGACCTCGACGTCGCGGTCGAACGTCCGCAGGAACGCGGGGTCCAGCGTCGGGGCGTCGCGCGGGTCCGACGACAGCGCGGTGACCTGTGTCGCGTGCGCCGCGACGGCCCGGTGCTTGCGCACCACCGACCGGTCAGCCAGGTCCACCACCCGGAGCCGGTCCCACGGGACGCGCGGGTCGGCGGGCGTCGCCCAGTGCCAGAGCCAGAGCGGGTACTCGAGCAGCGCGCAGCCGAGCTCGTCGGCCAGGGTCGCGCAGACCTCGCCGACGATCCGGTGGTCACGGTGTCCGTCGCCACGCCACGGGGCGACGAGCTGGTCGACGGGAGGACCGTCCGCCAGCAGCGTCCGGAGGTCCGCCTCGACCGCGTCGCGCGCCTCGCGCAGACCCCCGTCGCGGTGGCCCAGCAGGGTGACCGGGGAGTCGGGGGACAGGAGGCGCACCGCCTCACGCACCTCCGCGGAGCGGACCCCCACCAGCGCTTCCGGCGTGAGCGTCGGGGAGCCGGGGTGCGACGCGCTGCCGTCGGAGACGACGACCACCTCGGCCGGGTGACCGGCGTCCGCCAGCTCGGCCAGGATGCCACCGGCCCCGAGCGTCTCGTCGTCCGGGTGGGCGGCGACCACCACGGTGCGTCCGGTCCGCCGGAGCGCGAGCGCGGGCAGGTCGCGGAACCGGGCGTCGGCGAACCAGGTGTCAGCGGGCGTGCCCGGTGCCCGTCCGTCGAACGTCACCACGGCGGAGCCTCGACGGCGGCGAGCGCCTGTCCCAGGGAGGCGTCGTCGCGCTCGGCGTGCTGCTGGCGGACGTAGACCTGCAGGTCGGCGACGCGCTTGGCGTGCTCCGCCTCGAGCGCCAGCGGCGCCGGACCGAGGGCGTGCCCGGCCGTCCGCAGCACGTCCTCGCACACACCCGCCACGGTCGCCCGCACCCGCTTGGCCAGCAGCCGGCCCTGCGCGGCGTCGAGCGCGTCCGCGTCCACCAGGGCGGCTGCCTCGGCGAGCGCCCGGCGGGCGGACTCCAGCCGCTGGTCGATCGCGCCGAGGTGCATGGCCAGCAGCGGGTCGTCGCGTCCGTGCGCTTGCGCGTGCACCCGCCGGCCGATCCCGACCGCGCCGCCGAACCAGCACGCCGCCACCCCGATGCCGCCCCACCAGAACCCCGGCCGTCCCAGGTACCACCCCGGCGCGCCCACCGGCGTCGCGCGCACGTGGTCGAACGCCACCGCGGTGCTCGGGATCTCCGCCAGCCCCCGGGACACCCACTCCTGGTCGACCAGCCGGACCCCCGGCTCGCGCAGACCCACCGCGAACAGGCCTCGCGATCCGTCCGCCAGGTGCGCGGTGACCAGCGCGGCGTCGAGCAGGCCGGCCAGCGAGCACCACGGCTTCGTCCCGTGCAGCCGCCAGCCGCCGTCCTCCTGCGTCGCGTCGAGCCGCACGCCCGGGCCCTCGGCGGCGAACACGCCCCAGGTCCGACCGGCGTCGTCGGGGATGCCGGCCTGCGCCAGGATCGCGCGCGCGTCCAGGTGCGGCTCGACCGCCCGCGCCACGCCGAGGTCGGCGGCGCCGAGCGTGGCGAGCAGCTCCCACAGCTCGGTGGTGCGGCCCTCGCCCGGCACCAGGTCGGCGGGCCAGGTGACGACGTCGCGCAGGGCGTCGCCGACCGTGCCGGGGATCGTCGGTGCGCCGCTGCTCGGGCCGAGCGCCCGCAGTCGCACGCTGCCAGGCAGGGCCATCGTCGTCACTCCCCGGGAGACCGGCTCGGCGGGACCGCTGCTCGATCCGTCGTCCCAGATCATCACCGCGGGTGGTCGGTCGCGCGACCCGAGCGGAGATCCGTGCGCAGGTGGACGGGCACGTGGCAGGGTCGGAGCGTGCACACCAGCGCCGGGGCGGACCGATGAGCGAGCTCGACGACGTCGCCGACGAGCTGTACGCGGGGCCGCCCGCGGAGTTCGTCGCCCGCCGCGCCGCGGCCGTGAAGGCCGCCAGGGCCGACAAGGACCGCGAGCTCGCCGACGCCATCGGAGAGCTGCGCAAGCCGACCGTCTCCGCGTGGCTAGTCAACCTGCTGGTGCGCGACGACCCCGCCATGGCCGGTCAGATCGTCGCGCTCGGCGAGGGGCTCCGGGACGCCGAGCGGTCGCTGGACGGACCGGCCCTGCGCGAGCTGTCGTCGCAGCGCCGCCAGCTCGTCCGCTCCCTGGTGGCCCGGGCCCGCCGGCTCGCGCAGCCGACCGGCCAGAAGATCGGCGACGCGGTGGTCCAGGAGCTCGACGCCACGCTCACCGCCGCGCTCGCGGACCCGGCCGTGGCGCGCGAGGTCGTCTCCGGTCGTCTCACTGCGGCGCGCGAGTACGCGGGGTTCGGCAGCGCGGACACGGCCCCGCCTGCGACCCCGCCTGCGCCTCCGACGCCGCCGAAGGCACCGAAGGCACCGAGCCCGCCCGCCGCGCGAGGACAGCTCCGGCTCGTCGGAGAGTCCGAGCGCGCTGAACCGAAGGAGACCGCCGCCGACCGGGAACGCCGGCGCCGAGAGGAGCGCGAACAGCGCGCCCGCGACGAGGCACAGGCGGCGTGGGAGCAGTCCGAGCGGGCCGCCACGGAGGCCCGGCGTCGACACCAGGCCGCGGTCGAGGCACGCGACGAGAGCGCCGCCGAGGTCGCTCGGGCGGAGGAGCGTGCCGCGCGCGCCCATGACGAGGAGGACGACCTCGTGCGTGAGCTCGCGGAGGTCCGGCGCCGGCTCGCCGCCGCCGGCAAGGCCGCCACGGTCGCGGACAAGGACGTGGCCTCGGCGCAGCAGACCCTGCGCGCCGACGACAAGGACGTCGCGGTCACGGAGCGCGAGCTCCACCGCGCCGAGCGTGCACGAGACGCGGCCGAGGCCGCTCGCGACGGGAAGTAGGAGGAGTCGATGGCCGACCGCAGGGACGACGCCCCACGGGTGCACCCCGAGACCCTCGAGGAGTGGCGCGACTGGCTGCGCGCGCACCACGACACCGTGCCCGGGGCGTGGCTCGTCTCGTGGAAGACCGCGACCGGCAGGCCGACCGTGCAGTACGAGCGGGCGGTCGAGGAGGCGCTGTGCGTCGGGTGGATCGACTCGACGAGCAAGACGCTCGACGACGAGCGCCGGATGCTCTGGTTCACGCGGCGCAAACCCGGCAGCGGCTGGGCGCGGACCAACAAGGAGCGGATCGTCCGGCTGGAGGCGGAGGGCCGGATGACCCCGGCCGGCCGCACGGTCATCGACGCGGCCAAGGCCGACGGGTCGTGGACGCTGCTCGACGACGTCGAGAACCTGGTGGTTCCGGACGACCTGGCGGCGGCGCTCGACCGCTACCCCGGATCGCGCGCGCAGTTCGACGCGTTCCCGCCGTCGACCCGGCGCGCGATCCTCGGCTGGATCGTGCAGGCCAAGCGCGAGCCCACGCGCACGGCTCGGATCGAGGAGTCCGCGCGGCTCGCGGCGGAGGGCAAGCGGGCCAACGAGTGGGTGCCGAAGAGCTAGGCCGCGACGACGCCGCAGGTCAGGGGCCGCTTTGGTGGTGGGCCACCGGCGCGGGTACCCTGTGCTGGTCCTGGAGACGTCGCATAGCCCGGTCTAGTGCGCGACCCTGCTAAGGTCGTGAAGGCGTAAGCCTTCCGTGGGTTCAAATCCCACCGTCTCCGCTCGTCAGAACAGCCCGAGCCCTCAGGGTTCGGGCTGTTGCTGCGTCCGGCCCCGGCGCGCCAGCACCACGTCGCCGACGATCACCGCCAGCAGCACCGCGTTCGACACCCAGTTCAGGGCCAGCGGCGAGGCCGTGTCCTTCAGCGCGAACACCCCGAGAACCGCCGCGACGCCGACCAGGTGCGGCGTCGACCACCGGCCACCTGTCGCCCGTCGGAAGAACGCGTTCCCCAGCAGGTACACCGCCGCGGCTCCGCAGATCAGCCCCGCGGTCCAGGTGTCGGTGTGCCCGAGGGGGTGCAGGAGCACGAGCTCGTCGGCCACCGCCGTCAGCACGATCCCCGCGATCAGCAGGAACGGGACGTAGGTGTAGGCAGTCTGCGCGACCATCCCCGGCTCCGCGCGCGACGAGAAGTACTCGGTGGCGGACCGCTCGGACCGGTCGAAGAACAGCAGCCACATGAGCACGGTGCTGGCGAACGCCGCGAGGAACGCCAGCAGCGTGGTGGCGTCGAGCTCCAGCTCCGCGAACGCCGTGCCGGTGACGATGATCGACTCGCCCAGGCTGATGATGAGGAACAGGGCCACCCGCTCGGCCATGTGCGAGCCCCGGACGGACCACGTGGTCGGGTCCGTCGGACCCATGAACGGCACCCAGAACAGCGCCCGGGGGCCGACGACGTCGATGAGTGCCGCCGTGATCCACAGCGCCGGCCGCAGGTGCTCGTCGACCAGCGCACCCGCGATCCAGAACGCCCCGGACACGCTCAGCCACACGGTGATCCGCACGAAGTTGGTGGCGTTCTCCGGCCAGTGCCGCCCCATCGCCCACACCGTGAACACGGTCCGGCCCACCTGGATCGCCACGTACGGCACCGCGAACAGCAGCGCCTTGCCCTCGAACGCCTCCGGGATGGCGCTCGACATGAGCAGGCCCAGGAGCATGAGGACCAGCAGCATCGTCCGCACCGGGGTCTTGTCCGGGTCGAGCCAGTTGGTCACCCACGTGGTGTCGATCCACAGCCACCAGACCGCCCAGGCGAGCACGAGGGTCTGCAGCAGGGTGGTGAGGTCCGGGTGCGCGATGAGGCTGTGCGACAGCTGCGTGACCGCGAAGACGAACACGAGGTCGAAGAACAGCTCGATGTACCCGACCCGGCTGCCGTCGTGGCCGCCCCCGTGCCGGAGCACGTCCGCGCGCATGCCCCACCGGCCGCCGCCGGTGCCCAGTCGCTGCGTGGTCGTCACCTGCGCGATCCTGCCACGGGCGTGTGACGTGTCACGTGCCCACGGTTTGGGCGACCGGGCACCTGACCTGTATCGTCGTCTGCGGCCCTTCGGGGGCCATGCGCCCGTAGCTCAATGGATAGAGCATCTGACTACGGATCAGAAGGTTGGGGGTTCGAGTCCCTTCGGGCGCACATCGAGGAAGGCGCGGTGCCATGGGCACCGCGCCTTCCTGCTTCCCACGGGCGGGCCGGCGGAGGAGGATCGCCGGTGGAGGCGTACGATGCGACGACGACGCGTGGTCTTCCGCTCGGTGGTGCTGGCCGTCGCGCTCGGCGGGGCTCTGGCGCTGCTGCTCCCCACCTCCTGGTTCTGGCTCGGCGGAGCGTTCCTGGGCATCGTGCTCGCGCTCGTGGCCGTGTTCGCCCTGATCAACCTGGTCGCAGTGCTGCGTGACCGGACGCCCGACCACGAGCCGCCCGGTGCCTGGTGGTGGTGCGAGCTCCCGATCGACCACACGTACGTCCGGGTCGCCGCCGTGGACTCGACGTGGCGGTGCACGCGGTGCGGGGACGTGCGGCACGTGCCGCCGCCCCGGGCGACGACCGACGTCTGGGCCGAGGGCGACAGCGGCTTCCCGATGGGGTACCACGACTGACCTGGGGGATGACGGCGGTCCGCCCGGGGGACCAACGGCCGAGGACCGAGATCCGCCCTGAGGGCCATTCGCCGGGGCGTCCGACCGTCGCAGAGTGAGGACCGTGACCCTCTATGTCGGACGACTACCGGAACGAGTGCGCCGTCGCCGTGCGCGATGGGCGGTCGCGAGCGCGGTCGTCGTGGTCTGCGTCGCCGTCGTCGGCCTCGTGCACACGCTCGGCAGTGCGGCGACGCCGGGTCCGACCCCGACGGCCGCTCAGGGGCTGAGCCCGGAGCTCGAGCAGCGGTTCGCCGCCGCGCAGGCGGCTGCCGAGCTCGCCGGCGTGCCCCTCACCCTGACCTCGGGCTGGCGCTCCGCGGCTGAGCAGCAGGCGATCGTCGACGACGCGGTCGAGCGCTACGGGTCGATCGAGGAGGCGCGGCGGTGGGTGCTCCCGCCCGAGTCCTCGGCGCACGTGCAGGGGACGGCGATCGACGTCGGCCCGACGGAGGGCGCCCTCTGGCTCGGTGAGCACGGGTTCGAGCTGGGCCTGTGCCGCACGTACGCGAACGAGATCTGGCACTTCGAGCTGCTGGCGGAGGGCGCGGACGCGTGCCCTGAGCTGCACGCGGACTCGTCCAGCGGCTGGTGAGCCCCTCAGACCGCGGCGTTGTTCTTCTGCACGCGGTTGCGCAGGAAGATCAGCGGGAGGATCAGCGCTCCGAGCATGGTGACGATCCAGACGGTGAGCGAGCCGAACACCCACGCGGAGGTGCCGCTGATGGTGAGGCCGTCACCGATGAGCGTCGCCACCCACAGCGCCGCGACCGTCGAGACCAGACCGACGCCACCCGTGAGCGCGTTGGCGTACTTGCGGGACATCACGAGGAACCACGGCGTGAGGATGCTCTGCAGGACGGCGAACACGATCACGGCGACGAGGAACCCCGAGGCCGTCACGGTGAACCCGTCGACGATCAGCGACGCGATCCACAGGCCGAGGGCCGCTGAGGCCAGGAAGATGAACGCCCGGATGAGGAAGACGACCATCGGAGGTGCTCCTTCGCGTCGGGGGCGGGGAGCGAGTCCCGGGCCCTGAGCCTCACCCTAGGGAAGCGCGCCGCTGCGCCGCCAGGGTGTGACCAGTCCGTTTGTTACGAGTGATCGCACGGCTCGGTCGTTGGCCGGGACGCCCGCTACCGTGGCTCGGGTGACGGAGAACTCGACACCCACGCCCATCGCCACCCCCGAGCACACGGTCGACGGTTTCGTCCGTGAGTTCCTGCGCGAGCTGAACTTCGGTCAGGGCACCGACCTCACGCGCGCCTCGGTCAACGACAAGTACCTCGCCATGGCCCGCACCGTGCGCCACTACCTCATGGTCCGCTGGATGGAGACGCTGCGGCGGCAGTACCAGATCCAGGCCAAGTCGGTCGCGTACCTGTCGGCGGAGTTCCTGCTCGGCCGGCAGCTGGACAACGCGCTGCTCGCCGCAGACCTCGACGAGGTCGTCGAGGAGGGGCTCGCCTCCCTGGGCATCGACCTGGCGGAGCTGCGCGAGGCGGAGGTCGAGCCCGGTCTCGGCAACGGTGGCCTCGGCCGGCTCGCGGCGTGCTTCATCGACTCGCTCGCGACCATGAACGTGCCGTGCATCGGCTACGGCATCCGGTACGAGTACGGGATCTTCCGCCAGACGTTCGTCGACGGCTGGCAGGTGGAGAAGCCCGACAACTGGCTGGCCCTGGGGTCGCCGTGGGAGTTCCCGCACCCGGAGGCCGCGGTCACCGTCGATTTCGGCGGTCACACCGAGCAGTACGTGGCCGACGACGGGGAGACGCGGAGCCGCTGGGTGCCGGGCTGGAGCGTGCTGGGCGTCCCGTACAACTACATGGTCCCGGGCTACGAGAACGGCCGCGTCAACACGCTGCGCCTCTGGAGCGCTCGTGCCACCCGCGCGTTCGACCTGGAGATCTTCAACGCGGGCGACTACGCGCAGGCGGTCCGCGCGCAGACGTTCGCGGAGAACATCTCCAAGGTGCTCTACCCGGAGGACTCCACGCCGCAGGGCAAGGAGCTGCGTCTGCAGCAGCAGTACTTCTTCGTCGCCTGCTCGATCCGCGACTTCCTCGACCAGGTGCTGCCCGGCGACTTCGACCTGCACAAGCTGCCCGAGCGCATCATCTTCCAGCTCAACGACACCCACCCCGTCATCGCGATCCCGGAGCTCATGCGGATCCTGGTCGACGAGAAGGGCTGGGACTGGGCCGACGCCTGGGCGGTCACCCAGAAGTGCTTCGCGTACACCTGCCACACCCTGCTGCCGGAGGCCCTCGAGGTCTGGTCGGTGGACCTGCTGGGCAAGCTGCTGCCGCGCCACCTCGAGATCATCTACCGGATCAACGAGGACTTCATGGCCGAGCTCCGGGAGGCCTACCCGGACGACGAGCTGCGCGTGCGCCGCATGTCGATCATCGCCGAGTACCCCGAGCGGGCCGTCCGGATGGCGTACCTGGCCACCGTGGCGGGCTCGAAGGTGAACGGCGTCGCCGCCCTGCACTCGCAGCTGCTCAAGGACAAGGTGCTGCACGACTTCTCCGACTACTTCCCGGACAAGTTCACCAACGTCACCAACGGCGTCACGCCCCGGCGGTTCGTGCGGCTGGCCAACCCGGGCCTGTCCGAGCTGGTCACCGCGGCGATCGGTGACGGCTGGGTCACCGACCTGGAGCGGTTGAAGGACCTCGAGCCGCTGGCCGACGACGCCGAGTTCCGGCAGGCGTTCCGCGAGGTCAAGCGCGCGAACAAGCTCCGGCTGGTGGACGTGCTGGCGGAGCGGGACGGCATCGCGATCGACCCGGACACGATGCTGGACGTGATGGTCAAGCGCCTGCACGAGTACAAGCGCCAGACGCTCAAGCTCCTGCACGTGGTCACCCTGTACGACCAGGTGACGTCCGGCGCCGTGAAGATCGAGGACGTCACGCCGCGCACCTTCGCGTTCGGTGCCAAGGCCGCCCCGGGCTACAAGATGGCGAAGCAGACCATCGGCCTGATCAACGCCGTCGGCCGCACCATCAACAACGACCCCGCGCTGCAGGGCCGGCTCACGGTCGCGTTCCCCGCCAACTACAACGTGACGCTCGCGGAGAAGCTGATCCCCGCGGCGGACCTGTCGGAGCAGATCTCGCTGGCCGGCAAGGAGGCGTCGGGCACGGGCAACATGAAGTTCGCGCTCAACGGTGCCCTGACGATCGGCACCGACGACGGCGCGAACGTCGAGATCCGCGAGCTCGTGGGCGACGACAACTTTTTCCTGTTCGGGCTGCTCGAGCCGGAGGTCGCGGACATCGTCGACCGTGGCTACCACCCCACGTCGTACTACGAGGAGAACCGCTCGCTGCGGCACGCGCTCGACCTGATCGCGTCGGGCACGTTCTCCGGCGGCGACCGGACGACGTTCGAGCCCATCGTGTCCAACCTGCTGTCGGAGGACCGGTTCCTGGTGCTCGCCGACTACCAGGCGTACATCGACGCGCAGGCCCGGGTCGACGAGGCGTACGCGGACACCGAGGCGTGGACGCGGTCGGCCGTGCTCAACGTGGCGCGGTCCGGCTTCTTCTCCTCCGACCGCTCGATGCGCGACTACATCGACCGCATCTGGCACACCCACCCGGTCCCGCCCGAGCGCTGACACGCGCAGCGTCCGAGGAAGTGGCTGCCAGAGCGCTCACTTCCTCGGACGCTGTGACGTGGTGCCGGGGCCTACCCTTGTCGCGTGACACCCGCGAAGAAGTCCCAGGAGATGAAGGCGTCGACCGCCGCCGCCAAGCTCGACGTGTACCTGCCGGCCACGCCGGAGGACTTCCAGAACCGGATGATCACGCGCGACGAGCTGACCGAGCTGCAGCGCACGCCCCCGCAGTGGCTGGTGGACCTGCGTCGCGACGGGCCGCACCCGCGCAGCGTGATCGCCGGCCGCCTGCGCATCTCGATCAGCGGCCTCGCCCGTGGCGGGATCACGGACCCGCTGACCACCGAGGAGATCGAGGCGCTGCAGGCCGAGCCGCCCAACTGGCTGGTCCGCGAGCGCGAGATCGCCGCGCAGGTCCGGCTCGAGGAGCGCCTGCAGGAGTCGCGCGAGGCGGACCGCAAGGCCGAGGCCGACCGCAAGGCCGCCACCGGCAAGGCCTGATCAGAGGCCTCCGCGCGGCGGCTCGAAGTCGGGCACCAGCACCGGGGTGTCGCGGTTGAGGGACTCCCCGCGGAAGTACGGACGCAGGGACAGCTTCGCTGCGCACGCGACCATCAGCGGCACCCCGAGGACCAGCATCCCGACGCCGATGACGAACACGCCGCCGACCCCGCCGAAGCTCGTGTACCCGTAGTCCGGGTCCAGCATGTCGCGCGCGGAGATGCCGAACGCCCACACCATCCCGGCGCCGCCGAGCAGCGGGAACAGGCCGCGCAGGAAGAAGTTGCGGGCGCTGCGGAAGATGGACCGCCAGAAGTACGTGACGCACGCGAACGCAGTCACGGCGTAGTAGAACGCCACGGCGAGGCCCAGCGACGCGATCGAGTCGAACAGGGCGTCCTCGCTGAGCAGCTTGAGCACGATGTAGAAGACGCCGGCGGTGATCCCCATGACCAGCGTGGAGAACGACGGCGTCTTGAACACGGGGTGCACGCGCGCGAACTGCTCCGGCACGGCCTTGTAGACGGCCATCGCCAGGGTGCCGCGGGCGGTCGGCAGGATCGTGGTCTGGGTCGACGCCGTCGCGGACACCGCGATGACCAGCAGCAGGATGAACGCCATCACCGGCCCGAGCAGCGGACCGCCCAGCACGGTGACCACGTCGTCGATGTTGGCCTCGTTGTTCAGGCCGATCCCCGTGGTGCCGAACCCGGCGTACGCCTGCACGGCGACGGCGACGAGGCAGTAGGTGACCAGCAGGATGACCGTGGCCAGCACCGCGGCGCGTCCGGGGGTGCGCGCGAGGTCCTTGGTCTCCTCGTTGACGGCCAGGCACGCGTCCCAGCCCCAGTAGATGAAGATGCACAGGATCACGGCGGCGGCGATGGCCGACGACGACAGGCCGGCCGGGCTGAACCAGGACCACTCCGGGAGCACGGCCTGCGGTCCGGCGGTGCCGCCGTAGACCTTCCAGAGCGCCAGGATGCTCAGCCCCCCGAGCACGATGAACTGGAAGACGACGAGCACGTTCTGCAGACGCTCGCTGACCAGGATGCCGCGGTAGCTCACCCACGTCATGGCCGCGATGAAGCCGACTCCGATGAGCAGGACCGCGATGCGGTTCTCGGCCACCTCGTCGAGGCCGAACGCGCGCAGGAAGTAGACGGCGGCCACCTCGGCCACGTTGGCCAGCACGATGATCCCGGACACCGCCAGCCCCCAGCCGCCCAGCCAGCCGACCCACGGACCGAGCGCCTTGGCGCCCCACGTGAACGTGGTCCCGCAGTCCGGCATGACGGAGTTGAGCTCGCGGTACGCGATCGCGACGAGCAGCATCGGCACGAACGCGATGAGGAACATGGCGGGGGACTTCTCGCCGACCGCCAGCACCACGTAGCCGAGCGTCGCCGCGAGCGAGTACGCGGGGGCGGTGCTGGCGAGGCCGATGACGGTGTTGCCCCACAGCCCGAGGCTGCCGGAGCTCAGCCCCTTCGCCGGTGCGGGGGACTCGTCGGTCAGGGCGCTGCTCATCGGACCTCCCGGCTCGCGTCGTCGCGGTACCCCCGGATCCGGACATTACTCCCGCGGGCCCCGGGGCCGGCCGTTCTCGCTGGGTGAGGCGGGTCAGCGGGGGCGGGGTTTGCGTGCGCGGGGCGTGGCGGAGCCCTTGGCCGGCGACGTGCGGCCTGACGCGTTCTTGCCGGACCCGCCCTTGCCCGACGTGCTCTTGCCGGACCCGCCCCTGCCCGACGCGCCGCCGCGGGGCTTCGGCGGAGCCGCCTCCGGCGCCGGGGCGCCCCGGCCGCGCGACGAGGTCGCGGTGCGACCCCGGACGATGCCGATGAACTCCTCGGTCAGGTCGTCGTACCGGTCGGTCACCCACGCCAGCCCGACCGCGGAGCCGGGCGCGTCCCGCACCGTCCGCGCGACGAGCCCGCGGCGCTGGTGCAGGCGCCCGAGCGACTGCGGCAGGACGAGCACCCCGACGCCGGCGGCGACGAGCTCGACCGCGTCGGCCGTGGTCGGCACGGGGTCGCCGGCGAAGGCGGTCCCAGGGTGGTCGGCCCAGCGCAGCTGGTCGTCGAGGGGCACGACGAGCAGCTCGTCGTCGAGGTCCGCGGCGTCGATCTCCTCGACCACGCTGAACACGTGGTCCTTGGGGACGACGACCACCGTGGACTCGGTGTAGAGCGGGATGGTCGACAGGTCGTCGCCGACGGCCGGCAGCCGGACCAGGGCGACGTCGGCGCCGCCCGACCGCAGAACCGTCACGGCCTCGTCGGGCTGCGCGTGCACCAGCTCGACCGGGACGTCCGTCAGCCGCTGCTGCCAGACGCGCAGCCAGCGGTCGGGGTTGACGCCGGGGACCAGCAGGATGCGGAACGTCATCGGATCCTCCGGAACACCAGGTCGCGGACCTCGTGGCCCAGGTCGAGGCCGCGTCGCTCGAACTTGGTGACCGGCCGGTGCGGCGGGCGGGGGACGAACGCGTCGACGGTGTTCTCGAGGGACGGGTCGGCGGCGAGCACGGCGAGCATCGCGTCGGCGTACGCCGCCCAGTCGGTGGCGCAGTGCAGGGTGCCGCCGAGCCGCAGGCGCGACCGCAGGAGCGCGACGTGCGACGGCTGCACCAGGCGGCGCTTGTGGTGGCGGGCCTTGGGCCACGGGTCGGGGAAGAACACGTGCACGGCGTCGAGCGACTCCTCGGCCACGGCGGTCCGCACGAGGTCGAGGGCGTCGCCGTGGGCCACCCGGACGTTGGTGAGCCCCGCGCGGTCGACCAGGCCGAGGAGGTTCGCGACGCCGGGCAGGTGCGCCTCGACCGCCAGGTAGTCCCGCGCGGGGTCGGCGGCGGCCATCGCGGTCGTCGTCTCGCCCATGCCCGACCCGATCTCCAGCACCACCGGCGCCGACCGCCCGAAGAGGGCGACCGTGTCCAGGGTGCCGTCCGGGGAGGGCGGCATCGGCGAGCCCGCGTCGTGCACCGAGAACCCGAGCCGCGGCCACAGGTGCCGCAGGGCGTCCTCGCGCTCGGGGCCCAGGGGAGCGCGACGCGGGTGGAACGTGCGCAGCGGCTCGTGCGGCCGCGACGCCACGAGCCGGAACGCGTCGGACGGGAGGGTCACGAGGGTCCAGCCTAGGCGTCGGCCGTCGGCCCCATCAGCGCGAAGACCTCGCCGAACGGCCCGGCCACGATCGCCATGCGCCCGAACGCGGAGTCCGTCGGCGGGCTGACCACCGTGCCGCCCAGCTCGGTGACGCGCGCGGCCGACGCGTCGGTGTCGGGCACGCCGAAGTACAGGGTCCACGCGGCGGGCGCGTCGGCCCCGGCCTGCGCGCCGTAGCCACCGACGCCGGCCACGGGTGCGCCGCCGACGGACACCGACGCGTACGCGAAGCCAGGGGCGCTGAGGTCCTCGACGTCGTAGGCGAACACCCGCTCGTAGAACGCGACGGCTCCGGGCTGGTCGTGCACCATGACCTCGGACCAGACCACCGAGCCGGGCTCCTCGACGACGTCCCAGCCGGTGTGCGCGCCGGGCTGCCAGACCCCGAACACGGCCCCGGCGGCGTCGACGAAGATGCCCATGCGGCCGAGGTCCAGGACCGGCATCGGCGCGACGACCTGCTTCCCGCCGGCCTCGGCGATCGCGTCGGCGGTCGCGGCGAGGTCCTGGGTGGCGAGGTACACGCACCAGGCGGGCGGCGGGGCGGGATCCTCGCTCATGGGCTCCCCGAGCCCGACGACGCGGCGCCCGTCGGCGAACGCCTGCGTGTACGAGCCGACCTCGGGACCGCCGACCTCGAACTCCCAGCCGAACAGCGGACCGTAGAAGGCGCGCGCGGCGGCGAGGTCCGGCACCGTGAGATCGGCCCACGCCGGGGTGCCGGTGGGCCAGGCCTCGCGGTGGGTCGTCATGCGCTCACCCAACACCCCTGCCGCGGTGGCCGCACGCGGGCGACCAGCCAGAACGCGTCCTGTGGGGGAGACATCACCCGCTGCCTGTGCTAGTCACGTCTCATGGCACCCTCCGCCGCGGGCGACCCCACGGAAGCGCCCGTCGCCGTGGTGTCCGCTGCGGGGTCGACCGAGGGCTCCCACGGCGAGAGCACGCTCACCGTCGTCGTCGCGTTCGGCGCCAACCTGCTCATCGCCGTCGCCAAGACGGTGGCCGCCGTGATGACGGGGGCGGCGTCGATGCTCGCGGAGGCGGCGCACTCGTGGGCCGACGCCGGCAACGAGGTCTTCCTGCTCATCGCGCAGCGCCGTGCCGCACGGGCGCCGGACCCGAGCCACCCGCTCGGCTACGGCCGCGAGGTGTACGTCTGGTCGCTGTTCGCGGCGATCGGACTGTTCGCCGTAGGCGCCGGGGTGTCGATCACGCACGGCATCCAGGAGCTCATCCACCCGGAGCCGGCCAGCAACTTCGGCATCGCCTACGTCGTCCTCGGGGTCTCCGCGGTGCTCGAGGGGATCTCGTTCGTGCAGGCGTCGCGCCAGGTGAAGCGCGCCGCGGCGCGGCAGGACCGGGACGTGCTCGAGCACGTGCTGGAGACGTCCGACCCGACCGTGCGCGCGGTGTTCTTCGAGGACGCGGCGGCGCTCGTCGGCATCCTCATCGCCTTCGTCGGCATCGCGCTGCACCAGGTGACGGGCTCGCCGGTCCCCGACGCGGTGGGCTCGATCCTCGTCGGGGTGCTGCTGGCCGTGGTCGCGGTGGTGCTCATCGACCGCAACCGGCGGTTCCTCGTCGGCCAGGCCGTGGACCCGAGGCTGCAGGCCGCGGCCGTGCGTGCCCTGCTGGAGCTGCCGGAGATCGACCGGGTCACCGAGCTGCGGCTCGAGTTCGTCGGTGCGCGGCAGATCTACCTGGTGGGTGCGGTGGACCTCGCGGGCAACATGGCCGAGGACGACGCGTCGCACGTGCTCGCGTCGCTGGAGCGGCGGATCTCGGCGACGCCCGCGGTGGTCGGCGCGACGCTCTCCCTGTCCGAGCCGCAGGACCCGGGCCTCTGACATGGCGACCGAGCAGGAGTTCCGGGTGCCGGTCCTGAGCCTGCTGCGGCTCGCGGTGCCCGCGGCGATCGTCGGGATCGGCTGTGCGCTGACCCTCTACGCGCTCAGCCGGCTGGCCGGGCTGCTCGAGGGCTGGATCTGGGACGACCTCAGCGCGGCGGTCGGCGTGGACCGGAACTCCGCGCTCTGGATCATCGGGGTGCTCACCGCGATCGGTCTGCTCATCGGGCTCGTCATCCGCTACGTGCCGGGGCACGCGGGCCCGGACCCGGCGACGCAGGAGCTGGTCGCCGCGCCCCTGGGCCTGCGGGTGCTGCCGGGGCTGGCCCTCGCCCTGGTCCTCATGCTCGCGGGCGGCGTGAGCCTCGGGCCGGAGAACCCGATCATCGGGATCAACGTGGGCCTCGCGGTGGCGCTCGGGCTGCGCTTCCTGCCGAAGGTCAAGGCGAACGTGTGGCTGGCCATCGCGGTGTCCGGCACGATCGGCGCGATGTTCGGCACGCCCGTCGCCGCCGCACTCCTGCTCTCGGAGCTGGACGCGGGCGACCGACGCATCCCCCTGTGGGACCGGCTGTTCGCGCCGCTGGTCGCGGCCACCGCCGGGGCGCTCACGATGCTCCAGCTGGAGGACCTGGACCTCTCCGTGCAGGTCCCCGCGTACACCTACGGCGGGCTGGAGGACCTGGGCTACGCGATCGTCATCGCCGTCGGCGCCGCCGCGGTCGGGCTCGTCGCCGTGTACCTGTTCGTGCCGATGCACCGGCTGTTCCTGCGGATCGGCCACCCGGTCCTCATGCTCACGGCCGGGGGCCTGCTGCTGGGCCTGCTCGGCGCGCTCGGCGGCGAGGTGACCCTGTTCAAGGGGCTGTCGCAGATGCAGGAGCTGCCGGGGCTGGCCGCCACGACGACCGCCCTCGGGTTCCTGGCCATGGCCGGCATCAAGCTGGCCGCGCTGCTGGTGGCCGCCACCTCCGGGTTCCGTGGCGGGCGCATCTTCCCGGCGCTGTTCGTCGGCGTCGCGCTCGGGTTCGCGGTGCACACCGCCTGGGACACCGTGCCGCTGGCGCTCGCGGTCGGGGCGGCGGTGGTCGGGATCGTCGTCGCCGCCACCCGCAACGGCTGGCTGAGCCTGTTCATGGCGGTCGCCGTGGTGCCCCAGGTGTCGCTGCTGGTCGGGTTGGTGCTCGCCACGCTCGCGGCCTGGCTGGTGGTCACCAACCGGCCGCCGCTGCTGGACCCGGTCAGCCCAGACGCGCGTCCAGGAACCTGAGCACCTCGGCGACGTACGTGTCGCGGGCCAGCGCGGGGGACAGGGCCAGGTCGTGCGTGCCGCCGGGGATCTCGACGAACGTGACGTCCGGCCCGAGGTTCGGGGCCAGCCGCTTGATGTCCGCGACGTCCAGCACCGAGTCCGTGGTCAGCAGGGCGTCGTGCCAGACGTCGTCGGGGCCGGAGGCGTCGGAGGCCAGGACCAGGACCGGGACGTCGATGTCCAGGCCGCGGGCGACGCGAGCGTGGCCGCGACGGATGGTCCGGGCGAACCCGGCGCGGGCCGGGAAGCCGTCGTGCGGCTTCCACGCGAGGTCGTACGACCACTCGCCGCCGGTGCCCTCGTGCAGGGCGCGCCCGTAGAACGGGCCGATCTTGCCCACAGGGAGGTCCGGGGCGACCTTGCCGACGCCGTCCAGCACGGCGGTGAACACCGTGCGCTCGAACCACGAGCCGCGCAGGTCCAGCCACGGGCTGTTGAGCACCAGCGCGTCGATGAGGTGCTCGCCCCGGCGGGCGTCCGCCCACAGGGACGTGACGAGCCCGCCCATCGAGTGACCCAGCAGGACGACCTCGTCGTGGTCGGTGCGGATGATCCGGAGGGCGGCGTCGATCTCCTCGGCGTACGCGCCCAGGTCGGTGACGTGGTTGGGCGGCCGGCCGTCGCGGATCGAGCGCCCGTAGTCGCGCAGGTCGAGCGCGTAGACGTCGTAGCCGTGGGCGGCGAGCGCGTCGCCGAACTGCGTGTGGAAGAAGTAGTCGACGAACCCGTGCACGTAGAGCAGAGCGCGTCGGCTCGGAGAACCGGTGCGGTGCACGAGCGTGGCCACGGGGTCGGGGCTCCGCCCGTCCGGCCGCAGCGGAAGCGTCTGTGCGGTCCAGCCGGGCCCGAGCACGTCGTCGGTCATGGCGTGATCGTCGCACGGGGGTAGCGTCCGGGGTGGCTCGCAGACTTGAGCGGAATAGACTCAACTCTGGCGGTGGTTGCCACAAGCAGACACGAACACAGGAGGTCACGTGGACGACAAGTTCACCACCCGGTCCCAGGAGGCCCTGGGCGACGCCATCCAGCAGGCGTCGGCCGCCGGAAACCCGCAGCTCGAGCCCGCGCACGTGCTGAACGCGCTCCTCCAGCAGGAGGGCGGCGTCGCCAACGGGCTGCTCGACGCCGTCGGCGCGGACCGCGGCGCGCTCGGACGGGCCGTCCGGGCCATGCTGGTGAACCTGCCCTCCAGCAGCGGCTCCACCGTCGCGCAGCCGTCGGCGTCCCGCCCGACGTCGACCGCGCTGGAGGCCGCGTCCGCCGAGGCGCGCTCGCTCGGCGACGACTACATCTCCACCGAGCACCTGCTGCTCGGGCTCGCCACCGGCCAGTCCGGTGTCGCCGACGCGCTGCGCGCGCAGGGTGCGTCCCGTGACGCGCTCGCCGCCGCGCTCCCCGCCGTGCGGGGCTCCGCGCGGGTCACGACGCCCAACCCCGAGGGCACGTACAAGGCGCTCGAGCAGTACGGCATGGACCTGACCCAGCGCGCCCGCGACGGCAAGCTCGACCCGGTGATCGGCCGCGACGCCGAGATCCGTCGCGTCGTGCAGGTGCTCTCCCGTCGCACCAAGAACAACCCGGTGCTCATCGGGGAGCCCGGCGTCGGCAAGACCGCCGTGGTCGAGGGGCTCGCCCAGCGGATCGTGGCCGGTGACGTGCCCGAGTCGCTGCGCGGCAAGAAGCTGGTGGCGCTCGACCTGGCCGCGATGGTGGCCGGCGCCAAGTACCGCGGTGAGTTCGAGGAGCGGCTCAAGGCGGTGCTCGCGGAGATCACCGGCTCGAACGGCGAGGTGATCACGTTCATCGACGAGCTGCACACGGTCGTCGGTGCGGGTGCCGGCTCCGAGGGCGCCATGGACGCGGGCAACATGCTCAAGCCCATGCTGGCGCGCGGCGAGCTGCGCCTGGTCGGTGCGACGACGCTGGACGAGTACCGCGAGCGCATCGAGAAGGACCCCGCGCTCGAGCGGCGGTTCCAGCAGGTGTTCGTCGGCGAACCGTCCGTGGAGGACACCGTGGCCATCCTGCGCGGGCTCAAGGAGCGGTACGAGGCGCACCACAAGGTCACCATCGCCGACTCCGCCCTGGTCGCCGCCGCGGCCCTGTCCGACCGGTACATCACCGGCCGGCAGCTGCCCGACAAGGCCATCGACCTGGTCGACGAGGCCGCGTCCCGGCTGCGCATGGAGCTGGACTCGTCGCCGATCGAGATCGACGAGCTCCAGCGTGCCGTGACCCGGCTCGAGATGGAGGAGGTCGTGCTCTCCGAGTCCGACGACCCCGCCTCGGCCGACCGGCTGGCGCGCCTGCGCAAGGACCTGGCCGACCGGCGCGAGGACCTCGCGTCGCTGACCGCGCGGTGGGAGAAGGAGAAGGCCGGGCACAACCTGGTCGGTGACCTGAAGGCGCGCCTGGACGCCCTGCGCTCGGACGCCGAGCGGCTGCTGCGCGAGGGCGACCTGGCCGGTGCAGCCCGCATCCAGTACGGCGAGCTGCCCGCGCTCCAGGAGCAGATCGCGGCCGCCGAGGCCGACGAGGCCTCGGTCGACGCGGCCCCCGACGGTCCGCCGATGATCGCCGAGAAGGTGGGTCCCGACGAGGTCGCCGAGGTGGTCGCGCAGTGGACCGGCATCCCCGCCGGCCGGCTGCTCGAAGGTGAGACGGCCAAGCTGTTGCGGATGGAGGACGTGCTCGGCGAGCGGCTGATCGGGCAGCGTCCCGCGGTCGCCGCGGTGTCCGACGCGGTCCGGCGCGCGCGTGCGGGGGTGTCCGACCCTGACCGGCCCACGGGCTCGTTCCTGTTCCTCGGGCCCACCGGCGTCGGCAAGACCGAGCTGGCCAAGGCGCTCGCGGACTTCCTGTTCGACGACGAGCGCGCCATGGTCCGCATCGACATGTCCGAGTACGCCGAGAAGCACTCGGTCGCCCGGCTCGTCGGCGCGCCCCCCGGGTACGTCGGGTACGAGGAGGGCGGTCAGCTGACCGAGGCCGTCCGGCGCCGGCCGTACTCGGTGGTCCTGCTCGACGAGGTGGAGAAGGCGCACCCCGAGGTGTTCGACGTGCTGCTGCAGGTGCTCGACGACGGTCGCCTCACCGACGGCCAGGGGCGCACGGTCGACTTCCGCAACGTGATCCTGGTGCTCACGTCGAACCTCGGCTCGCAGTTCCTGGTGGACCCCCTCCTGTCCGACGAGCAGAAGCGCGAGGCGGTCATGTCAGCGGTGCGGACCGCGTTCAAGCCGGAGTTCCTCAACCGGCTCGACGACGTGGTGCTCTTCGACCCGCTGTCGCTGGACGAGCTCGGGCACATCGTGGAGCTGCAGGTGGCGGCGCTGGGTCGTCGCCTGAAGGACCGCAGGCTCACGCTCGAGGTCTCGCCGGCCGCGCGCGAGTGGCTGGCGATCGAGGGCTACGACCCGGCCTACGGTGCTCGTCCGCTGCGCCGGCTGGTGCAGCGCGAGATCGGCGACCGGCTGGCCCGGCAGATCCTCGCGGGCGAGATCAAGGACGGGGACGTCGTCGCGGTCGACCGGGGCGCCGAGGGCCTGACGGTCACCAGCGGGCGGTGACTCCTCAGCCGAGCCCGGCGATCTCCTGCGATCCGGCGTCGACGAGCCGGCGCCCGGCGGAGAAGACGTCCCGGACGCCGGCCGGGAGGGCGAGGCGGTGGACGAAGGTGCCGTCCCGACGGTCGACGATGGTCACGTAGCCGGTCCCGACGCCGTCGCTGGGCGCGTCGACGAGCAGGATGTGCGCGCCGTCGGTGAGCAGCTCCCCGCGGTAGCTGCCGACCTGGCGCGGGAACGTCCACCGCACGTCGCCGGTCCGCGCGTCGAGCGCGACGATGTCGTCGAACCCCGCCACGTACACGACCCCCTCGATCACCAGGACGGACGGTCGGAAGACCGGTGCGACGTCCACGTCGGCCTCCCAGCGCCGGGCGCCCGTCCTCGTGTCCCAGCCGTACAACGCCTGCCCCGTCGACACCTCGAGGCCCGGCACGCTGCCGTCGTCGACGCTGCGGTCCAGCAACGTCCCGTCCACCTCCACCGGTGGCTCGCCGGGCCGGTACACGGTGGTGACGGGGTCGTTGCGGCCCGCCTCGAGCCGCTGCAGCGTCAGCCAGCCCTGCTCCGTCCCCGCCCAGCCGTTGGTCGCGGCGTCGACCGGGATGCGCTCGCCCGTGGCCGAGAGCAGCATCGGGCTGTCGGCGGTGCTGGTGGCCACGAAGACGAGGCCACCCAGCCCGGCCACGTCCGGCGGCGGTGGGGTGGCTCCGAGCAGGGGTCCGGCGCCGCGGTACCGCCAGAGCTCCGCACCGGTGAGCGGGTCGGTCGCCACGACGAGCAGGTGATTCGCCGCGTCCACGGTGCCGGTCGCGACGAGGCCCGGGAGCACCGCCATCGAGCCGACAGGGGCGATCGCGCGGTTGGCCAGCGCCTGCCCGTCGGCCAGGTCGAGCACGCGCAGCCGCGACTGCGAGGCGACGCGGCCCGCCTCGCCCGTGCCGGCTTGACCCAGGTAGACGTCGGTGACCAGGCACACGACCTGCGTCGGGTCGGCGAGGTCCGCGCCCCAGGGCTGGCAACGGGTGCGGGTGGTGTTGAGCGGGTCGACGAGTGCCGGGTCCGGGCCGCGGAGGTCGGCGGACCACCGTTCGGCCCCCGTCACGAGGTCGACGGACCGGTACGTCAGCGACCCGTCGGGTCCGACGACGACGCCGTGCAGCGCCTCCTGCGCCACGAGCCCGTACGCGAGCGGGAGGTCGATCGGGTCGGAGCGCCACACGACGTCGATGCCGTCGCCGAGCGGGTCGATCGCGCCCGGCAGTGCGGCTACGCGCGCGTCGGCCGCCCGCGCCATGGCCTCGCTCACCTGCTGCGCGCCGGCCAGCACGGCGACCGCCACGACCGGGACCAGCAACCAGAGCAGGGGGCGGCGCGAGCGGCGGACGGGCATCGTGGGCGTCGTCGGTTCGGGCTGGCTGTCCTCGACGAGCTCGACCGGGACGAGGGCGGCGCGGCGCGGCATGGTCGGATGCTATCGACCTGTGAGGGCGCTCGGGCCTGCTCCCGATCTCCGCGGCGGGGCTCCCTCGTGGGCTCAAGCAGCCCTGGTGACCATCTGGTCGGCATTGGCGGGCGTGGCATCCTGGGCGGCATGACGACCGAGGTCACGACCGCACGGACGACGCCCGCCACGCCGAGCGCTGCGTCCTCCGCGCGCGCCGGAGGCTACGCCAAGGGCCGCGCGACCCGCGAGGAGATCCTCGACGCGGCGATGCTGCTGTTCGGCGAGGTCGGCTACCACACGGCCTCCCTGCGCGAGGTGGCCTCCCGCGTCGGCATCTCCCACCCCGGCCTGCTGCACCACTTCTCGAGCAAGGCCGTACTGCTCGCCGCGGTCCTCGAGCGGCGTGACGAGGTGGACGAGGCGGCGTTCCAGGCCGACCTCGACGCGGGGCACGACTACTTCGACGCCCTCGCGAGGATCGTCGAGCGCAACGCGGCCCGCCCCGGGATCGTCGAGCTGTTCGCGACCCTCTCCGCGGAGGCGACGTCGCCGGACCACCCGGCGCACGCGTTCTTCCAGGCCCGCTACCGCACGGTCGTCGGGTCCACGACGGCCGAGTTCGAGCGTCGGCGCGACGAAGGCCGGCTGCGGCCCGGCATCGACCCGGACATGGCCGCGCGCCTCACGGTCGCGGTGATGGACGGCATGCAGATCCAGTGGCTGCTCGCCGCCGACACCCCGGATGACCGTCCCGACATGGCGGCCGCCCTGCGCGCCCAGGTCGCGGCGCTGCTGTCCGACTGACCTACAGGTCGGCGGGGTCGACGCCGTCCACCAGGTCGGACCAGAACGGGACCCTGAGCGAGGCGTCCGGCGCGGGCACCGGCGATGACCGGCCGAGGAGCTCCCGCTCGAGATAGTCCGCCAGGTCGGAGCCGTAGTGGATGACGTCCGTCTGGTAGATCGAGAAGACGGGCGTCCCCTGCGCCGCGGGACCGCTCGGCAGGTAGCGGTGCGAGTACACGGGGACCATCGTCGGGACCTCTGCGAGGTGCAGGCGGGCCGCCGCCTCGCGCTCGTCGGCCGGTCGTGGACCCCAGGACGCCGGCCAGAAGTCGTTCTCGACGACGTCGACGACGACCCCGTCGACCGGCCACGCCAGCTGCGCTCGGAGGGACGACTCGTCCTCGTCGAGCCAGTCCGGCCAGCGGTCACCGACCGGCACGGCGAGCGTCAGGAGCTCGCGGTGGTCGGCGCAGAACGTGAACCCGAACCGCCGCTCGACGTCGGCGAGCTCGTCGGCGCTCAGCCCGGGGTCCAACCAGACCCCGGCGGCGTCCAACCGGGCGAGCACCGCGTCCAGGTCCATCGCACGAGTGTCCCAGCCGCGAGAACGGCAGCGTGACGTGCCGTTCTCGCGGCGCTGGGCGTCAGCCCGCGGCGACCTTGGCCACCAGGGTGTCCAGCGTCTCGCGGTCGAAGCCGGAGAGGCCGAAGTCGGCGATCACCTTGGCGGGCATCTGCTGGATCATCGCCTGCATCGTCTCGTCGAGCGGGCCCATGTCCTCCGGCGGCACCAATGCGGCCCGCAGCAGCGGACCGCCGACCGGGTGCGCGAGCCACTCCTCGATCGTGGACATCGGCGTGAGCTCGCCCCAGAGCGGCTCGCCCTCGATCTGCAGCGACACCGATCCGCGCAGGTCACGCGACGACGCGGCGACCTCGATGACGAACTCGCCGCCTTCGACCACCCAGCGGTGCAGGCCGGGGTGCCAGTAGGACAGGTCGCGGGCGCCCAGCGTGAACGACACCGCGCGGGACTCCCCGGGCTCGAGCGCCACCTTGGCGAACGCCTTGAGCTCGCGCGTCGGGCGCAGCACGGAGGCCTGCGGGTCGCGGACGTAGACCTGGACCACCTCGGCGCCGGCGACGGAGCCGGTGTTGGTGATCGTGGCGGTCACGGAGACGTCGGTGCCGTCGGCGGTCGCCGCGACGTCGGAGTAGCCGAACGTCGTGTACGACAGGCCGTGACCGAACGGGTACGCGACGTCCATCGCGCGGGTGTCGTACCAGCGGTAGCCCACCAGCACACCCTCGCCGTAGCGGACGACGCCGGCCTCGCCGGGGAAGTTCCCGAACGCGGGGGTGTCCTCGATGCGGTGCGGGATCGTCTCGGTGAGCCGGCCGGACGGGGTACGGACGCCGAGCAGCAGGTCCGCGACGGCCGACCCGCCGGCCTGGCCGCCGAGCCAGGTCTCCAGGATGGCCGGCGCGAGGTCGCGCCAGTCGGTCACGCTCACCGCGGAGCCGTTGGCGAGCACGACGACGACCCGCGGGTTGACCTCGGCCACCGCCCGGAGCAGGGCCACCTGGTTGTCGGGGAGCCCGAGCCGGGGGCGGTCGTAGCCCTCGGACTCGTCGGGACCCGGCAGGCCGAGGAACGCGACGACGGTGTCCGCCGCGCGTGCCACGTCGACCGCCTCCGCCAGCAGAGCCGCGTCGTCGCCGGACGGCCCGCCCGCGATGGTGAAGCCCGGTGCGAACGCGAGCTCGCCGGCCGCCCGCAGCGCGTCCAGCGGCGCGTCGAGCCGTGTCGGGTTCACCTGCGACGAGCCGGCGCCCTGGTAGCGGGGGGTGCGGGCGAACTCGCCGATGACGGCGACGCCCTCGGTCGAGGCGAGCGGCAGCAGCCCGCCGTCGTTCTTCAGCAGCACCGACCCGGCGGCCGCGGCCTCGCCGGCCAGCTCGTGGTGGGCGTCGACGTCGAACGAGTCGTCCGACTCGAGGCCGGGCAGCGACCGGGCGATCAGGCCGAGCACCCGGCGCGCGGCGACGTCCAGCACGGCCTCGTCCAGGGAGCCGTCGCGGACGGCGGCCACGACCTCCTCGTCGGGACGCGGGCCGGCGGCGGGCATCTGCAGGTCCAGGCCCGCGGCGAGCGCCGGGACGCGGTCGTGCACGGCGCCCCAGTCGGAGACGACGAGCCCCTCGAACGCCCACTCGTCGCGCAGCAGCTCGGTGAGCAGCCAGTGGTTCTCGGAGGCGTACGTGCCGTTGACCTTGTTGTACGCGCACATCACGGTCCACGGCTGCGCGTTCGTCACCACGCGCTCGAAGGCCGGCAGGTAGATCTCGCGCAGCGTGCGCTCGTCGACCTCGGCGGACACGCGCATGCGGTCCGACTCCTGGTTGTTGGCCGCGAAGTGCTTGAGCGACGTGCCGACGCCCTGGCTCTGGATGCCCCGGACGATCGCGGTACCCAGCTCGCCGGCGACCACCGGGTCCTCCGAGACGTACTCGAAGTTGCGCCCGCACAACGGGGTCCGCTTGATGTTCACGCCGGGGCCGAGCAGCACGGCCACGTCGTTGGCGCGCGTCTCGCGACCGAGCGCCTCGCCGACGCGGGTGACCAGCTCGACGTCCCACGACGAGCCGAGGGCGGCCGCCGTCGGGAAGCAGGTGGCCGGGACGGAGTTGCCGAGCCCGAGGTGGTCGGCCTCCTCGGGCTGCTTGCGCAGGCCGTGCGGGCCGTCGGTGACCATGACCGCGGGGACGCCTGCGCGCTCGACGCCCTGCGTGTGCCAGAAGTCGGAGCCGGACGTCAGGGACGCCTTCTCCTCCAGGGTCAGCTGGGCCAGGACACGTTCGACGTCGAAGACCTGCGTCATCGCTGGGTACCTCCTCGTTGGGGTTCGTTGCCCGCCACCCTAACCCAATTCCTACCACGTGGTAAGCGTCTGTCAGGGCACCTCGGCCGAGCCGTCGAGGAACGAGCCCGTGACGCCGCCGCCGTCGACCATCGCGAGGCACAGCCCCACCCGGTCGCCGTCGGCCCACGAGCGCTCGGTCGGCGACCAGGTCACCGTCCGCACGCCCTCGGCGATCTCGTCGTCGTCGAGCACGCAGGCGCGGGCCACCCGGGCGTCCGCCGCCTGCTGCCCGGGCCAGACGGCGTTTGCGGCGAACGAGAACTCGGTGACCACCTGCGCCTCGTGCGGCTCGGCGCAGGGGACCACCCGGACCGACCCGACCGGGCCGTCCGCCGGGAGCGACGCGAGGCAGTTGCCCGTGACCAGCTGCTGCGCCCGGGCGTCGCGGGCTGCGGGCACGTCGGCCGGCAACGAGCGCGTGCCCAGCGCGGTGAGCACGACGGCGGTCACCCCGACGGCCAGGGCCACCGTGCCGAGGACGCCGAGGACGGCCCCCGCGATCGCGAGGCCGCGCCCACGGGTGTGCCGCGACGCGATCCGGCGGAGCGCGACGATCGCGAGCACGAGTGCCGCAGGCCCGAGCCCGACCACACCCGTCACCAGCGACCAGACGGCCGTCGGTTCGAGCCGCGGACGCGGCGGGGCCCACCCGGGGGCGTAGTGCGGTTCCGGGTACGCGTACTGGTCGGTGGGACTGCTCAGGAGGACGTCCCCGAGGCGGCGAGCTCGAGGGTGCCCGCGGTGGCCGATCCCGTCATGCCGGTCTCGTCGCCGTAGTACACGCAGTAGGCGGACGTGTTGCCGGCGGCGAAGTCGTCCGGGTGCGGGTAGTACAGCTCGATGCTGCCGTTCGAGAAGTAGTCGGGCAGGAGCCCCTCGGTCAGCTGGTCGCACTCGTCCCAGGCGTCGTTGTACGCCGAGTCGAACGCGTCGTCGGCGTCCAGGCTGACCGGCCCCGTCATCGTGATCAGCCCGACCACCTCGGCCTCGTGCGGGACGGCGCAGTCCACGGGCTCGGTGTCGGCCATGTCGTACTCCCACGAGTACGTGGTCAGGCACGTGCCGGCCACCAGGTCGGTGCGCAGGGCGAACTCCGGGAGCTGGTCGGACCCCGAGCCGTCGGTGCCCTGCTCGTACCCCTCCTCGAAGCCCTGCTCGACCTCGTCCCAGAACCCGCTGCCCGAGCTTCCGATCAGGGCGACGACGAAGATGATGTAGGCGACGATCGCGAGCAGCCACAGGATGCCGACCGCGCCGACGACGATGCCCGCGATGGCCCATCCCCGCCCGGCCTTGCCGTTGACCGCGATGCGCCGGAGCGCGGCGATGCCGAGCCCGAGGCCGACGGGGCCGGGCAGGCCGCCGAAGAACAGGAGACCGGCGGTGCTGGTGACGAACGACGCGATCGCCATGCCCTCGGTGGGGGGCGCGGCATACGGCTGCCCGTACCCGTAGGGCTGCGCGCCGTACGGGGGAGGGGTCTGGGCGTAGCCGGGTGCGCCGTACTGCGGAGCCCCGTACTGCGGCGCGCCGTACTGGGGTGCTCCGTACTGCGGTGCGCCGTACTGCGGTGCCCCGTAGGCCGGCGGTGCGTCGCCGGCGCCGGGCTGCTGGGCGTACGGGTTCGCCGCCGGAGGGGCCGCGCCGTACGGGTAGGTCGGTGGCGTCTCGCCGACGGGCGTCCGCACCGCCTCGTACCCGCTCGGAGGGACGGACTCGTAGCCGCTGGGCGGCACCGGGGCCGCGGGTGCCGGGTCGGGGGCGGCGTAGGGGTCGGGAACCGGAGCCGGCCCCCCGGGCTCGTTGCTCATGCGCGCAACCTAGCCCAACGAGGGTGCCTGGCGACCGCTGTTCCCACCGACATCACCCGCATCGGGCCCGCCGTCAGCCGGCGATCTCGAGGATGACCGGGACGTGGTCGGACGGCGCCTTCCCCTTGCGCTCGTTGCGCTCGATGCTCACGCCGGTCACCCGCGCCGCCAGAGCCGGCGTCGCGTACGTGAGGTCGATGCGCATCCCCTCGTTCCGGGGGAACCGGAGCTGCTGGTAGTCCCAGTACGTGTAGGTGTGCTCGGCGGGCTGGTGGACGCGCGAGACCTCGGTGTACCCGGCCTCGGCGATCGCCGTGAACGCGTCCCGCTCGGCCGGGGACACGTGGGTGCGGCCCGCGAAGAAGCCGATGTCCCAGACGTCGGTGTCCAGGGGCGCGATGTTCCAGTCGCCGACGAGGGCGACCTGCGCCTGCGCGTCCGCGGCGAGCCAGCCCTGGGCGGCGTCCCGCAGGCGGGCCAGCCAGTCGAGCTTGTAGGCGTAGTGCGGGTCCTCGAGCTCGCGCCCGTTCGGCACGTACAGGCTCCACACCCGCACGCCGCCGCACGTCGCGCCCAGCGCCCGGGCCTCGGCCGCCGCCGGGTCCCCCCACGTGGGCATCCCGGGGAAGCCGACCTCGACGTCCTCGATACCCACCTTGGAGATGATCGCGACGCCGTTCCACTGGCTGAACCCGGTGGTCGCCACCTCGTACCCGAGCGCCTCGAAGCCCTCGCGCGGGAACTGCTCGTCCTTGCACTTGGTCTCCTGCAGGGCCAGGACGTCGACGCCCGTCCGCTCGAGGAAGGCCAGCGCACGGTCGGTGCGGGCGCGGATCGAGTTGATGTTCCAGGTGGCCAGGCGCATGGGGCAGGACGCTACCGGGAGCCACTGACCATTGAGCCAACCGGACGATTCGGACAACCTGCTGTTGAGCGGGACGAATCGCTCACGTACGGTGCGCTCAACACCAGGCACAGGAGGTCATCGCGGTGAAGGACGAGCTCAGCGGCCGTCGCGCGCTCGTCACCGGCGGTGCCTCGGGGATCGGCCGCGCCACCGCCCTCGCCCTGGCCCGGGCGGGCGCCGACGTGGCGATCACGCACCTGTCGCACGACGCCTCGGCCGTCGTGGCCGAGATCAAGGACCTCGGCCGGACGGCGGCGTCCTTCCAGGTGGACCTGCGGCGCAGCTGGGACGTCGACAAGGCGGTCAGCGACGCTGCGAGCATGCTCGGCGGCGGCATCGACATCCTGGTCAACAACGTCGGCGGACCCGTGGAGCGTCGCGCGGTGCCGGCCATGGACGACGCGCACTGGCACGGCGTCCTCGACCTCAACCTCTCGTCCGCGTTCTACGCCAGCCGCGCCGCGCTCGCGGTGATGCCCGACGGCGGGCGGATCATCACGATCGGCGCCCAGGCGGCGAGCAGCGGCGGCGGCACCGGCATGGTCGCGTACACGACGGCCAAGGCCGCGCTCGAAGGGTTCAGCCGGGCGCTCGCGCGGGAGCTGGGACCGCGCCGGATCACCGTCAACGTCGTCGCGCCCGGCTTCGTCGCCGGAACGCCGCTGCACGCCGCGCACACCCCCGAGCCCGCGCAGCGCGCCGCGGTCAGCGCGTCACCGCTCAGCCGGGCGGGGGCGCCGGACGACATCGCCGAGGCGGTGCTCTACCTGGCCTCGGACGGCGCCGCGTTCGTCACGGGGACGGTCCTCGACGTCAACGGCGGCGCGTACTTCACCTGACCGCCGACGAGCCTCCGGCGAGCGCCGACAATGTCCGCACTCCGGCGGGTCTGAGCCCGCACGAGCGCGGACGCAAGGTCATCGGTGGCGACGACGTCCGCGCTCCGGCGGGTCCGAGCCCGCACGAGTGCGGACGCTGCGGGTTCAGTCCTGCGGGGGCCAGCCGCTCACGGCCGACCAGGCCCAGGAGGCGACGTCCTCCGCCGGCGGCAGCGGGTCGCGCTCGAGCCACGCCACGAGCACCCCGATGACCGATCCGGCCAGCGCGGCGGCGGCGATCGGCAGGGGCAGGACGGCGAGCGCCGGGGGCGCGCCGTGCAGCTCGAGGCCTTCGAGCGCGAGCGCGCCGATGCGCCGGCGCAGCCGGGTCACGGCGACGGGGGAGCCGTGCTCGCCGAGCGCGCTGCGGTACAGCCCGACGTTCTCCGCGACGTGGGTGGCGTACCGGACCAGCACGTCGGGGGCTGTCCCGGAGGCCGCGTCGGGGTGGATCTGGGTGAGGTCGGCGCCGACGAGGGCGGCCTGCGCGTCGAGGGCGTCGGCCAGCAGCGTGTCCGTGTCGGGGTAGTGCTGGTAGAAGGTGCTGCGGTTCACGGTCGCCCGGTCGGCGACGTCGGCCACCGAGATCTCGTCGAGGTTCCGCTCGCGGGCCAGCGAGAGGAGTGCATCCTGGAGCAGCCGACGCGTGCGCAGCACTCGTGGATCCACCCGGGCGCCGTCGTCCTGGGTTGTCACGCGTCACATGATGCCATCGGTAGTAACCGACAGGTGTCGGGTATCCTGCAGCGTCGACCAAGGAGTGAACATGGCACGCGTGCTGGACCGTCTGGGCCGGGGAAGCTACAAGCACCGCTGGATCGTGCTCGTCGCGTGGCTGCTGGTGCTCGCCGCCGCCGCGTTCGGCGCGGTGTCGTCGGGGCTGCACCTCTCGAACTCGTTCTCCATCCCGGGCACCGAGTCCGACCGTGCCCAGGCGCTCGTCGCCGAGCGGCTCGGCGACCAGGCCGCGGGTGTGGGATCCAACAGTGCGTCCCAGGCGCAGGACGCCGAGGCGCCGTCCAGCGCCCGCGTCGTCGTCGCCGCGCCCGAGGGTGAGTCGTTCCTGGAGGGCACCGGGATCCAGGACGTCATGACGGCGATCGGCCCTGTCGCGCAGGCCGAGGACGTGGCCGGGGTGTCCGACCCCGTGACCGCCCAGGCGGTCGCCCCCGACGGCAGCGTGATGTACGTCGACGTGCAGTTCACGGTCGGCATGGAGGACGTCCCGGCGGCGACGACCGACGTGCTCGAGGACGCCGCCGACGCGCTCGAGGCCGACGGGTACGAGGTCGCCCTGTCGGGTGGCCCGTTCACCGCGCCCCTGGAGCTGGCCGGCCCCACCGAGGCGATCGGCCTGGTCGTCGCACTGGTCGTGCTCGTCGTGACGTTCGGGTCGCTGCTCGCCGCGGGCATGCCGATCCTCACGGCGCTCCTCGGCGTGGGCATCGGCATCGCCGGGGTGCTCTCCCTGTCCGGCATCACCGTGATCTCGTCGGCCACCCTGACCCTCGCCCTCATGCTCGGGCTCGCGGTCGGCATCGACTACGCCCTCTTCCTGCTCTCCCGGCACCGCCAGCAGCTGGCCGACGGCATGGATCCGCTCGAGTCCGCCGGCCGCGCGGTCGGCACCGCGGGCAGCGCGGTCGGGTTCGCGGGCACCACCGTCGTCATCGCGCTCGCCGCCCTGACGGTCACCGGCATCCCGTTCCTGGCCGCCATGGGCCTCGCGGCCGCCGCGACCGTCGTCATCGCGGTCGCGGTCGCCCTCACCCTGCTGCCCGCGATCATGGGCTTCGCCGGCGAGCGGCTGCGTCCGCGCGGCCGGGCGATGCGGCAGGCCGAGCACTCGCGCGAGGCGCGCAACCGCTGGGGCGCGTTCGTCACCACCCACCCGATCATCACGCTCGTCGTCAGCGCCGCCGTGCTGCTCACCATCGCCATCCCGGCGCTGAGCCTGCGGCTCGGGCTGCCGGACGCCGGCCGCGAGCCCGAGGGGTCCGGCGACCGCCAGGCGTTCGAGATGCTCGCCGAGGGCTTCGGCCCCGGCTTCAACGGTCCGCTGGTCGTGCTGGTCGACGCGGCAGAGGACCCGTCGTCCCTGCCGGACGCGGTCGGCGCCGTGGTCGCGCGGGTGTCCGAGCTCCCCGACGTCGCCTATGCGGCCCCCGTCGCGGCGCCCGGTGCGTCCGAGGGTGCCGACGCCGCGCTCGTCGTGGTCATCCCCACCGGCGCGCCGAACTCCGAGGAGACCGCGGGCCTGGTGCACGCCATCCGCGACGCCCGCCCGGACCTGGAGTCCGCCACCGGCACCGAGCTGTGGGTGACCGGCGCGGCCGCCGCGAACATCGACATCACGGAGAAGCTGGCCGACGCGTTCCCGCTGTTCCTGCTCATCGTCGTCGGGCTCGCGATCGTGCTGCTGCTCGTCGCGTTCCGCTCGCTGCTGGTCCCGATCACCGCGGTGCTCGGGTTCCTGCTGACCATCGCCGCGGCGTTCGGTGCGACGACGGCCGTGTTCCAGTGGGGCTGGATGTCGGGCATCTTCAACGTCGACTCGGCCGGCCCGCTGCTCAGCTTCCTGCCGATCCTGCTGGTGGGCGTGCTGTTCGGGCTGGCCATGGACTACCAGGTGTTCCTGGTGTCCCGGATGCGCGAGGAGCACGTGCACGGTGCCGACCCGGTCACGTCGGTCCGCCTGGGGTTCGCGCACGGTGCCCGCGTGGTGCTCGCCGCCGCGCTGATCATGATCTCGGTGTTCTCCAGCTTCGTGTTCAGCGGGTCCGCGCAGATCAGCCCGATCGCGTTCGCGCTGGCCATCGGCATCCTGTTCGACGCGCTGGTGGTCCGCATGACGATGATCCCGGCGGCCATGACCCTGCTCGGGAAGTCGGCCTGGTGGATCCCGGCCTGGCTCGACCGGATCATCCCGAACGTGGACATCGAGGGTGCGGCGCTGGAGCGCCCGAGCGCGCCCGCGGAGCCCGTCGCGCCCGTCGCGCAGTAGCCCGGGCACGACGAAGGCCGGGGGAACCTGCCACCCCGGCCCTCGTCGTGCTCAGGTCAGCTCACGTCGTCGTCCACCCAGTCGAACGTCTTGGTGACCGCCTTCTTCCAGAGCCGGTACTGCCGGGCGCGCTCGTCCGCGTCCATCGTCGGCTCCCAGCGCTTGTCCTCGGCCCAGTTGTCGATGACGTCCTGCTCGCCGTTCCAGAAGCCGACCGCGATGCCGGCCGCGTAGGCCGCACCGAGCGCCGTGGTCTCCGCGACCTTCGGCCGGACCACGGGGACGCCGAGGATGTCCGCCTGGAACTGCATGAGCAGCTCGTCCTGGACCATGCCGCCGTCGACCTTGAGCTCGGTCAGGTCCACGCCCGAGTCGGCGTTCATGGCGTCCAGGACCTCGCGGGTCTGGAACGCCGTCGCCTCGAGCGCGGCCCGGGCGATGTGCCCCTTGTTGACGTACCGCGTGAGCCCGACGAGGGCGCCGCGGGCGTCGGACCGCCAGTACGGCGCGAACAGGCCCGAGAACGCCGGCACGAAGTAGGCGCCGCCGTTGTCGTCCACGGTCTTGGCCAGCTCCTCGATCTCGGGTGCCGACGAGATGATCCCGAGGTTGTCGCGAAGCCACTGGACGAGCGAGCCGCTCACGGCGATCGAGCCCTCGAGCGCGTAGACGGTCGGCTGGTCGCCGATCTTGTAGCAGACCGTCGTCAGCAGGCCGTTCTTCGACGGGATCGGCTCGGTGCCCGTGTTGATGAGCATGAAGTTGCCGGTGCCGTAGGTGTTCTTGGCCATGCCGACCTCGAAGCACGCCTGACCGAACGTGGCCGCCTGCTGGTCGCCGAGGATGCCGGCGATCGGCACGCCCGGGACCATGCCGCCCTCGCGGCCCTTCCCGTACACCTCGGACGACGACTTGATCTCCGGCAGCATCGACAGCGGGATGCCCATGTCGGCCGCGATGTCGGCGTCCCACGTGAGCGTCGCGAGGTCCATGAGCATGGTGCGGGACGCGTTGGTCGGGTCGGTGACGTGCACGCCGCCGTCGACGCCGCCGGTCATGTTCCACAGCACCCACGCGTCGGTGTTGCCGAACGCGAGGTCACCGGCCTCGGCCTTGGCGCGGGCGCCGTCGACGTTGTCGAGGATCCACTTGATCTTCGGGCCGGAGAAGTAGGTGGCCAGCGGAAGGCCGACCTTCGCCTTGTACCGGTCCGCGCCGCCCCCCAGCGCGCCCAGCTCCTCGGCGATCTTCTGCGTGCGCGTGTCCTGCCAGACGATCGCGTTGTAGACCGGCTTGCCGGTGGTCCGGTCCCAGACCACGGCGGTCTCGCGCTGGTTGGTGATGCCGACCGCGGCGAGGTCCCGGTACGTCAGGTTGGCGCGGGTGAGCGCGAGACCGACGACCTCGCGGGTGTTCTTCCAGATCTCCTCGGCGTTGTGCTCGACCCACCCGGCGCGCGGGAAGATCTGCTCGTGCTCGATCTGGCCGGACTCGACGATCTGGCCGGAATGGTCGAACACGATGGCGCGGGTGCTGGTGGTGCCCTGGTCGATGGCCAGGACGTACTGGGTGTCGGGCATGGTGGGAACTCCTCCAGTGGTTCAGGGGCGGCCCGGACGGCGTGCACCGGCGCTGGTGCGCGCCGCCCGGACGAGGGACGACTGTGTGGGCGTCAGACGATGTACCAGGCAGCCACGAGGCCACCGATCGCGCCGCCGACGAAGGGGCCGAGGACCGGCACCCACGAGTAGGCCCAGTCGCTCGCGCCCTTGCCCCGGATGGGCAGGAGGGCGTGGGCGATGCGGGGGCCCAGGTCACGTGCGGGGTTGATGGCGTACCCGGTGGGACCACCGAGGCTGGCGCCGATGCCGACCACCAGGAGAGCCACGGCCAGCGGGCCGAGCTCGGCCGGCGTCTTGCCGAACGCGAGGATGACGAACACCAGGACGAACGTGGCGACGGCCTCGGTGACGAAGTTCCACGCGTACGAGCGGATCGCCGGGCCGGTGGAGAAGACGGCCAGCTTGACGCCCGCGTCGGCGTCCTCGTCGAAGTGCTTCTTGTAGGCGAGGAACGCGAGAGCGGCGCCTAGTGCCGCGCCGGTCATCTGCGCGACCACATACAGGAAGCCGTTCGCTGCCGTGACCGGGATGCCCGGGGCGAACTCGTCCGCCCCGCTGGTCCAGAGCCCCATCGTCACCGCAGGGTTGAGGTGCGCCCCCGACTTGTACGCGACATACACACCCGCGAACACCGCGAGGCCCCATCCGAAGTTGATGAGGAGCCAACCGCCGTCGAAGCCCTTGTTCTTCGGCAGGATGACGTTCGCGACGACGCCGGCACCGAGGAGGATCAGCATCCCGGTGCCCATCACCTCCGAGACGAAGGCATCTCCCATTGTGAAGTCCACTGTCGACCCTTTCTGACGGACGTCGTTGTCACGTGCACCCCGCGGATGGCCGCGGGGAGTTTCAGGTGCCTACGGGGCCTGAGGACCCCTTCCCGGCAGGGGAGCCCGGCTTGGTGCCGGCGTTCACCGACGCGTCACCGATCATCGGCGAGACGTCCGCTGCTCGGAGCCGCACCTTCTCGGCCTCGGCGTCGTCCAGCTCCAGAGCGGCGGCGTCCTCGGCCTCGGCGCGTGCGCGGTACGCCTCGATCTCCTGGCTGCGCGTGTGCGCGTCCCAGCCGAGGATCGGGGCGACCAGGTCGCCGATCTCCTCCAGGGCGCCGACGCCCTTGTCCGCCTGCTCGTAGTTGAGCCGCGTGCGGTGCATGACGACGTCGTCGAGGTGCAGCGCGCCCTCGTGGCTGACGGCGTAGACGATCTCCGCCCGGATGTACGCGTCGGCGTGCTCCAACGGTTCGGCGAGCGACGGGTCGGCGTCGACGAGGTCGATGAGCTCGCCCAGCAGGGAGCCGTACCGGTGCAGGAGGTGGTCCATGCGCGGGCGGCTCCAGCCGTACTTCTGGCCGATGGCCCGGGCCTGGCGCTGGAACACCTGGAGCCCCTCGGCGCCGACGAGCGGGAGGTCGTGCGTGATCGACGGCAGGCTCGTCGCCCGGCTGCCGATCGCGAAGTCGACCGCGTCCTTGGCCATCACGCGGTAGGTGGTGAGCTTGCCGCCCGCGATGACCGTGAAGCCGGGGGCGGGGGAGGCGACCGTGTGCTCGCGGGACACCTTGGCGGAGCTGGTGCCCGCCTTGACCTGCGGCTGCAGCAGGGGGCGCAGGCCCGCCCAGGTGCCGATGATGTCCTCGCGCGTGATCGGCCGGGACAGCACCGTGTTGGCGTGGTCGATGACGTAGTCGATGTCCGCGCTCGTCGCGACGGGGTGCAGCAGCTCCTGCTCCCACGGGGTGTCCGTGGTGCCGATCACCCAGTACCGCGACCACGGGATGATGAACAGGACCGACTTCTCGGTCTGCAGGATCAGCCCGGTGTCGCCGGAGATCCGGCTGCGTGGCACGACGATGTGCACGCCCTTGCTGGCCAGCACGCGCAGGCCGCCCTCGGCCCCCGCGAGCGCCTCGGTCTGCTCGGTCCACACGCCGGTCGCGTTGATGACGGCCCGGGCGCGGACGTCGATGTGCTCGCCGGTCTCCAGGTCCACCACCTCGGCGCCCGTGACCGCGCCGCCGGTGGTGGTCTGCAGGTCGAGCACCTGGGTGCGGGACGCGGCGTGCGCGCCGTAGCTCACGGCGGTGCGGACCAGGGTCTCGACGAGCCGGGCGTCGTCCACGCTGGCGTCCCAGTAGCGGACCGCGCCGATCGCGGCGTCGTGCCGCAGGTCGGGGAACAGCCGCTCCATGCCCTTGCGGGTCAGGTGCCGGTGGATCGGGAGCGCGCGACGCGAGCCGGTGACCGAGGCCAGCGTGTCGTAGAGCGCGACGCCGGCGCCGACGTAGGCCCGCTCCCAGATGCGGTTCTCCAGCGGGTACAGGAAGCTGACCGGCTTGACCAGGTGCGGCGCCAGGCGGTTGATGAGCAGGTCACGCTCGGTGAGCGCCTCGCGCACCAGGTGGAAGTCGAGCATCTGCAGGTAGCGCAGGCCGCCGTGCACCAGCTTGCTGGACCGGCTCGACGTGCCGCTCGCCCAGTCCTGGGCCTCGACGATCGCGGTGGACAGTCCCCGGCTCACGGCGTCGAGGGCGATCCCGGCGCCCGTGACGCCGCCGCCGATCACCAGGACGTCGAGCTCGTTCCCGCGTTCGGCACTCCCGCGCATCGCGTCGAGTGCGTCCTGTCGTGCCTGGGCCGTCAGCGGCGCCGTCCTCATCCGTGGTACCCCCGGTGGCTCTGTGTGTCCTTCATGTCCCACTCGCCCAGTACGGGCATGCTCGCTATCGTCGTCATGAGGCGAACGAACGCGCAACCGCGGTGCACATACGTGCAACATCGGCTGTGAGCCGGGAGGGGGTGTCCATGTACGTCGAGCGTGAGCAGGACGTGCTGCGGGCCGCGTCCATGTACTACCTCCAGGACATCAAGATGGAGGTCATCGCCCGCCACCTCGGCACCTCCCGGTCCACCGTCTCGCGCCTCATCAAGCGTGCCCGGCAGTCCGGGCTGGTCGAGATCACGCTCCGCCCGGCGAGCACGCGTGCACCCGGCCTGGGTCGGACGATCGCGGCGACGTTCGGCATCGACACCTACGTGGTCCCGGTGCCCGACTCCGCGAGCCACATCGAGCGGCTCGACCAGGTCTCCATCACCGCGGCCCGCCTGCTGTCCTCGTGGTTCGATTCCGACATGGTGCTGGGCGTCGCGTGGGGGACCACCCTCGCGTCGGTGTCCCGGTACCTCGCGCCGAAGCCGACGCGGGGCTCCGCGGTGGTCCAGCTGAACGGTGCCGCGAACATGCGCACCAGCGGGATCGAGTACGCCAGCGACCTGATCTCGACGTTCGGGACCGCGTTCGCCGCCGCCGTGCACCACTTCTCGGTGCCCGCGTTCTTCGACTACCCGGACACCAAGGCGGCCATGTGGCGCGAGCGGTCCGTCCGGCGGGTGCTCGACATGCAGCGGCGCGCGGACATCGCGGTGTTCTCCGTCGGAGCGGTCGCGGGGGCGGTGCCGTCGCACGTGTACTCGGCGGGCTACCTCGACGACGCGGACGTGAAGAACCTGCACGAGGAGGGCGTCGTCGGCGACGTGTGCACCGTGTTCCTGCGCGCCGACGGGTCATGGCAGGACGTGCACCTCAACGAGCGCGCCACCGGCCCGACCCCCGTGGAGCTGCAGCGGATCCCGCGCCGGGTGTGCGTGGTGGCCGGGGACAACAAGGTGGCGCCGCTGCTGGCCGCCTTGCGCGCGGGCGTGGTGACCGACCTGGTGGTCGACGAGATCACGGCCACCGGGCTGCTCGACGCGGCGGAGCCGCCCCACCCGAGGCGGGTGCGCGCTCGGGTGTGACGATCAGGCGGCCGTGGTCACCGCCGCCGGCTCGACGATGACCAGCACCTGGCCCGGGCCCACCTGGTCGCCGGGGGTCACGACGATGTCGACCACGGTGCCGCTGACCGTGGCGGTCACCGGGGCCTCCATCTTCATCGCCTCCAGCGCCAGCAGCTGCTGACCGCGCTCGACCACGTCGCCGGGCCGCACGTCCACCCGGAAGACCGTCGCGACGAAGGGCGCCTCGACGCCCTCGCACCCGTCGGGAACCTCGGTGTCCGCTGCCGGGGCCGGGGCGTCGGGTTCGCTCACGCGGTCGAACTCGCCCGCCGCCGCCCACGCGTCGCGCTCCGCGCCGAACGCCGACGCCTGCCGGGCGCGGAAGGAGGCGATGTCCGACGCGTTCTCGGCCAGGAACCGCTGGTGCTCCGCGATGGAGAACGTGCCGGGCTCGATGTCCACGTCGAGGCGGCCGGCGGACATGTCGGCGCGCAGGTCCAGCAGCTCGTCGGCACCCACCGGGTACCAGCGGATGGTGTCGAAGAACCGGAGCAGCCACGGCGTGCCCGGCTCGAACGGTCGGTGGCGGGCGTGCGTGTCCCAGACCTGGATGGTGCGGCCGACGAACTGGTAGCCGCCCGGACCCTCCATGCCGTAGATGCACAGGTAGGCGCCGCCGATGCCGACCGCGTTCTGCGGGGTCCACGTGCGGGCGGGGTTGTACTTGGTGGTGACCAGCCGGTGCCGCGGGTCCAGCGGGGTGGCCACGGGGGCGCCCAGGTACACGTCGCCCAGGCCCATGACCAGGTAGGACGCGTCGAACACGGTGCGGTGGACGTCGTCGACGGAGGTCAGGCCGTTGATGCGGCGGATGAACTCGATGTTCCACGGGCACCAGGGCGCGTCGTCGCGGACCCCGGCCATGTAGCGCTCGATGGCCTCGCGGGTGGCGGGGTCGTCCCAGCTGAGCGGCAGGTGGACCGTGCGGCTGGGGACGACCAGGTCGGTGGTGGCCGGCAGGGAGTGCTCGATCTCGCGGACCAGGTCGAGGGCCGTGCGCAGCGGCAGGCGCTCGGGGTCCACGTGCAGCTGGAGCGAGCGGATGCCGGGCGTGAGGTCGACGATGCCCCGCAGCCCGTCGTGGTCGACCCGTTGCTGCACCTCCTGCGCGAGGGCGTGCACGCGCATCCGGGAGGCCAGGTCGAGGGTCATGGCGCCGTACTCGACCAGCAGGTTGTCGTCGCCGCTGCGGCGGTAGGTGACCTCGGTGTCGGAGTCGGTGCGGGCCAGGATGCCGCCGTCGTCGTGCGCGTTCCTCGTCGCGCGTGGGGCCGCCTGCGGTCTCGCCCGGAGCACGTCCGCCTCGGCCTCGTCGACCGGCACGAACCGCACGGTGTCGCCGGGCCGCAGCTGACCGAGCTTCCACAGCTGCCCGAGCGCCACCGTGGCCGGGCACGTGAAGCCGCCGAGCGATGGGCCGTCGGGGCCGAGGAGGATCGGCAGGTCGCCGGTGTAGTCGACCGCGCCGACCGCGTACGGGGTGTCGTGGATGTTCGACGGGTGCAGCCCCGCCTCGCCGCCGTCCGGGCGTGCCCAGGTGGGCTTGGGTCCGACGAGCCGGACGCCGGTGCGCGCGGAGTTGAAGTGGACCGCCCAGGTGGCGGCGTAGAACTCGGCGACGTCGTCGGGCGTGAAGAACTCCGGTGCCGCGTGCGGACCCTCGAGAGCGCCGATCTGCCAGCTGCCGGTGAGGAGTGGCCGGTCGCTCGCGGGAACCGCCCGCGCCGTCCCGGTCGGTGCCGCGATCGCCAGCTGGTCGCCCGGCCGCAGCGGCATCCCGGTGGTGCCGCCGATGCGACCGAGGTCGAACGTCGCCGCCGACCCGAGCACGTGGGGGACGTCCAGACCGCCCCTGACCAGCAGGTACGTCCGCATGCCGGTCGCGGGAGCACCGATCGCGAGGACGCCGCCCGCCGGGATCTCGACCGGCTCCCACTGGGGGACGGGTGAGTCGTCGAGGGTGACCGCGGCCGGTGCGCCGGTGACCATGACGGTCGCGCCCGTGACGAACCGGAGCTCCGGACCGGCCATCGTGCACTCCAGGCCCGGGGCCCCCTCGGGGTTGCCGAGCGCGGTGTTGCCCAGCCGGAACGAGAGGTCGTCCATCGGGCCCGACGGCGGGATGCCGACGTGCCACAGACCGGTGCGACCGGGCCAGTCCTGCACCGTCGTCAGCAGGCCGGGGCGCAGGACCTCGAGGCGCGGCGTCTCGTCGCGGAGGTGCGCGAGGGTGCCTGTGTGGTGCCGGGCGGCGGCGACCTCGGGGGAGTGCACGATCGTGCGGAGCAGGCCCAGGTTGGTCGCGATGCCCGTCAGGCGGGTGTCAGCCAGCGCGACGCCCAGGGCGTGCCAGGCGCTCTCGCGGTCGGCGCCGGCCGTGACGACCTTGGCGAGCAGCGGGTCGTAGTGGGTGGAGACCTCCGTGCCGGGCTCGATCCAGGTGTCGACACGGACGTCGCCGGGGACCTCGAACGCGGTGACCGTCCCGGCGCTCGGGAGGTGGTCGCGGTCGGGGTTCTCCGCGTAGACGCGAGCCTCGACCGCGGCGCCGCGCGGGTGGAGCGGGGTGTCGACGACGGACGTGTCGCCCTGGGCCAGCCGGATCATCCAGGCGACCAGGTCGACACCGAACACCGCCTCCGTGACCGGGTGCTCGACCTGGAGGCGCGTGTTCACCTCGAGGAACGCCGCCTCGTGCCGCTCGGCGTCGTACACGAACTCGACCGTGCCGGCCGACCGGTAGCTCACCGACTCGGCGAGCATGCGGGCGGCGTCGTCGATCCGGGACCTCACGTGGGTGGGGAGCCTCGGGGCTGGAGCCTCCTCGACCACCTTCTGGTGCCGACGCTGGAGGGAGCAGTCGCGGTCGCCCAGGGTCACCACGCGGCCGAGGCCGTCGCCGAACACCTGCACCTCGACGTGCCGCGCGGCCGTGATGAGCCGCTCCAGGTAGACGCCGGCCGACCCGAACGCGGCCCCGGCGGTCCGGCGCACCGCCTCCCACGCGGCGACCAGCTGGTCGGGGCTGTGGCACGCCCGCATGCCGATGCCGCCGCCACCCGCCGTGGCCTTGAGCATGACGGGGTAGCCGATCACGTCGGCCGCCGCGATCGCCTCGTCGAGGGAGCCCAGCAGGCCGGTGCCCGCGAGCATCGGCATGCCGACCGCCCGGGCCGCGTCGCGGGCGGTGTGCTTCGAGCCGAACAGCTCCAGCTGCTCCGGCGTCGGCCCGACGAACGCGATCCCGGCGGACTCGACCGCGCGCGCGAACGCCGCGTTCTCGCTGAGGAACCCGTACCCGGGGTGGATCGCGCCGGCGCCGTGCGCGAGGGCCGCGTCGAGAATGAGCTCCGCGCGCAGGTACGACTGCGCCGCGGGCGCCGGGCCGAGGCGCACCGCGGTGTCGGCCACGTGCACGTGGGCGGCGCCCGCGTCGGCGTCGGAGTAGACCGCGACGGTGCGCAGGCCCAGCTCCTTCGCGGTCCGCAGGACCCGGACGGCGATCTCCCCGCGGTTGGCGACGAGGAGCGTGTCGAACGTCACGACGAGATCACCATCCGCACCGGCGTCGGGTCGAAGCCGTTGCACGGGTTGTTGATCTGCGGGCAGTTGCTCACCATGACCAGCACGTCCCGCTCGGCGCGCAGGGACAGGGACAGGCCCGGCGCGGAGATGCCGTCCACGATCCCGAGCGCACCGTCCGGGTCCACCGGCACGTTCATGTACCAGTTGATGTTCGACACCAGGTCGCGCTTGCCGAGCCCGTACCGGCCCCCCTCCGCGAGGAAGTTCTCCACGCACGCGTGCTGCGCCCAGGTGTGGTGGCCGTAGCGCAGGGTGTTCGACTCCTTGGAGCAGGCGCCGCCGAGCGTGTCGTGCCGACCGACCTCGTCGGCGACCACGGTCATCAGCGGGCCGTACTCGCAGTCGCGCAGGACCGAGCCCGTGGTGAGGAACACCGAGTCCTGCCCCTGGATGGTGTCGGGGGCGCTGTAGCGCAGGCTGGTGTCGGCGGCGTCGAACACCAGGAAGTCGACGGCCTGGTTGCCGCCGAGGTCGACGATGGTGAGGACCTCGCCCTCGCGCACCACCGCGGACCAGGGCGCGCGGGCGGGGACGACGGTGTCGAGCAGCGTGGTCATGCGAGCCCCCGTGTGGTGAGGTCGGCGAGCGTGTTCACGAAGGCACGGCGTCCCTCGGGCGTGGCGGTCCAGAGCGGGTCCGTCTCCGCCGTCGGCTCCCCGCGCCAGGCGAGGACCTCGAGCGGGGTGCTGACGTAGTCGCGCGGGTCGAGCGGGTGGGCCGTGTTGGCGACGAGCAGCAGCAGCGGCACCTCGGCCCGCAGGGTGAGCGAGGCGCCCGGCCCCGCGGAGCCTTCGAACACCGGGCGGCCCTCGTCGTCGATCCTGACGCCCTGGAAGAACGAGATGCTCGGCGGCAGGTCGCGGCGCGCGAGGTCGTGCTTGGCCGCCGCCAGGGCGAACAGCTCGCGGCCGGCCGGAGTCGGACCCTGGGCGCTGCCGTCGCCGTAGCGCTCCTCGTTCCGCGCCCGCGACGAGGTGCCGTAGAGGGCGTCCTGGTGGGCCGACGTGTCCCCGACGATGCTTGCGAGCACGCGGCCCTGGTCGCTCAGCAGCAGGTGGCCGGCGGTCAGGTAGACCTGCCACTGGACCTTGACGGTGTCCGCGACGTTCAGTCGCTCCCACGGTCGGTCCAGCCGGTAGGCCAGCACGTGGGCGCAGGCGTCGCCGACGAGGTCGGTCAGGCGGAGGTGCGTCCCACGCGCGACGGCGAGGTGCGTGTACCCGCCCCCGGCGACGACCTCGGCGTGCACCAGCGTGGCCGGGTCGACCTCGCTCGGCGTCGTCGGCCAGTCGCGCGCGGGGCGGACCGGCATGGTCGGGACCGTGCCGGCGGCGGCGGCCTCCTGCGCGCGGGCGTGCTCCCGGGCGCCGGCCGTGGTCCCGGTTGTGGTGGCGGTCATCGCGTCCTCGATTTCTGTCGACTGACAGAAACAGGCTCGTGCCCGGACGTTCCCACCTCGTCTCCGCCAGGTAAACCTCCTGTAACTCCACAGCGTCCGAGGAAGTGCGCGCCGGAGCGACCAGATCCTCGGACGCTGCAGGCTCGCCGGGGTGGGTTCGGGGCCGGTGGTAGCGTCGGCTCGCCATGGCACGCAGACCCGGTCGACCGCGCGCGAGCGGCGACCCCGACGGTGAGCGCGACACCCGTCGCGACGTGCTCGACGCCGCCGCCGCCCTCTTCTGCACCGTCGGCTTCACGTCGACCAGCACCCGCGCGATCGCCGACGCCGCCGGGGTCCGCCAGGCCTCGATCTACCACCACTTCGCCGGCAAGGACGCGATCCTCCTCGAGCTGCTGGTCGGTACGGTCCGCCCCTCGCTGGACCTCGCGGACGCCCTCGCCGCCGGCGCCGAGCCCGCCGCGGCCCGCCTGTGGGCGCTGGTGCACGCCGACGTCGGGCTGCTCAGTGCCGGTCCCGTGAACCTCGGCGTCCTGTACGTGCTGCCCGAGGTGGCCGGCGAGCAGTTCGCCGAGTTCCACGCGCTGCGCTCGCGGCTGCGCGCCCGGTACAGCGAGCTCGCGGCGGCCGCGTCCGACGACGCCGACGACCGCGGGGAGCTCGTCCTCGGGCTCGTCGAGTCGGTGATCCTGCGTCGCCGCGACACCCCGGACCTCGACGTCCCCGCGGTGCAGGACGCGGTGGCCGACGGCGTCCTGCGGCTGGTCGGCTGCACGCCGACCGAGATCGCGCTGGCCCGCGCGCTGCCGGTGTCACTCACTGCCTGAGCCCTTCGCGCGCGTCACGCGAGTGCTGCGGACGCCGAATTAACACAAGCGTTTCGTGCGTGCAGCGGATCCGACACAGGCCGGGTGGTCAATGAACCTGTCGGCCGACAGAAACTCCGGGCCGGCGGTTGGTCGATCCCCCCTCGCCCCCCGGAGCCCCCATGATCATCGCCGGAGTCGGTCTCTCCGTCCTCGCCGTCGTCCTCGTCGGCATCGTCGTCGCCCGCAAGGTCGACGGGGACAGCGCCAACTACCTCGTCGCCGGGCGCCGCCTGGGCGTCCCCCTGGTGGCGGCCTCCCTCATGGCCGCCGCGGTCGACTCGAACGCCACGGTCGGCAACACCGACCTGTCGGCGTCCTTCGGGTTCTGGGCCGGGGCGTCCCTCGCGCTCGGGCTGGCCATCTGTCTCCTGCTGACCGGCCTGTTCCTGGCCAAGCCGATGAACCGCATGAAGCTGTTCACGCTCGCCGACTTCTACCGGCTGCGCTACGGGCGCGGGGTCGAGGTGGCGTCGTCGGTGTTCATGATCTTCGCGTTCGCCATCCTCATGGCCGGCAACCTGGTGGCCTGCGGGTTCCTGCTGGAGCGGTTCCTCGGCCTCGACTACACGGTCGGCGTGCTCATCGCGGTCGCCCTGGTGCTCGTCTACACGATCGGCGGCGGGATGTTCTCCGACGCCTACACGGCCGCGATCCAGATCGTCATCACGATCGTCGCGACCGCCGCCCTGGTCATCTGGTTCGGCATGACCTACGGCTTCGAGGTGGCCGACGGGATGGGACCGTTCGACTTCGAGCAGCTGACGCAGACCAGCGCCGGCGCACCCATCAACTGGGCGACGCTCGTCGCGCTGGGCATCGGGGACATCGTCGCGATCGACTTCATGCAGCGGATCTTCGCGGCGCGGAACCCGGAGACCGCCCAGAAGTCCTGCTTCACCGGCGCGGCCGGCACGGCGATCATCGGCGTCGCGTTCGCCATGGTCGCCCTGTCCGCGTCGTCGGTGCTCGGCCTGACGACGGACGCGGGGCCGATCCTGTTCCAGCTCCTCGACGACTACGCGCCCTCGGGGCTGACCGTGCTCGTCCTGTCCGGGATCGTCGCCGCCTCGTTCTCGACCGCGTCCGGGGCCATCCTCGCCACCTCCGCCGTGGCGGTCCGGAACATCGTCGGCGTCCGCCGCGTGGTCTCCGTGAAGGAGGAGGGCGTCCGGGACCCGCTGCTCCTGTGGACCCGCGTGGCGATGGTCCCGATCGTCGTGCTCGGCGTCTTGGTGGCGCTCGAGGTGGCCCAGACCGGCATCCTGCTGACCCTCGCGTTCGACCTCATGCTCGCCGGGCTGCTCGTGCCGTTCATCCTCGGCCTGTTCTGGAAGCGCGGCGGCACCCGGGCGGCCGTCGCGGCGCTCGTGGTCGGTGTGGGCGTCCGGCTCGTGCTCTTCGTCCTCACGCCCACCGTCTACGGGGTGCCCAACGACGTCTGGTACATCCCGAACGACCTGATCGACGCCTCGTTCGACGGCTGGCCGACCTTCTGGGGCTTCGGTGCGTCCCTCCTGGCCTACCTGGTCGCCGCGGCTCTGTGGCCGCGCACAGTGACCGAGGAGGCCTGGGCGATCGCGGACGGCATGCCCGACGAGACCATCCCGGCACCGCGTGGGGCGGAGCCCGAGCCCGCGGTGTGAGCCGTCCCGCGGGGGCGTCCGGCTCGCGGCTAGGTTGTCCCGGTGTCCTTCCGTGTCCGCCCCGCCCTGCCTGCCGACGTCCGCGCCATCCGCGCGCTGGTCGAGCCGTACGCCGCCGAGCGCATCCTGCTGGCCAAGGAGTGGGTCGGGTACTACGAGGCGGTGCAGGAGTTCCTGGTGGCCGAGGCGGACGACGAGACGGTCATCGGCTGCGGCGCCCTGCACGTGATGTGGCAGGACCTCGCGGAGATCCGCACGCTCGCCGCCGACCGCACGTTCCGGGGGACCGGGGTCGGGCACGCCCTGCTCGACGCCCTGCTGGACCGTGCCCGTGAGCTGGGACTGCGCCGCGTCTTCTGCCTGACGTTCGAGGTGGCGTTCTTCGAGTCCCACGGGTTCCACGTCATCGAGGGCACACCCGTCACGCCCGACGTGTACCTCGAGCTGCTGCGGTCCCACGACGACGGCGTCGCGGAGTTCCTCGACCTCGCGCGCGTGAAGCCGAACACGCTCGGCAACACCCGGATGCTCATCGAGCTGTAAATCGGTGGGATGCCCGGTCCGTGTCGGGCACGCTCGGGGCGTGACCACCTATCTGGCGACCGAGCGCCTGACCCTGCGGCCCTTCTCCGCCGACGACGCCGACCTCCTGATCGAGCTGGACAGCGACCCGGAGGTGATGCGCTACCTCAGCGGGGGCGAGCCGACCGCGCCGGAGCTCGTGCGTGAGCGCGACCTGCCGAGCCTCCTTCGGGGCTACGAGCGGTGGGACGGGAGGTTCGGGGTGTTCGCGGCGCACGAGAAGGACAGCGGCGCGTTCGTCGGCTGGTTCTGCCTGCGTCCCGAGCCGGGTGGTCCGACGGACGAGGTCGAGCTCGGGTACCGGCTGCGCCAGGACGCGTGGGGCAAGGGGTACGCCACCGAGGGCTCGCGCGCACTGCTCGACAAGGCATTCTCGGAGCTCGACGTGCGCGTGGTCTGGGGCGCGACGATGTACCTGAACCGCGCCTCGCAGAAGGTGATGGAGAAGGTCGACATGACCGTCGCGGAGACGCTCGACACTCCCGAGGACATGCTCATGGTCGAGGGCTCCGAGCTGGGCGGCTTCCGGTACGAGATCACCAAGGAGACGTGGGCGCAGCGGTAGGCCCGGGAGATCAGCCGACGACGAGCTCGATGCCGTCGGCGGTGTTCCGCAGGTCGGTGACCGGGCGCAGGGTCCCGTCGGGGAGCCGGACAGAGATCGTGTCGGGCGCCCCGAGCGGGCGGGTCGCGCGCATCGTCTGCAGGTGCAGGACCAGCGCCGACGCGGAGACGGCGGGCAGGCCCGCCGTGCTGGGCTGCCGGGCCGGCGACGGCTCCGACGGCGGTGAGGCGTCGACCGTCAGCTGCTCGCGCACCCGGTCGAGGAAGGCGTCGACCTCCTGCTGGTCGTAGCCCTCCCGCCACTTCGTGGTCTGGAACCGGACCTGCCCGACGTCCCAGGCCGTCAGGGGCTTCGCCGCACGCCCGGCACCCTCCTGCTCCTTGAGGGTCTCGACGACGCGGTCGAGGAAGTCGTCGACCTCGTCCTGGTCGTAGCCCTCGCGGAACTTGGTGGCCGCGAACTTCTGGTTCAGCACGTCGGCGGAGGTCAGCATGGCCGCATCGTCCCACGCGGTCAGGACGGGAGCCGGTACGTCGGGGGGTCGTCGTCGCTCGCCGCCGGGTCCCGGGCGACCAGCCCGTCGGCCACCAGCCCGTCGACGCAGCGGGCGAGCTGGGGCGCGTCCGGCCAGACGGCATCGACGGCGGTGGCGGGCACCGGACCGAGGGCGTCCCGGAGCAGGGCCATCACGCGTCCCCGCACCTGCCGGTCGGTGCCCTCGAACGACTGGGTCCGGCGACGTCCGGCATGCTCGTCGGCGGGCCGGCCCGCCGCGTACCAGGCGCACACGTCACGCACCGGGCAGGCGTCGCAGCGCGGGGACCGGGCGGTACAGACGAGGGCACCCAGCTCCATCGACGCGGCGGCCCACCGGGCGGCGGTCGCGTGGTCGTCGGGCACGTAGCTGGTGGCGCGGCGGACCTCGTCCACGGTCTGGCTCGGCGCCGGGAGCGCGACGCCGTCGACCGTGCGGGCCAGCACGCGCCGGACGTTGGTGTCGAGCACCACCGACCGCCGCCCGTACGCGAAGGCCAGCACCGCGGCGGCGGTGTACGAGCCGATGCCGGGCAGCGCCAGCAACGACGGCTCGTCGGCCGGGACGACCCCGCCGTGCCTCGCCACGACGGCCCGCGCGCACTCCTGCAACCGGAGCGCGCGGCGCGGGTAGCCCAGCCGGTCCCAGGCGCGCAGCACGTCGGCGGTCGACGCCACCGCGAGGTCGTCGGGCGTCGGCCACCGGGTCATCCACGCGCGCCAGGCCGGCTCGACGCGGACCACCGGGGTCTGCTGCAGCATCACCTCGCTGACCAGCACGCCGTAGGGCGTCCGGTCGGCGGCGCGCCACGGGAGGTCGCGCGCGTGCACGTCGAACCACGCGAGCACCGGCTCACGCAGCTGGGCGGGGGACGGCGGCACCGCAGCATCCTGCCTCACGCGGTGACAGGTGGCTGTCCGACGTCGTGGCTACCGTGGGCGCATGGCTCAGCTGACGGCGGCTCCGTGCACGAGCGTCGACGACGCGGTGGCGGTCTTCGAGGGTCCCGGTGACCCCGGCAGGTGCTTCTGCCAGTTCGACCGGGTGCCGAACTCGCAGTTCCGGACCATGCCGGTCGACGAGCTCCGGGACCGGCTCGCCACCCGGATCACCGAGCCCGGCGCGCGCCCGGGAGTGCTCGCGACGCTCGACGGGGACCCGGTCGGCTGGGCGTCCGTGGCGCCGCGCTCCGAGTTCCCGCGCATCCGGACCAGCCCGTCGATGACCACGCGCGAGCTCAAGGCGGACCTCGACGACCCCGGGATCTGGGCCGTGACCTGCTTCGTCGTGCGGACGGGGTTCCGACGCCAGGGTGTCGCCGGTGCCCTGCTCGCCGCGGCCGTCGAGCACGCCCGGGCATCCGGCGCTCACACGCTCGAGGGGTATCCGCTCGAGCCGGGCGCCCGCAGGCTCTCGTCGGCCGACCTCTACCGCGGGACCGTCAGCCTCTTCCTCGCGGCCGACTTCGACGTGGTGGCGCGGCCCAAGGACGGCCGGGCGATCGTTCGTCTCGCTCTCTGAGCGCGCCCGCGCGTCCGCCGCGCAGGTCGGCGGACCTGCCTCTACGGTGGTCGCGCTGCGGGATCGCGCGGCGCAGTCGACCGGCCCGGAGGACGCATGAGCGAGTCGCGACGCCTCCCCGCCCGCGTCTACTGGGTGCGTCGGCTGGTGGTGCTGGGAGTCGTCATTGCCCTCCTCGCGCTCCTGGGCCTGCTTGTGGCTTTCGTCGTGCGACTCTTCTCCGGATCGGGTTCGCCGGATGACCCCGCGGCAGCGCCAACCACCTCGGCCGCATCGGAACCCGAGCCCAGCCAGACGCCCACCGATGACGCCGGCGTCGCCGGCTGCGCCCCCGCCGTGCTGAGCATGGCGATGACACCGGACGCCGTGTCGTTCGCGGCAGGCGTGAGCGCCACGTTCACGGTCTCGATCACCAACACCGGAACCGAGGCCTGCCTGCTCGATGCGGGCGAGGTCCACCGGGAGATCCTCGTCACCTCCGGCTCGGACCGGGTGTGGTCCAGCCGCGACTGCATCGTCCCCGGCACGGAGAAGCGCGTCCTCCTGCTCCCGGCCGGCGGGAACGACACCACCTCGTTCGCGTGGAACCGCATCCGCTCGGCCGAGGGCTGCCCGCAGGGACTGCCCGCGCCCGGCGCCGGCACATACTCCGCTCAGCTCACCCTCGCCGGGACCGGCGCCCCGCCCGCGGTGTTCGGACTGGGCTAGACGTACCGCTCGAGGATGCTCGACTCGGCCAGCCGGGACAGTCCCTCGCGCACGGCCCGCGCGCGCTGCTCGCCGACGCCGTCGACGGCCATGAGGTCCTCGATGCCCGCGGCGAGCAGCTTCTGCAGCCCGCCGAAGTGCGCGACCAGCCGGTCGACGATGGCGCCGGGGAGGCGGGGGACCTTGGACAGCAGCCGGTAGCCGCGCGGTCCGGCAGCCGCGTCGAGGGCGTCGCCACCCCCGGGCAGGCCGAGCACGCTGGCGATCCGCGCGTTGTCGAGCAGCTCCGTGGAGTCCAGCTCCGCCAGCTCGTCGAGCACCGAGTCCACGTCCCGGCGGCTGGTGTCGACGTAGTCGCGGATGATGAGCGCCCGGTCGGAGCCGATGCCGCCGACCAGCTCGTCCAGCTGCAGGGTGAGCAGACGACCGTCCGTGCCCAGCTCGACGACGTACCCCTCGATCTCCTCGGAGATGCGGCGCACCATCTCGAGGCGCTGCACCACCGCGGACACGTCCCGGACGGTGACCAGGTCCTCGATCTCCAGCGCGGACAGGGTTCCGCTGACCTCGTCGAGCCGCGACTTGTACCGCTCGAGGGTGGCCAGCGCCTGGTTGGCGCGGGACAGGATCGTCGTCGAGTCCTCGATGACGTGACGCTGACCGCCGACGTACAGGGCGATGATCCGCATCGAGGCGGAGACCGACACGACCGGCAGGCCGGTCTGCTTGGCGACGCGCTCGGCGGTGCGGTGCCGAGTGCCGGACTCCGACGTCTCGATGGTCACGTCCGGCAGCAGCTGCACGGCCGCGCGCAGGATCCGCGAGATGCCCGCGTCCACGACGACGGCGCCGTCCATCTTGGCCAGCTCGCGCAGGCGGGTGGCGGAGAACTCCACGTCGAGGACGAAGCCGCCCGAGCAGATGCTCTCGACCGTCTGGTCGAAGCCCAGGACGATCAGCGCGCCGGTCCGTCCGCGCAGGATCCGCTCCAGACCGTCGCGAAGCTCGCCACCCGGGGCGACGGCGGCGAGCGTGGACCTCAGGAGGTCATCGGAGGCGTGCAGGTGCGACGGCACGGTTGCATGGTAACGATGGGCGGGCTCGGCGGCTCTCGCGAACCGCAGGGCGGACGAGGGTTCGCTCGTTCGACACGCTCAGGCGGGCCGCGGCGGCGCCGTGCTGTCGCGCACCACGAGGTCGACGAGGATGCGGTGCTCCTCCGGCTCGGGCGCGGCGCCGGCCCGGAACCGGGCGATGGACGAGGTCAGCGCGGCGGCGGCGGCCTTGCCCTTGGCGGCGAAGTCCTGGTGGACCGTGGTCAGCGCGGGGCGCAGCCGGCGGGCCAGGGGGGAGTCGTCGAAGCCGACGACCGACAGGTCGTCCGGCACGCGCAGCCCGAGCTCCTCGGCGGCATGCACGACCGCGGCGGCCATGAGGTCGGAGAAGCAGAGCACCGCGGTCGGTCGGTCCGGCCCGTCGAGCAGAGCCCGCGCGCCCTCCGACACGTAGGGCTCGGCGTTGTCGTGCACCTCCATGACCACCGGGGTCACCCCGGCCGCCCGGAGCGTCTCGACCCAGCCGATCTGGCGCTCGCGGGCGACGAACCCGGAGCCGGCCGAGGCGGGGTCCGGTGCCCAGCCGGGCGGCTCGGTCGAGTTCATGGTGAAGACGCCGATGCGCGTGTGCCCGAGGTCCAGGAGGTGCTGGGCGCCCAGCCGCGCCCCGTGGCGCTCGTCGAGGAGCACGCTGGAGGCCTCGGCCACGGCCTCGCCGTCGACGAACACCAGCGGCAGCCGGCGCTTCACCAGCCAGTCGACGGCGGGGTAGTCGCCGGCGCACCCGTAGACCAGGGCGCCGTCCATGGGGATGTCGCGGGCGGGGATCATGCCCTCGGAGCTGGTGGAGGGCAGGAGGACCACCGCCAGCCCGGTCGGGGCCAGCTCCTCGGCCACCGCGCCGAAGAACGCGGCGGCGATCGGGTCGAGGAACGCGGTGCCCAGCGACTCGGTGAGCAGGACGCCGACCGCGCCGGTGGTCCCGCGGGCCAGCGCCCGGGCGGACGGGTCCGGTCCGACGTAGCCGAGGTCGGCCGCGGCCGCGAGGATCGTGCGACGCATCTCGGCCGAGAGCTGGTCCGGCCGGGAGAACGCGTTGGACACGGTCATCCGGCTGACGCCCACCTGGTCGGCGATCGTCTGCAGCGTCACCCGGGACACGACGCCACCCTGTTCCGCTCCATGCGGGACAGGGTAGGTCGCCGGGGCCGGTCCCGGTGGGGAGGCGATCATCGCGCCGGGTAGCCCTCGCAGCTGTTCGCGGGGGCGATGGTGTCGGCCAGGTGGTGCAGCGCTCCGGCCAGGCTGCGGCGGGTGCGCGGTGCGCGGGCCCGGCGGACGCGCGGGATGCGCTCCGGCTCCGGTACCTCGGGCGCCCAGGGCCGTGCGCTCTCGGCCTCGTGCCGCGCCGCGGTCACACCGAACAGCAGTCCGAACTGAGGGGTGTCCATCGACATCAGGGTTCTCCTGTCGGTCTCGATCTCTTCTGTACCGATAAAGTAACGGAAGGTTCTGTACCGGTCAAGAGGATAGGCGCCGATCTCAGCGGGCGGCGCTGCCGGCGAGCTCCGGCACCAGACCGGCCGCGGTGACGGCCTCTCCCAGGTCGGCGGCCATGAGGACGGTCAGCCCTGCCGGAGGGGTCGCGCCGTCCAGCGCCCCCGCCGGCACGATCGCGCGCGTGAACCCGAGCCGAGCCGCCTCCGCGAGCCGGCGGCCGACGCCCGAGACGGTCCGGATCTCCCCGGCGAGCCCCACCTCGCCGATGGCCACCAGCCCGCGCGGCAGCGGGACGTTCTCCCGCGAGCTCACCGCGGCGAGCGCCAGCGCGAGGTCGGCCGCCGGCTCGACCACCCGGGCGCCCCCGATCGTCGAGACGTACACGTCCTGGTCGGCCAGGCGCGCGCCCAGCCGGCGCTGGAGCACGGCGAGCACCATGGCGAGCCGGCTGCTGTCGACGCCGCTGGTGGTCCGCCGAGGGTTGGGCACCGCGCTGGGCGCCACGAGCGACTGCACCTCGACCACCAGCGGCCGGCGGCCCTCCAGCGTCACGGTCAGGCAGGTGCCGGGCACCGCGTGCAGCGCCTGGGAGATGAACAGCCCGCTGGGGTCCGCCAGCCCGACGATCCCGGACTCCGACAGGTCGAAGCAGCCGACCTCGTCGGTGGGGCCGTAGCGGTTCTTGGTCGCGCGCAGCATGCGCAGGCGGGAGTGGCGCTCGCCCTCGAACTGGCAGACGACGTCCACCAGGTGCTCGAGCGTGCGCGGTCCGGCCACCGAGCCGTCCTTGGTGACGTGACCGATGAGCACGACGGGCAGGTCCCGGGCCTTGGCCGCCTGGATCACCGCCGTGGCCACCTCGCGCACCTGGGACACCCCGCCCGCGGTGCCCTCGACCTGCGCGGAGGCGATCGTCTGGATGGAGTCGAGCACCAGCAGGTCGGGGTCGACGTGCTCGATGTGCCCGAGGACCGTGCCGAGGTCGGTCTCCGCGGTGAGCAGCAGCTGGGGGTCGAGCGCGTGGATCCGGCCCGCCCGCAGGCGCACCTGCGCCGCCGACTCCTCGCCGGTCACGTACAGCACCTTGCGCCCGGTGCGGGCCGCGCGGGCGGCGACGTCGAGCAGCAGGGTCGACTTGCCGACCCCGGGCTCGCCGGCCAGGAGCACCACGGCGCCGGGCACGAGGCCGCCGCCGAGCACCCGGTCCAGCTCGTCGACCCCCGTGGGGCGCGCCCGGGCGGTCTCGACGTCGATCTGGTCGATGGGCCGGGCGGGAGAGCGCGTGGGGGAGGTCGCGACCGTACGCGGTGCGCCGCCCCCGGGGCCGGTGTCCTCGAGGACCGACCCCCAGGCCTGGCACTCGCCGCACCGGCCCACCCACTTGCTGGCGGTCCACCCGCACTCGGTGCAGCGGAACGCCGGACGCGCGCTGCGGTCGGGCCGCTTCGAGGAGGTGGTGGTCACGCGCCGCACGCTAGCCGGAGGCTCTGACAGAGAGGCCTTGCGGCGCGGCTGAACGAGTGTTTAGTGTGGTGAACGTGCGTTCAGAGGATCTCACCGCCCGCGCCCGCATCCGGGATGCGGCCGTCGCGCGCTTCGGCCGCGACGGGTTCCGGGCGCCCGTGCGTGCCATCGCCGAGGACGCCGGTGTCAGCGCCGCCCTCGTGATCCACCACTTCGGCTCCAAGGACGCGCTGCGCGCCGCGTGCGACGAGCACGTGCTCACGGTCATCCGCGAGGAGAAGTCGGCCGCGATCACGAACGCCTCCCCGGCGGACACGATCGGGATGCTGGCGCGCGTGCAGGAGTACGCGCCCCTCTTCGCCTACATCGTCCGCAGCCTCCTGGACGGCGGTGCGCTCGCGGGGCACTTCGTCGACGGGCTCGTCGACGACGCCGAGGCCTACCTCGAGGCGGGCGAGGCGGCGGGCACCGTACGGGTGTCGGCGGACCCTCGCGGCCGCGCCCGCCAGGTCATCGCCACGCAGGTCGGCCTCATCCTGCTCGCCCAGCTCGACGCCGCCGCCGGTCGAGGGGTCGCCCCGACGGACGACCCGGCCACGGCCATCGACGAGCTGACGAGAGCCTCGATGCTTCCCGGCCTCGAGCTCTACACGCACGGCCTGTTCACCGACACCTCCTACCTCGACGCCTACCTGGAGTACAAGGAGAAGCCATGACCGACGCCATCGCGGTCAGCGGACTCGTCAAGACGTTCGGCGCCAAGCGCGCGCTCGACGGGTTCGACCTCACGGTCCGGACGGGGGAGGTGCACGGCTTCCTCGGACCCAACGGGGCCGGCAAGTCGACCACCATCCGGGTGCTGCTCGGGCTCCTGCGTCCTGACGCGGGAGACCTGCAGCTGCTCGGCGGCGACCCGTGGCGGGACGCCGTCGCGCTGCACCGCCGGCTCGCCTACGTGCCCGGCGAGGTTACCCTCTGGCCCAACCTGTCCGGCGGCGAGTCGATCGACGTGCTCGGCCGGCTCCGGGGCGGGCTGGACCCCCGCCGCCGCGACGCCCTGATCGAGCGGTTCGAGCTGGACCCGCGGATCAAGGGCCGCGCGTACTCGAAGGGCAACCGGCAGAAGGTCGCGCTCGTCGCCGCGCTCGCCGCGGACGTCGAGCTCCTGCTCATGGACGAACCCACCAGCGGCCTGGACCCGCTGATGGAGGCGGTGTTCCAGCAGGTGGTGCAGGAGGCGGCGGCCGACGGGCGCACCGTGCTGCTGTCCAGCCACATCCTCGCGGAGGTCGAGGCCCTGTGCCGCCGCGTGACTATCATCCGGCAGGGCCGGGCGGTGCAGAGCGGGTCGCTCGAGGAGCTGCGCAGCCTCACGCGGACGACCGTCACGGCGGGGCTGCGCGACGCCGACGACGCCGAGCACACGCTGGCCGCGCTGGCCGGCGTGCACCACGTGCAGCGCGACGACGGCCACCTGACGGTCGACGTCGACACCGCCTCGCTCAACGACGTCCTCGCACGGCTGACCGCGTTCGGCGTCCAGTCGCTGACCGCGCACCCGCCGACCCTCGAGGACCTGTTCCTGCGCGAGTACAGCGACGAGCTGGCGACGCTGGGGGTTCCGGAGGGATCGCGATGACCACCGCCGTCGACGCACGCGGGAGCCAGCTGTCCGGCACCGCCGGGCTGGTCCGGGTGGCCCTGCGCCTCGACCGCTGGCGGACCGCGATCTGGGCCGTGGCGGTCGCCGGGCTGACGCAGGTGTCGGTCAGCGCGCTCACGGAGCTCTACTCGTCGCCGGAGTCGCTGGCCGGACGCGCGCAGCTCATCTCGTCGCCCGCCGCGACCGCCCTGGCCGGACCGGGCTACGGGCTGGACGACTACACCGTCGGCGCCATGACGGCCAACGAGCTCGGGCTCTGGGTCATGGTGCCGGTCGCGATCATGGCGCTGCTCACGGTCACCCGGCACCTGCGCGCGGCGGAGGAGGACGGCCGGCTCGAGCTGGTGCGGTCCGCGCCCGTCGGCCGGGACGCGCCGGTGGTCGCCGGGCTCGTCGCCGCTGCGGTCGCGACCCTCGCGGTCGGCGGTCTGACGTTCCTCGCCCTGCTGAGCGCGGGGCTCGACGCGGTCGGCTCGGTCGCGCTCGCGGGCGGGATCGTCATGGTCGGGTTCGTGTTCGCGGGCATCTCCGCGGTCGCGTCCCAGCTCACCGCCCACGGGCGGGCGGCCAGCTCGCTCGGGATGGCGGCGCTCGGGGTCGCGTTCGTGCTGCGCGCGATCGGGGACGTGCGGGGGCCGGAGAGCACGAGCGTCCTGACGTGGCTGTCGCCCTTCGGGTGGGCGCAGGCGACGCGCGCCTACGTCGACGAGCGGTTCTGGCCGCTCGCGATCGGGTTCGTGGTGTCCCTCGGCCTCGTGGGGGTGGCGTTCTGGCTGGTCGGCCGGCGCGACCTCGGCACGGGCCTGCTGGCGGAGCGGGTGGGACCGCCGCGGGCGTCGACACGCCTCACCGGGATGCTCGCGCTGACCCTGCGACGCCAGGCGGGCGCCATCCTCGCGTGGGGGATCGGGATCGTCGCCATGGGCGGGTTCATCGGGCTGCTGGCCGGGGCGCTGGTGGACTTCATCTCCAACGAGCCGCGGCTCGAGCAGATGTTCCCGACCGGGGCCTACGGCGCCGCGGCCGCGGCCTTCTCGGTGTACATGGTGTTCCTCGCGGTCGTCGCGGGGGCGTACTGCGCGACGGCGGTGAGCGCCGCGCGGGCCGAGGAGACGGCCGGCCGGGGCGCGCTCGTCCTCGCCGGGCCGGTGTCCCGTGCGCGCTGGCTCGGGGCGCAGGTCGCCGTCGCCGGTGTCGCGGCGATCGTGATGATGCTGGCCACGGGCCTGCTGATGGGGATCATGGCGGCGATCTCGCTGGACGACGACGCCTGGGTCGGGCGCATGGTCGGCGCCGCAGCCGTCACGCTGCCCGCGGTCGGGATCGTGCTCGGCGTGGCCGTCGTCGTCATGGGCGTGGCCCCGCGGGCGTTCGGTCTGGTCTGGGCCTACGTCACCTATGTCGGCGTCCTGGGCATGTTCGCCCGGCTGCTGCCCGAGGGGGCCGACGTGCTCTCGCCCTTCACGTACACCCCGCAGCTGCCCGCCGAGCCGATGGACTGGCCGCCCGTGCTGGCCCTGGTCGTGGTCGCGGTCGGGCTGATCTGCGCCGGGCTGGCCGCGTTCCGGCGCCGTGACGTCGTGGGATGAGCGTGCGTAGGTAGGCTGCGGGGCGTCCGGCGAGGGTTCGGGCGACGCGATGCACGAGGGAGCCTCGATGAGCGACACCGGCCGTCCCGGCCCCGAACGACCTGTCGGCCAGCCGGTGCCGCCGATCTCGAACTGGCAGGCGACGCAGCAGCAGCCCCCGACGGCGCCGACAGGACCGGCCGCCGGCACCCCCGCAGCGTTCGCCGCGCAGGCCTTCGACCAGGAGCCGGCCGCCGCCGTCCCCGCCGGCTCCGGCCGTCCCCGCTGGCTGATCCCGGCGATCATCGGCGTCGTCGTGCTGGTCATCGCCGCGATCGTCGTCGGGATCCTCGTCAGCCGGGACGGCGACACCGACGAGGCACCCCCGGCCGTCGCGACGACCATCCTCCTGCCGTCCCCGACACCGACCCTCGAGCCGGTCGCCCGGCCCGCGACCACCGCGTTCGCCGCGGCGCTGCCGACGACCGTGCTCCAGTACGCGCTCGCGACGTCCGTCGCCGACGCCGAGTGGCAGGCCGCAGGCGCCATCGAGGCCTACACCGAGACGTACTCCGACGGCGGGAGCGGCACCGTGACGGTCCGTGCCGGCCAGTGGGAGACGCCCGCGGAGGCGACCGCGTTCGCCGCGAGCCTCGTCGCCGCCGTCCCGGCCGCACCCGCCCCCGACCCGTCCGCGTCTCCCACCGGTCCGACCCTCCCGCAGACCGGCGAGGTCACGGCGGGCGGAGCGGCGGCCGGCACGTACTCGATCGCCGACGCGGGCGACGGCACCGGCATCGCGGTCTGGACCAACGGCACCACGGTCTTCCACGCCACGGCCCCGGTGGCGGAGATCGTCGACTTCTACAACGCGTTCCCGCTCTGACGGTCGAGAACCACCCTCGGTCGCGTCCCGGTGTCCGGGCATCGCGACCGAGGGTGTTCTCGTCAGCTGGCCGCGATGATCGACAGGATGTTGCCGGCGGGGTCGGTGAACCACGCGATCAGCGGACCCCCGCCGCGGAACACGTAGTCGTCGTCGGTCTCCACGTCGGTGCCCTCGTACTTCTCGAAGGGCACCCCGCGCCCGCGCAGCTCGGCCACGGTGCCGGGCACGTCCTCCACCGGGAAGTTCAGGACCGTGTAGGTCGCGGGCGTGTGCGCCGGACCCTTCGGGTAGACCAGCACGTCGTGGCCGTCGAGATGCAGGAAGAGCATCCCGTTCTCCTCGGTCACGTCGAGTCCGAGCGCGTCGGCGTAGAACGCCATCGCTGCGGGGACGTCGTCGGTCGAGAACCCGCTGAACGCCTTGCTGAGGTCCGCCATGGCCACTCCTCCAGGATCAGGGTCGAGAACGGGTCCAGGCTCTCGCGCCAACGCCCGGGTGGCTAGGTCCGGGCCGGCACCCCGGCGGGGGCAGCCGGCAGGGTGACGGTGAACGTGGTGCCCGGTCCGCTGTCGACGGTGATGGTGCCGCCGTGCGCGGTGACCACTGCGTGCACGATCGCGAGCCCGAGACCGGTGGACCCGCTGGCGGAGTTGCGTGAGGCGTCGCCGCGGGTGAACCGCTGGAACAGGCTCTCGCGCAGGGCGGGCGGGATGCCGGGTCCGTCGTCGGCGACCTGCACGACGACCTGCTGTTCGGCGCGCCGGACGCGGACCGTGACGGTGGTGCCGGCGGGCGTGTGCAGCCGGGCGTTGGACAGCAGGTTGGCCAGCACCTGGCGGAGCCGGTGGTCGTCGCCGACCACGAGGGCGTCCTCGAGGTCCTCGTCCGACGGCAGGTCGAGGCGCCAGTCGTGGTCCGGCCCGGCGGCGTGCGCGTCGGTGACCGCGTCGATGGCCAGCACGGTCAGGTCCACGGGCTCCGAAGCCAGGGGACGCCCGGCGTCGAGCCGGGCGAGCAGCAGCATGTCCTCGAGCAGCGCGGTCATGCGCAGGGACTCGGACTCGACGCGGGACATCGCCTGCAGCGCGCTGACCGGCATCTCGTCGGGGGAGCGGCGCACCAGCTCGGCGTACCCGCGGATGGACGCCAGGGGGGTGCGCAGCTCGTGGCTGGCGTCGGCGACGAACTGGCGCACCTGCGACTCGGACTCGTGCCGGGACGCGAGGGCCTGCTCCACGTGCCCGAGCAGCTGGTTGAGCGCAGCACCCACCTGGCCGACCTCCGTGGCGGGGTCGGTGTCCTGCGCGGGGACGCGGTCGGCGAGCACCACCTCGCCGCGGTCGAGGGGGAGCTGGGCCACGCGATTGGCCGTGCCGACGACCCGGTCGAGCGGTCGCAGCTCGCGGCGCACGAGCACCAGCCCGGCGGCCGCCGCGACCAGCAGGGCGATCGCGGCCACCACGAGCTCGACGACGACGAACGTGGTGACGGTGCTGGACACCGAGGTGGTCGGCAGCGCGGTGACCGTCGTCGTGCCGTCGGCGTCGACGCTCGAGACCGCCCGGTAGCTGCCGAGCCCGGTCAGGGTGATCGTTTGCGCGTCGCCGTCGGTCGGGACGGCGAGCATCTGCGCGGTCTGGGCGTCGGTCAGCGCGGTCGGCGTGCCGTCGTCGTCGATGTAGCCCGCCTGGAACACGGTCAGGTCGGCGGGGTCGACGCCGGCGGGCTGCTCCACGTTGACCGTGCCGGCGTCCTGCCCCGGGCGGAAGTCACCGGTGCCGGGCGGGGCCGCGAAGACCTCGCCGGGGTCCTGGGTGCCCTGCCGCGGGAAGTCCGCCGCGCGCCGGTGGGCCGCGGCGACCTTCTCGTCGAGCTGCGCGACCAGGGAGCCCTGGAGCGCGAGCGTCGACACGGTGCCCATGGCGCCTGCCACGATCGCCACCAGCGCGACGACCATCACGACGAGGCGCCGGCGCAGCGTCCAGCGCGGACGAGTGGGCACGATCAGACGGACGGCTTCAGCACGTAGCCGACCCCGCGCAGGGTGTGCAGCATCGGGGTGCGGCCCTTGTCGATCTTGCGGCGCAGGTAGGACACGTAGAGCTCGACGATGTTGGCCTGGCCGCCGAAGTCGTACTGCCAGACGCGGTCGAGGATCTGGGCCTTGGACAGCACGCGCTTCGGGTTGCGCATGAAGTAGCGCAGCAGCTCGAACTCGGTGGCGGTCAGGCGGATGTCCTCGCCGTCGCGGGACACCTCGTGGCTGTCCTCGTCCATCCGCAGGTCGCCGACGACGAGCACGGCCTCCTCGCGCGAGGACACCGCACCGGTCCGGCGCAGCAGGGCACGCAGCCGCGCGACGACCTCCTCGAGGCTGAACGGCTTGGTGACGTAGTCGTCGCCGCCCGCGGTCAGGCCGGCGATCCTGTCCTCGACCGCGTCCTTGGCGGTGAGGAACAGCACGGGGACGTTCGGGTGGGTGGCGCGGACCCGGCGCAGCACGTCGATGCCGGACAGGTCGGGGAGCATGACGTCGAGCACGATGACGTCCGGGTCGAGCGTCTTGGCGGCGCGGACGGCGGCGTGGCCGGTCAGCGCGTGGTCGACCTGCCAGCCCTCGTAGCGCAGGGCGGTCGACAGCAGCTCAGCGAGGGTCGGCTCGTCGTCGACCACCAGAGCGCGGACAGGGGATCCGTCGGCACGGGAGAGCGCGTCCGGGCGGTGGCTGATAGTCGTCGTCATGACCTGAGCGTGGGCGGGCTACCTGTTGTGGCCCTGGACCGAACCTGTGAACTTGCTGAGGAATCAGTCCAGCGGGTGCGGGCGGTCGTCGCCGAGCAGCGCCGCGGCCAGGATCGCCTCGATGGCGAACTGGGTGGACGTGGGCAGGTCGACGTCCTCGTCGAGCAGCCACTGCACCTGCAGGCCGTCCATGACGCCGATGATCGCGCTCGCGGCGCAGTCGGCGGTCTCCCGGGACACCGTGCCCTCCCCGACCGCGATCACCGCGTCCGAGATCTCACCGCGCAGCACGCGGAACCGGTCGGTGACCCAGGCACGGGCGGGGTGGTTCTCGGTCACGGACTCGCCGGTGAGCACCGAGTAGCCCTGCACGATGCCGGGGCGGTCGACGTTCATGCGCGCCGTGCGGACCAGGTGCTGGAACAGGCCGAGCCCGCCGGGGATGTGCTGGCCCTCGAGGTCGCGGACGTCCTCCTTGTCGCGGTACTCCAGCACCTCGACCAGCAGCTGCTCCTTGGACCCGAAGTGGTGCAGGACGCCCGCGTGCGTGATGCCGACCTGCTCGGCGACCTCGGCGAGCGAGCCGTTCTTGTACCCCTTGGACCCGAAGGTGTTGGCGGCGGCCCGCAGGATCTCCGCCCGGCGCTCCGTGGTGGCCTGGCGGGGTTGCCGCGCGCGGCGCTTCGGCGCAGCGGCGGGGGGAACGGCGTCGTCCATGACTGAAACCATACTGTGATCAAGCCACTTACTGACAAGTCAGTAAGTTGTGCTTTCATTCTCCCCAGACGACAACGCTGTCCGATCGGAGAACCCGCTGTGTCACTCGACACGGCCACCCAGCCGCCCACGGCTGAACGGCCCGCCACCGACCTGCATCCCCTCCTGGCTGCCCTCAGTCTCGAGGAGAAGACGCGGCTCGTCGTCGGCGCCGGCCTCTGGTCCACCACCGCGATCCCGCACATCGGCCTGCGCGCCATGCACGTGTCCGACGGCCCCGCCGGCGTCCGCGGCGTCTCCGACTCCGCCGACGAGACGTCCGCCAGCTTCCCCGCCCCGAGCGCGCTCGCCGCGACCTGGGACGTGGACCTGGCCGACGAGCTGGGCCACGTGTTCGCCGCCGAGGCCCGCCGGCACGGCGTCGACGTGGTGCTCGCCCCGCAGGTGAACCTCCAGCGCACGCCCGTCGGTGGCCGGCACTTCGAGTGCTACTCCGAGGACCCGCTGCTCACCGGCGACATCGCGGTGCACGTGGTCCGCTCCGCGCAGGACCGCGGCGTGGGCATGTGCGTCAAGCACTTCGTCGCCAACGACTCCGAGACCCAGCGCACCAGCTACCTGTCGCGCGTCGACGAGCAGACCCTGCGCGAGGTGTACCTGGCGCCCTTCGAGCGGCTGGTGCACGACGCCCAGGCGTGGTCGGTGATGAGCGCGTACTCCGGGATCGACGACGGGACCACCGCCGCGACCGCCGCCGAGCACCGCCCCCTGCTCACCGGCGTGCTCAAGGAGGAGTGGGGCTTCGACGGCGTCGTCATGAGCGACTGGGTGGCGACGAAGTCCGTCGCCGGCGCCGCCGAGGGCGGCCTCGACCTGCAGATGCCCGGACCGGACGGCCCCTGGGGCGACGGCCTGCTCGACGCCGTCCGTGCCGGCGAGGTCAGCGAGGCGCTGCTGGACGCCAAGGTGCTCCGCCTGCTCCGGCTGGCCCAGCGCGTCGGTGCGCTCGAGGGCGTGGCGCCGTCGGGTGAGAGCCGCGACCGCGTGGCCGACGTGGACGTGCGCGGCGTGCTGCGCGAGCTGGTCTCCCGGTCGATGGTCGTGCTCCGCGACGACGAGCACGCGCTGCCGGTCTCGCCCGACGACGTCACCCGGATCGCCCTGCTCGGACCCAACGCCGTCCACCCGTTCGTGCAGGGCGGCGGCTCCGCGTTCGTCCGTCCGGACCACCTGTCGACCCCCGAGGCGGCGATCCGGGAGGCGTTCGGCGAGGTCGAGGTCGACGTGCACCCCGGCGCCGTGTCCCGCCTGCTGCCGCCGTCGCTCGACCTGGCCGGCCGGTGCACCACGCCCGAGGGCCACGTCGGCGCGCTCGGCGAGCTGCTCGACGCCGACGGTGCGGTCCTGGCCGCCGCCGACGTGACCGACTGGAACGGCTGGCTCCGCGAGGTGCCCGGCCCCGCGGCCGCGCTGCGCATCCGCACCACCGTCCGCCTCGACGAGCCCGGCCGGCACGAGGTCGGCGTCGGCACCGTGGGCAGGCACCGCATCACGGTCGGCGGGCAGGTCCTCTCCACGAGCGACCGCGTGGTCGGCGCGGAGGTCATCCTCGACTCCAGCGTCAACCAGCCCGTGCCGGCGACGCTGGTCATCGAGGTGACCGAGCCGACGACGGTCGAGGTCGACGCGCTCGTGCAGGCCGTGCACCCGGTGGGGTACGCCAGCTTCGCCCGCGCCGAGCTGGTGCACCGCGTCCCCGGCACGTCCCCGGACGAGCTGCTCGCGGTCGCCGTCGAGGCCGCCGCCGCCGCGGATCTCGCCATCGTCGTCGTCGGGACCAACGAGGAGATCGAGTCCGAGGGTTACGACCGCACGAGCCTCGCGCTGCCCGGCACGCAGGACCAGCTGGTCAAGGCCGCGCTGGCCGCCAACCCGCGCACGATCGTCGTCGTCAACGCCGGCGCCCCCGTGCTGCTGCCGTGGCTCGACGAGGTGCCGTGCGTCCTGTGGGCGTGGCTCGGTGGCCAGGAGTGGCCCGAGGCGCTCGCGGACGTGCTCACCGGCGTCACCGAGCCGACCGGGCGCCTGCCCTGGACGCTCCCCGCCCACGAGTCCGACGTGCCCGTGCCGGACGCGATCCCCGTCGACGGCGTCATCGAGTACCACGAAGGCGTCCACGTGGGGTACCGCTCGTGGCTCAAGCTCGGTCGCACCCCGGCGGCGCCCTTCGGTCACGGCCTCGGCTGGACCACGTGGGAGTACGAGTCCGCCGTGTCCTCCGTCGAGGTCGACGGGTCGGTTCTCCTGGACGTCACCGTCCGCAACACCGGCGCCCGCGACGGGCGCGAGGTGGTCCAGGTCTACGTCGAGCCACCGGTTCCGGGCGACAGGCCCGTCCGCTGGCTCGGCGGGTTCAGCGTCGTGCACGCCGCCGCAGGCGAGCACGCGGTCGTCCGGGTCCGGGTGGACGCGAAGGCGTTCCGGACCTGGGACTCGGCACAGCCCGGTTGGGTCACCCCGGCCGGTACCTATCCGATCCGCGTCGGCCGCTCCTCGAGCGACCTGCGCCTCACGGTCGACGTGGCCCTCCCCAGTCCCGCGCCGGCGTAGCGACACAAGCAGCCCGACCAAGCAGCCCGACCAGCACAGCTCCGGTCCGACGAGATCCGCAGTCCCGTCGGACCGGTACGACCAGCAGTTCCGACATCAGTGCAAGGAGGCACTCGTGAGAATCCGCAAGCTCTCGACGGTGATCGCTACGGCGGCCACTCTCGCGCTGCTCGCCACCGCCTGCTCCGGCAGCGGTGGTAGTGGCGACGACAGCACCGGGGGCGCCGACGGCGTCTCGGACAAGATCCTGACGATCGGCATGCCGAACGGCCCGCAGCAGCCCAACCAGAACCCGCTCGCGAACGGCTCCGCGTCGCTCTCGCTCGGGTACGCGTTCGCGGTCTACGAGTCGCTCATGCAGGTCAACGAGCTCAAGCCGACGGACCCCCCGACGCCGTGGCTCGCCGAGAAGGTCGAGTGGAACCCGGACTCGACGCAGGCCGTCATCACCGCCCGCGAGGGCGTCAAGTGGTCCGACGGCACGGACTTCACCGCCGAGGACATCGCGTTCTCGATCCAGCTCCGCAAGGACAACAAGGAGCTGAACACCGACTTCCCCGACCAGTACGGCGACATCACGGTCGACGGCAACACGGTCACGGTGAACTTCCTGTCCGGCCAGTACGTCAACCAGGTCAAGCTGCTCAAGCTCCTCATCGTGCCCAAGCACCTGTGGGAGAGCGAGGACCCGGTGACGTGGACCGACGACGAGATGATCGGCACCGGCCCGTTCAAGCTCAAGTCGTTCACGCCGCAGGCCGTGACGCTCGAGCCGAACACCGACTACTGGGGCGAGACCCCGAAGGTCGGCACGCTCCGGTACGACACGTTCAACGACAACGCGGGCCTGACCACGGCCCTCACCACCGGTGAGGCGCAGTGGGGCTGGACGTTCATCCCGGACTTCGAGAACACGTTCATCGCCAAGGACCCCGACCACTTCCACCAGGTGGCGGGCGGCGGCTTCGGCGTCGACGTGCTCTACCTGAACAACGAGACGAAGCCGTTCAACGACGTGGCGTTCCGCAAGGCGCTGAACATGGTCGTGGACCGCGCGGACATCTCGGCGACCGCCGGGTACGGCGTGTGGCCGCAGATCAAGAGCGTGACCGGCCTGCCGCAGCCCTCGGGCGACGCGTTCATCTCGGACGCGTACGCGGACCAGGAGCTCTCGGTCGACGTCGACGGTGCCAAGGACGTCCTCACGGAGGCCGGCTACACCTGGGACGGCTCGGGTGCCCTCGTGGACCCCGACGGCGAGAAGGTCGCCTTCACCCTGCAGAACCCGACCGGCTGGACCGACTACCTGGACGCCCTGGGGATCATCTCCGAGGGTGCCAAGGCGCTCGGTGTGGAGGCGCCCGTCGAGGGCGTCGTCCAGGACACCTGGTTCAACGACATCATCCCGTTCGGCAACTTCCAGGCCTCGCTGCACTGGACCGACGGCGGCAGCACGCCGTGGAACATGTACGCCAACATCATGGACGGCGCGTCCTACGTGCCGCTCGGTGAGTCGGCGACCTGGAACTTCGGTCGCTACCAGAACGACGAGGTCACCCAGGCGCTCGCCGACTTCAAGGCCGGCACCTCGGACAACGACCGCGCGGCTGCCCTGGACGTCGTCCAGAAGCACTTCGTGGAGGACGTCCCCGGCCTCGTGATCTGGTCGCGGCCGGCCGTGGCGCAGTACTCGACGGTCAACTACACGGGCTTCCCCACCGACGAGGACCCGTACGCGAACCCGCAGCCGACGGGCCCGCAGGCAGCGCTCATCCTGTCGAAGCTGACTCCGACCGAGTGACTCCGGCTCGCCCGCCGCACCACGCACCCGACCCCCAAGGTGACCCGATGAGCTCCCCGCACGAAGAAGACCCGCCAGTCCTGCAAGCGATCGACCTGCGCAAGCACTTCCCCGTCCGCGGCTTCCGCTCGCAGAAGGTCGTGCACGCCGTCGACGACGTGAACCTCTCCCTCTACCGCGGCAAGGTGGTCGCGCTGGTGGGGGAGTCGGGGTCCGGCAAGTCCACGATCGCCCGGCTGCTCGCGCAGCTCATGCCCGTCACCGGCGGGCAGATCCTGCTGCACGGGCAGGACGCGACCGTGAAGAACCGCCGCGCGTTCCACCAGTACGTGCGGAAGGTCCAGATGATCTTCCAGGACCCGTTCGGGTCGCTGAACCCCGTGCACACCGTGCGCTACATGCTCACGCGCAGCCTGAAGATCCACCGCGGACGCCTGCGCGGCGTCGAGCTGGAGGCCGCCCTCGAGGAGCTGCTGGACCGGGTGCAGCTGCGCCCGGCCGCGCGGTACATCGACAAGTTCCCGCACGAGCTGTCGGGCGGTCAGCGCCAGCGCGTGGCCATCGCCCGCGCGCTCGCGGCCGACCCCGAGGTGCTGCTCGCCGACGAGCCGATCTCGATGCTCGACGTGTCGATCCGCCTGGGCATCCTCAACCTGCTGCGCGACCTGCGGGACCGCCTGCAGCTCGCGATCCTCTACATCACGCACGACATCGCGTCGGCCCGCTACTTCGCGGACACGACGATGGTCATGTACGCCGGGCGGGTCGTCGAGAAGGGCGACTCGGAGTCGGTCACGCAGGACCCCAAGCACCCGTACACGCAGCTGCTGGTCCGGTCCGCGCCCGACCCGGACGACCTCGAGGCTCGCGCCCGGGGCGCCCGCGGCGAGGCGCCGAGCCTGGTGGCACCGCCCGCCGGCTGCCGGTTCAACCCGCGCTGCCCGTTCGCCAACGACGTGTGCCGCACCGAGGTGCCGCCGCTGATCGCCGTGGGGGAGGGCCGCGAGGCCGCCTGCTGGGGCTACGCCGACCGCGAGGACCGCCCGTCGCTGGGCTCGGTGCTCGACGCGTACGGCGAGCGGCCGACCGTGGACGCCACGCTCCTGGCGATCGTCAAGGAGGACGACCGATGAGGTTCTTCACCCGACGCATCGTCTTCTACGCGATCACCGCCTGGGCGGCGATCACCATCAACTTCTTCATCCCGCGGATCATGCCGGGCGACCCGGTGAGTGCCCTGATCGCCAAGAACCAGGGCCGGATCAGCCCCGACGCCGCCGAGGCGCTCCGTGCCCTGTTCGGGCTGGACGAGAACATGTCCCTCTGGGACCAGTACGTCGCCTACTGGCAGCTGCTGCTGCACGGCGACCTGGGGATCTCGTTCACCTACATGGCGCCCGTGGCGGACGTGATCCGGCAGGCGCTGCCGTGGACGATCGGCCTGGTCGGCGTCGCGACGGTCATCAGCTTCACCATCGGCACGCTCGTCGGCACCGGGATCGGCTGGCGCCGCGGCACGTGGATGGACGGGCTGCTGCCGCTGTCGACCTTCTTCTCGGCCGTGCCGTACTTCTGGCTGGCCCTGATCGCCATCTCGCTGTTCTCGGTGACACTCGGCTGGTTCCCCGCGAGCGGCAGCTACGACCGCAGCATGGTGCCCAACCTGTCGTGGGAGTTCATCGGGTCCGTCATCTACTACGGGTTCCTGCCGGCCATGACGATCGTGATCTCGTCGATCGCGGGCTGGATGCTCGGCATGCGCAACATGATGGTCACCGTGTCCTCCGAGGACTACGTGACCGTCGCGCAGGCCAAGGGCCTCAGGGAGCGGACCGTGCGGATGGGCTACGCCGCCCGGAACGCGATCCTGCCGCAGGTGTCCAGCTTCGCCCTGTCGCTCGGCTTCATCGTCGGCGGCACCCTGGTCATGGAGATCGTGTTCTCGTACCAGGGCATCGGCTACTACCTCTTCAGCGCCGTGAACGCGAAGGACTACCCGCTCATGCAGGGGTGCTTCCTGGTGATCACGTTCGCGGTGCTGCTCGCCAACATGGCGGCCGACGTCGCCTACGGCTTCCTCGACCCCCGCACGCGTCAGGAGGGCTGACATGACTGTCGAAGCCGCGTTCCTCGAGGACCTGGAGATCACGCCCGACGCGACGGCCCCGCGCACGGGCAAGCGCCGGTTCCTGTTCATGCGCAACGCGAAGGCCCTCACCGGCCTCGTGATCCTCGGGTTCTTCTTCCTCATCGCGATCATCGGGCCGTGGATCGCGCCGTACGACCCGAACGAGCGGTCGTCGGCCATCCTGCAGCCGCCGTCGTGGGCGCACCTCATGGGCACCACGCACCAGGGGCAGGACATCATGAGCCAGCTGATCCTCGGCACGCGCAGCGTGCTGGTGGTCGGGTTCGTGGCCGGCACGGTGGCCACGGTGATCGGCGTGATCGTCGGCGTCACCGCGGGCTACATCGGCGGGTTCGGCGACGAGTCGCTGTCCGCCCTGTCCAACGTGTTCCTGGTCATCCCGCAGCTGCCGCTCATCATCATCATCGCCGGCCAGCTGCCGTCCGCCGGGGGGCTCACGGTCGCGCTGGTGATCGCGGCGACCGGCTGGGCGTGGGGCGCACGCGTGCTCAGAGCGCAGACGCTCTCGCTCCGGAAACGCGACTTCGTCGAGGCCGCGCGCGCCAACGGCGAGAGCACGTGGCGGATCATCTCCGCGGAGATCCTGCCCAACCTCACGGCCATCATCGCGGCGGGCTTCGTCGGCACCGTCGGGTTCGCCGTCCTGTCCCAGATCACGCTCTCGTTCGTCGGCATCACGCCCACCAACGAGTGGAACTGGGGAACGGTCCTGTACTGGGCGCAGGCACAGCTGGCCCTGCAGCGCGGCGCGTGGTGGTGGTTCGTCCCGGCCGGTCTGCTCATCGCCCTGCTGGGCATGGCGCTGACCCTGATCAACTTCGGGATCGACGAGTTCGTCAACCCGCGCCTGCGGTCGGTGGGCCTCAACGCCCGCTCGATGCGCAAGCGCAAGATCCGTCCGCGCATCGGCTTCACGCCGGTGGTCTACGAGGCCAAGGAAGATCGCGCATGAGTGCGGTGACCACCCAGCGCGCGTTCCGGGCGAACGCCGCTGCGACCGACCCCGTCCTGGAGATCAAGAACCTCTCCGTCGACTACGGGTACGACGAGGACCCGACGCACGTGCTGCGCCAGGTGTCGCTGACCCTCAACCGCGGGGAGGTGCTCGGCCTGGCCGGCGAGTCCGGCTGCGGCAAGTCGACGCTGGCGTACGCGGCGACCCGGCTGCTCCCGCCACCCGGGCTGATCACGGGCGGCGAGGTCGTCTTCACCGACCGCGACGGGCAGCAGACCGACATCCTCACGCTGAACGACCAGGAGCTGCGGGCCACCCGCTGGCAGGACCTCGCGATCGTGTTCCAGGGCGCGATGAACTCCCTCAACCCGGTGTACCGGATCGGCCGGCAGATCGCCGACGGCATCGCTGCGCACCTGCCGGGGGTCACCAAGAAGGAGGCCCTGGAGCGGGCCGCGGGGATGCTCGAGCTCGTCGGCATCTCCGCCGACCGGCTCCGCGACTACCCGCACCAGCTGTCGGGCGGCATGCGGCAGCGGGTGATGATCGCCATGGCCCTCGCGCTCGACCCGCAGGTGCTCATCATGGACGAGCCGACGACGGCCCTCGACGTGGTGATGCAGCGGCAGATCGTGGAGCAGATCGCGGAGCTGCGCGACCGGCTCGGGTTCTCCGTCATCTTCATCACGCACGACGTCTCGCTGCTGATCGAGATCGCCGACCGGATCGCGATCATGTACGCCGGCGAGATCGTCGAGGACGCCTCGGCGCAGGACATGTACCGCCGCCCGCGGCACCCGTACTCCGACGCGCTGCTGCACTCGTTCCCGCCCCTGCGCGGGCCGCGGCGTGAGCTGACCGGCATCCCGGGGTCGCCCCCGGACATGTCCAACCTGCCCACGGGCTGCCCGTACCGGACCCGGTGCGCGCACGTGTTCGACGCCTGCGCGGCGATCACCCCGGAGCTCGTCGCGCCCGCGGTCGAGGGCGACGACCCGCGCCGGTCGGTCGCGTGCCTGCGCCACGACCCCGCGACGGTCGCCGCCGTTGGGTTCGAGCCCCAGCCGGTACCGGTCGAGCTGCAGGTCCGCTGAGCCCCGCCCTGCCCCCGGCTCCCTCTCCACGGGGCTGCTAGCCGGGGGCGGGGCGGCCCTGCTCCTTCCTGCGTGGCGACGCGCGCAGGTGCACCCGCTCGCCCTGGGTGCCGAAGATGACCAGCAGCTCCACCGGGCCGGGGCCCTCGTTGGCGAACCAGTGGGGCACCCGGGTGTCGAACTCGGCGGCCTCTCCCGGGGGGAGCACCAGGTCGTGCTCGCCGAGCACCAGGCGCAGGTGGCCGTCGATGACGTAGAGCCACTCGTAGCCGTCGTGGGTGTTCAGCTCCGGGTCGGGCGTCGGCGGGCCGGGCGGCAGGACCAGCTTGTAGACGAGCATGCCGCCGGACCGCCGGGACAGGGGGATGACCGTCTTGCCGTGCTCGGTGACCGGGCGCGGGTGGATGCGCGGGTCCCCGGTCGCGGGCGCGCCCACCAGCTCGTCGAGCGGCACGCGGTACAGGCCGGCCAGGGGGACCAGCAGCTCCAGCTGCGGGCGCCGGGTCCCCGACTCCAGACGCGACAGGGTGCTGACGGAGATCCCGGTGCCGTCCGAGGCCTGCGCCAGCGTGAGCCCGCGCTGCTGCCGGACGGCGCGGAGCCGGGGGCCGACCGTGCGCATCAGCTGGTCGATGTCATCCATGGGTCGCAGTTTGCCACTTCGGCAAGGATGCTTGCCGGTTGGCGTGCGGGCGTCTGATGCTCTCCGCATGAGAGATGTGGTGGTCATCGGTGGTGGTGCTGCGGGGGTCAGCGGGGCGGTGACGCTGGCGCGGGCGCGCCGGTCGGTGCTGGTGGTCGACGACGGTTCGCCCAGGAACGCGCCGGCCGACGGGGTGCACGGCGTGCTGGGCCAGGAGGGCGTGTCGCCGCTCCACCTGCTGGAGCGCGGGCGGGCCGAGCTGGCGGGGTACGGCGGTGTGGTGCGTCCCGGCCGGGTCGTCGCCGCCGCACACGACGACGACGGGTTCGTCGTGACGCTGGCGGACGGGACGACCGAGCGTGCGCGCCGGCTGCTCGTGGCCACCGGCCTCGTCGACGAGCTGCCCGAGATCCCCGGCCTGCGAGAGCGCTGGGGCCACGACGTCCTGCACTGCCCCTACTGCCACGGCTGGGAGGTGCGCGACCAGCCGATCGGGGTGCTCGGCACCTCGGAGCGCTCGGTGCACCAGGCGCTGCTGTTCCGGCAGTGGTCCGACGACGTGGTCCTCCTCCAGCACACCGCCCCGGACCCGACCCCGGAGCAGGCGGAGCAGCTGGCCGCGCGAGGCATCCGCGTGGTGCCCGGGGTCGTCGCCGAGGTGCTCTCGACCGACGGGCGGCTCACCGGTGTGCGGCTGGAGTCGGGCGAGGTGGTTGCGCGGTCCGCGCTGACCGTCATGCCGCGGTTCGTCGCGCGCCTGGACGGGCTCGCCGGTCTCGGGCTGGTCGCGGTGCCGCACGAGATGGGCGTCGGGGAGCACGCCGCGTCGGACCTCATGGGGGCGTCGAGCGTCCCGGGCGTGTGGGTGGCCGGCAACGCGACCGACCTCATGGCCCAGGTGACGGGCGCGATGGCCGCCGGGACGCGTGCGGCGGCGGCGCTCAACATGGACCTGATCGCGGAGGACACCGCGCTCGCGGTCGACACAACCCACAGGCAAAGAGATGGTCACGTCCAGGCTGTCCACAGTCCCGGTCGGTGAAGTGGGTGTCGAGCACGCATCGCGTGACCGACAGAGCCGGGAGGCCCCCCATGAGCCTGCATGCCACCGCAGCGACCGCACCCGCACCCCTCCTCGACCCCTGGCTGACCGCGAACGTGCGACCCGCCGGCTCGTTCGGCCGCGCGGACGTCGGCCGGCTCCGCGCGCTGCTGGGCGCGCTGTCGGCGACGGCGTCGCTGGTGGTCCTCGACCTCGCCGCGGTGAGCCTGCGCAGCGTGCACGCGGCCGAGGCGATCGATGAGGCGGGGTGGGAGCTCGAGCGCCGGGGCGGCTGCCTGCTGTGCATCAACGCGGACGCCGACGTGCGTGCGCGGCTGGGCGGCTGCCGGCACGCCGTGGTGGTCGGGCCGGGGGAGCCGACGCCGGCGCCGTGAGGCTGTCTGCACCTCGGTACGGCTCCGGGTGCACCCCTTCGGGTGACCTACCTTTGTGCGGTGAGCGACACCCCCGTCATCCCCGCGCCGTCGCGGCCGCTCCCGGCTGCCGCGGACCGGCGTGGCGTGGTCGTCGCGATCGCGGTCCTGGTGGCGCTGCTCTCGTTCGCCGGCGTGTTCGTGCTCTGGCGCGTGTTCGTGGACACGCTGGCCGGTCAGCAGGTGGAGAACGCCGCGCTGCAGGGCGCCCTGTACGGCCAGACGCAGCTGTGGCGGGTGGCGGAGCGGGTGCTCGACGTGGTGTCGGTGAGCGCGATCGCGGCCGTGCTCCTGGGCGCGATGCTCATCGCCGCGCTGCGCCGCCGCTGGTCGTTGGCCGTGCAGGTGGCCGTGCTGATGATCGGCGCCAACCTCACCACCCGGGTGCTCAAGAACGCGGTGCTCTACCGCCCGGACCTCGGCGTGGAGGCCAGCTACGGCAACACCCTGCCCAGCGGTCACACGACGGCGGCCGCCTCGATCTCGGCGGCGCTGCTGCTCGTCGTTCCGCCGCGCCTGCGACCGTGGGCGGCGGTGCTCGGCGCGGGCTACACGACCGCGACGGGCGTCTCGACCCTCATCGGCCAGTGGCACCGGCCGTCGGACGTCGTCGCGGCCGTGCTCGTCGTGCTCGCGTGGACCGCGATCGCCTGTGCGCTCGTCGCGCTGACGCCCGCCCGGCCGTCGACCGCGACCGGTGCGCTCCGCCTCGCGTCGGACCCGCCGCCGGCGCCGGCCACGATGCGCGCGGTGCTCGCGGGGCTCCTCGTCGTGGGCGTCGCGGCGGGGGCGTCCGCGGTCGTCGCCCTGACGCACACGTGGGAGAACCGGGACGATCTGGAGGCTCGCGCGGAGCAGGTGACCGCGTATCTGGGCGGTGCCGCGGGCGCTCTGATGGCGTCGTGCCTGGCGTTCGCGGTCATGCTGGTGCTGCGGCAGGCCGCGGCATCGCGATTGCCACGGGGTTGACGGCACGCCGTAGAGTCCCCAGCGGTGAACGAGGAAGCGGGTCGTCCGGCCCGCCGACGTCTGAGAAGGGCCTGACCGATGTCTGCAGGGCGCAAGCTCGTGATCGTGGAGTCGCCCGCCAAGGCGCGCACGATCGCCGGGTACCTCGGCGAGGAGTACGACGTCGAGGCGAGCGTCGGGCACATCCGTGACCTCCCCCAGCCGTCCGAGCTCCCGGCGGACATGAAGAAGGGTCCGTTCGGCAAGTTCGCGGTCGACGTCGACAACGGCTTCGCGCCGTACTACGTGGTCGACGCGGACAAGAAGAAGAAGGTCAGCGAGCTCAAGAAGCTGCTGAAGGACTCCGACGAGCTCTTCCTGGCCACCGATGAGGACCGCGAGGGCGAGGCCATCGCCTGGCACCTGCTGCAGGAGCTGAAGCCCAAGGTCCCGGTCAAGCGCATGGTGTTCCACGAGATCACCCGCGAGGCCATCCAGCGCGCGCTGGCCAACACCCGCGAGCTCGACGACCGGCTGGTCGACGCGCAGGAGACCCGCCGCATCCTCGACCGGCTCTACGGGTACGAGGTCAGCCCCGTGCTGTGGCGCAAGGTCCGGCAGGGTCTGTCCGCCGGCCGCGTGCAGTCCGTGGCGACCCGGCTGGTGGTCGAGCGCGAGCGCGAGCGCATGGCGTTCGTCGCCGCCGACTACTGGGACGTGACGGGCACGTTCGCCGTCTCCGACTCCGGCGAGCCCTCCTTCACGGCGCGGCTGTCGTCGGTCGACGGGCAGCGCGTGGCCAGCGGTCGCGACTTCCTCGACACCGGACAGCTGCGGGCCGCCGACGTCGCGCACCTCGACGAGGCCCGCGCCACCGCGCTCGTCGCCGGGCTGGCCGACTCGGCGTTCTCCGTCGCGTCGCTCGAGACCAAGCCGTACACGCGCCGGCCCGCCGCGCCCTTCACCACCTCGACCCTCCAGCAGGAGGCGTCCCGCAAGCTGCGGATGGCGTCGCGGCAGACCATGCGCACCGCGCAGGGTCTGTACGAGAACGGCTACATCACCTACATGCGTACGGACTCCTCGTCGCTGAGCACGCAGGCGATCGACGCCGCGCGCCGGCAGGCCTCGGAGCTCTACGGCGCGGAGTACATCCCGGACGCCCCCCGCGTGTACACGAGCAAGGCCAAGGGCGCCCAGGAGGCCCACGAGGCCATCCGGCCCGCCGGTGACCACTTCCGGACCCCGGCGCAGGTGGCCAAGGAGCTGTCCGGCGACCAGTTCCGCCTGTACGAGCTGATCTGGAAGCGCACGGTCGCCTCGCAGATGGCCGACGCCCGCGGGCAGACCGCCTCGGTCCGCCTCGGCGCCACGGCGGCCGACGGCACCGACGTCCTGTTCTCCGCGTCCGGCACCGTGATCACGTTCCGCGGGTTCCTCGCGGCGTACGAGGAGGGTCGCGACGTCTCGCGGTACTCCGAGGACGCCGAGGAGGCCCCGGCCGAGAAGGACGACGCCCGTCTGCCGAAGATGGCCGAGGGCGACCCCCTGTCCGCGTCGGACCTCACCGCCGACGGCCACCGCACGTCCCCGCCGCCGCGCTTCACCGAGGCCTCGCTGGTCAAGGCGCTCGAGGAGCGCGGGATCGGCCGCCCGTCCACCTACGCCGCGACGATCTCCGTCATCCAGGACCGGGGCTACGTGACCGGCCGCGGACAGGCCCTCGTGCCGTCGTGGCTGGCGTTCGCCGTGACGCGGCTGCTCGAGGAGAACTTCGACTGGCTGGTCGACTACGACTTCACCGCCGAGATGGAGGAGGACCTCGACGCCATCGCGGCGGGGGACAAGGACCGGGTGGCGTGGCTGTCCCGGTTCTACTTCGGCGACGGCAGCGGCAACGAGGAGGGCGAGGGCCTGCGGGACCTCGTCGCCAACCTGGGCGACATCGACGCCCGCGAGGTCAACTCGATCCCCATCGGTGAGGGCATCGTGCTGCGCGTCGGCCGGTACGGCCCGTACCTCGAGGACTCTCTTGCGGAACCGGCTGAGGACGGCACCACCCGGCGCGCGTCCGTCCCGGAGGAGCTGGCGCCCGACGAGCTCACCGTGGCCAAGGCCCGCGAGCTCCTGGAGACGCAGCCCGAGGGCGACCAGGTGCTCGGCACCGACCCCGTCGCGGGCACCCCGATCGTCGCCCGCAACGGCCGCTACGGCCCGTACGTGACCGAGATCCTGCCCGACCCGGAGATCGACACGTCGCTGTCGGCCGCCGCGCAGAAGCGGGCACTGGCCGCCGCGCCGAAGCCGCGCACCGCGTCGCTGTTCAAGTCGATGTCGCTGCAGTCGGTGACGCTCGACGACGCGCTCATGCTCCTGTCGCTGCCCCGCGTGGTCGGCGTCGACCCCGAGTCCGGCACCGAGATCACCGCGCAGAACGGCCGCTACGGCCCGTACCTGAAGAAGGGCACGGACTCGCGCACGCTGGCGTCCGAGGAGGCCCTCTTCACGACGACGCTGGAGGAGGCGCTGGCCATCTACGCGCAGCCCAAGCGGGGTCGCGGCGCCACGTCCGCACCCCCGCTGCGCGAGCTGGGCGACGACCCGACGTCCGAGAAGCCGATCACGGTCAAGGAGGGGCGCTTCGGCGCCTACGTGACCGACGGGGTCACCAACCGGACCCTCCCGCGGGACCTCACGCCGGAGTCGATCACGCGCGAGCAGGCCATCGAGCTGCTCGTGGAGAAGCGCGCGTCGGCCCCCGCGAAGAAGAAGGCACCCGCCAAGCGCGCACCGGCCAAGAGCAAGGCCGCCGCGAAGAAGTAGGGCTCAGCCGAACAAGCGGTCTGCCCGGTGAGTTCGTGAGTTCTGGGCGAGTTCGTGAGCTGCAGCTCACGAACTCGACTCGTCCTCACGAACTCGGCGCCGGAAGCGGCCCGGACCGGTACCGGCCCGGCATGGCGCGCACCGCCACGCGCGCTAGGTTGTCGCCCATGGCTGACCGCGCTGAAGACCCCCGTTCCGCACCGCCGATCCGCTGGGGCATCCTCGGCGCCGGCAACATCGCCGCGACGTTCGCGTCGGCCGTCAACGCGCACACCCGCGCGCAGCTGGTCGCGGTCGGCTCGCGCAACAAGGACCGCGCGGAGCGGTTCGCCACGGCGCACCACATCCCGACCACCCACGTGGGCTACCGCGAGCTGGTCGAGGACACGCAGGTCGACGCCGTCTACATCGCGACCCCGCACTCCGAGCACAAGGAGCAGGCGCTCCTGGCCATCAAGGCCGGCAAGCACGTGCTGGTCGAGAAGGCGTTCACGCGGAACGCGGGGGAGGCCGAGGAGGTCTTCGCCGCCGCGCGCGCCGCCGGGGTGTTCGTCATGGAGGCGATGTGGACGCGGTTCCTGCCGCACGTCTACGCGCTGCACCAGGTGATCGACGCCGGGGAGATCGGCGAGATCATCAACCTGTCCGCGGACCACGGCCAGGCGTTCACGTTCGACCCGACCAGCCGGCTCTTCGACCCGGCGCTGGCCGGCGGCGCCCTGCTCGACCTGGGCGTGTACCCGGTCTCGTTCGCCCACGACTTCCTCGGTGTCCCCGATGCCGTGCAGGCGGTCGGCCAGCTGACCACGACGGGCGTCGACGGCCAGATCTCGATGGTCCTGTCCTACGGCGACCGTGCGCAGGCGACCCTGTCGACGACGATGTGGGCCAAGACCCCGACGATGGCGCTCATCTCGGGCACCGAGGGCAACATCGTGGTCAAGGGCAGCTTCTACGCCCCGACCTCGTTCCACGTGCAGCGCCTCGACGGCCGGGTATGGGAGTTCAACCAGCCGGGCACCAAGGGCCTGCAGTACGAGGCCGCGGAGGTCGCCCGCCGGGTGGCCGAGGGCGCCACGGAGAGCCCGCGGATGACCTGGGACAACACCCTCGAGGTGCTGCGGACCATGGACACCATCCGCGCGCAGATCGGTGTCAGCTACCCCGGGGAGTGAGGCCCCGGGCTGTCACCGGTGGCGGCTACCCTGACGCAGTGACCTCGCCTCCTGCTGGCCTCTTCCTCTCCTTCGAGGGCGGCGACGGCGCCGGCAAGTCGACCCAGGCGCGCCTCCTGGGCGACTGGCTCACGGGTCTCGGCCGCGAGGTCGTCCTCACGCGGGAGCCCGGCGGCACCGAGCTCGGCGTCCTGCTGCGCGACGCGGTCCTGCACGGCGACCACGTCGACGCCCGCACCGAGGCGCTCCTGTACGCCACCGACCGCGCCCACCACGTCGCGTCGCTGGTCCGCCCGGCGCTGGCCCGCGGCGCGGTCGTCGTGACCGACCGGTACCTCGACTCGTCGGTGGCCTACCAGGGCAGCGGCCGGGACCTGGGGGCCGACGAGGTGGAGCGCCTCTCCCTCTGGGCCGTCGACGGGCTGCTCCCGGCACTGACCGTGCTGCTCGACCTCGACCCCGTGGCCGGCAAGGCGCGGCTGACGGGCGACCCGGACCGCCTCGAGCGCGCGGGCGACGAGTTCCACCGCCGCACGCGCGAGGCGTTCCTCGGACGGGCCGCGGCGGAGCCCGGCCGGTGGCTCGTGCTGGACGCGACGAGGCCGGTCGACGAGCTGGCTGCCGCGGTGCGCGAGCGCGTGGCGCCGCTGCTCGGGGTCGCGCCGTGACCAGCGTCTGGGACGACGTCGTCGGCCAGGAGCCCGCGGTGGAGGTGCTCCGGCACGCCGTCGAGGACCCGGCGGCGATGACCCACGCGTGGCTGCTGACCGGGCCTCCGGGCTCGGGACGGTCCAACGCGGCGCGGGCGTTCGCCGCGGCGCTGCAGTGCGCGACCGGCGGCTGCGGCGTCTGCCACGACTGCACCACCACCCTGCGCGGGCTGCACCCGGACGTCACGGTCGTCGCCACCGAGGGCGTGTTCATCCGTGCCGAGACCGCGCGCCCGCTGGTGGAGCTCGCCCAGCGGTCGCCGTCGCAGGGGCGGCACCGGGTCATCATCATCGAGGACGCCGACCGGCTCAACGACACCAGCGGCAACTCGCTGCTCAAGGCCATCGAGGAGCCGGCCGGTCGCACGGTCTGGGTGCTCTGCGCGCCGAGCCCGCAGGACGTCCTGGTCACCATCCGGTCCCGCAGCCGGTCCGTGGCGCTCCGCGTTCCGCCGGTCGACGCGGTCGCGGCCCTGCTGGTGTCGCGCGACGGGATCGACCCGCAGGTGGCCATGATCGCGGCGCGTGCGGCGCAGAGCCACGTCGGGATCGCCCGGCGACTGGCCCGGGACCCCGAGTCTCGTGCGCGCCGGTCGGCGGTGCTGGGCATCGCCGCGAAGATCCGCGGGGTCGGCGACGCGGTCATGGCGGCCGGCGAGCTCGTCGAGACCGCGCAGGCCGACGCCAAGGCCGCCACGGAACAGCGGGACGCCGAGGAGAAGGCGGAGCTGCTCCGGTCCATGGGCGCCGAGGGCGCGGCCACCCTGCCGCCCGCGCTGCGCACCCAGGTGCGCCAGCTGGAGGAGGACCAGAAGCGCCGGGCCACCCGCGCGCAGCGGGACGTGCTGGACCGCGCGATGGTCGACCTGCTGTCGCTCTACCGGGACGTGCTCGTGGTGCAGCTGGGCGCGGGCGTCGAGCTGGTGAACGTCGAGCACGAGGCGTCGGTCCGCGCCCTGGCGGAGGCGAGCACCTCCGTCCAGACGCTGCGCCGGATGGACGCCGTCGGACAGGCGCGCACTCGCCTGGCAGGGAACGTCGCCCCGCTGCTCGCCGTCGAGGCGATGGCCGTGGCACTGCGCCCCCAAGGGTGATTCCCCGCGCCGATTGTGCAGATCGAGTGACGGCTGCGTCCCCTGGGCGGACCGGGCGCCGATGGCTCAGGATCGGCGGCTACCGTGTGCGCATGCCGCTCTCCGCCCGCCTCGTCGCGCCCGCGGGCGTCGGACGCGACCGGCGGCCACGCCTCGCCGCTGCCCTTGTCAGCGCCGCGCTCGTCGTCGTCGTCCTGCTCGCCGGGTGCGTGGCACCCAAGAACCAGGCGTCGGCCCCCGCGGCGGGCACGAGCACGCCGGCGCCGTCCGACGAGGCGACAGGCGACCTCGCGCAGTTCTACGGGCAGCAGCTCGACTGGACGACGTGCGCGGAGGGTGAGTGCGCGACGGCGCAGGTGCCGACGGACTACGCGAACCCGTCCGGTCCGTCGATCGGGATCGCGCTGGCGCGGCTCCGGGCGACCGGTGGCGAGCCGCTCGGCTCCCTGCTGGTCAACCCCGGCGGCCCGGGTGTGTCGGGCGTCGACTTCCTCGCCTCGGTCGCGTCCACCGTCAGCCCGGACGTGCGGCTGCAGTACGACCTCGTCGCGTTCGACCCGCGCGGCGTCCAGCGGTCCAGCCCCGTGGACTGCGTCGACGGCCCCGCCCTGGACGAGCTCCTCGCCTACGACGCGGACTACTCCACCGACGCGGGCATCCAGACGGTCATCGACATGTACGGCGAGCTCGGGGCCGGCTGCGCGGAGCGGACGGGCGATTCGCTCGCCCACGTCGACACGGTCAGTGCAACCCGCGACCTCGACATCCTGCGCGGCGCGCTCGGTGACGAGAAGCTCTCCTACCTCGGCTACTCCTACGGGACGGTGCTCGGCTCCACGTACGCGGCACTGTTCCCCGCGAAGGTCGGCCGCCTGGTGCTGGACGGCGCGAAGCCGCCCACGCTGACCACGACCGAGGTGTCGCAGGGGCAGGCCGTCGGCTTCGAGAACGCCCTGCGCGCCTACATCGCCGACTGCCAGGCGGGGCCCGGTTGCCCGATGGACGGATCTGTCGACGACGGCCTCGAGCAGATCGCAGGACTGCTGGACCGTGCGCGCAGCAACCCGCTGTCCACGGGCACGGCTCGTGACCTGACCGCCTCGCTGGCCTTCTACGGGATCGCGATGCCGCTGTACTCGCAGTCGTACTGGCCCTACCTGACGCAGGCGCTGACGGGCGCACTCGAGAACAACGACGGCTCGATGCTCCTCCAGCTGGCCGACCAGTACTTCGACCGGGAGCCGGACGGCACCTACAGCACGAACGCGATGGTCGCGTTCTTCGCGATCAACTGCCTGGACAGCCGCGACCCGGCCGACTTCGAGGCGATGCGCGCCGAGGCCGCCCAGATCGAGGCGGCGGCGCCGACCGTCGGGGTCTACTTCGGCTACGGCGCCACGGTGTGCGCCCAGTGGCCCGTCCCCGAGGTCGGCGGGCTCCCCTCGTACACGGCGGAGGGAGCGGCACCCATCCTCGTCGTCGGCACCACGGGCGACCCCGCGACGCCGTACGCGTGGGCCGAGGAGATGGCCGACCTCCTGTCGTCGGGCGTGCTCCTGACCTACGAGGGGGAGGGCCACACCGCCTACGGCTCGTCGAACGAGTGCATCGCGGCCGCCGTCGACGGGTACCTGCTGTCCGGCACGGTCCCGGCCGACGGCACGCGCTGCTGACGATCGCGCTCACTTTGGAGCGGCGGGGGTCCGCCGGGTACAGTAAGCGGGCTCGCCGGGGACCACGGTCCACGACGACGCCGCCTTAGCTCAGTCGGCAGAGCGTCTCACTCGTAATGAGAAGGTCAAGAGTTCGATTCTCTTAGGCGGCTCCGACACGAAGGCCCCGTGACCAGCGGTAACGCTGGCGCGGGGCCTTCGTCGTTCCGACTCGGCAGCGGTGCCGGACTGCTGCAGTGAACGAGTGACGAAGCCCGCCTTCGTGATACCTAGAGCAGCTAGGGTTAGATACCTAGCACATCAAGGTAGAGGAGACGTCGTGCGCATCGACAAGGACCTGGTCGCTGCCTCGGCAACGCCGCTCGTGCTCGGGATCCTCGCGGACGGGGACCTCTACGGCTACGCGATCCTCAAACGCGTCGGCGAGCTCTCCGGCGGCAGGATGCAGTGGACGGACGGCATGCTCTACCCGCTCCTGCACCGGCTCGAACGGCTCGGCCACGTCTCGTCGTCCTGGAGCACGTCCGAGTCGGGCCGACGCCGCAAGCACTACGCGATCACCCCGACCGGCCGGGCGGCGCTCGCCGAACGGCAGGCGCAGTGGAGCGTCGTCGCGGATGCGCTCCGACAGGTCTGGGAGTCGGCGCCGCGGCCCGCCACCGTCGTGGAGGGGTGGGCGTGATGGCGCACGACGACGAGCTCGAGGCCCAGATCGACAGGTGGCGCGGCTACGTGCACCGGCGGCAGGTCATCTCGTCGGCCGACGTCGACGAGCTCGAGGACCACCTGCGGGGCCAGGTGAGCGACCTGCGCGCGACCGGGCTCGACGACGACGAGGCGTTCCTCGTCGCGATCAAGCGCCTGGGCAACCTGGATGCCGTCTCCCGCGAGTACGCCCGCGAGCACTCCGACCGGCTGTGGAAGCAGCTTGCGCTCGTCCCCGACGACTCCTCCGGGTCGCCGGCACCGCGGTGGCGTGAGCTCGCGGTCGTGCTCGCGCTCGCGGTCGGTGCGGGCGTCGCGGTCCGGGCCGGGATCGCCTGGTTCGGGGACGACGAGCTCGCGCTCGCGCGCAACATCGGGCTGCTCGTGGTGCCGTTCCTCGCCGCGTACCTCGGGTGGAAGCGCCAGGCCGGCCTGCGGACGGTGGCGGCGATCGCCGTGCCGTTCGTCGCTCTCTCCGTCGTGCTCAACGTGTACCCGTTCGTCCCCGAGGGGTCGACCGAGGTGCTGGCGATCATCCACACGCCCGTCGTCCTGTGGCTGCTGGTGGGGCTCGCGTACGTCGCCGGCTCCTGGCGCTCCGACGGCCGACGCATGGACTTCGTGCGGTTCACGGGCGAGCTCGCGATCTACTACACGCTGCTCGCGCTCGGTGGCGGGGTCCTCCTCGGCCTCACCGCCGGGGTGCTGCAGCTCGTGGGCGTCGACCCCGAGCCGGTGATCACGGGCTGGGTGATGCCGTTCGCGGTCCCGGGTGCCCTCGTCGTCGCCGCCTGGCTCGTCGAGGCCAAGCAGGACGTCGTCGAGAACATCGCGCCCGTGCTGACCCGGATCTTCACGCCGCTGACCATCGTCATGCTCGTGGCCGTCCTCGCGGCGCTGATCGCCTCCGGGGGCCTCGTCGAGGTGGACCGCGACCTGCTCATCCTGATGGACGCGATCCTCGTGCTGGTCCTGGCGCTGCTCCTCTACTCGATCTCGGCCCGCGACCCGCTCGCGCCGCCCGCGCTCGCCGACTGGCTCCAGCTCGTCATGGTGGGGGCGGCCCTCGCGGTCGACGCCGTGATGCTGACCGCGATGCTCACGCGGATCGCGGAGTTCGGCACGAGCCCCAACAAGGTCGCCGCGCTCGGTCTCAACCTGCTGCTGCTCGTGCACCTCGGGGTCTCGGCGTGGCGGACTGCCCGGTTCCTGCGCGGTCGCGGCGTGTTCTCGGAGCTCGAGCGCTGGCAGACGCGGTACCTGCCGGTCTACGCCGCGTGGGCCGCGGTCGTCGTGATCGTGTTCCCGCCGCTGTTCGACTTCGCCTGACGCGTCGTCCGCAGCTCCCCGTGCCAGCACCGACGCGAAGGTCGGTCGGGTCTTCGTCGACCCATGTCCGGCCGCCCGACGGTGCCGGCATCCGCTGAGCTCACCGAGGTTGACAAGCGTTCTGAGGCCACTCAGAATTGAGGTCACTCGGTATTGCCCCCGATGCACGAAGGAAAGCCACCATGCGAGCGTTCGTCGTCAGCACGTACAAGGGACCGCTGCACGAAGCGGATGTCCCCGAGCCCCTGGTGGGGGAGCGCGACGTGCTCGTCCAGGTGCAGGCCGCCGGGGTGAACGTGCTCGACGAGAAGGTCCGCTCGGGGGAGTTCAGGTCGTTCCTCCGGTACGAGCTGCCGCAGGTCATGGGCAACGACGTCGCCGGGACGGTGATCGGCGTCGGCGCCCAGGTCCGGGGGTTCGTGCTCGGCGACCAGGTGTATGCCCGGCCGGACCAGGACCGCATCGGAACGTTCGCGGAGCGCATCGCGGTCGCCGAGGCGGACCTGGCGCTCACGCCGGCGACGGTCACCGTCGAGGAGGCGGGCTCGCTGCCGCTGGTGGCCCTGACCGCCTGGCAGGCGCTCGTCGAGAAGGGCAACGTGCAGCCCGGCCAGCGAGTCCTGATCCATGCGGGCGCCGGTGGCGTCGGGAGCATCGCGATCCAGCTCGCCAAGAACCTCGGCGCCACCGTGGCGACCACGGCCGGCGCCGGCAACCTCGACTTCGTCCGCGAGCTCGGCGCCGACATCGTCATCGACTACCGGGACGAGGACTTCGTCGAGCTCCTGGACGGGTACGACCTGGTGCTGGACAGCCTCGGCGGCGAGAACCTCGAGAAGTCGCTGCGCGTGCTGCGGCCGGGCGGCCGGGCGATCGGCATCGCCGGACCGCCCGACCCCGCGTTCGCACGGCGGGTCGGGATGAACCCGGTGCTGAGGCTCGCGATCGCGGCGCTCAGCCGCAAGATCCGCCGGCAGGCAGAGCGGCTCGGTGTGACGTACGAGTTCCTCTTCATGCGCGCCAGCGGGGACCAGCTCCGCCAGATCACGGCGCTCGTCGACGGCGGTGTGGTCCGCCCCGTCGTCGGACGGGTCTACGACTTCGACCAGACCGCGGAAGCAGTCGAGTCGCTCGGCAAGGGCGGCATCCGCGGCAAGGCCGTCATCAGCCGGCGTGACAGGCCCTCCGCACCCGTCGAACGGAAGAACCGGTGAGCACCGTGAGCGACAACCGCACCTCGTACGCGCTGGCTCCGACCCGCACGCTCACCGTCAACGGCGTGACCTACGCCTACCGGGAGCTGGGACCGCAGGGCGGGATCCCGGTCGTCCTGTTCGTGCACCTCGGTGCGACCCTGGACAACTGGGACCCGCGGATAGTCGACCCGATCGCGGCCGGGCGCCACGTCATCGCGTTCGACAACCGCGGCGTCGGAGCCTCCACCGGCGACGTCCCGGACAACGTCGAGGCCATGGCCGACGACGCGTACACCTTCCTCAGGGCTCTCGGCTTCGACACGATCGACATCTTCGCCTTCTCGCTGGGCGGGTTCATCGCGCAGGACCTCGTGGTCAAGCACCCCGAGCTGGTGCGCAAGCTCGTCCTGACCGGCACCGGGCCCCGGGGCGGCGCAGGCATCGACAAGGTCGTCGGCGTCACCTACCGGGACATCCTGCGGGCCACGCTGACCCGGTCTGACCCCAAGGAGTTCCTCTTCTTCAACCGCAACGCCACCGGCAAGCCCGCTGCTCGCGCCTTCGTGCAGCGACTGAAGGAGCGCACCGTCGATCGGGACGCGGACATCTCCGTGCGCGCGTTCCGGACCCAGCTCAAGGCGATCCAGAAGTTCGGGCGCTCAGCCCCGGCCGACCTGTCGGCGCTCACGCAACCCACCCTGATCGCCAACGGTGACAACGACAGGATGGTGCCGTCGGGCCTGTCCGAGGACCTGCACCGCCGCATCGCGGGCTCGGAGCTGGTCATCTATCCGGACTCCGGGCACGGCGGCATCTTCCAGTTCCACCAGACGTTCGCTCCCGTCGTTGCCGAGTTCCTCGCCGGCTGACGGCCCCGACCGGATCGAGTGAAGGTAACGAGCATGGCGACGAACCCTCCCTACGTGAAGAAGCCCTTCGTCTCGTCGATCCCGCTCTGGATGCGCACCGACCAACCACGGCAGACAGGCATGGACTACTGGAAGGGTCCCCACTCCACGATCATCACCGCCACGCCCGGCTTCGAGGAGTACCGCCAGATCCATCTGGCGGAGCACAACCCCGGGCTGTGGCCGGCCACCCGTGGCGTCGAGACCGCGATCCCGGCAGACCGGCGGATCGACGGGGTCGCCGAGGTGACGTTCGGGTCCGTCCTGTCGCCGCTGCGGGGCCGCAAGCAGACCCGCCTGGCGTACAAGGACGAGGTGAACGTCTTCCGGCGCACCCTGCTCTACGCCGGACCTCCGTACTCGGCGCGCTGGTACGACGTCGGCGTGCAGGGCGAGAAGGCGGGTGCCCGAGTCCTGGTCTACCTGAGGCGAAGGGACGGAGTCCGCACGCATGCGTTCCGCAGGCACCTCGACGTGCTTGCCAGCACGGTCGCCGGCATGGGCGTGCTGAGGGAGCTGCGTACCCAGGTCTTCATGCCCTGGAACGAGAAGCTCTGGGACACCCCGAACGTCGCCCACGACAATCCGGCGGACCAGCGGTTCCACGCCTCCCTCATCCTGGGCTTCGCGGATCCGGAGGCGCGCGCGGCCTTCTTCGAGGCCCCCGAGGTCGTGAGCCTGTCGGACGCGTTGGCGCCGTTCGCCTCCGCCGTCCACGCCTACGACGTCACCGACGCGCTGACCTACGTGAAGGGCGGCCAGCGGCTCTCGCACTACCTGCCATAACCACCTCGGCCGACCCGCGGCCGGTGATCGACCGACAGAAGGAACGCAAGCATGCCCACCCTCAATGGAGCAGTCGTCCTGGTCACCGGGGCGAACGGCGGCATCGGAACCCACTTCGTGCACCGGGCGCTCGCCCGCGGCGCCGTGAAGGTGTACGCCACCGCCCGCACACCCCGCACCTGGGACGACGACCGGATCGTCCCGCTCACCCTCGACGTCACCGACGCGGCGTCCGTCGCCGCCGCCGTGGCCGCCGCACCCGACGTCACCGCGCTCATCAACAACGCGGGGGCGAACCCGCCGAGTGCGAGCCTCTTGCAGGTCACCGAGGCGGACATCCGGGCCAACATGGAGGTCAACTTCTTCGGGCCTGTCTTCCTCGCCCGGGCCTTCGCGCCGGTCCTCGCGGGCAACCGACGGTCGATCCTCGTCGACGTGCACTCCGTCGCCAGCTGGTTCGGGGGTTCGGCGGCGTCTACAGCGCCGCCAAGGCCGCCCTCTGGTCGGCCACCAACTCTCTGCGTCTGGAGCTCGCGCCCAGGGGCGTCCACGTGACGGGGGTGCACATGGGCTACGTCGAGACCCGGATGGCAGCGCACGCGGACGGGCCCAAGATGGCGCCGGCCGACCTCGTCGCCAAGGTCTACGACGCCGTCGAAGCCGATGAGTTCGAGGTCATCGGCGATGAGCTGACCGCCCAGGTCAAGGCGGCTCTGAGTGGTCCGGTCGAGGCGCTCTACCCGGAGCTCCGTGCCATGAGGGTGCCACTGGCTGCCATGGAAGAATGAGTGTCGGCAGATCCGAGCCCACTCAGCAACGAAGGGCGGCAACCATGCCCCTCGCTTCCACGTCGCCCGGTCGGCGCGAGCGGAACAAGCAGGAGAAGCTCGACCGCATCACCGCCGCCGCCAGTGAGCTCTTCACCGAGCGAGGCGTCGACGAGGTCACTACTCAGGAGATCGCCGACAAAGCCGATATCGGGGCAGGAACGCTGTTCCTCTATGCCAAGTCCAAGGCGGAGCTGCTCCTGCTCGTGCAGAACTCCACCTACGCCGACGCGCTCGCACGGGGCAGGTCAGCGGCCGAGGGCATCACGGGCACGCTCGACGCCGTGATGGCGATCGTCCGCCCGGTCGTGGAGTGCAACCGCAAGCACGTCGGCAACGGGCGGACCTACCTGCGGGAGATCGTCTTCGGCGACCCCGCCGAACCCCACCACCGCGACGCTCTCGACCTGACCGTGCAGACCGAGGACGCGATAGCCGCCGTGCTGCGGCGGGACGGGCTCGCCGGTGCGAAGGACGCCGCGGCACGCGCGCACATCGTCTCCGCCATCATGTTCATCAGCATGGCCGCGACGATCAACTCCGCCCACCCGGTCGACGACGTCGTGCAGGAGATCCGGGATCAGGTGCGGGTGCTCCTGCCGGAGTGACGCCGGCTCGGCTGTGGCGAACACCGGACGCCGCTGTGACTCGCCCGGGCCGCGGCTCAGCGGGGCGGGGGCCCGGTGCTCGCCCGGACGATGAGCTCCGTGGGCACGACGGTCAGGGCCGGCGGTGGGACAGACCGCAAGCGGAGCTGACCGACGACGAGGGTGATGAGCGCGCGGCCGATGGCGTGGAAGTCCTGCCGGACGGTCGTCAGGGGCGGTGAGGTCCAGCCGGCGACGGCGATGTCGTCGAAGCCCACCACGGACACGTCGTCAGGCACGCGGCGGCCGGCCTCGTGCAGCGCCCGCACGAGGCCGAGCGCCATCTCGTCGTTCGCGCAGAACACGGCGGTGACCTCAGGGTCGGCCGCGAGCCGCTTTCCCGCCTCGTAACCGTCGTGCGCGCTCCAGTCTCCGTACACCGGCTCGGGCGGACGGATCCCGGCTTCCAGGAGGCAGCGGCGCCACGTGCCGCTGCGCACCAGGGCGTGCTCCGAGTCCAGCGGCCCAGCGAGGTGGTGCACGGTGCGATGTCCCAGGCCGAGCAGGTGGCGCATCGCGTCCTCGCTGCCCTGGACCTGGTCGGCGGTGACGGTGGGGTAGTGGCCCGCGAACTTGGAGAAGGACACCGCCACAGGCATGCCCGCGGGGAGCGCCAGCGTCGCCGGGGACGCCTGCTCGGCCCGCATGATGACGAGGCCGTCGATGGCCTGGTGCGAGATGCGGTGCGCTGCGCTGTCCCAGCTCTCCCGGGCGGGGTTGCGCACGTGCAGGAGCGTGACCGAGTAGTCCTCGAGCGCGGCGGCCTCGACCAGGGCCTCGGCGGTGAGGGCCTCGCCCGTGCGCTGGAAGCCGGTCGAGAGCACTCCGATGGCGCCGAACGTGCCGTTCCGCAGCGCCTGGGCAGCCCGGTTCGGTGAGTAGCCGAGCTGGTCCATGGCGAGGACGACCCGTGCGCGGGTGCTCGGCCGGACCGAGTCAGCGCCGGTCGAGACGCGCGAGACCGTCTGGGGTGAGACGCCGGCAAGACGGGCGACGTCGCCGATCGAGGGACCTGAGCGGCGGCGGCCAGGTGCTGACGCGGTTGTCATGGCCAGATGGTAGTGGTGACGAGCATGATGACGTAACCATTGGGGCCCTCCAGCACGAAAACGTGGTCGCTAGCGTTACCAAAGCGTTGCAGAGCAGGCCGTCGAGCGCTGCTATGGTGACGTCACCAATCGCCAGAAAGGGTCGAGGGACACCGTTGTCGCTCGAGGTCGGTGTGGACGAGACCCCATTGGCGTGGAGCTGGAAACGCCTCATCTACGGCACGGCGCACGACCTCCAAACAGCACAGTCGACCTGTCCCGCTCACCCGCCGCGATGTCGCGGTGAGGCGCGGGAGCCGGCGGCTCGGCGCGAGCCGGCGGCGGTCCACGGACGACCAACAGCACGAAGGGATCACCCGATGAAGAAGACACGCACGCTCGGGGCGCTGGGCGCCGTCTTGTCGCTGAGCCTCGCTCTCGCCGCCTGCAGCGGCGGAGACGGGGGCTCGGGCTCGGACGAGACGACGGGCGCGGACGGCGGCTCCGGCGACAACACCTTGACGGTCTGGGCGTGGGACCCGGCCTTCAACATCTTTGCCCTCGAGGAGGCCGAGAAGGTCTTCCAGGCCGACAACCCGGACTTCAAGCTCGAGATCGTCGAGACGCCGTGGGAGGACGTGCAGACCAAGCTGACCACGCTCGCCCAGTCCGGCGAGACCGACCAGCTGCCCGACATCTTCCTCATGCAGAACAACGCGTTCCAGAAGAATGTCATCAACTACCCGGACATCTTCGCCGACTTCGCGGACTCCGACGTGGACTTCAGCGAGTTCCCCGAGTCCGTCGTGGCCTACTCCACGTACGACGACGTCAACTACGGGGTGCCGTTCGACAACGGGACCGCGATCGGCGCGTACCGGACGGACCTCCTCGAGCAGGCCGGCTACACGGTCGACGACTTCACCGACATCACGTGGGACCAGTTCCTCACCCTCGGCAAGGACGTGCTGGCCAAGACGGGCAAGCCGCTGCTCACGGGCCAGGCCGGCTCGGCCGACACGATCATGATGATGCTGCAGAGCGCCGGCGCGAGCCTGTTCGACGACGAGGGCATGCCGACCATCACCGACAACGAGGCGCTGCTGGCAGCCATCGACATGTACGGGCAGCTCGTCGACGCCGGCGTCTTCGTCGAGGTCAACTCGTGGGACGAGTACATCAACACGATCGTCAACTCGAACACGGCCGGCATCGTCAACGGCGTGTGGATCTCCGGCTCCATCCAGTCCGCCGCTGACCAGTCCGGCAAGTGGGCCGTCACCAACGTCCCGAAGCTCGACGGCGTCGACGGCGCGACCAACTACACCGCGAACGGTGGCTCGTCCTGGGCGATCACCCCGAACGGCAACGAGGCGCTCGCCAGCGACTTCCTGGACGCGACGTTCGCGGGCTCGACCGAGTTCTACGACACGATCCTCCCGGCCTCCGGCGCGCTCGCCAACTGGCTGCCGGCGGGTGAGTCGGACGTCTACAGCGAGCCGCAGGAGTTCTTCGGCGGACAGCCGATCTACGCCGACGTCCTGAAGTTCGCCGCAGAGGTGCCCAGCAACAACACGGGCGCGTACTACTACGAGGGGCGCGACGCCGTGAGCGTCGCCATCACGAACATCTTCAACGGCGCCGACCCGGAGGCCGCGCTCGAGGAGGCGCAGCAGACCGTCGAGTTCGCCATGGGGTGACCTCAGGGCGGGCGGCGGAGGCCGGTCCCCGGCTCCGCCGCCCGCCTCCCCGCCCTGTCCGTCACCGCGAAGAAGAGGTGAGCCGCTCGTGTCCGTTCCCACTGCACCGACCGAGGGCCGCGCACCGAGCGCGCCCCCGCCCGGGACGACGACGTCCCGAGAGCGTCAGCCCAAGTCGGCACCCCTGTCCGCGATAGCGCGCCGCCGCAGCCTGACCGGCTGGACGTTCATCATTCCCGCCGCAGCCCTCATCGTGCTGGTCAACTTCTGGCCGATGATCCAGGCGCTGTTCCTGTCGCTGCAGACGGGACGTGGGACCCGACTGAGCTGGGCCGAGCCGCTGTGGCTGAACTACCAGCGGCTGTTCGAGGACGAGACGTTCCGGCTGACGATGAGCACGACGTTCATCTACCTGATCATCCAGGTGCCGATCATGCTCGTGCTCGCGATGGTGCTGGCGAACCTGCTCAACGCACCGTGGCTGAAGTTCAAGGGATTCTGGCGGACGGCGATCTTCCTGCCGTGCGCCGTCGGCCTCGTGTCGTACTCGCTGGTGTTCCGGCAGATCTTCGCGACGGACGGCCTGGCCAACGACCTGCTCATCAAGTTCGGACTGCTGGACGACAACGTCAACTGGCTCGGCCAGACGGGCACCGCACGGATGGTGATCATCCTCGGCCTGCTGTGGCGTTGGACCGGCTACAACATGATCTTCTTCCTGGCCGCCCTGCAGAACATCGACCGGTCGACGCTGGAGGCTGCCCGCGTCGACGGTGCGAACGGGTTCAAGACCTTCTGGTACGTGACCATGCCGCAGCTCAAGCCGATCATCCTGCTCTGCGCGATCCTGTCGACCAACGGAACGCTGCAGATGTTCGACGAGTCGTTCAACCTGACCAACGGTGGCCCGGGAAACACGACGATGACGGTGTCGCACTACCTGTACAACGTGTCGTTCCGCAACAGCCCGAACTTCGGGTACGCGGCTGCCATCTCCTACGCGATCCTCATCATCGTGGCCATCCTGGCCGCCATTCAAATGAAGGTGGGCGACAAGCGTGACTAAGACTCAGCTCCGCCGGATCCCCGCATACGCGTTCTTGTCTCTCGCCGTCATCCTGTCGGTCTTCCCGCTCTACTTCATGGCCGTCTCGGCGACGAACACGAGCAACGAGGTCGTGGCGTCGAAGCTGCTGCCGGGTAGCCACCTCATGGAGAACTTCCAGACGCTCGTCGACTCGCAGCCCCTGGGGTCGGCCCTCTACCACTCGTCGGTCAATGCCATCGCGACGACCGTGCTCGCCCTGATCCTGTGCTCGATCGCCGGGTATGCGTTCGAGATCTACCACTCGCGGGCGAAGGACGCCGTCATGGCGTTCCTGCTCCTGGCGATCATGATCCCGTTCGCGGCGACGATGATCCCGTTGTTCCGCCTCTTCGCGCAGCTGGGAATGGTGAACTCGACGTTCGCGGTCATCGTGCCCCTGGTCGCGACGCCGTTCCTGATCCTGCTGTTCCGGCAGGCCTCCCGGTCGTTCCCGCACGAGATCATCGAGGCGGCGCGCCTGGACGGCCTGGGCGAGGTGAGCATCTTCGCGCGCATCTACCTGCCGACGATGAAGCCGACCCTTGCGGCAGCGGGTGTCATCACCTTCCTGTTCTCGTGGAACAACTTCCTGTGGCCGAAGGTGATCCTCGTCGACAACGCGTACCAGACCTTGCCGATGCTGCTCTCGAACATGCGCGCCGGGTACGTCACCGACTACGGGAGCCTCATGCTCGCTGTGTTCATCGTGTCGGTGCCGACGATGGTCGTCTTCCTGGCGCTGCAGCGGCACTTTGCCGAGGGCGTCACGGGGGCCATCAAGTGACATTCGACCTGCACCGCATCGCCGACCCCGAGTACGTCAAGGAGAACCGGCTCGACCCGCACTCCGACCACCGGTGGTTCGCCTCCGCGCAGGAGGCGGCGACCGGGACGAGCTCCTTCGAGCAGTCGCTCAACGGGCTGTGGAAGCTGCACTACGCGAAGAGCCCCGCGCTCGTCGTCCCCGGCTTCGAGCGCGTGGACGTCGACGACTCCGGCTGGGACGACGTGCCGGTGCCGGCCCACGTGCAGCTGCTCGGCTACGACCGACCGCAGTACACCAACGTGCAGTACCCGTGGGACGGGTACGAGCAGCTCGAGCCGGGGGAGGTTCCCCAGCGGTACAACCCGGTGGCGACGTACCGGCGGACGTTCACGCTCGAGCACCCGCTCGGGCCCGGTGAGCGGCTGAGCGTGAGCTTCCACGGCGCGGAGAGCGCCGTCGCCCTGTGGCTGAACGGCACCTACGTGGGCTACGGGACGGACTCGTTCACTCCGTCGGAGTTCGACCTCACCGACGCCCTGGTCGAGGGCGAGAACCTCGTCGTGGCGCAGGTGGTCCGGTGGAGCGCCGGGTCGTGGATCGAGGACCAGGACTTCTTCAGGTTCTCGGGCCTGTTCCGGGACGTGGTCCTGTACCGCCGGCCCGCCGTGCACGTCGAGGACGTCCGGGTGGTGACCGACGTCGCCGACGACCTCTCCGAGGCGACGGTGCGCGTGCGCGTGGTCCTGTCCGGCGACGGCAGGGTGGACGCCCGGATCGCCGGTGCCGGACAGCTCACCGGTGACGACGAGCTCGTGGTCCGCATCGAGAGCCCGCGGCTGTGGAGCGCCGAGGACCCTCACCTGTACGACCTCGCGCTCGACGTGGTCGACGCGTCGGGCCGCCTGACCGAGCACGTCCCTGTGCGGGTGGGTGTGCGCCGGTTCGGCATCGAGGACGGCCTGCTCAAGGTCAACGGGTCGCGCGTGGTCTTCAACGGCGTGAACCGGCACGACTTCGGCCTCCAGGGTCGCGTGATGACCCGCGAGCAGACGGAGGCCGACGTCCGGCTGATGAAGCGGCTGAACATCAACGCGGTGCGGACCAGCCACTACCCGAACAACTCGTACTTCTACGAGCTGTGCGACGAGTACGGCCTCTACGTCATCGACGAGATGAACCTCGAGTCGCACGCGATGTGGGACCGGGTGAGGCTCGGTGGGGAAGGGATCGAGGAGGCGCTGCCCGGGGACCGCCCGGAGTGGCTGCCCACCCTGCTCGACCGCGCCGCGAGCATGCTGGAGCGGGACAAGAACCACCCGAGCGTCGTCCTGTGGTCCTGCGGCAACGAGTCGTTCGGCGGGACGGGCATCCTGGAGGTCGCGGAGTACTTCCGTCGCCTCGACTCCCGGCCGGTGCACTACGAGGGCGTCCACTGGGACCCGCGGCACCCGCAGACGACCGACGTCGTCTCGCGGATGTACGCGCCGGCCGCCGAGATCGAGGAGTTCCTCACCACGCACCGCGACAAGCCCTACCTGCTGTGCGAGTACGCCCACTCGATGGGCAACTCGTTCGGGGCGGTCCACAAGTACGTCGACCTGGCCTACCGTGAGCCGCTGTTCCAAGGTGGCTTCATCTGGGACTTCGCGGACCAGGCGCTCCGGCGCACGGACGCCGGTGGCCGCGAGTACTTCGGCTACGGCGGTGACTTCGGTGACGCGCCGCACGACTCGGACTTCAGCGGCAACGGCATCGTCTTCGCCGATCGCACCCTCAAGCCGATCGCCCAGGAGGTGCACTACCTCTACCAGGGCTACCGGCTCTCGGTGGGCGACGACAAGGTCACGGTCGAGAACCGGCACCTGGCCACCCCGTCGTCGGCGCACGAGTGCGTGGTCACCCTCGCCCGGGAGGGCCGGGTGCTGCAGCAGGAGGTGCTCGAGACCGCCGTGGCCCCTGGGGGGTCGCAGGTCTACGCGCTCCCCGTCACGGTGCCGACCGCACCCGGGGAGTACACCGTCGACGTGTCCTTCCGGCTGCGTCGTACGACGCGCTGGGCGTCGGCCGGGCACGAGCTGGCGCACGAGCAGACGGTCGTGGTCGTCCGGGGCTCCACGCCGGTTCGCCGGGCCGCCGTGCCGGAGGTCGTCCACGGCATCCACAACGTGGGCGTGCGGGGGCGGCACTTCACCGCCCTGTTCTCACGTCTGCACGGGGGGCTGGTCTCGTACCGCTACGGGCTGACGCACGACGGCGGCCGCGAGCTCCTGCGCTCGGTGCCCCAGCCGAGCTTCTGGCACGCACCCACCTCCAACGAGCTGGGGTGGGGCGCCCCCGCGCACGACGGGGCGTGGCTTCTCGCCAGCCGGTATGCGACGGCCGTCCGCGGCCCCGACGAGCCCGCGGTCGAGCAGACCGACGACGGCGTGCGCGTCCGGTTCCGGTACGAGCTGCCCACCGCACCGGCGGGGGAGTGCGAGCTCTCCTACCTCGTGGATGGTGACGGTCGCGTCGAGGTGACCCTCACGGTGCGACCCGGGGCGGGGCTGCCGGACATGCCGGAGCTCGGCCTCCTCCTGGCGACCGACAGCACGTTCCACCGCCTGCGCTGGTACGGGGACGGGCCCGAGGAGTCCTACGTCGACCGCCGAGCCGGCGCTCGACTGGGTGTGTGGGAGGCCGACGTGCGTACCGCGCTCACGCCCTACCTGCGTCCGCAGGAGGCGGGCAGCCGGACCGGCGTGCGCTGGGCGACCGTGACCGACGAGCAAGGGGCGGGCCTGCGGTTGGAGTCGGAGCAGGGCATGGAGCTGTCGGCTCTGCCGTGGACGCCGTTCGAGGTGGAGAACGCGGCGCACCACACCGAGCTGCCGCCGATCTATCAGACGGTCCTGCGGCCGGCGCTCCAGCGCCGCGGGGTCGGCGGCGACGACTCGTGGGGGGCGCAGACCCATCCCGAGTACCGACTGCCGACGGATACCGAGCTGACGTTCCAGTTCGCCTTCCGCGGGCTCCTGTAGGCGGCTCCACCACGAAGGCCCCGTGACCAGCGCTCGCGCCGGCGCGGGGCCTTCGTCATGCCGTGGCGCGCGCACGCTGTGCGGTCGTCGCGACGGATGTCCGTGTTGTCCCACCGATCGAGGTCGGTGAGCCCTACATTGCAGACATGGCAGACATCCTGTTGGGCATCCTCGCCATCGTCGCCGGGGGCGCCATGCTCTTCGCGGGGCAGTTCGTGCTGCGGCTCGTTCTCCCGATCTGGGGCTTCTTCGCCGGGTTCGCCTTCGGCGCAGGACTCTTCGCCGAGCTCGCGGACGAGAGCTTTCTGGGCACGGCATTCGGCTGGGTCTCGGGGTTCGTCTTCGCCGTGATCTTCGCCGTGCTCGCCTACCTCTACTTCGCGGTGGCCGTGATCCTCGCGATGGCTGCGTTCGGCTACGCGATCGGTGCGGGCATTGTCGTCGCCCTGGGGATCGACTGGAGCTGGGTCGCGGTTCTCGTGGGCGTGGCCATCGGCGCGGTCTTCGGACTGCTGGCGGTCGTCGGGAACATGCCGATGGTCGTGCTGGCGGTGGCGAGCTCCCTCGCGGGCGCCGTCAGCGTGGTCGCCGGCCTGATGCTGCTGCTGGGCACCCTGAACTCCGCCGACTTCACGGAGGGCAGCTTCAGCAGCGCGGTCGACGCCGGCTGGGGCTGGTTCGTGCTCGTGCTCGTGCTGGCGGTGATCGGCTTCATCGTCCAGACCCGGCAGCGTGTCGAGGTGCGCCGCAGCATCAACGAGGCCTGGGACGCGCAGAGCCGCACCGCCTGACAGGGTGCGTGGCTCGCTGGGGTCGTGTCGCGTCCGGGGGTGAGTCAGCTCGGCGGACCGAACGGGTTGTGCCCGGGCGGGAGCGGCTGCTGGGCCGGGGGAGGGTAGTACGCCGGGACCGGAGGTGCGGGGAACATCCCGCGCTGGTGCCACTTCCGCGTGAAATGGAGGGCGACCAGTCCCAGTCCGAAGACCACCGGCGCGAGCACGAGGAGCAGAGCACCGGTGCCGAAGCGGAACCCGTCGGTCAAGACCCCGTCCGTGGAACTGATCGCGAAGGACTCGACACCTTCCCCGGTGCAGGTCAGAAGGTCCGGCTCCATCCACTCGGTGTTCCGGGTCGCGGCAAGGGGCACGAAGCTGCGCGGCGTCGAGTCGTAGGTGGTCAGGGTCTCGGCGACGCCGTCGGGACGGGCGATGTCCAGGCGACCTTCTCTCTGCTCGCCGGTGCTGTACACCCGGCTCTTCCAGGCGCACTCGACCGTGCCGGGGTCCACGGTGGCGGGGGTGGCCAGCACCATGAAGTTGCCGGGGCCGACGCCGTCGTCGACCGCCACCTCCTGGCCGGGGGAGAACTCCAGGCCGAGGTCGACGACCGCCTTGTCGGCGAACATGCCGGTACCCGTGACGAGCATGAGGCCGAAGGAGCCGAAGAGCAGGGCGCCGCCGAAGCCGACGACGATCCACATCGCGACGACGACCCGGAATCGGTCGGCGTTGTTGCGGACGTAGCCGGTGATGCTCATGGGGCGATTGTCCACGGTCGCGCCCAGCAGGTGGACATGCACCGCACGCGACTACGATCAAGCATGAGTAAAACGATTGCCAAGCCCGGGTTGTTGCGCCTGGGTGTGATGGCCACGTCGCGCAAGCCCGACGAGCGGCGGCTCCCGATCCACCCCGGTCACCTCGAGCGCATCGACGCGGACCTGCGGGCGCAGATGATCCTCGAACGGGGCTACGGCGCCCGTTTCGGCATCGCCGACGACCAGATCGCGCCCCTGGTCGGGCAGATGTCCGACCGCGACGAGGTCATCGCCCAGGCGGACATCGTGCTGCTGCCCAAGCCGCAGGCGTCGGACCTGGAGGATCTCCGCGACGGTCAGGTGCTGTGGGGGTGGCCGCACTGCGTGCAGGACCGCCGGATCACCCAGCTGGCGATCGACAAGCGGCTCACCCTGATCGCCTGGGAGGCCATGAACCACTGGCAGGCGGACGGCGGTTTCGGCCTGCACGTGTTCCACAAGAACAACGAGCTGGCGGGCTACTGCTCGGTGCTGCACGCGCTGCAGCTGTGCGGGTCGACCGGTGACTACGGGCGCAGGCTCACGGCGGTGGTGATCGGGTTCGGGGCGACGGCGCGCGGCGCCGTCACGGCGCTCAACGCACACGGGATCCACGACGTGCGGGTGCTGACCAACCGGGAGATCGCCGCCGTCGGCTCCCCGATCCCGTCGGTGGACATCATCCACTTCGACCACAACCCCGAGGACCCGTTCGAGAGCACGGTCACCACCGAGGGCGGTCCGGTGCGGCTCCCGGGGTACCTGGCCGAGAACGACATCGTCGTCAACTGCACGCTGCAGGACCCGAACGCGCCGCTGACGTACCTGCGCACCTCGGACCTGGGTGAGTTCCGGCCGGGCAGCCTCATCGTCGACGTGTCCGTCGACGAGGGGATGGGCTTCGGCTGGGCGCGGCCGACGTCGTTCGCGGACCCGATGTTCACGGTGGGGGACACGACGAACTACTACGCGGTGGACCACAGCCCGTCGCTGCTGTGGAACTCGACGACGTGGGAGATCAGCGAGGCGCTGATGCCGTTCCTGCGCACGGTGATGTCGGGCCCGGAGTCGTGGGCCGCGTCGGACACGATCCAGCGGGCGGTGGAGATCGAGGACGGTCGGATCCGGAACGAGGCGATCCTCACGTTCCAGGGCCGGTCCGCCGAGTACCCGCACCCGGCGGCGTAGGGCCACGGAGGTGATGCCTCCGTGCAGCGTTGCCTTCTCCGGTGACACGTGTCAATGTATGGGAGCGCACCCACGGCCGCACCGGAGCGGCCCACCCTGGGCCCACGCGCGTACGAACGAAGGACATCGGCAATGGCGTCGCAGACTTTCTCGCCCGCACCTACGGACGAACCGGGCATGATGCCGGATGTGCCTGACGCCCCCGAGTCCGGGCTCGTCGACCTCGACGGACGACGCTTCTACCGCATCACGTCCTACGACGACCTGCCGCCGTTCTTCATGACGCTCGTCGGCGCGAGCGACCTGTGGCTGTTCATCTCCAGCACCGGCGGCGTGACCGCCGGACGCGAGGAGGCCGACCGCGCCCTGTTCACCTACACCACCGAGGACAAGGTCGCCGCGGGCGCCGGCCGGACCGGCGGGCTCACGCTCCTGCGCGTCGCCACGGCCGACGGGATCCTGTTCTGGCAGCCGTTCGCGCCGCGCCGGCCGGGCGACCCGGACGCCGAGCGCCACCTGTACAAGGACCCGCTCGGCACCACCCTCGTGTTCGAGGAGACCCGCCCTGACCTCGGCCTCCGTGTGCGCGTCACGTGGCGGACCGCCGCCCGGTACGGCGTCGTGCGCGAGGTCGAGGTGGCCTCGGCGACCGACCGGCACGTCCGGGTCGAGGTCCTGGACGGCTTCGTCGACCTGCTGCCCGCGGGCGTCACCGTGCAGACGCAGGGCGAGCTCAGCAGCCTGCTCGACGCGTACAAGCGGGCCGAGGTCGACGCCGCGACGGGCCTCGGGCTCGTGTACCTGAACTCGACACTCACCGACAAGGCCGACCCGAGCGAGTCGCTCTCCACGACCGTCGCCTGGCAGGTGGGCCTCGACGACGTCGACCACCTGCTCTCCGCGCGCCAGGTCGGCGCGTTCGCGGCGGGCCGCCCCGTCGTCGCGGAGCACGAGGTCCGCGGCGAGAAGGGTGCGTACCTGGTCCGCGCACGCCTCACGATCGCCCCCGGCGAGCACCGCCGCTGGAGCGTCGTCGCCGACGTCGACCAGAGCGCGGCCGACATCGTCCGGCTCCAGACCCAGCTCGCCGACCCCGCCGCGGCCGCTGCGGCGCTCGCAGCGGACGTCGAGGGCACGCGCGCGCACCTCGACCGGCTCGTCGGCACCGCCGACGCCGCGCAGGTCACCGGCGACGAGCTCGCCACCGCCCACCACCGCGCCAACGTGCTGTTCAACGTCATGCGCGGCGGCGTCCTCGTCGACGGGTACACCGTGCGGACGGCCGACCTGCGCGCCTTCGTCGGCCAGCGCAGCCCGCGCACCGCGGACCGCAGCGGCGCGTGGTTCGACGCGCTCGCCGCGACCGAGCAGCTGGACGACCTCGTCGAACGGGCCGACGCGTCCGGCGACCCGGACCTGCTGCGGCTCGTGCGCGAGTACCTGCCGCTGACGTTCAGCCGCCGGCACGGCGACCCGAGCCGGCCCTGGAACAAGTTCAAGATCGCCCTGACGGACGCTCACGGCGAGACGCGCGTCGACTTCCAGGGCAACTGGCGGGACATCTTCCAGAACTGGGAGGCGCTGGCCTGGTCGTTCCCCGAGTACGTGGAGTCGATGGTCGCGGTGTTCCTCGACGCGACGACGGCCGACGGGTACAACCCGTACCGCATCTCGCGCTCCGGCATCGACTGGGAGGTGCCCGAGCCGTCGAACCCCTGGGCGAACATCGGCTACTGGAGCGACCACCAGGTCATCTACCTGGTCAAGCTGCTGGAGGCGTCGCACCGGTTCCACCCGGGTCGCCTGGAGGCACTCGTCGACCGGGCCGTCTTCACGCACGCCGACGTGCCGTACCGCATCGCGACCTACGACGAGACGGTCACCGAGCCGATCGCGACGATCGCGTTCGACACGGAGACCGAGGAGCGGGTCGCACGGCGCGTCGTCACCGAGGGCGCGGACGGGCGGCTCGTGCACGGACCCGACGGCGAGCTCGTGCGCGTCTCGCTCGGCGAGAAGCTGCTGCTCACGATCCTCGCGAAGGTCGTCAACCTGGTGCCCGACGGCGGCATCTGGATGAACACGCAGCGCCCCGAGTGGAACGACGCCAACAACGCACTCGTCGGCAAGGGCCTGTCGGTGGTCACCCTCGCCTACCTGCGCCGCGCCCTGACCCTCGCCCGGGACCTGCTCGCGGACGACCTCACGGTGACGAGCGAGCTCGCCAACCTGCTGACGGACGTGCACGCGGCGCTCGACGAGCACCGCGAGCAGGCGGGCACCGGGTTCGACGACCGGGGCCGGCGCGCCGTCATGGACGCGCTCGGCGCGGCCGGCACCGCGTACCGCACCCGCGTGTACGCCGGGTACGGCGGCGAGCGCACGGGGGTGTCCGCCGCGGACGTCCAGGCGTTCCTCGCGGACGCCCAGCTCTACGTCGACGCCGCGCTGCGGGCGAACCGTCGCGCGGACGGCCTGTTCCACGCGTACAACCTGCTCGACCTGCGCGACGGGGCGACCGTCGGTCATCTGCAGGAGATGCTCGAGGGTCAGGTCGCGGTGCTGTCGTCCGGGCTGCTGACCCCCGCGGAGGCGCTGGAGCTCGTCCGGTCGCTGCGGCGGAGCGCGCTCTACCGGGCGGACCAGCACTCCTACCAGCTCTACCCGGACCGCGAGCTGCCGACGTTCCTGGCGCGCAACCTGGTCACCGCCGAGCAGGCCGCGTCCGCGCCCTTGCTCGCTGCGCTGGTCGAGGCGGGCGACACGTCGATCGTGCTGCGCGACGTGCTCGGCGACCACCGGTTCGCGCCCGGCCTCCACAATGCGCGTGACCTCGACGCCGCCCTCGACGCACTGAGCCGCACGGTCCCGGGCGTGGGCGACGGCCGCCAGGCCGTGCTCGACGTGTTCGAGCAGGTGTTCCGGCACGCCCAGTTCACCGGACGGTCGGGGTCGTTCTTCGCGTACGAGGGGCTCGGCAGCATCTACTGGCACATGGTGTCCAAGCTGCTGCTCGCCGTGCAGGAGAACCACGAGCGCGCGGTCGCCGAGGGTGCCGACGCGGTCGTGGTGGCGGGCCTCGCGGACGCGTACGAGGACGTCCGGCACGGCCTCGGCTACTGCAAGACCCCGGACGTGTACGGCGCGTTCCCCGTCGACCCGTACTCGCACACCCCGGCCGGCAAGGGTGCCCGGCAGCCCGGCATGACGGGCCAGGTCAAGGAGGAGATCCTCGCGCGGCTCGGCGAGCTGGGGCTGCGGGTCGAGGGCGGGCGCGTCGTCGTGCGGCCCGTGCTGCTGCGCGCCGACGAGTGGACCACCACCCAGACGACGTTCACGTACCACGACGTCACCCAGCAGGAGCGCGGCCTCGCGCTCCCCGCGGGGTCGCTCGCGTTCACGTTCTGCCAGGTGCCGGTGGTCTACCGCCGCGTCGACGGACCCGGTGCGGTGCTGACCGTGGTCGCGCACCTCGCCGACGGCACCCGCGTGGAGGGCAGTGACGGCGCGCTCGACGCCGACGTGAGCGAGCGGGTGTTCCGACGCACTGGCGACGTGGTCCGCGTGGAGGTCGAGGTGCCGGTCCGCTGACGCGCGGACGCGCGGCCGGTTCCCCGGCCGCGCGCCCGTCGGTCAGTCGCCCTTCACGTTCACGATCTGGTGCAGCACGTGGCGGACCTCGACCAGGTCGGCGGCGTCGGCCATGACCTGGTCGATGTCCTTGTACGCCGCCGGGATCTCGTCGATGAACGCGTCCGTGTCGCGGTACTCGATGCCGGTCATCGCCTCGCGCAGCTGGTCGTGGGTGAACAGCCTGCGCGCCGCGGACCGCGAGTGGCTGCGGCCCGCACCGTGCGGCGACGAGTTCAGCGAGAGCGCGTCGCCCTTGCCGGTCACCACGTAGGACGCGGTGCCCATCGACCCCGGGATCAGCCCGGCGTCACCGACGCCGGCCTTGATCGCCCCCTTGCGGGACACCCAGACGCGCTTGCCGAAGTGCGTCTCCTGCTCCGTGAAGTTGTGGTGGCAGTTGACGCGCTCGGCCTCGACGACCGCCTCGCCCATGTGCTCGGAGATGGCGTCCACGACGCGGTCCATCATCTCCTCGCGGTTGAGCAGGGCGTAGTCCTGGGCCCACCGCAGCTCGCGGACGTACGCCCAGAACTCGTCGGTGTCCTCGACCAGGTACGCCAGGTCGCGGTCGGGCAGCGTGATCCACCACTTCTGGCAGAGCGCGGCCGCGACCTTGATATGCCGCTGCGCGATCCGGTTGCCGACGCCGCGGCTCCCCGAGTGCAGGAACAGCCACACCGTGTCGGCCTCGTCGACCGTGACCTCGATGAAGTGGTTCCCGGACCCGAGCGAGCCCAGCTGCAGGCGCCACTTCCCGGCATCGGCACCGGGGTCGAACCCGGCGGCCGCCGCCGTGTCCTCCAGCGTGACGACGCGCGCCTCCGCCGTCGTCGTGAGGCGCTGGTTCGCGCCACCCGCCGACAGCGGGACCGCCTTCTCGATGGCCTGCCGCAGCGTCGCGAGCGACCTCCGACCGCGCACCTGCTCCGACGTCCACTGCGTGCGGACGGCGATCATGCCGCAGCCGATGTCCACGCCGACCGCGGCGGGGATGATCGCGCCCAGCGTCGGGATGACGCTGCCGACCGTCGCGCCCTTGCCCAGGTGGGCGTCGGGCATGAGGGCCAGGTGCGGGTAGATGAAGGGGAGGGTCGAGGTGGCGACTGCCTGGGCCCGGGTGTTCTCCTCGAGGATCGATGCCCAGCTGATCAGTCGCGGGCTGAGGTGCTCGCGTGTCATGGGGCGGGAGCCTGGCACGATCCGGGTGCCCGCGTCGCCGTCATTCTCCGGACGCGCACCGCCCTGACCTGCCACGATCTGTGCGTGACCGACACGGTGGCGCTGTCCACGGACCTCGCGACGCCCGTCGATGCGCCTCTGGTGGCCTCCTGGTCGCGGCGTGTGGTCGCGGCCCTCCTCGATGGGGCGATCCTGTCCGGCGCGACGTGGCTCGTGCTCGGGTCGGGCGGTGTCGCGCCGTCGCTGCAGCCTACGTTCGGGGGTCCGTCGTCCGGCGCTGCCGACCCGGTCGCGTGGTACACCAGCGGCTGGCTCGTCGGGCTCGTCGTCGCGATGCTCGTGCTCCAGGGCTGGACGGGCGCGACCCCGGGCAAGCGCGTGGCGGGGGTCGCCGTGGTGCGGGTGTCCGACGGGCGGCCGGCGGGGATCGTCGCCGCCGGTCTGCGGGTGGTGGCGCACGTGCTCGACTCGATCCTCCTCATCGGCTACCTGCGTCCGCTGTGGAACGCGCGGAGGCAGACGTTCGCCGACTCGATGATCGGGACGCTCGTGATCCAGACGCGCGAGCCCGCGGCGCACCCGTGGTTCGCCCGGTTTCGGCGCGAGCAGTCGGCGGTCGGCTCGACGGTGGTGAGCGTCGCGGCGTTCGCGGTGTGCGTGGTCGGCGTCGGGTTCTCGACGTCGTCGAGCTCGTGGGGCGGGGAGTGGGAGTCCCCGGTGTCGTGCGTCGACGACGGGACGGTCGCCGCCCCGACGGCCACCGCGACGGCGTCGCGCGTCGGCGGCGCCATGCACGAGGGGCGGTTGTGGATCGACCGGGAGGTCGACGACCACGTGGAGAAGGGTCTGCGGATCACGTGGTCCATGGCCTCCCCGGACGGGCAGCTGGACGGCGCGCGGGTGGACACCGACCTCCGACGGGCGGACGGGTCGGTGATCGGGATCGAGCAGGAGGTGGCGGTCGCGAGCGGGGACGGCTATGAGGTGTACCTGGACGGGGCCGAGGTCTCGGCGGGCGACCTGGAGGAGGCCGGACCGGGGTGGACCGCGCAGACCAGGCTCGTGGTGGAGGGGCACGTCGTCGGTGCCTGCTCGATCGACGCCGCCGACTGGGAGGCCGCCGACCAGCCCGACTACTGACCTCCCTGGTCAGACGGCTGACCAGCACCACGGCAGCCCGCTAGCGTGACGCCCATGGATCGTCGCCCTCCCCTGCAGGTGTTCCTCGGCAGCCTCATCGTCGCGGTCGGGGTGATCGCCCTCCTGACCCAGCTCGACGTCATCACCGTGGACTTCGGGCAGCTCGTCGCCGACTGGTGGCCGCTGGCCGTGATCGGTGTCGGGCTCGTGGCGCTGGTGACCGTCCCGCGGGCGTGGCTCGGTCCGAGCGTGATCATCGCGGTCGGGGTGTTCTTCCTGCTCCAGACGCTCGACATCCTCGACGTGCACCTGTGGGAGATCCTCTGGCCGGTCGCGATCATCCTGGTCGGGCTGTCCCTGATCACGAGCATCGGCAGCCGCTCGATGGACGACGACACGATCAACTCGACGGTGTTCTGGTGGGGGACCCAGCGCAAGACGCGGTCGCGGCAGTTCAAGGGCGGCAGCCTGACGGCGATCATGGGCGGCATCGAGGTGGACCTGCGCGAGGCGGACATCGTCGACAGGGCGGAGATCGCGATCTTCGCGCTCTGGGGCGGCGTCGAGGTCAAGGTGCCACCCACGTGGCGCGTGCGCACCAGCGGGCTGCCGCTGCTGGGCGGCTGGGACGACAAGACGACGCTCCCGCTCGAGGACGGGGCCCCGGAGCTCGTCGTGCACGTGACCGCCATCATGGGCGGGGCCGAGATCAAGAGCTGACGTGCCGTCCTACCGCGTGACCGCCGCCATCGGTCTGCTGCAACCCGGGGTGTCCGCGCCGGACGTGCTCCCGCAGGCCGTCGCGACCGCCGAGGCGATGACCACGGTCGAGGCCCACGACGTCGCGGTCGTGCGGGGCCAGGCCCGGGTGACCGTGCGGTTCCAGGCCGACGACGACCAGACCGCCCGCCGCGTCGGTTGGGCCGTGCTCGCCCGCCTCGACGAGCTCGCGGACATCAGCGGCCGCAGCGTGACCCGGCGGTTCGGGTCGCGGTGGTACCCGGTACGCGCTCAGTCCTAGCCGACGCCCAGCTCGTCGACCGCCTTCGCGATCCGGCGCTCGCGCGTCTCCGGGGTCTTGGCCGCCTCGATCGGGTCGACGATCGCGCGCTGCCTGCTGACCGAGAGCGCGTCGAACGCGGCGCGGGCAGGCCCGCCGAGGGCCGCCGCGAGGTCGTCGGGAACCTCGACCGTGCGCGGGGCGTCGTCGTGCTCGATGTCGACGTCGATCTCCTGGCCGGCCTCGACACCGGCCCCCGAGCGGTTCTCGGAGCTGAGCGGGAGCATCGTCTTCCCGCGGTACGGCGTCACGGTGCTCCGGTACGAGAAGCCGTTGATCGTCACGACGACGGGGAACCGTGCTCCCCGGTCCATCGCCGCGACCACCTCGTCGGGCACGGGCAGGCCGGTCGCGGACTTCCCGCTGAGCTCCACCGTGGTGCGAAAACGCATGGGTTCCTCCTCGGACTGCGGTCGCTCCCGGTCAGGGGAGCGCACGTCGCAGACTAACCACGCCTCAGAGCAGGGGCGCGGCTTGCCCGAGGACGAGCGGGCCGCCGACGGCTCGTGCCCGCCCGTCGTCTCCCGCCGTGGCGGCGACGTAGCGGTGCGCGACGACGAGGCTGGGGGCACCGGCGTCGGAGGCCTCGACCAGGACCGCAGGCTCGGAGGAGCCGGCCGTCGGGAGCTGCCCGAACCAGGCGACCGCGGCCCGCGCAGCGCCCGAGCCGCGGACCCACGCGCGGGCGTCGGCCTCGCCGTCGAAGGAACGCACGGCGGGGTCCTGTGCCGGGCCTCCGTCGACGACCGCGAACGGCACGGCGGCACGCCCCGGGGTCAGGGCGGCCTCGAGCACCTGGTCGAGCACCCCGAGGGCGATGTCCTGCGCCGCGGGCGACGGGGGGAAGGGGAGGTCGGCGGGGGTGCGGAAGGCGTTCGGGGACGGCCTTCGCGGGTTCGGCACCTCGTGACCCGCGTCGGCCGCGAGGTGGGCGGCGGCCGCGGCGACGTACTCGGCGACCCACTCCGGTCCGCACCCGGTCTGCCAGCGCGCGGCGACGTCCGCCAGCGGCAGGGCCGCGTCCGTGCCCGACGCGGAGACGACCGTCGGAGTCGGGGCCGGCCCCTTGGTGCGGAGGGCCCAGCGCGCGCCCGGCACCCGGTGGACGATCAGGTCCCCGACGCCGACGCCGAGCGCCATGACCGTCGCCTGCGGGACTCCTGCTGCCGGTCCGACGGCCCACCGCGACCGCATGGTGTGCAGCAGGGCACCGACCGCCCGGGCGTCGGCCAGGTCGACCCCGCTGGCCCGCAGGTGGGTGCGCGCGCGGTCGAGGTGGCCCGTCTCCTCGGCGGTCAGGGGCCGCACGCCGGGGACGATCTCGTGGGCGTCCGACGCGGGAAGGGACAGCGTCTGGCGCACCTCGGTCATGGGTGCGGGATCGGCCCGCGGGCGGGGGTTCTTGAGGGCGCCGACGGCGGTTCCACCGGATGGCGGCGGCACTCGGACGGGCGGCTGCGGGGAGCGGGAGGCTACCCTGGCTGCCGGTCCTGACCGCCCGACGCCCAGGAGAACCCCATCCGCCGACCCTCGCGCAGCATCGTCGCCGCCGTCACCGCCGTCCTGCTGGTCGGTGGTGCGGGGAGCGCGTGGGCGTGGACGGAGCACGAGGACCGCGTGGCCGCCGAGCAGGCGTCCGCGCAGGAGCGCTCGGCCGACGCCCTCGCGGCCCAGGTGCTCGACGCCGACGCGCTGCAGGCGCGGGAGTCCGAGGCCGCGAGCACCCGGGCAGCCGCGGTCCGCACCGACGCCAGCGCCGCGCTCGCGGTCGCCGCCGAGCACGCCCGCGCCACGCTCACGACCAGCGACGGGAAGATCGGCGACGACGCGCTCCGCCAGGCGCTCGCGGGGGAGCTCGCCGCGGCCGACACGGCGCTCGCGGCCACCGGCGAGAGCGCGACGTCCCTGCGCGCGCTCGCCGCGCGGCTCGCCGCCTCCGACGCCGTGGTCGTCGCGGCGCACGACACGTGGGTGCAGGAGCAGGCCGCTGCTGCTGCTGCGGCGGCCGCCCGACCTACCGTCCCGAAGGCGACCCCGGGCAAGCCGGCCACGTCCACCCCCTCGTGCGGGACCACCTACTCCGGCCCGCCGTTCTACACGTCTCCCGCGACCGCCGGCGGCGACGGGTCCAACGGCAAGCTGCCCCCCGAGGCGCTCTCGGCGATCAGCTGGGACGTCGACCCGCACGGCACGCCGTACTACCTGAAGAACTCGGCCGCGGCCGCGCTCGAGCGGCTGAACACGGCCTTCCGGGCGGCCTTCGGGCACAACCTCGACCTCGACCTCACCTACCGCGACTACGACACCCAGGTGGCCATGCGCGCGGCGCTCGGCTCGGTCGCCGCGACCCCGGGGACCTCGACGCACGGGACCGGCCTCGCGCTGGACGTGCCGGAGCTCCCGTGCGAGTACGGCTGGGACACCCCGCAGCGCAGCTGGCTGGTCAGCAACGGGCCGTCGTACGGGTGGGTCTCCCCGTCGTGGGCCGGGCGGAACGGCTCCAACCCGGAGTACTGGCACTTCGAGTACCGGGGCTGACCTCAGACCACGTCCACCGGCCGCACCGCGTCGGCGCTCGACGGGACCGTGAGCAGCGCGATCACCCCGCCGCCGGCCAACAGGCCGGCGCACACGAGCATCGCGATCCGGTGGGCCGGTTCCAGGGTGGTCGGGTCGGTGAGCGACGAGCCGACGCCCGCCGCCAGCGGCAGGACCGCGATCGCCAGCAGGCCGGCCACCCGGGCGACCGCGTTGTTGACGCCGCTGGCCACGCCGGCCAGGTGGTCGGGTGCGGCCGCCAGCGCGGTCGTCGTCAGCGGCGCCACGGTGGCCGAGAGCCCGAGCCCGAACACGAGGATCCCGGGCAGGACGTGTGTGAGGTACGGCTCGTCAGGTCCGATACCGGAGAGCATCACCGCGCCGACCGCGCACACCAGCGGGCCGACCGTCATCGGGATCTTCGGGCCCATGATCGTGCTCAGCGCACCCGCCCGCGGGGACAGCAGGAGCATGAGCACGGTGACGGGGAGCGGTGCCAGACCGGCCGCCAGCGGCGAGTAGCCGGCCACCACCTGCAGGGTCACGACGAGGAAGAAGAACAGCCCCGAGATCGCGGCGTAGATGAGCAGCGTGGCGGCGTTGGTGCCCGAGAACGGCCGCCACCGGAACAGGGCAGGCGGCAGCAGCGGCGCGCTCGCGCGGGACTCGACGACGACGAACGCCACCATCGCGACGACGCCGAACGCCAGCGTGCCGACGACCAGCGCGTCGGGGGTCCCGCTCTCCGTCCATGCCGTGAACCCGTAGGTGAGACCGGCCAGCCCCAGGGCGCCGAGCACCGTGCCGGCGACGTCGAGCTTCTTGACCGCGCTCGCGTCCGCGCTCTCCGGCACGTGCCGCATCGTCACCGCGACGACCGCCGCGGCCAGGGGCAGGTTGATGCCGAAGATCCACCGCCAGGTGGTGACCTCGACGATCCAGCCGCCGAGGAACGGGGCGACCGCCCCCGCGATGCCGCCGAGCCCGGACCAGGCACCGATCGCGCGCCCGCGGTCCGGACCGCTGAACGTCGACTGGAGGATGGCCAGCGAGCCCGGGGTGAGCAGGGCGCCGCCGACCCCCTGCAGAGCGCGTGCCGCGTTCAAGGCCCCGATGGTCGGTGCCACCGCGCAGAGCAGGGACGCGACCGCGAACCAGACGACCCCGACGAGGAACACCCTGCGCCGGCCGAACCGGTCCCCGAGCGAGCCACCCAGCAGCAGGAACGCCGCGAGCGTCAGGGCGTACGCGTTGACCGTCCACTGCAGGTCGGCCGTGGTGGCGTCGAGGTCGTCGGCGATGGTCGGCAGGGCGATCGTGACCACGGTGGCGTCGATGAACGCGATCGCGGAGCCGAGGACGGTCGCGAACAGCACCCATCGGCCGCGCGCGGACGCATAGACGATGCCGTCCGTGGGCTCAGCGGGGGCGGTCACGGTCCTTGCTCGGCTGCACGCGCTTGGGCTCGCCCGGCATCTTCGGGTACTCCGGCGGGTAGGGCAGGTCGCCCTCGCCGTGGTCGGTCTCCTGGCGGTCGGCCAGCTCCAGGAGCGACTCGATGGTGTACCGCGGTGCCGCGTGCGCGACCAGCGGGGCGAACAGGTCCCCGACCTCGGCGAACCGGGCCGGCATCGTCGTCACGTCGAAGTCGTTCGGGTGCACGTCCGCGACCTCGTCCCAGCGCAGCGGGGCGGAGACCGTGGCGCGCGGGTTGGTGCGGATCGAGTAGGCGGACGCGATGGTGCGGTCGCGGGCCATCTGGTTGTAGTCGACGAAGATCTTGGCGCCGCGCTCCTCCTTCCACCACTTCATGGTGACCGCCTCGGGCAGGCGCCGCTCCAGCTCGCGACCGAACGCGATGGTGGCCCGGCGCGCGTCGACGAACGACCAGCGTGGCTCGATCGGCACGAAGACGTGGATGCCCCGGCCGCCCGACGTCTTGGGCGTCCCCTCCAGCCCGTGCTCGGACAGCAGCTCCCGCACGTGGGGCGCGACGCGGGCGGCGTCGGAGAAGTCGGTGCCGGGCTGCGGGTCCAGGTCGATCCGGATCTGGTCGGGGGAGTCGACGTCCTCGCCGAGCACCGGCCACGGGTGGAACGTCAGCGTGCCCAGGTTGGCGGCCCACGCGACGACGGCCAGCTCGCTCGGCGCCACCTCGTCGGCGGTCCGTCCGCTCGGGAACGTGATGCGGGCGGTCTTCACGTACTCGGGGGCGCCCTGCGGGACACGCTTCTGGTAGAACGCGTCGCCGGTCGAGTCCATCCGGGTGGCCAGCTTGGCGCCCTCGAACACGCCCTTGGGCCAGCGCTCCAGCGTGGTCGGCCGGTCCAGCAGGGCGCCGAGGATGCCGTCGCCCACGGACACGAAGTACTGGACGACGTCGAGCTTGGTGAGCCCGCGCTCCGGGAAGTAGGGCTTGTCCGGGCTGCTGACCCGCACGGTCCGACCGCGCACCTCGAGCTCGACCGCGGGGGTCTTCGACGGCGACATGGTCCTCAACCTAAGGGGAGGCGTCGGTCCGTGCCCAGGTCAGCCCGCACCGATCAGCCCTCGCTGGTGGGCGACCGACACGGCCTCGGCGCGGCCCGAGACCCCGAGCTTCGCCAGCAGGTTGGAGATGTGCACCGACACGGTCTTGCCGGAGATGAAGAGCTTCTCCCCGATCTGCCGGTTGGACAGCCCCTGCGCGACGAGCGCGAGCACCTCGGCCTCCCGTGCTGTCAGCACGTCGACGCCGCCCACCCGGACGCCGGGCAGGTCGAGCCGGCCGCGCCGCGCGAGCCCCCGGACGGCCGTCGCCAGCGGCACCGCTCCCATCGCGTCCGCCTCGGCCAGCGCGATCCCGGCCTCGTCGCGCGCGGCCTCCCGGTCGCCGTTCTCCAGCAGCGCCTCCGCCAGCCGGAACCGGCTGCGCGCCACCTCGTAGCGGTAGCCGTAGTCGAACTCGGCGACGGTCGCGCGCCACAGGTCCACGTCGTTGGTGCCCGCCAGCCGCGAGTGCTCGGCGTGCGCGCGTGCCAACCATGCCCGTCCCTCGGGGCCGAGGCGCCCCCCGCGCGGCCGGCCGCGTTCCGCCGTCGTCCGGGCGCGCTCCAGCAGGCGGTCGCCGAGGGCCAGCCGCTCCGAGACGTCCCGACCGAGCAGGCGTTCCTGCTGGGCGGCGTCGGCCAGCGCGCTCAAGGCCAGCGCCACCAGCCAGATGCCGCCCAGGAAGTAGTCCGACCACGCGCGCCACAGGTGCTCGAGCAGGCGCAGCGCCAGCGCGATCGCGTCCTCGAGCTCCCCGCGCCACGTGTGCGCGTCGATCGTGCAGCCACCGGCCACCAGGGCGATCAGCCCGTCCTTGGACCAGCTGGGCTCCAGGGCGTGCCCGCGCTCGGCGGCGTCGGCGTCCCCGCGGGCCGCCGCCGCGTACAGGTTTACGGCGATGAGCGTGTCGGCCAGCTCGTCGGGGACGGCGCCGATCGACGCGGCGCGCAGGTCACCCGACACGTACCGGATGAGCTGCGTGAACATGTGCAGCTCGACGCCGTAGACGCTCCACGTCATCCCGAGGGACCGGGCGCGTTCCACCCCGTCGGCCGTGACCTGTGTGGCGCCGGGCAGGTCCCCCGCGTAGTAGCGGTTGCTCGCGAGGTTGTACATGGTGCGCAGCTCGGTCGCGTAGTCGCACGCCTCCCGTGCCCGGGCGAGCGCGCTGGTCAGCAGCTCGGCCGCGCGGTCCTCGTCGTCGACCACCAGCACGGCCAGCGTGGTCAGCGCGTCCGACTCGGCGTCCGCCGCGCCGGCCTCCCGCGCCAGCTCCACCGCGCGGGTGGCGCTGGCCACGGCCTCGTCGTCCAGGTCCGCGTTCAGCGCGCTGCGGGCGTACGTGGCCAGGGCCCAGGCGCGTTCCGGTGTCGGGGCGTCCGGGAGGTCGGCGAGCGCGCGCGACGACTGCTCGAGGGCGTCGTGCACGCTCTCCATCCCCAGCAGGTACCGCGCGAGGCCGGTGCGCAGGTGCGCCTGCCGCGGAACGTCCGACGCCGTCTCCTCGACGGCCGCGCGGGCCAGCTGCACCGAGCGGTCCACCTGTCCGGCGCGGCTCGCGGCCGCGGCAGCAGCGACGAGCACGTCGATGTGGTCGGTGCCGAGCGAGACCGTGACCTCCGGGACGGCCTCCCAGAGCCGGAGGACCACCTCCAGGTGTCGCAGCTCCTCCGCGGGTGCGAGCACCTCGCGTGCCTGGTCGGCCGCGTCGAGGGAGGCGCGCAGGGCGGTGGGCAGGTCCGGTGCGCGCAGCGCGTGCGAGGCCAGCTGCGAGGACGGTCCGAGCGTGGGGTCGTCGCGCAGCACCCGCAGGTACGCCCGGTGCAGGGACGACTGCTCGCCGGGGAGCAGGTCGGTGTAGACGGCCTCCGCCAGCAGGGCGTGCCGGAACGCGATGAGCTCGTCCTCGCCGACCAGCACGTGGTGGGCGACGGCCTCGCGGAGCGCGGTGTCGAACGCGCCGGGCGCGGTCAGCTGCCGGTCCGCGTCCGCGGCGACCGCCGCCCGCAGGAGCGGCTCCGACACGCGACGGCCGGCGGCGGACGCGATGCGGGCCAGGCGCTGCACCGACGGGTCGAGCAGCTCCAGCCGGGCGCGCAGCACGTCGGCGAGGGACCACGGCAGCTCGTCTGCCTCCGCCCCGGCCTCCAGCAGCTCCTCGGCGAAGTACGCGTTGCCCTCCGAGCGGTCGATGACCCGGCGCAGCGTGGACTCGGTCAGCGGGGCACCGGACAGCGCGGTGGTGAACTCGCGGAGCTCGTCGTCGGTGAACGGGGACAGGTCGAGCCGCTCCACCCGGGGATGGCGACTGAGCTCCGTGGCGACCGGCCGCCACGGGTGGCGTCGGTGCAGGTCGTCCGTGCGGTAGCTGGCGACCACGAGCAGGTGCTGGTCGCGCAGCCGCGAGACGAGGAACCGCAGCACGTCGCGGCTCGAGGCGTCCGCCCAGTGCAGGTCCTCGAGGACGAGCAGGAGCGGGTGCCCCGGACTGCCGACCGCGCTGAGCGCCTCCACCAGGCCGTCGAACAGCTGGAGCCGGTTCGCCTGGTCGTCGGGGGCGGTCGCCGAGCCCGACGGGCCGGGCAGCAGCCGGGTGAGCGCCGGACGGTTGGCGACGACCGCGTCCACCGCCTCGGGGTCCAGCGCGTGCAGCTGCGACAGCGCCTCCGCGAACGGGAGGTACGGCAGGCCGATCTCGCCGAGGTCCACGCAGTGCGCCACGACGACCCGCGCTCCGGCGGCGTCGGCCAGCTCGGCGACGTGCCGCAGCAGGCGGGTCTTTCCGACGCCGGCGTCCGCCCCGATCAGGACGGTCGACGGCTCGCCGACGCCCGCGCGCTGCAGCGCCAGCGTGAGCTGGTCGACCTGCAGCGCGCGGGCGACGAAGGGTGTGCTCATCGAGCCGCGTGCCATGTCTCCGATCCTCGCAGCAGCCACCCACGCGCCGCACTCACCAACGGGTGCGTGGGCTGCACGGGCCGCAGCGAGCCGTCGGGCCGGGCGGTGGCGGCGAGCGCGTCAGCCGCGTCGGCACCGTCCTCCCGCTCCGGGATTCCGCGCAGCGCCGTGAACAGGCGCTCGTGGCGGTAGGCGAGCTCGGCGTCGAGGGCGGGTCCCCAGAAGTCAGCCATGGTGTCCTCCTCATGAACGCCGGACGATCTGCCCGGCTCTCGTTGACAACCACGACTCTGGTCGTGAGGGGTGGGTCGCCGGATCGGTCGGTCGACGGGTCCTGAGGGGGTGATCGGGCCGAGGTCCGTCTGAGGCGGGGCCCGGGGGGACTGAGGTGGGGGCGTCCTCGTCTGAGGTACCTCAGAAGGGGCAGGATGGACGCATGGGACTCGTCCAGGTGGCGCAGCACGCGGAGGACCTCGACCGCGCCGCCGCCTTCTACACGGACCTGCTCGGTGCCCCGCCGACGGCCCGGTTCGACCCTCCCGGGCTCCTCTTCTTCGACCTCGACGGGGTCCGGCTGCTGCTCGACGTGGGCGCCCCCTCCGCGCTGCTCTACCTGCGCGTGGACGACGTCGCCGGGACGATCGAGCGGCTCCGCGCCCGCGGTGTGGCGGTCGAGTCGGAGCCGCACGTGATCTTCCGGCACGACGACGACACCCTGGGCCCGGCGGGCACCGACGAGTGGCACGCGTTCGTCCGCGACTCCGAGGGCAATCTGGTGGGTCTGGTCAGCCAGAGACCCTGAGCGCGCGGCGCCGTTCACCCGGACGCGTCGGTGGTCCCCCCAGGCAGGAACGGACCGCGTCGGGCACTCTGGGCGGGTGGGTGATGTGCGAGATCTCCGGAGCGCTGCGAGCGTGCGCCGTCGAGACGCCCAGACCCTCGCGGGTGAGCTGGTCGTCCAGGCGGAGCGGTCGGCCCCCAGGGCCGTCCGGCACTGGGTCATGCGGACCATCGCCGACGCCGGCGTCGGCGGGGCCTCCAACCAGGTCGTCGAGCTGCTCACGGCCGAGCTCGTCTCCAACGCGGTCGTGCACGGTCCCGAGGCCGGCGACGTGCGCGTCGAGGTGCGGATCGACGGCGCGACCGTCCGCGTGGGGGTCCGGGACACGGGCGGAGGCACACCCACCGTGGGCCACCCGGAACCGACCGCCGCGAGCGGCCGCGGGCTGGCGCTCGTCGAGGCACTGTCGTCCGACTGGGGCATCCAGACCCACGCGGACGGCAAGACGGTGTGGTTCGAGGTCCGTACGGACGACGACTGAACGGTCGACACGCCCGGCATGTCCGGCAGTGCCGGATCTCACGCGGAGGTCCCTGACCGCTGCTCACGGGGTCTCCCGCGGGCGTTCGCAGTGCCCTGGCCTGCGCCTCGACAGTGCGCGCGGGGCCCGTGCAGCGTAGTTTCGGGGGCGGACGACCAGAAGCGAGGGGCAACCAGACCATGAGTGAGCGCACCGACGGGCAGAACTCGTCGACGACGACGACGCGACTGCCGGACATCCGCGCCGAGGTGCGCGAGGACGGCACGGGGGAGATCTCTGTCGACGGGGTCATCGAGCGGGTGCGCATGGCGACCCTCGCCGAGGCGGGCGCCGCGATCACGAGCCGCATCGCCGGGCTCGCGGAGTCCCTCGGGCAGCCCGTGCCGGTGCAGGTGCGGGACCCCGACGGCGTCTGGTCGCTGCTGATCCACCCGGACGGCCTGGTGGACGAGGCGCCGGGGGACACGGCGGATGGCGCGCCCGACTCCGCCCCGACCGAGGTGGTCGACGCGAAGCCCGCTCCGGGACGGCCGGCGACCTCGGCCACCGTCACCTCCAGCCCCGAGGCGGCGCCCGCCGGCTCCGTCCCGTCCACCCCGTCGGGCGGCCCGCCGGTCACCCCGCCCCCCGCGAGCTCCACGGTCACCCCGCCGACACCCGCCCGCGGACCTGCGGCGACGCGCGGCGCGTCCGCCCGACCGCAGGACGAGAACCCGGCGACCCCGGACAACGACCTCCCCGGCACCGCTGGACCGACCGGAGCGCGCCCGACCACGCCCTCGGCCGGCTCGTCGCTCCCGACGCTCGACGACCTCCTCGCCGCACGGCACCCCGCCGCCACCGGTGGCCCCGCGGAGCACGGCTGGCAGGCGGGCATCCGGCGGCTGACGTTCGGTGGCATCTCGCCCGGTCCCGGCCGCGTGGAGCGGCGTCGGCGGATCGCGGCGACCTCGGTGCGGCGCACGCTCGACGGACCCAAGACGATCGTCGTCATCAACCCCAAGGGCGGCGCCCACAAGACGACCGCCACGATGATGCTCGCGGCGACGTTCGGGCTGCAGCGTGGCGGGTACACGCTCGCGTGGGACAACAACGAGACCCGCGGCACCCTCGGCTGGCGCTCGTCGCACGCCGACCACACGCGCACGGCCGTGGACCTGCTCAACGCCCTGCCCGCGCTCGGCACCGAGGGCACGGTCCGGATCGGCGACCTCGACGGGTTCGTCCGCACGCAGCCGAGCGAGCAGTTCGACGTGCTGGCCTCGGACGAGAACTCGGCGTCCGCGTCGTCGGTCGACGCCGACTCCTTCAGCTCGCTGCACCAGGTGCTCTCGCGCTTCTACCGGGTGCTCGTGATCGACACCGGCAACAACATGCGGGCCTCGAACTGGCAGGCGGCCGTGGGTGCGGCCGACCAGATCGTCGTCGTCTCGACCGTCCGCGAGGACACCGCGCAGTCGGCCGCCTGGGCCCTGGACGCCCTGCGGGCCACCGGTCACGACGAGGCGGTCCGCCGCGCGGTCACGGTCCTGTCGGCGCCGGAGCCCAAGGTCGACAAGGACCTGCAGAAGCGCCTCCGGTCCCACTTCGGCGCCCTGACGCGGGCCGTCCTGGACGTGCCGCACGACAAGGCGCTCGTCGCCGGCGGACCCATCGACTACGACGCCCTGAGCACCACCACCCGCGACGCCTGGCTGCGCGTCACCGCCGTGGTGGCCGACGGCCTCTGAGAACTCGCCCGCGGGGGCGTGCAAGATCTGGTGCGCTCGCGACAGAGTGCAGGTGTAGGCCTACGTCCGACCACCACCAGGGGAGCACCGTGCCGTCGCGGACATCGAGCACGCCGGACAGCGAGACCGGCGACGTGCCGACCGACCTCGGGGACGCCGGAGACACCGCGCACGATGCCGCCTGGTTCGAGGCGCTGGTCCGCGAGCACGCGACCGCGGTCCACCGCTTCGTCGTCCGTCGCGCGGGGCGCGACGAGGCCGAGGACCTCGCCGCCGACGTGCTGACGGTCGCGTGGCGCCGGCGCGCGGACGTCCCCGACGGCGCCGAGCTGCCCTGGCTGTACCGCACCGCGGGGTTCGTCGTCGCCAACCACCGCCGCAAGGGACGCCCGATCCCGGTCGCGGACGTGCCGGACGAGATCGACTCCGACGACCCCGCCGTGCGTGCGGTCCAGGAGGAGCGCGTGCGCGAGGTGCTCGGCGCCCTCAGCGCCCGCGACCGCGAGGTCCTGCTCCTGAACGCGTGGGAGGGGCTCACCGGCGACGCACTGGCCCAGGTGCTCGGCATCGGTCGCGGCGGGGCGGACGCCGCGCTCAGCCGTGCGCGGGCCCGGTTGCGCGAGGTCTGGGCGGCTGCGGAGTCCTGAGGTGCAAGGTGCGGGCCCCTCGGCACACATGAGGGGTAGAGGAGCACCGCACCCCGGACCAGGAGGCAGCACCGTGGACGACCGAACCACCAACGAGCCCACCGACGACGTCGCGTTCGCCCGCCTCCAGGCGGCCGACCCCGCCGCGGGCAGCGAGCCGAACCTGCCGGCGCTGTACGCGGCCGTGGCGGAGGGCACGGGTGTCACCGTCGCGGCTCCGCAGGACGAGCTCGCGGCACGCCGCAACCGTCGTGCACCGCGCTGGCTCTCCATCGCCGCCGCGGTCGCCGGCGTCGCGGTCATCGGCGGGGGCAGCTACGCGTACGGCGTGAACAACGCTCCGGAGACGGTGGCGTCGGCTCCGGCGATCACGCTCGGCCAGGCGCCCGGGCCCGAGGTCGCCCGGGACGAGGCCGCGACGTCGATGGCCGCGGGGAGCCCGGACGCCGCGAAGCTGATGTACCCCTGGTACGGCGGCCGGACCGTGTTCACCGCGGACGGGCTGTCCACCGAGGGCGGCTCCGGCGGCGCCTGGGGCTTCGACGCGGCGGGCGTGTACTCGGAGGCGACGGTCGTCGCGGCGGCGGCAGCGCTCGGCGTGGCCGGCGAGCCCCGGCTCGAGTACGGCACCTGGACGGTGGGCCCGAACGACGGCTCCGGTCCGTCGGTCTCCCTGTCCCCGGACGGGCTCGCGAGCCTGTCGTACTACGACCCGACGCGGGACCCGTGGAACTGCGCGGTCTCGGCGCCGGACAGCGGCGAGTCGGTGGAGGGCGGTGCCGCCGACGGCGGGGTCGCGCTCCCGGAGCCGGTGATCGACGGGGGGCAGTCCAAGTGCCCGACCCCCGTGAACGCGCCGACGGGGGACGCCGCGGTGCAGCAGGCGAAGGACGTGCTCGCCTCGCTGGGCATCGACACCGCCGGCTACGAGTTCGCGGTCTCGACGGAACCGTCCAGCCCGCAGGTCACCTACGTCACCGCCAGCCAGTCGCTCGACGGGCAGCTGACGGGGGTCACGGCGAGCGTCACGGTCGTCGCCGACGGCGTGCAGTCCGTGTACGCGCCGCTCGCGCCGATGGTCGCGCTGGGCACCTACGACGTCGTCAGCCCGACCGAGGCCGTCGAACGCCTGGGCGACCCGCGGTTCGGCGTCACGGGCGGCGGCGTGATGCCGCTGGCCGCCGAGGGCATGCGCGTGGCCGACGACTCCGTCGTCTCCCCGGAGATGACCGAGCCGACCGTCCCCGCGACGCCGGAGGCCGGGAGCCCGCTGGCGTGGCCGGTGCAGGAGGTCACGCTGGTCTCCGCCCGACTGGGGGTCGCGCTGACGACGCTGCCGACCGGGGCGTCGGTGCTGGTGCCCACCTACGAGCTCGCGGACGCCGACGGCGTCACGTGGAGCGTCATCGCGGTCGTCGACGACCAGCTGGACTTCTCCGCGGCGGGCTGACTCCCCCCGGAAGCCCTGCGGAGAGAGCACGAAGGCCGGCCGGCGTCGGAGGGGACGCCGACCGGCCTTCGTCATGCCCCCGAGCATGTGATCAGAGTCGGTATCGGGCCTCGTCGCGCGGTCAACGACATGGTCGGCGGTTGCTGACAGACTCGCGGGCATGGGTGAGCGGACCGAGAAGCTGTTGTTGCTGGACACCGCGTCGTTGTACTTCCGGGCGTACTTCGGGGTGCCCGACTCCGTGAAGGCGCCGGACGGGACGCCGGTGAACGCGGTGCGTGGGCTGCTCGACATGATCGCGCGGCTGGTCACCGACCACCGGCCCACGCGGCTGGTCATGTGCTGGGACGACGACTGGCGGCCGCAGTTCCGGGTCGACGCGATCCCGTCGTACAAGGCCCACCGCGTGGCGGTCGAGGTGCCTGGCACCACGGGCGTCGAGGAGGTGCCGGACACGCTCTCGCCGCAGGTGCCGATCATCGTGGAGGTGCTCAAGGCGCTCGGCATCGCGCGCGTCGGGGTGCCCGGCTACGAGGCCGACGACGTGATCGGCACCCTGGTCGCGCGGGAGGTGGCCAAGAAGGACCGCGCGCCCGTGGACGTCATCACGGGGGACAGGGACCTGTTCCAGCTGGTCGACGACAGCGTGCCCGTGCGGGTGCTCTACACGATCCGGGGCATCAAGGACCTGATGGCCATCGACCAGGCGGTGCTCCAGGAGAAGTACGCGGTCTCGTCGGGACCCGGCTACGCGGACATGGCCGTGCTGCGCGGGGACCCGAGCGACGGGCTGCCGGGCGTGCCGGGGATCGGCGAGAAGACGGCCGCGCAGCTGGTGCACCGGTACGGGTCGCTTGACGGGATCCTCGCCGCGCGCGACGCGGGGGACGCCGGGCTGACGGCGACGCAGCGGAAGCGCCTCGTGGAGGCCGCGGACTACCTGGCGGTCGCGCCTGCCGTGGTCCGCGTGGCGCCGGACGCGCCCGTGGGGGAGCTCGACGACAGGCTGCCGAGCGTCGTCGCGGACGCCGCGGCGCTCGTCGCGCTGGCCGAGACGTGGGGCCTGTCGTCGAGCGTCAAGAGGGTGGTGGACGCCCTCAGCGGGTGAAAGACAGGGGCCGTTCAGGAATCGGACGTATCAGACATGGACGTCCGTCCTCCTGCTGGGACGTGCGTTACCGACCGGTAGCCACGCCCCCGCCGGAGATCCCCGGCACCCTGCGCCCCGACCCCGGGGTCTCGACCGGAAAGGCACGTCCCATGTCCTCTGCCCGCACCCTGACGTCCGCAGCGCGACCCGCGGCACGGACGTCGGCCCCCGTGCCGAGCAACACGTTCGCCCCCTCCGTCCCGCCGGCCTCGATGGTCGACCGCGCGGTCGGTGGACTGGCGACCGTGCTGACCCGCTACTCCATCACCGCGCTGCGGATCAGCCTCGGGCTGGTGTTCCTCGGCTTCGGCGTCCTGAAGTTCTTCCCCGGCATGAGCCCGGCGGCGGAGCTGGCCGAGCGGACGATCGGCACGCTGACGTTCGGCCTCGTCGGCCCCACGGCGGCGCTGCTGCTCACCGCGATCATGGAGACCGTCATCGGGCTCACGCTGGTCACGGGACTGTTCCTGCGCACCGGCCTGGTCATCCTCGCCGCGGCACTGGTCGGCATCATGTCGCCGGTGGTGCTCTTCTACGGCGAGCTGTTCCCCGCCGGCGGACCGACCCTCACGGGTCAGTACGTGCTCAAGGACATCGTGCTCGCCTGCGCGGGTGCGGTCATCGGCGCCGCGGCGCTCGGTGCGCGGCTGCGCCTGCCGCAGGAGTGAGCGGCGTCAGTCCTTCAGGAACACCTGGGGGCCCGCCTCGTGCCAGCCGTCCGCGGCGGCCGGGGCGGGTCCTCCTGCGTTCACGAGCATGAGCTCGTCGCCGATGCCGAAGCGCACGACGCCGCCGTCGGTCGACGTGCACCCGGTGGTCGGCAGCTCGCCCTCCGTGAGGGTCAGCACGCAGAGCAGCCTGCTCTGCGAGACGCCGGCGTAGTAGCGAGTGTCGGACGTCGTGGCCAGCAGGCGGGTGCTGTCGGGGTCGATCTGGCTGCCGGAGAGGTCGTCGGCACCGACGACGTCCGCGGAGCGCTGGGGCCGCTCGAAGACGGCGAGCGTGGTCGCCGGGTCCACGGGGTCCACGTCGACCGTGATCTGCCCGAGCCGGACCCAGAGCATGCCGCCCGCGACGAGCGCCGCGGCAGCGACCAGGACGAGCGCGGTGAGCAGGCTCGACCGACGCCGGGGCGCTTCGTCGGCACCGAACCCGGTGAACGCGTCGGTGAAGAAGTCCGTGTCGTCGAACGTCGTCATGCCGTCCACATCGGACGGATCGGCGCCCGACGTGAGCCCTCGTGCACTGAATGCCCCCGTTCGGGTGCAGGGACCCTCCGCCGGCAGGGCAGAATCCCTCCCGTGATCACGGTCAGCACGGACGGCTCCTGCCTGCGCAACCCCGGCGGGGCGATCGGCTGGGCGTGGGCGAACCACGACGGCAGCAGCGCCAGCGGCGGTCACGCGTCCGGCACCAACCAGGTCGCCGAGCTCATGGCGGTCCTCGAAGCCATCCGGTCGCACCCGGGCGACGAGCCGCTGGTGATCCAGGCCGACTCGCAGTACGCGATCAAGTGCTCGTCGGAGTGGGTGCACAGCTGGAAGCGCAAGGGCTGGCGCACGGCCGCCGGCGGACCGGTGCAGAACCTCGCCCTGATCCAGTCGATCGACTCCGAGATCGCGCAGCGGCCCGGTGCGGTCAGCTTCGTGTGGGTCCGCGGTCACCGCGGCGACGAGTTCAACGAGCGGGCCGACGAGCTCGCCGGGGTCGCGGCGCGGAGCGTGCGTGACGACGGTCCGGCACCGGCGAGAGCCGCGGAGCCCGACGTCCTGTTCTAGGGGCGGTCAGCGGGGCTGGCGGTCCCGCGCGAGGATCGCGAGGGCGCCCTCGGACGCCTCGGACACGTACTCGGCCACCCAGCCGGCTGGCGCGCTGCCCCAGGACTGCCCCACGGCGGCCACGGGGAAGACCACGAGGTCGTGCTCCGCGTGCGTCAGGACCAGCTCGGGGGAGCCGTCACCGCGCGCGGAACCCCACACCAGCCCGGGCACCCGCTGCGCGACGAGGTCGCCCAGGGTGACGCCGAACGCGTGCACCAGCGACTCCGGGTCCGTCCGGTCGCGCTCCTCGGACTGCAACCAGATGGCCTGGACGCGGTCGAACAGGTCGCCGAGGGTCTGCGTGTCCACCGTCCCCGAGCACAGGCCCGTGATGATCTCGCGGTGCTGCGCCGCCCACACCAGCTCGGCGGGGTTGAGCGGCTCCACCTGCACGGAGCGGGTGTCGTCGCCGGGGGTGTGCGGGTGCGGCACCGTCGACCCGTCGGTCGGCAGCTCTGCGCGTCGGAACAGTCCCATGTGCCGAGTATCGACGGCACCGGCCCCCGGCTTGACCGTGACACCCCGAGATCGCCCGGTCGGCGTGTCAGTGCGCACGGGCAACTGACCCCCGGACGCGCGAAGGCCGCGCCGACCCGGAGGTCGACGCGGCCTTCGTCACCGAGCCGGGAGGCTCAGCGCCTGACGGTCAGCGCGTGCGAGGTGGCCGTCGGCCAGTAGCCGCCGTCCCCGCTGTAGGTCGCGATGACCAGGGTCGAGCGCTGCACGGCCGGCAGGGTCACGGTGGCGACCCCGTCGGTCACGGGCACGGTGGCCACGCGGTGCAGGCCGAGCAGGACGGTGACCGAGCCGGTGGGTGCGGGTGCGCCCTTCGCGCCGGTCACCGTGATGGTCACCACGGGCTTCGCGCCCTTGGAGACCGTCCACGACTTCGTGGTCAGCGACGCCTTGACGGGCGCCTTGGTCACCGTGAACCGCTTCTCCGCCTGCGACCCGGACACGTCCGCGTTGCCGGAGTAGACGGCCACCAGGCGGTGGTTGCCGGCCGAGAGCGTGCCGGGGACCACCAGCTCGGCGACGCCCCGCAGGCCGGTCACGGTGAGCGTGCCGGTCGCGACGGTGACGCCGCCGTCCTTGATCTCGACGGTGCCGGTCGGCGGTGCGGTCGCGCCCGTGACCACGATCGTCGCCTTCGTCGTCTGCCCGTACTGGGCCGACGACTTCGACAGGGTGAACGTGGTGGACGAGGTGGACTTGGCGATCTCGACCGGGACGGCCGCCGACGTCGACGGGGCGAACCCGCTGCCGGCGGTGGGTGCGAAGCTCGCGGTCAGCGAGTGCGACCCGGCGCCGAGCTTCACCTTCACGGTCGCCTTGCCGGCCGTGACGGCCGACGAACCGATCGGGGTCTGCCCGTCGAGGAACGTCACGGTGCCGGTGGCCTCGGCGGGGACGACGGTGGCCGTGAGCGTGAGCTCCTGGCCGGCCTTCTTCCCGCCGGTGACCGCGAGCGTCGTGGTCGTCGGTGTCGCCGGCTCGCCGGTGGCCACCTGCACGACCGTGAACTCACCGGTGTCGCCGTAGCTCACGAGACCGAGGTAGGTGGTCCGCGGCGTGAGGTCGGCCCACGACGCGGTGTACGTCACCGGGACGCCCTGCACGCCGGGGAGGACCGGCGGGTCGAGCGTCAGCGGCGCCCCACCCTCGACCACCGACGTGACCGTGGCGTCCCAGGTGACGCCGTTCGGCGCGCTGTAGACGTCGACGAGGACCGCGTAGGTCCCGGCGTCGGGGGCGAGCAGGTTGACCCGCTCGTCGGCCGAGCCGGTCGCCGACTGCCAGCCCGCGACCGGGTTCCCGGCCGCGTCGAGCAGGTAGACGATCAGGTCGAGGTCGGCGGTGTCGTCGAGCGCGTCGAGGTCGAACCGCGCGTACTGCGCACCCTCGGGGACGTCGACGAGGTACTCCGCGGTGTCGCCCGTCGTCCCGGACCCGCTGTGCTCGGTCTCGGTACCCGTCGGGTCGGCGAGCAGCTCACCGGCCGACAGGCCGGTGGTCGCCAGCGGGATGTCGCCGTCGCCACCGGGGGTCACCTCGACGGCGACCGATCCGGTCACGCCCTCACCCTCGACCGACGCCGGGGCGACGATCGTGACGGGCTGCACGGCGATCGGGCTGCGCACGGCCGTGTCGCCCGAGGTCCAGGTGAGCGAGCCGGTCGCGTACTCGTCGAGAGGCGCGTCCGTCCGGCTGAACGTCACCGTGTACGACTTCGTCTCGCCCGCGGCGCCGAACTCCAGCGTCGCCGGCTCCACGACCGTGTCGATGCCTGCGAGCCCCAGCACCGAGGAGGTGAAGGTGCCGGCCTGCGTCGAGGTGACCGTGCGGGTGATGGTCTCCGGTGCCGTGAGGCTGCCGATGCCGATCGACGCGATGTTGAGGTCGCTCGGGTCGATCGGGTCGACCGGGACGTTGTAGCCGACACCGCCCAGGTACGCGTACCAGTCCTCCAGGCCGTTGAGGTAGAGCAGGCCCGGCTCGAAGAACTTGGTCGGGTCCACGTGACCGGCACCCTGCGCGAACGGGTCGGTCGCCGGGGCGCCCACCGTGTCGACGGTGTCGTAGGCGGTCGTCATCATCGCGGACTTGATCTCGGCGGGCGTCGCGTTCGGACGCTCGCCGAGATACAAGGCCGCGAGGCCGGCGATGTGCGGCGACGCCATCGAGGTGCCGCTGAGGAACTGGAACGTCGGGTCCCCGCCCTCGGCGTTGGCTCCGGCCGCCAGGATGGAGACGCCGGGTGCCGCGATGTCCGGCTTGATGATGTCGCTGCCGCCGGCGAGCACCGGGCCGCGCGAGGAGAAGCCCGCCACCTGCGGGGTCGGCGGGGTGGTGCCCAGCGAGTTGCCCGTGGTGAAGGTCGCCGTGGCACCCGGGGTGGCCGCGTAGGCGACGACCGCGCTGCGGTAGACGTGGCTGAGGTGGACGGTCGGGACCGAGTGGAAGTCGGTGTCGATCGAGCCCGGCGTCACGTTGACCAGCACCATGCCGATGCCGCCGACGCGGGCCACCTCGGCGGACTTGGCGACGCGGTCGTAGACCCCGCGGTCGCAGACGATGATCGTGCCCGGCTGGACGAGCGCGGGATCGAGCGACCCGGGTGCGCACAGTCGCGCATCGGTCCCGCCCGCGAGGGCGACTGCGGTCGAGTTCACCAGCGCACCGGTGAGCGGCTCCGCGGCCGGGTCCATGTCCACCGTGATCGACGCACCGGCGAAGGCCTGGCCGTCACCGAACGTGACCGTGGCCTCGTAGCTGGGGATCGTCGAGGCGGCCACCGAGGTGTACCAGGGGGACGCGTGGTCCGTCGTCGAGGCACCCGGGCCGTCGTTGCCCGCGGAGACCGCGACGAAGATGCCGGCCGCGGCCGCACCGAGGAACGCCTGGTCCTCGGGCGCGGCGACGCTCGTGGCGGCACCGCCGCCGATGGAGAAGTTGATGACGTCGACGCCGTCGGCGACCGCCTGGTCGATGGCGGACAGGATGTCGGTCGTGGTGCAGCCGTCGTCGGTGGTCACGGCCGGGTCGGGGCCGGTCCAGCAGACCTTGTACGCCGCGATGCGTGCCGCGGGGGCCACGCCGGTGAAGGTGCCGAAGTCGATGCCGCCGATCGCGGTCGGGGTCGCGACGTTGCCCGCCGCGGTGCTCGCGGTGTGCGACCCGTGCCCGTCGCCGTCCCGCGGGGAGATGTACTCACCCACGGAGGCGTCGCCGAGGTTGTCCACGCCGAAGCCCTCGACGTAGTAGCGCGCGCCGACCACCTTGGTGGAGCAGTCGTCGGCGGTGAACTGCTCGCCCGTCTGGCACACGCCCCGGAAGACGCTCCCGTCACCCTTCTGGAAGGTGATGGCGGCGCCGTCGAGGTAGGGCTCGGCGCCCGCGGTGGTGCCGAGGGGGTCCCCGGCGAACGCCGGGTTCTCCGGGGCGATGCCGGTGTCCAGCACGCCGACGACCACGCCGGCTCCGGCCTCGTCGACCCCGCCGACGGCCTCCCAGACGCCGCCCGGGCCCTCGAGCCCGAGGAACGACGTCGACGGCTCCGCGGTGATGTGGCGGAGCTCGTCCGGCACCACGGAGACCACCTCGCGGTCGGCCAGGAGCTCCGCCGCCTGACCGGCGGTGAGGTCCGCCGAGAACCCGTTGAGGGCCAGCGTGTAGGACGCGTCGATGGAGACGCCGGCCGCCTCGGCCACCGCCTCCTGCTTCTCGGTCAGGTGCTCGCGGTAGCTCTTCACCGGTGCCTTGCGGGCGTTGAGCTGGTCGCCCTCCTCGGGCGCGGTGGCCGCGAAGCCGCTCACGCCGCCGTCGTAGGTGGCGACCGCGTCGTCGGCGAGCGTGACGATGTACCTGCCCGCCTTGAGCTCCGTCTGACCGCCCGGCTTGGTGATGTCGAAGCCGGTTCCTGTCGGCGGGGGCGCCGCCGACGCACCGGTGGCGCCGAGTAACGCGGTGCTGACCGCGACGGACAGCGCGGTGAGGGCGGCGAGGACGGGTCGACGTGGCATGTGCGCATCCCTGGCTTCGAGGAGTATCGACGTGCGTGCGCCGCAACGTGACGGTAGTCACACGCAGGCGCACGCCCGGTGCACGTTACTGGCAGGTACGGCATTCGTCACCTTCTGGCGAAATGATCGTTTCCTGTTCGTGACCTGCGTCCTCAGCGCAGCGGGACGAACACGAACGACCCGTGCGTGGTGATCTCGGTCCGGCCGTCCTGCCGCTCGACCAGGTGCATCGTCGAGCGCACCGGGATCACCATGCGCCCGTCGTCGCCGAGCTGGTCCACCAGGGTGGTCGGCAGCCGGCGTGGGGACGCCGAGACGAGGATCCGGTCCCACCCGCCGTCGACGGGCCGGCCGAGCGCACCGGGGGTCGCCCGCTCGATGCGGGCCCAGGGCAGGTCGCACGCGTCGAGGTTGGCCGCACCCCACTCGGCCAGCTCGGGGTCCAGCTCCAGTCCCAGCACCCCGCCGCGGGGGCCGACGAGCCACGCGAGCAGCGCGGTGGTCCAGCCGGAACCGGACCCGACGTCCAGCACCCGTGCCCCGACGGGCACCTGCAGGAGCCGGAGCATGAACGACACGGTGCTCGGCTGCGAGCTGGTCTGGCCGTGCCACAGCGGCAGCGGGTGGTCCTCGGCCGCGCGGGCGCGCTGCTCCGGGGGCAGGAACCGCGCACGGGCGAGCTCGCGCATCGCGTCGGCCACGTCGGCGGCGCGTGTCGGGTCGGCGCCCTCGCGCATGGGACGAGCCTACGATCGGGCTCCCGATCCCGAGGAGCTGCACATGGCCGAGTACGACGTCGTGGTCGTCGGCTCCGGGTTCGGCGGGTCGGTGGCCGCCCTGCGGCTCGTCGAGAAGGGGTATCGCGTCCTCGTGCTCGAGGCCGGCCGGCGGTTCACCGACGAGACGCTGCCGCGCACCTCGTGGGACGTCAGCCGGTTCCTCTGGGCGCCGCGGCTCGGCTGGCTCGGCATCCAGCGGATCCACGTGCTGCCCGACGTGGTGGTGCTCGCCGGGGCGGGCGTCGGCGGCGGCTCGCTCGTGTACGCGAACACCCTCTACCGGCCCACGTCCGACGCGTTCTACGCGGACCCCCAGTGGGCGGGCATCACCGACTGGCGCGCCGAGCTGGCGCCGCACTACGACCAGGCGAGCCGCATGCTCGGCGTCGTCGACAACCCCACCTGCACGCCGTCGGACGAGATCGTGCGCAAGGCCGCGGTCGACCTCGGCGTCGGCGACTCGTTCCGCCTGGCGCCCGTCGGCGTGGTGTTCGGGACGCCGGGCGCCCGGGTGCCCGACCCGTTCTTCGGCGGAGCCGGTCCGGAGCGGCGCGGCTGCCTCGAGTGCGGCGAGTGCATGACGGGCTGCCGCCACGGCGCCAAGAACACGCTGCCCACCAACTACCTGTACCTGGCGGAGCGCGCGGGCGCCCGGGTGGTCGCCGAGACGACCGTGACCTCGGTGCGCCCTCGCGGTCACGAGTGGGAGGTCCGCACCAGGCGCACCGGCCGGCGGGGCGGAGCCAGGACCGTGACCACCGACCAGGTCGTCGTCGCCGCCGGCACGTGGGGCACCCAGGAGCTCCTGCACCGGATGAAGGCGGACGGCACGCTGCCGGGGCTGTCCGACCGGCTCGGCGCGCTGACCCGAACCAACAGCGAGCAGCTCGGTGGGGCGGCGACGCGGTGGCGCGGCTGGCGACGCCGGCCGGACCTCTCGCGCGGAGTGGCCATCACGTCCTCGGTGCACCTCGACGACCACACCCACCTCGAGCCGGTCCGGTACGGCCGCGGGTCCAACCTCATGGGCCTGCTGAGCACCGTCCTCACCGACGGCGGCGGGCGCGTCCCCCGACCGGTGCGCTGGCTCGGCAACGTCCTGCGGCACCCCGGTCAGGTGGCGTCGCTGCTGCTCGGCCTGGGCAGCTGGTCGCAGCGCACGGTCATCGGGCTGGTCATGCAGACCGGCGGCGCGTCGATCACCGTGCGACCGCGACGGACCTGGCGCGGCACCACGCGGCTGACGTCGAGCCCGGGGGAGGGCGAGCCCAACCCGACCTGGATCCCGGCCGCGAACGCCGCCTACCGCCGGATGGCCGCGCACCTCGGCGGCTTTGCCGCGAGCAGCCTCGGCGAGGTGGTCGACGTGCCCATGACCGCGCACTTCCTGGGCGGCTGCACGATCGGGCGGTCCCCGGACGAGGGTGTGGTCGACGCGTACCACCGGGTGTTCGGCCACCCCGGCCTGCACGTGGTGGACGGGTCGACCATCTCCGCGAACCTCGGGGTGAACCCGTCCCTCACCATCACCGCGCAGGCGGAGCGGGCGTTCTCGCTGTGGCCCAACGCGGGGGACCCTGATCCACGGCCCGCGCTCGGAGAGCCCTATGCGCGGGTGAGTCCGGTCCGACCGGCACGGCCGGCGGTGCCGGCGTCGGCCCCGGGCGCGCTGCGCCTGACCGTGCTCTAGACGGTCTCCTTCACGGGGACGATCGGGATCATCCCCGTGCGCGGGACGTCGGCCGCCGACGGGGGCGGGACGAACTTCGGCTTGCGGCCCGGGCGACCCCGCTCGCGGCGCATCTCGATGCCCTCGAGCGTCGTGGCGCGCCAGACCGCACCGCCGTTCAGGCGGCCGTCGGGCTGCGGCAGCCACGGCACCTTGCGGGACAGCCAGACCCGGATGGTGGCGTGCTCGACCCCGAGCCGGTCGGCCAGCCGGGCGATGTCGTAGAGGTCGTCGAGACCCTGCACCGGGGTGGCCGATGGGGGCGGGGTGGCGGGTGGTTCGGGGGGCACGGCGAAAGCGTAGCGGCCCGTCCCTGTGAATTGTGTGACGGAGACGTGACGAGATCCACACGAGATCTCCCCCGCCCTGAGGCCTCAAGTGTCAAGGGCGACCGGCCGAAGAACTTAACGTGTTACGCGTGAGTAACAAGATTCCGTTCCGAGGTCGGCCAGCGAGTGGCCGGCACGCTGCGGCGCGCCCTGCGCCTGCGCGTGCTGTCGCCCACCCTGCCCGCCTCGCCCAGGGTGCCGTGGTCACGGCGCTCGCCCTCAGCATGTGCGCGATGGTGGCCGTGTCGGCCAATGCCCGTGACGGTGGGAGCGCGCTCATCGGCGCACTCCCGGCCCCCAGCTCGAGCGCCCAGGTCGAGCAGGCGCGGGCCGGTGCGGTCGAGGTCGCCACCGACGCGATGCAGGTCGCGCAGTCGGTCCAGGCGGAGGCGGCGCAGGTCGCGATCGACGCTTCGCAGCTCCAGGCCCTCGAGGCCGCGACCGCGCACCTCGACGAGCTGCTCGCCGTCGCGACCGCCGAGGTCGACCGCGGGGCCGCGACGTCCCGCTCGGCCGACCGCGACGAGGTCACGGGCATGGAGGGCACCTCCGTCGCCGCGGAGGAGCCCGCCGCCGCCGCGACGAGCACCCCGACCCCGGCCGCCGATCCCGACCCCGCGTCCGTGTTCGAGCAGACGCCGGCCGCCGTGCCGACGATCCCGCCGACCACCGGCGAGGAGGACGCGACGACCGCGGAGCTGCGGGAGGCCGTCGCCGCCGTCGCCACCGCCACCGCCACCGCGAAGGAGAGCGCCGAGGCGAAGAAGGCTGCCGACGTCGCCGCTGCGGCTGCCGCCGCCCAGGCTGCTGCCGACGCCGCCGCCGCCGCGCAGGCCGCCGCCGAGGCAGAGGCGGCCACCCGTGCCGCGTGGAAGCAGTCGCTCCTCGGCTACTCCAACGGCAAGATCCCGGACTCCGCCCTCTGCGGCGTGAGCTTCGACTCCTCCGTGCGGCTCCGCTGCGACGCCGCCGAGCAGCTCGACATCCTCAATGCCGCCTTCCGTGCCAAGTTCGGCACGAACCTCACGATCAGCGACTCCTACCGCTCCTACGCCGGCCAGGTCCTGTGCAAGCGCACCAAGGGCTACCTGTGCGCGACGCCCGGGACGTCCAACCACGGCACGGGTGTGGCGGTGGACCTCGGCGGCGGTATCGAGACCTTCGGCACCAAGCAGTACCGGTGGATGACGGCCAACGCTCCGGCCCTGAACTGGACGCACCCGTCGTGGGCGGAGAGCGGCGGCAGCAAGCCCGAGGCGTGGCACTGGGAGTACACGGACTGATCGTCCGGCCCGGATCGGGTACCGCGGCCCTACGATCGGGCGCATGAGCACCGCGGCCGAGCCGGGGCGGACGTGGCCCCTGGTCGGCCGGGCCGCCGAGCTCGACGACCTCGACGACCTGTTGTCGACGGCCGCCGACGGGGTCGGCATGACGGTGCTGCTCGAGGGTGAGGCGGGCGTCGGCAAGACGAGCCTGGTCGATGCCCTGCGCGGTTCGGCCCGGCTCCTGGACGTCGAGCTGCTCACCGCCCGCGCGAGCGAGCTGCGCAACTGGCCGTTCGCCCTGCTCTCCGACGCCCTGCTGGTGCGCTCGGGCCGAGCCGGCCGCGGTCCCGTCGAGGCGGAGCTGACCGACCTGCTCGACGCGATCTACGCCGACCCCGTCCGGTCCGTCGCCCGCCACGACCGCGCGGCCGAGCTGTTCGCCGCCCTGCTGCGCCGCCACGGCGACAGCCGCCCGTGGGCCCTGGTGCTCGAGGACGTGCACGAGGCGGACGCCCCCTCGCTCGAGGTGCTCCTGCAGCTGGCGCACGAGGGCGCGGTGCCCCGGGCGCTCGTCGTGCTCACGATGCGTCCGGTGCCCTACCGCCCCGAGCTCGCGGCGGCGGTCGCCGCCTGGACGCGAGCGGGGGCCCGCTACCTCGAGCTGCGGCCGCTGAACGCGCGCGCCACGGTGGAGCTCGCCGAGAACCTGGTCGGCAGCCCGGTGGGGCCGTCGCTGCGCGGCACGCTCGCGACGACGGGCGGCAATCCCCGGCTCGTGGCGGACGTGGTGCGGACCGCTCGCGCCGCGGGTGCCCTGGTCGTCACCGACGGGGTCCTCGACTCGACGGGCGTCGCCTGGCTGACGCCCCTGGACGAGGTGGTCCGGCGGCGCATCGAGTACCTCGGGCCTGAGGTTCTCGCGCTGCTCGGGCAGGCGTCCGTGCTCGGCACGTCGTTCGTGATCGCCGACCTGGCGTCCCTCGTCGGAGACCCGGTCGGCGACTGCTGGCGCACCCTGCGGCACGGCCTGGCCGCGGGCGTCGTCCGCGCGCGCGGCGACCGGCTGGTGTTCGGGCACGACCTCGTGCGCGGCGCCCTGTACAACGGGCTCGAGCCCGACCAGCGTCGCGCCCTGCACGCACGCGCGGCGTGGGCGCTGCGGCAGGCCGGCGCTCCGCCGCAGATCGTCACCGCCCACCTCGAGCGCGCGCGCTGAGCCGCCCGGCTGTCTAGCGTGGAGGTCCCGGGCATCCGCCCGGCCGATCGAGCACGAAGGAGCACCATGTCCACGCGCACCGCTCGCACCGCCTGGAACGGGACCCTGATGGAGGGCGCCGGGCAGGTCGAGCTCACGAGCTCCGGGGCCGGCACGTTCGACGTCTCGTTCCCCAAGCGGACGTCCGAGGAGGCCGGGGGCACCACGAGCCCGGAGGAGCTCATCGCAGCAGCGCACACGTCCTGCTACGCCATGCAGCTGTCCGGAGTCATCGCCGCGGCCGGGGGCACCCCGGTCGCCCTCGAGGTCAGCGCCGACGTCACGCTGCGCCCGGACCCGGCCGGGGGGCTGCACATCACCACGATCGCGCTGACGGTCCGCGGTGAGGTCGAGGGCCTGGACGCCGCGGGCTTCCAGGCCGCCGCCGAGAACGCCAAGGCGACGTGCCCGGTGAGCAAGGCCCTGACCGGCACGGAGATCACCCTGGACGCCTCGCTCGCCTGACCCGACCCATTCCGTAGCGTCCGAGGAACTGGTCGCCCTGGCGCTCACTTCCTCGGACGCTGCACCGCGTGGACCCAGGACGTCCGAGCACGTGGTCGCCCTGGCGCTCACTTCCTCGGACGTCCCTGTCTCGTGACCATCCCTCGGTGACGTGTGCGGGGGAGCGGGTCCCCGGTGCGAGACTGCCCCCGTGGTGGCCGTGACCGAGACCGTGGCAGGGGATCCGAGCCGATCCGACAGCGCCGACGTGGTGCAGGCGCTGCGGGCCGCCCTGCGCGGGGCGGTCGACGACAGCACGCGCCGCCGCGCCGAGTACTCCACCGACGCGTCGAACTACCGCGTGGTCCCGCAGGTCGTCGCGTTCCCGCGGGACACCGACGATGTGCTCGCGGCCCTCGCGGTGACCAGGGAGCTCGGCGTCCCCCTGACGGCGCGCGGCGGCGGGACCTCGGTGGCCGGGAACGCGGTGGGCACCGGGGTGGTGCTCGACTTCTCGACGCACGTCAACCGGATCCTCGAGATCGACCCGGAGGCGCAGACCGCCCGCGTCGAGCCGGGCGTCATCATGGCCAGCCTGCAGAAGGCGGCGGCCCCGCACGGGCTGCGGTTCGGGCCGGACCCGTCCACGCAGGCGCGCGCGACGCTCGGCGGGATGATCGGCAACAACGCCTGCGGCCCCCGCGCGGTGGCGTACGGGCGCACGGCGGACAACGTGCTCGCGCTCGACGTGGTGGACGGGACCGGACGACGGTTCGAGGCGCGGTCGGGTGCGGGTGCGCTCGACGTCGTGCCGGGTCTCGACGCCCTCGTCCGCGGGAACCTCGACGTCATCCGGACCGAGCTGGGCCGCTTCGGCCGGCAGGTATCCGGCTACTCCCTCGAGCACCTGCTGCCCGAGAAGGGCACCGACCTGGCCAAGGCGCTGGTCGGCACGGAGGGCACGGTGGCGACGCTCCTGGGCGCGACGGTCCGCCTGGTGCCGATCGCCGCGGCGCCCGTGCTGGTGGTGCTCGGCTACCCGGACATGCCGACGGCCGCCGACGCCGTGCCCGCGCTGCTCGCGCACGCACCGCTGGCCATCGAGGGCATGGACTCCCGGCTGGTCGACGTGGTCCGCCGCGTGCGCGGTGCCGCCGCGGTGCCGCCCCTGCCCGAGGGCGGCGGGTGGCTGATGGTCGAGGTCGGCGGCTCGGACCTGACCGAGGCGCTGGACCGGGCCCACGCGCTCGCGGCCTCCGCCGGGACGAGCGCGGTGGGCCTCTTCCCGCCCGGACCCGAGGCGGCCGCGATGTGGCGGATCCGGGAGGACGGCGCCGGCCTGGGTGGTCGGACCCCGTCCGGCGAGCAGGCCTGGCCCGGGTTCGAGGACTCGGCCGTGCCGCCCGAACGGCTCGGCGCGTACCTGCGAGAGCTCGAGGCGCTCATGGCGTCGCACGCCGTGGACGGCCTGGCGTACGGGCACTTCGGCGACGGCTGCGTGCACCTGCGGCTCGACATCCCGCTCGAGCGGTCGGGCAACCCGCTGCGCGCGTTCATGACGGAGGCCGCGGCCCTCGTCGCGAGCCACGGCGGATCGCTCTCCGGGGAGCACGGGGACGGCCGCGCCCGCTCGGAGCTGCTGCCGGTCATGTACTCCGCGCAGACGATCGACCTGTTCGGCGCCTTCAAGGACCTCCTCGACCCGCGCGACCTGCTCAACCCCGGCGTGCTGGTCCGGCCGCGCCCGCTCGACGCCGACCTGCGCCGGCCGCACGCCCGACCGCTGCTGGCCGACCACGGGTTCTCGTTCGCGCACGACGCGGGCGACCTGACCACCGCGCTGCACCGCTGCGTCGGCGTCGGCAAGTGCCGCGCGGACAGCACCGCGACCGGCGGCTTCATGTGCCCCTCCTACCTGGCGACGAAGGACGAGAAGGACTCGACCCGCGGCCGCGCGCGCGTGCTGCAGGAGATGGCGAACGGCACGCTCGTCAGCGGCGGCTGGTCGTCGCCCGAGGTGCACGAGTCGCTCGACCTCTGCCTGTCCTGCAAGGCGTGCTCGTCGGACTGCCCGGCCGGCGTCGACATGGCGCAGTACAAGTCGGAGGTCCTGCACCGGACGTACCGCGGCAAGCTGCGTCCGGCGTCGCACTACGCCCTCGGCTGGCTGCCCCGCTGGGCGCGGCTGATCACCGGCGTCCCAGGGCTGTCCTCGCTGGTCAACGCGGTGCTCGGCGCCCGGCCGGTCGCCAAGGTGATCCTGGCCGGCGGCGGCATGGACACCCGGCGGCAGATGGTCACGTTCGCGCGCCGGCCGTTCCGTTCCTGGGTGCGCGGCACGGGGAGCGAGAGCGTGACGCTGGTCCGCTCCGGCGGCGGGAGCGAGCGCCGGCACCACCCCGAGCGCAAGGTCCGCGCAGGTGCGCGTCCCGGCGACCGGTTCCTCGGGCGTCCCGGCAAGGGCACCCAGCACGGCGGGACGACCGGTCCGCGCAAGCCGCAGGTGGTGCTCTGGACCGACTCGTTCTCCGACACCCTCGCGCCGTCCGTGGCGCAGGCCGCCGTCGCGGTGCTCGTCGACGCCGGGTACGAGGTGCTGGTCCCCGAGGACAACGCCTGCTGCGGTCTCACCTGGATCAGCACGGGGCAGCTGGACGGAGCGAAGAAGCAGCTGACCCACCTGCTCGGCGTGCTCGGTCCGTTCGCCGTCAACGGCATCCCGATCGTCGGCCTCGAGCCGTCCTGCACGGCGGTCCTGCGCTCCGACCTGCGCGACCTGCTCCCGGACGACCCGCGCGCGGTCGCGGTGGCCCGCGAGACCCGCACGCTGGCGGAGCTGCTCACCGCGCCCGCCCCCATCGGCCCCGGCGACCGCTGGCGGGTGCCGGACCTGTCGGACGTCACAGCCGTCGTGCAGCCGCACTGCCACCACCACTCGGTGATGACGTGGACGCCCGACCGCCGGCTGCTCACCGACGCCGGAGCGCAGTTCTCGGCGCTCGCGGGCTGCTGCGGGCTGGCCGGGAACTTCGGCATGGAGAAGGGGCACTACGACGTGTCGGTCGCGGTGGCGGAGAACGCGCTCCTGCCCGCACTGCGCGACGCCGCCGCGGGGGACGTCTTCCTGGCCGACGGCTTCTCGTGCCGCACGCAGGCGGACCAGCTGGCCGGGGTGCAGGGCGTGCACCTCGCGGAGCTCCTGGCCGCGCACCTGCCGGCCCGCCGCGCGGTGGACAACCTCGCCTGAGCGCACCACGCTGGGCCGCATGCTCGTCGCCTTCTCCGTCGCCCCGCTCGGTGCGGGCGAGTCCGTGACCGCCGCCGTCGCCGATGCCGTCCGCATCGTCCGCGAGTCCGGGCTGCCGAACCGCACCGACGCCATGTTCACCACGCTCGAGGGCGAGTGGGACGAGGTGATGGACGTGGTCAAGCGCGCCACGGAGGCGGTCGGCCGGCACGGTCACCGGGTCAGCCTGGTGCTCAAGGCGGACATCCGGCCGGGGCACGTGGGGGAGCTCACGGGCAAGGTCGACCGGGTCGAGGCCGCGCTCACCAACGGGTGACGAACGCGACCGATCGGACGATCCGGACGGTGGAAACCGGGCGCATCCGGGTGATGTGACCGATCTCCGACGACGACGTCGGACGGACGGGCTGACGTGCAAAGCGCGCTGTGGGACAGTGTGGTCGCGAGCGCGCCGGCCGGGGTGCGCGGGCGCACGACGGGACGCGGAAGGCCAGACAGATGCCGATCTTCGAGCTCGACGAGGGCCGACCGCGCCTTGTCCAGCCGATGCAGCCCCTGACCGGTTCCTTCGCGCAGGAGTGTGCCTCGCTCCTCACGCACCACCTCGCCGCCATCGCCGGTGAACCCCTCTTCGCGGTCCGTTCCCGCACGGGTGCCCCCGACCACGCGGACCTCCCGGAGCTGCTCGCCCTGGACGCCACCGGCCGTCCCGTGGTGGTCGACGTGGTGCAGGTCGTCGACGACGACGCCGTCATCTCCGCCCTGCGGCACGCCGGTGCGGCCTCCCGCATGACCACCACCGACCTCGCGCGGGCCTACCACCCCGACCCGAGCCGGTTCGCCGTCGACTTCGCCGCGTTCCGTGAGCAGGCGGCGTTCGGCGTCCAGACGAACCGTCGCGAGGGCGTCCGGCTGGTGCTGCTGTGCTCCGAGGTGGCCGCCGAGGCCGGTGACACCCTCGGCTTCCTGCGCGGTCCGGGCCGGCACGTCGACGTGCTCCAGGTGGGCGTGGTGCGCGGCGTCGACGACCGCCGTCTGCTGGACGTCTCCCCGCTGGCCACGCACGAGGGCGCCCGGCGCTCCGTCGAGCCCACGGCGCTGCGCCTGGTGCGGTCGAGCGAGGGCTTCACGTCGGGCACGCCGTACGAGCCCTACGTCCCCCAGGTGGGGCCGGTCCGCACGCCGGCGACGGGGGAGCTGCGCGCGGTCACCCCGCCCCCGGCCACCCCGGCGCCGCCGGCTCCGACCCCGCTGCGGGTGCCGCCCCCCGAGCCGGCGCGGCCCACCGCGGACCAGAAGCCGCGGCCGACCGTGCACGAGGCGCCGACCACGCTGACCCCGGTGGTGGGCCTGCGCTCCGCCGCCGACCAGGTGGTGCCGCGGACGCCGCCGCGCGACCGCACGGACGAGGTGGCCGGCCCCCGCCCGTTCGTCCCGGTGTCCGCCCCGCTGCCGATCTCGTCCAGCTTCCCGTCGACCCCGGCCACGCCGGCGGTCCCGATGATCCCGATGCCCGCGCCGCCCACGTCCCCGACGCCGCCCGCTCCACCGGCCCCGACCGAGGAGATCGCCCCCGTCCGGGACGCGGTCCCCGACGACGACCTGAACGCGATGCCGGAGCTCGCCACGCTCGCGAAGAGCCGCCGCGCGATCACCACCCTCGTCTGGGTCCGGGCGCGCCGCGGTCAGCGGCTCGTCGCCATGCTCCGCACAGACGGCCTCATCGAGCTGCCGACCGGCGAGCTGTTCGCGGACCCGGACAAGGCGGCGTCCGCGGCCGTGGCTGCGGAGAACCTGGTCGACGGCTGGCGCGCGTGGCGCCTGGGCGAGGGCGGCCCGACGCTCGCCGAGGCCACCGGCATCCTGCGTCCCTGACTCCCGGTCAGCTCCACCCGTAGGCAGCGGACCAGCGGTCGATCTCGGCGTAGAGGCGCCTGCGCACGGGCGACGGCGACAGGGTCAGGTCGTGCAGCCCGTCCCGGATCCGGACGACGGTCACGTGCGTGCCCAGCTGCACCGCCCGGCGGACCACCAGCTCCACGTCGAGCACCACGTCGGCGTGGCGCATCTCCTCGCTCCAGCGCGGGTTGATCACGGTCCGGCTGGACGCGAGGACGAGGATCGGCTGCTCGACGGCCAGGCCCCGGGCCACCCGCGCGTGGCCGGCCATGATCGCCTGGAGCCAGCCGGCGCGGACGGGGAACGAGGGCGTCGGCCGCCAGACCGTGTCGTACGTCCACTCGCCGCCGCTCGCGCTGCTGAGCGTCCGGGCGTAGTAGCCGGGGTCGATGTTCGGCAGGGGAGCCTTCGGCTGGAACCGGGCGATGCGCGCGATCGCCGGGGTGCTGACGTGCCGGAGCACCGACGACCCCTGCAGCTCCAGCCAGGGGCTGTTGAGCACGAGCCCGCTGAGCTCGCCGGGGTGGCGGTGCGCCCAGAGCGCCGCGACCAGTCCGCCCGTGGAGTGGCCCATGACCATCACGCGGGCGCGCGCGCCGAGATCGGTGGTGATCACGCCGAGCGCCGCCTCGAGCTCCTCGTCGTAGGTCTCCAGGTCGTCGACGTACCCCGGTGTCTGGCCGGGACGCAGGCTGCGGCCGTACTTGCGCAGGTCGAGGGCGTAGAACGCGGCGCCGCGCGCGTGCCAGTACTCGGCGAGCCCGGTCTGGAAGAAGTAGTCGGACCAGCCGTGCACGTAGAGGATCGCCCTCGACGGGCGCAGCGGTTCGGTGGTCGGCGGCGCGTAGCGGACCAGGCTGGCCACCACGTCCCCCTCGTCGTCAGGGCGCAGGGCGAGCGTGCGGACGTGGTAGTCGGGACCGAGGACGTCCTCGACCCACTCGCCGCCCGGTGCGCTCATGGCTCGAGGACGATCTTCCCGAACTGGTCGCCGTCCGACAGGCGCCGGACGGCGTCCCGCGCGTCGGCGAGCGCGAACGTCGAGTCGACCAGCGGGCGGACGCCGGTGCGCGCCAGGAACGCGAGCAGGTGCTGGAGGTCGTCGCGGGATCCCATCGTCGTGCCCACCACGCTGATCTCCTGGAAGAAGATCCGGGTCAGCTCGGCGGGCTCGGCGTCGCCGCTGGTGGCACCCGCGACGACGATCGTCCCGCCCGGCCGCACCGAGCGGACCGAGTGCGACCAGGTGGCCTTGCCGACGCTCTCCAGCACGATGTCGACGCGGGGCACCCGGGCACCGGGTTCGACGGCCGCGGCCGCGCCGAGCGACAGTGCCCGCTCGCGGCGGTCCTCGGACCGGCTCGTCACGATCATCTCGAGCCCCGCGGCGGCGCCGAGCAGGATCGCCGCCGAGGCCAGCCCGCCGCCGGCACCCTGCACGAGCACCCGCTGCCCGGGCGTCGCGCCGCCCGCCCGGAAGAGCATCCGGTACGCGGTGAGCCAGGCGGTCGGCAGGCACGCGGCCTCGACGAACGACAGCGCGGCCGGCTTGTCGACGAGGTTCCACGTGGGCACGGCGACCTGCTCGGCGAGGGTGCCGGGGTAGCGCTCGGACAGCAGGCTGCGCGGCTCGTCGGCCCCCACGCCGTGCCCGCTGGCCCCTCCGATCACGCCGTGCACCACGACCTCGCGCCCGTCGGCGGTGACCCCGGCGGCGTCGGTGCCCAGGATCATCGGGAGCTGCTCGGCGCGGATGCCGACGCCCCGGAGCGTCCAGACGTCGTGGTGGTTGAGCGCGGCGGCGCGGACGTCGACCACCGACCAGTTCTCGCGGGGCTCCGGGGCGGGCCGGTCGCCCACCTCGAGGCCACTGACGGGGTCGTCGGACGAGAAGCGGGCGGCGTAGGCGGCGATCACGGGCCCAACGTATCCGGCGTCGTCAGAGGATCGGCAGCATCCGCCCGAGATCGGGGACCCCGTCCGACGTGTAGCGCGGGTGCAGGGCGTCGGCCAGCGCGTCGACGTCGTACGGCTCACGGCCGGCGGCGAGGCGGACCCATCTCCGGGCGTCGGCGACCTCCAGGCTCCACCCCCCGCGCGCGACGACGATCTCCAGGAGCGCGTCGGCGACGAGCCGCAGGGCGCCGGGGTCCACGGGGTCCGACCCCCTCGGGACCGACCGCGCGAGGTCGTCCGCGTGCACGACCAGCTCGATCACGCGCGACATCGCCATCGTGCTGAGCAGCACCGGTCCCCGCCGTGCCTGCACCACGCAGTCGTCCGGACCGAGCGCGTCCAGCTGCGCGAAGGCCGCCCGCGCCCGAACGTCCACCTCGGTCAGCGGGTCGTGCGAGATCTCGGCGGCGAGCTTGCGGGTGGTCTCCGCGATGTCGGCGGCCCGGTCGGCGTACGTGCCGAGGTACTCGCCGAGCGTCAGGGGGACGGTGCCCTCCGGCAGCGGGGCGCACACCGCGAGGGCCTCCATGGCGCGTCCGAGGTGCGCGACCAGCTCGGCGACCGTCCAGCCGGCCAGGACCGAGGGGGCGTCGGCGACGTCGTCGTCGACCACGTCCGTGACCCACGACCGCAGGCGGTCCCACTGGTCGTGCAGGGCGGTGCGGACGTCGGTGAGCTCTCCGGAGGGCATGGTGCCCATCGTGCCGCCCACGGGTCCGGCGCACATCCCCGTCCTGGAACTCACCCGTTCCGCCCCGCCGCCGGTGAGCGTTCCGGCAGGATGGGCCGATGCCCGAGCCGGTCGACTTCGCTCCGTGGGACTCCGTAGGTCATCCCCCGGCTCCACCCTGTCGACGACGCCCGCGACCTCCCGCCGGAGCTCCGTCGAGGTCGTCGGGCCGCAGGGACTGGTGGCGCGGATCGCCCCCGGCCCGCCGAAGCGCACGGACGAGGTGCGCAGTGCCGGGGCGCCGTGGACCCTCACTCGTGACCGGCGAGGAGCGATGGAGGCGCGCGACGGGGTGACCGGTCACACCGTGGCCGAGGTCGGCCGGGCGGGGTGGACCGGTCGGCGGTCCGGTGTCGTGGACGGGCGCGCGGTCCGCTGGGAGTCCGCCGGGCTGCTGAGCAGGTCGTTCCGGTGGGTCGACGCGGACGGCGCGGTCCTGCTCGAGGTCCACCCGCGCGGCTTCCTGCGCCGGCACCTGGAGATGACCGTCGGTGCCGAGCGGCTGCCGGGCCCGACCGTGATCCTCCTCGCGGTGCTCTCGCGGCACCTCGTGGCGGACAGCGACGAAGCGGCCGCCTCGAGCGGGGCCTGACGCCGGCTACCGCCGTTCGGCGCCCTGCTCCAGGAACTCGCGCACGTACGCGCCCACCAGGTCCTCCTCGATGAGGAAGCCGTCGTGGCCGTAGTCGGAGTGGATCGTCTCCAGCGAGGCGCCGGGGATGCCCGCCGCGATCCGCTCGGACTGCGCGGGCGGGAACAGGCGGTCGGAGTCGACGGCGATGACCAGCGCCCGCGCGGTGACCGAGCCGAGCGCGGCGCTGACCCCGCCCCGGTCGCGACCGAGGTCGTGCGTGATCATCGTGCGCGTGAGCACCACGTAGGTGTTGGCGTCGAACCGCCGGCTGAGCTTGTCGCCGTGGTGGTCCAGGTAGGACTGGACGGCGAACCGGCCGCCCTCCAAGGGCTCCTCGCCGCCCTGCGGGATGCGGCCGAACCGGGTGTCCAGCTCGAGCGGGCTGCGGTACGTCTGGTGCGCGATCTGCCGGGCCAGCCCGAGGCCCACGTGCGGCCCCTCGCCGTCGGCGGCGTCGTAGTAGTCGCCGTCGCGGTAGTGCGGGTCCGCGCGGATGGCGGCGAGCTGGGTGTGGAAGCCGGCGATCTGGTCTCCGGACGTCTGCGCCGCCGTCGCGATCGCGGCGATCGACTCGACGCGCTCGGGCGCGCTCGCCGCCCACTCGAGCACCCGCAGGCCGCCGAGCGACGCGCCGATGACCAGCGCCCACGAGTCGATGCCGAGCAGGTCGGCGAGCCGGATCTCGGCGGCCACCTGGTCGCGCACGGTCAGCAGGGGGAACCGGCTGCCCCACGGCAGGCCGTCCGGCCCCGGGGAGGCCGGGCCCGTCGAGCCCTGGCAGCCGCCCAGGACGTTGGGCGCGACGACGAACCAGCGGTCCGTGTCGATCGGCGCACCCGGTCCCACCATCGACGACCACCAGCCGGGCGTCGGGTGCCCGTCGCCCGCCTCGCCGGTGACGTGCGAGTCGCCGGTCAGCGCGTGCAGCACCAGCACCGCGTTGCTGCCGTCCTCGTTCAGCTCGCCCCACGTCTCGTACGCCAGCCGCACGGCCGGCAGGCGCCCGCCGGACTCGAGCTTGAGCGGGCCGAGGTCGGCGAACTGCCGACGCCCGACGGGGTCGCCGTCGCGCCAGGCCGCGCTCACGGGCACCGGGGGTCGCCCCGTCTCGGGCGCGCGTGTCCCGAGGGTGCGCGGTCGGGCGGGGGACAGGGTCAGGTCGGGCACGTGCTTCCCTTCGGGGTGCGCCGCCGGACCGCCGGTGCGCGTGCTGCGCTCCGGCGGTCCCGGCGGCGTCGTGCTCATGCGCGGTCAGGCACCCTTCGCGGCGCGGAAGCCGGCGTCCAGGTCCGCCAGGATGTCATCGATGTGCTCGATGCCGACCGCGAGTCGGACGAGTCCGGGCGTGACACCGGAGAGGGCCTGCTCCTCCGGGGTCAGCTGGCTGTGGGTGGTCGACGCCGGGTGGATGACCAGCGAGCGCACGTCCCCGATGTTCGCCACGTTGGAGTGCAGCTCCAGCGCGGAGACGAACGCCTGGCCGGCGTCGGTCCCGCCCTCGAGCTCGAACGCGAGCACCGCGCCCGCGCCGCGCGGCGAGTACTTCAGCTGCGCGGCGTGCCACGGGCTCGACTCGAGACCCGCGTAGTGGACCGAGAGGACGTCGTCGCGCGCCTCCAGCCAGGCGGCCACCTTCTCGGCGTTCTGCACGTGCCGCTCGATCCGCAGCGACAGCGTCTCGATGCCCTGCGCGATGAGGAACGCGTTGAACGGCGAGATCGCCGGGCCGAGGTCACGCAGCAGCTGCACGCGCGCCTTGAGGATGAACGCCAGGTTGACGCCGAACGCCCCGCCGACGCCGAGGTCCCGCGCGAACACCAGGCCGTTGTACGACGGGTCGGGGGTGTTGTAGTTGGGGAACCGCTCCGGGTGCTGCGCGAAGTCGAACGAGCCGCCGTCGACGATCACGCCGCCGATCGCCGAGCCGTGGCCGCCCAGGTACTTGGTCGCGGAGTGCACGACGATGTCCGCGCCCCACTGCAGCGGGTTGATCAGGTAGGGCGTCGCGACCGTGTTGTCGACGATCAGCGGGACACCCGACTCGTGCGCGACCCCGGCGACGAGCTCGATGTCGAGGATGTCGGCCTTCGGGTTGGGGATCGTCTCCGCGAAGAACAGCTTGGTGTTCGGGCGGACCGCGTCCTTCCACGCCTGCGCGTCATGCGGGTCCGTGACGAACGTCGTCTCGATGCCGAGCTTGGGCAGCGTGTAGTGCAGCAGGTTGTACGTGCCGCCGTACAGGGACGGGCTGGCGACGATGTGGTCGCCGGCCTCGGCGATGTTGAGGATCGCGAGCGTCTCGGCCGCCTGGCCCGAGGAGACGAGCAGCGCGCCGACGCCGCCCTCGAGCGACGCGATCCGGTTCTCGACGACCTCCTGCGTGGGGTTGTTGATGCGCGTGTAGATGGGGCCGAGCTCGGCGAGCGCGAACCGCTTGGCGGCCGTCTGAGCGTCCGGGAAGACGAACGACGTCGTCTGGTAGATCGGCAGCGCGCGGGCGCCCGTCGTCGGGTCGGGCTCCTGGCCGGCGTGGATCTGGCGGGTCTCGAAGTTCCAGTTCTCGTTGCTCATGGTGCTGCGCTCCGTTGTCGATGGACTGTCGATGGATCTGCTGTGGTGCACGGATCCGCGGAGGGCCTCGGGCAGCCGACATCCGTCCCGCGGAGGGGGGAGTGGCGCACGGATCGAGCCATGGCTCGGGCGGGGTCAGGGCCGTCGTCTGGTGACGGTGACCTGCCCGCGGGCACAGCCGAGCGTGCGCTGGGTCAGCGACACATTCGGCGGGACATGGGCCGAGGGTAGGCGGATCCGTCCGGTCGTTGGAACAGCCGTCTCAGGATGTGGATCTTTGGGTGTCCGTTGCTGCGAACGGGTGATGTCGCACGGATCGCGTCCGGTTCGTCCCAAAGCACATGGATGTGACTCGTGGGACTGGTGTGACAGGTGTTCTCTCCTGAGGTTTTCGCAGGTAGCGTCCTTCGAGGAACGGCTGCCAGAGCCGTTCGTCCACGTCGGGGAGTGCACACGGTGAGCCACAGCAGGAGCACACGCAGGGCCCTCGTCGCGGGAGCCCTCGTCGCCGCTCTGCTCGCGGCCGGCGCGTCCAGCGCCCTGGCCGACCCGACGCCGCCGTCCGCGCAGGACGTCCAGCAGGCACTGGGCGCGGTGAAGTCCGCGGAACGCTCGGTCGCCTCGATGGAGGTCCGGCTCGCGCAGCTGAGCGCCGAGACCGACGCCGCCGAGCTCAAGGTCCAGCAGGCCGGCGAGGCCTACAACCGGGCCGTCGTCGACGCCGACGCCGCACAGCAGGCGTCGCTGGACGCCGTCGCGCAGGCCGAGGACGCGTCCAGCAAGGCCGAGGACGCCCGCCGCCAGCTCGTCGCGATCGCCCGCGAGCTCGCCCGCTCCGGCGGCTCCACCGACCTGCTCCAGGCGCTCCTGTCGTCCGACGGGTTCCAGGACGTCGCGCGCCGGACCACCGCGCTCGACCGCATCAGCGGCAAGGCCGACGAGGCCGTCCAGCAGTACAAGGCGACGCAGCTGGTCGCCACCACCCTCGCCGCCCGCGCCACCGAGGCCGCCGACGAGGCCAAGGCCGCGAAGTCCGCCGCCGCCGACGCCCTGGCCGGCGCCGAGCAGGCCAAGGACGACGCCGCGGCGGCCCTGACCGCCGCAGCCACCGAGCGCGACAGCCTCATCACCGCCCTCGCCGCCGCCCGCCAGACCAGCGCCGAGGTCGAGCGCGCCCGCCAGGACTTCGTCGACCAGCAGCGCCGCGACCGCGAGGACGCCGCCGCCCGCGCCGCCGCGATGCGTCCCGTGGCCACGGCTCCGGCCGCGACGGCACCCACCACCACGACCCCGGTCGCGACGAGGCCGGGCACCACGACACCGCCTGCCACCACGACGCCGCCCGCCACGACGACCCCTCCGGCGACGACGACCCCGCCCGCGGCGAACAACCCCGCTCCGGCGCCAGCGCCGGCTCCCGCCCCGGCCCCGGCGCCCGCGCCCGCCCCGACGCCCGCCAAGTACGGCCTCGGCACGGGCACGTCGCGCGGCTCGGCGGCCGGCGGTGCCGCAGCGCTGGCCTGGGCGCAGACGAAGACCGGCCTCCCCTACATCTGGGGCGGCGTCGGCCCCGACGGCTACGACTGCTCCGGCCTGTCGATGAGCGCCTGGCGCACCGCGGGGGTCAATCTCGCCCGCACCACGCGCGACCAGTACAAGCAGGTCCTCAAGATCAGCTACAACGACCTGCGCCCCGGCGACCTGGTCTTCTGGTCCACCGACGCCAACAACCCGGACGCGATCTACCACGTGGCCATCTGGGCCGGCGGCGGCCAGATCATGGAGGCCTCGAAGCCGGGCGACCCCCTGCGCACCACCAAGATGCGCTGGGGCAACACGATGCCCTTCGCGGGCCGCCCGTAACCCGCCCTCCTCTTCCGCAACGTCCGCACTCGATAGGGCTGGAGCCCTCCCGAGTGCGGACGTTCTGCTTCCCCCCAGGGGATGTCCTCACTCGTGCCTGCTCGGGGGCGTTCGAGTGCGGACGTTGTCACACCCTGGGCCGCGCCGGGGACGGAACCCATCCCGCTTGGCGGAGTGCGCGCTCCACGGCATCCAGGTGGCGATGAGGATCGAGGCGGAGGCCGAGGCTGGGGATCCGCAGCACGGTGTCGCCCCCGAGTGCGATCTCGTTGTGCCGGAGGCTGTCGTCGATCCACCGGTCTGGCTGGAGGTGACCGACGCCGTCCACCTCGACGACCACTCGCCACCGCCGCCAGCGCACGTCGAGGTAGGAGTCGCCGCGCGCTGAGGAGACCACGACCTGGCGGTCAGGTTCCGGCAGGCCACGTGCTCGGCAGTGCGCGGCGAAGTCGAGCTCGTTGAGCGAGTGGGCTCCGCCTGCGACGTCGACCAGCACGCTCCGGAGCAGTGAGCGTCTCCGATCCCGCTTCACCCGCTCGAGCACCGAGACAAGAGGGTCGATCGCCGTCAGTCGTTGCTGCACGGTCGCGACGAGCAGGAGGGTCGCCTCCCGATCCGTCCTCGCCCACAGCGCCGCCTGGATGGTCGCGACCTCGGGCCTCGCTCGCGGGACTCCCACGGTCACGATGTCCTCGTCGCGCCAGCGTCGCGTCTCGTGGACGCGGAAGCCCGGTGACGGTGGGACCGGGTGCGACGACTTCGGGGCGGCGATGTGCACGAGGCCGTCGTCGGCGATTCCCGAGAGCCCGGCCGCGATCAATGCCGTGAGCCCGGCGACGGCGGCTCGGGGGCGCGAACCCGTGGCAGCCCGTGGAGCGCACTCGAGAATGCCGAGCCACCAGTCGACCCGGTCGCTCGGCTGCGGCGACGCGACCACGACGGTGTTCCTGCCGACGCATCGCCATCTGCCGGCGGCGAGCTCCGCCTCGAGCTGGGCGGCAGTGACTCCGAGGCTGCGGATCTGCGGGCGAGTGAGCAGTCCGGCTTGCTCAGCAGCGTGAGCCGCGATGCGCTCACGGCGTTCCACCCGCGGCTGACGACCCGTTGCCATCCGCCCAGGTTCCCGGCGCGCGCCAGCCAGGTCGTGGAGCGCGACGAAAGCTGTGGACGAAGGAGCCCTGAGCAGCGTCCGGAGGGCGGCTCGACAACGTCCGCACTCGCGCGGGTTGGAGCCCACACGAGTGCGGACGTGACGAGGGGGAGAACAACAACGTCCGCACTCCCGCGGGTTGGAACCTGCAGGAGTGCGGACGTTGCGGGTGGGGCGGTGGCAGCCCTCAGTGGCTGTAGTAGTTGGTGTCGATGGCGCGCTGGCGGCTGCGCTCGATCTCCGCCTCTGCCTCCGAGCGGCCTACCCAGTGGGCCCCCTCGACCGACTTGCCCGGCTCCAGGTCCTTGTAGACCTCGAAGAAGTGCTGGATCTCCAGGCGGTGGAAGTCGGACACGTCGTCGATGTCTTGCCTCCACGCGGCGCGCTGGTCGCCCGTCGGCACGCACAGGACCTTGTCGTCGCCGCCGGCCTCGTCGCGCATGCGGAACATCCCGAGCGCGCGGGCGCGGATCAGGCAGCCGGGGAACGTCGGCTCCTCGAGCAGCACCAGGGCGTCGAGCGGGTCGCCGTCCTCGCCGAGGGTGCCCTCGATGAAGCCGTAGTCGTCGGGGTACCGGGTCGAGGTGAACAGCATCCGGTCGAGGCGGATGCGCCCTGTGGCGTGGTCCACCTCGTACTTGTTGCGCTGACCCTTGGGGATCTCGATCGTGACGTCGAACTCCACAGTGCTCCTCCGCCCCACGTCCGCGGCCGGCGGTCGCGACACTTGTCGTCATGCGGCGCGCCGGAGTGTCAGGGGCGCCCTTGTCTCGGACAGTAGTCTGACGCACCGCGGGACGGGGCGTCCCACCGGGGAGCGAGCGGGGCGGGGTGACGATGACCACAGCGGCGAGAGTCGTCGGCACGGGCTTCCTCGTCCTGGTGCTGGCCGGCGGGGCGTACGCGACGGCGGACGCGTACGACGTGGTCCCGGGCATGGTCACGCTGGAGGACCCGCCGCCGGACCCCCTTCCGTTCCCCACCGCCCCGGGCGCGGTCGAGCCGGTCGACACCGGCTCCGCGCTCGCGGACCTGGACCCGCAGGCGCCGGTACCCGTGGCGGCGAACGTGCAGGCGCTGGTCGACGGGCTGGTCAAGGACCCGCGCATGGGCACGAGCGTCGGGGTGGTCGTCGCGGACCAGCTGACCGGGGACGTCCTCGGCGCGCACCTGCCGGACGCCGGCCGCACGCCGGCATCGACGGCCAAGCTGGTGACGGCCATCGCGGCGCTGAGCACCCTCGGGCCGGACGTGACCTTGCCGACGAGGGTCGTGCGGGGCGCGGGCAGCAGCATCGTGCTCGTCGGCGGCGGGGACATGATGCTCGCCGCCGGTGCAGGCGACCCGGCGGCGGTCGAGGGGCACGCCGGGCTGGCCGACCTGGCCGCCCAGGTGGCCAAGGCGCTGCAGCTCGAGGGCGTCACCACGGTGAGCCTCGGGTTCGACGACTTCCTGTTCTCCGGTCCGACGCTGAGCCCCACGTGGAACCCGGCGGACATCGCCGCGGGCTTCGTCGCGCCGGTCACCCCGCTGGCCGTCGACACCGCCAAGATCACGCCCGGTGAGTACCCCCCGCGCTACGCGGACCCGTCGCTCGCCGCGGCCAAGACGTTCGCGCAGCGACTGGCCGAGGTGGGGATCACGGTCGACGGGACGCCGCGGCGGTCGGAGATGCCGGAGAACGCCCGCGAGCTCGGCATCGTGCAGTCGGCCCCGCTGGACGGGATCGTGCACCACTTCCTCGACACGTCCGACAACGCGATCACCGAGGTCGTCTCGCGGCTGGTCGCCATCGACGCGGGCCTGCCCGCCACGTTCGAGGGCGGCACCACCGCCGTCCTGCACGCGGTCGCCGTGGCCGGGGTCGACACCACGGGCGCCAGCCTCTCCGACGCCTCGGGCCTCGGCGCGGGGTCGGTGCTCCCGCCCGACCTGCTCGTCGGCCTGCTGCGGCTGGCCACCGACCCCGCGCACGGGGTGCTGCGAGACGTCGCGACGGGCATGCCGATCGCCGGGCTCACCGGCACCCTGAGCGACCGCTACACCCAGTCGACGGCCCGCGGGCTGGTCCGCGCGAAGACCGGGAGCCTCCCGCACGTCACGTCGCTGGCGGGCACGGTGCTCGACGCCGACGGGCGCCAGCTGGTGTTCGTCGTCATGGCGGACGCGACGCCCGACGGCGGCCAGTGGGGCCCGCGCGCGGCCATCGACTCGTTCGTCACCACGTTGTCCGGGTGCGGCTGCGGTTAGTTTGACCCGGTGGACAACGCCGAAGGACCGGTCGACTGGGAGCTCGCCGCCCGCATCGCCGGGCGGCTGGCCGCGCCGGGGCCTGTGGCGGACCGCGCGGAGCTGATCGCGCTCGTGGACGACCTGCGCGACGCCGCCGGCCGCGCGGCCGCGCACGCGAGCGCGATCACGGGACTGACGGCGGCGGACGGGACCCCGCCGGAGCTGGTGTCGACGGTGCTCGTCGTCGACCGTCCGCGCTGGGCCCTGGCCAACGCCGAGGTGTTCGCCGCGATGACCGGCCCGCTCGCCGCCACGACGCCGTCGTCGGCCACCCGCTCGGCGGCCGCGCTGCAGGTCGGCGGCGTGCTGGCGCTCCTGTCCGGGAAGGTGCTCGGCCAGTTCGACCCCTTCACGTCCCACGACGGCCGCGGCCGGCTGCTCCTCGTCGCGCCGAACGTGCTGCACCACGAGCGCCGGCTCAAGGTGGACCCGTCCGACTTCCGGCTCTGGGTGGCCCTGCACGAGCAGACCCACGCGCTGCAGTTCGCCGCGGCACCGTGGCTCGCGGACCACCTGCGCAGCCGCGCGGCCGAGCTGATGACCGACCTGGCGGGCGACAAGTCCCTGGTCCCGCGCGTCGGCGAGCTGCTCCAGGCCGTCGGGCGGGCGGTGACCGGCGGTGCCGACGACGGCGCCGGGGTCCTCGACCTGCTGTCCGCGCGCCAGCGGGAGGTGTTCGAGGAGGTCGGCGCGGTGATGGCCCTGCTCGAGGGGCACGCGGACGTCGCGATGGACGAGGTCGGCCCGCGGGTGGTGCCCAGCGTGCGCAAGATCCGCAAGGCGTTCGAGGCCCGGCGCGACGAGGCGGCGAAGGCCCGCGGCGTCGACCGCGTGCTGCGCCGGCTGCTCGGCCTGGACACCAAGCTGGCGCAGTACCGCGACGGTGCCGCGTTCGTCCGGGCGGTGCGCAAGGACGTCGGGATCGAGGGGCTGAACGCGGTCTGGACGTCGCCGGAGCGCCTGCCGCTGCCGCAGGAGATCTCCGACCCGCGCGCGTGGGTGAGGCGGGTGCACGGGTGAGCGGTCCCGCCCGGGAGGTGGCCGCGGTGCGGTCGGCGGTCGTCGCCTCGCTGGCCGACCTGCCCCCGGACGCGCTGGTCCTTGTCGCGTGCTCCGGCGGACCGGACTCACTCGCGCTCGCGGCGGGGGTCGCGTTCCTCGCCGGGCGCACCACCACGACGTGGCGCGCGCAGGCCGTCGTCGTCGACCACGGGCTCCAGGACGGCTCGGCGCAGGTGGCCGACGAGGCGGCGCAGGCGTGCCGCGGGCTCGGGCTCGACGCCGTCGTGGTCCGAGTCGCGGTGGACGGCCACGGAGAGGCGCCCGCGCGGGCCGCCCGGTACGCGGCGCTCGAGCGTGCCGCCGACGACCTCGGTGCCGCGGCCGTCCTGCTCGGGCACACGCTCGACGACCAGGCCGAGACCGTGCTGCTGGGACTGGCCCGCGGGTCCGGAGCACGGACGCTCGCGGGGATGCCGCCGACGCGCGGACGGTTCCGCCGCCCGCTGCTGGGACTGCGCCGCACCGACACCCTGGCCGCCTGCGCCGCGCAGCACCTGGCGCCCTGGCACGACCCCACCAACGACGGCACCCACGCCGACGCCTCGCTGCGCAGCCGCGTCCGCAGCGATGCGCTCCCGACGCTCGAGCGGGTGCTCGGCCCGGGCGTGGCGGAGGCGCTCGCCCGCACCGCGGCCCAGCTGCGCGACGACGCGGACCTGCTGGACGCGCTGGCCGCCGACCTGCTGAACGCGGCGTCGGTGGACGGGGGTCTCGACGTCGACGTGCTCGCGGCCGCGGCGCCGGCCCTGCGCACCCGCGCGCTGCGGACCGCCGTGATCGCCGCCGGGAGCCCCGCCGGCGCGCTCCTGCGGGTGCACGTGCTGGCGGTCGACGCGCTGGTCACGGACTGGCACGGGCAGGGCGCGGTGGCCCTCCCGGGCGGGGTCGCGGCCCGTCGGTCGTGTGGCAGGCTTGCCCTGGGTCCGGCCCCCGCCCCGCGGGAAGCGCCGGTACGGGCGGTGGATCAAGAGGAGTGACTTCGGTGGACCCTGCGGACATGGGCGACGACCTCGAGCGGGTTCTCCTCTCGGAGGAGCAGCTGCATCAGAGGCTCGACGAGATCGCGGCGCAGATCGACGCCGACTACGCGGGCAAGGACCTGCTCCTCGTGGGCGTCCTCAAGGGTGCGGTCATGGTGATGGCGGACCTCGCCCGCCGGTTGCACTCGACCGTGCAGATGGACTGGATGGCGGTCTCGTCGTACGGCTCCGGCACCAAGTCGTCGGGCGTCGTGCGGATCCTCAAGGACCTCGACGCCGACCTCACCGGCCGGCACGTGCTCATCGTCGAGGACATCATCGACTCGGGCCTGACGCTCTCCTGGCTGCTGTCCAACCTGCGCTCGCGCGGGCCGGCCACCGTCGAGATCGCGACGATGCTGCGCAAGCCCGAGGCGTCCAAGGTCGACGTCGACGTGCGCTACGTCGGCTTCGACATCCCGAACGAGTTCGTCGTCGGCTACGGCCTGGACTACGCGGAGAAGTACCGGAACCTGCCGTTCGTCGGCACGCTCGCTCCGCACGTCTACGGCGCCTGAGGTCGAGTGCGCCCTCGGTGAACACGGTCGGTCCCGCCCAGGTTCCCCGTGTAACTTCGAGGCCACCTGTCCCGCGAGCGGAGGTTGAGGGGCTCTGCCCCGATCGCCCATGAACGTCAAGCGACTAGCCCGTGGCCCCATCCTGTGGGTCGTCATCGCCGTGATCCTGCTGTACATCGGCGCGTCCACGCTCGCGGCCCCGAAGATCAGCAAGATCGACACGTCGGACGGCCTCACGCTCATCGCGGACGGCAAGGTCGAGCAGGCGAAGATCACCGAGGGCGTCCAGCGCGTCGACCTGACCCTCACGGAGGACTTCACCAAGGGCGACGACAACCTGGGCAAGCTGGTCCAGTTCAACTACGTGGTCCCGCAGGGCGAGTCCGTCGTCACCGCCATCGCGGAGGCGGACATGGAGAAGGGCTACACCTCGGTCGTCCCGCAGACGTCGTGGTGGGCCAGCATCCTCAGCTTCATCCTGCCGCTGATCATCATCCTGGGGATCTTCTGGTTCCTGATGTCGAACATGCAGGGCGGCGGCTCGCGCGTCATGAGCTTCGGCAAGTCGAAGGCCAAGCTGGTCAACAAGGAGTCCCCGCAGGTCACGTTCTCGGACGTCGCGGGTGTCGACGAGGCGGTCGAGGAGCTCCAGGAGATCAAGGAGTTCCTCGCGGAGCCGGCCAAGTTCCAGGCCGTCGGCGCCAAGATCCCCAAGGGCGTGCTGCTGTACGGCCCGCCCGGGACCGGCAAGACCCTGCTCGCCCGCGCGGTCGCCGGCGAGGCCGGTGTGCCGTTCTACTCGATCTCCGGCTCGGACTTCGTCGAGATGTTCGTCGGCGTCGGCGCCAGCCGTGTCCGTGACCTGTTCAACCAGGCCAAGGAGAACGCCCCGGCGATCATCTTCATCGACGAGATCGACGCCGTCGGCCGTCACCGTGGCGCCGGCATGGGTGGCGGGCACGACGAGCGCGAGCAGACGCTCAACCAGATGCTCGTCGAGATGGACGGGTTCGACGTCAACGCGAACGTCATCCTCATCGCGGCCACCAACCGGCCCGACATCCTCGACCCCGCCCTGCTGCGTCCCGGCCGCTTCGACCGTCAGGTCGCCGTGGACCCGCCGGACCTCAAGGGCCGCGAGCGGATCCTCGCGGTGCACTCCCAGGGCAAGCCGATGGCGCCGCACGTCGACCTGAACGTCGTCGCGCGCCGGACCCCCGGGTTCACGGGCGCCGACCTGGCCAACGTGCTCAACGAGGCCGCGCTGCTCACCGCTCGCACGGGCCAGCAGACGATCACCGACCACACGCTGGACGAGGCGATCGACCGCGTCATCGCGGGGCCGCAGAAGCGCACGCGGATCATGAACTCCAAGGAGATCAAGATCACCGCGTACCACGAGGGTGGCCACGCCATCGTCGCGGCGGCGCTGCGGTACACCGACCCGGTCACCAAGGTGACGATCCTGCCGCGCGGTCGCGCGCTCGGGTACACGATGGTCATGCCCACCGAGGACAAGTACTCGACCACCCGCAACGAGCTGCTGGACACCCTGGCCTATGCCATGGGTGGTCGCGTCGCCGAGGAGCTGGTGTTCCACGACCCGACCACCGGGGCCAGCAACGACATCGAGAAGGCGTCGGCGACGGCCCGCAAGATGGTCACGCAGTTCGGGATGAGCGCCAGGCTCGGCGCGATCCAGCTCGGCCAGGCCTCCGGCGAGGTGTTCATGGGTCGCGACATGGGTCACGGGCGGGACTACTCGGAGGACATCGCGGCGTCGATCGACATCGAGGTGCGTTCCCTGATCGAGCGGGCGCACGACGAGGCCTGGGAGATCCTGGTCGAGTACCGCGACGTGCTCGACGCCCTGGTGCTGGAGCTCCTCGAGAAGGAGACGCTCAACCAGGAGCAGCTGGCGACGGTCTTCGCGCCGATCACCAAGCGCCCGCCGCGCCAGGTCTGGTTGTCCAGCGAGCAGCGCGCGGTGTCCGACCGGCCCCCGGTCATGACCGCCTCCGAGAAGGCCGCCCAGAACGGGCACCCGGTCATCCCCGAGGACGAGGCCGCCGCGGCCTTCGGTCACCCGACGGAGCAGGTCATCGAGGTCCCGCCGTCGCAGACGCCGGACGCGTAGGTCGCGACGATGGCCCAGGAGCAGGTGTCCGACATCGGCCCGGTGACGTTCACGGGCGCGGCAGTGGGCGAGTACGACCAGGACCGCGTCGAGGCCGCCATCCGCGAGCTGCTCGTGGCGGTGGGGGAGAACCCCGACCGCGAGGGGCTGCGGGAGACCCCGGCGCGGGTCGCGCGGGCGTACCGGGAGATCTTCGCGGGCCTCTACCAGGAGCCCGGTGACGTCCTGACCACCACCTTCGACATCGGTCACGAGGAGATGGTGCTGGTCAAGGACATCGAGGTGTACTCCACCTGCGAGCACCACCTCGTGCCGTTCCACGGCGTCGCGCACGTCGGCTACATCCCGGGCACCGACGGCCGCATCACCGGGCTGAGCAAGCTCGCGCGCCTGGTCGACGTGTACGCGCGGCGCCCCCAGGTGCAGGAGCGGCTCACCTCGCAGATCGCCGACGCGCTCGTCGCCGAGCTGCAGCCGCGCGGCGTGCTCGTCGTGGTCGAGTGCGAGCACCTGTGCATGTCGATGCGCGGCGTCCGCAAGCCCGGGTCGCGCACGGTCACGTCGGCGGTGCGCGGGCAGATGCGTGACGTCGCCACTCGCGCGGAGGCCATGAGCCTCGTGCTCGGCCGCTGACGCCCGGCAGACCCTAGGCTCGCACCGTGACAGGCCCAGGCTCCTCCCGTCCGGCACCGCTGCCGGCACGGTTGCACGACCTCGGACGGACGCTCGTGATGGGTGTCGTCAACGTCACCCCGGACTCCTTCTCCGACGGCGGCCGGTGGTTCACCCCGGGTGCCGCGGTGGCCCACGGTCTCGAGCTGCTGGAGCAGGGCGCGGACCTGCTGGACGTCGGCGGCGAGTCGACCCGGCCGGGGTCGCGCCGCGTCGCGGTCGAGGACGAGCTGGCCCGGGTGCTGCCGGTGGTCGAGGAGCTGGTGGACCGCGGTGCGACGGTGAGCGTGGACACCACCCGCGCGGTGGTCGCCCGCGCGGCCGTCGGTCGCGGTGCCGCGATCGTCAACGACGTCTCGGGCGGCCTGGCCGACGACGCGATGTACTCCGCGGTCGCCGACACCGGCGTGGTCTACGTGGCGATGCACTGGCGCGGCCACGCCGACGTGATGGACGACCTCGACGACTACGACGACGTGGTGACCGACGTGCGCCGCGAGCTCGCCGCCCGCGTGGACGCGCTGCGCGCCGCGGGGGTGCACGACGACCAGGTGGTGCTCGACCCCGGCCTCGGGTTCGCGAAGGCGGGGAGCAGCAACTGGCCCCTGCTGGCGCGGCTGCCCGAGCTGGTGGCCGACGGCTTCCCTGTGCTGGTCGGCGCGAGCCGCAAGCGCTTCCTCGGCCACCTGCTGGCGGGTAGGGACGAGGAGCCGGCGCCGCCGCTCGCGCGGGACCGTGCGACGGCGGCGGTGACCGCGCTGGCCGCGGCCGCGGGGGCCTGGTGCGTGCGGGTGCACGAGGTGGCAGGCTCGGCCGACGCGGTGCGGGTGGCGGCGGCGTGGCAGGGTGCGACCGGCACGGGTGCCGGTGCGGGACCCGGCGACGACGACGAGCTGGCCGTCGACGAGGACGCGAGAACCGGAGGGAGCACGCGGTGACCACGAACGACGAGAGCCGACCGGACGCGCTGGACGCCAGCGGGCGTCGGCTCGACCAGATCAGGCTCACGGGCATCACCGCCCTCGGGTACCACGGCGTGTTCGAGCACGAGCGGCGCGAGGGGCAGACGTTCGTCGCGGACGTCGTCGTGCACCTCGACACCCGGCGTGCCGCGGCGCGCGACGACCTCGCGCACACGCTCGACTACGGCGCGCTGGCCGAGCAGGTGGCGGCCGTGCTGTCCGGGGAGCCGGTCGACCTCATCGAGACCGTGGCCGAGCGGATCGCCGCGACCGTCCTCGCCTCCGGGGTGGTGCACGCCGTCGACGTCGCCGTGCACAAGCCCCACGCGCCCATCCAGGTGCCGTTCGGGGACGTGGTCGTCGCCATCCACCGCGACCGCACCAAGCTCCCGGCCGCCGAGCCCTACGTCCCGCGCCCGACGGCGGCGGAGCCGGTCTCCCGGCCCGTCCCCACGTCCACCGCCGCCTTCCCGGTCACCCCGGCGCCCGGTGCCCCCGCGGTCGCGGCGGCACTCCCCGCCGGCGCGTGGGCCGACGCCGTCGTCGCCCCTGCTCCCGGGGAGCTCTCGGTGGGCGGGCCCGACACGAGGTCGACGGAGCTGGAGACGATCCCCGACGCCGTCGTGGACGGCGAGCTCGTCACGGACGCTCTGGACCAGGCGCCCGACGGGCCGGTGGAGATCGTGCTGGCGCTCGGCGCGAACCTCGGTCCGGCGCAGGAGACCCTGCGCGAGGCCGTGAGCGACCTGGCCGGCACCCCCGGCGTGGAGGTCGTCGAGGTCTCGGCCCTCGCGCGCACCTCGGCCGTGGGCGGACCCGAGCAGGCCGACTACCTCAACGCCGTCGTGCTGGCCACGACCACCCTCGCGCCGCGCGAGCTGCTGCGGGCGACCCAGGCGATCGAGCACGCGCACGGACGCGAGCGGCACGAGCGCTGGGGGCCGCGCACCCTGGACATCGACATCGTGGTGTACGGCTCGGTGCTCGCCGTGACCGACGACCTCGAGCTCCCGCACCCGCGCGCGCACGAGCGTGCTTTCGTGCTGCAGCCGTGGGCGCAGGTGGCCCCGCACGCGGTGCTGCCGGGTCTGGGCGGCGGACCGGTCGGCGCGCTGGCCGCGACCGCACCGGACCGCGACGGCGTCCGCTGGCTGGCGCTGGACTGGCTGACCGCCCCGATCCCCGCGGTGGGCAACGACACCGCCGCCGTCCCGTCCGGCCCCCGACCGGGCCCGGAGGTCCTGGACGCGTGATGCACCGCACCCGCTGGCAGACCCTCCTGCTCATCGCCGTCGCCGGGGCCGCCGTCACGTGGATCGTGCTGCGCGCGGTCGCCGGGCGCGGCGGCATGCTCCCGTCCGTGCCGGGTCTGGTGGTGGCCGTCGAGCTGCTCATCGCCGCGGTCGTGTTCTCCATGGGCTGGGCCGTGCGGCAGTTCCTGCGCGGCAAGCGGCCGACGCTGGACCCCATCCGGGCCGCCCGCACGGCCGTGCTCGCCAAGGCGTCCTGCTACACGGGCGCGCTGCTCGCCGGCTGGTACGGCGGCCAGGTCCTCACGCTGGTCAGCGACCTGGGCGTGCCCGGCAACGGCGGCCGGGCCGTCGCGGCCGGGATCGCGGCGGGCGGTGCCGTGGTGCTCGCGGTGGTCGGCCTCGTCGTCGAGTGGTTCTGCCGGGTGCCGCCGCCCGAGGAGGGGACCGAGGCCGCGCGCGAGCGCCCCGCACCGGACCCGACCGCCACCTGACCAGGTGGAATGATGACCCCATGACCTCCGACGCCGTCCCGGCTGACCCGCGCAGCACCCGCGAGCCGTTCGACCCCGCCGACGTCACGTGGACGCCGGTGTCGCGGCGGCTCATCGGCGCGCGGCTGACCGTCACGGCGATCGTGCTGACCCCGATCCTCGCCCTGCTCGTCCTCATGGCGGTGCTCGTCGGCGAGGCCTGGTTGTGGGTGTTCCCCGCGGTGGTCGCGCTGCTGGCGCTGTGGATCGTGTGGTTGGTGCCGCGCCAGGTGAACGCGATGGCCTACGCGGAGCGCGCGGACGACCTGCTGGTGCGCCGCGGCATCATGTTCCGCTCGCTCGTCGTGGTGCCGTACGGGCGCATGCAGTACGTGGACGTCAACGCGGGCCCGCTCGCGCGCAAGTTCGGGATCGCCTCCGTCCAGCTGCACACGGCGTCCCCGGCCACGAGCGCGTCGATCGAGGGGCTGCCGCCGCACGAGGCCGCGCGCCTGCGCGACCGGATGGCCTCCCGCGGCGAGGCGCGGCTGGCGGGGCTGTGACCAGCGCACCCGGCACGCCCAACGCACCCGGCACGCCCAACGCACCCGGCACGCCCAACGCACCCGGCACGCCGGACGTCGAGAGCGTCGAGGACGTCGCCGGCTGGCGCCGGATGCACCCCGTCACCCCGGCGCTCAAGGGCTGGAAGGTCCTGGTCGCGGTGCTGGCCATCGGCTGGTTCCAGGTGGGCGAGAACATCGAGCAGGCGATCGACCTCCTGCACGGCAGGGCGTTCCTGCTGCTGCTCGGCGGCATCCTGCTGATCGGTCTGATCGGCTTCGGCTACTCCGCGGTCGCGTGGCGCGTGACCCGGTTCGCGGTCACCGACGAGGCCGTCCACCTGCGCACCGGCATCCTGTTCCGGCAGCAGCGCCAGGCGCGGCTCGACCGGCTGCAGGCGGTCGACGTGGTGCAGCCGCTGCTCGCCCGGCTGGTCGGGCTGGCCGAGCTGAAGCTCGAGGTGGCCGGCGGCAGCGGGTCCGCGGTGTCGCTCGCGTTCCTGCGGGAGGCCGAGGCGGAGGCCCTGCGTGCCGAGCTGCTCGCGCTCGCCGCGGGGCTGCAGCGTCCAGGGGCGGTGCAGGTGGCCGACGCCGAGCAGCCGACCGCGGGCGCGGCGGCGCCGCAGCCGTTCGACGTGGCCCCAGAGCGCCAGGTGTACGAGCTGCCGATGGGCCGGCTGGTCAAGGCCACGCTGCGGTCCGGCACGGTGCCGACGCTGCTGCTGATCGTCGCCGGCGCGATCGCGCTGAGCATCGCGTCGCGGGACATCAGCGCCGCGTTCGTGCTCGTCGCGCCCCTGTTCGGCGCGGTCACGTACGTGTGGAGCCGCATCAACCAGGGCGCCAACTTCCGCGCCGCGATCTCGCCCGACGGCATCCGCCTGCGGCACGGGCTGACCGAGGCACGCGCGCAGACGGTGCCGCCCGGTCGCGTGCAGGCCATCCGCCTGCGGCAGGGGCCGCTGTGGCGCGGACCCGACTGGTGGCGCGTCGAGATCAACGTGGCGGGCTACGGCCAGAGCGACCAGCAGCAGCGGGACACCGTGCTGCACCCGGTGGCCACGCGCGGCGAGGCGATGACCGCGCTCTGGCTCGTCCTGCCGGACCTGGGGGTCGACGACCCGACGGCGCTCGTCGAGGCCGCGATGACGGGCAAGGACACCGACGGCGGGTTCACGGCCGCGCCGCGCCGCGCGCGCTGGGTGGACCCCGTCGGCTGGCGGCGGCACGGTGTGCGCGTCACCGACCGCGCGCTGGTGACGCGGTCCGGCCGCATCTGGCGCAGCGTCGACGTGGTGCCGCACGAGCGCACGCAGTCGCTCGGGCTCGCGCAGGGTCCGCTCCAGCGGCGGCTCGGGCTCGCGTCGTTCGTCCTGCACTCCACGCCGGGACCGGTGGCCCCGAGCGTCCAGCACCTCGACGCGGGAGTCGCGGCAGCGCTGCTCGACGAGCAGGCCGAGCGCGCGCGGACCGCTCGCGCGTCCGCCACGCCGGAGCAGTGGATGCGCGCCGTCGGTGCGCCGACACCGGCGGACCCGGACCCGGAGCCGACGACGACGCCCCCGATCGAGGCGCAGACCGATGCACCCTCGACGGCCGGTCCGGCAGGAGCGGGCGCGTGACCCCACCGGACCCGGCGGACCGCCCGGGCCGGCTCGGCGTCGGGGTCGTCGGGACCGGCCGTGTCGGCGCGGTGCTGGGCAGCGCGCTGCGTGCTGCCGGTCATCCGGTGGTGGCGGTCTCCGCGATCTCGGAGGCGTCCCGCGAGCGCGCGTCGACCCTCCTGCCGGGCATCCCGGTGCTCGACATCCCCGAGGTCGTCCGCCGCTCCGAGCTGGTGCTCCTCACGGTCCCCGACGACGCGCTCCCGGACCTGGTGCGCGGGCTGGCGGACCTGGGTGCGTGGCAGGTGGGCCAGATCGTCGTGCACACGTCGGGGCGGTTCGGCGTCGACGTGCTCGCCCCGGCGCGCGCGGCGGGGGTCATCCCGCTCGCGCTGCACCCGGCGATGACGTTCACGGGCACCTCCCTCGACCTGTCCCGGCTGGTCGGGTGCTCGTTCGCCGTGACCGCACCGGGCCCGGTCCTGCCGATCGGCCAGGCGCTCGTCGTGGAGATCGGCGGCGAGCCCGTCGTGCTCGCCGAGGAGGCCCGCGGGCTCTACCACGCGGCCCTCGCGCACGGGGCGAACCACCTCGTCGTGCTCGTCGCGCAGGCCGCCCAGGCGCTGGCGGCGGCAGGCGTCGCGGACCCGGGACGCATGCTCACACCGCTGCTCGAGGCCGCGCTGGACGGCGCCCTGCGCGCGGAGTCGACCGACGGGCCCGGCGCCATCACCGCGCTCACCGGTCCGGTGCGGCGCGGGGACGCGGGGACGGTCCGCGAGCACGGTGTGGCCCTGACCACGTTCGCCGCCTCCACGGGAGCGGTCGACGTCGTCGCGGGATACCGTGCCCTGGCGCGCTCGGCGACCGGTCGCGCGCTGGCGGCCGGCCTGATCTCGTCGGCCGCGGCACAGGAGCTGCTGGACGGCATCAACGAGGACGCCGGGACGTTGCAGGTGGACGACGGGCCGGACCCGCAGGAGGACGTATGACCACGCAGACCACGACGCCCACCCTCGTGCACACGCGCGAGGAGCTGGCGGCGGCGCTCGCCGTGCAGGACGTGCAGGCCGTGCCCCGCACCGAGGGGCACGCGGGCACCGCGCACACCGCCCGGCCCTACCGCCGGGCGGTCGTCATGACCATGGGCGCCCTGCACGCCGGCCACCTCTCGCTGGTGTCCCGCGCACGCGAGCTCGCGGACGCCGTCGTCGTGACGATCTTCGTCAACCCGCTGCAGTTCTCGCCGTCGGAGGACCTCTCCCGGTACCCGCGTGACCTGCACCGCGACCTCGCGCTGCTGTCCGGGCCCGGCCTGCTCGGCCCCGACGACATCGTCTTCGCGCCCGGCCCCTCCGTCGTGTACCCGGACGGCGACCCGATCGTGCGCGTGAGCGCCGGGTCGATCGGGGACGTGCTGGAGGGCGTGAGCCGGCCCGGCCACCTCGACGGCGTGCTCACGGTGGTGCTCAAGCTCCTGCACCTGACGCGCCCGGAGGTCGCGCTGTTCGGTGCCAAGGACGCGCAGCAGCTGGCCGCGGTGCGCCGGATGGTCCGGGACCTCGACGTGCCGGTCACGGTGGTCGGGGCGCCGATCGTGCGCGACGAGGACGGCATCGCCCTGTCCAGCCGCAACGCCTACCTGAGCGACGACGAGCGCCGTCGCGCCCTCGGCCTGTCCCGAGCGCTGCGCGCCCGGGGGTCCGCCGACGAGATCCGCGCGGGTGCCCGGCTGGCCCTGAAGCAGACCGACGTCGACTACGTCGCCCTCGTCGATCCGGTGACCTTCGCCGAGGTGCCCACGGACTTCGCCGGCGAGGCCCTGCTGCTCGTCGCGGCGACGGTCGGGACGACGCGGCTCATCGACAACGCGGTCGTGCAGGTGGGCGCGTGACCTCCCTGGTGCGCACGATGATGACCGGCAAGATCCACCGCGCCACCGTCACGCAGGCCGACCTGCACTACGTCGGGTCGATCACGGTCGACGCGGACCTGCTCGCGGCGGCGGACGTGCTGCCCGGCCAGCAGGTGGACGTCGTGGACGTCACCAGCGGCGCGCGGCTGACCACCTACGCCATCGCGGGGGAGCCGGGCTCCGGGCAGGTCTGCATCAACGGCGCGGCCGCCCACCTGGTGCACCCGGGGGACGTCGTCATCCTCATCGCGTACGGGCAGCTGTCCGACGCCGAGGCCCGCACCTACGAGCCGCACGTGGTGCTCGTGGACGCCCAGAACCGGGTCGTCGAGGTCGGGGACGACCCCGGCCAGGTCCCGGACGGCTGGTCCGGGCTGGCACCGAGCGGTGTGCCGTTCGCGCAGGGACGTGCGATGGTCGGGCGGTGACCCGCCTCGCCACCCGCCTCGCCGCGCCCGAACCCGGCTGGACGGTGGAGGCCGACGCTGTCGTCGTCGGCTCCGGCATCGCCGGCCTGACCGCCGCGCTCGAGCTGCGCACCCGCGTGCCCCGCGTCCTGCTGGTCACCAAGGACATTCTCGCGTCGGGGTCCACCGTGTGGGCGCAGGGCGGCATCGCCGCCGCTCTGGACCCCTCGGACTCGCCGTCGGCGCACCTGCAGGACACGCTCGTCGCCGGTGCGGGCCTGTGCGACCCGCGCGCGGTCGAGGTGCTGGTCACCGAGGGCCCTGCGCGGGTCCGCGAGCTCGTCGCGCGCGGCGCGGTGTTCGACACCACCTCCGACGGCAGCATCTCGCTCACGCGCGAGGGCGGGCACCACGCCGACCGGATCGCGCACGCGGGCGGCGACGCCACGGGGGCGGAGATCTCCCGCGCGCTGGTCGCGCAGATCGAGGCTGTGCGCGAGGACCCGGGCATCGAGGTCATCGAGCACGCGCTCGTGCTCGACGTGCTCACGGGTCCGCCGGGACCGGACGGCACCCCCGGGCGCGCGTGCGGCGTGACCCTGCACGTGATCGGGGAGGGGCAGCGCGACGGCGTCGGCGCCGCCCTGGGCCGCGCGGTCGTGCTGGCGACCGGCGGCATCGGCCAGGTCTACCGCTCCTCGACCAACCCCGCGCAGGCGACCGGCGACGGGATCGCCGCGGCGCTGCGCGCGGGTGCCGTGCTGGGCGACGTCGAGTTCGTGCAGTTCCACCCCACGGTGCTCTGGCTCGGCTCGGGCGTGAAGGGTCAGCTGACGCTCGTCTCCGAGGCCGTGCGCGGCGAGGGCGCGCTGCTCCTGGACACCGACGGCGTGCGGTTCATGCCCGACGTGCACCCGATGGCCGAGCTCGCCCCTCGGGACGTCGTCGCGCACGCGATCGTGCGACGGATGACGGAGACCGGGTCCGACCACGTCTGGCTCGACGCCCGGCACCTCGGCGACGCCTTCCTGCGTTCGCGGTTCCCGACGATCAACGAGCGCCTGCTCGAGCACGGCATCGACATGACCACCGACCTGGTCCCCGTCGCCCCCGCCCAGCACTATCACTCGGGGGGCGTCGTCACGGACCTGGTGGGGCGGACCAGCCTGCCCGGCCTGTACGCGGTCGGCGAGGTGGCCTGCACCGGGGTGCACGGCGCCAACCGGCTCGCGTCGAACTCGCTGCTCGAGGGCCTGGTGTTCGCCACGCGCGCCGCCCGGCACATCGCCGCCCAGGTGCACCAGGGCGCGCTCCCGCCGCTCACCCCGGTTCCCCGCCCTGGTGCGGAGGCGCTCGTCGCCGCGGCGTCCCGCGCGCGGGTGCAGCGGATCGCGTCGGACGGGCCGGGCCCGCTCCGCTCGGGCGACGGGCTGCGGCGCGCGGTCGCCCAGCTCGCGGCGGTGCCCACGGACGCGCACCTCCGGACCGACGAGGGCCGGCGGCTGGCGGCGCCGCAGGTGGCCGAGTGGGAGACGACCAACGTGCACCAGGTGGCCACCGTGCTGACCGCGGCCGCGCTCGAGCGCGAGGAGAGCCGCGGCGGCCACGCGCGCAGCGACTTCCCCGACACGGCGCAGGCCTGGCAGGTCCGGCTGGAGCTGTCGCTCGACGCCGACGGCGACCTGGTCTCCCGACGCGCACAGATCGGCTGACGCCATGACCGCACTCGACCCCGCCTGGCTCGCCCGGACCGTGGCGATCGCCCTCGACGAGGACCTCGGCCCGGAACCCGGCCGGGACGTCACCACGCAGTCGACGATCCCGCCGGACCTGGTGGGCGCCGCGGACCTCGTGGCCCGGCAGGACGGCGTCGTCGCCGGGCTGGTGGTGGTGCCCGAGGTGGTCGGTCAGGTCGCCGCCCGGCTCGGCCTGGCGGTGCCGTCGGTGGACCAGCGCGTGCCGGACGGCACCCGGGTGGCACGCGGTGACGTGCTCGCCGTCCTGCGCGGCCCCGTGCAGGTGCTCCTCGTCGCCGAGCGCACCCTGCTGAACCTCGCCTCGCGCGCGTCCGGCGTCGCCACCCACACCCGTCGCTGGGCCGACGCCCTCGACGGCACGGGAGCCCAGGTGCTCGACACCCGCAAGACGACCCCCGGCCTGCGCGCGCTGGAGAAGTACGCGGTGCGCTGCGGCGGCGGCACCAACAAGCGCATGGGTCTGTACGACGTCGCGATGGTCAAGGACAACCACGTGGTCGCCGCCGGCTCCGTCGCAGCGGCGGTCGCGGCCGTCCGGGAACGCTTCCCCGACGTGACCATCCAGGTGGAGGCGGACACCCTCGCGCAGGCCCTGGAGGCGGTCGACGCCGGCGCGCGGTTCCTGCTGCTCGACAACATGCCCACGCAGCTGCTGGCGGAGGTCGTGTCGGCGGTGCGCGGGGGCGAGCTGGCGACCGGCCGCGTGGAGCTCGAGGCCACCGGCAACCTTACGCTCGACCGCGCGCGGGAGGTGGCGGCGACGGGGGTCGACTACCTGTCGGTGGGCGGGCTCACGCACTCGTCGCCGATCCTCGACCTGGCGCTGGACCTGGAGCCGCTCCGGACGGCGTGATGCGCGCGGGGCGGTCGGACGTGCGCCGGTAAGATCGCCCGGTGAGCGCGACGCCCCAGAGCACCCCTGCACCCGACGACGCCCCCGAGCAGCTCCGGGTGCGGCGCGAGAAGCGGGACCGGCTGCTCGCCGCCGGCGACGAGGCGTACCCGGTCGGCGTGCCGCGCACGCACACGATCGCGCAGGTCCGCGCGGAGCACCCGGACCTCGAGCCGGGCCAGGAGACGGACGACGAGGTCGGCGTCGCCGGTCGCGTCGTGTTCATCCGGATCGGCGGGAAGCTCTGCTTCGCCACGCTGCAGGACGGCGAGGGCAACCGGCTGCAGGCCATGTTCAGCCTGGCGGCCGTCGGGGAGGAGCGGCTCGCGGCGTTCAAGACCGACGTCGACCTGGGCGACCACCTGTTCGTGCACGGTCGCGTGATCGCGTCCCGCCGCGGCGAGCTGTCGGTGTTCGCCGACGAATGGCAGATGGCGGCCAAGTCGCTGCGCCCGCTGCCCAACCTCTACGAGGGTGTGGAGCTGTCCGAGGAGGCGCGGGTCCGGCAGCGGTACGTCGACCTCATCGTGCGACCGGCGGCGCGCGTGACCGCCCGCCAGCGCCCGGCGCTCATGCGCTCGCTGCGCGACAACTTCCACCGCCGCGACTTCATCGAGATCGAGACGCCGATGCTGCAGACGCAGCCCGGCGGCGCGTCCGCCCGGCCGTTCATCACGCACATGAACGCGTTCGACATGGACCTGTACATGCGGATCGCACCCGAGCTCTTCCTCAAGCGGGCGCTCGTGGGCGGCATCGAGCGGGTCTTCGAGATCAACCGGAACTTCCGCAACGAGGGTGCCGACTCCACGCACTCCCCGGAGTTCGCCATGCTCGAGGCGTACGAGTCCTACGGCGACTACGACACGATGGCCGCCCTGACGCGCGACCTCGTGCAGACCGCGGCGCAGGACGTGCTCGGCACCACGGTGGTCGTCCTGCCGGACGGCGAGGAGTACGAGCTCGGCGGCGAGTGGGCCGAGCTGACCATGTACGGGTCGCTGTCGGAGTCGCTGGGCGAACAGATCACGCCGCAGACCGGGCTGGACGCGCTGCAGGTGTACGCCGACAAGCTCGGCATCGAGACCGACCCGAAGCGGCTCAGCCACGGCAAGCTGGTGGAACAGCTGTGGGAGCACCAGGTGGGCGACCACCTCTTTGCGCCCACATTCGTGCGTGATTTCCCGGTGGAGACCAGCCCGCTGGTGCGTGATCACCGCAGCATCACCGGTGTCGTCGAGAAGTGGGACCTCTATGTGCGCGGGTTCGAGCTGGCGACCGGCTATTCCGAGCTCGTCGACCCGGTGATCCAGCGCAACCGGTTCGAGGCGCAGGCGTTGCTGGCGGCGGCGGGCGACGACGAGGCGATGCGCGTGGATGAGGACTTTCTCATGGCCGTGGAGTACGCCTTGCCGCCGGCGGGGGGTATCGGGCTCGGGATCGACCGGTTGCTCATGGCGCTCACCGGCCTGGGTATTCGCGAGACCATCCTGTTCCCGCTGGTGAAGCCGTTGCAGTCATGAACCCGCTGCTCACCGCCCTGGCGGCGCTCCTGCCGTCGATCGGCGTCGGTCTGTTGTTCTGGTTCGCCATCCGCGCGCTCGTCAATGCGGACCGAACGGAACGGCAGGCAATGGCCAGAATGGATGCCGCGGAGCGTGACGCAGAATTGGCCGCGATGAAGAAGGAATCCCCGCCGACCGTTTGACGCCATAATGCGCCGATGCGATAGTGAACGCGACAGCATTCCCCGCATCTGTCAGATGGAGCACGCAATGGCGCAGAAGGTTCAGGTCCTGCTGGTCGATGACATCGACGGCGGAACTGCAGACGAGACCGTGACGTTCGGGCTCGACGGCGTCACCTATGAGATCGACCTGACCTCCGGTCACGCGAGCGAGCTGCGTGACGCATTCGCCCAGTGGGTCGGGCACGCACGCAAGGTCGGCGGTCGTTCCGCCACGAGATCGACGCCTGCACGCGGGCGGCGTTCCTCGTCGGGCGACGCGCAGGCGATCCGCGAGTGGGCCAAGGAGCACGGGCACCACGTGTCCGAGCGCGGCCGCATCTCGGCGGAGGTCAAGGCCGCGTACGACGCGGCCCACTGACACCACGCACGTACGACGAGAGCCCGGTACCCCCGTACCGGGCTCTCGTCATGTCCGGGTCAGACCGGTCGCGTCCCCGTGAGCTCGCGCACCGCGGCGTACTGCTCGCGGATCCGCGGGACCGGGTCGCCGCGGTACGCCGTCGCCTCGGAGGCCGAGGTCCACGCCGGCGGGGTCGCGCCGCCGGAGAGCACCCAGGCGGCCTGGCGGGCCGCGCCGTCCGCCACGTACTCGCCGGGCGTCGGGACCAGCACGTCGAGGCCGAGCACCGACGGGGCGATCTCACGCACGGCGGCCGACTGCGCGCCGCCGCCGATGAGGAACAGCCGCTCGACGGCCACCCCCTGGGCGCGCAGCGCGTCGATGCCGTCGGCGAGCGCGCAGAGCATGCCCTCGACGGCCGCGCGAGCCAGGTGCGCGGGCGTGGTGTTGGCCAGCCGCAGGCCGTGCAGGGCGCCCGTGGCGTCGGGCTTGTTCGGGGTGCGCTCGCCCTCCAGGTAGGGCACGAGGACGAGTCCGTCGGCGCCCGCCGGTGCGGAGAGGGCCAGGGCGGACAGCCCGGCGTGGTCGACGCCGAGCATCCGGGCGGCCGCGTCGAGCACGCGCGACGCGTTCAGGGTGCACGCGAGCGGCAGGAAGGCGCCCGTGGCGTCGGCGAAGCCGGTGACCAGGCCGGAGCCGTCGGCGGTGGCCGTCGAGGCGATCGCTGAGACCACCCCGGAGGTGCCGATGGACACGGCGACGTCGCCGGGCAGGAGCCCGAGCGCCAGCGCCGCGGCCGCGTTGTCACCGGCGCCGGGGCCGAGGATCGCGCCGCCCGTGGAGCGGGGGCCGGCCTGCGACGGACCGAGCACGCGCGGCACGAGGGCGTCGTGGCCCAGCGCCAGCTCGAGCAGGTCGTGGCGGTAGTCCTCGGTGGCGGGCGACCAGTAGCCGGTGCCGGAGGCGTCGGACCGGTCGGTGACCAGGGCGTCGAGCCCGGTCGCGCCGGCCAGGCGCCAGGTCAACCAGTCGTGGGGGAGGGCGACCGCGGCGACGCGTGCGGCGTTCTCCGGCTCGGCGTCTCGCAGCCAGCGCAGCTTGGTCACGGTCAGCGAGGCGACGGGCACCGAGCCGATGGCGTCGGCCCACGCCTGCGGTCCGCCGAGCTCCTCGATGAGGTCCAGCGCGGCGGGCGCGGAGCGGGTGTCGTTCCACAGGAGCGCGTCGCGGACCACCTCGCCGTCCGCGTCGAGCGCGACCATCCCGTGCTGCTGACCGCCGACGGAGATCGCGTCGACGTCGTCGAGACCCCCCGCGCCGACGATCGCGGACTGGAGGGCGTCCCACCAGTACCAGGGCGCGACCTCCGTGCCGTCCGGGTGCGACGCGCGTCCCGTGCGCACCAGCGCGCCGGTGTCGGCGTCGCGCACGACGACCTTGCAGGACTGCGTCGACGAGTCGATGCCGGCGACGAGTGCCATGAGCTACCTCCAGGTGAACCCGCGACGTCCGAGCAGAGGGATGCTCTGCCCGGACGCGGGAAGGAATGGGGGCGCCGCCCGCGCGGGGCGGGCGGCGCCGGTGAGCTGGGGTCAGCGGGCGCCGAGGGCGTGCTCGAGGGCCAGCTGGTTGAGGCGCACGAAGCCGAAGCCCCGCTCGGCGACGGCATCGACGTCGAGGTCCTCGTAGGCGGAGGTGTCGTTCAGCAGGTCGGCCAGGGTCTCGCCCTCGGCCAGCGTCGGCTGCGACAGCTCGAGCACACCGGACTCCTCGAGTGCGGCCTGCACCTCGGGGTCGGCCCGGAACGCCTGCGCGCGCTCCTTGAGCAGCAGGTAGGTGGACATGTTCGCGGCGGCCGAGTCCCAGACGCCCTTCATGTCCTCCGTGCGCGACGGCTTGTAGTCGAAGTGACGCGGGCCGTCGTAGCGGGGGCCGCCGGACGGGAAGCCGTTCTCGACGAGGTCCACGGTGGCGAACGCGGAGAACAGGTCGCCGTGGCCGAACACCAGGTCCTGGTCGTACTTGATGGACCGCTGGCCGTTGAGGTCGATGTGGAAGAGCTTCTCCGCCCACAGCGCCTGCGCGATGCCCGAGGTGTAGTTCAGGCCGGCCATCTGCTCGTGACCGGTCTCCGGGTTGAGGCCGACGATGTCGCCGTGCTCGAGCTTGGCGATGAGCGCCAGCGCGTGGCCGACCGTGGGGAGCAGGATGTCGCCGCGGGGCTCGTTCGGCTTGGGCTCGATGGCGATCCGCAGGCCGTAGCCCTTCTCCTTGATGTACGCGGCGACGGTGTCGATGCCCTCGGCGTACCGGTCGTGCGCGGCGTTGAGGTCCTTGGCCGAGTCGTACTCGGCGCCCTCGCGGCCGCCCCACATGACGAACGTGTCGGCGCCCAGCTCGGCGGCGAGGTCGACGTTGCGGACCACCTTGCGCAGGCCGTAGCGGCGGACGCGGCGGTCGTTCGAGGTGAACGCGCCGTCCTTGAAGATCGGGTGGCTGAACGTGTTGGTGGTGACCATCTCGACCGTGATGCCGGTCTCGTCCAGGGCGCCCTTGAAGCGGGCCAGGATGCGGTCGCGCTCGGCGCCGTCGGAGCCGAAGGGCACCACGTCGTCGTCGTGGAACGTCACGTGCGCGGCGCCCAGCTCGGCCAGCTTGTGGACCGACTCCACGGGGTCCAGCCACGGGCGGCTGGCGGATCCGAACTGGTCCTGGGCGTTCCAGCCGACCGTCCAGAGGCCGAACGAGAACTTGTCTGCACGGGTGGGCTGCGGTGCCATCACACGTCTCCTCATCGAGATGGATCAATTTAGTTTGCCGGATGAATTTATCCCTTCCAGCCGGTAGGGTCAAGCCATGCCGACGCCCGAGCCCCGCGACCCGTCGCGCGTGGCCCGCCAGGCGCAGATGCGGGACCAGAACCTCGGGGTCGTCCTGCGGGGGATCGTCGACGCCGCCGAGCCGCTGTCCCGGGCCCAGCTCGCCGCGTCGGAGGACCTCGCGCGCGCCACCGTCTCGGGGCTGGTCGACCACCTCATCGAGGCGCGTCTGGTCCGCGAGCTCGATCCGACGCAGACCCAGCGCGCCGGCCGCCCCGCCGTCCCGCTCGCCCCCGCGCGGGCAACCGTCGCCGGCGTCGGCATGGAGGTCAACGTCGACTACCTGGGCGTCCGCGCCCTCGACCTGGCGGGCGACGTGCTGGCCGAGCACGTCGAGCTCGACGACCTGCGGGGGGCCGATGCCGCCGACGTGCTGGACCGGCTCGCCGCGCTCGCGGAACCCGTGATCGAGGGGTTGCGGTCGGCGGGTGTGCGCGTCGCCGGCACCGCCCTCGCCCTCCCCGGCCTGGTCGACCGCGTCACCGGCCCGCTGCGGGTCGCCCCCAACCTCGGCTGGCGGGACGTCGACGTCGTCGGGGTGGTGTCCGCGCACCCCGCGCTGCACGCGTTCCCGCCGCGGGTGGCCAACGAGGCCAACCTCGCGGCCCGCGCCGAGGCCCACGCCCGCCGCGGGTCGCCCAGCTTCGCGTACGTCTCCGGTGAGGTCGGCATCGGTGGCGCGATCGTGCTGGACGGCGAGATCTTCCCCGGCCGGCACGGCTGGAGCGGCGAGATCGGGCACATCGTCGTCGACGCGTTCCGCGGTCCGCGAGCCTCCGACGGCAGCCTCGAGGCGCTCGCCGGCCAGGACGCCATGCTGCGCGCCGCGGGCCTGCCGTCGACCGCCGGGCTGGACGTGCTGCTCGACGCGCTGGCGACCGGGGACCCCCGTGCGACGGCCGCGGTGGCGCAGGCCGCCCGTGCGCTCGGCGTCGCGCTCGCGTCGGTGGCCAACGTGGTCGACGTCGGCGAGGTGGTGCTCGGCGGCACCTTCGGCCAGCTGTTCGACCACGTGCACGACGAGGTGTCCGCGCGCCTCGACGAGCTCGTGATCTTCGCGCCCTGGTCCCCGCTGACCGTCTCGCCCGCCCGCGCCGGCCAGTACCCGGCCATGACCGGCGGCGCCCTCGCAGCCCTGGCCCGGGTGCTGGCCGACCCGGCGGAGTGGCTCCGCTCCCAGTCCTGATCCGCAACGTCCGCACTCGTGCGCCCTGGAACGCGACGGACTGCGGACGTACGGCGAGTGCCACCCGCTACGTCCGCACTCGTGCGCCTTGGTGCCCGACGGAGTGCGGACCTCCTGCACCGACTGTAGATCCGCAGCGTCCGAGCGTCTGGTCGTTCTGGCGCTCGCTTCCTCGGACGTCCCGCGACGTAGGCTCCCTGACCGTGAGCGCGCAGCAGACACCCCTGTGGATCGGCACCTATCCCGTCGCCGGTGCGGGTACACCCGTCGGGCAGGGGGAGGGGATCTGGCGCGTCGACCTCGACCCCGCCACGGGTGCGCTGAGCGATGCGCGTCAGGTCGTCGAGACGCCCTCGCCCAGCTTCCTCGCCCTGCGCGGCACCGTCCTGTACGCCGCGAACGAGCAGGCGGACGGCACGGTCAGCGCGTTCGACGTCGTCGGCGACGCCCTCGTGCACCGGGCCACGGTCCCGTCGGGCGGCGCGGACCCGTGCCACCTGCTCCTCGACGCGGACGGCCGCACCCTGTTCGTCGCCAACTACACGTCCGGCACGCTCGGCGTCCTGCCGCTCGACGCGGACGGGGGCTTCAGCGCGCTCGGCCCGGACCAGGTGTTCGGGCACGCCGGCGCGGGTCCCGACGAGGACCGGCAGGAGTCGCCGCACGCCCACTTCGTCGCGCTCGACCCCGGCGGCGCGTTCGTGCTGGTGTCCGACCTGGGTACCGACGAGATCCGCCGGTACCGCCGCGTCGACGGCCACCTGGTCGAGGACGGGATCGCGGCCGCGCTCCCCGCCGGCACCGGCCCGAGACACCTGACGTTCAGCGCGGACGGGCGGTTCGCGTACGTGGTCGGTGAGCTCGACGTGACCGTCCGGGTGCTCGCGTGGGAGTCGGGCAGGGGCACGCTCGTGCAGTCGCTGCCGGCCACGACGGTCCAGGCAGCGGAGCGCCGGCTGCCCTCGCACGTGGTCCGCGACGGCGACAGGCTGCTGGTCGGTGTGCGGACGGCCGACGTGCTGACGCGCTTCGCGATCCGCGCGGACGGGCTGCTCGAGCCCGCGGCCGGCGACCCGGTCCCGGGGGCGTGGCCGCGGCACTTCGAGGTCGTCGACGGCTGGACGGTCGTCGCGCAGCAGGTGTCCGACGGTCTGGCCACGCTCGCTCCCGACGGCTCCGTCGTCGCGACGGCGGCCCTGCCGGCCCCGTCCTGCGTTCTGCCGGGAACCTCCGAAAAGCCCGTTATCGAATCGTGATCTTCTCGACTTACCGCCCTGTAAGTGACTGTGGTTGTCTGGCGGCAGCCGACCGTGACGGAAGGGCAACGACGCCCTGACCGGACGCGGCCGGAAGTGGCTGCGCAACGGAGCCCGGCCACGTCACGAGGGAGTGACCGTGCGCCGTGCCGACCGTCTGAACCCCGTCCCCGCGAGCCTTGCCGCCCTGGCGCTCGTCGTCCCGCTGACCCTCGTCGCGCTCGCCTCGCCGGCGGCCGCGGCACCGGGTGACCTGGCGCGCACCGGCACGGCCACGGCGTCGCAGTTCCAGTCGGACCAGGACGGCACGTTCCCGCCGGACGCGGCGATCGACGGCGACCCGGCCACCCGCTGGGCCAGCGGCAACGGCCCGGACGAGGACGTGCCGTTCACCCAGTGGGTCCAGGTGGACCTGGGCGCGGAGGCGTCCGTCGACCATGTCGTCCTGGCGTGGGAGGCCGCGTTCGCCGCGGGGTACGAGGTCCAGGTGGCGACGACCGCACCCGAGGACCCGGCGTCGTGGGCGGCCGTGCACACCGAGGCGGCGGGCGACGGCGGCACCGATGACCTGACCTTCACGGCCACCGCCGCGCGGTACGTGCGCGTGCACATGACCCAGCGGACCAGCTTCGACTGGGATCCCGCCCGCCCGCACTGGTACGGCTACTCGCTGTTCTCGCTCGAGGTGTACGGCACGCCGACGCAGGTCGCCGCGGCCTTCGCCCGGTCCGGCACCACCGTCCCGGCGGGCACCGACGCGGTCGTCCCGGTCATCCTCGCGGTCGCCGCCGCCACCGACACCACGGTCCGCGTGCAGTCCACCGGCGGCACCGGCGTGGCCGGCACCGACTACACCGCGGTCGACCAGACCCTGACCTTCCCGGCCGGCACCACCGAGGCGAGCGTCACCGTGCCGACGGTGGACCACGGCCCGCTCGGGCAGGTGCGCACGGTCGAGCTGACGCTGTCCGAGCCGTCCGCGGGCCTGGTCCTGGGCGGTCGCACGACGAGCACCGTCACCATCACCCCGCACGGCGAGCTGCCGGACGTCGGCGGCGTCACCGTGCTCGACGACTACGAGTCCGGCGTCCCCGCCGGGTACACCACGTGGGGCATCAGCGCGCCGGTGACCCCGGTCCTGAGCACCGGCCCGGTCGACCGCGGCGGCAACGGCCTGATCGCCACCGTGGGCGGCACCCCCGCCGCGGGCGACTGGTTCGGGTTCACGCACGACATCGCCGCCACCGACTGGTCCGCGCACGACGGCTTCACGTTCTGGTTCCTGGGCACCGGCGGCGGCGGCCAGCTCCGGTACGAGCTGAAGAGCAACGGCCAGCTGTTCGAGCGCTCGGTCACCGACGACACCGCGGGCTGGCGCCAGGTCAGCGTGGCGTTCTCGCAGCTGCGGCTCAAGGGCAACCCGGCCTCCGACGCCCGCTTCGACCCGACGGCGAGCACCGGCTTCGCGGTGACCCTGACCGATCTGGGTGCGGGCGCGTGGACGTTCGACGACCTCGGCCTGTACGACCGGGTGAGCATGATCGAGGACGCCGAGGGCGAGGTCCCGCTGGCGGCGCCCGGCACCACGGTCGGCATCTTCACCTGGGGCTCCGCCCCCGACCTGGTGAGCCTGGGCGTCACCGAGCAGGAGCGCGACGGTGCCCCGGCCGGCAACCACGTGCTGTCCGGCGACTACCTGATCCCGTCGGGCGGCTGGGGCGGCTTCAGCCAGAACCTCGCCGCCGGCCAGGACTGGAGCTCGTTCCGCGGGATCCGGCTGGCCTGGTACGCCTCGCAGCCGACGCGCCCCGCCAGCCCGACCGCCGGCGACGACATCAAGGTCGAGCTCAAGGACGGCGGCCCGGACGGCGAGCACTCGGAGCTCTGGGCGGCCACGTTCAAGGACAACTGGTCCAGCGACGGCAGCCGCTGGAAGATCGTCGACCTGCCGTTCTCGGCGTTCACCCTGGGTGGCTACCAGCCCGGCGACGCGGCCACCCGCAACGGCACGCTCGACCTGACGTCTGCGTGGGGCTACGCGCTGACCATGGTGCCGGGCACGGCCACGGCGGTCTCCTGGGCGGTCGACGACGTCCAGCTCTACGGCTCGGCGGTCCCCGCGCCGACGGCGACGATCACCAGCCAGGACGTCGTCCTCGTCGACCCCGGCGCGACCGCGCAGGTCCCGGTGACCCTGACGACGACCGACGGCCAGCCGCTCGCCGCGGACGTCACCGTCGAGTACGCGAACGGCGCCGGCACCGCGGTGGCCGGCACGCACTACGACGCCTTCAGCGGCACCCTCACGTTCCCCGCGGGCACCGCCACGGGCGCGACGCAGACGATCGACGTGGTCACCCACGCGACCGCCGCCACCGACGACGCGCGCACCCTGGCGGTCGACCTGACGGCCACGGGAGCGGTCGTCGGCACCAGCCCGAGGATCGTCCTCAACGCGGTCGGCGCCACCTATCTCGACCCGAGCGCGAGCACGGCTGACCGGGTCGAGGACCTGCTGGGCCGGATGACGCTCGCGGAGAAGATCGGCCAGATGACCCAGGCCGAGCGGCTGGGCCTGCAGTCGCCCGCGCAGATCGCCGACCTCGGCCTGGGCTCGGTCCTGTCCGGCGGCGGGTCCGTCCCGACGCAGAACACGCCGGCCGGCTGGGCGGACATGGTGGACGGGTTCCAGCGCCAGGCGCTGTCCACGCGGTTGCAGATCCCGCTGATCTACGGCGTCGACGCCGTGCACGGGCACAACAACGTGGTGGGCGCGACGATCTTCCCGCACAACTCCGGGCTGGGAGCCGCGCGCGACGCGGACCTGGTCGAGCAGGTCGAGCGGACCACCGCCCAGGAGGTGCGGGCCACCGGCGTGCCGTGGACGTTCGCGTCGTGCCTGTGCGTGACGCGCGACGAGCGCTGGGGCCGCAGCTACGAGTCGTTCGGTGAGGACCCGGCGCTCGTCGCGGCGATGGCAGGTCCGGCGGTCGTCGGGCTCCAGGGCGCCGACCCGAGCGACCTGTCGGGTCCCGACAAGGTGCTGGCGACCGCCAAGCACTGGGTCGGTGACGGCGGCACCACCTACGACCCAGCGCTTGCGGGCACCGGCTACCCGATCGACCAGGGCATCACGCACGTCGACAGCCTCGACGCCCTGCGGCGACTGCACGTCGACCCGTACGTGCCGGCCATCGAGGCGGGGGTCGGCTCGATCATGCCCTCGTACTCGGCGGTCTCGGTCGCGGGCGCGGACCCGATCCGGATGCACGAGTACGGGGCGCTGAACACCGACCTCCTCAAGGACGAGCTCGACTTCGACGGCTTCCTCATCAGCGACTGGGAGGGCATCGACAAGCTGCCCGGCGGCACCTACGCCGACAAGGCCGCACGTTCGGTGAACTCCGGCCTCGACATGGCGATGGCGCCGTACAACTTCGGCGCGTTCATCACCGCGATCACCGCCAAGGTGGGCTCCGGGGACGTGTCGCAGGAGCGGGTCGACGACGCCGTCCGGCGGATCCTCACCCAGAAGTTCGCGCTCGGGCTGTTCGACGCCCCGTTCGCCGACCGGTCGCTGGCCGGCGAGGTCGGGTCCGCTGCGCACCGGGCGGTGGCCCGCGAGGCGGCTGCGAAGTCGCAGGTGCTGCTCAAGAACGCGGACGACCTGCTGCCCCTGGCCGCCGACACCGCGGTGTACGTGGCCGGCTCCAACGCCGACGACCTGGGCAACCAGTCGGGCGGCTGGACCATCTCCTGGCAGGGCGGCTCGGGCGACATCACGCCGGGCACGTCGGTCCTCGAGGGCATCCAGGCGGCAGACCCGGCCGTGACGTACTCGAAGGACGCCTCGGCGCCGGTCGGGGACGCGCAGGTGGGTGTCGTCGTCGTCGGCGAGACGCCCTACGCCGAGGGGCAGGGCGACGTCGGCAACAACGGCAAGTCCCTGACCCTGAGCGCGGCGGACCGCACCGCGATCGACACGGTCTGCGGGGCGCTGCCGTGCGTGGTGCTCGTCGTGTCGGGCCGCCCGCAGCTGGTCACGGACCAGCTCGGCGCCATCGACGCCCTGGTGGCCTCGTGGCTTCCGGGCACCGAGGGCGCGGGCGTCGCGGACGTCCTGTTCGGCACCCGGCCGTTCACCGGCCGCCTCCCCGTCAGCTGGCCCGCCACTGCCGACCAGGTGCCCGTCAACGTCGGCGACGACGTCTACGCGCCGCTGTACCCGTACGGCTGGGGCCTGCGCACGGACGCGCAGCGCGACCGGCTGACCGCGCTCGTGGCCACCCTGCCCGCGGGCGACGCGCAGGACGCCGTCCAGGCCGTGCTCGACGCGCCGATCTGGGACGGGTCGGCACTCGACCCGGCTCGCACGGGGCAGGCGGTCCGGCTGCTGTTCGCCGCGGCGGAGGAGCTGAACGGCACCGACCGTGACACCGCCACCGCGGCAGGGATCGTGGTCTCGCTCGTGCGCGACCTCGCCCAGGAGGCCTCCGGTCCGGACGACGCCGCCACGACCGCCGACGCCGAGCACGCCCTGATGTCCGGCCAGGCGAGCGGCGCGGTCGACCTCCTGGCCGACGTCCTCGGCGTCTCGACCGCCCCGCCCGTCGCGTCGACCACGAGCCTGTCGCTCTCGTCGTCCGTGAAGGTCTTCGGCAACCCGGTGACCGCCCGGGTGACGGTGCGTGCTCCCGGCGGCTCGCCGACCGGGTCCGTGCAGGTGCTCGTGGACGGCACCTCGGTGGCCACCATGCCGCTGGCGGCGGACGGCACCGCGACGGTCCGGCTCCCCGCGGACCTCAGCACCGGTCGGCACGCGATCACGGCCGTGTACGGGGGCGCCCCGGCGGCCGACCCGCCGGTGACCGGTTCGACGTCGGCGGCCGCGACGCTGCGGGTGACCCGGGCCCTGCCCACGGTCCGCACGGACGGCACCGACTGGACCGTGCGCCGGTCCGACCCCAAGCAGGTGCATGTCCAGGTGGCCGGTGTCGCGGGGGTCACCCCGACCGGGTCGGTCGACGTCTGGGTCAACGGCTCCCGCAAGGGCACCGCCACCCTGGACGCACGCGGCACCGCGGTGGTGACGCTGCCCATCGGGACCCGGACCTCGCTCGTCCTGGTCACCTACGGCGGCGACCCGACCTACCTGCCGTGGATCGGCTCCCCGCACCTTCTGGTGGTGAGGTGACGCCCTAAAGGGTGACAACGGACCAAAGTCCTTCAGCACCTGCCGGTACCTGTCGATCCCTCCTCGTCGACGACGAACGAGGAGGTCCCGCGATGCGCAACGGCTTTGACATCTACCGGGTCGGTCCGGACCGGAACCACCAGGAGCCCCAGAGCCCGTGGGGCTGGACCCCGCGTCGGGGCGAGGTGCCGACCGGTGAGACCGTCGTGCAGGACCACGACTTCACGCTGACCTACACGGGCAACGACCCGCAGCTGGCCGCCGCGTTCGCCCGCGGTGCCCGGCTCAAGGAGATCGTCACCCTGTGGCCCGAGCTCGCGTTCTACCCCTCGACGGCGGGCGGCTTCCTCCCGGACGGGAACATCTTCCCGATCCGCGGCGACTACAAGCCGCCGAGCGGGTTCAGCAACCTGCGCTCGAAGCTCAACTCGCGTCGCTCGTCGGGCGCGCATGCGGCAGAGGTCACCGCCCAGCCGTGAGGTGAGGTCGGGCTCCGTGCGTGAGAATGGGTGCAGACCCGTCCCCCGACAGGAGCGCCCGTGACCCTCGAGCACGCCCCGCGCGTCGCCATGCTCTCGGTGCACACGTCTCCGCTCGAGCAGCCCGGGACCGGTGACGCCGGCGGGATGAACGTCTACGTGCTCGAGCTGTCCCGTGCGCTGGCCGCCCGGGGTGCCCGCGTCGAGATCTTCACGCGCGCCACGTCCTCGGACCAGGCCGAGACCGTGCTCCTGCCCGGCGCCGACGCGCTCGGTCGCCCCCTCGTCGGCGACGCCGCCCGTACCGTCCTGCTCGCCGACGAGGTCGGCCCCGGCGTGACGCCGCCGATCCTGGTGCACCACGTGCCCGCGGGCCCGTTCGAGCGGCTCGACAAGAACGACCTGCCGGGCGTCCTGTGCGGGATGGCCGCCGGGGTCCTGCGCTGGGAGGCCGCCCGCCGGCCCGGCTGGTACGACGTCGTGCACTCCCACTACTGGCTGTCCGGGCAGGTCGGCCAGGTCGCCGCGGACCGCTGGGAGGTGCCGCTGGTGCACACCGCGCACACCCTCGCGCGCGTGAAGAACGCGTCCCTGGCTCCCGGCGACACCCCGGAGCCGACCGCGCGGGTGGTCGGGGAGGAGCAGCTCGCCGCCGAGGCGGACGCGCTGGTGGCCAGCACGCCGGTCGAGGCGGAGGAGCTGGTCGAGCTGTACGGCGCCGACCCCGACCGCGTGCACGTGGTGGAGCCGGGCGTGGACCTGGACCGGTTCGTGCCGGGCGACCAGGCGACGGCCCGCCGCGAGCTCGGCCTGCCGGCGGACCGCCAGATCGTCCTGTTCGCGGGGCGGGTGCAGGCGCTCAAGGCCCCCGACGTGCTGGTCAGTGCGCTCGGCGTCCTGCGCGAGACCGGCCGGCCCGTCCCGCTCCTCGTCGTGCTCGGGGGACCGTCCGGTCGCTCCAGCGCGGTGCGGGAGCTCCAGGCGCTCGCGGCCATGACGGGGGTGGCCGACGACGTCGTCGTGCACCCGCCCGCCGACCGCGACACGCTCGCGCGCTGGTACCACGCGGCCGACGTGGTCGCGATGCCGTCGCGCAGCGAGTCGTTCGGTCTCGTCGCCGCCGAGGCGCAGGCCAGCGGCGTGCCGGTCATCGCCGCGTGCGTCGGCGGGCTGCGCACGATCGTCGACCACGACGTGTCCGGCCGGCTGGTCCGCGGGCACGACCCGGCGGTCTGGGCCGATGTGATCTCGGACGTGCTGCACTCCACCGAGGACCGCGCGCGGTACGCCGTCGGTGCCCGTCAGGTGGCCGAGCGGTTCGGCTGGGAGACCACCGCGGACCAGATGCTCAAGGTCTACTCGGTGGCCGGCGAGGTCCGGGCGTCCCGCGTCTGAGGGTCGGACGTCCCAGGCCGCCTCGGGGCGCCTGCGGCAGGATGGGCCCATGACCTACACCCTCGTGCTGCTCCGCCACGGCGAGAGCGAGTGGAATGCGAAGAACCTGTTCACCGGCTGGGTCGACGTGCCGCTGTCGGAGAAGGGCACCGCGGAGGCCGTCCGCGGCGGGACGCTGCTCACCGACGCGGGCGTGCTGCCCGACGTCGTGCACACGTCGCTGCTGCGCCGGGCCATCACCACGGCCAACCTGGCCCTCGACGCCGCCGACCGCCACTGGATCCCCGTCAAGCGCTCCTGGCGCCTGAACGAGCGGCACTACGGCGCCCTGCAGGGCAAGGACAAGAAGCAGACGCTCGAGGAGTACGGCGAGGAGCAGTTCATGCTCTGGCGCCGGTCCTACGACTTCCCGCCGCCGGACATCGAGCTGGGCTCGGAGTTCTCGCAGGACGCCGACCCGCGCTACGCCGGCGAGCCGATCCCGCGCGCCGAGGCGCTCGAGCAGGTCCTCGTTCGCGCGCTGCCGTACTGGGAGTCGGACATCGTCCCCGACCTGCAGGCCCGCAAGGTCGTGCTGGTCGCGGCCCACGGCAACTCGATCCGCGCCCTGGTCAAGCACCTGGACGACGTGGACAGCAGCACGATCGCCGGGATCAACATCCCGACCGGCATCCCGCTGCTCTACACGCTCGACGAGGAGACGCTGAAGCCCACCAACCCGGGCGGCACGTACCTCGACCCGGAGGCCGCCGCGGAGGCCATCAAGGCCGTGGCCAACCAGGGTCGCTGACCCTCGGCACACCCATCGACGTCCGCACTCGACAGGGTTCCACCCCGTTCGAGTGCGGACGTTGCTGCGTTCGCCCGGAAGTCAGCGCGCGTCGAAGCTCGCGATCGCCGCCTTCGTCGCCGAGGACCGCCACGCCTGCTCGACCAGCTCGGCGAGGGTGTCCCAGTCGGGGTCGTGCGCCGCGTCGAGGTGCGCGCCGACCCACCCGAACCGACCCATGTAGGGGGCGACGAAGTACCGGGCGGGATCGCGCGCCACGATCGCCTGCTGCTCGTGCCGGTCCGCCTTGCACCAGAGGGCGAGCCGGCCGTCGGCGTGGTGGTCGGGCAGGATCCAGGCGAACCTGCGGCCGCGCGTGAAGAACCCGGTGTTGCCGTACACGTCGACCTCGGTGACCGTCTCGGGCAGCTGGGCGACCACGTCGCCGAGCCGCTCGCGGGCGACGGCGACGTCGTCGTCGCCCCACCCGAGCTCCCGCTCCGCCATGGCGCCACGCTACCGACGGCGCGCGGAACGTGAGAACGGCAGCTCCCGCGGGGGAGCTGCCGTTCTCGGCGTCGACCTGAGCCGCAGTCAGCCGGCGGTGCGGTCCAGCTCCGGGCGGCCGACGCCCGTCACCAGGTAGGTCACCCGGCGGGCGACCGAGACGCCGTGGTCGCCGAACCGCTCGTAGTACCGGCCCAGCAGCGTGACGTCGACGGTCTCCTGCGTGGTGCCGACCCAGGAGCCGCCGAGCAGCGCTGCGAACGTGTCCTCGTGCAGCTCGTCGAGGAGGTCGTCGTCCTGCTCGATGCTCTCGGCCAGCTGGATCTCGCGGCTGTTCAGCAGCGTGGTGGTGCGCCGGGCCACGCGCACCGCGGCGTCGTGCATCTCCGCGAACGTGCCGGACAGCGCCTGCGGCACGGCGTGCCGGGGGTACCGGCCGCGGGCCACCTGCGCGACGTGCCGGGCCAGGTCGCCCATGCGCTCCAGCGACGCGCTCATGCGCAGTGCGGAGACGACGATCCGCAGGTCGGTGGCGACCGGCTGCTGCTGCGCGAGGAGCAGGACGCAGCGCTCGTCGAGGTCGCGCTCGATGGCGTCGATGGCCAGGTCGTCGGCGATCACGGACTCCGCGAGCGCCAGGTCGGCCGTGAGCAGCGCGATGCCGGCGTTGGTGATGGCCTGCTCGACCCGGCCGCTCATCGCCGCCAGGTCCTCGCCCAGCTGGTGCAGCTCGGCGTCGAAGATGTCCCGCATGTGCTCCCTCTCGTGCCGCCACGGCAGGTGCCGCGCGCAGCGACAGGCTGACATCGGCAGGTGAACGGACGGGCGCCTCCAGGTGAACGGACGACGGCCGTTGTGCACACGCCCCCGGCACCTCATGCGAATCGGGTGAGGCAGCGACACCCCCACCTGGGCCAGCATGGCGGAAGGGGCTCCGACGCGCCGGCCACCAGGGACGGCGACGGGGTCGACGGAGGGACGACAGATGGCGCAGCGGGTGACGGCATGGGTCGGCTGGGTGTGGTTCGCGGCGTTCGCGATCCTCGTCTCGGGGCTCTTCAACATCATCGCGGGGGCCGTCGCGGCGTTCTCCCCGAAGACGGTCGTCTCCTGGACGCCGGACGGGATCGCCGTCGTGGACGTCTCGACGTGGGGCTGGGTGCACCTGGTCCTGGGCGCCCTGCTGCTGCTCGTCGGGTTCGCGCTCTTCTCCGGCACCGGCTGGGCGCGCGTCACGGCGATCGTGCTGGTGATCCTCAACCTGCTCGCGCAGTTCGTGTCGCTGCCGATCACCCCGTGGTGGTCGCTCATCGCCATCGCCCTGGACTTCTTCATCCTCTGGGCGCTGACGGTGCACGGCGACGAGGTCGCGCGCGCCAACCGCTAGAAGCCCGCACGACAGGAGAGGTACGACGATGACGACGTTCACGGCCTGGAAGTTTGACACCGCCGACGGAGCCGCCAAGGCCGTCGACGCACTGAAGGCAGCGCAGACCGACGGTCTGGTGCGGATCGTCGACCACGCGGTGATCAGCTGGCCCCAGGGTGACGCGAAGCCCTCGATGCACCACTCCCACGACGACAAGCTCCGCGGCACGGGGTGGGGGGCGTTCTGGGGGCTGCTGTTCGGCGGACTGTTCTTCGTGCCGCTCCTCGGCGCCGCGGTGGGTGCCGCCGTCGGGGGGATCAGCAAGGCGGTCGCCGCGGTGGGCATCGACGACGCCCAGCTGGAGAGCATCCGTGCGCAGATCACGGAGGGCACGTCGCTGCTGTGCGCGGTGACGGAGAACGCGGACATGGACCGTCTGGGTGAGCGGCTGCACGGCCTGCACAGCACGCTCGTGGCCACCAACCTCACGGAGGCCGAGCGGTCGCTGCTGCTGGAGACCTTCGGCTGAGTGAACGGCCGGTGAACGCTCCACGGCGGGCGGGCTCCGGGTGGCGGCATCGGCGTGTTGCACGCTCCGGCGCGTCCTAGGGTGAGTGCCGTGGACGGGATCGACGGGCTGCTGCTCCTCCTCGCCGGCGGGCTCGGCCTGCTGACGGGGGTCTGGGCGACCCTGGCGTTCCGCTGGAGCGAGCGGACACAGCGTGCACTGCCGCCGCGGCCGGAGCCCACGCTCGACGACGGGCTCGTGCGCATGCTCGCCGTGCTGCGGTCGGCGGCCGTGGTGCTCGACGACGCCGACCAGGTGGTGCGTGCCAGCGCGCCGGCCCACGCCCTGGGCATCGTGCGCGACGGGCGCGTCGCCCCGGCGGCGATCCGCGACCTCATCGCCCTGGTGCGCCGCGACGGCGTGATCCGCGACGAGGTGCTCGAGGTGCCCCGCGGGCCGGTCGGACCCGGAGTCCTGCTGGTCCAGGTGCGCGTGGCGCAGGTGAGTTCCGAGCACCTGGTGGTGCTGGCGGAGGACCTGACGCAGGCGCGGCGGCTCGAGGCGATCCGGCGCGACTTCGTCGTCAACGTGTCCCACGAGCTGAAGACGCCCGTCGGCGCGCTGGCGCTCCTCGCCGAGACGGTGCAGGACGCCGCCGACGACCCCGAGGCCGTGCGCCGGTTCGCCGGTCGCATGCAGGCCGAGGCCACCCGGCTGTCCGCGCTGGTGCACGAGATCATCGAGCTGTCCCGGCTGCAGGTGGCCGGCGCGCTCGGCCAGGTGGGGCTTGTCGACGTGGACGGGGTCCTCTCGGAGGCCGTCGACCGCGCCCGCACCACCGCGGAGGCCAAGAAGGTGCGGCTCGACATCGGCGGGGAGCGCGGCACGCGGGTGCTGGGCCAGCGCGACCTGCTGGTCACCGCGGTGCGCAACCTGCTGGACAACGCGGTGGCGTACTCCGGCGAGGCGTCGCACGTCGGCGTCGGTGTCCGCACCCACGGCGAGCTCGTGGAGATCGCGGTGGTCGACGAGGGCATCGGCATCAACCCGGCCGAGCAGGAGCGGGTGTTCGAGCGGTTCTACCGCGTGGACCCCGCCCGCTCGCGGGACACCGGCGGCACCGGGCTGGGCCTGTCGATCGTCAAACACGTCGCCGCGGACCACGGGGGAGAGGTGACCGTGTGGTCGCAGCCCGGCCGCGGGTCCACGTTCACTCTGCGGCTGCCGCGCGCGGAGGAGCCCACCGCGCCCGTCGCCGAGCTGCCCGGTCTGCCCGTCACCATCGAAGGAGCGCACGTGCGCCGGACCGCGTCATGACCCGGATCCTGCTCGTCGAGGACGAGGAGTCCTACCGGGACCCGTTGACGTACCAGCTGGAGCGCGAGGGCTTCGACGTCGTCACCGCCGCGACCGGACCCGAGGCGCTGGCCCGGTTCGACGAGTTCGGTGCCGACCTGGTGCTCCTCGACCTCATGCTCCCCGGGCTGCCCGGCACGGAGGTCTGCCGCCGGTTGCGGCTGGTCAGCGACGTGCCGGTCATCATGCTCACGGCCAAGGACGACGAGATCGACAAGGTGGTCGGCCTGGAGCTGGGCGCCGACGACTACGTCACCAAGCCGTACTCGTCGCGCGAGCTGCTGGCCCGCGTCCGCGCGGTGCTGCGCCGCCGGGAGGCGGTCGTCACCGCCGGCGCCCCGGCTGCACCGGAGGTGGACGACGACGACCTGCTGGTGGCGGGACCGGTGCGGATGGACGTCGAGCGGCACACCGTCCGCGTGCGCGACGAGGCGGTCGCCTTCCCGCTCAAGGAGTTCGAGCTGCTGGAGCTGCTGCTCCGCAACGCCGGGCGCGTGCTCACCCGCGGGCAGCTGATCGACCGGATCTGGGGCTCGGACTACGTCGGCGACACCAAGACGCTCGACGTCCACGTGAAGCGCGTCCGCGCCAAGATCGAGGTCGACCCGGCCAACCCGACGCTGCTGCTCACGGTCCGCGGCCTGGGCTACAAGCTCACCGACGACGAGTAGCAGCCCCTGCGCCGACCGACGCCCCGCCCACCGACCCGGTGCGCGGGGCGTCGTGCTGTACCGCCATCGTTCACCTGGGGTTCACCCGCAGCCGCCCACCTGGTCACGTGGGCTTCCTACCGTCAGCCTCGCCGCGCACACATCGGTGCGCACCTGATCGACAGGACGGAACACAGTGAAGCTCTCCCTCCACGGCCGGATCGGCGCGATCGCCCTCACAGGCGCCCTCGCCCTCTCCCTCGCGGCCTGCGGATCGGACGACCCGACCGGGTCCGGCGACACCACGGACGCCCCCGCGCAGACCTCTGAGCTCAGCGGTGACCTGAACGGCGCCGGCGCCACGTCGCAGGAGAAGGCGATGGACGCCTGGCGCGCCGGCTTCCAGAGCGCGAACCCTGACGTCAACATCAACTACGACCCCGTCGGCTCCGGCGGCGGTCGCACGCAGTTCCTCGACGGGTCCGTCGACTTCGCCGGCTCGGACTCGGCGCTGAGCGCCGAGGAGCTGGAGTCGGCGAAGGCGATCTGCACCACCGAGGCCATCGACCTGCCGCAGTACATCAGCCCGATCGCGGTCGTCTTCAACCTCGAGGGCGTCACCGAGCTCAACCTGTCGGCCGCCACCATCGCGGGGATCTTCGACAACAAGATCACCACGTGGGACGCGCCCGAGATCGCGGCGGAGAACCCCGACGCCACGCTCCCGGCCACGGCGATCACGCCCGTGCACCGCTCCGACGAGTCGGGCACCACGAAGAACTTCACCGACTACCTGGCCAAGGCCTCCGGTGGCGCGTGGACGTACGAGGCCGACGGCAACTGGCCGTTCCAGACCGGTGAGTCGGCGCAGGGCACCTCGGGCGTCATCCAGGCGGTCCAGGGCGCGGACGGCACCATCGCGTACGCGGACAACTCGGCGGTCGGCACGCTCGGCGTGGCCAGCATCAAGGTCGGCGAGGAGTGGGTGGCCCCGTCCGAGGAGGGTGCGGCCGCCGCGGTCGACGCCTCCCCGCGCGACGACGAGCGTGCCGAGCACGACATCGTCATCAAGATCGACCGCGAGACGACGCAGGCGGGCGCCTACCCGCTGATCCTCATCTCGTACGGCGTGGCGTGCCTCCAGTACGACACCGCTGAGAAGGCCGACCTGGTCAAGGGCTTCCTCAGCTACGTCGTGAGCGCCGAGGGCCAGGCCGCCGCCGAGGAGGCCGCGGGTTCCGCGCCGCTGTCCGACGCGCTCCGCACGGACGTCCAGGCCGCGATCGACGCGATCACCGCGGCGGCCTGACGCCTGACGCACGACCCCGCCGGTGGCGGGCCCGTCCCGGGGGGAGACGGGCCCGCCACCGGCGGACGCACGACCCACGACGAGACGCAGGAGAGAAGTGACCAGCACCCAGAGCCCGCCGACGCCGACGCAGAGCCCGACGCTCGCGCCGGCGCCCGTGCGGCGTCGTCGTACCCGCGTGGTCGACCGGGGCGCCAGCCGGCTGTTCCGGTGGACCGCGACGGCAGCGGGAGCGCTCATCCTCCTGGTCCTCGTGGCGGTCGCCGCGTTCCTGGTGCTGCGCGCCTGGCCCGCGCTGGCCACGCCGGCCGCGGAGCTGACCGAGAAGGTCTCCTGGATGGGCGACGCCACGTCGCTCCTCGACTTCGTCGGCCCGCTGATCTTCGGCACGATCCTCGCCGCGGCGCTCGCCCTGGTGATCGCGACCCCGATCGCGCTGGGCATCGCGCTGTTCACCTCGCACTACGCACCGCGCCGGCTGGCGTCGGGCCTGGGCTACCTGGTCGACCTGCTCGCCGCCATCCCGTCGGTCGTCTACGGCCTGTGGGGCGGCCTGGTGCTGGCCCCGATGGTCAAGCCGATCTGGGCGTGGCTCAACGAGTACCTCGGCTTCATCCCGATCTTCGGGGGCACGGTCTCGCCGACCGCCCGTGTGCTCATGACCGTCGGCATCGTGCTCGCCGTGATGATCCTGCCGATCATCACCGCGGTCAGCCGCGAGGTGTTCCTGCAGACCCCGCGCCTGCACGAGGAGGCCGCGCTCGCACTCGGCGCCACCCGGTGGGAGATGATCCGGGTCGCCGTCCTGCCCTTCGCCCGCTCGGGCATCGTGTCCGCCGCCATGCTCGGTCTGGGCCGTGCGCTCGGCGAGACCATGGCCGTGCTCATGATCCTGTCTCCCGGGTTCCTCTACTCGTTCCACCTGCTCGAGGCGGGTCAGCAGCAGACGATCGCGGCCAACATCGCCGCCCAGTTCCCCGAGGCCAACCCGCTGGGCGTCTCGGCCCTGATCGCCACGGGTCTCGCGCTGTTCGTCATCACCCTGATCGTCAACATGGCCGCCCGCGCGATCGTCGCGCGCCGCAAGGACTTCTCGGGAGCGAACTGATGACCGCCCCTACCGTGGACAACAGCGAGCTGAGGACCCTGCTCCGGCAGGTCGACCCGCGCCGCCACCGCACCGACCGCATCATGCGCGTGCTGATCATCGGGGCGTTCGTGATCGCGATGCTCCCGCTGGTCTCGGTCTCCTGGACCGTGCTGGTCAACGGCATCGAGCGCTTCAACATGTACTTCCTCACGCACTCGATGCGCGGGGTGTTCGGCGGCATGGACGCCGGTGGCATCTACCACGCGATCATCGGCACCCTGGAGATCACGCTCTTCGCGACGCTCATCTCCGTGCCGATCGGACTGCTCGCCGCCATCTACCTCGTCGAGTACGGGCGCGGACAGCTGGCGCGGTGGGTGACGTTCTTCGTCGACGTGATGACCGGCATCCCGTCGATCGTCGCGGGCCTGTTCGCCTACGCGCTGTTCGCGGTGATCCTCGGCCCCGGCATCCGGATGGGTGCCGTCGGCTCGGTGGCCCTGAGCGTGCTGATGATCCCGGTGGTGGTGCGCTCCTGCGAGGAGATGCTGCGCCTGGTGCCCAACGAGCTGCGCGAGGCGGCCCTGGCCCTCGGCGTGCCCCGCTGGCTCGTCGTCATCAAGGTGGTCCTGCGCACCTCGATCGCGGGGATCGGCACCGGGATCACGCTCGCTATCGCGCGCATCATCGGCGAGACCGCACCGCTGCTCATCACCGTCGGCGTCATCGACTCGATCAACTTCAACCTGTTCGAGGGCCGGATGATGACGCTCCCGGTCTACGTGTACCGGCAGTACTCGCAGGGTCTGGTGCCCTGCACGCCCGGCGCCACCGACTGCATCGCGACCATCAACTACGACCGGGCCTGGGCCGCGGCGCTGACGCTGATCCTCATCGTCATGCTGCTGAACCTGGTCGGCCGCCTGATCACCCGCTTCTTCGCCCCCAAGAACCTCGGCTGAAAGACACTTCCATGGCACAGCGCATCGACGTCAAGGACCTGAACATCTTCTACGGCGAGTTCAAGGCCGTGGCCGACGTGGAGATGTCGGTCGAGCCTCGCTCGGTCACCGCCTTCATCGGCCCGTCCGGCTGCGGGAAGTCGACCTTCCTGCGGACGCTGAACCGCATGCACGAGGTCATCCCCGGCGCGCACGTGCAGGGCAGCGTCGCGATGGACGGCGTGGACCTGTACGGCTCCGACATCGACCCCGTCGCGGTCCGCCGCCAGGTGGGCATGGTGTTCCAGCGCCCCAACCCGTTCCCGACGATGTCGATCGCCGAGAACGTGCTGGCCGGCATCAAGCTCAACAACAAGCGCATCTCCAAGAGCGACGCGGACGACGTGGTGGAGCAGTCCCTGCGCCACGCGAACCTCTGGAACGAGGTGAAGGACCGGCTGAACCGCCCCGGGTCCGGCCTGTCGGGCGGCCAGCAGCAGCGCCTGTGCATCGCGCGCGCGATCGCCGTGAAGCCGCAGGTGCTCCTCATGGACGAGCCGTGCTCGGCCCTCGACCCGATCTCCACGCTGGCGATCGAGGACCTCATCGCCGAGCTCAAGTCGGACTACACGATCGTGATCGTCACGCACAACATGCAGCAGGCCGCCCGCGTCTCGGACCGGACGGCGTTCTTCAACCTCGCGGCGACCGGGGAGCCGGGCCGGCTGGTGGAGATCGACGAGACGTCGACGATCTTCTCCTCGCCGCGCGTGCAGGCCACGGAGGACTACATCTCGGGCCGCTTCGGCTGAGCACCCCGCAGGCATGCAGAAGGGGCCGTCGGTTCGCCGACGGCCCCTCCTGTCGTCCGGTCAGCTCGAGGCGGTGGGCACCGCGGAGGCGTACTCGGGGAGGGTGCCGTCGAGCACGGGGACCTCGACGACGATCGAGCCGGCCTCGGGCGTGGACACGGTCACCTCCACCAGGCCGCCCGGCGGGACGTCCACGGCGGGGAACGTCACCTCGGCGAACCCGTCCTCGGACTCGCGCCCGGTACCGAGCAGCACGGTCTCGTTGGGACCGAGCTCGACGGTCGTCTCCTCGTCGCCGACGGCGAGCGTGACCGAGCGGTCCTCGTTGCTCTCGTTGATCAGCCCGCCCTGCGCGGAGCCGACGTCGCCCTCGGCCGCGGAGAGCACCAGGAGGTTCGACACGCGCACGTCGCCGAGCGTCACGCGGACGCCGTCGGAGGCGGAGTACTGGTCCTCGGTGGTCATCGGGTTGGTCGCGGAGCAGCCGGCGAGCACGAGCCCTGCGACGGCGAGGCCGGTGGTGAGGGCGGCAACCCGGAGGGTGCGGGGGCGGGGCGAGGTCACGATGACTCCTCGGGGCGTCGGGCACTGCGGGCGATCGACGGGTTGTCCGTCCGGGGGCAAGCCTAGCCGCCGCACGGGGGTCCGCCCGGCTGCGGGGCACCGGGACGGCGGTCGTCGTCGGTCTCCGGCGATGGGCGCTTGACCTGCGCGGATGGCCGTAATCACGCGGCAAAAGGCGAAAAACGGCGTGATAAGATACCCCTCTGCGAAAGGGGACACCTGCAGATGACTTTCACTGTTGGGGAGACCGTTGTCTACCCGCACCACGGTGCGGCATTGATCGAAGAGATCAAGACCAGGACCATCCGCGGAGAGGACAAGCTCTACCTCAAGCTCAAGGTCGCTCAGGGAGATCTCACCATCGAGGTCCCGGCTGAGAACGTCGATCTGGTGGGCGTGCGTGACGTAGTGGGTCAGGAAGGTCTCGACAAGGTGTTCGAGGTCCTCCGGGCGCCGTACACCGAGGAGCCGACCAACTGGTCGCGTCGTTACAAGGCGAACCTCGAGAAGCTCGCGTCGGGCGACGTCATCAAGGTGGCGGAGGTCGTGCGCGACCTCTCGCGCCGGGACGCCGACCGCGGCCTGTCTGCGGGCGAGAAGCGCATGCTCGCCAAGGCCCGCCAGATCCTCGTGTCGGAGCTCGCACTCGCCGAGCACACCGAAGAGGAGAAGGCCGAAGCGATCCTCGACGAGGTCCTCGCGTCCTGACGCCGCCACACAGGTGAGCGTCGCTGCAGTCCTGACTGCCGCCGGGAGCGGCAGCAGGCTCGGTCATCCCCTCCCGAAGGCACTGGTGCCTCTGGAGGGTCAGTCGCTCGTCGCGCACGCTGCCCGCAACCTGCTGGCAGCGCGCGCGGCGGGCGACGATCGCGTCCGGGTGCTGGTGGTCACCGCGCCCGCCTTCCACCTCGCCGCCATCGAGCGGGAGCTGAGCGCGCTGGGCGACGAGGTCACGCTGCTGGTCGTCGCCGGCGGCGCCACCCGGCAGGCGTCCGTCGCCGCCGGACTCGCGGCTCTCGTCGCGGACCCCCGCGGGGCCGACGTGGACGTGGTGCTCGTGCACGACGCCGCGCGACCGCTCGCGCCCGCGTCCCTGGTCGAGCGGGTGATCGAGGCCGTGCGCGACGGTCATCCTGCGGTGGTTCCCGGGCTGCTGGTCACGGACACCATCAAGCGCGTCGCCCCGCACCGCGGCGTCCTCGTCGAGCCGGTGCTCGAGACCGTCCCGCGCGCCGAGCTGCGCGCCATCCAGACGCCGCAGGGGTTCACCCGGGAGCTGCTGCTGCGGGCCCACGCGTCGGGTGCCGCGCACGCGCACGACGAGGCCCTGGCCGCCTCCGACGACGCCGGCCTGGTCGAGCAGCTGGGCGAGCCCGTCTGGGTCGTCGCCGGCGACGAGCGCGCGGCCAAGATCACCACCGCGCGGGATCTCGCGATCGCCGCCCTGCCGACGGAGAGCGCCGAGTGAGCACCCTGCCCCGCACCGGGATCGGCGTCGACGTGCACGCTTACGACCCCGATCCGGCTCCGGACGCCGTCCTGCACCTCGCGGGGCTGTCCTGGCCCGGGGAGCGGCCCCTGGCGGGGCACTCCGACGCCGACGTCGCCGCGCACGCCGCCGCGGACGCCCTGCTGTCCGCCGCCGGCCTGGGGGACCTCGGGTCGAACTTCGGCACGTCGGAGCCCGAGTGGGCGGGTGCTGCCGGCGCGGTCCTGTTGGCCGAGGCCGCACGGCGCGTGCGCGAGGCGGGGTTCACCATCGGCAACGTCACGGTCCAGGTGATCGGGAACCGGCCCAAGGTCGGTCAGCGGCGGGCGGAGGCCGAGGCGGCGTTGTCGGCGGCCGCGGGGGCGCCCGTGAGCGTCTCGGCCACCACGACCGACGGGCTGGGGCTCACCGGCCGCGGCGAGGGTGTCGCCGCGATCGCCACGGCGCTGGTGGTCTGACGCCGTCGGGTGCTGCCCAGCAGCACCCCGGCGATCACGAGGGCGCCCCAGGCCAGCTCGGCGACCGACGTGCGCTCGCGCAGGAGGAGCCAGGACGCGCCGATGCCCACGACGGGCACCAGCATCGAGAACGGCGCCACCGTGCTGGACGGGTGCCGGCCCATGAGCGTGGTCCACAGCCCGGAGCCGACCAGTGTCGCCACCACGACCGTGAAGAGCAGCCCGGCGAGCGCGAGCAGCCCCTGGGTGCTCCCCAGGCCCTGGAACGAGTCGGCGATCCGCTCCGGTCCCTCGACGACCAGGGAGAGCGCGAGCAGGGGCAGCGGCGGCACGACGGACATCCAGAGCATGAGCCGGAACGGCTCGCCCGGCTGCGCCTGCACGGCGCGGCGGTTGCCCAGGTTGCCGACCGCCCAGCCCAGGCCGCCGCACAGGGTGAGCAGCACGGGGACCAGCGTCGCGCCACCGTCGAGCCCGGCCCGGTGCGCGGCGATCCCGCCCAGGCCGGCCACCGCGAGCAGGATGCCGACGCCCTGCCGCGCGGTGATCCGCTCGCGCAGGAACACCCCCGCGAGCACCACGGTGAACGGCGCCGACGACTGCAGCACCAGCGACGCCAGCCCGGTCGGCATGCCGCTCGACATGGCCAGGTAGAGGAACACGAACTGCAGGACCCCGAACCCGAGGCCGTACAGGCCGATCCACCGCCAGGGCGCGGTCGGCCGGGGGACCAGCAGGAGGGTCGGCACGGCGATGAGGGCGAACCGGAGCGCGACCAGGAAGAACGGGGGGAACTGCTCCAGCGAGAGGTGGATCGCGGGGAAGTTCAGGCCCCAGCACACCGCGACGAGGGCGGCGAGGAGGCGGTCGCGGGCGGGCATGGACCGAGCATGCGGGCAGAACACCGTGCAGCACCAGCGAAAAGAACTGACGTCACGATGTAGCGTCGCTACATGGATCCACGAGGGCTCGAGACGCTCCGGGCGGTGGGCACCCAGGGCGGGGTCACGGCCGCCGCGGCCGTCCTGCACGTGACCCCGTCGGCGGTCTCGCAGCAGGTGGCGCTCCTGCAGCGCGAGGTCGGCGTGCCGCTCACCGAGCGCGTGGGGCGTGGGGTGCGGCTCACGTCCGCGGGGGAGGCGCTCGCGGCGGCCGCGGTCGACGTCGCGGTCGCCCTGGAACGGGCTCGGGCCGCGTGCGACGAGTTCGTGGCGCGACCGCAGGGCGTGGTGCGGGTGTCGGCGTTCCAGAGCGGCGCGCAGCTGTTGCTGCCGGCACTGCTGACGCGGGTGGCGTCGATCGACGGGATCACCCTCGAGTGCACCGACGAGGACGTGGCGCAGGACGACTTCGTGGCGCTCACCGACCGGATGGACGTGGTGGTGGCGCACCGGCCCGACGACGGCGCCGGGTGGGCTGCTCAGGGCGTCCTGGTCGTGCCGCTGCTGCGCGAGCCGCTCGACCTCGCCGTCCCGCTCGACCACCCGCTGGCCGACCGCGCGGAGGTCCGCCCGGAGGACCTGCGGGGCCTGTCCTGGATCGCCGTGCGCGAGGGCTTCCCGGTCGCGGGCGTGCTCGGTGCGCTCGGCGCACAGTCCGGTGCGGCACCGCGCATCCTGCACCGGGTGAACGACTTCCACGTGGTCGAGGCCCTGGTCGCGGCGGGGCACGGGGTGTCGCTGCTGCCCCGGTACACGTTCGGCGGCGGGGCGCACGTGCGGCTCGTGCCGCTCGCCGGCGTCCGGGCGGGGCGGCGGATCGACGCGCTGCTGCGCCGGGACCGCGCCGAGCGCCTGGTGGTCCGGAGGGTGCTGGACGAGCTCCGCGCGCTGGCCGCGGAGATCGATGTCGCCTGACCACCGGCGCGCTCGAGGCCAGGTCAGCGGGGTGTCCGAAATCGGGGGTGGCGTCCGGTCTGATGTCCGGGTACCGTCCCCGGCGTGACACAGTCGTCGGACGCCCAGACCGAGCTGCTCCCGGTGGTGGGAGCGCTCCACCAGAACCCCCTGCCCGCACGGGACAACGGGGTCCAGGCGATCCGGATCCGGGTCCGTGTCCCGCTCGACGTGCTCGAGGCCACCAGCGCCGGTCTGCGCGAGCTCGACGACCACCACCGCCGCGAGATCACGGACGCGCCGCCGCCGCTGCCGTTCTGAACCGTGCTGAGCCTGGTCTAGGGCACCAGCACGAGCTTGCCCGCCGAGTGGCCCGCCATGCCGTCCCGGTGGGCCTGCGCGACCTCCGAGAGCGGGTAGGTCTTCGCCACCCGGACGTCGAGCGTGCCGTCGGCGGCCAGCTCCGCCAGCTGCGCACGGGCGGCCTCGCGCACCGCGGTGCCCGGGTCCGCGCCGGCACCGCCGCCGAGCGCCTTGATGCCCAGGTCGGCCGCGCGGCCGAAGCCCGCGATCGTCGCCACCCGCTGCCGGTCAGCGACCACCGCGACCGACGTGTCCAGGGCCTCGTCGGTCCCCACGCAGTCGATCGCCACCGTCACGGGCCCGACGTGTCGCGCGACCTCGTGCACCCGGTCGAGCAGGCCCTCGCCGTACGCGACGGGCGTCGCACCCAGCGCCTTGAGGTCGTCGTGGTGCCACGGGGACGCGGTCGCGATCACCTGGGCGCCGCGCAGGATCGCCAGCTGGACGACCATGCGGCCGACACCGCCGGACCCGCCGTGCACGAGCACCACGTCGCCGTCGCGGGTGCCGGTCGCGCTGAGGGTGTGCACGGCCGTCGCTCCCGCCAGCAGCAGCCCGGACGCGGCGGGCCAGTCGAGGGCCGGCGGCCGGCGGACCGTGACCTGCTCGGACACGATGATCCGGTCCGCGTAGCCGCCGCGCACGCGCCACGCGATGACCTCGTCGCCCGGGGACAGCCAGCGGACCGACGGCCCGACGGCGCTGACCACGCCGGACACCTCGTAGCCCAGCCGCATGGGGAGCTTGGAGGGGTCGGTGCCGTAGGCGCCCGCGTAGCCCTTCCAGTCCGTCGGGTTGACCCCGGCGGCCTTGACCTCGACGAGCACGTTGCCGGGACCGGGGTCGCCGGGGGAGACGTCGATGAGTCGGAGGACGTCCGGCCCGCCGTACGCGATCGCGACGACGGCCCTGCTGGTGTGTGCCACCGGCACACTCTGCACCTGTCGCGCGTCCCAGGGCCAGAGCAGCGCCGTCCCGAGGGATGGGATCACCCCCTCGGGTGATCTGGACGGTCACGCCAGAGGCAGCCACACCCGCATGGTCGACGGACCCCGGTTCGCCCAGTCGTGGTACGGGATGAGCGGCACCTCGGCGGTGGTGCCGGTCGGCTCGACGCGGTCCCCGTAGGGCCACTCGGCGTCGTCGTACGGGGTCGTCGCCACGGACGCCAGCACCCGGCCGTCCGACTCCTGCACCCCGCGCAGCCGGAGGCTCGCGACGTCGGCCCCGCCCGCCAGGTCGACCGACTCGACGCAGAGCACCTCGGGACCGCGCTCGACCACGACGCAGCCGCGGACCGCGTCGATGCGCGGGTCCGCGCTCGAGACCCGGGGCGCCATCGGCAGGTGCAGCTCGACCACGTCGCCCGCGGCGAACCGCCGGGTGACCGCGACGGTCCCGGCAGGTGCCGGCTGCTCACCCTCGGGCGTGACCATTGTCGCGCCCTGCGCCCACGCGGGCACCCGCAGGCTCAGCGTCCAGGGCCGGTCCTCGGTCGCCACGACGCTCACCCGCACGACGCCGTCGTGGGGGTACCCGGTCTCGACGTCGAGCTCGATGCGGCGGCCGTCGGCCAGGCTCGTGCGGATCCGGGACGGCGCGTACTGGTGCAGCTGGAGACCCTCGTCGTCGGTGGTCGCCACGTAGGCCGCGAGGCTGGCCAGCGTCCGGGCGACGTTCGGCGGGCAGCAGGACACGGCGAACCACGGCGCGCGCAGCGACGACGAGGCCCGGGGGCTCGCGACGTCCGTCGGTGGGACCGTGCCGGGGACCCGCTGGTGCAGGGTGTTCGTGTAATAGAACTCGGTGCCGGCGTGGGACGGGGACGTGGCGACGACGTTGAACAGCGTGCGCTCGATCAGGTCCGCGTACCGCGGCAGCCCTTGCGCCAGCAGCAGGCGCCACGAGAACATCACCGAGCCGACGCCGGCGCAGGTCTCGGAGTACGCGCGGTCCGGCGGCAGGACGAAGTCGTCGCTGAACGCCTCTCCCTCGTGCTGGGACCCCTGCCCGCCGGTGACGTAGGTGCGGCGGGCGACCGTGTTCTCCCACTGGGTGGTCAGCGCGGCGAGCAGACCGTCGTCGTCGGTCTCGACCGCCACGTCCACCGCGCCCGCCGCCAGGTAGTTGGCCCGCACGGCGTGCCCGCGCAGGACGGTCGCCTCCCGCACCGGCACGTCGTCCTGGTAGTACGCGCGGCCGAGCTCGATGTCCGCCAGGGTCCCGGTGCCGCGGCGCTCGACGAACAGTGCGGCCTGGTCGACGTACCGCCGGTCGCCGGTCACCCGGCCCAGCTCGGCCAGCGCCGGCTCGATCTCGGCGTGCCCGCACACGGACTCGATCCCGCCCGGGCCGAACGTCTCGACCACGTGGTCGGCAGCCCGGCGGGCGATCCCGAGCAGGCCGTCGTCGGCGTCGGGACGCGTCCGCGCCCGCGCGACCGCGGCCTGGAACAGGTGCCCGTAGCAGTACAGCTCGTGGCCCCACTCCAGGTCGCTGTACCGGGGGCGCTGACCCGTCCGGCCGAACATGGTGTTGAGGTAGCCGTCGGGCTCCTGCGCGGCACCGATGCGTCCGACGAGTGCCCGGAAGCGGCCGTCGAGGTCGGCGTCGCCGCCGCGGCCGATCTCCCACGCCATGGCCTCGAGCAGCTTGTAGACCTCCGAGTCGGAGAACTCCCGCCCGCCGCGGTCGAGCGGCAGCGCGCCGGCCACCGCCCGGTCGAAGTTGCCGATCCAGCCCTCGCGCTCCATCCAGTGCTCGATGTGCGCGAGGCTCGCGGTCGCGTTGACGGCCTGCCGCTGCGCCCAGAACCCGCCCGTGATCTCCACCTCGCGCAGGCCCAGGGGGCGCAGGGTGCCGCGGGACGGGGCGACGGGGGTGGCGGCGGTCGTGGTGGTGGTGGTCATCGTCATCCCTTGAGCGCACCCGACATGAAGCCGCGCACGTAGTGTCGTTGGAGCAGGAGGAAGAGCACGATGCAGGGCAGCGCCAGGACGACGACGCCCGCCTCGGTGGCGCCGTAGTCCACGACGCCCTGCACCTGCACGCGCAGGTTGGCCACCGCGAGCGGCAGAGTCAGCTTGTTGGAGTCGTTGATGAGGATCAGCGGCGCGAAGAAGTCGTTCCAGGCGGCCAGGAACGCGAACAGGCCGACGGTGATCAGGCCGGGCCGGACCGCGGGCAGCAGCACCCGCCAGAGCGCGGAGAACGACGAGCAGCCGTCCACCATCGCGGCCTCGTCGAGCTCCCGGGGGATCGACTCGAACGAGATGCGCATCATGAACGTGGAGAACGGCAGCTGGAACATGGTGAGCACGAGGGCCACGCCGACCAGCGAGTTCTGCAGGCCGAGCGTGTTGAGCAGCACGTAGAGCGGGATCAGCAGGGTGGCGTACGGGACCATGAGGATGGCCAGCGTCAGCATGAACAGCGCGTTGCGGCCGGGGAACCGGAACCGCGCGAACGCGTACCCGCCCAACGTGGAGATGGCGAGCGTGAGGATCACGCACAACCCGGAGACGATCACCGAGTTGGCGAGGTACTGCCAGATGCCGGCCTGGTAGTGGGCGAGCGTGACGTAGTTGCCGAAGCCCCAGCCGTCGACCTGACCCGTCCCGGGTTTCGGCGACACCGAGGCCACCGACGTCCAGACCAGCGGGAACAGGAAGATCACGGCGAGCGCGCCGGAGAAGACCCAGAAGGGCGTGCGCAGCGCGAGGCCGGCGATCGTGGTCGGCGGAGCGGACCGGCGGACCGGGGGCAGCTCCGCGGTGGGGTCCGCGTGCGTGACGGTGGCGATGGTCATGTCGGCCCCTCAGCTCTCGTCCGAGCCGCGGAACGCGCGCAGCTGGACCACGTTGATGACCACGAGCGCGGCCAGGACGAGCACGGAGAGCGCCGCGGCGACGCCCAGGTCGTTCTGGCCCTGGAACGCGACCGAGTAGATGAGCTGGACCACGGTGATCGTGCTGTTGTCCGGACCGCCCTTGGTGAGGATGTAGAACTGCTCGAACGCCAGTAGCGACCCGGTGACGCACAGGATCGTGGTCAGCGCGAGGGTCGGCTTGAGCAGCGGGATCGTGATCTTGCTGAACGTGTGCCACCGGTTGGCGCCGTCCATGCGGGCCGCCTCGTAGATGTCGCCGGGGATCGACTGGAGCCCGACGAGCATGAGCAGCATGTAGAACCCGGCGTACCGCCACACGATGAGGAACAGGGTCGAGGCCAGTGCCGCGTCGGGCGAGCCGAGGAAGCTCCAGCCCATCCGCTCCATGAAGGGCGCCAGCGGCCCGGCCAGCGGGGAGTACAGCACGTAGAAGAGCAGCGACGCCGACGCCAGGCCGAGGGCGCTGGGCACCAGGAACGACGTGCGCAGCAGCCCCTTCCAGCGCGACGACTCCTGCACCATGAGCGCCAGCCCGAGGCCGAGCGCGATCAGCAGGATGGTCGCCAGGATCGTGTACTTCAGCGTGAACACCACGGAGTCGACGAAGAACCGGTTGTCGACGGCGGCGGTGAAGTTGTCGGGGAAGTTGATCCCCTGGTCGCCCGAGAGCAGCGGCCACTTCGACGCGCTCATCCGGAACACGAGGGCCAGCGGCACCACGAACAGGACGAGGACGAACAGGGCGGTCGGGGAGGCGTAGGCCCAGCCGCGCAGGCGGTGGCCGTTCGTGCGTCTGCGGGTGGGGGGTGGTGCCGGGCTGGTGGCCGTCTGGACGGTCATCGGAGGAACCTCTCGAGCGTGGTCGGTCGGGCGGAGAGGTGGGGTGCCGCAGTGCCCTCCGGCACCCCACCGGTCGCGGGCTACTGCCCGAGCACCGCCGTGATCTCGTCGTTGTCCGCGTCGACGTTCGCCCCGTCGCCGAGGACCGCGCCGCGCACCAGGGTCAGCCAGGGGCTGCTCGGCGCGTTGAACGCCTGCTGGAAGTTCAGCGCGACGGGGGTGTCGCCCTGGCCGGCGACCTCGTTGATGGTCACGAGTCGGGGGTCCTTGGCGGCGTACTCGTTGTCCGCGAAGTCGGCGCGCGACACGACGTCGTTGTTCTTGGCCAGCACACCGACCTGCGCGTCCTCGGACATCATCCAGGACAGGAAGTTCCAGGCCTGGGCCGCGTTCTCGGAGTCCTTGGAGACGCCGATGCCGTCACCGCCGACGAACGTGGAGGCGCCGCCCTCGGGTCCGGGGATGCCGGCGACGCCGACGTCGAAGCCGGTGGTCGACGACAGCAGCGTGGCCGGGTAGAACATCAGGCCGACCTTGCCCTCGGTGAAGCCGGCGGTCCACGTCGGACCCGCCTCGTCCTCGGACGACGGGAGCACCGCGCCGGAGTCCCAGAGGTCCTTCCAGGTGGAGTAGATCTCCTTGGCCGTGTCACTGTTGAGCAGCGACTCGGTGCCGTCCTCGTTCATGACCTGCTCGCCGTCGGCCCAGACCGACGGGAACCAGGTGAACACCAGGCAGCCGCCGCAGTTCAGGCCGGTGGCCGTGCCGTAGGTGTCGGGCTTGTTCAGCGCCTGCACGGCCTTGGCCGCCTCGGCGTACTCGGTCATGTTCGCCGGCGCCTTCTCCGGGTCGAGCCCGGCCTCGGCGAACAGGTCCTTGTTCCAGAACAGCATCGACAGGTCGAGCACGAACGGCAGGACGTGCTCCTTGCCGTCGGCGGTCCCGGCCGCGAGGTGGCCCTTGTTGATCTGGTCCTTGAAGTCCAGCCCGTCGATCTGCGCGGTGAGGTCCTGGAACAGGCCCTGCTGCACCCAGTTGGGCACGTAGACGATGTCGGCGGCGAACAGGTCCGGGAGGCCGTCGGAGCCGGCGGCGGCGCCGACCTTCGCGACGTAGTCGTCGTTGGGCACGACGGTCAGCTCGACCTGGTTCTCGTGCGAGTCGTTGTAGGCCTCGACCAGCAGCTTGGCCTGCTTCTCCAGGGGGGCGCGGGTCCAGAGCGTGAGCGTGGTGCCGTCGTCGGTCCCGTCGGGGCCGGCCGAGACGGCGGGCCCGTCGTCGCCGCTGTCGTCGGCACTGCTGCACGCCGCCAGGCCGACCAGCAGGCCGGCCGTCACGATCCCGGCGGCCAGGCGGGCCGATCGGGTGCGGGTGATCCTCATGGGCATCTCCTCGTGCTCTTCGTCGAGCGGGTGCCGTCGTCGGCACCGCGGGGGTCCAGGGGCGAAACCCTTGTCGGTGAGCGAGTCCGAGGAGGCGGAGCAAGCGGGTCCACGACGAGCCGGCGACGCCACGACGTGCACGTCGACGAGCAGGTCAACGGACCGACCGTTTCCCGAAACTCACCGAAAAGGTTTTCTGAACGTAGTGGGGCGCGGCTGGCGCGTCAACGGGTTCCGGCAGTTACAGTTCGATCACGAACGGCACGAGGAAGCACGAGGAGGTGGTCCCGTGGCACGCTCCGAACCCGGTCGCGCGGTGACCCTCACGGACGTCGCGCGCCTCGCCGGGGTCTCCGTCGCGACGGCCTCGAAGGCCCTCAACGGCCGCGACCAGGTCAAGGACAGCACCCGCCAGCGCGTCGTCGAGGCCGCGGAGCGACTGTCGTTCACCCCCAACCCGCTCGCCCGCGGCCTGCTCGCCGGCCGCACCGGCACCGTCGGCCTGCTCACCAGCGACCTCGAGGGCCGGTTCGTCATCCCGATCCTCATGGGAGCGGAGGACGCGTTCGGCGCCGGCCAGGTCAACGTGTTCCTGTGCGACGCCCGCGGCGACACCATCCGCGAGCAGTACCACCTGCGGGCCCTGCTCAGCCGGCGCGTGGACGGGCTCATCGTCGTCGGCCGGCAGACCGACCCCCGCCCGTCGCTCGGCCACGCCATCCCGGTGCCCGTGGTCTACGCGTACGCCCCGTCCGACGACCCCTCCGACCTGTCGATCACGCCCGACAACGTGAGCGCCGGTCGGCTGGCGGTCGAGCACCTGGTGGCCTGCGGGCGCACCCGGATCGCCCACATCACCGGCGAGCGCGCCTACGCGGCCGCCCGCGACCGGGCCGACGGGGTCCAGGCGGCCCTGCACGCGGCCGGCCTCGAGCTGGTCGGCGACGTGATGTACAGCGAGTGGTCCGAGCGGTGGGGGCGCGACGCCGCCGCGGTGCTGCTGGCCCGGCACCCCGAGATCGACGCGGTGCTCTGCGGGTCCGACCAGATCTCCCGCGGTGCGCTCGACACGGCCCGTGACCTCGGCCGGACGGTGCCCGACGACGTCGCGGTCATGGGGTTCGACAACTGGGAGGTGCTGACCACCAACGCGCGCCCGGAGCTGACCAGCATCGACGCCAACCTGCAGCAGCTCGGCCGCACCGCGGCGCAGCGGGTGTTCGCCGCGCTCGACGGCGTCGACATCGGGTCGGGCACGGAGTACGTGGCCGGCCGCCTGGTGATCCGCGGCTCGACGGTCGCGCGGCGCTAGGCCGCGCGGGAGGTCGGTGGCCGATGGCGCCCGAGCAGCCGGTCGAGGTACGGGTTGCTGAAGACGCCCTCGGGGTCCGCCTCCGCTCGGACGCGCTGCGCGTCCGCGAACCTGGGGTAGAGCTCCCCGAGCTTGTCGGCCTCGAGCCAGTGCATCTTGCCCCAGTGCGGGCGGCCGCCCACCTGGGCGACGATCCGCTCGACGGCGGCGAAGTACCGGGCGAACGGCAGGCGCAGGTACTGGTGCACGGCGACGTACGCCGTCTCGCGCCCGTGCGCCGTCGAGAGCCACAGGTCGTCCGCGGCGGCGAACCGCACCTCGACCGGGAACGGGACGCGCTCGCCGCTGCCCTCGATCCACGCGTCGATCTCCCGCAGCACCGGCACCAGGTCCTCGCGCGGGATCGCGTACTCCATCTCGCGGAACCGGACGCGTCGCGGGGAGACGAAGACCTCGGCGGACGGGGCGGTGTAGCGCCGCGAGGACAGCGCGCGCGCGGCGAACTCGTTGATCGAGGCCGTGGTCGACGGTGCGAGGGTGGCGATGCCGTTGGCCACCGAGAACAGGGCGTTGGACAGCAGCTCGTCGTCGACCCAGCCCCGCACCGGGTTCAGCGGGCGCACGTCGTCGTCGGGCACGCGGTTGTTGCGCTTGGTGAGCGCGCGGCGCGTGTGCGGGAACCAGTAGAACTCGAAGTGGTCGTTGCCCTCGACGAGGCCGTCCGGACCGTCCAGCCGCTCGAGGACGTCCTCCAGCGGCCACGGCTCCTCGCGGGCCTCCAGCCGGTACGCGGGCACCACCTCGAGCGTGACGGCGGCGAGCACGCCGACGCTGCCGAGGCCCAGGCGGGCCAGCTCGAACAGTTCGGGGTTCCGGGTGGGAGAGGTCTCGACGACGTCGCCGGTCGCGGTCACCAGCCGGGCGCCGACGACCTGCGTCGCCAGCCCGCCCAGCCGGGCGCCGGTGCCGTGCGTGCCGGTCGAGATCGCGCCGGCGATGGACTGCTTGTCGATGTCGCCGAGGTTGCGCATGGCCAGGCCGTGCTCGGCCAGCAGGGCGTTCAGGGCGCCCAGCCGGATCCCCGCGCCGACCGTGACGTGCGTGGTGCCGTCCGGCCGGGGCGCGACACGCTCGAACGCGTCGAACGCGTCGAGACGGATCTGGACGCCCTCGGTGACCGCGACGGGGGTGAAGGAGTGCCCACCGCCCACCGCCCGGACCCCGAGCCCGTCCCGGGACCCCTGACGGACAGCGGCGACGAGTTCCCCCAGGTCACGGGGGTGCTGCACGCGGCGCGGCGTGGCGCGCGCGGTGCGCGCCCAGTTCTGCCAGGTGCCGGCGGCCGACGATCGTCCCATAATGGTGAACCATCGTCCTGGGCGAATGTCCAAGTCAAGTGCTCAAACTCCTTGACTATCGTGACAAGTGCTATTGAACTGTGTGGTGGGGGAGGCATTGGCCTCGTTCGCCGGTCGGGGGTGGCCGGTGGGGCCGTCGCCAGAGGGAGGGGACCCTGTCATGAACCGCTTGCCTGTGGCCGAGAGACGCGAGCAGCTCATCGAGGCTGCGCTCGCCGTCGCGAGCCGGGACGGCATCGATGCTGCCACCGTGCGCGCCGTCGCCGCCGAGGCGGGTGTCTCGCTGGGGGTCGTGCACTACTGCTTCCAGGACAAGGACGAGCTCCTTCGCGCGATGGCCCATGCCATCACGACCGCCAACCTCGAGCGGAGCCTCGGCGAGCTCCCGCAGCAGGTCGCCGACCCCGAGACCGTCATCGAGGGCGTGCTCGACGCCCTGTGGGCAGGCATCCGTGACTCGCGCGGCCCCCAGCTGCTCAGCTACGAGCTGACCACGTCGTCGCTACGGCACTCCGAGCTCAACCAGGTCGCCATCGAGCAGTATCGCGGCCAATGGGCCGCCGCCGAGCAGGTGCTGGACCTCGTCGAGCGCACCGCCCACGTCGGCTGGTCGGCGCCGCGCGGGGCCATCGCGCGCGCCGTGGTCGCCGTCATCGACGGCTACTCCCTGGCGTGGCTCGTGGACGGGGACAGCGAGGCAGCCCGCGCGGGGTTGCTGGCCTTCGGCCGGTACCTGTCCACCATGGCGGTGCCCGTCGCGCTCGAGCCGGTCGGCGCGGACGCCGTCGGCTCCGGCGACGTCGCCGCGACCTCGGCGTGACCGCTCCGGCGTCGGACGTGTCGCCCGTGTCCACGGCGATCCGTCACGCCCGCCTCGCCACCTCCGCGGGCTTCGCCGCGCAGGGCTTCGTCTACGCGGTGCTCCTGACCAGCCTCGAGGGGTTCAAGGACCGGTACGGCGTCGACGACGGGCAGATCACGCTCGTCGTCCTCGGCGTGTGCGTCATGGCGGCGCTCGGCACGCTGGTGGCCGACCGGGTGGCCCGCTCGCGCGGGGGGAGCCGGGTGGTCCTCGGGGCCGGCCTCGTGATCGTCGCGGCGTCCGTCGTCGTGGCCGCCGTGGCGCCCGGCTTCGCCCTGCTGGCCGCCGGCTTCGCGGTCTACGGGGTCGGGCTTGGCATGGTCGACGCCGGCACCAACATGCAGGCCGTGGCGGTCCAGCGCGAGTACGGGCGGTCGCTGCTGACCGGGTTCTACGCCTCGTGGTCGGCAGGCGGCATCGTCGGAGCCGTCCTGGTCGCGGTCACCACCGGCCGCACACCGACGGATCCCGTGGCGGTGGCCCTGCTGTCCGGGACGCTCGTGGCGGGCCTCGCGGCCGTCTGGGTGCTCCGGAGCGCGTGGCGGGGTCGCGGCCCCGCCGGTGTGCACGCGGACGGCGTCGCCCGACCCGACGAGGCGCTGGCCGTGCCGGTCGGTGCGGGCGAGAAGCCCGTGGTGCCGTGGGGCGCCGTCCTGCTGCTCGGGCTCGGGGTGGTCGCCTACTACGTCGCGGACACGGCGATCTCCACCTGGAGCACCATCTACCTCGGTGACGTGCTGCTCGCGGCCGCATCGTTCGCGCCCCTCGGGTACGCCGCCTACCTCACGACGACGCTGGGCTCCCGGCTGGCCGGCGATCCCCTGGTGCGCCGGTGGGGCCGGGTGATCGTCCTGCGCGTCGCGGCGCTCGTCGGTGCCGTGGGGCTCGTGCTCGTCGTCGCGGCCCCCGGGCCCTGGGTGGCGCTCGCCGGCTTCGCGGTCGCCGGTGCCGGGCTCGGTGTCATCGCGCCCCTGTGCTTCTCGGCCGCCGGAGCGCTCGCTCCTGGGCACGCCGACGCGGTGGTGGCGCGGCTGAACATCTTCAACTACGTCGGCGCGGTGCTCGGCGGCGTGCTGGTGGGTGCCATCGGCAGCACCTCGTCGCTGCACTACGGGTTCCTGGTCCCGATCGTCCTGGTGGTCGCCGTGGCCGTGCTCGCGGGACGCTTCGGGGTGACCCGGGAAGAGGGTGCGCGGGCCACCGCCGACTCAGGAGCGGGTGCGTGACGCGCACCCTGGGCGACCGCCTCGACGAGGCGACGACGGGCCTCCCCGCGCCCCTCGCGGTGGTGGACCTCGACGCCCTGGACGCCAACGCGGCCGACCTGGTGCGCCGGGCCGGCGGGACCCCGATCCGCGTCGCCAGCAAGTCGGTGCGCGTGCGGCACGTCCTCGAGCGGGTGCTCGCGCTGCCCGGGTTCGCCGGCGTGATGGCCTACTCGGTGCGCGAGGCGCTGTGGCTCGTGGCGCAGGGCGTCGACGACGTGCTGCTGGGCTACCCGAGCGTCGACACCGGGGCGCTCGACGCCCTCGCCGCCGACCCCGTGGCCGCCCGCGCCGTGACCCTGATGGTCGACGACGTGACGCAGGTCGAGCTGGCTGCCCGCGCCGCGGACGCGCACGGGTCCATGCTGCGCGTCTGCCTCGATGTCGACGCCTCCCTCAAGCTGCGGCTCGGGCCGGTGGTCGCGCACCTGGGCGTGCGGCGCTCGCCGGTCCACACGGCCTCCGACGCGGGCGCGCTGGCCGCGGCGATCGCCCGCCGCTCCGGCGTCGACGTGGTCGGTGTCATGTTCTACGAGGCCCAGGTGGCCGGGCTGCCCGACTCGTCCCCGGCCGTCCGCGCGATCAAGCGCCTGTCCATCCGGGACCTGGCCGTCCGCCGGGCCGCCGTCGTCGACGCCGTGCAGAGCGCGGTCGGCCACGAGCTGACCCTGGTGAACTCCGGCGGCTCCGGCTCGGTGGAGACGAGTGCCGCGGACCCGGTGGTCACGGAGGTCACCGCGGGCTCCGGGCTCTTCGTGCCGACCCTGTTCGACGCCTACCGCTCGTTCACCCCCCGGCCGGCCGCGTTCTTCGGGCTCGACGTGGTGCGGATCCCCGGCCAGGGCTACGCCACGGCGTTCGGCGGCGGCTACATCGCCTCCGGTCCACCCACCGCGTCCCGCCAGCCGAAGCCGGTGTGGCCCGCGGGGCTGGCGCTCACCGGCCGCGAGGGCGCCGGCGAGGTGCAGACGCCGCTGCGGCTGTCCGGCGACGCGGACCTGCGCGTCGGCGACCGGGTCTGGTTCCGGCACGCCAAGTCGGGCGAGGTGATGGAGCGCTTCGAGCAGGTGCACCTGGTCCGCGGCACCACGATCGAGTCCACGGTCCCCACGTACCGCGGCGAGCAGCGCACGTTCGGCTGACCCACGACGTCCGAGCATCCGGTCGTCCCGACGCTCACTTCCTCGGACGTCACGGAAGGTCATCTGTAGCGTCCGAGCATGTGGTCGCCAGGGCGCTCAGATGCTCGGACGTCGGGGCTGATCGGCGTGTGAAAGGCGCGGGGGTTCCGCGCCGGTAGCCTTGACCAGTGACCCTGCGCCTCTTCGACACCGCGACCCGGACGGTGCGTGACTTCGTCCCGCTCGTGCCGAACGAGGTGGGCATCTACCTGTGCGGGGCCACGGTGCAGGCGCCGCCGCACATCGGGCACCTGCGATCGGCCATCGCGTTCGACGTCCTGGTCCGCTGGCTGCGCCGCACGGGGCACCGCGTGACGCTGGTGCGCAACGTGACGGACATCGACGACAAGATCCTCGCCAAGGCGGCCGACGCCGGTGAGCCGTGGTGGGCGTGGGCCACCGCGAACGAGCGCGCGTTCAGCGCGGCCTACGACGCGCTCGGTGTGCTGCCCCCCAGCCACGAGCCCCGTGCCACCGGCCACGTGCCGGCGATGATCGAGCTGATGGACCGCCTGGTCGAGACCGGGAACGCGTACACGACCGGCCCGGGCGACGTGTGGTTCGACGTCCGCTCCTACCCGGAGTACGGCGCGCTGACCAACCAGCGGGTCGACGACATGGTCCCGGCTCCCGACGGCACGGTCGACGACACCGCCAAGCGCGACCCCCGCGACTTCGCCCTCTGGAAGGCCGCCAAGCCGGGAGAGCCCGAGACGGCCGCCTGGGACACCCCGTTCGGCCGCGGCCGGCCGGGCTGGCACCTGGAGTGCTCCGCGATGGCGCAGCGCTACCTCGGCGACGCGTTCGACATCCACGGCGGCGGACTCGACCTGCGGTTCCCCCACCACGAGAACGAGCAGGCCCAGTCCCGGGCGGCCGGCTACGGGTTCGCGCAGTACTGGCTGCACAACGGCTGGGTCACGCAGGGCGGCTCCAAGATGAGCAAGTCGCTCGGCAACGGGCTGCTGGTCACGGTCGTGCTGGCCAAGGAGCGGGCGTCCGTGCTGCGGTACGCCATGACGGCCGTGCAGTACAGCTCGATGCTCGAGTGGTCCGACGACACCCTGCGCGAGGCCGAGGCGACCTGGGACCGGCTGGCCGGGTTCGTCGAGCGTGCCGCCGAGAAGGTGGGGGTGGCCGACGACGCCGAGGTGGCCGCGGTCGCCCTCCCCGACGAGTTCGTGACCGCGATGGACGACGACCTCAACGTGCCGGCCGCGCTCGCGGTCGTCCACGAGCACCTGCGGACCGGCAACTCCGCGCTCGCGCGCGGGGACCTGGGCGAGTCCCGGGACGCGATGGTCGTCCTGCGCGCGATGCTCGACGTGCTCGGCCTCGACCCGGGCGGCAGCCAGTGGCGCGCCCACGGCAGCGACGCCCGGTACGCCCGGGCGCTCGAGGCCGTCGTCGCCGCCGAGCTGGAGGCCCGCGCCCAGGCGCGCGCCGCCCGTGACTTCGCCACGTCCGACGCCATCCGGGACCGCCTCGCCGCGGCCGGCATCGTGGTCGAGGACTCGTCTTCCGGAGCGCGCTGGTCACTTGCCGCGCGCACCGACATTACTGAGGAGAACTGAACATGGCTGGAAACTCCGAGCGCCGCGGTGCCGTCCGCAAGGGCAGCTCCAAGAAGGTCGCGAGCGCGGGCACGGGCGGCAAGAACCGGCGCTCGCTCGAGGGCAGGGGACCGACGCCGAAGGCCGAGGACCGTGAGTACCACCCCGCACACAAGGCGAAGCTCGCCGCCGAGCGGCGCGCGGTCGCGGGCACCCGTGGCACGTCCGGTCGCCAGTCGGCCGGGGCGAGCCGCAGCGCCGCCGGGTCCAAGGGCGGTCGCAAGAGCTCGACGCACGAGATCGTCTCCGGCCGGAACTCGGTGGTCGAGGCCCTGCGCGCCGGCATCCCGGTGTCCACGGTGTACATCGCCTCGCGGCTCGAGGGCGACGACCGCACGCGCGAGATCATCAGCGCCGCGGGCAACTCGAACTACCCGCTCCTCGAGGTCAGCCGCGCCGAGCTGGACCGGCTGACCGACGGCTCGGTCCACCAGGGCGTCGCCATCCAGGTCCCGCCGTACGCGTACGCGGACGACGACGACCTCCTCGACGCGGCCGCGGAGTCGGACCGACCGGCGCTCATCGTCGCGCTCGACGGGGTGACGGACCCGAGGAACCTCGGTGCCGTGCTCCGGTCCGCCGGGGCGTTCGGCGCCCACGGCGTCCTCGTGCCCGAGCGGCGCGCGGCGGGTGTCACCGCATCGGCGTGGAAGGTCTCCGCGGGTGCGGCCGCACGCGTGCCGGTCGCCCGGGTGACCAACCTGGTGCGCACCCTGCAGAGCCTGAAGTCCGCGGGCGTCTTCGTCGTCGGCCTGGACGGCGGCGGCGACGTGTCGATCACCGACCTGCCCTACGCCTCCGACCCGCTGGTGCTCGTCGTCGGCTCCGAGGGCAAGGGCCTGTCGCGGCTGGTCCGCGAGCAGTGCGACGCGATCGCGTCCATCCCGATCACGTCGGCGGTCGAGTCGCTCAACGCCGGCGTCGCCGCGGGCATCGCCCTGTTCGAGGTGTCCCGCCAGCGCGCTGTCTAGGTGAGGGGACGCGTCAGCCGATGAGCTGGTCGCCCTCCGGGATCTCGCCCGCCTGCACGCCGAGGATCGCCTGCTCGTCGGGGCGCGTCGGCAGGATGTTCTTCACGTAGCTCTTCGCCGCGTTCTTCATCGCGACGTCCCGGCCCTGCTGCTCCGACAGGTACCAGCGGTGGTCGAGCAGCTCGTGGTAGATCTGCGCGGGCTCCAGCTTGCCGCGCAGGTCCCGCGGCACGCTGCGGACGGCCGGCTCGAAGATCTCGGTCAGCCAGTCGTGCGCCACGAACGACTCGTCGTCCCGCTGGCGGTCGGTGGCGGCGCGGAACTCGTCGAGGTCGTTGAGCAGGCGGCGCGCCTGGTTCTCCTGCACGTCGAGCCCGGTGAGCCGCATGAGCCGGCGGGAGTGGTGCCCGGCGTCGACGACCTTGGGCTGGATGCGCACGCTGGTGCCGTCGACGTCCGTGGTGATGTCGAGCTCGCCCACGTCGAAGCCGAGGTCGTTGAGCCGGTCGATGCGGGCCTGCACGCGCCAGCGGTCGCCGAACGTGAAGGACTCCGACTCGGTCAGCGCGCGCCAGAGCTCGCCGTACCGCTCCGCCAGGGCGTCCCCGATGGCGACGGCGTCGACGTCCTCCTCGAGGAACTCGCCGGCCTGCAGGTCCATGAGCTCGCCGATGATGTTCACGCGGGCGACCTCGAGGTCGTAGCCGCGCTGCCCGTCGGACAGCTTGTCGTGCAGGTCTCCCGTCTCGGCGTCCACCAGGTACGCGGCGAACGTCTCGGCGTCGCGGCGGAACAGGGTGTTCGACAGCGAGACGTCGCCCCAGTAGAAGCCGACCAGGTGCAGCCGGACCAGGAGCACGGCGAGCGCGTCGATGAGCCGGGTGGCGGTGTCGGGGCGCAGCGACTGGCTGAACAGCGCGCGGTACGGCAGCGAGAACGACAGGTGCTTGGTGATGAGCACGGCCTCGAGCCGCTCGCCGTTGACGTCGCTGCGTCCGGTGATGACTCCGACGGGCTCGACGCTGGGCACGTCCAGGCGGCGCAGCTGGCGCAGCAGCTCGTACTCGCGGTAGGCCACGGTCTCGCCGATCTCCTTGACCGCGACCACGCGGCCGGACATCTTGGCGAACCGCACGATGTGCCGGGAGATGCCGCGGGGCAGCGCGGCGAGCGTCTCGGCCGGCCACTCCTCCAGCGGGATGTGCCACGGCAGGTCGAGGAGGGCGGGGTCGGGCGAGGCCGCGGTGATCTGCAGGCGCTGCGGCGTCGGGCTCATGGTCCGATCCTCTCAGAGAACGCCCACAGCACATGCGACAGGGCGGCCCCGGCCGAAGCCGGGACCGCCCTGTCGGGACTGCTCAGATCAGACGGCGATCCGCTCGCCCGAGCCCGCGTGGAACAGGTGCTGCTCGTTGTCGCGGATGCGGATGTAGATCGTCTCGCCCTTGGCGGGCACCTGGCGGGGGTCGACGCGCACGATGACCTGCGCGTCGCCGGCACCGGAGTGCACCGCGTCCGCGCGGCCGAACTCGTTGGTGAGCGAGCCGTACACGAACGCGTCGGAGCCGAGCTCCTCGACGATGTTCACGATGACCGGGATGCCGTCCGGGGTGCCCTCGGGCACGACGTCCAGAGACTCGGGACGGAAGCCGACCGTGACGTGGTTGCGGTCGTCCTCGGTGAACTGGCCGATGACCGAGCGCGGCACGGCGACGCGGGCGCGGCCCAGGTTGGCGACGCCGTCGAGCACGGGGAACGTGCCGATGTTCATGGCGGGCGAGCCGATGAAGCCGGCGACGAACACGTTGGCCGGGGTGTCGTACATGTCGCGCGGGGTGCCGACCTGCTGCAGCAGGCCGTCCTTGAGGACCGCGATGCGGTCACCCATGGTCAGGGCCTCGGTCTGGTCGTGCGTGACGTAGACGGTGGTGACACCGAGACGACGCTGCAGCGACGCGATCTGCGTACGGGTCTGGACGCGGAGCTTGGCGTCGAGGTTCGACAGCGGCTCGTCCATGAGGAACACCTGCGGCGAACGCACGATGGCGCGGCCCATGGCGACGCGCTGACGCTGGCCACCCGAGAGGGCCTTCGGCTTGCGGTCGAGGTACTGGGAGAGGTCGAGGATCTTGGCAGCCTCCTCGACGCGCTGACGGATCTCCGCCTTCGGGGTGCCGGCGATCTTGAGCGCGAAGCCCATGTTGTCGGCGACCGTCATGTGCGGGTACAGCGCGTAGTTCTGGAAGACCATCGCGATGTCGCGGTCCTTCGGCTGGACGTCCGTGACGTCGCGGTCGCCGATGAGGATGCGGCCCGAGTTGACGTCCTCGAGGCCCGCGAGCATGCGGAGCGACGTGGACTTGCCACAACCGGAGGGGCCGACGAGGACGAGGAACTCGCCGTCCTCGATGTGCAGGTCGAGCGAGTCGACAGCGGGGCGCTCAGTGCCCGGGTAGACCCGGGAGGCCTTGTCGAAAGTGACCGTTGCCATGGCTGATCAATCCCTTCACCGGCAGGTACGTGCCGGACGATCCGTAGTGAAGAGTGTCAAGAGTGTCCTCGATGACACGGGCACCGGAAGGAGCGTCGTCCTTCGGTGACCCGGGGTCATCATGCCATACCGGTGTGGACCGTCCACACCGCGCAGTGACACGCACCACGTTCAGCCCAGCACGATCCCCGACCCGTCACGGAACCGGACCAGCAGGCGGCCGGCGTAGTCGGCGACCTGGTCGATGCCGGCCGGATCGCCCGGAGTCAGCCGGTTCAGGTCGACGCTGAGAGCCAGGCGACCGTCCGCGAGCTCGAGCCCGTGCAGCGTGCGGTCGGGGGTGACGACGACCACCAGCGACCCGTCCGTGCCCAGGTAGGCCGGTACGGCGCCCACGGGCACGGACCACCGGACCTCGCCGGATCGGGCGTCCCGCGCGACCACGTCGGCGCCCTGCGCGACGTGCACCACGCCGTCGACGAGCAGCGGTTCGCCTCGGACGCCGTCCGCGCGCCAGAGCTCGTCGCCCGTGACGGCGTCGCGAGCCACGAGGGCCACGCCGTCCCAGCCGCCGTCGTCCCCGGTGAGCAGGACGACCCCGGGCGCGGTGCCGTCGTCCACGGACAGCCGGGCGGGCAGCTCGCCCACCGCGACGCGCGCCCCCGCAGCGGTGACCAGGACGCCCGCGGGCACCGCGAAGTTCTGCCAGGGCATCCAGACCAGCGTGCCGGAGCGGCCCAGCTCCGCCCAGCCGTCGGTCGCGACCGTGACGTCGCCCCGAGGCGACCCGTCGGCGCCGAACAGCCAGGCGTGCCCGCTGTCGGTCAGGAGCACCCGGTCGTCGTCCGCGGCGAGAGCCGGCTCGGAGCGGAACACGTCGTCGCCGATCCGTACCTCGTGGACCTGCGGCACCACGGGCGTGCTGCTCCGCCACTGCACCGACCCCGTCGTGGGGTCGGTCGCGGTGAGCGTCCAACGCACGCCACCGCGCCCGTCCTCCGCAGGCGTGGCGCGCACCAGGAGACTGTCGGTCGCCGCCCAGAGGGTCCCGGCCGGCACGGTGGGTGTCGCGAGGACCGAGCCGGTGGCCGGGTCCAGCACTGCGAGCGGGGTCGCCGCACCCCCGGACGCGACAGGGGAGACCTCGGCGGCGCAGACCGCCAGCGGTGCGTCGTCCGACCGCACGACGGTGCAGCGGACCCAGACGGAGGGGAACTCGGAGCGACCGCCCGGCGGGAGCGCCGCGTCGAGCGAGAACGGCGCGGACCACCGCTGGTCGCCGGTGTCGGGGTCGGTGCCGCGCAGGGTCACTCCGCCCGGGTGGTAGTCGGCGCCGACCGCCCAGCCACCTGCGCTGTCGCCCGCCACGAGAGTGCCGACGCCGGGCGCCCACCGCCACAGCACCCCGGGTGGGTCCGCGAGGGCGCGCAGGACGCCGGGCACCTCCGCGAGGTACCGCAGCCGTGCGCGCTCCCGGGCGTCCAGCCACGACTGCACGCCGAGCAGGACCAGCACGAGGGCGACGACCGTCGCGGTCACCCGGGCCGCGGGGAACCGCCGGCTGCGGTCACCGCCGTCAGGGGCACGGAGCCCGTCGAGCTCGTCGAGCTCGACGGGTGCGAGGTGCGCGGCATGCCCGACCGGCGCGCTCATCGCTCACCCGAGGACGGCGACCGAGCCGCTGTCCATCCACACGTACAGCCGGGGGTCGTGCCAGCCCGACCGGAAGCCCTGCACGAAGACGGTCGACCGGTCCCCGGCCACCTCCTCGGACAGGTCGGTGCTCCACGCCAGCTCCCCATTGCGCAGCGAGTACGCCTCCAGCGTCACGCCCAGCCCGGGGACCAGCAGGTACGTGCCGTCGGTCGACAGCTGGTGCGCCAGGCGCTCGAGCGGGGTCCGCCACAGCACCTCGCCGGTCGCGGCGTCGAGCGCGCGCAGGGAGTCGCTGGTGGCCACGTAGAGCGTCCCGTCCAGCATCAGGGCGGCGACGATGGTCCCCGGCAGGTGCCAGAGGCGCTCGCCCGTGGTCGCGGAGCGGCCGCTGAGCCCGTCGGTCCCGTGCCCGCCCTCGCCCACGGTGAGCACCACGCCCGGCGCGGAGCCGTCGTCGACCGCGAGCCAGCCCGCCGCCTCGTCGACAGGGATCTCGGTCCCGTCCTCCAGCAGCAGGGTGCCCTGGTAGAGGTCCGACGACGTCCAGGTGCTCTTGATGAACACCCCCGCCCGGGCCGGCTGCAGCCACGACGCGGGCTCGAGCGGCACGTCCTGCACCAGCTCCCCGCCGGAGGTGAGGACCCAGGCGTGGTTGTCGACACCGACCACGATCCGGTTGTCGTACGTCTGCAGCGAGGCCACGGTCGTCCCGGACAGCCCTTCCGGGCCGTCGTCCCGGCTGACGACGTCGGTGGGCGGGGAGGTCCAGGTCCAGCGGGTGTCGCCGCTGACGAGGTCGGTGGCCGTGACCGCCCAGCGGACCGCGGCGCCGTCGTCGGTCGCCCTCGTGGCCAGCACCATCGCGTCGTCCGTGAACGCCAGCCCCGAGCCGCCGTCCACCACGCGCTCGGCCAGCAGGCTGCCGTCCTGCGGGTCGAGGATCCAGACCGACGACGGGGGGATGCCCTGCACACCCTCCCCGTACTGCTGCGAGACGCACGCCGCCACGTGCGCGCCCTCGTGGCGGACCGCGCTGCAGGCGATCCAGAGCTCGGGCGAGGCGCTCGTGGGTGTCGGCTGGGGCGTGGGCAGGTCCACCGGGGTGGCCCAGGCGACGACCCCGGTGTCCGGGTCGAGCCCGACGACCGAGGGGGCGCCGTCGGCGGCCTGGATCCCGCCGACGAGCACGCCGTCGACCATCGCCCCCGACTGCAGCGCGGCTGCCAGCTGGGGGTCCGCACGCCAGATCACGCCGATCGACGCGTCGGCCGGCGGCACGACGCCGGGGATGGCCGCGAGCGCGGCGAGGCGCGCGGCCTCGCGGCGGTCGATGACGAGCTGGGTGACCAGGAGAGTCGCGGCGAGGACGGCGGCGGTCGGCACGAGCGACCGGGCGTGGCGCCGCAGCCAGGTCCGGGCGGCCACCACCTCGTCGGGCCGCTGAGAGGGGGCGGCCTCGTCGAGCGTGACGTCGACACGCCGCCCCGGCACCCCGGCCGCGGACGACCGCACGGGCTCGTCCACGGTCTCGACGAGCTCGACCTGGTGCATCCGGCCGGGCATGTTTCGCACGCTACGCCTCGGTCGTGCGGCCGACCACAGGCCGTCGGCGGCTGCTCAGAGCCCGTCGGCGAGGACCGCGAGGGAGGCCACCAGCGCGTCCGGGCCGTCGACGCGGAAGCGCGCCGCCGTCTCCCCGGTTCCCACCTTCACGGTGAGGTCGTCGTCGCGGAGCGCCTCGAAAGCGTGCTCGTCGGTGACGTCGTCGCCGGCGTACAGGACCACCGGCGCCCCGAGCTCGTCGCGCAGCGCGGTGAGGGCTTCGCCCTTGCTCGCGCGCAGCACGGAGATCTCGACGACGTCCTTGCCGTGCAGGACCCCGGAGCCGAGCCGCTCCCCGAGCGCGATCGCCTCCTCCTCGGCCGGGCGGGCCACGGAGTCCTCGGCGAGCCGGGTGTGCACGACGACCGCGGTCGGCTTGGTCTCCACCCAGACGCCGTCCCGGCCCCGGGTGATCCGGGCGGCCTCCGCGCCGAGCGACGCCAGCCGGTCCGCCTGCTCGTCGGTCAGCCGGACGACGTCGCGGTCGAGGCCGAACGTCGTCACCCGCGCCCGCTCCGCGCCGTGGCTCCCGATGAGGAACGTCCCGGGCGGCACCTGGGCCAGCGTGTGCAGGTCGTGCATCGCGCGGCCGGACACCAGCGCGAGCGCCACGCCGGGCGTCCCGGCCAGCCGTTCGAGCGCGTCGATGCCGTCGGGCAGGATCCGGGACGCGGACGGGTCGTCCTGCAGCGGGGCCAGCGTGCCGTCGAAGTCGAGGGCGACCAGCAGCGGGCGGCGCGACGAGTCAGCCGCGAGGGCGCCGAGCGCGGCGGTGAGGTCCTCAGCCACGGCTGGCTCGCACGGGCACCGCGTTCAGGGCGGCCAGGAAGTCCTCGGACCAGGCCACCACGTCGTGCCCGAGCACGCGGCGGCGCAGGCGGCGCATCCGCTTGCGGGACTCGCGGCCGTCCATGTGCACGGCGTACGTGATCGCGTCCTTCATCCCGTCGATGTCGTGCGGATTCACCAGCACCGCTCCTGTCAGCTCGTCGGCGGCGCCCGTGAACTCGGAGAGCACCAGCGCGCCGCGGTCGTCGGACCTCGCGGCGACGTACTCCTTGGCGACCAGGTTCATGCCGTCGCGCAGCGCGGTGACCAGCATGACGTCGGCCGCCAGGTACAGCGCCGCCATCTCCTCCATGGGGAACGACTGGTGCAGGTACTGCACCGGGGCGTGACCCACCTGCCCGTAGTCGCCGTTGATGCGGCCGACCAGCAGCTCGACGTCGTCGCGCAGCGTCTGGTAGGCGCCCACGTTCTCCCGGCTCGGGCTGGCCACCTGCACCAGCGTGGTGCTCTGCGGGGACAGGCGCTCCTCGGAGAGCAGCTCGCCGTAGGCCTTGATCCGGTGCCGGATGCCCTTGGTGTAGTCGAGCCGGTCGACGCCCAGCAGCAGGTACTCGGGGTCGCCCAGCTCGCGGCGGATCTGCAGCGCGCGCTCGCGGACGGCGTCGGTGCGCGCCAGCTCGTCGAACGCGTGCGAGTCGATCGAGATGGGGAAGGCGGCGGCGCGCACGTGCCGACCCGGCCCGGTGTGCCCGTCGGGCTCCGCCAGGGTGACCATCTGCCCACGCGTCGTGAGGTCCGTGAGCCGACGCACGGTGCGGACGAAGTTCGCGGCGTCACCGGCCCGCTGGAACCCCACGAGGTCCGCCCCGAGCAGCCCCTCGATCACCTGCACGCGCCACGGCAGCTGCGCGAAGAGCTCCAAGGGCGGGAACGGGATGTGGTGGAAGTACCCGATGCGCAGGTCCGGCCGCAGCGCCCGCAGCAGCTGGGGGACCAGCTGGAGCTGGTAGTCGTGCACCCAGACCGTGGCGCCCTCGGCAGCCTGCGCAGCGGCGGCCTCCGCGAAGCGCTGGTTGACCTTCCGGTAGGAGTCCCACCACTGCCGGTGGAACGCCGGCGGTTCGATGACGTCGTGGTAGAGCGGCCACAGGGTGTCGTTGGAGAAGCCCTCGTAGAACTTCTCCAGGTCGTCCTCGGAGAGCACCACCGGGATCAGCTCGGTGCCGTCGACGTCGAACGGCTCGAGCTCCAGGTCGGGTGACCCGCCCCAGCCCACCCAGGCGCCGGACGTGGTCGCCATCACGGGAGCGAGCGCGGTCACCAGGCCGCCGGGGGAGCGCGTCCAGGTGGGTTCACCGTCGTCGTCGAGACTCACGTCCACGGGCAGCCGGTTGGCGACGACGACGAAGTCGTAGCCGTGCGCGGGCGCGTCGGTAGGCACCAGATCAACTCCTCGGGTCTGCGTCCGACCCTATCTGTGCTGGTCGGACCGCGCGTTGCCGGGCGGGGTGGCGAGGGCTCCGGCTACGGTGCGGGGATGGAGCGGATGGGGCTGGAGCCCGGGACGGAGATCGGCGGATACACCGTCGTCGCTCCCCTGGGCTCGGGCGGCATGGGGACGGTCTACCGCGCGGTCGACGGCGGCGGCGACGCGGTCGCGCTCAAGATGCTGCACCCGCACATCGGGTCCGACGCCGTCGCGCGGGACCGGCTGCGCCGCGAGGTGCACGCGCTGCAGAAGCTCCGGCACCCGGGCGTCGCCGCGATCCTCGACGCGGAGGCCGACTCGACCGAGGCGTTCCTGGTCACCGAGCTGGTGACCGGCGACAACCTCGAGGAGCACGTGCGCGAGCGCGGCACGCTGGACGCCGAGCAGCTGCTGGACCTGGCCGAGGGGCTGCGCGACGCCCTCGTGGCGGTGCACGGCGCCGGCGTGGTGCACCGCGACCTCAAGCCGTCGAACGTCATCGTCGGGGACGACGGACCGGTGCTGATCGACTTCGGCATCGCCCAGGCCGCGGACGACTCCAAGCTCACCGCCGAGGGCATGGTCCTCGGCACGCCGGGCTACCTCGCGCCCGAGCTGCTGGACGGCGACGAGCCCGACGAGGCCTCCGACTTCTGGGGCTGGGCGGCGATCCTGGCGTTCGCGGCCACCGGTCGGGACCCCTTCGGTACCCGCCCGCTGGAGGCCGTGCTCGCGCGGGCCCGCTCGGGGGACGTCGACCTCGCCGGGCTCGGGCCGCTGACCACCGCGGCGCTGCGGCGCGCGCTCGCACCGGTCGCGGCCGACCGCACGTCCCCGGACGACGTGCTCGCCGCGCTCACGGTGGTCGTCGCGGAGGGCGAGTCGATCGCCGACGAGACCGACACCGCGGTGCTCGTCGCCGACGACCTCGTCGGCACCACCGTCCTGGCACCCGAGCCGGCCACCGTGGCTGTCGCCGCGAGCGCCGTGCCTCCCGCGGTCGCCAACGACGGGCACACCCGCGCGTTCGACCCGACCGCCCTCGAGCCCGTCGGGGCTGACGAGGAGTGGGACGAGGACCCCGAGGACCCCGACGGGGTCGACTGGATCAACGACGACCTCGACGCGTCCGAGGAGCCCGAGCCCGAGGGCTCCGGCTACGAGCGCCCGCCCGCCCGCCGCCGCTGGGGCACGCTGCTGGCGGCCGCGCTGCTGCTGGGGTCGGCCGGTGCCCTGTACCCGGGCGTGACGCTCATCGTGTTCGCGGTGCTGGTGGTGGTCGTGCGGACCGTCGGGTCCACCGTCGAGGCCATGTACGGGCGCCGGGAGCGCGCCGGGGTGCGCCGCTCCGACCGGGCCGTCGCCGCCGCCACCCTGCCGTGGCACCTGCTGCGCTCGCTCGTCGGGCTGATCCCGTCGCTCGTCGTGGGGGCCAGCGTCGTCGTCATCCTGCTCGGACTGTCCTGGTGGCTGATCGGCGACGGCCGCTGGGTGATCGGCGACTCGCCCTCCGGGCAGGAGCCGCAGGGCCTGACCGCGGCGATCCTCGTCGGCTCGATCGTCCTGATCGGCGCGGCCGTCGTCTGGTGGGGTCCGCTGTCGCTGATGACCCGCATCGGCGCCCGCCGGGTGCTCGCCGTCGTGGCGCCGGGCCGCACCGGCGCGCTGGTCGCCACCGTGGTCCTGCTGGCGGCCTCCGCGGTGTTCCTCGCCCAGATCTTCAGCGGCAGCGAGATCACGTGGGCCCCGCTGCCCACCCCCGTCCTGCCCTGAGCCGTCTCGCCATGCGGGACCCTTCTGGCGCGCCGTCGCGTCACCCTCTTGGGTGAAGGCTCGGCGGTCAGGGGAGGAGCTCAGGCATGTCGCTGGAGGCAGAGGTCGACGTCGTCACCGGGCGGCGCAGCAACGGCGACCTGGTCCGGTTCGACCACCGCACGGGATCGCTCGGCGTCTACCGCGGCGACGTGATCGTGGCGTACTTCCGTCCCGACGAGGGCTACGAGTACTTCCTGCGCGAGATCGCCAAGTGACCTCGTTCGACGACGCCTTCACCGCGGTGGTCCGCGCCCGTGGCGTGTGGCGCGACGACACCCCGGCCTCGGTGCTCGAGCGCTGGTCCAGCTTCGTCGCCGAGTGCGAGCACGGCTACCGGGGCGACGAGTTCGCCTACGCCAACGAGGCGATGTCCCGCACCACGCTCCAGGCGGCGCTGACCGACCCGTCGCTGGCCGACCGTCCCGAGCTGGCACTCCTGCGGCGCCGGGTCGAGGCGGTCGACGCCCGGTTCCGTCCGCTGCTGGTCGAGCACGCGTTCCCGCGGATCGACCCCGACGAGTGGTGGCTGCGGGGGATCGTGCGGCGCGCCGGTGGGCGCCTGGCGCAGGACTGGAAGCGGTCGTTCGGGTTCGACATCGAGGTGGTCCGGCGGCCGCGTCCGTCGTGACGAGGCCCGGATCCTCAGCCGCGCCCCCTACGCTGTGCCGCATGACCGCGCGACGAGGGCCGCACCGCGCCGTCGCGCGCCTGTCGCTCGTGTGCGCGGTCGTCTTCGCCGGGCTGGCCGCCGCGGTCGCCGCCGAGGGTCGCGTGCTGCTGCACGACTGCGTGAGCGCCGGGGGAGTCCTCGGCCCGCTCGGGCTGCGCCTGTCCGTGCTCCGCGACGCCGCGGACTGCCCGGAGGGCGCCTACGGCCTGGGCACGATGTCGCAGGGCGCCGTCGTGCTGCTCAGCGTGGCGGTCCCCGTCGCGGCCCTGTACCTCCTGCTCACCGCGTGCGGCGTCGGGCTGTCCGCCCTGCTGGTCCGCGCGGCCCAGCAGGTCCGCCAGCTCGTCGGCCGTGCCCTGCGGGGCGGCCTGCGCGGCGCCCGACCGCTGCCCGTGGCGGTCCGGGTGCGCACGGTGCTCCAGCCCGTGGTGCCGGCGTGGACCGACCGGGTGCTCGTCGGAAGCATCGCCAGGCGGGGTCCACCCGCGGTGGCCTGACCCCCACCCACCCGCTGTCCCCCCCGTCCCACCAGGAGCACCCATGCCCACCAACGACCCCAAGCCCACCAAGGCGGTGCGGCGCGACGAGGCTCGCCTCAAGGCCGCGCAGATGCGCAAGGAGCAGGAGAAGAAGGCCAAGCGGAACCGGATCCTCGCGATCACCGGCCTCGCCGTCGCCGTCGTCGCGCTCGTCGCCGTCGCGTTCACGATCGTCAACCAGAACAAGGCCAACGAGGCCGCCAACTCCGACGTCGTCTACGGCCAGGGTGCCGAGAACGTCGTCGCACCCCTGCTCACCGACGTGACCTCACCGGCCCCGGCCAACGACAAGGGCGGCATCCCGGTCAGCGGCCCTGCCGCCGAGGACGTCGGGACCGTCGGCGACGACACCGTCGACCTGACCGTCTACTTCGACTACATGTGCCCTTACTGCGGGCAGTTCGACACCACGAACTCGGCCGACATGGAAGCCATGCTCGAGGAGGGTGGCGTGACCATCACGTACCACCCGATCTCGATCCTCGACCGGCTGTCCGCGGGCAGCTCGTACTCGACCCGCACGGCGAACGCGACCGCGATCGTCGCCGACCAGTCCCCGGAGCACCTCACCGCGTTCGTCACGGCCCTCTTCGAGGACCAGCCGGCGGAGGGCACCTCGGGTCGCTCCGACGCCGAGATCGCCGAGGTGGCTGAGTCCGTCGGTGTCCCGGCGGAGGTCACCGCGACGTTCACCGACACGGTGGACGGCACGTTCGCCACCCAGGACGAGGACGCGGTCGACGGCACGTGGCGGACGTTCGCCCCGTGGGTCGCCGCGGCGACCAACCAGGCCGGTCTCGACCTGCCGCAGCTGTCCACCCCTGCCGTGCTGATCAACGGCACCGCGTTCAACGAGTGGCAGACCCCGGGCGCCCTGAAGCAGGCGGTCGACGCCGCCAAGTCCTGACCCTCGGACGACCGGGCGCTCCCGCGGGGGCGCCCGGTTATCCTGGGCGCGCCCGCCTCCTTAGCTCAGTCGGCCAGAGCACCTGTCTTGTAAACAGGGGGTCATCGGTTCGAATCCGATAGGGGGCTCCATCGCCACGCCGCGGTCGTCCCGCGGTCGCCGGCCGTTCACCTGCACCGAGCACGATCGTCCCCATGCGCGTGGAACGAGCACGGTCCACCTCCCGGGCGATGTCGATCGCCGAGCCCGTCTACGTCGTCGAGTTCTGGACGAGCAGGGACGACGGCGAGCAGTGGCGGCTGCTGGACGCCGAGGACGTCGACGACGTCGTCGACTGGGCACGACGCCGGCAGCAGGGCCGCGTCCTGGCCGTGAGCGTCGAGCACCACGACGAGTACGGGACGTCCGTGCTGCGGCTGCTCGGACCTGCCCGCGCCGTGGGCGGGTCCCTGCGCTCGGCGTGACCGGCGGCGTCAGGACAGTCGCTCGAGGTACTGCAGGATCAGGCCCTCCCGCAGGGCCCAGGGCGACACCTCGAGCTCGTCGACGCCGAACGCCCGCATGGTCTCGGAGAGCACGATCCCGCCCGCCACGATCTGGAACGTCCGGTCGGCTGTGATGCCCGGGAGGGCCGGTCGCGAGTCGGCGGGGAGGCGGGCGAGGCGCGGGACCCAGTCGTCGAGGCCGGACCGACGCAGCAGCCGCCGGTCCTGTGGCCCGACCCCGTCCGCGAGCGAGCCCGCCAGCCGGGCCAGCGAGCGGATCGTCTTGGACGACCCGACCACGTGCGCCGGGTCGGGGCGGCCGGCGAAGTTCACGCGGGCCTCGGCCAGCTGCGCGCGGACGTGCGTGCGCAGGGCGGCGAGCTGGTCGGCCGTCGGGGGGTCGTCGTGCAGGAAGGACACCGTCGAGCGACCGGCCCCCAGCGGCAGGGAGAGGGCCACGTCCGGGTCCTCGCTGCCCCCGGCGGCCAGCTCCAGCGAGCCACCTCCGATGTCGAGCAGCAGGATCTCGCCCGCCGACCAGCCGAACCACCGCCGCACCGCCAGGAACGTCGAGCGCGCCTCGTCGTCGCCGGTGAGCACCTGCAGGCGGACACCCGTCGTGGACTCCACCAGGTCGAGCACCTCGGGACCGTTGCCGGCCTCGCGCAGGGCCGACGTCGCGAACGGCAGAAGCTCGTCGATCCCGGCCGTGGCACCCGCGGCGACGGCCGCGGCGACCGCGTCGACGACCGCGCGGACACCCTCGGGGCTGATGGACCCGGACGGCTCCAGGTAGCGCATGAGCCGCAGCACGGACCGGTGCGACGACTGCGCGACCGGTGGGCCGCCGCGGTGGGCGTCGACCACGAGCAGGTGCACGGTGTTCGATCCGACGTCCAGCACTCCGAGTCGCATGGGTCGCACGTTACGGGCGCGAGCGCACCCGGTGCAGTCACACGAGGTTCATACCGTGGTCATCCGGAACTTTCCGGAATGTCTGGTGCCGGTCGTCTGCGAGGAGTTCGCTGGATGCATGAGACGCACCGCAGCACTCTCTGTCCTCGCGGCGGCCGTGACCGCCGCCCTCCTTGCCCCGACGCCGGCGATCGCCGGTGACCGCGGTGGTGACCAGCACGGCCGGCACACCGTCGTCCAGCCCACCCTCGTCGCTCGCGCGACCCTCTCCGCCGACTTCCTCGCGCCGGGACCCCCGTCGGGAGCTCTGGCCACCCCGGCCAACGGTCGGCAGGGTCCGTTCGCCGGCCAGGTGATCCCCGGGTTCTCCGGCATGGTGGACGCGGGGGACGGCACGTTCTGGGCGCTGCCGGACAACGGGTTCGGGACCAAGGCCAACTCGGCGGACTTCCTCCTGCGGATCTACCACGTGACGCCGCAGTGGACGAGCGGGCAGATCGAGGTCGGCGAGTTCCTCTCGCTGCGCGACCCCGACCACAAGGTCGACTTCCCGATCGTCAACGACGCCACCCCCGACCGCCTGCTCACCGGCGCGGACTTCGACGTCGAGTCCGTGGTCCGCGCGAAGGACGGCAGCTTCTGGATCGGCGAGGAGTTCGGTCCGTTCCTGCTGCACGTCGACGCGACCGGGAAGCTCCTGGCCGCCCCCGTGCCGTTCGTCGGCGGCAAGTCGCCGCAGAACCCGTACCTGCAGGCGGGCGAGACGCCGAACGTCCGGGCCAGCCGCGGGTTCGAGGCGCTGGCCGGCTCGCGCGACGGTCGGTTCCTGTACCCGATCACCGAGGGCACGTTCGTCGACGACGCGCAGCAGCGCCGCCGGACGATCTACGAGTTCGACACGACCACCGGCGCATACACGGGCCGGACGTGGGCGTACCAGACGCACCAGGACGCGAACGTCATCGGGGATGCGTTCCTCACCGGCAAGCGCGAGCTCCTGGTCATCGAGCGCGACGACTTCCAGGGCGCCGCGGCGGTGATGAAGCGGGTCTACCGGATCGACCTCGACCGGACCGACGCCGACGGCTACGTGCGCAAGACGCTGGTGCTCGACGCCCTGAAGATCGCCAACCCGGACCACCTGGGCGCCGGCGACGGGTACGGCACGGACGACCCGTTCTCGCTGCCGGTGCAGTCGTTCGAGACCGTGGTGCAGCTGCGCGACGGCCGGCTGCTCCTCGCCAACGACAACAACTACCCCGGCAACGCGGCCCGGATCGCGGGCACCCCGGACGACACGGAGCTGGCCCTCGTCGATCTCCGGCAGGTGCGCGCGCCGAAGGCCGGGGACGTCACGGTGGTCGGTCACCGCGGTGCCAGCGGCTACCGCCCGGAGCACACGCTCGCGTCGTACGAGCTCGCGATCCAGCAGTGCGCGGACTACATCGAGCCCGACCTGGTCTCGACGAAGGACGGCGTGCTCGTCGCCCGGCACGAGAACGAGATCAGCGGGACCACCGACGTCTCCGCCCGCGCCGAGTTCGCCGACCGCCGGGCGACCAGGACGATCGACGGGCGCAGCGTCACCGGCTGGTTCACGGAGGACTTCACGCTCGCCGAGCTGAAGACCCTGCGGGCCAAGGAGCGGCTCCCCGCGGTGCGGCCCGCCAACACCGCGTTCGACGGGCTCTACGAGGTCCCGACGCTCGACGAGGTGCTCGACCTCGGCCGGCACTCGGTCAGCTGCGACGGGCAGGCGGTCGGGGTGTACCCCGAGACCAAGCACCCGACGTACTTCGACTCGATCGGGCTGTCGCTCGAGGAGCCGCTGCTCGCCCAGCTCACCGCCGCCGGGCTGAACGAGAAGCGGTCGCCGGTGATCATCCAGAGCTTCGAGACCGGCAACCTGCGCGAGCTCGACCGGCTGACGAAGGTTCGGCTGGCCCAGCTGGTCGACTGCTCGGGTGCGCCGTACGACCTGGTCGCCGCCGGTGACCCACGCACCTACGCGGACCTCGTGACGCGCACGGGCCTGCGGGAGATCGCCACCTACGCCGACGGTGTGGGCCTGTGCAAGGACAGGATGATCCCGCGGAACCCGGACGCGACCCTCGGGACGCCCACGTCGGTCATCCGGGACGCCCACAAGGTCGGGCTGGAGGTCCACGGCTGGACGTTCCGCCGGGAGAACCAGTTCCTGCCGGCCGAGTTCCGCAGCAGCGCGGACCCGAACGCCGTCGGTGACCTGGCCGGGGAGATCCGCGTGTTCGTCAGGGCCGGGATGGACGGGCTGTTCAGCGACAACCCCGACATCGCGGCGGCCACCGTGGGCTGACGCCCGGCGCGCGAGGGCCGGCTCCCGGAGACGTTCTCCGGGGGCCGGCCCTCGTCGCGCTGCCCCCAACGGGTGAATTCGGCGTGCGCACCAAACGTTCGTCTCCGGGAAATCTGACGGAAACGACACGTGTGTCACTCTCGAGAGCGAGCGTCCCGAGGCCCCGGTTCGAGCTTGGCTCCCGGGCCTCGGGGTGCCCCGCGAGACCCCACCCCCGATGCCGGTGAACTGAGGAAGCGATGAACCCACGACACGACGTCCTGGTGATCGGCGAGGCCCTGATCGACGTGCACGACGACGGCATGACCATCCGTGAGCGCGTCGGCGGCAGCGCCGGCAACATCGCCGTGGGGCTGGCCCGGCTCGGCCGGGACACCCTGCTGCACACCGCGATCGGGCGCGACGAGCGCGGCGACGACATCACCGCGTACCTGACGGCGTCGGGCGTCGGCCTCTCCGACTCGTCCGTGACCCAGGGGAGCTCGTCCGTGGCCCGCGCTGTGCTCCGCGTCGACGGCTCGGCGCGGCACGACTTCCGGATCCACTGGGCGCCCGCGGCGGACGCCGGCGACTCGACGGCACGCTGCGTGCACGCGGGCTCGGTCGCGGCCTACCTCGAGCCGGGCGCCGGGACCGTGCTGGACCTCGTGACCCACGCGTACGGCCGGTCGCTGATCACGTTCGACCCGAAGATCGAGCCCGCCCTCGTGGGCGCACGGGAGGACGCCCGGCGGCGCACGCTCCAGTTCGTCGAGCTGGCCGGCATCGTCAAGGCGAGTGAGAGCGATCTCATGTTCCTCTACCCGGACGACGACCCGGTCGACGTCCTGCGCGACTGGATCGGCCGCGGGCCCGACCTGGCCGTGCTGACCCGGGGTCCGCGCGGCGCCTCGGCCGTCACGGCACGCGGTGTCGTCGATGTGCCGGGCATCTCCGTGCTCTACGCCGAGGCCGGTGTGGGCGGGGGCGACGCCTTCATGTCGACGCTCATCGACAGCGCGCTGACCCTCGACGCCGACTCGAGCATGCGCTGGCTCCGCTCCGGGGCGCCGGTGGTGGAGCAGGTGCTGGAGCGCTCGGTGCAGGCCGCCGCGCTGACGGTCGCCCGCCTCGGTGCGGTTCCCCCCACCGCGGACGAGCTCGCGTCAGCCGGCGCCTGACCTCAGGCCTTCCAGACCTGCACGACGCTGGGCCGCGGCCCGCCCCACCGGCCGCCGGCCAGCGAGCCCGGCGCCACGTAGTCGGGGAAGAACGAGCGCTGCTGGGCCCAGGTCCCGTTCTCGCCGGGGTGCTGGACGGCCACGTAGACCATGTCGTCCGCGTCGCGCACCACCGGTCCGCAGGTCTCGGCCTCGGCCGGGACCGAGAGGAACTGCTGGACGCGGCCGCGCTGCGGGCCCTCGAGCGGCACCTTGAACAGGCCGTCGCCGTACCCGATGACGCCGGGTGCCCCGTCGGTGGCGAGCCACATGTTCCCGGCCGAGTCGAAGGTGACGTTGTCCGGGCAGGAGATGGGCGAGACCTGGTCGGCGGGGAACCCGGCGAAGTAGGTCGAGGTGTTCGTCGCGGGGTCGCCGCAGAGCAGGAGGATGCTCCAGCCGAAGCTGGTGGCGGCGGCGTCGTTGCCCGCCTCGGTGATCTCGATGACGTGGCCGTCGCGGTTGTTGGTCCGGGGGTTCGGCTCGACCGCGCCCTCCTTGCCGACCTTCCCGCGGTCGGTGTTGTTGGTGCACACGACGTAGACGCGGCCGGACGTCGGGTGGGGCTCGACGTCCTCGCAGCGGTCCATCTTCGTGGCGCCGGCGGCGTCCGCGGCGAGCCGGGTGTTGACGAGGACCTGCTCGGTGCTGAACCCGGGCACGTGGCTGACCCCGTCGACGACCAGCGGGATCCACTCGCCCGTACCGTCGAACGCCCCGTCCGACGGGAGCGCGCCGGTGCCGGTGATCTCCGCGGCGGGGGAGTCGCCGGTGAACCGGGCGACGTACAGGCTGCCGGCGGTCAGCAGCGTCTTGTTGTGCCGCCGGCTCCGCTGGCTCGCCCCGGGCTTGTAGCGGTCCGTGGAGACGAACTTGTACAGGTAGTCGAACCGCTCGTCGTCGCCCATGTACGCCACCGCGCGGCCGGTGCGGCCGATGACCACGTTGGCACCCTCGTGCTTGAAGCGGCCGAGCGCGGTGTGCTTGACCGGCGGGCTGTAGGGGTCCTGCGGGTCGACCTCGACGATGTACCCGAACCGGTTGGGCTCGTTCTCGTAGCCCGGGTTCCGTGCGTCGAACCGCGGGTCGACCGACTCCCAGCCGCGCGTCGTCGCCCTGTCGGCGAGGCCGTAGCGCAGGTCGGCCGCGCTGGTGCCGGCCGTGCGGAAGTAGCCGTTGAAGTTCTCCTCGCCGGACAGCACGGTGCCCCACGGCGTGGTCCCGCCCGCGCAGTTGCCGAGGGTTCCCCGCGCGGTCGTCCCGGTCGGGTCCTCGACCGTGCGGAGCAGCGCCGAGCCGGCGGCCGGACCGCTGAACGTGAACGGGGTGTTCCCGGTGATCCGACGGTTGAGCGGTGCACCGACGGCGTACGTCCACGGCTTGCGCTTGCGCGCGCGGTACAGCTGGACGATCGCCATGCCGTGGGCGGCGATCGCGATGCGTCGCTGCTCGTCGAGCTCCTCGGGCGTCGTCGCCGGGGGGAACATGATGTTCTCGTTCGTGTACTCCTGGTTGGCCACGAGGATCGCGCTGTAGCCGTGCGACCCCTCGATGATGTCCAGGTAGTCGTTGTTGTAGCCGAACTGCCGCTCCTGCCGCTGCGCGGTCTGGGCGTTCGGGTCGAACGTGTCACGCGCGGAGAACAGCGGGTCGCCCCAGCGGATGATCGGCGACCACCGGTAGCCCTCCGGCACGACGAACGAGTCGACGGCTGCGGGCACCGGGGCGATCGGCGTGAAGGCCAGCCGCGGGCTCGGGCGTCCCCACGCGGCCGCGGGCTGGGCGTCCCCGAGCGCCGAGCCGACGACGATCGCACCGCCGGCGGCGACCGCACCCCACAGCACGGACCGCCGCGTCATGCTCGCGCTGGCGATGTCCCGGAAGTACTCGTTCTCGCTGGTGTTCGGCACCGGGTGGAAGCAGGCGTCGGCGCACTTGAGGTGGCAGGTCACCGGGGAACGCTTGCCCGCGGTGTGCCCGGCCATGGGCAGCAGGAGTCGTCGGGGGATCCCGCGGCCGGTCTCCTGGTCGTCGGTCGTGGTCATCGAGGGAACCCTCCGTCGCCGTGCACAGTGGTGCTCCCACCGTGCCGGTCGGGCGGATGCGGCAGAACGGACACCGGGTGACGACGCGGTGAACGTCTCGGGAACGAGCCCGCGCCGTCACTCCACCCGCAGGTCCAGCCCCATCGCCTCGACGATCGTGACGGCCTGCGGGAGCGTGATGATCGCGCGGTCCAGCGTGACGGTGGCGGGGTCGATCCCCGTCAGGTCGCTCCCGCGCAGGTCGCACCCGGTCAGGTCGGCCCGGTGCAGCCACGCGCCGGCCAGGTCGCAGTCGCGCAGCGTGCCGCCCACCGCGCGGACCCCGGTGAGGTCGGCCTCGCGCAGGCGCACCCCCGTGAACGTCGCCGAGCGCAGGTCCGCGCCCGGGAGGCCGACGAAGGACCAGTTGCCGCCCTCGACCTTGGCGATGTCCCAGGAGCAGCCGTCGAACTTCGAGCCGATCAGCTTGCACCGCTCGAACCGCACGTCGAAGAAGTTCGAACGGTGGAAGGTGCAGTTCACGAACGCGGCGTCGGTGTGCACGGAGGCGTTGAGCTTGGCGTTCCGGAACACGCAGTCCTCGAACACGGCGCCGACGCCGAAGGCCTCGGTGAGGTCCAGGTCCAGGAACTCGACGTCCCGGAACTCCTGGCCGGACAGGTCGCGGGCGTACCAGTCCTCGCCTCGGATCACGGTGGTCGCGGCCATCTCAGAGGGCCGGGCCGGTCTCCTCGAGCAGCCGCAGCGCCGCGCTCACCCGCGGGTTGCGTTGCGGGTCGGCGTCGATGCCGAGCGTCGCGTACATCCCGTTGACATGGTTCTGTACAGACTTCTCGGTGATCCCCAGGCGGTCCCCGATGCCGGCGTTCGAGAGGCCCGCCGCCAGCAGGCGGAGCACCTCGTACTGCCGGTCGGTGAGCCGAGCGACGGCGGAGCCTGCCCGCGGGGTCATGCGCGCGATCAGCGAGGGATCGAGCACCGTCTCGCCGCGCGCCGCGGCCCGCACCGCGTTGACCAGCACCTCCTCGCTCGTCGACGAGGTCTTCGACAGGTAGCCCCAGCCGGCCGCGACGTCGGCGGGCAGGTCCAGGAGGAGGTCCATCGCGTCGTGCGCGGACAGGAGCAGGATGCCCAGCGTCGGCATCCGACGGCGCAGCGTGACGCCCAGCGAGATGCCGTTGCCGTCGGGCAGGTCGATGTCGAGGACCACGCAGTCGACGAGGCCCGGCCGCAGGATGCGCGCGGCCTCGGTCGCGGTGCCCAGGGCGGCGACCACATGCAGGCCGGGCGTGCCGGACAGCGTGTGCTCGAGCATCGACCGGAAGAGCGGCTGGTCCTCGACGACGGCGATGCGCAGGGGGTTGGTGCTGGGAACACTCATCGCCGCCAGTATCGTCTGCCGCTGGGTTCGACGCGCGACCACGCGCCGGGCGACCATGAACATCACACGCTCACGAGAGCGTGCCGACGACGGCGAACGGAGCGACAGCCCCATGACGACGTCGTCGAGCGACTCAGCTGCGGCCATCGCGACCCGACGGGGAGACAGCCGCAGGGACCAGATCACGCTGCTGCGCGGCACCGCGATCATCGCGCTCGGCTACGGCGTCGGCGCGGCCCTGCAGTCGGCGTACGTCTACGCGGAGTACGTCCCGGAGTGGGCGTACGTCTCGGTCTGGGCGCGTCTGGCCGCGAACTCCACCGCGGTGATCGTGCTGGTGCTGGTGCTCGCCGCCGTCCAGGCGCACCGCGCCACCCGCGTGTGGTGGATGGTCGCGTTCGTCACGCTCGCGGCCGCCCTGGCAGCCGCCGCCCGGTTCATCGTCCAGGTGGCGCTCGGGGTCCACTCCGACGTGGCCGACCCTGCGCGGGACGCGGAGGTCCTCAGCGGCTTCATCCTGGGGGCGATCTCCGGGGGGATCGGGATGTGGGCCATGGCCACGCGCCGGTCCGCCCGGATCCGCACCCGGTCCGCCACCCGGAACGCGGTGCACGTCGAGGTGGCGATCAAGGCGCTCGAGCAGGAGGAGATCCGCGTCCGGCGGGCGGTTGCCGAGGGCCTGCACGGCACGCTCCAGTCCAAGCTCGTGCTCGTCGATGCCCGCCTCGCGGACGTCATCTCGCGGGGGACGAACCACGGTCTGGACGTCGACGACATCGACTCACTGGCCTGGGTGCGCTCCGAGCTCGACGAGGCGCGCGAGACCGACGTGCGCGAGATGAGCCGGCTGCTCTACCCCGACCGGCTCGAGCTCGGGCTCGTTCCGGCCCTGCGGGCTCTGCTCGGCCGCATCCCCGCCAGCATCGCGACCCGCCTGACGGTGAGCGACGCGGTCCGGGCGCTCGACGACCCCACCGCATCCGCCCTGACGGTCAGCGAGCGGCTGCTCGCGGTCCGGGTGGTCGAGGAGGCGCTGACGAACGCGCTCAAGCACGGGCCGGCGTCGTCCCTCGCCGTCGAGCTGGACGTCACCGACGGAGTGCTGCACGTGAGCGTCGAGAACGACGGGGAGCTGTACGACCCGACCGTCGCCGGGACGCCGTCGGGGACCGCGCGCCTCGGGACGCGCCTGACGCTCGTCGGCGGTCGCCTGGCCCTCTCGCCCGGCTCGGAGAAGGGTGCTCGCCTCCAGGCCTGGCTCCCTCTGGGGGCCGGCGGCCAGTAGGACGTGTGTCCAGCTTGGGAGGTCCGTCGCAAACGCCCAGGGTGAAAGAAACGGGCATCCCGGGCCCCCCAGGTGCTGCCACCCAGACTTGGACGGGTGACCATGTCGATGACACCTACGTTCGCGGACGACCGCCTCTCTGGCGAGTCTCCGTGTGGGTCTCGGTGAGGTGCCGATGCCCGGCACCTAACCCTCAGGAGATCACCATGGCTTCCACCAAGTCCTCGAAGTCCCGCAAGGGCATCGCCGTCGCGCTCGCCGTCCTCGGTGTCGCCGGCCTCTCGCTCGCCTCCGCGTCGCAGCTCACGCTGACGGGCACCCCCCAGCTCCAGGCCGGGGTCAAGGACGTGGCGGGCTGCCAGACGACGTCCATCGCCGTCGCGTTCACCACCCCCGTCATCACGTCGGGCGACTACAAGTCGGCGTCGCTCACCCTGACCAGCTTCGACGCGGCGTGCACCACGGCCCTCGCGAAGTACAAGGTCGCGCTGCTCGACTCGACCGGCACCATCGTCCAGGAGACGACCGCCGCGAACGTCACCACCGGTGTCGCGACGATCGCGCTCACCACGGCCACGCCCGCCAACATCAGCAAGGTCGCCGTCACGATCTTCAGCTGATCGTGCCGCCGAGCACCTCGTCGTGACCGAGACCGACACGCCCGCCGCACCCGACGCCCTCGCGCGTCGGGTGTGGCGCGCTGCGGTCTCGGTCGCGTTCTGGGTGGGCATCGCCGCCGTCGCGTGGCTGCTCTGGCCGACGAGCCTCGGCGGTTGCACCACCTTGACCATCGTGTCGGGGCACTCGATGGAGCCGACGTACTACACCGGTGATCTCGTCGTCGCGCGCTGCGGCGCACCCGCGGTCGGCGACATCGTGGTCTACCAGCCGCCGGAGCTGGGCGGCGGTCGCATCATCCACCGGCTCGTGGCCGGCGACGGCGAGGCCGGCTGGCAGGCGCAGGGCGACAACAACAGCTGGATCGACCCGTTCACGCCCACCGACGCCGACGTCCTGGGCATCGCCGAGCTGCACGTCCCGAAGCTGGGCATGTTCGCCAGGGTCTTCGCGACCCCCTACGTCTGGCTCTCCCTGATCGTCATCGCCCTGGCGATCCTCGTGTGGCCCCGCAACGACGACGAGACCGACACCGATGAGTTCGTCGACACCGACGAGCCCGTCACCGCACCGGAGGGCGTCCCCGTGGCCGCCGTCGTGGGGGAGCAGCCGTGAGCCGCCGGCTGCCGCGGATCCGCCGCCGCCACGCGCTCGTCGCCGTCGTCGGGGCACTGCTGCTCGCCCTCGTCGGCGGCTCGCTCGCGCAGGCCTCGGCCCTGACCCTCACCGCACGCCTCAAGCCCTTCACGACCAGCCAGAGCCGCTGCACCTCGCAGACGGTGGCGGTCACCAACCCGGCCACCTCGGGCACCACGTCGAGCGTCGTGCTGAGCAACGTCGACACCGTCGGCTGCTCCGGCAGGGCGCTCGTCGTCACCGTGTACGACCCCACCGTCACCACCTGGCCCGCCGCGCGCCGGCTGGAGGCGACGGGCACAGTGACCACCGCCACGGCCACCCTGACGGCTGCGACCGGCAGCTTCACGCCCGCTGCCGGGCTCAAGGTGCACGTGACGATCGGCGGCTGGCAGGTCCCCGCGACCTGGACGTACACGCCCCCGGCGGGCCCGGTGAACGTGTGCCAGGTCCGGAACGCCAACGGCACCGTGGACGCCACGAAGCCGTGCAGCGTCGTCGGCGCGGCGTCGTCGAACTACTGGGGCACCAACGGGTCGGGCCAGGGCAACTTCGACATCGACTTCAGCGCGCCGGGCATCTCCAACTCGCAGTACGTGTCGTTCACGGTGACGATCCCGGGGGCGCCCGCCTGGTGGACCTGGTCGACCTCGGGGCTCACGTCGGCCAACAACGGTGCCCAGGTGACGTCGAGCTGCTCGGCCCTGCCGCAGCTCAGCGGTCGGCTGGCGGCCAACATCGGTGCGACGCCCGGCCTGTACGCCGCGTTCGTGGAGAACCGCGCCGGCCAGTCCGGGATCGTCTGCCAGATCCCCTGAGCGGTCAGTCCAGCGGTGACAGCTCCGGCCGCTTCGGCACACGCTCGTCGCCCGACGACCTGCCGCGCAGCCGACGGGTCGCCCAGGGGTAGACGTGCTCGCGCACCCAGGCGGCGTCCTCGCGGGCCTTCTGCATCCGCGGGGTCGGCGGCAGCGGCGTGAGCGGGTCGTCCCATGCGGGGTCGTCGGGCGTCAGCCCGAGCCCCACCAGGGCGCCCTGCGCCACGCGCGCGTGCCCGTCGGTGGTCAGGTGGATCCGGTCCTCGGCCCACATGCGCCAGTCGCGCAGCGACCGCATGCCCCACAGGTCCACCACGTAGGCACCATGCCGGCGCGCCATCGACCAGATCAGGGCGTTGTAGATGCCGACGCGGCTGCGCGTCGCCTTCACCAGCGGGCTGTCGGCGGCGTCGACTCCCGTGCCGAGCAGCACGTCGACCCCCGCCTCGCGGAGCCGGACGACGCCCGCCTCGAGGTTGCGGGCCAGCCGGTCGATGTCGGCCGTGGGCCGCAGGATGTCGTTGCCACCGCCGACGAGGCTCACCAGGTCCGGCTTCAGCGCGAGCGCCGCGGGCACCTGCTCGACCAGGATCGGGCGCAGCAGCCGGCCGCGGATGGCGAGGTTCGCGTACTCCAGGGGTGACTCGCCCGCTGCGGCGCGCCGCTCCGACAGGTGCGAGGCCAGCAGGTCCGCCCATCCGCGCTGCGGAGCCTCGGGGCCGTCGGGGGAGTCCCACAGCCCCTCGGTGAACGAGTCACCGATCGCCACGTACCGGGACCAGGGCGGGTTCTGGTTGCTCACCGGGACATTGTGCCCGCGTCCGCGGACTCCTCAACTCCCGGACGGACCGGTCGATGGGCCGGGTGAGGACCAGGTCCCGGCCTCGGGGCCCGGCGCGTCACGACGGCACCGCCGTGACGCCGGCGACGAGCAGGATGCTGGCGACGCCTCCACGCGCACGACCGCGCCCACGGAGGGGAGCGTCATGACGTCGACCCGAAGGCGTGTCGGCCCGTCGCCCGAGCGGCTGTTCTGGGCGGGATCACTGGTTGCGCTCGCCGTCGCGAGCATGGTCGCGTCCGCACGCTTCGCCGACCAGGCCGCGGCCGGAACCGGCGCCTCGCGGTGCGACACCTCGGCGGTGACCTGGGGATACGAGGTCGAGATCAGCCCGAGGACCGGCTCCTACTCGCTCGCCGGGGCCCGCTTCGACCGGGTGCCTGCGGAGTGCGCGGGCGCGGAGGCGGTGATCCTGTACCGCGACGCCGACCAGGTGCAGCACCGGTCGCGAGTGGTCCTCGTGGCGGGCCTGGTGGATCAGCTGGACCCGGGCGTCTGGACCGCGTACTCCTTGACCGCCGCGTCCTGGGGGATCGTCGACGACCTGTGAGGGCCGTCAGGTCAGCGACCAGTCGACCGGCTGCGCACCCTGCGCCACGAGCAGCGCGTTCACCCGGGAGAACGGGCGGGACCCGAAGAACCCGCGGCTGGCCGACAGCGGGCTGGGGTGCACGCTCTCGACCGTCGGCACCGACCCGAGGGCGGGCTTGAGCGACTGCGCGTCCCGGCCCCAGAGCACCGCGACGAGGGGGCCGCCGCGCTCGACGAGGGCCGCGATCGCCCGGTCGGTCACCGCCTCCCACCCGTGGCGCCGGTGCGACGCGGGCGCCCCCGGACGCACCGTGAGCACCCTGTTGAGCAGCATCACGCCCTGGTCGGCCCACGGGGAGAGGTCTCCGCTGGTCGGGGGTGCCACGCCGACGTCCGCGACCAGCTCGGTGAAGATGTTGGTCAGCGACCGCGGCAGGGGCCGGACATCGGGTTGCACCGAGAACGACAGACCCATCGGGTGGCCAGGCGTCGGATAGGGGTCCTGGCCGACGACGAGCACGCGGACCTCCGCGAGCGGCCGCCGGAACGCCCGCAGCACGGCGTCGCCGGCCGGCAGGTAGCCGCGTCCGGCGGCGACCTCGTCGCGCAGGAACTGCCCCGCCGCACGGAGCTGCGGCTCGACGGGGGCGAGGGCGACGGCCCAGTCGGGGGCGACGAGCTGGTCCAGCGGCGCGGCGGTCACGCCCGCGAGGTTACCGATCCGGCGCAGGGCGGACGACTCGCGCGGCACACGGGCGACGACGCGCCGACGGGAATGACACGTGTGTCATTACGGTCGTACGATGACGGCTGTCGGTCAGCATCCTCGGGTGCGGGCCGAGCCCCGCGAGAGCACAGGAGGACGCATGGACGCCGCGACGATCACCGTCGGTCACATCCCGGCACCCAGCACCCCGCGCCCGGACGGGCTCTCCGAGCGCGACGAGCAGGTCCTCGCGTTCGAGCGGCAGTGGTGGAAGTACGCGGGCGCCAAGGAGTCGGCCATCCGCGAGCTGTTCGACATGTCGGCCACGCGGTACTACCAGGTTCTCAACGCCCTGATCGACGACCCGGCGGCCCTCGCGCACGACCCGATGCTCATCAAGCGCCTGCGCCGCATGCGGTCCTCGCGCCAGCGGGCCCGCACCGCCCGCCGCCTCGGCGACGCCTGATCCACCCGTCTTTGCGTGCCGGCGTCCCCGTCGCTGCACGTGACACGGCCCACGTCCTGCCCCAGGTGGACCCGTCCCCATGGCCTGAGCCGTTAGCCTGTCCGCCGTGAGCAAGGCGGAGTACTCCTATCCCGAGGACGAGTTCGACGTCCCGTCGAACCCTGACGTCCCCCGAGGCGTGCATCGCGCCCCCCGCTCGGCGTGGAGCAGGTGGTGGCCGTTCCTGGTCGTCCTCGTCCTCACGCCGGTGCTCGCCTTCGCCGTGGTGAACTTCATGGCGCGCGACGGCAACCTCCCGACCCTCCCGGGCACCTCGACGTCCCCGGAGGCGCAGGAGACCCCCTCCGACACCGCGACCGAGGGCGAGCCGCCCACGGACACGGAGACGGAGCCGGTGGAGGAGCCGGTCGCGCCGACCCCCGTGATGGACACGCCGATCGTGGTGCTCAACGCCGCCAGCATCGGCGGCCTCGCCGCGGCGCAGGCCGAGAAGCTCACGACCGCCGGGTTCACCGCCGTCACCACCGGCAACACCGAGCCGACCACCGACGACTCCGTCGTGTACTACGCCACCGAGGACCAGGTGGCCACCGCCCAGCTCGTCGCCGACACCCTCGGCCTGAGCGCCCCGACGCTCTCCGCGGCGGACGCCGGGACCGGCATCTCCGTCGTGCTCGTCACCGACCCGGACGCCTGAGCCGTCCGCTCGGACGGCACCGAGACGACCCTGGTCGGCGCGGGAGCGCGGCCACTAGGCTCACGCGCACCGGGCGCCGGCGGAGCGTCCGGCACCGGACGTCAAGGAGCACGGCATGGCCCAGGGCATCGTGAAGTGGTTCAACGCGGAGAAGGGGTACGGCTTCATCACCCCGACAGGGGGAGGCCAGGACCTCTTCGTGCATTTCAGCGCGATCCAGTCGGACGGCTACCGGTCCCTCGAGGAGGGCCAGGACGTCGAGTTCGAGGTCGGGCAGGGCACCAAGGGCCCGCAGGCCGAGCAGGTCCGCGGTCTCTGACCCCGACGTGGACGGGCCGCGCTCCTCACGGGTGTGCGGCCCGTCGGCGTGTCACCCCTCGAGGGTGTCGAGCGCCAGCAGCACGCAGGCCGCGCTCCAGCCCAGGGGAGCGACCGCCGCGGGGGAGCCGTCGGCCAGCACCTTCTCGGGCAGCGATCCCGAGGGGGTGCGGTGGGTGTCCAGGAACGAGAGCCAGCCGTCGGCCAGGTCGGTGTGGCCGCTCTCCGCGGCCACCCACGCGTAGAGCGACGTCTGCGGCGTCCAGGAGACGCCGTCGTCGCGCCAGCCGGCTCCGGGCGCCAGGCCGTTGGCGGGGCGGACCATGGCCACGGCCGACGCCCGCCACGCCTCGTCGGCACCCGGGACCGCGGTGGTGAGGAAGGGCGGCAGCAGGAAGGCGCTGGCGGCGTCCGCGTGCCCGCCGTCCGCGTACCGCGCGAACCCGGTCGGGCCGAACGCGCGGATCACTGCCACCTTGGAGCGGATCGCGGCGTCGAAGGCGGACCCGGCCAGCGCGTCGTCGCCCGTCAGGGGCAGGAGGGTCGACGCCTGCTGCAGGCCGGCGACGAGCGGCGCGACCGTGCCGAGCGTGAGGGCGTCCTCGGGCACCTCCCAGTAGTCCGGTGACGCGGGCGGGAGACCGTCGCGCCCGACGAGCTCGATCGCGTGCCGGGTGGAGCGGACGATCAACGGCCGGAGCTCCTCGGCGGCCGCGGTGCGCTCGGCGGGATCGGCGATCTCCGCGAGGACCAGGCCGGCGGCCCACAGCGCCCACCCGGTGCCGTCCGTCTGCACGCCGCGGTCGTCGGGCGGCCCCGAGCCGTCGGGCAGGTACCGCGCCTGGAAGGAGCCGTCCGCGGACTGCACCCGGTCGAGGAAGCAGAGGATCTCGAGGGCGTCGTCGACGTGGCCGGTCCGGGCCAGCGCCACGGCCACGAACGAGGCGTCGCGCGGCCACACGTACCGCCACTTCTCCGACCAGGCCGCGACGGCCGCACCGTCCGGGAGCATGAGCGCGTGCAGGTCCAGCAGGGCGGCGCGAGCCATGTCCTCGTACGGCCCGCCGACGCCGGGGACGGTGCCGGAGGCGAGCCAGGCGCGCTGGCGGCCGGCGACCGAGGCGGCGGCGCGCGCGGTGGCACCGTGCCCGGCAGGGGCCGCTCCGGTGACCGCGCGAGCGAGGGTCGACGCCGCAGGGTCGACGACGTGGGTGCCGGCCAGGAACGTCGCGTCGGTGCCGGGCGCCAGGGGCACCCGGAGGCCGCCCGGGAGCGTGGTGAGGCCCTCGTGGTAGAGCGGGATCGACGCGTACTCCGGGGCGGGCGGGGCGGCGGCCGGCGGGGCCGGGGTCTCGGCGGCGCGCGCTCCGGCCGGCGCCGTGGCGACGATGGCGGTGGTGGCCGCGACCACGAACGCCACGGCGAGGGCGCCCCCCGTGCGCCGGCGGCGGTCCGCGTGCCGGGCACGACGCAGGGGCGCGACGACCGCGCCCGCGGTACGCCGACCGCCGGTGTCGACGTCCTCGTCGTGATCCTGCACACGCGCACGATAGCCCTGACGCGGCTCCTGGGGTGCCGCTCTGAGTGAACGCTGCTTGCACTCTCGGGGGTCGAGTGCTAACCATTGGACTTAGCACTCTCCGGTGGAGAGTGACAGAATCACCACGGCCGTCCGGTGAGGGCCGTCGCACGCGGGACAAGACCGCGGGTGACGTGCCCGTCCGTCGCGGGCACCCTCGGCCGACCCGAACCCAGTGAAGGATCACAGCCCCATGGCCAAGATCATTGCCTTCAACGAGGAGGCCCGCCGCGGCATCGAGCGGGGACTCAACATCCTCGCCGACACCGTCAAGGTCACCCTCGGCCCGAAGGGCCGCAACGTCGTCCTGGACAAGAAGTGGGGCGCCCCCACGATCACCAACGACGGCGTCTCCATCGCCAAGGAGATCGACCTCGAGGACCCCTTCGAGAAGATCGGTGCGGAGCTCGTCAAGGAGGTCGCCAAGAAGACGGACGACGTCGCGGGCGACGGCACCACCACCGCCACCGTGCTCGCCCAGGCGCTCGTGCGCGAGGGCCTGCGCAACGTCGCGGCCGGCGCCAACCCGATCGCGCTGAAGAAGGGCATCGAGAAGGCCGTCGAGGCCGTCACCGCTGCCCTGCTCGCGCAGGCGAAGGACGTCGAGACCAAGGAGGAGATCGCCGCCACGGCCGCCATCTCCGCCGGCGACCAGGCGATCGGCGACCTCATCGCCGAGGCGCTCGACAAGGTCGGCAAGGAAGGCGTCATCACCGTCGAGGAGTCCAGCGCGCTGGGCCTCGAGCTCGAGCTCACCGAGGGCATGCGCTTCGACAAGGGCTTCCTGTCGGCGTACTTCGTGACCGACCCGGAGCGCCAGGAGGCCGTCCTCGAGGACGCCTACGTGCTGCTCGTCGAGTCGAAGATCTCGAACGTCAAGGACCTGCTGCCGCTGCTGGAGAAGGTCATCCAGGCCGGCAAGCCGCTGTTCATCGTCGCCGAGGACGTCGAGGGCGAGGCCCTGGCCACGCTCGTCGTCAACAAGATCCGTGGCCTGTTCAAGTCGGTCGCCGTCAAGGCCCCCGGCTTCGGCGACCGCCGCAAGGCGATGCTGCAGGACATGGCCATCCTCACCGGTGGCCAGGTCGTCTCCGAGACCGTCGGTCTCAAGCTCGACACGGTGGGCCTCGAGGTCCTCGGTACGGCGCGCAAGATCGTCGTCACCAAGGACGAGACCACCATCGTCGAGGGCTCCGGCGACGCCGCCCAGATCCAGGGCCGCGTTTCGCAGATCCGTGCCGAGATCGAGAACTCGGACTCGGACTACGACCGCGAGAAGCTGCAGGAGCGCCTCGCCAAGCTCGCCGGTGGCGTCGCCGTCATCAAGGCGGGCGCGGCCACCGAGGTCGAGCTCAAGGAGCGCAAGCACCGCATCGAGGACGCCGTGCGCAACGCCAAGGCGGCCGTCGAGGAGGGCATCGTCGCCGGTGGTGGCGTGGCGCTCATCCAGGCCGGCAAGACCGCGTTCGAGGGCCTCAAGCTCGAGGGCGACGAGGCGACCGGTGCGCAGATCGTGAAGCTCGCGATCGAGGCCCCGCTCAAGCAGATCGCGATCAACGCCGGTCTCGAGGGTGGCGTCGTCGTCGAGAAGGTGCGCAACCTCCCCGTGGGTCACGGCCTCAACGCCGCGACCAACACGTACGAGGACCTGCTCGCCGCGGGCGTCAACGACCCGGTGAAGGTCACGCGCTCCGCGCTGCAGAACGCGGCGTCCATCGCCGCGCTGTTCCTCACCACCGAGGCCGTCGTGGCCGACAAGCCGGAGCGCAACAACGCGCCCTCCGGTGGCGGCGGTGGCGAGGACTTCGGCGGCGGGTTCTGATCCGCAGCTGAACCGCTGAGCACCATCTAGCACGGCCGAACGGGCCGGTCACCTCCGGGTGGCCGGCCCGTTCTGCTGCCCCGCGGTCGTCGGCCCAGGTGTGTCACAGGGGTGACGGTGGCGTCACGCCGATGCCCGACATGGCACCATCTGCACGTGCGCGACCGAATCGGCGCGCGTGTATCGGAGGAGTGTCACAGTGCCCCAGCCCACCCGGGCGACGGTCCGTATCGCGCTGCCCGTCGTGCTCGCGGTGCTCGCGTGCGTCGCGTGCAGCCCCGACGAGCCGCCGACGCCGGCGGACTCCCGGACCCCGAGCGCGAGCCCGAGCGCGATGACCGCCGGCACGGACCCGGTGACGGCGGAGGTCGTGCTCAAGGGCGACCGGGTGACGCTCGAGGTCGGTCCGGTCGTGGTCACCGACGACATCGGCATGCTGCGGATCGCCGGCCCCAAGGACGCGTCGCTGCAGACCGGGCTCTGGGACGTGTTCGTGTCCCTGAGCCCGGGCGCGAACGGCGTGCGGCTCGTCGACCTGACCGAGGGGACCGTCTCGCTGCCCGCGCGCACCGAGAGCGACGCCGTGTTCGCCTCGTGGGTGATGTCCGTGGGCGGCCCCGCGACGGACACCGCGGCCCAGGCGGCGGGCGAGCAGACCGAGGTGCTGTACGTGGCGTTCGCCGCGCCGAGCACGTCGACGGTCGACGTGCTCCTGCCCGGCGGCGGGGGCCTCGTCGAGGGCGTGCCCGTGGCCGACGCGGGGGACGCCGGGGTGCTCACGATCCCGACCTCCGAGATCCGCGAGGACCCCGTGGCGACGGCACCCGTGGTGCGGCTCGACTCCTACACCGAGCAGGTCGGCGGCCAGGTGCGCACCCGCACCACGTCGCAGACGGTCACGGTGGCCATCGGCTCGGACGTGCTCTTCGGAGTCGACTCCGCGGACCTCGGAGCGCAGGCCGACGCCGCGCTGACGGCGGCCGCGCAGCAGGTCCGTGCATACGAGGGTGGGGCGCTCGCGGTCGTCGGGCACACCGACGACGTCGCGGACGACGCGTACAACCAGGGCCTCTCGGAGCGTCGTGCGCAGGCCGTCGCCACACGTCTCGGGGAGCTCGCCGACCTGGCGGGGTTCGACGTGTCCGTGCAGGGCCGTGGGGAGAGCGAGCCGACGGCGACCGGGACCTCGGACGAGGCCCGGGCGGCCAACCGGCGCGTCGAGCTGGTGCTGACGACCGAGCAGGACGAGGTCGCGGAGGTGACCGAGCCCCCCGCCGGAGCGCTGCCGGAGACGACCGGACCCACGGCGGCCGGGCAGGGCGCCGTGACCATCGACTCGGGGAACAACGTGCCGGTCGACGTGCGGGTGCGGGAGGTCCGTCGCGTGGGCAGGTACCTCGTCGGGAGCCTGGAGGTCAGCAACACGGCCGGGGCGGCGAAGGCCGACGGCACCCTCTTCTCGACCGGTGCGTGGGACGCGCGAGGCTCGTTCGACGCGGGCCTGCAGCAGGCCGCCACGAACGTCACGCTGCTGCGCGGGGACCTGCGGCTCTACCCGGTCGACTACCTCACGGGCGAGGACCGCCGGGATCCGTTGGCCGACCGCGTCATCGACGGTCCCGAGCCGGGTAGCAGCATCCTGGTGACGGTGCTGTGGCCCGACCCGGGGACGGACACCGTCGTGGTGGACGCCCCGACGCGGTCGAAGCAGATCACGCAGTCCGCGGCCGTGGACATGGGCGTGCAGCCGTTCCGAATCACGGACGTCCCGGTCACCGAGGGTCGGTAGCGCTCACTGGCGGTAGCTGGCCAGGAAGTTGCCCATGCGTTCGATGGCCTCCTGCAGGACCCTGGCCTCCGGGAGCGTGACGATGCGCAGGTGGTCCGGGGTGGGCCAGTTGAAGCCCGTGCCCTGGACCAGCAGGATGTGCTCGCTGACCAGCAGGTCGTAGACGAGGCGGGCGTCGTCGCGGATCTCGTGGACGTCCGGGTCCAGGCGCGGGAACAGGTAGAGGGCGCCGTCGGGGCGGACGCAGTCGACGCCGGGGATGGAGGTCAGCCCGCGGTAGGCCACGTCGCGCTGCTCGTGCAGCCGGCCGCCGGGCGCGATGAGGGCGTCGATGCTCTGGATCCCGCCGAGGGCCGCCTGGACGGCGTGCTGCGCGGGGACGTTGGGGCACAGGCGGGTGGACGCGAGCAGGGTGATGCCCTCGAGGAACCCGGTGGCGTGCTCGCGGGGGCCGGTGACGACGAGCCAGCCGGAGCGGTAGCCGGCCACCCGATACGTCTTGGACAACCCGTTGAACGTCAGGCAGAGCAGGTCCGGGGCGACCGTGGCCATCGGGATGTGCTCGGCGCCGTCGAACAGGATGCGGTCGTAGATCTCGTCGGCGAGCAGCAGGAGGCTGTGCTCGCGGGCGATCGCGGCGATGCCCTCCAGCACGGTGCGTGAGTAGACCGCGCCGGTGGGGTTGTTCGGGTTGATGACGACGATCGCCTTGGTCCGCGGGGTGACCAGGGAGCGCAGGTGCTCCAGATCGGGCTCCCAGCCGGCGGACTCGTCGCAGCGGTAGTGCACGGGCACGCCGTCGGACAGCGAGGTCATCGCGGTCCAGAGGGGGTAGTCGGGGGAGGGGATGAGCACCTCGTCGCCCTCGTCGAGGAGTGCCTGCATGACCATGGTGATGAGCTCGGACACGCCGTTGCCCAGGTACACGTCGTCGACGTCGATCTCCGGGAAGCCGGGCTCGGTCTCGTACCGGGTGACCACCGCGCGGCGGGCGGACAGGATGCCGCGCGAGTCGGTGTACCCGTGCGCGTGCGGGATGGCCGCGATGACGTCGCGGACGATCTGGTGGGGTGCCTCGAAGCCGAACGCGGCGGGGTTGCCGGTGTTGAGCCGCAGGATCGTGTGGCCCTCGGCCTCGAGCCGGACGACCTCGTCCAGGGCGGACCCGCGGATCTCGTAGAGCACGTTCTTGAGCTTCGACGACTGGTCCAGCGGGCGCAGGTGCGGCATTCGTCGAGCGTATCGCCGCCTCGTGACTGAACCGGGACCGGTCCGAAACAGACCGTTTACGGGGGCTCGTCGCTGCCGGAAACACCCCGTCCCTAGGTTCGTCACCCATGGGCACAGGGATGTATACAGCGCGGGACACAGCGCGGTGTCGCGTACTGCCCGAGCCCGAGTCCGGATCTGCCCGTGAGCTCTTCCCCAGCGAAAGGCCCCTCCGTTGACCAGATCTCGCACGCGCGCACTCGCCTTCCCGGCGGCCGCTCTGGCCGTCGCCCTCGGCGTCGCCGGCTGTGGCGCCCGCACCTCCGACGACCCCGGCGCCGACAGCTCGGCGTCGTCGGCCTCGTGCGTCGACACGTCCGGCGACACCGTCAAGATCGGCTTCCTCAACTCGCTGTCCGGCACCATGGCCATCTCTGAGCAGACCGTCCGCGACTCCCTCGACCTGGCCGCCGAGGAGATCAACGCCGACGGCGGGGTCCTGGGCAAGCAGCTCGAGATCGTGGCGGAGGACGGCGCCTCGGAGCCGACCGTGTTCGCGGAGAAGGCCGAGAAGCTCATCTCGTCCGACTGCGTCTCCGCCGTGTTCGGCGGCTGGACGTCCTCGTCGCGCAAGGCCATGCTCCCCGTCTTCGAGGCCAAGGACTCGCTGCTGTTCTACCCGGTCCAGTACGAGGGCCTGGAGGCGTCGCCCAACATCTTCTACACGGGCGCGACGACCAACCAGCAGATCCTGCCCGGCATGGACTACCTCAAGGAGCAGGGCAAGTCGAAGATCTTCCTCGTCGGCTCCGACTACGTGTTCCCGCGCACGGCCAACAAGGAGATCATCGCGTGGGCCGGAGCCAACGACGTGGAGATCGTCGGTGAGGAGTACGCCCCGCTCGGGCACACCGACTTCGCGACGATCGTGAACAAGCTCAAGGGCTCGGGCGCCGACGCGGTGTTCAACACCCTCAACGGCGACTCCAACGTCGCGTTCTTCAAGGAGTACAAGAACGTCGGCCTCGCCGCGGACACGCTCCCGGTGGTCTCGGTGTCCATCGCCGAGGAGGAGGTCGGTGGCATCGGCATCGACAACATCGTCGGCCAGCTCACCGCGTGGAACTACTACCAGACGGTCGACAGCCCGGAGAACGCCACGTTCGTCGAGGCGTTCAAGGCCAAGTTCGGCGACGAGCGCGTGACGTCGGACCCGATGGAGGCGGCGTACACGTCGCTCTACCTCTGGAAGGGCATGGTCGAGAAGGCCGAGTCGTTCGACGTCGCGGACATCCAGGAGGCGGCCGGCGGCGTGACGTTCGACGCCCCCGAGGGCACGGTGACGGTGAACGGCGACAACCACCACATCGCCAAGACCGCGCTCATCGGCAAGATCGGCCCCGACGGGCTCATCTACACCGAGTGGTCGTCGGACGGCCCCATCGAGCCGGACCCGTTCCTCGAGGGCTACGACTGGGCCGAGGGCCTGTCCTGACCCACCCCTGACGCGGTGGCCCGGCGGCTCCTCTGTGACGCCGGGCCACCGCCCCCTCGCACGGACAGGAAGGCGGGTCCGGATGGATGCCCTCGTCTCACAGCTCTTCGCGGGCCTCAGTCTGGGGTCGGTGCTGCTGCTCGCGGCGCTCGGCCTGGCGCTGACGTTCGGTCAGATGGGCGTCATCAACATGGCGCACGGCGAGTTCATGATGGCCGGCGCGTACACGGCGTTCGTGGTGCAGAAGGTGATCGCCGACGCGGGGGTGTCCCTGCTGGTCTCGCTGGTCATCGGGTTCCTCGTCGGCGGCCTGCTCGGGCTGATCCTCGAGATCACGCTCATCTCGCGCATGTACACGCGCCCGCTGGACACGCTGCTCGTCACGTTCGGCGTCGCGCTGGTGCTCCAGCAGCTGGCGCGCGACGTGTTCGGCGCCCCCAACGTGGACGTCCGCGCGCCGGCCTGGCTGTCGGGGGCGGTGCCGATCCTCGGCGTCGGGATCCCACGGACGCGGCTGTTCATCCTGGCGCTCGCGATCGTCTGCGTGGTCGCCCTCGCGCTGCTGCTCAAGCTCAGCCCGCTCGGCCGGCGCATCCGGGCCACCGTGCAGAACCGCGACCTCGCCGAGACGTCGGGGATCTCGACGCGGGCCACCGACCGTCTGACCTTCTTCATCGGGTCCGGCGTGGCCGGCGTCGCGGGCGTGGCGCTCACCCTGCTCGGGTCGGTCGGTCCGACCGTGGGCACCAACTACATCGTCGACGCCTTCCTCGTGGTGGTGGTCGGCGGCATCGGCCAGCTCAAGGGTGCGGTGATCGCGGCGTTCGGCCTCGGACTCCTCTCGGCGGGCTTCGAGTACTCGACGACGGCCAGCCTGGCCAAGGTGCTCCTGTTCGTCGTGATCGTCGCGTTCCTGCAGGTCAGGCCGCAGGGGCTCGTCTCGGTGCGCACGCGGAGCCTCGCATGAGCCCCCGCGTCCGGGTCTGGGGCGGTCTCGTCCTCGCCGCGGTGGTGCTCTTCGGCGTCGCCCCGGCGCTGCTCTCCGACTTCCGGCTGAACCTGCTGGCCAAGTTCTGCTGCCTGGCCATGGTCGCGGTCGGCATCGGGCTGGCGTGGGGGCGCGGCGGGATGCTGGTGCTCGGGCAGGGCGTGTTCTTCGGCCTCGGCGGCTACCTCATGGCCATGCACCTCAAGCTGTCCGACGCCGGCCCCGGCGGGGTGCCCGACTTCATGCTCCTGTACGGCGACGGCACGGTGCCGGGCTGGTGGGAGCCGTTCCGGGACCCGGTCGTCACGATCCTCGCGATCCTGGTGCTGCCCGCCCTCGTGGCCACTCTGCTCGGCCTCGCGGTGTTCAAGCGGCGGGTCCGCGGCGCCTACTTCGCGATCCTGTCGCAGGCGCTCGCGGCGGCGTTCGCCATCCTGCTGATCGGCCAGCAGAAGGTCACCGGCGGCACGAACGGGCTGAACGGGTTCCAGTCGTTCTTCGGGTTCACGCTCTCCGACCCGGTGAACAAGCGGATGCTCTACTTCATCGCCGCGGGCGTGCTGCTCGCGATGGTGGCGATCGTGCGGCTGGTCATGAACTCCCGCTACGGCGAGCTGCTCGTGGCGGTGCGCGACCAGGAGAACCGCGTCCGGTTCCTCGGCTACGACCCTGCCCTGGTCAAGGTGGTCGCCTACGCGATCGCCGCCTGCTTCGCCGCGATCGGCGGGGCGCTGTTCACGCCCATCGTCGGGATCATCTCGCCCGCCGACGTCGGTGTGGTGCCCTCGATCGGGTTCCTGGTCGGCGTCGCGATCGGCGGGCGGGCGACCCTGCTCGGGCCGGTGCTCGGCGCGATCGGGGTGTCCTGGGCGGAGACCTCGCTGTCGGAGTCGTTCCCCTCGTTCTGGATCTACTTCCAGGGCGCGCTGTTCATCCTCGTCGTCGCGTTCCTGCCGAACGGGCTGGCGACGATCGGGCGGCTGTTCCGCCGCCGGGTGAAGGAGCCGGAACCCGTGCCTGACGCCGCGCCCGCCACCCTCGAGACCGCGGGGACGCCGACATGACCGACGAGACAGGATCGCTGGACCCCGAGGCGCTCGAGGCGGTCATCGCCGCCGACGAGTCCCGGTTCCGGCACGACTACCTCGAGATCCGCGACCTGCGCGTGGTGTTCGACGGGTTCGTCGCCGTGGCCGGTGTCGACCTCACCGTGACGCAGGGGGATCTGCGGTTCCTCATCGGCCCGAACGGGGCCGGCAAGACCACGATCGTCGACGCCATCACGGGGCTGGCGCCGGCGACCGGGTCGATCCGGTTCGGGGGTGTGGAGCTCGTCGGCAAGCCGTCGCACAAGGTCGCGCGCGCCGGGGTGGGCCGGACGTTCCAGACGGCCAGCGTGTTCGACGAGCTCACCGTGCTGCAGAACCTCGACATCGCGGCGGGGTCGTCGCGGAAGGCTCGGGTCATGCTGCGGCGACGGACGGGGATCCCCGAAGCCGTCGAGGCGGCGCTCGAGACCGTCGGGCTGACGCACCTGCGCGACCAGGCCGCCGGGGTGCTCGCGCACGGGCAGAAGCAGTGGCTGGAGATCGGGATGCTCCTGGTGCAGGACGCCCGGCTGCTGCTGCTCGACGAGCCCGTGGCGGGCATGAGCCAGGCGGAGCGCGAGGAGACCGGGCTGCTGCTCCAGCGGATCGGGGCGCAGCGCACGGTGGTCGTGGTCGAGCACGACATGGAGTTCCTGCGCAGCTTCGCCTCGTCGGTGACGGTGCTCCACCAGGGGGCGGTGCTCAGCGAGGGGACGGTGGCGCAGGTGCAGGCGGACCCGAAGGTGGTCGAGGTGTACCTGGGCCGCGGCGCGGGCGCACGAGGGACGGGGGCGACCGATGCTTGAGCTCACCGGGGTGCACGTGGGGTACGGGCGCACGTCCGTGGTGCACGGGGTCGACATCGCCGTGGCCGACGGCGGGGTGACCGCGATCATGGGCCACAACGGCGCCGGCAAGACGACCCTGCTCCGGGCGGCCGTCGGGCTCCTCCCGGTGCGCAGCGGCCGCGTCACGCTGTTCGGGGAGGACGTGTCGAGGCTGCGGCCGCACCAGCGCGTGCGCCGCGGGCTCGCGTACGTGCCGCAGGGCCAGCAGTCGTTCGGGCAGCTCACCGCGCGGGAGAACCTCCAGCTGGTCGCGGACGGTGCGGGGTCGGCGGGGGCCGCTCGCATGGACGACGCGCTCGACCTGTTCCCCGCGCTGCGCGACCTGCTCGGGCGGCGAGCGGGGCTCCTCTCCGGCGGCCAGCGGCAGCAGCTCGCCATCGCCCGCGCCCTGCTCACCGGCCCGCGCGTCCTGATCCTCGACGAGCCGACCGAGGGCATCCAGCCGTCCGTCGTCCAGGAGATCGAGGACGCCATCGGCACCCTGACCCGGACCGGCGGCCTGTCCGTGCTCCTGGTCGAGCAGCACGTCGGGTTCGCCCTGGCGGCGGCCGGTCAGTACTACGTGCTGGAGTCCGGCCGGGTGACCCGCTCGGGTGCGGGTGGGGCCGACCAGGAGGCCGACGTGCGGGCGGCGATGGCCCTGTGAGCGTCGGTGCGGTCCCGCTGGAGGTCTACGCTTCGTGACCATGAGCACGGAGGATCCCCGCTCCTTGCGGGACGTGGTCTATCAGCAGCTGCGCGACGAGATCCTCAACGGACGAGTCTCGCCGCGGGAGCGGCTGACGGAGCCCAAGCTCGGCAAGCAGTTCGACGTCTCGCGCACCCCGGTGCGGGAGGCGCTGTCGCGGCTGCTCTCCGACGGGCTCGTGGAGCGCACCGACTTCGGGTACGCCGTCGTCGTGCCCAGCCTGGAGGACCTGCGCAACCTGTACGAGCTGCGGATCACCCTCGAGCTGCGCGGGATCGCCCGGGCCATCGAGAACCCGCAGGTCCGGCACGACGAGGAGCTGCTGCGCACCGAGCGCGACAAGTGGGCCGAGCTGCGCGACGCCCCGCCCGAGCCGGACGCGAGCTTCGTGCTCTTCGACGAGGGGTTCCACCAGGTGCTCTCCCGGTCGTCGGGGAACACCCAGCTCACCGGAGCCCTGGTCACCGTGAACCAGAAGATCCGCGCGGTGCGCATGCACGACTTCGTGGAGCCTGACCGCATCACCGCCACCATCGACGAGCACCTCGAGATCCTGACCCTGGTGCTGGCGCGGGAGCTGCCGTCGGCCCTGACCGCCCTGCACAAGCACGTGGGGGAGTCGCTCGAGGTCGTCATGGAGCGCGCGACGAGGTCGATGACCCGGATGGCGCTCGCGGGCTGAGCGCTCGCCGCTGGTCGCCGGCGGAACGCAACGTCCGAGCATGTGGCTGCCGTGGCGCGCACTTCCTCGGACGTCCCGATCACCACCGCCGCGGCGTCCGAGCATGTGGTCGCCGTGGCGCGCACTTCCTCGGACGTCCGGCCCCAGCGACCTCGGGAGCACGCGTAACGCACCGTTTACCCGGGGGCGCGGGGCGGGAAACACGTTCTCCGTAGCGTGCCGGATACCGGGGTGTATACACCCCGCGCCGAGCGCCCCCGGGGGGCCCGGCCCGACCGCTCCCGGGGGACGCCGTGTTCGACACCCTGCTCGTGGCCAACCGTGGCGAGATCGCCGTCCGCATCCTGCGCAGCGCGCGCGAGCTCGGCCTGAAGACCGTCGCGGTCTACTCGGACGCCGACGCGGCAGCGCCGCACGTGCGGCTGGCTGATGTGGCCGTCCGCCTCGGCCCTGCGGCGGCAGGTGAGAGCTACCTGCGACCCGAGCTCGTGCTGCACGCCGCCGCGGAGAGCGGGGCGGGGGCGATCCACCCCGGGTACGGGTTCCTGTCCGAGAACGCGCAGTTCGCCCGGGAGGTCGAGGCGGCGGGGCTCGCGTTCGTCGGGCCGACGCCTGCGCAGCTGTCGGTGTTCGGCGACAAGCACCAGGCGCGCGAGGCGGCGGCGGCGGCGGGCGTGCCGCTGGTCGCGGGCAGCGGGCTGCTGGGGTCGGTCGAGGAGGCGCTCGCGGCGGCGTCCGTCGTCGGCTACCCCGTCATGGTCAAGGCGGTCGGCGGCGGCGGGGGGATCGGCATGCAGGAGTGTGCCGACGCCGACCAGCTGGTGGCCGCGTTCGACCGCGTGCAGCGGCTGGCGGCGGCGAGCTTCGGCAGCGCCGGGGTGTTCCTCGAGCGGTTCGTGTCCCGCGCGCGGCACCTGGAGGTGCAGGTGTTCGGCGACGGGCTGGGCCGCGTGGTCAGCCTGGGCGACCGCGACTGCTCGCTGCAGCGGCGCAACCAGAAGGTGGTCGAGGAGGCACCGGCGCCGGCGCTCCCCGACGAGGTCCGGTCGATGCTGCACGAGTCGGCGCGCGCGCTGACGGCGTCGGTGGCGTACCGGTCGGCGGGGACGGTCGAGTACGTGTACGACGTGGACCGCGGCGAGGCGTCGTTCCTCGAGGTCAACACGCGGCTGCAGGTCGAGCACCCGGTGACCGAGGCCGTGACGCGCGTCGACCTGGTGGCCTGGATGCTGCAGCTGGCGCAGGGCGACGACTCGTTCCTGGACGAGGTCCCGGACGACGGCCCGCCGATCCAGGGTCACGCGGTCGAGGTGCGCGTCTACGCGGAGGACCCGCGCAAGGACTACCAGCCCAGCGCCGGGCTGCTCACCGAGGTGGTCTACCCCGACGACCCCGCGGTGCGTGTCGACGCGTGGGCCGAGACCGGGCAGCAGGTGACCAGCCACTACGACCCGATGCTGGCCAAGGTGATCGTGCACGCGGCGGACCGTCCGGCTGCGTTCGCGGCGTCGGCCCGCGCGCTCGCGGCCACCCGGTTCACCGGGGTGCAGACGAACCTGCCGCTGCTGCGCGAGGCGGTCCGGCAGCCCGACGTGCTGGCGGCGGAGCACACCACGGGCACGCTCGCGGGGGTCACCGACGACGAGCCGTACATCGACGTCGTCCGGCCGGGCGTGATGACGACCGTGCAGGACTGGCCGGGCAGGCTCGGGTTCTGGGACGTCGGCATCTCGCCCTCGGGGCCGATGGACGACCTCTCGTTCCGGCTGGGCAACCGCGCGCTGGGCAACCCGGAGGGGGCGCCCGGGCTGGAGTGCACGCTGACCGGACCGCGCCTGCGGTTCAGCCACGAGACGGTCGTCTGCGTGACGGGGGCGCCCGCGCCGGTGACGGTCGACGGCGTCGCGGTCCCGCAGTGGGAGCCCGTGACGATCCCCGCCGGCGCCGTGCTCGACGTCGGCGCTCCGTTCGATGCCGGCCTGCGCACCTACGTCCTGCTGCGCGGTGGGCTGGACGTGCCGCTCTACCTCGGCTCCGCCTCGACCTTCTCGATGGGTGGCTTCGGCGGGTACACCGGCCGCGCGCTCGTCGTCGGCGACACGCTGGTGCCGGGCGTTCCCGTCGGACCGGACCCGGTCGCCGTGCCGGAGGACCTCCGTCCGCAGCTCGTGCACGAGTGGGAGGTAGCGGTCCAGGAGGGTCCGCAGCCGGCGCCGTCGTACTTCACGCCCGCGGACATGGAGATGTTCTACGAGGCCACGTGGCAGGTGCAGACGCACGCCAACCGCACGGGCATCCGGCTGACCGGGCCCAAGCCGCAGTGGGCGCGACCGGACGGCGGCGAGGCCGGCCTGCACCCGTCGAACCTGCACGACAACCCGTACTCGGTGGGCGCCCTGAACGTCTCCGGCGACACCCCGATCCTGCTCGGTCCCGACGGCCCGAGCCTCGGTGGGTTCGCCTGCCCGCTGACCGTGGTGGTCGGCCACCGCTGGAAGATGGGCCAGATCCGCCCCGGGGACACCGTGCGGCTCCTGCCCGTGCCCGACGCCACGGCGGACGCGCTGCGCACCGACGACGCCCTGCGCGCGTCGGCGCACCTGGGCCCGGACGTGCTCACCGGCCCCGACGGGGACGACGGCGTCCTTGCGCGGGTCGCGGGCACGCCCGACGTGGTGTACCTGCGCGGGGGCGACGACAACGTGCTCGTCGAGTACGGACCGATGGTGCTCGACCTCGGGCTGCGGATGCGGGTGCACGCCCTGGGGGAGGCGCTGAAGGGCACACCGGGCGTCATCGACATCACCCCCGGGGTCCGCAGCCTGCACGTGCACGTCGACCCGGCAGTGCTCGGCGTGCGTGCTCTGGTGGACGTGCTCGTCGGGCTCGAGGCGTCCTTGCCCGCCACCGAGGACCTCGTCGTGCCGAGCCGTCGCATCCACCTGCCCCTCTCGTTCGACGACCCGGTGATCGCCGAGGCGGTCGCCCGCTACCAGGCCGGGGTCCGCCCGGAGGCGCCGTGGCTGCCGTCGAACATCGAGTTCGTCCGCCGCATCAACGGCCTGCCGTCCACCGACGACGTGTTCGACACGATGATGGCCGCCGAGTACCTGGTGCTCGGCCTCGGGGACGTCTACCTCGGCGCCCCGCTGGCCGTCCCGCTGGACCCGCGGCACCGCCTGATGACCACCAAGTACAACCCGGCACGCACCTGGACCGCCGCCGACACGGTCGGGCTCGGCGGTCAGTACCTGTGCGTCTACGGCATGGACTCGCCGGGCGGGTACCAGCTGGTGGGCCGCACGGTGCCCATCTGGTCCGGGCACCGCCAGCGCGGAGTCTTCGAACCCGGCAAGCCCTGGCTGCTCCGGTTCTTCGACCGGGTGGTCTGGCACCCGGTCGCGGCCGACGAGCTGCTGACCCAGCGCGACGCGTTCGCCGCCGGGCGCCTGGACGTCGAGGTGGAGCACGGCACGTTCTCCTACCGCGAGCACCTGGAGCTCCTGGCGGAGCACGCCGACGACATCGCCGAGTTCCAGGCGCGCCAGGCCGCCGCGTTCGCCGACGAGCGCGCTGCCTGGGCGCTCGCGGGCGAGCTCGACTCCACCGACGACGGGGAGCCCGCGCACGCCGGGGACCTTGCCGCGGGACCGGGCGAGATCGAGCTGCTCGACGGCTGCGTGCTGATCGAGGCGCCGATGGTCGGGAGCGTCTGGCGGATCGAGGCGCAGGCCGGCGAGCAGGTCAAGGAGGGCGACCTGATCGTCGCGCTCGAGGCCATGAAGCTCGAGCTCGGGGTGGCCGCCCCGGCGGACGGCACCGTCCTCAAGGTGCTGGTCCAGCCAGGTCAGCACGTCGCCCCCGGCGCGCCGCTCGCGATCTTGGCGGTGGGTGCGTGACGGGGACGACGATGGACGGCGTGGCGAGCGAGACGCGGGTGTCGACAGCTGTCGGTGTGGCCGAGGCGCGCGTCCGTGCCGCGTACGCCCGGATCTCCGAGGTCGACCGGCCGGAGGTCTGGATCACGCTCCTCCCCGAGCACGTGGCGCTCGAGGCTGCCCGGACGGTCGATGCCCGCCGCGCAGCCGGCGCTGTGCTCCCGCTCGCGGGGCGCACGGTGGCGGTCAAGGACAACATCGACGTCGCGGGGGTCCCGACGACCGCCGCGTGCCCGTCCTACGCCACGGAGCCGGCGGGCAGGCCGGGGCCCGCGACCGTCACCGCGCCCGCGATCCAGGCGCTGGTCGACGCGGGCGCCGTGGTGCTCGGCAAGACCAACCTCGACCAGTTCGCCACCGGGCTCGTCGGGGTCCGCAGCCCCTACGGCGCGGTCCGGCACGCGACCCTTCCCGAGCGCGTCTCCGGGGGATCCAGCTCCGGGTCGGCGGTCGCGGTCGCGCTGGGCATCGCCGACATCGGGATCGGCACCGACACGGCCGGGTCCGGTCGCGTGCCGGCCGCGTTCGGCGACCTGGTCGGCATCAAGACGACCCTCGGTCTCGTGCCGACCACGGGGGTCGTCCCCGCCTGCCGCAACTACGACGTGGTCACCACGTTCACCCGCGACCTGGAGCTCGGCGTCCTGGCCACCCGCACGATGACCGGTGCCGACCCGCTGGACCCCGTCCGACGCCCCTGGCCGGCGGGTGTGCGGCTGGGACTGCGGTCGGTGCCCGTGGTCGCCGTGCCGCGCGACGAGGACCTCGCGTCGCTCTCGCCGGGCTGGCGGGACGCGTTCGACGCCTCGGTTCTTGCCGTCCGAGCGGTCGGTGCGCAGGTCAGGCGCGTGGACATCTCCGGCATGCTGTCCGCCGCCCGGCTGCTCTACGACGGTGCGATCGTGGCCGAGCGGTACGAGGCGGTGGGCGCGTTCCTCGCCGACGCACCCGACGCCGACCCGACCGTGCGCTCGATCATCCTGGCCGGCCGCGACACCCCCGCCCACGCGTACGTCAGCGACCGGGCGCGGCTGGCGGTGGCGAAGGTGGAGGCCGCCGCGGTGCTGGACGGCTGCGACCTGCTCCTGCTGCCGACCACCACCGAGCACCCGACCATCGCCGCGGTGCAGGCGGACCCCGTGGCCATCAACCGCCGCCTCGGCACGTACACGAACTTCGTCAACCTCCTGGACATGGCAGCCGTCGCGATCCCCGCCGGCGCGGCCGACGGGGGACCGTTCGGGGTCACGCTGGTGTCGCGCGCCTTCGACGACCAGCTGGCGGTGGACCTTGCGGCACGGCTGCTGGGCGTCGAGAGCGCACCGCTGGTCGAGGCCGGCGTCGACGTCCTCGTCGTCGGCGCCCACCTGCGCGGCCAGCCCCTCAACCGCGAGCTGGAGGAGCTCGGCGCCCGGTTCCGCCGGTCCGTGACGACCTCCGACGCGTACCGTCTGGTCGCCCTCGACACGCAGCCTCGCAAGCCCGGCCTGCTGCGCGTGGGCCCGGGCGCGGGTGCGCCGATCGTCGGAGAGGTGTGGCGGCTCTCGGCGGGCGCGCTCGGCAGCATGCTCGCCGCGCTGCCCTCGCCGATGATGCTCGGGCAGGTCGAGCTCGAGGACGGGTCGTGGGTGGTCGGCTTCGGCTGCACCGCGGAGGCGGGCACCGCCGGGGCCGACATCACGGCGACCGGTGGCTGGGTGGAGGCCCTGCGGCGGGGCCTCTGACCACCCGACTCCTACCCGTGCCTCCGGCTGCGGTCCCGAGCGGGCACCCGCAATCCCGACGCCCGCAGCCGCCGGATCAGCTCCTTGGCGCTCACCAGCTCGGCGCCGAGCGCCACCAGCTCGTCGATCCGTTGGTCTGGCACGTCGTAGTGGTCGAGGTCGAACCCGCGCGGCGGGATCCCCGCCCGGGCCGCGAAGGCGTGCAGCTCCTCCAGGGACGAGTCGCTGACCAGGTGCCCCCAGAGCATGCCGTGGTTCGGCCACATCGGGGGGTCCACCAGCACCGTCACGGCCCGAGCGTAGGCACGGTGGGGCGGTCCTCACACGCTGAACAGCCGGGACGCCTGCGACTCGGCCTCGGCGTAGGTGCGCGCCGCCGACTGCATCGCGGCCACGATCTGCTCCAGGGACGCGTCGAGCCGAGCCTCCGTGGCCGACCAGTCGGCCAGCACGCCGGCGAACGCGGTCGCGGCGGCTCCTCGCCACGAGCCCTGCAGGTCGGCGAGCTGCCGGTGCATCGCGGCGACCTCGCTGCGGATGGTCCCCGCACGCGCCTGGACGCTCGCCGCCGCCGTCGCGACCTGCGCACTGTCGACCTCGTACCTGCTCATGCGACCTCCGTCGTCCTGCCGGGTGGTCCCGGCTCCTGGTCGAGGACGCTACGAGGGCGGGGGAGCCGGCCGGGCCGAGGATGCTCCCGTCGGGGGAGGCACGTGCAGGGCGGCGGGCTGTGGGCGGTTCGACGAGGCGGCGCGGGTGCGGGCAAGGGTCACGGCACCTCGCGGTCCGTCCCCGGTCGGGGTGCCGCTGCACCCCGACCCGGGACCGACCAGCTCTCAGTCAACACATTCGCAGCCCGACCAAGGACCAGCAGAACGGAGGCACGCGAGAGCGCTCCCACAGCGTACTACGCGGGTATCGCCGGCGGGACGGGTGACGACGACGCGCGACACCCGCCGCGCGTCACCAGCTCAGGAACGCGCCGCGTTCGAGTCCTCGGCGCTCGAGGAGGCGGGCGAGGAGGAGCCGGCGTTCGCGGCAGTGCTCGCCGCGGCGGCCTCGGCTGCAGCGGACGCCGCCTCCGCGTCGATCGCGCGCAGCTCCTTCTCCAGCCGCTGCAGCTCGCCGGACAGGTTCTGCCGCGCCGGCTCCTCCCAGGCGGACCCGAGCGGGCTGACGAACAGCGACGGGCGTGCCAGGAGCTTGTGCAGAATGCGCACTCGGGCGCGCAGGTAGTCCTCCACCGGCAGGTGCGAGTACTCGGTGCGGATGTCCTGGACGTAGGCCTTGTACTTCTGCGGCTCGGTGGCGAGCATCGCGAGGTCGGCGTCGCAGAGCACGGCGCAGTCGAAGTCCGACGGGTTGGGGGCGTGCCGGACCAGGGCGACGACGAGGTCGTGCACGCGCTGGGCGCGAGGCTCCGGGACGCCGAGGGCGATCAGCTCGTCGAACGCGAGCCGCGCGCTGGCGATCTCGTCCTCGCCGCCGCGGTTGGCATAGGCCTTGCGGTCGGCGGCGTCGAAGATGGCGCCGTGGTACCAGGCCGCCAGGCGGACGATGTCGGGCTGGTGGGTCTCCTCGACCAGCTCGTCGACCCGGCTCAGCACGTCGACCAGGTGCTTCAGGTTGTGGAACGACCGACCGGGCGAGCCCCATCGGTCCACCAGCGCTTGGCCGGCGTCGCGGATCTGCTCGGTCGAGGCGGTGGCGCCGGCGCCGACGGCGCTGCGTACGAACGCGGACAACAACCACTGCGGTGCGTCATGGACGCCCATGAATCAGCCTTCATCCGACGGTAGGAACCCGCCATGGTAGCCCTCAGGACTGTGACTCGGGGGTCGGGGGCGGCAGCGTGACACGGACCGTCGTCCCCCCTCCGGGTGTCTGCTCCAGGTGCACCGACCCGCCGTGCGCGTCGACGATCGCCGCGACGATGGCCATGCCGAGGCCCGCGCCCCCGGAGTCGCGCCCGCGGCTGGCGTCCACCCGGTAGAACCGCTCGAACACCCGGGCCGCGTGCTCCGGGTCGATGCCGGGGCCGTGGTCGCGCACCTCGAACGCGCCCTCGCCGGTCGGCAACGTCCCGACGGCGATCTCGACTGCGGTGCCGGGCGGGGTGTGCTGCACCGCGTTGCCGACGAGGTTGGCCAGCACCTGCCGCAGCCGCGACTCCTCGCCGAGCACCATGCAGGGCGCACCCGCGGCGCCGTCGACCAGCGGGACCAGCCTGGTGGGCCGGGACGGGTCGAGGGCGTGCAGGTCGCTGACCGCGTCGGCGGCGAGCACGGTGAGGTCCACGGGTCCCGTGTGCATGGGCCGGCCCTCGTCGACGCGCGCGAGCGCGAGCAGGTCCTCGACGAGCGCACCCATCCGGATCGCCGACTGCTCGATGCGGCGCAGGGTGTCGTCCACCTGGTCGGTCGTGGTCAGGGCGCCCATCCGGTACAGCTCGCCGTAGCCGCGGATGGTGGCCAGGGGAGTGCGGAGCTCGTGGGAGGCGTCGGCGACGAACCGGCGCATGCGGGCCTCGGACGCGCTCTGGGCGCCGAACGCCAGCTCGATCTGCGCGAGCATCCCGTTGAGGGCGGCACTGAGCCGTCCTACCTCGGTGTGCTCAGGCCCCGGCGGGACGCGTTGCGACAGGTCACCGGCGGCGATCGCCGCGGCCGTCGTCTCGATCTCGCGCAGCGGCTTCAGCGACCGTCGGACCGCCCAGGCGCCCGCCGCGGCACCGAGCAGCACGATCCCGAGCCCGCTGAGCAGCAGGACGAGGGTCATGTGCTTCACGGTCCGCTGGATGTCCCCGAGCGGGAGGGCGATGACCGCGGTGCCGACGCTCCCGTCACGCATCGAGAAGTTGTACGCGACGACGCGCCACTGCGAGCCCGGCTGCGTCGAGGGCACGGTGAACGGGACCCCGTGGCGGGCGGTCGCCTGCTCGATGCTCAGCGAGGGCACCGTCGGCGTGCCGTACTGGTCGCGGGTGGTGTCCGAGAGGATCGGCAGCTCGTCGTCGTCGACCGCGTAGCGCAGGTAGTAGTCGCTCGGCGTGTAGAACGGGTTGCCGGTGAGGTCGAGCTGGCTGAGCCGCTGCTGGGCCACCTGGGTGCCCTCGGTCTGCAGCTTCTTGTCGACCTGGCCCACGAGCGTGCCCTCGAGCAGCGCCGCGCTGGTGGCCCCGGCGAGGACCAGCCCGAACGCGAGCAGGACCGTGACGATGCCGACCAGGCGGGTGACCAGGGGGACGCCCGCCCACCGGTCCCGGAGCGTGGCGAGGGGCCGGGGAGCGGGCGGAGCCTCGCGTTCCGCGATCGTCGTGTCCGTGCTCACGTCGACTCGCGCAGCAGGTAGCCCACGCCGCGCTTGGTGTGGATGAGCGGAGGCAGCCGGGTGCCGTCCGGGCCGTCGATCTGGTCGATCTTGCGGCGCAGGTAGGAGATGTAGGACTCGACGATGTTGGCGTCGCCGCCCCAGTCGTACTGCCAGACGTGGTCGAGGATCTGCGACTTCGACAGCACGCGGCCGGGGTTGAGCATGAGGTAGCGCAGAAGCTTGAACTCGGTGGGGGACAGGTCGACCGGGTGGCCGGCGCGGACCACCTCGTGGGAGTCCTCGTCCAGCTCGAGGTCCGCGTACCGGAGCACGCTGCCGTCGTCGTCGAGACCCGGCCGGGTACGGCGCAGGACCGCGCGGATGCGGGCGACGACCTCTTCCAGGCTGAACGGCTTGGTCACGTAGTCATCGCCGCCGACCGTCAGGCCCTGGACCTTGTCGGCCGTGTCGTCGCGGGCGGTGAGGAACAGGACGGGGACGTGCTGGCCCTTCTCGCGCAGCCGCCGCGTGACCGTGAACCCGTCCATGTCGGGGAGCATGACGTCGAGCACCACCAGGTCCGGTTCGACCTCCCGGGCGAGGCGCAGCGCAGAGCCACCGTCGGCGGCCGCGTACACCTCGAAGCCGGCGAACCGCAGCGACGTGGCGAGCAGCTCGCGGATGTTCGGCTCGTCGTCGACGACGAGCAGACGTGCCTCCGGGGGAGTGGACATGCCCCGATTCTCCGCCCGGATCCTGGGAGTTCGCTGGGTGAATGCGGGGTCACCTCGGGTGTGATGACGCGCACGCGTGACAGATTCATCCGGTGCCCAAAGATGGACGAGCGACCTGGAAACGGACAAGTCGGGTACCAAGGTCCTTGCAGGATCCGGGTACCACGGGGGTACCGTCTGCGCGTGACCCTCCCCTTCTCCGGTGGCCCCCGACCGGTCGTCACCGTCATCCAGAGCTCCCCCGACGTCCCGCTCGACCGCTTCGGCGAGTGGCTCGACGCCGACCTGAAGGTCGTCGCGGCCTTCGCCGGTGAGAGCGTTCCCGCGGCTGGCGAGGTCGGCGACGGTCTCGTCGTCCTCGGCGGACACATGTCCGCCTACGACGACGCCACCGCCCCGTGGCTCCCCGCGCTGCGCGTGCTGCTGGCCGACGCGAGTGCCCACGGCGTTCCCACGCTCGGCATCTGCCTCGGCGCCCAGCTCCTCGCCGCCGCGCGCGGCGGTCGCGTGCAGGTGGCGGCACCTCCCGGGCGCGAGTCCGGCATCGTCGACGTCCGCTGGCGGCCCGAGGCGACCGGCGACGCCGTCGTCGGTGACGTCGCCGCGCTGGCCGACGGCCGGCACAGCACGCCGCAGCCGAGCATGCACGCGGACGCGGTCGTGGACCTGCCCCGCGGCGCGGTGTGGCTGGCGTCGTCGGCCATGTACCCGTACCAGGCGTTCCGGATCGACTCCGCATGGGGTGTGCAGTTCCACCCCGAGGCCGGCGCGGACACGCTGCGCGGCTGGGCCGACGGGCACGACGACGTCGACACCGAGGCCGTGCTCTCCGCCTACACCGCCCGCCAGGCCGAGGTCGAGGCCGTCGGCCGGACCCTCGCCGAGTCGTTCGCGGCGCACGTGCGCGCGACGGCGCAGGAGCCCGTCTCCGCCTGATCCGACACGAGAGCGCCCGACCCCTGCACCGGGGTCGGGCGCTCTCGTCGTACGTCAGGCCTCGATCTCCGGGGTGACCCGGGTGGTGCCCAGCTGCTGCGGCGCGTTGCCGGCCTTGAGGGCGGCGAGCCGCGCCTCGACCTCGATCTGCTCGGAGGACGCCTCGAGCTCCGAGAACTGCGAGTCGAGGGACGACGCCGCGATCTCCGCCTGACCGAGGGCCAGTGCCTCCTCGCGACGCACCTTGTCCTCGAACCGCGCGATCTCGCTGGTCGGGTCCAGCACGTTGATCGAGCTGATCGCCGTCTGCACGGTCTGCTGCGCCTCGGCGGACTTCTGCCGGGCGACGAGCGTGTCCCGGCGGGACTTCAGCTGGCCGAGCTTGTCCTTCATCATCGCGAGACCGGACTTCAGCTTCTCGACGGTCTCGCGCTGCGACGCGATGAGCGGCTCCGCCTCGCGGACCTCACCCTCCGCGGTGAGCTGCTTGCCGAGCGCGATCTTGGCGAGGTTGTCGAACTTGTCGGCGTTCGCGGCGTCCCCGGCGGTGCGGTACTGGTCCGCCCGGCTGGACGCGGCCAGCGCCTTGCTGCCCCACTCGCGCGCGGCGGAGACGTCCTCGTTGTAGTCCTGCTCGGCCAGGCGCAGGTTGCCGATGGTCTGGGCGATCGCCCGCTCGGCCTCCCCGATCGAGCTCGTGTAGTCGCGCACCAGCTGGTCCAGCATCTTCTGCGGGTCCTCGGCCTGGTCGATGAGCGCGTTGATGTTGGCGCGGGCCAGCTGGGTGATCCGCCCGAACACGCTCTGCTTCTCGGTCATCGCTCGTGCCTCTCGTCGTCAGTCGACCGGAGCATCCCGGCCGTCGTGCCCACTGCTGCTCTAGAAACCGCCGCCAAAGCCACCGTCGCCGAAGCCGCCGCCACCGCCTCCTCCGCCGCCACCGCCGCCCCAGCCGCCGCCGCCACCGAAGCCACCGCCGCCGCGCAGGACGCTGTCGAGCAGGATGCCGCCGAGCACCATCCCGCCCACGCCGTTCAGCCCGCCGCCACGGCCCCCCAGCTGTCCGCCGCCGACCTGCAGCTGGTCCGCGCGCTCGACGTCCTGCTGCGCGAGGTCCGCCGCCTCGCGTGCCAGCTGCTCGGCGCGCTGCGCCGTGGCCAGCGCCGCGGAGGCGTCCACCGGACGCTGGTCGAGGGCGATCACGCGCAGGCGCTCGGCCTCGGCCAGGCGCGTGCGCGCCTCGGGACCGACGGCCCCGCGGCGGGTGCTGAGGAAGTCGCCGGTGGCGCGCAGGGTGGACTCGAGCCGACCGAGGAGGTCGTCGAGCTGCCGCTGCGCGCGGCGGTCCTGCTCCTCGGCGTCCCGGGTGGGCGCAAGAGCAGCGTCGAGCGCGGCCTCGGCGTCGGTGATCGCGCGCATGGCCGCGAGGGGGTCCCCGGTGCCGGCGCGGGCGGCACGTGCCGCCTCGACCGCGGTGCGGGCCGTCTGCGCGGGTGCGGCGACCTCCGGCTTGTCGCGGGCGAGCCGGTCGACGTCGGAGAGGTCGGCGGAGATCGAGGCGATCGCCGCGTCGATGCGCGAGCCGATCACGGCGAGCTCCGGCCCGGCGCGGTCGACCGCGTCCAGCAGCGTCGACACCTGGCTGAGAGCTTCCTCCGCGGCACGGGCGTACCCGACGGCGGTGCCCCGCTGGCCGCTGCCCACCGCCTCCTCGCCCCGGCCGACGATGGTGTCGATCTCGTCGAGGAGCTGCTGCGCCTGGTCGGGGTTGCGGGCCACCGACGCGAGCGTCACGGGAGGGTAGGTCGCGGCCAGCGTGCCGACCGTGACGCGGGCCGGGTCGAGCCGCTGGCGCAGGGCGGCCGCCGAGCGGGCGTGGGACTCCAGGGCCTGCTCGACGTGGGCCTCGAGGTCGCGCAGGTGGTCGAAGCCGGCCTTCTGCGCGTCGAGCATCGCGGACACCGCGGCGCACGTCCGCAGGATGCGGGTGGCGGTCTCGCGGACCTGCGGCTCGGTGTCGGGGACGTTGTCGTCGAGCGTCTGGCGCAGCCGGAAGGCCTCGGTGACCTGCGCCTTCGCGTCGGCGAGCACGGTCTCGAACTCGCCGGTGGCGTCGGGTCCGAACTGCGCCTGCGCGAACCCGAGCTCCTCGTCGGAGGCCTTGACGGCGTCGTCGATCGCGACGAGCGCGGATGCGGAGCGGCGGTCCAGCTCGGCCGTCGGGAGGGCCGCCAGCTCGTCGCCGGGGGCCGGTGCTCCGGGTGCCACGACCCCGGCGGCCTGGCGTCGGCGGGACCGGAGCCACGAGAAGCCGAACAGCGCGGCGATGACGACCAGGCCGATGACGAGCACGGTGCCGAAGCCGCCGCCGCCACCGCCGCCGCCCGACGAGCCGGTGGCCGAGGCGCGCAGGGAGTCCGCCGTGGCGATCGCGGCGCCGGCCCAGTCGTCGCCGCGCAGCTGGTCTTCGGCGGCGGCGCTGGCGGCCTCGACCTGCGAGCTGGACAGGCCCTCGACGGTCTCCGGGGCGAGTGCGTACCGCCGTGCCTCGGTGGCGACGGCCAGGATGACGTCCTGCGGGCCGAGGCCCGACCTCTGCGCGGTCTCCTGCGCCCACTCGACGGGGTCGGCGCCACCGAAGTCGGCGACGTAGACGACGTACAGCTGGAGCGAGGTGTCCTGCGCGAGCTGGTCGAGCGCCGCCTGGACCTCCGACTCGCTGCCGTCGAGCGCCCCGACCTGGTCGGTGATCTCCCCCGTGAGGGACAGCGGGCCGACGGTCGGCAGGAGACCGGCACCGATCAGGAGCGGGGCTCCGAGCAGCAGCGGGACGAGCACGGACAGGCGACGTCGCAGGGCGGGCACGCACTGATCCTTCCGGTGGGCACTACCCGCCGCAACGGCTCACGCCCGCGGACGGTTCCCGCTCAGTCGCGCTCCGCCTCCGCGGCGGGATCCAGGTCCTCGGCGTCGACGATCGAGTACGCGTACCCCTGCTCGGCCAGGAACCGCTGCCGGTGGGCGGCGAAGTCCTGGTCCACGGTGTCGCGCGCGACCACCGTGTAGAAGTGCGCGGTCCGGCCGTCGCCCTTGGGGCGCATGATCCGGCCGAGCCGCTGCGCCTCCTCCTGCCGGGAGCCGAACGAGCCGGACACCTGGATGGCCACGGACGCCTCGGGCAGGTCGATCGAGAAGTTGGCCACCTTGCTCACGACGAGCTTGGTGATCTCGCCCGACCGGAACGCGTCGAACAGCCGCTGCCGCTCGTGCACCGTGGTCTCGCCGGTGATGAGGTCGGCGTTCAGGTGCTCCGCGAGCGTGTGGAGCTGGTCCAGGTACTGACCGATCACCAGCGTCGGGTCGCCCTCGTGCCTGGCGACCAGCTGCTCGACCACCTTGTTCTTGCCCTTCGCCGTCGCGGCGAGCCGGTACTTCTCCTCCGGCTCGGCGGTGGCGTAGGCCATGCGGTCGGCGTCGGGGAGCGTGAGGCGGACCTCGACGCAGTCGGCGGGGGCGATGTAGCCCTGGGCCTCGATGTCCTTCCATGGGGCGTCGAACCGCTTGGGGCCGATGAGGCTGAACACCTCGTCCTCGCGGCCGTCCTCGCGCACCAGGGTGGCGGTCAGGCCGAGCCGGCGACGCGCCTGCAGGTCCGCGGTCATCCGGAAGATCGGCGCCGGGAGCAGGTGGACCTCGTCGTAGACGACCAGCCCCCAGTCGCGGGCGTCGAGCAGCTCGAGGTGCGTGTAGACGCCCTTCCGCTTGGTGGTGAGCACCTGGTACGTCGCGATGGTGACCGGGCGGACCTCCTTGCGGGCACCGGAGTACTCGCCGATCTCGTCCTCCGTGAGCGAGGTGCGCTTGATCAGCTCGTCGCGCCACTGCCGGGCGCTCACGGTGTTGGTCACCAGGATCAGGGTGGTCGTCGACGAGCGCGCCATCGCCCCCGCACCGACGAGCGTCTTGCCGGCGCCGCACGGCAGCACCACCACGCCGGAGCCGCCGTGGAAGAACCCGTCGACGGCCTGCTGCTGGTACGGGCGCAGGTGCCAACCGTCCTGCACGAGGTCGATCTGGTGCGCCTCGCCGTTCACGTACCCGGCCAGGTCCTCGGCCGGCCAGCCGAGCTTGAGCAGGACCTGCTTGAGGTGGCCGCGCTCGGACGGGTGGACGATGACGTCGGTGGCGTCGATGCGTGCGCCGAGCAGCCCGGCGGTGCGCTTGGAGCGGACCACCTCGACCAGGACCGCCGGGTCCAGGGCGTGCAGGATCAGGCCGTGCACCGGGTCCTGGATCAGCTGGAGGCGTCCGTAGCGGGACATGATGTCCGCGACGTCGACCAGCAGGGCGTGCGGCACGGGGTAGCGCGAGTACTCGAGCAGGACGTCCACCACCTGCTCGGCGTCGTGACCCGCGGCGCGCGCGTTCCACAGGCCCAGCGGGGTCAGCCGGTAGGTGTGCACGTGCTCCGGGGCGCGCTCCAGCTCCGCGAACGGGGCGATCGCGCGCCGGCAGGCCTCCGCCTGGTCGTGGTCGACCTCGAGCAGCAGCGTCTTGTCGCTCTGCACGATGAGGGGGCCGTTGGTCACGAAGTCTCCTGACGATCGTCTTCGGTGGCACGCGTGACGCTCGCGATCCGGTGCACCGCGACGGTGAGCTCGGACTCGCGCGCGGTGTCGATCGCCCGCAGCCGGCCGCCCTCGACCCGCAGGGGTCGGAGCAGGCGCCGCTGCGGCACACCGTGCGAGCCCACCAGCTCGACCCACACCTCGGCCTTCTCGGCCGCCGCCTCGCGCAGCAGCACCAACGCATCCACGGGGTCGGCTGTTCCCGCCGCAGGCGCAGGGGGCGGAGCAGCGGGCTCGGCCGGGCGTCGGACCGGTGGCGGCAGGATCGCGCCGGGCAGCCGCTCGACCTCGTCGGCCTTGCGCTCCTGCTCGGCCCGGCGCAGCTGCGGCACCAGGGCGAGCAGGCGGTCGTCGCTCAGGACCTCCCGGGCGCCGCTGGGGGCCGTGTCGGACGCGCGTCGGCGGGCACCCGCGGTGGCGCGACGCCCGACCCGGCGCACCGCCGAGACGACGTGCAGCACCTGGCCGTCCGGCCCCTCCGCGACCGGCGCCAGCCCGTGCGCGCGCAGGGCCTCGACCAGCTCGCGGGCAGGCGCCTGGGACGCCAGGACGGTCGGCGCCAGCCGGATCAGGCCGAGCGACGCCAGCCGCGGGTCCTCCACGAGGCCGGCCAGCAGCGAGGGGTCGTCGGCGCGCACGTAGCCGGACGCCGAGCCGACCCGGAGCCTGCCGTGGCGGCGGGCCGCGTCCCGGACCAGGTACTCGAGGGGCTGCGGGACGCCCGAGCGGCTGTGGGAGGCCAGCTCGGCGAGGAGCCCGTCGGCGGTGGCACCGGCGTCGAGCGCGCGGCGGACGGAGTCGGGCGTGAACCGCACCGTGAGCGCGCCGCCGCGGGACTCGACGTGCGCGGTCCGGTCCAGGACGTCCTCGAGCTCGGGGCTGGGCCGTCCGGGGACGACGCCGGTGAGGTCGCCCTGGAGCAGGATCTCGCCGACCGCGGGAGGCAGGGCGGCGGCGAGGGCGTCGGCGGGGTCGGCTGCGTCCGCCCCGACCAGGGGGGCGGTCTCCAGCAGCAGGGCGCGTCCGGCGTCGGACAGGGCGCCCGCGCCGAGGATGCCGAGCCGGCCGGCCTCGACGAGCACCGCCTGGACCGCGGCGGGCGGCGGCACGGACCGCGGGGTCCGCCAGCGCAGGACGGCCACCACGTGCGGGGCGTCGAGGGCGCTACCGGGCGGGGTCTCGGCGAGGACGTCGAGCACCGACCGGCGCAGCCGGGGAGCCCAGGTGCGCTGGAGCTCGGGGTCGAGCGCGGCACGGACACCGCCGCGCTCGTCACGCCCGCCGACGAGCCACGGCGTGCGCAGCGTGGACCGCCAGGTGCGGGCCAGTGCGGCCCAGCGGTCGGGGACGTCGCGGACGGCCCACTCGTCGACGGCCACGGTCGGGGCGAACGACGGGTTGTCCTCGCCGTCGTCGGCGATGAAGGCCGCGGCCCCGGCGAGCTCGATGACGAAGGCGGCCTCGGACTCGTCGGTCTCCAGGGCCATCGCGACGCGTCGGAGCTCGCGGACGCCCAGGCCGCCGCCGCGCAGCACCCCGGGCGGGGTGTGCTCCCAGAGCCGCACCAGCCGGGCGACCAGGAGCACGATCCTCTCGCCGGCGGCCGCCGACTCGGCCGCGACCAGGCCATGGCTGCGGTGCGGGACGTCGTCGGGCAGCGCCGGGGGGAACGCCGGGGCGGCGTGGGTGCGGCCACCGCGGAGGGCGAGCGCGACCGCGCGGGGCATGACGACGTGCCGGGAGTCGCCCGCCAGGAGCAGGTGGCGGCGGACCAGCCAGTCGACGGCCGCAGCGGCGGCGGTGCTGTTGGAGGGCGCGAGCCCGACCGGCGGACCCCACAGCAGGGCGTCGAGCACGGGCCGGGCGCCCGTCGGGGCGGCGTCGAGGAGCGTCGGCAGGTCGTCGAGGCCGACCGGCTCCGGGGGTGTCCCGCGGCGGGTCCCCGCGTCCACCGGCGCCAGCCCGGCCGGGTACGGACCGAGGATCTCGGCGAGCCCGGGGGAGGGCAGCAGGGGGGCGTCGGCCGCGTCGGAGTCCGGGTAGACCAGGGTGCCGACGATCGCCAGCCGCAGCGCGCGCTCCACCAGGGCGACACCGGCGTCGTCCGTCGCGCCGAGCGCGCGGGGCAGGTCCTCCGCGGTGACCGGGCCGGGCTCGGACAGGGCGACGACCGCTTCCAGCACCTGCAGCACGCTGGCGTCGACCGCGGCGAGCGCGCGCTCGAGGCTCGACCGGCTGGTGGCGCGGACCGCCAGCGACGACAGGGTCGCGGGCGACGGCGACGCCAGGTCCGGTCGGCTGCGCAGGAGCGCGACGAGCTCGTCGTCGCTGCGTTCCCGCAGATAACCGGTGAAGGTGGGCATCCGCACAACCTTACGTGCCGTGGGTGGGGTACGGAGGCCTCGGCTACTGGTGGGTAACGGGCGCGGTGCCGCTCGGCTGGCCGACCGGGTCTGGCACTCTCGGACGGCCCGCACCTCTCAGCCGACCCGTGGAGGTCCACCCGTGCCCCTCTCCTCCGACCTCCTGGCCGGCCTCCGGTCCGACGCCGAGGCGCAGCTCCCGTCGCTCGTCGAGCTGCGGCGTGCTCTGCACCGCGCCCCGGAGATCGGTCTCGACCTCCCGACGACCCAGCGGCTCGTCCTGGACGCGATCGCCCCGCTCGGTCTGGAGGTGCGCACCGGCACCGGCCTCAGCTCCGTCGTCGCGGTCCTGCGCGGAGGGCGGCCCGGCCCGGCCGTCCTGCTGCGCGGGGACATGGACGCGCTGCCGGTCACCGAGGCCTCGGGTGAGCCGTTCGCCTCCGAGCGCGACGGGGTCATGCACGCGTGCGGCCACGACCTGCACGTGGCGGGGCTCGTCGGCGCGGCGCAGCTGCTGGCGTCCCGTCGCGACGAGCTCGCCGGCGACGTCGTCCTCATGTTCCAGCCCGGCGAGGAGGGCGACCACGGTGCGCGGCTGATGATCGACGAGGGCGTGCTGGACGCCGCGGGGTCACGGGTCGTCGCCGCGTACGGCCTGCACGTCCTGTCCTCCGTGCTGCCCGCCGGTCTGGTCGCGTCGCGGTACGGCACCGCGCTGGCCGCCGCCGACACCGTGCACGTCACGATCCACGGGCGGGGCGGTCACGGGTCGATGCCGCACCTCGCGGCCGACCCCGTCCCGGTCGCGGCCGAGATCGTCCTCGCGCTCCAAGCCATGGTCACCCGGCAGTTCGACGTGTTCGACCCCGTCGTCGTCACGGTCGGCAAGGTCGCGGCCGGCACCACCGACAACGTGATCCCGTCGACCGCGGTGCTGGAGGCGACGGTCCGCACCTTCTCCGAGACGACGCACGGGCTGGTGCCCGAGCGGCTGACGCGAGTTGTGGAGGGCATCGCCGCCGCGCACGGGCTGACCGCCACGATCGACTACCAGCGCGGCTACCCGGTGACGTCGAACACGCCTGCCGAGGTCGACCGGGCGGCCGGCGTGGTCCGCGGGCTGTTCGGAGAGCACGCGTACCTGACCATGCCGCAGCCGCTCTCCGGTTCGGAGGACTTCTCCTACGTGCTGCAGCAGGTGCCCGGTGCGTACCTCGCGCTCGGTGCCACGCCGGTCGGCGAGGACCCGGCGACCGCGGCGTACAACCACTCCGCGCACGCTCGGTTCGCGGAGGACGCGCTCGCGGTCGGCCCGGCGGTCCTGGCGGCGCTCGCGATGGACCGGCTGGCGGCGGGCGCGTAGCGGCGTCCGTCAGGGCTCACCCGGTCGGGCGGCGAAAAGGGACACGCAAAGAGCCCTCGTCCCTCAGACTCTGGCCATGGCACTCAGGATCGTGACCGTCGTCGACGCGGCCGATCTGTGCGACGCCATCGGGGCCGCCGGCCCACCGGACGCGGGAGCGGTCGTGGCGCTCGTCGGTCACGACAGCGCAGTGGTCCGCAAGGCGGTGGCGGCCCAGCTGCCCTACCTCACCGAGGACGAACCGAGCGCCGAGCTGCTCGCCACGGCGATCAGGCTGACCGCGGACCTCGACCCGGACGTGCGGGACTGGGCGTGCTTCGCGCTCGGCCAGCAGTGGCAGCAGATCGACACACCCGAGCTGCGCGACGCGCTCGCCGACCGGCTCGACGACATCGACGTCGCCACCCGTCACGAGGCGCTCGTGGGGCTGGCGCTCCGGCGGGACCAGCGGGCGTTGCCGTACGTGCGCGCCGGGCTCAGCCGCGCAGACGGGTCCGTCCACCGTCTCGCGATGGTCGCCGCGGGTGCACTGGGCGACCCGACGCTGCACGCCCTCACCCTGCGCCACCAGTCGCGGTGGGACGACCGGGCAGGTGAGAGCGTGGCGGACTGCGCGCGCCGCCTCACCGACCCGACCGGCCCCGGTGAGGACGTCCTCGACGGGGTCGCTGCGCTGCTGCGGCTCCGGGCCCACGGGTTCCACGGCGACGCGCAGCTGGTGTGGTGGCGGTGCATGACGCAGATGCTCGACATCGCACCCCACCGAGCGCGCGAGATCTACGACGCGGTCCGGTCCCGGCTCGAGGGCGACGAGCTGGCGCTGGCCGAGCTCCGCACCAGCGCGGCGCCCGCGGTCGACGCCGGGCTCCTGGACGCCGAGCTTCTCGACGCCGACTGAGACCAGCTCAGCGCGCGGCGGCACCGGCGCAGCCCACGCACGTCGTCGCGGTGGGTCGCGCCTCGAGCCGGGCCGCGGCGATCGGCTGCCCGCACACGGAGCAGATGCCGTACGTCCCGTCGTCGAGCCGTGCGAGCGCCGCGTCGACCGAGGCCAGCCGCTCGGCGGCGTCGCGCGCCAGGGCGTCGACCTGCGCGCGCTCGAACGCGATCGTCGAGCCCTCGGGGTCGTGCTCGTCGTCCGCGTTGCTGTCTCGGGAGGCGTCGACGACCGCGCGGTGCTCGCCCTGGAGCGCGGCGAGGCGTTCGAGCGTCGTCGTGCGCAGCTCGTCGAGCAGGGCGCGTGCAGAGGAGGTCATCCCCACCCCCAACGCACGGGGAGCCCGGTGGCTTCCGGTGCGGTGGGGTTTTCGCGTGCCACGCCCGGTAACCTTGTGGCCAGTACGTCTTTCTTCTCATGAACGGGGTTCACCGTGCCTACCGGCAAGGTCAAGTGGTTCGACACCGAGCGCGGCTTCGGGTTCATCGCCAGCGACGACGGCGGCGAGGTCTTCCTGCACGCCTCCGCCCTGCCCGAGGGCGTCACGGCTCCGAAGCCCGGCGCGAAGGTCGACTTCGGCGTCGCCGACGGTCGTCGCGGCCCCCAGGCCCTGTCCGTGAAGCTGCTGGACCCGGTGCCCTCTGTCGCCAAGGCGGCGCGGAAGCCCGCCGACGACATGGCCGTCATCATCGAGGACCTCATCAAGGTCCTCGACCGCGTCGGCAACGACCTGCGTCGTGGCCGCTACCCCGAGAAGGCGCGCGGGGAGCAGTACGCCTCGCTCCTGCGCGCCGTCGCGGACGACATCGAGGCCTGAGCATGCCTGCAGCTACCAAGGACGCGGTCCTCGGATCGGCCGTCGACCTGGCCCGTGAGGTTGCGATCGGCCTCGCGGAGGACCCCTCCGACGTCGGCGAGTACCTCGGCCTCGTCGTCGAGGGGGAGCGGCTGGTGTCGCACCGGTTCGCCTCCGCCGCCCGGGGCTACCGCGGCTGGGAGTGGACGGTCACCGTCGCTCGCGTGCCCCGCGGACGCACCGCCACGGTCTGCGAGGCCGAGCTGCTGCCCGGTCCGGACGCCGTGCTCGGCCAGGCCTGGCTGCCGTGGTCGGAGCGCATCCGCCCGGGCGACATCGGCCCCGGCGACGTGCTGCCCTTCAAGGCCGACGACCCGCGTCTCGAGCCCGGCTGGACCCCCACCGGGGACCCCGAGCTCGACGACGTGGCGATCGACGAGCTCGCCCTCGCCCGCGTGCGGGTGCTCTCGCCGCAGGGTCGCGACGAGGCCGCCGAGCGCTGGTACCGCGGACCGCACGGTCCGACGAGCGCCGGCTCGCTGGCGTCCGCCGCGGCGTGCGGCAGCTGCGGGTTCCTGGTCCCGATCCAGGGCTCGCTCGGCACCGTGTTCGGCGTCTGCGCCAACCAGTGGTCGCCCGACGACGGCACCGTGGTGAGCGTCGACCACGGCTGCGGCGCCCACTCCGAGACCGACTCCGAGGCCCCGCCGACCGACTGGCCCGCCGCCGACCCGCTGATCGACGAGCTCAGCCTGGAGCTGGTCAACCTCGCGCAGTCCGCCGCACAGGCCGCCCCGCAGGCGTCGGCGCCCGAGGAGACGATCGACGCGCCGGTCACCGACGACGCCGTCGAGGCAACGGTCGATGACGACACCGTCGACGCCCCTGTCGAGGTCGACGCTGTAGACGCCACCGAAGCCGACGTCGCGGAGCCGGTCGACGAGCCCGACACCGCTCCCGAGCCCGACGCGCCCGTCGACCCCGACGCGGCCGCCGCGGACCAGCCCGCCGCACGCCCCGACCCGGAGCCGTGACCACCGACGCCTTCGGGACGGCCGCCCTCCGCGCGGCCGTCCTGGGGGCGTGGCGGGCTTCCCCGGCTCGACTGCGGGAGGACGCCAACACCGAGGAGGACCACGCCCGCGGGTACTACCGCGACCGGGTCCTGGTCGAGCTGGCGCAGAACGCCGCCGACGCCGCCACCCGCGCGGACGTCCCGGGCCGGCTGCTCCTGCGGCTCGCGCACGCGGACGACGGCACCACCGCGCTGGTCGCCGCCAACACGGGCAGCCCGCTCGACGCCGACGGTGTGGCGTCGCTCTCGTCCATGCGGGCGTCGTCCAAGCGCGACAGCCACGAGGGCGTGGTGGGCCGGTACGGCGTCGGCTTCGCGGCCGTTCGCGCGGTGGCCGACGAGGTCTCCCTGCTGTCGACGACGGGCGGCGTGCGGTTCTCCGCCCGCGACACCGCGGAGCTGTTGAGCGAGGCCTCCGCGGACGTCCCGGCGCTCGCCGAGGAGGTCCGCCGGCGCGACGGCTCGCTCCCGGCCCTGCGCCTCCCGCTCCCCGCGGACGGTCGCCCACCCGCGGGCTACGACACCGCCGTGGTCCTGCAGCTGCGCGACGAGGTCGCGGCCGACGAGGTCCGCGCGCTGCTGCGCGAGGTCGGCGACCCGCTGCTGCTGGCCCTGCCGGGTCTGGTGGAGATCGTGGTCGAGGACCACACGTCGGACGCCCCCTCGCGCCGGTTCGCGGACGTCGAGGACCGGTGGGTGGTCGTGGCGGCCGAGGGCGACCTGCCCTTCGAGGTCGTCGCCGACCGCCCGGTCGAGGAGCGCAGTGCCCGCGCATGGCGGGTGACGTGGGCGGTGCCGCGCGTCCCGGGCGTGAGCTGGCCGGCGGTGGTGCACGCCCCCACGCCCACCGACGAGCCGTGCAGCGTCCCCGCCCTCCTCGTCGCCACCCTCCCGCTGGACCCCACGCGGCGGCACGTGGCGCCCGGCCGGCTGGCGGACACCGTGCTCGAGCACGCCGCGACGGCGTACGCGCGGCTGGCGCACGAGCGGGCCGAGGCCGACCACGACCCGCTGGCCCTGGTGCCGACCGGTCTGGCGGAGGGCTCCCTCGACGGCACGCTCCGGGACCTGGTCGTCGAGCGGCTCTCACGGACCCCCCTGCTGCGCCGTGCCGCGGGGTCGACCGACGACACCCCTCACCCGCTCGTCGCCCCCGACCGCGCGGTGATGCTCGCGGACGGTGCCGGCAACCACCCGCGTGCGATGGCGGCGCTGGGCCGGCGGGTCGCGGGGCTGGTCGTCGTGCCGGTGGGCCGGGAGGGTCAGGCGCGGGCGCTCGGGGTGGAGGAGCGCAACCTCGCGGACGTGGTGGAGGAGCTGCCCGCCGTCGACGACGGAGCGTGGGCCGAGCTCTACGACGCGCTGGACCCGCTGGCGGACGACGCCCGGGCGCGCGAGGCCCTCGGTGCGCTGCCGGTGCCCCTCGCCGACGGCCGCGTGGTGCGGGGCGCGCGCGGCCTGACCCTGCTCGACCCGGCGGAGGTCGACGCGGTGGGCACGGAGGCGCTGCGCACGCTGGGGCGCTGGGGCCTGCGCGTGGTCGACGCCGCGGCGTCGCACCCGCTGCTCGGTCGGCTGGGCGCGGACGCACCGGACGCGCGCGGGCTCCTGGAGCACCCCGCGCTGCGGGCGGCCGTGCTGGAGCAGGCCGACGACGACGACCTCGCGCTGGCCGACGAGGTCACCGACGCGGTCCTCGCCGTCGTGCGTGCGGCGATCGGCGACGCCGGCCCCGGCACCGGGCACGCGCCCTGGCTGGGCCTCCTGACCCTCCCCGCCGTCGACGGCGAGCCGACGCCCGCGCACGGCCTGGTGCTCCCGGACGGACCCGCGGCCGACCTGCTGGACCCGCGCGTGCTGGCGCCCGTGACCCTCGAGGCGGTCGAGCGCTGGGGTGCGGCGACCCTCGTCGCCGTCGGGGTGCGCGACGACCTCGCCGTGGTCCACGTGGCCGACGTGGTCGCCGAGCCCGCCGCGATCGACCCGGACGGGACCGACGACGCCAGCCTGGCCGCGCAGTCGCTCGACGCCTGGCCCGACTACCTCGCGCACCTGTCGACGACGCTGGGCGGTGGCGAGTACGTGGGCGACGTCGACGCGGTGGCCGACCTGGACGCGGTGGAGGAGGGCCGCTGGCCCGACGTCCTCGCGCGGCTCGCCTCCGTCCCGGCGCTGCGGCGGGCGCTGCTGGACCGGGTGCGCGGCGAGCGCGGGGCGACTGCGGCGTCGTACACCGCCTGGTGGCTGCGCGAGCGGGGGCCGGACCGGCTCGGCGGCATCTTCGCGATCGACGGCGACGAGACCGAGCCGACCCTGCGGGACGTGCTGCCGGCGGTGCCGGACGTCCTCCGAGGTCTCGACGGGGGGATCCAGCGGGCGCTCGGCGGGGTCGGCCGGTTCGACGAGCTCGGCGCCGACGCCTGGGTGCAGGTGCTCGACGCGCTCGGGCACCCCGGGTCCCCGGTGGACGAGCGGACGGCGGTGGCGCTCTGGCGGGGGATCGCGGCCGCGGCCGCACGCTCGGACGGCGGACCGGTGGCGCGTCCTGCGGAGCGGATCCCTGCGCTCGTCGCCCCGGCGCAGGTGGCGGTGGTGCACGCCGACGACGCGGCCGTCGCCGAGCAGCCCATGTGGTGGCAGCGCACGGACGTGGCGGCCATGGTGCCGGCCACGCCGGCGCACGCGGACGCCCTGGCGGCGCTGCTGGACCTGCCGCTGGCCACGGAGCTGGCGGCCGGTGAGATCGACGACGCGGACCGCTGCGTGGAGCAGCCGGTGCCGGCGGAGGTCTCCGCGCTCCTCGACGACGCCCCGGTCACCTGGTGGGAGCACGAGGAACTGACCGTCGACGGAGCGCCGGTGGACTGGTGGGTGACGGGCGCCGGCGTGCAGGCGGTGGTCCGTGCCGTGCACGCGGCGGGGCTGGCCGCGGGGTTGGCGCAGGCGGGCGGGCGCTGGTCGGCGCGGCACGCGATCGAGGCGGTGCTCGTGGCCCCCGAGCGCGCGGCGGAGCTGGTGATCGGGACGGTGCTCGACGAGACCGTCGACCCCCGCTAGTCCTGAGCGGGCGGCTCGTCGGTCGTCGTCGCGGGGGGAGCGGGTCGGTGCCGGCGGGCCCAGGCGGCCCCGAGCAGGCCGAGGACGACGCCCGTCGCGCACACCCACACGATGTCCCACTCGACCTCGCCGGTGAACGCGAGGACCCCGGTCACCAGCATCGCCACCAGCCAGATCCCGGTGCCCACCAGAACCACCCGCTGGAGGTCGATGGCGACCGGAGGGGGAGTGGTGCGGGTGGGGTGCAGCAGGGTGGCGAACGGCGAAGGCACGGGAGAAGCGTAGTCGCCTCCGCCGGAGGGTCAGGCGGTCGGAGAGACCGCGAGCGCCGTCGCCGTGGCGTATGCCTCGGACACGGCGGCCAGGTGGGCCTGTGCCACGTCGCGAGGGACGAGCCCGGTCGCAGCCACACCCTCGGTGTCGTTCTCCTCGTGCGCCAGCACGGCGGCCAGGACCGGCCCGTACACCCCGGTCTGGTCCCGCAGGGCGTGCGCGATCTGCTCGGACACGCCCGAGCGCTCCACGAGCGAGTCCACCGACAGGTGCTCCTGCGCGGCGACTGCGGAGAGGAGGCCGACGGTGTACCCCGCGTCGGAGCCCGTCAGGGTCCCGCACGTCAGTGCGCGTGCGAGGACGGACCAGAGTGCGGCCACCGTCGCCGGCCGCGCGTCGACCAGCGAGGCGATGGCCAGCGCGCTCAGCTGCCGCGGGCCCAGGAGGACGACCGCGTGGCGCACGGAGTCGATGTGGCGCCGCACCCCGGTCGCGCTCGAGTTCACCATGGCCAGCACGCGCATGCTCAGCTCGGGGTCCGACTCGACCGTGTGGACGACGGCCTCGTGGTCCGGCGAGTCTGTCGACAGGAGGCGCACCAGCGTCAGGCACTGGATCTCGCCGGCCCGGAAGTCGCGGCCCGTGCCGTCGGGGTGACGCTCGAACATGGGGCCCTGCAGGAGGTCGACGCCCAGGGCGAGGGCGAACGCGATCGACTCGGTCGAGGCGACGCGCTCCCCGATGACGCGGATGTCGGGGTGCTGGTGCGCACGACGGACCAGGTCCAGGAGCCGGTCCTGGGAGCGGCCCATGTGGACCTTCACCACGTCGACGAGGGGGAGCAGCGCGTCCTGCGCGGCCGTGCCGGTGTAGTCGCCGAGCGCCAGGCCGTAGCCGAGCAGACGCAGCTCGATGAGCCGTTCGACGGTGTCGGGCAGCCCTGCGAGCAGCGCCGGGACCTCGAGGGCGATGCCTGCGGAGGCGGCGGGTGCGGGGACCCGCCCGAGGAGCAGGCCGGTGGTCGCGCGGAGCATGAGGGGCCGGTCACCGGCGATCGTCGAGGGGTCCAGCGTGGCGTACTCCTCGTCGGCCAGGTCCTCGACCAGGCTCTCCGGGATCAGCGCTCCGTCGGCGTCGTGCACCTCGGCCCGGACCGCGTACCCGAAGACCGATCGGTCCGGGTGCACGATCGGCTGGCGCAGCAGGGTGGCGCCGCGCGTGAGGCGGTCGTGGTCGTTCAGCACGCTCATGTCTCTCCCCGGTGATGTCCGTCGCTCCACCCATCGGACGGAGCGGGGCGGACCTGAGGTGTCGGGGGGAGTCGGCTCAGCCGACCGGCGCGCGCAGCGGCCAGTCCCCGTCCAGCACCACCTGGGCGGCGTGTCCCGAGCGGGTGTCGACCACGATCGGGGCGAGCAGGTTCACGGTCGGACCGCCCTGCGCACCCTGCCCGGGGTGGACCACGGCGAGCACGGCCGTGTGCTCCGCGTCCGCGTCCCAGGTGAGCGCGTCGGAGTCGATCGTCGGCTCGTAGTCCGGGAAGTGCGCCACGGGGCTCACGACGAAGAGGCGCACGGGGGCGTCGGACGCGTCGGCCGGGACGCTGCGCAGTGCGAACAACACACCGTGCTCGTCGAGCGCCTCGAGCGAGTACCGGACGTGCCCCGGCAGCCCGAGCAGCGGCGTCGACAGCTCCAGGAGCACGGGGACGTCGACCGAGAGGTCGCCGCTGCCGGCCACGCGGACCGTGGACGTGCTCATCGCAGGAAGTCCAGGAGCGAGGGCTGCAGGACCTTGCTGGCTGCGCCGAGCGCGCCCTGGTAGGCGACCTCCTGCATCTGCAGCTCGAGGATCACCTCGGCGAGATCGATGTCCTCGATGCCGGAGAGCTGCGACTTCACGGTGAGCTCCTGGTCCTTCAGCGAGCTCGTCACGGCGATGACCTGCGCGTGCCGGGCACCGACCGACGAGACCTCGGTGAGCATCGCCTCCATGCGGGAGTCGATGGCGTCGAGGTGCGTGGTCGGGTCGCCGCCGGACCGCAGCGTCGCGGCGACGGTGTCCAGCAGCGCGAACACCGAGCCTGCGCCGGTGCCGAAGACCGCCGCGCCGTCGGAGTCCACGCGGACCGTGTTGTTCGGGCCGATCCTGCGCTCGACGGGGAGCGCGGTGGGGCTGCCCGTGAACGCGTAGCCAGTGCCGAACGCCGCGCCGGCGTCGGACGTGCCGGCGAACACGGAGCGGCCCACGTAGCTCGAGTTGGCCTGGTCGAGCAGCGAGTCGCGGACCCCCTCGATCTCGGCGGCCAGGGCTTCGCGGGACGTCGCGCCGAGCGCACCGTCGCCACCCTGGATCGTGAGGTCGCGCGCGCGGCGCAGGGCGGCGAGCGACGAGCCCAGCGCCGAGTCCACGGTGGTCAGCCACGAGTCGCCGTCGGAGGCGTTGCGGGCGTGCTGCGTGACGGACCGCTGGTCGCCGCGCAGCCGGAGCATGTCCGACGCCCCCGCCGGGTCGTCGGACGGCACGCTGATCTTCTTGCCGCTGGACATCTGCGCCTGCAGCGATGCCATCGCGGACAGGTTGCCCTGGAGGTTGGCCAGCGTCTGGCGCTGCACCGTCTGATGGGTCACACGAGCGATCATTGCGACTACCTCCCCACGAGGCCGGTGCGGTTGATGAGGGTGTCCAGCATCTCGTCGATGGCGGTGAGCACGCGTGCCGCACCCTCGTACGCGCGCTGGTACGCGAGCATGTTCACGGTCTCCTCGTCGGTGTCGACGCTCGCCTGGGCGAGCTGCTGCGCGGCGGCGGTCGCGCGGGCGGACTCCGCCACCTTCGCACGCGAGCCCGCCGACGCGGTGCGCACCCCGAGCTCCACCACGGCCGCGGCCCACGTGGAGTCGGGGCCGTCGGCCGCGGTGGCCAGCTGGGCGATGGCGTCGCCGATCGAGCCGTCGAGCGCCCCGCCGCCGGGCGCGGCGACCGCCACGCCCGCAGGGTCGCTGATGGCGACGGTGAGCCCGAGCGCAGCGGGGCGTCCCGCCGCGAACGTGAAGAAGTCGCCGCCGGGAGCGCCGGTCCCCGACGTCACCGCACCCGAGTGCAGCGCGTTGACCTGGGTGGCGATCGTCGTCGCGAGCGCGTCGTAGCGCGCCGCCACCTCCGTGAGGATGCCGCCGGTGCCGGAGCCGTCCGTGGGGGCGAGGACCGAGAGAAGTCCGGCGACGCGACCACCGTCGAGTCCCGCGGAGCGTGTGGGGTGCGCGGCCCAGACCACGGTGACGGCCTCGCCGTCGACCGGGGGCACCGCCGTGGCGTCGCCGGCTGCCTGCGCGAAGCTGGTGGCTCCCTGCACGGCCAGCGCCTGTGCGCGGTTCCCCGACACGAGCGCGTTGCCGCCGACGAGCAGGTCGACCTGTCCGTCGGGTCGCACCGAGATGGCGGCGCCGACCAAGGAGGACAGTGCGGTGACGAGCTGGTCGCGCTGGTCGGCGAGCTCGTGGGCGGTGCCGCCGCTGTTGGTGATGGCGAGGATCCGGCCGTTGAGGTCGGCGACGCTCTCGGCGGTCGTGTTCACCTGGTCCACGAGCGCGACCGTGGAGGAGCGGGCCTGCGTCCACTGCGTCCGCGCCGCCGTGTAGAGGGTGCCGATCCGGTCGACGACCGCGCGGGCGTCCTCGAGCAGCACGGCCTTGGCCGACCCCTTGTCGGGGGTGTTGGCGACGTCGTGCCACGCACCCCAGAACGTGGAGAGCTGGCTGGACAGACCCGTCGCCGCCGGTTCGCCGACGCTGGTCTCCAGCGCGGTGTAGGCCTCGGCCCGCGCAGAGAGGTACGAGGCTCCGGACGTCTGCGTGCGCAGGCGGGCGTCGAGGAACATGTCGGCGAGGCGGTCGATGCTCGAGACGCGGGTCCCCTCGCCGGTGCCGTCCGACGTCGAGAACATCGACGGCACGGTCGCTGCGGGCAGGGCCGCGAGCGTCGCGCGCTGACGCGTGTACCCGACGGTGTTGGCGTTGGCGATGTTCTGCCCAGCGACGTCGAGCGCCTGCCGCTGCGCGATGAGCGAGCTGAGCGCGGTGCCGAGACCGGAGAAGGTGCTCACGGGTCCCCTTACAGCGATCGGTCGACGAGCTGGGCCGTGGGTGCTGCACCGGCGGCGTGACCGGAGCCGTCGTACGTGTGCACCTCCTGCAGGGACAGGAGCGTCTCCTGGGTGGCGCGGTGGGACATGGCGAGCAGCTCGCGGTTGCCGTCGGCGAGCATGGAGATCTCGGTGGTGAGCGAGGCGAACGCGTCGCGGTGCGCCCGAAGGAGCTCGTCCCACGGGGCGGGCGCGTGCTCGGCGAGCTCGGCGAGGCTGGCGCCGGGCGCGAGACCGAGCATGGCGGCGACGGCGTCGGCCTCCGCGGCGCGGCCGAGCTCGGCCGTGCGGATCTCGTCGAGGACGCTCTCCACCTCGCGCGTGGCGTGACCGAGCCAGCGGCTGCGGCCGCTGGACAGGATCATCTGCTCCTCCTCCAGCTTGAACAGGAGCAGCTCCAGCAGCGTCCGCTCGCGCCAGAGCACGTCGGAAAGCCGGGTCAGTGCCATCGGGGTCGCCTTCCTTCCTTCCCGGGCGGGGGGTCACGTGCGTCTGTAGCCACCTATCGGATGGTGACCCCCGCATGGTGACTGTTCCGGACCCACGAGTTCTGCCACAAGTGCCCGCATTTGTGATGCAGGACCAATGACCCATTGAGTCGGCACCCATGACAGTGGGGGTGTCGAAGCGCTTCCAACCTGGACGATCGTCCGACTTTCGTGCGTCACGATGTGACCACGCTCCCATGACTGTGATCTGCATCACATCCCCACTGAGGGGTGGTAGCACCCTTGGCGGATGTGCCGCGTGATCACGGGGATCGGGGTCGAAAAACGATTCAGTCGTCGCACAGCGCGCTCACATGTTGACGCGAGCAATCACTAAAGAGAGGGCCCAAGGCGACCGAGCGAGTCCGGGTGACCAACCCCGCCGCCTCCGTCGACGACCTCGTCCTCGCGAATCTGCCCCTCGTCGGGTACGCCGTCAGCGAGCTGCTGCACCGCGTCCCGCCGAGCGTGTCGCGCGACGAGCTCGCCTCGGCCGGCAGCCTCGCGCTGGTCATGGCGGCCCGCGCGTACGACCCCACGACCGGGGTGCCGTTCGCGCGGTACGCGTCCTTGCGGATCCGGGGCGCGCTGCTCGACGAGCTGCGGTCCATGGACTGGGCGTCGCGCGGAGCCCGGCAGCGTGTCCGTGAGCTGGCGTCCACCTCCGAGCGCCTGACCGCCACACTGGGGCGCGCACCGAGCCGCACCGAGCTGGCCGGCGCCATGGGCACCGACGTCGCCGCCGTCGACCGCGCCGCGCAGGAGACCGCCCGCCGCGTGCTGAGCATCGACGCCGCCGACCCCGCCATCACGGACATGGTCCGCGACGACGCGCCCAACCCGGAGGAGGCCCTGCTCACCGCGGAGCGCCTGCACTGGCTGCGCGCGGCGGTGCACACGCTCCCCGAGCGGCTGCGCGTCGTGGTCGAGGGCGTCTTCCTCCAGGACCGTTCCGTCGCGGAGCTCGCCGACGAGCTGGGCGTCACCCAGTCCCGCATCAGCCAGCTGCGCACCGAGGCGCTCAGCCTGCTGCGCGACGGGCTGAACGCCAACCTCGAGCCCGACCTCGTCCCGGCGGGCGAGCGCCCCGACGGCGTGGCCGAGCGTCGCCGCCACTCGTACTTCGCCGCGATCGCCGCCCGCGCGGCCATGGCCGCCACCCCGACCGCGGCGCCGGGCCTCGTGCCGGAGCAGCGCCCCGCCGTCAGGGCCATGCCGTCCGTCTCCGCCTGACCGAAAACTTGTCCCAGGAAACTCCTCAGACCGGCGCCGGGCAGCCGATGGGCAGGGCAAGCCCATGGAGGGGCTGTTCGGACCCGACTCAAGGAGGAAGATCACGATGGGTCTCTCGATCAACCAGAACATCGCGGCAGTCAACTCGTACCGCAACCTGTCCAACACGCAGAACGACCTGAGCAAGTCGCTCGAGAAGCTGTCCTCGGGCTTCCGCATCAACCGCGCGGCCGACGACGCTGCCGGTCTGGCCATCTCCGAGGGCCTGCGCTCGCAGGTCGGCGGCCTGAAGGTCGCGGCCCGCAACGCGCAGGACGGCATCTCGGTCGTGCAGACCGCCGAGGGCTCCCTGACCGAGGTGCACGCGATCCTGCAGCGCGTTCGTGACCTTGCCGTCCAGGCCGGTAACGACTCCAACAACGCGGACGCCCGCGCCAACATCACGACGGAGGCGACGAGCCTCGTCTCCGAGCTCGACCGGATCGGCAACTCGACGAACTTCAACGGCACCAAGCTCCTCGACGGCTCCGCCGGCGGGGGCTCGGGCAAGATGACGTTCCAGGTCGGGGCGGACGGCGACGCCAACTCCCAGATCGTGGTCGACCTGTCCGGCGCCGACATCAAGTCGCTCGCGGCCGACCTCAAGACCGGTGCGCTGGCGACGTCGGGCACGCAGTTCAACATCGCGGCAGCGGGCGTCAGCGCGCTGGCCACGACCGCTGCGACCTTCACGACCACCAAGGGCGGCGTCGCCACCACGATCACGACCGGCACGCTCGGCGACACGGCCGACGGCTCGGCCGCCAACTTCCAGTCGGTGGACGAGTACGCCGGTGCCCTGCGGGCCGACGCCGCGTTCGCGGCCAACTTCACGGTCTCGGTCGTGAAGGACGCCAACGGTGCCGGCACCGGCATCGTCGTCTCCGCCCTCAACGGCGGCGCGGTCGGCACGGCCGACCCCGACGGCGCGGGCGCGGGCTTCACCGCCGTCGGTACCGCTGGGGCGACCTCGACGGTCGGCCTCAAGTTCGACAGCGCGACCAACGCCCAGGCGTCGATCAAGCTGCTCGACGACAAGATCAAGGGCGTCTCCACCGCTCGCGCCAACCTCGGTGCGATGCAGAACCGCCTCGAGCACACCATCAAGAACATCAACGTCTCGGTCGAGAACCTGTCCGCGTCGGAGAGCCGGATCCGCGACACGGACATGGCCTCGGAGATGGTGTCCTTCACCCGCGCGCAGATCCTGTCGCAGGCCGGCACGGCGATGCTCGCGCAGGCCAACCAGATCCCCCAGGGCGTCCTCTCGCTCCTGCGGTGATCCTGACCTGGGCCGCGGGTGATCCCCTGCGGCCCAGGGTTCGACCCACCGGTGGCGGGCCGGCGCACAGCCGCCCGCCACCGGTGCACCACCCGGAATCCCCGCACCTGATCGGACGGACGGCTCATGGCATCCCTCGGCATCGACGGCCTGGTGAGCGGTCTCGACACGACCTCGCTCATCAACAGCCTGATGTCCGCCGAGGCCATGCCGCAGTCCCTGCTCAAGACGAAGCAGAGCTCCACCACGTCGCTGGTGACGGCGCTCCAGGCCCTGAACACCAAGGTCGCCTCGCTCGCCGAGTCCGCGACCAAGGCCGCCACCGCTGCGTCCTGGAACGCCACGAAGGCCGTCGCGTCGAGCACGTCGGTCACCGCCACCACCACGACCAGCGCGCAGCCCACCGCGCTGAGCTTCACCGTCGACGCCGTCGCGCAGGGCCAGGTCTCGCTCACCAGCCCTGCTGACCTCGCGGCGTTCACCGGCGGCGCGTCCACCCTGACGATCCGCAAGGCGGACGGCACGCTCACCGAGATCGCCGTCGGCACGGATGCCGCCGCGACGGCCCGCGCGATCTCCTCGTCGGCCGCGGGCGTCTCCGCGGTCGCCGTGACGGTGGGTGGCGACACCCGGCTGCAGCTCTCCGGGACGTCCACCGGAGCCGGCGCCGCGTTCACGGTCTTCGCCGGCACCAAGGCGGAGGTCGAGGCGGGCACCGCCACGTCGGTCGGGCTCACGCCCACCCGCACCGCGCAGGACGCGACGATCACGCTCTGGCCGGGCAGCGGGGCCGCGCAGCAGGCGACCTCCGCCACGAACACGTTCTCCGACGTGCTGACCGGCACGAGCATCACGGTCTCCAAGGTCGAGACCGAGCCGGTCACCCTCACGGTCGCGCGGGACACCGCAGCGCTCACCGCGCTCGCCTCGGGCCTCGTGGGTTCGCTCGGCGTGGTGCTGTCGGAGATCTCGTCCCGCAGCGCCACCACGACCACCACGGACAGCGACGGCCGGACGATCGTCACGGGCGGGCTCTTCTCCGGCGACAGTGCCGTGCGGGGACTCCAGCAGCAGCTGTCCACCGCCGCGTCCTACGGCGTGGACGGCGTCTCGCCCTCCGCCGTCGGCATCACCGTGAACCGCGACGGCACCTTCGCGTTCGACAGCACGACGTTCTCCGCCGCCCTCGCCGCGGACCCCGACAAGGTGCAGAAGGTCGTCGCCGGCCTCGCGCAGCGGGTCGCGGACGTCGCCACGAGCACCAGCGACTCCATCGACGGCTCGCTGACCCGCAAGATCACCGGCCAGCAGGGGGTGGTCACCGAGCTCGGCAAGCAGATCGAGAACTGGGACACGCGGCTCGCCCTGCGCCGCGAGTCGCTGCAGAAGACCTACTCCGCCCTCGAGGTCACCCTCTCGGGCCTGCAGTCGCAGTCGTCCTGGCTGTCCAGCCAGCTCGCCTCTCTGTCGGCCTCGAGCTGACCCCGAACGTCCGACCGATCGAAGGGCACCTCTCATGCACAGCGTCCGCTCCCGGTACGTGACCTCCGCGGTCGAGACCGTCGGCCCCGCCCGCCTGCTCACCATGCTGTACGACCGCATGCTGCTGGACGTCGACCGCGGCGTCGAGGCGCTGCAGTCCGGCGACCGGGTCGGCGGCAGCACGCACCTGCAGCACGCGCAGGAGATCGTGGCCGAGCTCATGGTCAGCCTCCAGCCGGACGGCTGGGAGGGCGGCGAGCAGCTCATGGCGATCTACCGGTACCTCCTGGCCGAGCTCATCGGTGCCAGCGCACACGGCGACGCCGACCGGGCGCGGGCGTGCCGGGACCTCGTGCTCCCGTTGGCCGACGCCTGGCACGCGGCCGCGGAGGAGCTCACCCGGGCAGCAGCCCCGGCCGTCACCACGGTCCCCGTCGCGACGACCGACGCCGCGATGGGTGCCAGGCTCCTCGGCGTCGGCTGAGATGGCCACCGCCGCGTCGGGCACCGATCTGTGGGTCGTCGCCTGGTCGGAGGCTCTCGACGAGCTGGAGCTGGATCTCGCGACCGCCGAGGCCGCGCTCCGCGACGCCCACCTCACCAGCGTCGGTGAGGTCGCCCGCTCCGCCGCATGGCACCCCCGAAGCGACCTCGGTCCGCTGCCCGCCGCGCTGCACGTCCGCGCGCAGGCTCTCCTGGACCGCCAGCTCGACACCGCCCGGCGCACCGCCGAGGCCATCACGCGCAGCCGCCGCCAGATCGCCGCGACGCGCGCCCTGCAGGGCCGTCCGGCGGATGCCGCGGCCGTCTACGTCGACGCCGAGGCCTGACCCCCGCACCCGAACGGGTGAAGCCGGATCGGGTCGCAGGAAGTCCTCCACACCACGGCGTCGCGGCCGATGGGGACAGTGAGCACGGATCGCTCGCACAGCAGGCCACGGATCGGCCGACCTCGTCTCCTCGTCGGTGAGGGTGGTCCGTCATGGGCATGTTCGACTCCGTGAGCTCCGTCGCGCTCAACAGCGCGCTCGACGGTCTCGCCCTGCGCCAGCGCGTCATCGCGAACAACGTCGCGAACATCCAGACGCCCGGCTTCCAGGCGCAGCGCGTCTCGTTCGAGGACGAGCTGAGCCAGGCCGTCCGGCACGGCAGCGGCGCGGTCACGGCGCAGGTGGCCCGGTCGTTGGAGCCGACGCGCGAGGACGGCAACAACGTCAACCTCGACACCGAGACGCTGCTCAACGTCGACACCAACCTGCGCTACCAGCTGGCGACCCAGGCGATCTCCGGCCAGTTCTCGTCGGTGCGCGCCGCGATGCGGACCAGCTGATGACGATCTTCGGCGCGATCGGGATCGCGAGCACGGGTCTGACCGTGCACCGCAAGTGGCTCGACGCGGTCAGCGACAACCTGGCGAACGTCAGCACGGTCCGCGCGACCAGCGAGGACGCGTTCCGGCAGAAGTACGTGGTCGCCCAGGAGATGCAGAACGGGGGCGGCGTCCAGGTCGCCGGCATCGTCGAGGGTTCCGCGGAGGGCCGGCTCGTCTACGAGCCGGACAACCCGCTGGCCGACGACGAGGGCTACGTGCGCTACCCCGACATCGACATGTCGAGCCAGATGACGCAGCTGATCATGGCCCAGCGCGGCTACCAGGCGAACGCCGCCGTGGTGGACCGCGCCAAGGAGACCTACGCAGCGGCCCTCCAGATCGGACGATGAGCATGAGCTTCCCCGTCACCGCGGTGTCCGCGGTCACCCCCACGTCCTTCGTCGGCCCGACTGCCGCGACCACGGCGACCGACCCCGCGTCCGGCGCCGGCTTCGCCTCGGTGCTCGGCTCGATCGACCAGCTCCAGGGGCTCCAGGCGACGTCGAACAACCTCGCCGTGCAGGCGGTGACCGGTGACCTCGACGACATCCACGACTACACGATCGCCGCGGCCGAGGCGTCGACCGCGATCGAGCTGACCGCCGCGGTGCGCAACAAGGCCGTCGAGGCGTTCTCCGAGATCATGCGGATGCAGGCCTGATGCCCGCGCAGATGCAGGCGGCGATGAGCCGGATGACGGCGGCGGCCAAGGAGTTCTCGCTCGCCCAGCGCACCCTCGTGATCATCGGCGTCGCGGTGCTGGTGCTCGGTGCCGTGGCGCTGAGCAGCTGGCTGTCCAAGCCGACCATGAGCCCGCTGTTCACCAGCCTGTCGGGGGCGGACGCCAGCGCGGTCGTCGACGAGCTCGAGTCCGCGGGTGTCTCCTACCAGCTGGCCGACGGCGGCTCCACCGTGATGGTGCCGGCCGACCAGCTCTACAACCAGCGCATCAAGCTCGCCGCCGCGGGGTTGCCGACCAACGCGGACGGCGGCGGGTACTCGCTGCTCGACGAGATGCCGATGACGTCCTCGGAGTTCCAGCAGCAGAAGACCTACCAGCGCGCGCTCGAGGGCGAGCTGGCCAAGACGATCGGTGCGATCGACGGCGTCGACGCGGCGACCGTGCGGCTGGCCATGCCCGAGGACTCGGTGTTCGTCTCCGAGAAGGCGGACCCGACGGCGTCGGTGTTCGTCCGCACCCGTGCCGGTGTCACCCTCGGCGCCGACCAGGTGCAGTCGATCGTGCACCTGGTGTCCGCGGGCATCGAGGGGATGGAGCCCACCGACGTCGCCGTCGTCGACTCCACCGGCCAGGTGCTCTCCGCCGTGGGCACGGGCGCGACAGGGGGCGGGCTCGCGGGCCGGCAGACCAACGAGTACGAGGAGCGGGTGCGCGGCGCGGTCCAGGCGCTGCTCGACCAGGTGGTCGGCGCGGGGCACTCCGCGGTCACGGTGACCGCCGAGCTGGACTACGACGAGACCCAGCGCACCGTGGAGCAGTTCTCCGCCACCGAGGGGACACCGCCGCTCGCGTCGTCCACCACGACGGAGGACTACACGGGCTCCGGGGGCACGGCCACGGGCGTGCTGGGCCCCGACAACATCGCCGTGCCCGAGGGCGCCTCCGGCACGGGCACCTACACGTCGACCACCGAGGACGTCACCAACGCGGTGAACAAGAGCACCGAGGTCACCACCGCGGCGCCGGGCGCCGTCGAGCGCCAGTCGGTCGCCGTCGCGGTCGACACCGAGGCCGTCGCGGGGATCGACATGGCGGACCTCTCGCAGATGGTCGCGGCCGCCGCGGGCATCGACACCGAGCGCGGCGACACGATCGCGGTGCAGAGCATGGCGTTCGACACGTCGCAGGCGGAGACGGCGGAGGCGGCTCTCGCTGCGGCGGACGCCGAGGCCGAGGCGGCCGCCAGCACGTCGTTCGTCCGGCAGGCCGCGATCGCGGGAGCCGCCCTGCTGCTCGTCATCATCGTGGTGATCGCCGTCGCGCGGCGGTCCGGCAGGTCCCGGCGGACGGCGATCGACCTGGGCGAGATCCCGCTCGGTCCCGGCCCGCACGACCCGCTCGGGATCGAGGGCGTGTCCGCCGACGACCTGCCGGCCCTCCCGGCCGGTCCGCAGCAGCTCGCCCCCGACCCGGTCGCGGTCAAGCGAGCGGAGATCGGAGCGCTCGCGGACGACCAGCCCGACGAGGTCGCCGACCTGCTGCGCGGCTGGCTCGTGGGCTCCGGCGCGTCGTCGGGACGTGGCCGATGAGCACGCTGACGGGGTCGCAGAAGGCGGCGATGCTCCTGGTCCAGCTCGGTCGCGACCGCGCGGCACGCGTGATGGCCCGGCTGGACGTCGCGGAGATCGAGGAGCTGACCGCGGAGATCATGCGGCTGGACCGCGTCGACCAGGCGATGGCTGACGAGGTGCTGGAGGAGTTCTACGCCGCGTCCGTCATCGGTCCCGGGGTCGGCGGTGGGATGGGCCTCGCGCAGCACCTGCTCGAGGCGTCGCTCGGCGCCGACCAGGCGGCCGGCGTGATGGAGCGGCTCCAGACGAGCATGGCCGGTCAGCCGTTCGAGTTCCTCCAGCAGGCCGACGCCCGCCAGGTGATCTCGCTGCTGTCCGGCGAGCACCCCCAGGCGATCGCCCTGGTGCTGGCCCACCTGCGACCCGAGCACGCGTCGGCCATCCTCGCCGGCCTCGAGCCGGGACTGCAGGGCGAGGTCGCGCACCGCATCGCGCTCATGGAGCGGGCGTCGCCCGACGTGGTCGCCGTGATCGCCGACTCGCTCCAGCGCAAGGCCTCGACCGTGCTGGCGCCGCGCGAGCTGGCTCCCGTCGGTGGCGTGCAGCCGCTCGTCGAGATCATCAACCGCGCTGACCCCACCACGGAGAAGCTGATCCTCGAGGGGCTGTCCAGCCGCGACGAGGCGCTGGCGGAGGAGGTCCGCAGCCGGATGTTCGTCTTCGGCGACATCGTCCTGCTCGAGGACCGGGCGATGCAGCTGGTCCTGCGGCAGGTGGAGACCTCCGAGCTCTCCGTGGCGCTCAAGGGCGTCTCGGTCGAGGTGCGCGACACCGTGCTGCGCAACCTGTCCGAGCGTGCCCGGGAGAACCTGGTCGAGGAGATCGACCTGCTCGGTCCGGTCCGTCTGTCGCAGGTGGAGGACGCCCGCGCCGGGATCGTCCAGGCGATCCGCCGGCTCGAGGAGAGCGGGCAGATCGTCATCCGTCGCGACGGGGAGGACGAGTTCGTTGCGTGAGCAGCTGTCGTTCGTGCCCCTCGGCGCGCCCGCCTCGCAGGCGCGCTCGCAGGCCGCCGTCGCCACCGCCTTCCGGCCCGCGGTCCTCGACGTGCCCGTGGTGGACGTCGCGGTCCGTGAGGCCTCGCGGGCGGCGGGCTTCGCGGCCGGGTTCGCCGCCGGAGCCCGCGAGGCAGCCGCGACCGCCGCGGCGGAGGCCGCCCGCGTCGCCGCCGCGCGTGCCGTGGCCGACGCGGCCGCGTCCGCGGCCCTGGCGCACGCGCTCGACGTGCTCGCGGCGGCCACGGCCGCTGCCCAGGCGCGCACCGCACCGGTGCTCGCGGAGGCCGAGGCGCTCCTGCACGCGGGTGCCCTGGAGCTGGCCCGGGCCGTGCTCGGTGTCGAGCTGGACGACGCGGAGCGCTCCGCGACCGCGGCGCTGGCCCGGGTCCTGCGCCGCTCGGTCGCACCCGAGACCGTGACCGTCCACCTGCACCCGCGCGACCTCGACGCACTGCGCGTCGCCGGTGCCGCCGAGGTGCCCGACGGCGTGGAGCTCGTGGCGGACGCAGCGCTCGCGCCCGGCGACGCCGTGGCGCGGCATGCCGACGGGTACCTCGACGCGCGCATCGGCGCGGCGCTGGACCGCGCGGCTGCCGCTCTCTCGCGGGACGTCGCATGACGACCGCGCTGCGCAGCCGCTGGGACGACGCGCTCGACGCCGTCGCGCCCGAGGTCGTGGGCACGGTGAGAGCAGTGGTGGGCCTCTCGATCGAGGTCGCCGGGACGGGCGCCGCCGTGGGCGAGCTGCTGCGGATCGACGGCGGAGCGGTCGACCCGTCGTCGGCGGGCGTGCTCGCCGAGGTCGTGGCCACGACCGGCAGCACCGTGCGGTGCATGCCGCTCGGCGCCACCCGCGGCATGCGCGCCGGCATGCCGGTCCGCCCGTTGGGCACCGCGCTGCGCGTCCCCGTGGGCGCCGGGCTGCTGGGCCGGGTGCTCGACGGTCTCGGGCGGCCGATCGACGGCCTGGGTCCGCTGCGCGCGGACGCGTGGGTCCCGGTGGACGGCCAGGCGCCGCACCCGCTGGACCGGGCGCGCGTCGACGCCCCGCTGGACCTGGGCGTCCGCGTCCTCGACACGCTGGTGACGGTGGGACGCGGTCAGCGTCTCGGGCTGTTCGCCGGGTCCGGCGTCGGCAAGTCCAGCCTGCTGTCGATGATCGCGCGCGGCACCGACGCCGAGGTGTCCGTGATCGCGCTGGTGGGGGAGCGCGGGCGCGAGGTGCGCGAGTTCCTCGAGGACGACCTCGGCCCGGAGGGGCTCGCGCGCAGCGTGGTCGTCGTCGCGACCTCCGACGAGCCGCCGCTCGTGCGGCTGCGCTCGGCTTTCGTCGCCACCCGGATCGCGGAGCACCTGCGCGACGGCGGGGCGCACGCCGTCCTGATGATGGACTCGCTCACCCGCGTCGCCATGGCGCAGCGGGAGATCGGGCTGTCGGTCGGCGAGCCGCCCGCCACCCGCGGGTACCCGCCGAGCACGTTCGCTCTGCTCGCCCAGCTGCTGGAGCGTGCCGGCACCGGCGCGACCGGCTCGGTCACCGGGCTCTACACGGTCCTCGTCGACGGGGACGACCACAACGAGCCGATCGCCGACGCCGCCCGCTCGATCCTCGACGGGCACGTGGTCCTCGACCGCCGGCTGGCCGTCGCGGGCCACTTCCCGAGCGTGGACGCGCTCGCGTCGATCAGCCGCGTCGCGTCCCGGGTCTCCTCGACCGAGCGCCAGCTGCTCGCCCGCCGGTTGCGCGCGGTGATGGCTGCCCGCCGCCAGGCGCAGGACCTCCTCGACGTCGGCGCCTACGTGGCGGGCTCCAACCCGCTCGTCGACGCGGCCGTCACGCACGGCCGGGCGATCGACGCGTTCCTGCGCCAGGGCATGGACGAGTCCGCGCCCGCCGAGCAGTCGTGGGCCCACCTGGCCGCGCTCGTGCACGGCCTCGGAGACCTGTCGTGACCCGCGCCTTCCCGCTGGCCGGGCTGCTGCGCCTGCGCGCGCTGGCCGAGGACCAGGCGGCGTCCGAGCTGGCCCTGGCGCGCCGCGAGCAGGCGTCCGCCGAGCGCCGCGCCCGGGAGACCGCCGAGCGCCTCTCGGGGTCGACCATGCCCGCCGTGGGCGACCGCCTCGCCTGGCACGCCGCGGTCGCCGGCCGGGCTGCGCTCGGAGCGCTGCTGGTCGAGCGGCGCACCGAGGTGGTGCACGCCGAGGCGGCGACCGACGACCGCGCGCAGACGTGGACCGACGCGCGCCAGCGGGTGCGGGCGCTCGAGCGGCTCGAGGAGCGGCACGACGAGGCCGAGCGTGCCGAGGAGGCGCGTGCGGAGCAGAAGGTGCTCGACGAGGTGGCCGGCCGGCGTGTCGCCGAGGACCGGGGGTCGGACGCATGACCGCCGGGATCATGGCCGTGCAGGCCCGGATCGGGGAGCTGCGCCGGCTGGTCGAGGGGCCGACGGTCACCGCGAAGGTCGCCACGACGACGCCGAGCGTCTCCTTCGACGCCGCGCTCGCCGCAGCCACGACCGTGTCGACGGGCACGCAGTCGAGTCCTGCACCCACCGGGCAGGACCTCGTCGCCGCGGCCACGACGTACCTCGGGGTGCCCTACGTGTGGGGCGGGGAGTCGCTCGACGAGGGAGGCCTCGACTGCTCCGGGCTGGTGCAGCGCGCGCTGGCCGACATCGGCGTCACGGACGTGCCGCGGGTCGCCCGCGAGCAGATGACCCTGGGGACCGCGGTCCCCTCGCTCGACCAGGCGCTGCCCGGGGACCTCGTCGTCTTCGGCGGCGGCAGCCACATCGGGATCTACGTGGGAGACGGCAAGATGATCGACGCCCCCAAGCCGGGCAAGGCGGTGATCGTCCGCGACGTCTACACGGAGCCGACGGCCATCCGCCGCATCCTGCCGCAGGCCGGAGCCGCAGCGGCCGCGACCACGGACAGCCGTACGGCGGTCGCCGCCGCGCAGCGTGCCGCACTCCAGGCGCTCGCCGGACTGGGCGCCACCGCATGACCGCCGCCCTCACGGCACTGCCGCTGGCCGCCGCGCGACCCGCCCGCACCGTCGCGACCGCGCCGCAGGGCGACTTCGCCCAGGTGCTCGAGCAGGTGTCCGCGCGGGCCGACGCCCCGAGCACCCGCGACCGGTCGACGAACGAGCCCCCGCAGCCGACGACCGTACGGACAGGCTCGCCGACGACGCGCGACGGCGCGACGACGGAGGCCGAGGCCGGTGCGGTGGACGACGAGACCGCCGCGGCAGCCGCCGGGGCGACCGGCACCACGACCGCGACCGACGTCTCGGCCACCGTTCCGGTCGTCATGACCGATGTCTCCGCCCTGATCCCGCCGACCGCCACCCCGGTGCCCGCGCCCGCGGCCGTCGCGCCGACCCTCCCGGTCGCCCCGGACACCGCAGCGCCCGTGCCCACCACCGGCCCCGCACCGGCCACCCCGGCACTCCCGACCGCCGCGCCGGCCGGCCGGCCCGCCGTCGCCCCGACGGTCGCGGTCGACCCGCCCCAGCCGACCGCGGCCGGCGTCGACAGGGTGGCCGCGGGCATCGACCGTCCCGCGGCCGGCCCCGCGCAGGCGTCGGCGCCGGTGTCCGACGACCAGGTCACCCTCCCGACCACCCCGGCCGGCACGACGCCCCCCATGCCCGCGGCGGACCAGCCGACGGTCGTGAGCCCGACCCCGACCGCGGTCCCGACGGCGGCCGTCGTCGCGCCGACCGCGCCCGCACCCACCACCCCGACCGCCCCGACCGTGCCCGCCGTGCCGGCCCAGCCGACCCCGCCGCCGCTCGCCGAGCAGCTCGGCGCACGGCTCACGGCCCTCACCGGTCCCGGCGGGCTCGGTCGCGGGCGGCACATCCTCACGGTCCCGGTCGACCCGGAGAACCTCGGACCGGTGCGGATCGTCGCCCACATCGGGCCGGAGTCGGTCCGCGTGGAGCTGGTGGGCGCCACCGAGGCGTCCCGCGAGGCGCTGCGCGGTGCCCTGTCCGACCTGCGCCGGGACCTCGCGGCGAGCGGGCTCACGGTCGACGTGGGCCCCGAGGGCGGGCGGTCCGACGGACGCGAGCCGGACGCACGCGGTGCGCTGCCCCGGCCGCCGGCCGGGGTGCCGGTCCACGAGCCCGGCACCCCGGTGCCCGTGACGCCCGACCGGCCACCGTCCCGAGGGCTCGACCTCCTCGCCTGACACCCACCCGACCGTCCCCCAGAACCCCGGAGGAAGCATGTCCATCGACGTCTCGTCGTTCGGCGCGGCACGTGCCGCGACCGGCACCGGCACCGCCGGCTCCAGCACCGCCAGCAACGGTGAGCTGGACAAGCAGGCGTTCCTCGACCTGCTGGTCGCGCAGCTGCGCAACCAGGACCCGAGCAGCCCCATGGACTCGTCGCAGCTCATGGCGCAGACCACCCAGCTCACCACGATGGAGAAGCTCGTCGAGCTCTCCGACACCTCGCGCGAGTCCTTCGCACTGCAGATGCGCATGGCTGCCGCCTCCCTGGTGGGGCAGCAGGTCACCTGGGCCGACGCCGACGGCGGCGGTCACACCGGCACGGTCTCCGGCGTCTCCTACGCCGGCTCCGTGCCCACAGTGACGGTGGGCGACCAGACCGTCGCGCTCGACGCCGTCTCGTCCGTCACCAAGCCCACCCCCGCCTGACGTTCTCGAAGGGAACCTGACATGCTCCGCTCGCTCTTCTCCGGCATCAGTGGCCTCCGCAGCCACCAGACCATGCTCGACGTCACCGGCAACAACATCGCCAACGTCAACACGACCGGCTTCAAGTCGTCGCAGACCCAGTTCCAGGACACGCTCAGCCAGGTCCTGCAGAACGCGGGCGGCGCCCAGGCGGGCACCGGCGGCACCAACCCTGCGCAGGTCGGCCTCGGTGTGCGCGTCGCGGGCATCACCACCAACTTCACGCAGGGGGCGTCCCAGATCACCGGGCGCAGCACGGACATGATGATCCAGGGCGACGGGTTCTTCGTCGTCCGCAAGGGCGCCGAGACCTACTACACGCGGGCCGGTTCCTTCGACTTCGACGCCACCGGCCAGATGGTGCTCCCGGGCGAGGGCGCGCTGGTGCAGGGCTGGGCGGCGGTCAACGGCGTCGTCGACACCAACGGCCCGCTCTCCGACCTGCGTGTCCCGGCGGGCGCGATCATGCCCGCGGTCGCGACGACGTCGGCCACCTACGAGGGCAACCTCGACGCGGACGCCGCGGTCGGCACCGTCCTGGAGCGCACGGTGGGCGTGTTCGACGCCATCGGCAACGAGCGCGAGCTGGCCCTCACGTTCACCAAGACCGCCACCGGCTGGTCCCTGTCCGCCACGGACGGCACCGCGACGGTCACCCCTGGGGCCCTCACGTTCGCTGCCGACGGCTCGCTGGCCACGCCCACCACCCTCACGGTCGGCGGCGTCGCGGTGGACATCTCCGGGCTGTCCGGGTTCGCAGGCTTGGACACCGCCAAGGCGAAGACGCAGGACGGGCAGGCCGCGGGCACGCTGCAGAGCTTCGCGCTCGGCGCCGACGGGACGATCACGGGCTCGTTCAGCAACGGTCTCAAGCAGACGATCGGCCGCCTGGCGCTCGGCTCGTTCACCAACCCCTCGGGTCTGGAGAAGGCCGGCGGCTCGCTGTTCCGCACGTCGGTGAACTCCGGCGACCCGCAGGTCGGCGCGGCCGGCACGGGCGGTCGCGGGTCGCTGGCCGGTGGGTCGCTCGAGATGTCGAACGTCGACCTGTCCGCCGAGTTCACCTCGCTGATCATCGCGCAGCGCGGGTTCCAGGCGAACTCGCGGGTCATCACCACCTCCGACGAGGTGCTGCAGGAGCTCGTCAACCTCAAGCGCTGACGGTTCGTCCGGGAAGGGGCAGGCTCATGCAGGGGATCGCCGCGATCGCGCAGCGCATGGCGCAGATCCAGGCACTCGTGGCGCCGCCGGTGGTGGTCCCGACGACCACGACCGGCGGTGCGACGACGGGCACCTCGTTCGCGGACGCCCTGGCCGTGGAGGTCGCCCGCACCACGCCGGCCCCCGCGGCCGCGCGTCTCAACGGCGACGGGGTGCCCGCCGAGCTCGCCGCGTACGGCAACGGGAAGATCCCCGCGTCGGCCCTGCAGGAGGTCGGCACCACGGGCCATCGGCTCTGGGCACCCGCCGCGCAGGCGCTCACCGGCCTGATCTCCGCCGCGGCGGCCGACGGGGTGACCGTCGGCATCTCCGACTCGTACCGCTCCTACGCGGGGCAGGTGGACGTCGCACAGCGCAAGGGCCTGTACAGCCAGGGTGGTCTCGCGGCCGCACCCGGCACCAGCGACCACGGCTGGGGGATGGCCGTCGACCTCGACCTCGGCCCGGCGGCTCAGGCGTGGATGCGGGCGCACGGGGCGGAGCACGGCTTCGTGGAGGACACCCCGCGCGAGCCGTGGCACTGGGCCTACACCCCGTAGCTGCCCGACAGCCGTCGGGGACGACTCCTCAGATCCCCGGGGTGCCGGTCGATCGGAGGGTCATGCGGGCCCACGGACGGGACCGAGCAGCGGCACCAGCCGCTGCAGGAGCAGGTGACCAGGGACGGGTATCGCCGTGATTGTCGTGACGCGCCTTGCCGGAGGGCAGTTCGGGGTGAACCCCGACCTCATCCAGCGCATCGACAGCGCGCCGGACACGATCCTCACCCTCATCGACGGCACCAAGTACATCGTCGCCGAGTCCATGCCCGAGGTCATCGACCGCATCCAGGAACAGCGCGCGCAGATCCTCGCCCGCGCCCAGGAGATCCAGGTCCAGCCGCGGATGGAGCTGGTGCCGGATCTTCCGTCCGAGCCCGACGACACCGACGAGCCCGCCCCGGGTGGCACGTTCACGCCGCCCGTCCCCTTCCGACCGAGGAGCGGCTGATGGACCCCGCCGGCCTGATCGGCATCGGCATCGCGTTCGCCGCCATCTTCGGGGCGCTGTTCCTCGAGGGCGCGGACCCGATGTCGATCTTCCTGCCCGCCCCCCTGCTGCTCGTCTGGGTGGGGACCGTCGGCGTCGGCATCGCCGGCCACACCATCAAGGACGTCGTCGGGTCGTTCGCCGCCGTGCCGCGCGCGCTGCGCAGCAAGGCGCCGGACCCCGCCGCCACCGTGGACACCGTGGTCGAGCTGGCCGACCGCGCGCGGCGCGAGGGCCTGCTGGCGCTCGAGGACGCGACGCGCACCATCGACGACCCGTTCCTGCGCGGCGGCCTGCAGGCGGCGATCGACGGCACCGACCCGGACGACCTGCGCACGATCCTCGAGGACAAGATCTCGACCAAGCGGACGCGGGACCGGGTGCACGCCAAGTACTTCGTGGACATGGGCGGGTACGCGCCGACCATCGGCATCATCGGCACGGTCATCTCGCTGGTGCACGTGCTGGAGAACCTGTCCAAGCCGGCCGAGCTGGGGCACTCCATCGCCGCCGCGTTCGTCGCGACGCTGTGGGGGATCCTGTCCGCGAACGTGGTCTGGCTCCCGCTCGGGGCGCGGATCCGCCGCATCTCCGACCTCGAGTGTGCGCAGATGGAGGTCACGCTCGAGGGCCTGCTGGCCGTGCAGGCGGGTGCCAACCCGCGCCTCGTGGGTGAGCGGCTGCGCAGCCTGCTGCCCGAGGAGCCGCCCGCCAAGTCCGCCAAGGCCGCCGCATGAGCACCGCCACCGCGCACGGCGCCAAGCGCGGACGAGGCGCCCGCGGGGGCGGCCACGAGGAGGAGCATGTCAACCACGAGCGCTGGTTGATCAGCTACTCGGACATGATCACCGTGCTCATGGCCCTGTTCATCGTCCTGTTCGCGATCAGCCAGGTGGACCAGGACAAGTACGTCGCCCTGCGGGACAGCCTCTCGGCGGGGTTCCAGGACACGACGACGTCCCCGTCAGTGCTCGACGGGAGCGCGGGGACCATGGACGGCACGAGCGTCGTGCCGGACACCAGTCCCGCCGCCGGCACCGCCGGCATGGTGAGCGCCGACAACGGCCTCGGGATGCAGGGCTCCGAGCCCGTGCCGCAGCCCACCACGACCGCGACCACGTCTGTGGACCCGGCGGTGCTGGCGGCGGCCGAGAAGGAGGCCGCGCACCTGCAGGAGCTGCAGGCGATGATCGCCGCGAACCTGGCGGCCAACGGGCTCGACGGCACGGTCCGGTTCCGGATCGACGAGCGCGGGCTGGTGCTCGGCCTGGTCGCCGACGACGTGTTCTTCGCCGCCGCGAGCGCCGAGATGACGGAGACCGCGCGCCGGGTGCTGGACGTGGCGGCCCCGTCGCTGGTGGGCCTCGGGGAGCAGATCTCCGTCGAGGGCCACGCCAACGTGATCCCCGTCTCGGGTCGGTACGCCACCAACTGGGAGCTCTCGACCGACCGCGCGACGCAGGTGCTGCGGCACCTCGTCGAGCGTGACGGCATGCCCGGCGCTCGGATCATGGCGATCGGCTTCGGGGACACCCGTCCGCTCGTCGCCGACGGGTCGGCCGACGCCCTCGTGCAGAACCGCCGCGTCGACCTCGTCATCCTCAGCGCCGCACCCGAGCAGGTGCGTGCGCTCCTCCCCGCCCTGACCGCGAAGGGATAGCGCCATGCCCATCGAGCAGCGAGTGGTCTCCGGAGCCAAGATCGGCGGCAACAAGATCGGCGGGGGGTCGGCCTCGTCGACCCCCGCGGTCGAGGCCGAGCAGCCCGCCAAGAAGACCAGGAAGAAGCTCCTCCTCGTCGTCGGCGCGGTGGTGCTGCTGGCCGGGGGTGCCGCCGCGTACCTCCTGCTGGGCAAGGGCGGCGGGGAGCCCGCTGCCGAGCCCGCGCCGGTGCCCGGTGCCGTCCTCACGGTCGAACCGGTGAGCCTCAACCTCGCCGAGGGCCACTACCTGCGCCTCGGCCTCGCACTGCAGCTCACGGAGGAGGCCGGCGAGGAGGCTCCGGACACCGCGCGAGCACTCGACCTGGCCATCGCCCTGTTCTCGGGCCGCACCGTCGCCGAGGTCTCCGACCCGGCGACGCGCGACGCCCTGACCGCCGAGCTGGCGCACCAGCTCGCCGAGGCCTACGAGGGTGAGGTGATGGACGTCTACCTGACGAACTACGTCACGCAGTAGGCACGGCCGCAGGCCGAGGCCTGCACAGTTCGGGGCGCCACGGAGGGCGCCACACCGCTCCGCACAGCACGACATACCGACCCAGGACGGGTCGGTGCGGAGAAGATCCAGCGACAACCGCTCACAAGCTGTGCGCGCCCGCCGATGGGCAGCACGTGACGGTCCAGGACACGATGCCCGCGCGCTCGGCGACAGCTTCGGCGTCGGCCGTGCGTCGCAGTCGCACCGCCGAGCCAGAGCCCTACGACTTCCGTCGTCCGCTCACGCTCCCGCGAGAGCACGCGCGGCACCTGGAGATGGCGTTCGAGCGATTCGGCCGGCAGTTCGGCAACCAGCTCACCGCCCGCCTGCGCACCTTGACCCACCTCACGCTGGACGAGCTGTCGCTGAGTACGTACGACGAGTACGTCAACCTCCTGCCGACGCCCACCGCGATGGTGCTCTGCACGATCGCGCAGACCCGTCAGACGGCGATGCTCCAGCTCCCGGTCGCGGCGACGATGGTGTGGATCGACTACCTGTTCGGCGGCGACGGGCGCGGCGACGACCGCGAGGGCCGCGAGCTCACCGAGATCGAGCTCACGCTCGTGCGCGACCTGCTCCAGCACTCGCTCAGCGACCTGGAGTACGCGTTCGCGGGGCTGGCCCCGCTGGGGGTCACCGTGCGCGGCGTGCAGTACAACCCGCAGTTCGTGCAGGCCGCCGGGGCTTCTGACACGGTCCTCGTCGCGTCCTTCACCCTGCGCGTCGGCGAGCGCGAGGACGCCCTGACCCTCATGCTCCCGGCCGACACCATGCTCGCCACGCTGCGCGCCGCGGACGGCCCCGTCGCCCGCTCCGAGGACGAGCGCCGGGCCGCCGCGCTCGCTCACATCGACCTCGAGCGCGCGGTGCAGGACGTCCCCGTCGAGGTCTCCGTGCGCTTCCGCCCGGTGGTCATCCACCCGCGCGACGTCGTCCACCTCACGGTGGGGGACGTGCTGCCCCTGTCCCACCCGTCGACCGAGCCGCTGGACGTGGTCGTCGACGGGGTCGTGCTCGCCCAGGCCGCCGCCGGCAGCCACGGGTCCCGGCTTGCCTGCCGCGTCGTCACCGTCGAGGAGAACCCCGCATGAACGTCACCGAAGTCCCGACGGCTCGCAGCGCGGCCGACGTCGACGCCGCCGCGACCGCGCTCGCGGCAGCGTCCGCCGCGGCTCAGCTCGTCCCGTCCGCCGTGTCGCTCGTCGCGGTGCCGGCGGACCACACCGACGTCCCGACGGGCGCGACCGCCCTGGTCGCCTCGTTCGTCGGCTCGCCCAGTGCCGAGCTGGCCCTGGTCGCGGCGGACGTGATCGAGGACGCCCTCGTGTCCGGCGCGGCCGCGGGGACGCCCCTCGCGCTCGCCGACGCTCTGCGTCCCGCGCTCGAGGCCGCGGCCGAGGTGCTCGGTGCCGGAGTCCTCGAGCCCGGCAGGTCCGAGCCGGTCGCCGGTGTGCTCGGCCCGGACACCCACGTCGTCGCGCTCCAGCAGGCGGGTGTGCCGGTCGCCTGGTTCGCGCTGCGCGTCCGCGGCCCCCGGGTGACCGCTCCCACCACCACCGCGCCGACCCCGCGCGCCAACCTGCGCATGCTCTACGACGTCGAGATGACCCTCACGGCCGAGATCGGCCGCACCCGGCTGCCCGTGCGCCAGGTGCTCGAGCTCGCGCCCGGCGCCGTGCTGGAGCTGGACCGCACCGCCGGCAGCCCCGCCGACGTCCTGGTCAACGGCCGGCTCGTCGCGCGCGGGGAGGTCGTCGTCGTCGACGAGGCCTACGGCATCCGGGTGACGGAGATCGTGCCGGGCACGGAGCCGGTCGTCTGATGGTCTCGACGATGCTCGTGCTGCGGGTGCTGCTGGCCCTGACCTGCGTGGTCGGGCTCATCTGGTTCATCGGCCGCCGGTTCGGTGGCGGTCAGCCGCAGCGGTCGTCGCGCGAGCACGTCGTCAAGCTCGTCGGCCGCCAGTCGGTCGGCCGGCACACCGGTGTCGCGGTCGTCGCGGTGGGCAACCGCCGGCTGCTGCTGGGGTACGGCGACCAGCAGGTCACGCTGCTCACCGAGCTGGGCCCCGTGGTGGAGCTCCCGCCCGAGCCGGTGGCCGAGCAGACCGGTCCGCGCCGCGACTGGGTGGCGTCCGCACTCTCCGCGACCGGTCGCGTCCCCGCGCCACGCCCGGCGCCGTCGCTGGAGACCGCGTCCCCGGAGCCCGCTGCCCTCGAGCCCGCTGCCCTCGAGCGCGCGGCTCTCGAGACCGCCCCGACGTCGACGCTGCAGGGCTCGATCCTCGCGCCCGAGACGTGGCGTCACGCCGTCCGCACGCTGCAGGACCGCACGGTGCGCCGATGATCTTCGCCCCCACGCCGCCCACGCCGCCGGACGTCCCTGCGCTGGGCGACACCGTCACGCTCGCGGTCAACGGTGTGAACGGCGCGCCGAGCAGCTCGATCGTCGTCCTGCTCGCGATCACCCTGCTCTCGGTGGCACCCGCGCTGCTGCTGATGACCACGAGCTTCACCAAGATCTTCGTCGTCCTGTCCTTCACCCGGAACGCGCTCGGCCTGCAGGGCGTGCCGCCCAACCAGGTGCTCGCGGGACTGGCGCTCTTCCTCAGCCTGTTCATCATGGCGCCCGTGATCGGGGACGTGAACGAGCTCGGGGTGCAGCCCTATCTCGCCGGGGACGCGACGTTCACCGAGGCGGTCGACGTGGGCAAGGGCCCGCTCCAGGCGTTCATGCTCGAGCACACGCGCGAGGAGGACCTCGCCCTGCTCACCCGCGCAGCGGGGCTGGAGAACCCGGAGGACCCGTCGGCCGTCCCGTTCGGCACCCTGGTCCCCGCGTTCCTGCTGTCGGAGCTGCGGTCGGCGTTCATCATGGGCTTCGTCATCTTCGTGCCGTTCCTGGTCATCGACCTGGTGGTCTCGGCGTCGCTGATGTCGATGGGCATGATGATGCTGCCCCCCGTGATGATCGCCCTGCCGTTCAAGCTGCTGCTCTTCGTGCTCGTCGACGGCTGGGGCCTGGTGGTCACCGCCCTCGTGGGCTCGTACACCGGGGCGGGGTAGCGATGGACACCAACGCCGTCCTCGACGTCGGCATCGACGCGCTCGTGCTCGCGGCGAAGCTCTCCGCGCCGGTGCTGGTCACCGCCCTAGTGGTCGGGTTCATCGTCTCGCTGGTGCAGTCGGTGACCCAGATCCAGGAGGTCACGCTCAGCTTCGTGCCCAAGGCCGTCGCGGCGGGGATCGCGCTCATCGTCTGCGGGCACTGGATGATCTCGGAGCTGGTCGCGTTCACCCACGACCTGTTCGCGCGCATCCCCATGCTCGTCGGCGGCTGACGTGGACCCGATCTCCGTCGCGCTGCCGCTCGCGGGCGTGCAGACCACGATGCTCGCCGGCGTGCGCATCGTCGCGTTCCTCATGATCGCCCCGCCGTTCTCGCAGCGCGCGGTGCCCAGCATCGTCAAGGTGACCCTCGCCCTGGCCCTCGCGCTGGCGGTGACGCCGCGGCTCGAGCCCGTGGCGGTCGACGGGACCGGTGCCTTCGTCGGCTCGCTCGTGATGCAGGCGGTGGTCGGCGCCGCGTTCGGGTTCCTCGTGATGCTCGCGTTCTCGGCCGTCCAGTCGGCCGGCACGCTGATCGACCTGTTCGGTGGCTTCCAGATGGCGGCGGCGTTCGACCCGATGAGCATGACCAGCGGTGCCCAGTTCCAGCGGCTCTACCAGATGGCCGCCCTGGTCCTCCTGTTCGTCACCGACGGGTACCAGGTGGTGATCGCGGGGGTGGTCCGCACGTTCGAGGCGCTGCCGCTGGGTGCGGTGCTCGACCTGGGCGCGCTCGGCGAGGCAGTGACCACCGGCCTGTCGCAGATGTTCGTCGGGGCGATGCAGATCGCCGGACCCCTGCTCGTGGTGCTCTTCCTCGCGGACGTCGGCCTCGGCCTGCTCACCCGGGTGGCTCCTGCCCTCAACGCGTTCGCGATGGGCTTCCCGCTGAAGATCTTGCTCACCCTGTCGTTCGGCGCGTTCGCGTTCCTCGCGCTGCCGGCGGTCGTGGAGGGCCTGACCGGGCGCTCGGTCGAGGCGATGCTGGGGGTGGCGCGGTGAGCGAGAGCGGCGAGCGCAGCGAGAAGGCCACCGCGCAGCGGATGAAGGAGGTGCACCGCAAGGGCAAGCTCGGGCGGTCGCAGGACCTCTCGGCCTGGATCGGGATGGGTGCCGCCGTGCTCACGCTGCCGATGGTGGTCACCCGGGGCCAGGACGCCGCGCTCGACCAGCTGGCGGCGGTCCGCGACGTGGCCCGGAACCCCACCGCCGCGGGTGCCGTGCAGGTGCTCGACGACGCGCTGCGCTCGCTGCTGACCACGCTCGCCCCCCTGTTCGTCGTGCTGGTGCTCGTCACGGTGGCGGTGGGCATGGCGCAGGGCGGGGTCCACCCGCGCCGGTTCACCATCCACGTGGACCAGTTCAAGCCCGTGAACGCCGCCAAGCGGCTGGTCGGTGCGCAGGCCTGGTGGCAGGGCGCACAGACCCTGCTCAAGACCGGTGCCGTCGCGCTCGTGCTCCTGGCCGGGCTGCAGGCGCTGGTGCCCACCCTCATGGCCTCCGGCCAGCTGCCCCTGTCGCACCTGCTCGGCGTGGCGGGCGACGGCACCGCCTCGCTCCTGCGGACCGGGATCGCGGCGGGCATCCTGCTGGCGGTCGCCGACGTGGTGGTCGTGATGCGGCGCAACCGCAAGCAGACGCGGATGACCCTCCAGGAGATCAAGGAGGAGAACAAGCGCACCGAGGGCGACCCCATGCTCAAGGGCGCCATCCGGTCCAAGCAGCTCTCGATGAGCCGCAACCGGATGATGTCGGAGGTCGCCACGGCCGACGTCGTGCTGGTCAACCCGACCCACGTGGCGGTCGCGCTGCGCTACGAGCCAGGCTCGGGAGCACCCAAGGTCGTCGCCAAGGGGGCCGGCGCGGTCGCGGCGCGCATCCGCGCCGAGGCGACCGAGCGCCGGGTGCCGATGGTCGAGGACATCGCGCTGGCGCGCGCCCTGCACGCCGCGTGCGAGCTGGGCCAGGAGGTCCCGGCCCACCTGTTCACCGCGGTCGCCCGGGTCCTCGCGTTCGTGATGGCCCTGCGTCGCCGTGGCGCAGGCGCCGGCCAGCACCGCGTCCCCGGCGGCTCCACGCTCCCGGCCGACGACACCACCGACCACCGGTCCACGGCCCGCGCCGCCCGCCGGCCGGCCCGGGCACCCCGCCCGCCGGCCCCGTCCGCCTCCTCGTCCGAGAAGCAAGGGTCCTGATGAAGAACCGCTCCGTCGCCCAGATGGCCGTGCCCGCCGGTGTGGTGGGCATCGTCCTGATGCTGGTGGTGCCGCTGCCCGCCGCCCTGCTCGACGTGCTCATCGCGATCAACATCACGGTGTCGCTGGTCATCCTGCTCACCAGCATGTACGTCAAGCGACCGCTGGACTTCTCGGTGTTCCCGTCGCTGATCCTGGTGTTCACCCTGTTCCGGCTGGGGCTCAACGTGGCCTCGACCCGGCTGGTGCTCCGGGACGGGTACGCGGGTCAGGTCATCGACGCGTTCGGGCACATCGTCGTCGGCGGCTCGCTCGTCATCGGCCTGGTGATCTTCCTGATCCTCGTGGTGATCCAGTTCGTCGTCATCACCAACGGCGCCGGCCGCGTGGCGGAGGTCGGGGCGCGGTTCACGCTCGACGCCATGCCCGGCAAGCAGATGGCCATCGACGCCGACCTGAACTCGGGGCTCATCGACGAGGACACGGCGCGGCAGCGGCGGGCGGACGTCGCTGCGGAGGCGGACTTCTACGGCGCCATGGACGGCGGGTCCAAGTTCGTCAAGGGTGACGCGATCGCCGGCATCATCATCACGGTCATCAACCTGGTGGGCGGGTTCGCCATCGGGATGCTGCAGATGGGCATGTCCCCGGCGGAGTCGCTGCAGCGGTTCAGCCTGCTGACCATCGGCGACGGCCTGGTCACCCAGATCCCCGCGCTGCTGCTCTCGGTGTCCACGGGCATCGTGGTCACGCGCGCCACGGCCGAGGGGGACATGGGCACCGCCGCGGCCAAGCAGCTGGGCCAGTCCCGGACCGCGCTGGTGATCGCGGGTGTCGGCGCCATCGCGCTGGCCCTGCTGCCGGGGATGCCGAAGCTGCCGTTCCTCCTGGTGGGCGCCGCGCTCCTGCTCGTGGCGCAGCGGTCCCGCGCCACCGAGGCCAAGGAGTCGGCCGCCGAGCAGGCCGGTGCGGTCACCGCCGCGACCGCGCCGGCCAGCGACAGCCCCGAACAGCTCATCGAGCAGATGCGCGTGCACACGCTCGAGATCCTGCTGGCGCCGGACCTGGTCGACCTCGTCGGCTCCGGACCGGACCAGGACCTGCTCGCCCGCGTGCGTGGCCTGCGGCGCAAGACCGCCCTCGAGCTGGGGATCGTCGTGCCGCCCGTGCGCACCCGGGACAGCGTCGACCTGCCGCGCTCGACCTACGTGGTGCGCATCGCGGGCGTCGAGGTCGGCCGGGGCGAGGCGCCCGCGGGGCGGATGCTCGCGCTCGGTGACGACCTCGGATCCCTGCCCGGCACCACCGTGCACGAGCCGGTCTTCGGCCTGCCGGGCAAGTGGATCCCGTCGGAGCTGCGGCACGCGGCGGAGATGTCCGGCGCGACCGTCGTCGACCGGGTGTCCGTGCTCATCACCCACCTGGGCGCGCTCATCAGCCAGCACGCCGCCCGGCTGCTGGGCCGCGAGGACGTGCGGGTGCTCACCGAGGGCGTGAAGCGCGTCAACCCGTCGGTGGTCGAAGAGCTCATCCCCACCCTGCTGAGCCTGGGCGAGGTGCAGCGGGTGCTCCAGGGCCTGCTGGCCGAGGAGGTGCCGATCCGCGACCTGGGCCGGATCTACGAGTCGCTGACCCTACGGGCGCGCGTCAGCACCGAGCCCGAGGGCCTGGTCGAGGCCGCCCGCGCGGCGCTGGGCCCGGCGCTCGGCTCGCTGTACGTGCAGGACGGCTCGCTGCGCGCGATCACGCTGGACGCCGTGCTCGAGCAGCAGCTGGTCGAGTCGCTGCGTCCGGGCGAGCAGGGCACGCACCTGCTGGTCGACCCGGCCCGGCTCGAGTCGGTGCTCGCGCAGCTGCGCGACGCGGTGGCGACGGCCGAGCAGGACGGCCGGACGGTCGTGCTGGCCTGCGCGCCCGCCATCCGGCCCGCCCTGCGCCGCCTGGTCGCGATGGGCCTGCCGCGTCTGCCCGTGCTCTCGTACGCCGAGGTCACGGGCGTGGGCGCCCTGGTGGAGACCGTCGGGGCGGTGAGCGGTGGCCACGCGATTGCTGCTTGAGGGCGGTGACCTGGCGCGGCTCATGGCGCAGGTGCGCGACGAGCTGGGTCCCGGGGCGCGGATCATCAGCGCCGAGCGGGTGCGCAGCGGCGGGGTCGCGGGCTTCTTCGCGCGGGAGCGGTTCGAGCTGACGGTCGACGTGCCCGAGCCGCCCGCCGCTCGCCCCCGTGCCCGCCGCGCGCCGATGGCACCCGCCGCCGGCATCGAGGCCCTGCTCGACGCTGCCGACGCCTCCGACGCACTGCCGGACGGCTCGACCGCCGAGGTCGGTCCCGGGCCCACAGGTCCCACCGTCTCCACCGGAGACCCCTCGTTCGCGGCGATCCTGGACCAGATGCGGTCCATGGCCGGAACTCCGGAGCCTGCCGACATCGAGATCCCGGCGCCTGCCCCCGAGGACCCGCTGCGGGTCGCGCTGCGCACCCTGGGCGTGCCGGACCGGCTGCTCGGCGGCGAGCCGCTGACCCTCCCCTCGGTGCTCGCCCGCGTGCCCGCCGCGCCGGTCGCCCCGCGCGGGGCGGGACAGGTGATCGCGGTGGTCGGCACCCAGGAGGACGTCGATGCCGTGGCCCTCCTGCTCGCCGAGCGGCTGCGCCTCGAGCGTTCCGCCGTGGTGGCGACCGGTGCGCGCGCGGGCAGGTCCACCGGCCTGGCGCGGGCCGCGGGCGCCCACGAGCTGTCCACCTGGCGCGAGCGGGCGACGCTCGCACCGCACCCGGGGATCGTCGCGATCGCCGTGGGGCCTGACCCGGCGGACCGGGCCGATGCCGCAGCACTTCTGCGCGCGGCCCGAGCCGACCAGGTGTGGGCCGTGGTCGACGCGCGGACCAAGACGGTCGACGCCGCGACGTGGATGGCCCAGGTGGGTGGCGAGGGCGGTGTCGACGCGGTCGCCGTGCGCGGGCTCTTCGACACGGCCCAGCCCGGCACCGTGCTGGACCTGGGTGTGCCGGTCGCCTGGGTCGACGGCGTGCCCGCGACCACCGTGGCCTGGGCCGCGGCGCTGGGGCAGGCCCTCGGACCTGCGGGCGAGGCGCCTCGCGGTGCACGGGGGATCGCGGGGTAGGGTCACCGCATGCTCGTGCTCAGCCGTCGCGTGGGGGAACGGCTCGTGATCGGTGACGACATCGTCGTCACGGTCATCGAGGTCCGCAGCGACGGCGTGCGCATCGGGATCGACGCTCCCCGGCACGTGCGTGTGCACCGCGCGGAGGTGCTGGACGCCCTCACCGCCGCCAACGTGGACGCGGTCGCCGCGGACGACCGGACGGCCGCGGCCCTGCGGCGCCTCGTGTCACCCGCCCCGGCCCAGCCGGACCCCTCAGGAACCCCGCCGACCGACCGATGAGGTCGGACGCCGGGGACGCGAGGTCCACGGCGGGCGGGAGGACACCGTGGAGGACGTCGACGAGATCGTCCGTGAGTTCCTGGTCGAGAGCTACGAGAACCTCGACCAGCTGGACCGCGACCTCGTGGCGCTCGAGGAGTCGCCCGGGTCGCGTCCGCTGCTGAGCAGCATCTTCCGGACCATCCACACGATCAAGGGCACCAGCGGGTTCCTCGCGTTCGGCCGCCTGGAGCGCGTCGCGCACGCCGGTGAGAACCTGCTGGTCGAGCTCCGCGACGGGCGCCGGTCCATGGACCAGCCGACCACCGACGTGCTCCTGCGCCTCACCGACGTCGTGCGCGAGATCCTCGCCGCGATCGAGGCCGACGGCACCGAGGGTGACGTGAGCGTCGACGCCGTCATCACGGCGGTCGAGGCGGTCCGCGACGGACGCACGGCTATCGTCCCCGAGCCCACACCCGCGCCTGAGCCCGTCGCCGAGCCCGTCGTCGCGCCCGCGCCGAGCATCATCGTCGCGCGCACCGCCGTGCCCGAGCCGCCCGCCCCCGTCCTCCCCACCCAGCCCGCCGCACCCGTCGCCGAGCACCTGCCCGAGGAGGTCGGCGCGCTGCGCAGCGCGGCCGACACCTCCATCCGCGTGGACGTGGAGCTGCTGGACGCGCTCATGCGTCAGGTGGGCGAGCTGGTCCTCGCGCGCAACCAGATCAGCCGTCTCTCCTCCGGGACCGACGACGTCGACCTCGCGCGGTCGGCGCAGCGCCTCAACCTCATCGCCGGCGAGCTGCAGGAGGGCGTCATGAAGACGCGGATGCAGCCCATCGAGCACGTGTGGTCCAAGATGCCGCGGATCGTGCGGGACCTGGCGGCCGCGTGCGGTCGCGAGGTGCAGCTGGAGATGACCGGTGGCGACACCGAGCTGGACCGCAGCCTGCTGGAGGCGGTCAAGGACCCGCTGACCCACCTGGTGCGCAACGCCGTGGACCACGGGATCGAGCCCTCCGACGCGCGCGTCGCCGCCGGTAAGGCGCCCCGGGGCGTGCTGTCGCTGCGGGCGTACCACGCGGGCGGCCAGGTCGTGGTCGAGGTCGCCGACGACGGTCGGGGCATCGACCCCGAGCGGGTCGCGGCCAAGGCCGTCGAGAAGGGCCTGCGCACCGCGGACCAGCTCGCGGCGGTCAGCCACGCCGAGCTGCTCCAGCTGCTCTTCCTGCCGGGCTTCTCCACCGCCGAGGCGGTCACCAACGTGTCCGGCCGCGGGGTCGGCATGGACGTCGTCCGCACCAAGGTGGAGGCGATCGGCGGCACCGTCGACGTGGACTCCACCGTCGGCCGCGGCACCGTGTGGCGCCTGCGCATCCCGCTGACGCTGGCGATCATGCCGGCGCTCACGGTCGAGTGCTCGGGCGACCTGTACGCCGTGCCGCAGGTCAACCTGCTCGAGCTCGTCGCCCTGGACGGGCAGCGCTCGGGCTCCGGGATCGAGTACGTGCACGCCGCCCCCGTCTACCGGCTGCGCGGCGAGCTGCTGCCGCTGGTCTCGCTCGCGTCGGTGCTCGGCGTGGAGGACGGCCCGACGGAGGGCTCGAGCGTCATCGCGGTCGTGCAGGCGGACCACCAGCGCTTCGGGCTGCTGGTGGACCGGGTGCTCAACACCGAGGAGATCGTGGTCAAGCCGCTGTCGGCGCGACTGAAGTCCATCGGCGCGTACGCAGGGGCCACCGTGCTCGGGGACGGGCGCGTCGCGCTCATCCTCGACGTGCAGGCGATCGCGCGTCGTGCGCTGGTCGGCGTGCTGGAGCAGGTGAGCGCCGAGGCCGCCCGGCGTGCGCAGGAGGCTGCCACGCGTACCGCTCCGATGGAGCAGGTGCTCGTCGTCGGCATCGGCGGTGGTCGTCGGGTGGCCATGCCGCTCGCGTCCGTGGCCCGCCTGGAGCATGTCAGGGCCGCGCACGTGGAGCTCGTCGGGGGGCGCGAGGTGGTCCAGTACCGCGGGACGATCCTGCCGCTGGCCCGGCTCGACCGCGTCCTCGGCGGCTACGGCGACGAGCTGGGCGAGGAGCTGCTGGTGGTCGTCTACAGCCGGGCCGGACGCAGCGTCGGCCTGGTGGTGCACGAGATCGTCGACATCGTCGACGACGACGTCACGCGCCACTCGGACATCGAGGACCACGGCCTGGTCGGCTCGACGGTCCTCGGCGAGCGCGTCACCGAGCTGCTCGACGTCCGGACCGCGATCCTCGCGGCCGACCACGCCTTCTACGACACCGCACCGACGTCGTCCGACGAGCTCGACGAGCTCGCCGGACTCCCCGGGCACCCCGACCTGGTGGGAGCCGCACGATGAGCCAGTACGTGACGTTCACGCTGGACGGCAGCCTCTACGGGATCGACGTGGTGCGTGTGCAGGAGGCCCTGCGCTCGCACGCCCGTACCCGGGTGCCGCTGGCGCCGCCGACGGTCGCCGGCCTGGTGAACCTGCGTGGCCAGGTGGTCCTCACGATCGACCTGCGCACCCGGCTGGGACTGTCCCGCCGCGCCGACCTGACCGAGCCGATGATGGTCGTGGTCCAGGTGGACGGCGAGCCCGTCAGCCTGCTGGTCGACGAGATCGGTGACGTGGTCGAGGTAGGCCCGGGCTCGTTCGAGGGACCCCCCGACACGCTCGACGCCGCGCTGCGCCCGCTCATCCTGGGCGCCCACAAGCTCGAGGCGGGCCTGCTGCTGGTGCTCGACGTCGACCAGGCCGCCGCGGCCTGACGCATGCCTGGGGCAAGTCAATTGTCCGGGTCTTCACCCGGCTGACTGCTCACCGCAGGGGCGTGCCGACCGATCGGCGGAGTGCAGGCCCACCGGGGGTCATGCGCGAAGAGAGGCACCCCATGTCGACGACCCAGCCCGCGGCCGAGGGCCGGACGACGCGCCGTGGCGCGTGGTTCGCCGACCGGTCCGTCCGCACCAAGATCCTCGCCCTCACCGCGATCTTCGCGATCACGTCCGCGGGGTCCGGCGTCTACGCGCTGATCACCATGGAGCAGATGGCGGGCCAGACCGAAGAGCTCTCGACGACCGTGACGACGATCATGGCGCCGCTGAGCACGGTCCACCAGGACCAGCTCAAGGCCCGCATGATCGTCGCCCAGCTGGGCGCGACGCGCAGCCCCGAGGCCCAGGAGCACTGGCTCCAGGAGCAGGTGGACAACGACGCCGAGATCGACGCGGCCATCGCGGAGTTCGAGGCGGCGGGCGGCGACGTGGTGCCCACGTGGGCCGACTTCCGCACCGGCTTCGACGCCTGGCGCGCCGCCCGCGACGAGCAGCTGGTGCCGGCCGCGACGAGCGGCGACACCGCCCTGTACGAGCAGGTGCTGAACGACGTCACCGAGCCGCTGAAGTCCACCTACGTGGACGCGCTCGACGCGGCGGCGCTCGCCGGCGACGAGTACGCGGAGAGCATCGCGCACGAGGCGCGCACCGAGGCGGACCGCGCCTCGACCGTGCTCATCGCGACCCTCCTGCTGGCGATCATCGGGGTCACCGCGCTCGGCGCCGTCGTCGCCGGGGCCATCCGGAGGTCGGTGCAGCGCGTGCAGGGGTCGCTCGAGGCGCTGGCCCGCGGTGACGTCACCCTGCGCGCCGACGTGCACAGCCGCGACGAGATCGGTCGCATGGCCAGCTCGCTGACCATCGCGCAGGACTCGCTCCAGCGCACCCTGGCCGGTGTGGTGGAGACCTCGGAGACGGTGGCGGCGGCGGCGGAGGAGCTGTCGGCGTCGTCGGACCAGGTGGCGGCGGGGTCGGATGAGACGTCNCTGGCCGGTGTGGTGGAGACCTCGGAGACGGTGGCGGCGGCGGCGGAGGAGCTGTCGGCGTCGTCGGACCAGGTGGCGGCGGGGTCGGATGAGACGTCGGCGCAGGCGGGTGTGGTGGCKGCKGCGGCGGAGCAGGTGTCGCGCAACGTGCAGGCGGTGGCGGCGGGTGCGGAGCAGATGGGTGCCTCGATCCGGGAGATCGCGCAGAACGCGAACCTGGCGGCGAAGGTGGCGGGTCAGGCGACGGCGGCGGCGGAGTCGGCGAACGATCAGGTGGCCCGGTTGGGGGAGTCGTCTCAGCAGATCGGGAACGTGGTCAAGACGATCACGTCGATCGCGGAGCAGACGAACTTGTTGGCGTTGAACGCCACGATCGAGGCGGCGCGTGCGGGGGAGGCCGGCAAGGGGTTCGCGGTGGTCGCGGGGGAGGTCAAGGAGCTGGCGTCGGAGACGGCGCGGGCGACGGAGGACATCGCGCGGCGGGTGGAGGCGATCCAGGCGGACACCACGGGGGCGGTGGCGGCGATCGGGCAGATCGCGGCGATCATCGCCTCGATCAACGACTACCAGCTGACGATCGCCTCGGCGGTCGAGGAGCAGACCGCGACGACGAACGAGATGTCGCGGGGTGTGGCGGAGGCGGCGACGGGGTCGGGGGAGATCGCGGTGAACATCGGCGGGGTCGCGTCCTCGGCGGCGTCGTCCTCGGAGGTGCTCGGTCAGATGGGTCAGGCCGTGGGCGAGCTCGCCCGGCTGTCCACCGACCTGCGCACCCGCGTGGTCGAAGCCGGCCTCGCGGACCCAGGACAGCAACTTGCGACCGGCGTTGGCGTCGGCCTCGTTGG